>NZ_JBSRZJ010000002.1:0-2655000 GCF_054057515.1 Bradyrhizobium sp. USDA 4474 | reverse complement strand
TATCGCCGACGAACCACTGCCCCTGATGGAAGCCACGCCGGCGCGGCTCGCCTGTTCTCCTGACATCATCGTCATCCAGCACGAATCCGTTTTCGATCCCCGTATTTTTGGGTTGCCGGTCGAACCGGTCGTCGCAGCCTTCCTGTCTCCGTCGAATGGCGAACATGGGCGCCTGAACGTCGACATCTTTGGTGGAGGTTCGTGGCAGTCCGAATTCAGCCTCCTCACCGGTCTCTCCAGCGCCAGCTTCGGTTCGAGCGCCTACTACCTCTTCAAGAAGGGCGCCGGCCGTTTCCACAGCAGCCTGCCGTGCTCGTTGGCGTCGCTCGGCTACAAGACGACACTCGTCTCCAGCTGTCGCCGCAGCTTCCTGGGTTACGATAAATTCTACAGTTCGATCGGCGTCGACGAGCGCATCTTCGTCGATGAGCTTCCTCCGCCATTCGATCCCGGCCGTTTCGAGGCGACAAATTCCGACGCGATGTTTCTGCATGCGGTCGTCGATGCGTATGCCAAAAGGGTCGCCCACGATCCGGCACCGAGATTTCTTTATGCACTGACCAACTTCAATCACGGTCCGCATAGCAGGCAATTGGTGCCATCGGGTCAATTCGAGACGGAGCGCGCTTTTGCCAGGGACAGCTGCCCCGATGCCGGTTACGTCGAGTATTACACGCGACTGGCAGAGACCGCGTCGGCCTGGCAAATGCAAAGAGCCAGGCTGGCAAGCAGCTTTCCTGACCGGCCTGTTCTCATCGTGCACTATGGCGACCATCAACCCGTGTTGACGAAGCAGCTCGACCGACAGCTGAAACATCAGCGAGATGGGCGGCATGCGTTTGGTACATTCTATGCCATAGAAGCCCTCAATATCCCCGATTTCAGTCCCGGACAGGCCGCCGACCTCGACATCGCCTTTCTCGGAACTGTCGCCTTGCAGCGGGCGGGCGTTGCGCTTGATCCGATCTTTGCAACGCGCGCGAGCCTGCTTGATGATTGCAGAGAAGCCTACTTCGCGTCGTCCTCCGAACGGAAACGTCGCTTCCATCGCACGCTCGTGGATCTCGGCCTGATCGATCTGATGCCCAACGCCAGGCCAGCGCGCTAGCCGGGCGCGCGCTACGGCGACACCGGGCGATGGCAAGTTTGGCATCGCGCAACGCCGGCGGTGTCCGCATTTCCGCCTCAGTTTAAGGTTGCGGTACCTCCGTTCAAGAGGGAGCGCGAATTATGGATACGAGCCGGTTCGTCACCGTGGGCTTGATCGGAGCCGCTGTCCTTGCATTTTCACAGGCAAAGGCGGCCTCGACAGATTGCTCAATAAGCAAGCTGGAGGGGCGCTATGTGTTCAATGGGCAGGGCACGAACCTCCACTACGGCATCTTCAATTTCGACGGCAGCGGAAAGTTCTCGGGCACACAGACGTCTCTTCGCCAAGCACGCGGCCCGGCGCGCGAAACGCTCGTCGGCACCTATTCCATCAATGCCGACTGTACGGGAACGATGATCATGGACGGTCAGCCAGGCGGCACGGCTCACTGGGACATCTTCGTGACCTCTGACGGGAAGAAGGGGCGCATGATCCGCACAGACGCGGGCGTAAGAGGCATTCGTACGTTTGAACAATGATGATGGGCCGCTTGGCGGCCTTTCTGACTTTCAAGATGTCAATTCTCGCCGAGCAGGCGGAGCAAATGCGACAGCATTGCTCCGCTTGGCCGCCGCAACAATTGACCAGCGTCAGACGGACAGGAAAGCACGCGATCTGACGTGGGCGCCTGTGAGCTCGTCGACGCCGCCCATGCGTTTAGATGCACCTTTATGTCGGCTTGCCGGGCTTGGCCTCGACGAGGCTAGGTCTTTTCACCGCGAGTGTACACATTGGTACGGACGCCGGAGAGGGTTCGGAGAGAGAATAGCCGCGGCGCGCGTATTGTGTGTTTAGCGCGCTCGGCGGCCCCGGTGTCAGCCTCTCCAGCCCGGCGGCGCTTGGGGCCGTTCGTACCCGGCAGAGCTTAAAACAGCACCTGGAATCTGGATGCTGGCGTCTCCAGCTCAAGCTCCCACTCGGAGCGTCGGCTGACGGGCCAATTTTCACGACGCCGAATGAGAACCGCTGCGTCACGCCGTTCAACACGGGCGGCGACCTCTGGTTCGCGCTGAAGGAGAGCCGTCCGTCCAGCTCGACCGAAGGTCTGTCGATGACAGCAATTCCGCGGCTAGCGGAAGTTTCCGGACCGGCCAGAAAAATGGCTGCTGGTAGGAACGTGCCCCCGGAACGCGTGTTTCTTTCTGCGGTCGAAGGAACATCCGCGATGGCGTTCCAGGTTGGCGTCGGGAACAGGCTTTTGGCGGCGTTTGCGCCCAGTGATCTCAATTTGCTTGCTCCCCATATCCAGAAGACGTCATTCGACTTTGATGCTGTGTTGGTGCGAACAGGAGATGAGTTCAAGCAGGTCTATTTTCCCCTCAGCGGGGTGATAGCGTTTCTCGTTGAAATGGCCGACGGACGCATTGTCGCGTCAACTCTCATGGGCTCGGAAGGAGCAGTCGGTGCACTGTCACTTCTAAGTCCCTCCCGATCGCCAGTCACGGCAACTGCCTATGTCCCCGGCGCAGCACTTCAGGTCCCTGTTGCGCAGTTGCAGCTTGCGTTTGAGCAGAGCGCCACGGTCAGGCAAGTTCTCCGTCTCCATCTCCGCACACAATTGTTGCAGCTCAACAACGTGGCGGCTTGCAACGCGGTGCATCCGGTGGAATGCCGGATGGCTCGATGGCTGCTTGAGATCCACGACCGCGTCGGGCACAGTGGAATACAGCTAACGCAGGAGGCCTTGGCGCAGCTTCTCGGCGTACGCCGAACAACGGTGACGCTAACGATGCGAAAACTTCGAGCAGCAGGCGGTATACTATCTGACCGACGCGGGATGCTGGAGATCGACCGCAGGCGACTCGAGAAGATCGCGTGCGAATGCTACGCGGTGATGCGACGCAGAATCAAACGCATGCACGATGAAGAGCTGCCAGTGGGATCGCCGGCTGAAGTGACGACGATAGTGGGTCCGTCATAGTCAAATGCGCCGACGCTTCGCCATTGGAAAGCTACCGCTGAGGGCTCCATTCGTGATCCCCGAGCATCGGCTCTGGAGGCGCGTTCGTGACATTTGCCGGTGTAGTTCGTGATGGTCGAGGCAACCGCTGCGCGTCTGCCTCGGCCAGTCAGCCCTGAGGGCGAGAGCACGGTGCAGCGCGACAGCCCAGGCGCGGGCGTTGGTTACGGCGTCAATCGGGAGCACCGTCTGGATCTCCTGCTCATGAGCGTTGCCGCCGTGAACCAAAGCGCTTCAACAACACAGGGGACGTGGTCATGGCGCCGGCGAGCTTGGGAATCGCCGAAGCGATTCCGGACGTCGCGTAGAGCGTCCCCTGGACCCGTCGGGCGAACCTCTCACCAGCCCCACCAGCGCATATGACAGCTATGGTTACTCAATTGCGTTGGGATTGCATTACATCTCGTAATTGTGAATAGGTGGGCCGTGTTTGAGGCGCAATGGATTTTCCAGTTCGGTGTTAGGTTTCGGGCGCACGCATCAAGCGTGCGTTAAGGGGCGGGAAATCACATCGTTGCGGGAGAGCTCCATGTCGGATCTAGTCGCGATCGTGTATCCATCCGAAGCCAAAGCAGAAGAAGTTCGGCAAAAAATCCTCGAGCTCCAGAAAGAGTATCTGATCGCGATCCAAGACGCCGTGATCGCGGTCAAGACCGGCGAAACGGTCAAGCTCAATCAACTCGTGAACACGACCATGGCGGGTGCCGCAGGAGGAAGCTTCTGGGGGCTGCTGTTCGGGATCGTGTTCCTGAATCCGCTCATCGGCGTGGCCCTCGGTGCCGGCGCCGGCGCACTGGGCGGCGCGCTGACCGATTTCGGTATCAACGATCAGTTCATGAAGGACCTCAGCGCGAAGGTGAAATCGGGAGATGCTGTTCTGTTCCTGCTGATCAAGAGCATGACTGCAGACAAGGTCCTCAACGAAATCAAGGCCGCGGGAGGGACTGTCCTGAAAACCTCTCTGGACGAAAAGAAAGAACAACACCTGCGCGATACTCTCGCCTCCGCTACCCAGGCCAAGGCTGCCTAATCGTGTGAGGCAAAGCCCAAGGGTTGGAGCCGAACACGAGAGCGGTCTTCGGTTCGGCCGACCTCCTTGCCGCTGCTAGGTCCGTTTCTCCGGAACGCCGCGTCACCGCGCGAGCAGTAAAGGTTCCTGCGCGGTTTCGCGTGCGGCCTGCCGAGCATTCGGGTCTGCTGTTTGGCGAGCTCTCTTCCTGGGCGGTCAAGAACCAAGGAGAAGATCATGCGGAAATGGATTTTTTGGATGCTCGCTCTTGCGGCTGCGTTGGCAGCGGTGACGACGACGGGCAGTCGCTCGCATGCGGGAATTATCGGGGGACCGCTGGGCCTGCATGAGGCCGCTGATGATCTTCGGCTTGCGGAGACGGTCCAATTCCGCTGGAGAGGCCACCGCTACTGTTGGTACACCCGCGGCTGGCGCGGCGCCGGCTGGTATCGGTGTGGCTTTGACTGGCGCCGCGGCCAGGGTTGGGGTGGTCCTGCCGGCTGGCATGGATGGCGGCACCCAGGCCGCCCGGTGGCTCGTCCGCCGAAGCCGGGCCGGCCGGGAATCCAGCGTCCAAGACCGCTCCCCGACACGGTGCCGGGTCGGCCGGGAGTCCGGCCGTTGCCCGACAGGATCTGACGTGATGGATACGCTCTCGCCGCCCAAGCACGCGCACTGGCGTTACATGTCGACGCCCGACTATCGGCCGGTCTGCGCCTCCCGAATGGCGTGCGCTACGTCGCGAACGCCGCCTCCATCGCCTTCCGTGTCTTGATCGTCTCGTTGTTCGCGTCGAACTCCACGTCGCTCCAGCGCACGATCTCGCCATGGGCGATGTCGTGCTTCAGCCTGAGGCGGTGCGCAAGGCCGATCGGCAGGGCGCCGGCCTTCAGGCTCGCCGCCGCCGGCACCAGCTTGCCCCACACCGTGTAGCCGCCTTCGCCGTCCAGCATCTCGCCGGCGCGCAAACTGCGCTTGGCGACGGAGGCGACGTCGCCGCGGAAACCGAAGGGTTGCCCGGTCGGTTCGCCCCGGAGCGCCGCCGACAGCACCGAGATGTTCAGCTCGAGTCCGATCAAATGATACGGCTTGTACATCGCCGCGAACCGTCCGCTTGCATCGGTCTTCAGGCCGTATTGCCTGAAGCAATCCGCGGCGTAGTCGTTCGGTGCTTCCAGCACGACATAGACACCCCAGCGCAGATCGCGAAAGACCGGTCGTCCGTCGCGCTCCAGCGACGAAACGACCTCGACGACGCCCGACCGCTCCAGCACGCCGCCCTTGTCGCTGGGCCGCATGATGTGCGGGAGATCATCGACGCCGCAGGGCGGAAACAGAAGGCCCGCCGACGGCACGTCGAGCCCGCAGGCGTTCGCAATGGCCGCCATCTCGATGGCCGATTTGGTGCCGTCGAGGAAGGAGTTGAACATCTGCGGATTCATGCCGGCCGACTGCGCTTCGCCGGCGGTCAGGCCGTAATGCTGCCAGACGCCGTCCGGCGTCACGTCGTGATAGGCAGGCAGATATTTTGTGCCCTTGCCGGCCGCGACGACGCCAAAGCCGGTGGCGCGCGCCCAGTCGACCATTTCGGCGGTCAACGCCGGCTGGTCGCCATAGGCGAGCGAATAGACCACGCCTGCTTTCCGCGCCTCCTCGGCGAGCAGGGGGCCGGCGAGCACGTCGGCCTCGACATTCACCATCACGATATGCTTGCCCGCCGCGATCGCGGCGCGCGCGTGCCTGATGCCTGCGGCCGGATTGCCGGTCGCCTCCACCACCACGTCCACTGCGCCGCCGGCGATGGCGCGCGCGCCGTCGTCGGTGAACATGGTGGCGGCGATCCGCTCGGTGCTCCAGCCGACGGTGCGGCAGGCCTCGCGCGCGCGGTCGCGGTCGATGTCGACGATGATGGGCACCTCCAGTCCCGGCGTGTGCGGTACCTGCGCCAAAAACATCGAGCCGAATTTGCCTGCGCCGATCAGCGCGACACGCACAGGCTTGCCGGCGGACGCGCGGGCCTGGAGAAGGCGGAAGAGGTTCATGGGAATGTGTCCGGTGAATTTCGTGGGACGCGCGTCTCTGTCGAATCGTCATGGCCGGGCTCGTCCGGGCCATGACGCCTGAGATGGTCGCGCGACTAAATCTACTCCGCCGCCTGCCGCGGCGCCCGCGCCAGCCGTAACAGCGCATCATCATCCACCGTCTTGATCGGCGCGAAATCGCGATGTGCAATGTACTCAGGCCGCGTCGGGGCGCGGATGTAGTTCGAGACCGCGTTCAAGGTCAGGTACACGATCTTGCGTGGGTAGGGCGTGATGTTGCCGCTCGAGCCGTGGACGAGATTGCCGTGGAACATCAGCATGCCGCCCGGCTTGCCGGTCGGCGCGACGATGCCGCCTTGCTCGACGAGGCGCGTCACGGTGTCTTCATCGAGCGTCCACAGCGGATACGATGTGGTCGAGAGGTCGTGCGAGGCCTGGAGATCGCCGGCGTTCTGGCTGCGCGGCACCAGCATGAGAGGACCGTTGATCGGCATCACCTCGTCGAGGAAGATCGCGATGTTCATCGCGCGCGGTTCCGGCATGCCGTCGTCGCGCTTCCAGGTGCCGTAATCCTGGTGCCACTGCCAGACGTCGCCGGTGAAGGCCGATTTCGCGTTGATCTTGAACTGGTGCATGTAGACGGGCTCGCCGAAGACCTGCTCGACCGGATCGATCATGCGCGGATGCGCGCCGAGCACGCCGAAGGCCTCGTTGTAGAGATGCGCGGCAAAGGCCGTGCGCGGCGCGCCGCTCTTCTCCCGCCAGACCTCCGGCCGGTTGGCGTCGTAAATGCCGACCGCCTCGCGCGCGAGGACATCGACCTCTTCTTGGGAAAACAGTTCGGGCAGGAACAGCCAGCCCTCGCGGTGGAAGAACTCCAATTGTGCCTCGGACAATTTCATGGGCCGTCCTCCTTGCTTTGTATTTTTCTCGTCGTGGCACGGCGCGTGCGTTGCTACGCCGCCACCTCGTCCGTCGCCCTCAATCTCTCCTCGGTCATCCGTCCCGCCGTCTGCGCATGCGCCAGCGCCGCGTGTTCCGCGGCGTTCGCGTCGCCTGCGAGAATGTGCTTGGCGATATCGGCATGCTCCGCCCAGGCGCTGCCGCGATAGTCGAGCTCGGACAGCACGGCCGCCATCGAGCGGCGCATATGCGGCCATTGCGGCGAGATCGTCTCCTCGATCACGGGATTGCCGGCGAGCTGATAGATGGCGCGGTGAAATTCGACGTCGAGCGCGATCAGCTCGGCGAGACCGGTCTCGCGATCGATGCGGCGTCCGGCGGAGAGCGCTGCGTCCAGCCGCGCGCGTCCCGCTGCCTCGGTTGCGGCGCGCCTCGCTGCGAGCCGCGCGGCCAGCGCGTCGATCGCGCCCCGCACTTCATAGAGCTGGCGAATGCGCGCGGGATCGAGCTGGGTCACTTCAAAGCCGCGCCGGCCGCTCTCGGCGACGAGGCCCTGCCGGTGCAGCAGATGCAGCGCATGCGACACCGGCTGGCGCGAGACGCCGAGCTTGTCGGCGAGCTCGTTCTGCCGGATGCGCTGCCCAGGCTGAAGCGTGCGGTCGGAGATCGCCTCCAGGATCCGGGCGTAGACCTGGTCGATCAGGTTGGGGAGCGGGTCGAGAGGAATCACGCCGGCGGCTCCAAAACGGAATACGGAATTCCGTATTCGAAATTACAGCGCTAAGGCGAGGCCGTCAATATGCCGGGGTTCTCGTAGCCTAAGTCATTGATTTTATCCGAGGCGGTCTACGGTGCATGGGGTTGTTTTCGAGATTGTGAGGCAGGACCAGCCGCTACGCCGTCAAAAACGCGCTCACGACCTCACTGAACTCCTGCGGCGCCCGCTCGAACATCCAGTGGCCGGCATTGGGGATGACCGCCGTCCTGGCTTCCGCAATGTGCTCCGCCAGCACGCGCCATAGCACCGACAGGCTGCCCGTGGTGGCGCCGCCGCCGATCAGCAGTGTCGGCGTCCTGATCGCCTGCGCATCCGTGAGCGTGTAGGGCCTGCGCTGCTCGTTGATCTGGCCGAGCAAGGTGAGCGTGTTGTCGCGCAGTTGTTGCTTGGCGGCCGCGGGCACGCGCCGCCACGAGCCGTCGCCCTCGATGCCGTCGTAGAAGTTCTGCAGCGCGCCCTCGACGTCGCCGGCGCGGATCATCTCGACCGAGCGCATCGTCTTCTCAGCCAGCGGCGGATGCGCGGGCGTGCCTTCCGGCAGGGGCAGGCTGGCGTCGAGATCGCCGCCGGGCTCGACCAGCACCAGCCTGCGCAACAGATCAGGCCGGGCCTGGGCGACACGAAACGCGATGTGGCCGCCGCGCGAATGCCCCATCAGATCGACCGGCCCGGGCGTCACCTGCTCGATGAAGGCGATCACATCAGCGACATGCTGCGCCATCTTGTAGTCGTCGCCGACGGCGTCCCAATGCGCGGGGAAGAAATGCCGTAGGCTGACCGCGATCACGCGGTGGTTCGTCGACAGCGGGCCGAGCACCGGGTACCAGGTGCGGAAATCCCCTAAGGTGCCGTGCACGCAGACCAGCGGATGGCCCTCGCCGACTTCGAGATAGGCCATGTCGTAACCGTTGACGCGAAAGCTCTGCATGATCAGCTCGCCAGAAAGTCCAGGACCACTTCGCAATATTTTTGCGGCGCCTGCTCGAACATCGGATGCGTCGCGTTCGGGATGATCGCCGTCTTCGAATAGGGCACATGTGCGGCGAGTGCATGCAGCACCTTCGGCAGCAGGCCCTTGGTCCGCGCGCCCAGGACGAACAGCGTCGGCATCTTGATCGATTCCGCGTCCGCCCTGGAGAACGGCGGGCGGTTGTCGCGGACCTGGCCGATCAGCGTGCAGGCGTTGTCGCGCAGATTCTGCTTCACCATCGCCGGCAGCCGCGGCCAGGTGCCGGCGCCCTCCAGCGTGTCGATGAAGAAGGCCAGGCCGCCGTCGACATCACCCGCCGCGATCATCTCGGCCGAGGCCGTGAACCGCGCCAGCAGCGGCGAGGGGCCGCCGGCATGATCAGGATCGAGGGTCGCGTCGAGCTCGCCGCCGGGTTCGGCTAGCACCAGCCGCCGCAGCAGATCGGGACGCTGCTGCGCCACACGGAAGCAGATGTGCCCGCCGCGGGAATGTCCCATCAAATCGACCGGGCCGAGCTTGAGCTTGTCGATGAAGGCAACGACGTCACTGACATGCTGGGCGATCGAATAGGTCTCGCCGACACCGTTCCACTTTGCCGGGAAGAAGTGCCGCAGACTGGGGACGATCATCCGATGCCGCTGCGTCAGCGGGCCCAGCACGCAACCCCAGACACGGAAGTCGGAGAGCGAGCCGTGCACGCAGACCAGCGCCGGCCGGCCTCTGTCTTCGCCCACGTCGAGATAGGGCATGTCATAACCAAAGACGTGGAGGCTTTGCATTCTGGGCTCGTGAAACGGGCGGAACTCCTGTGCACGATTCCCGGAAACCGGGTGGATCGCAACTATTTCCAAGCCTAGATTTAGGCCGAGAACACAATGGGGGCATGCGAGAGCGACGCAAGCTCAGGAACCCAGCCATGACCGACCAGTATTTCGCCCTGTTCGACACCAGGATCGGCCTCTGCGCCATCGCCTGGGGCCCGCGCGGCATCAACGGCACGCAGCTGCCGATGGGCGGCGAGCAGAAGATCCGCACCCGCATCAGCCAGCGCCACGCTGAGGCCACCGAGGCCGAGCCGACCGCCGAGGTGCAGCACGCGATCGACCGTATCGTGAAGTTGCTCGCGGGCGAGCCCGACGACCTCACCGACATCGAGCTCGATCTCGATGGCGTGCCCGAGTTCAACCGCGGCGTCTACGAGATCGCGCGCGCCGTTCCGCCCGGCAAGACCATCACCTATGGCGACATCGCCAAGCAGCTCGGCGGCATCCAGCTGTCGCGCGATGTCGGCCAGGCGCTCGGCCGCAACCCGTGCCCGATCGTCGTGCCTTGCCATCGCGTGCTGGCGGCCGGCAACAAGCCCGGCGGCTTCTCCGCGAATGGCGGTGTAGTAACCAAGCTGAAGATGCTGGAGATTGAAGGCGCGCTGGTGAATCACACGCCGAGCTTGTTTGATTGAGCCCTAAATCTTCGCCGCCGTCTTCGGCCAATATCGATCGCGCAGATGCCGCTTCACCAGCTTGCCGGTCGGCGTGCGCGGCAGCTCGGCTTCGAAATCGATCGAGCGCGGGCATTTGATCGCCGAGAGGCGGCTCTTGCAATAGGCGATCAAGTCTGCCTCGAGCGCCTTGCCGGCGCTCCTCATGTCGTGCGGCTGCACCACCGCCTTCACCTCTTCGCCCATCTCCTCGTTCGGCACGCCGAACACGGCGACGTCGGCGATCTCGGGGTGGGTGATCAGCACGTCCTCGGTTTCTTGCGGGTAGATGTTCACGCCGCCCGAGATGATCATGTAGGACTTGCGGTCGGTGAGGAACAGGAAGCCATCCTCGTCGAGATAACCGACGTCGCCGAGGGTCGACCAGCCCTTGGCGTTGTAGGCCTTCTTCGTCTTTTCAGGGTCGTTGTGATAGGTGAAAACGGGCGCCTCGGCGAAATAGACCGTGCCGATCTCGCCGACCGGCTGCTCCGCGTCGTTCTCGTCCAGAATCTTGATCTTGCCGACCACGGCGCGCCCGACGCTGCCACGATGCTCCAGCCATTGTTGCGAGTTGCAGACGGTGACGCCGTTGCCCTCCGAGCCCGCGTAATACTCGATCAGGATCGGTCCCCACCACTCGATCATCTTCGCCTTCACATCGGCCGGGCAGGGCGCCGCGGCGTGGATTGCGCCCTTGAGCGTCGAGACATCGTATTTGGCGCGGACCTCGTCCGGCAGCTTCAGCATGCGCACGAACATGGTCGGCACGAGCTGCGATTGCGTGACCTTGTATTTCTCCACGAGCCTCAAGAACTCCTCGGCGTCAAAATGCTCCATGATGATGGAGGTGCCGCCCAGCACGATCGCCATCATGTTGAAGCGCAGCGGAGCGGCATGATAGAGCGGCGCCGGCGACAGGTACGTGCTCTCGGCATTCATGCCGCACATGTCGGCGCAGAGCACGCGCAGGAATGCGTTCGGCACGTCGATCTTGTTGCCCTCGAACGCTTTCTTGATGCCCTTCGGCCGGCCGGTCGTGCCCGACGAATACAGCATATCATAGCCGGCGACCTCGTCCTCGATCGGTGTGGTCGGCTGCGCGGCGGCTTCCCTGTCGTAGGAGCGGAAGCCGGGCAAGGGCTCGTCGACCATGTAGAAGATCGGCTCGCCCGGCGCGCCTTTGACCAGGTCCTTGATCTGGTCGCCGCATTTCGGCGTGGTGATGACGACCTTGGCGCCGCAGTCCTTGACGATGTAGTCGATCTCGTCCTGCTTTAGATAGCGGCTGATCGCGGTGTAATAGAGCCCGCTGCGTTGTGCCGCCCAGCAGATCTCCATGAAGGCAAGGCGGTTTTCCATCAGCAGCGCGATGTGGTCGCCGGCCTTGAGCCCGAGCGAGCGGAACAGCTGGGCTCCCTGGTTCGAGAGCTCGTCGAGCTCGCGATAGGTGATCGCCTTGCCGGTCCCGGCCATTTGATAGGCGATCTTGTTTGGTGTGGAGCGGGCGTAGATGGAGGGGTGGGTCATGGCGGTTCCTCAAAAACGCGAATGGCGAGTAGCGACCGGCAAATAGGGAAAAAGGAAAACCGCTCTCCGCCTACTCACCGCTCGCTACTCGCCACCCGCTACTCGCCTTTGTCTTTCTTACAGCCGCTCCACGATCGTGACGTTGGCCATGCCGCCGCCTTCGCACATGGTCTGGAGGCCATAGCGCTTGCCGCGCTGGTGCAGGGCGTGAACCAGCGTCGTCATCAGCTTGGTGCCGGAGCCGCCGAGCGGGTGGCCGAGCGCAATGGCGCCGCCATTGACGTTGAGCCTGCTGGGATCGGCGCCGGTGGTCTTCAGCCAGCCTGTCGGCACCGAGGCGAAGGCCTCGTTGACCTCGAACAGGTCGATGTCGTCGATCTTCATGCCGGCCTTCTCCAGCGCCTTCTTGGTGGCGTGCAGCGGCGCATCGAGCATGATGACGGGATCGCCGCCGGTCATGGTCATGTGATGGATGCGCGCCAGCGGTGTGAGGCCGAGCTGTTTGAGGCCGCGCTCGTTCACGACCATCACGCCGGAGGCGCCGTCGCAGATCTGGCTGGCGCTGGCCGCGGTCAACTTGCCGTTCTCGGCGATCAGCTTGACGCCCTTGATGCCTTCGAGCGTGGCGTCGAAGCGGATGCCTTCGTCGATGTGGTGGATGTCCTTGGAGCCGTCAGCGCGGGTGATCTCGAGCGGCACGATCTCCTTCTTGAAGTGACCGGCTTGTGTGGCCGCGATCGCGCGCTGATGGCTCTGGAAAGAATATTCGTCGAGATCATCCTTCGACAGACCATACTTCTCCGCCATCATCTCGGCGCCGGTGAACTGGCTGAACACGATGTTGGGATATCTCGCCTCGATGCCCGGGCTCTTGTAATTGCCGAAGCCGTTCTTGGCCGGAAGTTGCGAGGAGAGGCCCATCGGCACGCGCGTCATCGATTCCACGCCAGCCGCGATCACCACGTCCATGGTGCCGGACATCACAGCCTGTGCGGCGAAGTGCAGCGCCTGCTGCGAGGAGCCGCACTGACGGTCGATCGATGTGCCGGGCACGCTCTCCGGCAGCTTTGACGCCATGATCGCGTTGCGTGCGACATTGTTGGACTGCTCACCGACCTGCATCACGCAACCCATGATGACGTCCTCGACCAAAGCGGGATCGACCTTGGTGCGATCGACCAGTTCGTCCAGCACCTTGGCGGCGAGATCGGCCGGATGCCAGCCGGCGAGGCGGCCCCCCTTGCGCCCGCCCGCGGTCCGCGCAGCGGCGACGATGTATGCCTCGGCCATTTCGGTCTCTCCCATGATTATTTTTGATCAGGTTGGGCTGTCGGAGCGGATGTAACGGGTGGGACATCGTTTAGTCAATCGATCAATTAACTCTTGTGGGGAGGCGCTGCTTGGGCTTATCTGCGACCCGCTTCATGCGGCTTGAACAGGGATCTCCGTGGCTACCAGCGTACCGAGCAAGCTCCCCAGCGGAAAGAATTCCACGGCAGAGAAATTGCTCGTGGCCGCCAGCGAGTTGATGATCGAGCGCTCCTCGATCGAGATCTCGCTCTCCGACATCGCGCAGAAGTCCGGTGCCAATGCCGCGCTGGTCAAATATCATTTCGGCAACAAGGATGGCCTGCTGCTGGCGCTGCTCGCGCGCGATGCCGCGACCGAGATGTCCAACCTCGAATACCTGCTGGCGCAGCCGATCACATCGACGGCGAAGCTGAAGCTGCATATCGGCGGCATCATCCGCGCCTATCACCGATTCCCCTATATGAACCGGCTGATCCACTATCTGCTGCATGAGAGCGTTGCCGGCTCCGCTGACGAGGTCTCGAAGTTCTTCGTCGCGCCGCTGCTGGACTTTCATCGCCGTCTGCTCGCGGAGGGCGTCAGCCGCGGCGAGTTCCGCCAGACCGATCCGGTGCTGTTCTACACCAGCCTGATCGGCGCCTGCGATCATCTGTTCTTCGGCCGGCACGCGATGTCTCGCGCGACCGGCGTCGGCCCGGTCACCGACGAAGTCTGCCGGCAATACATCAAACACATGGAAACGCTGATCTGCGGCGGCATCCTCACGCAAGTCGAGGAAGCTGCCGCGGCCGGATAATCCGGCCATCACTCATAAGTCTAGAGAAGAAACGTCCAAGGAAAGGTAGCCTGTCATGGAATTGAAAGACGTAGCCGTTCTCATCACCGGTGGTGGTTCGGGTCTCGGCGAAGCGACCGCACGGGCCATGGCGGCCAAGGGTGCCAAGATCGGCGTGATCGACCAGAACAAGGAAAATGCGGAGAAGGTCGCGGCCGAGGTGAAGGGCGTCGCGCTTCATGCCGACGTCACCAGCGAAGAGCAGATCAAGGCCGCGATCGCCAAGGCGGAAGCTGCGCACGGCGTCGCCCGCGTGCTGATGAACTGTGCCGGCATCGGCGGCTCGCAACGCATCGTCGGCCGTGACGGTGTCTATCCGCTCGAAAAGTTCGCGCGCATCATCAACGTCAATCTGATCGGCACTTTCAACTGCCTGCGGCTGTTCGCAGAGCGCCTCGTCACAATCGAGCCTGTTGGTGAGGAGCGCGGCGTCATCATCAATACCGCCTCGGTTGCCGCTTATGAAGGCCAGATTGGCCAGATCGCCTACTCCGCCTCAAAGGGCGGCGTCGTCGGACTGACCTTGCCTGCCGCGCGCGACCTCGCGAGCCAGAAGATCCGCGTCAACACCATCGCGCCCGGCCTGTTCTTCACGCCGCTGCTGATGGGGCTGAATGAGGAAGCCCGCAAGAGCCTTGGCGCCCAGGTGCCGCATCCCTCGCGTCTTGGCGATGCCAAGGAATACGGCGCGCTTGCCGTGCACATCGTCGAAAACGCGATGCTGAATGGGGAAACCATCCGTCTCGACGGCGCCATCAGGATGGCTCCGCGGTAGGAGGTGAGCTTCTTACCCTCCCCTGGAGGGGAGGGTGGGAGACGGTCCCCGTGTGACACGAAAGTGCGAGGCACCCATGTCCCAACCGCTGCTGATCGAGCACGACGACGGCGTCGACCGGGTGACGCTCAATCGTCCTGACCGTCTCAACGCTCTCGATCCGTCTTTGATCGACGCGCTCAACGCCTATTTCCAGGGACTCCAGCGCAACCGTGACACGCGCCTCGTCGTGCTGAAGGGCGCCGGCAAGAATTTTTGCGCCGGCCTCGATCTGAAGGCCGCAATGGCGCGGCGCGCCGGGCAGCAGGAGCCGCCGGGCGTGACGGAGTCGCTGGATTCCCAACGTCGCATCGCCGACATCGTGATGCTGATGCGGCGCTGTCCGCAGCCGATCCTGTCGCTGGTGCAGGGCGCGGCGGCCGGTGGCGGCTTTGCGCTGGCGCTGGCCTCCGACATTCGCATCGCGACGAAATCGGCGCGAATGAACTGCGCTTTCATCAAGCTCGGTCTCGGCGGCTGCGATATCGGCACCAGCTATTTCCTGCCGCGGCTCGTCGGCGTCTCCGTCGCCTCCGAATTGATCCTCACCGGACGCTTCATTGGTGCCGAACGCGCCCTCGCAGTGGGGCTCGTCTCGGAAGTCGTCGACGAGGACAAGCTTGATGCCGCGGCCGAGCCTTATGTCGACGCGATGATGACGGCTTCGCCGGTCGGGCTGCGGCTGTCAAAGGAATGCCTCAACATGAGCCTCGATGCAGGATCGCTGGAAGCTGTTATCGCGATGGAGGATCGTAACCAGATCCTGTGCAGCCGTTCCGAGGAATTTTCAGAGGGCATCAGGGCCTTCCTTGAGAAGCGAAAGCCTGTCTATATCAAGCGCTGAAGGACAAAGATCCGCTCAGGGCAATAATTCCGGGAGACGCAAAATGAGTGGAAGCGCGGCGGCGGTGATGGCGAAGCCCGCCTTTCGCAAGGTCGAGTGGCTCGCGCGCGACATCGCTGTCGAGCGGCGCGCTGACGGCACGGTGGTGCTGAAGTCGCGCATTCCCTTGCAGGTCTACGAAAAGCATCTTCCGGCTTCGCTCGCAAAATGGGCGAAGGAAGCGCCCGAACGTATCTGGCTTGCGCAACGCTGCGGGCCAAATCGCGAGTGGCGCAAGGTTTCCTACGGTGAAGCCAAGCGGACCGTGGATGCGCTGACGCAGGCGCTGCTGAACCTCACGCTCGACGGGCGCCCGGTCGCGATCCTCTCCGGTAATTCGATCGAGCACGCGCTGATGACGCAGGCCGCGATGCAGGCGCGCGTCCCGGCGGCCCCAGTCTCGCCTGCCTATTCGCTGATGAGCCACGATCACGTCAAGCTGAAATACCTGTTCGACTTGATCAAGCCCGCCGTGGTGATGGTGCAGGACGGCCCGGTGTTCGAGAAGGCGCTGAAAGCACTCGATCTCACCGGCGTCACAGTCGTTCACGTCGCGCGGCCCTGTCAGGGCATCAAGAGCGTCAGCTTTGCCGATCTCGCCGCAACGCCCGTGACTAAGGATGTCGAAGCGTCGATCGCCCAGATTACGCCCGATACGGTCGGCAAGCTGCTGTTCACGTCGGGCTCGACCGGCATGCCCAAGGCGGTCATCAACACGCAGCGCATGATGTGCGCCAATGCGGCCATGATGATGCAGGTGCGGCCGCGCATGCCCGGCGGCCCGCTGGCCACTGTTCTCGACTGGATGCCCTGGAATCACACCATGGGCGGCAATGCCGCGTTCCATCCGGTGCTGATTGATGGTGGCACGTTCTATATCGACGAAGGCCGACCGATGCCGGGCCAGTTCGAGGAGACGATCAGGAACCTGCGCGAGATCTCACCGACCTATTACGCCAACGTGCCGGCCGGCTACGCCGCGCTTGCGGCTGCGATGGAGAAAGACGACGCGCTCTGCCGCTCGTTCTTCAGGAATCTCTCGATCATGGCCTATGGCGGCGCGCGATTGCCTGACGATCTCTACGACCGCATGCAGGCACTCGCCGTGAAGACCACCGGCGAGCGCATCGTGTTCTACACCGGCTGGGGCTCGACCGAGACGTCGCCGACTTCGACCGGCACCTATTGGGACACCGAGCGCGTCGGCCTGATCGGCCTGCCGTTCCCCGGGGTCGAACTGAAGATGGTGCCGTGCGGCTCGAAATACGAGCTGCGCTTGCGCGGCGTCAATGTCACGCCCGGCTATTTCGGCCAGCCGGACCTGACCAGGAAGATGTTCGATGAGGAAGGTTTTTACTGCATCGGCGATGCCGGCATCTTCGTCGACGAGTCCGATCCGGTGAAGGGCATCATCTTCGCCGGGCGTGTCGTGGAAGACTTCAAGCTCACCACCGGCACCTTCGTGCATGTCGGCTCGCTCCGCACCGACGCGATCGCGGCTGCGACGCCCGTCGTGCACGACGCGCTGGTCGCGGGACAGGATCGCGCTTTCATCGGCCTTCTGGCGTGGCCGAACCTGCACGCTTGCCGGCAGCTCGTCGGCAATCCCGAGCTCGGCTTGGAGGATGCGGTGAAGCATCCTGACGTGATCGCCTGCTTCAGGCGCGGGCTGGAGGTTCACAACAAGGAGTGCGAAGGCGCCAGCAGCCGCATCATCGCCCGCGCGATGTTGATGGCCGAGCCGCCCTCGATCGACGGCAACGAGCTCACCGACAAGGGCTACATCAACCAACGCGCCGGCCTCGAGCGTCGCGCGGCGCTGGTCGAGCGGCTCTACGCCGACAAGCCGGATCAAGACGTCATCATTCTCAAGTAACCCATCAACACGGACATGCGCCATGAATTTCGATTTCTCCGATGACCAGAAGCAGCTCCGTGATCAGGCGCGCAAATTCCTTGCCGAGAAGTGCCCGCCCAAGGCGGTGCGGGTCGTCCTGGACGGCAAGGCGCCGTATGACAAGGAGCTGTGGAAGGGCCTTGCCGAGATGGGCTTTCTCGGCGTCGCGATCCCCGAGGAATTTGGCGGCGCCGGTGCGGGCCACCTCGAGCTCTGCGTGATCGCCGAAGAGATGGGCCGGGCCAATGCGCCGGTACCGTTCTCCTCGACCGTGTATCTCGCTGCCGAAGCACTGCTGATCGCAGGGAGTGACGCGCAAAAGAAGAGGTGGCTGCCCGCAATCGCCTCGGGCGACGCGATCGGCACGCTGGCGCTGTTCGAGGGCAAAGGCAATCCCACGCCGAAGAACGTGAAGCTGACGGCCGCGAACGGCACGCTCAATGGCGTCAAGAAGCCTGTGCCGGATGGCGCCATCGCCAACTTCGCCGTGGTCGCTGCCCGCACGGGATCGAGTGGGCGCGGGAATGACACCTCGCTGTTCCTGGTTGATCTCAGGGACGGCGGCGTCGAGGTGAAGAGCCTGACCAATCTCGATCCGACCCGCGGGCAGGCGGAAATCACGTTCAACGACTGCAAGGCCGAGCCGCTCGGCGCGGCCGGCGAAGGCTGGAGCATCTTGACTCAGGTGCTCGACCGCGCGGCGGTGCTCTGTGCCTTCGAGCAGGTCGGCGGCTCCGACCGCGCGCTGGAGATGGGCCGCGACTACGCACTCGACCGCATCGCCTTCGGCCGCCAGATCGGTTCGTTCCAGGCAATCAAGCACATGTTGGCGGATATGTACGTGTCGGCGACCCTGGCACGTTCCAATAGCTATTATGGCGCCTGGGCGCTCTCGACCAACGCCGCCGAACTGCCGGAAGCCGCGGCCGCCGCGCGCATCAGCGCGACGCAGGCGTTCCAGCATTGCGCCAAGAACAACATCCAGGTTCACGGCGGCATGGGTTTCACGTGGGAATTCGACTGCCACATGTACTACCGCCGCGCCAACGCGATGGCGCTCGGCCTTGGCAGCTTGTCCTATTGGGAAGATCAGCTGATTGACCGCATGCGCAAGAAGAACGCGGCGTAAGCGAAGGGTACCGTCATGAACTTCGACGACACCCCGCAGGAAGCGGAATTCCGCCGCCAGGCGCGCGCGTGGATCGATGCCAACGCGCCCAAGCAGTACGAGGATGAACTGCGCAGAGCCTCGCTCGGCCGCACCGTGCTCAAGAACGCCGATATTCTTGATGTCGCAAAGGCCTGGCAAAAGAAAAAAGCCGATGCCGGCTGGGCGTGCCTGCATTGGCCGAAGGAGTATGGCGGCCGCGGCTCGTCGCCGATCGAGCGCGTGATCTGGCAGCAGGAAGAAGGGCCGTTCGGCCAATTGTCCCGCATGTTCATCATCGGCCACGGCATGTGCGGGCCGACCATGATGGCGTTCGCGCGCGAGGAGCATAAGCGCACCTATCTGCCGCCGCTCGCATCGGGCGAGAAGGTGTGGTGCCAGCTGTTTTCCGAGCCCGCCGGTGGTTCCGACGTCGCAGGGCTTCGCACGCGCGCCGAAAAGGATGGCGGCGATTGGGTCATCAACGGCCAGAAGATCTGGACCTCGGGCGCGCATTATTCCGACTACGGCATCCTGCTCACCCGCACCGATCCCACCGTGCCCAAGCACAAGGGGCTCACCATGTTCTTCCTGGACATGAAGAGCCCGGGCGTTGAGATCAGGCCGATCAAGCAGGCGAGCGGAGCCTCCGACTTCAACGAGGTCTATTTCACCAACGTCCGCATCCCCGATCATCAGCGCCTCGGCGAGGTCGGCGACGGCTGGAATGTCTCGCTGACCACGTTGATGAACGAGCGCAGCGCGATCGGCGCGGCCGTCTCGACGGGTTTTCCTGAATTGTTCGAGTATTGCTCCAGCCTGATGCTCGACGAAGGCCCGGCGATCGAGGATCGTGCAGTGCGCTCGAAACTGGCGAGTTGGGCAGTGAAGGCGAGCGGGCTGAAATACACCAGCATGCGCGCCATTTCGGCGTTGTCGAGGGGCGAGCGCCCGGGTCCGGAGAACTCCATCGGCAAGCTGGTCGCGGGCTCGATGATCCAGGATGTTGCGAGCTACGCGCTGGATCTGCAAGGCGCGAACGGCGTGGTCAGCGGCGAGGATGCCGAACTGGCCGGCCGTTTCCAGGCGATGCTGCTGCGCGCGCCGGGCACGCGTGTCGAAGGCGGCACCGACGAGATCATGCGCAACATCATCGCCGAGCGTGTCCTGGGTCTGCCCGGCGACATCAGGGTCGACAAGGACGTGCCGTTCAACAAGATCCCGACCAAGGGAAGAGGGTAGAGGTTCGCCATGAATTTCGACGACACCCCGCAGGAAGCTGCGTTCCGCGAGACCGCACGCAAGTGGGTCGATGCCAACGCGCCGAAGCAGTTCGAGCAGGAGCTGTCGAAGTCTTCGCTGGGCCGCATCAGGCTTGCCAAGCATGATATGGTCGAGGTCGGCAAGGCCTGGCAGAAGAAGAAGGCGGAGGGCGGATGGGCCTGCCTGCACTGGCCCAGGGAATATGGCGGTCGCGGCGCGACCCCGATCGAACGCGTGATCTGGCAGCAGGAGGAGGGCGTCTACGGCAAGCTGACGCAACCGTTCCAGATCGGCGAGGGCATGTGCGGTCCCACCGTCATGGCCTGGGGCAGCGAGGATGCCAAGCGCCGCTATCTGCCGAAACTCGCCGCGGGCGAGGAGATCTGGTGCCAGCTTTTCTCCGAGCCGTCCGCCGGCTCCGATGTCGCCGGCCTGCGCACGCGCGCGGAGAAGAGGGGCGACACCTGGGTCGTCAACGGCCAGAAGATCTGGACGTCAGGCGCGCATTACTCCGACTACGGCTGTTGATCGCGCGCACCGATCCCAATGTGCCCAAGCACAAAGGCCTCACCATGTTCTTCCTCGACATGAAGAGCCCGGGCGTCGAGGTCCGCCCGATCAAGCAGGCCAACGGCATGCAGGAGTTCAACGAGGTCTATTTCACCGACGTGGTGATCCCCGATAGTCAGCGGTTGGGGGCGGTCGGCGAGGGCTGGAGCGTGTCGCTGACCACGCTGATGAACGAGCGCATGTCGATCGGTGCGCGGCTCGCGACCGGCGTCCCCGAGATGTTCGAGTTCTGCTCGAAGTTGATGCTGGAGGACGGGCTCGCGATCGACGATCCGGCCGTGCGATCCAAGCTTGCGAGCTGGGCGGTGAAGTCGAGCGGGTTGAAATACACGAGCTACCGCGCGATCTCGGCGCTGTCGAAGGGCGAGCGGCCGGGACCGGAAAACTCCATCGGCAAGCTGGTGTCGGGCCTGATGCTCCAGGACATCGCAACTTATGCGATGGACCTTCAGGGCGCGGCCGGTGTTTTGACGGGCGGCGACGAGGAGATTGCGCACGGCCAGTTCCAGCAGATGCTGCTGTCCTCGCCCTCGATGCGTATCGCCGGCGGCACCGACGAGATCCTGCGCAACATCATCGCCGAGCGTGTGCTGGGTCTGCCGGGTGACATTCGGGTCGACAAGGACGTGCCTTACAACAAGATCCCGACCAAGGGGCGGTGATACGGTCTCCAACACGAGCTGACCCATGGACGCAAAAGTAAACCAGACCAACCGCATCGTCGTGCTCGAAGAGCTCCTCAACGAGCGCTACTCCGTCCGCGCCTTCCTCCCCAAGGAGGTCGATCGCGCCACCATCGAGCATGTGCTGACCACCGCACAGCGGACCGCGTCCTGGTGCAACAGTCAGCCCTGGCAGGTCATTATCGCCAGCGGTGAGGCGAAGGAGCGCTTCCGGCAATTGATCTACAAGGAGGCCTCAGCCGGTGTCGGCGACGATTATGATTTCACGCCGCCGCGCGAATATGTCGGGATCTATCTCGAACGCCGCCGCGAGAGCGGCTTCCAGCTCTACAACACGCTCGGCATCCCGCGCGGGGACAAGATGGGCTACGCCAAGCAGGCGCTGGAGAACTATAATTTCTTCGGTGCGCCGCATGTCGCGATCGTTCACACCGACGAGGCGCTCGGCATCTACGGCGCGATCGATTGCGGGGCCTACGTCTCCAATTTCATGCTCGCGGCCCAGGCGCTCGGGCTCGGCACGATTCCGCAGGCCGCACTTGCGCGCCATTCCGGCCTGATCCGGCGTCACTTCAACCTGCCCGATGACCGTCGCGTCGTTTGCGGCATCTCGTTCGGATATGCCGACGTCGCGCACAAGGTGAACAGCTACCGTACCTCGCGGGCAACGGTGGCCGACACGGTGACGTTCGTCGAGAAGTAATCGCGCGACAATCGGCGATCACACAGGCATGCGAAGACGGCCGCGCGAACGGCCGTCTTTACAGCTGTCACCTTCAATCGATTGACGCGCTATCCGCCGCTGCCGCCGATCACGGCACGCACGGTCTCGTCCGGCCCGAAATCCTCGGCGCCGTCGACATAGAGCAGCGCTGCGAGCTTCGAGCGCGCGCGGTTGACGCGGCTCTTGATGGTGCCGACCGCACAGCCGCAGATCGAGGCCGCATCTTCATAGGAGAAGCCGGAAGCGCCGACCAGGATCAAGGCTTCGCGCTGGTCCTGCGGAAGCTTTTCGAGCGCGCCGCGAAACTCCTCGAACTCGAGATGGGCGTTCTGCGAAGGCTGCGTCTTCAGTGTCTTGGCATAGTTGCCCTCGGCGTCCTCAACCTCGCGGCGCCGCTTGCGATAGTCGGAGCGGAACAGGTTTCGCAGGATCGTGAAGAGCCATGCCGGCAGGTTGGAGCCGGGCTGGAACGAGTCGATGTTGGCAAGCGCGCGCAACAGCGTCTCTTGCACCAGATCGTCGGCCCGGTCCGCATTGCCGCTGAGCGAGATCGCGAATGCGCGAAGGCTCGGCACGGCCGCCAGGATGTCATCACGCAGGGAGTTCGTGAGAGGCATTAGTCCCTCCCATGATTGTCGTTAGAGCCCCCAGCTCCATTCTCGTTTTGGGATACGCCTCCCGGCGCATCAAGCTTTTTGATGAGCTCCGCGAACCGGTCCGGAACCCCCTGCCGTACGACGTCGTCGTACATCGCGCGCAGTTGGTGCCCGATCCGGGATTGGATCTCCGGAGTGAGGCCTCCCTTGCCGGGGGTCGTGCTTTTGCTGGCTTGAGACTTGAGATCTTTCATGACCTGTTCCACGTTTCCCCGAGTTAAGTGACTGCAAAGTCGATAGGTTTTCTCAACCGGGAGCCGTTCCCTGGACGAGTTCAATTCGACGTCCGACAAATAGTTCCGCCGGCGGCGGAACTTTTCTTGGCCTGAGGCGTAAACAGCCCAGCAGGGGAACCCGGGCCCCCCGCGTTGCCAAGCCGGCCCGAAGATGAATGGAGTGGGGATGTCCCGTTCACAGCTCGTTGCTGAACACTTGCCGTTGCTGCGTCGGTATGCGCGCGCCCTGACGGGCAGCCAAGCCTCCGGCGACGCCTATGTTGCAGCCATGTTGGAAGCCATGCTGGGCGACCCCTCGGTGCTCGACGAGAGCCATGGGCCACGCGCCGGCCTGTTCCGGCTGTTCACCCAGATCTGGAATTCCGTCTCGGTCAACGACGATTCCGAGGTTGCGACGCTGCCGATGCCGCCCGAGCGGCGGCTGTCCAACATCACGCCGTTGCCGCGCCAGGCCTTCCTGCTGCTCTCGCTGGAAGGGTTTTCGGAAGAGGAAGTCGCCTTTGTGCTCGGCACCGATGTCGCCGAGACCCGCCGGCTGGCCGATGCGGCAGGTCGCGAAATGGCGGCCGAGATCGCCACCGACGTGCTGATCATCGAGGACGAGACCTTCATCGCCATGGATCTCGAGAGCCTGGTGAAGAATCTCGGCCACAACGTCGTCGGCGTCGCGCGCACCCATGCCGATGCGGTGGCGCTGGCCAAGAACAAGCGGCCGGGCCTGATCCTCGCCGACATCCAGCTCGCCGACGGTTCGTCGGGCCTGGATGCGGTCAACGAATTGCTCCGCACCTTCGAGGTGCCGGTGGTGTTCATCACCGCCTATCCGGAGCGCTTCCTCACCGGCGAGCGTCCGGAGCCGGCCTTCCTGATCTCAAAGCCGTTCCAGCCCGCGATGGTGTCGGCGGTGGCGAGCCAGGCCCTGTTCTTCCAGCGCAACTCGCGCAACCGCGCGCCGAAGGCGCCGGCGGCTTGACCAGGCGCCGGCGGTTTCAGGAAGCCTCTATCGAAATGGAAACGGCGCGTCGCAAGACGCGCCGTTTTCGCGTGTAACGGAGAGCTTATTTTTGCCCTGACTCAGCAGCCGCGGCAAATGCTGCGAAGCATGGAATTCAGCTTGGTATCGTTCGGTCCGGGCGATTTCGCATTCGACTTGCCCTGGCCTTCGATCCAGGATTGGAGAAATTTTTCCTGCTCCGGCGACGGCCCTGAGTTTAGCCGTGTCCCGTCGAACGCCATGAGGACGGTCACTCTCTGCAGATCATCCTTCGCCTCGGCAGGCGGCTTCGGGAACGGCACGGATCGCTCCACCATGGCGAGGGCGGCGGCATCCAGCGGCGCGGAGCCGGTGCTTTCGACCAAGGCGCTCGAGATCAGCTTGCCAGAACGATCGACCACGAATGTGACGCCGGCATCGGCCCTTTGACCGGCGGCCTCTGGCGGAAACGCCCCGTGGCGCCAGACATGCTCGGTGACTGCCTTGCGCCAGGCGGTCATCGGCTCGGGCTCGGTGCGGGGAGAGTCTGGCTTCCTCAACAGGATCGCGAAGGGCGACACCTGGAATTGTCGGCCGGTGAAGACAATCGGCACGGTGAACGAGAACGACTGGTCCTTCAATTCCGAAGGCGGTGCCGGAAAGGGGTCGGCGCGGGCGATGATCATGAGCGCTGCATCGTCGAGCGCCCGCGAGCCGGCGCTTTCCGTCAACGCCCGCGAGATCAATTTGCCGGACCGGTCGATGGAGAATGCGATCTTGGCTTGGCCGGTTTGTCCCAATCCGTTCGCTGGAAAATACTTGTTGCTGGCGATATGCGCCGCAATCCCTGCCTTCCACGCCTTGACACTCTCGCTCTGGGTATCGGTCTGTGCGCAGGCGGGGAACGCCGCCAGCAACCCGAAAAGCGCGGCCAGTAACGGGGATTTCATCTGCATCGGCGCCAATACTAGTCGCCATCAGGTTGATTGCAAGGTTCGCTACGCGTATCGCGCTTCGTCATTGTGGGCAATTCGAACGGCTGCCAGCCGTCGCATGCTTGACGGCGACCTTATTGCCCCGTTGATGTCTCGCCGCGATGACATCCCTCGCCGCTTGAAGCCATCCGGAGACTTCGCATCATGGACCAGCAACTCCTCGACCGCCTTGCCATCCGCGACCTCGTCGAGAACTGGGCGGTGTGGCGCGACGCCGGTGACTGGGAGCGCTTTGCCACCGTCTGGCACGAAGAGGGCTGGATGTCCGCGACCTGGTTTCAGGGGCCGGCGCGGGATTTCATGCGGGTCAGCCAGGAGGGCTTTGCCAGGGGCGTCCGCATCCTGCATTTCCTCGGCGGCATCAGCATCGATCTCGCCGGCGAGCGGGCTATTGCCCAGACCAAGATGACGATCTCGCAGCGGGCCCTGGTGCACGACGTGCTCTGCGATGTCGTCTGCACGGGGCGGTTCTACGATTTCCTGGAGAAACGAAAGGGCCAATGGGGCATCGTCCGCCGCCAGCCGATCTATGAGAAGGACCGGATCGACCCGGTCGATCCCGCCGCGACACTCCGGCTCGACCAGCAGGCGCTGGCCGCGCTGCCGGAAGGCTATCGCCATCTCGCGTACGTCCAGGAATTGATCGGTTACAAGGTCAAGCGCGATATGCCGGGCCTGACCGGCCCCGAGGTTGAGAAGCTCTATGCCGAGGGGCGGGATTGGCTGGCGGGAAAGACGAAGTGAGGCAGCCCAGACAAAAGGCAGCCCAGACAAAAGTAAGGCGCGACTGGCATCACCACAGTCGCGCCCTACGTCGCCGGCTTATGGGGCAGGGGGGAATAGCCGGCTGCTGGGACGACTCCCGGGCCCGGAAGTCGTTCCAAGCGGCTGCAATTTTTTTTGTGCAGATTGGCGTGAATTTGGCACACGGTTAAGTGATCTTAACCTCTGGGAAACTCCGGTCCTCTCCTCGCGTTGTTCCCGCGATCGCCATGGGGCGAGGGACCGACAGCCATGCCACAGATTCAACAGGTATTTCTGGGTGCCGTCGCACTCGCCGCGACGCTCGGCGTCGTTCAAGTTGGCGCCGTGCAGCTGGCCTCTGGCCACGATACGGCCGACCGCTGGCAGGCGGTCACGGGCCCAGCCGCGGGTCGAAACGTCGCAAGCGAGAATGTCAATCGCGGCAGCAAATCCGATCGCCTGGGTGCCCTGAAACCCTCAACGGTTCCCACCCGCACCGTCTCGATGCGGCTCAATGACCTTGCCGATACGTCCGTGCTGTTGCGCGTCCCCGCGGTCGTCGAGACCGGGAATGCAAAGCCGGCTCCCATCCTGCTGAAGCCCGGCCGCAAGCCGACGATCGCCTGCGAGCCTATGGTCAGCTCCCTGACCGAAGTCGCAAAACTGCTCCAGCCCGGCCGCTGCGTGACCTGATCCACGTCGTCAAAACCGCCTCTCTCGGGGTGGCGGTTCGCGCGCCCACTTGATCCTCCATCCCATCGCGTTATATCCGGGCTTTCTCCACTTCTGATTGACCGGGTAAACGCATGACGACGTCCGACACGGCCACGCATACGCAGCCTTTCCAGGCAGAGGTTTCCGAGCTGCTGCACCTGATGGTGCATTCCGTCTATTCTGAAACCGACATTTTCCTGCGCGAGCTCGTCTCCAACGCCTCGGATGCTTGCGACAAGCTGCGCTATGAGGCCATCGCCAATCCGGCCCTGCTGGGCGAGGGCGACGCGCTCAAGATCCGGATCGTCCCGAACAAGTCGGCGGGAACGCTGACAATTGCCGACAACGGCATCGGCATGGAGCGGCAGGAGCTGATCGACCATCTCGGCACCATTGCCCGCTCCGGCACCAAGGCGTTCGTCTCGAAGCTGAAGGAGGCCAAGGACGGCCTCGGCCTGATCGGCCAGTTCGGCGTCGGCTTCTATTCCGCCTTCATGGTCGCAGACAAGATCGTCGTAATCAGCCGCCGCGCCGGCGAGAGCGATGTCTGGACCTGGACGTCCTCAGGCGGCTCGGGCTTCGAGATCGCGCGCGCCAGTGACGAGGAAGCGGCGCGCGTGGCGCGCGGCACCGAAATCGTCCTGCACCTGAAGGACGACGCCAGGAAATATCTCGAAACATACGAGATCGAGCGCATCGTCGGCGCCTATTCCGACAACATCCTGTTCCCGATCGAGCTGGTGCCTGGCGAGGGCGACCCTCGCCAGATCAACTCGGCGAGCGCGCTATGGCAGCGTTCGAAATCCGAACTTTCGGCCGACGATTACAAGAAGGCCTATCAGCAGATCGGATCCGCCTTCGACGACCCCGCGATGACCCTGCACTACCGTGCCGAAGGCCGCTACTCCTATGCCGTGCTGCTGTTCGCGCCATCGACCAAGCCATTCGACCTGTTCGAGCCGAATCGCAAGGGCCGCGTCAAGCTCTATGTCCGCCGCGTCTTCATCACTGACGATGCCGACCTGCTGCCGGGCTACCTGCGCTTCATTCGCGGCGTCGTGGACAGCGAGGACCTTCCGCTCAACATCTCGCGCGAGATGCTCCAGAACAATCCGCAGCTGGCGCAGATCCGGAAAGCGGTGGCGACCCGCGTCGTCAACGAGCTCGAAAGCCTTGCCGAGAAGGATGCGGAGAATTTCGCAAAGATCTGGGACGCGTTCGGTGCAGTGCTGAAAGAGGGCATCTACGAGGATTTCGAGCGCCGCGAAAAGCTGCTTGCTCTGTCGCGCTTCACCACCACATCGGGCGAGAAGCGCGCGCTCAAGGACGTCGTCGCCGATTTCAAGCCGAACCAGACCGAGATCTATTATCTTGTCGGCGAGAGCATCGAGCGGCTGAAGGCCAGTCCACGACTGGAAGCTGCCACCGCACGCGGCATCGAGGTGCTGCTGCTGTCCGATCCCGTCGATGCGTTCTGGACCTCGATGCCGACGGAGTTCGAGGGCAAGCCGCTGAAGTCGTTGAGCCAGGGCGACCTCAATCTCGACCTGATTCCGCGCGTCGACGACAAGGATGAGGCGAAGAAGGACGAGCCCGAGGCGGATGAGGCCGCCACCATCGCGGTGATCAAGGCCGCGCTTGGCGAGCGCGTCAGCGACGTCAAGGCCTCGACCCGTCTCACCAGCTCTGCCTCCTGCCTCGTCGCCGATAGCCAGGGCCCGAGCCGCGAGCTCGAGCGAATCCTGGCGCAGCAGAACCGCGGCATGCGGACCAAGCCGATCCTGGAGATCAATCTGCGCCACCCGATGGTCACGGCGATCACCAGGGCGCAGGCCGGCTCGAAGACGGTCGACGATCTCAGCCTGCTCCTGCTCGAGCAGGCGCAGATTCTGGATGGCGAGCTGCCGGAAGATCCGGCCGCGTTTACCGCAAGGCTCAACCGGCTGGTGTTGCAGGGACTGGGGTGAGACCCGTCTCGCCCCATCGTCATTGCGAGGAGCCAGCGACAAGATTGCGAAGCAATTTTGCGCTGGCGACGAAGCAATCCAGACTATCTCCGCGGAAACAGTCCTGGATTGGTTTGCGCTCGCAATGACGCAGGAGCTAGCAGCAGCGCCGCCTACCTACTCCGCCGCGTCCTTCCGCTCCTCGCCCTCTTCCTCCACCTCCGGCTTTCTCGCCATCCAGCGTGACAGCGCGTTGGAGAAGCGGTCGAGGTAGAGATAGACGACGGGCGTCGTGAACAAGGTCAGTGCCTGGCTGACCGCGAGGCCGCCGACCATGGCGTAGCCGAGGGGCTGGCGGATCTCCGCGCCGGTGCCGGTGCCCAGCATCAGCGGGACGCCGCCGAGCAGCGCCGCCATCGTCGTCATCATGATGGGGCGGAAGCGCAGCAGCGCGGCCTGGCGGATCGACTGCTCCGGGCTCAGATGCTGCTCGCGCTCGGCGGCAATGGCGAAGTCCACCATCATGATGCCGTTCTTCTTGACGATGCCGATCAGGAGGATGACCCCGATCAGGGCGATCAGGCTGAAATCGAAGCCTGATAGCATCAGGATCGCGATTGCGCCGACGCCGGCCGATGGCAGCGTGGACAGGATGGTCAGCGGGTGGATGTAGCTCTCATAGAGCACCCCCAGCACCAGATAGACCACGACGAGGGCGGCGAGGATCAGCATCGGCACGGTGCCAAGCGATTGCTGGAACGCCTGTGCCGTGCCCTGGAAGCTCATGGACAGTGTCGGCGGCGCGCCCATCTCGCCGACCGCGCGCATCACCGCGGCGGTTGCCTGTCCCAGCGCAACGCCTTCGGCAAGATTGAAGCTGATCGTCACCGCGGGAAACTGGCTCTGATGCGCGATCGCGAGCGGGCGCACGGGGTCGTTATTCCAGCTGCAGATCACCGAGAGCGGCACTTCGTCGCCGGTCAGGGGCGACTTGATGTAGAGCTTGTCGAGCGTGTCGAGCTTGCCTTGCAGCGCGGGCGTGATCTCGAGGATCACGTGATAGCTGTTGGTCTGCGTGAAATATTGCGCCACCTGGCGCTGGCCGAAGGCATCATAGAGCGTGTCGTCGATCAGCTGCGGCTGGATGCCGTAACGCGCGGCGGTGTCGCGGTTGATCGTGAGCTGCAGCGTGGTGCCCTCGGTCTGCTGGTCGGTAGCAACGTCGCGAAGCTCCGGCAGGCCCTTCATTTCCGTCAGGATCTTCGGTGCCCAGGCGTTCAGCTCGGCCAGGTTGGCGTCCTGCAGCGTGAACTCGAACTGGGTACGGGTCGCGCGCCCGCCGAGCCGCACGTCCTGCGAGGCCTGCATAAAGAGGCGCGCGCCCTCGACCCTGGCGAGCTTCGGCCGCAGCCGCGCGATGATCTGCTGCGCATTCGCGCCGCGTTCCCCTAGCGGCTTCAGCGTGACGTACATGCGCCCCGAATTCAGCGCCGTGCCGCCTCCGCCGATGAACATCGCGATGGAATCGACGGCAGGGTCGGCCTGCACGATGGCATTGAGCTCTTCCTGCCGCCGCTTCATCTCGGCGAAGGAGATATCTTGGGGCATTTCCGACACCCCGGTGAGGAAGCCGTTGTCCTGCTGCGGGAAGAAGCCCTTCGGGATCAGGATGAACAGCAGCGCCGACAGCGCGACGGTGGTAAAGAACACGCAGAGCGTGATGAAGCTGCGCCGCAGAGCGAGGTCGAGCCCGCGCTCATAGGCGCCGAGCAGACGCTCGAACAGCCGCTCGCTCCATTGGTAAAGGCCGCCGCTGCGGGCCTCGTGGTCGGAGCGCAGGAAACGCGAGGCCATCATCGGCGTCAGGGTCAGCGACACCACGAGCGAAACGAAGATCGCCATCGACAGCGTCACCGCAAATTCGCGGAACAGCCGGCCGATGATGCCACCCATCAGCAGCAGCGGAATCAGCACGGCGACCAGCGAGATGCTGATGGAGACAATGGTGAAGCCGATCTCGGCCGCCCCCTTGTAAGCGGCGGTGACGGGGTTCTCGCCCCGCTCGACGTAGCGCGTGATGTTCTCCAGCATCACGATGGCGTCGTCGACCACGAATCCGACTGCGATGGTCAGCGCCATCAGCGAGAGATTGTCCAGCGAATAGCCGAATACCCACATCAGCGAGCAGGCGCCGAGCAGCGCCAGCGGCACGGTGATGCTCGGGATGATCGTGGCCCAGAAGCTGCGCAGGAAGATGAAGATCACCATGACCACCAGCATGATGGTGATCATCAGCGTGATCTGCACGTCGTCGACGGCCTCGCGGATCGTGATGGTGCGGTCGCTGATGATCTTGATGCCGATCGCGGGCGGTATCGCCGCGATCAGCCGCGGCAGTCTCTCCTTGATGCGGTTGACCGTCTCGATGACATTGGCGCCGGGCTGCTTGAAGATGACGAGGAACACGCCGCGCTTGCCGTCGGCCCAGGCCGCGGTCTTCATGTCCTCCGGTCCCGCCACCGCCTCGCCGATGTCGCGGATCCGCAAAGGCGCGCCGTTGCGATAGGCGACGATGACGTCCTGCCACTGGCTGGCCTCGAGCAGCTGGTCGTTGGCGTAGACCGTGTAGGCGCGCCTGGTGCCGTCGATATTGCCCTTTGGGCTGTCGGTGGTCGCGATGGCGATCTGGTTGCGCACGTCCTCCAGCGACAGGCCCTTGGCGACCAGCTTGGCCGGATCGACCTGGATGCGCACCGAGGGCTTCTGCTGCCCGCCGACGAACACCTGGGCGACGCCCGGGAATCTGGCTGATCTGCTGCGCGAGCTGGGCGTCGGTGCGGTCGCTGACGGTGGTCAGCGGCAGCGTGTCCGAGGTTGCCGACAGGATCATGATCGGGGAATCCGCCGGGTTGACTTTGCGGTACGTCGGCGGCGAGGGCAGGTTCTTCGGCAATTGGCCGCTCGCGGCGTTGATCGCGGCCTGCACGTCGTTCGCGGCAGCATCGATCAGGCGGTTGAGATCGAACTGGATGGTGATCGAGGCCGAGCCGAGCGAGCTCGTCGACGTCATCTGCGTGATGCCGGGAATCTGCGCGAGCTGGCGCTCGAGCGGCTGAGCCACCGATGACGCCATGGTTTCCGGGCTGCCGCCGGGAAGCGACGCGGAAACCTGGATGGTTGGAAAGTCGACCTGGGGCAGCGGCGCCACCGGCAGCAGAGGATAGGCGATGAGGCCCACGAACAGGATGCCGGCCATCAGCAGCGAGGTGCCGATCGGATAGCGGATGAACGGAGACGAAAAGCTCTCTTGCATGCCCCGAGCCCACGGACCGGCCAGCGCATCTTGGCCCCGCTCACAGCGGAGCTGCGCCCGAAAGCCCGAGCGCAAATGTGCGTTTCCTTCAGCCCATATGTTTGTTGATCGCCCTGGAACATCATCGGTCCGGGGCCGCGTTGTGATCGCAAGACTAGTCCGTTCGCCCGGGCGTGCGAGCGGTTTCCTGCCCCAGTCACCTGCGACCTTTGTCGAAGGACTGATGTGGCGAGATATGCGTTCAATGCAGGCCCGGCACGGAGCGCCTTCGCGGTTTCGGATCGCTAGGGCAGCGTGTCGGACCGGTTTTGCTGCAGCTCACAAGCGGGAGAGGTATAAACAGGAACGGTCGCTTCTTCCGCGCTGTTGTGCCATATCGAAATGGCATAACGCCTGCCCGCTTGAAGGAAATGTCCGATGCGCCTGCCGCTCCTGATCGTCACTGCCGTTGCCACGCTGTTCGTTGCCGCAGATGCCAGCGCCCAGCGCTACGATCCACACTATCCGGTATGCATGCACGTTTACTCGGGCGGTCTTCGCGGCGGCGGCAGCGATTGGTTCGACTGCTCCTTCACGTCGCTGCCGCAGTGCCGGGCCACCGCGTCGGGCCTCGCTGCAACCTGCGATCTAAATCCCTATTATGCCTTCAACGAGCCGCCGCGCCGGCGCCACAAGCGGGCGTACTGAAGGCCTGCGATACTGTCATTCGGGATGAACATCCGTCTGTTTGGCGCGCAGAAGCCGCTGGCTATTCCTTCTTGATTCCCGACAGCTCCACCACCTTGCGCCAGCGCTCGGTCTCGGCGGTCAGTATGCCGCCGAACTCGCCTGGATTGCCGTGCAGGGGGATCGCGCCGAGTTCGGCGATGCGGGCCTTGATCCCCGCGTCGGATAGCGCCATGTCGACCTCGCGATTGAGCAGGTCGACAATCTCGCGCGGCGTGTCATAGGGTGCGCCGACGCCGTAGAACGAAGACGTTTCGTAGCCTGCTAGCGTGTCGGCGATTGGCGGCACGTCAGGCAGGATGTCCGATCGCTCGCGCGTGGTGACGCCGAGCGCACGAAGCTTGCCGGCGCGCACCAGCTCGAAAGACGACGTCACGTTGTCGAACATGCCCTGGATCTGGCCGCTCATCACGTCGGTCAGGCCGGGTGCGGAGCCGCGATAGGGCACGTGGGTGAACTGCACGCTCGCCATCGACTTGAACAGCTCGCCGGAGAGATGCAGCGACGTGCCGATCCCCGACGAAGCTATCGACATCTTACCGGGATTGGCCTTGGCGTAGGCGATGAAGTCGGCGACGCTCTTCACCGGCAAATCGTTGTTGACGACGAGCACCAGCGGAATGCGTGCGACGCCGGCGACCGGCGTGATGCCCTTGGCGAAATCGTAAGGCAGTGTCGGATCGAACGAGGCGTTGATCGCATTCGCGGTCGAGGTCAGCAGCAAGGTGTAGCCGTCCGGCGTGGACGTGATCACCGCCTGCGTGCCGATATTGCCGCCGGCGCCCGGCTTGTTCTCCACGATGAAGGTCTGTCCGAGCCGATCGGACAGGCGCTGGCAGATCAGCCGGGACAGCACGTCGGTCGCCCCGCCCGGTGCATAAGGCACCACCCATTTCACGCTGTGCGAAGGATAGGACGGGTTGCCAATCGCAATGGCACGCGGCGCCGCGAGCGCAGCCGCGGCACCGGCGGCGATTTGAAGGAAATGTCGCCTGATGAACATCGTCCAGTCTCCGCTCTCTCGTCCCTTCTCCCCTCGTGGGCGAGGGAAGCTTCCGCACCTCATGAGATATTGCAAGCAGCGCGGGACCGCACGCCGATCCGGTCGGCTTGGTAAAGGGCGACTAGAGTTAATCGCGCGCCATCAGGCTTTTACCTTGTCTCTTAACACCTGGGCAGGGCCCGCGGGCTAAGCTGCCGGAACCAGCAGACACGTTCCGAAAGAATGAACGGCATGAGCACCGGTGTGATCGAACAGCCGAAAGCCGCGCGCGCACCGTCGGCTTCAAAGATCTGGCTGAAGGCGATCGAGCTGACCGCGCGGATCGAGAAATTGCCGGGCCGCCTGTTCGCCGATGTCGTCGACGATTGGGCACGGCGCCAGCCCGACCACATCGCGCTGGTCACCAACGACGCTCGACTCGACTATGACGCGCTCTCGAAACGCATCAATCGCTATGCGCGCTGGGCGCGCTCCGTTGGCGTGGTCAAGGGCGACACCGTCGCGCTGATCATGCCCAACTGCATCGATTATGTCGCGGCCTGGCTCGGCATCAGCCGCGTCGGCGGCGTGGTGGCACTGATCAATACCAGGCTGGTCGGGCAATCTCTCGCGCATTGCCTCGACGTCGCAAAGCCCTCGTATATCATCGTCGCGCACGAGATGACCGAGATGCTGGAGAGCGCAACGCCGCACCGGAGGACAGAGGCCAAAATCTGGAGCCATGGCGATGCCCGCAGCGAGCGCGCGATCGACGTTGCGCTCGCTGTGCTTGATGACGGGCCGCTGTCGCCGGAAGAGCGCGTCGGCGTCACCATCGATGATCGTGCGCTGCTGATCTACACCTCGGGTACGACGGGCTTGCCGAAGGCCGCCAGCATCAGCCATCGTCGCATTCTCAATTGGGGTTTCTGGTTCTCCGGGCTCACCGGCGCTTCGCCGCAGGATCGGCTCTATGACTGCCTGCCGCTGTTCCACTCGGTCGGAGGCATCGTCGCGCCGTGCAGCATGCTCGCCGCCGGCGGCTCGGTGGTGATCGCGGAGAGGTTCTCGGCCTCGAACTTCTGGTCCGATATCGTCAGGCACGACTGTACGCTGTTTCAATATATCGGCGAGCTCTGCCGCTATCTGCTCAGGGCGCCGCCGTCCGAATATGAGAGTCGTCATCGGCTGCGACTGATGTGCGGCAACGGTCTGCGCGGGGACATCTGGGAAGATTTCCAGAGCCGTTTCGCTATCCCGCGCATTCTCGAATTCTATGCCGCGACCGAAGGCAATTTCTCGCTGTTCAACGTCGAGGGGCAGCCCGGCGCAATCGGCCGCATCCCGCCCCTGCTGGCGCATCGTTTCCCCGCCAGCCTCGTCAAGCTCGACCCCGAGAGCGGTGCTCCGCTGCGCAACGAGGAGGGCCTCTGTGTCGCTTGCGCTCGCGGCGAGCCGGGTGAGGCCATCGGTCGCATCGGCAAGGCGGACGAGGGCGGGGGCCGCTTCGAGGGGTATACCGATGCCGGCGAGACCGAGAAGAAGATTCTGCGCGACGTCTTCGCCAAGGGCGATGCCTGGTTCCGCACCGGCGACTTGATGCGGCTCGACGACAAGGGCTTCTTCCATTTCGTCGATCGCATCGGCGACACCTTCCGCTGGAAAGGTGAGAACGTCGCGACATCAGAGGTCAACGACGCCGTGCGCGATTTCACCGGCGTGGTTGATGCCACCACCTACGGCGTGAGCATTCCCGGCACCGACGGTCGCGCCGGCATGAGCGCGATCGTCGTTAACGAGGGATTCGATATTGAAGCCCTGCCAGCCCATCTCGCACAGCGCCTGCCGGTTTACGCCCGTCCCGTCTTCATCCGCATCTCGCGCGAGCTGGACGCGACCGAAACCTTCAAGCAGAAGAAGGGCGAGCTCGCCCGCGCAGGCTTTGACCCGGGTGCCATAACGGAACCGCTATACATGCTCGAGCCGGGATCCGGCGCTTACGTTGCGCTCGATTCCGGAACTTTTGCGCAGATTGTGGGCGGCGCGATCAGGCTGTAACCGAGCAAAATTGCCAGATAGGTCCAATTTTATCCGAATTGTCCAAGAGGCCATTTACTTCTGTCCGGTAAACAGGTGCCATGGGAGGCGGTCATCCGAGAGCCGCCGCAAGAGGCACGATCGATCAACTAACTCAGAGGCAAGCCAGCCATGTCGGTAAGGTCCAAGGTCATCGAGGCGATCCAGCAGATCGCCGAGGAGCAGCACATCACGCTTCCCGCCCTCTCGGACGATTTGTCCCTGCACGAGACGGGGTTCGACTCCCTCGCCTTCGCAATTCTCGTCGCGCGTCTCGAGGACGAGACCGGCGTCGATCCCTTCACCATTTCCGAGGACGCCGCGTTCCCCGCCACCGTGGGTGATTTCGTGCGGGCCTACGAAAATGTCCCCGCCTGAGATCTTTGCGCTCCGCAACCATCTCGGCACGGAGCTGACCGGCCGCACCCTGTCGGATGCCCACGATGTCGTGTCGCTGACGGACATCCTGTCGCAGACGGTCCTCGGTGGCCGCCTGCGCGAATTGTCCGGCCGCGCGGTGCTGCTGAAATTGTCCGACCAACTCCGTTCGGGCCTTGCAATGATCGAGCTGGATGGCATCGCCCGTCGCATGCTGCTCTGCCCGCCGGATCTCAACCCGGCGCATCTGGACGCGCTGATCGCGGATGCCGGGATCGATGCCGTCGTTACCGACGAGCCCGATCGTTGGGCCGCGACCGGCGTCTCGCTGGTCGTCATCGCGCAATTGCCGCTTCAGCCCGCGCACCCTGCCGAGACCGAACGCGCCACCGAATGGCTGATGCTCACCTCGGGCACCTCAGGCGTGCCCAAAATCGTCGGTCACACGCTGGAAGCGCTCACCGGCGCCATCGTCGCCGAGGGCCCCGCAAAGGGACCCGCGCCGGTTTGGGCCACGTTCTATGACATTCGCCGCTATGGCGGCCTGCAGATATTCCTCCGCGCCATCCTCTCGGGCGGCTCGATGGTGTTGTCTGACCCGCATGAGGCGCTCCCTGATCACGTCGCACGGCTGAATGCGCGCGGCGTCTCACACATCTCCGGCACGCCTTCGCACTGGCGCAAGCTCCTGATGAGCGGCTCGGCCGCGCAATTCAAGCCGGGCTATGTCCGCCTCTCCGGTGAGATCGCCGACCAGGCGGTGCTCGATGGCCTGAAGGCGGCCTTCCCCGATTCCTCCATCGGCCATGCCTACGCGTCGACCGAGGCCGGCGTCGGCTTCGCGGTCAATGACGGGCTCGAAGGCTTTCCGGCCAATTATCTCGGCAACCGCAATGGTGTCGAGATGAAGGTCGTCGACGGCTCGCTGCGCATCCGCTCGACGCGCACGGCACACGCCTACATTGGCCGCGACGCTGCGGCACTCACCGATGGCGAGGGGTTCGTCGACAGTGGCGACATCGTCGAATTGCGCGGCGACCGCTACTATTTCGTCGGCCGCCGCGGCGGCATCATCAATATCGGTGGCCTCAAGGTTCATCCCGAAGAGATCGAAGCGGCAATCAACCGTCACCCTGACGTGCTGATGTCGCGGGCCAAATCCCGCCGCAGCCCGATCACCGGCGGCATCGTCGTTGCCGACGTGATCCTCGCTGACGGCACCGATCAGGCGCGGGCGAAAGAGATCCGCGACCAGATCCTGGATCAGTGCCGCGCGCAGCTTGCGTCGCACAAGGTGCCGGCGGTGATCCGCTTCGTCGAGGCGCTCGATGTCACCCCGGCCGGCAAACTGGCGCGCACCGATGCATAATGTTCTCGTCACCGGCGGCAGCCGCGGCATTGGTCTTGCGATCGGCAAGCGTCTGGTCGGCGCCGGCTACAACGTGATTGCAGCCGCGCGGCGCGAGAGCGACGAGCTCAAGGCTGCGATCGGCGTCTCCGAGGGGCGACTGCATTTCCGCGCCTGCGACCTCGCCGCGATCGACGCGATTCCGGCTTTCGCAAAGCTCGTCCGCGACGAGTTCGGTCCGACCTACGGTCTCGTCAACAATGCCGGCCTCGGCACCGAGGGGCTGCTCGCGACCATGCACAATTCGCAGATCGAGGCGCTGGTGCAGCTCAACGTGCTGTCGCCGATCATCCTCACCAAATATGTCGCGCGTCAGATGATGGCCGATGGCGCCGGCCGCATCATCAACATCTCCTCGATCATCGCGACGACAGGCTATAACGGCCTGTCGGTCTACGGCGCGACGAAGGCTGCTGCCACCGGCTTTACCCGCTCGCTCGCGCGCGAAGTCGGCAAGCTCGGCATCACCGTGAACGCGATCGCGCCCGGCTTCATCGATACCGAGCTCACGCATAATCTCTCCGACGACGGCCGCAAGCGCATCGCCAGCCGCAGCGCGCTGCGCCGCCTGCCGGAGACCGACGACGTCGCGCGCATGGTGGAATATCTGCTCGGCGAGGGCGGTCGCAACGTGACAGGCACCGTGTTCACGATCGACGCCGGCAATACGGCGTAACCGGAGCCCGGCGGACACAATTGCCTTGATCTGGCCCAATGACATCTTGCCGGATTTGGTCGTAAGATGCCGCGTCATCGAATGAGTTACGTCAATCGAACTGCCCTAAACGACAGGGAGCAGTCCATGGCCTCTCAAAGTCTCGGCCAAACGCCCGTGCAGCCCTCGCCCGCGAAACTGGACGATACGCGCTGCCCGCCGATGTCGCATCAAAACTCCAGCGGCAACGGCCACGAAATGTATCCGCAGCAATTTGTGCGGCTGATCGGCTGTCATGACATGCCGGCATCCGCGTTGCGCAAGCGCGAGGACGAGAAGCTGCACTAGCGCCGTATCCTGCGACATCGCCGACGAACGGCGCCGGGCCAGCCTGCTCCGGCATCTTGTTGTTGTCCTCCATTTCGCCAATGATGCGCTGTCGCTCGGGACAGCCGGCAGGTGAACCCCGATCGATCCCGCCCCGTATCTGTTCTCGTGCAAACCTGACCGGCTTCCTGCGATGACAGCCGACTCCTTTTACGGCAGCATCCCCGTTTTCCGGGGCTTCACCCGGCTGATGGAGCCGAAACTCTATTCGCCGCTGCCGGACGACTGGAGCGTCGGCGTCGCCGACATCGTCGAATCCACCAAGGCGATTGCGGCGCAGCGTTACAAGGCCGTCAACATGGCCGGCGCCGCCGTGATCGCGGCGGTGACGAATGCGCTCGAGGGACGCGAATTTCCCTTCGTGTTCGGCGGCGACGGCGCCAGCTTTGCGGTCGCGCCTGGCGATCTCGAAGCCGCTCGCGAAGCTTTGGCTGCGACGGCGACCTGGGTCCGGGAAGACCTCGACCTGAAGATGCGCGTCGCGCTGGTGCCGGTGAGTGCCATCCGCGCAAAAGGTCTCGACGTACGCGTCGCGCGTTTCGGTCCGTCGGCCAATTTGTCCTATGCGATGTTCTCCGGCGGTGGGCTCGCCTTCGCCGACGCCGCGATGAAGCGTGGCGAGTTCGCCGTCGCTGAGGCGCCCGCGGGGACGCAGCCCGATCTTTCCGGCCTGTCCTGCCGCTTCGAGGTGATGCCGGCGTCGCGCGGGCTGATTCTGTCGGTGCTGGTGATGCCCGCGCGCGACGCCGATCCGCTGGCGTTCCGAAAAGTGATCGAGGACATCATCCACCTGGTCGAGCGCAGTCCGGATGCGGGGCGTCCCGTGCCGCCGCAGGGGCCGCCGCTGAAATGGCCGCCGCAGGGGCTGGACTACGAGGCTCGGGCGATCCGGGGAGGCTCGTTGTTCAAGCGCCGCGCAGGGCTGCTCGCCTATACGTTCTTTGCTTATGTCCTGATGCGCTTCGACATCAACGCCGGCGGCTTCCTGCCGAAAGTCTACAAGCGCCAGGTGGTCGAGAATTCCGACTTCCGAAAGTATGACGACGGCCTGCGCATGATTCTCGACTGCACGCCGGAGCTCGAACGCGCCTTGAGCGAGCGTCTCGTCGCCGCTGCGCGCGACGGCATCGTACGCTATGGGCTCTATCAGCAGGATGCCGCGATGATGACCTGCTTCACGCCCTCCGCGTTGCGGAGCGACCACGTGCACTTCATCGACGGTGCGCGCGGCGGTTACGCGTCGGCGGCCGCGGCACTCAAGGCGATGGTGGCGGCTGTGAGCTAGTGTCCCGCGCGCGTCCAGGTCTCGCCGCCGCAGAGCGCGCCGACGCAGCCTTCGACGCGCAGCGTCTCTGCCCCGGTCACGGTGATGCTGCTCGCATAGGTGCTGCCGTCATCGGCATTGTAGATCTGGCCCGACCATTTGTTCGATCCTGCCGGCTGCATGCCGGAGAATAATGGCAGGCCGATCATCGAGCGCCTGGCGAGCGCGGGATTGGGATTCTTGCTGTCGGTTGCGGGCTGGCCGGTCGCGGTGTCGTATGGCTCTTTCAGCCAGGTGATGACGCCGCAGAGGCCGCCGCCGCATTTGCTGATTTTCACGCGGGCATCGCCCGCCTGGGTCAGCCAGGTCCCGCTCGCGCCGACGCTCTGTGCATGAGCAGCCATTGCGCCGGACAGCGCAGCCAGAAGGGCGGTGAGAGCGGCAATTCTGCGGGACATGGGAGGGCCTCGGAATGAAGTGCCTCCAATAGCAGTAATTCCGGATCGTGCAACGCCTGATGGAATCACATTCCTGCGCTCATTTGCCCCCGCGCAGCAGGTGGCCGAGGCCGCCGTCGAAAACCTCAGGCTCTCACCAGGGCAGGCCGCAGAGGTCGATGGTGCCGAGCGTCGGCGCGCGCACGATGTTGAAGACGTAGGGCGCCATGACATCGAAGCGGATTCGCCCTTCAGGCTGCCTGCAATAGACTTCGCCCTTGAAAGGCAGCCAGCTGCGGGCCTCGTAGAACGCGAAATTGTGCGGCTCGCAGAACAGGATCGCGAAGCGAACCGCCTCGTTGGCGCGCATGGTGTGAACGGCGGCGTCGATTGCCATGGTCGCATAACCTCTGTTGCGGCGGTCCTCGCGCGTGCAGACGCCGCCGATGCCGCCGACATGCGTCTTCTGTCCATTCCAGGTGATGGTGCGGAAATAGATGCCGACATGGCAGACGAGCCCGTCCTCGGGCGTCTCGATCAGCACACGCAAATCGGCATTGGCCCATTTGATGTGACCCCAGGGCCGCTTCGCGACGATATCGGGTCCCCAGACCGCCCGATGCAGCGGCTTGGCGATCGGCCACGAGGCGTCGCCGTTCAAAATGTCGATCTCAATACTCATGGCTCTGCCTCGTCCCGGCCTCGATGGCGCATTCGTTCTGTCATAACCGCTTCAAAGGCAACGATATTTTGCAGCACATCGGGGCCGACATCCACTTGCCTGCGGCGAACTTGTGCAAATGGGCCCGCGCGATCGCATCACGCCTTTTCGCAAATTGGCGGTATTTAACGCCGCAGGAACCTTCTATAAGGGGTCACCGTTAGATGTTCCCCACCAAGTTGCGGACAAGAAGCCATGACCTTTACGCTGCCCCCACTCCCTTACGCCTATGACGCCCTCGGCCAGTTCATGTCGAAGGAGACGCTGGAATTCCACCACGACAAGCATCATCAGGCCTACGTCACCAACGGCAACAACGCGCTCAAGGGCACCGAATGGGAAGGCAAGTCCCTTGAAGAGATCGTCAAGGGCTCGTTCGGCAAGAATCCCGCGGTGTTCAACAATGCCGGCCAGCACTACAACCACATCCACTTCTGGAGCTGGATGAAGCCCAATGGCGGCGGCAACAAGCTGCCGGGCAAGCTCGAGAAGAAGATCAACGAAGACCTCGGCGGCCTCGAGAAGTTCAAGACAGACTTCCAGGCGGCGGGCGTCGGCCAGTTCGGCTCCGGCTGGTGCTGGCTGTCCGTGAAGAACGGCAAGCTCGAAATCTCCAAGACCGCGAACGGCGAGAATCCGCTGGTGCACGGCGCCACGCCGATCCTCGGCTGCGACGTCTGGGAGCACTCCTACTACATCGACTATCGCAACCGTCGTCCCGATTATCTCAAGGCGTTCGTCGAGAACCTCGTGAACTGGGAATACGTCGAGTCCCTGTTCGAGAAGGCGTAACTCGTCGTTCGCGGCGCTGTGCCGCCCTGGAAGGGCGCAACAACAGAGGCGGTCGCTCGCGCGGCCGCCTTTTTGCTGCCGAAAGCGCCGCCGAGGGCGGGCATGGACAGATGTAATGTTATAATATAACGTCCATAGTCATGGTTCCCGCCGCGTCCCACAGCCATAATCACGGCCATTCCCACGACCATGCGCATTCGCACGGGCATGACCACAGCCACGCCCATGTCCACGATCCAGCGTCTCCACATCCGGCCCAGGACGCGCCCTGGTCGATCCTGCGCATGACCGGGGCGGGCCGTCTCTCGGCCGCTGCCGCCGCCTGCGCCGCGCTCTGGGTCGTCGTCTGGCTGGCGATGAGGTGACCATGGCAGCGCTTCACTTTCACAACGTCACGCTCGGCTATGACCGCCATCCGGCCGTGCACCACCTCAACGGCGAGGTCGCATCAGGCGCGCTGGTCGCCGTGATCGGCCCGAATGGCGCCGGCAAGTCGACGCTGCTGCGCGGCATCGTGGGCATCCTCAAACCGCTCGACGGCAGCATCCATCTCGGCAGGTTGGACGCCCGTGACATCGCCTATCTGCCGCAGAGCGCGGACATCGACCGCACCTTCCCGATCTCGGTGTTCGATTTCGTCGGCACCGGGCTGTGGCGCGGGACGGGCCTGTTCGGCGGCATCGGCAAGGCCGCGCGTGCAAGGATCCTGCGCGCGATCGCATCCGTTGGCCTCAATGGCTTCGAGAACCGCCCGATCGGCACGCTCTCGGGCGGGCAGATGCAGCGCGTGCTGTTCGCGCGCGTGCTGCTCCAGGACGCGAGGCTGATCGTGCTCGACGAACCCTTCAACGCCATCGACAGCAAGACCATTGCCGATCTGCTCGCACTGGTGAAGCATTGGCACGCCGAAGGCCGCACCGTGCTGGCCGCACTCCACGACATGGAGATGGTGCGCACGCATTTCAGCGAGACGTTGATTTTGGCGCGTGGTCCCGTGGCGTGGGGGCCGACGGCAGAGGTGCTGACGCCTGAGAATCTGATGATCGCGATGCGGATGTGCGAGGCTTTTGACGACAGCGCGTCCGCCTGCGCGGCTGATGATGTCAGCTCGCGGGCGGCGTGACCGCAGATGATCTATGACGCGCTGATCGGTCCGTTCATCGAATTCGAGTTCATGCGGCGCGCGCTCGCCGCAATCATCGCGCTGGCGTTGGCGGGCGCCCCGATCGGCGTTTTCCTGATGCTGCGGCGGATGAGCCTCGTGGGTGACGCCATGGCCCATGCGATCCTGCCTGGTGCCGCCATCGGCTTCCTGCTCTCCGGCCTCAATCTGTTCGCGATGACGGCTGGTGGCCTGATCGCCGGATTTGCAGTTGCGATCCTCGCCGGTGTGGTCGCGCGCTCGACCGGGCTGAAGGAGGACGCCTCGCTTGCGACCTTCTATCTGGCCTCGCTGGCACTCGGCGTCACCATCGTCTCGATCAAGGGCACCAATATCGACCTGCTCCATGTCTTGTTTGGAAACATCCTGGCGATGGATGACCAGACGCTGCTCGTTGTCGCGTTCAACGCCACGGTGACGCTGCTCGTGCTCGCGGTGATCTATCGCCCCCTGGTGATCGAGAGTGTCGACCCGCTATTTTTGCGTACGGTCAGCCGCGCCGGCGGCCCCGCGCATCTCGCCTTCCTCGCCCTCGTCGTCATCAACCTCGTCAACGGCTTTCAGGCGCTCGGCACGCTGCTGGCGGTCGGCCTGATGATCCTGCCGGCAGGAATCGCGCGGTTCTGGTCGCGCGATCTGACGGTGATGATCTGCATTGCTGTCGTCGTTGCCGGGCTCTCGGGCTATGCCGGCCTCGTATTGTCGTTCCAGACCCGCGTGCCGTCGGGCCCTGCGATCATTCTGGTCGCGACCGTGCTCTACATCGTCTCTGTCCTGTTCGGCCGCGTCGGCGGCCTCGTCAGGCAGATGTTTCCCGGCCGGCATCTGGAGGCGTGACGATGCGCAGCCTCCTGATCTTTGCCTTGCTGCTGATCGGCTCACCGTTGCATGCTGCGGAGCGACTCAATGTCGTCGCGAGCTTCTCGATCCTCGGCGACTTCGTCCGCACGATCGGTGGTGACGACGTCAACCTGACGACGCTGGTCGGCCCGGACAGCGACGTGCACGTCTACACGCCCGCGCCCGGTGATGCGAAACGCATCGCCGACGCAAAACTCGTCGTCGTCAACGGGCTGGGGCTGGAGGGCTGGCTGCCGCGCCTGGTGCAGTCTTCCGGCGGCAAGGCGCAAATGGTCACCGCGACCGCCGGCATCGCGCCGCTGAAGCTCGGCTCGGCCGCCGATCCGCATGCCTGGCAGTCCGTGCCGAACGCGAAGGTCTACGTCACCGGTATCGCCAATGCGCTCATCACGGCGGCCCCGGATGACGCGGAATTTTTCCGCAGCCGGCTCAAAGCCTATCTGGAACAGCTCGACGCGCTCGACCATGAGGTCCGGGACGCGATGGCCAGGATCCCCCCTGAGCGGCGCAAGGTGATCTCGACCCACGATGCCTTCGGCTATTTCGCCGCCGAATATGGCATCCAGTTCATCGCGCCGCTGGGCGTCTCCACCGAAACCGAGCCCAGCGCGCGGGATATCGCCGCCATCATCGGCCAGATCAAGGCCCAGAAAATCCCGGCAGTTTTTCTGGAAAATATCAGCGATGACCGCCTGATCCGGCGGATCGCGGCCGAGACCGGCGCAAAGGTCGGCGGGACCCTGATTTCGGACGGTTTGACCGGCGAAAAGGGGCCTGCACCCACTTACATTGACATGGTCAGGCACAATATAAAGGCCCTGACCAGCGCGCTTGACCATTAGGGCCGGGGGCCACCCCGCCTGGCGTCGCGCGAAAAGCCCGATAGTCCGGAGTTGTTATGCCTGAAGCGACCTCGTCAAAAATTCCCGTGACCGTCCTGACCGGCTATCTCGGTGCCGGCAAGACCACGCTCCTGAACCGCATTCTGTCGGAAAACCACGGCAAGAAATACGCCGTCATCGTCAACGAATTCGGCGAGATCGGCATCGACAACGACCTCATCATCGGCGCCGATGAGGAAGTGTTCGAGATGAACAATGGCTGTATCTGCTGCACCGTGCGCGGCGACCTCGTCCGCATCATGGACGGGTTGATGAAGCGCAAGGGCAAGTTCGACGCCATCATCGTCGAGACCACAGGCCTTGCCGATCCGGCGCCGGTCGCCCAGACCTTCTTCGTCGACGAGGACGTGCAGAAGAACGCGCGGCTCGATGCGGTCGTCACGGTCGCCGATGCCAAATGGCTGTCCGATCGTCTGAAGGACGCACCCGAAGCCAAGAACCAGATCGCGTTTGCCGACGTCATCGTGCTGAACAAGACCGATCTCGTCACCAAGCCCGAGCTTGCGGAAGTCGAGGCTCGCATCCGTGGCATCAACCCCTATGCGAAACTGCATCGCACCGAGCGCTGCTCGGTGGCGCTGGCCGACGTGCTCGATCGTGGCGCGTTCGATCTCGACCGCATCCTCGACATTGAGCCTGATTTCCTGACGGCCGACGACCATGATCACGACCATGATCATGATCACCATCACGGCCACGACCATCATCACGATCACGGCCACGGCCTGAAGCACTATCACGACGAGGACATGCAGTCGCTCTCGCTCAAGACCGACAAGCCGCTCGATCCAAATGTCTTCATGCCCTGGCTCCAGAACCTGGTGCAGGTCGAGGGCGGCAAGATCCTGCGCTCCAAGGGCATCCTCGCCTTCCATGACGACGACGACCGCTACGTGTTCCAGGGCGTCCACATGATGCTGGAAGGTAACCACCAACGGAAGTGGAAGGAGGGCGAGCCCCGCGAGAGCCGCCTCGTCTTCATCGGCCGCGAGTTGCCGGAAGAGCTCATTCGCACGGGCTTCGAGAGCTGCATCGTCTCGTGATGAAAGAGTTTACGCCCGCTCCCGATTCCGCCTCGATCGTCTCCGTCACCGACCGCGTCAAGCCTGTCACGCTTGGCATGGGTGTAACCTCGGTGCATTTCCTCGGGGATCGTGCCGCTTTTGTCGGCGGCGAGGAGAATGTCGCCTTCGTCGATGCCAAGGGCGAGATCAGCACCGTGGCCGTTCACAGCGGCGGCATTCTCTCGACGGCCTCCGACGGCAAGCGGCTCGTGATGGGCGGCGACGACGGCAAGGTCGTCTCGGTCGATACCAAGGGCGAGGTGACGCTGCTCGCCACCGATCCGAAACGGCGCTGGATCGACGCCGTGGCGTTGCATCCTGATGGTGCCTTCGCCTGGTCGGCCGGCAAGACGGCGACCGTCAAGAGCGGCCAGGCCGAGGCAAAGTCGCTCGATGTGCCCTCGACCGTCGGTGGTCTCGCGTTCGCGCCCAAGGGCTTGCGGCTCGCGATCGCGCATTACAACGGCGCGACGCTGTGGTTTCCCAACATGGACGGATCGGCCGAATTCCTGCCCTGGGCCGGCTCGCATCTCGGCGTCACCTTCAGCCCCGACAACAAGTTCCTGGTCACCAGCATGCATGAGGCCGCCCTGCACGGCTGGCGTCTCGCCGACAACAGGCACATGCGCATGACCGGCTATCCCGGCCGGGTCCGCTCGATGTCCTGGAGTGCGGGCGGCAAGGGGTTGGCGACCTCAGGCGCCGACACCGTCATCATCTGGCCGTTTGCCGGCAAGGACGGCCCGATGGGCAAGGAGCCCGCGATGCTGGCGCCGCTGCAGGCACGCGTGGCGGTGGTCGCTTGCCATCCGAAGAACGACATTCTGGCCTGCGGCTACAGCGATGGCACGGTGCTGATGGTGCGAATGGAGGATGGCGCCGAGATCCTGGTCCGCCGCAACGGCACGCCGCCGGTGGCCGGGCTCGCCTGGAACGCCAAGGGCACGCAACTCGCCTTCGCCGACGAAAATGGGGACGGCGGCCTGCTGGAGCTTTGATCTGTCATGGTTCCGGTCGTATAGGGCACCATGCGATTTCTCACGACCTTCCAGCTCGCTGATTTCGCCGACACGCTGGTCAGCCTGTTTACGGCGTTCGTGCTGGGCACGCTGATCGGCGCCGAGCGGCAATACAGGCAACGCACCGCCGGCCTGCGCACCAACGTGCTGGTCGCGGTGGGTGCCGCAGCCTTCGTCGATCTCGCCATGCATCTGGACGGCGCTGATGGTGCTGTGCGGGTGATCGCCTATGTCGTCTCCGGTATCGGCTTTCTCGGTGCCGGCGTCATCATGAAGCAGGGCATGGACGTGCGTGGCCTGAACACGGCGGCGACGCTGTGGGCTTCGGCGGCCGTGGGATCATGCGCCGGCGCCGACATGGTGGCGCAGGCGGCGGCGCTCACCGTATTCGTCATTGCCGGCAACACCATGCTGCGCCCGCTGGTCAACGCAATCAACCGCATTCCGCTGAACGAGAAGGCATTGGAGGCGACCTATTACTTCAAGCTCGCCGTCGCGGCCGACGCGCTGCCTGACATGCGCGACCGTCTCGTCGACAAGCTCGAGGCCGCGAAGTATCCGGTGGCCGACGTCGACGTCGCCGAGATTGGCGACGACATTCTGGAGATTGTCGCCAAGCTGGTGGCAACTGCGGTCGATCCGAACGAGCTGAACGCGGTCGCGACCGATCTCCAGCACCTGCCCGGCGTGAGCCACGCCACCTGGGAAGTCAGCACCACGGAATAGCCTGCCCTTCTGGCGCACGAGCCCACGGTTCCAGTCATGCAGGGGGCGGAACCCCAGTCCCGGAAATTCGTTGATCCCGCAGATGAAGGCGGTGATCGATATGCCCGGCCAGAATGACAAGCGAAACCTGAAGCTCGACCTGACGATCGCCTGCACGCTGTTCGTAGCGGGCGTCGTCGTTTCGGTGATGTCGCTGGCGCAAATCCGCGCCGAAAACCGGATGGAGCTGGCGCAGGCGACGCAGCCGCTGCAGGGCACGCCATCCACCGATCAGGACAAGACGCCCGCCGAGGCAAAGCCAGGCGGCGAACGTCCGACCACGCCGGCTCCCCAGCCGGCGCGTCCCGATCCGCAGACGCAAGGCGCGGCGGGTGCTGCCAAACCGGCATTGCCGCCGGCTCCGGCCGAGAAAATCGCGCCACGGCTCGAGAAGAAATAGGCTCGACGGTCGCGCAATTTGACGCGCATGTGACGTCTGATGCCCAGCCAATGACCTCGCCATGGCGCGCGGGCCGCTCCATAATCCGTCGAACCAACGACAGATGGGGCTTCCATGAAGATCGAGGACGTTCGCCGTAACGCTTATTCGATGCCGCTCACGAACCCGTCATTCCCGCCGGGGCCATATCGCTTTTTCAACCGCGAATATTTCATCATCACCTACAGGACCGATCCAGAAGCCCTTGCCGCCATCGTGCCCGAGCCGCTCGAGGTGGCGGAGCCGGTGGTGAAATACGAATTCATCCGCATGCCCGACTCGACCGGCTTCGGCGACTACACCGAGACCGGGCAGGTGATCCCGGTCCGCTTCAAGGGCGAGCTCGGCGCCTACACCCACGCGATGTATCTCGACGACGAAGGCCCGATCGCCGGTGGCCGCGAGCTGTGGGGCTTTCCGAAGAAGCTGGCGCGGCCGAAGATCGAGGTCGAGAGCGACGTGCTGGTCGGCTCGCTGCATTATGGTTCGGTGCTCTGTGCCTCCGCGACCATGGGCTACAAGCACCGCAAGGTCGATCTTGACGGGGTGCTCCAGCCGATGAAGGCACCGAACTTCATCCTGAAGATCATCCCGCATGTCGACGGCAGCCCCCGGATCTGCGAGCTGGTGCGCTTCCACCTCGAGGACATCACCTTGAAGGAAGCCTGGACCGGACCCGGTGCGCTCGGCCTGTTTCCTCACGCGCTCTGCGATGTCGCTCGGCTGCCGGTGCGCGAGGTGCTGTCGGCGCTGCACTTCAAAGCGGACCTGACGCTCGGGCTCGGCAGCGTTGCGTTCGATTACATGGCGAGATGACGTGAGAGGGCATGACGCGCCCCGGTCCTAATGCGCCGCGTCGTTGGGCAGGAGTGCCGCAAACGCCTGATCGAGCGCGCTATCGGCCTTCGCGAGCTTGTCGCGCTGGGCGGCAAGCCAGAGCCTGTCCGCATCGAGGCGCTGCTGGGCCGCCTTGAGCATGCGTGCAGTCTCCTCCGGCTGGGGACCGCCGACGCCCTTGGTATGCGCCACGATCCATTCCGGTGACATCGCTTCCCTGAATTCGGCCTCGCTCATCGGGAAGGGTCTCGCCGGCATGTTGAATTTGGCAAGCGTCCTGGCGAAGAGGTCGGTCACTTCGTTGAAGGGGATGGTCTTGGGCGTGAGATCCAGCGGCCGTGCATAGCTGACCATTTGCGATGCAAAGCCATGGCCGACGCGGAACGGGATCTGGTGCGCCTGCAGCAGCAGCTCGGCGAGGTTCATGGTCGAGGTCCAGTCGCTCTCCAGCTCCTCCCTGGCGCGGGCCTTGTTGACCACGATCGCATCCAACACCCGGTCGGTGGCGGTGACCATGTTGACGGCACGCGGGAACAGGCCGATGTCCTCGGACTGGGACTTGGAATCGACCATGCCCGACATGACGTTGTGCGCGCGGATCGACACCGCCGCCGACAGCCCCACGACATCTGAAGCCGCGATCCTCGCCTGCATGATCAGACCCGGATTGCGCTTCTGCGGCATCGAGCTGCTGGTGTAGGTCGAGCCCTCCTGCAGCAATAGCCACGGTCGTATCTCGGCGTATTGGGTATGCAGATCCTGCATCATCGCGCCGATGCGGATGGCGGCCGAATTGGCGATCGCGGTGGCTTCGAGCTGGTTGTCGAACGGGATCACCTGGTTGGCATCCATCGAATTCTCGACGACGCCGTCAAACCCGAGCAGCTCGGCGAGACGCGTGCGGTTCAGCGGCCAGATCGAGCCCGACATGACGCCGACGCCCATCGGGCTGAGGTTGAGCCGGCGATAGGCCTCGCTGACGCGCTGCTGGTCGCGCTCGAACGATTCCTCATAGGCCAGCAGGTAATGACCATAGGTGATCGGCACCGCCTGCACCCCGTTGGTGTAGCCGGGCATCAACGCATCGAGATTGTCGGCCGCCTTGCCGAGCAGCTTGGCACGCAATCCCAGCAAGGACTCGGCAAAATCCAGCGTCTGGTTGCGCAGTTTGGCCGCGCGAAAGGTCGCGTACATGTCCTGACGGCTGCGCCCGGCATGGATGACGGAGGCTTCCTCGCCGACCTTGTCGGTCATGATCTTCTCGATCTGAAGGACGTCGCTGGGGCGCTTGCCGTCGGGCTCACGCGCCTGGCGGATCGTGTAGTCCACGCCGGCGGCGATCAGCTGGCCGGTCTTTTTCGGGAAGATGCCTTCCTCCACCAGCATCACGGTGGAGGCCTTGTTGATCTTGTTGAGCCAGTAGAACTGGTCCTCGGCGGCGTCCGATGTGCTGGTCGAGGGCTGCGCGTCCCTGGGAGCGTTGGCGCCGATCTTGGCCGCGTTTTCGTTGCATTCCTGCGTGGTCTTGCAGGGCAACTGACCGGTGTCCGCGGCCCATGCGTGAGACGCGATCAGGAGGCTGACGCCTCCGGCGATGCAGGCGATATGCTTCATGCGGACCTCCCGGTTGCCGTGCGACCGGGCGGTTGGTTAGCACCCCGGCCGGCGGAAGGCTATGAGCCTCCCGCTCATTGCGGCCCGGGCAGGTGCGCCTGTCAGCGCACCAGGATATTCTTGAACTGCCAGGGATCGCTGGTGTCGATATCCTCCGGGAACAGTCCCGGACGATCCGTCAGCGGCGTCCAATCGGTGTAGAAGCCTTTCACCGGGCCGAGGTATGGCAGCTGGATTTCCAGCAGGCGGTCGAAATCCATCTCGTCGGCTTCGACGATGCCTTCGTTCGGGTTCTCCAGCGCCCACACCATGCCGCCGAGCACGGCGGAGGTCACCTGCAGGCCGGTGGCGTTCTGATACGGCGCAAGTGCGCGGGTCTCTTCGATCGAGAGCTGCGAGCCGTACCAATAGGCATTGTTCTCGTGGCCGAACAGCAGCACGCCGAGCTCGTCGATGCCGTCGACGATCTCGTTTTCATCCAAGATGTGGTGCTTCTCCTGCATCTTGGCGGCGCGGCCGAACATCTCGTGCAGCGACAGCACGGCATCGTCGGCCGGGTGATAGGCATAGTGACAGGTCGGCCGGTAGATCGCCTTGCCCGAGGCATCACGCACCGTGAAGTAATCGGCGATCGAGATCGATTCGTTGTGGGTGACGAGGAAGCCGTACTGCGCCCCGCGGGTCGGGCACCAGGTGCGCACGCGCGTGTTGGCGCCGGGCTGCATCAGATAGATCGCCGCGCCGCAGCCGGCTTCGTGGGTCCGCGCATTCTCGGGCATCCATTTCTCATGGGTGCCCCAGCCGAGCTCGGACGGCTGCACGCCTTCCGAGAGGAAGCCTTCCACCGACCAGGTGTTGACGAAGACGTCGGGCTCCTTCGGCGTCTTGGAGCGCTGGGTGTCGCGTTCGGCGATGTGGATGCCCTTGATGCCGGCCTGCCGCATCAGATCGGCCCATTCGGCCTTGGTCTTGGGCCGGGGCGCATTGAGCTTCAGATCGGCGGCGACGTTGAGCAGCGCCTGCTTGACGAAAAACGAGACCATGCCGGGATTGGCGCCGCAGCAGGACACGGCTGTCGTCGAGCCCGCCGGGCGCGCCTTCTTGGCGGCCAGCGTCACTTCCCGCAGCGCGTAGTTGGAGCGCGCTTCCGGGCCCTTGGTCGAATCGAAATAGAAGCCGAGCCAGGGCTCGTTGACCGTATCGATATAGAGCGCGCCGAGCTCGTTGCAGAGCTCCATGATGTCGGTCGAGCCGGTGTCGACAGAGAGATTGACGCAAAAGCCCTGGCCGCCGCCTTCGGTGAGCAGCGGGGTCAGCAATTCCCGGTAATTCTCCCTGGTCACGGCCTTCTGGATGAAGCGCACATTCTGCTTCTCGCAATGCGCCTTGCGGCCCTCGTCCCTGGGATCGATCACGGTGACGCGCGACTTGTCGTAATCGAGATGGCGCTCGATCAGCGGCAAGGTGCCTTTGCCGATGGAGCCGAAGCCGACCATGACGATGGGACCGGTGATCTTCGCGTAGATCTGCGAGGGAGGGCTCATGGGATGGTTTCTCCGGAACGTGCTGGCGGACGATTGCTGGGTGAATCAGGCGCTGCGGCGCTTGTTAGATGCTGCGGCGCTTGTTAGATGCTGCGGCGCTTGGCGGTGACTTCGATCTCGACCTTCATCTCGGGCTTGAGAAGGGCCGAGACGACGAGCAGCGTGGCGGCCGGACGGATCTCGCCGAGGACCTCGCCACATACAGCAAAATGCGCATCCGCGTCCTTGGCATCTGTGAGGTAGTAGGTCGCACGGACGATGTCGGCCATCTCGAAACCGCCCTCCTTCAGGGCCGCTTCGATGGTCTTGAAGCAGTTGCGTGACTGGCTCGTGACATCGTCAGGCATCGTCATCGTCGCGTAGTCATAGCCGGTGGTTCCGGCGACGAAGCAGAACTCGCCGTCGACCACAGCGCGGCTGTAGCCGGCGGTCTTCTCAAACGGGGAGCCGGTGGAAATCAGGCGACGGGACATGGGTTCGGCCTCGACTGAAGGGGGAATTTCGTGGGGTTAAAGGGCGTTTCCGGGGCTCACGCAACCCCTGCTCGGCGCAGGCGCGGCGGCGCGTTGCCGCGGAGCACGGCTTCGGTCGTCTCCATCATGGCGATCCCTTACGCCGCGTGCGCCTGGAGGGGGCGAACTACCCTCCGTTTGGGCAGGGCCGCGCCGGTCGGGACGATCATCCCCGCGGCGCCATCGAGCGCACCGATCTGGAATTCGATCGCCAGCAGGCGGTCGCTCTCGAACGGGCCAGGCAGCATCAGTCCGCCGGTCTTCTCGGCCGAGAAGCCGAAGCGGGCGTAGTAGGGCGCATCGCCGAGCAGGATCACGGCTTGATGCCCGCGCGCCCGGGCGGCGGCCAGCGCTTGATACATCAGCGCGGCGCCGATCCCGAGCTCGCGGCAGGCAGGGTCCACCGCCAGTGGTCCGAGGACCAGAGCGGGCCTGCCGCCGGCGCTGACGTGCCACAGCCGCACGGTTCCCACGAGCTTCCCCTCGCGCATCGCCGACAGGCCAAGGCCTGCAGCAGGCGCACGTCCGTCGCGCAGGCGCTGGCAGGTGCGGTCATGGCGATTCTCGCCAAAACAGACATCGAGCAGCGCTTCACGCATCGCGACGTCGGATGCACGTTCCGCGCGGATCACGAACGGAACGGCATGCGAAGTGAGGGCGATCTGTGGCTTCCGAAAAGCAGTCATGGCGCGTCAGTCCCCGCTTGAATCCGCACGAAGGCGTGCGGTCTCAAGCGTCGTCAGAATGGCAATGTCGGGTGAGGAGCCGGCAAGTCGGCTCCCTGATAGCCTCGGAAGAAGAGAGGCTGCTTAGATGTGGTAGGTCTTCAGCGGCGGGATGCCGTTGAACGCCACCGCCGAGTAGGTCGACGTATAGGCCCCGGTGCCTTCGATCAGCAGCTTGTCGCCGATCTCGAGCGTAACAGGGAGCGGATACGGGGTCTTCTCGTACAGCACGTCGGCGCTGTCGCAGGTCGGACCTGCGAGCACGCACGGGGTCATGTCCGCGCCGTCATGCGGGGTGCGGATGGCGTAGCGGATCGACTCGTCCATGGTCTCGGCGAGACCGCCGAACTTGCCGATGTCCAGGTACACCCAGCGCACCTCGTCCTCGTCGCTCTTCTTCGAGATGAGCACGACCTCGGATTCGATGATGCCGGCGTTGCCCACCATGCCGCGGCCCGGCTCGATGATGGTCTCCGGAATCTGGTTGCCGAAGTGCTTGCGCAGCGCGCGGAAGATCGAGCGGCCGTAGGTCACGACCGGCGGCACGTCCTTCAGGTACTTGGTCGGGAAACCGCCGCCCATGTTGACCATGGTCAGGTTGATGCCGCGCTCGGCGCAGTCGCGGAACACCTGCGAGGCCATCGCCAGCGCACGATCCCACGCCTTCACCTTGCGCTGCTGCGAGCCGACATGGAACGAGATGCCGCACGGTTCCAGGCCCAGGCGCTTGGCGGCGTCGAGCACCTCGACGGCCATTTCCGGGTCGCAGCCGAACTTGCGCGACAGCGGCCACTCGGCGCCGGCGCAATCATAGAGGATGCGGCAGAACACCTTCGCGCCGGGAGCGGCACGGGCGACCTTCTCGACCTCGGCGGTGCAGTCGACCGCGAACAGCCGGATGCCGAGCGCGAAGGCGCGCGCGATGTCGCGCTCCTTCTTGATCGTGTTGCCGAAGGAGATGCGGTCGGGCGTCGCACCGGCGGCCAGCGCCATCTCGATCTCGGCGACCGTCGCGGTGTCGAAGCAGGAGCCCATGGAAGCGAGCAACGACAGCACTTCCGGTGCCGGGTTCGCCTTGACCGCGTAGAACACGCGGCTGTCGGGCAGCGCCTTGGCGAAGGTCTGGTAATTGTCGCGCACGACCTCGAGGTCGACGACGAGGCACGGCTCGGTGTCGAGACCTTCCTTGCGGCGGTTGCGCAGGAATTCCTGGATACGTTCGGTCATGGCACTCTCCGGCGGCCCCAGCGACGGGGTCCGTATCAACGTGACGTCGGATAAGAGCGCTCCGGCCACATCGCGCGATGGAGGCGCGCTGAAGCCAAAAGACTCAAACCAGACTGTGCTGCCGTGGATTGGTTGGGAGAGTTTCCCGCCCGCTCACCTGGCAATGAAGGACAAGCCTTTTCAGTAGCCCGCGCCGGCGGTGGAATGCCGGTAGAGACCAAAAAAGCCCGATCCGTCGTTGCTTTAAGTCGCGTCCCCCGTTGAGAGCGGGGTGCGCCGGTTCGCCTCCGGCTGCCAGTCACGGTTGCAAAGAGTGAAGTCACCTTCGACAAGGCATCCCTTGAGAGAGATGCTGGACGCTCCGGGTTTGCTTCGTCGTCTGACCTTTCGGTCTCGCGACTTCCGCACTTCCGAAGAGCCCCTCGGCTTCTTCACCCCTTGGCGGCTGTCCGGCCTCTTGTCCGGATACCTACCGACTGACACACGACCACAGGCACGTGCGAAATTGGGCAAGAGCGCACATAAGCGTTTTGACTCTGCTTCGCAAGAATTTTTTTAGGCTGAGAACAGAATTGCCTAACATCTGCTTGCGCAGTGTTGCGCGAGCGAAGCGGAAGATGAACGCGCGTTAAGTTTTCTGTGTCTGCGTATGTCTCGCGCGCGCGAGACGCCTCAGCCGCGCTTGAAGAACGGCTCGACGCGCTGAGCCGCGCGGACGAACGCGGTCATGACCAGCACGCCGAGTGCGAACAGCACGGCCTGAAGGATGTGCGCGGCCTGGTCGCCGAGTCCGAGCAGAACCGCGAGCGCCCAGCCGCCGGCAAAGGCCGCGCCGAACACCTCGGCGCCGATCAGGATCGCGGCGCTGACGACGGTGATGACGCTCGGCCAGACGATCTGACGGGAAGACGAGGAGGGCGCGTTCATGGGCGTTGGGGTCCGTGGCTTCGAGGGCCGCAATCTCTCCGAAAAGGCCGGCGGGAGCAAGGCCAAATGGCCCAAAAAAGCCCCATCGCGTGCTATAGCTGCGCCCAACAAATTGCCTCAAAAATCGGACTTGCGATGTCAGACCTCCACCAAATTACGGACTCCGAGACCAATCCGCTGCTCAAGGCCTGGGTGACGCCGTTTGGGACCCCGCCCTTCGACGAGATCTCGCCGGAGCACTTCCTGCCGGCCTTCGAGCAGGCCTTCGCCGATCACGCCGCCGAGGTCGCGGCGATCACCAATGATCCGGCCACGCCCGACTTCGCCAACACCATCACGGCGCTGGAGCGCTCCGGCAAGCTGCTCAACAAGGTTGCGGCGGTGTTCTACGACCTGGTCTCGGCGCATTCCAATCCGGCCATCCTGGACATCGACAAGGAGGTCTCCGTGCGGATGGCGCGGCACTGGAATCCCATCATGATGAACGCCGTGCTGTTTGGCCGCATCGCCCAGCTGCACGAAAACCGCGCCGATCTTGGCCTGACACCGGAGCAGCTCCGTCTTCTGGAGCGCACCTACACCCGCTTCCACCGCGCCGGCGCCGGCCTGTCCGACGAGGCCAAGACGCGGATGGCCGAGATCAACGAGCAGCTGGCCCAGCTCGCGACCGGCTTCAGCCATCACCTGCTCGGCGACGAGCAGGACTGGTTCATGGAGCTTGGGGAGGCCGACCGGCAGGGCCTGCCGGAGAGCTTTGTCGCCGCCGCCAAGGCTGCGGCAGAAGACCGCGGCATGGCAGGCAAGGCCATCGTGACGCTGTCGCGCTCCTCCGCCGAGCCGTTCCTGAAGAGCTCGGCCCGCCGCGATCTGCGCGAGAAGGTCTACAAGGCCTTCATCGCGCGCGGGGACAACGGCAATGCCAACGACAACAACACGGCCATCGGCGAGATCCTGAAGCTGCGCGAGGAGAGCGCCCAGCTGCTGGGCTATCCGACCTTCGCCGCCTACCGGCTCGAGGACTCCATGGCGAAGACGCCGGATGCGGTTCGTGGCCTCCTGGAGCGGGTCTGGAAGCCGGCCCGGGCCCGTGCGCTCGCCGACCGCGACGAGATGCAGGCGCTGATCACGGAGGAGGGCGGCAATTTCAAGCTCGCGCCCTGGGATTGGCGTTACTACGCCGAAAAACTTCGCCTCCAACGCGCCAACTTCGACGACGCCGCGATCAAGCCGTATCTGACGCTCGATCAGATGATCGCCGCTGCCTTCGACTGCGCCAGCCGCCTGTTCGGCATCACCTTCGCCGAGCGCAAGGATGTGTCGGTCTGGCACCCTGATGTACGGGTCTGGGAGGTGAAGGGTCCTGACGGCAAGCACAAGGCGCTGTTCTACGGCGACTATTACGCCCGGCCGTCCAAACGCTCCGGCGCCTGGATGACATCGCTGCGCGACCAGCAGAAGCTCGACGGCGAGATCGCCCCGCTCATCATCAATGTCTGCAACTTTGCCAAGGGCACGGGCAGCGAGCCTTCGCTGCTGTCGCCCGACGATGCCCGCACCCTGTTCCATGAATTCGGCCACGGCCTGCACGGCATGCTGTCCAACGTGACCTATCCGTCGCTGTCGGGCACCTCTGTCTTCACCGACTTCGTCGAGCTGCCCTCCCAGCTCTACGAGCACTGGCAGGAGCGGCCCGAGGTGCTGCAGCAATTCGCCCGCCACTACCAGACCGGCGAGCCGCTGCCTGACGATCTGCTGCAACGGTTCCTTGCCGCGCGAAAATTCAACCAGGGCTTTGCCACTGTCGAGTTCGTCTCCTCGGCGCTGCTCGATCTCGAGTTCCATTCCCAGCCGGCCTCTGCCGCGCAGGACGTCCGCGCCTTCGAGAAACGTGAGCTCGAGAAGATCGGGATGCCCGAGGAAATCTCGATGCGGCACCGGCCGACCCAGTTCGGCCACATCTTCTCCGGCGATCACTATGCGGCCGGCTATTACAGCTACATGTGGTCGGAGGTGATGGACGCCGACGCCTTCGGCGCCTTCGAGGAAGCCGGCAACATCTTCGATCCTGAGGTGGCAAAACGCCTGCATGACGACATCTATTCGAGCGGCGGATCGGTCGACCCGGAAGCCGCCTACGAGGCTTTCCGCGGCCGCCCGCCCGAGCCCGACGCGCTGCTCCGCCGCCGCGGGCTGCTCGACGAAAAGGCGGCCTGATCGGCATGCGCGTCTTGCTGGGATGGCTGCTCGCTGTCGGCCTGTCGCTTGCAGCAGGCTCGGCGAGCGCACATCCGCATGTCTGGATCACAGCGACGAGCGAGCTGCTCTACGCCGAGGATGGCAGCATCACCGGCGTTCGCCACGCCTGGACCTTTGACGACATGTTCTCCGCCTATGCAGTGCAGGGGCTCGAGAGCAAGACCAAGGGGGCCTATACCCGCGAGGAGCTCGGGCCGCTGGCGCAGACCAATGTCGAGTCGCTGAAGGAATATGCCTACTTCACCTTCGCGAAAGCGGATGGCAAGAAGGAGCGCTTCAACGATCCGGTCGACTATTACCTCGACTACAAGGACACGGTGCTGACCCTGCATTTCACGCTGCCGCTCAAGAACCCGGTGAAGTCCAGGCAGCTGGTGCTCGAAGTGTTCGACCGCTCCTTCTTCATCGACTTTCAGATGGCCAGGGACAATCCGGTCAAGCTGGTCGGCGCACCCGCCGGCTGCCAGATGAAGCTCGATCGTCCCAGTGACGGTTCCGCGACCGCGCAGAAGCTCAACGAGCAGACCTTTCTGGATGGGCCGAATGCCAATTTCGGCATGATGTTCGCCAACAAGATCACGGTGGATTGCCCTTGAAGCCGCATCTCTCGCCGTTCGGGCGTGGGCTCCTTGCCTGCGCCGCTATTCTCCTCGTCGCCGGCATGGCCGACGCCGCGCTCCACGATGTCCTTGCGCAAAATCCGTTCGGCGCGCCGAAGCAGGCGCCGCAGCCCGAAGCCGGTGGTCTCATCGGCTGGCTGCTGGCAAAGCAGTCGGAATTCTATCGCCAGATGTCGTCGACCATCCGGGCGGCCAAGTCCGACGGCTCGGCGGTGTGGACGCTGCTCTTCATCTCCTTCGCCTACGGCATCTTCCATGCCGCCGGCCCCGGCCACGGCAAGGCGGTGATCGCCTCCTATCTCGTTGCCAACCGCGAGACCGCGCGGCGCGGCATCGCGCTGTCGTTTGCCTCCGCGCTGATGCAGTCGCTTGCGGCGATCTCGATCGTCGGCATCTCGGCCTGGATCCTGAACGCCACCGCCAAGACCATGTGCAAGGCGGAGGGCGCGATCGAAATCGCAAGCTATGCCCTGATCGCGCTGTTCGGCCTGCGGCTGGTCTGGGTCAAGGGCCGCACCTTCCTCCGCGCACTGCAGGTGGCGCAGCCGGTGCCCGCCTTGGCGGGCGTGCCGCATGACCATCATGATCACCACGACCATCATCACCACGATCATGGTCATGATCCCGCGCACGCCCATCATCACCACGGGCATGACCACGTTCACGACGAGCATTGCGGCCATTCTCATGGCCCGACTCCGAGCGAGCTCGCGGGCCCCGGTGGCTGGCGGCGCGGCTTTGCCGCGATCCTGACCGTCGGGATCCGTCCCTGCTCGGGTGCGATCCTGGTGCTGGTGTTCGCGCTCGCCCAGGGCCTGTTCTGGGCCGGCATTGCCGCGACCTTCCTGATGGGCTTGGGCACCGCGATCACTGTGGCGGTCATCGCGGTGATGGCCGTCTCGGCCAAGGACGTCGCCGGCCGCCTGAGCGCGGGGCGTGACGGCGGCGGCGCGCTTTTGATGCGCGGTGTCGAACTCGGCGCGGCGGCTCTCGTGCTGCTGTTCGGCGCGGGGCTGTTGTTCGGCTACATCGCGGCCGAGCGGACGACGTGCTTTTGAGGTCCTCTTACCCTCGCCCTCCAGGGGAGGGTAAGAGCTCACACCGGCAGCAGCCGCTTCAACATCGGCATGAAGAAGATCGCGAGATTGATCGCAAAGCCGATGCTCCACAGGATGGAGCGCAGCGCCGGCCGGTTGCCGAGATAGGTCAGGACGTAGGCGACCCGCACGATCAGGAACAGCACCGCGAGCTCGTCGACCAGGCGCTGCGGCGAGTCCCTGTATTCGGCGAGCAGGATGGCGAAGGCGAAGAACGGAAAGGTCTCGATCCCGTTCTGGTGCGCGCCGAGCGCGCGCTGCGCGATGGCGTCCTGATAGAAGGCGGGATCGCGCGGCCGGGAATTGTCGAAGCCGCGAAACCTGATCCATTTGATCGAGACGATCGTCAAGAGATAGAGCAGCAGCGCTCCGAGCACGCACCATTCCGCGAGCGTCATCGTTCCTCCCCCGCCTGGAAGCGACCCTAGCCAAACCCGGCTCATCTTGACAAGTTCGGACCAACGCGCGACCCAAAGGTCATGACGACCATCGCCGCCCCCATCGTTTCAGCGAAACCGGCAACACAGTCGGCCCCATCGCGCGTGGGCGTGCTGCTGGTCAATCTCGGGACGCCCGACACCGCCGATGCGCCTGGTGTGCGGGTCTACCTCAAGGAATTCCTGTCGGACCCCCGCGTCATCGAGGACCAGGGCCTGATCTGGCAATTGGTGCTCAACGCCATCATCCTGCGCAGCCGCCCGCGCACCAAGGCGCTCGATTACCGGAAGATATGGAACAACGAGCGCAATGAGTCGCCGCTGAAGACCATCACGCGGTCGCAAGCCGACAAGCTCGCCGCCGCATTATCTGCTAGCCCGCATGTCGTGGTGGACTGGGCGATGCGCTACGGCAATCCCTCGATCGAGGCGGGCATCGATGCGCTGATCGCGAAGGGCTGCGAACGCATTCTCGCGGTTCCGCTTTATCCGCAATATTCCGCCTCGACTTCGGCGACCGTCTGCGACGAGGTGTTCCGCGTGCTGGCCCGCCTGCGCAACCAGCCGACACTGCGCGTGACGCCGCCATATTACGAGGACGAGGCCTACATCGAGGCGCTCGCAACCTCGATCGAGGCCCATCTCGCGACCCTGCCATTCAAGCCCGAGCTGATCGTCGCCTCCTTTCACGGCATGCCGAAATCCTATGTCGACAAGGGCGATCCCTATCAGAGCCACTGCATCGCCACGACGCACGCACTGCGCCGCCGGCTCGGCATGGACGACACAAACCTGCTGCTCACATTCCAGTCGCGCTTCGGCAATGATGAATGGCTGCAGCCCTACACCGACAAGACGATGGAGCGGCTGGCGAAAGAAGGCGTGCGCCGGATTGCGGTGGTGACGCCGGGCTTTTCCGCCGATTGTCTTGAGACACTGGAGGAGATCGCGCAGGAGAACGCCGAGATCTTCCGGCACAATGGCGGCGAGCAGTTTTCCGCGATCCCCTGCCTCAACGACAGTGCTCCCGGCATGGACGTGATCCGCACGCTCGTGCTGCGGGAGTTGCAAGGCTGGATCTGAGATGTCTGGATTTGAGGCGCCCATGAACCGCCGCGAGTGTCTGGCGCTTCTTGGGACGACCGCCGCGCTGGCGCCCCCGGCACGGGCGCAGCAGCCGGCTCCGCCGCGCCGCCTGGGGGTGCTGTCGGTCACTGCTGCTGACGATGTGATCGGCCGGCCGCGGCTCGCCGAGGCGCTTGCCTCCCTTGGCTGGAAGGATCGAGACAATGTCAAAATCGACTGGCGCAGCGGCGCCGGTGATCGGGCCCACCTCGCGCAGCTTGCCGACGAGCTGATCGCGCTCAAGCCCGACATCCTGCTCGCGCTCGGCACGCCCTCGGTGGAAGAGTTGCGCCGGCGCACCGCGACGATCCCGATCGTGTTTGCGGTGGTCACCGATCCGGTCGGCCAGGGCTTTGTCCAGAACCTGGCCCATCCCGGCGGCAACATCACCGGCTTCACCGATTATGACGGGCCGCTGGCCGGCAAATGGCTGGAGATGCTGACGCAGGTCACGCCAAAGGTGTCCCGCGTCTTCGTCGTCTACAATCCGGCAACCGCGCCGTTCGCACCGCTGATGCTGCGCACGCTCGAGGAGGCCGGGCGAACACTGCACGTGACGATCGAGCCGGCGCGCGTGCATGATGTCGCTTCTATCGCCGCGCTGGCGTCGCGCAAGGACGGCGGTTTCCTGGTGCTGCCGGACTTCTTCGCCATGGCGAACCGCGCGCAGTTGCTGGCGGCGATTGAGCAGGCGCGTCTGCCGGCCGTGTTCTGCATCCGGGCCTTTGTCGATGAAGGCGGGCTGATGTCCTACAGCACCGACAGTGCCGAGCAGTTGCGGCGGGCCGCCGGCTATGTCGATCGCATCCTGAAGGGTGCGCAGCCTGCGGACCTCCCGATCCAGAACCCGACCAAGTTCGAGCTCGCAATCAACCTCAAGACGGCCAAGGCGATCGGCGTCGCGCTTCCCCCAGGCCTGCTCGCCATCGCGAACGACGTCATCGAGTAGCGTCGCAAATCGTTAACGTTTGCCGCTAGGTCTCCGCCTTCTCGCTTTCAAGGGCTCTTCGTAAATACATAATCGTGACCGTCCCCTCTCAGCACGTCTTGTGCGCAATGGCGAGAATGCCGACGTGAAAAGCGACCGCTGAACCGATAGGGTCCTGATCCCGACCAATGACAGCGCGGGAGAGGCCTTTTTCCCGCCTTGGAGGAGATATGAGCGGCTTCGACATTTTCGCGATTGTTCTTGTGTTGCTCGTCATCATCACGCTGATTGCCGGCGTGAAGACGGTCCCGCAGGGCTATGACTGGACCATCGAGCGGTTCGGCAAATACACGCAGACGCTGAGTCCGGGCCTTAACTTGATCGTGCCCTATTTCGATCGCGTGGGTCGCAAGATCAACATGATGGAGCAGGTGATCGACATCCCCGAGCAGGAGGTCATCACCAAGGACAACGCCACCGTGACGGTCGACGGCGTCGCCTTCTTCCAGGTGTTCGATGCCGCCAAGGCGAGCTACGAGGTCGCCAATCTGACGCAAGCGATCACGGTGCTGACCATGACAAACATCCGATCCGTGATGGGATCGATGGATCTCGACCAGGTGCTGTCGCATCGCGACGAGATCAACGAGCGCCTGCTGCGCGTCGTCGACGCCGCGGTCTCGCCCTGGGGCGTCAAGGTCAACCGCATCGAGATCAAGGACATCGTGCCGCCGGCTGACCTCGTCGAAGCCATGGGCCGGCAGATGAAGGCCGAGCGCGTGAAGCGCGCCGACATTCTGGCCGCGGAAGGCCAGCGCCAGTCCGAGATCCTGCGCGCCGAGGGCGCCAAGCAGGGGCAGATCCTCCAGGCCGAAGGCCGCCGCGAAGCTGCCTTCCGCGACGCCGAGGCCCGTGAGCGTCTGGCTGAGGCCGAGGCCAAGGCGACGCAGGCGGTGTCGGAAGCCATCGCCAAGGGCGACGTGGCCGCGCTGAACTATTTTATCGCCGACAAGTATATCAAGGCGTTCGGCCAGTTCGCGGAGGCGCCGAACCAGAAGATCATCATGCTGCCGATGGAGGCGACCAGCATGCTCGGCTCGCTCGCCGGCATCGGCGAGATTGCCAAGGCAACCTTCGGCGAAAGCGCTGCATCCGCGGCGGCCGCCGCGCGCCGCACCAGCTCGGTGCCCCCGACCGGCTCGACGCCGCCCTCGGTCCCGCCGCGGCAAGGGTAAGGAACGGCGCATGATTTTCCGCTAAGGTCATGCGCCAATACAAAGAGGTCGTGTCATGGCCGACATGTTCGTATCGCTCGGCAACTGGAACTGGCTGATCTTCGGCTTCATCCTGATGGCGCTCGAAGTGATCGCGCCGGGCGTGTTCCTGTTCTGGCTCGGGCTTGCCGCGTTGCTGGTGGGCCTGATCTCGTTCGTTACAGTCATCTCCTGGCAGATCCAGCTCGTGATGTTCGCGGTGTTCGCCGCCGCCGCCGTGCCGGTGTGGCGCCGGCTCGCCCGGCCGAAGCCTGATGGCAGCGCCAGCCCCTTCCTCAACAAGCGCACCGAGGCACTGTTGGGGCGCGAGTTCACGCTGGAGAAGCCGATCATCGACGGCAACGGCACTGTCCGTATCGGCGACACGGTATGGCGCGTGGCCGGCCCGGATACGCCGGCGGGGACGCGGGTGAAGGTGGTGCAGGTGGATGGTGCGAATTTGACGGTCGCTGCGGCGTGAGCCGCTCCTACCTCCAAGGGAGGGTAAGAGCAGCCCCTACCTCTTCCACCTCTCCGCAAAGCGGTGCAGCGGCATGAATGTCTCGCACAAGTCCCGCCCGAGCGGCGTCAGCCCATAACCGCCACCGTCGCCCAGTTCCACAAACCCGGCCTCGCGCAACTCCGTCAGCCGCGCTTGCAGCACCGTCGGCGAAGCCTCGTCGCAGGCCGTGCGCAAGGCACGCGAGGTGAGGGGCTCGTCGCGCAGCTCCCACAGGATCCGCAGGCTCCAGCGGCGGCCGAGCAGGTCAAGCAGCGCCATGATCGGCCGCCCGGTGCGCGAGCCGCGGACTTTCCGTGAGCTTCCCCGTTTCGCCATCGCGCCCCTCTTGCATCCCGCTACGGATAATGTAGCGTTGCGCTACATTAATTGTAGCAAGAAAGGCGCCCATGTCATCCATGATGCCCCGAATCGCCCCGCTCGATCAGCCTTATCCCCCGGAGATCGAAGCGCAGTTCGACCGCATCATGCGCGGCGCGCCGCCGCTGCTGCTGTTCCGGGTCATGGCGGGCCATACGCGCGCCTGGAACAAGTTTCGCGCCGGCGGCTTGCTCGATCCCGGACCGCTGTCGCTCCGCCAGCGCGAGATCGTCATCGACCGCACCTGCGCGCTCAACGCATGCGAATATGAATGGGGCGTCCATGTCGCGGCGTTCGCCGGCCCGGCCAAGCTCACCGAGGATGAGGTGCTCGCGACCGTGAAGGGCGATGCGACTTCATCCTGCTGGTCGCCGGATGAGCAGGCCCTGATCGCGGCGGTGGACGCGCTGCACACCTGCGCGACCTTCACCGACGCGGAGTTTGCTGCGCTGTCGGCGCATTACGACGAGGCGCAAATCCTCGAGATCATGCTGCTGTGCGGCTTCTACCGCACGGTGTCGTATCTGGCGAACGGGCTGAAGCTGCCGCTGGAGGAGAACGCGGCGCGGTTTCCGGGGTAGACATTCCAACCGCAGTCATTGCGAGGAGCTCGCGATAAAATTGCGAAGCAATTTTGCGCTGAAGCGACGAACCAATGGCGGGGAGAGACCTACGCCACGCCCGCCCGCAGCAGATCGTGCAGATGCACGATGCCGACCACCTTGTCTGCCTCGGTCACCACCAGCGTCGTGATCTTGCGGGTGTTCAGCACCTCGATCATCTCGGTCGCGAGCATCGAGGGCGGCACGGTCTTCGGCCGCCTGGTCATGATGTCATCGACCGACGCCGTCAACAGATCGGGCCGCATGTGGCGGCGCAGATCGCCGTCGGTGATGATGCCCACGGCCTCGTTCGCGGCGTCGACGATGCAGACGCAGCCGAGCCCCTTGGCCGACATCTCCACCACCGCGTCCGACATCTTGGTGCCCAGGGGCTTGACTGGAATCTCCGCGCCGGTGCGCATGTAGTCGCGGACGAATTTCAGCATCGCGCCGAGCTTGCCGCCGGGATGGAAATGCGCGAACTCCAGCGCCGTGAAGCCGCGGCCTTCGAGCAGCGCAATCGCAATGGCATCGCCGATGGCGGCCTGCATCATGGTCGAGGTGGTCGGCGCCAGATTGTGCGGGCAGGCCTCGCGCGCCTTCGGCAGCTCGATGACGATGTCGGCGGCCTGGCCGAGCGAAGACGCCGCGTTCGAGGTCACCGCGATCATCGGGATCGCAAACCGCGCCGAATAGTTCACCAGCGTCTTCATCTCCGGCTGCTCGCCGGACCAGGACAGCGCCATGATGACGTCGTCAGTCGTGATCATGCCGAGGTCGCCATGGGCGGCTTCAGCGGTGTGAACGAAGAAGGCCGGCGTGCCCGTCGAGGCGAGGGTCGCCGCGGTCTTGCGCGCCATGTGGCCCGATTTGCCGAGGCCGGTGACGATGACGCGGCCCTTGGCGTTGCGGATCAGATCGACCGCTCTGGCAAAAGGCTCGCCCAGCGGCCCGCGCAGCGCGGCCGCGAGCGCGTTGATGCCGCCGCTCTCTGTCTCCAGCGTGCGGAGCGCGGATTCGACGCTGTCAGGAGTGGGGCCAGATGAGTGGGTCATCAGCGGTTTCGAACTCGGCATGTGCTGGTCCAGGGAGGAGGGGCGTCGGCCCGTTGGCGCCTCCCTTAGCATGCCCGGACCTTCGAGGCGACGCGGGCGCCAGGACCTCAACGGGTCATTAACCATAATTGTTTTAACTCCATTAAGGATGGTTCCCCGCGTGTCCGCGCGAGGTCATCAGTCAAGTATCTGATTTCGTTGGAGTTATTCCATCGTGGGGTCGCCTCCAGGCAGGGGCCGGAGCAAGCGCGCGCAACTCCTTCGCGCCGCTTTGCCATGCCTGCTGCTGACCGCGCTGGAAAGCGCGCCCGCGGCCGCCCAGAGCGTCACGCCAGACCTGTTCAATCCCACCCGCGGTGGCTTCGTCTCGCCTGACACGCTGCCGACGCGGCGCACGGCGGGCGTCCCGCAGGCACCCTCCGATGCGATCCCGCAGCCGCCGGATCCCAATGATGATCCGCGCAAGCGAAGCGAGACGGGGGCGCCATCGCGAATCGCCCAGGTCCCGGCCTATGGCCTGCCCGCGGCCAACGGCGCGAGCAGCTCCGGCTACGACTCGCTCAACCGCAAGCGCCAGCAGCCAAAGCTCTATCCGGGCCAGCCGAAGCCCAGGAAGCCCGCAGGCCCGGGCTCGCCGGTGCCGCCTGCGACGCCCGACACGAGCCTTGGCCCACCGCGCATCGCGCCGCCGCCGTCGGAGACCGCGCATAAGGCGCCGCTGTCGCCCGCGATGGCCGGCACCGTCCCCGGCCAGCCCTTGCGCCGTCGCCTCAAGGTCGATGACGATGCGTTCGGCGCGGTCGGCGACTACGCCGGCAGCTTCCTGATCAAGGGCGGGCTCGAGCTCTCCACCGGCTACGACAGCAATCCTGCGCGCTTGCAAAAGCCTGTCGGTTCGCCCGTCTACGTGGTCGCGCCCGATCTGCTGGTGATGTCGGACTGGGAGCGCCATGCGCTGGTGGCGGATTTGCGCGGTTCGTTCTCCGGCTACACCAACAACATGCCGGCCACGATCGACGGACTTCCCTCGCCGTCGCCGGTCGAGATCGACCGTCCTGACTTCACCGGCCATGTCGACGGCCGTTTCGACGTCGACCGCGATCTCAAGCTGACGTCGCAGCTGCGCCTGCGGCTCGCCACCGACAATCCCGGCAGCCCGAACGTGCAGGCCGGTTTGCAGAAATATCCTGTCTACGCCACCTATGGCGGAACCTTCGGCTTCGACCAGACCTTCAACCGCTTCCAGGTCGCGGCCGGCGCGACCGTCGATCGCACCGCCTACACGGATTCAAAACTCACCGACGGTTCGACCTTCAGCAATGATGACCGCGACTTCAACCAGTATGGCGGCGTCGGGCGTTTCTCCTACGAGCTGAAGCCTGGCCTCAAGCCGTTCGTCGAGATCGAGGGCGACAACCGCATTCACGACCAGGCCGCCGACCGCAACGGCTATTTGCGCGATTCATCCGGCGGCTATGCCAAGGTCGGCTCGTCCTTCGAGTTCTCGCGCATCCTCACCGGCGAAGTCTCGGTCGGCTATTCCGCGCGCACCTATGTCGACCCGCGGCTGAGCCAGCTCTCGGGCTTCCTCACCTCGGGCTCGCTGATCTGGAACGCCAGCGGCCTGACGACGGTGAAATTCAACACCGACACGCAGATCGCGGAAACCACCATCCCCGGCTCCTCCGGCGTGCTGGTGCACACCTATGCCGCCGAAGTCGACCACGACTTCCGCCGCTGGCTCACCGCGATCGGCAAGTTCACCTACGGCACCTACGACTATCAGGGCCAAAGTCGCAACGACAAGACCTACTCGCTCGAAGGCAACCTGATCTACAAGCTCAACCGCAACATCTGGATCAAGGGCACGCTGCGCCACGACATCCTGGCTTCGAACGTCGCGGGCGCGAGTTCGCAGGGGACGGTGGTGATGCTGGGGGTGAGGCTGCAGAATTGAGGAGAAGCCATTATGGCAGCTCGAATTACTTTAGACATCAATTCGGCCGGTGAATTCGAGCTTTGGCTTAATCCCGAAGGCCGAGACCTTCTGGTGAACGCCGCGGCTTATCCGTATTCGTCTGACGTCTCTGGAATACTGGATCGCCCGGTCAAGCCGGGCGATGACACCGTTTGCGATTTGGCGGCCGAGCAAACACTCAGCGCGGCAGATCCGTCTTCCCCATCAGGAACGTGTCGATCGAGCGGGCACACAGCCGCCCCTCGCGGATCGCCCAGACCACCAGCGACTGGCCGCGGCGCATGTCGCCGGCGGAGAACACGTTCGGGCGTGAGGTCTGGTAGTCCAGCGTGTTGGCCTTGACGTTGCCGCGCGGGTCGAGATCGACGGCGAGCTGCTTCAAGAGGCCCTCGTGCACCGGGTGCACAAAGCCCATCGCAAGGAGGACCAGCTCGGCATCGAGCTCGAACTCGGTGCCTTCGATCGGCTTGAACTTGTCGTCGACGCGCACGCAGTGCAGCTTCCTGACCTTGCCGTTCTCGCCCGAGAACTTCTGCGTCAGCACGGCGAATTCGCGGACCGCGCCTTCGGCCTGGCTCGAGGACGTGCGCATCTTCAGCGGCCAGTTCGGCCAGGTCAGGCCCTTGTTCTCGCGCTCGGGCGGTGCGGGCATGATCTCGAGTTGGGTCACGGACAGCGCGCCCTGGCGCAGCGAGGTGCCGATGCAGTCCGATCCGGTGTCGCCGCCGCCGATGACGACGACATGCTTGCCGCCGGCCAGGATCTCCTTGACGCCGTTCAGCGGCTCGCTGGAGACACGGCGGTTCTGCTGCGGCAGGAAGTCCATGGCGTAGTGGATGCCGTCGAACTCGCGGCCGGGGATCGGCAGGTCGCGCGGGGCTTCCGCGCCGCCGGTCAGCGCGATCGCGTCGTACTGGTTGAGCATCTCGCGCGGGTCGACATTGCCGTCGACGCCGACATGGCTGTTGTAGTGGAAGGTGACGCCTTCGCCCTCCATCTGCTTGACGCGGCGGTCGATGACACCCTTCTCCATCTTGAAGTCGGGGATGCCGTAGCGCAGCAGTCCGCCGGCCTTGGCGTACTTCTCGAACAGATGCACCTCGTGGCCGGCGCGCGCGAGCTGCTGCGCGCAGGCCATGCCGGCCGGACCCGAGCCGATCACCGCGACTTTCTTGCCCGTCTTCACGGCTGCGACTTCAGGCTTCAGCCAGCCATTGTCCCAGGCGCGGTCGACGATCGCGCATTCGATGGTCTTGATGGTGACGGGGTTGTCGTCGATGTTGAGCGTGCAGGACGCTTCGCACGGCGCCGGGCAGATGCGGCCGGTGAATTCGGGGAAATTGTTGGTCGAGTGCAGATTGCGCGAAGCCTCTTCCCAATTGCCCTGATAGACGAGGTCGTTCCAGTCGGGGATCTGGTTGTTGACCGGGCAGCCGGGCGTGCCCGGCGCGACCGAGCCGGTGCCGTGGCAGTAGGGAATGCCGCAGTTCATGCAGCGCGCGGCCTGGTCGCGCGTTTCCTTCTCGGTCAAGGGAACGACGAACTCGTTGTAGTGCTTCACGCGCTCGGCGACCGGGGTGTACCTGCGGTCATGCCGTTCGATTTCGAGAAAACCCGTGATCTTGCCCATTAAACCCGAAGTCCCTGCCGGCTAATTCGTCTGTTATTTCCTCAACCGTCATTGCGAGGAGCAAGCGACGAAGCAATCCAACGTGCCCAAGAAGAAATTCTGGATTGCTTCGCTGCGCTCGCAATGACGGGGTGTGATGCCTTGTGCCTTACGCCCCGATCGCAATTTTTGGCTCGGCGTCCGCATTGGCGGCCATCTCGCGCAGTGCGCGCCGGTACTCGACCGGCATCACCTTGCGGAATTTGGGCAGCCATTCCTTCCAATTGGCAAGGATGTCGGCGGCGCGCTTGGAGCCGGTCGCTTTCGCGTGGCGCGAGATCAGGACGTGCAGACGCTCGACGTCGGAGTCGAGCAGATCCTTGAACACGTCGACCCGGCCATGCGCCTCGAGGTCACCGGAGTGATGATAGGTGTCGGCGTTGATCATCTCTTCCGACAGCACCGGCTCGAGCTCGACCATCGCCATGTTGCACAGCTTGTTGAAGTCGCCGGTCTCGTCCAGCACATAGGCAATGCCGCCCGACATGCCGGCCGCGAAATTGCGCCCGGTCTTGCCGAGCACGACCACGATGCCGCCGGTCATGTATTCGCAGCAATGATCGCCCGCGCCTTCGACCACCGCGACCGCGCCCGAGTTGCGCACGGCAAAGCGTTCGCCGGCGACGCCGCGGAAGTAGCACTCGCCCTGAATGGCGCCGTACATCACGGTGTTGCCGACGATGATGCTTTCTTCCGGCACGATGCCGCTGTTGGCCGGCGGCTTGACGATGATCTTGCCGCCCGAGAGGCCCTTGCCGACATAGTCGTTGGCTTCGCCCTCGAGCTCGAAGGTGACGCCGTTGGCGAGCCAGGCGCCGAAGGCCTGGCCGGCCGTGCCCTTGAGGCTGACATGGATGGTGTCTTGCGGCAGGCCGGCATGGCCGTAGATCTTGGCGACCGCGCCCGACAGCATCGCGCCCGCGGAGCGGTTGGTGCTGTTGATCCTGGCCTCGATCTTCACCGGCGCACCGCGGTCGAGCGAAGGCTGCGCCTTCTCGATCAGCGTGCGGTCGAGCACCGCCTCCAGATGATGGTTCTGGCGCTCGGAGTGATAGATCTTCTGGCCCTTCTCTTCCTTCTGCTTGACGAACAGCTTCGAGAAATCGAGGCCCTTGGCCTTCCAGTGCGCCACAAGCTTGGTCTGGTCGAGCAGCTGAACCTGGCCGACCATCTCGTTGAAGGTGCGGAAGCCGAGCGAGGCCATGATCTCGCGGACTTCCTCGGCGACGAAGAAGAAGTAGTTGATCACGTGCTCGGGCTGGCCGGTGAAGCGCTTGCGCAGGACGGGGTCCTGGGTCGCGACGCCGACCGGGCAGGTGTTGAGATGGCACTTGCGCATCATGATGCAGCCGGCCGCAATCAAGGGCGCGGTGGCGAAGCCGAACTCGTCGGCGCCCAGCAACGCACCGATCACGACGTCGCGGCCGGTGCGGAAGCCGCCGTCGACCTGGACCACGATGCGGCTGCGCAGCCGCTCGCGCACCAGCGTCTGGTGGGTTTCGGCAAGGCCGATCTCCCACGGCGAGCCTGCGTGCTTGATCGAGGTCAGCGGCGACGCGCCGGTGCCGCCCTCGAAGCCCGCGATGGTGACATGATCGGCGCGCGCCTTGGCGACGCCCGCAGCCACGGTGCCGACGCCGATCTCGGAGACGAGCTTGACCGAGACGTCGCCCGCCGGGTTGACGTTCTTGAGGTCGTAGATCAGCTGCGCGAGATCCTCGATCGAGTAGATGTCGTGGTGCGGCGGCGGCGAGATCAGGCCGACGCCCGGCGTCGAGTGCCGGACCTTGGCGATGGTCGCGTCGACCTTGTGGCCGGGCAGCTGGCCGCCTTCGCCGGGCTTGGCGCCTTGCGCCATCTTGATCTGCATCATGTCGGAGTTGACGAGATACTCCGTGGTGACGCCGAAGCGGCCCGAGGCGACCTGCTTGATTGCCGAGCGCATGCTGTCGCCGTTCGGCATCGGCTTGAAGCGGTCGGCTTCCTCGCCGCCTTCGCCGGTGTTCGACTTGCCGCCGATCCGGTTCATGGCGATCGCGAGCGTCGTATGTGCCTCGCGTGAAATCGAGCCGAAGCTCATCGCGCCCGTGGCGAAACGCTTGACGATGTCCTTGGCCGGCTCGACCTGCTCGAGCGGGATGGGCTTGCGCTTCTCTTCATCCGCGCTCTTGATCCGGAACAGGCCGCGCAGCGTCAAGAGACGCTCCGACTGCTCGTTGAGGATCTTGGCGAAGGCGCGGTAGCGCTCCAGCGAGTTGCCGCGCGCGGCGTGCTGCAGCAGGCCGACTGATTCCGCAGTCCAGGCATGGTCCTCGCCGCGGCTGCGATAGGCATATTCGCCGCCGACGTCGAGCGCGGTCTTGTAGACCAGCGCCTCGCCGAACGCGTCGGCATGCCGGCGCACGGCTTCTTCCGCGATCTCGGCAAGGCCCACGCCCTCGACGCGGGTATGCGTGCCGGCGAAGAACTTCGCGACGAAATCAGCCTTGAGGCCGACCGCGTCGAAGATCTGCGCGCCGCAATACGACTGGTAGGTCGAGATGCCCATCTTGGACATCACCTTCAGGAGACCCTTGCCGATCGACTTGATGTAGCGCTTGACGATCTCGTAATCGTCGAGCGAGCCGGGCAGGCGGTCCTTCATCGCGATGATGGTTTCGAACGCGAGGTACGGATTGATCGCTTCGGCGCCGTAGCCGGCCAGGCAGGCGAAATGATGAACTTCGCGCGGCTCGCCGGATTCGACGACGAGACCGACCGAGGTGCGCAGGCCCGTGCGGATCAGGTGATGATGCACGGAGGCGCAGGCCAGCAGCGACGGGATCGCAACCCGGTCGGTGCCCACCATGCGGTCGGACAGGATGATGATGTTGACGCCCTCGCGCACCGCGCTTTCCGCACGCGCGCAGAGCTCGTCCAGCACCTGGTCCATGCCGGCCGCCCCGAGACCGGCGTGGAAGGTGGTGTCGAGCGTGCGCGACTTGAAGTGGGAGTCAGCCACGTCGGAGATCGAGCGAATCTTTTCGAGGTCCGCATCGGTCAGGATCGGCTGGCGCGCTTCAAGGCGCTTGGTGGTGGCAAGGCCCTTCAGGTCGAACAGGTTCGGCCGCGGTCCGATGATGGAGACCAGGCTCATCACCAGCTCCTCGCGGATCGGGTCGATCGGCGGGTTGGTGACCTGCGCGAAGTTCTGCTTGAAGTAGGTGAACAGCGGCTTGGCCTTGGCCGACAGCGCCGAGATCGGCGTGTCGTTGCCCATCGAGCCGGCAGCCTCTTCACCGGTGGCCGCCATCGGCGTCATCAGGATCGCGATGTCTTCCTGGCTGTAGCCGAACGCCTGCTGGCGATCGAGCAGCGACAGGTTCGAGCGCACGCCCGTGGTCGGAACCTGCGGCAGATCTTCCAGCACGATCTGGGTTCGCTCCAGCCACTCCTTGTAGGGATGGCTCCTGGCGAGATCGGCCTTGATCTCGTCGTCAGGGATCAGGCGGCCCTGTTCGAGGTCGACCAGCAGCATCTTGCCGGGCTGCAAGCGCCACTTGGTGATGATCTGCTCCTCGGGGATCGTCAGTACGCCCATTTCGGACGCCATCACGATGCGATCGTCCCTGGTCACCAGATAACGCGCCGGCCGCAACCCGTTGCGGTCCAGCGTGGCGCCGATCTGGCGGCCATCGGTGAATGCGATCGCGGCGGGGCCGTCCCAGGGCTCCATCAGGGCGGCATGATATTCGTAGAAGGCGCGGCGCTTCTCATCCATCAGGGGATTGCCGGCCCACGCCTCCGGGATCATCATCATGACGGCGTGCGGCAGCGAGTAGCCGCCCTGCACCAGGAATTCGAGCGCGTTGTCGAAGCAGGCGGTGTCCGACTGGCCTTCGTACGAGATCGGCCAGAGCCGGCTGATGTCCTTGCCGTAAAGCTCCGAGCTCACGGAAGCCTGGCGCGCCGCCATCCAGTTGGTGTTGCCGCGCAGCGTGTTGATCTCGCCGTTATGCGCGATCATGCGGTAGGGATGCGCCAGCGACCACGCCGGGAAGGTGTTGGTCGAGAAGCGCTGGTGCACGAGCGCGAGCGCGCTCTCGAAATCCTGCTCGTGCAGATCGGGATAGTACTTGCCGAGCTGGTCGGCGAGGAACATGCCCTTGTAGATCACGGTACGGCAGGACATCGAGCAGGGGTAATAGCCGGCCAGGCCGCGGTCGCGGCGCTGGTAGATCGCCTGCGAAATCGACTTGCGCAGGATGTAGAGCCGGCGCTCGAACTCATCCTCGGTCTTGGCGGTGCCGTTGCGTCCGATGAACACCTGCATGCAGGCGGGCTCGGTCGGCTTCACGGTGACGCCGAGCGAGGAATTGTCGGTCGGCACATCGCGCCAGCCGAGCAGGGTCAGGCCCTCTTCCTTGATCTGGTCGGCGATGATGCTCTTGATGACGTTGCGCCAGGCGGTGTCGCGCGGCATGAACAGCGCGCCGATGGCATATTCGCCCGGCGCCGGCAGCTCGAACTTGTTCTCCTTGGCCTTGCGGCTGAAGAAGGCGTGCGGGATCTGCACCAGGATGCCGGCGCCGTCACCGGCGCGCGGATCGGCGCCGACAGCGCCGCGATGCTCGAGGTTGCAGAGGATGCTGAGCGCGTCCGAGACGATCGCGTGCGACTTCTGGCCCTTGATGTTGGCGATGAAGCCGACGCCGCAGGAATCCTTCTCCAGGCTCGGATCGTAGAGACCCTCGGCTTCGGGCCGTGAATTGTGCTCCTGAATCGGATCGGTCGTTTTCGAGGCGACCGTCGCCGACAGCTCTTCTGCCACGATGTTTCCGCGCTCGAATTGCGACCCGTTCATTGTTCCAATCCTCTCCGTGCGGCAAGCTGTCTCACCGCCATCTTCGGCGCACCTTGGGCGTTCCGCGGCACCCGCCTCTGGGTCACCGCTCGTCCGCTGGCGAGCCGCATTTTCTTAAATTCAGGCCAAGGCGTTCTTCGTCCCCGAGAACGGCTTTTCCTGCTGCCTTATGGTGCTCGAAAGCACCGACTTTCGTTGCAATCCCTATGCCGGAACCGCAAGCAAAATTGAGACAGTCTTCCTGTCCTAACCATCACCTTGCCAAATTTTTGTCTATCACACAAGCGTGCGAAAGTCCCGATTCCTCACAAGTCAATCGATCGCTTTCCGAAAGTTGCGCGGCCCCGGTTTTGAAGCAAACGCGCCCTGATCCGGCCCAAGCGGCGCCGGAATCCCCCCTGATGCTTCGGATCAGCCCTTCGACAGGTGCGCCACGCCCGCAAGAAGCGAAAGAGTGCGACCATCCGGGGGGCCTGACAGGAGCGTGTCGACCATGAAGTTTTTCACAGGATGTGTGGCTGCTGCCACGCTGGCGCTGGCTGCACCTGCTGCCCAGGCACAGGTTCCAGCGAGCGGACTTTCGGGCGGAGCCTATGTTGCCGTGTCCGATTTCGACGGACCTTACGCGCCGGACGCTCTGCGGCCGCCCCGTTACGGCTATGAGGAGCGCGGCCCCGCGCCGGCGCTGCTGCCGGCGACCGAGGTCTATGCCGTGCTGCGCGACAATGGCTTTTCCCCGCTCGGCATCCCGCACCTGCGCGGCGCTGTCTACACCATCGCGGTCATCGACCGCCGTGGCGACGACGGCCGGCTGGTCATCGACGCCCGCGACGGCCGGATCATCCGCTTCATGCCGGCCGCTGATGCCTATGGCATGGCGCCCGCCTATGGCGAGCCGCAGGTCACGCCTTACCGGCCGCAAAGCGCGCTGCCGGCGCCGACCATGGTCCGCGGCGGCCCGCCGCGCCCGCCGGCCCCGATCCCGCATGTCGCCAGCCGTACCGTTCCGCTCCCGAAGGCGGGTCCGCAGCGTGCCGAGACACCGGTGGCGGCCGCGAAGCCCGCGGAGCAGCCGGCGCAGCAGACCGCAGCCATGCAGCCAAAGGCCGCCGAGGCCGCGCCGCAGGCCGCCGCTCCAACCGTCGTCCAGGCCAAGCCGGCCCCCGCCATTTTGCCGACACAGGAGATGCCCGCAGTGCAAGGGCTGGACTGATGACGCGCGGTTTAACGCGATAGCGCCAGCCACACTCACGCTGTCGTCCCTGCGAACGCAGGGATCCATTTGGCGTGATCTGTCGGTGGGGATGAGGTGCGAGTACCGGACCTCCGATCTTCGCCAAACTGCTCCCTGTGGTGCGGGGACGACAACCGCGATCGCGGAGACAGTCGGACAAAACAAAAGGCGCCTGAGATCTACAGGCGCCTTCTGCAATCAGCTCTCGTGCGGACGCTGCATCGGCCCTCTCCGCTCTGTGATGCGATGCAAAAAACGCCCCGGGGGCACCGGGGCGCTTTCGCAACCTGGTTCGTCGGGGCTTAGGCGGCCGCTTGCTCGGCCTTGCTCTCGATCACCTGCGCCTTGGCAGCGCCCGTGTTGATCGCGATCTGGCGCGGCTTCTTGGCTTCGGGAATCTCGCGCACGAGGTCGACGTGGAGCAGGCCGTTCTCGAGCGAGGCATCCTTCACCTGCACGAAGTCGGCAAGCTGGAAGGCACGCTCGAAAGCACGCGCGGCGATGCCGCGATAGAGCACTTCGGCTTTCGAGTTCTCATTGGCGACTTTCTCGCCCTTGATCGTCAGCGTGTTTTCCTTCGCGACGATGGAGAGCTCATCCTTGGCAAAGCCGGAGACCGCAACAGTGATGCGGTAGGCGTTCTCGCCGGTGCGCTCGATGTTGTAGGGGGGATAACCGGGGCTGCCGTCCGAGCTCGTCTGGTCGAGCAGGTTGAACAGACGGTCGAAGCCGACGGTGGAACGATAGAACGGGGTGAGATCGTAGGTACGCATGGTCAAGTCCTCCATTGAGCGACTGTTGGTTAACCCGCCCGCCAATCGGGCCGGGCTTTAGTCTGTGTGCAGCCTGATGTTCCGGTTCCGAAACACTGGTAGCGGCCTGCACGAAGATGATATGGGTGGGTCCAGACGGCGTTCAAGAGGGCGGCATCAGCCCCTTTTCGGCGCTCCCGCCCCTTGATTTGCAGCACTTGTTCACAGCACTTGGTGCCAAGCCCTTCCGATCATGACGCTGGTCTCGATTCCGTCCAACCCCGTTCCCGAAGACGTCGTCAGCGGCACCATCAAGACGCCTGACGGCGTCGAGCTGCGGTTCGCCCGCTGGGCGCCGCCGGCGAACCGCAAGGGCACGGTCTGCGTTTTCACCGGGCGCAGCGAGCAGATCGAGAAATATTTCGAGACCGTGCGCGACCTGCGCGACCGCGGTTTTGCCGTGGCGATCGTCGATTGGCGCGGGCAGGGCCATTCGGCGCGCCGCCTGCGCGATCCGCGCAAGGGCTATGTGCGTAATTTCGCCGACTATGAGATCGACGTCGAAGCCTTCGTGCAGCAGGTGGTGCTGCCGGATTGTCCGCCGCCGTACTTCGCGTTGGCCCATTCCATGGGCGGCGCAGTGCTGTTGCGCCTTGCCCATGCCGGCAAGCGTTGGTTCGACCGCATGGTGCTGTCGGCGCCGATGATCGATCTGCCCGGCCGCTCCACCTCGTTGCCGGTGCGGCTGATGTTGAAGACGATGCGGATGATGGGGCGCGGCGGCGCCTACGTCCCCGGCGGCAGCGAACGACTGACCGGACTGTCACCCTTCATCAACAATCCCCTGACCAGCGATCCCGTGCGCTATGCACGCAACGCCGCGATCCTGGAGGAGGACCCGACGCTGGGTCTCGCGTCGCCGACGGTCGCCTGGGCCGATACCGCCTTCCGCGCCATGCACACCTTCAAGGGCATGAACTACCCCTCCGAGATCCGCCAGCCGATCCTGATGCTGGCGGCGTCCAACGATGCCGTGGTCTCGACCGCGGCCATCGAGGAGTTCGCCTATCATTTGCGCGCCGGCTCGCATCTGGTGATCGCCGGCTCCAAGCACGAGATCCTCCAGGAGCAGGACCGCTACCGCTCCCAGTTCTGGGCGGCGTTCGATGCGTTCGTGCCGGGCACGCCGCTGTTCAAGTGAGCGGCGGGCTGGCCCCATCCTCCTCATTGCGAGGAGCCCTCCGGATTGCTTCGCTTCGCTCGCAGTGACGGTGTGCCCTCACAGCGTCTTCAGATACTCGATCAAATCGTAGCGCTCCTGCTCCTTGAGCTCGCGGCCGACGACGCCGTCCTTGTGTGCCGTCCCGTTGCCCTCGAACGAGTGCCCGGCATTGCTGTTGCCGTACATCTCCGTGCCGTCAGAGGCTCGCGTCGAGAAACGCGACTGCCCCGTCTTGCAACTCTCGTCGTCGGTGACTGCGAAGCCGACCTGCTTCGGATCGTAGTCGCGATCGCCGCCCATGCAGAACGATTTGGGGCGCTCCGCGGCGGGGCTCAACATCCAGTAGAGCGAGGGCACCGATCCGTTGTGCAGGTACGGCGCGGTGGCCCAGACGCCGTTGAGCGGGCGCGCGCGATACCAGGGTCCCTTCTCCGGCTTGTCCGGCGGCTGCGGTCCGGGATTGGGGCAGTTCTGGCGCTTGCCCCACCAATCATCCTGCTCCTCCCGACTGATCTTGGCGTCCTTCATCGCCTTGCGGCTGACGATGTCGACGAGCACCATCAGGCCGAGCGAATAGGGCATGTCCGTCGAAGACACCTCTGGCAGGTTGCATTTCCACCACGTGTTGAGATTCTGCGAGGGATCGAGCTTGAGAAAGCCCGGCACCTGAACCGTGCGCGTCGCCAGCACGCTGGCCTGCGCAGGATCGGTCCCCATGCCTCTGACGCCTTTCTGGACCTCGTTGAGGAATGTGTCCTTGCCGATGGTCTCCCATCGTGAGGCCCAGACGCTCTGCTCCGGAAATTCGGCGTCGAACACGGAATCGTTGACCGGACCGAGATGGCATTCGGCGCAGATCTCCGCATAGAGTTTTCGGCCGCGTTTGACGCGCTCCTCATCGATCTTCCAGGCGGCATCGCCGATGATGTCGGAGGGCCATTTCGGTGAGGTCAATCCGGAGAGCTGTTTTTTCGGATACGGCGCCGATCCCTTCAGCAGATCCTCGATCCAGTTCAGATTCCTGATGTCCATCGAGGAGCGGAACAGAGTGTCCCTGGGCGTCGAGTCGGACAGATTGAGCAGCGCGGTCACGCCCAGCGCCTCGCCGGCATTGCGGATCAGCGGTTGTTCGATCGAGGCGTCATATTGCGCGAATTTGAGCCAGGGCACGGTCCAGATCGGCGGGAAACTGACCGGCGCGTCCTTGGCATGCAGATTCTTCTCGAAGCCGCTGAGCCCGCTGAGCGTCATGTCCTGGGCGAAGACCTGGTTGCCGATGCGGTTGAGCGCGTCGAGGCGGCCGTATCCTTCCTCGGTGTCCTGCTGCTGCTCCTCCCGTTTCGTCTTCTCGTTGAGCCTCGTCTTGCCTGCGATGGTCTTGTCGTAGGTGGTTTCCCAGTCTTTCAGGAATGTGCCGATCGCACTCAGCTTCTGCTTCAGCGCATCGCGGTCCGCGTCGCCGGCGGAGGCGCCGAGCACGCGGTCGGCGAAGCGGGTGAAGCGACCGGGCACGAGCAGCGTGTAGGCGATCGACAGGCCGGTCGTGATCTCGAGCTTCCTGAGGTCGGTCATCGCCGGGCCGCCGTCGAAGCGGATGTCGATGCCCTTGTAGTGGATCTGGCCGGTGTGGCAGGCGGCGCAAGTCAGGCCGATCCGGTCTTCGCCGTCCTTGCCGGTCGCGGGATCGGCCACGCCGGTCATCCGCGCAAAGCCGACGGGCAGGCCATCGACGTTTTCAACCTGGGCGCCCCAATTGACCGGCGGATCCCACAGCCGCGCCGGCACCGGCTTGGTCTTGTCGTAGACATTGGCATAGCCGAATTGGCGCAACGTGGCGTCGTCGGTGTTGATCGTCTGCGGGCTCGGGATGAAGCCGAAGCGCTGCAGATGGTCGCTGTCATGCAGCATCCCGGGCTTTGCGAAGAAGTGAAGCCGCGGCTGCTCCAGCGCCATGAACCAGCGATAGGGCACCGGGAAGGTCGCGGTGCCCTGGCTGGCGTGATGAAACCAGTGCCGGTCCTCCAGCGCCCAGTTCTGCTCGAGCCAGTACGCCGCGCGGGGTTCGACGAGCCTCGGCAGCGGCGGGGCGACGAACTGGCCGATGACATGGGGCAGCAGCGGCTGGAATTGATCGGGAAAGCGCAACGTCACGATGCCAAAAACAAGAAGCGCTGCGACCAGTCCACCGCCCGCGCGCAAGATCAGCGAGGGCGGGGTGACCGGCTGGCTGACGACCCGCTGGGTGATCCTGTCGGGAAATTTGCGCTCGTTGAACAATGTCCTCACCTCGGCCACGCTGAGATAGCGATCGTCTCCCTGACCCTTGCCCATGATCTTGAGCAGGATCGGCCATTCGAACTTCATCAGCATCGGGTAGTACCAGCGCGCCTGGTTGCCGGCGCGCTTGAGATTGTCCTTCATGAACATCTCGATCTGCGAGGCGTTGAGCCCGACCTCGGCGCCGCCATCGGGATCGGCACAGGTGGCGCCGAAACCGGCGAGCCGCGCGATCTCGTCTTCGTTGACGCGCCCGTCGATGCCGAGGATGCGTGAGCCGGCGCCGAGCTTGTCGAGCGGGCCGCCGCGCAAGCGGTTGAGCTGCGCTCCCCAGAAGATACTCTGCAGGATGTGACAGGCGCCGTTGGCGATCAGCGCAACGCCACGGACCTGGATGCGCGCCAGCGTCTTCTTCGCGCCAGTCTCGCCGCTCGCATTTGCGATGGTCTGCGACAGCGTCCGAAGTGGCACCGTTCCACCCTCGACGAAGCCTTCGCCGACGAGGCCGCGCAGGAACGGGCAGGGATTGCTCGGCGAGACCTGGGTCGAGGGATCGACGGGCGGCTTCGAGACGGAATCGTTCATGACCCAAAATCCTGAAAACAGCGAATCGTGAAATACGGACGCGCCGATAAGCGCGGAAAGTTCTAACAAACCGACAGTAATTCATACTACTTCAGCGTGTGAAGGAGTGTGGCGGAATTCACCGTTGTGTCAATAAAGCCAGTGGTGAGATGCGGCGCACGCGCCAGCTCATCCTCAGGATTCGGCAGCGCGCCTGAGGTCGCCCTGGACCAGCGTGAGCTTGCTGGCGGGCACACCCGCCTTCAGGAGACCCTCGCGGTAATGCGCGATGTCCTCGGGCCGCTTCCAGTGAAAATTCCGCAAATGGCGATCGACATTGAGGGTCGGGTAATTGCTCATCAGCACGCTGGCCGCCTCGGCCGCCTCGTCGGTCCGGCCCAATTGCGCCAGCGCTGCGGCGCGGATCGCCAGGGCCTGCATGTGGTTCGGGTTGATGTAGAGCTGCTCGCGGGCCCAGGACAAGGTCGCGTCGTATTGGCGGACGAGGTAGTGGCTGAAGGCGTTCAGCGCGGCCCATTGATAACGTGGATCGCTGTTGTCGCGCTGGGCGGCCATCGAAAACAGTTCGATCGCCTGACGGTGCTGGCCGATGACGAAATGGCAGATGCCGAGCACGCCGCGCGCGCCCACGTCGTAGGGGTTGAGGGCCACGGCGCGCTTGGCGGCATCCATCGCCGCCTCGTCATGGCCTTCCATCGCGTGCGCCCAGGACAGGATCGAGAACGCAAAGGACGAGCGCGGATCGAGCCGGACGCTGGTTTCGGCAAGCCGCATCGCCTCGCTCCACATCTCGCGGGTGCCCTTGACCCAGCCGAACTGGATGCTCTGGATCTGGATCGTGGCGAGATAGGCGTGTGCAATCGACAGTTTGGGATCGAGCGCGATCGCCTCCCTGAACAGCTCAACGGCTGCGCCCAGATCTTCCTTGGTCTGCCGGTAATAATGCGACAGGCCCTTCAAGAAGCGGTCCCAGGCAGTGACGTCGTTGGTCGGGCGCGCGGGCGCGGAGGCCTCGGCCCGGACGATCTCGGTGGCGATGGCCGCGGACAGATTGGTCGTGATCTCGTCCTGCATGGCGAAGAAGTCGCCGATGTCGCGGTCATAGCGGCCGGTCCAGAGCTGCTCGCCGGTTTCGGGCGCGATCAGCTCGGCTGTGACGCGGATCTTGGCGCCGGCGCGCCGCACCGAGCCCTGGATCAGATAGGTGGCGTCGATCTCGCGCGCGATCACGCGGGTGCTCGCATTCTTGCCCTTGAAGGCGAAGGTCGAGTTGCGGCTCAGCACGCGGTAGAACGACTGCAGCGACAGCGCGTGGATCAGATCCTCGGTCAGGCCGTCGGAGAAATATTCGTCCTGGGCGTCGCTGAGGTTGGCGAAGGGCAGCACGCCGACGATCGCGGTGCGGGAGGCCTGCGAGAGCGCCGATCCTTCCCTGAACTCGGACGCAAGTGCCGGCGCGCCGTCGGGCGTCCAGGTCCAGACCCCGATCGGATCCTTGATGTTCTTGAAGCGGTGGTTGCCGCCATCGACCAGCGCCACGCTCAGATGCTTGCTGGCCTCGCGGTAAGCCTTGGCCGAGATGGCGAAACCCCCGGGGCTCGCCACCGATTCCAGGCGGACGGCGATGTTGACGTCGTCACCGAACACCTCGTCCTCGTCGGCGATGACGTCGCCCATATGGATGCCGAGCCGGAACTGCATGGCGCGGTCGGCGGGCAGATTGAGATTGCGCTCCGCCATCAGCACCTGCATCGCGATCGCCGCCTCCGTGGCGCCGACGATGGAGGGAAACTCCAGCAGGAAGCCGTCGCCGGTGTTTTTGACGACACGGCCGCCGTGATTGAGGATGATGGGGTGGATCGCGCTGCGGTGGGCCTTGAAGGCGGCATGGGTGCCGGCCTCGTCAGCACCCATCATCCGGGAATAACCGGCGACATCGGCGCAGACGATGGCAGCCAGACGTCTTTCCATATCCTCGGAGCTCCAGGGGAGCGGGCGCCGCCGGTACGGCGGCCTCCGCGAATCCCGCATTTCAAGAACAGGAGTCTTTATAGAGCAGATGAAGCCGAGCGAAAGTATGAACCGCATTGCAAATTCAAGACAAATCCTAGGCGTTTGCGGCGGTGGACGACGGGGTGCGAACCGACTAAGGGCAAGTTCTCGAGGCGAGACAGTCGCGGGGTACGTCACATGCTGGGCATTCACGAAATCTGGCTCTTCGTCCTCTCGGGCGTGCTGCTCAACATCACACCGGGGCCGGATACCGTCTATGTGATCGGCCGCAGCATGCAGATGGGCTGGCGCGGCGGGGCGGCGGCCGCCTTCGGAATCAGCTGTGGCTGCTTTTTCCACGTCGCCGGCGCCGCAATCGGTCTTTCGGCGCTTTTGATGGCCTCTTCCACCGCATTCTCGCTCCTGAAGCTGGTCGGTGCCGCCTATCTGGTCCTGACCGGGCTGCAGATGCTGTGGTCGCGGCCGGCGCTGCTTGCAGTGAAGAACGAGGCCGAGCGAAGCTCGCTGCGGCGGGTGTTCCTCCAGGGCGTCTTCACCAACGCGCTCAATCCCAAGGTCGCGCTGTTCTTCCTGGCCTTCCTGCCACAATTCGTCGCAGCCGACGCGCCGCACAAGCCGCTGGCGTTCCTGACGCTCGGCCTGATCTTCATCTGCACGGGGACGCTGTGGTGCCTTGTGCTGGCAGCGTTCGCGGCCAGGGCCGCCAACCGGCTGCGGCAGTCCGAAGGCGTGATCGCCTGGGTCAACCGGGCGCTCGGCGGCCTCTTCATCTATCTCGGCATCCGCGTCGCCATGCTGGAGGCGCGCTAGCGCGCTCAGGCGACCTGCTTCAGCAGCGCGCTGCCGGCGAGATAAATGCCGAGCAAGACCATGGCGACCAGGAACCAGCGGCGAAACGCCTCCGCCGGCATCCGTGCCCGTACCGACTGGCCGATATACATGCCGGCAAAGGCCATCGCCATGGCGATGGCACCCGGCACGGCATTGGCCGGGGTCAACAATCCGCCGGCGGTGAGGTTGAAGGCGAGCGCGAGCGTGGCGGTGGTGAAGAACACGCCGAGCGCCTGCACCAGCTCGTCCTTCTCCATCCCGATCGCCTGCATGAACGGCATCGAGGGGATCACCTGCACGCCAGTCGAGGCCGAGATCACGCCGGTGATCACGCCGACCACGCCGCCGACCCATTTCTCGTTGCGCGGCGCGACGTGGAACTTGAATTTGCTGAGGCCGACGATGGCGTAGATCACCAGCAGCAAGCCGAGCACCACGGTGCCGTAGCGGGCATGGGGACCCGTCAGCGCTCCGGCATTCAGCCAGCATCCGAGCACGGTGCCGATCATCAGTGGCCATAGCCGCCTCAGGATGTCGCGCAGATGCGGGCCGACAAACGTCTGCCAGATGTTGGTGACGATGGCGGGCACGATCACGATCGCGATCGCGCGGCTCGGCGCCATGTTCACCGCGAGCAGGCCCATGGACACGGTCGGCAGGCCAAGCCCGACGACGCCCTTGACGAATCCGGCGACCAGGAAGACGGCGGCGACGAGAATGAGAAGCGGGTCGATCATGCCTGCACATTGACCGAAGCCGCGCCCGCGCACAATCTGGAGGTTACGGAGAATGCCTTCGTAAACAACGAAGGCTAGGGAGACCTGCCATGCGTTTCGATCTCGTCGATCTCCAGCTCTTCATCGCGGTCGCCGATCAGCGCAGCATCACCCGCGGTGCGGAACGGTCGCATCTGGCGCTGGCATCGGCCAGCGCGCGGATCAAGGGGCTCGAGGATGCGCTCGGCGTCGCCCTGCTCAAGCGCCTGCGGCGCGGCGTGGAATTGACCGCCGCCGGCGAGAGCCTGCTCGATCATGCCCGGCTCGTGATTCACCAGGTCGACGCCATGCGCGGCGATCTCGCAGGCTTCGCCAGCGGCGTCCGCGCCAGCGTGCACTTCCTCGCCAACACCTCGGGCCTGTCGGAGCATCTGCCGAAGGCACTCGCCGGCTTCCTGCGCGAGCATCGCGACGTCGCCATCGACATCGAGGAGCGTGAGAGCACCGACATCGCGGCGGCGATCACCGCAGGCGCCGCGGATCTCGGCTTCGCCGCCGAGCACGCGCTGCCCGATCATATCGAACGCTTTGTCTTCAGCGAGGACCGCCTGACCCTGGTGACGTCCAGACGCGGTCCATTCGCCGGCCGTCGCCAGATCGACTTCCAGGAGGCGAACGATTGCGAATTCGTCGGCCTCACCAGCGCGACCGCGCTCCAGATGCATATTTCAAAACACGCGGCCCGGCTCGGCATGCGCCCGCATTACCGCGCGCGGCTACGCGATTTCGACGCGATCTGCCAGCTGGTCTCAGCCGATGTCGGCGTCGCGCTGGTGCCGGAATCCGCCGCCCGGCGCTGCGCCAAGCTGATGCCGCTCGCGATGGTGCGCCTGCGCGACACCTGGGCCAACCGGCGGCTCGTGATCTGCGCCCGGAGTTTCAAGGCGCTGCCAAGGCCGGCCAAGATGCTGGTGGAGCATTTGAGGGCGGCGTCGGTGTGAGATATGCCAGGCACGCCGCCGTGGCCGCCGCGGTTGTCGATCAGCACCTTCGGCCCGAGAGCTCCTGCGTGAGACTGATCATGCAGGCTTCCACTCGCGTTGTTATTGATTGAGCAGCTTGAGTGCTTCTTCGTGAACTCTGGCGTCGCCGGCCGCGATGATGCGACCGCCGCCCTGGGCGGGCTTGCCCTCCCAGGTGGTGACGACGCCGCCGGCGCCGGTGACGATCGGGATCAGGGCCGCGATGTCGTAAGGCTTCAGCTCGGTCTCGACCACGAGATCGACATGGCCGGCGGCGAGCATGCAATAGGAATAGCAATCGCCGCCGTAGCGCGACAGCCGCGCACCCCGCTCGATCCGGCCGAAGGTGGCGCGGTCGCGCTCGTTCATCAGCAGGGGAGAGGTGGTGTAGGTCGTCGCCTCCGAGAGCGAGGCGCAGCGGCGGACCTGGAGCCGGCGCTCGCCGGACGGTCCCTTGTAATTGGCCGAGCCGTTGTCGCCGGAGAAGCGCTCGCCGATGAAGGGCTGGTGCATCATGCCGTAGACGGGCATGCCCTTGTGCAGAAGCGCGATCAGCGTGCCCCAGATCGGAAAGCCGCCGATGAAAGACTTGGTGCCGTCGATGGGGTCGAGCACCCAGACATAGTCGGCGTCCTCGCGCTCGTTGCCGAATTCCTCGCCGACGATGCCGTGCTGGGGGAAGCTCGCCTTGATCAGGCGCCGCATCACCGCCTCGGCGGCGCGGTCGGCCTCCGTCACAGGGTCGAAATCCTTGGTCTTGCTCTTGTCGTCGATCGACAGCGAGGTGCGGAAGAACGGCAGGATGGTTTCGCCGGAGGCGGTGGCGAGCCGTCCGATGAAGGCAGAGAAGTCGATCACCGTCACGGCGCATCCTCAAAACGAAAGTCGGGTGAAGCTCTCATCTGCCTAGCTCAATTCGCCCCTCCCGTGCAGCGCTGTCTTGGTTTGCACCCCGGTATTTTGCGCGCGGATACCGGCAGCCCAAATGAGCCGCCTCGCGAGCCATTCGCTGGTCAAATATCGATCACAGTGTTGAGAGCTTAGTTCCGTATATGCCTCGTTCGTCTGCAAATGACAATCAACCCATTGAATTTGCTTATCAAAGAAACTGAATCTGGATTTCGCTAAAAGCAATTGAGCCATGTGTTTTTTGCATGGGAAACCGCTCAAAAACCCTTGCGCTTTGTGCGGCGCGGCCGCATATTGTTGCGGTGCGGTAGCGCTTGGCGTTACCGCTGCCCTCCTTGGGCGTTTCCTCCCTAGACTTGGGCCGCTTCTTCATTAGAAGCGGCCCTTTTTTCTGCGATCTCCGTTTTCAGTTTCACGCGCGTTCGCGTGCGAAACGAAAACGCATTCGCGCTTCTCGCAGAGAGCGCGCTCGTTCGAGAAGGAGGCGCGTCTATTCGGCCGCGGCCTGGAATGGGCCGAGGTCGCCGAACGGGATCGTGGTCGCCAGCACATCGGCGAGCACGCCGAAGTCGCTCGCCACCTGCGCAAAGCGCGGACCGCGTTCGCGGCGACGCTCATCCATATAGATGGCGCGGTTGAGCTCGAGCTGCACCGCATGCAGGCCGCTCGCCGGATTGCCGTAATGCTCGGTGATGAAGCCGCCCGCATAAGGCTTGTTGCGGCCGATCGAATAGCCGAGCCCGGTCATGGTCTCCTCGATCCTGTCGGGCAGCAACGGTACACAGCTCGTGCCGTAGCGGTCGCCGATCACGATGTCGGGCCGGCGCGGCTCGTCCCTGCTGACCCCGACCGACGGCATCGAATGGCAGTCGACCAGCACCACGGTGCCGAACATCTGGTGCACCTTGTTGATCAGCCGGCGCAGCGCGCGATGATAGGGCTTGTACAGCGTCTCGATCCGCGCCAGCGCGTCGTCGACCAGGATGCGGTCGCGATAGATCTCCTGGCCGTCGCCGACCACGCGCGGAATGGTGCCTAATCCGCCCGCGACCCGCATCGACCGGGTATTGGCAAAGCTCGGCAGGCGACCGGTGAACATCCGGGGATCGAGCTCATAGGGCTCTCTGTTGACGTCGACATAGGAGCGGGGAAAGTTGACCCGCACGGTCGGAAAACCGCGCGCGCTGAGATGGCCGATCAGCTCGTCCATGAAGGAATCCTCCGACCGCCGCAACTGCGGCAGGTCGATCCGCGAAGCGTTGAGGAATTCGTCCGGGTAGGTCGAGCCGGAATGGGGCGAGTTGAAGATAACAGGCGCGCGCCACACGGCGGGCTCCACGATGTCGAAGGCTGGCGACATGTCGCCGTCAAATCGTGTCATCTTCTCAGGCTTCGTCCCTTCACGCCGCACGATCCGACATGGACCCAGATCGAATGATTCGGCCGGTCGAGCGGCTCTTATGTGTCCTCATTGTCAGGAATCGCAACCATTCTGCCAAGCGAAAAAGCGTGAGTCCGCTCTGGAACATGTCTTAACCGTGTGGGCAGGGAGGCGGGGACACGCCAGCGGCTCGATTGATTCGCACCCCATTCCGGTTCACAACACCCCTCGCAGCGTGAGCCGTCACAGGGTTAAGATTTTCACCCCAAATTTACCCTCTGTCGGGCTTAGTGACCTCTGCCTATCCTCTGGGGATTCGACGTTCCTGCCATGCCAAAAATCCTGCTCGCCGAAGACGACAACGACATGCGCCGTTTCCTGGTCAAGGCGCTGGAAAACGCCGGTTTTCAGGTTTCGTCCCATGACAACGGCATGGCTGCCTATCAGCGCTTGCGGGAAGAGCCGTTCGAGATGCTGCTCACCGACATCGTGATGCCGGAGATGGACGGCATCGAGCTTGCCCGCCGGGCCTCGGAACTGGATCCCGATATCAAGATCATGTTCATCACCGGCTTCGCGGCGGTCGCCCTGAACTCGGATTCAGACGCCCCCAAGAACGCCAAGGTGCTGTCCAAGCCCGTTCACCTGCGCGAATTGGTGAGCGAAGTGAACAAGATGCTGGCGGCCTAAATCGGCCGCGTTCCGTCCTTGCGCACGCTCCCCTGAGCCGTTATAGGGACCCCGACCCGACGCAAGTGGACTATTAGGGCACGTAGCTCAGCGGGAGAGCACTACCTTGACATGGTAGGGGTCACAGGTTCGATCCCTGTCGTGCCCACCACGCTTCCCCAAAAGGCTTCGCGTGGCGCAGCCACGCCCAATGACGGCGAAGCGTGTCCGGCGAAGCTCGCAGAGCATAGATGGCCTGGTGCGTCTCGCGCCGATCTCCCTGGAACGCGCCACGCCCATCCGGCATTGTTCCCCCATGCCCAAGCCCTTTCACCGCGGCGATCACGTCAGCTGGAATTCCGAGGCCGGCCGCGTCCGCGGCCATATCCTGCGCGTCCACACCAGCGACGTCGACTACAAGGGCCACACCCACCACGCGACAGCGGACGATCCGCAATACGAGATCAAGAGCGACAAGACCGATCACGTCGCCCTGCACAAAGGCAAGGCGTTGCGGCGGCTCGAGAGCTGAGCCGACGAGGCCTGCCATGGCTCACCCCTTCTTCACGATCGGCCACGCCACACGTTCGATCGAGGACTTCGTCGCGCTCCTGCAAGGCTGCTCCGTCAGCTTCGTCGCCGATGTCCGCACCGTGCCGCGCTCGCGCACCAATCCGCAATATGATCGCGAGACGCTGCCGCAAACGCTGGCGGCATTTGCGATCGGCTACGAGCACATTGCCTCGCTCGGCGGCCTGCGCAGCCGCACGCGCGAGGTGCCGCGCGAGACCAACGCGTTCTGGCAGAACGACAGCTTTCACAATTACGCCGACCACGCCATGGGCGCGGCCTTTCACGAGGGCCTCGCGCATTTGCGCGAGCTGGCGCAGACGCGGCGCTGCGCCATCATGTGTGCGGAGACCTTGTGGTGGCGCTGTCACCGGCGGATCATCGCCGACTACCTGCTCGCCGCCGGCGGGACGGTGTTTCACATTCTCGGTCCCGGACAGGTCGACGAGGCCACGATGAATTCAGCCGCGCACGTCCTTCCTGACGGCCGGCTCGATTATCCCGCGCAGGAGCAGTCAGGCGCTCCCTGATGAGATGTCGCCAGCATTGCCTGCTTCCGCTCCCGGTTTGAAAATGAAATGATCGAAATAGACGTGTGGGGCGTGAGCCCGTCCGTGTCGGTTACATCGCGCTATGATATGGACGATGCTTCGATGTGGTGCATTTCACGGGGAAGGGAATGCGGATGACGCGGCCGATCTGTCTTGTCCTCGCGGTGCTGGTGCTGATGGCAACGCGCGCTGATGCGGCGATCATCGATTGGCAGGCCGAACTGCAGCGCTGCCGTGCGCTGCGCGAGACCGTGGCGCCGCTGCTTCAGGCCGGCGAGGGCATATCCGCCGTCGGCCGCTCCAACAGATCCGTCCGCCGCTGCATCTGGATCCAGCGCATGGCGGTGCGCAGGAAGATCCCTGGCGCCGAGACGTGGTAGCCGGACTATTGCCGTCACCCTGCTTCTTCAGCGGCCCTCGAGGAGCGACGGCCCGGCTGCATCCGGGCCGCGCATCCTTCGAGGCTCCCGGCGCAATGCTTTGCATTGCGCCACTCGCACCTGGGGATGACGGAGCTTCGCTGACGACCGCAAAAGGGCTGTTTTGCAGCCTCATAGCATCAGCCCTTGACTGCGCCGGCCGTCAGCCCGGACACGAGATAGCGGCGCACCGCGAGCGAGAAGATCAGCACCGGCGCCATCACCAGCGAGCCGCCGGCGGCGATCTTGCCCCATTCCCAGCCCTCGTAATTCATGAAGTTGACGACGGCGACCGGCGCGGTGCGCGCATTGGTGCGGGTCAGGATCAGCGCGAAAAAGAAATCGTTCCAGGCGTAGAGGAAGCACAGGATCGCGGTCGCCGCGATCCCCGGTGTCACCATTGGCAACACGATTCTGGTGAATACCGTGCGGGTCCGCGCGCCGTCGACGAGGGCTGCTTCCTCCAGCGAGACGGGAATCGTGTCGAAGAACGGCTGCATCATCCAGATCACCAGCGGCAGGTTGAAGCTGGTGTAGACCAGCACGAGGCCGGTGATGGTGTCGAGCAGGCCGATCCAGCGATAGAACAGGAAGAACGGAATCGTGAAGGCGATCGGCGGCGCCATGCGGGTCACCAGGATGGCGAAGGACAGCCCGTGCTTGCCGCGGCCAGACCAGCGCGACAGTGCGTAGGCCGCTGGCACGCCAAACAGCAGCGCCAGTGCGGTCGAAAGCGAGGCGCTGAGCAGGCTGTTGACGAAGGAGGCCGAGAACGCGCTGTGCCAGAGCGCGATGTAATTCTGCAGCGTCGGCGTGAAGATCAGCGGCGGCGGGAATTGCAGGATCTGGTCGTTGGTCTTGAAGCTCATCTGCAATAGCCACAGGAACGGCGACAGCAGGATCAGCAGCGTGACCGTGATTGCGATCAGCCGGCCGGGCGTGGCCTTGCGGAGGGACGATTCGTTCATGCCAGTGCCTCGCGGCGGCGGCCCATCCAGACCACGCCAAGGCTGATGCCGCAGACCAGCAGCAGCATCACCACGGTGACCGCGCTGGAATAGCCGATCTCGTTGGTGTCGAAGGCGAGGAGGTATGCATAATAATTGGTGACTTCAGTGACGGTGCCCGGGCCGCCACCAGTGAGCAGGAAGATCAGCGGAAACGCCTTCACGCTGTCGATCAGGCGGAACATACCTGAGATCACCAGGATCGGCGTGATGAAGGGCAGGGTGACGTACCAAAAGATCTGCAGCTTGTTGGCGCCATCGACGAGGGCAGCTTCCGAATATTCGTCGGGAATGGTTTGCAGCGCCGCCAGCACCATCAGGAAGGTGAACGGCAACCATTCCCAGGTGTCGGCGATGATGATCGAGGTCAGCGCGAAATCGACGTTTGACGTCAGTGCCGGCAGCGTGAAATGCAGCGCCTGCGCCGCGTAGTAAAGCGGGCTGATGTCGGGCGCGTAGATCAGCTTCCAGATCACCGCCACCACGATCGGCGGCAGCACCATCGGGATTAAGAAGAACGTGCGGGCGAGTTCGACGAAACGCGACGGCACGTTCAACAACAGCGCCAGCAGCATGCCGAGCAGCACCTGGAACAGCACGCTCGCGACCGAGAGCTTGGCCTGCACAGCCAGCGAGTTGACGAAGCGCGGATCGCCCGGTAGCAGCGAATAGTTACGCAACGGCTCGCTGAAATCGGCGGCCGAGCCCGGCGTCGTCAGCTGGAACGGCGTCAGGCTGGTCACGACCAGATAGATCGCCGGCAGCACGGCGACGGCGAACAGCACGATCAGGCTTGGGGTGAGCGCGAAGGCGATGAACCTTCGGCGCTCCAGGTCAATTCCGCTCTCGGTCAATTCCACTCTCGCTCAAAGCTTCGCCCCGGCGCGGCGGAGTGCGGCAATGGCCTGGTCTTGCGCTGCGTTCATGGCGTCCTTGGCCGGCAGCTGGCCGGTTGCGACCTGCTCGAATGCCTTGTTGAGGACGTCGCCGACAACAGGGAATTCCTTGGTGGTGCGATAAGCCATGTAGTTCTCGCCCTTGCCCGGCAGTTCCAGAACCTCGAGATAGAGCGCGCCGAGATCCTGGCCGTTCACCGTGTTGAGCTTGCGATACTCATCGCTGGTGATGATCGAGCGGCGGCAGATCGAGGAGTGGCCGTGCTCCTTCACGAGCTTCATCGAGATCTCGGGGCCGAGCGCCCATTTGATGAATTCCCACGCCGCCTTCTGGTTCTTGGCGTTCTTGGGAATGCCGAGGCCCTGGCTGTTCGAGGCCGGATAATCGTGCACGGGGCCGGCGGGCGAGCGCACCACACGCGAAGTGTCCTTCACCTTGCTGTCGTCCGAGAGCAGGATCGGCGTGACCCAGGCGCTGGAATGGATGAAGATGTTGGCGCGCCCGGTCAGCATCGCCTGCCGGGCCTGGTCCTCGGTGTAGGTCAACACGCCTTTCGGCGCGCTCTTCAGGAGGTTCGCATAGAACTCGACGCCCTGAATCGCCTCGGGCGTATTCAGCGCCGGCATCGGATCGCCCGGCGGATTTTTGAAGATGTTGCCGCCAAAGCCCTGGATGTAGGGCGGTAGATTCCAGTTGTGCAGGAACCACGACACCAGGCCGCTGACCCCATCGGTGCCGTTGATCTCGGCGCAAACCTGCTGCAGCTCGGCGAAGGTTTTGGGGATCTTCAGCCCCTTCTTCTCCATCAGGTCCATGCGCGACAGGCCCATCAGCATGGCGCCGCCTTCCCAGGAATAGCCGTAAGTGGCGCCCTTGGCGTCGCGATAGGGCACCTGCGCGCCATCGACGAAATCCTTCGGATTCCACTCCGCCGCAGTCAGGTTGGCATCGCCCGTGAACTCGTCGAGATTGGCGAGCAGACCGGCGGCGATCCAGCGCGTCGCCAGCGTGAAGGTGACGTTGACGAAATCATAAGCCGAGCCGCCAGACGACAATTCGAGATTGGCCTGCTGGTTGTAGACGGGCAGGGCCGAGAGCTGGAGGTCGACCTTCATGCCGGTCTTCTCCTCGAACTCGGGTATGTATTTTTGCAGCAGCGTGAAGAAGCGGTGCTGGAACGACGCGCCGTGCAGCGTGACGCCGGCAAACGGTTTTGTCTGGGCGATCAGCGGCGCCGGAAATGCGGCCAACGCCGCGCCCGCGGCACTCGCTTTCAGCAATTTGCGGCGGGTGATCGAGCTCGCGCGCGATGCGTTTTTCATCCTTACCTCCCTCATTGATGTTAGGCTTCAACGCGTCCGTCTGGTGCGGACGTTCTCGTCCTCGGCGTCCTTCTTCTTCTGGCGCGCCATGGCCGTGATGATGTTCCCTTCGGTGAGGTCCATCAGCTTGTGCATCGCCTGGCGCGCACCATCGGGATTGCGCGCCCAGATCTCGTCGAGCACGGCGCGGTGATAGGGCAGGCTTTTCCGCGGCGCGCCGGGATTGGTGCTCGACAAGTCGAATGACATCCGCAGTGCGGCCGCGACCGTCGCGCCGAACGCGATCAGGAAATCATTGCCGGTGGCAATGAGAATGCCGCGGTGGAATTGCAAATCAGGCTCGGCATAGGCGACGCGGTCCATGCCGGCCGCATCCATGCCGCGATAGGCGCGCTCGATCCGCGCAAAGTCTTCGTCGGTGCCGCGCAGCGCGCAGATGGCGCAGGCCTCCGGCTCCACGATGCGGCGTACTTCGAGGATCTGCTTGGCGAATTCCTGCGTCGGCAGCGCCGACAGCGTCCAGTTCAAGAGCTCCTCGTCGAGCATGTTCCAGTCGAACCGCGCCCGCACATGGGTGCCGGCCTTCTGTTTCGAGGCGATCAGGCCCTTGGCCTTGAGCAGCGACAGCGCCTCCCGGATCGAGGCGCGGCTGACATCGAAGCGCGACGCCAACTCGATCTCGCGCGGCAAGGTCGTGCCTTCGCGCCAGACCCCGGTCAGGATCATCCGCGCCACCTCACGGGCGACCTGGGCGCTCGATTGCGGGCTGTCCTTGCTGGGAGATTTTGCCACGGCGATCCTGGATTCGTGGAATTGAAATGTCTGATTTATTACGCTTGCGCGCGAAGAATGGCGCATAATCGCGCCGGTGAAAGCAGATAATCAAATCCATCCTCGTTTGACAAGAATTATTATGTCAGACATATATCCTATTGACGCAGTGCCGCACAGGACAATGCCATCGTGACAAAGCCCCACATCATCCTGGTCATGACCGACCAGCAGCGTTTCGACACGATCGCGGCGACGGGCCACCCCTACATGAAGACGCCGAACCTCGACCGCCTGGTGCGTGAGGGCGTCTATTTCGACAATTGCTTCATCAACGCGCCGAGCTGCGTGCCCTCGCGCGCGGCACTGTTCTCCGGGCTCTATCCGCACGCCTCGGGCGTGCTGAAGAACGGCCAGCACTGGCAGAAGACCTGGGTCAGCAAGCTGGGCGAAGCCGGCTATCACAGCGTCAATGTCGGCAAGATGCACACCATCCCCTATGACGCGAAGGCCGGCTTCCACGAACGCTTCGTGGTCGAGAACAAGGATCGCTTCTTCGAGGGCCGCTGGTTCGCCGACGAGCTCGACAAGGCCTTCGCGGCGCACAAGCTGACAAAACCCTCGCGCGCCGGCTATCGCAGCCTGCCCGACTATGGCGACCGCATGGGCGCCTTCACCTGGGAGATGCCGAAGTCGCTGCACCCGGACATCTTCGTCGCTGAGACCGCGATGTGGTGGCTGCAGACGCGCCCCAAGCCGGCGGCGCTGTTCATGCAGATCGGCCTGCCGGGGCCGCATCCGCCCTATGATCCGCTGCCGGAATATCTGGAGCACTATCTCGCCCGCAACGATCTTCCGGTGCCGCAACCGACCGACGCGGAGATCGAGGGCCTGCCGGCGTACCTCAAGGAGAAGCGCCGCCACGACACTGAAGTGGATCACGACGCGGTGTCATGGAAGCTTCAGCCCACGCATGAAGAGATGCGCCGCCTTCGCGCGCATTATTATGCCAACGTCACCATGATCGACGAGCAGATCGGCCGTCTGATCCAGACGCTCGAGGACAAGGGGTACCTCGATGATTGCGTCGTCGTCTTCATGTCGGACCATGGCGACAATCTCGGTGAGCACGGTCTCAGCCAGAAATGGTCGATGTACGAGCCCGTAACCCGCATCCCGCTGCTGTTCTGGTCGCCCAGCCTGCTCTCCGGCGGCCGCCGCATCCGCGGGAAGTGCCAGCTGTTCGATCTTGCGCCGACCATCCTTGATCTTGCCGGCGCCGAGCATCCAAAGCCGCTCCAGGCTCGCAGCCTGCTGCCGGCCCTGAAGGGCGAGGCATGGACCGGCCGCGATGTCGTTTTCTCCGAGCAGGCCGGCGACGTTGCCATGACCGGCGCAAGGCTGATCACGATGGTGCGCGATGACAGGTGGAAGGTCGTGTTCATTCACGGCGCCGCGGACGGGCAGCTGTTCGACCTCGCGACCGATCCGTTCGAGCGCCACAATCTCTGGGGCATGCCCGAGCATGCCGGCGAGATCAACCGCCTCAAGGATGCCTTCATCGACTGGCGCCAGAATAGCCTGTTGGAGACGATGGACCTGAATGCGGCGGCGCGGTGAGCAGCTTCAATCACCCCGCCAGATACTTGCTCACCGCCCCTTCATCCCATTCGATCCCATTCCCCGGCTCCTCGCTTGGCAGCGCATAGCCGTCCTTGATCTTCAGCCGGCTCGCCAGCACCGCATCGGCCCAGTCGACATATTCCAGCCAGTGCGCCGTCGGCGTTACGCAGAGCAGGTGCGCGCTGACTTCCGAGAACAGATGCGTCGACATCTCGATGCCTGCGGCGTGCGCCAGTGACGCGGCGCGCAGCCAACCGGTGACGCCGCCGATGCGCTGCACGTCGGGCATCACATAGTCGCAGGCCTCGGCCGAGAGCGCGGCCTGCATCGCCAAGGCGCCGTCAAAGTTCTCGCCGATCTGGACCGGCGTGCGCAGCGCATCCGCGATGCGGGCGCAGCCCGCATAATCGTCGTGACGGATCGGCTCCTCGATCCAGCTCAACCCCTCGTCGTCGAGCATCTCGCCGCGGCGGATCGCTTCGGTGATCGTCAGCGCCTGATTGTAGTCGCACATCAGCGTCACGTCGTCGCCGACGGCCTTGCGCACCGCGCGGACCACGGCGAGATCCTCCCGCGCATCGGGCCGGCCGACGCGGATCTTGGCGGCGTGGAAGCCTTCGGCCAGCAGCTTGTGGGCTTCCTCCACCGCGGCGCCAACGGGCATGATGCCGAGCCCCTTCGAATTGTAGGCCTTCACCGGCTTCGGCGCGCCGCCGAGCAGCCGCGCCAGCGGCAGGGCTCTGCTACGTGCCAGTGCATCCCACGCCGCCATGTCGATGCCGGACTGCGCCAGCCGTTGCAGCCCGGCAAGCCCGAGCAGCGTGAAGCGCTGGGTCAGCTTGCGCTCGATCTCGAACGGCAGCAGCTCGTCGCCGGCGACGAGCTGCGACATCTCCGCGACCATCGCGGTCAACGGCTTCAGGGCCGACGGCGTGATCGCAAACAGATAGGCACGGCCCACCGCGCCCTGGTCGGTCTCGCAGTCGATCAGCACCAGCGGCGCCTGCGCGACCGCGCCGGTCGAGGTCTTCAGCGGCAAATTCATCGGCACGATCACGGGGCGCGCCTTGAAGCGCGTGATACGGATGGTCTCGGTCATGGGGTCTCACGGTGTGAATGCAGGTTCATGAGCGATCTTAGACATTCGTCATGAAACGAAAAGGCGTCTGCCGCGACTTATCATCATTGGGTTGGACGCGCTCAACGATGCGGCGGAGCGGCGTCATAACCGAGCGCGCGCCGGGCCTCGAGCTTTATCTCGATCCCGCCGTGGTGAAATCAGGCGATGCCGCGCGCGTGCGCTCGCTGCTGGAGAGCGCGCGGCCGTCGCTGAATCCGGCGTGAGGGGGAGATCCTATTGAACCCGGACGTTGCCGAGGGCCAGGTGCGCTCCCTCTCCGCTTGCGGGGGAGGGGGTGCCTCCGCATCGGGAAAGTGGATGATGTCCCTCCCTGCTGAGAACCCTCACCCGCCGCGCTCTGCGAGCGCATCGCCGGCGGAGCAAGCCCGCATACAATCGTGAAATAAGTCACCTCACCTTGCCGCCCCTTCCGTGAACGCCGTCTCGATCACCGCGCCGAACGGCTGCCACGAGCGCCCATCAAATTGTACCAGCCTCATCTGCTTGATCGGCAGATAGCTGTCCGGCGACGTGTTCATCCTGATGTTGGGCAGCGCCACCGATGGGTGATAATTCCGCAGCGACGCCGCCTGGCGCATGATGTTCTCGCGTGAGAAGTCGTCACCGCATTGCTTCAGAACCTGCGTCAGGGCCTCGGCCGCGGCATAGCCGTACAGTGCCGCGCTGCTGTTCGCGCTCTCGACCTGATAGAACTTGTCCATGAAGGCGAACCAGTCCTTCATGGCCGGATCGTCCTTCCAGGCGGGATCGCTCGGGTCCTTCAGGAAGGCCGCCGAGATCACCCCGGCCGAATTCTCCAGGCCCGCGGGCGCCATCGCGTTGGCGATCGAGGCGGAGGCGTCGTTGACGATGAACACCGGGTGCCAGTGCAGCGAGGCCGCCAGCTGGATCACCTTGGCCGCGGTCGAGGGCACACCGAGAAAGACGAAGATATCCGCATCCGCGCGCTTGAGGATCGAGACGTGCCCTTCGAGATGCTCGTCGTTGATGTCGAAGGCGACGTCGACCAGGACCTGGCGGTTCAGGTCGCCGAGCCCCTCCTGGATGCCCTTGTAGAGCATCCGGCCGAACTGGTCGTTCTGCCAGAGAACGACGATCTTCTTCCGGGGATAATAGGCCTGGATGTAATTGGCGTAGATGCGTCCCTCCGACCGGTAGGGCGGTTGCCAACCCATGGTCCAGGGAAACGCCCTGGCCTGGCTCAGCTCCTCGTCGCCGGAGGCGACGAACAGCTGCGGGATCTTCCTCTCGTTCAGGTACCAGCGCGTGGCGAGATTGCCTGGTGTGCCGAATGAGCCGAACATCAGCTGCACGTTGTCCTTCTCGACGAGATCGCGGGTCAACTGCAGCGCTGTCGCGGGATCGGAATTGTCGTCGCGGCTGATGAAGCGGATCTTGCGGCCGTTGATGCCGCCGCGATCGTTGATCATGTCGAAATAGGCGGCCTCCGCCTTGCCGATCGCGCCGAACTCCGAGAGCGGCCCCGAATAGGGCACGATGTTGCCGATGCGGATGTCCTTGTCCGATCCGGGATCGGAGCTGGGTTGCTCGGAACGCTGCTGCGACATCGCCCCCAGCGAAGCGAGCGCGGCGATCAAAACGAACAACAGTCTGCCGGTGACGCGCATGCTCGACACCTTGTCGCTGGCCCCCAACGAAGTCGGCTCGTTCTGCACCAAGGCAACTTGATCTACGTCAAGCGTTTGGCAATCCTGTGGCACCCTGAGAGGAAGCGGCAGACGTGTTGACGGGCTTGAGAGGGGTGCGCGGGAAATGCTGAGACACGTCGCCGCGCCGCGGCTACGGCAGCCCGCGCGCCTCCAACTGATGCACCAGCAGCAGCGTCGGCTCCGCGAGGCTGTCGCCGGAGCCGTCCAAACCGAACGCCGCGGCGATGCCGTCGTGGCTGCGCAGCAGCGTGGTGCGCGGGCAGTGGCCGGCGCCGCAGAGCGTTTTCTTCAGCGTCTCGCCTTGTGCAACGAGATGCGCGGGATCGTTGGCGGCCCAGGCCAGCAAGATCGGCTCCTCGACATTGAGAATACCGGGAAATACCGAGCGCTTGTCATATTGAGCGGGGTCAGCGCCGAAATAGGCTTTCTCGCTGTCGCTGGCATCCTTACCGGCGCGGTAGATGCCGGAGACCAGCACCACGGCAGCGAGATCGGCGCGGTCGGCCTGCAACTCGGGATGCGCCAAGAGGCTCGCGACATGGAATGCGCCGGCGCCATAGCCGACTGCGACGATCTCGCGGGCATCGCCGTTGAACAGGTCGATATTGCCGTGGATCCACGACAGCGCCGCTGCCACGTCGGTCGCGCCCATCGGCCAGGTCGCCGCCGGGGCCAGGCGATAATTCACGCGCACCCCGATCATGCCGTTGCGCGCGGCGAAGCACATCGCCTCGTCCTGGATGTCGCGGGACAGCTCCGGCGCGCCGCGGTCGCCGGTGAACGTGTCGCCCGCCACGAACAGCAGCACCGGCCGCGGCGTGTCCGCCTTGGTGGCCTCGCTGGTCGCGACGTCGAGCACATTGGCCTCGCTGTCACCATAGCGCAGGCCGCGCGCGAAGGTGACCTGCTCGCACAGCCGCGCGACGCCGCCGGCAGTCGTGTCGCTATCGGTGAGGCCTGTCAGGACAAGATCGGACGGTGGCCGCACCGGCAACAGGCCATGCGCAGAAGCCGCGGTCACGGTCAGGAGAAGCAAAAATACCAGACAATTCTTCATCATGAGGTTGCCGGGGCTGGCGCAATTCATATTGGCGGGCCGGTTTGGCCGGTCTTTTCAATTTGCCACATTACTACTTTGTTGGTTTCTCTTGTTGGTTGGTCTTGCGGCGTTTTCACGGCACCCTGAGCCTGTTCTTTGTTTTAATCCGCGGCTGGACGTGCAGTCGGCGCGGCTGCCGTCCGTCTGCCCGAAGGCATTGGGGTCGATCGTGCAGCTCGGCTTGCCCAGGCTCTCGAAATTCGATCCCGCCGTGCCAATCTCGCAGTTGCGCAGGGATGACGTTTGCTCCGGCGCGCCAGGCGTCTGGCGAGCGCAACCCCGCCGCATTCCGGCGAGGTCGTTCTACTTTGCATGGGGTTGTTTTCGACTTTTTCGCCGTTCGCGCGTCCGTGATGGAACCTGTTGGCGGCTGGTGCGACTTATCCATAGACGCTGGAGTAAAGCGCGAGGCTGTCATGGCAGAGAAGCATACCGCCGACCCGGCGGAGATCATGCGGGCGACCGGTCATCCTGAGTTGGAATATGCCGCCGGCTGGACCATCGCTGGTCTCGTCACCATCGGCACCATTGTCGCCGCCTGGGTGTTTGGGATCTAGCTCGCAGGAAACCGAAGCTCGAAGGCCACGCCCCCCCCGGAGCTGCCCGGAAACCGGCTCCTCAGGTCGGCGATCACGGGCGCGCCAGATCCGGGCGCTCGTTCTGCTGCAGGCTTTCGGCACGAGCCAACTCGCGCAGCCGCTGCGCCATCGCCTCGAGCCGTCGGGTATCGGACAGGATGTTGGCGATGAAGGTCCGCTGCTCGGCCGGCGTCAGGCCCTCGGCCTTGCCCTCACAGGAATCCTGCAGAAGCTCGGCCGCGCCCTTGATACGGAATCGAGAAATGCCTGATCGGCTGGATCTCCGCAGCGATCGTCGTAGCCGGGCTCGTCATGTGCAGATGACCTTTCGTGATGAGTGGCATCAGGAAATCTGCATGGCCCTTGTGCAGAAGCCCGGATCAACGTCTGCATGGTTTCAGGAGTCTTTTGCAGATTTCTTGCAGGCCCGCTCACGGCTCTCGCGGAACGCGAATCGCTTTGATAGGTGCGAAGCATCAGCCACTCCCCGGACGTGATGCACCATGCAATTCCTCGGTCGTCTCGGCCTCATCCTGCTCTGGCTCGGCGCGCCTCTCTTCGCATTCGCGGCCGCGAAAAGAACGATCCCTATCTGCTCCCGCTGCGCGGTGTTGGAAACATCGCGCTTGTCATTGCAAGATCGCGATTGCCATTCTGCGGCTTCGCCGCGGGCGTTGTCACAGTCGCTCCGGCAAGCTGCTCGTCACGCTCCGGTGCTTGCCGCCGATGCTGATGGCGGTGGCGCATCTCAGCTTCGAGCTGCGCAAGCACGATGTGCTCAGGCGCCAGCGCGACCGAAGCGCGTCGGCTCGGTCCCCACTTCGTGGTCGGCTATTCCTCTTTTCCAGAGGTCGCGCGCAACGCCGGCGTAGACCTGCTGCTGGTCGCCTATGATGGCGCGCAGTTCTACCGGATCTTTGGATGCGCTCTCGATGGATCGCGGCAGGGCAAGCTCGATGCGGAAATGCTGCGTGCGAGTGCGGCGCGATTGGGAAGAGGCCTTCCGATCGAGCAGGCGTCACACGTCACTGGCTTGGCCGGTCAGCCTTTCGCGCGCTGATGCGTGACGAGAACTTTCGTTTCCGGTCGAGAAGGGTCGCGATCCTAAGGCGTCACCGCTCCGCGAGCCACGCCGCGCGGGGCGGTCAGCTCTTTCCAGGTCGAGTTGGCGATATGCACCGGCGAGAATGCCGGGCGCTCGACATAGTGCCCATCGCCCGCCTCGGCACGCAGATCGCCGTCCTTCCACACGATGCGACCGCGCGAGAGCGTTGCGGCGGGCTGGCCGGTGCAGGCGAAGCCCTCGAACACGTTGTAATCGATCCGGCTCATTTGCCGCTTCGCGCTGATGGTCTTCGTCGCCTTGGGGTCCCACACCACGATATCGGCCTCCGAGCCGACCGCGATCGCGCCCTTGCGCGGATAGATGTTCAGGATCCGGGCGATGTTCGCCGAGGTCACCGCAACGAATTCCTCCTTCGTCAGTCGCCCCGTGGCGACGCCGGCGGTCCACAGCAATGCCAGGCGATCTTCGAGGCCGCCGGTACCGTTGGGAATCTTCCTGAAGTCGCCGAGGCCAAAGCGCTTCTGCTCGGTGGTGAAGGCGCAATGGTCGGTCGCGACCACTTGCAGCGAGCCGGATTGGAGGCCGGCCCACAGGCTGTCCTGATGCGACTTGTCCCGGAACGGCGGCGACATCACGCGCTGCGCCGAATGATCCCAGTCCTTGTTCTGATATTCGCGGTCATCAAGCAGCAGATGCTGGATCAGCGGCTCGCCATAGACGCGCTTCCCGGCCGCCCGCGCCCGCGCGATGGCCTCATGCGCCTCACGGCAACTTGTGTGCACGATATAGACAGGCGTGCCCGTCATGTCGGCGATCATGATGGCGCGGTTGGTGGCTTCGCCCTCGACCTCCGGCGGCCGCGAATAGGCATGCCCCTCAGGGCCGGTGACGCCACGGGCGATCAGCGCCTCCTGCATCAGCGCGACGACATCGCCGTTTTCGGCGTGCACCACCGGCATCGCGCCGAGATGGGCGCAGCGTGCGAACGAGTTGTAGAGCTCGTCATCGTTCACCATCAGCGCGCCCTTGTAGGCCATGAAATGCTTGAAGGTGTTGATGCCGTAGGTTTTGACCACGGTCTCCATCTCGTCATAGATCTGCTTGGACCATGACGTCACCGCCATGTGGAAGCCGTAGTCGGTCGCGGCCTTCTCGGATTTGTGTCGCCATTCCTGATAGGCCGCAAGCATCGACTGGCCCGGATCGGGCAGGCAGAAATCCACCACCATGGTGGTGCCGCCCGCCAGCGCCGCCTTCGTGCCGGATTCGAAATCATCGGCGGTGACGGTGCCCATGAACGGCATTTCGAGATGGGTGTGCGGATCGATGCCGCCTGGAATGACGTAGGCGCCGCCGGCGTCGATGATCTCCGCACCGGTGGGAGCCGGGATCGACGCGCCGACCGCGACGATGCTGCCGCCCTCGATCAGCACGTCCGCACGGCGCGAATGATCGTGATTGACGACGGTGCCGCCGCGGATGAGGAGGGTCATAGGAGCTCCGAAAGGCGAGGGGAGAGGACACGGGAAGCGGAGGCTAAGCGTCCTGGTCGCGATGCGACAGGCGAAATTTTAGTCAGCCGCCGCTCGCTGCGCGCTCTCGTCGTTACGCGGCCCGTGCGATCAGTCCGTCGATCATCGCGCGCACCAGGCCCGCGATTTCCTTGCGCAGCGCGGGCAGCGGCACGGCGACGAGCTTCTGCTCCAGTCCGAGGGCCACCATGCCATGCACGGCCGAGAACAGGCTGCGCGCGGTGATGCCGAGCTCCTCCTGGCTGCGTTCGGGAAACAGCGCGGCGAGCGGCGCATAGATGTGCCGGAACAGCTGCATCTGGTCGTGGATCGACCAGTCCGGAACGATCTTGTCGGCCTCCATACGGTGTTCGAACAGCGCGCGCCAGAGCTCGAGATTTTCCGCGGCGAAATCGCAATAGGCGATGGCAATGCGGACCAGCCTCTCCCGCGGCGAGGGCTCACCGGCTTCTTCCGCGGCGCTGAGCGCGTCGTCCAGTCGATGCAGTGTGCGCGAGCCGACCCGCAGGATCAGCTCGTCCATATCGGCAACGAGATTGTAAACTGCCCCGTTGGCGCAGCCGATCTCGCTGGCAAGATCGCGGGTTTTCAGGCCCGCCAATCCGCGGGTAGCAATCATCCGCTCCGCCGCCTGGATCAGATCTGTCCGTAATTTCTCTCGACGTTCCAGTGTCTTAGACATTCATTAACCAGGGATGTGAGCGTTGCTCAAATTTATCTTGAGCAACGCTCAAGGTATGCTACAAAGCACGTGAGCAATGCTCATAACAGGGAGCGGACAATGTTCAAGACCGTCGTTACACTTTTCCGCGGCAGCGTCGCCGCCGCAGGCGAGGAGCTGGAGGACCGGACGGCCCTGCTGATCCTCGACCAGCAGATGCGCGATGCGGCCGCGGCCGTCGAGCGCAGCAAGCGAACGCTGGCGCTGGCGATCGCGCAGGACCAGCAGGAAGGTCGCAAGCTCGAAGCCACTGTCGCCCGGATCGCCGACCTCGAGACCCGGGCGGTCGCGGCGCTCGATGGTGGCCGCGAGGATCTCGCCAAGGAGGCGGCCGAGTCCATTGCGGGCCTCGAGGCCGACCGTGACGCGGCGCTGACGGCGAGGGCGCTGTTCGCCAACGAGATTGCCCGGCTGAAGCGGCATGTCGCGAACGCGCAGGCTCGCATCACGGAGCTCGATCGCGGCCGCCGTGTTGCGCGGGCCTCGGAGGCGGTACGCTCGCTTCGCCGCAGCGGCATTGAGGCGGCGCGTCCTTGCGAATCGACGCTACCGGAGGCGGAGAGCACCTTGAGACGTCTGCGAGACCGGCAGATCGAGGCCCAGGCCGCCGATGACGCCCTGGTCGAGCTCGACGCGGCCACCGGTCCGCTCGCCACCGCCGAGAAGCTCGCCGAGCAGGGCTTTGGCCCGCGGCTCAAGACAACCGCGGACGACGTGCTGGCGCGGCTGAAGTCCAAGCGCACACCGACTGCATGAACTCAAGCCCACTCATCATCAGATCCAACAGGAGACGACCATGAACCAGAACGGCCAACCCCACAGCGGCGCCTGGGTGACCTTTACTTACGCGTCCTTTGCAGCCTCCGCCTTCCTCGTTGCCCTCGGCGTCTTCTTCCTGCCGATCGATCTCTGGATGAAGGGCTATCTCGCCATGGGCATCGTGATGCTGGTCCAGACCTGCGTCACCTTGACCAAGACCGTGCGTGACAACCACGAGAGCAGCCGCCTCGTGAACCGCATCGAAGACGCCAAGGCCGAGCGGCTGCTGATGGAGGTCTCCAAGGCCGCTTGAGCGGAGAACATGGAAGAGGGGCGGCGGATGCCGCAGCATCCGCCGCTTTCGCGCTCTTCATCGTCAGCGATTTCGGTGCGTTATGCCTGAGTGCCGGTCAAGCTGGGCGCGCTCTGCGCACTTCTCGTGGTCACTGTCATGCTGATCGCCGCCAGCAGTGGTGAAGCGCGCCGGCACGCGGTGCTGCTCACCGTGCTCCGGCTGGTGAGCTCGGTGCTCGCAGTTCCCCTAACGTCGGCCGTTCCCGCCACCGAGGCTGCGATCGCGCTGGTGCAGCGCATTTTGATGATGGCGACCTGACGCCATATCGCTATTGCGAAATGCAACCGAGGCATGACGGATCGCGCAGCGCTGCGCCCTTGCGCGTCGGTTCGGCTCGGAGCACTCTGCACGGGCGGTGCAGAGAACGCCGCCGATAAAGATTGCCCGAGGAAGCATCCATGGCGGTGACGCGGATCGACTGCGATATCCACCCGGCGGTTGGAGGCACGCGCACGACGCTGCGGCCGTATCTCAGCGATCACTGGAAAGAGCAGGTGGTGAGCCGCGCCATCGACGGCCTCGATCTCACCTCCTATCCGCCGAGCATGCCGCTCACCGGCCGCGCCGATTGGCGGCCGGCCAACGGTGCCAAACCCGGCTCCGATCTCGCCATGGTGCAGAAGGGCGCCTTCGACCAGCTGGGCTCCAGCCACGCGATCCTCAACGTGCTGTACGGCGCGCAGGCCGTGTTCGACGCCTATATGGCGGCCGACTTCTGCAAGGCTATCAACGACTGGATTGCGGCCGAATGGCTGTCGCGTGACCCGCGCCTGCGCGCGTCCATCGTGGTTCCGATGCAGGCGCCTGACCTCGCGATCGAGGAGATCGAGCGTCATGCCAGCGACCAGCGCTTCGTCTCCATCCTGGTGCTGGCGCAGGGTGAGACGTTGCTGGGCCGGCGGCATTTCTGGCCGGTCTATCAGCTCGCGGAGAAATACAAGCTGCCGCTCGCGATCCACGCCGGCACGCAGTATCGGCAAGCGCCGAGCTCGGCCGGCTGGCCATCGCACCGCTACGAGTACTATTTCGTCGAGGCGCAAGCGTTTCAGGCCCAGATCCTGAGCCTCATCTACGAGGGTGTGTTCGGCAAGTTCCCAGGTCTCAAGGTCGTGCTCATGGAATCAGGCGTGAGCTGGCTGCCCGCCTTTATGTGGCGCGCCAACAAGACCTGGCGCGGCGTCCGCGTCGAGGTGCCCTGGGTCGAGCGCGAACCCGCCGCGATCATCCGCGACAATTTCCGCGTCACCATGCAGCCGTTCGATGCGCCCGGCGATGCCAGGAGCGTCGAGGAGATCATCAACCAGATCGGCTCCGAAAAAATGTTCTTGTTCGCGTCCGACTATCCGCACTGGCAATTCGATGGCGACGATCCCATCCCGCCGCATCTTCCGAAGAGCGTCATCGACAAGATGTGCGTCGACAATCCGCTGGAGACATTTCCGCGGTTGAAGCTCAATTAGTTCAGGAGGTTCGTATGAGTGAAGTCATCGACCGTCCATTGCGTGACGACGCGAAGCCCGTCGCATCAAAGCTGCGCATCGTCGATTGCGACGTGCATCCGAGCCTGCATTCGTTCGAAGACCTCAACGCGTTCCTACCGAAAAGATGGCAGCAGCACTTGAGGGAGTATGGCAGCCATCTGCGCACGCCCTATCTTTTCACCACACCCTATCCGCGGTCATCACCGCTGATCGCGCGCCGCGATGCCTGGCCGCCGACCGGCGGGCCGCCGGGCTCCGATCTCGCGTTCATGCAGAAGCAGCATCTCGATCCGCTCGATGTCGAGTTCGGCATCTTGCAGGTGCTCGATCTCTTCATCTTCTCGCAGCAGAACCTGGAATTCGGCGCCGCGATCCAGCGCGCCATCAACGACTGGCAACTGGCGTTCTGGTCGCACCGCGATCCGCGCCTGAAGGCCTCGATCCTGGTCGGGCAGGACGGGGTCGACCTCGCCATCGCCGAGATCGAGCGTTGCGCCAGAACAGGCGAATACATCCAGATCAACGTCTCGCCGCGCGCCAACGAGCCGCTCGGCCGCCGCCGCTACTGGCCGATTTACGAGCGTGCGCAGGCGCTCGACCTGCCGCTCGGCATCCATGTCGGCGGCTATGGCGGCCATGCGCCGACCGGCGGCGGCTGGCCGTCATATTATGTCGAGGAGCATCAGTCGAACGCGCACACCATCGCAGCTCAACTTGCCAGCCTCGTGATCGAGGGCGTGCCGGAACGGTTTCCGAAGCTGAAGATCGTCTTCATCGAGGGCGGCTTCGGCTGGATTCCCTCGGCGGTGTGGCGCATGGACCAACATTTCGAGCGCTTCCGCAGCGAGGTGCCGCATCTCAAGCGCAGGCCGTCGGAATATGTCCGTGATCACTTCTGGTTCACGACCCAGCCGATCGACGAGCCCGACGAGGCGCGGCATCTGCGCTCGCTGATCGAGTGGGTTGGCATCGATCGTCTGCTGTTCTCGTCGGACTATCCACACTGGGATTTCGACGATCCGCGTTTCGCCTTCAAGACGCCGCTGACCGAGGCCGAGCGGAAGAAGATCTTCAGCACCAACGCCCGCGCGGTTTACAAGCTCTGATCCACATGGCCCGTCACATCGTCGCGTCCACATCAGAGATTCCGCCCGGGGGCAACAAGGTCGTCGATATTGCCGGGCGCGACATCGTCGTGTTCCACGTCAATGGCGAGTTCTTCGCGCTGTTGAACCGCTGCCCTCACGAGGGCGCGCCGCTGGAGAAGGCAGCCTGCGTGGCGCGGCTGACTTCGCCAGAGCCCGGCGTGTATGAGCGATCACGCGTCGGCGAGATGCTGCGCTGCCCGTGGCACGGTTGGGAGTTCGACATGCGCAACGGCCAGTCCTGGTTCGACCCGACACGGGTCAGGATTCGCTCATATCCGGTTGCGGTGGAGCGCGGCGACGAATTGCAGAAGGGGCCCTATGTCGCTGAGACGTTTCCGGTACATGTCGAAGACTCCTATGTGATTGTCGACGTCTAGGGCGGCATTGCCGATTGAGATTCAGCCGCAAGTGCGTTATGGCTCTCGCGCTTTCAAGGGCGGAGACGAGCTTTGTCGAAACAATCCCTGCGTGAAGAGGCCGAGCGCCTGATCCGCGAATCGATGGAAAAGAAGACCGTCGTCGTGAAGCAGGGCACCACCCGTATTGAGGCGGTCTGCGGCAAATGCGGCGCGCCAAACCGGGTGCAGGCGGAAAAGGGCCAGAGCAGGGTCAAATTCGCCTGCAAGAATTGTGGGCACCAGCAAGAGACGCTGTAAGGCGGTCCGCCTAGCTTCCCTTCACAAACTTGGCAAATTTATCCGTGTAATCCGGATGCCAGCGCGACAGCGGCGGGCGGTTTTCGACGATATCGCCGGCGGCCCACAATATGCGCTTCTCGTCGAGTGCGCGCGGCACGTCGTTGTCAGGGCACAGGATGTAGAAATCGCCGGCCTCAAGCCGCGCAATCATGAAATCCACTGTTTGCTCCGGCGTCCACGCGCCGTCGGGCTTTTCGGTGCGGCCCTTGGCGGTGAGCCCGGTGAACACGAAGCCGGGGATCAGCAGATGCGCGGTGATGCGGCAATCCTTCGTGTTGCGCAGCTCGTGCTGGAGGGCTTCCGTAAAAGCCTTCACGCCAGCCTTGGAGACGTTGTAGGCGGGATCGCCGGGTGGGGTGGTGATGCCCTGCTTGGAGCCGGTGTTGACGATCAGGCCCGGCCTGCCGCGCGCAATCATGTTGGGCGCGAAGATGCGCGCGACGTTGATGATGCCCCACATGTTGACGTCGATGATCCGCTGCCAATTGTCAGGCTCTCCGAACAGCGTGCTGCCCGGCTGGATACCGGCGTTGTTCATCAGCAGGTCCGTGCCGCCGAAATGAGCGCCTACGGCGCGTTCCAGTTCCGCCACGTTCTCGATTCGGCTGACGTCGATCGCGGATGTCATCACATGAGCCGCGCCTGCAATCGATGACAGTCTTGTTGCGGCTTCGGCCAGCCTGTTTTCGTCGAGATCGGCAATGCAGACCTTCATCCCGGCGCGCGCGAACGCGGCTGCCGCGGCAAGACCGATGCCGGATGCGCCGCCGGTGACGACGGCGACGTTGCCCTTGGCGATGACAGGATGTGGCATGGCTGTTCTCCGGGACTGGCTCGTGATGGAGCTATGACATGGCGCTCGCGCGACCCTGCACAAGTCGGCATGGGAGGTCTTCGTTCCGCATCGACTTTACGCCTTTCCAGCGCCGCTGTATTCTGTTCGGATCAACGATCCCGCCCAGATCGAACCCAATCAATCACCTACCCAGGGAGTGCAGCCATGGCTGTGTCGCAGGCTATTCCGATCACGCGCCATCCGTTCGCCAACGGGTCCTACAAGCAGATGCTGATCGACGGGAAGTGGGTGGATGCTGTTTCCGGCAAGCGTTTCGAGACTCATAACCCCGCCACCGGCGAGCTGCTCGCAACCGTGGCGGAGGGCGACAAGGAAGACATCGATCGTGCGGTCGCCGCCGCCCGGCGCGCCTTCGAAGGGCCCTGGAGCAAGGTCAAACCGTTCGAGCGCCAGAACCTTCTGCTCAGGCTTGCCGATCTCGTCGAGAAGAATTTCGACGAATTGTCGCAGCTCGACACGCTCGACATGGGCGCGCCGCTCAGCCGCACCCGGGCCTATCGCCTGCGCGCCGTCGGCATGCTGCGCTATTACGCCGGCCAGACCACGGCGATCCACGGCGAGACGATCGAGAACTCGCTGCCCGGCGAGATATTCTCCTACACGCTGAAGGAGCCGATCGGTGTCGTCGGCGCCATCATCCCCTGGAACGGGCCGCTCACTGCGACCATCTGGAAGATTGGCCCGGCGATCGCGACCGGCTGCACCGTGGTGCTCAAGCCGGCCGAAGAGGCGCCGCTGACCTCGCTGCGCATCGCCGAGCTCGCGATGGAAGCCGGCGTTCCGCCCGGTGTCATCAACGTCGTGCCCGGCTACGGCGAGACCGCGGGTGCCGCGCTGGCCTCGCATCATGATGTCGACAAGGTCGCCTTCACCGGCTCGCATGTCACGGGCCAGTCGATCATTCGCGCCTCCGCCGGCAATCTCAAGCGCGTGTCGCTCGAGCTCGGCGGCAAGTCGCCTGATATCGTGTTCGCGGATGCCGATCTCGATGCGGCAGTCCCGGGTGCTGCGATGGCGGTGTTTGCCAATTCGGGCCAGATCTGCAGCGCCGGCACGCGCCTGTTCGTCGAGCAGGCGATCTACGAGGAATTCGTCGGCCGCGTCGCCGAATTCGGCAAGAAGCTTCAGGTCGGCAACGGCCTCGATCCCAACGTGCAGATCGGCCCGCTGGTCTCCGAGCAGCAGCTCGAGCGCGTCACCGGCTACCTCGACGTCGGCCAGAAGGAGGGCGCACGCGCGCTTGCCGGCGGCGGCCGCGTCACCGAAGGCGCGCTTGCCAAAGGCTTCTTCGTCTCGCCGACGGTGTTCGCCGGCGTCCAGGACAACATGCGGATCGCACAGGAGGAGATTTTCGGTCCCGTCATCTCCGCAATCGCGTTCAAGGACATGGACGAGCTGGTCAATCGTGCCAACAACACCACGTTTGGCCTCGGCTCCGGTCTGTGGACGCGTGACGTCACCAAGGCGCATGCGGTCGCGAAGCGCCTGCGCGCCGGCTCGGTGTGGGTGAATTGCTACCAGGCGATGGACCCGGCCGTGCCGTTCGGCGGCTACAAGATGAGCGGCTATGGCCGCGAGTCCGGCAAGCAGCACGTCGAGGAATATCTCAACGTGAAGGCCGTCTGGATCAAGACGGCGTAAGGCTGTTCTCTGCCGCGTGCGGCGCGAACGAATATCCGGTTTTCATGGGGCGGCGCCCTTCCGGTGACCGCCCCTCGCTATATGATCCGCATCCTTTCCGAGATATCCGGGGCTCCCATGAAATTCGAGGCGTTGTTTAGACCCTTGCAGGTCGGTCCGTACAAGCTTGCGCATCGCGTCGCGATGGCACCGCTGACCCGGATGCGGGCGGAGCGCGACAGTTTTGCTCCACGGCCGCTCAACGCCGAATATTACGGCCAGCGCGCGACGGAAGGTGGCCTCATCATCGCGGAGGCGTCGCCGGTCCTTTCACAAGGACGCGGCAACCCGGCGACGCCCGGCATCTATTCGGAGGCGCAAGTGTCCGGCTGGCGCAAGGTGGTCGATGCCGTGCATGCCAAGGGCGGCATCATCTTTCTCCAGCTCTGGCATGTCGGCCGAGCCTCGCATTCCTCCTATCATGGCGGCGCAATGCCGGTGTCGGCGTCGGCGATTCCGATCAGGGCCGAAGGCATGAAGGCGATGACCGCCGACGGCAAGCTCGCCGACTACGAGACGCCGCGCGCGCTGGAGACCGGCGAGGTCAAGGACATCGTCGAGGCGTTCAGGCAGGGCGCGAAGAACGCGCTCGCCGCGGGCTTCGACGGTGTCGAGATCCACGGCGCCAACGGCTATCTGCTCGAGCAGTTCCTGCAGTCGCGCAGCAATCAGCGCACCGATCAATATGGCGGCTCGATCGAGAACCGCACGCGCCTGCTGCTTGAAGTGACGCAGGCCGCAATCGACGTCTGGGGCGCGAACCGCGTCGGCGTGCGGCTGTCGCCGCACGGCATCGCCAATGATTCCGCCGAGCCTGATCCGATGCCGCTCTACACCCACGTGGTGAGAGCGCTCGACAAGCTCGGTCTCGCCTATCTGCATTTCATCGAGCCGCGCTCGAGCGGCGCGGGCCGCGCCGACGTCCATTGGGAAAACGTGCCCTCCGCCATGGTGCTGTTCCGTCCACACTACAGCGGCGTGCTGATGACGGCAGGTGGTTTTACCGGCGAGACCGCGAACGCGGCGATCGCGGACGGTCATGCCGACATCATCGCGTTCGGCCGGATCTTCATCTCCAATCCCGATCTGCCGCGGCGTCTCGAGCACGATTACCCGATTGCGCCATATAACCGCGCGACGTTCTATGGCGGTGAGGAGAAGGGGTATACGGATTATCCCGTCTATGGCGAGCTGACGCCGGCGTGACGCGGCCGTAGCTCGGATGGAGCGAAGCGAAATCCGGGTTTCGTGCCCACCGTCGAGATTCCCGGATTGCGTTTCGCCCGATCCGGGCTACGGGGTTAGCATGTGACTCCGACGGACCCACAAACTCCGTCATTGCGAGCGCAGCGAAGCAATCCAGGGCCCCTCCGCAGAAACAGCCTGGATTGCTTCGTCGCATCAGCGCAAAATTGCTACGCAATTTTGTCCCGAGCTGCTTGCAATGACGACGGAGAGACCATCATGGCCAAAGCCGCAGTCGCCGCAGGAACCGCCACCGGCCAGTGCCTGTGCGGCAAGGTCACGTTCGAGATCGACGTCCCTGCGCGATGGGCCTGGCACGATCACTCCGCCGCCAGCCGCCGCGCCCATGGCGCCGCCTATGCCACCTATGTCGGCAGCTGGAAGAAGCGGTTTCGCATCACGTCGGGCCGGACAGCGCTGACCCGCTACGAGGACAAGGCGACCAGGACGGCGCGCAGCTTCTGCTCGCATTGCGGCACGCCGATCGCCTATGAGCGCCCGCGCGGTCCCCACATGGTCAACATTCCTCGCGCGCTGTTTAAGGAGCGCACCGGCCGCCAGCCGCTCTATCACATCGCGATCGAGGAGTTGCAGGAATGGGCCTATACCGGCGAGCCGCTGGTGCCGCTGAAGGGCTTTCGCGGTGTGGTCTGGCAGCGCTCGAAAAAGAAGAAGCGCGCGGGCGGTGAGGATCCGTTCGAATTGGGGCGCGAGGAGATGTAGCGCCGCTCCCTCGCAATGCAGCCATGACCGCGCTTCCTTGCGCGTACGCCAAGATTTCGGCCATCATGCTTCCGTCCTTGCGGCAACGTCCGCTCCTGGAGGAAACATGAAGAACAAGATCACGGGCCGCTCCGCCTTTCTCGCGCTGCTCAAGGACGAAGGCATCACGCATCTGTTCGGCAATCCCGGGACCACCGAGCTGCCGATCATGCATGCTCTGAAGGATCACCCCGACCTCACCTATGTGATGGCGATGCAGGAGAGCCTGGTGGTGGCGATCGCGGACGGCTATAGCCGGGCCTCCGGAAAGCTCGTCGCCTGCAACGTCCATGTCGCGCCCGGCCTCGGCAACGCGATGGGCTCGCTCTACAACGCGCAGTTCACGGGCACGCCGATGATCCTCACCGCGGGACAGCAGGAGCAGGGCCACGGACTGATGGAGCCCGTGCTTTATGGTCCGCTGGTGCGCATGGCCGAGCCGCTGGTGAAATGGGCGGTCGAGGTGACGCGGCTGGAGGACTTGCCGCGCATCGTGCGTCGCGCCGCCAAGGTTGCGATGACGCCGCCGACCGGGCCGGTGTTCATCTCGCTGCCGGGCGACATCCTCAACAGCGAGGCCGGCATCGACCTCGGCTGCTCCACCCGCATCGACGCGCGCACAAAGCCATCAGACGAGGCGCTGAGGGCGCTTGCCGCGCGGCTGCTGAAGGCCGAGCGCCCCGTCATCGTCACCATGGACGAGGTGGTCAAGAGCGACGCTCTGAAAGAGGCCGCCGAACTCGCCGAGCTGCTGGGTGCTGCCGCCTACCAGTCCTCGACGCCCTATGGCTCGCACTTCCTGTCGGAGAGCCCGAGCTTCATCGGCACGCTTGCGCGTGTACAGAAGCTCGCGCGCGATACGCTGGCGCCCTACGATCTCCTGATCGCGCTCGGCGGCGATCCGCTGCGCATGTCCGTCCAGAGCGAGATCGATGCGCTGCCCGATGGACTCGGCATCGTCCAGATCGGCCTTGTCGATTGGGAGATCGCCAAGAACTACGGTGCCGAGATCGCGTTGAAGGCGGATGTGAAGGAAACGCTGCGCGCGCTGATCCCGGTGCTGAAAGAGATGGGCGGTGCGACGCTCGCGAGCCGCGCCGGGCAGCGCCTTGCCGAGCTCGCGCCGAAGAACTGGACCGCGCGCCGCGCGGCGCTGATTGAGCAGATCGGCAAGAGCGCGGGCCGCTCTCCGATCGATCCCGATTATCTCGTGCTGCAAATGGTCGACGCCATGCCCGACCATGCCATCCTCGTCGACGAAGGCCTCACCTCCAGCCGCCAGGTCACGGCGCTGCGCCCGCATCGCGACCGCTACGGCTATCACGGCCTCGCCTCGGGCGGCATCGGCTGGGGCCTGCCGGCGTCGGTCGGCGCCAGCATCGCCAATCCGGATCGCCCCGTGGTTTGCTTCTCCGGCGACGGCAGCGCGATGTATTCGATCCAGTCGCTGTGGACGGCGGCGCATCACAAGCTGCCGCTCAATGTCGTCATCGCCAACAACGGCGGCTACCGCATCATCAAGCAGCGGCTGCTCGCCTTCCATGGTGACGATAATTACGTCGGCATGGATTTCGCCGATCCTCCGGTGGATTTCACGGGTGTCGCGAAGGCGCTGGGCTGTGAGGCGATCAAGATCAGCGATCCCGGCGAGCTGAAAGCGACGCTGGCGTCGGCATTTGGCAGGCCCGGAACGAAGCTGATCGAGGTGATGGTGGACGGGAAAGTGTAGCCACTTGTCGTCCCCGCGTTCGCAGGGACGACAGCCCGGGGTGTGGCGCAACTTTCCGCCTAGCCCTTCTTGCCCACCCGATACCCCGCCGCCGGATGCGGCGCATCCAGCCTTGCACGTCCGCCACCAAACAGCTTCTCCCGCAGCGTCCCCTGAGCATATTCCTTCTTGTACCGCCCGCGCCTGGTCAACTCCGGCACCAGCATGTCCGAGATATCCTCGAAATCGCCGGGCGAGATCGCAAAGGCGACGTTGAGGCCGTCGACGTCAGTCTTTTCGAACCAGTCCTCGATCTTGTCCGCGACGCTTTCCGGCGTGCCGACCACGACCGGGCCCGCTCCGCCGATGCCGACATGCTCGATGACATCGCGCACGGTCCAGACCCGGTCGGGATCGCCGCGGGTGACGTTGTCCAGGGCGCTGCGGCCGGCATCGTTCTGGACGTGACGGACCTGCTGATCGAGCTCGTAGCCGGAGAAGTCGATGCCGGTCCATCCCGACATCAAGGCGAGCGCGCCTTCCGGATTGATATGCGACCGATAGTCGGCATATTTCGCCGCGGCCTCGGCTTCCGTGTTGCCGAGGATGATCGTCATCATGTTGAACATGAGGATCTCGGCCGGGTTGCGGCCGAGTGCGGCAGCCTCCTGGCGGATCGCGGCGACGCGCGGCGCAATGATCTTGGCTGACGGTCCCGACATGAACACGCATTCGGCGTGCTTGGCCGCGAACTGCCGGCCGCGCGGCGAGGTGCCGGCCTGATAGAGCACCGGCGTACGCTGCGGCGATGGCTCACTGAGATGGATGGTGTTGTTGATGCGGTAATTCGCACTCTCATGATTGATGCGATGAACCTTGCTGGGATCGGTGAAGATACCGCGCTTGCGATCGCGCAGCACCGCATCATCCTCCCAGCTGCCTTCCCAGAGCTTGTAGACCACCTCCATATATTCGTCGGCGATGTCGTAGCGATCGTCATGCCCGGTCTGCTTGTCCTTGCCGGCGCCGCGTGCGGCGCTGTCGAGATAGCCGGTGACGACGTTCCAGCCGATCCGGCCTTCGGTGAGATGATCAAGCGTCGACATCCGCCGGGCGAACGGATAGGGCGGCTCGAACGAGAGGTTGCTGGTGACGCCGAAGCCGAGGTTTTTCGTCACCGCCGCCATCGCCGAAAGCAGCAGCAGCGGTTCGTTCGACGGCGTCTGCGCAGCATTGCGCAAGGCTGCGTCAGGGCTGCTGCCATAGACGTCGTAGACGCCGAGCACGTCGGCCAGGAACAGGCCGTCGAAACGGCCCCGTTCCAGCGTCCTGGCGAGATCGATCCAGTAGGGCAGGCGGTTATATTCGGCGGTGCGGTCGCGCGGATGGGTCCAGAGTCCCGGTGACTGATGTGCGACGCAATTCATCGCAAATGCGTTGAGCCTGATCTGCTTGGCCATGCTGGTCCCTCGGCGCCCTGTACTGAGCGCTCTTCGAATGATAGACGTGCGCCCCAACCTGGCGACGTTCTTGCATATAACTTGCGTCTGGCAAGGCCAAAATCCGCGGCACGTCTGCACTTGGCAAGCCAGGCTCAAGAGAGCAAGAAGGAAATCGCCGGTCCCCGCCACTTTCGAGCGCCCGCGTAGTCCGCTACGTTGCCTCGTTCCATCAGTTGAAGCGAAACGAATGAGCAGAGCCGACGCCATCGCCCGCGCCCGGGACGACTTCAAATCCGGTGCGTTCCTCGCCGAACTGGACCGCCGCGTCGGCTTCAAGACCGAAAGCCAGAATCCGTCGCGGGGCGCCGAGCTGCGCGCCTATCTGGAGCAGGAGATGATGCCCTCCTTCGCCGCGCTCGATTTCAGCAGCCGCCTGGTCGAATCCCCGAGCGGCAAGTCGCCGTTCCTGTTTGCCGAGCATCACGAGAATGCGTCGGCGCCGACCGTGTTGGTCTACGGCCATGGCGACGTCGTCGATGGCATGGAAGGCGAGTGGCGCGACGGCCGCGATCCCTGGCGCACGACGACATCAGGCATTCGTCTCTATGGCCGCGGCACTGCCGACAACAAGGGCCAGCACAGCATCAACATGGCCGCACTCCGCGCGGTGCGGCAAGCTCGTGGCGGCAAGCTCGGTTTCAATGCGAAATTCATCGTCGAGATGGGCGAGGAGATCGGCTCGCCTGATCTTGCCAAGGTCTGCGAGCTCAACCGCGACGCGCTCAAGGCCGATTTGTTCATGGCCTCCGATGGGCCGCGGCTGTCGGCGGATCGGCCCACCCTGTTCCTGGGCTGCCGCGGCGGCATCCGCATTCATCTCGATGTCAACCTGCGAGACGGCGGTCATCATTCCGGCAATTGGGGTGGCGTGCTCGCCAACCCTGCGACCATCCTGGTCAATGCGATTTCAACGCTGGTCGACGGCCATGGCCGGCTTCAGCTCGAGGCGCTGAAGCCGCCGCGACTGACCAACCAGATCCGCAGCTATCTGGCCGATGTGCAGGTCGTTCCGACCGAGGACGAGCCACAGCTTGCGGAGAACTGGGGCGAGGACGGCCTGTCCGCGGCCGAGCGGCTCTATGCCTGGAACACGTTGGAAGTACTGGCGATGTCCTCGGGCAATATCGAGAAGCCGGCCAACGCCATTCCCGGCCATGCCAATGCCGTGCTGCAACTGCGTTTCGTGGTGGGCACCAAGGTCGATGGCCTGATCGATGCCGTCCGCGCGCACCTCGTCGCAAAGGGCTTTCCGATGGTCGAGGTGCGGGCGGCCCAGAGCTTTGCCGCCTCCCGCACCGATTTCGACAGCCCGTGGATCGAATGGGCGGCTGAATCAGTGCAGACCACCACCGGCAAGGCACCGGCGGTGCTGCCAAACTTCGGCGGCTCGCTGCCGAACGACGTGTTTTCGGAAGTCCTGGGCCTGCCGACGATCTGGGTCCCGCATTCCTATCCCGGCTGCTCCCAGCATGCGCCCAATGAGCACATCCTGCTGCCATTGACGGAGGAGGCCTTGACGGTGATGGCGGGGCTGTTCTGGGATCTCGGGGAATTACCCGGGCCACTCATCTGAGCCGGCATCCAGCCGAAAGTCACATTCTAATCCGGCCTGATTTGTGCTTGCATCTCGCCGCATCATCCTGAAAGGGGAACAAAAAAGTGAAACATTTCCGTAGCATCGGGCTCGCGCTCGCCGCGACCTTCGCCGTCAGCCAGGCAGGGGCCGAGGAGCTGACCGGCACGCTCAAGAACATCAAGGACACCGGCACCATCACGCTCGGCTTCCGCGACTCCTCGATCCCGTTCTCCTATCTCGACGACAACCAGAAGCCCGTCGGGTTCGCGATGGACATCTGCTACAAGATCGTCGATGCCGTGAAGAAGGAGCTCAAGCTCGACAAGCTCGAGGTGAAGCTCAATCCCGTCACCTCGGCGACCCGTATTCCGCTGATGGCGAACGGCACCATCGACCTCGAATGCGGCTCGACCACCAACAATGCCGAGCGCCAGAAGCAGGTCGCCTTCACCAACACCCACTTCCTGACCGCCAGCCGCTACGTCTTCAAGAAGTCGAGCGGGCTGAAGTCGATCGACGACCTCAAAGGCAAGACGGTGGTCTCCACCGCCGGCACCACCAACATCAAGCAGCTGACCGAAGCCAATGTCGAGAAGAAGCTCGGCGCCAACATCATCCCGGCCAAGGACCACGCCGAAGCCTTCCTGATGGTGGAAACCGACCGTGCGGTCGCCTTCGTCATGGACGACATCCTGCTCGCGAGCCTCGTTGCCGGCTCGAAGTCGCCGTCCGACTACGTCATCTCGAAGGACGCGTTCTCCAAGCCCGAGCCCTACGGCATCATGCTGCGCAAGGATGACGCGCCGTTCAAGAAGGTGGTCGATGCGGCGACCGCAGCGCTCTACACCTCCGGCGAGGGCGAGAAGATCTACGACAAGTGGTTCATGCAGAAGATCCCGCCGAAGGGACTGAACCTCAACACCCCGATGTCGGAAGAGCTGAAGCACGAGTTCGCCAAGCCCTCGGACTCGCCGAATCCGGACGACTACAAGTAAGATCAATCTCGACCTTGCGGTCGGGATCATGTCCGACCACTCTTGACACCAGAGTGGTCGGACATTTGCATGGAAGCCCAACGACCATCTCTGAAGGGCGCGTTCGCGCGGGGGACACGTGAACTACCATTGGAACTGGGGAATTTTTTTCCAGCCGAACCCGATGGGGACCGGCACCTATCTCGACCTGTTGTTGTCGGGACTGGAGCTGACTCTTGAAACCGGGCTGCTGGCCTGGATCATCGCGCTGGTCACCGGCTCGGTGGTCGGCGTGCTGCGCACGCTGCCGTCGAGAGCCGCCAGCTGGTTCGGCTTCGCTTACGTCGAATTCTTCCGCAACATGCCGCTGCTGGTGCAGCTGTTCCTGTGGTTCTTCGTGCTGCCGGAGCTGCTGCCGAAATCGGCCGGCCTCTGGCTGAAGCAATTGCCGAATGCGCCGTTCTGGACCGCGGCGATCGGCATCGGCTTCTTCATGTCGGCGCGCGTCGCGGTGCAATTGCAGGCCGGCATCGGCTCGCTGCCGCGCGGGCAGAAGATGGCCGCCACAGCGCTCGGGCTGACGACGGTGCAGGCCTATCGCTACGTGCTGTTGCCGATGGCGTTTCGCATCATCTTGCCGCCGCTGACCTCCGAGTTCCTCAACACCATCAAGAACACGGCGGTCGCCATCACCATCGGCCTGCTCGAGTTGACCGGACAGGCGCGCTCGATGCAGGAATTCTCGTTCCAGGTGTTCGAGGCCTTCACCGCCGCCACGCTTCTGTATCTCCTCGTCAACGCCGTCGTCGTGACCGCGATGCGCTTCCTCGAGCGCTACGTCGCGATCCCCGGCTACATCACGGGGAAATAGCGCGATGTTCGGCAATTTCGATTTCGATGTCATCGTCCGCGCGCTGCCCTATCTGTTCTATGAGGGCATGAGCTTCACGTTGTTGTTGACGGCGCTGTCCGCGCTCGGCGGCCTGGTTTTCGGCACGGCGCTCGCGCTGATGCGGCTGTCGGGCTACAAGACCCTCGGGCGGATCGCCGGCCTCTATGTCGACTTCATGCGCTCGCTGCCGCTGGTCCTGGTGATCTTCTGGTTCTACTTCCTGGTGCCCTATATCGGACAGTGGCTGACCGGCGCCTCGCGGCCGATCAGCGTCGGTGCGTTCGCGTCCTCGCTCATCACCTTCATCATGTTCGAGGCCGCCTATTTCTCCGAGATCATGCGCGCCGGCATCCAGTCGATCTCGCGGGGACAGCCGGCCGCGGCCAGCGCGCTCGGCCTGACTTACGCGCAAACCATGCGCTACGTCGTGCTGCCGCAGGCGTTCCGCAACATGCTGCCGGTGCTGATCACGCAAACCATCGTCCTGTTTCAGGACACCTCGCTGGTCTACGTGCTGTCGATCACCGATTTCCTCGGCGCTGCCAGCAAGGTCGCGCAGCGTGACGGTCGTCTGGTCGAGATGTACCTGTTTGCTGCCGTCGTTTACTTCACCATTTCCTGTATCGCGTCCTACGGCGTCCGCCGCCTGCAGTCGCGCATCGCCATCCTTCGCTAGGGCCCGTCATGATCGAAATCAGCCACGTCGATAAATGGTACAGCCCGACCTTCCAGGTGCTGACCGATTGCACCACGAGCGTCGCCAAGGGCGAGGTGGTGGTGGTGTGCGGCCCGTCCGGTTCGGGCAAGTCGACGCTCATCAAATGCGTCAACGCACTGGAGCCGTTCCAGAAGGGCGACATCAGCATCGACGGCGTCAAGGTCAACGACCCCAAGACCGATCTGCCGAAGCTGCGTTCGCGCGTCGGCATGGTGTTCCAGCATTTCGAGCTGTTTCCGCATCTGAAAATCATCGACAATCTCTGCCTGGCCCAGGAGAAGGTGCTGGGCCGGGCGCACGACAAGGCGATGACCAAAGGCATGGCCCTGCTCGATCGCGTCGGCCTGAAGGAGCATGCGAAGAAATTTCCAGCGCAGCTCTCCGGCGGCCAGCAGCAGCGCGTCGCCATTGCGCGCGCTCTCGCCATGGATCCGATCGCGATGCTGTTCGACGAGCCGACCTCGGCGCTCGATCCTGAAATGATCAGCGAGGTACTCGACGTCATGGTCGATCTCGCCCGTGAAGGCATGACCATGATGGTCGTGACCCATGAGATGGGCTTTGCCCGCAAGGTCGCCAATCGCGTGATCTTCATGGACCGCGGCGAGATCGTCGAGGACGCGCTGAAGGACGATTTCTTTGGCAAGCCCCGCAGCGACCGCGCACAGAAGTTCTTGTCCAAGATTTTGTCGCACTGATTTCCAACGTCATTCCGGGCTCGTCGCTTCGCGCCGCCCCGGAATGACGAAACGAGGGGTGATCGCTTCCCGCAACTGGCGTATAAGGCGCCAAATCCCTTTTTGCTGGAGACCCGCCTTGGATTCGATCGCCTACGTCAACGGCTCATTCGTCCCGCTTTCGGACGCGAAAATCTCGGTGCTCGACCGCGGCTTCCTGTTTGCCGACGGCATCTACGAGGTTTCGGCCGTGCTCGACGGCAAGCTGGTCGACAACGCCTCGCATCTGGCGCGGCTGGAGCGCTCGGTCGGCGAGATCAAGCTGAAGCTGCCGGAGACGGTCGAGCGCATCACCGAGCTGCAGAAGGAGCTGATTGCCCGCAACGAGCTGGTGAGCGGTCTCGTCTATCTCCAGGTCACGCGTGGCGCCGACAAGGGCCGCGATTTCGCCTTCCCCAAGGCCGAAATCGTATCGAGCCTGGTGATGTTCACCTCGGAAAAGGACATCATCAACTCAGAATCTGCGAAGACCGGCATCAACGTCATCACCGTGCCCGACATCCGCTGGGAACGCCGCGACATCAAGAGCGTCGCGCTGCTGGCGCAAGTGCTGGCAAAGCAGGCCGCGGCGGAAGCCGGCGCCGGCGAAGCCTGGATGCTGGAAGACGGTTATGTCACCGAAGGTGGTTCGTCCTCGGCCTTCATCCTCACCAAGAATGACGTCATCGTCACCCGCAAGAACTCCAATGCGATCCTGCCGGGCTGCACCCGCAAGGCGGTCGTCGCTCTCGCCGAAGAGCGCCAGCTCCGCGTCGAGGAACGGTCCTTCACGGTTGAGGAGGCCCTGGCCGCCAAGGAAGCCTTCGCCACCTCAGCCTCGTTGTTCGTGCAGCCCGTGGTCGCGATCGACGGCAAGAAGGTTGGCGACGGCAAGCCCGGCCCGATGGCCACGCGGCTGCGCGAGATCTATGTGGAGTTCGCCAAGGCGACGGCGGTTTAGGCCGCATACTCGGCTGCGGTAGGGTGGGCAAACGCGCTGTTGCGCCGTGCCCACCACCTCTCCAGTTCGCTGAAAAGCCGTGGGCACGCTTCGCTTCGCCCACCCGACAGATCTGTTCCTGTCGCCTACGCCACCGACGCCTTCACCTTCACCGGATGAACCGAGCGGAACGCGATCGCCAGCCTGTTCCAGGCGTTGATCGCGCCGATCAGCGCGGTCAGGTTGACCGTCTCGGCATCGGAGAACTGGGCGCGAACCTCTTCGTAGACGTCGTCGGGCGCGTGCGTCTCCGCAATCAACGTCACGGATTCAGTCCAGGCCAGCGCGGCGCGCTCGCGATCGGTATAGAGCGGGGACTCGCGCCAGGCGTTGAGCAGATAGATGCGCTGCTCGGTCTCGCCGCGCTTGCGCGCATCCTCGGTGTGCATGTTGATGCAGAAGGCGCAACCGTTGATCTGCGAGGCCCGGATCTTGACGAGCTCGATCAGCGATTTCTCGAGTCCGGTGGACTGGATCTGCTCTTCCAATGCCATCAGCGCCTTCATCGTATCGGGGGCGGCCTGGTAGAAATTCATGCGGGGTTTCATGGTCGTTCTCCTTGCTGGTTGAGGGATCAGTGGGCGCCGCCGGCCGACGTATGGCCAGCTTTCTTCAGGAAGAGCACGGCGATCAGGGCCACGATCAGCGCCATTCCGAGCAGATAGAACGTGTCGCTGAAGGCGAGGATATAAGCCTGCTTCTGCACGATATGGCCGATCGCGACATAGGCACGATGCGCGGCATCCGCACGGTCCAGCACGCCGTGATTCATGAAATATTGCGTAAGCTGTTCCAGCCGTGTGCGGGTGGCCTGCTCGAACAGCGAGACCGACTGCATCAGCACGTTGGAGTGATACTGCTCCCGCTTGGTCAGCACGGTCTGGAGCAGCGCGATGCCGACGGCGCCGCCGAGGTTGCGCATCATGTTGAACAGGCCGGACGCCGAACCCGCATTCTCCGGCTCGATGCCTGAGGTCGCGACCGCCGAGAGCGGCGCCATGACCAGCGCCTGCCCGACGGCACGGACGACATTGGGCCACAGCAGCTGGTCGGCGGCATAGTCGCTGGTCATGAAGATGTTCATGAAATTCGACCCCGCGAACAGCACGAAGCCGACGCCGATGATGACCCGCGCGTCGAACTTCTGCATCAGGCGCGGCACCAGCGGGATCAGCACGAGCTGCGGCAATCCGGTCCAGGCCAGCACAGTGCCGATCTGCTCGGCATTGTAGCCCTGGATGCGTGACAGATATTGCGGCAGGATGAACACCGAGCCGTACAGCGCAATGCCGAGCAGGAAATTCGCGAGCATGCCGAAGCCGAAATTGCGGCGGACCAGCAGGCGCAGGTTCAACAACGGCTTCTTCACGGTGAGCTCGATGATCAGGAAGGCGGTCAGTGCGACGGCTGCGATCACGCTGAGCTTGACGATGAAGGGCGAGCCGAACCAATCGTCCTTGTTGCCTTCCTCCAACACGGTCTGCAGTGCGGACAGGCCGATCGCCATGGTGATGATGCCGGCCCAGTCGCCTTCCGCGAGCAGCGACAGCTTCATCGGTTTGGCGTCGAGCGCATACCAGAGCATGCCGACCATGATCGCGCCGGGCACGAGATTGACGTAGAAGATGTATTGCCAGCCGAGATTTTCGGTGAGATAGCCGCCGATGGTCGGGCCGATCGCCGGCGCGAACGTCGCCGACAACGCGAACAGCGCAAGGCCGACCGGCTGCTTGGCACGCGGCAGCAGGGTAATGATCAGCGTGAACGCCATCGGGATCAGCACGCCGCCGGTAAAGCCCTGCACGGCGCGCAGCACGATCATCTGCGGCAGGTCCTGCGCCAGCGCGCAGGCCGCGGACAGCAGCAGGAACAGCACCGCGTTGGTCAACAGATAGATCCGGATCGAGAACACCTGCGCGAGCCATCCCGAGAGTGGGATCACCACGATCTCGGCGATCAGATAGGAGGTCGAGATCCAGCCGCCGTCGTCGATACCGGCGCCGATCGCGCCCTGGATGTCGGCGAGCGAGGCGTTGACGATCTGGATGTTCAGCACCGCCATGAACGCGCCGAGCGTGGCGCCGATCACCGCGATCCACGTTCTGGCAGAGACAACAGGCGTGGCGGGAGCAGCAGCCGGGGCAGGGAGATCGGTGGCGGAAGCGGCGTCGAGGGTCGATTGAAGCGTGCTCATGGAAGCCTCGTCTCGGATACGGAGACAGCATGCATTAGGCGGATGGTTTCGATAATCCCGGAAGCCCGGGAAGGATCATCCCGCTAGACTTGATGATCCTGCCACGTTCCGGGTCAGCCGCCGTTCGCACGCGGCGAATTGTCGGCAACGCGCCTCGCGGTCTCGCGCTCGGCCACCACGGTCGCCTTGGTATCGACCGTCGGCACCGCCGACATGCCGGGGCGCAGCAGGCCGGTGAGGCTGTGATCGTCAAGCACGATCTTCACCGGCACGCGCTGCACGATCTTGGTGAAATTGCCCGTGGCATTGTCGGGAGGCAGCAGCGCGAATTCAAGTCCGCTGGCCGGCGAAAGGCTATCGACATGGCCGTGCAGCGTGCGATTGCGGAAACTGTCGACATGCAGCTCGACCGGCTGGCCCGCGCGCACATGCGTGAGCTGGGTTTCCTTGAAATTTGCGACGACGTAGACCGCGTCGAGCGGAACCACTGCCATCAATTGCGTGCCGGCCTGCACGTACTGTCCGACGCGCAAGGAGCGGGCGCCGATCGTTCCGTCAACAGGTGCAGTGATCTCGGTATAGGACAGGTTCAGTTCAGCCTGATCCGCGACGGCGCGAGCGCGATCGAGCTGCGCCGTGGCCTGCGCACGCTGGGTGGTCAGCACGTCGACCTTGCGCTGCGCAGCCAGCAGGCCCGATTTGGCGTGCTGCAATTGCGCGTTGCTGGCGCGGAGCGCCGCGTCGGTCTGCTGCGCGCGCTGGATCGTCCCGGAGCCGGACTTCATGAGCTCGTCGTAGCGGGCGCGCTCTTCCTGCGCGAATTTCAGATTGGCCTCGGCCGCGGTGACGTCGGCGGTGCTCTGCTCGATGACAGGCTGTTGCAGCTCGAGCTGGGCATCGAGGTTGCGGACCGAAGCTTCGGCGGCGGCGACGTCGGCGCGGGCCTGGCCAAGCGCTGCCTTGAAGTCGCGGTCGTCGATCCTGGCCAGCACCTGGCCGGCTTTGACCTTCTCGTTGTCGCCGACCAGGACTTTGGCGATATAACCCGACACCTTCGGGGCGATGATGGTGGAATCGGCCTTCACATAGGCGTCGTCGGTCGATTCCAGGTAGCGGCCGGTGGTCAGGTAATTGTAGCCAAAGTCGCCGGCGGCAGCGACGCCGAGCGCCAGAGCCAGCGCGAGGGCCGCCCGCTTGATCGCCCGGCGGGACGGTTTTAGGTTAATTTCGTCAGTTGTTTCAGTAATATAGGCCGCGTTCGACATATCGCACCCTCGGAATTTCCATGCGCCTGTTTCGAACAGTGCGCTGCTTGACGACTGCAACATGCGTTGTCCCGGCCGTTGTGATAATCCCGGAATTGATGGAAGCATTATCCAGCAATGGCGGATAATCGGAGCTTCGAGCCATGGACCGCTTCACCAGCCTCACGGCCTTCGTCCGCGTGGTCGAAAACGGCGGCTTCTCTGCCGCCGCCCGCCGCCTCAACATGTCGACGACAATGGTAAGCAACCATGTCCAGGCGCTGGAAGACCGGCTCGGCGTGCGGCTTCTGAACCGCACCACGCGAAAAGTGAGCCTCACCGAAATCGGCAAGGCCTATTACGATCGCTCGGCGCAGATCCTCACCGATCTCGAACAGGCTGACGACATCGCCGGCGCGCTGCAATCGACGCCGCGCGGCACGTTGCGCATTCACACCGCCACCCACATGGTCCCGTTCGTCGCGCCCGTGATGGTCGAATTCCTCGCGACCTATCCCGAAGTCAAGGTCGATCTCCGCATGGGCGAGACCAATGTCGACCTGATCGAGGAAGGCTTCGATCTCGCATTGCGTATGATCGCGCCGCCCGACTCCAGCCTGATCGTGCGGAGCCTAGCGACCTGGCGGCACGTGCTGTGCTGCTCGCATTCCTATATCGAGGCGCATGGGCGCGTGCAGACCCTCGAAGAGCTTGCCGGGCACAATTGCGTGCGCCACATCAACTACCCCTTCGACGAGTGGCGCTTCTTCGACCGCAAGGGAACGCCAGCCTCGGTGCGCGTCTCCGGCAATCTGATCACCAACAGTGGCGAAGCCCTGCGTGAGGCGGCGTTGCAAGGCGCAGGCGTCAGCCTCGCGGCGGGATTTTTGGTCGGTGACGATCTCGATTCCGGCCGCCTGGTGCGCCTGCTACCGGAATACCGGCCGGTCGAGATGTCGATGAACGCGGTCTATCCGCATCGCCATCATCTGTCGGCGAAGGTCCGGACCTTCATCGACATGCTCGTGCATCACAGCGCCGAGCAGCAGAAGCTGATCAATCCGTACGCCTGACGCGGGAAATCCTGAACTCGGTTCCCCTGCTCCGGTTTGCCCGCCAGGCTTGCGCGTCCCTCGTCTGGCCCGCCGTGATGCGACGCTGGTGACGCAGGTCATGCCGCAACGACTAGCCTAACGCGTCGGTGGCGGCAGGCGGCCGAATACCTTCTCCATCGCCATTCCGATCGCGAGCAGGCGGCGATCGCTTGCGGCGGGCCCATCGAGTTCGAGGCCAACCGGCAGCTTGCTGGAAGCGCCTAGCGCGATCGGGATCTGGATGCCGGGCACACCGGCATTGCTGCCCGGATCGGTGTTCTGGATGAAGAGCAGGAAATTAGGCAGGCTGCTGGAATCGGGGTTCGAGTCGATCGCGACTTTCGGCGTGGTTGGGAAAGCGATGGCGTCGAGTTTGTTCTTCGCGAACGTGTCGCGGTAGAGCGCCTGGAGCGCCGGGCGGACCGTTTTGATCGCCGCGTCATAGGCCGGCTTGCCGTCAACGACCGTGTTGTCCGGGCCGGGCAATTTGTGCGGGATCACCAGGCCATCATAGGTGCCTTTCACATCGGGACTCGCAATTTGCTTGGCCAGGGCCTCGATCGTGAGGCCGGTGCCGGTATGCTTGAGATAAGCGACCATGTCCGCGTTGGCCTCGTAGATTGCCACGGGAAAACTCACCTTGCCGTTGAGTTCTGCGAGTTGCGGCATCTCGACATCGACCACGGTGACACCTTGCGACTTGAGCTTGTCGATCGCCCCTTTGAAGGCGGCATCGGTATCGTCGTCGAGATTGGCCTGCATCGCTTTCACGACGCCGACGCGAACCTGCTTCAGATCGGCAGGTGTGATCGTGTTGCCGCCGGCGATGACACGGTCGAGCGCCGCCACGTCCGTCATGGTCGCGGCCATCGGGCCCGCGGTATCGCGGGTATGGGAGATCGGCGCGATGCCCTCCTGCGGATAGCGCCCGACGGTCGGCCGCAGCGATGCGCAACCGTTGAGCGCGCAGGGAATCCTGACCGATCCGCCGGTGTCGGTGCCAAGGCCTGCGGTCGCGATCCGGGCGCCGATCGCGGCTGCGGTTCCGGAGGAGGAGCCGCCCGCGATCTTGCTGTTGTCATAGGCGTTGCGGACGCCGGGCTCGGTGCCGGTTTTGAAGCCCGCATTGTATCCGGAGATGCCGAAGGCCAGTTCGTGCATGTTGGTCTTGCCGATGATGATCGCGCCGGCTGCGCGCAACCTCGCCGCGACGGGCGCGTCCTTGTTCGGCACGAAGCTCTTCAGTGCCGGCGTGCCGGCGCTGGAGGGCAGCCCCGCCACCTCGATATTGTCCTTGATCACGAGGGGCACGCCACCAAGCGGCGGACACGGCCGCTTCCTGCGCCGCGCATCAAAGGCCTCGGCGGCCTTCATGGCGCCCGCCTCATCCAGCGTGATGAAGGCGTTGAGATTGGGATTGGCCCTGGCGCGGTCAAGCGTTGCCGATGTCAGCGCCTTGCTGGTGACCTTGCCTGCGCAGATGTCGGCCGCGGCCTGCGTCATCGTCAGCTGGTCGAGATCGAGCGCCTGTTGCGCAACGGCGGTTGTCGGTAGAGCGGCGGTAGATAGGATGAGGCTGGCGATGGTTGAATTGAGCGAAACGGTTCTGCGTTGCATGAGGTTCCCCCGTCGAAGGTGATCACCCCAGCTTACCTCGGCTGGGGCGCGGTGGATGTCCCTATTTTCGTCGACGCACGTCTCAGGCTGCTCGGGCATCCGATGGCTGCGCCAGCAAGGACTCGACCTCGGCTTTGACCTTCGCGATTGCGGCGTCCTTCACCGGCCCGTAGCCGCGAATGTCCATCGGCGCTGCGGCAATGGCCGCAAGATCCGTCAGAGGCGCGGTCTCGAGCCTGGCGAGTATCACGTCGATCAAGGCCTCGTACCAGGCCATCAGCTCGCGTTCCGCGCGGCGCTCGGCGGAATAGCCGAACGGATCGAATGGCGTCCCGCGCAGGATCTTGAGCCGCGCTAGCACCGCCAGCGGCATCTGGATCCACTGGCCAAAAGCGCGCTTCCGCGGGCGGCCGCGTGCGTCCTGGCCAGCCGGCAGGAACGGCGGCGCGAGATGATACTGGACGCTGAAGCCGTCCTCGAATTCGCGCTTCAGCTCATCGAGGAAGCCGCTCTGCATGTGCAGGCGTGCCACCTCATATTCGTCCTTGTACGCCATCAGCTTGAACAGGGCGCGTGCAACCGCCTCGGTGAGTGCCTCGCTGTTGAGCCCTGCTTCGGCATTCCGAACTTTCGCGACGAGTGCGCGGTAGCGCGCCGCGTAGGCTTCGTTCTGATAGGCCGCGAGAAAGTCGGCGCGGCGGGCGATCATCTGATCGAGCGTCTCGGCCCTTGACGGGTCGTTGGCCTTCGGCAGAAAATCGGGATCAGCGGCGGCGATCCGGCCCCAGGCAAGAGCCTGCTTGTTGCGCTCGACCGCGACTCCATTGAGCTCGACCGCGCGCAGCAGCGCTTGCAGCGAGACCGGCACCAGGCCGCGCTGCCAGGCAAAGCCGAGCATGATGATGTTCGCGTAGACGGCGTCGCCGAGCAGCAGTTCGGCAAGCAGGTTGGCGTTGATGCTGTCGAGATTGTCGTTCCCGATGACCTGGCGGATCGCACGCAGGCGGGCAGGCGAAGCGAGATCGGCGTCGCGGAATCGTACAACGTCTCCGGTCGGCATTTCCGCCGTGTTGATAGCGGCACGGGTGCCGCGGCGATAGGTGCCGGATGCCTTGGGCGAGGAACTGACGACGAGATCGCAGCCGATCAGCGCATCGGCCGCGCCCTGATCGATGCGAACCTGATGCAGCGCTTCGGCGCTGGCGGCCAGCCGGATGTAGCTCAGGACGGGGCCGAATTTCTGCGCAAAGCCGGTAAAGTCGAGCACCGAGACGCCTCGGCGTTCGAGATGCGCGGCCATCCCGATCAGCGCGCCGACCGTGATCACGCCGGTGCCGCCGACGCCGGTGACAAGTAGATCGTAGGGCCGGTCGAGTGTTGTGGGGAGCGGCAGGGGAAGCGTAGCCGCGTGGCCGATCGCGTCGATCTGGCTCGCACTCTTCTTCCGGCGTGTGGCGCCTTCGACGGTGACAAAGCTCGGGCAAAAGCCGTTGAGGCAGGAAAAGTCCTTGTTGCAGGCCGAGAGATTGATCCGGCGCTTGCGGCCGAACGGCGTCTCCTTTGGTTCGACGCTGAGGCAGTTGGACTCGACCGAGCAGTCGCCGCAGCCTTCGCAGACGAGATCGTTGATGTAGGCAAAGCGCTTGGGATCGGCCATCTCGCCGCGCTTGCGGCGGCGTCGCTTTTCGGTGGCGCAGGTCTGCTGATAGATCAGGACCGAGACGCCGGCGACCCCGCGCAGCTCGCGCTGCACGGTGTCCATCTCCTCGCGCGGATGAATGGTGACGCCATCAGGCAGATCCGCTGACAGGAATTGCGTGGGATCGTCCGACACCAGTGCGATGCGCGCGACGCCTTCGGCCCTCACGCTGTGTGCGATCGCATGCACGCTGACGGGGCCGTCGACCGGCTGGCCGCCGGTCATGGCGACGGCGTCGTTGAACAGGATCTTGTAGGTGATGTTGGCCTTGGCCGCGATCGCCTGGCGGATCGCCATCGAGCCGGAGTGATAATAGGTGCCTTCGCCGAGATTCTGGAACACGTGCTTGCGGCCGGTAAATCGCGACGAGGCCGCCCAGTTCACGCCTTCGCCGCCCATCTGGATCAGCGACGAGGTCTCGCGGTCCATCCAGCTCGCCATGAAATGGCAGCCGATGCCGGCCAGCGCCCTCGAGCCCTCGGGCACCTTTGTCGATGTGTTGTGCGGACATCCTGAGCAGAAATACGGCGTGCGCGTCGCGCCTGATACGTTGATCGTGCGGGCGGCCTCGGGCAACAGCGCGGCCGCGCGTGCGGCAAGATTGAGGCCCGGGAACATCGGATCGAGCCGGCGCGCGAGCACGCCAGCCAGCGCACGGGGTGACAGCTCGCCGATCCACGAAATCAACCGCGCACCGGTTTCGTCGTGCTTGCCGACCATGCGCTCCGGCTTTGCGCCGGGATAGTCGTAGAAATATTCCTTGAACTGGCTCTCGATGATGCCGCGCTTCTCCTCGACCACGAGGATCTCGCGCTTGCCCTTCACGAAATCCATGGCGTCGTGCAGCGCCAAGGGCCAGACCAGGCCGACCTTGTAGACGTCGATGCCGATGCGGCGACAGGCGGCTTCGTCGAGCCCCATCAGCCGCAACGCTTCCATCAGATCGAGATGCGCCTTCCCGGTGGTGACGATGCCGTAGGTGGCGTTCGGGACGTCGTAGATGTGGCGATCGATCGGATTGGCCTTGGCGAAGGCGTAGACCGCGTGCTTCTTCGCCTCCAGCCGTTCCTCGATTTGCGGGCCCGGCAGGTCGGGCCAGCGATAGTGCAGGCCGCCCGGCGGCGCCGTGAAGTCGGGCGTGCGGAAGGCGCGCCGCGGGCGCAGCGCGACTGATGCGCCTGACTCCACGATCTCCGAGATCGCCTTGAAGCCGACCCACATGCCGGAGAAGCGGCTCAGCGCGTAGCCGTATTCGCCGAATTCGAGATATTCGCTGACGCTTGCGGGGTGCAGCGTCGGCATGAACCAGCTCATGAAGGCGACGTCGGACTGGTGCGGCATCGAGGAGGAGACGCAGCCATGGTCGTCGCCGGCGACCACCAGCACGCCGCCATGCGGCGAGGAGCCATAGGCATTGCCGTGCTTGAGCGCGTCGCCGGAGCGATCGACGCCGGGGCCCTTGCCGTACCAAAGACCGAACACGCCATCGACCTCACGGTCGGCTTGGGTCTCGACCTGCTGCGAGCCGAGCACAGCAGTCGCGGCGAGGTCCTCGTTCACCGCGGGCAGGAATTCGATGCGGTCCTGCTTCAACCGCTGCTGGATGCGCCAGAGTTCGAGATCGATGCCGCCGAGCGGCGAGCCGCGATAGCCCGAGATGAAGCCGGCCGTGTTGAGGCCGGCAGCGCGGTCGCGCCTGACCTGGTCGAGCGCGATGCGGACAATCGCTTGCGTGCCCGTGAGGAAGACGCGGCCCTCCGCGCGATCGTAGCGGTCGGAGAGTTCGTAGGCGTCGAGTGACGGAATGGCGTCCATGGCAGACCTCGCGCGGCATCCTGCCGAATAGGCGCAGGGTAAGCCCAGGGCGCTGGTAGGTCTTACCTATCTATCCCCGGACAGGGCGTAAAATCGGTGAGGTTTTGCTTGTAAAGCCGAAATCTGGTAGAGTTAACCGATTTGAGGGCTCCCGATGATTGAAGATCAGGACATGCGGATTCTCGCGCATCTCCAGAAGGACGGCCGCGCCACCAACCAGCAGCTCGCCGATGAGGTCGGCATGTCGACCTCGGCCTGCTGGCGCCGGGTGCGCGCGCTCGAGGACAGCGGCGTCATCCGCGGCTATGCGGCACTGGTCGCGCGCGAGCAGGCGGGCTTCGCGATGTCCGCCATCCTCCACGTCTCGCTGGAGCGGCACGATGCCAAATTCGTCGACGAGTTCGTGTCTCGCGTCACCACGCGCCGCGAGGTGCTGGAGTGTTTTGCGACCACGGGCGATGCGGACTATCATTTGCGCGTCGTCGTGCAGGACATGGTCGCCTACAACCGCTTCCTCGACGAGTTCATGTTCCGCATCCCCGGCATCCGCTACGTCCGCAGCAACGTCGTCCTGAAGGAAATCAAGACCGGCGTTGCGCTGCCGTTTTGAGGATGCTTCGTTCGCGCCCAGCCGTCATTCACACCGTCTCGGCGGTGCGGCGACGGAATAGCTGGCGCAGCGACAGGGCGTGCAGCAGGATCGAGCTTGGCACCACGAAAGCGGGCGTCAGCACATTCGGAAAGCTATCGACAGCCATGCTCGGACCCTGCGGCATGATCAGCTGAAACGGGCCAGGCGACATGATCATCCCCAAGGTGATCGCGACGGCGAAATCCGCAAGGCCGAGGACATTCCAAAGGATCGCCGCGCGCCGTCCCTCCGCCGTTCCGCTTGCGACGGCAATCGCCGCGGGTATGGCGAAAAGGCCCGTGAGCACATCGCCTGTTCCTGCCGGCAATGCCCAGAGGCCCGGCAGCGACCCTCCCAGCCAATAGGCAAGCCATTGGCTGCCGAAGATGCGGTAAAGCTGAAGGGCGATGAGCCACGTGGCCGGCATGGCGTCGAGCAGCTGTCCGATCCGTTTCGACATCAGCAGCACGGGAGCGCCCACGATCACCGGCAGCAGCATCGCCGCGGGAAGCAGCGGAAGGGAGGACGCACCTGCGCGGAACGCACCGTCGATGGCGGCTGTCCAGGCTGCGGTGGCCCATAGCGTGAATGGAATCATGATGGACAGCCAACTCGCCTGGCGCTGTTTCGGCGTCAATGACGTGCGTTCGAGGCCGAGCCATAAGCCGAGCGCGAGGAGGCCGTAAGAGATCAGCCGAACCCCCACGGCCGGCACCCCGCTTTCGGGAAGTGCGGGCAACGCGTAGATCAACCAGGTCCACAGGATCGTAAACACGGCGGCGTAGATCAGGCTGAGCCGGGCGGGATGCGGCGCAACCACGCCGGCGGAAATGCTGCTGCTGTTCATCGGCATTCCTTCAGGCGGTTGCGTCACGATCTCGGTGCTGCCGGTCCGGCTTCAGCAGAAGCATGAAGACAAGGACATGGCCGACCAGCAGCAAAGGCACGTAAAGGGCCGGGATATAAATGCCGGCGCCGAACAGGCCGGGGCTCTGAATCTGCGTCGCGCCGACGTAATACGCATTCAGGAGATCGAGCGTGCCCCAGATGTTGAAGATCCAGACCAGGGGAACGGCGATCGACCATCGCCTGGACAGCGCTGCCATTGAGATCAGTGCGAGTGTGGCGGCGACGAGATCTCCCCATCCGACTTCGCGGGCGAAATCCGGGTTCAACTCCGGGGAGACGAACCCGGCCACCATGAAGTTCATCCCCAGGAAGCGGAACGCGTGGAAAGCCGCGAGGAGCCTCAGGGCATCGTGGCGCGGCATCGCACGCACAAACGGCCAAACATAGACAGACGCCACCACCGCGCTTGTCAACAAGGCGCCTGCGACACTGAGAACGAATGGAAGGTTGAAGTCCGGTGGCACGTTCGGATGTCCTTGCGGGGGTTCGTCAGGTCGGATGGGGGAGGCCTGCGGCCGGTCAGGGTTTCGTCATGAGCAGGCGGAGCGGCATGAGCGGGCCGACGGCGATGTATTCGTGGTCGATGAGGTCCTGCTTCGCGAGCGGCAGCGCATCCATGGTGGCGTGAGCCTCGGCGACATCCCTGGCATCGAGCAGGAAGACGGCGCCGCGGCCGTCGGACCGCGAATACCATTCACGGACTTTTCCGGTGAGATAGAGCTGGACGGTCTGCCTGATTTCATCAGGCATCACGGCCATGATTTGCTCCCTCGTGATGCCGGGCTTGGCGGTCAGGATGACCATGACCCCGGTGGTCGTGGGTGACGGCGCTTGTGCTTGGGCGGCGGATGGTTCGGTCATGGCGGTAACACCTGTCAATGTGAGGGCGAGTGTCAGGACGGCGTTGCGGATTGCCTTCATCGGTTTCGCTTCTCCGGTGCGGCTCATTTGCAATCCGGATGTAGAGCGTCTTTCCGTGGGTGACTATTCGCGATAATGTTCACGGGCTATGAAGCAGAACTTCACAGTCAGGCAGGGTGCGCTCGACGGTGTCGAGGCGTTCCTCAGCGTCGCCCAGCATCGCAGTTTCCGGCGGGCGGCCGCCGAACTTGGCGTGACGCCGTCGGCGATCAGTCAGGCGGTGCGGTCGCTCGAGGCGCGTGTCGGGGCTGCGCTCTTCATCCGCACCACCCGCAGCGTCGGCCTGACCGAAGCCGGCGAAAGATTCTTCGAGCGCGCAAGACCGGCCTTTGAGGAACTGGTCGCAGCAAGCGGGGCGGCGCGCGAGCTGGGTCAGAGGCCGGCCGGGTTGCTGCGCCTGACCGTGCCGCGTTCGGTCGTCCCGATTCTGCTGGAGCCGCTGATCGCCTCGTTCTGCGAGGCCTATCCTGAGATCGAGGTGGAGCTGGCTGCCAGCGAGGAGCTGGTCGACCTCGCGGCCGGAGGCTTTGATGCCGGCATCAGGATGGGCCAGTTCATCACCCCTGACATGATTGCAGTGCGCCTGACCAAGCCGCTACCGCTCATCGTCGTCGGCAGTCCTGCTTACCTTGCCCGTTCCGGCCGCCCCGAGCATCCGGACGATTTGCGTCTGCACGCCTGCTTGCGATTGCGCCGATCGAACGGCGCACTCGCATCATGGTCGCTCAGCGACAACGGCCGTTCGGTCGAGATTGCGGTGTCGGGTCCTTTCATCGCCTATGATTTTCCCACGATGCTCGGCGCCGCCATCGAAGGTGTGGGTCTTGCGCAGGTGCCCGCACCATTGGCGACCAGCGCCATCGCGGCAGGCAAGCTCGTCCGCGTGCTGGAGCCATTCTCGCCGATGACGCCGGGTGTATTCCTGTATTATCCGGGCCATCGCCAAATCATGCCGAAGCTGCGCGCCTTCATCGATCATGTGAAGAGCCGATCGGGCGGCGCGAGCTGATCGGCTGTCCCTCTCGCACAAACCGGTTGCGCAACGTCCCGATACCGGTGATCTCGATCTCGACGACATCGCCATGCTTGATGTCAGGCGAGGCGCCGTCCGTCCCCATCCAGATCACATCGCCAGGCCACAGCGTAAAATACTTGGTCAACTCGACCAGGAACGCCACCACGCCAAAGATCATATCGTTGGTGTGGAAGCGGTTGGTCTCCCTGCCATTGACGCGGACGATGGTCTCCATCCCGGCAAGATCGGCCTCGGTCTCGATCCACGGGCCCATCGGCTTGAACGTGTCGGCATTCTTCGAGCGCCACAGGCTGCGGTCGGCCTTCTGCCAGGAGCGCTCGCTGACATCGTTGCCGATGGTGTAGCCGAATATGCAGTCCATCGCGTTCTGCTCGGTGAGGTGCTTCACCTTCCTGCCGATGACGACGGCGAGCTCGCCCTCATAGTGGATCTTCTCCGTCGCAAAGGACGGGATCACGACGTCCTCGTCATGCGCGATCAGCGCGTTCTGGGCGCGGTAGCCGATCTCGGGACGATCAGGCACGGCCGGGACCGTGCCGGCCTTGTCGGCAGCTTCCTTCAGATGCTTCAGATAGTTCAGCCCGACGCAATAGAAGGTGCGCGGGATCAGCGGCAGCTCGATCTTCACGTTCGACAGCGGATGCGTGCGCGACGTCCGCTGCCATTCGCTGAAGGGGTCGCCCTCGATCGCGGTCACCTGGTCGCCCTCGATCAGGCCCCAGGAGGTTTTGCCGGAGGCGGTGAATGTCAGCCAGCGCATGTTGTGTCCTCGTCTTATTCCGCGGCATCGCGCGGCTTTATCTTCCAGGCGCCGGCGGCAGGCCGCCTCAAGCCGAGATTTTCCCGCAGCGTCTTGCCGCGGTAGTCTTTCTGGAACAGGCCGCGCCGCTGCAACTCCGGCACGACATGCTGCACGAAGTCGGCATAGGAGCCGGGCACATAGGTCGCGGCAATCACAAATCCGTCGCAGCCGCGCTCGACGAACATTTCCTCCAGTCTGTCCGCGATCTCCCTGGGACCGCCGACCATGGCATCCTGCACCTGGCCGCGGCCGGAGAAGGTGACGAAATCGCGCGCGCTCGGATTGCTCTTGCCGGAGTTTTTCAGCACGCCGTCGCGGATGCCGAGAATACCCTGCATGCTCTTCAGTTCATCCGTCGTCAGCGGCGCGTCGAGATGCTTGGAGGCGAAGTCGTAATTGAGCGCCTCGGCGAGCAGCGACAGCGCATCGATCTCGAGCGGAAGCTTGTTGATCAGCGCCATCCTGTCTTCGGCTTCCGCCTTGGTCGCCGCGCACACCGGCGTCGTCAGATTGCAGAGGAACATCTCGTCAGGATCGCGACCGACTTTGGCAGCCTCGTTGCGCACGGACGCGTAGCCTTCCTTGGCCGCCGTGAGGTTGCGGGCCGCGGTGAAAATGACTTCGCCCCATCGTCCGGCAAAGCGCTGCCCGCGACCGGATGCGCCGGCCTGGATGATCACGGGGTGGCCCTGATCCGAACGCGGCACGGTGAACGGCCCGCGCGATTTGAAGTTTGCGCCCTTATGGTCGAGCCGCTTCACCTTGCTCGGATCGGCAAAGCGGCCGCTCGTTTTGTCCATGATGAGGGCGCCGTCTTCCCAGGTGTCCCAATGGCCGAGCACCACCTCCATGAACTCGTCGGCCTTGTCGTAGCGGGAATCATGTTCGGGATGGGAGTCGCGCCCCATATTGAGCGCCTCGCCGTCGTTGAGCGAGGTGACGACGTTCCAGCCCGCGCGCCCGCCCGACATCAGATCGAGTGTGGCAAAGCGGCGAGCGACATCGAAGGGCTCGTAGTAGGTGGTCGAGCAGGTCGCCCCGAGCCCGAGCTTGTCGGTGACCATGCCCATCGTGCTCAGCACGATCAGTGGATCCATCTTCACGCAGCGGATACCGTATTCGACGGTGTGGGTGTGGTCATTGCCGTAGCGGTCCGGCATCGCCAGACGATCGTCGAAGAAGGCCATGTGAAACTTGCCGGCCTCGAGAATTTTCGCGATGTCCTGATAATAATCCGCCGACATCGAATCGGAGCGCGAGTCCGGATGCCGCCACGAGCTCGGCAGATTCGTGCAGTTCTGCGCCTGAAGGAAGCCGACCAGGACCATCTGCCGGTTCATGCCGTTCTCCGAATTGTGTCAGGACAGATCAAGCACGGTGTCGAGCCTGTAGTCGCGCGCCAGCGTGCGCAGCTTCTCCCAGGTCGCATCCTCGATTTCGATGCCGTCGCGCCGACGCTGCTGTTCGCGCAGGCCCTCGATCTCGCCGGGATAATAGACGCCCTTGCTGCCTTCCGACGGCGGCGTCGATTTCAGGTAGCGCGCGAACTCCGCGACCTCGCGCCTGAACTCGTTCAGCGGGCGGAATGCGGCGACGTTGAACACCGCCATGAAGCATCCGTCATTGTGCCGTCCCGTCGGCTCGACGCCGAAGCCGAGACCGGTGAGAAGGCCGCAGAGCACCTCGACCATCGCGGCGAGCCCGCTGCCCTTGTAGCCCTCGGTGCCGCCCAGCGGCAGCAGCGCGCCGCCCTTGCGGTATTGGGTGGGATCGGTGGTGGGCCGTCCCCCGGCATCGATGATCCAACCGGTGGGGATCTCCTCGCCGCGGGCGACCGCGAGCTGGATCTTTCCGGCGGCCACGGCCGAGGTCGCCATGTCCAGATAGAACGGCGTTTCGAGGTCGGACGGAACTGCGATCGAGATCGGGTTGGTGCCGAGCCGCGCCGCCCTGCCGCCGAACGGCGCGACGTGCTTCGGTGAGCGGCCCGAGTCGGCTGTCGCGATCCCGATCATGCCCTCGCGCGTCGCCATCAGCGGATAGGCGGCGAGGCGGCCGACATGGCTCTGCCGGAACACGGTGCAGGCGGCAACGTTCGCTGTCCTTGCCTTTTCGATCGTCAGCGCCATGGCCTTGGCGTTGACGTGGAAGCCGAAACCCCAATGGCCGTCGATCACGGTCGTGGTCGGTGATTCCTGGACAATGGTCCAGGCGGCGCCGGGAACGATGTGTCCGGCCTTGATGCGGTCGATATAGGAGGGAATCGCGATCACGCCGTGGGAGTCATGCCCGGCCAGGTTGGCGTTGACGCATCCGATCGCAACGGCGTCCGCTTCGTCCTCGGAGGCGCCGGCAGCACGGAGCAGCGCAGCGCTGACGCGCGTGAGGCGGTCGGCCTTGACCACAGGCATGGCGTTTCCTCGGCTTTTCGCCCGCTTAACGGGGCGGTTTGTTGGACGCCATCGTCTCAAAGCGGAGCTGCGATATCAATCTCCCGTAAACCAATACAGGGCTGCAGATTCGTGAGAGAGCACGCCTTTGCTCGAAGATTCCCTCCGCGCGACGGTATTCCCGCACGTTTTTCAACGGTCATTCGCTGCTCGTTCACTCTGATTGGCGGTTTCATTGCGGCAATAACCACCACTTAGGCGATCCCCGTTGATAAAAAGGGCAGGGACAACAAGGCAGAAATGCCCGGAGTTGAGATCGTGACGACGACACTCGCGCGCACCTTTGCGGCGTTGAGCGCCATCAATGAAGCGATCCTCTACGCGAAATCGCCGGACGAGCTGTACCAGAAGGTCTGCGACGCCGGGTTTTCGAGTGGGGACTTCATGGCCGTTGCCGTGTTCCTGGTGGAGCCGGACGGTCAGCACTTGCGCTTTGCCGCCGGGCGCGGTGGCGACGTGGCGCGCCTGCGCGCGATCAAGATCACCACTGAAGCTGACGCGCCGGAGGGCTCGGGCGTCGGCGGCGAAGCGTTCCGAACCCAGAAGCTCTGCATCAGCAACGACTATTTGAACGATCCCCGCTCGCTGGCGTGGCGTGAGGGCGCGATCAGGGCGAATATCGGCGCCGCGGCGGCGCTGCCGCTTCTGTGCAACGGCAAGAGCGTCGGCGTGCTGTTCGTGACCCGCAGCGAGCCCGGCTCGTTGAGTGAGCAGATGGTGTCGCTGTTCGGGCGCATGTCGGCCAACATTTCCTATGCGCTGGAGAACTTCTCGCGCGAGACGGCGCGGCAGAACAGCGAGCGCGCGACAGGGCGGCTCAATCGCATGTTCGGTGCGCTCAGCGCGACCAACGAAGCCATCCTGCGCGCCAAAACCGAGCAGGAGCTGTATCAGCTCGTGTGCGACGCCTCCGTGCACGGCGGCAAGTCCTTGGCGACCTTCGTGCTGCTGAAGGAGCCGGATTCGCACTGGCTGCAGCCCGTCGCGGGCACCGGCGAGAGCCTTGAGATCGTGGCGCGGACGCGTTACTCCACCGACCCCGAGAATCCCTACGGCCGCGGCATTTCCGGCGAGGTGTTTCGAACCCAGAAGCCCATCGTCGAGCGCGATCTCCCGCTCCGTACCAAGGGAACGCCGTGGGAGAAGCTCAATCTCGTGACGGGCGCCGCCGCCGTGGTCGCGGCGCCACTGGTCAAGCATGGCCGAAGCATCGGCGTCATCCTCGCCTTCCTCAGCCGGTCCTGGGCCAAGGACGAGGAAATCGTCGCGCTGATGTTGCGCATCGCCGAGAACGTCTGCTTTGCGGTCGACAATTTTGACCGTGAGGCCGAGAAGGCGCGAATCGCCGAGGAGGAGGAGCGCCTCGCGCGCATGTATGCGGCGCTGAGCGCGACCAACGAGGCGATCCTGCGCGCGCACTCGCGGGCCGAGCTGTTCGACCTCGTCTGCGAAGCAACTGCGAAGGGCGCCAAATTTACCTCGGCCGCCATCGCGCTGGTCGATCCGCAGGCCGAGTTGCTCCGTGTCAGCGCCTGTTACGGGCCGAATTCGGATTCTGTGCGCAACTTCAAATTCTCGACTTCCGACCACGTGCCCGAAGGGCGCGGGTTGACCGGAACGGCCTTCCGTACACGCCAGCCCTGCATCAGCAACGACGTGCTGTCCGACGACCGGATCAAGCCCTGGGCGGACAATGCCCGCCGCAACGGCATCGGGTCCGCCGCGGCGTTGCCGCTCTTCAACGGCGATCGAATCGAGGGCGTATTCGTGTTCAACTCGCCCGAGCGCGGCACGTTTACGCCTGAATTCGTCGAGCTGCTGCAACGGCTGCAGGCCAACGTCGCTTTCGCGCTCGAGAATTTCGATCGCGCGGACGAGAAGGCCAAAGCCGACAAGCAGCGCAACCGCCTCAGCGGCATGTTCGAGGCGTTGAGTGCCACTAATGAAGCCATCATGCGTGCCAAGACACGCGAGGAGCTGTTTGAGGTGGTGTGCCAGGCGGCCGTGCTGGGCGATGTGTTCGCCTCGACGACGATCGGCATCCTTGACGAGACACGCGAACTCGTTCGCGTCGTCGCGGTCAAGGGGCGCCTTCAGGAGCGAATGTCCGGGCGTACATGTTGCGTGTCCCCAGGGCATCCCGAGGGTGAGGGGATCATCGGCACCTCGCTACGAACCCGCGGGCCAAGCGTCATCAATGATTATCTGAGTGACCCTCGATCGACGCACTGGCACGCGAAGGCGAAGGAGGATGGCACGCGCGCGGCCGCCAGCTTTCCGCTGCTCCGCGACGGCACTGAACCGATCGGAATTCTGCTGTTTCTTGCGCCGGAAGAGAATGCGTTCACCCCTGATCTGGTCGAGCTGCTTGGGCGCCTCGCGGAAAACGTCTCCTTTGCGCTCGACAACTTCAATCGCGCGGAAGAAAAGGCCCGCACTGAGGCGCAGAAGGAGCGTCTGACCCGCATGTTCGCGGCGCTGAGCGCCACCAACGAGGCGATCATGCGCGCGAAGTCTCGCGCCGAGCTGTTCGAGCTCGTGTGTCAGGCCGCCTCCACCGGCGGCAAGTTCACCTCGACGACCATCGCGCTTGCCTGCGCGGACAGCGATCAGCTCGCAACCGTCGCGGCCGCGGGGCCGTCCGCCGAGACCACGCGAAACGTTCGCCTTTCCATCGACGCCGACCGGCCCGAAGGCCGCGGCATGAGCGGCACGGCGTTCCGCACCCGGCAGCCTTGCATCAGCAACGACTATGTCAACGACCACAGGGTGAGCGCCTTCCATTCGGTCCTCCAGGGCGGCGGCGCGCGCTCCGGCGCGGCGTTCCCGTTGATCACGCACGACAAGCCGGTCGGTGTCATGATCTACATGTCGATCGAGCAGGACACATTCACGCCCGAATTCGTCGAACTGTTGCAGCGTCTGGCGGACAACGTCGCCTTTGCGATGGAGAATTTCGACCGCGCCGACGAGAAAAACCGGGCGGACGAGCGCATCGAATACCTTGCCTCGCATGACAGCCTGACCGACCTGCCGAATCGCGAGACCTTCAACGGATTGCTGCGTGAGGCGATCGACGTGGCGCAGCGCCGCGATCACCGTTTCGCGGTGCTGTTCATCGACCTGGACCGCTTCAAGGTCATCAACGATTCGCTCGGCCATGAGGCGGGCGACCTGCTCCTGCTCGAAGTGGCAAAACGGCTGCGCGGCGCGCTGCGGGCCAGCGATGTGGTGGCACGTCTCGGCGGCGACGAGTTCGTCGTAATTCTCGACCAGTGCAGCGAGATCGACGACGTCCAGAATATCGCGACCGGGCTGCTGGCCACGCTCGCCGTGCCCATGGAACTCGCCGGCCACGAGTGTCACACCACGGCCTCGATCGGCATCGCGATGTATCCGGCCAACGGTTCCGACGCGCAGACGCTGACCAAGAATGCCGACATGGCGATGTATCTCGCCAAGGAGGACGGCAAGAACGGCTATCGCTTCTTCTCCAAAGAGGTGACGACGCAGTCGATCGAGCGTCTTTCACTCGAGAGTGCGCTGCGCCGGGCGCTCGAGCGCGAGCAGTTCTCGCTGAACTACCAGCCCAAGGTCGACATGGCGAGCGGTCAGATCACCGGCGTGGAAGCGCTGTTGCGCTGGAACCATCCCGTTTTCGGCAACGTCTCGCCGTCGCAGTTCATTCCGCTTGCGGAAGAGACCGGCCTGATCGTGCCGATCGGCCGCTGGGTGCTGAAAGAAGCCTGCGCGCAGGCGATGGCCTGGCAGCGCCGCGGCCTGTTGCCGCTTTCGATGGCGGTGAACCTGTCACCGCGGCAATTTGCCGATGAGCACCTGTTGCAGGATGTCGACGAGGCTCTGGTAGCCTCCGGCATGTCGCCCGTGCTGCTGCAACTCGAAGTCACCGAGAGCATGATGATGCGCAACGTCGGACGCGCGCTGAAGGTGCTCGACGCCATTCAGAGCCGCGGCATTCGCCTGGCCATCGACGATTTCGGCACCGGCTATTCGTCGATGTCGCTGATGAAGCATTTCCCGATCGACACCATCAAGATCGACCGCTCCTTCGTCCGCGACCTGCCGCACGATTCCGAGGACCAGGCGATCGCGCAGGCGATCATCAGCATGGGCAAGGCGCTGGGCATGACCGTGGTCGCCGAGGGCGTCGAGAACGCCGAGCAGGAGACGTTTCTGCGCACCCATGGCTGCGACGAGATGCAGGGCTTCCTGATCGCCAAGCCGTTACCGGCAAGGCAGATGGCCGAGTTGCTGCGCCCCATGGAGCTGTTGCTTGCGCCGTCGCTCCAGCCTGAGGCGGGCCTCGGTGTGGACGAGACGGTGGCGCTGCCGCTGAAGCGCGCCGTCGTGTGAGGGCTGCGATTGCTTGGCGCAATTTGAGGGGTCCGCCCTCTGTTGCCGGGCCCAGGCAGTGCGGATCACCGTGGCGGGATGTCTTTTGTCGGCTCTTGTCGGCGATTGAGAGGCCGATTGCGGCTGAACAGAAGATAGATGGCGCGTGGGTTGGTGGTCAAATAGCGCCAGAACAAGCGGCGTGGCTCGAGCCAGGTGCGCCAGGCCCATTCGAGCCCGAGCCTCTGCATCCATTGCGGCGCGCGGGAGCGGCTACCCGAGAGGAAGTTGAACAGGCCGCCTGACGTCTTGATGACACCGACATTGGTCAGCAGCGGCGTGTATGCCTCGACGAAAGCCTGCTCGTTGGGTACGCCGAGCGCGACCCACAGGAAGTCCGGTGCGAGCGCGTTGATCTCTTCGACCTTGGCTTGCAGCGCATCGCCACGAAGGTAGCCGTGGCTGAACCCGACGATCTTCAGTTTCGGATAAAGGTTCTGGACTCGCCTGACCGCCGCGGCGTTCTCTTCCTCGCTGGCGCCGAGCATGTAGAAGCTGCGACCGGCAATCTCCGCCTTGCGCGCGACGACATGGAACAGGTCCGTGGTGGCAACGCGCTCGGGGAGCGGAAACCAGGACTGCAGCTTCGAGGCAGCCACCAGCGGTTGGCCGTCGGCATTGATCAGGTCGGCGGCACGGAACAGGCGCTCGGTCTGCGGCTCTGTCGAGCAGCGCGCCAGCACTTCGCCGTTGGCCGAGGTCAGGTACAGCGGACGGCCGATGCGGTGACGCGGATCGGTCGCCTCGATCATGAAGTCGGCGGTTGCTTCCAGGTCGAGTGCGGCCATGCGGAGGCCGCCGACGGTGATCCGTGGAACGTTGGCGGTCGCGGCCCGACCTTCAAGGTTGACGCGGCGCTCAAGCATATTGTTTGCCTCGCTGGCGCGTTTGAACAGCGGGGAGAAGTTCGTCGAGCACGACGCCGACGAGCTTGCGCTGGCCGTCGCCGAGTGCGGCCAGGATCTCTTCCATGCCGTCATTGATGTCGAGGCTGGTCGGCAGCACCGCCACCACCGCATCGGCGCTATCGAGCAGTTTCCGGCCGGCAGCCGAGAGCGGCATCGCGGGGCCGTCGAGAATGATGAGGTCATGACCGCCGGTCGCGCGCGCCTGTGCGATCGACCTGCGGATGGCGTCAGCGGCCTTTTCTGCATCGCTTTCGGTTGCCGGCAGCACGGAAATGCCATTCGCGGTCTTGACCTCGCGCGCGGCCTTGTTGCCAATCGACAGCCAGCCGACCTTGCCTGGTTCGGCCTTGGCCGGGCGGCTGACCTTGTTCGAAAGCGCGTGAGCCTGATGATCGGCGTCGATCATCAGCACGCGGCTACCGTCGCGCGCGGCCGCGAGCGCGAAATTCAGTGCGGTCACGCTACGCCCCGCCGTCTGGCTGGTCCCGATCAGTGCGACCGCCGGCATTGGCTTGCTGCCGGCACGGCGCGCTATCGCCGCTCGCATGTCGCGCAACGCGTTGAGCAGCGTCGTCAGCGGAAACCCCGGGCGCAATGTCGGCCAGCCGATTCGGGTCAGATCGACGCCGCTGCCGGTGGCGAGAATGGCGCCGAGTGTGCGGATCACGTCGGCCTCCTGGAGGCGGGCGATCAGCGGTTTCTCGACCAGGGACACCGCCGGCGGAGGCGCGGCGGATTCGTCCTGGGGCTTCGGAACGTCCGGCGCAGGCGTACGCTCACGGCGGCCGGGTTCCGGGGCGGTCGCGCCGTTGAACAGATGCTCGGCCGCGACGAACCAGGAGGCTGCGGCAAGCGCACCGAAAATGAAGCCGATCATCGCGAACAGGCTCATCGCCGGCGGGAACGAGCGGCGTTGCGGGACCGTGGCTTCGCCGATGACGCGGGCGGCAGAGGTGTTCAGCGTCTCCTGCTCCTCGGTTTCGCGTGAGCGCTTGAGGAAGGATTGGTAGACGTCGCGGCTGGCGTCGGCCTCGCGCTCGAGCTCGCGCAGGCGCACGGCGGCCTGGCTGAGCTGCACGCTCTGGCGCTTCTGCGCTTCCAGAGCGCGGTTGAGCGAGGCCTCGTAGTCCCGGGCGCGGGTCAGGTCATTCTTGGCGGACAGCGCGAAGCGGTCGATCTCTTCGTTGATGGTGCGCTTGAGATCCTCGACCTGCTTTTCGGTCTGGCGCAGGGCCGGATGGCGCGGGCCGAGCTCGGCAGTCTGCTCCGCATATTTCTTGCGGGCATCGGCATATTGCGCGCGCAAGTTTGCGATTGTCGGCGATTGCAGTGCTTCGGGGATCGCACCTGCGTCCGCGGCGGTCCGCTTGTTTGCCTCGATCTGGTCCAGGCGTGCCTGGGCGTCCATCGTCGCGGCGCGGGCGGCCGAGAGCCGCTGGTTGCTGGAGGAGAGCTGCTGATCGCTGATCAACGCATCCTGGGTGCCCACGAAATTGTTCTGGGCCTTGTAGGTGGCAAGCGCGGTCTCGGCATTGCGCAGCCGTTCGCGCAGCTCCTTCAGCCGGCCCGACAACTCGCTGGTGGCGCGCCGCGCCGCAACGGCCTGCGAGTTGCGCGATTCCGTCAGGTAGGTGTTGGTCAGAGTATTGGCGAGCATCGCCGCCTTGGCTGGATCGATCGACCAGACCTCGACGTCGACGATGAAGCTCTTGTCGGTCTTGCGGATCGTGATGTGCTTGTTCAGCGCATCGAGGGCCGCGAGCTGCACTTCTTTGGCTTCAGCGGCCGAGGGCGGACGGAGCTGCAGGCCGATCAGGCCGAGCAGGGACGAGCCCAGGGTCTTGCCGTCCCCGCCGCCGAATTCCGGATCCTTGTCGAGAGCCGCCTGCTGGACGACCTGCAACAGCACGCTGTTGGAGGTGATCAGGCGCGCCTGGCTCTCCACCAGCATGGACATGCCGGAGACGTCCTGCGCGCGGGGCGTGAGCTCGCGATCGACGAGCTGGAGTTCGCGCGGGTCGACATAAAGCTGGGCGGTCGCGGTGTAGCGGGGCGTCAGGCTCTTGCCGACGGTGACGGCGAGGCACGCGCCGATCAGCGCTGCAGAGGCAATCGCGATCTTGCGCCGCCACAGCAGGCCGGCGAGCTCCAGCACGCCGAAGCTGGCCTCGAACTTCCGTTGCGGGGCCTCCGACGTGGTCGGATTCCTGGCCCGATCGATCGGCTGGTTGTAGTCAAGCATCGTCCCCAGCTTTCATTCCAACGCCGCGGGCTGAGGGGTTACCCTTCGCTTTACGCCTCGCACCGGGGATATGGGTGCGCAATCAACGCAACAGGGAAAATTAACCATACTCATTGAGGGACTATTCACCGAAATGGCAAACAAAGCGTTTAAGCGCAGCTCGGCAAATGCCGCGGCGTCGTGACGCTTTGGCGCCGGCGCTCCCGCAGCAATTAACGTTTCGTTACCGCACGTGCCTCGCGGCCGCTGCGCATCCGCCTTGATAGCATCAAAGCCGGCCGGCGCGCGCATCGCCCTCAGCGCTTCCGCAGGATGACGTGATAGTCGCCGCGGCGGACGTCGGTGCCGCGCGGTAGCACGGCATTGATCGCGGCGGCGCTGGCGTCGACGAGAGCGGCGAACAGCGGCGTGCGCCGGCGCATCTCGGGATAGCGCGGGCTCTCGACCTCGCGGCGGTAGATCGTCTCGAGGCCCTGGGCGGCGGCGAACGCCTCGAGCTTCGACAGCGTCACCAGGGGATGGAAGAACGTCGGGAACGGCGCTTGGCCGGGCATTCCGGCCGTCTTGATGCCGCGGATGTTCCGGTAGAACCAGACATGAAACCAGTGAGGCGAGTACTTGGTGACGACGCCGGACAGCGAGCGCGGATTGGGCGCGCCGATCAGCATCATCCCGCCGGGCTTGAGCGCATCGCGGAAGTTCAAAAGCGCCGCCTCCACGTCGGGCAGGTGCTCGATCACGTTGTAGCAGATCACGAGGTCGAAAGTCTCGGAGCCGAAGCGATAGGTCTGCACGTCGCCGAGCATGGCCTCGTCCGCATAGGTGTTGTTGCGGACCTGGTCCTCATCGATATCCACGACGGTGACGTGACTGCGGCCAAGCACGTCCATCGGCAGAAAGCTGGAGGAGCCGCCACCCGCCTCGTAGATGGCCAACCGACCCTGCGGCAGCTCGCGGCGCAGCACGTCGTGCACACCGAGCAGGCTGTCGCGGGCTTCGCCGGCCGCGAGGTCGAGCAGTGCCTGGGTGTGTTCGGGGGCGGTAGCTGTCGCGAGATCGATCGTGGCTGACTTGTTCATGTTCTCTGACCGCGCTTGTTCGACTCAAATTTACAGGAAAAGTCTCTCGTTCCCGAAGAGCAAATCCGATGCCGCGCAGCTTCACCCGTCGCGGTGCTTACGGCCGGGTTAATCGCGCCCTGCGTTAACTACGGCATTGTCCATGTTGCGCCGTTGGCATTGGACTGAAAGTTGCAGTATCAGGCGTGAAGGAATTCGCCGAAAAAGCATGCGAAAGCGGTTAAACGTATGATGGCCTGCTCGATGGCGGTGAGATCGGCGCTGCGGCGCAGATTCAGCAACGAGGCAGGCCATCCATTTCGGGACGCATCTGTCCCGCGCGACCGTGCCGTCGCGGGACAGTGGACGCAGGGCTTTTTCAACATATCTCGGGCATGAGAACGCAATGACGCTGATCCCGACAGATTTGTCCGCCAGCCGGATCTCGGATGCCGTGCGCGATCCCAACCGGGAGATCGCCGCGAGCTCACGCATTCTCGACCTCTCGGTCGGCATCGTCGTCTGCATTCCCTGTTTCCGTCGTCCCGAGCACCTGCGGCTGACGCTGGATTCGCTCGTCAACCAGCGTACGCCGCGCTCCTTCGCGGTGGTGATGGTGGAGAACGATGCGGCAGGGCGCGCGAGCGCTCCGGTTGCCGCCGAATATCTCGCAGCCGGGAAACTCCGGGGCGTCTGCCTGGTCGAGAAGCGGCAAGGCAATTGTCGCGCGATCAACGCGGCGTTCGAGACGGCGCAGGCGCTGTTTCCCGCCGCGACCCGCTTCCTCATGATCGACGACGACGAGATTGCTTCGCCCGATTGGCTCGAGCTGATGGTTCGCACCGCGGAGGCGACCGGCGCCGACGTGGTCGGCGGACCGGTGATGCCTGTGTTCGACGACGATAGTCAGCCCTGGCTCGCGCGCCATCCCGTCTTCTGCCCGGCCTACGACTACACAGGCGCGGTGCCGATGATCTATGGCTGCGGCAATTGCCTGATCACGCGCAGCGCGTTCGAGCGGCTCGGCAGCCCCGCCTTCGATCTGCAATTCAATTTCCTCGGCGGCGGCGATTGCGATTTCTTCAATCGCGGTCGCGACGCCGGCATGGTCTTTCATTGGACGGCGGAAGCCGTCATCAGCGAAACCGTACCGAAGAACCGCACCAATCCCGGCTGGATCGCCAGGCGCGGCCTCCGCATCGGGGTGATCAACTACCGGGTGCGGGCCAAGGCCGCGCAAAGTGTGGCAGCGCGGACGCGCGTCTTTGCCCAGACGTTGGGACGTTTGCCGTTGTCGCTGGTCCGCGCGGCTCGCCTGCTGACGTCAACGAAAGCGGTCGTCGCGATGCACCCGGTGCTGGTGGCCGTCGGATCCGCACTGGCGGGCTTTGGTTACGACCCTAAGCCCTACGAGGCCTCGAAGATCGTCTCCTGACGCGTTTGCGCCGGCGTCTAGATGCCGAAACAGGACAGCGCGATTTTGGCCGCGGCGCGCGGCATCGCCTTCGGCGACCGCCGGCTGACCATGCCGAGATAGGCCGCCGCCTGGCGATATCGTCCGAAGCGCACCGCCTGCGTCGCAGCATAGGTCAGGAGATGGATTTCGGCCGCCTGCCGCAGTCTCGGCGCCGCGCCTGATGGCAGCTTGCGCAGGATCAATTCATCCCCGAAAACGCGCGCGACCGCCGGCAAGAAATCCCGCGGTGTTCGTACCGCGGCGCTCATGGTGTTGGCCGTGTGCAGGCGATAATCGAGCAGGAGCTTTGGTACATAGGCGAACGCGCCTGTTGCGGCGAGGCGGCACCAGCAATGCCAGTCCTCGCAATATCGTAGCGAGACGTCGAAGCCGCCGGTCGCACGAAAGGCCTCGGTGCGTACCAGCATGATGCCGCCATTGACGATGAAATTGCCGCTGGCAAGCCGTTCCAGCACGTTGCCGGACGGCTTGCGGCGTCCCTTCAGGAGGTCGCGCCGGCCGATCGATCGCCCTGCGCTGTCGATCGTGTTGTAGTCGCCATAGACCAGCACCGCCCGTGGCGCGTCTTTCGCCGCGGCCAGCAGTGTCGTCACCGCATCGGGGCGCAGCCGGTCGTCGGCGTCGAGGAACATCAGCCAGCTCCCGCCCGCGCTTTGTGCGCCGCAGTTGCGCGCGGCCGAGACGCCGCTGGCCTGATTTGTGATCAGGCGGAGCCGCGGATCGCGGATGGCATGGACCAGCGCAACGGTGTCGTCGGTCGATCCGTCGTCCACAACGATGATCTCGGTCACGTCGCATTGCGCCAGCGCACTTGCGATGGTCTCGCCGATATAGGTGGCGGCATTCTTCGCGGGGATGACGACGGAAACCGCTGGCGACGTTGCACGCGGCTCCATCACCGCCGGTGCGGCGGTCGGTGCATCGAGCGTGGCGTCGGCGAGGGGCAAGCGATGGCTCGTTGCTTTAATGATCTGTTAACCCGGCTGCCGGCAATCGCAGTCTGAGCTGGAATGGATGATACCCACAATAACGATCAATTCGTTGCTGCAAAGGCTGCCAAGCCGTCGGTTTCGTAGATTAGCGTTAAACCTGTCGCGTTAAAGCTGCCGCAGACCTCGAGAGGAGCGGCAGCCGGTCTCACGAGACAATGCAGGCTTTGCTGCCGCGGATGGATCCAGTGCCCGCAAAGACATTCGACTACGATCCCGACGCCATGATCCTCAACCTGTTCTACGAGGACAAGGATGATCGCTGGTTTCGCGGCGACCGCCATCTGCGGCGCATGGCACGCAAGATGTTGTTCGGCGAACCGCGCATGAGCGGACAGCTGCGCGTGTTCCTCAATCTTTGCGCCGGGCTCGACCGCCTCGGCATCCGCTATCGCGTGAACGACTACGGCTACATCGCGCAGCATCCGGAGGAAGTGGCCTGCATCATCGGCCGCGCCTTCCTGCTCGACAAATTTGCGTGGAAGAACCCGATCCTGCTCGGCGTTGCCGCCTTTAACCATCCGCTCGACGATCCTGACCTGTTCAAGCGGCTTCCCGTCAGGAAATTCCTGGTGCCCGGCCCGTGGTATGCCGAGATGTACCGGCCGCATTGGCCGGCGACGGAAGCCTGGCCCGTCGGCATCGATACCGATTTGTGGGCGCCGTCGCGTCCGCGCGACAAGACCGTCGATGTCCTCGTCTACGACAAGGTCAGCTGGGACCGCGAGCGCTACCTGCCCGAGCTGATCGAGCCGGTCCGCGCCCGGCTCGTCAGGGAGGGCCGCTCGTTCATCGAGCTGCGCTATGGCAGCTACAAGGAGGACCGTTTCCAGGCCGCGCTGGCGCGTTCGCGCGCGATGATCTTCCTGTGCCAGAACGAGAGCCAAGGCATCGCCTATCAGCAGGCGCTGTCCTGCGGTGTGCCGGTGTTCGCCTGGGACCCCGGCGGTCCCTGGCCGGATCCGGATTATTATCCGCACCGGGTCCGGTTCGAGCCGGTGTCGTCGGTACCCTATTGGGACGATCGTTGCGGTCTCAAATTCGTCGACCTTGCCGGCTTCGAGGAGCGGTGGGCGGATTTCTGGGAGGGCTGCACCGCGGGCAAATTCGATCCGCGCAGTTACATCATGGACAACCTCACATTGGAGCAGCGTGCGCTGCAATATTACGAGATCGCGCGGAACGTCGCACGGCAGCAGGTTCCTGCGGCCTCCGGCATGCTGGTTGATGGACGGTTAACGGGGGACGGGTTAGGCGCAGTGTGAGCGTTGCGAAGGTATCGGCTTAACGATAAGCGGCGACGTAACTTGTGGCCTGCGACAAAACATAATCTATCTCGACACGCATTGTAACTGTATGCCCCGCAAATGGCGTTTCTCAGCGTCGAGCAGTTAGACGGTCGGGTGTCGTCCACCACGTCGGGAATCTCAGTCGATTTCTTGCGGGACTGGCGACAGGCCGCGTTGCGCCTCGACGCCGGTCATCGCACTGCATTTCAGCATGCCAGCTGGTTAGGTGCCTGGTACGAGGCGTTTCACGGCGTCGCACCGCTGATCGCTGTCATCACCGACAGGGCGACCGGCAAGGACGTCGCTGTCGTGCCGATGTTCAGCCACGTCAGGCGCGGCATCCGCGTGATCGAGTTTGCCGATCTCGGCGTCTCCGACAACAACGCTCCGATCCTCGCCCGCGACGCAGCCTTCGATTCGGCTGCGGCAAAGGCGATCGGTGCGGCATTCGTCGATGCGTTGCGCGCCTTGCCCGACGGCTTCGACCTCCTGCGATTGAAGAAGATGCCGGCCCATGTCGGCGTGAAGCCGAACCCGCTGGTGTCGCTCGGCCGGCTCGGCTCGTGCTCGCTCAACGGCAATGTCGTGCTGACCGGCGACGACTATGCGGCTTACCAGGCGTCGATCAAGCGCATGCAGATGCCGCGCTGCTGGCGCGTGTTCAACCGCAATGCCGGTGCGCGGTTCGAGATCGCCACCGACCCCGCGCGCGCGCACGAGCTGCTTGACGTGACTGACCTGCAGCAGCAGGCGCGCATGCGGCAGCTCGGCTTGCGGTTCGTCCTCAATGATGAAGCCCATGCCCGCTTCTACCGAGACGTCGCCCGGCGAGGCGTTGCGGAAGGCTATGCGGTGATCTCGGCGCTGGTCTGCGACGAGGGCATCGTCGCCACCGCGTTCGGCGTCAGATATGGCGCGACCTACTTTCTGTTGCGTATCGGCCATGCCGGCAGGCAATGGGCGAATTGCTCGCCGGGGCTGCTCGTCACGGAGCGCACCATGGCGGCCCTGCATGCGCAGGGCGTGCGCCGCTTCGATCTCAGCATCGGCAATCACGACTACAAGCGGCGCTTCGGCGCCGAGCCGGTGCCGCTGACCGATGTCAGCGTTGCATTGTCCTGGCGCGGCCTGCCTTACATGCTGCGCGACCATGCGGCGCAGGGCCTGCGCCGTTATCCGAGGCTTGCGGCCTTTGCCGCAGGGATCATGGGCAAGCTACGCTGAACCGGGCGGCTTTCCCCTGGAGAAAACGCCGCCCGTATCCCATCAACCGTGCAGCTTCTTCGCGGTCTCCGCGATCTGGCGGCCCTGGTAACGCGCGCCGGCGAGCTCGTTGGCGCTGGGTTGGCGGCTGCCGTCGCCGCCGGTGATCGTGGTGGCGCCATAGGGCGCACCGCCGGTGACCTCGTCGAGCCTCATCTGTCCGGCAAACCCGTAATTCATGCCGACGATCACCATGCCGAAATGCAGGAGGTTGGTGATGACGGAGAACAGCGTCGTCTCCTGGCCGCCATGCTGGGTCGCGGTCGATGTGAATGCGCCGCCGACCTTGCCGTGGAGCGCGCCCTTGGCCCAGAGCCCGCCCGCCTGATCCAGGAAATTGGCCATTTGCGAGGCCATGCGGCCGAAGCGCGTGCCGGTGCCGACGATGATGGCGTCGTAGCTGGCGAGGTCCTCGACCTTGGCGACCGGGGCTGCCTGATCCACCTTGTAATGCGAGGCTTTCGCGACTTCGGCCGGCACCAGCTCGGGCACGCGCTTGATGTCGACAGTGGCGCCGGCTTCGCGCGCGCCTTCGGCCACTGCATTGGCCATCGCTTCGATGTGGCCATAGGCCGAATAATAGAGGACGAGAACTTTGGTCATGGTGGTCTCCGTTTGATTGGATGTGATTGCGAGATGTCGGATGTTACGCGGCGTCGACGAGCACGAGCTCGGAATCTTCGAGCGCCGTGATCCTCAGCCGGCCCTCGTCGCGGATTGCGGCGCCGTCGCGGGCGTTGACGCGCACGCCGTTGATTTCGACCGCGCCCGCTGCGGGCACGAGATAAAGGTGCCGCGCCTGGTGCGCGTCGTACTCGGCGCTCTCGCCGGCCTTCAGCGTGGTCGCGAGCACCCGTGCATCGGCGCGGATCGGCAGCGCGTCGGTGTCGCCTGCAATGCCACTCGCGATCGTGACGAGCTTGCCCGAGCGATCGCCCTTCGGGAACGGCTTCGAGCCCCAGGTCGGCTGGCCGCCACGCGCGGTCGGCTCGATCCAGATCTGGAAGATCCGGGTCTTGGTCGGCTCGAGGTTGTATTCGGAGTGGCGGATGCCGCTGCCGGCGCTCATCACCTGCACGTCGCCGGCTTCGGTGCGGCCCTCGTTGCCGAGGCTGTCCTGATGGGTGATCGCGCCTTCGCGCACATAGGTGATGATTTCCATGTTGGCGTGCGGATGGGCCGGAAAGCCGGTGTTCGGCGCGATCTCGTCGTCGTTCCAAACCCGCAGGGCACCGTGACCCATATTGTTCGGGTCATAATGGCTGGCGAAGGAGAAATGATGCTTGGCCTTGAGCCAGCCGTGATCGGCGCCGCCGAGTTTTGCGAAGGGTCTGAGTTCGATCATGGGGATGTTTCCTTGAGTGTAGTGGACTCGGCGTCAGGCGCCAAACCCGCCGTCGACATTGAGGACGGTGCCGGTGACGAAAGAGGCTTCCGGACTTGCAAGGAAGACGACGCCGGCGGCGATCTCTTCCGCAGTCCCGAAGCGTTGCAGCGCGTGCTGCTTGCGCTGCGCGTCGGCAAACTCACCGTCGTCGTCCGGATTCATGTCCGTGTTGATCGAACCCGGCTGCAGCACGTTGACCGTGATGCCGCGCGGTCCGAGGTCGCGCGAAGCGCCCTTGGAGTAACCGACGATCGCAGCCTTGCTTGCCGCGTAATCGGCGAGACCGGGAAACGAGGCGCGTGTGGCAATACCCGAACCGATCGTGACGATGCGGCCGCCTTCACCCATCAGCTTCGAGGCGGCGCGGATCGCGGCGACCACGCCGTGCACGTTGATGTCTTCCTGGCGAGCGAGCGCGGCGGTGTTGGTTGTGGGATCGTCGATCAGTCCACCGACGGCGACGCCGGCATTGTTGACGAGGATGTCCAACCGGCCGAAATCGTTGGCAACACTCCTGACCAGTTGATCGACCTCCTCGGCCGAAGCCTGGTCGGCCTTGTAGGCGCGGGCCTTGACGCCGCGAGCCTTCAGCTCGGCGACGACGGCTTCGGCTTTTTCGGGCGAAGCGACGTAGCTGATGGCGACGTCCGCGCCTTCATCGGCGAGAGCGCGGGCCGAGGCCGCGCCGATGCCGCGCGAGCCGCCGGTGACGAGGGCAACCTTGCCTGAGAGCTTGCTGGTCATTGGACGTCTCCATTCCTGAATTTCTGATGGCCCTTGGATAAGCCTCCGCCTGTGGTATAGAAATAGAAACTGTTGAAACACATTGTTTCCCAAGATAGCCCAAACGGACCCCGCGCCATGGCAAAGCTCCCCGACTTCGAGGCCCTCGCGATCTTCGCAAAAGTGGTGGAATTACGCTCGTTTGCGGGGGCTGCGAGCGAGCTCACGATGTCGAAGGCCACGGTGTCCAAGGCGGTCACGCGGCTGGAGGAGCGGCTCGGCGCCCGGCTGTTCAACCGCACCTCGCGCCGCCTCGCGTTGACCGATGCCGGCCACAAGCTCGCCGATCGCGCCACGCGGCTGCTCGCCGACGGCGAGGCGGCGGAGAACGAGGCCTTGGCGCAGTCGGTGGCGCCGCGCGGCCTGGTGCGGCTCGCGGTGCCCATGACGTTTGGGAACAAAGCCGTGGCGCCACTGCTGCCGGAGTTCTTCAAGGCCTATCCGGAGGTCTCGGTCGATCTGCATTTGAGCGATGCCACCGTCGATCTCATTGGCGAAGGCTTTGACATGGCGGTGCGGATCGCGCGGCTGCCGGACTCGTCCCTGATCGCGCGACGGCTCTTCACCATGCCGCGCTTCACCGTGGCCGCGCCCTCCTATCTGAAGAAGCATGGTCGGCCGACGCATCCGATGCATCTCGCCGGGCACAAGTGCTTCAGCTACGCCTATCTCTCGACGCCGAACGTCTGGCACTACACCAACGCGGCCGGCGAGCAGGCCAGCGTGCGTCCAGGTGGACAGCTTCGCGTCAACAACGGCGAAGCGGTGATGCCCTCGCTCGTCGCCGGCCTCGGCATCGCCGAGCTGCCCGAGTTCATCGTGGGCGATGCGATTTCCTCCGGCGCCGTGGAAGTGATCCTGAAGGATTGGAAGCAGGCCGAAGGGGCCGTGCATCTGGTAACCCCACCCGGCGGCCCGCGCCCCGCGCGCGTCGAAGCACTCGCTGATTTTCTTGCCGCGAACCTGCCGGGCACGTGCAAGCGGAAGCCGAAGAACGGTGCGAAGACCGGATAGGGGCCTCGAAGGACCTCGGCCATTGCGAGGAGCCAAGCGACAAACATCCAGGATCTTCCCACGGACAGATTCTGGATTGCTTCGCCGCGGGACGTCGGTCTTCCAGCTACGGCACTCTCGCGCCATCGATCGCGACAATCCGCAAGCTCGGTTTCATCGTCTGCTCCAGCTGCGACTTCAACGCATGCACGCGCGGATCGGTCGAGCGCGCCGCGCACACCGCGTATTGATGCACCGACTGAGCCAGGGCGCGGCGCGCCTCCGGCGTGCGCGTCAGTTCCGGCGTCGAGAGACGCAGGACGATGGCTGCCAGGTTCACCAGCATCTCGTCCAGCGCGAGGTCGATCGTTGCAAGCTTTCCCATGGCACCTTCCCTCCTCAGAATCCCGGCGGGGCAACGGAGGGTGGCGAGATGCGTTCCGGAGCGGGGCTGATATGGCTAACGTTTCGTGAACATCGCTTTCTGCGGACCACCGCGCTGCTCAGCGACGGCGTGCAGGCGCTCGACTGATTGCGGCGGTCAAGAAGATCGGGTGATGGAATAGGTTCCGGCTCCTTCACATTTTTTTGTGATTCCGAACCTTCCCGCAGTTCATCGTTTAACGACGAATTCGACGGACTCGGGAAGGGATCGAGACATGCGAGCAGAGCGGATTGCGCTGGGTATGGCGCTAGCGATTGGCGGCATCGTCGCGCAGAGCGCAGCATTCGCCGAAGAATATCGCGGAACCATGGAGCAGCAGATGGCCTGCACGCCTGACGTCTGGCGCCTGTGCAGCGCCCAGATTCCGGATGTGAGCCGCATCACCGCCTGCTTGCGGCAAAACACGCCGCTGCTTTCCAGCGGCTGCCGCGCGGTGTTCCAGTCCAACAATCAGGTGCCACCGCAGCAGCTGGTCCCGCGCAACCGTGCTGCACCGCCGCCGCGCTACTACAATGGGCCGCCACCTCAGCAGATGCAGCCGAGCCCGTATGACGATGACGACGATTAGCGCCGTCTAGCGCCTGTCCCGTTCGGGTCGATGTCCAAGCACAGTCCGCAAGACGACGCCGAAGAGAATGACTGCAACCGGCCAATGGAACCAGATCTTATGGGCGCCAGTGGTCAGATTGATAAAAATCAAAAAGGCCGACACCGCGAAGCCCGCTGCAACCGGGCGGGGCAGCTTTCGGAGCCAATCCAGGACGACGTTCGCCGATGAAGATGGCTCGCGCCTGTCGCCCGTCCGCGGACGTGCTGTCTGCCGGGCAGCATCTTCGACCGGGAAGTTCCCTTGCCTTGCGGTTTGGCCGCCGAGAGTCACCCGATAACTGGTCTGGGGAGCAACGTTCTTCATGGGACGCTGGCCGAGACAGTCGAAGCCAACCGACAATTTGTTGTGCACCTGATCGTAGACGGAGCTCGAGATCACCACGCCGCCGGGATCGGCGAGTTCCTGCAGCCTCGATGCGATATTGACCCCGTCGCCATAGATGTCGGAGCCGTCAACCATCACATCACCGAGATTGATGCCGATGCGAAATCGCATCGGGTTCAACGGAGGCGGGGCTGATTCCTGATCGGAAATCTCCTGCTGGATCTCGACCGCGCATTGCACGGCCTCGACGACGCTGGCGAACTCGGCGATCACGGCATCGCCCCAGGTGTTCACGATGCGGCCGTCATGGCGCTCGACCAGCCGCGCAATGGCCGCGCGGGAGCGGCGGAGCGCCTCCAGCGTTCCGGCTTCGTCCGCTTCCATGAGACGGGAATAGCCGTACACATCAGCGCACAGCACGGTGGTCAGTCGTCGTTTCACCTTGTCGTCGGGCATGGTTCCTACACTAACCTCCCTGACCGGCAAATGCATCACGCATCCCGCGCCCGCGTCAGGACCTGTGCTCGCAGACATCGACCCATTCGGCCGCCGTCAATTCGGCCATGCGTTCAGGCGTGATGCGGACCGCGCTGTGGGTCGAGCCGGCGGCAGGCACCACCACGTCGAACGCCTTCAGCGACACGTCGCAATAAACCGGCAGGGGCGACTTCAGCCCGAATGGGCAGACGCCTCCGACCTCGTGGCCGGTGATGTCGGCGACCTCTTCCAGCCCCAGCATCTTCGGCTTGCCGCCGAACTGCGCCTTCACCTTCTTGTTGTCCATGCGCGAGGTGCCGGCGGCGACGATCAGGATCACGCGTTCGCCGATGCGCAACGACAGGGTCTTGGCGATCATGCCGGGCTCGACACCATAGGCTTCGGCGGCCAGCGTCACCGTCGCCGAGCTGATCGGAGATTCGATGACTGTTATGTCGGGGGCTTTCTCGGCGAAGAAGGCGCGAACGGATTCCAGGCTCATTCCAATCAGCTCATTCCGGACTTACGGGCGGGCGGCATGTCCGGGTCATCCCTTGATGATCCCGGGCAGTTCCGAGAGCGACCGAACACGATGATCCGGCGCGAAGCCGAGCTCGTCCATCTGGGTGCGGATCGCCTTGAACATGGTCAGCGGTGCCACGAGTTCGGTCTCGACGCAAGCCAGCGCCATCGCCTCCGGCGTCACCCGCTCGATCCAGGCGACGTTCAGTCCGAACGACTTTGCCCCGGCCACGTCCCAGGGGTTGGAGGAGACGAACAGCACCTCCTCAGGCGCGGTGCCGAGAACCTCGCCGATCAGCTCATAGGCCTGCGGGCTCGGCTTGAAGATCTTCTTTGCGTCCACACTGATGGTGGCATCGAGCAGGCGGTCGAGGCCGGAATTGCGCACAAGCGCGTTCAGAATGTCAGGGCTGCCATTGGAGAGGATGGCAAGCTTTCGCGGTTTTAGCGCTGTGAGCGCGATCGCTGCATCCGGATAGAGATCGAGATGCAGGTACTTCTCGATGATGCGCTCGAAGGCCGCATTCTCGTAGGCGAGTCCGAGCACGCGCAGCGTATAGGCCAGCGAGTCGCGAGTGACATCAGAAAAATCCTGATAACGCCGCATCAGTGAGCGCAGCCAGGTGTATTCGAGTTGCTTGATCCGCCAGACCTGCGTGATGATCTCGCCATAGCCCGGAAACGCGTCCTCGGTGATCTCTGCGACCGACTGGATGTCGTAGAGCGTACCGTAGGCGTCGAACACGACGGCTTTGAGGTTCATGGGCTGTCCTTCCGGGCCGTTGCGGTCACAATATCTGCTCGGGGAGTGCGCTTCATCGTCAGCTTACCAGAGCACCTCGGAAGTTTGCCACTGCAAGCGTGATCGGCGGCTTGTGACAATTCCAACCTCAGGACTGCGGGCTTTAACCGCACCCAAAGCCGATTGCTCCGGCGCGGATTGGTCGCTAATTTCCCTGTCTTCGTCTGGGCAAGTGAGCCGGAGGCGAACATGGCACGATTGGCAGCGGCCGCTCAGGCGGCGGGTGCACTCACCATAATTCTCTTGTGTATGCCGCGCACGCACGCGCAAGTCACCGACGAGCCTCCGTTTTGGGCGTACACTTACAACCCGCCCGATTTCAAGCCGCCGCCGGATGACGGCCAATCTCGGCACGTTCCCGACAGCACGGTGAGCTATACAGTCCCAGAAACGCGTGATCGCTTCCTGGCGCCGGATTGGCACCCGGATGACCATCCGGCGATGCCGACGGTGGTGGCCAGCGGTCGGCCGCCTGACGTCTACGCCTGCGGCTTCTGCCATCGTGCCTCCGGCACGGGTGGTCCGGAGAGCGCAGACATCGCCGGCCTGCCGGTGGCATATTTCATTCAGCAGGTGCAAGACTACAGGAGCGGCAAGCGTGCGACGGCACGAGCCGACCGCATTCCGCAAGCATGGATGATCTCGGTCGCAAAGGCAGCGAACGACGATGAAATCAAAGCGGCGGCTGAATATTTTGCCGGCATCAAGCCGAAGAAGTTGGTTGATGTGGTGGAGACCGAAACCGTGCCGAAGCCTGCGGTCGCCGGCTGGTTCTTCGTCACTCAAGGCGATGAGCGCGAGCCGATCGGCACGCGCATCATTGAGACACCGGCGGACATTGGCCGCTTCGTCAACCGCGACGCGCGCGTCCGCTTTATCGCCTACGTGCCCATGGGTAGCGTGGCTGCCGGCCGCGCGCTGGCCGCAAGGCCCGAGCTCGCCTGTTCCACCTGCCACGGCGAGAAGCTGACCGGCACGGACGTTGTGCCGGGAATCGCCGGCCGCTCCCCGACTTACCTCTTTCGCCAGCTCTACGATTTCCGGCACGGATTCCGCGCGGGGCCGAACAGCAAGCCGATGATCGACGTGGTCAAATCGCTCGACGAGGGACACTTGCTGCCACTTGCCGCCTATCTCGCCACGCTGGAGCGATAAAGCGGCTGCGTCGCCCGCACAGCTTAGGGCGGGCGCGTGCGCGGCCGAGATTCCACCGCGCTCGCGCGCCACCATCGTGCCAGCCGCGCCTAGGCGGCCTGCCGCATGCGTTCGATGCTCTGGGTTATGTGGTTTCCGGCGTCGTCAGCCACCTTCAGAGACAAGTCCGCCATCCGGCGGCTGGTCTCCAAGGCGCTACTGATCGTGTCGCGCATGAGATCGGTCTGCACCGCCGCCAAATCGTGAAGGGTCCGGCAGCGCGAGAGTTCATCCATGCGGTCCATGGTCCTCTCGATCTGCTGTCGAACGAAATCGAAGTACTCGCGCGACGCACCGTTCATTCCCTTGGCGACTGCGGTCATGGAGTACATGATTGCTTCGGCGTTACGGACCGAGCGTTCTGCTCCCCGCTGCGCTTCATTGCCCGAAAAACCGAACCCGCGACCTAGCCGGTCAGTCGAGCGGCCCATCACTGCCGTGGCCATGTCGACGCCGAAGCGCCAAGTGTTCTGCAGCATCTCGGCATTTTGTCGAAAGAGATGGCTGCTGGCTTGCGCCACCTCCTCCCCGGCCTCGGCGGTAGCCAGGCCGATCCGTCTGGTCTGCTCTGCGGTCCTCTCGCCGGCGCGGCGGATTGTGTCCTCGGGGCTTTGCGTCGATTTTTCCTCCGGACGTGGGTTGGCCATTCGTTGCTCCATCTTTGTTGTTGGTGAGGTCGGATCCTGCCCGCTCCGTCGGAGATGCCATCCTAGGCGAGGAAACGTGGGCATTTCTGGACCGTTCCGGCCGGGCAATTTTTTAATCAAACCTCCGCCATTGCGCGCAGGAACGAGCGCTTCAACTTCCAATTATGCCTGGGTTGGCTCACCTGCTCCGCGCTGCACGGCCAATGTTTTCATGGCCCTCGATCATCAAGGCTTGGCAATGACCACCACTGAAACCGTGTTGCTCATCGGTATCTTGTTCTTGGCACTTCTCGTCATTGGCAATATCGGCTTCGCCAAACTGGCGGAACGGAGGAATCCACCAATCGGCAAGTTTCTCGAGTGCGACGGCGTCGTACTCCACTATATCGATCGGGGTGATCCCGCGGCTCCCTGCGTCGTGCTGCTTCATGGCAACGGATCCATGATCCAGGACTTCACGATCAGCGGGCTGGTCGATCTTCTTGCTCGCAGCAACCGCGTGGTGTGCTTCGACCGTCCAGGCTTTGGCTATAGTCGGCGGCCGCGGCTCCGAGTATGGAGTGCAGCAGCTCAAGCAGCTCTGTTGACGAAGGCGCTCGACCAGATCGGGGTCCGTGATCCCGTGGTGCTGGGCCATTCCTGGGGCGCCTTCGTCGCCATCGCTCTCGCCATGAGGAAGGATTATCCGATCCGGGGCCTTGTGCTTGCGTCCGGTTACTACTTCCCAACCGGCCGCTTGGATGTCTGGCTGATGTCGGGTCCAGCCATACCGGTCTTGGGCGACCTGATCAGTTACACTGTCGCGCCTGTCATCTCGTGGGCCATTTTGCCGGGAGCTCTCCGCAAGATTTTCGCGCCCCGGTCCGTCCCGCCGACATTCAAGAATGAATTTCCGGCGTCCCTCGTTCTCAGGCCCACACAATTGAGGGCGGGCTGCGGAGGAAAGCGCACTTCTCATTCCGACCGCAGCACAATTCCGAGCCTATTATTCGGCCATGGACGACGACGTGCAAATATTCCATGGAATGGAGGATCGGGTGATCGAACACAAACAAGCGCGAGATTTACATCAAGCACTGCCTCGGTCCGATCTTCACCTCGTCCCGGATGCCGGACATATGGTCACCTACGCAGACCCCGCGGCCATCACGGAGGCCGTCAATTCAATAATCAGATCTTCTAAGGCACCTGCTTTTCAAGCTGGAAGGGCACCGAACGTATCGTCGAGGTGATTTGGAAACGAGCGAGGTGATCCGGCCGTCAGGTCCGCCCGCTGCTGCCCTGGTTCGGAGGGTGGGTCGAGCTCTTGCGAAACCGTCGCGTGACGGACGGAGCCACGCAATCGCTTGTGCGATCCGATAGGGAAGATTGATGGGGTTCGCGAGAGCTAAGCCTATCCTGTGCGCTGACAGCAGCTACGGCCGGCAGCCTCTGGTGCCCAGCAAGATGCCGTGATTGCGCCCGGGCACGTTGAGGTCATAGGTTTTGAGTGTCGACCAGTCCCAACCCCAAACTAGACCATGGATTCGTTGCGCACGAATCGCCCGGTGATGGCGTCTCGAACGACTTTGTTGGTCCAGTCAGCGAGCAGGTTGTTGAGCGGACCGTGAAATGGATGGAAGCTCAGAGCACTGTGCAAAAGGCCTCACCCTCCTCCACAGTTGACCACAAGTCGAAATCCAGACGTTTTGCTCCCCGGTTCGTAGGGTTGAGCTCTTGCGAAGCCCATCGCCTGACGGGCGGAACCAGTACCAAGCAATCGTTGGTGCGATCCGATGAAGAGAACGAACTTTGATGGGTTTCGCTTTCCGCTCTACCCACCCTTACGCGCTTGATTGTGCCTCGCACTGTGGCTGCTAATTCAAGGCAAAACTGCAAAGACCAACATGGCGACAGCAAGGATCGCGACAGCGTAACCGAGGTCGGTGTTGAGTCGGGCAAGCGGGTCGTAGGGAGGTTCGGTCATGTCCGAAGCCATGCGATGATCCGGCCCACCCGGGGCGCCGGGCGTAAGCAAAGCTCTTTCCGATCGCCTTGAGGCCGCTCTCCGTGTGAAAAACATGAACAGCAGATAGCTGTCGGTCAATAATGTGAGGACCAGGACGACATAGGCCGAGGGGCTTTCCAGCAAATTCAGCTCGATCAATACCCGAGAGAAACCGAATCCGACTACCCACGCATCAAAGCTCATGCATATCCGACGAAACGTCTCCGCATCCAGATGGCGGATGACATAGGCGCCGAGCGGTACCCCAACTGCAACGCAGGGAACAAACACCCACAAGACGTTCTGGCTTTCAGACGTAAACAGTCCAAGCTGGTAATAGACGATGGCGGTCACGCTCGATTCCGCCACGCGAACCAATGCGAGACCTGCCCGGAACTCGGTTTTGACCAGACCCTGGTTGTTGAACAGGATCGCGAGCGGCGGTCCCGAGATGGTGGTGACCGAATACAGGATGCCGAGCACAGTTCCAAAGGGCAGACCGACCCACCATGTCTGCCGAACGGGTCTCCGAAAACCGGCTGCCTGAACCAGGATGAGGGGCAGAATGAGTGCGTAGGTCCCGAGTTTGATCCAGCCCGGCTGAAGCGTCGTGAGAACCAGGGCTCCTGTTCCGATGCCGGGCAGGAGCCCGGTGACGATCGGAAGCACCCTCTTCCATACCGCTGCGACGCCCTGCAGATTGATGAATAGAACGTAGAAATTGGTGACGACCTCGACCAGGACGACGGCGGGATTCAGGATGCGGTTTGCATAGAAAACGAGAGCCACCGGCACGGTGAGCGAGGAAAACCCATAGCCGAGCGCGCCATTTACGAAGGCTGCAAGAAAAGCGATGCCGGCGAGAACGATCACCGCAGTATCAAGAGGAGGCATCGTTGGCTCCCTATGCGGGCAATGGTCGCCGGCGAGGCGACCGGCGCTCATCCTATCACGTCCAGCGGTCTGTTTGCAGGTTGGAACCCTTCCGGGACCGTCAGTCATGTGAGAAAGATTCGTACCGGATCACCACGACGCGCTGCCGTCCATCATAGGGCTGACAGCCGGCCCCAAAGAGATGCGCCGTCTCGGCTGGGCTCATGAGGTCAGATTGGTTGATGCCGAATCCTGCGCCGCTGTCGGAATGAAAAGCCGTGGAATGCCTGCCTCGGTGGGCTGGGCATCCGTGAGACAGGCTCAGCGGAATCATTCATGCCGACATTGATCCAGCCGCAATCCATTCGCACTGACCGAGCGGCCCCTCGCAAGTTGAACGCGAAAGAATCGAAGCCATCCACCATCAACGTGTGGGCGTTTCCTGGCGTCTGAAACCCGCCTGGGCTCCGTTGGGAACTTTGCCGAAGCCTTTCCGTTCCCGTTAGCGGGCACGAACGTAGGCAGGCGCGATGAAATGGATGTTGGTCGTCCTGGTCGGCGGCATCTCACCCGTCAACACCGATCTGGTGTTCGACAAGTTCAGTGACTGCCTTTCCGCCGAGGAGCAGATGCGGCAGCACTACGCGGATGCGTTCGATGCGTGGGATCGCACGGCTGCGGAACGGATCGACCGGCGCAGGGACTACAAGAAAGCCCGCGATATTGAAGCCAAGCGGCTGCTGAGCAACGTAGGGACCTGCGTCCCGCACGGTGGCGGCGATGCGCAGCCGGTCATAGCGCCGCAGCAGCAACCTCCTGCACCAGCGTCACCGCAACCTGCCGCGACACCGTCGCCGCAGCCAACGCCGCGACCTTAGCGACAGCCGCCATGTCTAGCCCAATGTCTGGCCCGGTTTCGCCAGGAACGCCCCGGCTCTAAAATTCTACGACGACCTTGCCGAAGTGCGAGCCGGTGCGGAGGTGAGCATAGGCCTCGGGCACCTCATCGAAGTGGTAGACCCGATCGATGATCGGGTGGATCACATGTTCACTCAAGAAGTCGTTCATCGCCATGAAATGTTCGACCGAGCCAACCGTCACGCCGATGATATCGGCATTCTCCCATTGAAGCCGCGCAAGGTCGGGCTTCGGGCCGAATCCCGTCAAGACGCCGATCTGAACGATCTTGCCGCCCGAAGCGACGGAGCGCAGCGATCGGTCATAGGTGCCGGGACCGCCGAGTTCGAGGATATGACTGGCGCCAACGCCATCTGTCGCCTTCATCAGGGCGGCGTCCCAGTCGGGTGTGTCGCGATAGTTGATCAGGATCGAGCCGCCAAGAGCCTTGGCGCGGGCGAGTTTTTCGTCCGAGGACGAGATCACGATTGCGCGCGCGCCGAGCGCCGTCGCGAATTGAAGGCCGAACAGCGCGACGCCGCCCGTTCCCTGGACCAGCAGCGTGTCGCCTTTGCCCATGCCGCCGCGCGTGATGAGGCCGTGCCAGGCCGTGACGCCGGCACAGGGCAGGGTCGCTGCTTCGACCGAGGACAGATGCGGCGGCACGGACACCAATGCGGTTTCCGGCAGCACGACATATTCTGCCAGCATTCCGTCCATCGTGTTGCCACCGAGCGACGACGAGACGTAACTGGACTTGAATGGCCCCGAGACCCAATGGCGGAAGAACGAGGCGGCAACACGGTCTCCGGCTCGCCATTGCGTGACGCCGGGGCCGATGGCGTCAACGATGCCAGCGCCGTCAAGCGTGAACTGATCGCGGAATGCGCCGGCGCCCGCCCGTTGGCGGGCGTCGCGCAATGTCAGTAGGGGAGCGCGGTCAGATCCCCAAAATCTTGCGCGCGTTGGCCTTCAACACCTTCGGCCGGATCTCGTCGCGGATGTCGAGCTTGGCGAAGTCGGCCAGCCAGCGGTCCGGCGTGATGACGGGCCAATCCGAGCCGAACAGCATCTTGTCCTGCAGGATCGAGTTGATGTAGCGCACCAGGATCGGCGGGAAATATTTCGGCGACCAGCCGGACAGGTCGATGTACACGTTCGGCTTGTGGGTCGCGACCGACAGCGCTTCTTCCTGCCAGGGGAAGGAGGGGTGGGCGAGGATGATCTTGAGGTCGGGGAAGTCGGCCGCGACGTCATCCATGTACATCGGGTTGGAATATTTCAGCCGCATCCCCATGCCGCCGGGCATGCCCGAGCCGACGCCGGTCTGGCCGGTGTGGAACAGCGCGATCGCGCCGCCATTGTTGATCTCTTCGTAGAGCGGATAGGCCATGCGATCGTTGGCGTAGAAGCCCTGCATGGTCGGATGGAATTTGAAGCCGCGCACGCCATATTCCTCGATCAGCTTGCGCGCTTCGCGGGCGCCGAGCTTGCCCTTGTGCGGATCGATCGAGACGAAGGGGATGAGGACGTCGAGATGATCGGAGGCGGCCTCGATCATCTCGTAATTGTTGTAGCGGCGGAAACCGGTCTCGCGCTCGGCATCGACGGGGAAGATCACCGCGGCGATGTTCTTGGAGCGGTAGTAGGCTGCGGTCTCCGGCACGGTCGGCGGATGCTTGTGCGGCGACTTGAAATACTCGGCCATCTGCGCCTGGAAGTCGTCATAGCCGTCGTCGCCGTGCATGCCGCAGGGCTCCTCGGCATGGGTGTGGATGTCGATGGCGACGACGTCGTCGATATTGGGCAGCTTCAGCTTCGGCATGGGTGTCCTCCCGACGGGTTGCCGAATTGATTATAGGATATAACGAGTTTGGCAAGGCGTTGCTGGGGCGCAAACCCAAAGCTGCAAAAGTCTTTGTCGGGCCTGGCCGCGAAGCGGGCGAATTGGCCCGATCCGGCCACATCTACTGTGCATGGGGTTGTTTTCACGATTTTGGCTGGGCGGAAGGCGGCAGTTAACATTGACATCACCTCCTGCCATGCCTTAAGAACCGCCCCGTCCCGGGCGGTCGGTCCGCCGGCGGGAAAGATCTCATTTTGCCACATTCGCGCGTGCCGAAACGGTAGTGCCGAACACGGCCTTTCGAACGTTCAGGATTCTGCCATGAAGGTCCGTAACTCCCTGAAGTCGCTGCGCGGTCGTCACCGCGCCAACCGTCTGGTCCGCCGCAAGGGCCGGGTCTATGTGATCAACAAGGTGCAGCGCCGCTTCAAGGCTCGCCAGGGCTGATCCAAGCGGCTGATGGCCCTCGCGGTCGCCTTCGCGCGTTCCCGCAAGACCACGGTCTCACACGAGTTTGACGCCGCCTTTGCTTGGCAAGGGCGGCTTTGCGCGTTTACACTTTCACCATGACCGTGAGATTCCCGCATCTGCGCACGCTGTGTCTGGCCCTGGTTCTCGGCACCGCAGGGTTTGCGCCGGCGCTGGCCCAGGATGATCCGGCGCCGTCGATGAAGCAGCCGAAGAAGCTGCCCGAAGCGCCGGCCAAGCTGCCCAAGGCCGAGCGCACCAAGAATCTCGATTTTCTGTTCGGCGCGCTGAAGGCCGCTCCCGACGAGGCCAGCGCCAAGCATGTCGAGGCGCGGATCTGGGCGATCTGGTTGCAGACCCCGAGCGATACCGCAGCGCTTCTGATGGCGCGGGCGAAGGCCGCGGTCGATGCACAGAAGGTCGATGTCGCGATCAAGCTGCTGGATTCCGTCATCAAGCTCCGGCCCGACTACATCGAGGCTTGGAACCGGCGCGCCACGCTCTATTACATGCAGAACGACTATGCCCGCTCGCTCGCCGACATCCGCGAGGTGCTGATCCGGGAGCCGCGTCATTTCGGCGCGCTCGCAGGGCTCGGCATGATCATGCAGGACGTCGGCGACGAGAAGCGCGCGCTCGAGGCCTACCGCAAGGCGCTCGCCGTCAATCCGCACCTCGAGAAGATTCCCGAGCAGGTGAAGGCTTTGACCGAGAAGGTCGAAGGCCGCGACATCTAGCCGATATTTCGATCATTTTTCGAATGATTCCCGCACGTGGCGATTAACCACGAAGACACGGGCCAAATCGCAAGCACTGTTGTCGGCGCTCCTGCAGGTCTACCTGCAAGGCAGGAGCAATAGCCATGAAGCGTCTGATCGTTGCTTGTAGCTTGCTGTTGGTCTCGGGGACGACGAGCCTCGCCGACGGATTGTTCTGGGTGGTCGGCAACCGCGCCACCGGCAAGTGTAACATCGTGACCAGCAATCCGGTCATCAACGGCGACACCTGGTTCGGCGACGGCCCTTACAAATCCAGGGACGATGCCAAGCTGGCGCGCTCGACCATCCGCGCCTGCCCCGTGCTCACGCCCGACGAGCAAAAGGCCGAGGACGGCGCGGGCTAGCTAGCCTGTGTGTCAGTGCAGGACGCTGGTGCCACGCTCCACCAGGCCTCGATTGACGACCGCTGCGTAGGCCTTGGCGAGTTCCGTCTCGAGATGCTCGTTGATCAGGAGCAGCGCCCGCACGGCTCCGCGCAGATCGCCGTTGCAGCTTGCGACGATCTCGTCGATTGCGGTGTCGTTCGATCTGAAGCTCATCGAAAAATCCTCCGGTTCAAACCAGGACATCCTGCCGGTCTTTCCTGCATCCCCGAGGCCGCGAGGAGGGATCGGCGCCCATCCGCGTCTCAATGGCGGAACCGACCGTGGCGATTATAAGGAAGCTGCGATGACGGCTGCATGAACTTGGTCCGAGCCCTGCGCGTTACCGGACCGGGGAATTGATTTCATTGGGATTTCTGGTTCGGCAATTGTGCACATATCCACAGGTCGGCATTTTGGATGGAGGCTCCGATCCTGCTTGCGCGAAACTGCGGACGGCATCATTCGTAGCTGCCATGTGGCCTGGATCCTCCGGACTTTCTCAATGATCGTTTTATCCGTCTTGACGGCACTGGTTGTGCTGGCGCTGGTCACGCAGGCCGGAATTGTCGCCGTGCAACGTTCTTTTCCGCCCCAGGGCCGGATGATCGAGGTCGATGGGGCGACGCTCCATGTCGTCGACATCGGTCCGCGCGACGCCGGCCCGCCCATCGTGATGTTGCACGGGGCAAGCTCAAACCTCGAAGTGATGCGGCATCCGCTCGGCGATCTCCTGGCGAAGCGGCACCGCGTCATCCTGATCGACCGGCCCGGGCATGGCTGGAGCACGCGTGCACGGCGGCAGGATTCGACGCCGGAGATTCAGGCGCGGATGATCGACGCGGCGCTCGGCAGGCTCGGGATCGATCGCGCTGTTTTCGTCGTGCATTCCTGGAGCGGCGCGCTCGGTGCGCGGCTGGCGCTCGATCATGCAAGGCGTGTCGCCGGACTGGTGATGCTGGCACCAGTGACGCATCCCTGGCGCGGCGGCGTCGGCCGCTACAACGAGATCATCGCAATGCCCGTGATCGGTCCGCTGCTCGCTTATACCATCACGCTGCCGCTCGGCTATTTCATCGCTGACTCTGGTGCGCGCAGCGTTTTTATGCCGCAGACGATGCCTGATGGTTTTGTGAAGCAGTCCGCGACGCCGCTGTTGCTGAGGCCGCGGGAATTCATCGCCAATGCCTATGATCTGGTGACGCTGAAGTCGTCGGTGGCTGCGCAGGCTCCGCGCTACGGCGAGATCAAGATGCCGGTCACGATCATTGCCGGCGAGCCCGACAAGACGGTGAAGACCGAGATCCACGCACGCCCCTTCGCGGCGATGGTCGCGAATGCGAAGCTGATCGTGCTGCCCGATCTCGGACACATGGTGCAGAGCGCGGTGCCGGATCTCGTGAAAACGGAGATCGAGACGATGATTGCCAACATCGGCTCGCCGCAGGCGGCCGCCAGTTGAATCCGGCGGCCGCCGTTCGTCCGCCTACTGCTTGATCTTGCCGTCCTTGTCGAACTGCGAGACATAGGCCCAGAGATTGTTGATCTCGTTCTCGTTCTTGATGCCGGCGAATGCCATCTTGGTCCCGGGGATCTTGGCCTTCGGGTCCTTGATGTATTCCTTGAATTGCGCCTCGTTCCAGGTGATGCCGGAATTCTTGTTCGCGTCCGAATAATTGTAATCAGGCGCGGTGCCGGAACGGCGGCCATCGAGGCCGTTCAATTCGGGGCCGACCTTGTTCTTGGCGCCTTCGCCGATCGCGTGGCAGGCCAGGCACTTGTTGAACGACGATTTGCCCGCCGCGACGTCCTGCGCCATCGCGCTGGAGGCCGTGGCAGTGACGGTGAGGATCATCAGCGCGCCAAAAGTCAGTTTTTTCATAGGGTGCTTTCCCGGTGGGGTCTCATCTGATCGGTTTTCGTCGAACCTGCCGGTTTTGGCATGGCCCGCGCGGCTTCGACAAGCCACGAAACCATGACGGGTTTCATGCCTGCCGACTTGTCCCAGGGCGAACTCGCGGCAGATCGTGGCTCCGACTTTTGGACGGCCTACCCAAACCAGCGCCAGCGTGATTGATTTGCCGTGATAGGATTGACCGTGCGGCGCAAGCCGGAACGATATGCCGCGAAGGAATTAACATGGCCATCATGATGCCTGCGAGTGATCAGGCAGTGCTCGCGCGCCGCGCGGAGATCGTTGCTGCATTGCGCGCAATCGTGCCCGGCGAGGGCGTGATCGATACGCCTGCCGAGATGCGGGCCTATGAATCCGACGGGTTGACCGCCTATCGGCAGCCGCCGATGGTCGTGGTGCTGCCTGATACGACCGAGCAGGTCTCGCTGATCCTGAAATATTGCGCCGGGCAGGGCATCAAGGTGGTGCCGCGCGGCTCCGGCACCTCCCTATCAGGCGGCGCACTGCCGCTGGAAGACGGCGTGCTGCTCGGGCTCGGCAAGTTCAAGCGCATTCGCGAGATCGATTTCGACAACCGTGTCGTCGTCACCGAGCCCGGCGTCACCAATCTGGCGATCAGCCAGGCGGTCGCGCATGCCGGCTTCTATTACGCGCCCGATCCGTCCTCGCAGATCGCCTGCTCGATCGGCGGCAATGTCGCGGAAAATTCCGGCGGCGTGCACTGCCTCAAATATGGCATGACCACAAACAACGTACTCGGTTGCGAGATTGTCCTGATGAGCGGTGAGATCCTGCGCATCGGCGGCAAGGGGTGCGAGAATGCAGGCTATGACCTGATGGGCGTCATCACCGGCTCGGAGGGCCTGCTCGGCGTCATCACCGAGATCACGGTGCGCATCCTGCAAAAGCCCGAGACGGCGCGGGCGCTGATGGTCGGCTTCGCGGAAGTCGAGGCGGCCGGCGAATGCGTCGCGCGCATCATCGGCGCCGGCATCATTCCCGGCGGCATGGAGATGATGGACAAGCCGGCGATCCATGCCGCCGAAGCCTTTGTCCATGCCGGCTATCCGCTCGACGTGGAAGCGCTGCTCATCATCGAGCTCGATGGTCCCAAGATCGAGGTCGACGAGCTGATCACGCGCGTCGAGACCATCGCGAATGCCTGTGGCTCGACCACCTGCCAGATCTCGACCTCGGAGGCCGAACGCAATCTGTTCTGGGCGGGCCGCAAGGCCGCATTCCCAGCGGTGGGCCGCATCTCGCCCGATTATCTCTGCATGGACGGCACCATCCCGCGTGGCGCGCTGCCGAAGGCGCTGGCGCGCATCCGCGAGCTCTCGGAAAAATACCAGCTCGGCTGTGCCAACGTGTTCCACGCCGGCGACGGCAATCTGCATCCGCTGATTCTTTACGACGCCAACAAGCCCGGCGAAATCGAGCGTGCGGAAGCCTTCGGCGCCGACATCCTGCGCGCCTGCGTCGAATTCGGCGGCGTGCTCACCGGCGAGCACGGCGTCGGCATCGAGAAGCGCGACCTGATGGGCGACATGTTCACCGAGATCGATCTCAACCAGCAGCAGCGGCTGAAATGCGCCTTTGATGCGCAGGGTCTGCTCAATCCCGGAAAGGTGTTTCCGACGCTGCACCGCTGCGCCGAGCTTGGCCGCATGCATGTGCATGCCGGCAAGGTGGCATTCCCCGATATTCCCCGGTTCTGACGGTCGGCGATCTGGCACGGTGCGATGGCGGACGTTCCGCGCCGGTCCTGCGCAGATCGCCGTTGCGCGCGATCATTTAGGCGCGCGGCGCAGCGGTTCGGATCGAACCGCGGTGCGCGAGCTGGTTTCGACAGCAGCCCGTATAGCGCCCGCTCGCGCTTGTCAGCAGCGGCAGCGCCTGGCCGGCGGTGTAGGTCTTGAAATGCGCGCTCTCCTGATATGCCCTAAGGCGGCCTCGTCGCGGAACGGCTCGTAGGACAGCAACTGGGCCGGAGTGTCCTTGGCGCGCGACAGGGTGGACGAAGCGAGGATGTCGCACCCAATGGCCGGCCATCCTGCGGCGGGATCGGGGCGGCGGTTCGTCCGCCGCATCGCACTGACGGACTGGCGCCTTCGCGGGCCCGCCTTTGCTGCGCGAAATTTGATTTTCGCCTCGAATTTGGCTACCGCCTTTTCCCGTGGATACGCTCAGGGTCAGAGACGCCAAAGACGTCGAGGAGGCGGTGCGCGCGGCGATTGCCAATGAGCAGCCGCTCGAGATCATCGGTCATGGCAGCAAGCGCGGCATCGGGCATACGATGGCGACCAACGCCGTGCTCGATATCTCCGCGCTGAATGCGGTCACCTCGTATGAGCCCAGTGAATTGATCGTGACGCTCCAGGCCGGCGCGCCCCTGGCCGACGTGCTCTCGCTGATCGATGCCAAGAACCAGCAATTCGCCTTTGAGCCGATGAATACGGCCCCGCTGCTCGGCGCGTCCGCGACAGGCACCATCGGCGGGATGATCGCGGCGGGCCTTGCCGGTCCGCGGCGGATCAGGGCGGGCGGGGCGCGCGACCACCTGCTGGGGGCGCATGCCGTCTCGGGCTTCGGCGACAGCTTCAAGACCGGCGGCAAGGTGGTCAAGAACGTCACCGGCTACGATCTCTGCAAGCTGCTGGCAGGGTCCTGGGGCACGCTGTCTGTCATGACCGAAGTGACGCTGAAGGTGATGCCGAAGCCTGAAGCCGAACGGACCCTGCTGCTGCGCAGGCTCGATGACGCCGTCGCCAACAAGGCGATGACTGCGGCCCTCGGCTCGCCCTATGACGTCTCGGGCGCCGCGCATCTGCCGAAACCGGCGTTCCGGGCCAGGACCGACGAGCTTGGCGAGGTTGCGGCCCAGGACGAGGCGCTGACGGTGTTGCGGCTCGAGGGCATCACGGCCTCCGTCAGCCACCGCGCCGGCTCGCTGCGCGAACTGCTGGCGCCGTTTGGAACCGCGACCCTGATCGAGGACGCCGCGTCGTCGGCGCTGTGGGCCACCATCCGCGATGTGCTGCCATTCGCGGCCGGCGGCGCACTAGCCGCCTGGCCGGTGTGGCGGATCGTCTGTCCGCCGGCTTCAGGTGCCGCGCTCGGCACGCAATTGACGCGCGAGACCGGGGGCGAGGTCATCTACGACTGGGGCGGCGGTCTGATCTGGGCGGCGCTGCCGCCGAAGGCTGACGCGCATGCTTCCGCGGTGCGCCATCGGACCGATGCGTCCGGCGGGCACGCCACGCTGATCCGGGCGGCCGAGGACGTCAGGCGCGCCGTCGACGTCTTCCATCCGCAAGCGCCCGGTCTCGCCGCGCTGAGCGAACGGGTCCGCGCCAGTTTCGATCCGAAGTCGATCTTGAACCGGGGACGCCTGAAGCGGGACGCTACCGCATGAAAACCGAATTCTCACTCGCGCAACTCGCCGACCCCGACATTGCGGAAGCCGACAAGATCCTGCGCGCCTGTGTCCATTGCGGCTTCTGCACCGCGACCTGCCCGACTTATGTCCTGCTCGGCGACGAACTCGATAGCCCGCGCGGCCGCATCTATTTGATCAAGGAGATGCTGGAGAAGGACCAGGCGCCGACCGCTGAGGTGGTCAAGCATGTCGACCGCTGCCTGTCGTGCCTGGCCTGCATGACCACCTGCCCCTCGGGGGTGAATTACATGCACCTCGTCGACCAGGCCCGGGTCAGGATCGAGCAGCGCTACCAGCGGCCGCTCGCCGAACGGCTGTTGCGTCAGGTGCTCGCCTTCGTCCTGCCGGACCCGCAGCGGTTTCGCATCAGCATGCGGTTGGCACAGCTGGCGCGGCCGTTCGCCGTTTTCCTGCCGACCCCGCCGCCCTCGGCCACGCCGGGCCTGATCCAGCGCCTCAGGGCGATGCTGGCGCTGGCGCCGAACCGGCTGCCCGCACCCGGCCCGCTTCCGGGCAGCGTATTCGCGGCGCTCGGCAAGAAGCGGGGCCGGGTCGCGTTGCTCCAGGGCTGCGCCCAGCAGGTTCTGGCGCCCCGCATCAACCAGGCGGCCATCAACCTGCTCACCCGCCACGGCATCGAGGTGGTCCTGGTCAAGGACGAGCAATGCTGCGGCGCGCTCACCCATCACCTCGGTCACGATGATGATGCGCTGGCGCGGGCCCGCGCCAACGTCACGGCGTGGCAGAAGGAGGTCGCCGGCGAGGGGCTCGACGCCATCCTGGTGACCACATCCGGCTGCGGCACGGTGATCAAGGACTACGGTTATCTGCTGCGTGAAGACACCGCGTTCGCAGCCGATGCGGCGAAGGTGTCCGCGCTTGCGAAGGACATCACCGAGTACGTCGCCGGTCTCGGACTTGAACCGTCGTCGCGACAGGACAACATCGTCGTCGCCTATCACTCCGCGTGTTCGTTGCAGCACGGGCAGAAAATCACGGGGCTTCCGAAAGAATTGCTTTCCAAGAACGGATTCGTGGTGAAAGATGTGCCGGAGAGCCATTTGTGTTGCGGTTCGGCGGGGACCTACAACATTCTCCAGCCCGAGCTTGCGAGCCGGTTGCGCGATCGCAAGGTCGCCAACATCGCGAGCGTCGAGCCGGACATGATTGCCGCGGGCAATATCGGCTGCATGGTGCAGATTGCCAGTGGCACGTCAGTTCCGGTCGTACACACGATTGAGCTTCTCGATTGGGCTACGGGCGGGTCGCGGCCGGCATTGAATCCGTCGCGCTGAGCTTTCGCCTTGATGACGGTTGAAGGGCGCCCGATCGATCATTGTTCGGCGGCAACAGGAGGATCACGATGGCGAAAGCGAGCAAGAAAAAAAGCAAGAAGGCCAAAAAGGCCAAAAAGGTTGTAGCGGCGAAGAGGACGACAAAGAAGAAGGCGGCCAAGAAGGCAGCGAAGAAATCGGCCAAGAAGGCCGCGCCAAAGAAGGCCGCCAAGAAGACCGCCAAGAAGGCTGCGGCCAAGAAGGCTGTGAAGGCAGCACCGAAGAAAGCTGCAAAGAAGGCAGCTCCGAAGAAGGCAGCTCGCGCGCCGAAGCCGGCGGCTGCGCCGGCTCCCGAGCCCGCCGCGGAGACAAGCTGGGCGATGCCTTCGTCTGCTGCGGAGCCGACACAGGCCGACGGGCAAGGCTAGCACCGAGGCCAGGGACCACCGAGGCCAGGGACCACCGAGGCCAGGACCGGGGCTGAGCTCAAGACTGGGCTCAGGCTTGGTCGACCAAATGATCGACGACAGAAAGGCCGCGGCGGTGACGCTGCGGCCTTTTGCGTTGCCGCCACAGCGGCCTGAGAGTGCTGGTTTTTGAGTCAGTGATTCGTGGCACCCGTGCCACGCCGGCTCGGGCATACGTCAGAACCCGGACTCCCGTGCGCACTTGGCGTGGAAATAATGTGATCGAGAAGCAACACTGGCTGGCAACCTTTCGTGGAATCGCCATAACGCCTAAAAAGTCGGCAGTTGCTCTCGTTTTTTGCTTCTCGCTTTGCGCGCCTCGCTTCAAATTGCCGCTGTAACGCAATTTTGCAGACACGTCGTACGCCCCGGGGGGCTTCCGGGATCCGACTGAGTAGAACTGGTGATGGGGATCGAAATGAAGAAAGTGACTTTGTTGGCAACGGCGCTGGCAATGGTGACGGGCTCGGCTTTCGCAGCGGATATGCCTTTGAAGGCTGTGAAGGCTCCCCCTGCGCCCGCGTTCGATCCCTGGGATATCGCCTTCGGCGGCGCGGCCATGAACGACTACATCTTCCGTGGCGTGACCCAGTCGAACCACAAGCCGTCGGTCGCGGCCTATTTCGAGCCGCGCTACAATGTCACCAAGGACCTGCAGCTCTATGTCGGCCTGTCGGGTGAGAGCATCTCCTTTGCCAACCGGGCCGCAGCTGAAATCGACGTCTACGGCGGTATCCGCCCGACCTTCGGCGCGTTTGCCTTCGACATCGGCGTCTGGGGTTATCTCTATCCAGGTGGAAACTGCGCCGACAACGTCCCCGGCGGCGGCGGCTCCTGCCCGGTCAGCGCCAACACGATCTTCCTTGCCAACGGCAACGTCATGAAGAAGGACGTCAGCTTCTTCGAAGTCTACGGCAAGATGACTTACACCATCAACGACAACTGGGCGGTCGGCCTGAACGAGTACTACTCGCCGAACTTCCTGAACTCCGGCGCCTGGGGCGACTACGCCTCGATCACCGCGAAGTACACCGCGCCCAGCACGATCTTCGGCTCGAGCGGCGTCGGCATGTATGTGTCGGGTGAGTTCGGTCGCCAATTCCTCGGCACCAGCGATGCGTTCTACGGCACCACCTTCACCAATCCCGGCTTTGCCGGTCCGTTTCCGAACGGCATCAAGTACGCCGACTACAACACCTGGAACATCGGCGTCGGCTTCACCTACAAGGTGTTCACGCTCGATCTGCGCTACTCCGACACCGACCTGAACAAGGGCAATTGCAACGCCTTCACCAGCGCCTTCAATGGTTCGGGCTCGAACAATATCACCGCCATCAACCCGACTGGCGTCGGCTCCAACTGGTGCGGCGCCGCCGGTATCGCCAAGCTGTCCTTCGACCTGACGGCGATGACGAACCTGAAGTAGGCTTCTTCCCGAAGCGACTCGAACAAGGGCGGCAGAGCAATCTGCCGCCCTTTTGTCTTGGGGCGCTCCGTCATCGCGAGCGTAACGAAGCAATCCAGTATCCCTCCGCGGAAGCAGTCCGGCTTGCTTCGTCGCATCAGCGCAAAATTGCTTCGCAATTTTGTCGCGAGCTCCTCGCAATGACGAGGCCCGAGTTGGGGGCGCTCGGAGGGGGGCGAGGCAGCGGCCCATCCGTTCTTTCGGCGCGACAGCCGACGACGAGGGACGCGCCTCAGCGCGCCGTAGTTGGCTCCGGCTCGGCCGGTGCGCCGCCATTGCCCAGCACATGGATCGCGCCGTCCTTCACCATGGTCACCTTGCGGGTGTGGAAGGCATCGAGCGTCGAGCGATGCCCGATTGAGACGATGGTGGCCTGCGGCAGCCTTTCCGTCAGCAACCTGTAGAGCCGTGCCTCGGAGGGCTCGTCGAGCGAGGCGGTGGCCTCGTCCAGGAACAGGTAGTCCGGCGCATGCAGCAGCGCGCGGGCAAGCCCCAGGCGCTGCTGCTCGCCGAGCGACAGCATCCTGTTCCAATGGCCTTCCTCAGTGAGCCGCACGGCGAGGTCGGGCAGGCCGACTGACGTCACCGCGTCCCTGATTCGGGTCGCCTGAAACGCGCCGGGCGCCGCCGGGTAGATCACCGCGTCGCCCAATGCACCGACCGGGAAATAGGGGCGTTGCGGCAGCATCATCAGCTTCGCCTGCGCGGGGATGACGATGCTGCCGGTGCCGAATGGCCAGATGCCCGCGATGGCGCGGAACAGCGTCGACTTGCCGGAGCCCGACGGTCCGGTCACGAGCACCCGCTCCGGCGTCTGGATGGCGAAACCGTCGGCCGCGACCAGCGGCGCGCCGTTGGGCAGGTTCACGCAGAGCTTGTCGAGGCCGATATTCCGGCTGCCGCCCGCTGCCTTGAGTTCAATCGTCGGCTCATGCGCCGATACGTTTGCCGCTGTCGCGACCGACATCTCGAAGCCGTCGAGACGAGCGACGATCGAGCGCCATTCCGCGAGCGATCGATAAGCCACGACGAAGAACGACAGCGCACCCTGCACGCTCGAAAACGCCGATGCGGTCTGCATCATGTCGCCGAGCTGGATCTTCTTGGCGAAGAAGGCGGGCGCGACCAGCACGTAGGGAAAGATCACGGCGGCCTGCTGATAACTCGCCGTGAACATCGTCAGGCGCTTGGTCCGGCTCATGATCGCGTACCAATTGCCGATCACGAAGCCGAAGCGATCCAGCAGGCGGCTGCGTTCGGCGCCTTCTCCCTTCAGCAATGCGATCTGCTCGGAGTTCTCGCGGACGCGGACGAGGTTGAAGCGGAAGTCGGCTTCATAGCGCTGCTGCTCGAAATTGAGGTTGACCAGCGGTGCGCCGATCCAGTGGGTCAGCGCGGTGCCGAAGATCGCGTAGATCAGCGCGCCCCAGCACAGATAGCCCGGGATCATGTAGTCGGTGCCGAACAAATGCAGTGGCGCGGCGTTGGAGAGACCCCAGAGGATGATGACGAAAGAGAACAGCGTCACGATCGACGAGAGCAGGCCGAGGCCGATGGTCAGGGTCTGCTCGACGAAGTTCTTGACGTCTTCCGTGATGCGCTGGTCCGGGTTGTCGGCGGCATCGCCCTTGAGCTGCATGCGATAGTGCGTGGCGCCCTGGAGCCATTCGCCGAGATAGTGCCGTGTCAGCCATTGGCGCCAGCGGATCTGCAGCCATTGGTTCAGATAGAGCTTGTAGACGGCCAGCGCGATGTAGACCGAGGCGAGTCCGATGAAGATCCAGATCTGCGTCACGAAGGCGTCGAGGTCGTTCGCCTGGAGCGCGCTGTAGAACCGGTTCTGCCACTGGTTCACGAGCACGTCGATCGCGACCAGCGCCAGCTCGATCGTGATGACGGCGGCGAGCAGGCCGCCGCCGGCCCATTTGTCCTCCGACCGGAAATAAGGGATGGCGATTCGCCAGACGGTCGCGAGCGTGGCGCGGATGTTGTTCACAGAGTGGGATCTCCTGAGGAATATTCACGGCGGCCCCGAAAACCAAGCGGCCGAGGCCATGGCAGAAGAGGGGCGCGCTTAGACTAAAGTCGCAAGTCGTGCAATTTGCGTTGGCGAGCCGCGGCTCGCAACCCTAGCATGGGCACAACGGCATGGGGTGGGGGGCCTCCAGCTTTTCGCGAGCTTGTGAGCGGGCGGGAACCGCGGTTCTCGCGAGGAATTCGCGTTCAACTCGGGGGTTATCGCTTCCAGCGCCAAGCAGGCTCGGCTGTCCACGCGGGCCGCCTGCCGTACACATGCGTGGGGGAGGAAGACCATGTGGAATCAAATCTATGACCCGCTGCACAGCCCTGTGCTGTCGACGATGGCGGCGGCGGTACCCGTCGTCACGTTGCTGGTCCTGATCGCGAGCGGGCGCGTTCAGGCTCACATCGCAGCCATCATCGCCGTGATCGTGACCAACCTGATCACGATCTTCGTTTTCACCATGCCGGTGAACATGTCGATCCGCGCCTCGATCCTGGGCATCGTGACCGGCTTCTTTCCGATCGGCTGGATCGTTCTCAACGTCATCTTCCTCTATCAGGTGACGGTGACGACCGGGCGGTTCGAGCTGCTCAAGCGCGCGGTCGGCGGCGTCACCGAGGACCGGCGCCTGCAGTTGCTGCTGATCGCCTTCTCGTTCGGCGCCTTCTTCGAGGGTGCATCGGGCTTCGGTACCCCGGTGGCGATCACCGGCGCCGTGCTGATCGGTCTCGGTTTCTCGCCGCTCGCGGCCTCCGGCCTGTCCCTGATCGCGAACACCGCGCCGGTTGCCTTCGGCGCGCTGGGCACACCGATCCAGGGCCTCGCCTCCGTCACCGGGCTCGATCCCTACATTCTCGGCGCCATGGTGGGACGGCAATTGCCGCTGTTCTCGCTGATCGTGCCGTTCTGGGTGGTGTGGGCGTTCGCGGGCTGGAAGGGCATGAAAGACGTCTGGCCGGCCATCCTCGTTACCGGCGTGACGTTCGCGGTCCCGCAATTCGTGATCTCGAACTTCGTCAATCCCTGGATCGTCGACATCGGCGCGTCGCTGATCTCGATGGGCGCGCTGATCCTGTTCCTGAAGGTCTGGCAGCCGAAGCAGCTGTGGCTGTCGCCGGCGTTGCGCGGACGTGATGAATCGGCAGCGACCATGGCCTCGGCAAAATCGCTCGACAGGACGCCGCTGACGCAAGCTGAGCTCCTCAGCGCGCTGTTGCCGTGGTTCATCGTCTGCGTCGTGATGCTGATCTGGGGCAATGGTGCCTTCAAGACCTGGGCGAACGGCATCTTCACCTGGAACTACGCCGTCCCTGAGCTGCACCAGATGATCAACAAGATGCCGCCGGTGGCGCCCGCGCCGACCAAGGAAGCCGCGGTGTTCGGCTTCACCTATCTGTCCTTCACCGGCACCGGCATGCTGATCGCGGCGATCATCTCTGGCTTCCTGATGGGCGTCGGTCCTGGCCGGCTGCTGGTTGAATACGGCCGCACCATAAGGCTCTGTGCGATCTCGCTGATCACGATCTCGGCGATGCTCGCGATCGGCACGCTGACGCGCCTCTCCGGCGTCGACGCGACGCTGGGACTCGCCTTTGCCGCGACCGGCGTGCTCTATCCCTTCTTCGGCACGCTGCTCGGCTGGTTGGGCGTGGCGCTGACCGGATCCGATACGTCGTCGAACATCCTGTTCGGCAACCTCCAGAAGATCACCTCGCAGCAGCTCGGCCTGTCGCCGATCCTGATGGCGGCGGCGAACTCGTCCGGCGGCGTGATGGGCAAGATGATCGATGCGCAATCGATCGTCGTCGCCTCGACCGCCACCAACTGGTACGGCCACGAAGGCACGATCCTGCGTTTCGTGTTCTGGCACTCGATCGTGCTGGCCTGCCTCGTCGGTGTGTTCGTGACGTTGCAAGCCTATGTCTATCCGTTCACGGAGCTCGTCCTGAAGTAGCAGGCGACGGGCGGCTTCGACGCAAATCCCCGCTGGACCTTTCCGGCGGGGATTTTTGTGTCGTGAACCCACGAACCTTCTCAAAGGCTTCTTCCTCTTATAGAAGACCCGGCAAATCGGGTCGGTCGAGAGGTCTCATGGTGTCGTTGAAGCAGATGGTGTGTGGCGCAGCGGCGTTGCTTGTGATGTCCGCGGTCGCGCGTGCGGAAGAGGGCTTTCCCTTCGGCACCGAGATGACGATGGAGGCCGTGCCGCAGCCCGGCTCGAAGCGCATCCCGAACCTCGAGATCGGCGACAATGGCGAGGTCGTGCTCGAACTCTGGTGCAAGGGCGGCAAGGGTCAATTCTCGGTGGCGGGCAACACCGTGATCTTCGTTCCCGGCGCAATTCAGGATCGGTCCTGTCCGCCGGCCAAGGCCCAGGCCGATGACGATCTCGTCGCGGCGCTCGCCGCCGTCGAGACCTGGAAGCGCCAGGGCGACATGCTCACGCTGATCGGCCCGAAGACGCTGCGTTTCCGCGAGAACGGGAATTAGCTCGCTCATTCGTGTCCCGGACAAGGCGCATCACTGGGGTGCTGCGCTGCGTCGGGGCACGAGAGCTTCGCCTACTTCCAGACCGACTTGTCGGCGTCCCAGCGCTGGCCCTTCAGTTCCCGGGTGAGCGCATCCACCGAGCCGTCGTCGTCGGGCTGGTCGCCTTCCTCGTCGGCTGCCGCCTCGTCGGATACGTTGAGCTTGGCGCCGGTGCTCTCGTCGGCGGTCGTGGTCGAGGGACTGCCGATCCAGACGATCAGCTTGTCGGTTGCTCCTGGCTTGTCGGCGGAGACGAGGCCCGCAACCTCGATCGTGTCGGTGAGCTCGAGCGCCGGGAAATCCTGGTTGGGCCGCTTGAAGACGAGCTTGAGCTTGCCGGTTGAGGCGCTGAAGCTCTGCGAGACCGGCTTGGCCGCGAGCGTCTTGCTCAGCACGCCGGCGATCGCGGTGGCGAGCTTGTCGCGGTTGATCTTGTCGCCGTCGCGCCAATCGGCGGCTCCGATGCGGATGGTGCGATCCATCTCCACGAGCCCCGCGGTCCAGCCGGCGGCGGTGACGCCCGGCATCGCCTTGAATTTCGCGAGCAGCGCCGCCGCGTGCTCAGGATCGACCGACATGTTGATGGTCTGCTCGCCGGCACGCAGCGCGTCGCAGCCGACGGAGAGACTTGCCAGCGTCACCTCGACGTCCTGGCCCTTGAGGCTCTTCAGGAAGTCGGTCGCGGCATCGAGCTTGACCTTGACGGCGATCGCTTCGGGCGAGACTTCGGTAAAATCCTTCGGCTGCGGCGTGATGCCGTCGTCGGTGGTCTGGTTGTCCAAGAATTCCTTCTCGCTGAGATCGGCATTGTCGGGCGAGGTCACCTCCGTCACGGCCTGACCGATGCCGATCTGGCCGCGGAATTCGAACGTGTCGCCGGTCGGCTTGCGGGTGAGCTTGACCGTGACAGGCGCCTTCGCGCCGAGGCTCGTGGTCGTGCCGGTCAGCGTCTGGCCGGAGACCTGGAGATTGACGACGAAGCGGTCCTTGCGGTCGGAATTCTTCGCCACGGGATAGCAGACGTCGAGCACGGCCGCGGTAACCGTCTTGCCCTGCCGCGTCTCCTTCAGGATCACGTCGGCGTTGCCGTCCATCAGCCCGTCGATCGAGGTGAAGTAGCGTGTCTCCACGCCGCCGGGTGCCGCGGCCTTCGGCGACAGCTTCATCTGGGCGGACACGAGCCCTGGCGAAATCACCAGCAGGGACGCCAAAACAGCCGTCGGGCAAAACAGAAGCGCGCGCATTGACGAAATCCTCGAACGAATGGAATCGGGCGCCACCGTAGTAGCACGGCCCACGATCGGCAAAAAAGAAGGCCGCCCGGAGGCGGCCTTCGCAACATCGTCAGGTCAGGATGGGCTTAGAAGCCGCCCATGCCGCCGCCGGCCGGCATGGCGGGCGAGGCGTCCTTCTTCGGGGCTTCGGCGACCATCGCTTCGGTGGTCACCAGCAGGCCGGCCACGGAGGAAGCGTCCTGCAGCGCGGTGCGCACCACCTTGGCGGGATCGATGATGCCCTTCTCGATCATGTCGACATAGTCCTCGGTCTGGGCGTCGAAGCCGAACGTCTCGGACTTGTTCTCCAGGATCTTGCCGACCACGATCGAGCCTTCCACGCCCGCGTTCTCGGAGATCTGACGGATCGGGGCTTCCAGCGCCTTCAGCACGATGTTGATGCCGGCCTGGACGTCGGCATTGGCGTTGGTGAGACGGCCGACGGCCTTCTTGGCGCGCAGCAGGGTCACGCCGCCGCCGGGGACGATGCCTTCCTGCACCGCGGCGCGGGTGGCGTTGAGCGCGTCCTCGACGCGATCCTTCTTCTCCTTGACCTCGATCTCGGTCGCGCCGCCGACGCGGATCACCGCGACGCCGCCGGCGAGCTTGGCCAGACGCTCCTGCAGCTTCTCGCGGTCGTAGTCCGAGGTGGTCTCCTCGATCTGGGCCTTGATCTGGCCGACGCGGGCCTCGATGTCGGGCTTCTTGCCCGCACCGTTGACGATCGTGGTGTTCTCCTTGTCGATCACGACCTTCTTGGCGCGACCCAGCATCTTCACCGTGACGTTCTCGAGCTTCATGCCGAGGTCTTCGGAAATCAGCTGGCCGCCGGTCAGGATCGCGAGATCTTCGAGCATGGCCTTGCGGCGATCACCGAAGCCCGGCGCCTTCACCGCGGCAACCTTGAGGCCGCCACGCAGGCGGTTGACGACCAGGGTGGCGAGAGCTTCGCCCTCGACGTCCTCGGCGATGATGACGAGCGGCTTGCCCGACTGCACCACGGCTTCCAGCACCGGCAGCATGGCCTGCAGCCCGGAGAGCTTCTTTTCGTGCAGGAGGATGTAGGCGTCCTCGAGCTCGGCGGTCATCTTCTCGGGATTGGTCACGAAGTAGGGGCTGAGATAACCGCGGTCGAACTTCATGCCCTCGACGATGTCGACTTCGGTGTCGAGCGACTTGTTTTCCTCGACGGTGATGACGCCCTCGTTGCCGACCTTCTGCATCGCCTGGGCGATCATCTTGCCGATGGCGGCATCGCCGTTGGCCGAGATGGTGCCGACCTGGGCGACCTCGGAGGAGGCGGCGACCGGCTTGGCGCGCTTTTCGATGTCCTTGACGACGGCCGCAACAGCGCTGTCGATGCCGCGCTTGAGGTCCATCGGGTTCATGCCGGCGGCAACCGCCTTGGCGCCTTCGCGGACGATGGCCTGGGCCAGCACGGTCGCGGTGGTGGTGCCGTCGCCGGCGAGATCGTTGGTCTTGGAGGCGACCTCACGCACCATCTGGGCGCCCATGTTCTCGAACTTGTCCTCGAGCTCGATCTCCTTGGCGACGGTGACGCCGTCCTTGGTGATGCGGGGCGCGCCGAAGCTCTTCTCGATGACGACGTTGCGGCCCTTGGGGCCGAGCGTCACCTTGACGGCGTTGGCGAGAATGTCGACGCCCCGCAGCATGCGATCGCGCGCGTCTCCGGAAAACTTGACGTCCTTGGCAGCCATGTTCTGCAATCCCTGTTCATTCGTGATGTGTCGTGCGTGGTGATATCAGGCGGAATGATGGATGCCCGGACCTGATGATCCGGGCATGACATTCAGCGGCTGTTCAGGCAGATGGCCTTAGGCCATCACGCCCATGATGTCCGACTCCTTCATGATCAGGAGATCTTCGTTGTCGATCTTGACCTCGGTGCCCGACCACTTGCCGAACAGCACGCGGTCGCCGACCTTGAGGTCGATCGGGATCAGCTTGCCAGCCTCGTCACGGCCGCCGGGGCCGACGGCGACGATTTCGCCCTGGGACGGCTTTTCCTTGGCGGTGTCGGGGATGATGATGCCGCCCTTGGTCTTTTCCTCGGCGTCGATACGTTTGACCACGACACGGTCATGCAGCGGACGAAATTTGGACTTAGCCATGACGTTTCCCTTTGGAGGCTCGCTTCTCTGAAAGCAGCGGAAGTGGGTGGGGGCGGCGCCGCCGTTCCCCCTCCCGAGGGTCGCACGGCGCGCTTAGCAATCGGGCTTTCCGAGTGCTAATAGTGCGCCACGGAAATATGGCTTGGCCGCGATCCTGTCAAGCAAAGGTGGTTAAGCGATTGGTGAGGCGGATATAGGATGGTGGCAATAGAAATTCGTTCGGAGCGCCGGCGTGTAGTAGGACGTCATTGCTCCGGCAGCGGTTTTGCGCTTGGCTGCGGGAGGGGCGCGGCCAAAGGCTTGCTTGGGGGAATGCCATGATCAGTTCAGCTCACGCGCGCACGGTTGCCAATCTGGCGGCGGCCTCTTGCCTTGCGCTGCTGCTGGGTGCCTGCGGCGGCGGCATGAGCCTGCCGTCCTTCTCGTCGTCCCAGCCGGCGCCCGAGGCTGAGCCCGGCACCGGGCCGGAAATGCCGGCCTCCATCCGCGCCGACGAGATCGTCGGCCGATGGGGCCTCGCCTCGTTCCAGAACCCGGCCGACCGCGCCCGCACCGAAGCGGCCGCGCGGGCCCAGTGCAAAAATCCCTACGTGATCGGCGCCGGGTCCTCCGGCGGCGTGATCATGCATCTCGCCGATCAGGCGACGCCGCAGGAGCTGCGGCTGAAGGGCTCGCCGAGCGGCAAGAACTATATCGGCCCCCCCGGCCCGACGCCGGGCGAGCTGGATCGCGAGGTCGTCTCCTTCGACGGTCGCGTCATGATCACCCGCTTCGTCGACAAGGACGCCGCCACCCGCTACGGCAACATGGTCTACGTTCGTTGCGCGCCGCGGGCGTGATGTCTGACGTCCCCTCTCCCGCAAGGGAAGAAGGAAGGGGTCTCGCAATGACAGCCCAAAACAAAAAACGCCGGCTTGCGCCGGCGTTTCGTTTTTCTGATCTCGCGTTCGCTCAGTCGAACAGCGCGTCGATATCGTCCTGCGAGGCGTGACCGACGTCGCCGGCGAGCTTCGGACCGTTGAGGAGCTTTTCGTCTTCGCTGCGGGTGTCGACCGGCACCGGCGCGTGGGACTTGATGGCGTCGACGCCGCCCCAGATGTCCATCATCGAATTGATGTGCTGCTCGATGAACTTCATCGTGTTCATGACCTTGCTGATGCGCTGGCCGGTCAGGTCCTGGAAGTTGCAGGCTTCGAAGATCGAGATGACGCGTTCCTGGATGTCGTCGGCGAGCCGCTTCTGCTGGTCGGCCGATTGCACCTTGGACATGGCGCTCGCGGCCTGGTCGATCGATTCGGCCGCTTCGAGAATTTGCTGGGTCGCCTGCTCGGTACCGCCGACCACCGCGCCGAGCTCGCCATTGACCTTGGCCATCTCGCCGCCGTCGAAGCTCTTGCCGTGCAGGGTCGCGATCTCGCGCTTGGTGCGGTCGATGGCGTCATGAATGAGGTCGAGCTCGACCTTCAGCTTCTCGCATTGCTCGATCTGGGCCCGGTAGGTGTCGAGCAACGCGCGCGTCTCCGCGACTTCCTGCGCCACGACGCCTTCGCTCGGCGGCAGCGCGGGCTGACCGCTTCGGGCCATCTGTGCGCGGATCGCGCGCAGCTCTGCCATGATCTCGGTATGCATCGGGCCCGACTCGTCGGTTACGTCCAGAACTGGCATCTCGCCACCGGCGATATCCTCGACACGAAAACGCTTGCGGTGAACAGCCATCAGGATACTCCCCCACCTCACTCACGCGTCTTTGTAGGCAGAAGCAATTTAACACGAGGTTCACGTCCGGAAGTGTGGTGCGGCCGCGTGCGACGGCGTGCAAACGCGCGATTAACCATGAGGCTTTGCGCTTCATCGAAAATAAACGCTGATCGCCAAATTGCACCGCCGTTCGCGACGTGGTGAATCGAAACGGCCGCTGCGTTTACCAAACGAAACGGAGTTTGCTCTTTATTGACCACGTCGAGGACGCCAACAGCCAGCGCGTTCGGCGGCGAATGCAACGAGACGAAACAGTACAGAGTACGTCGATGTTCAAGAAAATGTCTGTCGCGCTGCTCGGCAGCGCATGCGCCTTCATTGTCGGCGCTACCAGCGCGAGCGCCTTCGACAACAGCGTGCCGAACGATCCGCCTGCAGTGCTCTACCAGCGGCAGGTCGCTCCGGCGCCGGTGCGCGTCGCCTCCAATGCCAACATGGGCGGCGGCTTCATCGAGTTCCTGTTCGGCGATGGTCCCGGCCGCGGTCCGGCCTATTCGCCGCAACAGCCGATCTATCAGCAGCAGCCGGCCTATGCCGATCCGCGCCGGATGCCGCCGATGGGCGAACCGCAGATGCAGGGTGCATATCAGCAGGGCGCAAGCTACCAGCAGGAGGCGGTCGACCCGCGCCAGCGTCCGTTCGATCCGAAGTTCGAGAAGCAAGTTGTCGACTATAGCGGCAAGGAGAGCGCCGGCACGATCGTCGTCGATTCCAACAACAAGTTCCTCTATCTCGTCGAGGGCAACGGCCGCGCGATGCGTTATGGCATCGGCGTCGGCCGCGAAGGCTTCACCTGGACCGGGGTGAAGTCGATCACGGCCAAGCGCGAATGGCCGGACTGGACGCCACCGGCGGAAATGATCGCGCGCCGCCCCGATTTGCCCAGGCACATGGAAGGCGGTCCGGAAAATCCGCTCGGCGCGCGTGCGATGTATCTCGGCTCGACGCTCTACCGCATCCACGGCTCCAACGAGCCCTGGACCATCGGCACCAACGTCTCCTCCGGCTGCATCCGCATGCGCAACGAGGACGTCATCGACCTCTACGGCCGCGTCAATGTCGGCACCAAGGTCGTGGTGATGTGAGCGCCTGACCTTCCAATAAAAACGGCCGCCTCACCGGCGGCCGTTTCTGCTTGGCGCTGGCGCAGCCTCACGCGTAATCGCTGCCGCCGTCGTCTCCGCCGCCGAAATCGCTGTCGTCGGCGACGTCCGTATTGCCGTCGTCGTTGTTGTCGAAATTCTGGTCGTTGTTGTCCTGATCGTTCGATCCCTGGTCGAGGAAGCCCTGACGGGAATCCCGGTTCGATCCGATGTCATCGAGGCCGGCATCGCGCGCAAGCGAGCCGCCGGACTGGTCGCCGCCCCAGGGACCGCCACCGCCGCGTTCCTCGATGATGGTGGTGTCGCCAAAAGCCTGATGCGATCCGCCGCCCATCATGCCGCGAATACTGGAGAGCAGCAGCGAGCCGCCGACCACGCCGGCCGCGGCTGCCGCCGCGGTGCCGAGAAACGAGCCGCCGCCACCACCGACCGGCGGGGCGCCGTAACCTTGTCCATACCCCTGGCCTTGCCCGTAAGCCTGTCCATAGGGCGGCTGGCCGTAACCCGGCTGGGCCTGCTGCATCGCCTGGCCGCTGTTCCAGACCGGCCGCTGCTCGCGCGGCGGCACGTTCGGAACCGAGCCGCGCGACGGACTCGAGCCGAACAGCGTGTCGCGCATCGTATCCAGGAAGCCGCCGGACTGGGGCTGCTCCGGCGCATGGGCCGCTTCCAGCTCCTGGATGCGGTTATGTGCGCGCCTGAGCGCCTCGTCCTGCAGCAGCGTGGTCTGCACCAGCGCATAGACCGCGCCCGGCGCCTTGCGCAAGCCGTCCGAAATCGCGGCGATCGCGTCGGGATCGCGCGGTGCATTTTCCAGCTTCGAAAGCCGGTCGAAAAGCTCGTCCACGAGCTGGCGTTCCTGCGGCGTCATGGTCATCTCCCTCGCGCGAAACAAGCGCAAGCGGGATGTAGGGTTCCATTGTGGCCCCAACAGTGGCCGCCGGATTAAATTTCGGTATGCGACAAATGGGCCCGTGGCTTGGCTTTCGCCGCTTTCATCCCAATGTCACATCACTGGTCGCGAGCAGCTGCGCGAAGGCGTCGCTGGCGAGATAGCCATGCTCGCGCTCCCGGACGTCCGTCATCGGGTCGAGACCGGTGAGGATCTCGTCGACGAAGCCCGGATGGCACATCACGAGGCCGCCCTCGGGAAGACCCTCGAGGAATTGGCGCATCAGCGCGCCGAAATCAGCCGCCCGCGTGAAGTCGTAGGCCCCCGCAAAGGCAGGATTGAATGCGAGACCGGCGCGCCCCGCACGCTTGCGGAATTGCGCGCTGAGGATATCGAGCACCATCGCCTTTGGAGACGTCAGCCGTTGCGCCAGCGGCAGATCCCGGCCGCCCTGGCGCACCCATGCCTTCGGCGCGATCTCCGCGACGGCCTCGACAAAGCCGTCACGCACTTGCGGAAACAACTGCACATGCTGATGGCCGTCGACGAAGTCGGGCGCGCGGCCGAAGGCTTCGGCAAAGGCCGCAAGCTGTGCCCGCACCTCGTTGCGAAAAAATTCGCTGTCGAGCCGCCGCATCAATCCGGCGCGCAGCAGCTTTGGAAAGGCCATGAACATGTCGCCGTCGAGCGGACGGAAATGCATGGTGAGCGGCCGGAATGGCGCCGATAGGGTCACATGCAAACCGATCGCGCAGCGCGGGCTTGCCTCCGCTACGGCCTGAAGGGTCTCGACCTCGTGCGGCGCGATCGCGGGACCTACCATCATCACCGAGGTCGCATTGAGGCGGCCGCGTTCGATCAGGTCGCGGATGGCGCGGTTGACGCCCGGGCTGATGCCGTAATCGTCGGCGCAGAGCCAGATCTGCCGCGGCGCTGCCGCAGCCGCGCTCATTCGGCCGCCGTCCTGTTCGGCGCGTCGGTGGCCTTGTCGGCCTCGAAGTGCTTTTCGCTGTGCTCGGCGACGAAGTAGATCGGACGCGCTTTCAGCTCGGAGAGGATCTTGCCGATATATTCGCCGACGATGCCGATCATGATGAGCTGCACGCCGCCGATCGTCATCAGGCCGACCACCAGCGAGGGATAGCCGGGCACCTGCTTGCCCGTCGTGAACACTTCCCAGAGGATCGAGAGCCCGAACAGGAAGGCGATGCCGGCCAGCAGCACGCCGAGCAGGCTGGCAAAGCGCAGGGGCGCGACCGAGAACGACGTGACGCCCTCGATCGACAGGCCGAGCAGGCGCGCGGCGCTGAACGTCGTCACGCCGTGGACACGCTCTGCTGGCTCATAGTCGACGCGGATCTGACGGAAGCCGATCCAGCTTGCCAGTCCCTTGAAGAAGCGGTTGCGCTCCGGCAGCTGCCTGAGGGCCGCGACCGCGCGGGGCGACAGCAAGCGGAAGTCGCCGGCGTCTTCCGGGATTTTCTGGCGGGCGCCCCAATTGATCAGCGCGTAGAAGCCGCGCCCGGCGAGCCGCCGCAGGAAAGGTTCGTTGTCGCGGTGCGCCTTGGCGGTATAGACGACGTCGTAGCCGTCCTCGATCCAGTGCCGCACCAGCTGCTCGACCAGATCGGGCGGATGCTGGCCGTCGCCGTCCATGAACATGACCGCGCCCAGGCGGGCATGGTCGAGGCCGGCCATCAGTGCCGCCTCCTTGCCGAAATTGCGCGACAGCGAGACGACCTGGACGTCGACCGCGTCAGCCGGCAACGAGCGCGCGACCGAAAGTGTCGCATCCGCGCTGCCGTCGTCGACATAAACGACCTCGCAGGCAAGGCGGTAGCGTCGCCGCAGGGTCTTGGCGATGTCGCAGATGCGCTGGTGCAGGACCGCAAGGCCGGCCGCCTCGTTGTAGACGGGAACGACAATCGACAGCCCTTTCGCAGCCGCAGTCGCCGCGGTGGTGGTCAGGCCGGAAACGTCAGAGCCCAGCGTCATTGATCGGGGTTCCAGAGGGCGTTCGAGATCATCTCAACAGCATATGATAGCTGAGGCTTGCTGTCGCTACGCTGAACGGAGCAGCTCGACACCTTTGGGCTCACTGCCGCAGGAACGCTTCGAGCTTGGCGAACAGCGGGTTCTCCCGGTCGAACACGTAGTCGAGCGAAACCACGGAGACGGTCTCGGCGCCATGTTCGCGCAGGAAGCTCGCGAGCGCATAGATTTGCCCGGGCGGGCAGTGCAGCGTGAGCATTCCCGACGATGTCGGTCCGCCGAACGGAGCCACAACGCCGAATCGGCTGTGAGCTTCGCCGAGCAGGGCCGCGTCGCATTGCCGGAAGCGGGTCCGGACCTCGCGGTACTTGTTGGCCCGCGCCCGTGCCGCGATGTGGTCGAGGATGACGCGCGCGGTCTCGCGGGCCTGCGGCGACCAGTCGGCGTCCTTCGAGGCGACCAAATTGGCCTGGCTGCGCAGGATCACGCCGTCGTCGAGCACGCGCAAGCCGTTGGCGGCGAGCGTCGCACCTGTCGTGGTGATGTCGACGATCAACTCGGCGCTGCCAGCCGCCGGCGCGCCTTCGGTCGCGCCCGCGCTTTCGACGATGCGGTAATCGGCGATGCCCCGCTGCGAGAAGAACGCGCGCGTGAGGTTGATGAACTTGGTCGCGACCCGCATCCGCATGTGATGCTGCTCGCGGAAACCGGTGGCGACGTCGTCGAGATCCGCCATGGTGCGCACGTCGATCCACGCCTGCGGCACCGCGACCACGACGTCGGCATAACCGAAGCCGAGACCGTCGATCAGCGACACGCGCGTCTCCGCATCGGCGATATTCTCGCGCACCAGGTCCTCGCCGGTGACGCCGAAATGCGCGAGGCCGCGGGACAGCTGCGATGCGATCTCGCTCGCCGAGAGATAGGCGACTTCGACATTGTCGAGGCCCGCGATGGTGCCGCGATAGTCGCGGGCGCCGCCGGCCTTGGACAGCTTGAGCCCGGCGCGGGCGAAGAAGGCCTCGGTGTTTTCCTGCAGGCGGCCCTTGGAGGGAACGGCCAGAACGAATGGCGCGCTCATGACTTAAGCTCCCACCTTGCGGCCGATCCTAGTCAGCGCATCGACCCAGACCGAGAAGCCGACGGCCGGAATGGGGGTCCGCGATCCGAGTTGGGTCATCAGTCCATCATAGCGGCCACCCGCAACCAGCGGCTCGGCGCCGTTGCCCCGGTGATGCAGCTCGAACTCAAAGCCGGTGTAATAATCGAGCCCACGCCCGAACGCGGTCGAGAAGCGCGTGGTCTTCACGTCGATGCCGCGCGCGGCCATGAAGCCGACCCGGCTCTCGAGCTGGTCGATCGCCCCGGCGAGGTCGAGCTTGGCGTCGGCGGTGAGCGCGCGCAGCGCGGCGACGGCCTCATCGGGATTCCCCGAGATCGACAGGAAGCGCTTCAGCACGGTGATCGCCTCGCGCGGCAACGCACCGCCCTTCAGCGTCGATTGCTCGAGGAAGCGGTCGGCGATCTCGGCCGTGGTACGGCCGCCGACATTGGTGGTGCCGGCGATCGACATCAAATCGGTGACGAAGGCCAGCGCCGCCTTGCGGTCGGAGCCGGCGAGGGCGGCCAGCACGCCCTCATATTCGCTGCGGGTCGCGGTGGTCTCGGCTGCCAGCCGCTCCAGATCCTGCTCGAGGCTGATCTTGCGGTTGAAGTCCTTGACCAGGCGGCGGCGCCAGACCGGATAAAGGTCGAGCGCGTCGAGCAGAGCGTTGAACAGCGCGACGTCGCCGGTCCGGATCTCGACGTCGCGCACGCCGAAGGCGGCGGTCGCCTCCAGTGCCAGCGCCAGCGTCTCGGCATCGGCGGCGGCGCTGTCCTGGCGGCCGAACGACTCGATCCCGGCCTGGAGGAATTGACTGCTGTGGCCGCTGCGGTAGCGGAACACGGGACCCAGATAGCTGAACCCGGCCGGCTGGCCGGCGCGGCTGGAGGCGAGGTAGTCGCGCGCCACCGGGATCGTCAGGTCGGGGCGCAGGCAAAGCTCCTCGCCCGACAGGTCCGTGGTCAGATAGAGGCTTTTGCGGATGTCCTCGCCGGACAGGTCGAGGAACGGCTCGGCCGGTTGCAGGATGGCGGGCTCGGCCCTGACGTAGCCGGCCTGCGCAAACGACAACAGCAGCGTATCCGCCCAGGCGGCGGAGCCGGCAGCATTCGAGGTGGCAGTCGCGGTCATCTCTGGGGTCCATGGTTCCGGTGGAACCGGGCGAGGGCAGGGGTGCCAGGGAGGCACAGGATTTCGCGCAGCCCTTAGCATGGCCGGAAAACGGTTTCGACCTCCAAAGGATCAATCGCTTAACGAGTTTGGAGCCCCTGACGTACGGTAACAAAATACCTTGTGCCGAGATGGGCTGCTGGCAACGGTGGCCGATGCGCTATGAATGTTTGGGCATCTCCGGTGGCGTCGGATGCGGCCTCGTCAGCGGGCCGCTGCGCCCGATCGAGCATTCAGTGCGGTTCGCCTCCATGCACCCGCGTCCGCAGGCCCACGAGATCATGATGAAGATTGAGCGTGGCTGGCAAATTGCCGCATACTCAATTTGGGTATGTCGGATGATACGTCCGCTGCAGCCATCGTTTACAAGATGAATGCTGGTTTCCGATTCATGCGCAATACTTCAGACATCATCCGGACGGTCTCGCGACACACACTGGCCTACATGCTGTTTTCGATCAGCGAGATGTTCCGGAATTACGACGAATTCGATCCGATGGACCTTCTGATCGTTCATGCGATTCTCAATGCGAACGTCATCAACGTGATGAACGATCCGGCGCTGGACGAGAAATTTTCCAGCATTCACACGGTCGAGCCGGATGTGATCAAGCAGGGCGTGTCCCGCGCGGCGCTCTCTCGCTTCCTCAGCCTGCCGCTGGAGACGGTTCGCCGTCGCGTGACGGGGCTGAAGAGACGGAAAATTCTGGCGGAGACCAAGGCGGGGCTGATCGTGACCGAGCAGAACGCATTCAAGTTCGGCAACAACCACGAACTACAGAAGACCAACATGTTGCTGCTCACGAAACTGCTTCGCGATCTCAAGCGCGCCGGCATCAATGGGCCGGATGATTTGCGGGCGCCCGAGCGCGCTGCAGCGACCGGGAAGGGGAGGTAAGCGGCAGGACGATGGATCGGAGCCCTCTCAACATTGCTTGCGATGAAGCGCAGAAGGGCGCCTCGGAGTGCGCGTTGTCGTTCCAGGGCCTCAAGCCATCCACCGCGCTCGAGCTCCGGTCGTATGACATCGATCATTTCGGCGACAGTGAGAGATATGCCGGCGCATCCAGCATGCCCTTGTCTGCTGGCTCGACGGCGATCATGCGCGCGCGGCTCAGTCTTCCGAACCTGAGCCTGTCTCTGGTGAAGACCTTCCCGCGGATTATCCGTGGCTATCAGCTCGCGCATGCCGCCGCCGTGGTGGTGCCGATGGATCACGTCACCTCGACCCGCATCAACGGGCAATCGATCGGCAGCTCGGTCGTCATTCTGAAGGGGGTATCCGACTGCCTGGTCTATGAGCCGGTCGGTCGTCTGATCGGTGTCGTCTACTTCACGCCGCCCGCGTGCGAGCCCTGGTGCCATCTGGATGATGGTTATCATTTGCTGAGCCTGGCCTCGAACGAGCTCGCCTCTTTGCGTGGCCTGATCTCCACGACCCTCGAAACCGCCGCCAACGATCCGGACTATTTGGCCCGGCCGGCGTCGCAAACGGCGCTCGAACAATCCCTGCTCAGCGCGATGGATGCGGTCATTCGCTCCGGCGTAAACAGCAAATCCGTGCATGCCACCACGGCGAGCTACCTGCGGATCGTCGCCGACATGGAAAGACTGATCCGGCACGATCTGACGATCTGGCTCAAGATGACCGAAATGGCGGAGCGTGTGGGCGTGTCGGTTCCGCACGCTGCAGAGTGCGACGCAGGCCATCTGCGGCATGAGCCCGCATCGCTATGGCCGGGTCCTGCGACTCTGGTCGGTGCGTAGGCAGTTGCGCGTCGGTCCGGGACGACGCAGCGTGAAGGCCTGCGCGATTGCACATGGCTTCTGGCATCTCAGTGAGTTTGCGGCGAGCTACAGGGCCGCGTTCGGAGAGCTGCCCTCCGAGACCCTGAATCGATCGCTGCGCGAGCACAGCTGACGCAGGGATCGCAATCCTGGTCCGTCATGGAAAAGGGCTCGATCGGCTTGCTCGGTCACCTCTCCCCAACGGGGAGATGTGAGCCCTGGCCGGCATCCATCAACAAAAACTCATCCGTTTTCAGCTGCCCCTGCCGCCCCAGTCGCCCAGTACAGCCTGGACCAATGCCAACGCCGCGACCGCAGCCGTGTCGGCGCGCATGATCCGCGGGCCCAGGGCGAGCCGCAGGATTTTCGGTTGCCGCAGCAGCAGGGCACGCTCCTCCTCGGCAAAACCGCCTTCAGGGCCGATCAGCACGTCGAGACCTTGGCCGGTCTGGCGGGCATCCAGCAGGCTCTGAATGGGGCTTTGAAGCTCCGCCGCCTCATCGCAGAAAATCAGCAAGCGTTCGGCCGGGCGCTGACTGAGATAGCGGTCGAGCGGCACCGGCTCGTTGACCGTGGCGATGCTCAAAATGCCGCATTGCTCGGCCGCCTCGACGACGTTGGCGCGCATGCGCTCGGTGTTGACCCGGGAGGCCTGGGTGAACCGGGTCAGGACCGGTTGAAGCGTGGCGGCGCCCATCTCGATGGCCTTCTGGACCATATAATCGAGCCGGGCATGCTTGAGCGGGGCGAAGACGTAAGCAAGATCAGCCGGCCGGTCCTGGGGCCGGACCTGCTGGAGAATGATGAGGTTGTCGGGCCGCTTGCGGCCGTCGATGGCGGCCTGCCATTCGCCGTCACGGCCGTTGAACGCCAGGACTTCGGCCCCGGCGCCAAGCCGCAGCACGTTGCCGAGATAGTTGCTCTGGTCGCGGTCGAGCGGAACCTTGGCATCCTGTGCCAGGGGGGCGTCGACGAACAGGCGGGGGCCGCGAAAATCGTAGGAAGCCATCATTCAGGTCCGATTTGTCGCCGTTTCTTAACCGAAACCGGTCCATTGGGGGTAAATATCGCCCGATTGGTGCGTCGGCACGCCGCGCTCTTGCCCTATTCGACGGGTTGTTAAGCGCCGGCAGGAATCGTAAGAACGCGAGCACGCTGGTTGCGCTTCATTTGGGCAGGCGCCGAAACCCGTAGCCCCTGCCGGAGAGACTATCTTGATGATCCGTCGTTTGATGGTTCCGATCACCGCTGCCATGGTCGCCATGGGCGCCGCGGGAGCTTATGCCCAGGGGTTCCCGGCGCCGCTGCCCAATCAGGGCGCAAGCGATCCGGCGTTTCCGCCCGTCAACGGCCGGGCGCCGGTTGCCTCGATCGGCGGCGCGCCGCAAGCCTCCGTTCCCGACCAACGGCGCGGCCCCCATCGGTGGCGCCGGCGCTTTCAGTGCGGCCCCGCCGACGCAGGCCGGTCCCGGCGAGGACTGCATGAAGGCGTTCATGCCGCTCCGCGAGGAAGCCGAGAAGCGCGGCAAGCTGATCAAGGCCGCCAGCGATCGCCACGCCCCGCCTGACGAAGCCTGCAAGTTGATCAGGAACTTCAGCCAGGCTGAGCTCAAGATGATCAAATACATCGAGAGTCACGCCGCCAAATGCGGAATCCCGCCGAACGTCGGCGAGCAGATGAAGACCGGTCACAAGAATACCGAGTCGATGCAGACGAAGGTCTGCAACGTCGCGCAGCAGATGGCCAACCAGCCGCGCGGCCCGGCCGGGCCGTCGCTGAGCGAGGTGTTGGGTTCGGGCACTGCGCCGGAAGCCAATGCCGGCAAGAAGGGCGGTAGCACCTTCGACACGCTCAACGGCAACGTTCTCACCCGATGAGTGACGCATCCGCCCGCGTTGCCGACTCTACCGGCAACTGGGTCGATACGCTTGCGCCGCACTGGGCGCGGCCCTATTTGCGGCTGTCCCGCTTTGATCGTCCGATCGGTTCCTGGCTGCTCCTGATGCCATGCTGGTGGTCTGCGGCGCTCGCTAGCGGCATGGCGCATGACGTCCACCGCCTGCCGCGCGTGATCGTACTGTTCTTCATCGGCGCCTTCGTGATGCGCGGCGCCGGCTGCACCTGGAACGACATCACCGATCGTGACCTCGACGACAAGGTCGAGCGCACGCGCTCGCGGCCGCTGCCGTCAGGGCAGGTGACGACGAAGCAGGCGCTGGCCTTCATGGTCGCGCAGGCGCTGATCGGTCTCGTGGTGCTGCTGCAGTTCAACCGCTTCGCGGTCGCGACCGGCATCGCCTCGCTTCTGATCGTCGCCGTCTACCCTTTCATGAAGCGCATCACCTGGTGGCCGCAGATCGTGCTCGGGCTGGCCTTCTCCTGGGGCGCGCTGATGGGATTCGCCGTCACCTTCGGACACATCGGTGTCACTGCGCTGGTGCTCTACGCCGGCGCGATTTCGTGGGTAATCGGCTACGACACGATCTATGCGCATCAGGATGCCGAGGACGACGCGCTGATCGGCATCAAGTCCACCGCGCGCCTGTTCGGCGCGCATACGCATCGGGCGCTGATCCTGTTCTATGGGGTGGCGGTGATGCTGATCGGTGTCGCGCTGGCGTCAGGCGATGCGCGATGGCCGGCGTGGCTCGGGCTTGCCGCCTTTGCCGCGCATCTGGCGTCGCAGATCATGCGGCTCAGGATCGACGATCCTGAGCTGTGCAAGCGGCTGTTCTATTCGAACAAGTATGCCGGGGCCTTGCTGTTCGCGGGATTGCTGGCCGACGCGGTGATCCGCGCGGCCTAGGTCCGCGCGATGATCTCGCGCTCCGCACGATGAATCGGCAGCTCGCGCGCCATGGCGGTGCGGCGGCGCATCAAAAATTTCGGACGACGATCGCGGATCGCATTGGCGCGGCGGCGACGCGGTGCCGGCTTGCGGGCAGCTTCGTCGAGCTGCGGCAGCGCGAACAGCTCGCTCCAGATCGCCCAGGCCTCGGCGAGATCGTCACCATCGGCGCTGATCAGCAGCGGAACGGAGAGTGAGGGGTCGCGATGCACCAGCACGAGGGTCTGCGCCGCGTCACTGCCGCGCAGCGCGACGCCGGTGAAGTCGCTGACACGCACGTTGATCGCCATCTGCATGCCGCGAACGGCACGGCGTAACACGACACGTTCGCGATGAAGCTCGACCTGCCTGGTATAGCCGTCGGCACGCGGATCATGCGCATCGAAGCGGACCGGAAGGGAAAGAGGGTCGAGCCGCAGAGAGCGGCTCGACCCGGTGGGGTTGACCCCACATGTTGCTGTTTGACGCCTCACGGCTTTCGTTCTCCCCGCCAGGATTATGTTCCCGGTCGATGCGAGGACCTTAACGCGGGCCTTTCCGAAACCGCTTAAAAAGGCTGGTTAACCCACCGTCACTGCGGCTCATGATTGACAAGACCTTGGCGCGCATGATTGACGAGACGTTGCGCGAGAGCAGCGAATCTGAGCTTTTACAGGCTGAAAATGCTTGAAGTCCGTGCGATCAGGGCACATCTGTGGTTCCGGTCCCCGAACCCCGCCCCAACAGGATTTCGTTTGTGAACCCTTCACCAAGCTCGACGCTTTCGTCCAAAGCCAATCGCGACCTGTTCGATCAGTCCGCGCTCTCCGATCTCGCGCAGCGCCTGGTCGAGGCGGCGAAGCGCGCCGGCGCGGATGCGGCCGATGCGGTCGCGGTGCGCGGCATCTCGCAAGGCGTCGAGGTGCGCGACGGCCGCGTCGAGGAATCCGAGCGCTCCGAAGGCGACGATGTCGGCCTGCGCGTGCTGGTCGGCCAGCGCCAGGCCGTAGTCTCCACCAATGACGCGAGCGGGGACGCCGTGACCAAGCTTGCCGAGCGCGCCGTCGCGATGGCGCGGGTTGCGCCCGATGACAAATATGTCGGGCTCGCCGATCCAGCGCTGCTCGCGCGCGATTTCCCCGATCTCGATCTGCTCGATCCCGATGTGCCCGCCACGGCCGAGCTCGAGCGCCGCGCGCTTGAGGCCGAGGCTGCGGCACTTGCCGTGAAGGGCGTGAGCAAATCCGGCGGCGCTTCGGCTTCCGCTGGCATCGGCGGCATGGTGCTCGTCACCTCGACCGGCTTCCACGGCTCTTATCTGCGTTCCAGCCAGGGCATCTCGGCGACCGCCATCGTCGGTGAAGGCACCAGCATGGAGCGCGACTACGACTTCACCTCGGCGCCGCACGGTGCCGATCTGCTGTCGCCCGAGACCGTCGGCCGCTCCGCCGGCGAGCGCACCGTGGCGCGCTTCGGTCCGCGCAAGGTCGAGACCTGCAAGGTGCCGGTCGTGTTCGATCCGCGCGTTGCAGGTTCACTGGTCGGCCATGTCGTCGGCGCCATCAACGGCGCCTCGATCGCACGCAAGACCAGCTTCCTCAAGGACAAGCTCGGCCAGCAGCTGTTTGCGAGAAACATCCGCATCGTCGACGATCCCCTGCGCAAGCGCGGCCTGCGCTCGCAGACGTTCGACGCCGAGGGCGTCGCCGTGAAGAGAACTGCACTGATCGACGAGGGCGTGCTGACGACCTGGCTGCTCGACTGCGCCACCGCGCGCGAGCTCGGTCTCACCACCACCGGCCATGCCCATCGCGGCGTCTCGTCCTCACCATCGCCCGGACCGTACAATCTGCATCTCGAGCCGGGCACACCGACGCCGGCCGAACTCATCGCCGACATCAAGCAGGGCTTCTACGTCACCGATCTGATCGGCTCCGGGGTCAACGGCGTCACCGGCGATTACAGCCGTGGCGCTTCCGGCTTCTGGATCGAGAATGGCGAGCTTACCTATCCCGTCAGCGAGGTGACGATCGCCGGCCACCTGTTCGAGATCTTCAAGTCGATGCAGCCGGCCAACAATCTCGAGTTCCGTTACGGCATCAATGCGCCGACGGTGCGCATCGAGGGTTTGACGCTTGGCGGGCGCTGATCTTTCGGACGCGACCATCCTGAGGCGCGATGTAGCGTTGCTGCAAGACACGGTGCGGGAGGCGGGCGCGCTCGCGCACTCGATGTTCCGCACCGAGCTGAAGACGTGGATCAAGGGCGCATCCTCGCCGGTTTCGGAAGCCGACATCGCGGTCAACGATTTTCTGGAAGGGCGCCTGCGCGGCGCCAGGCCTGATTATGGCTGGCTGTCGGAGGAAAGCGCCGAGGATGCGACCCGGTTGTCGCGGCGGCTGACCTGGGTGGTCGATCCGATCGACGGCACACGCAATTATTTGAATGGCCATGACGAATGGTGCGTCAGCGTCGCGCTGGTCGAGGATGCCTCGCCCGTGCTGGCGGCGGTGTTCGCGCCTGCCAGCGGCGAGTACTTTTTCGCCGTCCGCGGCCAGGGCTCGCTGCTGAATGACAAGCCCGTGCGGGCAACACCCGGGACCGCGCTCGATTTCGCACGCGTCGCAGGCCCCAAGCCTCTGGTCGAGCGCCTGAAGCCGTCACTCGGCGACATCAAGCTGCATCCGCGAATCGGCTCGCTGGCGCTGCGGCTGTGCCGGGTCGCCAATGGCGGGCTCGATGCGGCCTTTGCCGGCGGCAATAGCCATGATTGGGACCTTGCGGCGGCCGATTTGATCGTGCAGGAAGCGGATGGTAGGATGAGCGACCTCTCTGGAGATCCCATCTTCTATAATCGCCGGGAAGTGACGCACGGGGTGCTTGTGGCAGCGGGACGCGATCGTCATGCGAGCATTGTCGCGCATTTTCGAAACCGTCCCCCGGCCTGAGCATCGTCGCCGCGCTTGTCGAACACTGCTTGCCGGGCAACCTGTTAGGAACCGAATCCATGTCAGATAGCGCCCCGCAACAACTGCTTCACCTCGTCATCGGGGGTGAGTTGCTCGATCTCGAGCACAACACCTTCAAGAACCTCGACGATGTCGAGATCGTCGGCCTGTATCCGAACTATGCCTCCGCCCATGTGGCCTGGCGTGCCAAGGCGCAGAGCACGGTCGACAATGCGCAGATGCGCTATTTCATCGTCCACCTCCATCGGCTGCTCGACCCCAACCAAGAACCGAAGCCGGCGCGTTGAAAAAACTGCTTCGCAATGCGCTGCGAAGCAGCCTTGTTCAGCGTGCCGCCGGGGTCCTGGCGGCCGAATATCTGCGCTTTGTCTGGCGGACCAACAGGTTCACGTTCGATCCACCCGACGTCTACGACCTCGTCGAGCCGCAGATGCCGGCGATTTTCGCATTCTGGCACGGCCAGCATTTCCTCACTCCGTTCATCAAGAACAAGGATTCCTACCGCGCCAAGGTCCTGATCTCCCGCCACCGCGACGGCGAGTTCAACGCGATCGCGGTCGAGCGGCTCGGCGTCGGCACCGTCAGGGGGGCCGGGGATCACGGCGGCGCCTTCCACCGCAAGGGCGGGGTCGGCGCCTTCAGGGAAATGGTGTACACGCTCGAGGACGGTTGTAATGTCGCGCTGACCGCCGATGTGCCGAAGCGCTCGCGCGTGGCAGGCCTCGGCATCATCATGCTGGCACGGGAATCGGGGCGGCCGATCATGCCTTTTGCAATGGCGACCAGCCGCTTCATCCGGCTCAAGAACTGGGACCGCACCACCATCAACCTGCCGTTCGGCCGTGGCGTCCTGGTCGGCATCAAGGAAATTCACGTCCCCGCGGATGCCGATGCGGCCACCATGGAAGCGCTGCGGCTGGATCTGGAAGAGACTCTGAACGAAGCGACTCGTCGCGCCTATGAGCAACTCGGCCGGCCGGGACCTGCAGATGGCTAGCTCGCTGCCCAACTCGCTGCCCAAGTCCTTGCCGATGACGCTGCGGATGTATCGGCGCCTCGCCACCGGCCTGGTGCCGCTCGCGCCTGCGCTGATCAAGCGGCGGCTGAAGCAGGGCAAGGAAGATCCCGCGCGCGTCGGCGAGCGGCGGGGGCTCTCCCGCGACGTGCGGCCGCACGGCCCGCTGGTCTGGATTCACGGCGCCAGCGTCGGCGAGGTGCTGGCGGCAGCCGCGCTGATCGAGCGCCTGCGCGATCTCAACCTCCGCATCCTGCTCACCTCGGGCACCGTCACTTCGGCTGCCGTCGTGGCCAAGCGTTTTCCGCCCGACGTCATCCATCAATACGTGCCGTATGATTCCCCGCGCTACGTTGCGCGCTTCCTCGATCACTGGCAGCCGTCGCTGGCGCTGTTCATCGAATCCGACCTCTGGCCGAATCTGATTCTGGCGGGCGCGGCGCGCCGGGTGCCGATGGTGCTGATCAACGGGCGGATGTCGCCGCGCTCCTTCCCGCGCTGGCGGCGGATGCACGGCACCATCTCGGCGCTGCTGTCGCGCTTCGACATCTGCCTCGCGCAGTCGAAGCTGGACGCCGAACGCTTCTCCGCGCTCGGTGGCCGCGACGTCGTCACGACAGGCAATCTCAAGCTCGACGTGCCGGCGCCGCCCGCCGATCCCGCCAAGCTCGAGCGGCTGATGGCGACGACGCGCGGGCGTCCGATCATCGTCGCGGCCTCGACCCATCCGGGCGAGGACGAGATGCTGGTCGCCGCGCACCGCAGCCTCGCCGGCGTCTTTCCGCATCTTCTGACCGTGATCGTGCCGCGGCATCCGGATCGCGGCTCATCGATTGCGGGCATGATCGCGGCGTCGGGCCTGAAGCCGGCGCTGCGCTCGCGCGACGAGCAGCCGACCGCCGTGACCGACGTCTATGTCGCCGACACCATGGGCGAGCTCGGCCTGTTCTACCGCCTCTCGCAAGTCGTGTTCATCGGCAAATCGCTGGTCGGCGAAGGCGGACAGAATCCGATCGAGGCGATCAAGCTTGGTGCGGCGATCGTCCACGGACCGAACGTCGCCAATTTCAGCGAACTCTATGCGGCCCTCGACCAGAGCGGCGGCGCGCGCCAGGCCGACACGCAGGAGGCGCTGACCAGGCAGCTCGGCCTGTTGCTGGCCGAGCCGACGGTGCGCGACAAGATGCAGCGCGCCGGCGCCGGCGTGGTCGAGCAGCTCGGCGGCGCGCTGGATCGCACGATGACGGCGCTCGAGCCGTATCTGATGCAATTGCGGATCGAGATGGGAGCCGCCAATGCGTGAGCCGGCCTTCTGGTACCGGCCGCGTTCCCCGAAGTCGCATCTGCTCAGTCCATTGGGCGCGCTCTATGGCGCCATCGCCGCACGCCGCATGGCGCGCACGGGTTTTGACGCCGGCATTCCCGTGCTCTGCGTCGGCAATTACCATGTCGGCGGCGCCGGCAAGACGCCGACCGTGCTGGCGTTGACCAGGCTGTTGCGCGAGCTCGGCGAGACCCCGGTGGTGCTCAGCCGCGGCTATGGCGGGCGCTTGCACGGCCCGGTCATGGTCGATCGGTTTCGTCACACCGCCGCCGATATCGGCGACGAGCCGTTGATGATGGCGCGCGACGTTGCCGTCGCGGTGGCACGCGATCGCCGCGACGGCGTCGCGCTGGCGAAATCGCAAGGCGCCACCGTGATCCTGATGGATGACGGCTTTCAGAACCCCCTTCTGTTGAAGGATGCCTCGCTGATCGTGATCGACAGCGAACGCGGCCTCGGCAACGGCAAGGTGTTCCCTGCGGGCCCCCTGCGCGCGCCGCTGAGAGCGCAGCTCGCGCGCACCGATGCGCTGGTGCTGATCGGCGACGGTCAAGCCGCGGGGGATGTCGCTGCCCAGCTGGCTGCGCGCAACAAGCCGGTGCTGCGCGCGCATCTGAAGCCGGATGCGGCCTCGGTCGCGCAGCTCTCCGGCAAACCTGTCTTCGCATTTGCCGGCATCGGCGATCCCGAGCGCTTCTTCCGCACATTGCGCGCCAGCGGCATCACCGTCGCGCGCACGCGCGCCTTCGCCGATCACCACGTGTTTTCGCAAGCCGAGATCGCCGCGCTCGTGGCGGATGCCTCGCGCGAGCAGCTCACGCTGGCAACGACGGAAAAAGATCTCGCGCGCCTGTGCGGCACCGATTGTGTGCCTGATGGCATCATGCCGTTCGCGGTCCAGCTCGAGTTCGATGAACCGGAAAAGCTGCGGCGATTGATCGGCGATCATCTGTACAACGCGCGCGAGCGCCGATTCAGCGCGCCTTGATCTCGTACGTTGGGCAACGTTTCTGCCCTAGCCCGAAAGCGACATGTCGCCGCTGGCGGAATCCTCTTCCGCGTGTTCGGGAGTTGATGTAGCCTTCGATGAGAGCCGTCACCGGGACGTGCCGAACTCCCGGCAATTATCGGCGGCGTTGATGCCCACGGCGGGCAGCGTACCTTGCCATTTCAAATGCGGTGGCCGGAACGACGAGTTCGGAACGGCAGGGAGGACTGTTTTCAAAAGCTCAGAGGAGAACATGCCATGCATTTTTGCCTCACAGGTCAATACACCCCACGCGCTCTCAATGCCATCCTGGAAAATCCCACGACCAATCGCCAGGAAGCGGCGAGAAAACTCATCGAGGCGGCCGGCGGAAAGCTGATATCGATGTACAGCGTTGCGACCGACGGCCCAGGCGTTCTCGTGATCTTCGACGTGCCTGATCCGAGTGCGGCCCCGGCCATCTCGGGGCTCACCGTGACGGCGGGCACCCTGCAGAACGTGAAGCTGACGCGCTTGTTCACCCAGGACGAGATCAAGCAGGTTCGCCAGAACGCCGCGAAGCTGCGTTCATCGTATTCGCCGCCCGGAAGCTGACATCCGGATTGGAAGCGGGCCGCCGCAATCGTGCTACGCGGCGGCAACGCTTCCCACGTGGAGCAAAACATCCCAGCTCGAGGTGAAGTGCGCTGGCGTCCATTGACGGACGACGGCGCGGTGCGTGTGTCCGGGTCGCTTCAGTGGGGCACGTGGTGAGCGGGCTTGCGATGTGTGTCCATCCCGCCATCGGAAGTCCGAGTTGCGGGGAGATGATCCGCGTCGAGAGCTTCAGCGCGTTCAGGTGCGATCAGAAGCTGTTTTCGCATCTCAGCGAGACGGGCGCGGCAATATTCACGATAGAGCAACTCGAATATGGCGGACATGATCACCCCATCGTTTGGCTTGATATTCCACCGCGAATTTTCGTGGTGATCGTAGCCCGCCAGATGGCTCTTCGATATGAGCCCGTTCACAGACTGCGTCGGTTCCAAAGCGCGATGGCCGTTTGGGCGACTTGATTGTCCGTGCGATAAAAAGAGCAGGGCCGATGACCTAGCATGCAGTGTAGCAGCCTTGTGTTTCACCAGCACTTCGTCAAACAACTTGAGGGCGCCGATCCGCAAAAAAATTCCAACCACAGAGCGAACTGACTTGCCGGGAAGTGCAGCGACTTTTCGATGCAATGCTTTGGCGGAAGAGTCCGCCAGCCCGGCCAGCTGCCGCAACTGATCAGCGATCGTCGTTACGAGGCCCGCGAGCGGCGCTTCAGCACGCGATGATCTCGCCGCAAGACAGATCTCGTAGGGGTTAGTCGAAGGCGTAACTTACCCTTCGGCATTCCGCTATTCAGCCGACATTCATCGCAAGACCGCTATCGCTCTCCGGCGATCCTGGAGACTCCGATGAAACCGTTCTCTGCTGCCCTCGCCGCCGGTCTTGTGTGTCTGATCGTTGCGCCGGTGTTTGCGCAGACGCCGCCCGCTGCTCCGGCCGCCGCGGTGCCGGTTCCCGCGACCAAGCGCGTGACGTGTCTCGGCTCGACGCAGAATCTGAAAGGGCAGGACAAGCGCGACCAGATGCAGCTCTGCATGGCACAGGCGCGGCTCGATTGCCTGAAACAGGCGATCGATCAGAAGGTGGTCGGCGAAGCGCGCAAGAGTGCGATCAAGACCTGCGTGGGCACCGATGATCCCAGGCAGCAATAGCCGCGCGCGCGAAGCCTCACGATTGCGGTTTCGGCGCGTTGGGGAAATGCCGCTGCAGCACGGCGGCGGGCGTGGCGTAGGCTTCCTGCAGGTCCACGCTCCAATATTTCAGCTCGTCGAGCGGGATCCGCGTGTCGGTGATGGCGCAGCGCACGAACGTGCCCGGCGAGATCACGCGGAAGTCGCCGTCGAGATATTGCACCTGCGCTTCGCCATTGCCCGAGGGGCCGAACTTGTTCAGCACGGTCGAAAGTCTCCGTGGAAGGGCCCTCCCTGGAAATCCTTGATGGAAGACCTCGGGGGGTACGATGTGTTGGACCTGAAGTAGCACAGATAGGGTGGCTTGTCCGCCCGTTAAACCCACCGGTTTGTGATGTTTTGCCGCCGTTTGTGCATGATAGTGCTGGGAGCCTTACGGTACCGCCTGGGACAGAGTCCGATGCGTTTTCGACTGACCGCCCTGTTCCTGACTGTCTCGATGTCGGCCGCGCACGCGGCTGCGGCGTCGTCGGCGCCTGCGCAGGTCGAGATTCCCCTGTCGTCGGGCATCCTTCATGCGCAGCTGTTCAAGCCCGAGGGCGCGGGGCCGTTCCCGACCGTGATCGCGCTGCACGGCTGCGGCGGCCTCGGCAGCCGGTCCGATTCCGTCCAGCCGCGCTATCGAGACTGGGCCGAACGTCTGCTCAAGGCGGGCAATGCCGTGCTGCTGCCCGACAGCTACGGCTCGCGCGAGCTTGGGCCGCAATGCCGCGTCAAGGATACGCACGTCAAGGCGCGGCGCGAACGCGTCACCGACATTGCGGCGTCGCGGGCCTGGCTGATGAAGCAGAATTGGGTGGCGCGCGACCGTGTCAGCCTGATCGGCTGGGCCAACGGCGCCAGCGCGCTGCTCTGGGCCGTGCGTCCGCAAGCGGTGGCGCGCGAAACAGGCCCGGATTTCCGCGCCGCGATCGCGTTCTATCCGGATTGCCGGATCTCCGCCGGCCTCGGCTGGAGCACGCGGGTGCCGACGCTGGTGTTGATCGGCGCCAATGACGACGTCTCGTCGCCGCCGGCCTGCCGCCAGATGGTGGACGGCGCGCATGGCCGCAGCGCGCTCGCGCGTATCGTGGTCTATCCCGGCGCCTATCACGATTTCGACCGGGCCAACACGCCGCTGCACGCCGCCGCCGCCAGCAGCGACGCCGCCGCGCCCGACCGCGGCCATCTCGGCACCGATACCGAAGCGCGCGCGGAATCGCAGAAGGAAGTCGCGGAGTGGCTGGCGCGGTAGCAACGCCTTAGTTCGACCATGATGTCGGCTAAACGCATCTGTCATGCGCAACCGCATCGTCATCTTCTCATCCGCACTGGTCGTCTTCACCGTCGCCGTGTTCCTGTTCGAAGCCCACGCCGGCTCGCCCCTGCGCGCACCTGATCATTGCGGCTTCTGGACCACGATGGAGGCGGGGTTGTCCTGCCGGTAGGCGGCGGACGACGGACCAACGATCTTCACCACATCCTGTAAGAGTTCGTTGTTGGTTTCGTTGCAGCAGCGCGCAGTCGTGCCGTGCGGCACACTGCGCTCCCTCCCCCACAAGGGGGAGGGAACGCGGCGGTGCTTGCAGCAACATCGCGCCTCTAAAACAAACTGCCCTGATCCACCGGCTTCCGCTTCGGCGCGGGCTTCGCCTCCTGCGCCGTGGCCTTCGGCTGCGCCGGCGCGCGCTTGGCCGTCGGCGCCGGCCGATCCGCATCCGCGGTCGCCCCCACGCGTCCATCCCCGAACTCGATCTCCACGCGTGCGCCGGGACCGATCGCGTCGGCCGAATGCAGCGGATGGCCCGCTTGGTCGCGCACCAGCGCAAAGCCGCGGGCGAGCACGCCGCGATAGGACAAGGCGGACAGCAGCTTGCCGCTGTTCTCGACGCGGGCGTCCAGCCGCTGCAGCAGGGTGACCAGCGCGCGCCCCGCGCGTTCGGCCAGCCGATGGGTGCGCTCGCGCTGGCGGGCAATCGCATTGCGCTGCGCCTGCGCGTTGGAGAGCTTTGAGGCGCGCAGGCGCACTTCAAGTCCGGCAAAGCGGTCGCGCCGCCGCCGCAGCAGCGAGCGCGCGGACAGGCCGAGCCGTTCGCCGCAGACCGTGAGGCGATGATCGGCCTGCGCGATCTGGCCGTGCAGCACCCGCAGCGTCAGCTTGGCGCTTGCGGCGGTGAACCTGCGGAAATGCGCATGCGTGTTGGCCTTGAGCCCGCGGGGCAGGGCGCTGCCTGCCGAATCCAGCCGCTGCCGCGGGATCGCGAGCAGATCTGACGCAGCGGGCAGCGCGCGTGCCGCGGCGCGCAATTCGTTGCGGCGGTTTTCATGGCCACGCTGCCAACAGGCCCGCGTGCGCCGCGCGAGATCGGCGACCTCGACGAACAGATCGCTGCGCACGGGGACTGCCATTTCGGCCGCCGCCGTCGGCGTCGGCGCGCGCTTGTCGGCGACGAAATCGATCAGCGTGATGTCGGTCTCGTGGCCCACCGCCGAGATCAGCGGGATCATGCTCTCGGCTGCTGCGCGCACCACGATCTCCTCGTTGAAGGACCAGAGATCCTCCAGCGAGCCGCCGCCGCGCGCGACGATGAGCACGTCGGGCCGCGGAATCCTGCCGCCCTCGGGCAAGGCATTGAAGCCGCGGATTGCGGCCGCGACCTGCTCGGCCGAGCCTTCGCCCTGGACTTTCACCGGCCACACCAGCACGTGACGGGGAAAGCGGTCCTCGAGCCGGTGCAGGATGTCGCGGATCACGGCGCCGGTCGGCGAGGTCACCACGCCGATCACCTCGGGCAGCCAGGGCAGCAGCTGCTTGCGCGCCTCGTCGAACAGGCCCTCGGCGGCGAGCTTCTTCTTGCGCTCCTCCATCAGCGCCATCAGTGCGCCGATGCCGGCCGGCTCCAGCGCCTCGATCACGATCTGGTATTTCGAGGAGCCCGGATAGGTCGTGAGCTTGCCGGTCGCGATGACCTCCAGCCCCTCCTGGGGCTTGAAGCGCATGCGGCCGTGCACGCCCTTCCAGATCACCGCCTCGATCTTGGCGCTCTCGTCCTTGAGCGCGAAATAGCAGTGCCCGGATGAATGGGCGCCGCGGAATCCGGAGATCTCGCCGCGGACCCGGACATGGCCATAGGTGTCCTCCACCGTCCGCTTCAGGGACTGCGAGAGCTCGGAAACGGTGAATTCGGGCGCGTTGTGAAGAGGTTCCGCAGGCGGCATCGGCAATCGATTCGGCATTTTGGGGTCAGTTCAGACGTTAAGGATTTTCGCAGCGCGACGCCATCCGGGGGATTTATTGGGAGAGTACTCTGTATTATAGAGTTCTCTATTGATTGGAAGTTCAGGGAGTTTGGACCATGGCGATACCGATACAGCGAGGTGTTTTGGGCTTGCTCAAATGGGGCCTGTGCGCGGTCGGCGCCACGGCGCTGATCCTCACCGCCTTGATCGCGACGCCGTTGCAGCGGCCCGCGGAGATGCGCTCGGTCTCGGACTCCGCCAAGGGCATCGACTGGTCCACGCTGCCGGCGTTGGAGCGCTTCCAGGCCCGCGACGGCACCTGGCTGGGCTATCGGCACTATCAGCCGAAGGGAGCAACCACCGACCGCGGCGCGATCTTCATCCACGGCTCGTCCGGCTCCTCCGGCACCGTCAATCATGCCCTGACGGCCGCGCTTGCCGCGCATGGCGTCGAGACCTGGGCGCTCGATATCCGCGGCCACGGCGCCTCCGGCACGCACGGCGACATCGGCTATGTCGGCCAGCTCGAGGACGACCTCGTCGACTTCGTCGCCCATGTCCGCAAGAGCACGCCCGATCTGCCGCTGACATTGATCGGTCATTCCGCCGGCGCCGGCTTCTCGCTGCGCGTCGCCGCGACGCCGATCGTGCAGGACCTGTTCGTCCGCACCGTGCTGGTCGCGCCCTATCTCGGCTATGACGCGCCGACCAATGTCGCGCATTCTGGCGGCTGGGCCAATGCCGACATCCCGCGCTTCATCGGGCTCACCGCCCTGCGCAAGCTCGGCATCGATTGCTGTTCGCAGCTGCCGGTGCTCGCCTTCGCGGTGCCTGCGAATTCGGAGCGTTATCTGACCGCCGTTTATTCCGACCGCCTGATGCGCAACTTCGCGACGCGCGGCTATCGCCTCGATCTGGCTGCGGTGACGCATCCGATGACGATCTTCGGCGGCGCCGAGGACGAGATGATGATCTCGGCCAGATATGCCGAGACCGTGCAGGCGATCAAGCCTGATATCGACGTCAAGATCATCGACGGCGTCAACCACATGGGTATGGTCACCCATGCGAAGGCGGTCAACGCGATCGCCGACGACGTGGCGACGCGGGGCGCAGGCCAGTCATGATCGACAGCAAGGAGGCGTCCGCAGCGCTGGCCGATATCGACGACATCGTCCAGCGCGTGAAGCAATCGCAGCTCTATGAGCTGGCGAGCCTCGGGGCGATATGGTGGGGCATGCTGGTCTTCGCCGGCAATCTCGTGACCTGGCTCTGGCCCTTCTACGCGCGTTACGCCTGGCCGACCGTCGACATCCTGGGTGTCGGCGGATTGATCGCGCTCCGCTGGCTCACGCCGTCACGTCTCCATGGTGCCGCCTTCGACGTCAGGGTGCCGCTGGTGTTCGCGCTGTTCTTCGCATTCGGTTATGTCTGCACCAACGTGCTCGGTCATTTCGGCCCACGCGAGCTCGGCGCATTCTGGCCTGTTTATTTCATGCTGTTCTACATGCTTGCCGGTCTGTGGTTCGGCACTGCGTTCGTCGCGATCGGACTCGGCATCACCGCACTGACGCTGGTCGGCTTCTTCACCATCGGCGAAGCCTTCCCGCTCTGGATGGCCTTCGTCAACGGCGGCGGCCTGATCCTGGGCGGCCTCTGGATGCGGCGGATCTGATGGCCGAACTCGACGACATCATCCACCAGCCGCTGCGGCTGAAGATCATGGCGGCCCTGAACGCGCTGCCGGTCGCCTCAGGCCTGGAATTCGCGCGGCTGAAGAAACTCACCGGCGCCACCGACGGCAATCTCGGCGCACATATCGAGACGCTCGCCAAGGCGGGCTACGTCTCGGTCGACAAAGCCTTCGTGGGGAAGAAACCGCAGACCACGGTGACGGCCACCGCGGCGGGCCGCGGGGCGTTTGCGCGGCATGTCGCGACCCTGCAGGAAATCATTGCGGGGAAGCAGCTGTAACGCGCCAGGCAGCGATAGAAGAAGCGCATCGGCGAAAAGGACGGCCCGCTGCGGGCGGGCCGTCCCCGCAAGCCGGTCAGGCCGGCTGAGAAGCGAGCGCAGTCTGACGGAGCATGAGATAGTTGTAGATGCCGTAACCCAGGCCCACGCCGATGAACCAGGTGAAATTGGCCAGCACCGACAACGATGGGACCAGTGCACAGATCGCCGGCACCAGTGCGGAGGGAATGATCGCGAGGATCGCGTTCCTGTTGTACCCGCCCTCGTACCAATAAAGGCCGCTCTCGCTCAGAGTATAGAGGTCATCGACGACGATCTGCTGCTTCTTCACCATGTAGAAGTCCGCGATCAGGATTCCGAACAGCGGACCGATGAACGCGCCGAGGATGTCGAGCGTGTAATGGATGACCTGCGGATTGTCGTACAGGTTCCACGGCGTTATGAAGACCGAGCCGACCGCGGCGATCATGCCGCCCATCCGCCAACTGATCCGCTGCGGCGCGACGTTCGAGAAGTCGAAGGCCGGCGAGACGAAGTTGGCCACGATGTTGATGCCGATGGTCGCGATCATGAAGGTCAGCGCGCCGAGTACGACCGCAAACGTGCTGTCGATCTTGCTGACGGTTTCCACGGGGTCCGTGATCATGTGGCCGAACACCGGCAGCGTGGCCGACGTGGTGATGACCGTGAGCACCGAGAAGCCGAGGAAGTTGACCGGCAGGCCCCAGAAGTTGCCGGCCTTCACCGCGCCAAAGCTCTTTCCGTAGCGCGAGAAGTCGCCGAAGTTCAGCATCGGTCCCGAGAAATACGAGACCACCAGCGCGATCGCATTGATCATCACGGGCAGCGCGTCCCAGCCGCTGTATTTGACCTCGCCGAGCGTGAGCCCGATGTTGGCGATGCCCGCCTTCGCGATGAGATAGGCCGCCAGCACGATCATCACGACATACACGGCCGGGCCGGCCCAGTCGATGAAGACGCGGATCGCCTCCATGCCGCGCCAGAACACGATCGCCTGCAGCACCCACAGGAACATGAAGCAGGCCCAACCGAGCGCCGACAGGCCGACGAAGCCGTGCTGGCCGACATCGGCATAGGGCGCCAGCGTGGGAAAGAACTTGAGCGCCACCACCATGAACGCGCTCGAGGCCAGATAGGTCTGGATGCCGTACCAGGCGACCGCGATGAGGCCGCGAATGATGGCCGGGATATTGGCGCCCTTCACGCCGAACGGCGCGCGGCAGATGACGGGATAAGGCGTTCCCGTGACCTGGCTCGGCTTGGCGACGAGGTTGCAGAACAGTTGCACGATCATGATGCCGGCGAGCAGCGCGATCAGCACCTGCCAGCCGACCAGTCCGAGCGAGAACAGGCTTCCCGCGGTGACATAGCCGCCGACACTGTGCACATCGGACATCCAGAATGCGAAGATATTGTACGCGCCCCAGGTCTGTTCCTTGAGCGGCGCAAGGTCTTCATTGGTCAGCTCCGGGTGATAGCCGGGCTTGATGATAACGCGGGCATGGGCCTCGGAAACAGCGCCTCCGGGGGCTTCGGGCAGTTTGGGACTCATTGTCTTTCACCTTCCAAGCAAAACAAGGATCCGCGCATTCGATCTCTGCACGCGTCGCGCGGCTTCGCCCCAAAATGCAAGCGGCGTGCCATTTTTTAACGTTCGATAAATGAATTATAACGTTCGATCAGGGAGACGCAGGCCGCCCGGAGCCGCCGCCGCGCGCCACGGCCCGTCGTTCGCGATGCGTGCTCGCGTGTCGGCTGCAACTGGAGCTTGAATCCGTTGATGAAAGCGAATTGCGTGGGGTCGCGTATCCCGAGCCATAGGAGGACGCGTCATCGCCGTGGAAGCTTTCGGCCGCGCCACGCCTGTTCAGTTCGTAGAGGAGAAAGCCAGACTCTCGCTGAGACGGCTTACGGTGAGAGTGCAGAGTTTTGGGCACTGTCGCCGGAATTTTGGGCAGTTCGTAGTTCGTAGGATGGGTTGAGCCCTTGCGAAACCCATCGCTTTCCCATTCCCGCTCTCCGTCTTGGCAGCTGTCTTCCAACTGCAAGTGACGATGGATCGCGGATGGCGTCCGGTCGGCCAGCTCTACGGATGCTTCGAGGAAACACGTGTGATGGGTTTCGCCAGGGCTCAACCCATCCTACGGGCTCTGCAAGTGACGATGAATCGCGGATGGCGTCCGGTCGGCCAGCTCTACGGATGCTTCGCGAAACACGTGTGATGGGTTTCGCAAGGGCTCAACCCATCCTACGGGCTGATCAAGGTAACGACGCGCTTTTCAACGCGGGGAAGCACCTCTTCGCGCGAATATCTGCACTCTTTGCAGCGCTTCGTCACGCAATTGCCGCCGACAGACAGCGTACCGAACGACTCGCTTTTGCAGCGAGGACATTTGCGAAAGGGCGGAAGTTCGAACATGGCGCTTTAAATCCCAAATGGTCGAAATGTCTCTTACGCGCGGAGGCGCGCTGCCAAGGCTCGCGAAGAGGTACAGTTGGAGGGTAACATCCCCCCTTGAGCCCCACCCCGATTCGTGCGACCTCCGCCCTCCAGCAAAACCCCTCATTTTCTGAGCCTGCGATGCACATTCTCCTGCTTGGTTCCGGCGGCCGCGAACATGCTCTGGCGTGGAAGATTGCGGCGTCCCCCCTGGTGACCAAACTCTGGTGCGCGCCCGGCAATGCCGGCATCGCGCGCGAGGCGGAGTGCGTGGCGCTCGATGTTGCCGACCATGCCGCCGTGATCGACTTCTGCAAGACGAATGCGGTCGACCTGGTCGTGGTCGGCCCGGAGACGCCGCTGGCGGCCGGCATCGTCGATGATCTCACCGCTGCGGATATCAAGGCGTTCGGGCCGAACAAGATCCCGGCGCAGCTCGAAAGCTCCAAGGGGTTTACCAAGGCGCTGTGCACCGAGTTCGGCATTCCGACCGGCGCCTACAAGCGATTCACCAACGCCCAGGACGCGCGCGATTACGTGCAAAGCCGGGGCGCGCCGATCGTGGTGAAGGCCGACGGCCTTGCCGCCGGCAAGGGCGTCGTCGTCGCGAAGTCAGTGCGCGAGGCGGAGGACGCCATCGCCATGATGTTCGAGGGCGCGTTTGGCGAGGCCGGCGCGGAAGTGGTGATCGAGGAATTCCTGCCGGGCCGCGAGATCAGCTTCTTTGCGCTGTGCGACGGCGAGACCGCCATTCCGCTCGCCTCCGCCCAGGACCACAAGCGCGTGTTCGACCACGACGTCGGCCCGAACACCGGCGGCATGGGCGCCTATTCGCCGACGCCTCTGGTGACGCCGGCGATCCACGACGCGATCATGGCCAAGATCATCCTGCCGACGGTCGCGGGCATGAAGCAGCGCGGCACGCCGTTCCGCGGCATTCTGTACGCTGGCATCATGCTGACGACGCACGGCCCAAAGCTGTTCGAGTTCAACGTCCGCTTCGGCGACCCCGAATGCCAGGTGCTGATGCTGCGCATGATGTCTGACATCGTGCCGGCGTTCCTCGCCGCCTGCGACGGCCAGCTGAAGAATTTTGACCTGCGCTGGTATCCGGAATCCGCGCTCACCGTGGTGATGGCGGCGAAGGGCTATCCCGGCGACTACCAGAAGGGCACCGAGATCGAGGGGCTCGACGATGCCGCCAAGGTCGACACGGTCGAGATCTTCCACGCCGGCACGGTCGCCAGGGATGGCGCCATCCTCGCCAATGGCGGGCGCGTGCTCAATGTCTGCGCGCTGGGCGCGACCGTGACTGAGGCGCAGGCGCGCGCCTATCAGGCCGTCGACCGCATCCGCTGGCCGGAAGGCTTCTGCCGCCGCGACATCGGCTGGCAGGCGGTGGAGGCCGAGAAGGCGAGGGGCTAGCGCGTCGTCCCCGCCGGCGCGGGCAGCGCGCCGATCCGGACTCCGGGACTGTGGCTTGATCTCGACTTCCAGAAATGCGCAATCAGCAGATAGGGTTAGTCACCCCGCTGATAATACCGCTACGGTGCATGGGGTTGTTTCGACATTTTGAGTGGGTGGAACTGATGTCCGATCTCGCCGACCTCTATCCCGGCTTCGCCTCCGAATGGGTCAACACCTCGTTCGGCCGCATCTTCGCCCGCATCGGTGGCAACGGGCCGCCGCTGCTGCTGCTGCACGGCTTCTCCGAGACGCATGTGATGTGGCACCGCGTCGCGCCTGAGCTGGCCGACCGGTTCACGCTGATCATCGCCGACCTGCCCGGCTATGGCTGGTCCGACATGCCCGAGAGCGATGCGCTGCACATGCCCTACAGCAAGCGCGCGATGGCCAAGGCCATGGTGGAGATGATGGAGCGGCTCGGCCACGTCCACTTCGCGCTCGCCGGCCACGATCGCGGCGGCCGCGTGTCGTATCGCCTGGCGCTGGATCATCCCGGCCGGCTGTCCAAGCTCGCCGTGCTCGATATCCTGCCGACCTATAATTACTGGGAGCGGATGAACCGCGCCTATGCGCTGAAGATCTATCACTGGACGTTTCTGGCGCAGCCCGCGCCGCTGCCGGAGACGCTGATCTCGGGCCAGGGCGAGTTCTTCCTGCGCTTCAAGATGGCGAGCCAGACCAAATCGAAAACGCTGGATGCGATCGACCCGCGCGCGCTCGAACACTACCTCGCCCCGTTCCGCGATCCCGCCCGCATCCATGCGATGTGCGAGGACTACCGCGCCGGCGCCTATATCGACTACGACCTCGACAAGGCCGATTTCGAGGCCGGCAAGAAGATCACCGTGCCCATGCTGGCGCTGTGGGGCGGCGCCGGCATTGCGCAAGCCGCCGCGACCCCGCTCGATGTCTGGAAGCAATGGGCGACCGATGTCGGAGGCCAGCCTGTCGATTCCGGTCACTTCCTCACCGAGGAGAACCCCGACGCCACCGCGCAGGCGCTGCTTTCGTTTTTTGCAGGCAGCTAGCGCCGCTCGCGAAAGAACTCCTTGAGCAGCCGCGCCGCCTCGCTCTCGCCGACCCCGGAATAAACGTCCGGGGCGTGGTGACAGGTCGGTGAGGCAAAGAACCGCACGCCCGATTCGACCGCGCCGCCCTTGGGGTCAGCCGCGCCGTAATAGAGCCGGCGGACCCTTGCAAAGGAGATCGCGCCCGCACACATGGTGCAGGGCTCCAAGGTCACGTAGAGGTCGCAGTCGACCAGCCGCTCGCTGCCGATCTTTTTCGCCGCCTCGCGCAGCGCGATGATCTCGGCGTGGCCCGTGGGGTCGTAGTCGGTCAGGGTGCGGTTGGCGGCGGTGGCGATGACCTCGTAGTTGCGGACCACCACGCACCCGATCGGAACTTCGCCAGCCTTTCCGGCATTTTCGGCCGTTTTGAGCGCCAAATCCATGAAAGAAGGGGCTTTCAAGCCTCGTATCATCCGAAGAAACCTGCTAGTAGCTGCGCCTTCAGCAGAAGTGCTTACGATTTTTGCCTGAGCATGCGGCTCGGAATGAGCGCGCGTAATGCGTCTGGCCACCCCCTGAGTGAGATTATTCATGCCTCGCGACAGCGACAAAGACAACGATTCCCGCGGCCGGCGAGGCCCCCCCAAAGGCGGCCGCAGCGGCAAGCCGCGCGGCCCCGACAAGAAATTCGCCAAGCGCGGCTTTGAGGGCAAGGGCGATCGCGACAGCCGCCCCTTCCGCCGCCGCGAGGAGGGCGATGCCCCGCGTCGCGATTTTTCCGACCGCCCGCGCTTCAAGCGCGATGACCGTGGCGGCGAGGGCCGCGGCGAGCGCGGCTTCAAGCCGCGCGGCGACCGTCCGTCCTATGGCCGCGACGACCGTCCGCCGCGCAGCCGGGACCGCGACGATGCCCGTCCCGCGGGTCGCTTCGGCGACAAGAAGTTCGGCGACAAGCGGCCCTATGCGCCGCGCGGTGACCGTGGCGAGCGCAAGTTCGACGGCGAGCGGAAATTTTCGCGCGACCGTGGCGAGCGCAGCGATTCCAAGCCCTGGCAGAAGCGCGATGATCGTCCGCATGGCGACCGTCCGCGCAAGTCGTTCGACAAGGATTTCCGCGGCCGCGATCGCAGCGAGGAAAAGCCCTGGCGCCAGCGCGACGACCGTCGTGACGGCGGCCGTGGTGATGACCGTCCGCGTTTCTCGCGCTCACGCGATGATCGCGCCTCTGGCGATCGTCCGTTCCGCGATCGTCCAAAGTTTGACCGGTCGCGCGATGACCGTCCGAAGTTCGATCGTCCGCGCGAGCGGCCCGAGGGCCGCATGGACTGGCAGGAGCATCCGCGCAGCGAAGGCCGCTTTGGCGATCGTCCGCGCCGCGACAACGAGGACGACAGCAGGATCTTCGAGAAACGCCCCGCCTTCGGCGGTCGTGGCGCCTATCGCGCGCGCGAGCGTGATTTCGAGGGAAGGCCGCGCCGCGAAGAGCCGCCGAAGCCGAAAAAGGCCGGGGAGCGCATCGCCAAGGCGTTGGCGCGCGCAGGCCTCGCCTCGCGCAGGGATGCCGAGGAGATGGTCACGCAGGGACGCGTCACCGTCAACGGCCGCGTGATCAATTCGCCGGCGCTGGACATCACCAAGAACGACGTCGTCCTGGTCGATGGCAAGCCGTTGCCGGAGCGCGAGCGCACGCGGCTGTTCCTCTATCACAAGCCGCGCGGGCTGATGACCACGCATGACGATCCCGAGGGTCGTCCGACCGTGTTCGACAATCTGCCCGAAGGCCTGCCGCGGCTGATCAGCGTCGGCCGGCTCGATTTCAATACTGAAGGCCTCCTGCTGCTCACCAATGACGGTGGCCTCGCTCGCACGCTCGAGCTGCCTGATACCGGCTGGTTGCGCCGCTACCGCGTCCGCGCCCATGGCGACGTCACCCAGGCGCAGCTCGACCAGCTCAAGGACGGCATCGAGGTCGAGGGCGTGAAATACGGTCCGATCGAAGCGACGCTGGAGCGTGACCAGGGCGCCAATGTCTGGCTGGTGTTCGCGATCCGCGAAGGCAAGAACCGCGAGGTCCGCAACGTCTGCGCCCATCTCGGGCTCGAGGTGAACCGACTGATCCGCGTCTCCTACGGTCCGTTCCAGCTCGGCGAGGTCCCCGAGGGCCAGGTCGAGGAGGTCCGCTCGCGCGTGCTGCGTGAGCAGCTCGGCGACAAGGTGATCGAGAAGTCGGGCGCGCAATTCGACGTGCCGAAGAAGTCGTCAGGCGAGGGCGAGAAGATCTCCAAGCGCGCCGTGATCGCCGACCGCAAGGGCCGCCGCGTGCTGGTGCAGCGTACCGGCAGCGATGAAGCGCGCGAGCGCAACGAGGAAGAGGCCAACGGCTACGGCCCGCCGCGTCGTCCCAAGCGCGGCTATCACGGCAAACGCGATCTGACGCCGCGGGACGAATAGCATGCGCGTGGTCGGCGGCCGTTTAAAGGGGCGCAATCTCGCCTCACCGTCGTCGCGCGACATCCGTCCCACGGCGGATCGCCTGCGCGAATCCGTGTTCAACATCCTCGTGCACGCCTATGACAACCCGATTGCGGACGCACGCGTGCTCGATCTCTTCGCCGGCACTGGCGCGCTCGGCATCGAGGCGTCGTCACGCGGCGCGAAGTTCACGCTGTTCGTGGACAATGGGGCTGAGGCGCGCGCGCTGCTGCGCAACAATGTCGAGTCGCTCGGCCTCGGCGGTGTCACCAAGGTTTATCGCCGCGACGCGACCGATCTCGGTCCCGCACATCCCGTCGAGCCGTTCTCGCTGGTGTTTCTCGATCCACCCTACGGCAAGGGTTTTGCGGAGAAAGCGCTTGCGAGCTTGCGTGACGGCGGCTGGCTGACATCAGGCGCGCTGCTGGTGGTGGAAGAGGCCAAGGCCGCGCAGTTCGCGACGCCGGAAGGTTTTGAGGAGCTGGAGCGGCGGGCGTATGACGACACCGAGTTCGTGTTTTTGAAACGCAACGCGTAGTTCATCTCCGCCCGAACAGCTTTTCCACGTCGGCAAGCTTCAGCTCGACGTAAGTCGGCCGGCCGTGATTGCACTGGCCGGAGTTCGGCGTCTCCTCCATCTCGCGGAGCAGGGCGTTCATCTCCTCGGGCCGCAAGCGGCGGCCGGCGCGCACCGAGCCGTGGCAGGCCATGGTCGCGGCGACGTGCATCAAGCGACGCTCCAGCGGCAGAGCCTCATCCCATTCGGCCATATGTTCGGAGAGATCGCGCAGCAGCCCGCCGGCGTTGGTCTTGCCGAGCAGCGACGGCGTCTCGCGCACCGCGACCGCGCCGGGGCCGAAGGATTCGATCGCAAGGCCGAATGAAACGAGCTCGTCGCTGCGCTCAAGCAGGCGCTCCACCGTGGCCTCGTCCATCTCGACGATCTCGGGGATCAAGAGGATCTGTCGCTGCACGCCGTTCTCGGCGAGCGAAGCCTTGAGCCGCTCATAGACGATGCGTTCATGCGCGGCGTGCTGGTCGACGATGATCAGGCCGTCGCGAGTCTGCGACACGATATAGGTCTCGTGCAGCTGCGTACGCGCCGCGCCGAGCGGACGATCAACGAGATCGGTCACCGGCTGGGCTTCGAACCGCACGTCCGCGCTTGGTGCGCCAACGTCGAACGCAGCCTGCGGGCGTTCTGCGAACGCAGGCGCGGCCGAGCCTTCGAATGACGGCATCGGCGCAACCGGCGCGGATGGCGAAGCCCGCCAGTCCCAGCTTGCCGGTCGCTGCGGCGTAAAGGCGGACCGGAACGACGACAATGCATTCTCGCCGCTGTTGGCGGCGGTGCGGCGTCCCTCGCGCGCGAGGCCTTCCTTCAGCCCGTGTACGATCAGCGCGCGCACAAGGCCGGCGTTGCGGAAGCGGACCTCGGTCTTGGCCGGATGCACATTGGCATCGACCTCGCGCGGATCGAGCGTGACGAACAGCGCCAGCACCGGATGCCGGTCGCGCGGTAGATAATCGGCATAGGCGCCCCGCACCGCCCCCAGGATCAGCTTGTCGCGGACGGGACGACCGTTGACGAAGAGATATTGCCCGAGCGCGTTGGCTTTGGTGAGCGCAGGTGCCGCGGCGTAGCCCGCGACGACGACACCCTCGCGCTCGGCATGGACTTCGAAGGCGTGGCTGCGGAACTCCGTGCCGAGAATGTCGCCGAGTCGCGTCAGGCGTCCCGCCGCGCCGGGCAGCGCCGCGGCCCAAGTCACGGGTGCGCGCTCTTCGCCCGCGAGCGTGAAGGCGACATCGGGCCGCGCCATCGCGAGACGCCGTACCACCTCGCGGATCGCCTCCGCCTCGGTGCGGTCGGTCTTCAGGAATTTCAGCCGCGCCGGCGTCGCATAGAAGAGATCGTTGACCTCCACGCGGGTGCCATGCGCGAGCGCGGCCGGCATGATCTCGGACTTCTCACCGCCCTCGACGGTAAGCGCCCAGGCATGCGGCTCGTTCGCATGCCGCGTGGTGATCGAGAGGCGCGCCACGGAGCCGATCGAGGGCAGCGCCTCGCCGCGGAAGCCGAGGGTACGGATCTGCAGAAGGTCCTCATCGTCGAGCTTGGAGGTGGCATGTCGCTCGACAGCGAGCGCCAGGTCCCTCCGGGTCATCCCGCTGCCGTCGTCGGTGATGCCAATCCGCCGCCGCCCGCCGCCATCGGTGAAGACGTCGATCCGGCTCGCGCCGGCATCGATGGCGTTCTCGACGAGTTCCTTGACCACGCTGGCCGGACGTTCGACCACCTCGCCGGCCGCGATGCGGTTGACGACCTGCTCTGGAAGTTGACGGACGGGCATGGAGCGACTCGAGGGAGCGTTCGGGCGCTCAATTTAGCCCCGCCTGCGCGCAATTGCATGGGGCAAGTCCCGGATGCCCACATCCGGTTGGTCCGGAGCAGGCCCCTCAATCGTTCAAGCGACCGCCGCGTCCGGCCTTGACTTCGCTGCGACGCTTCTTGCCGTCCAGCCGGCGCTGTTTGGACGCGTAAGTCGGTCGCGTCGCGCGACGCGGTGTCGGCCGGATCATCGCCTCCGTCAGGATCGCAACGAGCCGGTCGACGGCGTCCTGCCGATTGCGCTCCTGGGTGCGGAAGCGCTGGGCGTGGATCACAATCACGCCGTCCTTGGTCATGCGCTGGCCGGCGACACGGGCGAGCCGGACCGCTGCATCTTCAGGGATGGTCAGCTTGCGCGTGTCGAAGCGCAACTGGGCAGAGGTGGAGACCTTGTTGACGTTCTGCCCGCCCGGGCCGGAGGCGCGGACAAAGCCGATCTCGATGTCGTCCTCGTCGATGACGAGATCGCGGGATATCCGCAGCATGATGGCACCATTGATGATCTCAGGACATATCGCGGAACGTCCATGTTCGGCAATGGTACTCTGGAAACGCAAATGGCCGGGCGAACCCGGCCATTTCAGGAAACGTGAGGTGACGTCAGTTCGACTTGGTAGCCGGTGCCGCGGCCGGCTGCGCGGCAGCCTGGGGCGCGCGGCCGACGACGACGGTCAGGAGGCCCTGGCTCCAGAGCCGCTTGGCGGCGGCCTTGGCGTCGTCGAGCGTCACCGCGTCGACGATGGCGTTGCGCTTCTCGATATAGTCGATCGGCAGCTTGTCCTGTTGATATTGCAGCAGCGCCTGTGCGAGCTTGGAGGAGGTGTCCAACGCAAGCATCTGCGAGCCCTTGAGATAGGACTTGGCCTCGTCGAGCTCTTGCTGGGTCGGGCCCTCGTCGGCGATGCGACGCACTTCCTTCTCGATCGCGTCGATGGTGTCGCCGGCACGGTCCGCGCGGGTACCGGTGTTGCCGATGAAGACTGCCGAATGCTCCATCCAGAGCAGCGATTCGAACACGGAATAAGCAAGCCCGCGCTTCTCGCGGACCTCGCGATAGAGCCGCGAGGACAGGCCGCCGCCACCGAGGATGTGGTTGACGACATAGGCCGCCATGAAATTCGGATCGTCGCGCATCACGCCCGGTCCGCCGAAGGTGATGACGGTCTGCGGCACGTCGAGCGGCACGAAGGCGCGCTGCGGGGGCTTTGCGGCCTCGATGTCGGGGACCGGCACGAGATTGGCCTTGGCAGGCAAGGCACCAAACGTGTGATCGAGCAGCTTGCCGAGCGTGGCCGGATCGACGTCGCCGACCACCGCGATCTTCAGCGTATCCTTGGCGAGGACGCGCCCGACATAATCCTTCATGTCGGCGACCGTGATCGTCGGCACGCTCTCGAGCGTCCCGTTGGTCTGCCGTCCATAGGGGTGATCGCCGAACGCCATCTCCAGGAATTTTTTGCTCGCAAGCGAGGTCGGGTTGGTGGTGTCGCGGCGCAGGCCCGAGATGACCTGCGAGCGGATGCGCTCGACGTCAACAGGGTCGAAATGCGGCGAGGTCAGTGAGGATCGCAACAGGTCGAAGGCTTCGTCCTTGTTGTCGCGCAGCATGCGCAAGCTGCCGCGGAAGGTGTCGCGGGTCGCGCTGAAGGAGAGCTCGATGGCACGGCGGTCGAGCCGCTCATGGAACGTCTTGGAATCGAGGTCGCCGGAGCCCTCGTCGAGAAGGTCGCCGACAAGATTGGCGACACCGGGCTTCTCCTTGGGATCCTGTGCGGAGCCACCCGCAAAGGAATATTCCATGGCGATCAGCGGCACGGTCGCGTCCTGGACGAACCACGCCTCGATGCCGCCGGGCGAGACCAGATGCTGGATCTTCGCAGCGGCCTGCGACGGCGAGATCGCGGCGAGAGCGAGTGCCGCACCGGTGACGAACGACAACACGAAATGGCGTGCGCGAAGAAAAGAATGGGTCACGAACGCTTCTCCTCGCGCTTGGCAGCGGTGCTGGTGTCCTTGATCAGATAGCCGGTCACCGAGCGCTTTTTCTCCAGCCATTTTTGCGCAGCTCCGCGGACCTGTTCTGCGGTGACGGCGCGAATGCGGTCGGGCCAGCTTCTGATATCCTCGATCGACAGGCCCGTGGTGAGTGCGCCGCCATACCAGCGCGCCAGCACGGCCTGGTTGTCCTGGGCGTAGATCGCTTCCGCAATCAGCTGGGTCTTGACCCGCTCGAGATCCTCGGCACGGATCGGATTCTGCGCAATGTCGGCGATGACGCCATCGATCACTTGCTCGACCTCGGCAAAGCTGACACCCGACTTCGGCGAAGCCGAGATCGCGAACTGGGTCGGGTCGAGCGAGATGCTGGAATAGCTGGCGCTGGCGGAGACCGCGAGCGGCTTGTCGACGACGAGCGCGCGGTAGAGATAGGAGTTGCTGCCGCTCCCCATCAACTGCGCCAGGACGTCGAGCGCGGCACTCTCGCCGGCCGCGGCGGTGGTCGCCGAGGGCACCAGATAATAGCGGCGCAGGCTCGGCTGCTCGACGCGCGGGTCGGACAGCGTGACGGTGCGCGGCGCGACCGGTTCCGGCTCCTGCGGGCGGATGCGACGTGCAGGGATCGCCGGCTGCGACGGGATCGGGCCGAAATCGCGCTCGACCAGCGGGCGTACGTCGGCAGCCTCGACGTCGCCGGCGATTACCAGGATCGCGTTGTTCGGTGCGTAGAAGCGACGGTAGAAGGCGAGCGCGTCCTCGCGATTGAGCTTTTCGATCTCCTGATGCCAGCCGATCACCGGCCGGCCGTAGGGATGATTGAGATAGAGCGCGGCCATGATCTGTTCGTTGAGGCGCGCGTCGGGGCTGTTTGCGACGCGCATGTTGTACTCTTCGAGCACGACATCGCGTTCGGGCAGCACGTTCTCGTCCTTGAGGATCAGGCCGGTCATGCGATCGGCCTCAAACTCCATCATGGTCGGAAGCTGTTCTTTCGGGACGCGCTGGTAGTAGTCGGTGTAATCGACCGACGTCGAGGCATTCTCGTTGCCGCCGACGCGGAGCACGGTCTTGGAGAATTCGCCGATCGGATGTTTCTCGGTACCCTTGAACATGAGATGTTCGAGGAAGTGCGCGAGACCGGATTTGCCCGGCGTCTCGTCGGCCGAGCCCACCTTGTACCAGATCATCTCCGTGACAACGGGCGTGCGATGGTCCGGGATCACCACGACCTGGAGGCCGTTGCTGAGCGTGAAGCTGGCGGGCGGCGCGGACGTGACCGTCGTCTGGGCGAATGCGCTGCCGACCTCGAGGGCTGATGTCGAGAGGAGCGCGGCGAAGAGGCAGGCAATCGATCGGTGTGAGGACATCACGATCCTTGTGAAAGCCCGAACCCTCAAGTCCGGGCGTGAAAGCACGGCATGCTACACCGCGCGGCTTTGAGCTTCGGGTCACGAAGCAGAGAACGCCGTCGAGTTGTACTTAAGAATAAGTCATCTGCCGCATCCGGCCGACACCGGACGTTGCGGCGGTACACGCCTGCTTGCGACGGACAGGGAGCTTATTGCTCCTTTTCCTTCCCCGACATGACGTCGAAATAGGTCTTGCGTGTGGTATCTTCTCCGGAACCATAGGCATAGTTCGACGAAGGTGTCTGATATCCCGGCGGCGGCTCGACCAGCGATTGGCGCGGTGGCTCGCTGACGAACGGCTTGGACTCGGGCTTGCTACCCTTGAACATGTTCCACAGACCGCCGGTGTAACCGAGCTGGGCCGGGCTGAGTGTCGGGTTGGTGCCGTTGGTACCCGGCTGGACCGGGTCATTGCTGGCCTGCTGCGGGGCCGTCTTGTGGGCGTCCAACTCGGCTGGCGACAGCGGCCGCGCATCTTTCAGATATTGCGCGGCCTTGTTGCCCGCCTTCTTGCGCGCGGCGATGGCTTCCTTGCGGCGCTTCTCGTCGGGATCCTTCGGCCAGTTCGGTGCGTTCGCGGCGTCGGCACTGGCGGGCGGCGGCAGGTCGAGGCTCGGTGGCACCACCAGCGGCGAGCGCTCGCGGTACTCGATGCCCTTCTTCTCCATGCCCTTGGCGCCGAGGCCCGACATCAAATTGTCGATGAGCTTCTCTTCGAAGGTCATGTCGTCGTCATCGTCATCGTCGCCGGCGCGGACCGGGCCCGCGGACATGACGAGACCAATGCCAAGTGCGACGGCTGACAATTTCAGCGCCAGCCAAAGTCCCCGCCGGGAGTCTCGACCCATCGAACCGCTGGTCTCGGAGCTGCGCATTCCTGTACCTGTTCCATATTGTGGCAGTCTTGAACTGTGCAAATCTTGGAGTAGCACGTCTTGTCGCGCCTCGCGCGACCGCCGCTCGCCAAGCAAGGTTCCGCCTCCGTTCCGTATCGACCGGGATCAGGGCGCTTTTGCGGCGGGTACCCCCAAGAAGGAATCATACAACAGGGCCGTCACACCAGCAACGATAGCCACGTCCGCGAGGTTGAAGACGTACCAATCATAGGTATTTCCGGCGATTTCGATGTGGAACAGGGCGAAGTCGACCACCGCGCCGTAGGCCACGCGGTCGATGCCGTTGCCGATGGCGCCGCCGATGATCAGGCCCAGCGCGACCGTGGCGAGCCGGGTCTGCGACCGCGCCATCCAGATCGCCAGTGCAATCACCGCGACGACCTTCACTGCCATCAGTGCGATCTGTGCCGCATGGCTGTCGTTCTGCAGCCAGCCGAAGCTGATCCCGATATTCCAGGCCAGCACAAGGTCGAAGAAGGGGGTCACCTTCACCACGCCCTTGCGGGCGAGGTCGAAGCCGTTCAGCAGCCAGAGCTTCGAGGCCTGATCGGCCAGGAGGGTCAGCACGGCCGCGATGATGCCGGCGCGGAGCGGGGTCATGGCCGTTCGATCAGATGCTCGAGCCCAACGCTTTCCATTCGCGCAACGCCTGGGCATCGCGCGGAGTGACGTCGGGGTATTCAGCGTCCTCACCCACCATGGGCGAGATCTTCCAGGAGCGGGCGCATTTGGTGCCGACGGCCTTCTCCACTACGACCGCGACCCCCGGTACCCCGTCGAGACGGAACGCATAGGCCGGCGCCTCGCCCTCGCGCACCTCGTAATTCGAGGTGATGCAGATCTCGGCGAGATCGGTGTCGAACAACGTCGCCAGCACGTCGCGGTCGGCGACATAGATCACCGGCGAGGCCTCGAGCGAGGAGCCGATGTTCTTGGCGGCGCGTTCAAGCTCCAGCGCGCCGGTGACGACGCGGCGGACATTGCGGATGGTTTCCCATTTCGCGGCGAGGGTCTCGTCGCGTAGCTTATCGAGACCTTCCGGGAACAGCGTCAAATGCACCGACGCTTCCGCATCCGGCCTGTACATCCGCCAAGCTTCTTCCGCAGTGAAGCTCAGGACCGGCGCCAGCCATTTCAGGATTGAATTGCACAGCAGGTCGATCGTGGTCAGCGCCGCTTTGCGTGTCGCCGATGACGGCGGATCGCAATAGAGGGTGTCCTTGCGGATATCGAAGTAGAACGCCGAGAGTTCGCTGTTCATGAAGGCGGACAGCGTCGCGACCACGCTCTTGAAGTCGAACGTCTCGTAGGCCTTGCGGACAAGTTCGGCGCGAATGGCGAGTTCGTGCAGCATCAGCCGCTCGAGCTCGGGCATCGCGGCAGGCGCGACGGCCTCGGTCGGCTTGTAGTGATGAAGCGTGCCGAGCATCCAGCGCACGGTGTTGCGCAGCTTGCGGTAGGTCTCGACGGTGTTTTTCAGGATTTCGGGGCCGATGCGCTGGTCGTCGGTGTAGTCGCAGGACGCAACCCAAAGCCGCAGGATGTCGGCGCCGGATTCCTTGATGACGGACTGCGGTTCAATGGTGTTGCCGAGCGACTTCGACATCTTGCGGCCGTCCTCGGCCTGGGTGAAGCCGTGGGTCAGCACGATGTCGTAGGGCGCGCGGCCGCGCGTGCCGCAGCTCTCCAGCAACGAAGAGTGGAACCAGCCGCGATGCTGGTCCGAGCCTTCGAGATACATCACGGTATCGGTGCCGCCGTCGACCTTGCGTTTGATGCCGGCCAAGCCGGGAAATTGCACGGGGTCTTCGAGCACGAAGGCGTGGGTCGAGCCGGAATCGAACCAGACATCGAGAATGTCGTCGACCTTCTGCCAATCCTCGCCAGCACGCGGTCCAAGAAAGCGTTCGCGGGCACCTGTCGCATACCAGGCGTCCGCGCCTTCCTTCGCGAAGGCGTCGCCGATGCGGGTGTTGACGGCCTCATCCTGCAGGATCTCGGCCGAGCCGTCGCCCTTTTCGCGGACGAACACGGCGATCGGCACGCCCCAGGCGCGCTGGCGTGAGATCACCCAGTCGGGCCGGGCCTCGATCATGCCGTTGATGCGGTTCTCTCCCGACGGTGGCACCCACTGCGTCACCGAGATCGCGTGCAGTACGCGGGCGCGCAGCGTGTCGCCGGGCTTGGTCTTGCCGTTTGCGGCAATATCCTTGTCCATCGCGATGAACCATTGTGGCGTGTTGCGGAAGATCACCGGCTTCTTCGAGCGCCATGAGTGCGGATATTGGTGCTTGAGCCGGCCGCGCGCGAGCAACTTGCCGTTCTCCACGAGCGCCTTGATCACGGCCTCGTTGGCGTCGCCCTTCTCGCCCTTGTCGTTGATGACGCGCTTGCCCGTGAAGCCGGGTGCCTGGTCGGTATAGGCGCCGTTCTCGTCGACGGTATAGGGAATCGCGGTGTTGATGCCGCGGGCGTCGAGCTCCCGCGTATTCGCCATCCAGACGTCGAAGTCCTCACGGCCGTGACTGGGCGCGGTGTGCACGAAACCGGTGCCGGTGTCGTCGGTGACGTGGTCGCCGGACAGCAGCGGCACGATGAAGTCGTAGCCACCGGCGAGCCCCTTGAGCGGATGGGCGCATTCGATTGCGTCCATGGTGTCGCCTGGGATGTCGCGAACCTTCTCGAAAGCGGCCACGCGCGCCTGCTTGAACACCTCTTCAGCGAGCGCGTCGGCCAGGATCAGGAGATCGCCGGTCTTGGCCCAATTGTCCGCGGGCGCGTCGGTCACCTTGTAGAGGCCGTAGCCGATCTTCGGCGAGAACGAGATGGCGCGGTTGCCGGGCAGGGTCCAGGGTGTGGTGGTCCAGATCACGACGCTTGCTGTAGCGAGCGCGCCATGCGCGGGCGAGGTGACCGGGAATTTCACCCAGACCATGTCGGACGTGTAGTCCTCGTACTCGACTTCGGCCTCGGCGAGCGCAGTCTTTTCGATCACGCTCCACATCACCGGCTTGGACCCGCGATAGAGCGTGCCGTTGGCCGCGAACTTCATCAGCTCGCGCGCGATCTGGGCTTCGGCCGGATAGTTCATGGTGGCGTAAGGATGAGCCCAGTCGCCGATCACGCCGAGACGCTTGAATTCCTCGCGCTGCACGTTGAGCCAGTGCGTGGCGTAGGCGCGGCACTCCTTCCGGAAATCGATCATCGCGGCGCTGTCGCGGAAGTCGGGCTTCTGCTTGCCCTTCTTGCGATAGTTCTCCTCCTCGACTTTCCATTCGATCGGCAGGCCGTGGCAGTCCCAGCCGGGCACATAGTTGGAATCGAAGCCGAGCATCTGCTGGCTCTTGGTGACGAGATCCTTGAGGATCTTGTTCAGCGCCGTGCCGATATGGATGTTGCCGTTGGCATAGGGCGGCCCGTCGTGCAGCACGAACTTGGCCCGGCCTTTCGCGCGGTCTCGCAGCTTTTCGTAGAGGCCGATCTCGTACCAGCGCTTGAGGATCTCCGGTTCGCGCTGGGGCAGGCCGGCACGCATCGGGAATTCGGTCTGCGGCAGGAACAGGGTCTTCGAATAGTCTTTGGCTTCGGACTTTGGGGACTTTTGCGGCTTTTCGGACATGAGGTTGACTGGCTCGGAATGGCGCGGGAACGGATGGCGATGCGGAATCGCGGGGTGAAACGACGAAATCCCGGTCTTGCGCCGAGCCTTGAGGCTCAGGCGGAAGCCGGGCTGCTAATCCCTATGATGCGCCGCGCAAACATGGGCTCTCCATAGCAGCCGAGCGGGGGAAGCGCAAAGGTCCGGCGGGCGGGCTTTGGGCCGCCCTTAATCGACGGTCCCGAGCCGCGGAAATGCGTCCGGGGCGGCCCCCAGCATCGCGCGGGCCCGGGCGGAATCGTCGTCCATCTGGCGGATCAGGGTGTCGATATCGTCGAACTTCAGCTCCTCGCGGATGAAGCCGATAAAGGCGCAGTCGAGAGCCTGCCCGTACAGGTCACCCCGGAAGTCGAACAGGAAGATTTCCAGCAGCGGCGCGCCGTTATCGAAGGTCGGGCGGCGACCGAAGCTCGCCACCCCGTTCAGGCGCTCAGGCCCGCGGCCGACCCGCACGGCGTAGATGCCGTGCTTCAGGCCGCAATTGGCATCGAGCCGGATGTTGGCGGTGGGATAGCCGAGGTCGCGGCCGCGTTTCTCGCCGTGGATGACCTCGCCGGTGATGAACCAGGGCGCGCCCAGCATGGTGGTGGCCTCGTCGACCTGCCCCTCGGCGAGCGCAATCCGGATGGCGCTGGAGGAGACCGGGCGCTCGTCGATGTCGACATGCGGCTGCACGTCGACCTCGATGCCGAGCCGGGGCGCTTCGTTGACCAGAAGGCTCGGTGAACCGACCCGTCCCTTGCCGAAATGGAAGTCGTATCCGACCGCAATCCCGCTGACGCCGAGACGTTCGATCAGGTCGTGGTGAATGAAATCCTGCGCGCTGGTCCCGGCGCGGGCCTTGTCGAAGGTCATGACCACGGCGCCGGCCAGTCCGGTCCCGGCCAGCAGCCGCAGCTTGGCCCGCTCGTCGGTCAGGCGAAATTGCGGGGTGTTGGGGCTGAAAAACCGGCGTGGATGCGGCTCGAAGGTCAGCGCCAGCGCAGGGCGGCCATGCGCCCGGCCCATTTCCAGGGCAGCGGTAATGACGGCCCGGTGGCCGAGATGGACCCCGTCGAAATTGCCCATGGCCACCACGGCCCCCTTGGGGATCGCGGATTCCGGCGTGGTATCGCGGATAACGGTAAATTGCGGGGCCATCAGGGGAATTCTCGAGCCGGCGGGACCGGCCGGGACCGTGGCTTGAGCCGGCCGATGAAGTCAAGCTGCAGAGGGCCGTCGCCTGGAACATGATTTCCGATCCGTCGCGGGCCGCCGCAGTTAACGCGCTGTTTAACGCCTTGGTGCTAGTGCTTGGGAGATGGAACTGAGGGCCCGGCCTGTCAGGTCCGATTTTGAATAGTCCTGGGTATGCGTTGGGGGAGTCGAGATGGCGGTTGATTTGTCGATGTCGGTTCTGGTGGTCGACGACTACAGCACCATGATCCGTATCATCAGGAATCTCCTGAAGCAGCTTGGCTTCGAGAATATCGACGATGCCAGCGACGGTTCGGCGGCGCTGAACAAGATGCGCGGCAAGAAGTACGGGCTCGTGATCTCCGATTGGAACATGGAGCCGATGACGGGTTACGACCTGCTGCGCGAAGTGCGGGCAGATCCCAACCTCGCCACCACGCCCTTCATCATGATCACGGCGGAATCCAAGACCGAGAACGTGATCGCGGCCAAGAAGGCCGGCGTGAACAACTACATCGTCAAGCCGTTCAACGCGGCGACGCTGAAGACCAAGATCGAGGCGGTTTTCCCTGATATGGCGAGCGCGTAAGCGCGCTTGACGCCATCAGCTGAATTTGAAAAGCCCGGGCTCGTCCCGGGCTTTTCCGCGCTGGAACGGTGAGGGCCCGGCCGTTACCACTTCAATTCGCGCATCAGCGCCTTCGGCGGGTGGCCGAACAATTCCGTCACCGACTTCGGATCGAGCTGGTCGAGGCCCTCGAACTCCTCGGCATGAATGCCGCGCGTGACGAACAGGCAGTCGATGCCGAATTCGCGCGCGCCGGTCAGGTCGGTGCGGACGGAATCGCCGATCGCCAGCACTTTCTTGCGGTCGATCGGGTGCCCCTGGCGTTCGCCGGCGAGCGCCATCGCGCGTTCATAGATCGGCCGGTGGGGTTTGCCGTAGAAGATCACCTCGCCGCCGAGCTCGCGGTACAGCTCGGCAATCGCGCCGGCGCAATAGATCAGCCGGTCGCCGCGCTCCACCACGATGTCCGGGTTGGCGCAGACCAGTGTCAGCTGGCGCTCGCGGGCCTTCAGCATCATGCCGCGATAGTCTTCCGCAGTCTCGGTCTCGTCGTCATAGAGGCCGGTGCAGACGATGTAGTCGGCTTCTTCCAGTGGCGCAGTCGTCGCCCCGAGGCCGCGATAGATCGAGTTGTCGCGCTCGGGGCCGAGCCAGAACATCTTGCGGCCGGGATGCTCGGCGACATAGAGCCGCGTCAAATCGCCGGAGGAGACGATCGCGTCGTAGGTCTCGTCGGCGACGCCCAGCTTGCGCAATTGCCGCTGCACGGAGTCAGCCGGGCGCGGCGCATTGGTGATCAGGATCACCGTGCCGCCGCGGCTGCGATAGGTGTGCAGCGCCTCGCAGGCCTCCGGGAACGATTCCAGACCGTTATGGACGACGCCCCAGATGTCGCTGAGCACGACATCGACCCCGGCCACAAGCTCGCGCAGGCTCTGTGCGAAGTGCAGCGTGGTCATGATGCGCGCGGCCGATCAGATGCGGCGCGCGAGGGCTGCGTTGCCGGTGACGCGCGATGATGGCGGAGCGGCGGGCGTCGCAGCTGAAGTTGCGCTTGGGCTTGAAGTACCGGAACCATTGGATCCCTGAATATCCTGCGCCTGGTTCGGCGCCGCTCCGCCGGTAGCAGATGCCCCCTCGGGCCGCAATGGCCGGGGTGGCGCGAACAGAAAGCCCTGGCCGAACCGCACGTCATAGTCGAGCAGATCGACCACTGCGCGCTCTCCCTCGATCCGCTCCGCAATCAAATCGATGCCGAAACGGCCGAGCAGGTCGGACAGGTCGGAGGGATGGATGTCCGAGCTCGAGGCTTGCCTGGGGTCAAGCAGGAGCGATGCCGGGACCTTGATGAAGCGCACGCCGCGATCGGCGAGCTCGCGCGGCTCGATCCTGAGGTCCGTGACATGGTCGATCGAAAAGCGGAAGCCGCGCTGCGCGAGGGCCGCGAGACTTTCGGTCTCGGCGGGGCCGAGGCCGCGGAAGGTCGCCTGCTTGAACTCCAGCACCAGCGACGGCGCCAGCGCCCGGTTGGCCTCGAGGAAATCCAGGCATTGCGCGAAGGTGGTGGAATTGCCGAGCGTCGAGGCCGCGACGTTGCAGAACACACCGACATCCTTGTTGCGCACCATCAGCCGGCGCAACACCTGGACACAGCGCAGCAACACCATGTTGTCGATGCGTCCGATCAGTCCGGAGGCTTCGGCGATGCTGATGAACTCTTCCGCCGCAATCAGCTGGTCGCGCTCGTCGCGGAGCCTGGTCACCGCCTCGTAGAAGCGGACCTTGCGCTGCGGCAGCGTCACCATCGGCTGGAGAAAGATGTCGATGCGGTTCTCGTCGATGGCGTTGCGCAGCGTCGCCAGCATCTGGGTCTGGTTACGGCCGTTGACGGTCTGAACGGCATTGGCTGGCCTGGTCTGGACCGCCGGCGGCGTCGGCCGGGGTGGCGGTGCCGCAAGCGGCGGAGGAGCGGCCGGCCGCTCCTCGAAGGGCGCGATCTGGTCGACGGGGGCTTCGCGCTCCAGCCGGGCGACCTGAGCGGGCGCGGGCGCCGGCGCTTGACCGGCCAGCATGTCCTCATGGGTCGATACCGTGGCGGCAAGCTGCCTGACCAGTCCACCGAGCTCGTTGATTTCGCCGATCACCGACTGGACACGATCGGAGTTGGTCGAATTGGACGAGGCGATGCGGCCTTCGATCGCGGCGAGCCGGCGCCCGAACTCGGCCACCTGGCGGGCAAGGTCGGCGGTGCCCCGCGACAGGTCGGCGATCTGCCCGCCGACGTCGCTGCGGTCGCGGAGCCGCATCGAGACTGCATTGTAGAGGATCAGGAAGGTCAGGGCAGTCAGCGCCACGATCGCGGATTCGGTTCCGTTGATGCCGGCGACCGAGTAGAGGACGAGCCCGAGCGAGGCTGCGACCAGAACCATGCAGAAGGCGATGAAGATCGTCGAAATACGAATCATGCCGCGCGCTACGCCTCAAGAGCTGATTGCCTCACCCGGGAAAACACGGGTCGCAATTCGCACCCGTCGCGCCTCATGCTCCCCCAAGCATGCATGACCTTAACATCATTGTTGATTCGAGGGGATAGCAGCCGCGGGCTCGCGTGGAGGTCGTCAGGACGGTGCGGCGGCGCCGACCGTGTCGGCCGAAACTGCCTCGCGGCTGCCGAGTGGCCTGGGGCGTCCTGTGGTCGTGTCGCGCAGGGTCTGCCGTTCGATCTCCGAGTTCAGCTCGGCGCCGAACATGATCACGATCGCCGACATCCACATCCACGTCATCAAGCCGATCGCGGCGCCCAGCGAGCCGTAGGTGGCGCTGTAATTGGCGAAGGCCGAGAGATACCAGGACAGCAGCGCCGAGCCGGCGATCCAGAGCAGGGCGGCGGTCACGGCGCCGACACTCAGCCATTGCCAGCGCGGTTGGTCGCGGCTGGGTGCGAAGCGGTAGAGGATGGCAAGCGCCACCAGCAGGATGACGAGCAGCAGCGGCCAGCGGGCGAGCGCGACGATCAGCTTGCTCTCCGGCGCAAGGCCGAGATGATCGAGCGCAAGCGGGAAGGCGACGACGGCGGCCACCATCAGCAGCAGCGCGACGATGCCACCGACCGTGAAGCAGAGTGTAATCAGGTTGAGCTTGATGAAGCCGCGCTTCTCGCGCTCCTCATAAGCGACGTTGAGGGCGTCGAAGATCGCTTTAACCCCGGCATTGGCGCTCCAGATTGCGAGCGCAAGACCGAACAGGAAGGTGGCGCCAAGCGCCGTGTTGCCTTTCGATACGACGCGTCCGACCTGCTCCTGGACGATCTGGAAGGTGCCTTCGGGCAGCATCATCGCGAGCTTCTGGAGATTGTCAGTGATGGTCGCGGGATTGGCGAACAGGCCGTAGGATGAAACCAGTGCAGTCACGGCGGGAAAGATCGCGAGCAGCCCGAAGAAGACGACCCCACCGGCGGTCGCCAGCAGGCGATCGTCGCCGATGCGCTGATAGGTACGCCAGAAAATATCCTTCCAGCCCGCCCAGGGAATGGCGAACGGACTTTTCGACCGGCGCCCGTGGCCGGGCTGCGTCGCTGCGCCCGCCGGGCTCGTTTCAGGCGAATGTCCTTCGCTGTTGCGCTGGTCTTGAGGAGGCCGCGGCCGGATCAAGCCGGAATCCTGAAAGTAGCGTTCTGCGCTCAACACGAACACGGCTGTGGCGGCGACCAGGAGCCAGCTGTCGAGCTGCTGCTCGGTGTGCCGCGCACGCATGTCAGGCGTCCAATCCGTGGCGGGAGCGCCTTCGGCGCGCTGCCGTGACGCCCAACAGCCCGACGGCCGCGAGCATCAAGCCGAGTTGCACGGGGCGGTTGGCAAGAACTGTCGCAGTCCTGCCGTCCCGGCTGCGTTCTCCCGGCGCCAGCGGTACCAGAGGGATTGTCGTCGCGACCTCTTTCACGGCCTGCTTGACCGTTCCACGCGGGATCCGCGGCGTGGCGATCGCCACACGCATCCGACTTGCAAGCGGCACGATCGGCTTGGTCCGGCGATGGATTTGAGCCATGGCCACTCCGGCACAGGCTGCGGCGAGCACCAGGAGCACCGCCGCCACGGCCCCAAAGCCCCAGAATTGTCCGTAACTGATAGCGATCCAGCGATACAGCGCGATCAGGCCGACAAAGAAGGTTGCGACCAAGAACAGCCCGGCGACCGCGAACAGCCCGGCCGCGACCGCGTAGGACGTGATCCGTCCAGTGGTCTGACTGGTGCGGTCACGCAGGTAAGATCGGGCCGCGCGCTTGAGATGGTTGATTTTCAGCGCCATACCGGCGCGCAGCAATTCGCCCGATGGCGCGAGCATGTGGACATCCTCCGACAGCGAAACATTCGTCGGGGGTGAACGTGGCGGAATTTGACTTGTTCCGGAGCGCTCGCTCGATCAGCCGAGATCGGCGGCCGCGATCCAGAATACCTCGCCCTCGGAATCTTCCGTGTCGAGCCAGAGCAGGGGCAGTTCCGGAAAGGCCTCGTCGACCAGCTCGCGGCCGCGGCCGATCTCGCAAAGCAGGCCGCCGTCCGGCGTCAGGTGATCGGGCGCGTCGCGCAGGATGCGCCTGATGACATCGAGACCGTCGGGGCCACCGTCGAAGGCAAGTCTGGGCTCGGCCCGGCATTCCGGCGGCAATGCCGCCATGCCTTCGGCGTCGACGTAAGGCGGGTTGGTGATGATCAGATCATATTTGTTGCCGCCGAGCGGCGCGAACAGATCACCGCGGTGCAGCGTGATCCGTTCATCCAGCCCATGTTCCCCGACATTGCGCGTGGCGACCTCGAGCGCCCCCTTGGAGACATCGACCGCGTCGACCTCGGCATTGGGGAAATGATACGCGGCGAGGATCGCGAGGCACCCTGAACCGGTGCAGAGATCGAGCACGCGCGCGACGGAGCTCGGATCGTCGATGAGCGAGCCGACCTCGCCGTCGCCGCCGAAATGGGAATCGAGCAGCTCGCCGATGAAGGAACGCGGAACGATGACGCGCTCGTCGACATAGAAAGGCAGGCCGCGCATGTAGATCTTGTTGACGAGATAGGCCGTCGGTTTGCGGGTGGTGATGCGCTGATGGACCAGATCGAGCAGGGCCCTGCCCTCCGCTACGGTGACGCGAGCTTGGGCAAAGCTCTCGAATTGCTCGGGATGCAGATGCAGCGCCTCGCAGACCAGGAAGATCGCCTCGGCGACCGGATCGGTCGTGCCATGGGCAAAGGCGAGTTTCGCTTCCACGAAACGGCTCACCGCATAGCGGACGAAATCGAGCAGCGAGACGAGCTCGCCGGGGCCGACCTTGGCGAGTTTGGGCGCGGCGCGGCCGCGCATGGGCTTCTTGGATGCTCTTGCCATCAGGATTTGGTCCAGCGTGCGGCGGCCTCGTCGTCACGGGCATGGGCCTCGACCCAGCCGGTGCCGGTGGCGCTCTCTTCCTTTTTCCAGAACGGGGCGCTGGTCTTGAGATAATCCATCAGGAACTCGGCCGCCTCGAATGCCGCCCGGCGGTGTTGCGAGGCGGTGAGCACCAGCACGATGTTCTGGCCGGGCACGAACCGCCCCACGCGATGGATGACGGTGACGCCGTTCAGCGGCCAGCGCGACAAGGCTTCGTCGACATGGCGCTTGATCTCTTCTTCCGCCATGCCGGGATAATGCTCGAGCGTGAGCGCGGCGATGTCAGAGCTATCCTCGTCGGCGCGGCAGATGCCGGAGAAGCTGACGACCGCGCCGATATCGGTGCGGCTATGGGTCAGGACCGCGATCTCGCGCGCGATGTCGAAATCGTCTTCCTGGATGCGGATGGCGACGGGGCAGCTGGCGACGGAAGAGGTCATGGCCTAGCCGCCGGTCATCGGCGGAAAGAATGCGATCTCGCGCGCGCCGGCGATGGCAGCGTCCGCCTTGACGTGGGCATGGTCGATCGCGGTGCGGATCACCTTCGGCTTCTCGAAGGCATAAGCGTAAGCCTCGCTCTGGCCCGACAGCCAGGTGATCAGCTCCGCGACGGTGCGCACCGTCGCGGGCGGCTCGATGGTCTCTTCGGCCTTGCCGACACGCTCGCGCACCCAGGCGAAATACTTCACCTTCATCCTTCATCCTCCTTGATGAGGTGATGGATGCCGGCGCGGAAATAATCGTAGCCGGTGTACATGGTCAGGATTGCCGAGGCCCACAGCAGGATGAGGCCGATCAGCGAGACCGCGGGGAGCACCTCGTCACCGGCGGGACCTGCGAGCAGGAAGCCGATGGCGACGAGCTGCACCGTCGTCTTCCACTTGGCGAGCTTGGTGACGGGCACGCTGACGCGGAGCGCCGCGAGGTATTCGCGCAGGCCCGAGACCAGGATCTCGCGGCAAAGGATCACGATGGCGGCCCATAGCGACCAGCCGTGGATGATGCCATCGGCCGCCAGCATCAGCAGGCAGGAGGCCACCAGCAGCTTGTCGGCTATCGGGTCGAGCATCCGGCCGAACGCCGATTGCTGATTCCAGATCCGCGCGTAATAGCCGTCGAGATAATCCGTCACCCCGGCGCCGATGAAGATGGCGACCGCGACCCAGCGCAGCCACAGCGGGTAGTCCATGATCGACTGCGCATAGATGCATCCGACCACGACCGGGATCGCGGCGATCCGGCCATAGGTCAGGATGTTCGGGAGGGACATCGCGCGGCTGGTCGTCCCTCGTGTCGTGGCGATGTTCATCCGTCCTACCAATACCGCTCAAGCCCGAAGGTCAACCGTCCGCGCCCAAATGGGGCACGGCATGCGACGACCATATGACTACGGCCCCTTTAGTTCACCCCGGCTGGGGATGGAAATAGTCGAATATCCTGCGGGCGCTTTCGGCGCTGACCCCAGGAACCTTGCCGAGATCGGCGATCGAGGCCCGTTCGATCTCCTTCAGGGTTCCGAAATGATGCAGCAAGGCACGTTTACGTGACGGGCCGATGCCCGCAATCTCCTGCAAGCCGGCCTCGCGGATGTCCTTCTTGCGCAACTTGCGGTGCGAGCCGATGACGAAGCGGTGGGCCTCGTCCCGCAGGCGCTGGATGAAATAGAGCACAGGGTCGCGCGGCTCCAGCTTGATCGCCTCGCGCTCGGGCATGAACAGGGTTTCGCGGCCGGCATCGCGGTCGGGACCCTTGGCGACCGACATCAGCGACACCTGGGTCAGCCCGAGATTTGCAAAGATCTCCCTGACGGCATTCAGTTGGCCGCGGCCGCCGTCGATGATCACGAGGTCGGGCCATTGCGGGAAATCGTCGTCCCTGGCCTTGTTGGCCGCGCCCTCGTCGGGCGGCTTGATCAGGCGCTTGAAGCGGCGCTCCAGCACCTCGCGCATCATGGCGAAGTCGTCGCCCGGCGTGATCCCTTCCGACTTGATGTTGAACTTGCGGTATTGGTTTTTGACGAACCCGTCGGGGCCGGCGACGATCATGGCACCCACCGCATTGGTGCCCTGGATGTGGCTGTTGTCGTAGACCTCGATGCGCTTGGGCGCGTGCGGCAGGCTCAGTGTCGTGGCGATGGCATCGAGCAGGCGGCTCTGGGTCGCGGTATCGGCGAGCTTGCGGCCAAGCGCTTCGCGCGCATTGGTCAGGGCGTGGGCGACGAGCTCTTTCTTCTCGCCGCGCTTGGGCGTGATGACCTCGACCTTGTGGCCCGCCTTGATCGCCAGTGCGTTGGCGAGAAGCTCCATCTCGTCGATCTCGTGCGAGAGCAGAATGGTCTTCGGCGGCGGCTTGTCGTCGTAGAACTGGGCGAGGAACGAGCCAAGCACCTCTTCCGGCGTATAGGTCTTCTCCGCGCGCGGGAAATAGGCGCGATTGCCCCAGTTCTGTCCGGTGCGGAAGAAGAACACCTCGACGCAGGAGAAGCCGCCCTCCTGGTGGATGGCGAACACGTCGGCTTCCTCGACCGTCCGTGGATTGATGCCCTGCTGGGACTGGATCGCTGACAATGCCGCGAGGCGATCACGATAGAGCGCCGCGCGCTCGAATTCGAGCTCGCCGGAGGCCTTCTCCATCTCGCCGGCAAGCTCCTGCTTCACCGCATGGCTCTTCCCGGACAGGAAGTCGGTCGCCTCGCGCACCAGCGTCGTATAGCCTCCGAAGTCGATCTCGCGCGTGCAGGGGCCGGCGCAGCGGCGGATCTGGTGGAGCAGGCAGGGCCGGGTGCGGCTCTCGAAAAAGGAGTCCGTGCAGGAGCGGATCAGGAATGCGCGCTGCAAGGCCGTGATGGTGCGGTTGACGGCGCCGGCGGAGGCGAACGGGCCGAAATAGCGCCCGGCCCTGGTCTGCGCGCCGCGATGCTTCAAAATTTGCGGCGCCCAATGGTCGCCGGTGATCAGGATGTAGGGAAACGACTTGTCGTCGCGCAGCTGCACGTTGAAGCGCGGCCGCAGCTGCTTGATGAGGTTGGCTTCCAGCAGCAGCGCTTCGGTTTCGGTCGCGGTCGAGACGATCTCCACGGTCACCGTGGCCGCGATCATGCGCAGGATGCGCGCCGGTAGCGGCGCGCTCTGGCGCGCGTAGTTGGACAAGCGCTTTTTGACGTTCTTGGCCTTGCCGACATAGAGGACGTCGGCGTTCGCACTGAGCATGCGATAGACGCCGGGCGAGGTCGGCGCGAGCCGCACCGCGCGCTCGATCGCCTCATGACCCGTCGCCAGCGGCTCTTCGCCGATCGCGCCGCTCTCTTCCAGGATGTCAGGCAGCCGCGCATCGTCCTCGTCATCGCCGCCGGCGGTGGCGGGATCGAGGTCCGGCGGGGCCACCTCTTGGGCTGGGGCCTTGGTCGGAGCGGCCTGCTGCGAGGTGCGCGCGCGGGCGTCGTCCGGCTTGTCGGTGGAATCGTGAACCATGGAGCGAATTTAAGCGCTGGGGGGATCGATTTGAAGTTCCGGCCGGGCTGCCGCGCACAGGAAGGCGCGCAGTTCCCGGTAACGCTTCCTTAAGTCTGTTAACAGCGCGGTAACGGGTCTTAACAGGCCTTTAACTTAAAACTCTCGATAAATCCTACGCGAAAAAGTGGTGGTTCCGTAACCATGCAGCTTGGCTCCGTGCGGGCGGCGCGGGCCTCGCACCCGGTTACGGCAGTTGCGTTGGAGTGTGTGATGAAGGGGCTCATTGTGGGCGCAGCCGCATTGGTTGCAGCCGGCTGGACAGCTTCGGCCGCGGCCGCCGATCTCAGTTACGGGCAGCGTGCGCCCTATACCGTCAATCAGCCACTCAACGCATATAGCTGGGCCGGCCCGTATCTCGGCGCCAATCTCGGCTATGAATGGGGCTCGGTCGACAACAATCCCGCAAAGCCATCCGGATTCGTCGGTGGGGTGCAGGCCGGCTACAATTTCCAGAACGGCCCGTGGGTGTTTGGCGTCGAGGGCGACATCCAGGCCGCCGGTGCCGATGATACCTTCGCACCGTGGAAGTTTTCCAATCCCTGGTTCGGCACGCTGCGCGGACGCGCGGGCTATGCCTTCAGCAACGTGCTGGTCTACGGCACTGCCGGTCTCGCCTTCGGCGAGCTGCGCGCGCAGACCTTCGGCTGGACGGAGTCGCACACGACGGCCGGCTGGACTGCCGGGGTCGGCGCGGAAGTTGGCCTCGCGCCGAACTGGAGCGCGAAGCTCGAATATCTCTATGTCGATCTGTCGACCAGCCAGTTCGCAATTACAGGCGTGTCAAACGGCTACAGCGCCAGCATCGTGCGCGCAGGCGTCAACTATCACTTCTGATAGCGAAATAAGAAAATACCGGACCACAACCTCCCGGCCGCTTGCGGCCGGGACTTTTTTTGCGCCAGCTTTGTTGGAGCAGGTGCCTTACGAAAGGATCACGAGATTGACCGCTTTCGGGCCCTTCCCCTTCTTGTCCGGTTCAACTTCGAACGTGATACGCTGTCCTTCGGCAAGGTCCTTCAGTCCCGCCCGCTCCACAGCAGTGATGTGAACGAAGACGTCGCGACCGCCGTCGTCCGGCTTGATAAAGCCGTAGCCGCGCTCGCCATTGAAGAACTTGACCGTTCCCGTATTGGCCATCGGGAAACTCCCCCTCATTGCTCCTCCGTCGCAAGCAGACACGCGTCGCGACATGACCGGGCATTACGAAGCCCGGGAGAGCTGGCCATCCTTGGGCAGACCCATCGGTCCGTCCGGATCTTTCTTAGGGCCTTCACTCCGCCGCAACCATTCGCGGAAGCGGAACGTAAAGCCAGTCACAGAAACAGCATAATACGGTTCTTTGCAGATTGACTACCGCTCCTGCATATTTTTCCCAAAGATCACGGTGCCTTACGTCGTGGGTACCTCCTAATTTACGCCTTGGGTACCTCTAATCGGAATCTGGCAGCTCCGCCTTGGCCGAGCGGCATTTCCAACTCGGGCAGAATCGTCTTGAGCTCGCTTTGCAGCGTGTACGGCGGATTGACGATCAGGAGCCCGGTCGAGGTGAGGGCGGCGCCGTCGGCCTGCGGCGCGACGCTGAATTCGAGGCGGAGACATTTCCCGGGAGTCTTTGCGGCAGCTGCGGTGCGAGCCACGAGTTGCGCCAGCGTGTCGGTGGCGCGCCGGCTCTTGGCGGGATACCAGATTACATAGATACCGGTCGGCCATTTCGCGAAAGCGGTGGAGAAGGCCTCGCCCAGCCGCTGGAACTCGTCTTTGGCCTCGAAGGGCGGATCGATCAGCACGAGCCCGCGCCGCTCCTTCGGCGGGACGAAAGCCGGCAGCGCCATCCAGCCGTCGAGATCGACCACGCGCGCCTGTTCGTCGCGCCGCAACGCGTCGATCAGCGTCTTGCGCGCCTTCGGCTCGAGCTCGCAGGCCACCAGCCGGTCCTGCGGCCGCATCAGCGCGCGCGCGATCAGCGGCGAGCCCGGGTAAGCCTTGAGCTCACCCTTCGGGTTGAAGGCCCGGACGATGTCCATGTACGGCTTGGTCAGCGCGACGCTCTCGTTCGAGAGGCGCGCCTGCATCAGTCGCGCGATGCCGGTCAGCCACTCGCCGCTGCGGCGCGCCTCGTCGCTGTCGAGATCATAGAGCCCGGCACCCGCATGGGTGTCGATGACGCGGAAGGCGGCTGGCTTGTCCTGCAGATAGGTCAGGATGCGTGCCAGCACGATGTGCTTGATGACGTCGGCAAAATTCCCGGCATGAAAGGCGTGGCGATAGTTCATGCAAGAGCACTACGCCACGCGGCGGCTTGCGCAAAGAGGCAAGCGCGAGTGTCCCGGACGCGTGGCAGCGTGCAACGCTGCTGCGCAGAGCCGGCCCCCAGGGGCTTGGGATTCCCATGCAGCGCGGCCCGGCTCTGCAGCGCATCGGCGAAGAGAAACTGCGCTGCGCCGGGGCACGAATGCCTGATCTAACCGCCCCTGATCGGCGGCATCGTCACCTGGTCGCGGCGGCAGGAGCGGCGTTCGAGCTCCTCGCAGGCGCGGAACTGCAGGTCCTTGCTGAGGCAGATGCGGACTTCGGACAGTCGCGTCCGGTTGCAGGTGACCGAGATGGCCGCATTGCTCAAACCGGGATTGGCCTTGATGAACGCTTCTTCCACCTCGCCCGGCGCCACCGTCTTGGCCTCCGACAGCTCGAGATATTCGGCCGGGATCTTGATCGCGGCGCGCGCCTTGCGAATGGTCTCGAAATAGGTGCGGTCGGTGAGCCCGGAGCAGGTGCCGTGCTTGTCCCATTCATTGAAGATCAATCCTGGCGCCGGCATCAAATCGAGCATCGAAGAGACGATGCTGCGGTTCAGCCGCGGCGACGGCCGCTGGCAATATTCCGGAAAGCCGCTCTCATATTGCGGCCAGAGCCCGTGAACCACGAAGGAATAAGGCCGTCCCTCGCACTGAATGTTGGAGCGCCCGCCGCCGCGGCCGCGCTCGGCCGCTTCCTCGCAGAAGGACGGCGACCACGACAGCGACAGCACGTAGAAGTCGAATTCACCGGGTGTGTTCTGTCGCTTGTCCTGCGCCTTTGCACCGTCGGCGAGCGAGATCAGCCCGGCGGCAAGGGTCAGGGGGACGGTCAGCGAAATCACGAGACGGAAGAACGAATGCAATCTAAAATGAAACATGGTGACGCCCCTCAACTAGACTGTGCAGAAGCCTAGCAGGCAACGAGAACATTTCAAGAACAAAATTCCGGCGCCGGATGATCCGGTGGCTCGATGAGCCCGAATCAGGGCCTTCGGCTCAGGGCTTGGCTGCGCGGCAGGACGGGTTGTACGCCCAGTTGCGGTCGAGCCCGACCACGCACCATTCGACGCCCTGACCATATCCGGCAAAGCCGCCATCCTCGATGATCGAGAAGTGCACCCTGCGCACCTTGCCGTCAGTCAGCATGGCCTCGCCGGTGCAGAAGCGGCGCGGAATGTTGTCCGAAGCCCAGGGCCGGAAAGCGGTCTCGTGAACGTTGGCGAAGCCCGTGATTTGCAAGGGCGAATTCCAGAACGAGCTTTCCTTCTCCCAGAACTGGCTCGAGATCGTCGGCAGCGCCTTGTCGCATTCGGCGACATTGCCGTCATACCGCGGCCCGCTCAGCCAGAAATTCAGCTCCAGCGGATTGGCGGCCTTGGCCTCGGTGAGCGACAGCGCCCCGAACACGAGGCCGAGAACGGCGGCTAAGCGAAGCGATTTCGGGGAGGTCGAGGCGCGCATGGGCAATCCAGACAGCATGATCTGCGAAGGTCAGACGGTGCCGCGAAGGGCGGGGGAGGTCAAGTGCAGCGCGGCAACACTCGGGCAGGAGTTGATCAACAACGTCGCATTCGACAGGCCTTCGGTTCTTTCCACCGCCGCGCCGGCAACGTAAACTGCCGGCAATCAATTGGAGTGACGGGAATGCGAATCATTGCGGCCGCGGGCCTTCTTGCCTTGGGTATGATGGCGAGCCAGTCGGCGCGCGCCGACATCCTCCCGGTGCCGCCTTTCAAGGGCAACGACACCGGCGGCATCATCGCTTATTCGATGGCGACCCAGGTCGATGCGCGCCAGGTCGCGGTCGATCACTGCGCGCAGTACGGCAAGGTGGTGAAATTCCTCGCGGTGCAGGCCTATCAGGGCGGTTACATCTCGTTCGCCTGTCGTTGGGTGCCCTACGGCGCCGCCGATCGGCCGATCCGCACCCTCTACTGAGGCGTTTCGGAACGGCGAGCCTCGACATCTCAGCCGGGAGTTCTGCCATGACGCGCAAGCTTGCTTTGCTCGGATCAGTCGCTTGTCTCGTGCTGTCGGCGGGCAGCGCCGTCGCTGACGACCTGCCGGTGCGCAAGGCAGGCCTCTGGGAAATGAAAATGGTCAGGACCGGCTCTGCGATGCCGGAAATGACCATGCAGCATTGCACCGATGAGGCTGTCGACAAGGAGATGAGCAACAACATCTCGCCGATGGCCAAGCAGGTCTGCTCCAAGCAAGACGTCAAGAAGACGGCCACCGGCTATGTCAGCGATTCCGAGTGCAGCGTCGCCGGCATGTCCACGACCTCGCACGCCGAGATCACAGGCGACTTCAATTCGGCCTACACGGTGAAGACCTCGTCGCATGCGCAGGGCGGTGCCGCCGGTACCGCAGGGCGCGACACCACCATGACGCTGGAGGCCAAATGGCTTGGCGCATGCAAGGCGGACCAGAAGCCCGGCGACATCGTGATGCCCGGCGGGTTCAAGATGAACGTGCGCGACGTCGACAAGCTGAAGGCGCTGCTGCCGAAGCAGTAGTCCCGGAAAACCGGTGCGCTCCTCGCCGCGTTCTTACTGGGATGCGACGGGCTTCGCTCGTGCTGAGCGAGGTGCGAAAGCTACACCGGTATCCGGACGCTCGCCCTCAATCCGCCCATCGGGCTGTCGCCCAGCGTGATGTCGCCGCCATGCAAGCGGGCGATGTCGCGGGCGATCGCGAGGCCTAAGCCCGTGCCGCCTTCGTCCTGGTTGCGGGCATTGTCGAGCCGCAGGAACGGCTTGAACACTTCCTCGCGCAAATGCACCGGGATACCCGGGCCGTCGTCGTCGACCGTCACAGTCAGATAGCGGTGATCGCGCTGGCCGGAGATGGCGATGGCCTTGCCATAGCGCGCGGCATTGGTGACGAGGTTGGCGAGGCAGCGCTTGAACGAGGCCGGCTTCACCGTCACCACGGGCAGGCCGCTGAATGTCACGGTCGCGGCATGGCCGTGGCGTTCGGCGTCGCTGCGCAGCTCCTCGAGCGCCTGCACCATGTCGGTCGGCTGCGACTGCTCGCCGGAATCGCCCCGGGCAAAGGCGAGGTAATCCTCCAGCATCATCGACATCTCGTCGACGTCCTTGCGCATGCCCTCGAGTTCGGGGTTGTCGCCGATCAGCGCCAGCTCGAGCTTGAAACGGGTGAGAATGGTGCGCAGATCGTGGCTGACGCCGGCGAGCATCGCGGTGCGCTGCTCCATCGCGCGTTCGATCCGCGACTTCATCTCGAGGAAGGCGCCCGCCGCGCGCCGCACTTCCCGCGCGCCGCGCGGCCTGAAGTTCGGCGCCTCGCGGCCCTTGCCGAAGCTTTCCGCTGCATCCGCAAGCCGCAGGATCGGCTTGATCTGGTTGCGCAGGAACAGCACCGACACGATCAGCAGGATCGACGACGTGCCGACCATCCAGAACAGGAAGATCTCCGAGTTCGAGGCATACGCGGCGCTGCGCTGCGCGAACACGCGCATCACGGCATCGTCGAGCTGGATGCGGATCTCGACGAGGTTGGAGCGGCCGACCGTGTCGATCCAGAACGAGCGTCCGATCTGGCGGCCCAGCTGCACCGACAGCGTCTGGTCGAGCAGCGAGAAGAACGGTTTTGGTCCGGGCGGCGGCATGTCGCCAGGCGGCAGGAAATCGACGGTGAGCTGCAGGCGCTGCAGGGCGATGCGGCGAATCTGCTCGCGGTCCTTGTCCTGTGGATAGCCCTTGTAGATGTCGATCAGCGCGGCGATGTCCTGCACCACGGCGGCCGAGAGGCGGCGCGTCACCGTGTTCCAGTGCCGCTCCATGAACACGAAGGCGACGACCGATTGCAGGATCACCATCGGCACGATCATGATGAGCAGGGCGCGCGCATAGAGGCCGGTCGGCATCCAGCCCTTGAATGCGTTGCCCATCCAGCCGTTGGCGCGCGAAACACGGCCGGCGGCGCTCTTCAGAAGCGTCAGGCCGGTATCGATCGTGCTCATCGGTCCTGCTTCACTCAAGGTCTACGGCGAGGCCACGAGCCGGTAGCCGATGCCGCGCACCGCCTGCAGGAACAGCGGATTGGCGGGATCGGTCTCGATCTTGCGCCTGAGGCGATTGATCTGGACGTCGACGGCGCGCTCGTTGACGCTGCCGTTGCCGGTCAGCGCGCTGCGCGGCACGGTCTCGCCCGGCGTCTCCGAGAGAATCCGCAGCATCTCGCGCTCGCGATCGGTGAGATGGATGACCTCCTCGCCCTGGCGCAATTCGCCGCGATCGAGATGATAGACGTAGGGGCCGAACGCGATCTTCTCTACCGCCGCGGCCTGGACCGGCGGCGCGGCGCGTTTGAGGATGTTGTTGATGCGCAGCGCCAGCTCGCGCGGCTCGAACGGCTTTGCGACGTAATCGTCGGCGCCGATCTGGAGGCCCTCGATACGGGCCTCGGCCTCATGCCGCGCCGTCAGCATCACGATCGGCACCGAGGAGGATGTGCGGATGAACCGGGCGAGATCGAAGCCGGTCTCGCCGGGCATCATGACGTCGAGGATCAACAAGTCGAAATGCAGTCCCAGCAGCTTCGCGCGGGCATCGCCGGCACTGGCCGCGGTGGTGACGCGATAGCCTTCGGCCGAGAGAAAGCGCGACAGGAGATCGCGGATGCGGCGATCGTCGTCGACCAGCAGCAGATGCGGGGCGTCGTCGGCCGGTCGTGCCGGCGGACGGGCGAGCGTGGCAGCGAGCGGCACGGTCACTCCTTTGAGGCTTGATTGGTGGCGAAGATCGTCTCCAGCACCTTGTCCGGATCGTCGCGGTCGATCATGGCACGCAGGAAGCGCTTGACGGTCTCGGCATCATCAGGCGCCATCTCGGCGAGCGCCTTGGTGATCCGCGTGGTCTGGAGCCCGGCGAGCTTCTGCACCAGCGCCTCGCCCTTCGGCGTCGCATAGAGCAGCCGCTGGCGTCGGTCATTGTCGCCGGTCTTCTGCACGATGTAGCCCTCGTCCAGCAGCTGCTTGAGCACGCGGCCGAGCGACTGTTTTGTGATGCGCAGGACGTCGAGAAGGTCGGCGACCTTGAGGCCCGGGTAGCGGTAGACGAAATGCATGACCCGGTGATGGGCCCGGCCGAAGCCAAAAGCCTCCAGCTCCTGGTCGGGATCGCCGACGAAATCGCGATAGGCGAAGAACAGCAGCTCGATGATATCCCAGCGCAAATTGCCTCCTTCGCCTGCCGCCGGCCGTGGCTCGGCAGTATCTTGAGAGGGAGTCGCGAAATTTATGTCAGGCATATTGACGTATCTTGGGTTCAATGTTACAAAACGATTGGCCCGCACGAAATTTTAGATCGTTTCGCGTCGGGTAGCATTTCCAGGATCGGCCGGAGTGTGCCCGACAGGCGGTGACGGCCGAAGCAGATCTACCGTGCGATTGTCGAGCGGCATTTCGGCAAAACATACTGGACTTCCGCCTTCCGCAAAAGCATGTCCTCGGAAGACATGCTGGTCACGGAAACCGGCCGTAACAAGGCTGGCGGAGGTTCGGCCAGAAACCTAATGAGCCAGCCGGGCCCGAAAACGGGCAGGCGGGCGCGAGAAACAGCGCCGCCACCGGCAGCGGGAGGCAAGGACATGAGCATGAAATTCGACATCCAGCCCGCATCCAATCCGACGCCTGAGAAGGACAGGATCGCCAAGCTGGTGGACCCCGGCTTCGGGCGCGTGTTCACCGATCACATGGCTGTGGTCCGCTACAACCAGTCCAAGGGCGGCTGGTATGAGGCGAAGATCGAGGCGCGTGCCAACTTCCAGATCGATCCCGCCGGCGCGGTCCTGCACTACGCGCAGGAAATCTTTGAAGGCCTCAAGGCCTACAAGCGCGACGACGGCGGCGTGAACCTGTTCCGTCCCGACGCCAATGCGCGCCGCTTCAAGGACTCCGCCGACCGCATGGCGATGGCTCAGATACCCGAGGACGTCTTCATCGAGGCGGTCGAGCAGGTCGTGCGTATCGACCGCGCCTGGATGCCGGGCGGCGAGGGCAGCCTTTATCTGCGTCCCTTCATGATCGCGAGCGAGACTTTCCTCGGCGTCAAGCCGTCGTCCGAATACATCTTTGCGGTGATCGCCTCACCCGTCGGCTCCTATTTCAAGGGCGGCCCCGCGCCGGTCTCGATCTGGGTGTCCGAGAATTACACGCGAGCGGCCGTCGGCGGCACCGGCGCCGTCAAGTGCGGCGGCAATTATGCGGCCAGCCTGCGCGCGCAGGCCGAAGCGATCCAGCACGGCTGCGATCAGGTCGTGTTCCTCGATGCGGTCGAGCGCCGCTACGTCGAGGAGCTCGGCGGCATGAACGTTTTCTTCGTGTTCGACGATGGCTCGCTGTCGACGCCGCCGCTCGGCACCATCCTGCCCGGCATCACCCGCGACTCCATCATCGCGCTCGCCCGCGATGCCGGCAAGACCGTGCGCGAGGAGCCGTATTCGCTCGACCAGTGGCGCAAGGATGCAGCGAGCGGCAGGCTCAAGGAAGCGTTTGCCTGCGGCACTGCCGCCGTGATCTCGCCGATCGGCAGGGTGCGCTCGGTCAGCGGCGATTTCGAGATCTCGGGCGGCGCCGCCGGCCCCGTCGCCATGGGCCTGCGCAAGCAGCTCGTCGACATCCAGTACGGCCGCACCAACGATCCCCACAACTGGATCCGCAAGGTGATTTGATCTCTCGTGTCCCGGACGCGCGAAGCGCGAGCCGGGACCAGAATGCCGGTTGCTGGAGCCCGGATCAGCAGCGCATCACGCCGCCGGGAGGCGACGCGCTGTGCAGCATCCGGGGAGGCCATCAGCCGGCAGTTGCCGCATCGCGCGTCGGCTGGTAAACGCGCGCATGGCCGAAAAACCCAAAAAACCGCAGAAACTGAAGGCGCGCTTGCCGCGCGGGCTTGAGGATCGCGACCCCTCAGTGATCCGGGCGACGCGCGAGATGGTCGAGAAGATCCGCGCCGTCTACGAGCTCTACGGGTTCGAGCCGGTGGAGACGCCGGCGATGGAATACACCGATGCGCTCGGCAAGTTCCTGCCCGATCAGGACCGTCCGAACGAGGGCGTGTTCTCGTTCCAGGACGATGACGAGCAGTGGATTTCGCTGCGCTACGACCTGACCGCGCCGCTCGCCCGCTATGTCGGCGAGCGCTACGGCACCGATGGCCTGGTTTTGCCCTATCGCAGCTATCGTGTCGGTTACGTCTTCCGCAACGAGAAGCCAGGCCCCGGCCGCTTCCGCCAGTTCATGCAGTTCGATGCCGACACGGTCGGCTCGGCGACCCCGGCGGCGGATGCCGAGATCTGCATGATGGCAGCCGACACGATGGAAGCGCTCGGCATCGCGCGCGGCCAATACGTGGTGAAGGTCAACAATCGAAAAGTGCTCGACGGCGTGCTCGAGGCCATCGGGCTCGCGGGTGAGGACAATGCGGCACGCCGCCTGACCGTGCTTCGCGCGATCGACAAGCTCGACAAGTTTTCCGCCGATGAAGTCCGCAAGCTGCTCGGCCCCGGACGATGGGACGGTGGCGAGGAAGGCAAGGGCGACTTCACCAAGGGTGCCGATCTCAGCGCGGCGGATGCTGACGTCGTTCTCGCCGTCACCAAGCCGCGCGAGGATTGGAAAGAAGCCATCGCCGCGGCGGAAACCTACCTCGCCAAGAGCGAGATCGGTCAGGCCGGCGTGAGCGAGCTGGAAGAGATTGTGAAGCTTGTCACAGCGTCCGGTTACGGGGCCGACCGCATCAAGATCGATCCGTCCGTCGTGCGCGGCCTCGAATATTACACCGGCCCCGTCTACGAGGTCGAACTGCTGCTGGAGACCAAGGACGAGAAGGGCCGCCCTGTGCGCTTCGGGTCGGTCGGTGGTGGCGGTCGTTATGATGGCCTCGTCTCGCGTTTTCGCGGCGAGCCGGTGCCGGCGACCGGCTTCTCGATCGGCGTGTCGCGCCTGCAGGCCGCGCTGACGCTGCTCGGCAAGCTCGACACGCGCCCTGAAGTCGGTCCCGTCGTCGTGACCGTGTTCGACCGCGACCGTGTCGCCGACTATCAGAAGATGGTCGCGAGCTTGCGCGCGGCCGGGATTCGCGCCGAGCTCTATCTCGGCAATCCCAAGAACATGGGCAACCAGCTCAAATATGCCGACCGCCGCAATTCGCCTTGCGTGATCATACAGGGCTCGGATGAAAAGGCGCGCGGCGAGCTGCAGATCAAGGATCTGGTCGAGGGCGCGAAGGCCGCAGCCGCGATCGCTTCCAACCAGGAATGGCGCGAGACGCGCCCCGCGCAGTTTTCGTGCAGCGAAGCGGACCTCGTCGTGAAGGTGCGCGAGGTGCTGGCGCGCCATGACGTGAGCTGGGGCTAGCCATTCGTTTCGATCGTCGTGCCCGGGCTTGTCCCGGGCACCCACGTCTTGTTTGATGGCGAAGTCCGTGGATGGCCGGGACAAGCCCGGCCATGACGGAGAGGCGAGAGGAGAAATGATATGCCTGAGATTACCGTCAGCATGGCCGAAGGCCGCACCGACGAGCAGAAGGCCGGCATGATGCGCGACATCACACAGGCGCTGGTGAAGAATCTCGGCGTCGACGCCGATGCCGTCGTCATCCAGATCAACGAAGCCCCGCTCCGCCACAAGATGAAGGGCGGCAAGACCTTCGTGGAACGCGCGGCGGCTGCGAAGAAGTGACGCGTTAGCCTCATTCCGGGGCAGCCCGCGAGGGCTGAACCCGGAATCTCGATCCGCAATTTCTGGTTCCGGGTTCGCGCGTCGCGCGCCCCGGAACGACGAGCGAGCACCATGGACGCACGTGATTTCATCAAGGTCGGCATGAGCGCCGAGCGCACGCTGGTGGTCCCGGTGGAACGCACGGTCGGGCATTTCGTGCCTGATATGCCGATGGTCTATGCGACCCCGATGATGATCCTGGAGATGGAGATGACGGCGGGCGATGCGATCCGCCCTGCGCTTCAGGCGGGCTGGGTCACCGTCGGCACCGAAGTCGACATCCGCCATGTCGCGGCCGCCCTCGTCGGCGCCACGGTCCGGACCACCGCGAAAGTGATCGCCGTCGAGCGCCGGGTCATCCGCTTCGACGTTGAAGCGTTCGAGGGCGCGCGCAAGCTCGGCGAGGGCCGTCACGCGCGCGGGCTTGTGAATGTCGAGATGTTCAACAAGCGGCTCGGCGCGTAATCTCTACTTCGCCAGTTCCCTCGATCGCTTCGTCGCTGCCGCAATCGCGCGGATCATGAGGTCGCGCAGGCCCGGCTCGCCCATCAGGACGCCGAGGGCCGCCGCGGTGGTGCCGCCGGGCGAGGTGACGTTCTGGCGCAAGGTGCTGGAGGGAAGGTCCGACTGATGCAGCAGCTCACCGGAGCCCGCCACGGTTTCGCGCGCGAGCTTGGTCGCGAGCGCTTCGGGCAATCCCGCCTCGACGCCGGCACGCGCGAGCTCTTCGGCGAGCAGGAATACATAGGCCGGCCCCGAACCGGACACGGCGGTCACCGCATCCATCAGGCCTTCATCCTCGACCCATTCGACCGAGCCGGTGGCGCGCAGCAACGCATCGGCCACCCTGCGCTGTGAGGTGCTGACATTCTTCGCGGCGACGGCCACCGTGATGCCGCGCCCGATCGCGGCCGGCGTGTTCGGCATTGCGCGCACGACCGCCCCGCCGCAGACCTCCTCGAGCGAAGCGATCGTGGTTCCCGCCATGATCGAGACGACGCAGGTCTTCTCCGAAACAAACGATTTCAGCCCGGCGCCGGCCTCGCGGAACATTTGCGGCTTCACCGCGACGACCATGGTCTCGACGATGCCTGCTGTCTTCATGTCGGGATTGACCGCAACGCCCTTGGCAGCCAGCGCGGTGATCCCGGGCGAAACGTGCGGATCGATCACCGCAACGCGCCGTGGATCGAGCCCGCCCGCCAGCCAGCCGGTCAGCATCGCGCCGCCCATCTTGCCGGCGCCGGCGAGCAGGATGGTGCCGGTGATGTCTTGGAGTGTGTTGTTTGCCATCGCTGCCGCCAAATCAGCCGTCCTGGCGAAAGCCAGGGCGCATGACCCCGAGGAGGTTCTAGTGGATGGCGGCCGGAGCAACAAGCATCGCGGGCGACCGAGAGACCTCGCGGTATCGCTCCTGGCTTTCGCCAGGACGACGGGTGAGAGGAAGCTGTCCGTCCCCCGCCGTATCGGACGCGGGCCTTACGCCTCGCCCACCGTATCGAACATCGCCGCGTCCATGGCCTGCGCCGTGGTCTTGCCCGCCCACACCACGAACTGGAACGCCGGGAAGTAGCGTTCGCAGGCATGGATGGCGCCGGCGAGCATGGCTTCGCATTGCGCGGCCGAGGCCGTGAGACCGCCGGGCAGCACCAGCGCCTGACGGTGCATGATCATGCCGGTGTTGGTCCAGAGGTCGAAATGGCCGATCCACAATTGCTCGTTGACGGCCGCAACCAATCGCTGCACCTCGCCGCGCCGCGCGACCGGAATCTTCATGTCGAATGCGCAGGCCAGATGCAGCGCTTCGATCTCGCCCATCCACGTGAAAGAGATCTGGTAGTCGGTCCATTGTCCCTTCGAGACAATGGTCAGTTCGTCTTCGCCGGAGCGTTCGAACGGCCAGTTGTTGCTGGCAGCGATATCCTCGACCACCGCGAGGGGATGGCTTTTGGAATCGATAGTGCCTTCGAGCAGGGACATGCCGTCTCGACCTCTTGCCTTCTTGTTGTCTTTAGATACGCACGCGGTTGGTCCGGCGCGCGCTTCCTTAACCTGGTTAAGGGCAATCTCTTCGGAGTCGCTTTCAGCGATCCTCGGACCAGCGCGGGCTTGTCGCGGATCAACTGATGTGATTTGCGGAATCTGCGCAACTGGGTCGCGAGTCCGTCCACAAGCCAGGACTCGTTCGTCCACAGCTCATCTCGGACACAATTATTAATTTGAGAACAAACCGGAATCGGATCGAGCCGGCCGCCGGCTCAATCGTTAATTCCGCCCTGCGGGGGCCGTCTCGCTCCAGCGGAATGGGACCATGCGGCTTTTTGGGGCGGAACAGGCTTGCTGTGGCCGCGGACCGGCGTCATATTTCCGGTCAGGTCGTTCATCCCGAACGGCCGATGTTCTCAGGGCGGGGTGAAAGTCCCCACCGGCGGTAAGGGCCGAAAGGCCCAAGCCCGCGAGCGCCTTCCCCAAGGTTTTGGCTGAGGGGAAGGGTCAGCAGATTCGGTGCAACTCCGAAGCCGACGGTTAAAGTCCGGATGAAAGAGAACGGTCGGTGGCAGACGCATCGCAGGATGCGGCTGTCTGTCGTTCCGTGTGCCCTGATTCTGGTCCTGAAGAGGAAAGCCATGAATCAGATGCTGCAAGATCCCCAAACCGAAACCTCCCAAGCACAACCGCCGGTTCCAGTGACCGAGCATCCCCGCTTCGCAAAACCACAGCGGGTGGCCTTCGTGCAGGCCTGCTGGCACCGCGACGTGGTCGCGGAAGCCCGCATTGCCTTCTTGAAGGAGGCCGAGGCACGCCATCTCACCCACGTCGACGTGTTCGAGGTGCCGGGCTCGTTCGAGATCCCGCTGCATGCGCAGGTCCTCGCCAAGACGCGGCGCTACACCGCCATCGTCGCAGCGGGCCTGGTCGTTGACGGCGGCATCTATCGTCACGAGTTCGTCGCCGACACCGTGATCAAGGCGCTGATGGACGTGCAGCTGCGCACCGAGGTGCCGGTGTTCTCCGCCGTGCTGACGCCGCAGCAATTCCACGAGACCGAGGTGCACTACGATTTCTTCCGCAGGCACTTCACGATCAAGGGCATCGAGGTCGCAGCCGCCTGTGCGGAGACGTTGCACGGCCTGGAGCGGCTGCGCGGCCAGGTCGCGGCGGGGATTGTATAGCGGTCGCAAAGACTCGCGCTCCTCTTCCTGAGGAGCGCGTAGCTCACCCCAGCGACACCCCGGCCTTGGCGCGGCTGATCCCGAGGGTCAGGATTCGATGTAGCAGCTCCTTGTATTTCAGCCCGTCATGTTGAGCCGCTGTGGCAAACTCCTGGCTCTTGGCGATCTCGGGGTTGGGGTTGGCTTCGATGAAATACGGCGTGCCGTCGGCAGCGAGGCGGAAATCGATGCGCGCGTAGCCGTCGAGGCCAAGCGCCCGGTAGATGCGTTTCGCGGCACGCTGGATGCGCGCGGTGACTTCGGGCGCGAGATCCTTCGCCGGTCCGTCGACGATGCCGACGCGCTCCTGATAGTCGGTGTCGTGCTTGGCTTTTTCGGTGGCGATATGGCGTGAACTGCGCCCGCCCATGCTGCCGAACTTCAATTCCCAGACCGGCAGCACGCGCAGCCGGTTGTTGCCGAGCACGCCGACATAGAGCTCGCGGCCTTCGATGAACTGTTCGGCGATGGCGGCCGTTTCGCTCCGATCATGGATGAAGGCGACGCGCTCCGCGAGCTTTTCGTCGGTATCGACGATGGAGGCCTGCGAGATGCCGGCAGATCCATCCATGTTGAGGCTCTTGACGATCAGCGGCAACGCAAGATGCTTTGGCCGCTTGACCTTGCGCCGCATCGGGAAAACGGCGAAGGCCGGGACCGCGATCCGGCGGTGATGGACCAGCGTCTTGGACAGGTCCTTGCCGCGCGCCAGGATCAGGCCACGCGGGTTGCACCCGGTATAGGGGACCTTCATCAGCTCGAGATAGCTGGCGATGTGCTGATCGTAGGCGACGTTGTAGTGGAATTCTTCCAGCAGCGTGAACACCACGTGCGGCTTGAACTCCTCGATTGCTTCGCGGACCGGCCTGATTTCCTCCTGCGCGCCGAGTGCGCGGACCTCATGGCCGGCCGCGCGCAAGGTGCTGACGACGTCGTATTCCGTTTTCCAGTTGTTGATCTCCCGCGCCGTGTAGCCGTCGGAGGAGTCCGGGGGCACGAAGTCCGGATGCATCAGCACGAGAATGCGGAGTCGTCTCATAGCGCGATCCATTTGCGCCGAGACGGGCCGAACAGTGCGTGCATCGTCTTGGCGGTCACGAGGACGGTGAAATCGAGAACGAGCTTCTGTTCGGGGCCCACCGCGCGCAAGTCGAGCTCGCGGCAGCGGGAGATCATGTCGTCGAGCACGGCATCGAGGGTGAGCTGGTTCTCGCCGGTCCATCGCGCGACCAATTGCCTGATCCGGCCACGGTGCCGCCGGATCAGGCTCGATGCGGGCCGGGACCGATGATGCCGTGGATCGGCGGAAAACAGCCGGGACAGGTCGCGATCGTAGGTCTTCGGCGGCGTGAAGGCGTAGAAGGCCTGCTTCTTCTTGTAGTGGTCTTCCAGCGTCTGGCTGAGCTGGCCCAACGGATCGACGCGTTCTCGCGTGGTGATGACAGGTCGCTTTCCCGCGATCTCGCCCATCAGCTCGTCGACATATTCAAGCTTTCTCAGCGCCGGCCAGCCGGCATATCGCGTCCGCCAGTTCGAGCGCGGTCGCAACCACACCGCAAACGTTTCGGCGAAATCCTCGTCCGGGTGGCTCTGCGCGTACCAGAGCCTGAGGTGCTGGACGTAACGCCGGCTCGCCGGGTTGGGCCGGTAATAGCGTGGATAGTGCTTCGAAGACGGTCCGAACAGCTGCTGCCAGCGCCGCCGGCGCTGCAACTGGAAGCCGTGCTGCACGGCATGGCCGGCCTCGTGACGAAGGATGGCCATGCACTCGCGCCAGGTGCCGCCCTCGACGTCGAACATCATCTTCTTCTCGAGCTTCATCAGGCGCGGATGGGCGAGATAGAACGGAATCGCGATTCCGGGCACGTCACCCGGGCTGAACCATTCGCTCGATATCCATGTATGCGGCCGCAGCCGGATGCCGCGCTCTTCCATCTCCTCGTGCAGCGCGGCGACGCAATCCGCGAGCCAGGTGCCTTCGACCTTAACTTTCAGGCTGGAGAGGCGCTGCTTGAGCAGCTCGTCATCCGACAGCTTTTCCCAAGCGAGTTTCCGGCGCGGCATCAGGTATCCAGAGGGGATGACTCAATGTCACGATGATGTCATGGGTAGCCACCGGCAACAACCCGTAGGGGCGGCGCGCCAGGGTTCGATGCCGTAGGCTGGGTTACGCCGAGCAGATGCGCTTTGCGCATCTCCACGCCTGACCCACCCTACGAAGTCAGCGTGATCAGTCGAACAGGCTCGAGACCGACTCTTCCGCCGCGGTGCGCGCGATGGCGTCGGAGATCAGGCTGGCGATCGGCAGCGTGCGGATGTTCGGCGCCTTGGTCACCGCTTCCGTGGCCAGGATCGAATCGGTGATGACGAGCTCTTTCAGCTTCGAACCGGCGATGCGGGCGGCCGCGCCGCCGGAGAGCACGCCGTGGGTGATGTAGGCGTAGACCTCCTTGGCGCCCTTGGCGATCAGCGCATCGGCTGCGTTCACCAGCGTGCCGCCGGAATCGACGATGTCGTCGACCAGGATGCAACTGTAGCCGGAGACGTCGCCGATCACGTTCATGACCTCCGACTCACCCGGTCGTTCGCGGCGTTTGTCGACGATCGCGAGCGGGGTGTTGATGCGCTTGGCGAGGCCGCGGGCGCGGGCCACGCCGCCGACGTCGGGCGAGACCACCATCACCTTGCCGAGGTCGAAACGTTCGCGGATGTCACGCACCATCACGGGCGCGGCGAACAAATTGTCGGTCGGGATATCGAAGAAGCCCTGGATCTGTCCGGCGTGCAGGTCGAGCGTCATGACGCGGTCGACGCCGGCATGGGTGATCAGATTGGCAACGAGCTTGGCCGAGATTGGCGTGCGCGAGCCGGAGCGGCGGTCCTGCCTGGCATAGCCGAAATAGGGGATCACGGCGGTGATGCGGCGCGCCGATGAGCGGCGCAGCGCGTCGGTGATGATCAGTAGCTCCATCAGATTGTCGTTCGCCGGAAACGAGGTCGACTGGATGATGAAGGCATCCGAGCCGCGGATGTTCTCCTGGACCTCGACGAAGATCTCCATGTCGGCGAAGCGCCGCACCACCGCTTTGGTCAGCGGCACATCGAGGCCCTGCGCGATGGCTAGCGCGAGAGCCGGATTGGAGTTGCCGGCGACAAGCTTGATGGAGCCGTTCTTGGCCGACATGGACGCTTCCTCCCGCGCTTTGCTGGATACGACGTTCAACATCAGAAAATACCCACTGGCAGCACGGTTACGACGGGCGAGGAAATATCAGGCGAGAGGCCGCAATGGCAACCCGGGATGCTACGTTTTCCCTCTGAAAACCCTGAGTCGGGCCAACAGCTTGGCGGTAAACCGGGCCCGTGGTTTAGCGGTGGTTATTGCTGGGCATAACTGAGCGCTCCGGCCGGCATCGCCGGCGCCGCAGCCTCCGGCGTGACGCTGGCCACGGCAGGTCCGCGCAGGTCCGGAACCGAACCTGGCGCATCGGTCGGCGCACCATTGATCATATTGGAAAGTCCGCTGAATCCGGCTTGGGCGATCTTCCGCAGCACCAGATCGTCGGCAGCCTGCCAGGGGTCGCGGCCGCCCTTGGCTGTGGTTGGTTCCTCGCCGGACAGCCGTAGCGCACGCTGCTGGTTGGCGTCGTAGACGTCCCAGACCCAGGCGATCACGGTCCTGCCGCGCACCACCTGGGCGGAGAGGTAGCTGCGCACGTGGTAGGCGGCCGTCCCCTCGCGGGAAACGATCGAGAGACTGCGCAGCTTGGATTCGCTGTCGAGCACGCCGACCATGCGGTCGAACACCTGCGGCGGCGGTCCGTCAATGGACTCGAATGCCACCGTCGCGCCGGAGCCGGCGCTCGGCGTCGCCATCGCGTAGGAGTTGGCGGGCGCGTTGCCGCCGGCACAGCCGGCCAGCACAGTCGCTGCCGTCAGCAGCACGACCGCCAGCACGCGCGAGCCCGCATGGCGCAAGTTGGATGACGCTTCCCTCATTGGGGGCAGCGATATCGTTAAAATCGATTAAGGTCTAGGGCAGAGGCGCCACAGACCACTGTCATTCCCCGGCGCGCCTCTCGGCGCGAGCCTGGAATCCGTTTCGCCGCGTCAACTGCTGAGCGTGGATTCCGGGTTCTCGCTTCGCGAGCACCGGAATGACACAGTGTGTTGCTCTTGTGTTCACCCTTCCAGCGCGATCGCGTGGACGTGGCGGCCGTAGTCCGACTCTTTGCGATGCACCGAACGGCGATAGCTGAAGAAGCGTTCGTCCGCGTAGGTATCGAGACCGAGGTCGTCGATCATCAGAATGCCGGCGGCTTCCAGCCGCCTGCGGATGAAGCCGGCGAGATCGAACATCGCGTGGCCCTCGCGCACCGACGGGATGAAGAATGCAGCATTCTCGGCATCCGCCTCGATGAAGCGTTCAACGAACTCGTTGCCGACCTCATAGCTGTCCTGCCGGATCAAGGGACCGATCGCGGCGATGATGCCGCTGCGCGAGGCGCCGAGTTTCTCCATCGTCGCAATCGTGGACTCGAGCACGCCGGTCAGCGCGCCTTTCCAGCCGGCATGTGCGCCGCCGATCACGCGGGCATCGGGGTCGACGAACAGCACCGGGCCGCAATCGGCGGTGGAGACGCCGAGCGCGATGCCCGGCGTTCGTGTCACCAGCGCATCACCCTTCGGCCGCGGTCCGCTCGGCCATGGCGCGTCGGCAACGAGCACGTCGGGGGAGTGGATCTGGTGCAGGCTGAGGAAGCGGTCGGCTGCGACGCCGACATGCTCGGCCATACGGCGGCGGTTCTCTGCAACCAGGGCCTGATCGTCGTAGGAGCCGAGCCCGCCGTTCAGCGCGGCATAGATCCCACTGGAGACGCCCCCTTCACGCGTGAAGAAGGAATGGCGCAGGCCGGGCACCGCCGACAGCAGCGACGACGTGACGGTCATCAATTGCCTCCGCCCGGTTCCAGATCGCTGAGGCCGGCAAGGCCCGTCAGCCGCGGCTCGGAGACGCCGAGCACCTTGAACATCGCGCCCATGCCGCCGCGCCCGGTGTCGGTCAGCCGCTTCAGCGCCACCGAAATGTCGGTGGCGACTTCAGGCGTCGCCTTCTGCATCAGCGCCGCCGCGCGGGTGTCGATACCGATGCGCTTGAGGAAGTCACCTTGCGTCACCGGCCCGTGCACGCGCGCGCCGACGTCTTCGGCCGCCCGCGCCAGCGCCTGAAAGTCGACATGGGCGGTGACGTCGGCCTGGCCGGGAGCCTTCAGCGGATCGGTGAAGCTATGACGCGCGATCGCCTGGAAAGTGTCGCCGGCATCGCTGCGCAGATGGCCGTAGTCGATGATCAGCGCCGCGCCGTCCTGGTCGCGCACGCGCATGGCGAGCTTCATGATCTCCGTATCGGGCCGCCATTCGAACACTGCGCCGACCGGCGCCGCCCGCACAAGGGGCGGCAGCAGCACGTCGAAGCGCGGCGTCGGCTCGGATGCGGCGCCGAACTGGAGCTTGCCGTTCGGATCGATCTCGATCACGCGCTCATGCCAGCCGTCTTCGCGCTTCACCATCTGGTGGATCGGCAGCACGTCGAAATATTCGTTGGCGAGAATGACTGCCGGTCCTTCAGGCACCTCGTCGATAGTGTCGTGCCAGGAGACATTGTTGCGTACGCCCGACAAGGTCGCCTGCTGCCGCTCGCGCAGGACCGGATTGACCTCGACCAGATGAATGCGGAGCCCCTGATAGAGCGGTGGGAGCACGCGCAGTGCGCGCAACGCGTCGGCCATCATCGTGCCGCGGCCGGGACCGATCTCGATGAGTCGCAGGGATTGCGGCGAGCCCATCTGTTTCCAGACCGAGGCCGTCCACAACCCCAGCAGTTCGCCGAACATCTGACTGACTTCGGGCGAAGTGGTGAAGTCGCCTTCGCGCCCGAGCGGATCGCGCGAGACGTAATAGCCGTAGCGCGGATGCATCAGGCACGCTTCCATGTATCGCCAGACCGGCATGGGGCCTGACGATTTGATCAATGCCTTGATCTCGTTGAGCAGGGGCTGTTCGGTCACGTGTCTTCTCGAAATGAATTAACGAACGGCTTCGGTGGCCCTCGGCGCGCCGCGCCTGAGAGCCAATACAATAAGTATGCTGCCGACAATAAGCATCGGGATCGACAACAGCATACCCATGGTTAATCCGCCCCAGAGATAACCGAGCTGAACGTCGGGCTCGCGGAAATGCTCGCCGATGATCCGCGCCAGGCCATAGACCAGGATGAAGGCACCGAGGATCATGCCGGGACGCTTCAAGGCCCCCCTTCGGATCATCACCGCGAGCACGACGAACAGCAGGACGCCCTCCATTCCCGCTTCGTAAAGCTGGCTCGGATGGCGCGGCACATCACCGCCGGTCGGAAAGACCATGGCCCAGGGCAGACTCGGGTCGGCTGCGCGGCCCCACAGCTCCCCGTTGATGAAGTTGGTCAGTCGCACCAGGAAAATTCCGATCGGCGCAACGCCGCAGGTGATGTCGCCGAGCGACAGGATCGAGATGCCATTCTTCCGGGCGAACCATATCACCGCCACGACGCAGCCGAGAAAGCCGCCGTGGAACGACATGCCGCCTTCCCACAATTTGAAGATGGCCGCCGGATGCTCGGTGAAGAACGGCAGATTGTAGAACAGCACGTAACCGGTGCGGCCGCCGAGAATGATGCCGAGCGTCACCCACAGGATGAAATCGTCGATCTGCGTCAGGCTGATCGGCGATGCGCCGGCCCATAGCCTGTCCTTCTTGATCAGTGAACGTGCATACAGCCAGCCGAACGTGATCCCGCAGATATAGCCGAGCGCGTACCAGCGGATCGCGAACGGCCCGATCGCGACCGCGATCGGGTTGAAGGACGGGAAGTCGATGAGCAGAGGGGGCATCGCGCCTGCTATTGCTGGACGAGATTGCGGCGATAGAGCGCCAGCAGCCGCTCCCAATGCCGCTCGGCGGCGTCGCGGTCATAGACCGGGCGCTTGGGGAAGGCAAAGCCGTGATGCGTGCCGGGATAGACCTCGACCTCGGCTTTCGCGCCGCTCATGCCCTGCTTGACCTTCTCGATAATCTCCGGCGGCGCGTAGATATCGGTCTCGGCGCAGGCGAAATACAGCTCAGCCTTGGTCTTGCTGGCCGCGAGATGCGGGCTGTCATCCTGGTCGGTCGCGAGCTGCACACCGTAGATCGAGGCGGCGGCCTTGACGCTTTCAGGGAAGTGCGTGGCGGCGTTGATGGCGTAGCGTCCGCTCATGCAGTAACCGACGGTGCCGACAATTTTGCTGTTCGCAGCCGTCTGACCCTCGGCATAGGTGAGCAGCGCGCGCGTGTCGTCCATGATCATGGGAATGGTCAGTGAGCCCATCAGCGCGAACATGCGCTTGCGCTCCGGCGCGTCCGGGTCGGCCGGCAGCGCGCCGAGCTCCATCACGCCCGAGCGGTAATAGAGGTTCGGCAGCATCACGTAATAGCCGGAGGTCGCGAGCCGGCGGGCCATGTCGCGCAGCTCTTCGCGGATCGCCGGCGCGTCCATATAGAACAGGATCACCGGGAACGGTCCGCCGCGTTCGGGATGGACGATGAAGGTCGCGGTGTGGCCGTCCCTGGTGGGGATTGCGATCTGCTGCTCGATCATGTCTTGCGTTCCGCGTTGTGATTCCCGTTATGCCGGGACGTTGAATACGATTGCAAGGAAACCGGGGCATGACAAGGATACCGCGGCGCGGCCCTTGAACCTGTCACCGCGGATTGCCATTGTCTTTCCACGTGTTCGCGCAAAGTTTATCGGGGCCGCCACCAGATCGATAAGCGACCGATACAGGAGACCGACATGACCCAGACCACCAACCGGTTTTTCGACGAGATCGGCCGCATGATGAACGATGCCGCCGGTGCGGCTCAGGGCGTCAAGCGCGAGTTCGACACTGTCATGCGCAACCAGGCTGAAAAATTCCTGCGCGACATGGACCTGGTCAAGCGCGAGGAGTTCGAGGCGGTCAAGGACATGGCCCGCCTGGCGCGCGAGGAGAACGAGACCCTGAAGGCACGCATCGCGGCGCTGGAGGCCAAGCTCGGCGGGGCCACCGGCTGAGGTCGTCATGCCCGGGCTTGTCCCGGGCATCCACGTCTATCCTCCCACCTCGCAATTCCTGGATGGCCGGGCCAAGCCCGGCCATGACAGTGTTCCGGGCCAGACCGGCCCCCGCAAAAAGTCCCCGCATTTCCTTGTCATTTCCGCATCTTCCGGGTAAAAGCCCGCCACGTTCACGGCCCCCGCACCCCTGGAGGCTTGCTGTGGACCATGCCATGGGCCGCGCTGCGGCCCATTAACTTTTGCAAAAACAAGGACTTAGACTATGGCGACGACCGTCAAGGAATTGAAGGCGACCGCACGTCCGAAGAGCGGCAAGGGGGCCGCCCGGGCTGAGCGTCGCGCCGGCAGAGTGCCCGGAGTGATCTATGGTAACAACCAGCCCCCCGTCACGATCTCGATCGAAGATCGCGAACTGCGCCAGCGCATTCTGGCCGGCCGGTTCCTGACCACGCTGGTCGACATCGACCTCGAGGGCAAGAAGCATCGCGTGATTCCGCGCGACTACCACCTCGATCCGGTCAGGGACTTCCCGATCCATGTCGACTTCATGCGGCTCGGCGAAGGCGCTACCATTCGCATCAGCGTTCCCTTGCATGTCGTGAAGGCGGAAGGTTCGCCCGGCGTGAAGCGCGGCGGCACCGTCAACATCGTTGCCCACGCGATCGAGCTCGAATGCGGCGTCGAGAGCATCCCGCAGTACATCGAGGCCGACGTCGGCTCGCTCGAAATCGGTCACTCGCTGCATCTGTCTGACATCAAGCTGCCGGCTGGCGTGAAGGCGCTGACCCGCGAGGACGCGACCCTGGTCACCATCGTGCCGCCGTCCGGCTACGCCGAAGAGCAGAAGGCCGCTGCTGCGGCTGCTGCCGGTGGCGCGGCTCCGGGCGCGGCGGCTGCTCCGGCAGCTGGCGCTGCGGCTCCGGCTGCGGGGGCTGCTGCGCCTGCGGCTGCTGCCAAGGCTCCCGCCGGCGGCGACAAGAAGAAGTAATCTCTCAAAAGAGCCGGCGCGTGATCTCCGATCGCGCTCCGGCTGAGGGGCGCGCCGCGTCATGCGACTCTTTGTTGGGCTCGGCAATCCTGGCGCGAAATACGCACGTAACCGGCACAATATCGGCTTCATGGCCGTCGACGAGATTGCGCGGCGTCATGGTTTCGCACCATGGCGCCGTCGCTTTCAGGGTGAGACTTCGGAAGGCACGCTCGGCACTGAGCGCGTGATCCTGCTCAAGCCCACGACCTACATGAACGAGTCCGGCCGCAGCGTTCAGGAAGCGGCGAGCTTCTTCAAGATCGCGCCCGGCGACATCACGGTGTTTCACGACGAGCTCGAGCTGCCGCCGGGCAAGGTGCGGGTGAAGATCGGCGGCGGCATCGCCGGCCACAATGGCCTGCGCTCGATCTCGGCGCATATCGGCAACGAGTATCGCCGTGTCAGGCTCGGCATCGGTCATCCCGGCGTCAAGGAGATGGTGCACGGCCATGTCCTGTCGGACTTCGCCAAGGCCGACAACGACTGGGTGACGACGCTCTGCGACGCGGTGGCCGAGCACGCCGCACTGATCGCCAAGGGCACGGACGCGACCTTCGCCAACAGGGTGCATCTGGCGATGCAGGCGAAGGGATTTTTGACCAAGGACGAAAACGGCAAGGAATAACGCTCGTGGGATTCAAATGCGGAATCGTCGGATTGCCCAATGTCGGCAAGTCGACCTTGTTCAATGCGTTGACCGAGACGGCTGCGGCGCAGGCCGCGAACTATCCGTTCTGCACCATCGAGCCCAACGTCGGCGAGGTCGCCGTGCCCGATCCGCGGCTCGACAAGCTGTCGGCGATCGCCAAATCGGCGCAGATCATTCCGACCCGCCTGACCTTCGTCGACATCGCCGGCCTCGTGCGCGGCGCTTCGAAGGGTGAGGGTCTCGGCAACCAGTTCCTGGCCAACATCCGCGAGGTCGACGCCATCGCGCATGTGGTGCGTTGCTTTGAGGATTCCGACATCACCCATGTCGAGGGCAAGATCGCCCCGCTCGCCGACATCGAGACCATCGAGACCGAGTTGATGCTCGCCGACCTCGACAGCCTCGAGAAGCGCGTCGACAACCTGACCAAAAAGGCCAAGGGCAACGACAAGGACGCCAAGGAGCAGCTCGACCTCGTCAACCGCACGCTGGTGCTGCTGCGCGACGGCAAGCCCGCGCGGCTCGTGGAGCGCAAGGCGGAGGAGGAGCGTGCTTTCGGCATGCTCGGCTTGCTGTCGTCCAAGCCCGTGCTCTATGTCTGCAACGTGGAGGAAGGCTCGGCTGCGACCGGCAATTCGTTCTCCAAGGCTGTGCAGGAGCAGGCGGCGAAGGAAGGCGCCGTGGCCGTCGTGATCTCCGCCAAGATCGAATCCGAAATCGCGACCATCTCGCGCGACGAGCGCACCGACTTCCTGGAGACGCTGGGTCTGGAAGAAGCCGGCCTCGATCGCCTGATCCGCGCCGGCTACACGCTGCTCGATCTCATCACCTATTTCACTGTCGGCCCGAAGGAAGCGCGGGCCTGGACCATCTATCGTGGCACCAAGGCGCCGGGCGCCGCCGGTGTCATCCACACCGATTTCGAGAAGGGCTTCATTCGCGCCGAGACCATTGCCTATTCGGACTATATCGCCTTCAACGGTGAAGCTGGCGCCCGCGATGCCGGCAAGCTCCGCCTGGAAGGCAAGGAATACGTCGTCGCCGACGGCGACGTGATGCACTTCCGGTTCAATACGTAAGGCGCGAAGCGGGGTGCCTCACCGCATCCCGCCGCCCTGATCCCTGATCGCGCCGAGATGCTCGTTGATGCGAAACACGATCAGGATCAATTCCGCGGCGATGCGCGAGAACACGATGCCGACGACGACGCCCGCGATCGATTCCAGCACGACGAGGAACCCGGCAAACGGGCTGATTGCCATCGCGGTGAGGCCGGCAAAGATTCCGGAGAGCCCGAACAGGCAGATCACGCCGATCACCAGCCAGTAGAAGGTCTTGATGATCGTCGGCGTGATGAAGCGGTCCCATTGAAACAGGTCGCTGAATGAAAACATCTCTCTCCCCCGTGCCAGATCGCGCCCCCCGGCCGCGCCAGCAGACGATGAGACAGGTCTGACCCTACTCGCTGAATGTAGCACGAGCCATGCGGACCGGCCGGTTGAGATTGCCGCAAAGTGCGGCCACAATCTGTCCTTCCCGCAAAGCTTTTCCGAGATGACCCTGACATTCGAAGATTTCCCGCCCGGCCGCTATGGAACGTTCGGCCCGCGCCACGTCAGCCGCGACGAGATTTTGGCGTTTGCCGCCGAGTTCGATCCGCAGCCGATGCACCTCGATGACGAGGCTGCCAGCAAAAGCATGCTGCGCGGCCTCTCCGGCTCCGGCTGGCACCTCTGCTCGCTGATGATGCGGATGATGGCCGACGGGTTCATTACCCGTGCCGCGTCGCTCGGATCTCCCGGGGTCGATGAAGTGCGTTGGCTGTCGCCACTCAGACCGGGCGACGACCTGACACTGGATGTTGACGTGCTCGAGGCGCGTACCTCGAAGAGCCGTCCGAATCTCGGCATCGTCAAGTTCAAATGCACGGTGCGCAACGGCAGGGGCGAAGCGCTCGGCGAGATGGTCTCGCCGATCCTGATCGAACGGCGCGCGGGAGCGGTCTGATGCGGTTCTTCGAAGAGATCGAGATCGGGCAGCGTCGCGACATCGGCAGCTATAAATTCACTGCGGAATCCATCAAGGCCTTCGCCGCCAAGTTCGATCCGCAGCGCTTCCATCTCGACGAGGAGGAGGGCAAGAATTCGCTATTTGGTGGGCTCGCTGCGTCCGGCTGGCATGTCGGCTCGGCCTGCATGAGCCTGCTTGTCGCCGACGGCCAGCGTCAGGCGCGGGAAGCCGCAGCACGCGGCGAGGAGGTCGCAGTGTGGGGCCCGTCACCGGGCTTTCGCGATCTGCGCTGGATCAGGCCGGTGCTGTCAGGCGATACCGTGAGTTACGCAAATGTCGTCATCGACAAGCGCAGCTCCGCCTCGCGCCCTGGGTGGGGCATTCTGACTGCCCGCACCACCGGCACCAACCAGCGCGGCGAGGAGGTGTATTCCATCACCGCCAGCGCGTTCGTGCCGATGCGGAAGGGCGGTTAGACCAGTTCCAGAATGAACGACAAAAACAGCGCGCGAGTGTTGCCCGCGCGCTATGGACGCGATTCCGGGTGGCTGCCATAAGCCTCCCCAAGATGGCTGGCGCTCGCAAAGCGGCTGCCGGAACCATCGAGTTGCTAACCAATTATGAACCTGTCGCTGTCTATTTGAACGAACTGGGCAGAGTACAGGGGACGAGAACAATGGCAGACCGCGGCGCACTCAAGCTGGTCGGATTCATCTTCGCTACCACGACCCTGGCCGTGATGCTGGTGGCCGGGATGGTGGTGAAGGGTTACGCCGACGGCGCCTACACCCTGGAAGCCTCGACGGTCGAAGCGAGCCGTTAAGGCCTCGTTAACTTCTGGGAGCCGCGACGCGGCCTTCGCCTTCAGCGGCTGTAGACGAGCGCCAAGATCCCGATTGCAACAGCCAGCAGCCCGACAAAGCGCAGCATGATGGTCCCGAACTGGTTCGGCGCGGGCCGCAACGGTATCGGGTCCGTGTTATCGGGCCGAATGCTTTCCATCTGAGATGTCCCCGAGGCCCGGCCGTCGGCGGCACGGGCACCAAGGCATTGGTCGCCGGAGCGGGGCGGACGGTTCACGGTTGAGCACGAACTCTATCCGGAATCAAAACCGCCGCGTCCCTTCCGGAACGCGGCGGCTGGTGATGCCGGGGTCGGCGCGATCAGCTGTTGCGCAGGCCGTCGGCGGCGCGCTTCCACTGAGCGACGTTGTCGGCGATCATGCGGGTCGACTTCATCGCGGCTTGGCTCAGCTGGGCGTAGCCGGAGATCTCGCGCTGGACGCGCTGGCCTTCGGCGTGGAGCAGGTCGCGCAGGCTTTCGAGCTCGGAGATCAGATTCTCGATCTCGGCAAGCGAGGTGCCGGCGACGCGCTGGATCAGCGAGTTGACGTTGGTGACGGTTGCTTCCGCGCTGGGATCGAGCGGCGGCGAATCCGTGGCCGTGGTGGTCGCGGCGGGCCGGCGCAGATAGGCGATATCGTTGCGGACGAAATCGCGGATGCCGGCTTCGACTTCCGTCACGGCGGCGAGGTTGCTGTCGACCGTCTCGGTCTCGGTGGTCTCGGTCTTTTCCGGACGCATGGCGTTCATCGTTATTCCCCTGTTCGCGTTGAGCGCAGCGCGAGTGTCCCCCGCACGACGATGTGTGTCAGGCCGGCGCATCTGGGCGTCGGATTTTGACCGCAACGGGGCCGAGATGCGGCAAGGCCGGACCATTCGGGGGCTTTGCCGTGGCGCATGGTTACGAGAGTCTAAAGAAGGCTCACCAGCTCTTCTTGAATCCGGCCGTCACGCTCTTGCTGATCGCGCCTTGCGAGGTCTCGCCGACCGAGCCGGAGACGGTGACGTTGTCGAACAGCTTCTGCTCGGCGCCGACCTTGCGCAGCCATTTGTCGTCGTTGGTCGACATGGTCTGGCCGGCAGTGATGCTGGTGCCGGTGTCGGTGAGGGTCACCTTGGCAGACTGGTCGGTCTCGTAATTGATGTGCCCGCCGACGCCGGGCAGCGCCGCGGTGCCCTGCTGGTTGACGCTGTAGCCGTTCTGCAGCGTCAGCGACGTATCGCCCGACAGCGGCAGCGATTTGGTCAGCGACGCCGCGAGCTTGCTCTGCTCGGTGCCGGGATCGACGCGCGCTTCCACCGCGGTCTTGTCCCAGACGACGCCGGCGCCCGGCGCGGTGGCGGCGGCCCAGGCGCTGCCGGAGGATTGCGGCAGGTTGCCGCCATTGGCGGCCTTCTCCGCCAGCAGCTCCGACATCGTGGTCGGCTCTTTCGTCACGGTCATGTCGGCGCCGATGCGGGTGTCCCAGAACGGCGACACCGACTGCTTCACCGTGACGGCCGAGGAGCCGTTGGCATTGACGTTGGTCGACCAATTCATGCCGCTGGCGGCGGCGGCCTTCGCGCGCTTCTTGGCGGCCATGATGTCGTTGAGCGTGCCGGCGTCGATGGCGAGCTGGCTCCAGTCGAGCTTGTCGACGTCGATCCCCTTGAGCACGTCGGCGTCGTTGACGTCAGGGGCCGTCTCGGCGAGCTCGGCCTCCTCGTCATCAGGCGTGACCGCACCGGGGGCGGGGGAGAAGGGCGGAATGATCTGCGCCTGGGCCGTCAGCATCGAGCCAAAAATGAACGCGGCCGCCAGCGGCAGCCTGATCCGGCCTAAACCTGTCGAGAATTCCATTGCCTTGCCCGCGAGCCCAGTTCGCGCGGAAGATGCGGAACTATCGTTGCGAAATTGTGGCGTTCAGAATAGCGAACCAACGGGCCGCGCGAAAGGCGCGCGCCCGACGACGAGCTTGTCCACGACGCCGTCCGGCGGGGCTGGAGGCCATGACGAAGTCGCGGTAGCATCAATCGACCGGTCCCGCATTGCGGAGCCCGTTGGTGTCCCGCTCAGCCGACGCCGGTCATCCTTGGCAGATGAATGGCGCGGCCGAGTGCCTGCTCGACCAGATCGAACGTATCGACCAGCACCCGCATGCTGACGAGCCTGTCAGCCCTGAACTGGGCGAACTGCGCCACGCGCAAGCTGATCGGCTTGTCGGAATCGAGGGCCGTCAGCGAATAGCGCAGCATCGAGGAGGCGGAATCGATGCCCAGCATGATGCTCTCGCGGTCGAAGCGGCGGACGCGGAAATTGTCGGCGAGCTGGCGGATGACCTGGAGCACGGCCGCCTTGCCCTGGCGCGCGCCCAGGAACGGAAACATGTCGATCGGACCGTAGATCGCCCACTCGACGTCCTCGTCGATCAGGGTCTCGATATCCTCGAAATGCCGGTCGTTGATCGCGCGGTGCAACGCACGCGAGAAACGCCAGAGACTGTGCTCCGTCATTTTGGGGCGTCCTGAAACTGGCTTGCAGAAAAACGGAAAACAACCCCGTGCACAGCAAGGTGCCGAAGGGCCGGTCAATTCATTCGTATACGAACAAATACGGGATTTCCGGAAAAACTCAAATCACGTTTTTGCAATGCGCAAGTGAGCGCGAAATGTGAGATTTACAATAGAACCCCGCAATTTTACCGGTCCCGGCCACGGGCCGGCTCGGTCGCGGACCCCGGCTCAACCGCGATGACGTCGTCGCGCATGGCCAGCAGGGCGAACAGCACCCCGCCGCCGATCCCGCCGATGGCGGCCCCCACCGGCATGAAGGTGAAAAACACCAGCATGCCGCTATAGCCTTCGAAACGCGTCGTATGCGCGATCTCGAGCCAGGCGAGCCCGGCCCCGATGCCGAGCGCGGCTCCGCCCAATGCGCCCAGGAACAGTCCCAACATTGCAAGCAACGCAACTTTCATCGGCACCGATCCCCAGCCGGCGTTCCCAACGTCCCCTGATCAGTCGAAGGAGAGGCGAGGGAGGTTCAAGCCCGCGACAGTGCTCACTCCCGTGCCGACCTGGCCTTCGCCGGGATGACGGCGGACATCTTGACGCCGTGCATGTGAGCGCGTCTCGCGCCACGCGGCGAGTGCGGGAACCCAGCGCGTTTGTGTTCGTTGAGACGCCGGACACCGCAGGAGACAATCATGAAATCCCCGCTCATCGCGATCACCGCCGCGCTCCTCATGCTGGGCGCAAGCTCCGCCGCCAATGCCAAGGGCTGCATCAAGGGCGCCATCGTCGGCGGCGTGGCCGGCCATTATGCCGGCCATCACGGCATGCTCGGCGCCGCCGCCGGCTGCCTCTACGGCCGTCATCGCGCCAACGAGCAGGACAGGCAGCAGCAACAGCAGAGCCAGGTGAACGGCCAAGGCAAGCTGTAAGCGCCTGTCCGCTCTCCGACAAGATCACTGAATGATGCACCCAACATGCTGCATCGCGTCGGCTCGCGATGACCGGGCTGATACTGTCCGTGATGGCGGTGAGTGCGCGGTGAGGACACCCGCCACTCATCGACCAAACGAGCACCTACCTCTTCTTCCACCCACCCCGTCGCCCCGGCGCGCCACCGGTCGACTTCGGTGCCGGCCCGAACTCCGGTCCCGACTGCCGTGAATCCGTCGGCTGGATGATCCGGCTCGTGCTGCCGAACGGCTTTGACGGCAGCGACTGGTTTTCCCGATAGGGCAGCGATTCCGGGCCGTGCATCTCGTCGAGATGCGGCTTGTGCACTTTCGAGCCGCTGCCGCCGCCGCTGGCTTTCAGCGCGGAGCTCACGGTCTTTTTCTTCATGGCGCTGACCGGCAGGTTCGCGGCATCGCCATACTTCCTGGTGCCGGCATAGGCGCCGGCCTTGACCTGCACGGTGCGCTGCTTGGCGGTGGGGTCGTCGACGACGGCGAGCTCGGTGGCGCGCAGGCGCTTGACCTCGTCGCGGAGGCGGGCGGCTTCCTCGAAGTTCAGATCGGCGGCGGCCTCGCGCATGCGCGTCTCGAGATCGGCGAGCACGGCTTCGAAATTGTGGCCGATCGAGATGACGTCGTCGGTCATGTCGTGGCCGCCGATCTCGACCAGCACGTGGTCGCGCTCGTAGACCGAGTTGAGGATGTCGCCGATCTGCTTCTTCACGCTCTCCGGCGTGATGCCGTTGGCATTGTTGTACTCGACCTGCTTCTCGCGGCGACGGTTGGTCTCGGCGATGGCGCGCTCCATCGAGCCGGTCATCTGGTCGGCATAGAGGATCACCTTGCCGTCGACGTTGCGCGCGGCGCGGCCGATGGTCTGGATCAGCGAAGTCTCGCTGCGCAGGAAGCCTTCCTTGTCGGCGTCGAGAATCGCGACTAGCGCGCATTCGGGGATGTCGAGGCCTTCGCGCAACAGGTTGATGCCGACCAGCGCGTCGAACGCGCCCAAGCGAAGGTCGCGGATGATCTCGATGCGCTCGATCGTGTCGATATCGGAGTGCATGTAGCGGACACGTATGCCCTGCTCGTGCAGATATTCGGTGAGGTCCTCCGCCATGCGTTTTGTGAGAACCGTGATCAGCGAACGGTAGCCGGCCTGCGCGGTGGCGCGCACTTCGCCGACGAGATCGTCGACCTGGGTGCGGGCGGGGCGGATGTCGACGGGCGGGTCGATCAGCCCGGTCGGGCGGATGACCTGCTCGACGAACACGCCGCCGCTCTCGTTCAGTTCCCAGCTGCCCGGGGTCGCCGATACCGCGACCGTCTGCGGCCGCATCATGTCCCATTCCTCGAAGCGCAGCGGGCGGTTGTCCATGCATGACGGCAGGCGGAAACCGTATTCGGCCAGTGTCGCCTTGCGGCGGAAGTCGCCGCGGAACATGCCGCCGATCTGCGGCACGGTGACGTGGCTTTCGTCGGCGAACACCAGCGCGTTGTCGGGGACGTATTCGAACAGCGTCGGCGGCGGCTCGCCGGGCAGCCGCCCGGTGAGATAGCGCGAATAATTCTCGATGCCGGCGCAGCTTCCCGTCGCCTCCATCATCTCGAGATCGAAGGTGGTGCGCTGCTCCAGCCGCTGCGCCTCCAGCAGGCGTCCCTGGCTGTTGAGCTGGTCGAGCCGCTGCTTCAGTTCAGATTTGATCGACTTGATCGCCTGCACCAGCGTCGGGCGCGGCGTCACATAGTGCGAGTTGGCGTACATCTTGATGAATTCGAGCTCGTCCTGCTTGTGGCCGGTGAGCGGATCGAACTCCTCGATACTCTCGATGGTGTCGCCGAACAGGTTCACGCGCCAGGCGCGGTCTTCATAGTGCGCCGGGAAGATGTCGATGACGTCGCCGCGCACGCGAAACGTGCCGCGGGTAAAGTCGGCCTGCGTGCGCTTGTACTGCAGCGCGACGAGGTCGGCGATGAGCTGGCGCTGGTCGATGCGCTCGCCCTTCTTCAGCGCGAAGGTCATCGCGGTGTAGGTTTCGACCGAACCGATACCGTAGATGCAGGACACCGAGGCGACGATGATGACGTCGTCGCGTTCGAGCAGCGCGCGCGTCGCCGAATGGCGCATGCGATCGATCTGCTCGTTGATCGAGGAGTCCTTCTCTATGTAGGTGTCCGTGCGCGGCACATACGCTTCCGGCTGGTAGTAGTCGTAATAGCTGACGAAGTACTCGACCGCGTTGTCGGGGAAGAAACTCTTGAACTCGCCGTAGAGCTGGGCGGCGAGCGTCTTGTTCGGCGCGAGGATGATGGCGGGCCGTTGCGTCGCCTCGATCACCTTGGCCATGGTGTAGGTCTTGCCCGAGCCGGTGACGCCGAGCAGCACCTGCGAACGTTCGTTGCGCTGGATGCCCTCGACAAGCTCGGCGATCGCGGTCGGCTGGTCGCCGCGCGGCTCGTATGGCGATTTGATCTCGAAACGGACGCCGCCTTCCGACTTTTCCGGGCGCGGCGGCCGGTGCGGGGTCCACACTTTGGTGGAGCCGTCGTCCTTGCGGAACTCGGGCCGGCCCTCGCGGATCAGCGATTCCAGTGCGTCGGCCGTCGCCTTGACGCCGAGCGCCTCCATCTTGCTGCGCGGTGGACGCGCGAGTGCCTCGGCATCGTCCTCTTCGGTCGGCAGGCCGAGCTGACGCGCCAGTTCCGGATCGAGCGTCGGGATCGTGGCCGCGGTTCCGTAATTGGCCTGCGGCGCCTCGCCTAGACCTTCGGTCGAAGCGCGGGCGCCTGCCGGCTGCGGATTGGGCCGCAGCGGCATCGGCCGCGTCGAATCCTGCGGAAACTCCTTCGGCGTCGACGCGCGGGCCCGATGCGCCGCGGCCTCGCCCCCGGCGCGGCGATCGCGCGAATTATCCGGCGGCGGCTGCAGCCCGGTACCCGATCCCAGCCCGGCATCGCCGCGATTGATTGCGGGATTGAGCAATTCGGCCAGGGCCGGCCCGATCGGCTGCACATCGGGCCGATGTGCCTTCGAATTCGGTGCTTTGGCTTTCGGAGATTTCGGGGGAGCAGGTTTCTTCGCCATGCTCCGAATATGGGACGAGTCCGCCCCTCAGAAAAGGGCGAATGCCCGTTCCGTGCGCAGGCTGCTGACAGCAGGTTGGCAGCAGGTCTTGTTCAGTGATCCCTGTTACGTGACCGCTGGCGATTACGCCACCGGCAGCGGCCCGTCGCCGTCGCCGACCGTCAGGCGCGGCTTGAGGATATCGAGATGGATCCCGCCGCAATCGATGCAGCGCATGGTCCAGTACTCGCATCCGGCGCGGCCGCCGATCACACGGAGCACCGTGAGATCGCCATCGCATTCCGGGCATATCGCCAGCACCTTGCGCGGATAGATCCTTGACCCTGGATCGTTGTCGTATTCGATGACCGACATGAACCGGTGTCCCCTGTTGCGCTTCAGTCCTGTTGCCGTCGACTATTCGTCGTCGCGGTCGTCGGCGCGGTGGCGGAAGCGGTCGATGTGATGCTTGGCGTCGGCGATCGCGGCGTCGGAATCGGGCCAGGCGAAGCCGACTTCCATGGTCGGAAACAGCACGCCATCGATGGCAACCGGGCTGAAATCGGCGCGCCGGATACGGGCGTGCCACAGCCCCTTGCCAGCTTCGAAGGATTCGATGTCAAAGCCGTCGTAAAGGGTCGTCATTGGTGGTCCCCAAAATGGTCTCGTGCCGGAGGGTTAGAGCACCACGTTTGCGGATTTGGAAATGTGAAGCGGTTCACAAGCGGCCGGCTTTTTTAGGCGTCAGCTCCGCGCCGCGACGCGTCCGGACCGCCGCGGCCTCGCCGCGGGTTCCGCTGCCGCCCGCATGATCCAGCGGCGGAACGCGGCGAAGTCGCGCTGTTCGGTCTGGAAACTGCGGTACAGCAGGTACCAGCGCATGCCCTTGGGCACGGAGAGCTCGAAGAACGGCGCCACCAGGCGTCCGGCGGCGAGATCGTCGTCGATATAGGGCCGGATGCCCATGGCGATGCCGAGCCCGTCGGCCGCGGCTTGCAACGCCTGGCCGTAGAACTGGAACTCGGGCCCGCGTGGATTGATGCGGGTGAGGTTCGCGGCCTTCAGCCAGAGCGGCCAATCCTCCGGCGAATGCTCGACGCGGATCAGGCTCGGGCCTTTGAGGTCGGCCGGCCGCTTCAGGCTGGCGGCGAGGCGGGGCACGCAGACCGGCGTCAGGTCGCCGGCGAACAAGGGCTCGGCGACGAGCCCCGGCCAGTCGCCGGTGCCGAGCTTGATGCCGCAGCTCCAGTCCTCGCCGAACGGCACCGACGCCCCGCCGGTGGTGAAGCGTACCTCGATGTCAGGCTCTTCGTTGCGAAACTCCGACAGCCGCGGAATCAGCCAGCGCATCGCAAACGTATGTCCGACGCCGATGGTGAGCACGCGCACGCTGGACGGCGCCGTCACCTGCGCGGTGAGGCTGGCGAGCGCATCAAAGATCGGCGTCAGCCCGCTCTGATAGGCGCGGCCTGCCTGCGTCAGCACCAGCCTGTTGGCCTTGCGCTCGAACAGCGCGACGCCGAGCCGTTCTTCCAGCAGATGGACCATGCGGCTGACGGCGGCCGCCGACACGCTCAGCTCGATGCCAGCCGCAGCAAAGCTGCCGGTCCGCGCCGCCGCCTCGAATGCCTTGATGCCGTTGAGAAAGAGCAGCCGTCGCAACTGAATCGACCCTCAGGAAAGCTGATGCCAGGCCAAGATAACTCAGTTTGCGAAGGCAGAGCAAGCGAGGCACAAACATCAGCGTAATTCATGCTGATTGTTGAGGGGCGCACGGCCTTTCGCCTCTCCCCGCAAGCGGGGCGAGGCGGAATGGGCAGCCTGCGTCCCGCGCCTGTCGAAAGGAGACCCACGTGACGCCCATCATGATTGCTGCGCTTGGATTGCTGATGGTCGGCACCGCGTTCCTGTCGGGGCTATTCGGCATGGCGGGCGGGCTGATCCTGATCGGCGTGCTGCTTGCCCTGATGCCGCTGCCGACAGCGATGGTGCTGCATGCGATCACGCAGATGGCCTCGAACGGCTGGCGCGCTTTGCTGTGGCGCAAGCATATCCGCTGGCGGCCGGTCGCAAACTACATGGTCGGCGCTGCCATCGCGCTCGCGGCCTGGTCGCTCACGCGCTACGTGCCCGACAAGCCCATGGCGCTTTTGATGTTGGGTGCCACGCCGTTCATGGCGCGGCTGCTGCCGACCAGTGTCAAGCCCGACCCTGATCGCCTCTGGCAGGGCACCGTCTATGGCACGATCTGCATGGGCTTGATGCTGATGACCGGCGTCTCCGGCCCATTGCTTGACACCTTTTTCCTCGGCGGCAATTTCGGCCGGCGCGAGAAGGTGGCGACCAAATCGATGTGCCAGATCGTCAGTCATTTCACCAAGCTGATCTATTTCGGCGGTGTCATCGACCAGGCCGCCTCGCTCGATCCCGTGCTGGCCGGCCTTGCGATCGCGGCCTCGATGCTGGGCACCACGCTGGCGCGACGCCTTCTCGAGGCCATGACCGACCAGCAATTCGTGGCCTGGTCGAACAAGCTGATCACGACCATCGGTTGCTACTACATCGCCTATGGTGGCTGGCTCCTGCTGCGCGTGCCGGTGCTTGCCGCGTTGACCAAGGGAGGTTTGCAATGAGCGAGACGGCCGACCCGCTGGTGCTGGATTTCGTCGAATGGATCGCGCGCGAGCCACGCGCCTATGCCGAGGTGATCGCGACCTGGAAGACCTCCTGCCCGCGCCTCACCATCTGGGAGGACGCCGCCGATCGTGGCTTCGTCGCACGCGAAACGCTGCCCGGCCTCGGCCTGGTCATCGCCGTGACGGAAGACGGTGAGAGGCTGCTGCGAAACAACGGGCGGTAGCGTCTCGCCACATCGTCGTTGCGAGCGCAAGCGAAGCAATCCAGAATGCCTCCGCCGCGGTAGCCTGACCGTAACATCAGGCGCGGGTCGGCCTTCGGCCGGTGCTAAGCTCGCAATGACGGAACCACACCATGTCGCTCAAACTCTACGAACTCGTCGGCACCGATGCCTCGCGCCCGTTCAGCCCCTATTGCTGGCGCACGCGGATGGCGCTGGCGCATAAGGGGCTGACAGCGGAATCGCTGCCGTGGCGCTTCACCGAGAAAAGCACGATCGCGCCGCACGGCTCGGACAAAGTCCCGGTGCTGCTGCATCACGACAAGCCGGTGGTCGATTCCTGGGCGATCGCGAACTATCTCGAAGACAATTTTCCGGATCGTCCGTCGCTGTTCGGCGGCGAGGGCGGCCGTGCCATGGCGCGCATGATCAATGCCTGGGGCGATATCGCGATCGTCGGCGGCATCTTTCCGCTCATCATCGCCGACATCCCGAAGAATCTGGCCGAGATCGATGCCGCGTATTTCCGCCAATCGCGCGAGGCGCGGTTCGGCGGCAAGACACTCGAAGAGATCATGGCGAGCCGCGACACCGGCGTCGTCGCGTTCCGCAAGTCGCTGGAAGTGATGCGGCAAACCTTCAAGACGCAACCCTATCTCGGCGGCGCTGCGCCGAACTATGCCGACTACATCGTGTTCGGTGGTTTTCAATGGGCACGTGTGGTGAGTCCGTTCGGGCTGATCGAGGCCGATGATCCGATTTACGTTTGGCGCGAAAAGCTGCTCGATGCGTTCGACGGCATGGCGCGGATATCGCCGGGGCATCCAGTGTAGACTTCGCAGGGTCGGCAAAGGCGGATCGCGCCGTGCCCACGCCATGGAAATGGTGGGCACGCTTTCGCTTGCCCATCCTACGGTCCTGCCTCCGCCGCCGCCTTCCGCAAACATTCCCGGCACAAGCAATCCTCGCCCTTGATCGGCATCGGCAGCTTGGCGGTCTCCTCCGCGCACCAGCAATGGCCCGCGAGATCGCAGCCGAACTCGGCGCCGCAGCGGGAACAGGCGAGGCGGCGCGGGACCGGTTGGGTCAGCGTGATTTCTTTCGGATTTGTCATGATTCAGGTCGAAGCTTTGCCGTCATTTTCATGCCGGGTTCATCTGTCGCTGCAGTATATTAGGCGCCGCGTGCAAACCAGGAAAGTGGTTGGCAACGCGCGGAGAACAAATCGATGGCCCGCGATTCGCAAGCCGCTCTCGTCGCGCTGAACCGCTTCGGCTTTGGGCCGCGCGGCGGCGCATCCGGCGATCTCGTCAATGCAGCCTCCGACGCCAGAGGTTTTGTGAAGGCGGAACTGGCGCGTCCCTATGGCGTGCTGCTTGAGGCGCCTGGGCTGCAATCGACGCCGCAACTCGGACAGGCTGCATTCGCGTATCAGGACGAGGTCAAACAGGCGCGCGAAGCCGCGAAGGTGGCCACGCCGGCCGAAGCGCCCGCGCCGCCCGCCGAGCAGAAGGCCGACAACCAATTGCGGCGCAATCTTTCGCTCAACACGGTGACCAGCGAGATCGCGGGCCAGCAGACGGCTGACGCGAAGCAGGCCGGCGCCACGTCGAAGCCCGAAAGCATGCAGCCTGGCGTCTCCGCGCCGGCCGCTGCAAAACCGGCACAGCCGCTCAACGTGATCCAGAAGACCTTTCGCGCCGAGGCGCTGGCGCGGTTGCAGCGCGCGATGCTGGTCGATTGCGGCTTCACCGAGCGCCTGGTCGTGTTCTGGTCGAATCATTTCTGCATCTCCGCGAGCAAGGGCGAGCTGGCGCGGATGTGGGCCGGCGCCTTCGAGCGCGAGGCGATCCGCCCGCATGTCCTGGGCCGCTTCGCCGACATGCTGCAAGCGGTCGAGCAGCATCCGGCGATGCTGTTCTTCCTCGACAACCAGCAATCGCTCGGACCGGATTCGCGCGCCGGGCAGAACCGCAAGCGCGGGCTGAACGAAAATCTCGCGCGCGAGATCATGGAGCTGCATACGCTCGGCGTCGGCGGCGGCTATACGCAAGCCGACGTCACCTCGCTCGCGCGCATCATCACCGGCTGGACCTTTGCGGGCCGGAAAGGCCAGCTTGGCGCGCCCGGCGCGTTCGTCTTCAACGCCAATGCGCACCAGCCGGGGCCGCAGGTGCTGCTCGGCAAAACCTATGAAGCGAACGGTCTCGCGCAGGGCGAGGCCGCACTTGCCGACATTGCGCGGCATCCGTCGACGGCGAATTTCATCGCGACCAAACTCGTTCGCCACTTCGTCGCCGACGATCCGCCGCCGGCGCTGGTTGCGCGGTTGCGCGACGTCTTCGTCAAGACCGACGGCGATCTCAAGGCACTGGCCGCGGCGCTGGTCGATTCCGACGAGGCGTGGAAAGCGCCGCTGACCAAGATGCGCTCGCCCTATGATTTCCTGGTCGCGAGCGGCCGGCTGCTCGCGCGCATGCCGGAGGATCCCGGCTTCTATCTCAATGGTCTGAACCTGCTGGGCCAGCCGTTATGGACCCCGGCCGGGCCGAACGGTTTTCCGGATACCGCCGCGGCCTGGGCCGCGCCGGAGGGCATCAAGCTCAGGCTCGATATCGCTTCGCAGATGGGCGCGCGGCTCGGACCCAACATCGATCCGCTCGACCTCCTGGAATTCGCGGCGGCGGACGCCGCGTCGGTCGAAACCCGCAAAACCATCGAGCGCGCGGAATCGCGCCAGCAGGCGCTGGCGCTGCTGCTGATGTCCCCGGAAATTCAGAGGAGATGATGATGATCGACTGCGTCGAAAACCGGCTCCTCACCTCGCGCCGCGGCCTTCTGCTCGGCGGCGCGTCGTTTGCAGCCTGGGCCTATCTGCCGAAATTCGCGCGCGCAGCCGACGGGCGCGATCCCCGACTGATCGTGGTGATCCTGCGCGGTGCGCTCGATGGGCTCGCGACCGTCGCGCCGATCGGCGACCCCGATTATGCCGGCCTGCACGGCTCGATCGCGCTCACGGCGGATGGCGCGCATCCCGCGCTGATGCTGGACTCCTTCTTCGGGCTGCATCCGTCGATGCCGGAATTCGCGCGCATGTACCGCGCCCAGCATGCCGCGGTGATTCACGCGGTCTCGACGCCTTACCGCGATCGCTCGCATTTCGACGGCCAGGACGTGCTCGAGAGCGGCTACGCCGGCCCCGGTCGCGTGCAGTCGGGCTGGCTCAATCGTGCGCTCGAGGCGCTGCCGCGCGGCGAGCGCGTGTCGAGCGGACTTGCGGTCGGTCCGACCACGCCGCTGGTGCTGCGCGGCAATGCGCCGACCGTCGGCTGGGCGCCGGTCGCGCTGCCGCAGGCCGACGACGACACCGCGATGCGGCTGGTCGATCTCTACCGCCATCGCGATCCGGCGCTGGCCTCGGCGCTGACGCAGGGCCTGCAGTTGGAGAAGGCTGCGAGCGGCGACGACATGAAGCCGAAGCCCGGCAATGCCGTCGCGCAGATGCGCCAGGTCGCACGCGGCGCCGCGAAGCTGATGGCCGCCGATGATGGCCCGCGCATCGCGGCGCTCGCTTTCGACGGCTGGGATACGCATGCCAATGAAGGCGGCCCCGTCGGACGTCTCGCCTTCCTGCTCGGCGGTCTCGACGGCGCGCTCGCCGAATTCGAAAGCGGGCTCGGCGATCGCTGGCGCGACACCGTCGTCGTCGTCGCCACCGAGTTCGGCCGCACCGCGCGCATCAACGGCACTGAGGGCACCGATCATGGCACCGGCACCATCGCGTTGCTCGCCGGTGGGGCCGTGAAGGGCGGTCGCGTCATCTCAGACTGGCCCGGCCTCAAGCCCGGCAATCTCCACGAGGCCCGCGACCTCAAGCCCACCACCGACCTGCGCTCCGTGATCAAGGGCGTGCTGCAAAGCCAGTTCGGCCTGTCGGATCAGGTGCTGGCCCAGACGGTGTTCCCCGACAGCGCAAGCGCAAGGCCGATGAAGGGGCTGGTCGCTTGATTCCATCATTCCGTTGCCTTGCCTTGCGGCGCGTCGCGGAATGACGACATGATCGCCTGAGCATCAGGAGAGGCAAGCCATGTACATCGCCATGAATCGCTTCCGTGTCGTCAAGGGCTCGGAGGCTGCCTTCGAGCAGGTCTGGTTGTCGCGCGACAGCCATCTGGACAAGGTGCCCGGCTTCGTCGAATTCCATCTGCTGCGCGGACCGGAGCTCGAGGACCATACGTTGTATGCGTCGCATACGGTGTGGGCCAATCACGCGGCGTTTGACGCGTGGACCAAGTCGGAAGCGTTTCGTGCTGCCCATCACAGGGCCGGCGACAACAAGCCGCTGTATCTCGGCCACCCCCAGTTCGAAGGTTTCGAGGTGATGCAGACGGTGGCGCGCGGCGCGCAATGACGGCGCGCCGACACGATCATCCCAGCGTGATCTTGTCGATCTCGGCGCGATCGTCCGCGCTCAGCCGCCAGGCGATCGCCTTGACGTTCTGCTCGACCTGCTCGATGCGGGTGGCGCCTGCGATCACGCTCGAGACCTGCGGACGCGCGGCGAGCCAGGAGAAGGCGAGCTCGAGCATCGAATGGCCGCGTGCCTGCGCAAAGGCCTGCAGCTTCTCGACGGTATCCTCGTTGCGCGGCGTGACGTAGCGATCGCGCAGCGCCGGCGCCTTGCCGAAGCGCGTATCGGCGGGCGCTGCCGCGCCGCGCTGATATTTGCCGGTCAACAGACCGCTCGCCAGCGGGAAGAACGGCAGCAGGCCGAGCTTGTATTCCTCGGCGGCGGGCAGCAAATCCTTCTCGATGTCGCGAACGAGGAGACTGTACTCGTCCTGTGCCGAGACGAAACGGCCGACATTCATCGCGCGCGCGGTGAATTCGGCTTCGGCGATGCGCCACGCCGGAAAGTTGGAATGGCCGATGTAGCGGACCTTGCCCTGGCGGACGAGATCGTCGAGCGCGCGCAGCGTCTCCTCCAGCGGCGTCAGCGGATCGAAATCATGCTGCTGGTAGAGATCGATGTAGTCGGTCTTGAGCCGCGTCAGGCTGGCCTCGACAGCGTTCATGATGTAGCGCCGCGAGGCACCCTGCTTGGTGCCGTCGGGCGCCATCGGCTTGGAATATTTCGTGGCGAGTACGATGTCCTTGCGGCGGTCGCCGAGCACGGTGCCGAGCACGGTCTCCGAGCCGCCCTGGCCCGCATAGATATCGGCGGTGTCGAACAGCGTGATGCCAAGATCGATCGCGCGGTGGATCACCTTGCGCGAGGTTTCCAGATCGGTGCGCTGGCCGAAATTGTTGCACCCGAGCCCGACCGCGGACACGCGCAGGCCGGAGCCGCCGAGATTGCGAATTTCCATGACAGGTCCTGTCAAAGGAGAGCCGGCGGCCATTGTGACCGCGCTGCGACACAGCGGCAAGCACTTGCCTGCGTTGCAGCCATGCCGCCACGGAATTGCAGGCAAAAAAATGCGGCCCCTGTCAGACGCGGCGACTGACGGGGACCGCCTGAGGCGCTTGATCGGTGACGGGGGGGCCAGATCAGACGCACATGCAACCTAACCCCGGTGTGTTACGCGCCGGTGACAGCAGGACTTATCCACAGGTGTGGTGAGGATCAGAACAGCTTGCGGTAGACGATGAAGCCGGAGCGTTCCGCGACCTTGTCGTAGAGGCTCTGTGCCGTGGTGTTGGTCTCATGGGTCTGCCAGTAGACGCGCGGCGCGCCCGCGAGCCTGGCGCGCTCGTAGACGCCGTAGATCAGTGCCGAGGCGACGCCCTTGCCGCGCGAAGCCTCGTTCGTGAACAGGTCTTGCAGATAGCACGACGGCTCGATCGCGGTGGTGCTGCGATGGAACAGGTAATGCGTCAGCCCGAGCAGCTTGCCGTCGCTCTCGGCGACCAGCGCATGCACCGGCTCATAGGCATCGAAGAAGCGCTGCCAGGTCATGCGTGTGATTTCGGGCGCCAGCGCGGTCGGGCCGGAGCGGCCGTAGAAGGCATTGTAGCCGTCCCACAGCGGCAGCCATTGATCGTAGTCCTGCCGGGTGACGGAGCGAATGGCGAGCGACATCTGGGAAATCCGTGGATCGATGCTGCGCCTTCATACGTGATGATGGGTCCGTCGATCAATGGCGTCGCATCACTCCGCCGGCCGAAGATGGCGGATCAGCTTGCGCCCCTGGGGATCGCGCAGCGAGCGATAATAGTCGGCGCGCGCCGGCGCGTCGGTGTGGCGCACGAGGTCGGTGACGGGCGTATAGCTCAGCATGCGGCCGCCGTCGGGCAGCGCGGTGCACACGAAGCGCAGCACCTCGCCATTGCGCAAGGCGATGTTGATCGGCGTGGCATCGCCGATTCGCACCATCTCCATCCGCTGCGCGATGAAGAGACCCAGCTCATCCTCCGGCAGATCGAACGCGTCGGTGTCCCGGCCGTGATACATCAGCGCGATGAAGGGCGGCTTGTCGTCGGCCTTTTCGTCCGGCAGCGCGAAATAGTCACGGAAGGCGCGGTTGATGAATTCGGCGCGGGTCTCGCCGTCGAGCAGCACGATGCCGATATCGACCTGGTCGAGTGCGGCCGACAAGCGTGCCGCACTGGCGTGGTTGTGCCGCTCGGCGGCGAAAGCAGCGAGCAGGCGTTCGCGCATCAGCCCGGTGATTGCGGCGGTGCCGCCGGTCGTGAGCGCGAGCAGCGCGAGCTGAGCGAGATCGGTCGCGGTCATGCCCGGCGTTGAACGATCGCCGAGCGACAGCAACAGCGTGCCGATCACGGCGATGGTGGCGCTGGCAAGCGCCGACGCCAAGCCTGAGAGCGAAGCGGCCAACGCCACGATGCAGACGAACAGCGGTGCGAGCATGAGCGCATGACGATCGAATGGGGTCGCCAGCAGTGCGATCACTACCGTCAGCACGGGACCGCATATGGTACGCCATTCGAACCGCATGGCCTGGCTCGTTCCTCCCTGAACGAGAAGGCGATTACACTGACCCATGGTTGCGCGAGCGCAATCCGGATTCGCTTGTTGCGCTTAACGGGCGCTTGCGAGCGGGCCCAAAGCTTTCGGATGATTTTAGACCAAATGGGCGTGCATGATGCGCTGTTGCGCGGCGGGCGCGTTCCATGTCGACGTTCCCGGGCCCTTGCGGGTGCCGACGAAAATCAACAGCGAGGCCGCGACCAGGATGGCCGCAGTCAGGGTGATTGCAACGATGACCACGGGCGATTTCATCGGTGTCCCATCGGGATGCCATAGGCGGCGGGCCGCGCGGCACCTTGAAGGCGATCCAGAATGAAACCGGGATCAGACCGGCAGGCCCATCGCCATGCTCGCCTTGGTCGACAGCACCGTGAGGGTGACGATCAGGCACAGCGAGAGGGCGGCGACGGCGAGCGATGCCGCGACCGCGCTGGTCAGCCGGGAAGACGCGACGGTATCGGTGTGGCCCTGAAAGCCGACCGTGCCGGACGCCCGCATCATGGGTCCAAATCCTTCAACGTGCGAGCGAATCACCCGCGACGCCTCATAACGTCACAATTTCAACCGGCAATATTGGGGCAGCGATCGCGTCGAAAACGGCAGGATTGGGGCAAAGGTTAACGCAATGCCCGCTATTTCTTAACGCTGCACCGGATTTAAGCCCCCGCCGCGATGCTGGCGGGGTTGTCGATGTCGGCGGGACGCCAGTCCATCGCCACGAAGCCGGGGGCAGCCTCGACGCGCTTCAGCCAGTCCCGGATCGCCGGGAACGGCGCGAGATCGAAGTCGCAACGGTCGGCGAGGTGGGTGTAGCCGTACAGCGCGATGTCGGCGACGGTGAGCTGGCGCGCGGCGAAGTAGGCATTGGCCTTGAGATGGTTCTCCATCACCTGGAGCGCGCCGTAGCCGCGCTCCATCCAGTCCTCCAGAGCGTGGGTCTGGAGGTCGCGCCCACCCTTGACCAGCGACAGCCAGAAATAGGCGGCACCGATATTCGGCTCGAGCGCGTGCTGCTCGAAGAACATCCACTGCAGCGCCTCGGCGCGATCGATGCGGTTCTCCGGTGCGAGCGGCGTGCCGACGGCAACGTACCAGAGGATGGCATTCGACTCGGCAAGGAAGCGGTTGTCGCCGACCTCGAGCAGCGGCACCTGACCGGACGGGTTCTTGGTCAGGAAGTCAGGCGTGCGGCTCTCGCCGCGCAGAATGTCCACCTCGACCGCTTCGTAAGGCTGGTTCAACAGCGCCAGCGCAAGGCGGACCTTGTAGCTGTTGCCCGAGCGCTGCATCGAATAGAGCTTGTACATTCTGGGAGTTCGATTCCGGGATCAGGGAGGTGCGGTGCTTGTTGTCCCGCATCGCGGCTAAACAATGATGCCGATGCGAATCCGCCGCAAGGGCCGCTCAATAGAAAAACTGGAAAACTCTACCGCACTGCAACTCCAGGAAAGATCATGTTCGTGCGACGCTGCAAATCAGATCACGCTTGCGTCAACATGCAGAACTCATCGCGTCGCGCGGTCGTGCGTAGAGTACGCTGAAGTCGCCACATCGTCATGGCCGGGCAAAGCCGTCCGAAGGACGGCGTCGCTTCCGCTCGGCTATGGCCCGGCCATCCACGCCTTGCCGCGCGACGCGCAGAACGTGGATGTCCGGGACAAGAGCCCGGGCATGACGGCTCATGGCACACGCACGATTGCTCCGAGGACAAGCCTTGCCGGATATGAGGGGTTTGCCCGGTAAAGTTGCGGAAAATTGCGGGAAATCGAGCTTGAAACGCTGAGGTCCCATAAACTTTTCCGAGATCGGGCCGAAGTTTCTTGCGGTGCTGCGGCACACGTTTTAGGGTGTCTTCATTCCCACAATTGGAGTCGTGAGCAAAGGGTTCACGACGCTTGTCAGGAGATGACGATGTCCTTCCTTGCCGCTGCGCTCGACCGTGTGAAGCCGTCCGCGACCATCGCGGTCACGGATAAAGCACGCGCGCTGAAAGCGGCGGGCCGCAACGTCATCGGCCTCGGTGCCGGCGAGCCCGATTTCGACACGCCGGCCAACATCAAGCTGGCGGCGATCCACGCCATCGAATCAGGCAAGACCAAGTACACCGCGGTGGACGGCATTCCCGAGCTGAAGGACGCGATCATCGCGAAGTTTCAGCGCGAGAACGGTGTCGCCTACAAGCCGAACCAGATCATCGTCGGCACCGGCGGCAAGCAGGTGCTCTACAACGCGCTGATGGCGACCATCAACCCGGGCGACGAGGTGATCATCCCGGCGCCCTATTGGGTCAGCTATCCTGAAATGGTAGCGCTCGCCGGCGGCGAGCCGGTGCCGGTGGTCTGCACCGCCGCTGACGGATTCAAGCTGCAGGCCGCGGCGCTCGATCGCGCGATCACGCCGAAGACCAAATGGGTCATCCTGTGCTCGCCGTCGAACCCGACCGGCGCCGCCTACACCAGGGCCGAGCTGAAGGCGCTCACCGACGTGTTGGTCAAGCATCCGCATGTCTGGGTGATGACCGACGACATGTACGAGCATCTCGTCTACGACGACTTCCAGTTCACCACCGTCGCGCAGGTCGAGCCCAGCCTCTACGACCGCACGCTCACCGTGAACGGCGTGTCGAAGGCCTATTGCATGACCGGCTGGCGTATCGGCTACGCCGGTGGTCCTGCGCATCTGATCAAGGCGATGTCGACCATCCAGTCGCAATCGACCTCGAACCCGTCCTCGATCTCGCAGTGGGCGTCGGTGGAAGCGCTGAACGGTCCGCAGGACTTCATCGCGGCCAACAACAAGGTGTTCAAGGAGCGTCGCGATCTCGTCGTCTCCATGCTCAACCAGGCCAACGGCATCGAGTGCCCGCGTCCCGAAGGTGCGTTCTACGTCTACCCGTCCTGCGCCGGCACGATCGGCAAGAAGGCGCCGTCGGGGAACGTGATCTCGAACGATGAGCAGTTCGTCACCGAGCTCCTGGAAACCGAAGGCGTCGCCGTCGTGCAGGGTTCGGCCTTCGGCCTCGGCCCGGCCTTCCGCATCTCCTACGCGACCAAGACCTCCGACCTCGAAGACGCCTGCAAGCGTATCCAGCGCTTCTGCGGCAATCTGCGCTGAGCCTGAAGTAACGATCCGATACGGAAGGGCCCGCCTGATGTGGGCCCTTTTTCCTTCACATTCGAGCGATCTGGCACGCTCACGCCACTTGTGGCATAGAACGCCGGTGCGGCCGCCTGCCGTGCCTCTTTGCCTGCATCACATTCATCGCCGGAGACATTCATGCGCCGCTCATTCCTCCTCGCCGGGCTCGCTGCCGCGAGCCTCGTTGCCTCCATCGCGAGCGCCAGCGCTCAGTCGCGCTTGGTGCAGGTCGGGGTGCTCGAATGCCGCGGCGGTGCCAGCATCGGCTTCGTGGTGGGATCGGTGACCAATCTCGGCTGCGTGCTGCGCGCCGACGGCCTGCCTGAAGACCGCTATGTCGCGACAATCCGCAAAGTGGGCCTCGACATCGGCATCACCCAGGAAACCACGCTGGCCTGGGGCGTGTTCGCGCCGGTCAACCGGCTCGGCCCCGGCGATCTCTCCGGCAATTACGCGGGCGCGCAGGGCAGCGCCTCGGTCGGGGTCGGCCTCGGTGGAAACGTGTTGGTCGGCGGCTCCAACAATTCGATCGCGCTCCAGCCGCTCAGCGTGCAGGGCCAGGTCGGCCTCAACGTCGCGGCCGGACTCGAAAGCCTGGAACTGCGTCCGGGTCGCTGAGACGCGTCAATGGCGGTGCCGCTTTCACGTCTCCCAACTGGGGAAAGGGGGAACGCCAACAGTCAGGACCTAATCGAACTGACGACGCACCGCAGCGACGTTTGATGCTTGCCAAATCTCGGGGAGGGGCAGAGCATCTGCGCTTGCCGACCCAATCATGGGCCGAGCTCCACACCAAGGAGGCGGCGAATGGGACAAGACGTCAGAAGTCCCCGAGGTCCACGGTGCATTGCGCTGGTGGGCCCTTTCCAAGCAGGTAAAACCACACTTCTCGAAGCGATCCTGGCGCGTACGGGCGCAATCCCCCGCGCCGGCAGTGTCGATGCCGGAACGTCCGTCGGCGACGCCACGCCCGAGGCGCGTCAGCACAAGATGACCGTCGGGCTCACTGCCGCGAGCACGAACTTCATGGGCGACAGCTACACTTTCCTGGATTGTCCCGGGTCCGTTGAGTTCGCCCACGACATGCGCGCCGCTTTGCCCGCGGTCGACGCCGCCATCGTGGTCTGCGAGGCCGACGAGAAGAAGCTGCCGCAGCTGCAGATCATCCTGCGCGAGCTGGAGGAGCTGAAGATTCCGCGTTTCCTGTTCCTGAACAAGATCGACCGCGCCAACGAGCGCATCCGTGAGACGCTCGCGATGCTCCAGCCCGCTTCGCGCGTGCCGCTGGTGCTGCGCCAGATCCCGATCTGGAAAAACGAGCTGATCGAAGGCTTTGTCGATCTCGCACTGGAACGTGCGTTCATTTATCGCGAGCACAGGGCCTCCGAAGTGGTCGCGCTCGACGGAGGCAATCTCGATCGGGAGAAGGAAGCGCGCTTCTCGATGCTGGAGAAGCTCGCCGATCACGACGATGCGCTGATGGAGCAACTGCTCGAGGACATCCAGCCGCCGCGTGATGCGGTGTTCGACGATCTTGCCCGCGAATTGCGCGAAGGGCTGATCTGTCCCGTGCTGCTCGGTGCCGCCGCGCGCGAAAACGGCGTGCTGCGCCTGATGAAGGCGCTGCGCCACGAGGCGCCGGGAATCGCGGAGACCGCAAAACGTCTCGGCGCGCCCGAGACCAAGGACGCGCTCGGCTTCGTGTTCAAGACGCTGCACTCGCAGCACGGAGGAAAGCTGTCGCTGACGCGGCTGCTCTCCGGCCATCTCGACGACGGTGCCACGCTGCAATCCTCCTCCGGTGCAACGAGCCGTATCTCCGGCATCCTCGCGGTGAGCGGCGCTTACGACAGCAAGCGGACCTCGGCCGAAGCCGGTGACACCGTGGCGCTGGCCAAGCTCGATCCCGTCAAGACGGGCGACACCGTGTCGAGCGGCAAGACCGCGCCGGCTGCACTCACGGCGTCGGAGCCGACGCCACCGGTGCTCGCCATGTCGGTTGCGGCCACCGACCGCAAGGACGACGTCAAGCTCGGTCAGTCGTTGATGCGGCTGCACGAAGAGGATCCCTCGCTCATCGTCGTGCAGAATGCCCAGACTCACGACACCGTGCTGTGGGGGCAGGGCGAGATGCACTTGCGCGTCGCCAGCGAGCGGTTGCGCGATCGCTTCGGCGTCAAGATCTCCTCGCATCCGCCCGCGATCGGGTACCAGGAGACCGTCCGCAAGTCGATCACCCAGCGCGGCCGTCACAAGAAGCAGTCCGGCGGTCATGGTCAGTTCGGCGACGTCGTGCTCGAGATCAAGCCGCTGCCGCGCGGCGAGGGCTTCAAGTTCGCCGAGACGGTCGTCGGCGGCGCGGTGCCACGCAATTATATCGGTGCGGTGGAAGAGGGTGTGGTCGACGGGCTCGCGCGCGGCCCGCTCGGTTTCCCCGTGACCGATGTGCAGGTGACGCTGACCGACGGCTCCTATCACAGCGTCGATTCCTCCGATCTCGCCTTCCGTACGGCGGCGCGGATCGGGCTCAACGAAGGCCTGCCGCAATGCCAGTCGGTATTGCTGGAGCCGATCCACGTCGTCGAGATCGTCTGTCCGACCGATGCCACCGCCAAGATCAATGCGATCCTGTCGGCGCGGCGCGGCCAGATCCTCGGTTTCGACACCCGCGACGGCTGGAGTGGCTGGGATAGCGTCCGTGCCATGATGCCGGAAGCCGAGATCGGCGAGCTCATCGTCGAGCTGCGTTCGGCCACGGCAGGCGCCGGCAGCTTCACCCGTCAGTTCGACCACATGGCCGAGGTGACCGGCCGTGCCGCCGACCAGATCATCGCCGCGCATCAGCACGCGGCGTGATTGGTCAGGAGCCCGTCTCTCTCTCTCTCTCTCTCTCTCTCTCTGTTTCACGGGAGAGGGAGAGCGGGGAGCGATGATCTGACCACCCGTCATTGCCAGTGAAGCGAAGCAATCCAGGGTCTTTCCGCGAACGGATTCCTGGATTGCTTCGCTCGCAATGAGGAGAGGCTTGCATTCGCCTTCAACATGATGTATTTTACATCATTGTATACGCGTAAAATATCACTTATAGTAGCTGGTACGTGAGGCTAAGGTGATCACGTCATTCCAGATGCGGGCGGCCCGTGCGCTGCTCGGCATTGATCAGAAAACCCTGGCCGAGCTTGCCGGCGTGTCGTTGCCGACAATCCAGCGGATGGAGGCCTCGACCGGCAATGTGCGCGGCGTGGTCGAGACCCTGATGAGGGTCGTCGAGGCGTTCGACCGGGCCGGCGTCGAGTTGATCGGCGAACAGGCCCGCAGCGACAGCGGCGGACGCGGCGTTCGCCTGAAGGAGCCGGGGCCGCCGCGTCGCGTGGGGGCATGATCGCGATGATCGTGCCCGCGATCAAGATGGACTAACGCATCGTCGCGCGCGCTGCACGATGCGCCGAAGCATTGTGGGGCCAGCGGAGCACTTTGCCGACATGAGCATCACGAGCGATCACGCAGGCGAACTGCGTCAGTTGCGTCGGCCGACTTTCGCCGAACTCTATCTGCCGAAACTCGTCACCGTCTGGCGCGAAGGCTATGGCTTCGCGGATTTCCGCGCCGACGTGTTCGCAGGGCTGACCGTCGCCATCGTCGCGCTGCCGCTGTCGATGGCCATCGCGATCGCATCGGGCGTGACGCCGGATCGCGGCCTTTATACGGCCGTTGTCGGCGGCTTCATCGTGTCGCTGCTCGGCGGCAGCCGGTTTCAGATCGGCGGGCCCGCGGGCGCCTTCATCGTGCTGGTCGCGGTGACAGCGGAGCGCCACGGCGTCGACGGCGTCATCCTCGCCACCCTGATGGCCGGCATGGTCCTGATCGCCGCGGGCCTGTTGCGCATCGGGACCTACATCAAGTTCATTCCCTATCCGGTGACCATCGGCTTCACGGCCGGCATCGCCATCATCATCTTTGCGAGCCAGCTGCGCGATCTCGCTGGCATCACGCTCGCCGGAAAAGAACCCAGCGAGTTCGTGCCAAAGCTCGTCGCGCTCGCGGGTGGTCTGCACACCGTCAATCCATCTGCGCTCGGCGTCGCTGTCGTCAGCATCGCTGTCATCGCCGGCCTGCGGCGCTGGCGGCCGTCCTGGCCCGGAATCCTGATCGCGGTCGTGCTCGCGGCGGTCGCGTCGGCTGTGCTGTCGCTGCCGATCGAAACCATCGGTAGCCGCTTCGGCGGCATTCCCCGCGAATTGCCGTCACCGGCGCTGCCGGCGTTCTCACTCGCGAAGGCGGCGGCGGTGCTGCCGGATGCGATCTCGTTCGCGCTGCTCGCGGCCATCGAATCGCTGTTGTCGGCGGTGGTGGCCGACGGCATGACGGGCCGCCGCCATCGCTCCAATTGCGAGCTGGTGGCGCAAGGTGCCGCCAATATCGGCGCCGCGCTGTTCGGCGGCATCTGCGTCACCGGGCTGATCGCGCGCACCGCGACCAATATCCGCGCCGGCGCCCGCGGCCCGCTCGCGGGCATGCTGCACTCGCTCTTTCTGCTGCTGTTCATGCTGATCGCAGCACCGCTTGCGAGCTATATCCCGCTGGCCGCGCTCGCCGCCGTTCTCGTCGTGGTGTCCTGGACCATGGCGGAGAAGCACGAATTCGCGACGCTGCTGCGTTCCTCCCGGGGCGATGCAATCGTGCTGCTCGCAACCTTCCTGCTGACCATCTTCCGCGACCTGACCGAAGGCATCTTGGTCGGCTTCGCGCTCGGTGCGGTGCTGTTCATCCATCGCATGGCAGAGATGACCGGCATCGAGCAGCGGTCGCCGCTGGTGGTGGCCGACCGCGCCGACGATGGCAATGGCGAGCGCGTGCCTTACGATTCCGCACTCGCGGTCGACCCCGACGTGCTGGTCTACCGCATCACCGGCGCGTTCTTCTTCGGCGCGGCTTCGGCCATCGGAGGCGTGCTCGAGGGCGTCGCGGACAGGCGCAAGGCGCTCGTCGTCGATTTCGCGGCGGTGCCGTTCCTGGACTCCACCGCGGCGAATGTGTTGGGGCGCGTCGCAGCCAAGGCCCAGCGCCAGGGCATCCGGCTGTTCATCACGGGGGCTTCGCCCACGGTCCGCCGCGCATTGCTGACGCACGGAGTGAGCCCGCGACGCGCGCGTTATCGTCAGACCATCGAGCGCGCGGTCGCGGATATCAAGGCAGCCTCGGGCGCGACCGAAGCCACGGCATAGCCCCGCCTGCTTGACAGGGCCGGCCGGACGCGAAATGGATCGCGCTCGAACTTGACCCGAGGCAAAGGATGAACGTGACCAAGGCTCCAGCGGCCTGCTTGATCGGATGGCCGGCCGCGCATTCGCGCTCGCCGCTGATCCATCGTTACTGGCTGCGTACGCTCGGCATCGAAGGCGGCTACGTCATCGAGGCTGTTCCGCCCGAGGACCTCAGGGATTTCGTCCTGCGGCTGTCGTTGCGCGGCTTCGTCGGCGCCAATGTCACCATCCCGCACAAGGAAGGCGTGATGGCGCTGTCGAGCCCGGACGGGCGTGCCAGGGCCGTGGGCGCGGCCAACACATTGTGGTTTGCCGATGGTGAGCTGCGTTCCACGAACACTGACGTCGAGGGCTTTCTCGGCAATCTCGACGCCAGCGCGCGCCTTTGGGACGCGGCCGACGAGGCACTGGTGCTGGGAGCCGGCGGCGCCTCGCGCGCGGTCGTGTTCGGCTTGCTCGAACGTGGCTTCACGCGCGTTCATCTCGCCAACCGCACGCCGGCGCGGGCCGAGGCGCTGGCCGCGCAGTTCGGGCCGAAGGTGCTTCCGCTGTCGTGGGACGGGATCAACGAGGTCCTGGCGCGCGCAAAACTTCTCGTGAACACGACCTCGCTTGGCATGCACGGCCAGGGCGCGCTCGAGGTCGATGTGGCCCGCCTGCCGTCTGACGCCGTGGTCGCCGACCTCGTCTACGTCCCCCTGGTGACGCCGCTGCTCGCGGCCGCCGGCGCCCGCGGGTTGAGGACCGCCGACGGGCTCGGCATGCTCCTGCACCAGGCCGTGCGCGGCTTCGAACTGTGGTTCGGCCAGCGGCCACTGGTGACAGCCGAGTTGCGCGCGCTGGTCGAGGCCGATCTCACAAAGACTTGAGCGAATAGTGCGCCGTCTCCGGCGTTCTACCTCCGTGGGGACTATCCGGAGACATCAATGACGATCCAACGTGCCAGTTTCACACGCCCGCTCATCGCTGTTGCGATGGTGGCTGCTTCCACCCTTGCCGCCGTCGCGCAAAAGGCGCCGGTGCCGACCCGCGTGCGCGGCACGATCGAGAGCGTCGATGGCGACACGATGCAGGTCAAGTCGCGCTCCGGCGAGGACGTCAAGCTGCGTATCGCTTCCGACGCGCGCATCGCCGGCGTCGCCAAGATTTCGCTCGCCGACATCAAGGTCGGCTCTTTCGTCGGCGCCACCACCGTGCCGGGGCCTGGCGGCGGCAACAACGCCCTCGAGGTTCACGTGTTTCCGGAGAGCATGCGCGGCACCGGCGAGGGCTCGCGGCCCTACGATCTCAAGCCGAACTCGAGCATGACCAATGCCACGGTGTCGGAGAGCGTGGTCGGCAATGACGGCCATACGCTGCTGGTGAAGTACAAGGACGGCGAGAAGAAGGTGTTCGTTTCCGATATGACGCCGGTCGTGACCTTCGTGCCTGGCGACAAGTCCGAGCTGAAGGCCGGCGCCAAGATCATCGCCTTCATGAAGCAGTTGCCCGATGGCTCGTTCGAGACCAACCGCGTCAGCGTCGGCCGTGACGGCCTGACCCCGCCGATGTGATCGACGTACGCCGGACTAGCGGCGGTCGGGCGGGGTTGCCGCGTCTGATCGCCGCAAGTCCCGAGGAGGCGGTGGGCGCGCTGACGCCTTGCGCACCCTCCGACACGTTACGGTGCCTCCGCGATGATGTGCTCGTCGATCTCGTCGATCCTGTTGACGCCGCACAGGCCCATCGTGGTCAGCAGCTCTTTCTGGATGATGTCGATCGCCTTCGCCACGCCGGCCTGGCCGCCGGCACCCAGGCCATAGGCATAGGCGCGGCCGATCATGCAGGACTTTGCGCCGAGCGCGAGCGCGCGCATCACGTCCTGGCCGGAACGGATGCCGCCGTCGAACATGATCTCCATCTTCTCACCGACGGTGTCGACGATCTCCGGCAGCACCTCGATCGAGGACGGCGCACCGTCGAGCTGGCGGCCGCCATGGTTCGAGACCACCAGCGCCTGGGCGCCGGTCTTGGCCGCTTCCTCGGCGTCCTCGACGTCCAAAATGCCCTTGATGATGAGCTTGCCCGGCCAGATGCTCCGGATCCACTCGACGTCCTTCCAGTTCAAGGAGGTGTCGAACTGAGAGGCGGTCCATTCGGCGAGCCGGTTGAGGTCCTCGGTGTTCTTCACATGGCCCGCGATATTGCCGAAGGTGCGGCGCTTGCCCTGCAGCACACCGGAGACCCAGGCCGGTTTGGTCGCGAAATCGAAGAACTTCGACAGCGACCATTCCGGGGGAATGGTCATGCCGTTCTTGATGTCGGCGTGGCGCTGGCCGATCACCTGCAAGTCGACCGTCAGCACCAGTGCGCTGCACTTCGCGGCGATCGCGCGCTGGACCAGATCCTTGATGAAGCCGCGGTCCTTCATCACGTAGAGCTGGAACCAGAACGGCTTGTCGACGGCGGCGGCGATATCCTCGATCGAGCAGATCGACATCGTCGATTGGGTGAACGGGATGCCGGCGGCCTGCGCCGCGCGGCAGGCGTGAATCTCGCCATCGCCATGCTGCATGCCGAGCAGGCCGACCGGCGCCAGGATCAGCGGCATCGTCGAGGGCTCGCCGAGGATCGTGGTCGAGGTGTCGCGCTTGGAGACGTCGACCAGGATGCGCTGGCGGAACTTGATCGCCTGCAGGTCCTCGCGGTTGGCGCGCAGCGTTTCCTCGGAATAGGAGCCGCGGTCGCAATAGTCGAAGAACGCCTTCGGCACGCGGCGTTTATGCAGCGCGCGAAGATCGTCGATACAGGTGATGTGCTTCATGAACGTTCCCCAGCCCGTCTTGTCCCAGGCGTCTTGCATCGGAAGATCGAGGGGTCATCTAGCATGGTTGGATGCACAGCCAAATCGTTTGCGAGAGGGCGTCATGACCAAGCCGCACGCCGGACCTTCACCGGAAGAGATCAAGGAAAAGCAGGACCTCGAGGATGCGCTGGAGGAGGGTCTGGAAGAGACCTTTCCGGGCTCCGATCCCGTCAACGTGACCCAGCCGGCGCCAAGCCGCGCGGATGGTCATGTAAAGCGGACGGACTAGGGGCGGTTCCCTCTCGTTCCAGCGTTCCAGCCATGATACATAGTGTTAACAATGGGTTGCAGGGGCGATGGCGGCTCCTGGCCCCGTAATGATTAATCACATTTTTTGAAACCAAATTAGCCCCGATGGCTCTATAACACGCCCAGCAAATCAGGGATGCGGGGCCCGCCAGGGCAGCCGCAGCTTGTCTTGGGGATCCCTGGTTGTTGCGTGGGGGACGATATGAGCCGCAAATATTTCGGGACGGACGGTATCAGGGGCCGCGCCAACGGACTGATCACGCCGGAGCTCGCGCTCAAGGTCGGCCAGGCCGCGGGCCTTGCGTTTCAGCGCGGTGATCACCGCCACCGGGTCGTGATCGGCAAGGACACCCGTTTGTCCGGTTACATGATCGAATACGCGATGGTCGCGGGCTTCACCTCGGTCGGCATGGACGTGCTGCTGGTCGGGCCGATGCCGACGCCGGCGGTGGCGATGCTGACCAAGTCGATGCGCGCCGATCTCGGCGTCATGATCTCGGCCTCGCACAATCTGTTCGAGGATAACGGCATCAAGCTGTTCGGCCCCCAGGGCTTCAAGCTCTCGGACGATGTCGAGAAGCAGATCGAGCAGCTGCTCGACGAGCCGATCGAGAAGCGGCTCGCGCAAAGTGCGAGCCTGGGCCGCGCCCGCCGTATCGACGGCGTGCATGATCGTTACATCGAATTCGCCAAGCGCACGCTGCCGCGCGATCTCTCGCTCGACGGCCTGCGCGTCGTGGTCGATTGCGCGAACGGCGCTGCCTACAGGGTGGTGCCGGAAGCCCTGTGGGAATTGGGCGCCGACGTCGTGCCGATCGGCGTCGAGCCCGACGGCTTCAACATCAACAAGGATTGCGGCTCGACCTCGCCGGAAGCGCTGTCGAAGAAGGTGCGCGAGATGCGCGCCGACATCGGCATCGCGCTCGACGGTGACGCCGACCGCGTCATCCTGGTCGACGAGCGCGGCCATGTCGTCGACGGCGACCAGCTGCTGGCCGTGATCGCGCAGAGCTGGAAGGAAGACGGCCGCCTCTCGCGTCCGGGCATCGTAGCCACCGTGATGTCCAATCTCGGCCTCGAGCGCTTCCTGAAAGGGCAGGGTCTCGATCTCGTGCGCACGCCGGTCGGCGACCGCTACGTGCTCGAGCAGATGCTGAACGGCGGCTACAATCTCGGCGGCGAGCAGTCCGGCCACATTATCCTGTCCGACTACGCCACGACAGGCGACGGCTTCGTTGCCGCGCTTCAGGTGCTCGCGGTCGTGCAGAAGCTGCGCCGGCCGGTGTCGGAGGTCTGCCATCGCTTCGATCCGCTGCCGCAGATCCTCAAGAACGTCCGTCACAAGGGCGGCAAGCCGCTCGATGATTCCGATGTCAAGTCGGCGATCTCGGACGGCGAGAAGCGGCTCAACGGCCATGGCCGTCTGTTGATCCGCTCGTCGGGCACCGAGCCCGTGATCCGCGTCATGGGCGAGGGCGAGGACCGCATCCTGGTCGAGGACGTCGTCGACACCATCGTCTCCGCGCTGGGGCAGGCTGCGGCTTGAGGCACACCGGTTTCCGCGTACGCGGTTCTTCACCTCTCTCCAGCGGGGAGAGGTGAACGCCGGAGCTCCATCGCGCATCCCAGCCATTTGCGATTGGCGGTGGATCGGCTGCCGCCAGCATCGTACCTGTGAGGTCGCGGCAATCTGCCGCGCCGGGATGCTGCATTGAACAAGCCTGTCGTCGTCTCAGAGGAAACGCTCACCGAGCCCGTCGTCGTCAGCGACGTCGCGCCTGCCGCCAAGGCGGCCGCGGGGCCGGCCTATGTCGTGCTCGCCGGCATCAGCTTCTCGCACTTCCTCAACGATACCATGCAGTCGCTGATCGCCTCGGTGTATCCGATCCTGAAGGACACCTACGCGCTCGACTTCGCGCAGATCGGCATGATCACGCTGGCGTTCCAGTTCACGGCGTCGCTGCTGCAGCCGGTGGTCGGCCACTACACCGACAAGAAGGCGCAGCCTTACTCGCTGTCGATCGGGATGGCCTCGACCTTCTTCGGCCTGCTGCTGCTCAGCGCCGCGCACCAATATCTCATCATCCTGATCGCGGCTGCGCTGGTCGGTCTCGGCTCCGCGGTGTTCCATCCCGAATCCGCCCGTATCGCACGGCTTGCCTCCGGGGGGCGTTATGGCTTCGCGCAATCGGTGTTCCAGCTCGGCGGCAGTTTCGGTACCTCGATGGGGCCGGTGCTCGCAGCCCTCATCGTCGTGCCGTTCGGTCAAGGCAGCATCGCCTGGTTCTCTTCGATCGCGGGCCTTGCCATCATCATCCTCTGGCGCATCGGCCGCTGGTACGAACCGCAGATCAAGGCCAGGAAGACGGCGGCGGTTCAGGCCCATCCTGATGCCCCGAGCTCGCGCCGCGTCGCTGTTGCGCTTCTCGTGCTGGTGGCGCTGCTGTTCTCGAAACAGCTCTACGTCTCGAGCCTGTCGAGCTACTACATCTTCTATCTGATCGACCGCTTCGGCGTGTCGACGCAGGCGGCGCAGATCTACCTCTTCATTTTCCTGGCGGCCAACGCGGTCGGCGCGTTCCTGGGCGGACCGCTCGGCGATCGCTTCGGCCGCAAGATCGTGATCTGGATTTCGATTCTCGGCGCGCTGCCGTTCACGCTGGCGCTGCCCCATGCCGGGCTCTATGCAAGCGCAGTGCTGTCGGTGATCATCGGCCTCATCATCTCCTCGACGACGTCGTCGATCATCGTGTTCGCGCAGGAACTGGTGCCGCATCGCTTCGGCATGATCTCCGGCGTGTTCTTCGGCGTCGCGTTCGGCATCGGCGGCCTGGGGGCGGCCGTGCTCGGCAAGGTCGCCGACCATACGTCGATCGAGTTCGTCTATCAGGTCTGCGCCTACCTGCCGGCGATCGGCCTGCTTGCCGTGTTCCTGCCAAAACTGCCACGGCACGCGCGTTAACAGTTCCTCCCTTGCCGCCACGCGGCTTCACCAATCGTTAGCAATTGCGGCGTGCAAGCGCCGCATTTTTGCAACGCTTGCGCGGCATCCGCGTGCAGGTAGAGAAAAAATCAACCTTAAAAATTAGGGTTAAGTGGCGCTTAAGAGTTTGGTGCCATCGTCCGGCCCGTGAGTTTCCAGAACGTGAGGCGCTCGTATTGAGCCTCACCGGCCATAAGGACGAAGCCAATGCGTAGCGTTAAGTCTCTCCTTGCCGCGGGTGCGGCATCACTGATCTCGTCGATGGCATTCGCCGCCGATATGCCGATCGCGGCTCCGCCCCCCATGTACGCGCCGCCCCCGCCCGCCGACTTCGGCGGCTGGTATCTGCGTGGCGACATCGGCTTCAGCAATCAGAGCGTGAAGAACATCAGGAAGTCCGATCCCGCAGCTTACTCCCAGGTCAGTTCGCTCAACGAGACGACAGGTTTCGACGCGGCGGGAATCTACGGCCTCGGCGTCGGCTATCGGGTCAACAGCTGGTTCCGCACGGATTTTACCGGTCAATACCGCGGCAATTCCAACTTCAAAGGCTCGGATGTCTTCCAGGCTTCCGCCTACGGCGTAGGTTACTCCGGAATCGATAACTACAGCGCCAGCAAATCGGAATTGCTTTTCCTGGCCAACGCCTATGTCGACCTGGGCACGTGGTGGTGTATCACCCCGTTCATCGGTGCTGGCGTCGGCGCAGCGCGCGTCAATATTTCAAACTTCACCGACACCGGTGCCGTTTCGCCGTTTGTCGCAGCGGGCCCGACCGTTACCAACGGAGCATTTCCGAGCTACGCGACCGCAGCGAGCGGGTCCAAGTGGAATTTCGCCTGGGCAGCCCACGCCGGTCTGGCCTACAAGGTTAGCCAGAGCATGACCCTCGAATTGGCCTACAGCTACGTTGATCTCGGAAGCGGCACCACTGGCGCCATTTCAGACTTCACGGGCTTCACCCGGGGCAACACGTTCAAATTCAACGACATCACCTCGCACGATGTGAAGCTCGGCGTGCGCTGGGATCTCAACAGCCCGCCGGTCTACGCGCCGCCGCCGCTCGTCACCAAGGGCTGATCGCAAGCCTCATCGGTTAATCTGTCTTAACGGCGCGGGATCATCCCGCGCCGTTTTCGCTTTGCGCATTTTTCATGGCCTGGCGGCGACGAAAGCCCCAGGCGCAACCATTGGTTAAGGTTAACGGGCCATGATCACGGAGAGTTCGAGTTCAATGGAGCGTTGCAATGCGTAGGCTTTTGTTGGCAGCGGCGATTTTGGGATCGGTATCCGTCGCACACGCGGCCGATATGCCGGATCTCCCCGTCCTGCGCGGCGCGCTGACCGACGGACTGAGCAACTCCAACGTCATCTGGCAGGGCTTCTATGCCGGTGCCCAGGGCGGCTATGGAGCCTCGGACGAAAGCTTCAGTGGCACGAACGCCAACATGCTTGCCGCCTTGCTCGACCATAACGTGATCGAGCAGATGCAGGTCTCGCAATGGAATCTCGGGCTCGGCAAGCAATCGAGCCGCGCCAGCGGCTATGGTGCCTTCTTCGGGTATAACGAGCAGTGGGAAGACGTCGTCTACGGTCTCGAAATGAGCTATCTGCACGGCTCTTTTGGCGGCTCATCCAATGCGTTCAAGGAGCTCGTCAGCGGAAGCAAGCTTTCCGACGGCTCCTTTCACGACGTTGCGGTAACGTCCTCGGCCGCGATCGCGATCTCGGACATGGCGACGTTCCGTGGACGCGCGGCTTATTCCTGGGGCTGTTTCCTGCCCTACGTATTCGGCGGGCTCGCCCTCGGCAAGGCCGACATCTCGCGGTCGGTTCACGTCACCGATGCGGTCAGCACCGACGGAGTTTTTTTTACGCCGCTGCAGCCGCTGTCGGCGAACGATACCCAGCATAACCACCTGATCTACGGCTATACGGCCGGTCTCGGCATGGACGTCAACCTGGTTGGCGGTCTCTTCATGCGGGCGGAGTGGGAATACATTCGCTTCACCTCCCAGGTCGACACCAGCATCAACACCGTTCGTGCCGGCCTCGGCTACAAGTTCTAGGCGCGGCTTCCCCGCGTCGCGGTTGACAGGCCGGTTACGTCCTGATGCTCTGTCGCCCGGCATGGGGCGGCGCGATGCGGATTTACGGCGACAGCAATTCGGGCAATTGCCTGAAGGTGAAGTGGGTGTGCGATCATCTCGCATTGCCCTATCGCTGGATCGAGATCGACACCCGCAAGGGCGAGACGCGCACGCCGCAGTTCCTGAAGATGAACGGCGCCGGCCAGGTGCCGACCGTGGCTTTCGACGACGGCCGCACGCTGGCGCAGTCCAACGCCATCATCCGCTATCTCGCCCGCGACAGTGCGCTTGTTCCGCGCGACGCCTTTGTCGCTGCCAAAATGGACGAGTGGCTGTTCTGGGAGCAGTACAGCCACGAACCCTATATCGCGGTGTGCCGCTTCCAACTGGTGTATCTCGGCAAGGATGCTTCCGAGCTCGACCCTGACAAGGTCAAGCGCGGTCATGCGGCGCTCGAGCGCATGGAGCAGCATCTCGGAACGAGTCGCTTCTTCATCGGTGATGCGGTTTCGCTCGCCGACGTCTCGCTGCTCGCTTATACGCGCCTGGCGCATGAAGGTGGCTTCGATCTCGGCCGTTACGCCGCCATCCGGCGCTGGATTGCAGAAGCCGAGGCCTGTCTTGGCCTGCCGCCGGCGCGTTGAGCCCCTTGCGTTTAGCCCGGAGTTTTCCGCATGAGCGACAAGTCCGTGTTCATTCGTCCCGCGCGCCGCGAGGATGTTCCGGCGATCGTGGCTATGCTCGCCGACGATCATCTCGGCCGCGCCCGCGAGCGGGTCGAGGATCCCCTGCCTGCCGTCTACTACCAGGCCTTCGAGCGGGTCGAGCGCGATGCCAATCTCACGCTCGTGGTTGCGGAGAGCGAAGGCAGGGTGGTTGGCTGCCTGCAACTCGCGGTGCTCGCAGGCATCAGCTCGCAAGGCGGCATTCGCGGTCTGCTCGAGGATGTCCGCGTTGCCACCGATTGCCGCAGCCGCGGCATCGGCGAGCAATTGGTGCAATGGGCCGTGACGGAAGCGAAAGCACGCGGCTGCAACCTGGTCGAATTGCTGACGCATTCGAGCCGCGTGGATGCGCAGCGCTTCTACAAGCGCCTTGGATTTGCGTTGAGCCACGCCGGCATGACTGTGCGGTTTTGATGCAGCCCGTGGCAGCCGTTGCGCGATCAACGAAATCCGATCGCGCGTTCGTTCATCTTAAGGGCTGATAAACTACCCGTTCGTCGTTCACGTTGATTGGGGAACGAAGGGTGCTACGGCAGCGTCTCACACCGGGCTCGGGTCGGTTCGGGGATTTCGATGACAAGCTATTCCATGATCAAGGTCGGCAACGATTACGTCGTGCAGGCCGATGACAAATGCATTTTGAAAGTCGGCAGCCGCCGCCGCGCCGCGCAATTGATCAGCGAGGCCACGGACTTACTGAACGCGCTCGCGCCCGTCGCGTCCCCCGGTGTCGTGCCGGCGGAGCCATCACGCCAGGGTGAAGCGCCGGAACTTCCTTGACTGCTCTTCCCGATTCCCGTATCAGCCGCGGCGGGACACCTCCCCCCAACGGGAGGCTTACTATCTGGAAGGGTAGACGATGACTGTAGCGAAGCCCGCTTCGCGGCCGAACGTGCCGCATTTCTCCTCCGGCCCCTGCGCCAAGCGCCCCGGCTGGAACGCCCAAAATCTCAAGGACGCAGCGCTCGGCCGTTCGCATCGCGCGAAGGTCGGCAAGACCAAGCTCAAGCTCGCGATCGACCTGACCCGCGAAGTGCTTGAAGTGCCCGCCGATTACCGCATCGGCATCGTGCCGGCGTCCGACACCGGCGCGGTCGAGATGGCGCTGTGGTCGCTGCTCGGTGCGCGGCCCGTCACCACGCTGGCCTGGGAATCCTTCGGCGAAGGCTGGGTCAGCGACATCGTCAAGGAATTGAAGCTCAAGGACGTCACCAAGCTCAACGCTGGATACGGCGAGATCCCTGATCTCTCCAAGGTGGACCCTGCGAGCGACGTCATCTTTACCTGGAACGGTACCACCTCAGGCGTGCGCGTTCCGAACGCCGACTGGATCAGCGCGACCCGCGAAGGTCTCACGATCTGCGACGCGACGTCTGCCGCCTTCGCGCAGCCGCTCGATTTTGCAAAACTCGATGTCGTCACCTTCTCCTGGCAGAAGGCGCTCGGTGGCGAAGCCGCGCACGGCATGCTGATCCTGTCGCCCCGCGCGGTGGAACGCCTCGAGACCTACAAGCCGGCGTGGCCGTTGCCGAAAATCTTCCGCATGACCAAGGGCGGCAAGATCAACGAAGGCATCTTCGTCGGCGAGACCATCAACACGCCGTCGATGCTCTGCGTCGAGGATTATCTCGACGCGCTGAACTGGGCCAAGTCGATCGGTGGCCTCAAGGCGCTGATCGCGCGTGCCGACGCCAACACCAAGGTGCTGGCCGACTGGAAGGCGAAGACGCCCTGGATCGACTTCCTGGCCAAGGATGCCGCGATCCGATCCAACACCTCGGTGTGCCTGAAGTTCACCGACCCCGCGATCACCTCGCTCTCGGACGACGCGCAGGCGGAGTTCTCCAAGAAGCTGGTCGCGCTGGTCGAGAAGGAAGGCGCCGGCTACGACTTCGCATATTATCGCGATGCGCCGGCCGGCCTGCGCATCTGGTGCGGCGCCACCGTCGAGGCCAAGGACGTCGAGCTGCTGACGCAGTGGATCGACTGGGCTTTCGCCGAGACCAAGGCCACGCTCGCCAAGGCGGCCTAAGTTCTGACCCTCCCCCGGAGGGGGAGGGTCGACGCACCCGCCAGGTGCGGCGGGGTGGGGTGATCTCTCCACGCGGCGCACCGGCGATTTTCTTTCCGCGGCTTCACCCCACCCCGGCGCTTCGCGCCGACCCTCCCCCTCCAGGGGAGGGTGTGAAGGACACATCCCCATGACCAAACCCAAAGTTCTCATTTCCGACGCGCTCTCCCCCGCTGCCGTGCAGATCTTCAAGGACCGCGGCGTCGAGGTCGATTTCCAGCCCAACCTCGGCAAGGACAAGGACAAGCTCGCCGAGATCATCGGCAATTACGATGGCCTCGCGATCCGCTCGGCGACCAAGGCGACCGCCAAGATCCTGGAGAAGGCGACCAATCTCAAGGTGATCGGCCGCGCCGGCATCGGCGTCGACAACGTCGAGATCCCCGCGGCCACGGCCAAGGGCATCATCGTGATGAACACGCCGTTCGGCAATTCGATCACGACCGCCGAGCACGCCATCACCCTGATGCTGGCGCTCGCCCGCGAGATTCCGCAGGCCGACGCCTCGACCCAGGCCGGCAAGTGGGAAAAGAACCGCTTCATGGGTGTCGAGATCACCGGCAAGGTGCTCGGCGTGGTCGGTTGCGGCAATATCGGCTCGATCGTCGCCGATCGCGCGCTCGGCCTGCGCATGAAGGTGATCGCGTTCGATCCGTTCCTGTCGCCGGAGCGCGCCAAGGATATCGGCGTCGAGAAGGTCGAGCTCGATGACCTCCTGAAGCGCGCCGACTTCATCACGCTGCACACGCCGCTGACCGAGAAGACCAAAAATATCATCGATGCGGCCGCCATCGCCAAGATGAAGAAGGGCGTGCGCCTGATCAACTGCGCCCGCGGCGGTCTCGTCGACGAGCAGGCCGTGGTCGATGCGCTCAATTCCAAGCACATTGCGGGCGCCGCCTTCGACGTGTTCGTCGAGGAGCCCGCGAACACCAACGTGCTGTTCGGCCATCCCAACGTGATCTGCACGCCGCACCTCGGCGCCTCCACCACGGAAGCGCAGGAGAACGTCGCGCTGCAGGTCGCCGAGCAGATGTCGGACTACCTGCTCACGGGCGCGATCTCGAACGCCGTGAACTTCCCCTCGATCACGGCGGAAGAAGCGCCGAAGCTGAAGCCCTTCATCGCGCTCGCCGAGAAGCTCGGCTCGTTCGCCGGCCAGCTGACCGAAAGCGGCATCCTCAAGGTCGAGATCACCTATGAAGGCCACGTCGCCGAAATGAAGATCAAGGCGATCACCTCGGCCGTGCTGTCGGGTCTGCTGCGGCCGATGCTGGGCGAAGTCAACGTGGTGTCCGCGCCTGTTGTCGCCAAGGAGCGCGGCATGGTCGTTGACGAGATCGTGCGCGCCGCCCAGAGCGATTATGAGAGTCTGATCACCGTGACGGTCGCAACCGAACGCCAGGAGCGTTCGGTCTCCGGCACCGTCTATCATGACGGCAAGCCGCGCCTGGTCGACATCAAGGGCATCCGCGTCGACGCCGAGTTCGGCAAGTCGATGATCTACGTCACCAACGAAGACAAGCCCGGGTTCATCGGCAGCTTCGCCGGCCTCCTGGGCGATGCTAGGATCAACATCGCGACCTTCCATCTCGGCCGCGTCGAGCAGGGCGGCGACGCCATCGCACTGGTCGAGGTCGATGGCGCGGTGCCGGCGGACGTCCTCGCCAAGGTGCAGGCGCTGCCGCAGGTCAAGCAGGTCAAGGCGCTGACGTTCTGATCCTGCTCTCGCTGTCGTCATGGCCGGGCTCCTCCCGGCCAATCCACGTCTTACCGCGCGGCACGAGCAACGTGGATGCCTGGGACAAGCCCGGCATGACGAATGGATGGAGTGACGTACACATGGATATTCCGACCCGCGGAACAACGTCGCCTCTGTGACCGGAGGCGGCGTTTTTGTTTTCCGCAGGCGGTGATCTCAGTGTACCAATGCCGTCAGAACGCACCAACCAATCGTTCGACAGGGAGAAAACAATGCGTGAAGCCGTCATCGTTTCCTATGCGCGCACCGGCCTCGCCAAGTCAGGCCGCGGCGGGTTCAACATCACGCCGCCGATGTCGCTCGCGGCGCACGCCATCCATCACGCTGTGAGCCGCGCCGGCGTCGAAAAGGACTATGTCGAGGACTGCTATCTCGGCAATTGCGCCCATGGTGCGCCGAACATCGGCCGCCAGGCCGCGCTGCTCGCGGGCCTGCCGAAGTCGACCGGCGGCGTCTCGGTGAACCGCTTCTGCTCCTCGGGCCTGCAGACCATCGCGATGGCCGCCAACTCGATCCGCTCCGACGGCGCCGACTGCATCGTCGCCGGCGGCGTCGAGAGCATCTCGATCCCCGGCGGCGGCACGCCGAAGGAATCGATCGATCCCGACTTGCTCAAGACCGCGCCCGACATCTTCATGGCGATGATCGACACCGCCGACATCGTCGCCGAGCGCTACAAGCTCAGCCGTGAATATCAGGACGAATATTCCCTGGAGTCGCAGCGCCGCATGGCCGCGGCGCAGCAGGCGGGCAAGTTCAAGGACGAGATCGTCCCGATGAAGACCAGGATGAAGGTCGTGGACAAGGCCACCAAGGCCGAGAGCATCGTCGATTACGTCGTCGATCGCGACGAATGCAACCGCCCCGAGACCACGCTTGAGGGCTTGGCAAAGCTCGAGCCGGTCAAGGGCCCGGGCAAGTTCGTCACCGCCGGCAATGCCAGCCAGCTCTCCGACGGCGCCGCTGCCGTGGTGCTGATGGAAGCCAAGGACGCCGAGAAGCGCGGCCTCGAGCCGCTCGGCCGTTTCGTCGCCTGGGCAGCGGCCGGCTGCGAGCCTGACGAGATGGGCATCGGTCCGATCTTCGCCGTGCCGAAGCTGTTGAAGCGCCATGGCCTCAGGATCGACGACATCGATCTCTGGGAGCTCAACGAGGCCTTCGCCAGCCAGTGCCTCTATTCGCGCGACAAGCTCGGCATCGATCCCGCCAAGTACAACGTCAACGGCGGCTCGATCGCGATCGGCCATCCCTTCGGCATGACCGGCGCCCGTCTCACCGGCCATCTGCTGCAGGAAGGCGCCCGCCGCAAGGCCAAGTGGGGCGTCGTCACCATGTGCATCGGCGGTGGCCAGGGCGGCGCCGGCCTGTTCGAGATCTACAGCTGATCTGAACGCAGGACCGTAAAAGGCACGGCGCGCGCGAGCGCCGTGCCTTTTTGTTGCGCATCCCGGCACGCTGATCGGAGAACGTCTCAGAGCCGCGAAAGGCCTGTTGCCGGACTTCGACGCGCGCGCATCGCTTCGAGCGCTCGCAAACCGCGGGGATGATCGCATCATGTATATTGCAGGCGAGCCCAGGGACCGGCTGGGCGTGAGCGCCGTGCTGGTGCGCCCGGACGGATTCGTCGCGTGGGCCGATGACGGCGCAATCGATGAAGAGGAGATCGCCCGAGCCGCAGCGCGATGGTTCGGCGAATGAAGGTCCGGCTGTGCACTCTTGCGTGCATTCTCTGTGCACCCTGGCGTGCATTTGGTCACAATGCAAGTAGTCTTACGTGCCCGCAAATTAACGGAAATTTCTACACATAAGCGCTTTCATGAACCGCATCAGTCACAAACGATATTGCGATTACGATGCGGATTTTCCCTCTTCGGCTTACACACAAGATCACGGCCATCGGCGTCATCGGCGTTGTCGGCGTCGTCCTGATCGGCAGCATCCATCTCTATGGCGAGCGGGCGATGGGCGTCTATCGCGACGCGGCCGAGAACGCGCGCACGATTCACGAGCTGAACAGCAGGATCGCCATCGAGCTGCTGGAAGGACGCCGGGCCGAGAAGGATTTCCTGCTGCGCAGCGATGCAAGCAAAGCCCAGCGCCAGATCGAGATCGGCAAAAAGGTTGCCGTCGACATCGAACAGCTTCGCGACCGGATCGCGGCGATCGGCAAGCCCGATCTGGCGCAGGAGATCGAGGCGATGACCGCCTCGCTGAAGACCTATCAGGCGCGTTTCGCCGCGGTCGTCGAGGAGCGGCAACGTCTCGGGCTGGATGAGAATTCCGGCCTCGAAGGCCGCCTGCGCGCCTCCGTCCACGAGATCGAGAGCAAGGTCGATCAGCTCCATGATTCCGCGCTCAAGGTGATCATGCTGATGATGCGCCGGCACGAGAAGGATTTCATGCTGCGCCGCGACGCCAAATACGGCGACGAGATGAAGAAGCGTAGCTCGGAATTTTCGGCCGGCATCGATGCCGCTGCCATTCCCGACGCGGCAAAGACCGAGCTGCGCCAGAAGCTCGCCGACTATCAACGCGATTTCTCCGCCTGGATGGTGTCGGCCCTGAAGCTCGCGACGGAATCGAAGGGCATGTCGGAAGCGTTCGCAGCGGTCGAACCGGTGATCGAGCAGGTCTCGAAATCGGTCGACACCATGCGCGCCGAGGCCGACCGGCTCAACGATGCCGAGCGGGACGCCATCCAGTTCTGGATCGCCATTGCAATCGCGCTGATCGCGTCCGGCGTGCTCGGCCTCGGCATCTTCATCGGGCGCTCGGTCTCGAAACCGCTGTCGGCGATGCGGGTGGCGATGATCGAGCTCGCCAAGGGCAATTTCGCCATCGTGCTGCCCGGGCTCGGCCGCCCCGACGAGATCGGCGAGATCGCGCAAGCGGTCGAGACCTTCAAGATCAATGCCGAACAGAAAGCGCGCGACGAAGCCGAAGAGAAGATCAGGCAGGACAGGCTCGCCGCCGAGCGTCGCCGCGCCGACATGATCCGGATGGCCGACGATTTCGAGGGCGCGATCGGCGAGATCGTCGAGACGGTGTCGTCGGCGGCGACCGAGCTCGAGGCTTCGGCGACGTCGTTGACGACGACCGCGAGCCGCTCGACCGAATTGGCCACGCTGGTCGAGGCCGCCTCGGAGGAGGCCGCGACCAACGTGCAATCGGTGGCGTCCGCGGCCGAACAGTTGGCCGCTTCGGTCAACGAGATCAGCCGCCAGGTGCAGGCGTCCGCACGCATCGCCGGCGAGGCCGTCAGCCAGGCCGGGCAAACCAACGATCGCGTCGGCGAATTGTCGAAGGCAGCCGCGCGCATCGGCGACGTGGTCGAGCTCATCAATGCGATTGCCGGCCAGACCAATCTCTTGGCGCTCAATGCCACCATCGAGGCGGCGCGCGCCGGCGAAGCTGGACGCGGCTTCGCCGTCGTCGCCTCCGAGGTCAAGGCACTGGCCGAGCAAACTGCAAAAGCGACCGGCGAGATCGGTCAGCAGATCGCCAGCATCCAGGGTGCCACCAACGAGTCCGTCGGCGCGATCAGGACCATCGGCGGCACCATCGAGCGCCTGTCCGAGATTTCGTCCACGATCGCGGCCGCGGTCGAAGAGCAGGGCGCCGCGACCGGCGAGATCTCGCGCAATGTGCAGAGTGCGGCGGCCGGCACCTCGCAGGTCAGCGCCAACATCAGCAATGTCAGGCAGGGCGCGGTCGAAACCGGCTCGGCGTCGTCGCAGGTGCTGTCGGCGGCGAGATCGCTGTCGGGCGACAGCAACCGGCTCAAGCTCGAGGTCGGCAGGTTCCTGGATACGGTGCGCGCGGCGTAAACGCCTAGCTCGTCATGGCCGGACTTGTCCGGCCATCCACGACCTTTCTTGCGGGACCAAGAACCTGGATGCCCGGGACAAGCCCGGGCATGACGGCGGAGACAGGCTTACGCCCTCACGCCCGCGCCACGACAGGCGCGAAGGTCACTTCGATCAGCGTGCCCGTGCTGCCGGCGCTCTTGATGTTGAACTGGGCGTGGTTCGCTTCGACCAGCGCCTTGGTCAGGGACAGGCTGAGCGCGGACTTGTCGGCGGCATCGCCGGGCGGTGGCGTGCGGAACGGCGCCATGGCGGCGGCGACTTCACTTTCGCTGAGGCCGTGGCCGGTGTCGCGGATGCGCAAGCACACCTCGCCGCGGTCGGACAGCGCGGTCGAGACGATGACCTGGCCGCCGGCGCTCGCAAGCCGGATCGAGTTCGAGATCAGGTTCATCGTGACCTGGCGCAGCGCGCGCGCGTCCGCCGTCACCTGTGGCAGCGCATGCGCGAGCGAGGTGCGGATGATGATGCGCTCGCGATTGGCTTGCGGCTGCATCACGGCGACACAGGCCTCGACGAGATCGTTGAGGTTGAGGTTGGCGAAGGCGAGATCGAGCTTGCCGGTCTCGATCCGCGACAGCTCCAGCAAATCGTCGATGATGGCGATCACACGCTCGCCGGAGGCGCGGATGTCCTTCAGGTATTCGCCATAGCGTTCGTTGCCGAGCGCACCGAAGCGCTCTGATATCATCACCTCGGCAAAGCCGATGATGGCATTGAGCGGCGTGCGGATCTCGTGGCTGATCCGCGCCAGCATGTCGGCTTTCGCATTGGCGGCGCCCTCGACCAGGCGTCGCGCCTGGGTCAGCTCGCTCTCGCCCTTCTTGCTCTGCGAGAGATCGCGGAACACGGCGAAGAAGTTCGGGCCATCCGGCCGGGTGCGGCCCATGATCATCGCGAGCGGCAGCACGCCGCCGTTCTTCTCGCGGCCCAGCACCTCCCGACCATGGTCGAGCAGGCTCGCGATGTCCTGGCTCTTGAGGCTGTCGAGATAATCGACGACGACCTGCTGGCTCTCGGGCGCGAACAGCGTCACCAGATTTTGCTGCATCAGCGCCTCGCCGTCATAGTCGAACAGCGCCTCGGCGCTGCGGTTGCAGGCGTGGATGTTGCCCTCGGCATCGAACATCACGATGCCCTCGGCCGTGGTGTCGAGGATCGCGGCGAGATCTTCGGCGTCGGCATCGCCGGCCTCGGGCGCGAGATCGGGCGTGTAGGGGAAGGTTTCCGGGACGATGGTCTCTGTGACGACAGTCGGCGCGACCATGACGGGCGCGGCTTGCGGCGGCGCGCAGATCAGCGCATGCGCGCTGGCGCCGTCCCAGTCGATCGTGTGCAGATGCGCGTCCGTCGTCGCGAGCGGCTGCTCGCCGTTGGCGATGGTGGCGCTGATCGTCACCGGCGTGCCTGATTGCGACCTGCTGCTCGCGGACGAGACGCCCGGCTCGACATAGAGCGCATCGAGCCCGCCGGCATCTTCCAGCGCGGCCAGGCTCGGATAGCCGATGCGGGCGAGGAAGGCGGGGTTGGCGTAGAGCAGGCGATCGAGCCGGTAGATCAGCATGCCCGTCGGCACCAGATCGAGCAATGCACGGTCGCGCGTGCTGTGGCCGTGCGCGGGCGGCGCGGGCTCGGTCAGCCATTCGGCAGCGGCTACGGCCGGCGGTGCTTCTGGCGCGATCGACGCCTTCGGTTCGGCTGCGGTTTCGTCCGCCGCCGGCTCGACTGCTGCCGATGCAATCTGTTCGCGCTCGCGTTCAAGTCGCTCGGACAATTGCCGCGCAAGCTCGTTGAACGCGCTGTTCTCGACCGGCGTCAGCATCGGCGATCTCGGGTCACCTTGTGACTTCTGGTCACCTTGTGACCTGAGGTCACCTTGTGACCTGAGGTCACCTTGTGACCTGAGGTCACCCGGTGCGCGGAACGGCACGACATTCGGAGGCGTTTCCACTGGCGTTTCCGGATCGGTTGGGTGTGAATTCGCTTCGATGAAAAGTGCTGAAGGTTCGGGTTCACTGGCTGTCGGCGGTTCTGGCTCGCCCGGCGGCGATGCCTCGAGCGGCGGCGCCTCCGGTTCCGGATCGGGCTCGACCACATCGGCCGAAACGCCGTGCTGCGCGACCGGCTCGGCCAACAGCTCGTAGCGCCTGAGGGCATCGAGCCGGTTGAGGCCGTCGAGATCGCGGCAAACGCCAAAGCCCTTGAAGCCCGCAAAGTTGCGCGTCTGGTCGTAGACCGGCAGGCCCGCAAGCTCGACCGGCAGGTGCTCGCCGCCATCGGCCGGCCAGTTCACGGTGATGCCGGCCCAGGTATCGTGGCTCGCCAGCGCCTGCGCGACGCGGCCATCGGGATCGAGCGCAAACTCGTCGGCGATCTCGCGCCAGGGCCGGCCGAAGCGGTTCGCGGTGTGCGCGCCGATCATGCGGGTGAACTCGCTGGCCGCGAGCACAAAGCGTCCCTCCGCATCGATCTGCCAGAGGAAGCGCAGCGGATGCTGGCGCGGTGTCTCCGCATGTTCAGACCGCGGCGGCGCGTGTCCGGACCGCGGCTCCGCGTGTTCAGACCGCGGCTGCGCGTGTCCGGATTGCGGCTCGGCCATGTGGCTCGTGATCGACGCGGCTTGCGGCGGCACGATGGCTGCGGGCGGGTTTTCAACCGGGGCCTCCGCTGCATCCGCGATCATGTCCTGGACAGGCTCTGCGGTCGCTTCCTTCACGGCATCGGGGATCGCGACGATCTCTGTCGCCATCTCGCTTGCGGGCGGCTCACGCGCGATCATCTCGGCCGGATCAGGCGTTTCGTCCGGCTCCGCAAACGGGTCGAACAACGGGATTCCAGCGTCGGGCTGGTTCGCCGGCGGCATCTCCGTAGCATGCGGCATCGGTTCAGGCACCACCTCCGGCACGGTCTCGCCCGAAGCTGCCGCTTGCGCGCCCGCCGGCTCGATCAGCGCGACGAGACCGACATCGGCCCCGGCGCCGACCCGTTGCAGCACCATCTTGCCGATGCCGACGGGCATCTCGGCGCGGCCTTGCGCCAGCGCATCGCGGCGCGCCTGTTCGAGCCCGGCCTCGCCGAGATCGCGAAAGCCGAGCAGGGCGCGCGCGGCTTCGCTGGCGCCGATGAACAATCCGTCCGGCGCGAACGCTGCCATCGGCACGGCCGCGCCGTCGACGAGACGAAGCAGCCGCTCGACCAGCGGCATGCTGCGCGCGCCTGTCACCATCGCGGTGATGAGCACGCCTTCGCCGCCGTCGGCGAAGGAGAGCCGCGCGCAGGCGCAGGTCATCAGCGAACCGAGCCCGGCACCAAAACCGCGCAGCCGCTCGAGCCTGATCGCGCCGCTCGCCGGCAGCTGGCGGGCGAGCCTGATGACCTGGCGGCGATGGCTGTCGGCCGGTCCGAATCTCTTTTGCGCGAGCGCGGCCGCGTTCGCCGCACCGAAGAATTTGGCGCCGACCGCGTTGGCCCACAGCAGGCGCGAACCGTCTGATGACCAGAGCCACGCCGGCAGCGCTGAGGTCGCATGCACGGACAACCGGGGATCGCCGACGCCTCGCAACTGGAAATCCGAATTCGTCATCCGACCGGCTTGGTTCTCGCTGTCACGCGTCACGTCGGCTTGCCGGAATGGCAGCCTTAAGAAAGGGTTAGTATCGCGCCCGGGCGTGGGCAGGTCCACGGCCGAGCCTAGCCTGAGAGCCCTAACGCCGCGATAACCTTAATGTGGCCGAACCCGCAAGGCGCAGTGCGGCGGCATCCGCAGGATTCGGGCGAAGGGAGTGGAAACGGAAAGAGCGGTGCTCGCCGCCGCAACCCTTGGTTCCCAACCCTGGGAACCTCGCCTTCCGGGATTAAATTCTCGCAATGCAGCTCGATGTCGCATTGCGCTGCACAATGTTGACATGTTAGGCAGCGATAGTACTGCCGCTGGAACGATCTATCTCGTTTGTTTTGCGTTTCCAGTCTTCGTTCCCGCCATTCGTAACAAGAAATGGCCCCGGTTGGCCGGCGGGCGCGCCAGAAGGCTCACTCCATTTTTTCATTATCGAGAGGGACCAACCATGACAGGTGCGACTGATCCGTTTTCTGCCTCGATCATTCCGTTCGAGGTTCCCGAGCAGATGCGTGCGTTCGCCGAAAAGGGCGTTTCGCAGGCCCGCGAGAACTACGCCAAGTTCAAGGACGCCGCTGAAACCCACAACGGCACCGTCGAGGCCGTGTTCGCCTCCGCCAGCAAGGGCGCGAGCGAGTACACCGCCAAGCTGATGGAGTTCGCGAAGGCCAACACCACGGCCCATCTCGACTTCACCCAGGAGCTGCTCGGCACCAAGTCGCCGACCGACGCCTTCCAGCTCTGGACCGGCCACGCCCGCCAGCAGCTCGAGACCTTCCAGGCCCAGGCCAAGGAGCTCGTCGAGCTGACCCAGCGCGTCGCCGCCGAGGCCGCCGAGCCGATCAAGGCCAGCGTCGCGAAGTTCTCCCATCCCGCCGCCTGATCAAAACGGCGGATCGAGCAAGTCAGGAAACCCGGGCGCCCAGCGGCCCGGGTTTTTTCTTCACCTCTCCCGCTCGGCTCGCGGGAGAGGCCGGGAGAGGGCTCTCTCCTCCAGGGGAATCTCGCCGCATGCGGTCAAGGTGAGCGCAACACCCTCAGGGGCGCCCCGAAGCCCGATTTGATCGCGCCGAAGGTGCTTTACCCCGGTTTTTCCTCCGTTTGCGGCCTTGCCAAAAACCCCCGTTGCACCTAGTTTCCGCCCCGTCCAGCCCCCTCGGCACGGCCCTCTCAGGGCGCCCCCAAGGCGCGGCTCGCAAGGATGCAGTTGTAGCTCAGTTGGTTAGAGCGCCTGTCTGTGGAACAGGAGGTCGGTGGTTCGAGCCCACCCAACTGTACCAATCGCGTCAGATCGAGATCATCGTCAGATATTGACACCTCGCCATCGGGCGCGCCGCGCAGATCTGCGCAGACTATCCTTCGCTGAACGCTGATCACAGCGCCGGCGCTCGCCGGCCGACCGCATGCGGTTACGCCGCGCGCATGTCTTCCAGAAACTTCCCGACCTCGAGCTTGAGACGGCCGGAGTCTGCGGCGAGCAACTGGGCGGTCGCCAACACCTGCGAGGAGGCGGAGCCGGTCTCGCTCGCGCCGTGCCGGACGTCGGTGACGTTTGCGGAGACCTGCTGGGTGCCGTTCGCCGCCTGCTGCACGTTGCGGGCGATTTCCTGCGTGGCCGCGCCTTGCTCTTCGACGGCGGCAGCGATGGTCGAGGAGATCTCCGACAGCTTCTCGATCGTGCCGCTGATCTCCCTGATGGCGCCGACCGATTCCTGTGTCGCGGACTGGACGCTGGTAATCTGTTGACGGATTTCCTCGGTTGCCTTCGCCGTCTGCTGCGCCAGCGCTTTCACCTCGGAGGCGACCACGGCAAAGCCGCGGCCGGTATCGCCGGCGCGCGCCGCCTCGATGGTGGCGTTCAGCGCCAGCAGATTGGTTTGGCTGGCGATCGAGTCGATCAGTTCCACGACGTCACCGATCCGACCCGCGGCCTGCGACAATTCGCTGACGCGTTCATTGGTGCGGCAAGCCTGCTCGACTGCGTCTCCGGCGATGCGTGCGGATTCCTGAACCTGGCGGCTGATCTCGTTGACCGAGGAGGTCAGCTCCTCGGTGGCGGAGGCTACCGACTGCACGTTGGCGGAGGCCTCATTCGAGGCGTCCGCGACAGCCATCGTCAGCACCTTGGACCGATCGGCCGTGGTGTTCAGTGTGCCGGCGGAAGCCTCGAGTTCGGTCGCTGCGGACGAAACCGTGTCAACGATCTCGCTGACCATGGCCTCGAAATTGCGCGTGATGGTGTCGACGCGGCGACTGCGCGCGATCTGCGCTTCGGCATCACGCGCGGCTGCCTCGTCCGCTAGTTTCTTCGCGATCAACGCATCCTTGAAGATCTGGAGCGCGTTCGCCATGGTCCCGATCTCGTCCCCGCGATGTCCGTCCGGAATTGCAACATCGAGGTCGCGGTCGGCAAGCCGCAGCGTCGCGCCCGTCAGTCGCGTCAGCGGGCGGATGATCTGGCGCATCACCGCCACGACCACTGCGAGCGAGGTGGCGAGCACGACGAAGAGAGCCGCAAGCGCCCAGACGAGCCGCGTCTGCGCCTGCGCGATCGCGGCGTCATTGGCCTTGTGGGCGAAGCTTAAGGCGGCGTCGCGCAGACCCAGCACACTGTTCAGGACGGTCCCCCAGTCGGCCTCGCCGACCGGGGAGGGACGGCCTTCGCGTGCGGCCGCGGCGACGTCACGAAACCGTGGCTCGCCTTCATCCATCAGCGTCGTGCGCACCTGCTTGATGGCGTTCACGAGCTCGGGCGGATCTCCGGCATTGTGCACACCTTGCTCGATCTGCTTCCAGATCAGCGCGACCTGGCCGCTCAGCTCGGTCGCTTCGACGATCTGTGCCGCAGACAGCGGTTGTTTACGGACCAGAAGGCCGAGCACGGCCGCACGGGACCCGTTGATCGCGCGCATGCCTTGCGCTCTTTGCGCGAGTTCTGCCGACGGCAGCAGATTCTCGATGTCGCTTCCGGCGCGCGACAGGCTGATCAAGGCTTCGCTTGTCGCCGCCGTGAGCGCATCGACCGCGCGGGCCAGACCGTCGACGATGGTCGCCTGGCTGTTGGCGGGGCGCTGCGCCTTGGGCTGCATCGCCGCCTGACGCGCGACATTGCGAGTATTCTGCAAGGCTGTTTCGGCGGCTTCGATCGATCCCACCGGCAGCTCAGCCGCGCGAATGGCCTGCTTTGCGGCACCGATCGCGTCATCCGTGGTGGCGACTGCCTTGTCCAGAGCGGACAGGTTCTCGGGCGTGGCAGCGTCGGCCAGACCCATGACCACGAACCAGGCGGAGCGTTCGGCCGGTATCCGGCTGTTGGCCTTCATCACCAGCTCGAATGCGGACAGCGCGCGCGCCGCGGCCTCGCTCTTGCGGAGATCGCCCCATCCGTTCCAGGCGATTGCCGCCGCGAAAGCCACCGCGAGAAGACTCGTGATCAGATTGCCGACCAGCAACCGCCATCGCAGGCTGATGCCCTTCTGTCGACTGACGGATGAGCGTTCCGGAAAGGAAAGATCTGACATCATGGCACCAGGCAAAACCGCGCGATTATCTGCGGTCACGATACTTCGCAATTGCAACCAAACGCTTAAATGTTTGGTAGTAACCTGGCGGATGGCGCGCACTGTTCTGCCGGAGTTTTGTGCAGTCCACCACTGTCACCGCAATTCCGTAATTTCACCGGGATGTTACGGCGTGCTGCCAGCGCAGTTCTAGCTCACCCTCCTTCTCGTCCGCCGAACCAACGACGTTCCTTAATTGAGCTCCCCCTTCAGCCGTCTCGTCGGCAGATCCTCGCCGCTGGCGTCAGCCAATGGCACGCCGCGTTGCTCAACGATCACAACACGCATCCGCAACGGGCCGATTTCGCGTAGGCCAAAAGCCGCGGGTCGGCTCGGGGATGCGCGTCGCAAAAGCGATCGATGATTTGGCCGACCTTCTGATCGTAGTCTCGTTGCCAGTGTCCCAGCCCGTGCAGAGCGCTTTCCTGGCACGCAATCGAGTTGAGGCAGAGGGTGCGCTCCATCGTGCGCAGCGCGGTCTCGTGGAGAGTCGGCAGATCGGGTTCGCCGGCAAGCGTCAAGCGCGGAAACGTATCCCACCACATGTAGCAGACACAGTTCAGTGTTCCGGCATCGGCTTCGCTCAGGTGACACAGACTGGGCGTGCAGCGCGGCTCGAACAATTTCGCAAACAGCGTTGCGACGGACTCCACGCAGCGGAGCCGGTCCCTGACCGGCACATCAGTCGAGCAAAGCCATCCGACGTCGCCGCTTGCGCTCGTATTGACGAGGTAGGTCAAGCCCTGCGCAATTTGGCTGTCGGCAAAGCCCGATAACGCCGGCTCGGGATCTTCAAACAGGCGCGTGAGATGGGATACGGCTTCCGCGGGATGCGGGTCCCACTAATCATGTTCGGGATCAAAATACCACGGTGCCTGCTGAAAGCGAACCTCGCGTCCAAATGAGTGCTCCAGCCAGGCATCAAAGCTGAGGTTTTGCACGCGCATCACGATGGCCGCGACCGATCCAGAGCCTCGCGCTCACCCAAACGACGAGCCGCCGCAATGATGCGCATCGCCATCAAAGCCGGCTGGCCCGCGCGGTTCATCTCAGCCTAGTAGAGGCACTGCCGGACCCAGTAGCCACCGCTGACCCGTATCCACTGACAGCGGCTTGGAGGCGGCTCTTTGATGATAGGCCATCCGTGAATGTCGATATCGGTGGGCGCTGTAATGCCGCGCCAATAGACCGCCTTCGCTTGCGGGAAGCTGATGAGAAGGGCGGCCGCAAAGCAAATGATGGCAACGCAGACCAGCCGGTAGCGGTGCATTGTGTCATCCTCCGATGAACGCACATCGATGCTACGCCGGGTTCGCCATCAAGCCAAGAGGCGCCATGTTTCGGATCGGACGCGGATTGCAGGAGAGCACACCAAACTCTCGATCGCTGCTGAGCGTGTGCCGTCATCCAGCGAGCGCGCGCACCACCGTCAATGATCCCCAACGATCCGCACCAGCTCCAGTTCGAGCTTCAACCCCGGCGCTTGTTTTGCGAAGCCCGTGCAGGGGGTGGATGAATCGTCCGTCGAGCGGCCCGAGACGACGATGTCGAGCTCATCCAATCCGAAGACACCGGGCGGCCCCGGCTCCACGCGCCGGGCGGAAAGGCTGGCTTTGAAGTGCTCGCCCTGCTGCGACCAGTGCCCCGCATAGGCAAACGTGGAATCGCCGCCGTCGAGCGTCCCGTCAGGGGCGAACTCGACGACGCCGGCGCCTTCGCCGACGGGCGTCTTGAACCAAACGGAATATCTGCCGGGGGTGATCACCGAGGCCACCATATCGACTTTTATCCGGGGTGAGTTGAGCCAGATCAAGATGGCGATCGCGTGGCGGGCGGGTGTTGTTCTGCATGGACAACTTCAGGATGAGGGACATCCGCTGCGCGGTTCTTCCGGCCTGCCTCACCCTGCCACCGCCATCACCACCACCGGCAATGTCACCGCCGCCAGCAGCGTCCCCAGTGCCACCGCGCCGGATACCGGGTTCACCAGCCGCTGATATTGCGCAGCAAAGATATAGGCATTCGCGCCGGTCGGCATCGCCGCGAACAGCACGATGACGCCGGTGGCCACCGGCGGCAGGTTCAACAGCTTGGCGAGCGCAAAGGCTGTGGCCGGCATCGCCAGCAGCTTGAGCGCGCACATCACGACGACGCTCAGCGTCTCGCCCTTCACCTCGAAGCGAAACAAATTGATGCCGAGCGCGATCAGCGCGGCCGGCGATCCCGCCTGCGCGAGCAGCTCGATCGTCCTGTCGACGACCGGGTTGAGGCCGAGGCCGGTGAAGCGCCAGACCACGCCAAAGCCGATGCCGAGCATCAGCGGATTGCGCGCGAGATCGGCGAGCACGGGCCGGAGCACCGCGAGAAGCGAGCTGCCCTTCTTGCGGCTGACGAACTCCATCTGCAAAATGCCGCAGAGCCACAGCAGCGGCGTGTTGACCGACAGGATCAGCGACATCGGCCCCGCGGCCTCGTTGCCGAGCGCCGAGAGCACCAAGGGGATGCCGAGCATCACGATGTTGCCGTAGACCGAGCCGATCGCGAACACGACGCCGTCCTCCCGGTCCTCGCGACGTTCGCGCAACAGCGCCGAGATCAGAAGCGCCGCGATCCAGGTCAGCGCGAGCGCGCCGTAATAGGCGCCCCACATCCTGTAGGGGCTGACGTCGGGGAAATCAGACACGACGATGGTGCGAAACAGCAGCGCGGGGATCGCGATGCTGAAGGCGAATTCGGAGATGCCCTTGTGCGCGCCCTTGGAGACGAAGCGAAACAGCACCGACGCATAGCCGGCCGCGATCAGCGCAAACACCGGCGCGACGATCAACACGGTGGCCATGCGATCCTCCCCCTCACGGGGAGATCAGGCCCACCACCCCACGCGCTTTCTGGATGATGCCATCATGCCGGTGTTTTGCCCGACGTGTCAAAGGAAATTTCGAAAAATCCGCAAGCGGCGGAGGATCGCGAGGCGGGCCGGCGCCTGGCTACTGTGCATGGGGTTGTTTTCGAGGTTTGGGCCACGCTTGCGGCATACCGGCCCTCCTGTTGCCGAGACCGCACAGCCGCCGACCTTTCGCCTCCGCCCTCGTTGCCAACCAACGCCCGTTCACCCACAATCCCGCCCGACTCGACACTTTGGGGGATCAGATGCCGGCATCTCGCATCACGACATCCATGGTTGCCGCGAGCCTCTCGCTCGTCCTGGCCGTTCTGGTCCGGCCGGGCACCGGCCATGCCTACACGCCCGAGCAGCAGCAGGCCTGCACGCCGGATGCGATGCAGCTGTGCGGCGAGTTCGTGCCTGACGTCGATGCCATCACCGCCTGCATGATCCGGAAGAAGTCGCAGCTGTCGCCGCAATGCGCGGCGTTCTTCCGCCGCGGGCCGGAGTCGGGGGATGCGGCCACGCCGACCAACATCGCGCCCAGGGCAACGTCAAAGGCGAAGAAGACCGGCAAGGCGAAGGCGCCCAGGAAGAAAACGACGGAGGACGGCTAGAGAAGGCCGGGGCCGCTCGCGGTCCGCGTTCCCTCGCTGAAACCTCGTCATGCCTCCCACGTCAAATTTGCGCGAACTCCCCAGGCCGCGACAGCCCGTTCGCGGCACTGGCGCAACCGCTTGCAGCAATCGCCAGCGCGCCCGATGAAAAAGCGCCGTAAGGATTTGCGCGGCCAGGTTGTGATCGGGTTTTTTCCGCGCGAACGGCGGTTCACGACAGTATATTTATCCGTCGTTGCGCAAGGCAGTGTGACTCAAAAGCCAACACGTCTTGTTATTTCGTGGCGCCGAGACGACTGCCGATAAATTTTTCTTTCCCGAATCAGCGTGGTGATTCATTTTCGCGGCCTGGGGTCAATCTGGAGGCCAGAGGTATGAACGTCATTGTTTTTGCATCGCGTAAAGGCGGCTCGGGCAAGAGTACCCTGGCCGCACATCTTGCTGCGCAGATCAAGGCGAGCAAGCAGGTGATGCTCGTGGATGCGGATCCGCAAGGCTCGCTCACGCTGTGGCACAAGCTGCGTGGCACCAACGAGCCGCCGATCAAGCCGGCGGTGAACTCGGTCAGCGGCATCGTCTCCGCTGCCAGGCGCGATGGTTACGAGTGGGTGCTGATCGACACGCCGCCGAACCTGTCGGCCGTCGTCGACGATGCGATCAAGAATGCCACCATGGTGGTCATCCCCGCGCGTCCCGGCGTGTTCGACGTCAACGCGGTGCAGGAAACCATTCAGATGTGCCGCGCGGCGCGCAAGCCCTATGCGGTCGTGCTCAACGGTGCACCGGCCAAGCGCGACGAGGCCGAAAGCCCGATCGTCACCATCGCCCGCGAGGCGCTGGCCAAGTTCCGCGCTCCGGTGTGGGGCGGTCAGATCACCAATCGTTCGGATTTGTTGATGGCACTCAGCCACGGCGAAGGCGCGCGTGAGTATCAGGCCGAGAGCCGTGCGGCCCAGGAAATTGCAAGGTTGTGGGCGGCGATCGAGCGTTCAGTGAAAGCTATTCGCGGCACGGCGTCGGCTTCAGGCGCAATGCACAAGCAGGCGGCTTAATTTCATCATTCATTTCCCCGGACGACAAACGCGCGGACCATCCCGCGCGTTTTGCGTTTGTGGGGACTGACGGTCAGGCGACCATCAGCATGTAGAACACGATGACCGGCGACAACGTCAGGATCACCGACCAGATGCCGACGGCCCAGATGATGTCTGCGGTGGAAAAACCCTGTTGCTCGGCGTTGTCAAAGCTCTGCGTGGCGTCGTAGCGCGACGCCATATCATTCTGATTGTTCAAGATCGCCCCCGCGATTTCTTCGCTTATGGGCATGAACGATAGGCGAAAGGTTTTAAGATTCCGGCTTGCAGTTCCGCTCGCATTTGAGCGCAATCGCGATGCCCGGGTTAACCATGCACGCCGGCTTGCTCAGCCGGCGAGGCAGACCCGAAACAGCAACACCGGCATCAGGCCGAGCATCACGGCCCAGAAGCCGAACGACGACACCACCAGAATTCCCTGCAAAAAATCGGCAGGCGCGAACATTTCCGCCGCGGTCGGGCGAACGCGATGTCCCATGATCATTCCCCCCTTCTGAAAGACGTTGAAGCCGAACGATAGGCCCCATTGCGTAAACGAGGCGTGGATGCGCTATGCGGCGGTAGCGAAGCCCGTTCGTAACGGGTTAACCACGGCCACGCTCTCTCGCTCCCTCTCCCCGTCGTGACGGGGAGAGGCGAAGGAACGAAGTCATGCCGCGACCATCATCCGTCGTGCAATCTCGCGATCGAGGGTGACTGCGAGCTCGCTGCTCACCTCCACCATCGGCAGGCGCACCTCGGGGCTATCGATCAGGCCGGCTCGCCACAGCCAGTACTTCGCCGGCGCCGGGCTCGGTTCGGTGAACAGCAGCCGGGTCAGCTCCGCGACCTCCAGCCAGCGTGCTGCGGCTGCATCGGCATTGCCGCGCTTCAGCTCGCTATAGACGGCCGCGAAGGTGTCGGTCTCGAGATGCGCGGACAACAGGATTCCGCCATCGGCGCCATCGCTGAGCGCCTCGAAATAATTGGCGTCCTCGCCGGTGAGCACACGAAAATCCTTGGGCCGGTCGCGCAGCAATGCAATGGACTGCTCACGGCTTGCGCCGCAATCCTTCAGGCCGACGACGTTGGGATGTTCGGCCAGCCGCAGCAGTGTCTGGTTGCTGATGCCGACGGCGCAGCGATAGGGAATGTTGTAGAGCGCCAGCGGCCAGGCCGCGTGATCGGCCAGCGCCTCGAAATGCGCTGATATCCCGCGTTGCGACGGCCGCACATAATAGGGGCTCGCGATCAGATAGAAGTCGATCGGCCAGTCCGCGGTCTCATCGAGCCGCTCCTTCAGCCGAGAGGTGTCCGCGCCCGATAGCCCGAGGCCGATCGGAATGGAGCGGCGGCCGGCCGCCATCTCGTCGCGCACGATGGCGACGAGGCGTTCGAGCTCGGCGTCCCGCAGCGTCATGCCTTCGCCCGAGGTCGCTCCCAGGATGAAGCCGTCGATGCTTTGCGCGCCGTAGTGTCGCGTCAGTCGCCGCAGCGACACCTCGTCGAGGCGGCCGTCGCGAAACGGTGTCACCAGCGGCAGCCAGAGCCCGTGCATACGAGTTCGCAAATCGGTCATGTTTTATCTCCTTCTCACAAATGAACCTGAGACGGAGGGCACATGAAAAAACCCCGTCCAGGTGGCGGGGTTTCCGGGATTTGGCAGCGATGACGAAGTTAGCCTAGCGCGCGCAAAAATCCGAGGTCCCCGGATGGGGTCCTTTTTTCGAGGCTGATGCCTTCGACAAGATTGCGCACGACTTCGTGATCATTTGCAAATGATGCGGGGTATGCCCAGCACTGTCAATACACGCGGAGGGCGAAACGACTTTTGGACAGAAAAAAAGCCGGACCCGAAGGGCCCGGCTTAGGTATTGGCCACGTGAGGCCGACACAATCACCTTCCAAGAGGGATTACTGAACTCCCGCGCCACTGGAGGAGGGGGACAAATGCGCAACGCGAAGGCTCAGCGTGCAAACAGTATGGGCTTGGCGAGCGGTATGCAGCAACAGCCGAGGCCGCATGTCAGTCATGCGGAAATCAGGACGGCCAACGCTGCGCCTTGCTCACCACGAAGTCGCGGAACACCTGCACGCGCGCCACGGTCTTCAGCTCTTCCGGATACACGAAATACGTATCGAGCTGGATCGAGTCCGACTCGCCGAACAGTTGTACGAGGCGGCTCTGTTCTTCGATCAGATAATCCGGCAGCGCCGCGATGCCGAGGCCCTGTTGACAGGCGCGCACGAGACCAAGGATGTTATTGACCCTGAAATAGGCTTCGCGCGGACCCGAGCCGTTGCGGCCGGCTTCGACCAGCCAGTTGCGGTTCTGCAGATGCGGCGCGAAGTTGCCGTCGGAGAGCGTGATGATGCGGTGGGAGTCGAGCTCCTCCAGCGTCCGCGGCGTGCCGAAGCGCTTGATGTAGTCGGGGGAGCAATAGGCGTGAAAGCCCATCGCGAAAAGCTTGCGCTGGATGAGATCCGGCTGCGTCGGCTTGCGCGTGCGGATCGCAACGTCGGCCTCGCGCATCGACAGGTCCAGTTCCTCGTCGGTCACGATGAGCGAGATCCGGATCTCCGGATACAGCGCGGTGAATTCCCCGAGCCGCGGGATCAGCCAGTTGATGCCGACGCCGGGCGTGGTGGTGATCTTGAGATCGCCGCTCGGCCGCTCGCGGCTGTCAGTCAGTTTCGCGCGCGCCGCCTGGAGCTGCATGAACACGTCATGGGCGGTGCGGAACAGGAGGTCGCCTTGTTCAGTGAGGATCAGGCCGCGGGCGTGGCGGTGGAACAGCGAGACCGAGAGCTCCTGCTCCAGCGCCGAGACCTGGCGTGAGACCGCTGATTGCGACAGGCCGAGTTGCTCTCCCGCATGCGTGAAGCTGCCCGCTTCCGCCGCCGCGTGAAACACCTTCAGCTTGTCCCAGTCCATATCCGTAAATCCGTCGCGTGTTCGGGGCATGATCGTTATTCCGCTGCCGCGCGCTCGCTGGCGCGCAGGGCCAAGAAACGTTCGGCCTCGAGCGCTGCCATGCAGCCGAGGCCTGCGGCCGTCACGGCCTGGCGATAGGTTTCGTCGGCGACGTCGCCGGCGGCGAACAGGCCGGGGATGGACGTCGCGGTCGAGTTCGGAGCAACCTCGACATAGCCCGACGGTTTCAGCTTGATCTGGTCTTTCACGAGCTCGGTCGCCGGCGCGTGGCCGATGGCGATGAAGACGCCGTCGGTCTTCAAATCCGTCAGCGTGCCGGTCTTGACGTTCTTCAGCCTGATATGGGTCACCTTGTTCGGATTCTCGGTGCCGCAGATCTCGTCGACGGCGGAGTCCCACACCACCTTGATCTTCGGGTGCTTGAACAGACGTTCCTGCAGGATGCGCTCGGCGCGGAAATGGTCGCGACGATGCACGATGGTGACCTGCGAGGCATGGTTGGTCAGGTACAGGGCTTCTTCGACCGCGGTATTGCCGCCGCCAACCACCACGACCTCCTTGTTGCGGTAGAAGAAGCCGTCGCAGGTGGCGCAGGCCGACACGCCGCCGCCCTGGAATTTGAGCTCGGACGGCAGCCCGAGCCAGCGCGCTTGCGCGCCGGTGGCCAGGATCACGGTCTCGGCGAGATAGACGTCGCCAGAGTCGCAGGTGAGGCGGAACGGCCGCTGCGAGGTGTCGAGCTTGACCACGAGGTCGGAGACGATCCTGGTGCCGACATGGACCGCCTGCTTCTCCATCTGTTCCATGAGCCAGGGGCCCTGGATCACGTCGGCGAAGCCCGGATAGTTCTCGACGTCGGTGGTGATGGTGAGCTGACCGCCCGCCTGGATGCCTTGGATCAGGATCGGCTCGAGCATCGCGCGCGCGGCGTAGATCGCGGCGGTGTAGCCGGCGGGGCCGGAGCCAATGATGACGACCTTTGCATGAACAGGAGCGGACATTTCGATGGACGCCTTTCACGGGGGATTTGCAGCGCGCGCGCGGAACGGGCCGGGAGGCCTCGCGGAGGCGCTGAAATATCAGAGCTAATCTAAGCCTTCTGGTGAGCTATGCAAGAATTGCATTCCCTGTCGGCGGATTTTTCCAACAAGGAACAAAAGTCGATTGCGCTGCACGCGCAATAAAATTGCTCATTTCTCCTGGACTCGGCTATGAGGATTGCGACAGACCCATTCGATACCGCCGGTAAGGCCAGGAGTTCCAATCACGTGTCGCGGAACCTAGACGAGATCGACCTCAAAATTCTCGCCGAGATTCAGGCCGACGGTCGAATCACCAATGTCGAACTCGCCAAACGGGTCGGTATTTCCCCCCCGCCATGCTTGCGCCGGGTCCGGGCCCTGGAGGAGGAGGGCTATATCCACGGTTACCGGGGGCTGCTGGATGCGCGAAAGCTCGGTTTCGACGTCACGGTATTTGCCGCAGTGCACCTCTCCAGCCAGGCGGAAGCGGATTTGCGTGCCTTCGAGCAGTTCGTCCGCGCCGAACCCTTGGTGCGCGAATGCTGGATGCTCTCCGGCGAGGTCGATTTCATCCTGAAATGCGTCGCGCCCGACATGGCCACCTTCCAGGACTTCGTGACGCACCTGACCGCCGCGCCCCATGTGCGCAACGTGCGCACGTCGCTGGTGCTGCACAATTCGAAGTATGAAGCCGCCGTGCCGCTGGACGTGAAGGGGCGGCGCTAGAGACGAGTCAGCGCCGCAGCGCATCCACGCTGATCGGGCCGCCACCGGCGACGGCGAGGAAGAGACACGCAAAGCACAGCACGATCGCCAGCGCACCGTCGTTGACCACGGGAAAGAAGCTGTGCGGCAGATGTTCGATGAAATAGGCGAAGGCCATCTCACCGGAAAGGATGAAGGCGGCCAGCCGCGTGAAGAGGCCGATCATCAGCAGACCGCCGAGCACGAATTCCAACATGCCGGCAACGCCCCAAAGCGATAACGGCGCGACGTCGGAAAACATCTCCACCGGGGGAAACTTGAACAGCTTGGCGACACCGTAGTGAAAGAACATTAGCCCGGTGACGAAGCGGAAGAGGCTGAGCAGATAAGGCTGACTCTGTGCGGCAATGCGATCGATGTCCATCGTGTCCTCCCATCCCCGGACGGCAGCGGCGAGCATGACGAAGGACGGTGCGGTCCACAATTGCACACCGAGCATATCGCGAAACAGAAAAAGCCGCGCAGAGCGCGGCTTTTCAGGCAGCTTTCGAGTGGATTACCGCCACTCCACCTTGGTGATCTCGTACGCCTTGGCACCGCCGGGCGCGTTGACCTCGACGGTTGAGCCCTTTTTCTTGCCGATCAGCGCGCGCGCCAGCGGCGAGGTGATGGAGATGCGGCCCTTCTTGGCGTCGGCCTCGACCTCGCCGACGATCTGCCACACCGTCTTCTTCTCGGTGTCCTCGTCGACCAGCGTCACCGTGGCGCCGAACTTGATGGTGTCGCCGGAGAGCTTGGAGATGTCGATGATGTCGGCGCGCGCGAGCTTGTCCTCCAGCTCGGCGATGCGGCCCTCATTGTGGGACTGCTCTTCCTTCGCGGCATGGTATTCCGCGTTCTCGGACAGGTCGCCGTGCGAACGCGCCTCCGCAATATGCTCGATGATACGCGGACGGTCCTCGGACTGGCGCTTCTTCAATTCTTCCCCGAGCGCGGCAAAGCCGCTCGCGGTCATCGGAACCTTTTCCATCTCTTCTCTCGTCCTTCGGCTGCGCGCCCGCCCAGCGGAGGGCGCGGCAGCCTTGATTCGTCAGTCTGTCCGGGGGCTGAACACGCCGCCGCCGGAGCGTTATGTGGGTCTGGCGCCGGAACAGAACAACCACATGGCCGGACAGTTCCTCCGGCCATTGTGGCTTCATTGCCAGTCACTTAGCGGAAACTTTGGCTTCCCGCTCGCGATCAGGTTTCCGAAAAGTAGCTCTGCAGGGTCCGAACCTCAAGGTCCCCGCCCAGATAGGCGCGGATGCCCTGCGCGGCCGCCACGGCCCCGGAAAGAGTGGTGTAATACGGCACTTTATGCAAGAGGGCCGCGCGCCGCAGCGAACGGCTGTCGGCGAGCGCCTGCGGGCCTTCGGTGGTGTTCAGGACGAGCTGGACGTCGCCATTGGTGATGGCGTCGACGATGTGTGGCCGTCCCTCCAGCACCTTGTTCACCTTCTCCGCCGGGATGCCTTGATCGGTCAGGAAGCGCGCGGTCCCCGAGGTCGCCAGCACCTTGAAGCCGAGCGAATGCAGCTGGCGCACGGCTTCGGCGATACGAACCTTGTCGCTCTCGCGCACCGAGACGAATACCGTGCCCTTGCGCGGTACCCGCGTGCCGCCGCCGAGCTGGCTCTTGGCAAAGGCGACGGCGAAGGAGCGGTCGATGCCCATGACTTCGCCGGTCGAGCGCATCTCCGGACCGAGCACCGTGTCGACGCCGGGGAAACGGGCGAACGGAAACACCGATTCCTTCACGCCGACATGCTTGAAGTCGGCCTTCTTCAGCTTGAAGTCGGCGAGCTTCTCGCCGGCCATGATGCGCGCCGCGATCTTGGCGACCGGCGTGCCGATCACCTTGGCGACGAACGGCACCGTGCGCGAGGCGCGCGGATTGACTTCGAGCACGTAGATTTCGGCGTCCTTGATCGCGTATTGCACGTTCATCAGGCCGACGACGTCGAGGCCGAGCGCGAGCTCGCGCGTCTGCCGCTCCAGCTCCGCGATCATCTCGGGCTCGAGCGAGTGCGGCGGCAGCGAGCAGGCGGAGTCGCCGGAATGGATGCCGGCTTCCTCGATGTGCTCCATGATCCCGACGATGAAGGTATCCCTGCCGTCGCAGAGGCAGTCGACGTCGATCTCGGTGGCGTCGGACAAATAGCGGTCGAACAGCAGCGGGTTCTTGCCGAGCACGGTGTTGATCTGCCCGGTCTTGTCGTTCGGATAGCGCGCCTTGACGTCCGCCGGCACCAGCTCCGGCAACGTGCCGAGCAGATAATCGTTGAGCTGGTTCTCCTCGCGGATGATCTGCATCGCGCGGCCGCCGAGCACGTAGGATGGGCGCACCACCAGCGGCAGGCCGAGATCGGCGGAAACGAGGCGAGCCTGCTCGACCGAATAGGCAATGCCGTTCTTCGGCTGCTTCAGGCGGAGCTTGTCGAGCACGCGCTTGAAACGGTCGCGGTCTTCCGCAAGGTCGATCGCATCGGGCGAAGTGCCGAGGATCGGCACTTCGGCGGCTTCCAGGGCGCGCGCGAGCTTGAGCGGGGTCTGGCCGCCGAACTGCACGATGACGCCATGCAGCGCGCCCTTCGTGCGTTCCTTGGCGATGATCTCCAGCACGTCTTCGGCGGTCAGCGGCTCGAAATAGAGCCGGTCGGCGGTGTCGTAGTCGGTCGACACCGTTTCCGGGTTGCAGTTGACCATGATGGATTCGTAGCCGGCGTCATGCAGCGCGAAGCAGGCGTGACAGCAGCAATAGTCGAACTCGATGCCCTGGCCGATACGGTTCGGGCCGCCGCCGAGGATGATGACCTTCTTCTTGTCGGACGGCGTGCTCTCGTCGGCGGCGCTGCCCGCAAACGGCGACTCGTAGGTCGAGTACATATAGGCGGTGGGTGAGGCGAATTCGGCCGCGCAGGTGTCGATCCGCTTGTAGACCGGACGGACGGCGAGGGCGTGACGCTTGGCCGTCACCTCGGCTTCCGTCGTCTGGGCAAGCACGGCGAGCCGCGCATCGGAAAAGCCCATGGCCTTGAGCGTGCGCATGCCGAAGGCATTGCCGGGCAGGCCGTGCTTCCTGACCTTGTCTTCCATGTCGACGATGCCGCGCATCTCGCCGAGGAACCAGGGATCGATCTTGCAGGAGTTGAAGATGTCCTCGTTCGACCAGCCGAGCCGCATGGCTTGCGCGACCTGGAGAATGCGGTTCGGCGTCGGCGTGCCGAGCGCGGCGCGGATCGCGTTCTTGTCGTCGTCGCGGCCCAGGCCCTCGATCTCGATCTCGTCGAGGCCGGTCAGCCCGGTCTCAAGCCCGCGCAGCGCCTTCTGCAGGCTCTCCTGGAAGGTGCGCCCGATCGCCATGACCTCGCCGACCGACTTCATCGAGGTGGTCAGCGTGGAGGAGGCGCCGGGGAATTTCTCGAAGGCGAAGCGCGGGATCTTGGTCACCACGTAGTCGATGGTCGGCTCGAACGAAGCCGGCGTCGCACCGCCGGTGATGTCGTTGGCGATTTCATCGAGCGTGTAGCCGATCGCGAGCTTGGCCGCGACCTTGGCGATCGGGAAGCCGGTGGCCTTCGAGGCCAGCGCGGACGAGCGCGACACGCGCGGATTCATCTCGATCACGACCATGCGGCCGTCTTCGGGATTGACGCCGAACTGCACGTTTGAGCCGCCGGTCTCGACGCCGATCTCGCGCAGCACCGCCAGCGAGGCGTCGCGCATGATCTGGTATTCCTTGTCCGTCAGCGTCAGCGCCGGCGCCACCGTGATGGAGTCGCCGGTGTGCACGCCCATCGGGTCGAAATTCTCGATCGAGCAGACGATGATGCAATTGTCTTTCTTGTCGCGCACCACCTCCATCTCGAACTCTTTCCAGCCGAGAACGGATTCCTCGATCAGGACTTCGTTGGTGGGGGACGCATCAAGACCGCGCTCGATGATGTCGAGGAACTCTTCCTTGTTGTAGGCGATGCCGCCGCCGGTGCCGCCCATGGTGAAGGACGGGCGGATGATCGCCGGCAGGCCGATCTCGGACAGCGCCATCATGGCCTGGCCGAACGCGTATTCCTGGTAGCGCTTGCGGCGATCGCTCTCGCCGAGCGTCCATTGCCGGTCGAGCTCTTCGAGCGCAGCGCCCGACAGCTTCTCGCGTTCGGCGTGGTATTTGTCGCGGAAGGATTTCTTGAGCTCGGAGGCGTTGGCGAGACGCGACTTGGGCGTCTCGAGCCCGATCTTGGTCATGGCCTCGCGGAACAGCTGGCGGTCCTCGGCCTTGTCGATGGCATCGGCCGTCGCGCCGATCATCTCGACGTCGAACTTTTCCAGCGTGCCCTGCCGGCGCAGCGACAGCGCGCAATTCAGCGCGGTCTGGCCGCCCATGGTCGGCAGCAGCGCAAAGCCGCCGGGAACCACGTGACGTTCCTTCTCGATGATCTTGGCGACGATCTCGGGTGTGATCGGCTCGATATAGGTCGCATCGGCCAATTCCGGGTCCGTCATGATCGTGGCCGGATTGGAGTTGACGAGGACGATGCGATAGCCCTCTTCCTTCAGCGTCTTCACCGCCTGCGTGCCCGAATAGTCGAACTCGCAGGCCTGGCCGATCACGATGGGACCGGCGCCGATGATCAGGACTGGTGGTGATGTCAGTACGTTTGGGCATCAACTCTCGCCGAAGTCGGATTTGGGCACAAAAAAAGGGCGCGCTGCTGCGCGTCCCTTTGGCCGAGAGCGCGGTGGTCTCCCTCGCGCGCGGGTGGGTCTTAGACCAGTTTTCGGGGCGGCGAAACCCCGAAAAACGCCCATCAACCGGCAATTTTGACGGGTTTTGGCCGCGCCTGCCAGCCTCGGGCGAGATGCACCAGAAGCGACGCCGCAACGCTTGATCCACCGATCCAGCCGAGGTCGTTTGGCGAGAGGGTCGCCAGCACCGTGCCGCCCAGCGCGCCGCCAATGGCGAAGCCGAGATACATCGCGGAAGCGCTGAGCGAGAGGGCGATCATCGAGGCCTGCGGCTCGATCCGGATCAGGCTCGCGATCTGGGCTGGATAGAACGCCCAGCCCGAAATGCCCCAGAGGAAGATCGCGCCCAGCACCGCATAGTGCGCCTGGGCGGGCATCAGCTTCAGCACCAGCGAGTGCAGGATCAGCGCGCCGGCCATGCCGGAGAGCCCGAGAGCTGCGGTTGCGAGCGTTCCGAGCCGGTCCGCAAGCACACCGCCGAGCATGTTCGCGATCGCGGCCGCGCCGCCGAACACCAGCAGGGCAAGGCTGATTTGCGAGGCATCGAAGCCGAGGCCGCGCAGCGGCACCGCGAAATAGGTGAATACGGTGAAGCCACCGAGCGCCCATAAAATCGTGATGAGCAGAGCGATCAAAACATTGCTGTGACGTGCCAGCGCCAGCCGTTCGCTGAGCGAGGCCGTGTTGCGCGGCAGGCCGCGGGGCAGGCCGAGCAGCAGGCCGGCGAGCGCGGCCGCGCTGATCACGGCGACCATCGCAAAGGTCGCGCGCCAGCCGAACAGGCTGCCGACGAGATTGCCGACGGGAACTCCGACGACGGTAGCGATGGTCAGCCCCGAGGTGACCAGCGCCACCGCCCGGCCACGCCGTTCGGGCGAGGCGACCGCAACCGAGACGGCGAGCGCCGTCGGCATGCACAGTCCGGATCCCAACGCCATCAGCATCCGCGAGGCCAGCAGCAGGGCGTAGTTGGACGCCACCACTGCCGCGACGTTTCCGGCGATGAAGGTCGACAGCGCGAGCGCCAGCACCATTCGGCGGTCGATGTTGTTCAGCGTCACCGCGAGGATCGGCGAGCCCACGGCATAGGTGAGGGCGTATGCGGTGACCAGTTGGCCGGCGGCGGCGACCGAAATCGAGAGATCATTGGCGATCGCCGGCAAAAGCCCGGCAATGACAAAGCCTTCGGTGCCGATCGCAAAGGCCGCGAGGGCCAGCCAGATGACGCTCATCGGAAGCAATCCTTATGTTCAATGATTATTGAACCATCGAACATGGCGATTTAGGAGTCAATTGGTTCAAGAACTATTGAACATCCCGGTGTTATCGCTATGATTCGGAAATCATGAGCCGCACGCTTCCCCACCCCACTCGCGAGCAGATCGAGCTGCCGCTGGTTCTGGATTGTCTGAGCGATCCGATCCGATTGGCGATCGTTTATCAGCTCGCCCAGCAGGAACGTGTCAGCAGCGAGCTTCGCTGCGGCGACTTCAATGGGCTCTCCGCCAAGTCGAACCTCACCTATCACTTCGCAAAGCTGCGCGATTGCGGGCTGATGCAGACGCGTGTGGCAGGCACGAACCGCTTCATGCGGCTGCGCCGCGACGATTTGGAGGCGCGCTTTCCGGGCCTGCTCGATGCGGTGCTGAAGTCAGCGGCGAAGGACGCGGAGCGGCTAAAGCTGGTTGCGGAGTGCGATGCGGTTGAGGCGGATTGAGCCGCGGGGAGGGAGTCCGTCTTCGCTTGCGCTGCGCTCCCGCTACGCCGGACACGCTTCGCCCCTTCGGGTCTTGCTGGCTGCGCCACGCGTAGCCCCGAAGGGGCGAAGCGTGGAGACCCGGCCTGGATTTGAACCAGGATGAAGAGCAATGCACTGCTCTCGCGTAGACGCTTCCGCCACCGGGCCGCGGCGATCATGTCCGATCGGGGTGCGACAAGCCACCTCAGGCGGTGGTTATGCTTAACGCACCAGTGGCGGCCTTGCGATGAAGGTCATACGCCAGCGGTTGTGGCCGATATTGGTGTTGGCGCGTTGGCTGGCGAAGCCGGCGGCCTTGAGCTTGGCGGTGATCTCGTCCTCGCTGTAGCGTTGGAGACCGATGCGCGTGCGCAGATGACGGTAGTCTGATAGCGCGGTGCTGACCAACCCGATCAATGCATCCTTCAAAAAGCCGTGACGCAGGCCGAACGAGAGCAGCGCCGTCACGTCCCTGACCATGCCGACCTGGGGCTGGAGGATATCGCCGAGCACGAGCTTGCCCGATGGCTTCAAAATCCGCCTGATATTGAGGAGCGCGGCATCGAGCTCCTCCGCCGTCATGTATTGCGCGACCGAGTTCATCACGACGAGGTCGATGGACTGGTCCTGCATCTTGCGGACGTCGTCGAGCGAGCGGACGCGGATCTTGGTGTTCGGGGCAAAGCGCGCGATCAGCCGGCCGCGCACGCCGGGCGCGGGCTCGGCCAGGATCAGCTGGCCGCAGGCCGACGCCACCTGGCTCGCAGACAGCGCCTCGCCGCAGGCATAGTCCAGCACGGTCGCCTCCGGCGAGGTGATGTAACCGATGATGTCCCGCGCGATGATCTGGAAGTGCAAGTCGCGATGCAGCTTGCTGACATAGATCGTATGCGTCGAGTCGTAGTAGTCGATCCAATCGTCCATAGTGTCCCGCCCAACGGTTCCCCAAGGGGGAACCGCGTTGCCTGCCTTGCGTTAGGGGTGCGACGGCCCGCCGTCAACGTCTGCGTCCTAACAGGAAGGTTTCCCGTGAGCAAAGCCCCCAGCAAGGTCTCGCCCGATCTCGACACCCCCACCGATCTCCCCGCGGCGGCAACCAAGAAGGTTTCGGAAGCGCTCAACGTGCTTCTGGCCGACGCGTTCGCGCTGTATCTGAAGACCAAGAATTTCCACTGGCACATCAGCGGCCGGCATTTCCGCGATTATCACTTGCTGCTCGACGAGCAGTCGGACCAGATCTTCGCCACCACCGACCAGCTGGCCGAGCGCGTCCGCAAGATTGGCGGCACCACGCTGAGGTCGATCGGCCAGGTCGCCAAGCTCCAGACCATCAAGGACAACGACGACGATTACGTCCCGCCGCGCGAAATGCTGCGCGAGTTGATGCAGGACAACAAGCATGTCGCGGCGGCGATGCGCAAGGCGCACGAGGTCTGCGACGACGCCGGCGACGTCGCCAGCGCCAGCATTCTGGAAGTCTTCATTGACGAGACCGAGCGCCGGACGTGGTTCTTGTTCGAGGCGACGCGGCAGGAGGGCGGCAACGAGGCATAAGGGCGCGCTGCCGTAGGGTGGGTTTGCCCTGCGATAGCGCAAAGCGCAATCGCAGGGCCGTAACCGACCTCTTCTGTTTCCACGGATAAATACCGTGGTGGGTTACGCCTTCGGCTAACCCACCCTACGGCACCGTCTTTGTCCTATCGCCACAACCGCATCAGCGCGCCATGCTTGCCCGTCACCGGGTCGGCTGGCGGCAGCGCCACCTCTGGAATCGTCTTCAGCGCCTTGGCGTGGTTCTCCGGCGTCGGCCGCGTGATCTCCATCTTGCTGCCCGGCGGATAGGCGCCGATCACGCAGAAATCATCGCTCGCCTTGATGCACTGATGCCCCGTGCCGGCGGGCAGGATCACGACATCACCGGCCTTGATGTCCAACTCCTGGCCGTGATCGCCGCCGAAGCGAACGCGGGCGTGGCCGCGCGCGACACCGAGCACCTCATGCACCGTCGCGTGATAGTGCAGATAGTCGTAAACGCCATTGCGCCAGGTGCCGCCCCAATCGTTGGTCGCGAACAGGTTTTCGATGGCCTGTTCCGGCTGCTTCGGATCGAGCGCCACCGCGCCCTGGTAGACCAGGAACGGAAGGATGTTGTTCGGCACGCGCCCGTCGTCCTCGAACACGATGGCAAGCGGCTCGGCGTTGTCGCGGACGACGGACATGGCAGGGCTCCCGCGCGAAAGTGACAGGAATTAACGACGCGGGTGAAACGACGTTCCTTTGACGAAAAAGCCCGGGACATGGCCCGGGCTCGATCTCGTCGTCCTGCTCACGTGCGCCTTACGCGCTCTTCTTCTGCCGCATCAGGTCGGCGAAGCGCTGGAACAAATAGTGCGAGTCGCGCGGACCCGGTGAGGCCTCGGGGTGGTACTGCACGGAGAACACCGGCTTGCCGTCGAGCTGGATGCCGCAATTGGATCCGTCGAACAACGAGATGTGGGTCTGCGTCGCGCCATCAGGCAGCGTCGTCTCGTCCACGGCAAAGCCGTGGTTCATCGAGGTGATCTCGACCTTGCCGGTGGTCTCGTCCTTGACGGGATGATTGGCGCCGTGATGGCCCTGATGCATTTTCTTCGTCTTCGCGCCGACTGCGAGGCCGAGCATCTGGTGGCCGAGACAAATGCCGAAGGTCGGCGTGCCCGACTTGATGACGTCCTTGATCACAGGCACGGCGTACTTGCCTGTGGCGGCCGGATCGCCCGGACCGTTCGACAGGAACACACCATCCGGCTTCATCGCCAGAATGTCTTCGGACGAGGTCGTCGCCGGCACCACCGTCACCTTGCAGCCGACGCCGGCGAGCAGGCGCAGGATGTTGCGCTTGATACCGTAGTCGATCGCGACGACGTTGAACTCGGGCTTCTCCTGGCGGCCAAAGCCCTTGTCCCACAGCCAGGGCGTCTCATCCCAGGTGAAGCGCTGGCCGGAGGTGACCATCGGCACGAGGTCCATGCCCTCGAGGCCCGGCCATTCGCGCGCTTCCTCCTTGAGGCCATGCATGTCGAACTCGCCGTCCTTGGCGTGCGCGATCACGGCGTTGGGCATGCCCTTGGAGCGGATCAGCGCAGTCAGCGCCCGGGTGTCGATGCCGGAGAGGCCGATGATGCCGCGTGCCTTCAGCCACTGGTCGAGATGCTTGGTGGCGCGGTAATTCGAGGGATCGGTGATCGCAGTGCGCAGGATCACGCCGCGCGCACCAGGCGTCGCGGCCATGTTCACGGTCTCGATGTCTTCCTCGTTGGTACCGACATTGCCGATATGCGGGAAGGTGAAGGTGATGAGCTGGCCGGCATAGGAGGGATCGGTGAGGATCTCTTCATAGCCGGTCATCGCGGTGTTGAAGCAGACTTCACCGACCGCGTGGCCTTCGGCGCCGAGACCAAAGCCTTCGAGCACCGTGCCATCGGCAAGCACGAGGAGCGCGGTCGGTTTGTGGTCCGGCCAGGCAGGATCGTTGTCATGTTGTGTCATGAGCCCGCTTCATAAGGCCCCCAGGCCCCCCCGTCAAAGCGGGAAACGCCGGATTCACATGCGTTTTTGCATATTTGACGGGCCGCTTCAGGCACTTAGGCTCGCTCGAGAAATTTTGGGCAATTTTGCCCGCCGGCCGGGAAACAATGAACCGCTCGTGCAAGGTTCGGTCTGGCCTCTTTCCGGCGAACGGCCTAGATCAGGCCTCGGATATTCGAAGGGATCACGATCATGCTGCGCGACGACATCAACAATGCGGTCAAGGAGGCCATGAAGGCCAAGGACGAGCGCAAGCTCTCCACGTTGCGCATGGTCAATTCGACCATCAAGAACGCCGACATCGACGCCCGCGGCCAGGGCAAGCCGCCGCTCTCGGACGCCGACCTGCTCGCCGTGCTCCAGAAGATGATCAAGCAGCGCCAGGAGGCGGTCGAGCTCTACGACAAGGGGGGCCGCGCCGAGCTGGCCGCGCAAGAGCGCGAGGAGATCGCAGTGATCTCGGCGTACCTGCCGAAGCAGATGTCGGAGGAGGAGGTGCAGAAGGCGATCGCAAACGCCATCACTGAAACCGGGGCCGCCGGCATGAAGGACATGGGCAAGGTGATCGCGGCGTTGCGGGCGAAATACGCCGGACAGATGGATTTCGGCAAGGCATCCGGTCTCGTGAAGGCCGCGCTGTCGGGCTAACCGCTTCCCCTCCCCTGGAGGGGGACGGTCGATCGCGGAAAGCGCGAGCGGGGTGGGGTGATCTCTCCATTCGGGCTCCGCTTCCGGGGAGAGACTCTCACCCCACCTCGGTTCGCATGCCGCTTCGCTCGATGCGAACCGATCCACGAGCGAGCTACGCTCGTCTCGGACCCCTCCAGGGGAGGATGAGTACCTTTGTCGCGGCTCCGATCCGGTCTAGTCTCTTCGACAAGAAGAACAAGAGGAGGCCGCCGATGACCGCCGTCAAACCGTTCCGTATCGCGATCGGCGACGACGTCCTTTCCGACCTCAAGTCACGCCTCGCCCGCACGCGATGGCCCGAGGCCGAGTTGGTCGACGACTGGAGCCAGGGCGTGCCGCTGAAATGGATCCAGGAGATCTGCGCCTATTGGGCCGACGGTTACGACTGGCGGGGGCGCGAGGCAAAACTCAATCGCTTCGATCAGTTCATCAGCGAGATCGACGGGCTCGATATCCACTTCCTGCATGTCCGTTCGAAAGAGGCAAACGCGCTTCCGCTGATCATCACCCATGGCTGGCCCGGCTCGATCGTCGAATTCCAGAAGGTGATTGCGCCGCTGGTCGATCCCGCCGCGCATGGCGGCAATCCCGAAGATGCCTTTCACGTGATCTGTCCCTCGCTGCCGGGCTTTGGCTTCTCCGCAAAACCCAAGAGCACCGGCTGGGGCGTCGACCGCATCGCCGCGACCTGGGCGAAGCTGATGGACCGGCTGGGTTACGCGCGCTACGGCGCCCAAGGAGGCGATTGGGGCTCGGCGGTGACGACCTCGCTCGGCGCACAGGACGCCGAACATTGCGCCGGCATCCACATCACGCTCGCCTTCAACACGGCACCGAAGATCGAGGGTGAGCCGACAGGGGAAGAGAAGCGCGCGCTCGCCGGCCTCAAGCATTATGTCGATCTCGACTCCGGCTATTCCAAGCAGCAAGCGACGCGGCCGCAAACGCTCGGCTATGGCCTGACGGATTCGCCGAGCGGGCAGGCCGCCTGGATCCTGGAGAAATTCTGGGCCTGGACCGACTGTGACGGTCATCCCGAAAACATCTTTGACAAGGACGAGCTGCTCGACAACGTCATGCTCTACTGGACCACGGCGACGGCGACGTCGTCCGCGCGGCTCTACTGGGAGAGTTTCGGGAAACGGCGGACCACGCCGGCCGTGAACGTTCCAACGGGCGTTGCGGTGTTTCCCAAGGAGATCATCGCGCCGGTGCGGCACTGGATGGAGTCTGGCTTCGCCAACATCACGCATTGGAGCGAGATGCAGAAGGGCGGGCATTTCGCCGCTTTCGAGCAGCCGGAGCTGTTTGTGCGCGACGTCCGGACATTCTTCGGGACGGTGCGCTGAGCTGCATCCCACCCTGCGGCGCGAACTGCGGGCTCGTGGGGGTGCTGAAAGGTCCGATGCTCGGGATCTTCGTGATCGACCGAGGCCTGTTCGCGGCCAATCTCGGCGTGGCCCCTCTGCTCGCATTGCGGTGACGGTGGAGATTGCCGCTTCTATGGCGTCTCAATTCCCATCGCCTTGAGCGCATCCAGCATCCGCTGCGGCGGCCCGAGCTTGACGACGAGCGGCTTGCCGGTCTCGAGCAGGCTCTTGAGACTGGACAGGATCGCGGGCCAGCCCGATCGGCCGCCCGACAATATATCGTCGCTGAGCGGACGATCATGGCCTTCGCTCATGGTGAGCCGCACGGCATCGCCCACCTGCTCGATGTCGTAGCTCACGAGGGTTGGCCCCAGTTTCTCGATCAGCTCGGGCCAGTTGACGTTGAACGTCACTGCGAGCTTGCGCGGCGGATCGTAGGCGAGCACCTCGCCGCTGATATGCAGGGCGCCATCGGGCGTGCGCACGATGAAGGCGCCCCCAGGCCGCGGCTCGACCTCGACGGCGTTGCCGAAGAAGTACTGCTTGCTGAACTCGGCCGAGGTCAGTGCCTCCCACACCTTCTCCGGCGTGGAGGCGATGTAGATGGTGTAGACGGTCAGCGGATTGAACTGATCGAGATTCATTTTGCGTCGAACCCGTCGTTGAGCGCCGTGCGCGGAATGGCGGGCACCTGGCTGTCCTCGATAGAGGTGACATAGACGAATCGCGGCCTACTCATCGCGCTTCTCCAGCTGGCGTTTCAATTCGCCGAGTGCGGCGAGCTTGCCGCGCTCGAATTTCCTGATCCAGCGCTCGCCGATCTGGTGGATCGGCACCGGGTTGAGATAGTGCAGCTTCTCGCGGCCATGCCTGATCGTCGTGACCAGATTGGCCTCTTCGAGGATGACCAGGTGCTTTGCCACCGCCTGGCGCGTCATCTCCAGGCCTTCGCAAAGATCGTTCAACGTCTGGCCGTTCCTGGCGTGAAGCCGGTCCAGCAGCGACCGTCGCGATGCATCGGCGAGCGCTTTGAAGACTTCATCCATGTCAGCCATAAATAAGCAACCAAATGGTTGCATGTCAAGATGATGTCTTTGGCGCGTGCAGATGGCTGTGCTAGCCTCGTATCTCAGCCAACGCAGATTGGTTCCGGGAGGACTTTGATGTTCCGTTGCGTCCTGACTGCTGCCGCCCTCGTCCTTTTCGCCGGCAGCGCCTTGGTCCACGCACAGAAGCAGACGATCGGGGCGCCGCCCGAGGCGTCCAACATGAAACTGGTCGGCACCAACGATCTTCAGGCGCGAAGCGCCTATCAGCCGACCATCCATCATCAGGGCGACCGCTGGATCGCCTATATCGGCCACCACGGCGGCACCGATGACGTGCCTGATCCCGTCAATCCGATGACCGGGCAAGCGGAGCCGAACGGGACCTCGATCGTCGATGTCACCGATCCCGCGCATCCCAGATATCTCAGGCATCTGCCGGGCCAGCCAGGCAAGTACGAATCAGGCGGCGCACAGATGGTGCGGGTGTGCGATGGCAAGGGCTTGCCGAAGGCCGATCCCAACGCGGTCTACATGCTGCGCACCTTCGGCAGCGAGGCGCATGAGATCTGGAATGTCGCCGACCCCGCCAATCCCGTGCTGGTCACGCGCCTCGGTGGCTTGAAGGACACGCACAAGAGCTGGTGGGAATGCGACACCGGCATTGCCTATCTCGTTTCGGGCGCGCCGGACTGGCGCACGAGGCGGATGACGCAGGTCTATGATCTCTCCGATCCCGCCCATCCGCAAAAAATCCGCGACTTCGGCCTGCCCGGCCAGGAGCCCGGCTCGACCGGCGCGGTGCCGACCGAACTGCACGGGCCGATCTCGACCGGGCCCGCAGGTAACCGCGTTTATTTCGGCTACGGCACCGACAAGGCCGGCATCTTGCAGATCGTCGATCGCGAGAAGCTCCTGAATGGGCCGAAGGAACCGACGCCGGACAATCTGCGCTCTCCCGAGATCTCGCGGCTGCCGATGTCCGCGTTCAACGGCGCGCACACCACGTTTCCGATGCTCGACATGCCCGTCGCCGAATTCGCCGAGGACAAGGACGGCAAGACCCGCGACATCGTCATGATCGTCGACGAGGCGATCTTGAACGAATGCGGCGAAGCGCGGCAGATGGTGTGGTTCGCCGACGTCACCACCGAGACGCGGCCCATGATGATCTCGAGCTACACCGTGCCGGAGGCCAGCGGCCAGTTCTGCCAGCGCGGCGGCCGGTTCGGCTCGCACTCCTCGAACGAGAGCATGGCGCCGGTCTATTACAAGAAGATGGCCTTCATCGCCTTCTTCAATGCCGGCGTGCGGGCGCTCGACATCCGCGATCCCTATCATCCCAGGGAAGTCGGCTATTTCATCCCCGCGATCACGCAGGCGACCGACAAGCGCTGCATTCCGGTCGAGGGCGGCGAACGCTGCAAGGTCGCGATCCAGACCAACAATGTCGAGACCGACGAGCGCGGCTACATCTATATCGTCGATCGCGCCAACACCGGCCTGCACATTCTCGAGCTGACCGGGGCGGCCCGCGCCGTCGCCGGCCTGCCGAAGAACTGACGATGCGGCCCGCGGCGGCATTCGCGCTCGTCCTTGCCGTGCTCGGCGCATCGGGCGTCGGCGCCTATCAGCTCGCGTCACCGCAAGCGCAAACCTCGGAGCATTGGCGCGAGCTCGCCTGGCCGTTCCCGCGCGACGGCTGGCCTGCCGGCCGCGCCTTTCGTTGCGGGGGCGGTGCTTGCGACGGTGCCGAGCTCTACGTCCGCGCCAAGCGCGGCTTCTGTAACTGCGAGAGCGGCGTTGCCGATGATGATGAGATCGATCGCGTTGCCGACATCGATCTGATCACGCCGCGCTTTAGCGCCACTGCGCCGGGTGAGGCGGTGCACATGGGCGAGATGCATGGCCGTGCGCGGCACTACGATCTCGCCACCCATGAGGCGGCGAGCCACGCCGCCATCGGCGTCGCGCTCTCACGCCGCTGCGATCTCTTGGTCGTGGCGGTGCAGGGGCGTGGCGAAGCCGGCGCGATGCAGCATGCCGCGCTCGTGTTCCTGCGCACACCGGAGATCAAGGCGTGGGCGACGGCGGCGCTGGACGGAAAGTGAGTGCCATGCATTAATGCAGGCAAATCGCCATCAGCGAGTTCTCCCCATGATGTCCATGCAAGCCTATCTCGCCTTTGTCGCCGCCTGCATTGCGCTCGCGCTGCTGCCGGGGCCGATCGTCACCATCGTCATCGCCAACGGCCTGCGCCACGGCACGCGCGCGGCGCTGACCAACATTCTCGGCGTGCAGATGGGCTTGTTGATCGCGATCGGCGTCCTTGCGGTCGGCCTCACCACGCTGATGGCGACGATGGGCTATTGGTTCAACTGGGTGCGCTTTGCGGGCGCGGCCTACCTGGTCTGGCTCGGCATCAAGCTGATCCGCTCTCCGGTCGAGGGCGTCTCCGTTGATGAGCCGCCGCCGCCGCCTCGAGGTGGCTTTCTCTTGCAGGGCTTTGTCGTGGCGTTGTCGAACCCGAAGCTGCTGGTGTTCTTCGGCGCATTCATTCCGCAGTTCATGGACATGAGCAAGGATCAGCTGTCGCAGGTCCTGGTGCTCGGGATCACCTTCATGGTGCTTGCCGGCATGACGGACGGGATCTATGCGCTGCTCGCCGGTCAAGTCCGCGGCTTTTTCTCGGCCCGCCGTACCCGCATGGTGTCGCGCGTCTCCGGCGGCTTCATGATCGGCGGCGGCATCTGGCTGGCGCTGATCCGGGCCAGATGAGCAAGGGCAAGTAAGCTGTCGCGCCATCAGGACGGCGCGGCGGCTAGCCGGCCAACAGCCCCGGCTTCAGCTCCGTCTCGATCTCCGCAAAAATCCGCGCCAGGCGTTCGGCCCATTGCTGCTGGCCGGATTGATTGGCGATCAGATCCTGGCGGATCTCGATGCCGGTGTTGACGAGACCTCTCGCCTCGCCGTGAACGGGGATCGTGTAGTCGGTGAGATCGCTTGCCGCATAGGGCTCGTTGTCGCCGACGACGAGGTCGCCCTCGCTACGCAGATGTTTCAGCAGGAGTTTGGGCAGCACGGTGTCGCGGTTGTAGAGGGCGCCGATGTGCCAGGGCCGCGCGACGCCGGCATAAACGGGCGTAAAGCTGTGCAGCGACACCAGCACCGTCGGCCGCTTGTCACGCAGGCGGCTGTCGATCACAGCGTCGATGCGCTGATGATAGGGATCGAAGATCTCGCGCCGGCGTGCCGTGCGCTCGCTCTCGGAAATGCCTTCGTTGCGCGGGATCGCCGTCGCCTCCGATATCACGGGAATCGAGCTCGCCACGCCGGGCGGGCGGTTGCAGTCGATCACGAGGCGCGAATAGCGCTGCGCGATCAGATGCGCGTCGAGCATGTTGGCCATCCGTTCGGCGACGCCGGCGATGCCGATGTCCCAGCCGATATGCCGCGATAGCTCGCTTTCCGATATACCGAGATCGCCGAGCGCGCGCGGTAGAATGCGGCCGTAATGGTCCGATGTGAGCAGGAAGGGCGATGTCCCCTCCGCATTCACCTCATGCACTGGCGGAATATCGCCTTCTCCAAGGAGTTGATCCGCAGCCCCGGCTGTGTTGAAAGCCATCCTGATTGCCTATCGATAAAGCAGTCGCCCCGGACATCGGGCATACGATCGACAACTCGGTCTGCCCAACATCACCATGATCTGCCGACGATGCCGCTGCTGACGATTCATCACAAGACCGAATATCGCTACACCAGTCCCGTGGCTTTCGGCGAGCACAGGTTTATGCTGCGTCCAAGCGACGGCCATGATCTGCGCGTGCTCGACTCCAGGCTGAAGATCTCGCCCGAGCCGATGTCGTTGCGCTGGATTCACGACGTATTCGGCAATTCCGTCGCGATCGCCGATTTCGACGCGCGCGCGGATCGTCTGGTTTTCGACTGGCATGTCACCGTCGCGCACAATCCGGTCGAAGACTTCGCGCTGACGCCTGACGATCCCGCCTATTTCTATCCGTTCGTCTATGACGATGCGGAATTGCCCGATCTCGTCCAGTACATCACGCCGCAATACGGCGATCCCGAGGGCAAGATCGCGGCATGGGCGCGCAGCTTCGTCGATGAGGATGTGCCGTCGCCGACGTTCGCGATCCTGAGCCGCATCACCCACGCCATCCGCAAGCAGTTCGAATACCGCAGGCGTCACGAGCCGGGCACGCAGGCCCCGTGCGATACGTTGCGATGGGGCACCGGCACCTGTCGCGATTACGCGCTGTTCATGATCGAGGCGCTGCGCCGGCTCGGCATCGCCGCGCGCTTCGTCTCCGGCTACGTCTTCGTGCCCGATGACATCGCGCAGCGCCATGTCGGCGGCGGCTCGACCCATGCATGGGTGCAGGTCTATTTGCCAAGCGCGGGCTGGATCGAGTTCGATCCGACCAACGGCATCGTCGGCACCCGCGATCTCATCCGCGTCGCGGTGGCGCGCGACCCGCGCCAGGCGATCCCGCTGCACGGCGTCTATATCGGCGCCCGGGACGCTTTCGATGTCATGGAGGTGAGCGTCCGGGTGGTCTCGGCCGCGGAGCGCAGCGAGGAGCTGGAAGCGGCGGCTCTCTAGATGGAGCTGCTCGCAAGGACGGCCTGGAGAGTCTATAGAACCGCCCATGACCTCCGATCGTCTCTTCGTCTACGGCACCCTGATGCGCGGCTTCGATCATCCGATGGCGCGGCTGTTGGCGCAGCATGCGGATTTTCTGGGCGAGGCGAGCTGCCGTGGCCGGCTCGTTCTGGTGAAGCATTATCCGGGACTGCTGCTGTCCGACGCGCCGACCGAGCGCGCGTACGGTGAGCTCTTCCGCCTGCGTGCGGGGGATGAGCTCCTGCGCGAGCTCGACATGTACGAGGCCTGCGGCGAGGGCTTTCCGGAGCCGACGGAATATCTGCGCATGCTGATCGACGTGACCGGCGCCGATGGCGCCACGGAGAAGGCTTGGACCTATGTCTACAACTGGCCGGTGATCGGCCTGCCGCCCATCGCCTCCGGCCGCTTTCTGGAGCACTAACAGCTTCTGTCTTCACCTCGCCCCGCATGCGGGGAGAGGTCGGATTGCATCGAAGATGCAATCTCGATCATCAAGCCGACAACACTTCCTTCACGACGCGCACATCGACCTCGCGTTCGACATAGCTCCATTCCTCGGTCTGCCTGAGCATCTCCACCAGCTCCTCGAACAGCGAGGCGTGCGCGGGCGCGAATTCGAACCAGGTCAGGAAATCGAAGGGCTCGCCGAGATCGCGGCAGTGATAGAGCTGGCGCGCGATGGCGGGCAGGAAGCGAAGGCTGCTCGCGATGTGGTGCGACTTGTCTTCGAATATCTTGCGCCGCTCTTCCTGCGTCAGCCCCCACCACGCCTGCGATTTGCGGATCGGGATCAGTGCCGCGCAGGTCGCCTCCCACCGGCCGAGGCCGGCCTGCACGCTCTCGAGCTGCTGCTTCTCGGGCCGTTCGGTGTAGCGCAAGTTGCTCGGTGCCCCGACCAGGCGCCACGCATTGCGCGAGGGCACCAGCGGCAGCGCGACGGCGTCGCCGTCGATCACCGACAGCGCCGGCATGAAAGGCAGGGGCTCGCCCGCGACAGGCGAGATCGAGGTCACGCGCCAGCCCCCGCTCTGGCCGCCCCGAAAGGTCCTGAACATGACCCATGGAAGCGTGGAACCGGACGGGGTTCAAGCCTTTCCACACCCTGTGCATAGGTCGAATAATCCGGATAACCCGCGCAAACCTGACTTCTGGGCTGGCCGCACCTATATCCCTGATCCCTTCGCCCGACTCACTCTGGATTGCGCTACACCATGGCCGTGCGCTTCACGCCCCAATTCCTCGACGAGCTGCGTGCCCGGCTTTCGGTCTCCGAAGTCGTGGGCAAGCGCGTCAAGCTGAAGAAGGCGGGGCGGGAGTGGAAGGGGCTCTCGCCGTTCCAGCAGGAGAAGACACCGTCCTTCTACGTCAACGACCAGAAGGGTTTTTACCACGACTTCTCCTCCGGCAAGCACGGCGACATCATCAGCTTCGTGATGGAGACCGACGGCCTGCCGTTCGCCGAAGCGGTCGAGCGGCTCGCCGGCATGGCGGGCCTGCCGCTGCCCGCGGTGACGCCGGATGCCGCCCGCCACGAGCAGCGCCGCCGCACCCTGCATGACGTCATGGAGCTCGCCGCCAAGTTCTTTTCGGAGACGCTGGCCTCGCGCGTCGGTGCGAAGGCGCGGGGCTATCTCGCCGATCGCGCCATCTCGCCGGCGACGCAATTGCAGTTTCGTCTCGGCTATGCGCCGCCGCCGCCCGAGCGCTTCGCGCTGAAGGAGCATCTCGGCAAGCTCGGCGTCTCCGTCGAGGACATGGTCGAGACCGGCCTGTTGATCGGCGGCGACGACGTTCCCGTGCCCTACGATCGCTTCCGCGATCGCGTGATGTTTCCGATCACGGACATCCGCGGCCGCGTCATCGCCTTCGGCGGACGCGCGCTGGAGAAGGACGTTCCGGCCAAATACCTGAATTCGCCGGAGACGCCGCTCTTCCACAAGGGCGACAATCTCTACAATCACCAGACCGCGCGCAAAGCCACCCATGACGGCAGCGCGCTGATAGTGGTCGAAGGCTATGTCGACGTCATCGCCATGGTCACCGCGGGTTTTCCGGGCGCCGTCGCGCCGCTCGGCACTGCGTTGACGGAAAGCCAGCTCGCGCTGCTCTGGAAGATGGCGGACGAGCCGATCCTCTGCTTCGACGGCGACCGCGCCGGACAGAAGGCGGCCTATCGTGCTGCCGACCTTGCCTTGCCGTTTCTCGCGCCAGGCAAGAGCCTGCGTTTTGCGCTGCTTCCCGAGGGGCAGGACCCCGACGATCTCGCACGCTCCGGCGGTCGCGGCGCGATCGAGGAGGTGATCGCGGCGGCGCGTCCGCTCGCCGACATGCTGTGGTCGCGCGAGCTCGAAGGCGGCAATTTCGCAACGCCCGAGCGCCGCGCCGCGCTGGAAGCGCGCATCAGGGACTTGTCCAACGGCATCCGCGACGAGGTTGTCAGGCGCTATTATCGCGACGATTTCGTCGAGCGGCTGCAGCGCACCTTCGCCCCCGATGGCGGCCGCGGCGGCTTTGCCGGCAGGGGCAATTTCCGCCAAAGCGGCGGTCGTCCCTTCCCGCCCCGCGGCGGGGGAGCGAATCGATTCGGCAACCAAGGTTTCGGCGGAGGCCGCCGCGGCGCGCCCGGCCCGATCCCGCTGCCGTCAGGTCCCTACCAGGCGGCAAGCCCCCAGCTCGCGGCCAGCCCGATCATGCGCGGCCAAAGGAGTGCAATCTCCCGCCGGGAGGCCCTGATCCTGCAATCCCTGATCAACCACCCCTGGCTGCTGCACGATCACCTCGAAGAGGTGGCCGCCCTGGAGCTCGCCCATCCCGAGGCCCATAAGCTGCGGGCCGCCATCATCGCCGCTTTTGCCAACGACCATCACCATTCCCCCGACCCCGGCGAGCAGGCCGAGAAAATGCGCGGCGACCTCGAAAGGGGCGGGTTTTCTCAGGTTCTTCAAAGGGTTGAAGGCGGCATCACCACCGCGGCGGTGTGGGGCGCGCGCGAGGGCGCGGCGCGGGATGACGTTCTTGCGACCTGGCACCAGCTGGTTGCCTTGCATCGGCAATACCATTCACTACTTAGGGAGCTGAAGGACGCCGAGCTGGCCTTGGGGGAGGACCCCAGCGAGGCCAATTTGGCGTGGCTGCGTGACGTCAAGGCCCGACTGGCCGAGGTCGACGGTACCGAGGCCCTGATCGAGGGTTTTGGCGAGCTGTCGGGCCGGTTCCAGAAGAGCGTGTGATGAAAGATTCATGCGGACGGCTGGGGTAGGTACCGCTAAAAGACTCGCCAAATCCGAGGTTTGGCTGCAAAAACAGGGTTAATCGAGGCTTAACGGTCTTGTAGCACTTTGGCCACCAGGCGGCCGCAGGCAGAACAGACGCGTCAGGAATGAATCCGCGCAATCGCTGTTGGCACTTCACCTGCATCCGCTGCGACAAAGAGGCTCACGAAGCGTTAGGCAAATCCGGCGAGAGAGAGGTCGGGGTGGCGAGAGATGTGCGCGCCGCCCTTTCCGTGTCGAGATCTGGCGAAGCGAGAGCGTCGAGCAACAGGTTCAAGTGATTTCACGCGGGCGCGCGCACGTCTGCATGAAACGCGTTTAGGAGCAATGGATGGCCATCAAGGCAAAGACGCTGCAGGCGAAGGACAAGGAAAAGGACGACAAGGCAGCGGACGCGCCGGAGAAGGACTCCCAGGACGCGCCCTCGCCCTTGCTCGATCTGTCCGATGCGGCAGTGAAGAAGATGATCAAGCAGGCCAAGAAGCGCGGCTTCGTGACCTTCGATCAGCTCAACGAGGTTTTGCCGTCCGACCAGACCTCGCCCGAGCAGATCGAGGACATCATGTCCATGCTCTCGGACATGGGCATCAACGTCACCGAAGCCGACGATTCTGAAGGCGAGGAAGAGAAGGACGAGGGCGAGGACGAGACCGACAACGAGCTCGTCGAGGTCACGCAAAAGGCCGTCACCGAGGTCAAGAAGAGCGAGCCGGGCGAGCGCACCGACGATCCCGTGCGCATGTATCTGCGCGAGATGGGCACGGTCGAGCTGCTCTCCCGCGAAGGCGAAATCGCGATTGCCAAGCGCATCGAGGCCGGCCGCGAGGCGATGATCGCGGGCCTCTGCGAAAGCCCGCTGACCTTCCAGGCCATCATCATCTGGCGCGACGAATTGAACGAAGGAAAGATCTTCCTTCGCGACATCATCGATCTCGAAGCCACCTATGCCGGTCCCGATGCCAAGGCCGGCATGAACACTGCGATGATCGCGGGTCCGGTCGGTGAGAACGGCGAAGCGCCGGCCGAGGGCGAGGCCGCAGCCGCCGGTGCGCCCGCGCATGTCGCGCCGCCCGCGGCTCCGCCGTCGCCGACCCCGTTCCGCGCCGCGCAGCCCGCCGCCGGCGGTCCCGGTGGCGAGGACAAGGATCCGGGCGAAGCCGCCGCCGAAGCCGACATGGACGAGGACGACGAGTTCGAGAACCAGATGTCGCTCGCGGCGATCGAGGCCGAGCTCAAGCCGAAGGTCGTCGAGATCTTCGACAGGATCGCCGAGAGCTACAAGAAGCTGCGCAAGCTTCAGGAGCAGGACATCCAGAACCAGCTCGAGAGCACCTCGCACGGTCCCTCGCTGTCGCCGCACCAGGAGCGCAAGTACCGCAAGCTCAAGGACGAGATCATCGTCGAGGTGAAGTCGCTGCGCCTCAACCAGGCCCGTATCGACAGCCTCGTCGAGCAGCTCTACGACATCAACAAGCGCCTCGTTTCGCATGAGGGCCGCCTGATGCGCCTCGCCGACAGCCACGGCGTCGCGCGCGAGGACTTCCTGCGCAACTACACCGGCTCGGAGCTCGATCCGCGCTGGCTCAACCGCGTCTCGAAACTCTCGGCCAAGGGCTGGAAGAACTTCGTCCACCACGAGAAGGACCGCATCAAGGATCTCCGTCACGAGGTGCATCAGCTCGCGGCGCTGACGGGCCTCGAGATCGTCGAGTTCCGCAAGATCGTGCACTCCGTGCAGAAGGGCGAGCGCGAGGCACGCCAGGCCAAGAAGGAGATGGTGGAAGCCAACCTCCGTCTCGTGATCTCGATCGCGAAGAAATACACCAACCGCGGCCTGCAATTCCTCGACCTGATCCAGGAAGGCAATATCGGCCTGATGAAGGCAGTCGACAAGTTCGAATACCGCCGCGGCTACAAGTTCTCGACCTACGCCACGTGGTGGATCCGGCAGGCGATCACGCGCTCGATCGCCGACCAGGCCCGCACCATCCGCATCCCCGTGCACATGATCGAGACGATCAACAAGATCGTGCGCACGTCGAGGCAAATGCTCAATGAAATCGGCCGCGAGCCGACCCCGGAAGAGCTCGCCGAAAAGCTCGGCATGCCGCTCGAAAAGGTCCGCAAGGTCCTCAAGATCGCCAAGGAGCCGCTCTCGCTCGAAACCCCTGTGGGTGACGAGGAGGATTCACACCTCGGCGACTTCATCGAGGACAAGAACGCGATCCTGCCGATCGACGCCGCGATCCAGTCGAACCTGCGCGAAACCACCACGCGCGTGCTCGCCTCGCTCACCCCGCGCGAAGAGCGCGTGCTCCGCATGCGCTTCGGCATCGGCATGAACACCGACCACACGCTGGAAGAAGTGGGCCAGCAGTTCTCGGTGACGCGCGAACGTATTCGTCAGATCGAAGCGAAGGCGCTGCGGAAGCTGAAGCACCCGTCAAGGTCGCGGAAGCTGCGGAGCTTCTTGGATAACTAAATTCGGATTGGGGCCTGATCTGGCTCCTCCAGACCAAAACGGCGGGCCGAAAGCCCGCCGTTTTTTGTCGTGCCTACTAGGTATCGCCGGCACTCAGACAAAGAGGTTCATCGGTTCTTCTATCGGCCTATACTTTCGATGCGAAAGACGCATCGATTTTCTTGCGCCATTCAGGTGGCAATAGAATTGGGGCGGATGAAAATTGCCGATAGCCTCTCGAATCTTCGCAAGCGGCAAGACCGCTTCCATTTCCATCACGTCTGCAAGAACCAAACCATACGCGATCTTACAGCCCTGGAAGTATGTCTCGAATTCCTCTCTTGATACTCCGGTCTTGCTTCCCAGCTTTTGCCAGAGCTGCGATGGGGGCACGGCCTCTATTCGGTCCAAGCGTGCGTAACCTCGAATTGCCGCAGTTGGAGTCGTTTCATAAATCCAGACGCGCGAGCCAGGCCTTACATTGAAGCGCCTCTTTCTCAGTTCGACCGTCTTTGCTCCGTCGAAAATGCGATCTGCATGTCGCGGCTTCAACGAAATCAAAATCTCGTCCACCTCATGCATCGGAAATACCGGCGTGAACAATTAAAGCTAACTGTTTGGCTGTTATGGGCGTCGCAGAAACAAAATTCGCTCCGCTGACGCAACCTAACTCTTGCAATTTTCTAAATGAGACGGGTTTGTGCAGTATGACGAGATTGTCAAAAGTTGTTGCAAGAATCCTATCGGACTTCGTCAGGGCTTTAATATCGTCGACCACGCCGCCTCGCTGAAGGAGTTCCGGAGCGTTGTTTGAGGGTGTCGATGTCACATCCACAATCCGTCCGAGAGCAACGATCGCCCCGCGTCCTTTGCCGCTTCCTGAGGACTCGTAGAACGCGATAACTGATCCTCGAATCATAGCACGCGCGGCTCTTGTTGTGTTGAAATAAGTCCGGCGCGACAAGAACTGCGCCTCGGGGACATCCAGAAACGAATACTGAGCGTCAGTGCCGAGAAGATCGGCGGCAAAGGCAGGTGTAATGGGAACAACGACCGCTTTGCGCTGAGGGAGAGCCAGCAAGACTGGAGATAGAAGGGTCTCGAGTTCGAAAAGCTCCATTGTCTTGCGTGTCCCGCTCGTTGAAACGGTCACTTCCGGTTTGGCATACCTGGGGCACTTCTCCTGAATAGTCATGCCTGAAAGGCGCTCAATGACTAATCTGGCATTGCTCCACGTTGCGTCGGTGATGGCTCTTCCCAACGAAACCTTGAAGAGACCTGATTGCCCGCGCGTCTGCTGAAAGCCATGTCCTAGAGCAATCCTTCGTGTGATTGGCTGGGACGAATTGTCCATTAATAGGAGACTGCATGCTCCTTTTGCAGAACAATGTTGAATCTGTTCGGAGATGAGAAAGTCTGCGATTGTGGACGAAAACGGATGCTCTTGATGAACGCAGACGACACTGTGGGATGGTCGCTCCAAAGCCGGAGCAGGATCCAAGAGGCTGGCTCCAACCAAGCCTTTATTGTCGAAAATTGCTAAGCGTCGGCATCTAGAAGTATCGACGTATCCTTCAAGTGAGATGCCTTGATGCCTAAGGAACGTCGTCATTTCCTCAAGAGTCGGTGTCTGGATACGAAAGCTCTTCGTCGATTTATATGCTGTGGGAGCGCTCTCATCAGGCAAATCGAGAAGGTGAACGAACTCTGACAGGCCTATTACGTCTAAGCTGAAATTCTTCATTAGACGATCGCGAGCGGCCAACACCTTCGCATCGCTTGTTATGTAGCCGGAGACGCCTGCTGCCACGGCGTGAGCCAAATGCAGGATATCTGACTCGTCCGTAGGTTTCAGGCGTCCTGCGGTTGACCTCTCCGGGAAAACGATGGAGCCAATGTGAGGCTTCAAAGCTTCGATCTTTGATTTATCCTCTGTGGTCAGTGTTGGAATTGTCTTCGCTAATGACAGAATTGGATCATTGGTTGGATTGCTCGATTTTCGTTTGAGTTCAGCGAAAAGCTCGGGGCTCGCCGCAATCCTGATCTGATGCTTGAGCGCGGCTTCAAATACCGCGGTGGCGTTCAGCGAGCGGGCTCGATCCTTCACAGCGTCAAAGAAGACATTTAGGTCAATCGCATAGATGGGGACTTCAGGGGATCTCTTTCGTGGAAGCATCTCGACGGTATTAACCGCTTTTGAACCCACCATGTAAGAGATCAGACTCGGCGTATCGAGCTGAAGTATCCGCACATTGATCTTCCTCCCTCGAGTCTTGCCGCCGGCCTTAAGGCGGGACGAAATGAACCCATGCTTCTCGTAAAACGAATTCGCCCCCATTAAGTCCGTGGCAACGTTCGCTACGATATTCAGATAACCCTCATGCTCTCCCTGAGCGATAAGCGTTCTGAGCAACGTGCTTGCGTGTTGCTGGCGTCGATAATCAAGGGCTACTGTAATTTGTCGGACGCGCAGGATTGGAAAAATCCCGCCGAAAAGCAGGTGACCGGCATAAGAAGTTTTGCCTCCGTCCTGCACGACCAAAAGTATCAGCTTGCGCTGTCGGGCGGCCTCGGCGTACGCGGGTTGTGGTAGAAAGCCAAGTGCGTCACGCTCACTGTCTGCTTGGGCGCTAACGAAATCTAAGAAGGGGGCGATATCTGAATAGTCTCGTCGAATGAAAAAACGTTTGGCCATAAATGTGCTACCTCGCGTTGAGATGTTATCCCCTGTTTCCTGTTGATTGGCAAGGAATCTGGCTGATGGCTTGGGCCTCGACTTCGCGAAGATCTATGTTTCGATGATGCCACCCCACCTCACCGTCTGGTACAACACCCGCTGCCCCGTCTGCGACGCCGGCATCGACTGGCAGCGCAACAAGCTGCTGGCGCTGGTGCGGGCGGGCACGATCGAATTCAGGGACATCAACGAGCAGCCCGATGCGCTGGCGCGGTTTGGCGCTTCGCTCGACGACATCAGGCGCCGCCTGCATGCAACCGATGAGGCCGGACGGCTCATCGTCGGCGCGGATGTTGCGATTGCGCTGTGGCGGATGACACCGGGCGAGGGGTGGCTTGCGACGCTGTCAGGCAATCGCGTGGCGCTGCCGGTCGCGCGGTTCGTCTACGACCGGTTTGCCGATCTGCTGTTTGCCTGGAACAGATGGCGCGGGCGCTGGTGAGCGTGCGGCTGGAGCATCGCGGCTTTGGATTGAGTCGATAGGCCGGCCGCGGATCCTGACGCCTCTCCCCAGCGGGGAGAGGTCGATTTGCGCTCGCGATGCGAAGCATCGTCGCGTGCAAATCGGGTGAGGGGGCTAGCCAACGTGAGACCGTAAACTCTCACCCGCCGCGCGGGACGATGCTTCGCATCGCCCGGGACGAGCGGGCAGCCTCGGGGCCAGAACGCGACTTTGATCTCATTGCGGCTGCAAGAGGCAGGTGACCAAAGGGGAGCAGGTCGCCTCGCCAGGCGTTCCAACGGTTGCTTAGAAAAACGTCATTTGCTTAAAATTAATGCTAAGATTTACCTGAACTCAAGAAAGACAGCTTAGGGTGGCTCATAATTGTGCAGATTCAACCCCCGTAGGTCAGTTTCATGCGCCTCTCAGACATTTCGGTCCGAAGCAAGGTTCTCTTAGCATTCTCCATCGTACTGCTCACGGCGCTAGGGCTAGGCGCCTTCGCCATTGATCGACTTGCGTCAGTGAATGATTCCGCTGCCGAAGTTCGCGACAACTGGCTGCCGGCGACGGGATGGCTTGGCTCGCTCTCCAGATCCGCCGAGCAACTGCGGGCCCGCCAGGGGCAGTTGGTCCTCGCGTCAAGTGCAAGCGAGGTGGCTCGCACGGAAGGCCTGATAGGAGAGACGCTCCAGGAATTCGACCAGGTCTGGAAGAAATACGAGCCAACGGTCACGACATCGGCCGAACTGGCTATCGTGGAGCCCCTCAAAAGGGCCTGGGCGACCTATCTGCAAGACAGCAAGCAGCTCGCCGAGCTGGCGAGGAAGAGTCGGGATGAGGCCGCGCAATTCTATCTCGGCAAGCTCAATGAGGATTTCAGGGCCGTCCGCAAGGGATTCTCTGATGATCTCGCCTTCAATGTGGATGCGGGCAAGAAAGAAGCGGACAAGGGCGCCGACGTTTACCGCTCTGCTCGGACGTGGATTTTGGGCGCGTTGGCACTAGCCGCCACGCTTTGCGCTCTGATGGGATACCTGATCATCACCAGCATCTCGAAACCAATCGTGGCGATGACAGACGTCATGAGGCGACTGGCAGGCGGCGACCGGGCCGTTGCAATCGACGGCGCCGACCGCAAGGACGAGATTGGCAAGATGGCCGGTGCGGTTCAGGTTTTCAAGGACAACGCGATTGAGACTGAACGAATGCGGGATGCACAGGCCGAGGCGGAGAAGTCGGCGGCCGAGCAGCGCAAGCGCGACATGCGCAAGTTGGCTGACGCTTTTGAAAGCGCCGTTGGCGAAATCGTCGAGACCGTCTCCACAGCTTCGACCGAGCTTGAAGCTTCCGCCTCAACGTTGACAAGAACTGCCGAGCGATCGCAGAAATTGACGACGATGGTTGCGTCTGCCTCCGAAGAAGCCTCCACAAATGTGCAGTCCGTTGCTTCGGCAAGTGAAGAACTGTCATCCTCAATCAATGAAATAGGCCGACAAGTTCAGGAGTCTGCGCGAGTCGCCAATGAGGCCGTGCAGCAGGCTCGGGCCACCAATGAACGCGTCGGCACGCTGTCGAAAGCCGCATCTCGTATCGGCGACGTCGTGGAATTGATCAACACAATCGCGGGCCAAACCAATCTGCTCGCGCTGAATGCTACCATTGAGGCAGCACGCGCGGGCGATGCCGGACGCGGCTTTGCTGTTGTGGCCTCCGAGGTAAAAGCGCTTGCGGAACAGACTGCAAAGGCGACTGGAGAAATCGGTCAGCAAATTACGTCCATCCAGGGCGCAACTGACGAATCGGTTGCCGCGATCCGGCAAATCAGCGGAACTATCGAGCGGCTTTCCGAAATCTCATCGACTATTGCTGCGGCGGTTGAAGAGCAAGGTGCTGCCACGCAGGAAATTTCGCGGAACGTGCAGCACGCCGCTGAGGGCACGCACAGTGTCTCGACCCACATCACCGACGTGCAGCAAGGGGCGAACGAAACAGGTTCGGCGTCGTCTCAGCTGTTGTCGGCTGCCCAGTCGCTCTCGCATGACAGCAATCGGCTGAAGCTGGAGGTCGGCAGATTCCTAAGTTCAGTTCGGGCGGCTTAGGGACATGAACCCTCGTTACACTCCATAGCGGCCGGCTCCAGAGTCCGGTGTGGGTCAAAAATGCGAAAGAACTCAGGTTGAGCAAATCCGGTCTGCTCGGCCGTCCATCTCTACAAGCGCGTCTATGGATTTCGTTACATCAAGTGCGGATCGGCCTAGCTTAACCCGCAATGAGGCGGATAGGGCCGAAGCCTACTTCTTCTTCGCCCCGACCCGCTCGATCCGCTCGATCTCAAGGGCCGGTCGTCCGCTCTTTTCCGCGATCTCGCGGTCCTGCTCCATGATGTAGTTGCGCGCGGGTTCGTCGCCGTCGAGGCCGCCGAGCAGCTCGGAGGGCACGCGGCGGTTGGAGCGTTGGGAGCCGTCTTCGTAGACGACGTTGAAAAAGGCGAACTCGCCCTTCGGATTGGTTCCGGGTTTTTTGGCCATGGCGGCTTGTCGTCGATCAGGGCGCCGCAGTCAAATGACTTCGCGCGGATGTCGGAATCCGCGTTGCGGCAGACGCGCCGGTGGGCTGGCCGTGCAACCGCCTGATCGCGCTTGTTTTTGGGAGCGGCCGAACGTGCCGCGATCGGCCTTCACCTCGATAAACGGCGGGCCATAAAGCCCGCCGTTTATTTCGGTCGTCGGCGTCGCCCGGGGCTGGCAGGGCAACAACCTGAGATAGAAGAATATCGCTTGCGCTGTGGCATGGCAAGGCAAATCGGCGTGGCCATGATGTCGCAGCGGCGCATCAGATGCGGCAGATGTCATGGTGGGTTCCCGCAATTTCGAAAAGCAGATGTTCGAGATGTCGAAATCGTTTGTTCATCCTGCCGCGCTCTGGAGGCGCAGCGAGAAGGCGCGGGTGGTGGCCGGGACTTGCGTTGCGGGGCCACGACCATGCGCAGCGGAATCCCCGTGTCGTCGGTATGATGGTGGATGCACGATGCTGTTCCGGACGCGGCGCGGGCAGGCGCCAACGCCGGAGTCTGCGATGCCAGCACAATACCGCTGTTTTGCCCGACGGGTCAAGCGTGATTCGGAAAAAGCGCAGGCGCTGATCTGTCGTGCTCCTACTGTGCATGGGGTTGTTTTTCGGCTTTGGTTTCGGCGTCGTTGATCGCGGGCATCAGATATGATCGGTCCTGTGTCGCTTTGACGCGACTCCCGTTCCCGGGCATGATCACCAGCTGTTCACGCCCGCGCATGAGGAATTTTCGGCATGTTGAGATCGCTTGTCGCCGCCGCCGCCGTCGTTTGTCTCGTCGGCGGGCCGGCCGAGGCCGCACGTTGCGGCGGCGACTTCAACAGCTTCGTCGCCGGCATGGCTGCGGAGGCGCAGGCCGCCGGCGTCTCGGCGGGCGTGACCAGCGCGGCATTCAACGGCATCACCCAGGATGGCGCCGTGCTCGCCTTCGACCGCCGCCAGCGCTACACCTTCAACAAGAGCTTCGAGCAGTATGTCTCGACCCGCGTCGGCGCCGGCCGCATCAATGGCGGTCGCGCGCTGCTGCAGCGCCATGCCGCGCTGCTCTCGCGCATCGAGCAGCAGTTCGGCGTGCCCCGGCAGATCCTGGTTGCGATCTGGGGGCTGGAGAGCGATTTCGGCAAGGGCGACATGGGCAAGCTGCCGGTGATCCGCACACTGACGACGCTCGCGCATGATTGCCGCCGCACCGAGCTGTTCCAGGGCGAGCTGCTCGCCGCGCTCAAGATCGTGCAGCGCGGCGACCTGCCGCTGCGCGATCTGATCGGCGCCTATGCCGGCGAGATCGGCCAGACCCAGTTCCTGCCGTCGTCCTACATCAAATACGGCGTCGATTTCGACGGCGACGGCCATGTCGATCTCCGCCACAGCGTCGCCGACGTGCTCGCCTCGACCGCGAACCTGCTGCACACGAACGGCTTCAAGATGGGCCAGCCCTATGGGGAAGGCTCCGCCAATTTCGAAGCGATGCGAGAGTGGAACAGGGCGGTGATCTATCGCAAGACGATCGGGTATTTTGCCGACCGGCTGATGGGGCAGTAACAGATGTCGGCGCACGACCGAGCCGATCATCGTGATTGATGCCTGCCGTCAAGGCCGCGCTGGGAACCAGGATTTACTTTTCTTCGGATTGGAACCGAACCATATCGCACCTTCCGTCCTTAACCCACCACACTTACGAGGATGCGAACATCTGGAGCAGCCCCATGGGACAGGCACAACCATTTCAAGCGACCGCGTTGATCGTTGAGGACGACGCCAAACAGCGGGAGATGCTGTGTCTCCTCCTCGAGGAAAGCGGGTATCAGGTCATCCAGTGCGAAAGCGCGGAAGCCGCCGAGCTCGTGCTGGACAAGAACGCCGGCGCGCTCTGCCTGATGCTGACCGACGTGCAGCTCGCCGGCCGCATGAGCGGCGTCGAGCTGGCCCACGTCGCCAAGGGGCGCAATCCGAAGCTCGATGTCGTCGTCACCTCGGGCCGTCCTCTGGTCCAGCCATTGCCCGACGGCGCCAAGTTCTGGGCCAAGCCCTGGGCGCCGCTCGACGTGCTGCGGGAAGCCGAGATCGCCCAGCTGAACTGAGGCGTGTTCGCGCCTCGCTGACCGCGTCGTGACTTCTCCGTAAGCGCCGTGAATGATAAGGACGAGGCATGTCCTGGTCCTTCCTGCTCACCTCGCTGATCGTCGTCGCATCGCCCGGCACCGGCGTGCTCTATACGCTGGCTGCGGCGTTGACGCGCGGCTCCCGCGCCAGCATGGCCGCAGCGTTCGGCTGCACGCTCGGGATCGTGCCGCACATCTGTGCTGCGATGCTTGGCTTGGCCGCCGTGCTGCACACCAGTGCGCTCGCCTTCGCTGCCCTGAAATGGTGCGGCGTCGCTTATCTGCTCTACATGTCCTGGCAGGCGCTGCGTGAAACCGGTGCGCTTGCGGTCGATGCTGGGATCAAGGAGCGTTCGAGCGGCCGCGTCATCGTCACGGGCTTTCTGATCAACATTCTCAACCCGAAGCTCTCGATCTTCTTCCTCGCCTTCCTGCCGCAGTTCATCGCGGTGGACGAGACGCATGTGCTGGCGCGGATGCTGGAATTGAGCGGCGCCTTCATGGCCATGACCTTCGTGGTGTTCGTCATCTACGGTGTCTGCGCGGCATCCGTGCGCGAGCGCGTCATTTCCCGTCCCGCCGTGATGGCCTGGCTGCGCCGCTCGTTTGCGGCCGGTTTCGCGCTGCTGGGTGCCAAGCTCGCCTTCGCCGAGCGGTAACCAATAAAAAAGCGGGCCTCGCGCCCGCCATGTTCAAATTCTCTCAGCCTTGCCCGACGCCCGGGCGGAGCACGCTCCACCCGGGCAAATAATTGCTGTGCTACTTCTTCTTCGCGGCCTTCTTGGCCTTTTTCTTCGTCGCCTTCTTCGCCTTCTTCGCTTTCTTAGCCATAGTATCCTCTCAAGGGTTCATGGTTAAACGCGACACGAGGAACGCTCGGCGGAGGGCCAGCCTCGCAACATCCTCGATGACAAACTCAGCAGATTCGCGCGGCGCTGCCCCGTCCTGTCACATCTGCGTCATCCGCTTATCCACAGCTCAGATGCGTTTTCAGGTGATTTTAGCCGGCGAATCCGCATCGCGAGGCGCGGTGACCCGACCGCGCATCGAGTGATCGGACGTGCCTAACGATCCGATAATCGAGAGGCGGCGTTCATGAATCCAAAACCAAAGGCGCGCTTTCGACGATCGCAGTGAGGTTCCGTTAAGTGCAACCCGCGCATGATCCTCCGCAAGAACACGGGGACGGGTCATGGACGAACTTCTGCCGGTGACGGGGGGCGGGACGATGTGCGCGCCGCGCGCGCCATGCTGAACGTACCAACGCTTTGGATGGTGTTCGTCGTCAACTTCTCGGCGCTCGGCCTGATCTGGGCTTATGTGACGCGCTCCTATCCGAAATTCGAGGCGGCGCGGTACTGGATGGCGTCGGCATTCGTCGGTGCGGCCGGCGCGATGACGGCGCTGATCCGCCTGTTCATCGATTCTCCGCTGCCGCTTCTGTTTGGCGCTGCAGGCATCATCGCGGCGAGTTGCCTCGCCGCCATGGGCATTCAACGTTTCTATGACCGGCCGGTCCATCTGCGCCTCATGGCCGTGACTGCAATCGCGAGCCTCGCCGGCGTCGCGCTGTTCAAGATCGGCTTCGACCAGCTGCAGCTGCGCATGCTCAGCTACACGGTCGGGCAGGGCTTGCCGCTGGTGCTGTCACTGCGTCTGCTGCTGTCGCCGCCGGAAGGCCGCGCCAGCCCGGGTGCCCGGTTGTCCGGTATCGTCATTCTCACGATCATTGCGATCTTCGTGGCGCGTGCGGTCGGCAATTCGCTAGGCGGCGATTTCTCGGCCGTCGCGGGCAGCCAGGCCCATGCCGTCATGGTGCTGGTGCTGCTGTTCCTGACCATGACGCTCAATTTCGGCTTCCTGCTGATGGCAATGGACCGCTTGCGCAACGAGGTTGCCGACCTCGCTCTGCTCGACGATCTCACCGGCGTCGCCAACCGTCGGCATCTGTTGCAGCGCCTGTCCGAGGAATGCGCCCGTTCGGAGCGCAGCGGCGAGCCGTTTTCGCTGCTGGTGATCGACCTCGACGGCTTCAAGACCATCAACGACACCTATGGCCACGCGGCCGGTGATGCCTGTCTCCAGCATTTCACCCTGATGGCGCAGACGCGCTTGCGGCCCGGCGATATGCTCGCGCGCACCGGTGGCGACGAGTTTTGCGTCGTGCTGCCGTCCTCCTCCTTGCGCGAGGGGGCGCTGATCGCCCGCCGTATCCTCGATGTCTGCCGCCAGGACGCCGCCGGCTGCACCGGCAACGACATCCCGATCGCGATCTCGATCGGCGTTGCGGAATGGGACCGCGGCATCAGCCAATTCCCGGACAGGCTGATCGCTCACGCCGATCATGCGCTCTACGACGCCAAGAAAAACGGCAAGAACGATTTTGCGATCTACGATCCGGCCCCTCCGCTCTCGCCCGAACCGGCCTGTGACGTCGAGGTCTCGCGCAAAATCGCGTAAACCCTGCTAGGTTGGGGTTCGTTGTTGGACCCCTCTGATGATGCCTCGCCTGCTCGCCGCGGTATTCGCCGCCCTCGTTCTGATCGCCCCCGCCGATGCAATTGACGCCGAACTCGCCAGGCTCGCGCGTAGCACCGGCACGCCCGACTTTCCCGGACTGAAGATCGTCTGGCTTTCGCCGTGGGGCGATGTCGCGAGCGCGCATGCCTGGCGCAACATCATCGTTCACCAGACCGAGGGGCCGACGGGCTCGGCGCGTGGCGGCGCCGAGGCGCAGTCGAAGAATCCGACCAAGCGCGGCGTAATGGTCTGGGTCGAGACCGACGGCACGGTCTACTGGTCGGTCGCGGACAATCTGGTGCCGACCCACACCGACGGCGCCAACCGCAACGACAACAAATACATCGACAACAGCGTGACCTATCATCAGGTCGTGCGCGACAATTCGATCGGCGTCGAGTTCGCCGGCAACTATCCGGATGTGACGATCGGCCCGACCGCGGCCCAGGTCGCGGCCTGGAAGATCCTGGTCCAGGTCTTGCGCGCGCGCTACGGCATCCCGCTCGACCACGTCTATGCCCACAACTGGATCGACTACAAGGACGCCCGCTATTGCGAAGGCTGCTGGCTCGCGACGCTGGCGAGGACCTGGGGGGAGTAACGACAGCGCGTCATACCGGCTGCGTCATCCAGCCGAACATGCGCCGGATCGATCCTGCCTGCCGGGGCAATTCCGGCGGGCCGCCCGAGGCCAGCACGCGATTGAGGAAGTAATCCGGGAACACCATGTCGTTCGGCTCGGTGACGGTGAATTCTTCCTCGCCGAAGGAGACGCAGTAATTAAAGAAGAACGGCTCCATGATGGGAATCGTCGAGGTCGAGGCATGGTCCCTGGAGATCACGAACTCGCCGGGCTCGAGCCCGCGATCGCGCATGGCCTGCTCGAGCAGCGGCAGCTTGCGCATGAACTGGGCGGAAAAGCCGCCGACGGTGGATTGCAGGATGATCGACACGGCGTGTGTCCGTTCTGCGAATATGGCTTGGTCATTGGTCGGCTGCCCCGTCGCTTACGTTCAAGACGCCGGCGTGTCCCGCGAACAAGCCGCAGCTCGTCACACACGACAAAAAAGCCGGCGTTGCCGCCGGCTTTCCTGTCTCGTCGATCCGCCAATATCTGGCGCTCGAAAAGCCACGCTCAATGCGCGGCTTCCAGCGCGGCCTGTTCGGCCTTTGCAATTGTGCCCTTGACTGCGGACTGCACCTTCTCGAAGGCGCGGACCTCGATCTGGCGGACGCGCTCGCGCGACACGCCAAACTCGGCGGCAAGGTCTTCCAGCGTCATCGGCTCATCGGCGAGGCGACGGGCCTCGAAGATGCGGCGTTCGCGCGGGTTGAGCACGCCCATGGCGCCGTTCAGGGCGTCGCGGCGTTCGTCATATTCCTCGTGCTCGGCCAGCATGGCTTCCTGGTTGGGCGAATTGTCGACCAGCCAGTCCTGCCATTCGCCGGCTTCGCCGTCGTCGCGGATCGGTGCGTTGAGCGACGCGTCGCCACCGAGGCGGCGGTTCATGTCGATCACGTCCTGATCCGTGACGCCGAGGCGCTTGGCAATGACCCTCACCTGGTCGGGGCGAAGATCGCCCTCATCCAGCGCGTTGATCTTGCTCTTCGCCTTGCGCAGGTTGAAGAACAGCTTCTTCTGGTTCGCGGTGGTGCCCATTTTTACGAGCGACCAGGAACGCAGGATGTACTCTTGAATCGACGCCTTGATCCACCACATCGCGTAGGTGGCGAGACGAAAGCCCTTCTCGGGCTCGAAACGCTTCACCGCCTGCATCAGGCCGACGTTGCCTTCCGAGACGACCTCGGAGATCGGCAAGCCGTAGCCGCGGTAGCCCATGGCGATCTTGGCCACGAGCCGGAGATGGCTGGTGACGAGTTGGTGTGCAGCGTCGCGATCATCGTGTTCACGCCAGCGCTTGGCGAGCATGTATTCCTGCTGGGGTTCCAGCATCGGGAACTTGCGGATTTCGCCGAGGTAGCGAGAAAGGCCGGATTCTCCGTTAAGGACCGGCAAAGCAGCGGTACGGGCCATGTTGAAGCCCTCCAAGGTTCAGGCCCCCGATAGCGGCGGGCCAGGCAGACGACCGCTTGGTTAAAGCCGGTCGTAGCTGCGATGTTCCAGTTGGTCACTTCCAACGCAGGCGCAATATACTCCATGAGGGGACAAAAAGGGAAGGATTGCTGACGTCACGTCCCCGTGTGGCAGCTATAACTTTTTGTAAGGTAAGGACTTTCTCAAAGTCCCTGCGTCATAGCGCCGCTTTCAGGACGCTTTCCAGGAGAAGCAAATCCTCCGGCAAGCCGGCCTCCCAGTGAAGAAGTTCTCCGTTTCGGGGGTGCTCTAGTACCAGCAAATAAGCATGCAAGGCTTGTCGTCCAAGCGCCGTCAGGGCCCCTTGCGACTCCTGGCCCAGCTGGTTCGCCTTGGTCTTGAAATGCGGGCCATAGACGGCGTCGCCCATCAGGGGATGGCCGATATGGGCGAGGTGGACGCGGATCTGGTGGGTCCTTCCGGTCTCGAGCTCGCATGCGAGCAGCGCCGCGACCGGCTTGCCATCGCGCCCGGTAAAACTCTGCAAAAGCTCCCAATGCGTCACCGCTTCGCGGCCGCCCTGCCGCACCGCCATCTTTTCCCGCGCATGGGGATGGCGGTCGATCGGCGCATCGATGGTGCCGCGATGGCGGCCGGGCAGCCCCCAGGCGAACGCCATATAGCCTCGCCGCATTGGCCCGGTGCGACCATGGTCGGCGAATTGGGCGGTGAGCGAGGCGTGCGCGAGATCGTTCTTGGCGACCACCATCAGCCCGGTCGTGTCTTTGTCGAGCCGGTGCACGATGCCGGGCCGGCGCACACCGCCGATCCCGGACAGCGAGGTACCGCAATGGGCGATCAGCGCGTTCACCAACGTGCCGGTCTCGTGGCCGGCGGCTGGGTGCACCACCAGCCCCTTCGGCTTGTTGATGACGACGATGTCGTCGTCCTCGAACACGATATCGAGGGCGATATCCTCGCCCTTCGGCTCCGGCGGGGCTGCCTCCGGCACGTGGATTATGATCGTATCGCCTGAACTGACGTGATAAGCGGGGTCGCGGACCTCGGCGGCCTTCAGGCTCACGGCGCCCGCCAAAATCAGGGCTTTCAGCCTTGATCGCGACAGGTCGGGAAGGCGCGCCGCCAGCACGCGGTCGAGCCGGGCCGAGCCCTCGTCGCCCTCGACCACGACTTCCAACCTTTGCGCAGAGCCAAAACTTTCCATGACGACGTCTGATACCGCTGTTCCCGAACCGAGCCCCGAGCAGGCCGCGCTGTTTGCGCGGGTGCGGCGGATGATGCTGATCGCGGGGTTGACCTCGGCGCTGGCCATCTGCGCCGTCCTGATCGCGGTGGGCTACCGCCTTTTTAAGTCGGAGGGAAGGGCGCCTGATGCCGGGAGCGACGTCACCGCGACGCTGCCGAAGGGGGCCAAAATCGTCTCCACCGGGATTGCCGGCGATCGCCTGTTGGTCACGCTCGATATCGGCGGCGTCATCGAGATCCGCGCCTTCGACGCCCACACCTTGAGGCCGGCCGGAAAGCTGAAATTTGCCAATGAGCCGTAAAACGGCAGTTCGGTCCTTGCAGCGGACAAATTTCGAGGCTATTGGCTAGCCCTCACGCTCCCTTCGTCTAGCGGTTAGGACGCGGCCCTCTCAAGGCTGAAACAGGGGTTCGATTCCCCTAGGGAGCGCCATTTTCGAGAACGCGTCTCGCGCGTGACTCAGCGGGGCCGACGCCACTGTTCGGCAGTCAGAGCCTCCATCCGGCGAACAAGCCACACTCGGATCCTCGCCGGACATCGTGCCGGGGGTAGCGTCGCCCGCACTGAACTGCTGATCAGTCCTGCATCTGTCCGGAGCACGGAGCCGACCGCGTGAATGGCTTCATGACGATCAATCCCCTCTGCCATCAGTCGCTCCACCGTGCCTCGCACTGGCAACTCGGCATCGGCAATCTGGCTCTCGACGATGGCGTAAAACTTCGCGTGCGCTTCCGCCCTCGGCAAGCGGATCCCGGCGCGGCGATGGTGATCCATCGCGGCGTCGAAGGGTTCCTGCTCGTCCGGTGCAAGCCCTTGATTGGGATCTGGCTTCGGACGCACGAACGTTTCCGGTGGCAGCCTCCGCAGCCACAACGGCAGATCAGCAAGCTCTGTGACTTGCGCGAGCGCGGCACCGTGGACGCAATGGCGTGCGCAGGATCACGCCTGGCTTGCGGAACGGTCAGCGCGAAGAGCAGAGCCGGAGCCCCCGGCCACGACATGCCGCAATCTGCATCCTGTCTCGGCTTCAGCGGTGGTGGTGGTCCACCAGAGAATCTGCCTTGATGCGCATCGGACGTGCGCGATGCGCCCGGTCTCCGCCTCCGAAGCTGCTGCCGGGCCTTTGGGGGCATTGGCATGAGCTTGGCGGAGTGACGGTATGAGCGGTTTGGTGATCTCTGGCGGCCGGGTGGTGGATCCCGCGAGCGGAATGGACTCCGTTGGCGATGTGGCGGTGGTGGACGGCAAGATCGCCGCGGTCGGCTCCTCGCTCGGCGGCGCCGAGCGCGTGATCGACGCGACCGGGCTGGTGGTGGCGCCCGGCTTCATCGATTTGCACGCCCATGGCCAGTCGATCCCCGCCGACCGCATGCAGGCGTTCGATGGCGTGACGACGACGCTCGATCTCGAAGCCGGCGTGCTGCCGGTCGGCTCCTGGTACGAGCGCCAGGCGCGGCGAGGCCGGGTACTGAACTACGGCGCCGCCACCAATTGGGCGTTTGCGCGCATCGGCGCGATGACGGGCTCCAACGTGGAAAGTTCGCTCGAGGCATTCGGCAACGCCATGCGCGACCGCCGCTGGATGGACAATATCGCGACGGATGCGGAACTCGCCGGAATCATCGAGCGGCTCGCGCGCGGCCTGAAGGAGGGCGGCATCGGCATCGGCATCTTGAACGCCTATGCGCCGGGCGCCGGTGTGCAGGAGTTGACCGCGGTGTGCCAGCTCGCCGCAAAGCACAACGTGCCGACCTTCACCCACGTGGCCTACATGGCGCGCATCGACCCAGAGAGTGCCGTGGAGGCCTATATCCGCCTGATCGGCTATGCCGGTGCGACCGGCGCGCACATGCACATCTGCCATTTCAATTCGTCGAGCAAGACCGACATCGCGCGCTGCCGCGTGCTGATCGAAAAGGCGCAGGCGCAGGGCCTGCCGATCACGGTGGAGGCCTATCCTTACGGCACCGGCTCGACCGTACTGGCGGCTGCCTTTTTCAGCGATCCCCAATTCGTCGAGCGCAATGGCACGGCTTACGATTCCGTGCAGCGCGTCACCGACGGCCATCGCTTCCACGACCGTGAGGAGCTGCTCAAGGCCCAGGCCGAAGAGCCGTCCTCACTGGTGCTCTGGCACATTCTCGACACCGAGAACAATTCGCACCATCGCGAACTCCTCGACATGTCGGTGCTCTATCCCGGCGGCGCGATCGCATCCGACGCGATGCCGTGGACCCTGTCGGACGGCACCACCTACAAGGGCGACGCCTGGCCGTTGCCCGACGATGCCACCTCGCATCCGCGCTCGGCCGGCTGCTTCACGAAATTCATCCGCGAATGGGTGCGCGAGCGCAAGGCGATCTCGCTTTTGGAGGGCCTGCGCAAATGCGCGCTGATCCCGGCGGAGATACTGTCGCAGAGCACGCCCGCGATGCGAGCCAAGGGCCGGCTTGCCAAGGACGCCGATGCCGACATCGTCGTGTTCGACTACGAGAAGCTCTCGGATCGCGCGACCTTCGCCGCGATGAACCGTCCGTCGGAAGGCGTCCGGCATCTCGTCGTCAGCGGCCAGGTGCTGATCGAGGACGGGGTGCTTGATGTCGCGGCGCGGCCGGGCCGGCCGGTGCGCCGTCCTGTCGTCGGAAGCTGATCCATGCCGGTCCCTGTTCTCCTGGTGACGGGCTTTTTGGGGGCGGGCAAGACCACGGTCGTCAATCATCTGCTCGCGAATGCGGACGGGCGGCGGATCGCGGCCATCGTCAACGATTTCGGCGCCATCAACATCGACGCGGAGTTGATCGCAGGCGCGGGTGACGGGGTGGTCAGCCTTGCCAACGGCTGCATCTGCTGCTCGCTCCAGAGCGACCTGTTGCGCACGCTGTCGACGCTGCTGCGGCGTGATCCGAGACCCGAGTACATCGTCATCGAAACCAGCGGGGTTGCCGATCCCGCCGACATCGTCCGCAATCTGATGGACCCCGTGATCCTGCGCGAGGCACCGTTGGAAACCGTGCTTTGCGTCATGGACGCGGCGACGCCGCCGGCGGCCCTGGAGGATGCGCTGCAGCGCTCGCAGCTGCGCGTCGCCGATATCGTGGCGTTGAGCAAGCTGGATCTGGCGGACCAAGGCGCAGGCATGCGAATGCGCGAGGTCATCCGCGCGCAGCGCGTCCCGGCCGTGGTTGTCGACGCCAGGCACGGCGAGATCCCATCCGCGCTGCTGTTTCCTGCGAGCGATCGCGCGCCCGTGCCGCGCGAGCCGGGACCGAAGCGCCCGGCGGAAGAACGCTTCGAGACGCTGAGCTGGACCGCGGACCGGCCACTCTCGCTGCGGCGCCTGCAGCAGGCCATCAACGAGCTCGCGCCGAAGCTGGCGCGCGCAAAGGGCCTGTTCGAGACGATCGAGCAACCCGGGCGTCAGATGGTGTTCCAGTTTGCCGGCGGCCGCGCGACACTGGCGCCGGGTGACGCGCCTGCGGCGGGCGTGCCGCGCGCGCGGATCGTCTTCATCGCCGAGCTCGGGGTGCTCTCGAAGGCCGAGCTGGACGAACTCATGGACGGGTGTGTTGCTTCAGGTTGAAGTGGGGCGATAGAGTCATCGCGCCCAACGTCAGCCGCCGGCTGTCGCGTTGCTGTGTGAATCCGAGGCCAACGATGCCCCTGAATAGCTCACCCGTCCCTGCCGACGCCGCCTTACGCCGCGCTGCCAAGCCGGCCATCGTCTATCCCGCCGGGACAATGCCCGGGCCCGACATGGCCAGGCTCGAATCGGCGCGGCGGACCATGGTCAAGACGCACGAGCTCATCGTGCCGCCACGCGATGCTCGCGCCTTTCGTGTGGCGCGCGGCCGGTTCTTCCGCATCGTCGGCATCGAAGGTCCCCAGGTCGGCGATCTCAATCTCTGGAACGCGGATGATCTCGCCGAGCGCTTCTTCAGCGGCAAGACGCGCGCGCTTCACGGCACCCATGTCGGCCTCGGTGACCGGCTCTGGAGCACGATGCCTTATCTGCGGCCGATCGCGACCATCAGTCACGACACGTTGGGCTGGTACGGTTTCGATGCCGATGGAGCCGGCATTCACGACGTCATCGGTACGCGCTGCGATCCCTACACCAATCTCCTGTTGAATGGCGCGGCCTACGATTTCTGTTGCCACTCCAACCTGTCGCGCGCGCTTGCCGCCGAATTGAACGTCGATCCCGCCGCGGCGGAGCACCATGTCCACGACGTGCTCAACGTCTTCATGTGCACCGGCTTCACTCACGACACGCACCAGTACTTCATGAAGGCCAGTCCGGTCCGGCCCGGCGACTTCATCGAGTTCTTCGCGGAGATCGACCTGCTCGGAGCGTTGTCGGCCTGTCCCGGCGGGGATTGCAGCGCGACCCATTCCAGCGATGTTGCGGCGTGTCATCCGCTCAAGATCGAAATCTTCGAGCCGGATGCAGCGACACTGAAGGGCTGGCCCTGGCCGGCGCCGAGTGCGTATCACCGTCACCACGGCGTGCGCGCGCAGGCGGGCAGCGCCGAACCGGATCGCGGCTGACCCAGAAGCTGCAATCGCTCGAGGTCAGCGCCTTCGTGGCGGGCGTGCGGCCGGCCTGACGCGCAAGCCTGTTCGGCATTTTTCCGCGTCACGGCATCGCCCTCGAGGCGGACGAACTGTTTGTCTTGACATGACGTTCGCCGTGCTCGACGTGTAATGAGGTCGGTCAAAGGCACATCTGTGCCCGAAAAGAAAAGCACGCGGGAAAGACGTCATGAGCGCAGGTCTCGACGAACAGGACTACCTCGCCACCTTGCACGGCTTGTGGGAGAAGGCCTGGCCGAAGGGCCTGCCGCGTTTGCCGAACTATCTGCACGGCGAAGTTCCCTTGACGGAATATCTCCGCGCGTGGGCGAAGCAGAGCCCTGCACGGCCCGCGGTGATCTTTTACGGGCACGTCACGACTTATGCGGATCTCGATGAGCAGAGCGATCGCTTTGCGGCGCTATTGCAGGCCAAGGGCGTGCGCCAGGGCGATCGCGTCGCCGTCTTCCTGCCGAACTGCCCGCAATTCCACATCGTGTTCTTCGGCATTTTGAAGCTCGGCGCGGTCCATGTTCCCGTCAGCCCGTTGTCTCGCGCATTCGAGCTGTCCTACGAGCTCAACGACACCCAGGCCGAGGTGATCGTGGCGCTTGACCAGCTCATCCCAATCGTCGAGCAGGTCAAGGGCGAGGTGCGCCTGCGCGAGATCATCGTCACAAGCTTTGCCGATGTCATCCCCTCGACGCCCACATTTCCGACGCCGGACTCGATCCGGGCGCCCCGTATCGCGATCTCAGGCGCGACCGATCTGCTGCCTGCGCTCGCAGCACAGCCCGCGCCTGTGCGGCTGCCGCCGCCCGGCCTCGATGAGGTCGCTGCACTCAACTACACCGGCGGCACCACCGGCATGCCGAAGGGATGCGTCCATACCCATCGCGACATGGTCTATACGGCCGCCGCGAATTATGGCGTCTCGATGCAATCAGATGAGAGCAACGTCTCCCTGTCGTTCTTTCCGGAGTTCTGGATCGCCGGCGAAAACGCCGGCCTGATCTTCCCGCTGTTCGCCGGGGGGACGCTGGTGTTGCTGGCCCGCTGGGACGCCGTCGGCGCGATGGCCGCGATCGACAAGTACAAGGTCACCATCACGGCGATGCCGGTCGATTGCGCTGTGGAGCTGATGGACCATCCTCGCTGGAGCGAGTTCGATCTGTCGTCGCTGAAGCAGGTTCGCGTCGTCTCCTTCGTCAAGAAGCTCAATGCGGACTATCGCAAGCGCTGGAAGGATCTCACCGGCACGATCCTGATGGAAGCGGCCTGGGGAATGACGGAAACCCACACCTCCAACACGTTCACCGCGGGTTTCCAGGACGACGATTTCGATCTCAACAACCAGCCGATCTTCGTCGGCCTGCCGGTCCCCGGCGCCGAGTTCAAGATCACCGATTTCGAGACCGGCGCATTGCTGCCGCTCGGCGCGGAGGGCGAGATCCGGGTGCGCACGCCGTCGCTGCTCAAGAGCTACTGGAACAAGCCGGAGGCAACTGCGGAGTCGCTGATCGATGGCTGGCTGCGCACAGGCGACATCGGCAGCATCGACAAGGACGGTTTCCTGCACTTCCTCGGCCGTCGCAAGGAGATGCTGAAGGTCAAGGGCATGAGCGTATTTCCGCCTGAAATCGAGGCGCTGCTCGGCCAGCATCCGAAGGTGCTCGGCTCCGGTGTGGTCGGGCGTGACGACCCTGATAAAGGGCAGGTGCCTGTGGCCTATATCCAGCTCAAGCCGGAGGCGGTCGGCACGATTACCGCCGAGGACCTGCGCGCCTGGTGTGCCGAGCGCATGGCCGTCTACAAGATTCCGGAGGTGCGCCTCATCGAGGCGCTGCCGTTGACCGCCACCGGCAAGGTGAAGAAGCAGGAGCTCAACCCAAACCAGCCTGCCGCAGTCTGAGCGAGAGAGCGATGTCGTTCAAGAAGCTCCTGATCGCCAATCGCGGCGAGATCGCCATCCGCATCGCCCGCGCCGCGGCCGACGCCGGCATTGCCACGGTTGCGATCCATCCGGCCGATGACGCGCTGTCGTTGCATGTGCGCGTTGCCGACGAGGCGGTCGAAATTCCCGGTCGCGGCGCGCGGGCCTATCTCGATATCGAAGCTGTCGTGCAGGCGGCGAAGAGCGCGGGCTGCGATGCCCTGCATCCCGGCTACGGTTTTCTCAGCGAGAACGCGGCGTTCGCAACAGCCTGTGCGGATGCGGGCGTCGTCTTCGTCGGACCGAAGCCGGCCGCGCTGGAACTGTTCGGCGACAAGGTCGCCGCACGGCAACTGGCAAAGCGTTGCGGTGTGCCGATCATTGCCGGCACCAGCGGGCCGTCGTCGCTCGACGAGATCACGGCGTTCTTCACCTCGCTCGGCAACAGTGCGGGGGTGGTGGTCAAGGCGATGGCCGGCGGCGGCGGACGTGGCATGCGCGTGGTCGAGAACGCCGCGGATCTCGCGGAAGCCTATGCGCGCTGCCAATCCGAGGCCAAGGCGGCGTTCGGTTTTGATGGCGTCTATGCCGAGCGGCTGATCCGGCAGGCGCGCCACATCGAGGTGCAGATCATCGGGGATCATCACGGCGCGATCTCTCATCTGTGGGAGCGCGAATGCACCGTCCAGCGCCGGCATCAGAAGCTGGTCGAGGTGGCGCCGAGCCCGTCGCTGAGCGACGCCTTGCGCGGCCGTATCATCGAGGCCGCCAAGCAGCTCGCGGCGGCTGCCTCGTATGACAATCTCGGCACGTTCGAGTTCCTGGTCGACGGCACCGCCGAGGACAGCTTTGCTTTCATCGAGGCCAATCCGCGGCTCCAGGTCGAACATACCGTGACGGAAGAGGTGCTCGGCATCGACCTCGTCCGCGCCCAGCTCGCAATTGCCGCGGGCGCGTCGCTGGCCTCGCTCGGTCTCGCGCAGGGTGCGATCCCGAAGCCTCGCGGCTGTGCCATGCAGCTCCGCGTCAACATGGAGACGCTGGACGCGACGGGTGCGACGCATCCGAGCGGGGGCGTGCTCGCCGTATTCGAGCCACCGTCGGGCCCCGGTGTCCGCGTCGACAGTTTTGGCTATGCCGGCTACAAGACCAGCGCGGCGTTTGACTCGCTGCTGGCCAAGGTCATCGTGCATACGCCGGGCGAAGCCTGGCACAACGTGGTCGCCAAAGCTTCGCGAGCCCTGCGCGAATTCCGGATCGATGGCGTCGTCACCAACATCGCCTTCCTTCAGGCCGTGCTGGCGCACCCAGACTTCCGGACCAATCGCATCGCGACCGACTTCATCGATCGCAACATCGCCAGGCTGGTCGAGGCGGCGGATGGCGCGGCCAAGCCGCTGTACTTTGCCGCGGCTGAGCGAGGCGGCGCTCACGGCACGGAGGCCCAAATCGCGCAAGCCGTGCCTGAAGGCGCGGTGATGGTCGCAGCGCCCCTGCAGGGCACCATCGTCACCATTCAGGTCAGGGAAGGCGAGGTCGTGCGCCCGGGCCAGCAACTTGCGGTGATCGAGTCCATGAAGATGGAGCATCTGGTCATGGCCGAGCAGGGCGGCCGCGTCATGAAGCTCGCAGCAGGCGACGGCGTCACGCTGCTACATGGCGAACCGATCCTCTATCTGGAGCCGCTCGATGTCGCTGCCGATGCGTCGTCTGTCGAGACCGATATCGATCTCGACCATATCCGCCCCGATCTTGCCGAGTTGATCGCGCGGCAGGCCAACACGCTCGATGCAAACCGTCCGGCCTCTGTCCAGCGCCGGCGCAACACCAACCAGCGTACGGCGCGCGAAAACGTCGCGCAGCTCGTCGATGACGGCTCGTTCATGGAATATGGCAGCCTCGCCATTGCCGCGCAGCGGCGCCGGCGCAAGCTCGACGATCTCATCAAGAATACACCGGCCGACGGCCTCGTCATGGGTGTCGCCACCGTCAACGCCGAAAAATTCGGCGGAGACGCCGCGCGCTGCATCGTGGTGGCCTATGACTACACCGTGCTCGCGGGTACGCAGGGCCATATGAACCACAAGAAGATCGACCGCATGCTCAGGCTGGCGGAAGACTGGCGTTTGCCGCTGGTGTTCTATGCCGAAGGCGGCGGCGGCCGGCCCGGCGACACTGACCGGCTCGGCATGACCGGGCTTGATGGGCCATCCTTCGTGCAGTTCGCAAAGCTCTCCGGCCTCGTGCCTGTCATTGGCGTCGTCTCCGGCTATTGCTTTGCCGGCAATGCCGCGATGCTCGGCTGCTGCGACGTCATCATCGCCACCAAGAATGCTTCGATCGGCATGGGCGGCCCGGCGATGATCGAAGGCGGCGGCCTCGGCGTCTATCATCCGGCAGAAGTCGGCCCCGTCTCGTTCCAGTCGCCGAACGGCGTCATCGATATCCTGGTCGAGGACGAGGAGGAGGCGACATCAGTCGCGCAGAAATACCTGTCCTATTTCCAGGGCGCCGTGAAGGACTGGGAAGCCGCCGATCAGCGCCTGCTCCGGCGCGCCATCCCGGAGAACCGCCTGCGTGTCTACGACATCCGCAACGTGATCGATCTCGTCGCCGACAAGGACAGCGTGCTGGAGCTGCGCCGCGACTACGGTCTCGGCATGATCACCGCGCTGATCCGCATCGAGGGAAAGCCGTTCGGCCTGATCGCCAACAATCCCCGCCATCTCGGCGGCGCGATCGATGCCGACGCCGGCGACAAGGCCGCGCGTTTCCTCCAGCTCTGCGACGCCTACGATCTGCCTGTTGTCTCGCTCTGCGACACGCCCGGTTTCATGGTCGGCCCCGAAGCCGAGAAGACCGCGATCGTGCGCCACGTCTCGCGCATGTTCGTGACGGGCGCCAGCCTTACCGTGCCGCTGTTCGGCATCGTGCTGCGCAAGGGCTACGGGCTCGGGGCGCAGTCGATGATCGGCGGCGGCTTCCACGCCTCGTTCTTCACCGCGGCCTGGCCGACCGGCGAGTTCGGCGGCATGGGCCTCGAAGGCTATGTCCGCCTCGGCTTCCGCAAGGAGATGGAAGCGATCGCCGACGCCGAGGAGCGCGAGGCCTATTATCGCAACAAGGTCGCCGAGCTCTATGCCAACGGCAAGGCGGTCTCGATCGCGTCGGTGTTCGAGATCGACAACGTCATCGACCCCGCGGAGACGCGGCGCTGGATCATGGCGGGCCTGCGATCGGTGCCTAAGCCGGCGCCAAGGACGGACAAGAAGCGGCCGTGCATCGACACGTGGTGAGGGCGGTGCAGCAATAGCTGCGTTCCGGTTCCCGATTGACATCCCCGCCTTTGGTGCCAGACTTTGCACCAGAATACAGGGTGGAGACGTCCGCGATGGCCAGCCTTTCGGCCTCGAACCATGTCGCCCGTGTCTTGTCCGTCGCCAATCATGTGGCCGACGTCGATGCGGAGTCGCGGATCGCGAACTCCTGGCGGCGCTGCCTGATCAGCCACAAGCTCGACCCCGCCCGTCAGGGTCCGCCGCAGACGCTGACTGAGGCCGAGATCCGTCACGTCGCCGAGCCGCTGGAAGAGACCATCCGGTTGCTGACGCCCGAACTCGACGATCTCGCCCGCGTGCTCCGCGACGCCGGCTATTGCGTCAATCTCGCTGACGCGAACGCGACCATGCTGTTCAGCCGCTTGCCCGGCGAGGCCGATACCGAGATCTTCTTGCGCTGGAAGGTCTATACCGGCTCGAATTTTTCGGAAGCTTTTGAAGGCACCAACGGGCTCGGCACGTGCCTTGCGGAACAAAAGCCCATCCTGGTCCATCGCGATGAGCATTTTCGCGAGCAGTGGGGCATCTTCTCCTGCGCGGTGACGCCCCTGTTCGACCAGGCCGGACGTCTCGCCGGCGCGGTCAACATCACGTCCTGCCGCGATGACCTCAGCCGTGCCGCGCATCAGCTCGCGCTTGCGGTGACGACGGAAGCGACGCGGCGGATGGAGCGTGCGATCTTCCGCGATCATTTCCGCAACGCCTGGATCGCGACCGTGCCTGATATCGGCGGCAACGCCCTGCTCGCCTTTGACGAGGACCGCCGCATCGTCGGCGCCTGCCGCTCGGCGCGCGCCTTGCTCGGCCTGACCGACGGATTGATCGCCTCCGGCATCGATCTGTCGCGCTACATCAAGCTCGATCATTCGCGCAACGCAGACGACATCGTCGAGCTGCGCCGCGCCGATGGCCGGCCGCTCGGTCGGAGCCACATTGCCCCGCCGCTGCGCGCGAGATCGTCCACGCTTCGCCGTGATGCTCCGATCGATCGCTTCGACGCGCTGCACCGGCTCGCCGGCCGAGATCCAGGCCTGCTCAAGAGCGTGAAGCGCTTGAGGAGCATCGGCGATCACAATCTGCCGGTGCTGCTGCGTGGCGAGACCGGCGTCGGCAAGGACGCGTTCGCGCGCGCCATCCATGCCGCCAGCAACCGCGCGCGCAACAATTACGTCGCGCTGAACTGCGCGGCGATGCCGGAGAGCCTGATCGATGCCGAGCTGTTCGGCTACGAGGCCGGCGCCTTCACCGGCGCGCGGCGCGACGGGTCGAAAGGCCTGATCGTGCAGGCCGACGGCGGCACGCTGTTCCTCGACGAGATCGGCGACATGCCGATCGCGCTGCAGACGCGGCTGTTGCGCGTGCTGGAGAACCGCGAGGTCTGGCCGCTCGGCGCGCTCAAGCCGGTGCCGGTGGATATCCGGTTGATCAGCGCCACCCATCGCGACCTCGGTCGCATGGCGGAGGAAGGCGCCTTCCGCACCGACCTCTATTTCCGCCTGCGCGGCATGGAGGTGCGGTTGCCTGCGTTACGCGAGCGCGCGGATCGGGATGACATCGTCCGCCAGATCGCGCGCGAGGAAGCGCCGGATTGCCGTATCTCGGGCGAGGCCTGGTCGTTGCTCGCAGCCTATTCTTATCCGGGCAACATGCGGCAGCTCCGCCACGTGCTGCGGCTCGCCGGCTGCACGGCCGAGGATGGCGTGATCATGGAGGCCGATCTCGATCTGCCGCCGTTCGGCGGGAGAGCGACGGAGGCTCTCGAAGCCGCCGAGCGCGCGACGATCGTCGAAGCGCTGCGCAAGCACGGCGGCCGCGTCACCGAAGCTGCGCGGACGCTGAAGCTGAGCCGCGCCACGCTGTATCGCAAGATCAAGCAGCTGAAGATCGAGAGCGCGCAGTAGCTCGCCCTTACGAAAAATCCATCCAGCTCAGATGCCGCGAATCGAGGTCGCCGACTGAAACGGTCTCGCGGATTTCGTGTGGGGTGTGGAAGCTGCTGCGCAAATACACCAGTGGCGCTGCCGCGGCGGAATGCGATACGCCGCGCACCTCGCCGACGAAGATCGAGTGCGTCCTGGTCTCGAATTCCTGCGCCAGCACGCAGTCGAATGCTGCGACCGCGTCGGTCAGCACCGGAGCGCCCGTGACCCCGCGCGTCCATTGCCCGAAGGCAAAACGGTCGTCGCCGTTGACGCCCTTCTGGCCGCTGAAGGTCAGTGCCAGCAGCGCGTGATCCTCGTGCAGGAAGTTGATCGCGAAGGCCGCTTCCTCGCGGATGCGGGTGTGCGCGCTGGCTTTGCGGTTGACGCAGACGATCAGCGAGGGCGGATTGTCCGACAGCGAACAGGCCGACGTCACCGTCAGCCCGGTGCGCTTGCCGTGCTCGGCGCCGACGGTGACCAGCGCGACCGCGCCGGCGCATTGGCGCATCGCCTGCTTGAAATCCTTTGCGTCGACGCTCACGCGGACATCTCCGGAACAGTAGCGGGTGCGGCAGGTTCGCGCCGCACCCGCGAAGCGTCAAGCTGCCTTCTTTGCGGAGCCGAGATGCTTCAGGCGCGGCATCACCTCGTTCATCAGCAGCGAAAGCGAGTGGTGCCAGGCCTCCGGCTTGTGCTTGTAGTCGAAGCCGAACACGCAGAGCACGCCGAAGCCGCCGACCTCGTCATAGATCTTCTCGATCTTCTCGGCGACGGTCGCAGGCGAGCCGACGATCCAGTTCCGCTTGGCGCAATATTCGACGGTGACGTCGCTATCGGGCACATCGGGGGCGTGCTTCAGATAGTCCTTGAAGCCGAAATGGCCGAGCAGCGGCAGGAAGTACTCGCTCATCATCCGGCCCATCATGTCGCCGGTCGAGAGCTTCCACGCCTCTTCGTCGGTGTCGGCGACGAACACCTCGCGCACCAGGCGCCAGTCGGCGCGGTTCGGCTTGCGTCCGGTCTTGGCGGCGCCGATCTCCACCGAGTCCCAATGGCTGCCGACATAGGCCGGGTTGAGGTTGAGGCTCATCGGGATGAAGCCGCGTTCGCCGGCGAGCTTCAGCGTGTCCGAGTTCTTCGACAGTCCGGCCACGCCGATCGGCGGATGTGGCGCCTGCAGCGGCTTGATGTGCGGCTTGAGGAAGTCGAACATCGTGTCGGGCTTGGTCACCGTCCAGAACTTGCCCTTGTGCGTGAACGGTGCCGGCTCGCTCCACAGCTTCAGGATGATCTCCAGTGCCTCGCGCGTCATGTCGCGGTTCTGCCCGCTCATGCCGTCGACGTTGAACATCGCCCAGTCGCTCGGCAAGCCTGAGGCCGCGACCCCGAAATTGAGCCGGCCTTCGGAGAGGTGATCCAGCATCGCGACGCGGTTGGCGAGCTCGGCCGGATGGTGATAGGGCAGCAGGAAGCCGCCGGGGCCGATGCGCAGGCGCTTGGTCTGCATCAGGGCCTGTGCGATCAGCAGGTCCGGCGTGGGATTGGGTTCCCAGGGCGCGGTGTGATGCTCGCCGATCCAGGCTTCCTGATAGCCGAGTTCGTCGAGCCAGCGCAGGACCTGCAAGTCCCAATCGTGTCCTTCCTTCAGGCCGCACTCCGGCGGATGCGAAGGCATCGTGAAATAGCCGATCTCCATGGGTTTCCTCATCTGATGTTGACGCGTCTTGCTGCGCGTTCCCTTGAACAGAAACAGCTTCAGCAAGCGGTGTGCCAGCGCGCTTTGCGTCTCAGAGCCGTGAGAAAAGGCTGGTTTAGAGCGGTAATAGCCGATATTCCGGGGCAGATTTGCCGAGCGTCCGTCTCATTGTCGCGAGACGGCGTCCCGGCGGTGAGACGAGGGATACGATTCGAAATGACCGAACCCGCATTCGCCGCGGTGGACTGGGGCACCAGCAGCTTTCGCCTCTGGGTGGTCGATCGCACCGGCCAGGTGTTGGCCGAGCGCCGCAGCGATGAGGGCATGCTGGCGGCGGCCAAGGCCGGCTTCCCCGGCGTGCTGCAATCGCACCTGGCGGCCGTCAGCGCGCCGGATCGTCTGCCGGTTTTGATCTGCGGCATGGCGGGGGCCAAGACCGGCTGGGTTGAGGCCGGCTACGTCGACACGCCGGCGCCGTTGTCCGCGGTCCTCGAGCAGGCCGCCCGCGTGCCGGGCGAGGTGCGCGACATCCGCATCCTGCCGGGTATCGCACAGCGCGACGCAGCAGCGCCCGACGTGATGCGCGGCGAGGAGACACAATTGCTCGGCGCGCTCGGTCTCGAGGCTGCGGGCGACGCCCTGGTCTGCATGCCCGGCACCCATTCGAAATGGGTGCGGGTGAAGGACGGCACGGTCACGCATTTCTCGACCTTCATGACCGGCGAGCTCTTCAGCGTCGTCTCGCGCGAGACGATCCTCTCGCTTGCCATCGCCGGCGCTGATGATGCCGAGGATGTTGCGAGCTTCAAGGCCGCCGTGAAAGCCGCGTTCGATGCGCCGGCGTTCACCGCCAATCTCCTGTTTACCGCAAGGTCGCGCCAGTTGCTGTTCGGCGGCACGCCGGCCGCGGCCCGCGAGACGCTGTCGGGCACCTTGATCGGCGCCGAGCTTGCGGCAGGCCCTGTCCGGCACGGTGCCGAAAGCCGGCATCACCTTGATTGCGTCGGGTCGGCTGGCGGCGCTGTACCGGCTCGCCTTCGAGGCGCTGACGCTCGACGTGAAGCCGATCGACGCGGATGAAGCGGTTCGCCGAGGCCTCTCGATGGCATCGGCGGCGATCTGGACGAAGTGAGAGGACATTTGTGATGAGCGTTCCCTTTCCACCGATGAAGCGGCCCCTGGTGGCGATCCTGCGCGGCGTCAAGCCGGAGGAGACCGAGGCCATCGTCGGCGTGCTGATCGAGGCCGGCATGACCGCGATCGAGATTCCCCTGAACTCGCCCGATCCGTTCCGCTCGATCGGCATGGCCGCGAAGCTCGCCCCTGCCAACGTGTTGATCGGCGCCGGCACGGTGCTATCAGCGGCGGATGTCGATCGCCTCAACGACGCCGGCGGCAGGCTCATGGTCTCGCCGAACGTCGACACCGAGGTGCTGGCGCGCGCGCATCAGCACGGCATGGTGACGCTGCCCGGCGTGTTCTCGCCGACTGAGGCGCTGCTCGCGGCGCGCTCCGGCGCCTCAGGGTTGAAGTTCTTTCCGGCGAGTGTGTTGGGGGCGTCCGGCATTGCCGCGATCCGCGCGGTGCTGCCCGCAGGCGTCATGATCGCGGCCGTCGGCGGGGTCTCCGACCAGAATTTTGCCGAATACATCAAGGGCGGCGTGACGGCCTTCGGGCTCGGTTCCAGCCTCTACAAATCAGGCATGTCGGCCGCCGACGTCGCTGCGCGCGCGAAAGCGACGATCGAGGCCTATGACCGGGCGATTGCGAAAGACTGAAACCCCAACAAACAAGCGTGATGACGTCACGCTCATGCGTTGTCCGAGCACAATCCGACCTCTCCCCGTCGCAGAGAGGTGAACAGGGCGCTAGCCGCGCTTCGTCGACGGCGCGGGCAATTGCTCATGGCGGCGCTGGAAGCGCTGCCAGTGCAGCACGATGCCGATCAGTGCGGCGGGCGCGAAACCGAGCGCGATCAGGAACTGCGGTAGCTCCTTCGGCGACATGAAGGCGATCGCGATGTCGGAGATAAGCCACAGCGCAGCGAACATCACCGCGAAATCGGTGCGCGGACAGCGCAGATAGTAGAACACGGCGGTGATGACCACGGCGGGTCCGATCGCGATGGCGATCATGACCGCCGTCAGCTCCTTCGGCGTCACCGCGTCCAGCACCATCGAGGCCAGCAGCCAGATGGCGGCAAACATGGCGATGATGTCGATCGGGTGTCGCAACCGAATACCTTTCGCGAGCTTGCGCTATCGTTGAGTCCCAAGCCTTCGACGTTCAGCGTTCGACATCAAGCCTTCGACGTCAGGGTCCGTTCCGTCAAGTAAAATACGCCTATACCTCGTCGTTTCCGGGCGCCGGACGCAGCATGAAATGGCCGAAGGCGGAGGCGATCGGCTTCCCCGGCTCGTCCTGCCAGGCGCGTGCCTCAAAGGCGACGATACGCCGTCCCTGTTTCACGATCGAGACATTGGCGATGGTATCCAGCGCCCGGCCGGATCGTAGGTAGTTGACGGTCAGCCCAATCGGCTTCGGCAGTGTCGCGATTCCGAGTTCGCGCCGGACGCCGATGATCGCTGTGGTCTCGAGAAAGGCGCCGGTCATGCCACCATGGATGGCGGGCAGGATCGGGTTGCCGATGATCTTTGGCGAGAACGGCATCGTCAGCGTGCCGTCATCATTGACGCGAATGCCGAGGGCGCGCGCGAACGGGCTGTTGGCGAACGGACCGTTGGGATCGTCAGGCGCCTCCAGAGTCGGAATGCTGCGCTCCGCCATCGGGCGGTCCGCGAGCATGTTGGTGCGGTTGGCGCCGATCATGAAGCAGGCGGTGGCGGTCGCCACAGGATCGTCCTCGGACTCCTGGTAGGCCGTGGAGCGGACGAACGCGATCGAGCGCGTGGTGCGATAGCAGACCGAATGCGCCTTGATGGCGAGGCCGGGCGTCGCCGGCTTCTGGTAGTCGATGCGCAGGTCGAGCGTCGCGATCGCGCTGGTGCCGTCGAGCGCGAGCTGCACCGCCATGCCGCAGCTCTCATCCAGCATCGCGGTGACGACGCCGCCATGCAGCACGCCAGTCTCGGTATCGCCGACGAAGACGGGGCGATAGGGCAGGCTCGACCAGGCCTCGCCCGGCGCGAACCGGTCGAGCTGGAGCCCGCTGATATGGCCGTAATCGGAACGGCGGCCCTTGATGGCCTCGGCGAGTTCCTCGAACGGAAGCGTGGGCGATAAGGTAGACATGGTGACGTTCTAGACCAGTGTCGCGCGCCGCGCAAAACCCCGCATGCAGCCTCTGCAAGCCCGGTTTTGCCTCGACAGATCAGGTGGAAGCAACGATGGTGGGCGTTCCATTGCCGCGAGGAGTATCCCATGGCTGACCCCGAAACGCCCGCCAACCAGGGACCCGTGATCATTTCCAATTCAAGCTCCGAACGGGCGCCGATCATCTATTTCGACGGCGCATCCTGCTTCGGACACCATAATGGTGCGATCCAGATCGAGCTTGCCGCAAACCTCCTGATGCCTGTTGGTGCCGCCGTCAGGGTGGACGTGGTCCAGACTGCGCATCTGCGCTGCAGCCCGGCCGCGGCGCTCGCCTTGCGCGAAGCAATCGACAAGGCGCTCGCGATGCTCAAGCTCGGACAGCAGGAGCGGGCGGAGACGATCCCGGCGGTGAAGAACTGAGGCTTATCGAATCGGGTCTCGACAAAGTCGTCCAAATCTCAGCCGACATGCACCTTCGGCTTCTTCCCGTCATTCCACTTGCCGTCGAGCGCGCGCTCGATCTGGGCGGCGAGCTGCAGCAGCAGGCCATCATTGGCCTGCTTCGCGATGGCCTGGATGCCGAGCGGCAGGCCGTGGTCCTGGGCTGCCATCGGCATCGAGATTGCGGGCATGCCGCAGAGATTGGCGAGCGGCGTGAAGGCAAAGAAGCGCCAGAGATTGCCGAACCAGTCGAGCACGTCAGGATTGTCGGACGTGGTGAGATATTCTTTGGTGCCGACCTTCGGCGTCGGCAGCGCCGTGATCGGCGTCAGGATCACGTCCCACTGCTCGAAGAAGCTGCCAAAGCCGCGCGAGGTCGTGTTGAACACGGCCTGCATTCTGGCCCGGTCGGCAAAGCTGGTGTGAAGTCCGGCTTCCCAGATCCGGATGTTCATCGGCTCGATCAGATCTTCCGGCGGCCGCTCTAGTCCGCGCGCGGCGAGCATGTTGGAGATCACGACCGAAAAATTCGAGATGTAGCAGGTGGTCTGGGCCGCGAAGGCGGCGCGGAAATCGAGGTTCGGCAGCGCGTAGTCGACGTGATGGCCGAGGCCTTCGAGGAAGCGGCCGGTCTTCTCCAATTCGGCCGCGATCTCCGGTGTCGCGGTGTAGTCGCCCCAGGTGTGGGACAGCGCGATGCGCAGCTTTGAAGGATCGCGCTTGATCATCTCGCAATAAGGCTGTGCCGTGGTCCAGAACGGCATGAACTCGCCGGGTGCGGGCCCGCGCGCATGATCGACGAAAGCCGCGGTGTCGCGCACCGAGCGCGACTGGCATCCTTGGATCGAGACGAGGCCGGTGAGATCGGACATATGCGGCGCCAGCGAGAACACGCCGCGCGAGACTTTCAATCCGATATTGCCGTTGACGCCGGCGGGGATGCGGATCGAGCCGCCGCCGTCCGTCGCGTGCGCGATCGGCACCACGCCAGCCGCGACCATCGCGGCGCTGCCGGCCGACGAGCCGCAGGTGGTGTAGTCGGTATTCCAGGGATTGCGGGTGACATAGACGGCGGGATTGTCGGCCGAAGAGCACACGCCGAATTCCGGCGTCGTCGTGCGCCCGATCAGATTGAGACCTGCCTGGCGGAATTTGCCTGTGAGGAACGTGTCGGCCGCGGCGCGATTGCCGCGCATCAACAGCGAGCCCATCTCCTGGAGCCGGCCTTTCATGGTCGGACCGAGGTCCTTCATCAGGAAGGGAAGGCCGGCGAACGGACCTGAGAGATTGGCGCCGTCCTTGGCGGGATCGGCGATCACGTCGTCGAACAGCTCGACCACGCCCGACAGCGTCGGATCGACCTTGGCGACGGCTGCCGCGGCCTGACGCGCCAATTCCTTCGCCGTCAGCTCGCCCTTGCGGACGCGCGCTGCAAGTCCGACGCCGTCATGCTGCGTCCATTCGTTCCAGCTCATCGGCAAAGTCATGACGTCAGATCCCCTTGAGGTGTCGCGTCACCTTTTTCGCAAGGGCCGGCGTGAATCAACTGAGCCGGCGCGAAGGGCAGGGTTGCGCCGGGCGGAGAGGTCGGGGCGCTTTAGAGGAGGCGCGCGATGGCCGCAACCGGGCCGCCGCCGGCGGGCCCTTGATGTTCGGCGCCGCCCGAGACGTAGACCGCGCTGGTGCCGGCAAGGCCCGCGATCAGGCCGCCTACCGCTGCGCGGGCATGGCGTGTCGAGCTGATGTCGGTGTCCTCGAGCATGGTATGGCGAAAGCCGCGCACGCTTCCATTTGGCGAGGCCTCGGCCTTGGCGAACACGTTGACGAGCTCGCGGCCTGGCTTTGCCTGCGGGCCAAGGCCTACGCTGTTCAGCGCCGACAAGACCGCCGAGGCGTCGATCGCATCGCTCATCACGGCATGCCCGATTTCGAATTCGCTCGCCGACGAATCTGAATTGCCGAGCACGATGACGACGTTGTGCATCAGCTCGATCCCCGATGAGGTCGAGGCCACCTTCGAGAACAGATCATGTCGCCGCAGCACATCGTCGTCGCCGATGTCGATCATGACCTCGCCAAGCGCAACCGCAACGCCGAGCGCAGAGGCGCCGCGTGAATGGGCCATCGAGCTGTAGGCGCTGATCGTCGTCGTCTTGTGGCCGCGCGAGCTTGCTGCTTCGACACGCTCGCTGGTGAGCAGCGGACACTTGATCTGGACGAAATGGACGTCGGCAGCATCGGTGATGTCCGCATCTCCCATCGCGGCCTTCACCGCCTTGGCGGTCTCGGTGATCTGCGCGGAGCGGCCGAGCTCTTCGGGCAGGAAATCGCGGGTCTGCGCCATGCCGATGCTCAGGCGCTTGCCGGAGATGTTTGCGGGCCGCTGTTGAACGTCCTGACGCGTGAACACCGTGATGTGCGGGCTGAGCACGCCTTCGGTGCCGCCGGACATCACGAAGGCAACGCGCTGCTCGACTTCTTCAGGCCTCACGTCGAGCTTCGGCGCCAGCGCCGTGCACAGCGCGGCGACGGCATATTCCCGCGTAAAATCGTTGACGCCGCCATTGCCTTCGGTCTTGCCGAGGATCGCCAGGATGCAAGTCGGATCGATCGCGCGGGAGTCGATCAGGCTCATGAGGCCGGAAACATCGCCGGGACCTTTGGTGGGGATCTTGAAGACGCCAACCGACGTGGTGCGCATGGAGTATCCTCGTGGGAAGTTAGCTGGTCCGGCGGAGGCTAACCAGTCGGGGAAGCGGGGCGGATGTCAAGTGCAAGGTCCGTGGTCCGGATGGAGCGAAGCGCAATCCGGGACGGTGCCTCCGCATTCCGCTCCGTTCCATGCGGGCTGCAGAAGCCACCATCGCTGGCGCAGCCCACCGCGCAAAACACGAGCACTGGGTCAACCAGCCCGCACCAAAATATTCCGCTTTACCGAAATTCGGATTTGTCGTATGTGTCGCCGATCCTGATCCGGCGAAAAGGGGCGGTCGTACGTCGTCACGAGCCGCGGATCGGGCTGCGGTGGACGTGGGCGGCGCCGTCGCGGATGTGAGTGGCAGGGCGGGGCAGTGGATTGAGCCGAGCCTCGTGAGCACCTCGCAAGCCGCGTCGGACGAACGGCGCCTGTCCGGCCAAGCCCTTGGGCGAAGCGGGATCTGCCTGCGTACGGCAAAACCGTGTGGTCCTGGCCGTCGTCGCTACGGTCAAGTCTTGCGGATGCGGCTTCGGCGCCAACCGGCGCGGTGCCGGTAACTTCCGTAAGGCGAGGGAGGCCAGAAGGAATTCGGCTCCCGGGAGAGCACGGCATAAGCCGTCCGACCACCGCGCAGGGAAGGCCGTGTGTTCGGCCACACCTGTATGCTGCTGTGCGGTCTCCTTGCGCTACGCTTTCGCGCAGCAGACCGTGGGTGCGAGGTCGGCACCCGGCCTTCCCTGCGCCCTTTCTATCGAGGGCGTGACGAGACGAGCAAAACTCGGGCGAAACGCGCCGCGGGAGCGAGAGCGCATGTCTGGCGTTGGAGCATGTCTGGCGTTGGAGATGATCGAAGCAAGCAAATGCCCCGCGACGCCCTCACGATTGTGGCGAGATCGCATCGGTTCGACAAAAAATCCTCTGTCGACGGCCACCCGCCGCACCTTGATGAATCGACCTTGGTTGGTCCATAAGCGGCGTCCCGCGGCCGGATTTCGGTCTGCGTCGCGTGCTTGGACATAGAGGAATTCTCGCGTGGCAAATATCAACCAGAAAATTGCGCAGGAGCTTGGGGTTCGGGCGGAGCAGGTCGAGGCTGCGGTGACGTTGCTCGACGGCGGCGCTACGGTTCCTTTCATCGCCCGCTACCGCAAGGAAGCGACCGGTGCGCTCGACGACACGCAATTGCGCACCCTTGAGGAGCGCCTGGTCTACCTGCGCGAGCTCGAAGACCGCCGCAAGGCGATCCTCGAATCAGTCCGCGAGCAGGGCAAGCTCGATGCTGCGCTCGAAGCCTCCATTCTCGCCGCCGACAGCAAGGCGCGCCTCGAAGACATCTATCTGCCATTCAAGCCGAAGCGCCGCACCAAGGCCGAGATCGCCAAGGAAGCCGGCCTCGAAGCACTTGCCCTCAAGCTCATCGCGGAGCCCGGCAACGATCCCAAAGTCGTCGCCGAGGGTTTCATCAACGCGGAGAAGGGCGTTGCCGACGCCGCGGCTGCGCTTGACGGCGCCCGCGCCATCCTGGTCGAACGCTTCGACGAAGACGCCGATTTGATCGGCGTGTTGCGCGAGGAGATGTGGACCAATGCGCGCATGGTCTCGAAAGTGCGCGATGGCAAGAAGACCGAGGGCGAAAAATTCGCCGACTATTTTGACTTCTCCGAGCCGCTGACCAAGCTGCCGTCGCACCGCATCCTCGCGATGTTCCGCGGCGAGAAGGAGGAAATCCTCGATCTCCAGATCCAGGCCGAGGCCGAGACGCCGCCCGCCGGCGTGCCCGGTGCCTATGAGCTGAAGATCATGAAGCGGTTCGGCATCGCCGATCTCAAGCGCGCCGGCGACCGCTGGCTGATCGACACCGTGCGCTGGGCCTGGCGCACCAAGATCCAGGTGCATCTCAACATCGATTTGCGCATGCGGCTGTGGAACTCGGCCGAGACCGAGGCCGTGCGCGTGTTCGCTTCGAACCTGCGCGATCTCCTGCTGGCCGCCCCCGCCGGCACCCGCGTCACCATGGGGCTCGATCCCGGCTACCGCACCGGCGTCAAGGTCGCGGTCACTGACGCGACCGGCAAGGTCGTCGATACCGCGGTGATCTATCCGCACGAACCGCAGCGGCAGTGGAATGAGTCACTCGCGATCCTCGGCAAGCTCGCCATCAAGCACCGCGTCGAGTTGATCGCGATCGGCAACGGCACCGCCTCGCGCGAAACCGACAAGCTCGCAGGCGATCTCGTCAAGGGTCTCGCCGAGTTGAAGATGTCCAAGATCGTGGTGTCGGAAGCCGGCGCGTCGGTCTATTCGGCCTCCGCTTTCGCCTCCGAGGAGTTGCCCGACCTCGACGTCACCCTGCGCGGCGCGGTCTCGATCGCCCGCCGTCTTCAGGATCCGCTCGCCGAGCTCGTCAAGATCGAGCCCAAGGCAATCGGCGTCGGCCAGTATCAGCACGACCTCGGTCAGGCCAAGCTCGCCAAATCGCTCGACGCGGTGGTGGAAGACTGTGTGAACGCGGTCGGTGTCGACGTCAACACCGCCTCCGCGCCACTGCTCGCACGCGTATCGGGCGTCGGTTCCGGCCTGGCGCAGAGCATCGTGGCGCATCGGAATGCCAACGGCCCGTTCAAGTCGCGCAGGGCGCTGAAGGAGGTGCCGCGGCTCGGTCCGAAGGCGTTCGAGCAGTGCGCGGGCTTCCTGCGCATCGTCGGCGGCGACGACCCGCTCGATGCCTCCGGCGTGCATCCGGAAGCCTATCCGGTGGTGCGCCGGATTCTCGAGGCCACCAAGAGCGACATCAAGGCGCTGATCGGCAGAAGTGAGATCGTCCGCACGCTGAAGCCGAAGGACTTTGTCGACGAGACCTTTGGCCTGCCGACCGTCACCGACATTCTGCGCGAGCTGGAAAAGCCCGGCCGCGACCCGCGTCCGGCGTTCAAGGCCGCGGTGTTCAAGGAAGGCGTCGAGGAGATCAAGCATCTCCAGAAGGGCATGATCCTCGAGGGCACCGTCACCAACGTCGCCGCCTTCGGCGCCTTCGTCGACATCGGTGTGCACCAGGACGGCCTCGTGCACATCTCCGCGATGTCGAAGACCTTCATCAAGGATCCGCGCGAGGTGGTGAAGCCCGGCGATATCGTCAAGGTGAAGGTGCTCGACTTCGAGGTTGCCCGCAAGCGCATCTCGCTGACCTTGCGCCTCGACGACGAGGTTGGCGCCAAGAAGGACGCGCCCGGCATGCAGCGCGACAACAACTCTCGCAACGCCGCCCGCATGACCTCATCGGCCCCGCGCAAGCAGGAGTCGTCCGGTGGCGGCGGCGCGCTGGCCGAAGCGATGCGCCGGGCCGCGGAGAAGAACAACGGCAAGCGGGCGTGAGGGGTGAGTAGCCGATTTAGGGCGAGCTCTAACCACTCGTCATTGCGAGCGCAGCGAACCAATCCAGTATTCCTCCGCGGAAACAGTCCGGGATTGCTGCGTCGTACCAGTGCAAAATTGCTTCGCAATTTTGTCACGCATCACGGAGGAGAGCGCGGGGCTCCCTCTCCCTAACTTTCGCGTCAGAATCTGGCGCGCTTGTAAGTTGAAGATGCCTGTCCCTTCCTCTCTGATCCCTCCCGGTGCGGCAGCAATATCGCCGCACAGCACGGAGGATGCTTCGATGGACAACAGGCTTCTCAAGGGCCTCACTGCGGTGACGATCGCCGCTGGGGTGGCGCTCGCATCGCCGGTTCTCGCCCGAGGTGGTGGCGGCGGAGGCGGCGGTCACGGCGGCGGCTTTGGTGGCGGCTTTGGTGGCGGCTTTGGTGGCGGCGGGCATTTCAGCGCCGGAGGAATGCATGCCGGCGGCATGGGTGGTGCCATGCACTTTGGCGGCATGGGCGGGGCTCATTTCGGCGGCGCGCGCTTCGCCGGTTCGCCGATGGCCGCGCACGCAGCCTTCGGGCCGCGCTTTGCCGGCGCACCGTTCGCGACCCGCGCGGCCTTCGGCCCGCGATTTGCCGGCACGGGCTGGCACGGCAGGCCTTTCATCGGACGCCATGCCTTCTTCTTCCGCCATCACCGCTTCCACCGGTTCGCCTTCTTCGCACCGTTCTACTACGCCAATTACTACGACGACGGCTGCTGGCGCAGGAGTTGGACGCCCTATGGGTGGCAATGGGTCAATGTGTGCGGGGATGGTTGGTACTAGCATCGCCGGACCGCACCATTGTCGCGATCGCCGCCGGGTGGTTCCGCTCAGCCCCGGAACGGGATAATCTGGTGGCGATCGTCGCGCGGAGTTCGTCATGACCGGAGGCCACCGCCGCATCCTCGTCGTCGAGGACGATCCGGAAACCGCAGGCCAGCTCGTCGAGGAATTGACGGCCTCGGGTTATGACGTCGATCTCGCGGCGACGGGGCGCGAAGCCCTCAGCCATGGCGTGGCGCGCGATTATGCCGTGATCACGATCGACCGCATGCTGCCGGATATCGACGGCATCACCGTGATGCGGCAGATGCGCGATGACGGCGTCGCCTCGCCCGTCCTGATCATCTCCGCGCTCGGCGAGGTCGATGACCGCGTGCGCGGCTTGCGCGCGGGCGGTGACGATTATCTGGTCAAGCCGTTCTCCTTCGTCGAGCTGCTCGCGCGCCTCGAGGCGCTCGGCCGCCGCAGCGAGACCATCGCCAAGGAAACCATCTTGCGCGTCGGCGACCTCGCCGTCGATCTGATCGCGCGCAACGCCAGCCGCCGCGGCCGCAAGATTCCGCTGCTGCCGCGCGAATTCCAGCTGCTCGAATATCTCGTGCGCAACGAGGGACGTGTCGTCTCTCGCGCGATGCTGCTGCAGCACGTCTGGGACCTGCATTTCGATCCCTCCACCAACATTATCGACGTTTATGTCGGGCGCGTCCGCCGCAAGGTCGACGATGCCCAGGCCTATCCATTGATCCACACCATTCGCGGTATCGGATATTGCCTCCGTGCTCCTGGCTAAGACGCTTCGGTCCTCGACCTTCCGCCTGGCGCTGATTGCCATCGCGATCTTCGGCGTGATCGTCGCGGCGATCATGGTTTACGTCTATTTCGGCACGCTGGCTTATGTGCGGAGCCGGGTCGGAGATGAAGGCGATCATTCCGGCTTCGTCGCAATGCTCGAACTCGCGATGATCGCGGTCGCCGTGCTGCTCGTGCTGCTGGCCGGTCTGGCCGCCGTGCTGGTGACGCGGCGCACGGTCGGGCGGATCGAGGAGATCAACGCCACCAGCCGCGCTATCATGTTGTCAGGCCTCGACCGGCGCATTCCCTTGCGCGGCAGTCATGACGAATGGGACCGGGCCGCCGAAAACCTCAATCAGATGCTCGATCGCATCGAGACCCTGATGGGTGAGGTCAAGCAGGTCAGCGACAACGTCGCCCACGATCTCCGTACGCCGCTGACGCGGATGCGCGGCCGCCTGGAAAAGGCCTATCACCACGAGCGCAACAGCGAGGCCGATGCCGCACTGATCGGCGACACCATCGCCGATCTCGACGCCGTGCTCGGCATGTTCGCCTCGATCACGCGGATCTCGGAGATCGAAACCCGGGCGCGCCGCAGCGCGTTTCGTGTGCTCAACCTGGCTGAAATTGCCGGCGAGGTCGTCGAGCTCTACGACGCCGCCGCCGAACAGGTCGCGACGCGCCTGAGCCTCGGTGGTGACAGCGAAGTGGCAGTCACAGGCGATCGCGACCTCTTGTTCGATGCCATCGCCAATCTCGTCGACAACGCGATCAAGCACGGCCGTCCGGGCGGAAAGGTCACGGTGACGTGCCGCAATGCCGGCAACCGTGCGACGATCGCCATCGCCGATGATGGTCCGGGCATTGCCGCCGATCAGCATGACCACGTGTTCAAGCGCTTCTATCGGCTCGAGCAGAGCCGCTATACTCCGGGCAACGGCCTGGGCCTGAGCCTGGTCGCGGCGGTGTCGCGCCTGCATGCCGCCGAGATCGCGCTGCACGACAACGCGCCGGGCCTCACGGTGCAGCTCAGCTTCAGGAGCGTGCTATAGCTCGATCACGCCGCGGCGCGCCGCATGCGCCACCGCATCGGTGCGGCCGGTCGCATCCAGCTTGTCGAGCAGCGAGCCGACGTGGAATTTCACGGTGTGCACGGAGATATTGAGCCGGCGCGCGATCATCTTGTTGGAGGCGCCTTCCGCCATCAGCGCGAGCACGTCGAGCTCGCGCTGCGTCAGCGCAATATCCTCGGGCATGACGCGCGGATCGCGTGCGACGACGCTCGCATTGGCGGTCTCCCCGGACGCGGCAAGGCGAAGCCCCGCGACACTGCCGAGCAGCGTCGCGAGGCGGTCGGCCAACACCGGATCGTCAATGTCGATCGACAGCACGATGTCGGACGTGGTGTCCTCGCTCACGCCTCGGGCCTCTCGCCAATTGTGACCCTGAAGCTCGCTGGCTCGCCGCCACGCCGGACCGCGACATCGACCACCCGGCCGACACTGGCGGGCCCCAGCGTTCGCAGCAACGCGCGCACGCCGGAAAGCTTCTCGTCGTTGACCGCCACGATCACGTCGCCCTGGCGGATGCCGGCCGTGGCGGCAGGACCGGCCTTGTCGACATTCATCACCATCGCGCCGATGCCATCATCGAGCCGCAGCGGCTGGAGCCCGAGTCCGAGATATCCGCGCGCGATGCGGCCGCGTGTCTCGAGCTGCGCCGCAACCCGCTCGATCGTGGCGGTCGGGATCACCAGCACGCGGCGTGGGCCCAGCACCGCCATGCCGAAGGCCTGGCCCGAGGCATCGAGGGCAAGGCCGCCTTCCTGGCTCGGGCGCAGGCGGACATCGAGCTCGATCCGGGCATCGATCTCGCCGCCACGCAGCGAGCGCCAGCCCTTGCCTGAAGCGGACACCAATCCCAGCGAAGCGCTTGGTGCATCGCGGTTGGTGGAAGCCACGACCGAGAGCGAGCCGAGAGCAGGGATCCTCGCCGCCAGCTTGACCGGGGCGATGGCCGTATCGGCGCGCAGCAGCGCGATATCGGTCGTGTGGTCGCGGCCGACAACTGTCGCGGCAACCACGCTGCCGTCGGCAACGGAGATCTGGACGTCGCCCTCGTCGGCCAGCGCCTCGTCGGCGGTGACGATCAGGCCGGGCTTCCAGGCGAAGCCGGTCGAGCGGGAACGATGCGAATGCACGGAGACGACGGACGGCGAAATACGCGCCACGAGGTCCGCGAGCGCTGATGACAGCGAGGTGAGAGGGGTAAGGTCGGTCATGGAAGCTCCTGTAAGTTGCCCACAATCTGGGATGTCGCGGCCGATTGCGAAACTGGCCGGGTGGCCAGTCCTCCCCAGGGACACGGCCGACGAACATGTGATTGGGAGCCCCTCGCGCGAACGTGCAGCAATCGCCAGATCAGGCTTGCCGGCGTCGCAATCGATCTCTTGGAGCATGCGGCTGCAGTTGACGCAACGCAACGAAACCCGGCAACGCTGCAGGACAATTCCAAAGACGACAAATCGGCTCGAAGGCCGATCGCTTGCTGGCAATCATACCCCATGGTAGCACGCGATGGATCGCGCGCCCGCCACACTCTCAGCTCCTCCGGATTTTATTCCCGACATGACCGAATTTCGCGGCGTCTTCCCCTACCTCGTCTCTCCCGTCAGTGCCGACGGCACGGTGCGGACCGACGTGCTCGCAAGGCTCTGCGACGATCTGATCGGCGCCGGCGTGCACGGGCTGACGCCGCTCGGCTCGACCGGCGAGTTTGCCTATCTCAACGCCGCGCAGCGCATGGCTGTGGTGCAGACCACGATTGAGGCGGCGAAGGGCCGCGTGCCCGTTGTCGCGGGCGTTGCGTCGGCCTCGACAGCCGATGCAGTGGCGCAGGCGCAGGCCTACCAGAAGCTCGGCGCCAGCGGCATCCTGGCGATCCTCGAGGCCTATTTCCCGCTCTCTGATGCCCAGGTCGAATCCTATTTCCGCGGCATTGCCGACGCCGTGGACATTCCGGTCGTCATCTACACCAATCCGCAATTCCAGCGCTCGGATCTGACCCTCGATGTCATCGCTCGCCTCGCCGAACATCCGCGCATTGGCTACATCAAGGATGCCTCGACCAACACCGGACGGCTGCTCTCGATCATGAACCGCTGCGGCGAAGCCTTGCGCGTGTTTTCGGCCTCCGCCCATATTCCGGCCGCTGTGATGTTGATCGGTGGCGTCGGCTGGATGGCGGGACCGGCCTGCATCATTCCGCGCCAGAGCGTCAGGCTCTACGATCTCAGCCAGGCCGGTCGCTGGGACGAGGCCATGGCGCTCCAGCGCAGGCTGTGGCGCATCAACGAGGCCTTCGCCCGCTTCAATCTCGCCGCCTGCATCAAGGCCGGCCTTTCGGTCCAGGGCTACGACGTCGGCGATCCCGTCCCGCCGCAGGCGGCGCTCAACGCCGATGCGCGCAAGCTCGTGGAAGCCGCGCTCAAAGAGCTGGCTTAAAGTCCCTCCGGTCATGACCAATCCACGGTCCCGCCGCCCAAATCCGCGACTGGTCTGGTCTGCCTCCATCCGCTAAAAGGCGGCCGCACTTTTGAGGCTTAGAGGACCCAGCGGAATGAATATTCTTCCCGGCAATTTGCGTTTCGGAGCGGGCCAGCCCGTCAAGCGTTTGGAAGACCAGCGGCTGCTCACCGGGAAGGGGCAATTCATCGATGACAAGCCGGAGGACGGCGCGCTGTGGTTGCACGTGCTGCGCTCACCGCACGCGCATGCGAAAATCGTCTCGGTCGACACCAGCACTGCGGCATCGATGCCTGGTGTGACCGCGATCTATACCGGCGTCGATCTTGTCAAGGACGACGTCGGCGCCATCCCGACGCTAAGCATCTTCAAGCGCCCTGACGGCAAGCCGATGACGGTGCCGCCGCGCCGCCTGCTCGCCCATGAGGTCGTCCGTTACACCGGCGAGGCCGTTGCGGCGGTGGTCGCCTCGTCGCGTGCGGAGGCACAGAGCGCGGCCGAGGCGATCGTCGTCGAGTATGACGTGCAGCCCGCCGTGGTCGATCCCGTCGAGGCCGTGAAGCCAGGCGCGCCGGTGGTGTGGCCGGACGCTCCCGACAATATTGTCGGCGCGATGAGCTATGGCGATGCCGCCAGGGTCGACGAGGCCTTCGCCAAGGCCGCGCATACGGTCGAGCTCGATCTCGTCAGCCAGCGTCTGGTGCCCTCGGCGATGGAGCCGCGCTCGACTATCGCCGAGATCGACAAGAAGACCGGCCGTCTCCTCCTGCACGTGCAGTCACAGACCCCGGCGTCGACCCGTGACCTCCTCGCGGAATCGATTCTCAAGCGTCCGAAGGACAGCGTGCGCGTGCTGGTCGGCGATATCGGCGGCGGCTTCGGCCAGAAGACCAGCCTTTATCCGGAAGACGGCATCGTCGCCTATGCCGCGACCAAGCTGAACAAGAAGATCCGCTGGCGCGGCGACCGCACCGACGAATTCGTCGGCGGCACTCATGGTCGCGACCTCACTTCGACAGCGTCCTTCGCCTTGGACGAGAAGGGCAAGGTGCTCGCCTATCGGGTCAGGTCGATCGGCTGCACCGGTGCCTACTCCTCCGGCACGGGCAACATCATTCCGCTGGTGCTCGGTCCGTTCGTGCAGACCGGCGTCTACGATCTGCCGCTGGTGCATTTCGAGATCAAGTCAGTGATGACCCACACCGCGCCGGTCGGTGCCTATCGCGGCGCCGGCCGCCCCGAGGCAGTCTTCATCGTCGAGCGCCTGTTCGACGCTGCCGCGCGCAAGATCGGCATGGATCCGCGCGCGATCCGGAAAGCCAATTACATCAAGCCGGCGCAACTGCCTTACACGAATGCAGCAGGCCAAGTGTACGATTCCGGCGCCTTCGCGCACATGCTCGACCGTGCGGTCAAGCTCGCGGACTGGGACGGCTTCGCCGCGCGCAAGAAGGCAGCGAAGAAAAAGGGCCTGCTCTACGGCCGCGGCCTCGCCTCCTACATCGAATGGACCGGCGGCCGCGCGCATACCGAAAAGGTCACGCTGCAAGCAACCTCGCAGGGCCGCGTCGTGCTGCATTCCGGCACCCAGGCGATGGGGCAGGGGCTGCAGACCACCTACACGCAGATGATCTCCGACACGCTCGGCATCGCCATGGACAAGATCGACGTCGTCCAGGGCGATACCGATCTCGCCACGGGCTTTGGCAGCGTCGGCTCGCGCTCGCTGTTCGTCGGCGGCACGGCGGTCGCGGTCTCCTCCAACGATCTGATCCAGAAGGCGCGCGAAAGGGCGGCGAATGTGCTCGAGACCTCGGTCGAGGACATCGAGTATCAGGGCGGCATGCTGACCGTGGTCGGCACCGACCGCCGCATCAGCCTGTTCGACATTGCCGAGAAGGAGGCCGATGCAAAACTTAGCGTCGATTCCGAGGGCGAGGTTGACGGGCCGAGCTGGCCGAACGGCACGCATATTTGCGAGGTCGAGATCGACCCTGAGACCGGCGTGTCCAAGGTCGTGCGTTATACCACCGTCGACGACGTCGGCGTTGCCGTGAACCCGATGCTGGTCACCGGCCAGATCCATGGTGGGGTCGCGCAGGGCATCGGCCAGGCCCTGTATGAAGGCGTGGCGTATGATGCCGACGGCCAGCTGCTGACCGCGAGCTATCAGGATTACTGTATCCCGCGCGCCGATGATGTGCCGCCGATCGTGGTGACGCTGGATGATTCCGCGCCCTGCCGCACCAATCCGCTCGGCGCCAAGGGCTGCGGCGAATCCGGTGCCATCGGCGGTCCGCCCTGCATCACCAACGGCGTGATGGACGCGCTTGCCGAGTTCGGCATAACCCAGTTGAACACGCCGCTGACGCCGCAGAAGATCTGGCAGGCGATCCGGGATGCGAAGCTGGCGGGCTAGCCCTTTCAAGTGCGGAGGAGAGGGCTAAATCCCCAGCATCATCTTGGCGATGATATCGCGCTGGATCTCCGACGTGCCGCCGAAGATCGTGTAGGCGCGGCCGTTGAGATATTCCGGCACCACCGTCAGCATGTCCTCCGGCAGCGCCGGCTCGTGGTTGAGCTTGTAGAGCGGACGCATCGGCTCGACCGCCAGCGCATCATGGCCGATCACGTCGACGCCGAGCCGCGTCACGGCCTGCCGGATCTCGCTGTTGCGCAGCTTCAGGATCGACGACACCGCGCCGGGATTTTGTCCGGTCTGCAGCGCAGAGAGCACGCGCAGCTCGGTCATTTCAAGCGCATCGATGTCGACCTCGACCTCGGAGATGCGGAACGCGATGTCAGGGCTCTCGATCGCGCGGCCCGTGAGATCGGACTCCGCAAGCTCGGTGATCGCGCGCAGTCCCTCGCGCAGCTTGGCTGATGCAATGCCGGAGCCGCGCTCGAATTCGAGCAGATATTTGCCGTAGGTCCAGCCCTTGCCTTCGTCGCCGACGCGGTTGGCGACGGGTACGCGCACGTCGTCGAAGAACACCTGGTTGACCTCGTGGTCGCCGCCAATGGTGAGGATCGGGCGCGTCGTGATGCCCGGTGCCTTCATGTCGATCAGGATGAAGCTGATGCCGTCCTGCTGCCGCGGTCCCTCGCTGGTGCGCACCAGCGCGAACATGCGGTTGGCATGGTGCGCATGCGTGGTCCAGATCTTGGTGCCGTTGATGATGTAATCCTCGCCGTCGCGCACCGCGCGCGTCTTGAGCGAGGAGAGATCGGAGCCCGAGCCCGGCTCGGAATAGCCCTGGCACCAATAGTCCTCGCCGGAGAGAATCCGCGGCAGGTAGAAAGTCTTCTGCTCGGGCGAGCCGAAGCCGATGATGACCGGCCCGACCATCTTCACGCCCATCACATTCACATTCGGCACGCCGGCGCGCGCGCACTCGCTCTCGAAGATCCAGCGCTGCGCCGGCGTCCAGTCCGGGCCGCCATATTCGACCGGCCAGCCCGGCGCACCCCAACCCTGCTTATGCAGCGCACGCTGCCAGGCCATGCCGATGTCCGGATCGGAGAACACCGAGGGCGTCAGCGCGGTGGCACGCTTCATCTCCTCGGAGAGATTTTTGGCGTGAAACTGCGCACCTCGCTCTGGAAGGCGCGCTCCTCGGCATTGAACGACAGGTCCATGATGCGCTCCTGTGTCAGGCGGGTGAAGTCGTGCGGCCGAGCTGGGCATGGCGGGCATAATGGTGCGCGCTGCCGCCGAACAGCGTATCGAAGGCGACGAGCCGCTTGAAATAGGCGCCGACCTCGAGCTCCTCGGTGACGCCCATGCCGCCGTGAAGCTGGATCGACTGCTCGCCGACGAAGCGGGCGCATTTGCCGATCTTCGCCTTCGCAGCCGATGCAGCGCGGGCCCGCTCGACCGGCGCGCTGTCGGCCTTCAGCGCGGCGCGCAGCGCCATCGAGCGCGCCTCGTCGACCTGAATGGCCATGTCGGCGAGGCGATGGCGGATCACCTGGTTGGCGGAGAGCGGCCGGCCGAATTGCTTGCGGATCTTGGTGTAGTCAAGCGTGGTGTCGAGCAGCGTCTGCATGATGCCGACAGCCTCGGCACCAAGCGCAGCCATCGCACGATCGACGGCCCATTCGATCGCCGGCAGTGCGTTTGCGCCACCGCCGAGCAGGGCGTCGTCGGGCAACTGCACGTCGGAGAGTTCGATGTTGCAGGCTCGTCCCCCGCCGAGACGCTGGTAATCGGAAATCGCGAGCCCCGCTGCCGTCGCCGGCACCATAAACAGCCCGATCCGTCCTGATGGTCCCCGATGATCATGCAGATGCGCTGACACGATGATCTCGTCGGCCGCATGGCCGTCGAGCACGGCGATCTTGCTGCCGGTGAGGTGCCAGCCTTGTGCCGTCTTGGTCGCCGATGTCGCGACCTTGGCAAGATCGAACCGCGCGGCACGCTCGGAATGCGCGAAGGCGAGCTTCAATGTTCCGTCCGCGATCTTGGGCAGGTTCGCCTGCTTCTGCGCCGTCCCGCCGCATCGCTCGATCAACGCGGCGCCGAGCACGACCGTTGCGATGTACGGCTCGGACACCAGCCCGCGGCCAAACGCGTCCATCAAGATGCCGATCTCGACCGGACCGCCGCCGAGGCCGCCGAACTCTTCCGGGATCGGCAACGCCAGCCAGCCGAGCTCGGCGAACTGCTTCCAGACTTCAGGGCTGAAGCCGAGTGGGTCCTTCGCCGTCTTGCGGCGGTGGTCGGCGTCGTAGCTCGCGGCCACGAAGCGTTCCGCGCTCTCGCGCAGCAGTCGTTGCTCGTCGCTGAGATTGATATCCATGTCTTTACTCCGCGGCCGCCGGCTTGTGCACGGAGGGATGCAGTCCGGATGGATCGACCACCATGCCGAACTCCTGAAGGTTGTGGGCGTGACAGAGCTGATGCAGAGCGAAGGCCTGATCGATCGCGGCGGGCTGCCCCATCACGTCGACCGAGCGGTTCACCGCCTCCTTGGTCAGCTTCAGCGCAAAGGACGGCTTTGCCGCGATCCGGCGCGCGAGCTCCAGCACGCGCGATGACAGCTCCGCGCGCGGCACGACCTGGTTCACCATGCCGAGCTGGTGAGCCTCCTGCGCACTCCACGAGTCGGCGGTGAACAGAAATTCCTTGGCCTTCCGGGGCCCGAGCTCCCAGGGATGCACGAACCATTCGACGCCGCAGACGCCCATGGTGACGACGGGGTCGCAGAACTGCGCATCGTCGCTGGCGACGATGAGGTCGCAGGCCCAGGCCAGCATCAAGCCACCGGCGATGCACTTGCCGTGCACCTCGGCGATGGTGGGCTTGGCCAGGTTGCGCCAGCGCCGCGTGATCTGGAGATATATCTCCTGTTCGCGCGCGAAGCGGCCGTGGGCGTTGGCTTCCGCAAAGCCGCCCCAATTTCCTACCGGCGGAAAATCTGTGCCTGCGGCATTTCTGGGCCCCGGGCGCAGATCGTGGCCGGAGGAGAAATGCGGCCCGTTGCCAGCCAGGATGATCACCTTGATCGCATCGTCCTGCACCGCCGTGTCGAAGGCGGCGTTGAGGTCGTAGGTCATTTGCAGGTTCTGCGCGTTGCGCGCGTCGGGCCGGTTCATCACGATCCGGGCGATCGCCGGCTCCGGCCGCTCCACGAGGATGGTCTCGAACGAGGACATGGCGCGCTCCCTGCATTTTCGTCTCGTTGGCCGCGAGTTGACTATGTCGCGTGCTGGCAGGCAAGGGGCTTGCGTCAGCCGGCTGCTTTTCGCGCCGCCGGCGCGGGATATCTGGCGTCGGATGCACTCGATCTGGTAGCTTGCGCCCGATTCCACCGGGAGAAATTTGATGCGCAAGATCCTGACCGTGCTGGCGGCGCTGGCCTCGCTCAGCCTCACCAATTGCGGCTACAACGCCATTCAGAGCCAGGACGAGCAGATCAAGGCCAACTGGTCCGAGGTGGTGAACCAGTATCAACGTCGTGCCGATCTCGTGCCCAATCTGGTCAATTCGGTGAAAGGATTTGCGCAGCAGGAAAAGGACGTGCTGCTCGGCGTCACCAACGCCCGCGCCAAGGTCGGCAGTATCCAGGCGACGCCGGAGGTGCTCAACGACCCCGCTGCCTTCCAGAAATTCCAGGCCGCCCAGGGCGAGCTCTCAAGCGCCTTGTCGCGGCTCCTCGTGGTCACGGAGAACTATCCGCAGCTCAAGTCGGACGCGCTGTTCAGGGATTTGATGTCGCAGCTCGAGGGCACCGAAAACCGCATCACGGTCGCGCGTAACCGCTACATCAAGTCGGTCCAGGACTATAACGTCACCATCCGCTCGTTCCCGACCAATCTCACGGCGATGATGTTCAGCTATAAGGAAAAGCCGAACTTCTCGGTTGAGAACGAGAAGGAAATCTCGACCGCGCCGAAGGTCGATTTCAATCCCACGCCTGCGCCCTCGAAGTAAGCGCGTTCGTCCCCGATGCGCGCCCCACCCATTGCTGTCATTCCCCGAGAAAGCGGGGAATCCAGTACGCCGCGGCCTTTCCGGACCGCGCTGGCGTCTCTGGAATACTGGTTCGCCCGGTCAAGGGGGGCGATGACACTGAGTGTATGGCGCGCAACGATTGTGGCGACGCTTTTCCTTGCCTTCGTCCTCCCCGCCGCGGCCGACGTCGCCATCCCGCAACTGACCGGCCGCGTGGTCGACCGGACCGGCACGTTGTCGAGCGGCGACATCGCCGCATTGTCGCAGAAGCTCAGCGATTTCGAGGCGCGCAAGGGCAGCCAGATCGCCGTGCTGATCGTGCCGACGACGGAGCCGGAGACGATCGAGCAGTTCTCGATCCGTGTCGCTGAAGCCTGGAAGATCGGCCGCAAGAAGGTCGACGACGGCGCGATTCTCGTCGTCGCCAAGAACGACCGGCACTTGCGCATCGAGGTCGGCTACGGCCTCGAAGGGGCGCTCACCGACGTTACCTCGCGGCGGATCATCGATGAGGTCATCACGCCGAAATTCAGGGACGGTGATTTCGCCGGCGGCATCTCGGCCGGCGCGGACCGGATGATGCGCGTCATCGACGGCGAGCCATTGCCGGCTCCTTCGCGCAGCGTGAATTTCGCCAATCTGGATGATATCGGGCCGGCTGTTCCGTTTGTCCTGTTTGCCTCGCTCGTCGTCGGCGGATTCTTGCGCGCACTGCTGGGGCGGCTGCTGGGCTCGGTCGCGACGGGCAGCATGATTGGCCTTCTTGCGCTGCTCATCCTCGGATCCGGCGTGCTGGCCTTGCTCGCCGGAATCATCGCCTTCGTGTTGTCCTTCATCGCCGATCTGTTTCCGGCATCGACGGGGTCGTCGCGCGGTGGTTCCTGGTCGAGCGGCTCCTCGTCGGGCGGCTGGAGCAGCGGATCGTCGTCCAGTGACAGCGGCAGCTTCAGCGGGGGCGGCGGCAGCTTTGGTGGCGGCGGCGCCTCGGGGAGCTGGTAGTCATGAGCATCGGACGTATCACCAGGCATCTCCTCCAGCACCACTGGCGTGCGAGGCAAGTGTTTCCGAAAAGTGTGATCGAGCGCATCGAGCGGGCGATCAAGCAAAGCGAGAGGACGCATTCCGGTCAGGTCCGGTTCGTCGTGGAAGGTGCGCTCGACGGCCGGCCGCTGTTCCGCAATCAGCACGCTCGCGAACGCGCGCTCGATTTGTTCTCCCATCTGCGGATCTGGGACACCGCGCACAACAATGGCGTGCTGATCTATCTGCTGCTCGCCGACCGCGATGTCGAGATCATCGCCGATCGCGGCATCGATGCGAAGGTTGGTGCCGCGGGCTGGGAGGCGATCTGCCGTGCGATGGAGGCCGAGTTCGGCGCGGGCCGATTCGAGCGCGGCGTGGTCTCCGGCATCGAGGCGGTGTCGCGGGAGCTTGCGAAGTACTATCCGCCTGCGGGGCCACATCCGAACGAACTGCCGGATGCGCCGGTGGTGATGTAATCGCGGCAGTCTGGATTGCTTCGCGGCGTCGCAACGACGCATTGGCAGATGCGCCTGCGCGTTCAATCATCCAGCTTGTTCAAATCCCGCACCGACTGCATGATCGGCTCGAAGTTCGATCGTGCATCGAGCGCTTCGAACAATTGCGTGGTGTCTTCCAAGAGGCCGTGTGATCGCGCAATCGCGATGCGCACGTCTTCCTGCGGTGTGTCGGACAGCCTTCCGTGCCCGGACAGCAGGATCTTGGTGTTCAGCCCCTTGATGCGCTCCAGCGACTGGATGTAGTCGGAGATGCTGCCGGAGCCGAACACGCCGCCCATCACGCCGCCGGGCATCAAGGTATCAGCGGCAAACAACAAGCCCTTATCCTGCTCGAACAGCGTGATGCAGGCCGAGGTATGGCCCGGCGTGTACATCACATTGAGGCGGAAATTGCCGAGGTCGATCAGGTTGCCCTCCTCGAGCCAGATGTCGATATTGATAGGCACGTTCGGCTCGTTGAACATCTTGCGCAGCATCGAGAAATCGTCGCGCAGCATGATCTTGTTGGCGGCCAGACGATGGGCAGCCACATAGGTGCGGCGCTCGTTGAAGTGCCAGGCCGCGCCGATATGGTCGAGATGCTCGTGGCTCAGCACCACCATGTCGATCTTCTCGGGCGGGCATCCGGCGAAGCTCAGGCACTCGGCCATCGCCGGATAGTTGGAGGACAGGCCGACATCGATCAGGATGGTGCGTGCCGAGCCGCGCACCAGATAAGCGTTGGCAGCGCGGTTGAAAAAGCGGATCTGGTAGACGTCATCGGCCGCCTGGATCAGCGAGCAGACGTCGTTCTTCATCAGGATCGGGAATGCGGTCGGCTTGCGCTCACTCATGATTGCGCCGCCCGGTAGGTGACGGCGTTGGAAGCGCGCAGGCGTTTCGATAATGCGTCCATCACCATCAGCGCAAACGCCGGTTGCTGGCTGACGAGATAGACGAAGCGCGCGTGGTTGATCCGCATCACCTTCGTATCAGGCGCCGATGCGATCGCGGTCGCCGAGCGGGCCGAGCCGTCGATCACGGCCATCTCGCCGAAGAACTCGCCCTTGCCGAGCTTGATGATGCTGGTTTTGCGGGCGCCGTCGAGTTTGGCGATCTCGACCTCGCCGTCGAGCACGACGAACAATTCGCGGCCGGTCGAGCCCTCCTCGAAGATGACGTCATCGACACCGAACGCGTTGATGCATTTCTCGATTGTCATGGCACCCCCCAAACGCCTTCTGGCTGACGGGACGGCCCATGTTAACCGGGGAACGGTCACGGGCAAACACCGGCCGTTCCGGCCATTGCTCCGCCGTTCATCTTCATCCGGTTACAAATTGTTTCATGCCGGCCACGCGGGTTCCACTTTCCCGACCCAATTCGGCCCCGGACGAGTTCCTAAAATTTCGGTAAGCGGGTCCCGAGGTAAGGAATTCGCAAGCAATGAAAGTTACCAAAAGGTCAACCGAGACTGGAGTATTTGAGCCGTGAGCGAACCCATGCCCGAACTGGCTGGCCAGGACAGCGCCGCAGATGCCGCCGGAGCAGCCGTGCCGCCGGCCGTCGAGGCTGCCGCCGGCATCGATGCCCCTTCGATCGCCCCCGACCATGAGACGCCGCCCAAAGCAGATGCCCCGGCCGTCGAGCCGCCCCGGATCGTGGTCCCGAAGTTCGAGGGTAAGGCCGAACCCAAGGCCGAACTCGAGGCCGAGCCCAAGGCGGAGCCCAAGGTCGCGCCCAAGGCGGAGCCAAAGCCCGGCAAGCTCATCGTCATGGCGCCCCCGGAGCAGTCGTGGGAGCGCGAAGAGTTCGCCCCGCATGTGAAGGCTGACGAGGTGCGGGATACTGCCGGCAAGCGTCGCCTTTCGGCGATGGCCGCGGTCGTCGCGATCGCGGCTTGCGTCGGCGCCGCCAGCGGCGCGCTCGCGACCGCCGGCATGATGCATTTCGCCGGTCCGGCACCGGCGCAGGTCGCCGATACCAGCGCGCTGGATGCGTCCATCTCCCGGATCGACGCCGACATCGTCGCGCTCAAGGCCAATGTCGAGCACAGCTCGAAGAATGGCCTCAGCCAGATCAACCGGGCCAATGATCGTCTCGACAAGCTCGAGAAGGCGCAGGCGGAGCCGATGGCCAAGCTCGCCAAGCTGTCCGAGGCCGTCGACAAGCTCCGTGCCACGCCGCCGTCCGCCCCTGCGCAGGCTGCCGCCGTGGCGCCCGCCAAGGAAACCACCGGCACGATAGCAGCACCGGCCCCGACCCAGGTTGCGACGGCTGCTCCTGCGGCGGCTCCCGTGCCTGCTGCGCCCAAGACCGAAGTCGGCCGCCTGCCGACGATCGAGGGTTGGAGGCTGCGCGACGTCGCCAACGGCGGCGCGCTGATCGAAGGCCGGAGTGGCCTGTACGAGGTCTATGCCGGGGATCCCATCCCCGGAATCGGCCGCGTCGACGCGATCCGCCGTCAGGATGGGCGCTGGGTGGTCGTGACCAGCAAGGGCCTGATCGTCGGCCGCTAAGCGTCCGATATCTCAATTTCGACGAGGCGCTTCACCACCGCGTGAAGCGCCTTTTCACTTGAATAGGCTGTCGTCCGCGGTGTTAGTGGAGGCATGAGCCGCGCGCTGCGAATTCTCCTGGCTGCCGCCATGTGGTCCGGCAGCATCATGTCGCTCTCGGCAGCAGAGAACGCGCCGCTCGCACGCGGCACCGCGATCACTGATCCCGATCTCCTGCGCAGGCTCGACCGGAGCGGTGCGCTGTCGATCTCCCGCCTGTTGCAGCCCGAGCGCAACGCGAATGCTCCGCTGACGAGCGACCTGCTGTTCACATCACTGTCACAGCTCGAGGAGATTCCGCCGGCGATCGATGCGGAGTTCGATCGTTACATCGCCCGGCACAGGCGGGCTTCGCCGAGCGAGACCATCGGCGTCGGCGAGGGTTTCGACGTCCAGCTGTTCGATCGGGCGGCGCTGAGGTCGGCCAATACCCGCTTCGTGCTGGCGGGCATCGTCAACCGCATGGACCGCGCCTATGTGTCGGAAGAGTCCTGCGGCGAGATCCGCCTGATCTATCGTCTGGTGCGGTTCGACACCAAACCGGATGGCGGTAACACCGCGACGCGCCTGCCGATGACGTTCAATCTGGTGATGAAGGCACGCGATGCGCGCCAGCTTGATCAGAGCGGCAAGCCTGTCACCTGTGCCGAAGTGGCGCGGCGCTGGCTCGGCAATGGCGACTGGCAGGGGCTGATCGGCAGCCGCGCCGCGCCTTACGATGCCATGCTCGACCGCGTCGAGACCAACATCCAGATCTCGATCTCACCCAAATCGGCACTGCACGATTTCCGCTCCGACTATCTGCTCAAGGTGTTCAAATACGACGGCGCGACCAAGATCTTCGAGGAATCGACGCTGGAGAACCAGATCGATCGCGACCGCATCCTCGCGGATGACGCGCTCCGGCGCGACTTCAAGGCCTGGCTGCTGTCATCGGCGAATCTTCGCGAGTTCGATCGGGGCACCGTGCTGATCCCGGAGAAATATCTCGCCAAAGCTGCCGTGGCACCAACTCCTGGGGGCCTCGACGCCTCCCCGTTGCAGCCGGAGTTCGGCATGATGCAGGGGGAAGAAAAAGGCGAGGGCAACGATCCCATCTTCGCGGACGATGACGTCGTCGGTGCGCTGAAGCAGGCGGCGGCGCGCGGCATCACCATGGAAAACATCCGCTCGGTCGCAGGCTTCCAGCGCCGTCTCAATGACGTTACCTGCTCGGGCTGCCACCAGACCCGCGGCATCGGCGGCTTCCATTTTCCTGGTGTGGACTGGCTGACGGAGGGGGCTTCAAATTCGACCATCGTGCCGGCCTCGCCGCATTTCTTCGGCGACCAGCTCCGCCGCCGCGACATCCTGGCAGCGTTCGCAGCCGGCAAACGCCCTGATTTTTCGCGCGGATTTGCCGGCCGGCCGCAGACCCGCGGCGCCCAGGAACTCGCCGGCACCGAATATTTGGACGGCTGGGGCGCCCATTGTTCCCTGCAAAACGAGGGATCGGGAACGCCGGATCAGAGTTTTACGTCATGGACCTGTGCTAAAGGTCTCACCTGTCAGCCTGCGGCGGCCTCGAGCCGCATTGGCATGTGCTTCATCAAGACGCGTTAGGCCCGCCCCCAACCGGTTCGGATGACCCATGACGGACACCCGCGACGCTAACAAGGAGCGCAATCGCGAGATCGCGCGCAACGAGGAAGCCAAACAGGTCACCGGCAGCATCCGCGTCAGCGCCTGGGCGGTCGCGGTCGTCGTCATCATTGGCGGCATCCTGTTCACGCTCGGCTGGCTGGCGCTGAGGTAAGAGGCGCCTTCACTTCGCATAATTCGTCATCCGCTTCCCCGGAAGCAGCTCATAGGCTGGCTTCCAACCGGGCAGCGCGGCCATGCGGCCGAGCCAGCCGTGGACGGCAGGATGGCTTGCGGCGAAATCAAAGCCGTGCTCGTCGCTCGGGTAGTGCAGATAGGCCATCATCGAGATATCTGCCACAGTTGGCTTGCTGCCGATCGCGAACGCGTTGTTCTGGAGATGTCCGTCGAGAATGCCGAGGAAGTCATCGAGCCGCCGGCGAAAATGCTTCAGCACCTGCGGATCGTTCTTCTGAGTGAAGGCTCGCATGAAGCGGTAAGTCGCCATGTAGCCGGTGAGCTTGTGGTTGTCCCAGAACAGCCAGCGCAGCAGCTCGTATTTTTCGGCTTCCGTCGCGGCGCCGAAGCGGCCATATTGTTCGGCAAGCTTGAGGAGAAGAGGCGCCGTCTGTGTCATCTTCACGCCGTCGACTTCGAGCACGGGAATCTCGCCCATCTCGTTGACGGCCTTGCGCCATTCCGCGGTGCGCGTGACCCCGCCGGCGAAATCGGTCCACACAGGCTCGAACGTCTCGCCGCAAAGCGTCAGCATCAGCGCCAGCTTGTAGCTGTTGCCGGATTCGGGGAAGTAGTGCAGGCGATAGGCGGGCATGGGACCTCACGGAGACGAATTTGCCGTGAGACTATATCGCGATAGTGCGGCATCGTCGTTGCGAGCGCAGCGAAGCAATCCAGCAATGCATTCGCGGTGGGCTTCTGGATTGCTTCGCTGCGCTCGCAATGACGGGGTGAGCGCGATGCGCCCCCTTACCCCACAGCTCCCTTCGACCGCAGCTGCTCGATCGCGGCCTCGTCATATCCCGCGCCGCGCAAAATCTCGTCACTGTGCTCGCCGACGCCGGGCGGCTTGCGCGGCTGCACCTTCTTGGCGCCGTCGATCCAGATCGGCGAGTTGATGGTGAGCATGCCGTCGTTCTCGAACGGCACCAGCACCTCGTTGTCGAGCATCTGCTTGTCGTCAGGGATGTCGTCCAAAATGCCCACAATGCCGAACACCAGCCCGTTGCCATCCAGGATCTTGCGCCATTCGGCGAGGTCCTTCGTCGCAAAGGTCTCGTCAAAGATCTTGATCAACTCGATCGAGCGGGCGTGACGGTCGGGCTTGGTGGCGAAACGCGGATCGTTGATCAGGTCCTCCCGCCCCAGGCATGTGGCCAGTGTCGGCCACTGCTTCTCCTCGTTGAGCAGCGACAGGATCAGCCAGCGACCATCCTTGCATTGGTAGTGGTTGGCAACAGCGTTGAGCGCGCGCTCGCGCGGCCGCCGCTCGCTGAACTTGGCGCCGCACAGCTTTGCCTGGGCCAGCACGCTCGCCGCCCACACCCCGTTCGCCATCAGATTGGAGGCGACATGAGAGCCCTTGCCGGTCTTCTCGCGCTGATACAGTGCGGTGACGATCGCGCTGTACAGCGCCATGGCGCAGGGATGGTCGCCCATGCCGGCGATCGAGCGCGCCGGCGTCGTGTCGGTGTCGGCGCGGACGAGGTCCATCAGGCCGGAGCGCGCCCAATAGGCGTTGCTGTCGAAGCCGGGCTTGTTGGCTTCCTCGCCCTTCTCGCCATAGCCGGTGAAGGAGGCGTAGATCAGCCGGTCGTTGAGGTGGGCGAGGTGGTCATAGCTGATGCCGAGCCGGCCGCGTACCGGCGGCGGCATGTTGGTGATGAAGACATCGGCCTCCTCGACCAGTCTGTAGAGCACGGCCTGCGCCTCGGGCTTGGAAAGGTCGAGCGCGAGGCTCTTCTTGTTGCGAGCCTCCAACAGCCACGCATAATTGTGCTCGCCGGTGGGATAGCCGGGCAGGTTGGGCAGATTGCGGTAGGGATCCCCAGTGCCGGGCGGCTCGATCTTGATGACGTCGGCGCCGAAATCGGACAGCACGGTCGCAGCCGCGGGCGCCGCGATGAAGCTCGCGCAGTCGAGAACCCTGAGCCCTGCAAAAATTCCTTTTTCCATCGCGGCGTTGCTCCCTCGCTCTTGTTGTTTCCCGCCGGCTGGAATTTCCGCGGGTCGCTCGTGGAGGCGCATTAGACCGATGTTTCAGCGCGATGCAACGGCCCTCGCGGGCCTCACTCCTCTCCGGCGAGCAGCGCTGCGTTGCCGCCGGCTGCGGCGGTGTTGATGGTCACGGTCTGCTCGGTGGCGAAACGCGGGAGATAGTGCGGGCCGCCGGCCTTGGGGCCGGTTCCGGACAGGCCGTTGCCGCCGAACGGCTGTACGCCCACCACCGCGCCGATCATGTTGCGATTGACGTAGATGTTGCCGACCTGGACGCGGTCGATAATGGCCTCGATCGTGTCGTCGATGCGCGAATGGATTCCGAGCGTGAGTCCGTAGCCGGTATGCTCGATCGACTGCAGCACATGTTCGAGCGTCTCGGCGCGGTAGCGCACCACATGCAGGATCGGGCCAAAGACCTCCTCGGTGAGCTGGCCAGCATCGCGCAGCTCGAAGATATGCGGCGCGACGAAGCAGCCCCCCGGCGCGATGCCGGCAAAGTGCAGCCGCGCCTCCGACTTCATCCGCGCGATATGCGCATCGAGCCGCTGCTTGGCATCAGTGTCGATCACCGGGCCGACATGGGTCGCGACCTCAGAGGGATCGCCGATCTTCAACTCGCGCGCCGCGCCCGCGATCATCTCGATCATGCGGTCCGCGACGTCCTCCTGCACGAACAGCAGCCGCAGCGCCGAGCAGCGCTGGCCGGCGGAACGGAACGCCGAGGTGACGACGTCGTCGGCGACCTGCTCGGGCAGTGCGGTGGCATCCGCGATCATGGCGTTGATGCCGCCGGTCTCCGCGATCAGCGGCACGATCGGTCCGTCCTTGGCGGCGAGCGTCCGGTTGATGTGGCGCGCGACCTCGGTCGAGCCGGTGAAGACGATTCCGGCAATATCGGCGTGCGCGGTCAACGCTGCGCCGATGCGGCCGTCGCCGGAGACGAGATGCAGCGCGCTTGCGGGGATGCCGGCCTCGTGCAGCAGGGCGACAGCCTCGCGCGCGATGCGCGGCGTCTGCTCGGCGGGCTTCGCAACGACGCTGTTGCCGGCCATCAAGGCCGCGGTGACCTGGCCGAGGAAAATCGCCAGGGGAAAATTCCATGGCGAGATCGCGACGAACACGCCGCGGCCGCGCATGGCAAGCGCGTTGCTTTCGCCGGTCGGGCCCGGCATCGCGGTCTCGCTGCCGAACAGCTTCCGGCCCTGCGCGGCATAAAAGCGGCAGAAATCGGTGGCTTCGCGCAGCTCGGAGAGCGCATCGTCGAGCGTCTTGCCGCCTTCGGTTTGCAGCAATGCGATGAAATGCGCGCCGCGGCTTTCCAACAGATGTGCGGCCTGCTCCAACGCCGCCGCGCGTACCGCCGCAGGCGTCCGGCTCCATCCAGCAAAGCCCGCACCGGCCGCCGTGATCGCCGCGCTCGCCTGCTCGAGCGTCATATCTGTGACCGGCTTGAGATCGGGCGCCGCGGCCTTGACGTCAGCCAGCAGCCTATCGAGCGCTGCGCGCTCGCCGAACTCGATGCCGGCCGAATTATGCCGCTCCGGCGCGAACAGATCGCCCGGCAGCGGAATCCTGGCGTGGTGCGCGTGATCGGGACGGACGATGAGATCGACCGGACGCTTCAACAGCGCCGGTACCGGCACGCGATAATCGGCCGCCTGCGCCACGAAGGACGAGTTGGCGCCGTTCTCCAGGAGCCGCCGCACCAGGTAGGCGAGCAGGTCGCGATGGCTGCCGACCGGCGCGTAGGTGCGGTAGGCGATCTCAGGATGGTCCTTGGCGAGCTGCTCATAAAGTGCTTCGCCCATGCCGTGCAGGCGCTGGAATTCGAAGCCGGAGCTGTCGCCGGCAAGCTCGAGCACGGTTGCGACGGTGAGCGCGTTGTGGGTCGCAAATTGCGGGAAGATGCGCGGCCGCAGATTCAAAAGTTTGGAGGCGCAGGCGACATAGTTCATGTCAGTCATCGCCTTGCGGGTGAATACCGGATAACCGTCGAGCCCACGCTCCTGCGCGCGCTTGATCTCGGTGTCCCAATAGGCACCCTTGACCAGGCGCACCATCAGCTTGCGATCATGGGCGCGCGCGAGTTCGTGGATGTAATCGATCACCGCGCTGGCGCGCTTCTGATAAGCCTGGATCGCAAGCCCGAAGCCGTCCCATCCCCCAAGCGAGGGGTCGGCCAGCGTGGCCGCGATCACGTCGAGCGACAGCTCCAGCCGGTCGGCCTCCTCGGCGTCGACGGTGAAGTTGAGGTCGTGGGCCTTGGCGCGCTGCGCGAGGTCCAGCAGCTGCGGCACGAGCTCGGCCATCACGCGGTCGCGGCTGATCGCCTCGAAGCGCGGATGCAGCGCCGAGAGTTTCACGGAGATGCCCGGCCGGTCGGGCAGGGGATGGTTGCCCGCGGCCTTGCCGATCGTCAGAATCGCGCTCGCATAGGCATCGAAATAGCGCTTGGCATCCGCAGCGGTGCGCGCGCCTTCGCCGAGCATGTCGAAGGAGTAGCGCGGCCTCTCACCGGAGCGCGGCTTGCCTCGCTCCAGCGCCTGCCCGATGGTCTCGCCCAGCACGAAATGATTGCCCATCAGCCGCATCGCCTGGCGTGTGGCGGTGCGCACGGCAGGCGCGCCGAGCCGCTTCACCAGCCGGCCGATGGTGCCGTCAGGTGTCTCGCCGGGCTGGATCACCCGCGCCGAGAGACCGAGCGCCCAGGCCGAGGCGTTGACCAGGAATGCGGTGGACTTGGTCTCGTGATGGATGAAGTCGCCCTCGCCGAGCTTGTCCTCGATGAACTGGTCGGCGGTGCGCGCGTCAGGCACGCGCAGCAGCGCCTCCGCCAATACCATCAGCGCGAGGCCTTCCTTGGTGGAGAGCGCAAACTCCCGCAGCATGTCCTCGACCCCTCCGAGCCGGTCGTCGCGCTTGCGGATCGCCTCGATCAGGCGCGTCGCGGTGCGGTCGATCCGCGCTTCCTGCGGGGGGCTGAGATGCGCCGATGGAAACAGCCGTGCAGCGACGTCGGCATCGTCAGGGGCGTACGGAGCGGAGAAGGGCGGCGGGATGGTCGGCATGGCGTGTCCTGTGGCTGAAAACCAGGATAAGGCCCACGTAACCGTAGTTCGATAGACAAAATAGCCATTCTACCTTAGAAAATGAAGGTCAACAGCTCATTGGTCGTGTGAAATATGGAACTCGATCGGATCGACCGGAAAATCCTCTCGATTTTGCAGGAAGATGGGCGAATCGCCAATGTCGAACTCGCCGAGCGCATCGGACTGTCGCCGACCTCGACCGGCGAGCGGCTGAAGCGCCTGCAGCGCGAGGGGTTCGTCGAAGGCTATGGCGCGCGGCTCAATCCGCACCGGCTGGGCCTGGGCTTGCTCGTGTTCGTCGAGGTGCTGCTCGACAAGACCACGCCTGACAATTTCGAGCGCTTTGCACGCGCGGTGAAACTCGCCCCGGAAGTGCTGGAGTGTCACATGGTTGCAGGCGGCTTCGACTATCTGGTGAAGGCGCGGCTGGCCGACATGACCGCGTATCGGCGCTTCCTCGGCGAGACCCTGCTGTCGATGCCGGGCGTGCGGGAGACGCGCACCTATGCGGTGATGGAGGAGATCAAGCGCGACGCACCGCTGCCGGTGGGCTGACGAAATGCGGTCGCGATTGTCACTGCTGCGGCGTTGATCTACGATTTCTCCAGGCAAATAGCCTTTCGTGTGCAGTCGCAACGCCTGTCGTCGAATGCACGGATCGTCTTCTGAAATTTTCTTGGCCTCACTCCCGGACTGACCCGGGAGGCAGCAAGAGCTGGCGGCTTATACTTTGAGGTTCTCTGCGGAGGTCTTGCCCCGGTTTGCGATCTCTTCGTATTCCACCGTCTGTCCTTCGTTCAGGGACGACAGACCGGCTTTCTGCACTGCCGAGATATGCACGAACACATCCTTGCCGCCCGACGCAGGCTGGATAAATCCATAACCCTTGGTCGGGTTGAACCACTTGACCGTACCTTTAGCCATAACGACTTCTCCGCGGGTCTTCCTCCGAGATCACGAACCGCCAGTCCCCGCCAACCGGCCGGTTCGGTCCTACAGGATACGCGGAATGAGGCGGGCTTGGTAGATCAAACCACATCAGCATTTCGCCGAAATTCGCTCAACTTCGCAGCGTTTTTGCCTGTTTTGCCCGTTTCGCGGTCAATTGACCCTGACACCGTCAATAAGTCGCGGCCAGATAGTCCACGATCTTGCCGACGTCGGCATCGTCGATCGGTGCGCCATAGACCTTGATCATCTTGGTGACCTCGGCCTGCCAGAAGGCTTTCTTGTCCTTCATCGGCGGCTGCGTCGCGATGTAGTCGGACGAGTGGCAGGCGGTGCAATTGCCTTGAACCACTTCGAGATTGGGCCCAGCCTTGAAGGCCGCGACCTCGTCCGGCGTCTTGTAGTCGATCGGTGCTGCAAGGGCCGAACCCAGCATGGCGGTGACGGCGAGCGTAACGGCGCCGAGAACGGTGCGCTGCATGATCATTCTCCTCAGGCCACGCTGGCGCGGACGGTTTCGACGACATTGCGCAGATAACCCGCCGGGTTCCAGCGCGGCGTGTCGGGCTGCGTCTCACCGGAATTGCTGGTCGCGCGCACCTTGAACTCGACCTGGCCCGCGGCAAGCTTCACCGGCAGCTTCCATTCGCGGAAGGAGTATTTGCCGAGATCCTTGCCGAGCTTGGCGGAGGCCCACGTCTTGCCGCCATCGGTGGAGACGGACACGTCCTTGATGCCTTTGCCACCATCGAAGGCGATGCCGCGCAACGTCGTGCGGCCGGCCTTCAGCTTGGCGCCATCGGGCACATTGGTGATGAAGGAGCGGATGGTGAAGCGGTTGATCGGGATCGTCGCCTTGGGTGCCGTGCCGGGCGGGACCGAATTGTCCGGCGTATCCGGAATGCGGTAGGCCGACTTCATCCAGAATCCGTCATAGACGGAATCGAGGACGGTGATCTCGTTGAGGTGCTTGACCCAGTAGGTGCCGTAATAGCCCGGCACGATCAAGCGCAGCGGAAAGCCGTTGAGGAACGGCAGGTCCTCGCCATTCATGCCATAGGCCAGCATCACCTCACCGTCGGTGGCGTGATCCAGGTCGAGCGCCTTGGCGAAGTCGGGCGTCTTGTCGCTGACCGGCCCGTCCATGCCGCCGAAGACGACCTGCTTGGCGCCGGTCTGCACGCCCGCCATTTCCAGCACGGTCTTCAGCGGCACGCCGCGCCAGCGCGCATTGCCCATCGCGCCATTGGCGAGCTGGCCGCCGGCGACGCGCGGCTCAAAGAAGCCGCGGCTGTTACCGGAGCACTGGTTGACGGCGACGATCTCGGTCGCCTTCATCTTCCTGATGTCCTTCAGCGACAGCTTCAGCGGCTTGTCGACCTTGCCCTTGACCTCGAGCGTGAACTTGTCAGGGTCGAGATCGTAGGGCAGGCCGGCGAGGTGGTAGCGCACGAAGAACGCGTTATTCGGCGTGATAGGGCCGTCGTTGAACACCGCGAATGGCGTCTCGAGCTGCGGCGGCCGGCTGGTGAGCCCGATCATCGGCCGCTTCTGGGGATATTTCACCAGCGGCCGCTCGCCATTGGCAAACGGCAGGGTGACGGAGTCGAGAGCCAGTGCCCTGGTTGAATTCAGTGTGGCCGTCAGTGCGGCAAGACCCGCTCCTTTCAGCAGGTCGCGTCGGTCGAACATGTCGTCTCCTCCCGGAGCTTTTCGTTGGCCCGCGGTCATCACCGCAACACCCACGTTCATCTGTCTCAACCATCACGTTGAAGTCAATTCGTGCTTTCGCAGCAAGCCCATGCCGTTGCGCCGCAACACACCGGTGCTACGCCGCGACGCGCGCGTCGCCGGCGATGAGGGGGGACAATGTCCTGGTGTCGGCGACGACGCGCACGACCATCGGCTCGTCGCGGCCGCGGATCGCGACCTCCTGCTTGGGCAGTGCCTCCTCGTCCAGGCCGGCGGTGCGGCGGACCTCCTCGGAGACCACAGCCTCGCAGGCGAGCGTCTTGGTCATGTCCTGAAGGCGGGCGGCGACGTTCACGGCATCGCCGAGCGCGGTAAAGACGATGTGGTCGCGATAGCCGATGTCGCCGATAATGACCTCGCCGCCATGGACGCCGATGCCGAAGCGGATCGGCTGGCGCAGGTCGTGGCTCAGCAGCTCGTTGAGCTCGTCGACATGGGTTGCGATGGCGGCCACCGCCTTCAGCGCCTGCCGGCTCGCGGTGTGCGGATCGGTTGTGAGGCCAAACAGCGCCAGCATGCCGTCGCCGACGAACTGGTTCGGCTGGCCCCCGTTCTCGATCACCGCCTGCGACACCGCGCCAAGGAAACGATTGACGATGAAGACGGTGTCGAATGGCAGCCGCTTCTCGGCGAGCTGGGTCGAGCCGCGCATGTCGACGAACAGGCTGACGAGATAGCGCTCCTGACCGATTCGTGCCGGCGAGGACGCTTGCGCGTTGCCCGACAGCATCTGTGGCGTGAACAGCTGGAAGAAGGAGAGATCGCAGTTTGGCCGCAGCTGGCAGGCGAGGCGGATCGAGGGATCGGCGGTGCCGACGCGAGCCAGCACGAAGGCCTCGCGCTGCGACGGCTCTGGCAATGTGTCGTGGTCGCCGATGATGCGGATCCGGCAGGTCGAGCAGCGGGCGCGGCCACCGCAGACGCTGGCATGCGGCACGTTGTGGCGCAGGCTCGCTTCCAGCACGGACAGGCCTTTGGGCACGCGCACGGTCTTGCCGTTGCCGTAGGACAGCGCGATCATGCCGCCACGCCGCTCGCGCCAGCCGCGCACGCCGCGCGCGAGCAGCGCCAGCCCGAGCAGCCCGAAGTAACTGATCGTCAGTCCAGCGCTGATGCGGTCGAGCGTGTCGGCCTGTGCGAACGTGCCGACCTCGCGCTGCGTGTAATTCTGCCGGCGCCAGTCGCTGTCCTCGCTGTCGGCGGCGACACTGCGGCCACCCTGGTAGATGCCGAGCAGCGCCAGCGTCGGGATCAGCACGGCGGCCGCCAGCAGATACGGTGCGGCGCGCATGAAGAACGGTTTCAGCCGGAGCCAGAAATAGATGCCGATGCAGCCGTGCACCCAGGCGACGATCAGCAGGATCGTCATCGTCCAGAGCCGGCCGGGCGCCACGACGAAAAACAGATAGAGCTCCTGCGGATAGAGCTTCTCGTGCCCGTACAGCGTCTGGCCGAGCCGGATGCCGATGACATGCGCCATGACCAGCGCCGGAATGCTCAGCCCCAGCACGAGCTGCAGCGGCTCGATCGTCCGCCAGCGGAACTCGCGGCGCTGGTACAGCGCATAGACGCCGAGACCCATATGGGTGAGGGCCGCGCTATAGAACACGATCGCGACGGGCAGGAACTGCCAGAACGCTATGTGGTAGTAGACGCCGACCTGCATGGCGTCGACCGAGATGTTGCCCAGCGCGTGGTTGAGGAAATGGCTGATCACGTATGCAAACAGGATGACGCCGCAGGCCAGCCGCACCTGCCGCGCGCTGGTCGAGCGGACGAGTTCGGGCAATCGTGAAAGCGCGGTGGCGGCCATGATTCGCTTGTACCAGTTCACTGAGGAGAACAGCCAGTAGAGAGTTAAATTCCGCTGATAGACGGCCCTTCCGATCACATGCGCGGCAAGGTTACCTGACGGTAAGCATCGTTCACCCCAACGGTCCTGGCCCGGGACGGCCGACAAGACCGCAACACCCACCACATTGACTCCCCCTCACAAGTCAGGGAAAAGCGCGGCCGTGACGATCGCTACCGATATCACCATGAAGCCCAGCGGCGCGTTGCGCCGGCCTCTGGTCATTGCCGCGTTGGTGATCGCCGCGATGACGGTGCTGCGCATCGTCTATGCCTCCGCGATCGAGCTGCGCACCGACGAGGCGTATTACTGGACCTGGTCGAAGGAGGGAGCGCTCAGCTTCCTCGATCATCCGCCCGGCGTCGCCTGGCTGATCCGATTCGGAACCGCGATCTTCGGTGACACCGTGCTCGGCGTTCGCTTCGGCGGCATCGTCGCAATGCTGGTCACGCAGTTGTTGCTCGCCGATATCGTCCGTCGCCTCACCCATGATGTGCGCGCGGTCGTTGTTGTGGTGCTGATGCCCGAGGCCGCGCTCTATTACGGCCTGCTGATGGCCAAGGTTGCGCCCGATGTCGCCATGATCCCGTTCGCGGTGGCGATGATGTGGTCGCTGGTGCGGCTCGCGCAGAGCGGCGACGGGCGGTGGTGGCTCGCAGCCGGCCTGTTCGCGGGCCTGTCGCTGCTGTCGAAATTCACCGCGATCATGTTCGCGCCGGCGGTCGCCGCTTTTCTGCTGGTGCCGGATTGGCGCTGGCGCTGGCTGCGCAGCCCCTATCCCTATCTGGCGCTGCTGATCGCGATCGCTGTGTTCTCGCCGGTGCTGATCTGGAATGCCCAGCACGACTGGGCCTCCTTCCGTTTCCAGGGCGTGCGCGCCACGGCCAATTACGGCATCTCGCTGCGCACCATCGGCGACTACATCGGCCTGCAATTCGGTCTTGTCGGATTCGTCATGTTGCCGGTGGTGCTGTCCGGCCTCGCGATGACGGCATGGCGTGGCTATCGCTCCCGTGAGCCGGTGGCGATCCTGCTGTCGACGGCGGTGCTGGTGCCCTTCGCCTATTTCCTCCTGAAGTCGATGACGCTCAGGGTCGGCGATACCTGGCCGATGTTCATGTGGCCGGTTGGTTTCGCGGCCGCCGCCGTGAACCTCGCGATGCTGTCGAAGGAAGGCCGGTCCGCGCAGACGATCCGGTCGAGCCTGTTCTGGGTCAACACGGCCCTGGTTTCGGGGATCGCCTTCGTCGTGGTCGTGTTCCTCTATTATGTCGCGGCGCCCTGGAATTTCCTCGGCAAGATCGATCCGATCGGTGCCGAAGCCGGCTTCGATCAGGTGGCCGCACGCGCACAGGCCGCGCTGGATGAGACAGGCGCGACCTGGATCGCAACCACCGACTATCGCACCTACGCCATGATGCGCTGGCTGTTCCGCGGCCGGGTCCCCGTGATCGAGATCAACGAGCGTGGCCGCTTCCAGGACTTTCGCGATCCCGGTATGGACCGGATCAGGGGGCATGCGGGACTCTATATCGGTCGCCGGCCCGACGATGACTCGCCGGTGTGGCAGCAGATCCCGGCAAGGCGCGCGCCATTGGCGCAAGTCGAGCGGCGCTGGCGCGGTGTCCTGATCGATACCTACACGCTCGACAAGCTCACCGGCTGGACCCCGGAGCTTTCGCCGCCAAAGGATTCGCCGCTGTTCCGGTGGAGGGTGCTGGCGTGGGAATTCGCGGAGCGCTCGCTCTCCTAAAGCGCGATGAGATTAGGATGAATCGTCATCGCACTTTAGCTTATTGTTTGCGCATGATCTTTTCGGAAAACCGCTGCACACTTTTCCGGATCATGCTCTAGCGCTACGCCTCGTCCTCTTTCCTCCGCAGCAAATCCGTCGCCAGATCCGACAGTTTTGGCGGCGGCAGGGCGGCGAATGGCAGCGGCCTTGTGACGTCTATCGCGGCCAACCCCAGCCGCGCCGTCAGCAATCCGTTGAGCATGCCTTCACCCAGCCGCTGCGACAGTTTTGCCGCGATCCCGTGCCCGAGCATCTGCTGCACCAGGCTGTCGCTCGCGGCGAGGCCGCCGGTGATGGCGAGATGGGCGATGACGTGGCGGAGCAGGCGGATCATGCCGAGCGCGCCGGGTCGGCCGCCATAGAGCCGGGCGAGCTGGCGGATCAGGCGCAGCGAGGCCACGAGCACGAAAAGCACGTCGAACAGCGCGCGCGGCGACACCGCCGTGACGATCGAGACCCGCTGGGCGGCCGACGACACCAGCCGCCGCGCCTCTGTATCCAGCGGCGACATCAATTCGCGTTCGGCGAGCCGGATCATGTCGGCCCCGTCGATGATCTCCCCGGTATGGCTCTCCAGCGTCGCGCGCGCGCGGGCAAGCTGCGGGTTCTGGTGCGCGATGGCGATCAGATCCCGCACGATGGCGCGGCTCTCCTTGCGATCGTCGCTCAAGAGCACTTCGGCGGCACGCCGGTGCAGCTTCTCGATCGTCGCAAGCCGCGCGAGCCCGAGCGCCTCGCGCCCGATCACCACGGCGAGCGCAAGCGTCACGATGAACGCGAGCGCGAGCCCGACAAAGCCGAGGCTCTCGCTGCGCGCAAACAGGCTCTCGATCAGATTGACGACGCCGAGCCCGGTGCCGAGCAGCGTCAGGCCGGCGAGGCCGGACCAGAACAGCGCGCCCCAGGGAAAGCCGCGCCGCGCCGGCAGCGCGGTTTGGACCGGTACCGGCAGCAATGATGGATCGGGCTCCGGCGTGATCTGGATGCTGGCGCGGCTGAGCCGGCTGATCTCGTCGGCCTCGGTCACGACGACGCCGGGATCGTCAAGCCGGAACGTCGCCGGCCGCCGTGGCTTCGATGGGTCGCTCATGCCAGCTTGTCTCCGATCAGGAACTGCAGGGCACGGTCCAGGCGAATGTGGGGCAGCGCGGGCTCTACAGTGCCTTCACGTTCGAGCATTGGCGGGCGGAAGCGCAGAAAGCGAAAATCGCTCGTCTCGCCGGCCTGCGTCGACGATCCGCGGAATGCATCCGTGCCATTGAACAGCGGTTCGGGATCCAGTGGGAGGTCGCCCGGAAAAGTCGCAACCTCCGTGTTGCCGTCGAAGAACTCGCCGCCGGCACTTTCGCCCGCCGCCGGCGTGCCCAGGATCGAAGGCAATTTGTCGCGGCCGTTGCTGACTTGAGCTTCGCGGGTGGCGCGGACGGCGGCAAGCGCCACGACATCGATCCGCGCGCCGGTATCTTCCGCGCGCGCCACGGCGCGGGTCACCGCGCGGCGCAGCACGGCTTCGAGCCGGTCGTGGCTGGAATGATGCAGATGATCCGCTTTGGTCGCCGCGAACAGGATGCGGTCGATACGCGGCCTGAACAGGCTGGACAGGAACGTGCTGCGGCCGATGCGGAAGCAATCGAGAATACCTGACAGCGCCGCTTCGAGATCGTGCAGTGCTTCAGGCCCCGCGTTGAATGCGGCGAGCGCATCGGCGAGCACGATCTGTCGATCGAGCCTTGCGAAATGATCCCTGAAGAAGGGTCGCACCACGACGTCCTTGTAGGCCTCGTAGCGGCGCACCATCATCGCCCACAGCGATCCCTCCGGCGCCTGTCCGCCTGTGGGGACGTCGAGCGGAGCGAAGGTCAGCGCGGGCGTGTCCGCAAGATTGCCGGGCATCAGGAAGCGGCCGGGTGGCAACAGGCTCATCGCAAAGCGCTCGTCGCGGCAGGCGCGCAAATAGCTGGTGAAGAGCTTTGCAGCCGCGAGCGTCGCCTGCTCGTCCTCGCGCGCCTCGGGCTTGAGCGTTGAGAGATGCGCGTGCCAGTCCGCGGCCAGATGCGCGCGCGGCGCTTCGCGCGACAACGCCAGGCTTTCGGCGGACCACTGCTCAAAACTTTTCTGCAGCAGCGGCAGGTCGAGCAGCCATTCGCCGGGATAGTCGACGATGTCGAGCGTGAGTGTGCGGTCGGCGCCGTTTGGACGCTGATAGTCGATGACGAGACGCAGCTCGCTGATGTCGACGGTCGAGCTCGGCCAGCGCCGCTCCTCGATCAGCGCACGCAGGTGGTTCTCATAGGAAAAGCGCGGCACGGCGTCATCAGGCTGTGGCGCCAGATGGGCCCGCGCGATCCGGCCGGAGGCATAGGCCTCAAACACCGGAAGCCGGCCGCCGCGGGTCAGGCCGTGGATCAGCGCGGTGATGAATACGGTCTTACCGGCCCGCGACAGGCCCGTGACACCAAGCCGTACCGTGGGATTGAAGAAGTGCTCGCCATAGTCGATCAGCGCCCGGGCCGACAGGCGCGCCTCCTCGACCATATCCTGGAAACTGAATGCCATATGAACGTGATTGGTCTCGGGGCGCGGGCGGAACGGTGAAGCCGTTCACAAAAGTGGCAATTGCGCGGGGAAAATCAAGCTTCATACTTCCACCGCCTTTGTCGGCAAATCAGCCGATCGAACGACGCGCCGGTCCCAAACCACCCACACAAGAGGGCATTGCCCCGCTCAGCGGATTGCCATGACCATCTTCAGATTGAAACAACTAGCATCCACCTCGGTCCACGCAGCAGCCGATGCAATTCGCTGGAACTACGATCGCGCCGAGCTGATCGCAGACGGCGTCATCCATGCGATCGGCGTGCTCGCCGGCATCATCGCGGCGACCGTGCTGGTGGTGTTGGCAGCGGTCTATGCTGACGCGACCAATGTCATCGGCGTCTCGGTCTATGTCGCCGGCCTGTTGTCGATGCTGGTGCTGTCGGCGACCTATAATCTCTGGCCGGTCTCGCCGGCCAAATGGCTGCTGCGCCGCTTCGATCATTCCGCGATTTATCTCCTGATCGCGGCGACCTATACGCCGTTCATTCTCGAGGTGAGGGACAGCGTGTTCGCTCTGGTGCTGCTCGCCGGCGTCTGGTGCGTGGCCATATCAGGCATCGTGCTGAAACTCTGCTGGCCCGGCCGGTTCGATCGCCTCTCGGTCGGGATCTATCTCGCCATGGGCTGGAGCGGTGTGATGCTCTATGACGCCGTGGTCAGAGCGTTGCCGGCGCTGGCGCTGGGTTTCATCGTGGCCGGCGGGCTGCTCTACAGTTTGGGCGTGATCTTCCACGCCTGGCGGCGGCTGCGCTTCCAGAACGCGATCTGGCACGGCTTTGTCTTGGCCGGTGCGGCATGCCATTATACCGCGGTGCTCGACCTCGTGTTGAACTGAGCACGTCCCGGGACGCGGGATGAGACCATCTGAGAAAACAGGAGACGTCGCATGCAGGTGACCGGCAAGGTTGTGGTCGTCACGGGCGGCGCAAACGGCATCGGCAAGGCGCTTTGCGAGGCCTTTCACAAGGCGGGCGCCGCCAAGGTCGTGGTCGCGGATATGGACGCCGCCAATGCGAGGATCGTCGCAGCGACGGTCGATGGCGCGGCTTTCAAATGCGACGTCGCGCAGGAAAAGGATATCTCGCACGTCATCGACGAAACCGAGCGGCAGTTCGGCCCGATCGCATTGTTCTGCTCCAATGCCGGCATCGGCGGCGGCTTCGATCCGATGTCGGTCAACGCCGGCGGCGCCTCGGACGAGCCGTGGCAGCGCAGCTGGGCGATCCACGTCATGGCGCATGTCTATGCGGCGCGACATCTCATTCCCCGCATGAAGGCGCGCGGCGGCGGCTATTTCCTCAACACCATCTCGGCTGCGGGCCTGCTGTCGCAGGTCGGCAGTCCGGCTTACTCGACGACGAAGCACGCCGCGGTGGGCTTTGCCGAGAACCTCGCGATCTCGCACAAGGCCGACAACATCAAGGTCTCGATCCTCTGCCCGCAAGGCGTCGACACCAACATGTTGCGCTCGATCCCCAAGGGCCCGCAATCCGGCGACGGCGACCTCACGCCGGAGCAGGTGGCAAAGGACGTGCTCGCCGGCCTCGAGCAGGAGACCTTCCTGATCCTGCCCCACCCCCAGGTGCTCGGCTACATGCGCAAGAAGACCGAGAATTACGACCGCTGGATCGGTGGCATGGCCAAGATTCAGGCCAAGATGCGCGAGGAGTTCGGGAAGTAGGGGAGGCCGCTACTCTCTTCCGTCATTGCGGGCGAAGCGAAGCAATCCAGTCTGCCCGCCGCGGTGGATAGACGGCACGCCTCAATGCTTCTGCCCGTACAGCACCGGCACCGCCGAATCCACGATGACCTCCACGAGGCTCGCGCCCTCGAACGCCATTCCGCGCTTGAGCGCGCCGCCGAGCTCTGCCGCCTTGCTCACCCGCACCGCGTGGCAGCCCATGCCCTCGGCGAGCCGGACGAAATCGATCCCCGGCAGCTCCAGCCCTGGCACGTTGCGCACCTGCATCACCTGGCTGAACGAGCGCATCGCGCCGTAGCCGGAATTGTTGATGACGACGATGGTCAGCGGCAGCTTGCGCTGCGCGGCGGTCCATAGCGCCTGGATCGAGTACATCGCGGAGCCGTCGCCGATCAGGCACACCGTGCGGCTGGTGGGCTTGCCGAGTGCCATGCCGACCGCGGCGGGCAGGGAATAGCCGAGGCCGCCGCTCGCCATGGTGTAGAAACTGTCCTGGCCGCGCATCGGCAAGAACTTCTGCATCGCGGGCCGGTGCGAGGGCACTTCCTCGACCAGCGATGCGCCGTCCGGCATCGCTTGCGACAGCGAATGCAGCAGGAATTCGACCGGCAGCGGATCGGCGGCCTGTGGCGTCGGCGGCAGCGTGCGGCCTTTTGGCATCGCGCGCTTGCTCTCCGGCAACAGCTCGAGCAGCAGGCTCAGCGCCGGCTTCATGGTCGCGATGATGCTGGTGCCCACAGGCGTGACCGCCGCAGCGTCCGGATCGTCTGTGATCTGGAAGATCGCCGCGCCGCCGTCGAAGATCGCGGCATGGCCCTCGACATGGAAGGTGAACACCGGCGCACCGATGACCACAACGAGATCGTGCTCGCGCAGCGCGTCGGACAGCTGCGCAGCTGAAGCATGCAGGAAGCCCGCGAATTGCGGATGCCGCTCGGGGAACGAGCAGCGCGCCGAGAACGGGCTGACCCAGACGCTCGCTTTCGCCTTCTCGGCCACGCGCACCATCAAATCGACCGCGCCGGCGCGGTCCACGCCGGGGCCGACGACGAGAGCAGGGTGCTTTGCGGCATCGAGGGCGGCAACCAGCACTTTCATCGCGTCCGGCTCGGGGCCGATCTCGCGGCTGACCTTGCGTGCTTCGACCGGCGCGCAAGCATGTGCCCAATCGTCGATCGGGATCGAGACGAAGGTCGGTCCGCACGGCGGCTGCATCGCGACGTAATAGGCCCGGGCGATCGCGGCCGGCACGTCTTCGGGCCGGGCCGGCTCGACGCTGTATTTCACATAGGGTCGCGGGAATTCGGACGCGCGCTCCGCATAGAGAAACGCCTGCAATGGCAGGATCGAGCGGGCCTGCTGGCCCGCGGTGATGACGAGCGGCGTCTGGTTGCGATGCGCGGTGTAGATGTTGCCGAGCGCATTGCCGACACCGGCGGCGGAATGCAGATTGACGAAGCCGGCATTGCGCGTCGTCTGCGCGTAGCCATCGGCCATGCCGACGGCGGAGGCCTCCTGCAGCGCCAGCACGTAGTCTAGGTCGTCAGGCCAATCGCTCAGGAACGGCAGCTCGGTCGAACCAGGGTTGCCGAACACCTTGTCGATGCCGAAGGCGCGCAGCAGATCGAGCGTCGCCTGCTTGACGGTGACGGACTTGCTGCCGGTCTTGCCGTTTTTTGTCATCGCTTCCGTCCCTGCTATTCATATCGCGCCATCAGCCCCCGTCATTGCGAGCGCAGCGAACCAATCCTTATCACCGCGGACGGATTCCGGATTGCTTCGCGGCGCTCGCAATGAGGAAGAGGGAGCTGTGGCCTACCACACCGCCGTGCCCTTCATCGTCGGCTGCCCCTCCGCATTGGCGGTCCACAGCTCCATGCCAGCGTCAGTCTCATTGGCGTTGATCGAAAATTCAGAACCCTCGAACAACGGCTGCAAACCGCGATATGAAAACTTCTTCGGCGCCTTGCCGCCGCGCAGCTTCGCCGCCATCTCCACTATGAGCGCCGCCTGCAGTGGCCCGTGGAAGATCAGGCCCGGATAGCCTTCGACCTCCGTGACATAGTCGCGATCGTAGTGGATGCGGTGGCCGTTGAAGGTCAGCGCGGAGTAGCGAAACAGCAGCACGGGGTCGGAGACATGGGTCTCGCGATGCTTTGCCTTCGGCGGCGGAGACGGGGCTTTGGCGGTCGCGGTGCTCGTCATCTCGCGATAAACGATGTCTTGACGCTCGCGGATGGCAACGCCGCGCGGCGAGGAGATGCTGTGCTCGACCGAGACGAAGCACAGCGTGCCGGTCGAGCCTGGTTTCACCTGCACGTCGGCAATGCGCGAGGTCCGCGTCGATTCATCGCCGACGCGCAAGGGCTGCAGGAATTCGATCTCGCCGCCGGCCCACATCCGGCGCGGCAACGGCACCGGCGGCAGGAAGCCGCCGCGGGTCGGGTGGCCGTCGGGGCCGAGCATCGACATCGGAAACACCGGCTGCGCCAGGCACCAGTGCACCGTGAATGGCGCCGCGTCGCCCGCCTTCGGCTCCCCTACATCCTGGAACAGCGTGGCGCGCAGGCCCTTGACCAGCTGCGCCGTGACGATGTCGGTCGCTTCCTCGCTGCGGCCGATCCATTGCCTGAGATGATCGATGTCGAGCTTCCCGGTCATGACGCCTCGCTCTTCTTACTTCGTCGGTTTCTCGCCGATCGCCGGCACCGCGCCATAGCTGCGGATCTCGCCGACGATGATCGGCGCCGGCGCGGGATAGCTGACGCGGCCATTTGGTGTATCCACCTCGATGCGGCGCAGATGCGGATGGTTGGTGAGGTCGCTCATGGTGTTGACCTCGGCAAAGGCGATGTCGGCATCCGACAGCCGCTTCAACAGCTCGTCGCGTGTCATCTGGCCGAAGATATCCGCGACCGTGGTGTCGGTGAAATCGCGGTTGCGTACGCGCTCCACCATGTTGGCGACGCGGGGATCGGCGGGAAGATCAGGCTGGTCCAGTACCTCGGCGCACAGCGTCTTCCACTCGCGCTCGCTCTGGATCGAGATCAGGATGTCCTTGCCGTCCTTCGAGGTGAACACGCCATAGGGTGCGATCGAGGGATGACGCAGCCCCATGCGCTTCGGCGGATTGCCGGCCTCGGCGTTGAGCAGCGGCACGGTGCACCAGTCCGCCATCACGTCGAACATGGAAATGCGGATGTCGGCACCCTTGCCGGTGCGCCCGCGCGCGATCAGCGCCTCCAAAATCGCCGCATGGGCGGTGGCGCCGGTCGCTACGTCGACGATCGACATCCCGACGCGCGAGGCGCCATCGGGGTTGCCGGTGATCGAGGCGAGGCCGCTCTCGGCCTGGATGAGCAGATCGTAGGCCTTGCGATGCGCGTAGGGGCCGTCGTCGCCATAGCCGGTGATCGTGCAGGAGATCAGCTTTGGGTAATCCTGCAACAGCCGCTCGCGCGAAAAGCCCAGCTTGTCCATCGAGCCGGGCTTGAGGTTCTGCACCAGCACGTCGGCGCTCGCGATCAGCTTCTCCAGTTCGGCGCGCCCGTCCTTGGTGGCGAGATCGACCACGGCGGATTGCTTGCCGCGGTTGAGCCAGACGAAATAGCTGCTCTGCCCCTTGGCAGCCGCGTCATAGCCGCGGGCAAAATCGCCCTCGGGCCGCTCGATCTTGATCACCTCCGCGCCGGCATCTGCCAGACGCGAGGAGCAGAACGGCGCCGCTACCGCCTGCTCGACCGCAATCACCCTGATCCCGTCAAGTGCTCCCATGATTCGCCTCAGTACGAGCGGGGCATGCCGAGCACGTGCTCGGCGACAAAGGACAGCACCAGGTTGGTCGAGATCGGCGCGACCTGATACAGCCGCGTCTCGCGAAATTTGCGTTCGACGTCGTATTCCTCGGCGAAGCCGAAGCCGCCGTGGGTCTGGATGCAAGCATTGGCCGCTTCCCAGGACGCATCGGCCGCGAGCATCTTGGCCATGTTGGCCTCCGCGCCGCAGTCAAGCCCGGCCTCGTATTTGCGCGTGGCTTCCTTCACCATCAACTCAGCCGCGCGCATCGAGGCATAGGCCTTCGCGATCGGGAATTGAATGCCTTGATTTTGGCCGATCGGCCGACCGAAAACGCTGCGCTCCTTGGCGTAGTTCGTCGCCTTCGTGATGAACCACTTCGCATCGCCGACGCATTCCGCCGCGATCAGGATGCGCTCGGCGTTCATGCCGGAGAGGATGTAGCGAAAACCCTTGCCTTCTTCGCCGATCAGGTTCTCCGCCGGCACCTTCATGTCGGTAAAGAACACTTCCGTCGTGGCGTGGTTCATCATGGTGCGGATCGGGCGGATCTCCAGCCCGTTGTTTTTGGCCTCGCGCATATCGACGATGAACACGGAAAGGCCATCGGTGCGCTTTTTCGCCTGCTCCTTCGGCGTGGTGCGCGCCAGCAGCACCATCAGATCGGAATGCTCGGCGCGGCTGGTCCAGATCTTCTGGCCGTTGACGATGTAGCCGCCGTTGCCGTCCTTGCGCGCGAAGGTCTTCAGCGAGGTCGTGTCGGTGCCGCTGGTCGGCTCGGTGACGCCGAACGCCTGCAGCCGCAATTCGCCGCTCGCGATCTTAGGCAGGTACTTTGCCTTCTGCTCGGCGTTGCCGTGCCGCAGCACGGTGCCCATCGTGTACATCTGGGCGTGGCAACCGCCGCCGTTGCAGCCCGCCCGCTGGATCTCTTCGAGGATCGCAGCCGCGGCCGAGAGCTTCAGGCCGGCGCCGCCATATTCCTCGGGGATCAGCACCGAGAGATAGCCGGCCTCAGTCAGCGCGTCGACGAAGGCCTTGGGATAGGCCATCTCGCGGTCGAGCTTGCGCCAGTATTCGCCCGGGAACTGCGCGCAGAGCTTGGCGACGGCATCGCGGATGTCGGCGTAATCTTCGCTTGTGTGTTCGTCCTGCTTGTCTTGGCTCATGGCGTTTTCCGTATCTCGCGGCAGTCAAGATAACGCCGGCCAATCCTCTGGCGTTGTGAAAACATCGCCAGCCCCCTATGCTCATTTGCTATAGCGTATGGAGTAGCCTTCCAGGATTGGCAAGCATGGATTTCCGGCAGCTCAGGACATTCAGTTGCGTCGCGGAGCTCGGCAGCCTCTCCAAGGCGTCCGACACGTTGCGCGTGGCGCAGCCGGCGCTCTCCAGGCAGATCAAGCTCTTGGAGCACGAGCTGCGCACGGAACTGTTCACCCGCAATGGCCGTGGCATGGTGCTGACCGAAGCCGGACGCCTGCTGCTGGCGCGCACCTCCGGCATCGTGCGGCAGATCGACCAGATCCGCGACGACATCCAGTCGGCCAAGGGGCCGCCGTCCGGCCAGGTCGTGCTCGGGCTGGTTCCGACCGTGAGCTGCGTGCTGTCGGCGCGGTTTGCGAGGCGCTGCGTGGAAAAATATCCCGCCATCTCGCTGCGCATCGTCGAGAGCTACAGCGGCCATATCGTCGAATGGCTGCATCGCGGCGAGATGGATCTCGCCATCCTCTACGGCCGTTCGGCTGATCTGCATCTCAATGTGCAGAGCCTGGGGCGCGACAACATCGTCGCGGTCGGTCCGCGCGGCTGTGGCCTGGCGCGCAGAAAGACTGTCGACATCGGTTGGCTGCTGCGGCAGCGGCTGGTGCTGCCCAGTCATTCGCACGGCCTGCGCGCGCTGATCGAGCACGCGGCCGCCCAGCGCAAGCTCAAGCTCAACGTCCAGCTGGAGGCGGATTCATTCCGCGTGTTGACGAGCCTCGTCGAGGAGGGCCTCGGCTTCGCACTGCTGCCGCCCTCGTCGGTCCGCGGCGAGGTGACGGACGGACGGCTGGAAACCGCCGTCGTCTCCAAGCCGATGTCGCGCGAGCTCATTTTCGCCTCTCCGATCGACCGCCCGGCCTCGACGGCCTCGCTGGCCGTCACCGCGCTGCTGCGCGACGAGGTCGCCGCCTGCCGCAGGGACGGCGTGTGGGACATCAAATTGAGTTAGATGCAGCCGTGTCGTAGACCAGCCACGCCCCATCGTGCCTTCGCATCTGGCGCGACCTGTCATGCCGGAATTTTATAGCTGAAGGGACCGCAGCGATCGACGCGAGGACGCATACGTATCCGAGAGCCCGTCGTTGCGAGCTCGCAATGATCGAGGATAGAGCTCAGGCCGGAATCCGCACCGGCAGCGATTCATATCCCTTGATGAAGCTGGAATAGATCCGCCGGGGCTCGCCGACCACCTCGATGCGGTCGAAGCGCTTCAACATTTCCTCCCAGACGATGCGCAGCTGCAATTCCGCGAGCCGCATGCCGACGCAGCGGTGGATGCCGAAGCCGAAGGAGAGATGGGTGCGCGGGCGCGGCCGGTCGATGATGAAGTCGTTTGGCCGCTCGATCATCTCCTCATCGCGGTTGCCGGAGACGTACCACATCACGACGCGGTCGCCCTTCTTGATGTGCTTGCCGCCGATCTCTGTGTCGGCAAGTGCGGTGCGGCGCATATGCGCCAGCGGCGTCTGCCAGCGGATCACTTCGGGCACCATCGTGTCGATCAATGCAGGATTGGCCCGCAGCTTGTCGTACTGGTCGGGATTCTCGTTCAGCGCCAGCACCGAGCCGGTCATGGTGTTGCGGGTGGTGTCGTTGCCGCCGACGATGAGCAGGATGATGTTGCCCATGAGGTTGTCGGGATCCATGAAGCGGGTGGCGTCGTTGTGCGCCATCAGCGACAGCAGATCGTTGCGCGGCGCGGAGTTGACGCGCTCGTTCCACAGCTTGGACATGTAGGCGTAACACTCGTCCATTTCGCGGCGGCGCTCCTCGGCCGAGGCGACAATGCCGCTCTTGGGCAGCGCGGTCGAGACGTCCGACCAGCGCGTCAGCTTGCGCCGCTCCTCCCAGGGAAAGTCGAACAGGGTCGCCAGCATCTGCGTCGTCAGCTCTATCGAGACCCGCTCGACGAAATTGAAGGTCTCGTTGCGGGGCAGATTGTCGAGCACGGTCTGGGAGCGCTGCCGGATCAGCTTGGCGAGCTCGTCCAGATGCGTCGGCGTGAACATCGGCGACACCGTCTTGCGCTGCGACGAGTGCTTGGGCTGGTCCATCGCGATGAAGCTCGGCCAGTCATAGCCGTCAGGCACGTCACGGATCGAAATGCCGCCGAGCCTCGAATCCGAGGAGAAGATGCCGTGGTTGGTGTCGACATGCATGATGTCGTTGTATTTCACCACCGACCAGTACGGCTCGATCGGCGCGTTGGTGCAGTAATGCACCGGCTCTTCCTTGCGCAGCCGCTCGAACCACGGCCACAGCGTGTCGTCCTGGAACAGCCTGGGGGCACCCGGGTGAAAATTCTTCAGCGGAGTCGCGTAGGCTTCCTCGCGCGCGCGCCGCATGCGTTCGGCCTTGTCGGCCTTGACCGGGGTCTGAATGTTCATGGGCAGTCGCTCCAGGTTCGCGCCTTCTTCGCCTCTTCCCGCCATGTCCAGCCGAAGCCGTGGCAAAGGCGGAAAGTGGGGCGAGGGACTTCACTCATGCCGCAATCTTGACCGGCAAAGTTTCCAAACCCTTCACGAAGCTTGAATAGACCCGCTTGGGTTCGCCGACCACGTCAATATGGTCGAAACGGCTGAGGATCTCCTCCCAAATAATCTTGAGCTGGAGTTCGGCAAGGCGCAATCCGACGCAGCGGTGGATGCCGAAACCGAAGGAGAGATGCGTGCGCGGGCGGGCGCGGTCTATGATGAAGTCGTAGGGCTTCTCGATCGCCTCCTCGTCGCGGTTGCCCGAGACGTACCACATCACGACCTTGTCACCTTTCTTGATCTGCTTGCCGCGGAACTCGAAATCGGCGAGCGCGGTGCGGCGCATATGCGCGAGCGGCGTCTGCCAGCGGATCACCTCCGGCACGAAACTGTCGAGCAGCGCGGGGTTTTCGCGCAGCTTGCGATATTGCTCCGGATGCTGGCTCAGCGCGAGCAGCGAGCCCGACATGGTGTTGCGGGTGGTGTCGTTGCCGCCAACGATCAAAAGAATGAGATTGCCGAGGAAGTTCCTGGCATCCATGTCGCGGGTCGCGGCGCCATGCGCCATCATCGAGAGCAGATCGCTTTTCGGCGGCTGCTCGATGCGCTCCTTCCACAGCCGCGCGAAATATTGCGCGCATTCCGTCAGCTCGACCTGCCGCTCATCCTCGGTCGCGACCAGGCCGTCAGGGCCGGGAATGGTGGTGGCGATATCGGACCAGCGCGTCAGCTTGCGGCGGTCTTCCCAGGGGAAGTCGAACAGCACCGCCAGCATCTGCGTGGTGAGCTCGATCGAAACCTGGTCGACCCAATCGAACACCTCTCCACGCGGCAGACTGTCCAGGCACTCGGCCGAGCGCTTGCGGATGTTGAGCGCGAGATTGTCCAGATGCGTCGGAGTGAACATCGGCGCTACGGTCTTGCGCTGCGCGGCATGCCGCGGCGGGTCCATCGAGATGAAGCTCTCGCGGCGCAGATCGGGATCGATGTCGCGGATGGTGATGCCGCCGAGAGCGGAGGCCGAGGAGAACACCGCATGGTTGGTCTCGATCTCCATGATGTCGTTGTAGCGCGTCACCGACCAATACGGTCCGAACATCGAGTCCTTGCAATAGTGCACGGGATCTTCCCGGCGCAGGCGATCGAAGTACGGCCAGAACGTATCGGTCCTGAACAATTCGGGGTCGCCGGGATCGAATTGCTCCAGCGACAATGACGAAGCGCGCTCGCGCAATGCGTCGAGCTTGGCCGCGCTCTCGATGGTCCCGTGCATGAGCCGCTCTCCCTGGCGTGAACCGCGCGATTTTTGTGAATTCTGCGCTGCGGTATTTGAGGCACAATTACAACGCGTTACGTGCGTCGGAGCAAGCGGCAGTTTTGCCGCACGGGATGTCATCCGGGCTTTGCCACGCGACGAATGTGACCTGCCGCACGCCGTTCGTCCCGAAATCCCGTCGGAAACCGCGCGAAACCGAGGTAAATCGAACCCGCCGATCTTGGGGATCGACCAATCTCTGATCTATAGTTTGATCTGATTAAATCCGCATCCCGGGGGTGTCGCCGTGAACGATAGGCAATGGGCCCCTCTGGGCTCCCCCGAACCGGTCCCGCCGCCGCTGCCCCCCCACTCGGATCGACTTCAGCGGTGATCGCGCCGAGTTCAGGACAATCGTCACCAGAGGGGCCATGCTGGAGCTGGTCACTTTTGGCTTCTACCGGTTCTGGCTCGTCACCGACATCCGCCGTCACCTGTGGTCGAATACGTCGATCGATGGCGATGCCGCCGAATACACCGGACGGGCCAGGGAGCTGCTGATCGGATTCCTCGTCGCGCTAGCGATTCTGGTGCCGATCTACGTGCTCTATTTCCTGATCACGATCGAAGCCGAGCGCTGGAAGGGCTTTGCGTCGACGCCCCTGTTCATCAGCTTCTACGCCTTCGGCCAATTCGCGATTTATCGCGCGCGACGTTACCGCCTGACGCGTACGGTCTGGCGCGGCGTGCGGTTCTGGATGGATGGCTCGGGCTGGGCCTATTCGTTCCGCGCGATGCTGTGGGGCGCTCTGATGTTCCTGACGCTCGGCCTGGCGTTGCCGTGGCGCGAGGCCTCGCTGGAGCGTTACAAGATGCAGCACACGCATTTCGGTGATCTGCAAGGCGATTTCGAGGGTGACGGCTGGGAGTTCTTCAAGCGCGGCTGGTGGCTGTGGCTTCTCACGCCGCTTGCGCTGCTGTTTTTCCCGGCTGCGCCGTTCCTCTATGCCGAGTTCAGGGCGCGCGAATGGCGCTGGTGGCTCGACGGTATCCGGATCGGCGGCGTCAACCTGTCCTCGGATTTGCCTCACAACGCCTTCTACGGCCTCTGCTGGAAAGTGATCGGCTGGTGGCTGTTGCTGTCGACCATCTACAGCGCCTATCTCGGTGTTGCCATCGCAATCACCACCAAGATGGAGGGCGCGCCGCACGCGCCGGCCGCCGGGCCTGCCGCGAACATCCCGCTGCTGCTGGTGATGGTGATCGGCTATTTGGCCCTCGCGCTCGCTGCCAACGTCATCATGCGCGTCTATCTTCAGCGCGATCTCTGGGCCAAGGTGCTGGAAACCGTCGCAGTGCATGACATCGGCGCGGCGGCCGATGTCCGCGCGAGCGGCGGATTGGCGATGCGTCAGAGGTCCAGGTGAAAGCGTTCTTCCGCGGCATCTCCTGCAACGCCCGGCCGGTCAGGCGGCGTTCGGCAAGCTCGTCAAGCGCCTGCGCGACGCCGCCGGTCTCGACGACGATTCCATGACATCAGGCGTGCTGCGAACCGCAGTGCCGAATGCGTTCGCGCTGCCCGGCGGCAAGGTCTTCGTGCTCAGCGGCCTGCTCGACAAGGCTGAAAGCCCTGATGAGCTCGCCGGCATCCTTGCTCACGAGCTCGGCCATCACGACAACATGCGCAGCGTGGTCGAGGCGTCCTATTCGCGCGAGGCCGAGACCAATGCCGATACGTTCGCAATCGAGACGATGCATAAGCTCGGCCGCTCGCCGAAGCCGGCAGCCGAGTTGATGTTTCGCATCACCGGCAAGGAGGGCGGCTCGGGCCTGGCAACGATCCTGGCGAGCCATCCGCTCACAGAGGACCGCCTCGCGCGCATGACCAAGGAAAATCGCCCCGTCAGCGGTCCCCCGCTGCTGACGGACAAGGAGTGGCAAGCGCTGAAGGGCATTTGTGGCAGCGGGAAGATTTGAGCGCGATGAGGTGAGACTCGATGAGCGCCTCGACGAAGGTGCGTCCTCTTCCCCGCAAGGGGCGAGGGAGCGGAGAGAGTAGTGCTCTTGGCCCAACTTGATTCAACGACATCCCGCTCTAAACTATCTTGTCCCGTAAGCGCGGTCGCCGGCGTCGCCGAGACCGGGCAGGATAAAGCCGTTCTCGTCGAGACCTTCATCCACCGCAGCGGTCCAGATGTGCACGTCCGGATGCAGGCCGCGCAGGCGCTCCAGTCCTTCCGGCGCGGCGATCAGGCAGGCGAGGCGGATGTCCTTGGCGCCGCGCTCCTTCAGCCGGTCGACTGCGGCCACGGCCGTGTTGGCGGTCGCGACGACCGGCGTCACCACGATCGCCAGGCGCTCGCTGAGATCCGACGGCGATTTGAAGAAGTACTCGACCGCGGCAAAACTCTGGGGCTCGCGGTAGAGGCCGATATGGGCTACGCGGGCGGTCGGCACCAGGTCCATCATGCCATCGACGAAGGTGGTGCCGGCGCGCAGCATCGGCACGAACACCAGCTTCTTGCCGGCGATCTTGGCTGAGTGCATCGTCGCCAGCGGCGTATCGATCACGGTATCGGTGAGCGGCAAATCGCGCGTCACCTCGTAGCACAAGAGCATGCCGATCTCCTTGATCAGTTCGCGGAACGACTTTGTCGAGATTGACTTGTCCCGCACCAGCGTGAGCTTGTGCTGCACCAGCGGATGATCGACGATCGTGACGCCTTCCATGATAGTGCTCTTGCTTCTTCCCTTCTCCCCCTGTGGGAGAAGGTGGCGCGCAGAGCGCGCCGGATGAGGGGTTCTCTCCGCGAACTTCACTGAGAGATATGCCCGCGGAGACATACCCCTCACCCGCCTCGCTTTCGCGAGGCACCCTCTCCCGCAAGGGGAGAGGACTCAGAAAACCGTGCCGTCGCTGATCACCTTGAGTGGCGGTGACCCGTCGGGGCGGCGCGCAAACGCGATGACGCGGCCGGCGGCCCAGGTGCCGCCTTCCAGGATGCTGGCGAGCGGCAGCGATTGCGGCGTTCGGCCGAGCTTGGCGCGAACACGTTCGGCAACGCGGTCCAGCAGCGCGACAGTCAGCGCGCGCCACTCGACGACGAGCAGGGAGTCGACCGCATGCGCACGCTCCGCGTCGGCGGCATCGCGCAGACGCAGCACCTCGTGATCGACAAACAGGCCGCCATTGCGATATTCGGCCAGTCCGGTGAGCCCGTCGATATCGGTGACGTCAAATCCGGCGCGCTGGAGCGGCTCGATCAGCGAATAGCTCAACCATTGCGACAGCTTGTGCAGCGGCACGAGGCCGGCGGTCGCATCGTCGGCCCTGATCGCCGGATGACGCCAGCAATCGCCCAGTGGAACGCCCGCGAGCTCAAGCCGTGACGGCCAGATCGGTCCGAGCTGGTTCAGCACCGCCGAAAGTATCGCGGGGGCGGGGATGGCGCGGTCAATAGCCTGCGCGGCGATGTGGTCGAACAGGCCGCCCGGTCGCGGCATGTCCTGCATGCCGAAGACGTCGGCGCGCGCAGCCACCAGTCTGCCCAGACGTTGCAGCAGATCCGTGCGTCCTTCGAGGCCCAGCAGCGGATTGGCCTCGCTCGCCTGGAAGGCCGACGTCAGCGCCGGGAGCGGCAGCTTGGCGAGCACCTCCGCATCGACCCGGAACGGCGCGCGCGCATCGGCGGAAAAGAGGCCGCCGGCAAACATGTCGAGGCTCGCGAGCGCCAGTCCCTCGGAGCGACCAATGCCCTGTCCCGTCACCGCATCGCGATATCGCCAGGTCGCACCCGCGCCGGCATCGAGCAGCACGCTGACGATGGCGAGGTCGAACTCCGCGCGCGCCCGTGCCGCGCGATCGGGCCATGATGCCGTGTCGGCCAATTGCGCCCAACGGTCGACGCCGTCGAACACAAAATGTCGCCACCGCGCGTGGAAGGGAATGTCGAGCGTCGGATAAGCCCTTCGCGTGACATCAAGCACGGCGTCAGCAACGCCGTCCATGCGATCGAGATCGATGGTGAAATGCGTGAGCCCGCCCTGGAGGCCGATGTCGAGCATTCGTCCGGCGCGCGCGCGAACCGCCTTTGCGGTGAGCAGGGCGCGTGCCTCTCGTTCCAAAACGTCCGCCATCGCCGGATCAGTATTTTTCCAGCGAACGCCCGACCACGCCGTCGACGTCCTTCTCCGGCGCGATGTCGGTCGAGTAATAACCGGCAGCCTTCTTCGCGGCGATCTCGACATAGGCGTCGGCCGGGATCAGCTCCGGCGGAATCGGCACGCGCTCGACGATGTCGATGCCCTGCGAAGTCAGCGCGTCGTACTTCATGTCGCTCATCGACAGGAAACGGTCGATGCGCTTGAGGCCGAGCCAGTGGATGGTGTCAGGCATCAATTGCTGGAAGCGCGCATCCTGCACGCCGGCGACGCATTCGGTGCGCTCGAAATAGGCGGCTGCCGCATCGCCGTCCTCCTGGCGCTTGCGCGCATTGTAGACCAGGAATTTGGTGACCTCGCCGAGCGCGCGGCCTTCCTTGCGGTTGTAGACCACGAGGCCGAGCCCGCCTTCCTGCGCGCCACGGGCGGATTCCTCGATGCCGTGGATCAGATAGGGCCGGCAGGTGCAGATGTCGGAGCCGAACACGTCGGACCCGTTGCATTCGTCATGCACCCGGCAGGTGATCTTGGTGCGATGATCAGGCAGCTTGGTCACATCGCCGAACATGTAGACGGTGGTGCCGCCGATCGGCGGCAGAAACACTTTCAGGTCCGGCCGGGTCACGAGTTCGGGGAACATGCCGGCGGTCTGCTCGAACAGCGTGCGGCGCAGCTCGGTCTCGTTCGTACCGAAGCGCTCGGCAAGGCCCGGCAGATACCAGACCGGATCGATTGCAATCTTCACCACGGAGACGCTGCCATTGGCGTGCACGACCTCGCCGTCGGCGCGCAGGCGCTTGGCCGTCAGCGCCTCGCGGATTTCGGGCAGGTCGAGCCGTGCGCGCGTGATCGCGATGCTCGGGCGGATGTCGACGCCCTCCGCGATGTCCTTGCCGAAATTTTCGGCAACCAGATGACCCCAGGGATCGAGCGCGACGATCTTTGCGGGATCGCGCCATTGCTCGAACGGGCCGATGGTCGCGGCCGGGAAGGTGTTGGTGAGGTCGGGCCTGCGAATCGGATCCAACGCGCCGGCGGAGACGGCGAGGGCGCGGTACATCGCATAGGAGCCGCCATGGCTGCCGATCACGTTGCGATCCCCGGCGCGGGACACCGTGCCGATGATCGGTCCGCGGGCGCGCGCATCAGCGGCGCCCCAGTGAATCGGAAATGCTGCCTTGCGGCCCGGCTCGGGATGCGAGGTGAGGCGGATATGGTCGGTACGGTTCGCGCGGCTCATGGCCAAACTCCCAAAAAACCAATGGCCCGCCGCTCGGACGGGCCTGGCTTATCAGCGCCGCCGAACCAGAGCCCGGCGACGCAATCCAACATATTGTAGCGGCCAGGCACGACAGACAAGTTAATCGTGGTGTGCCGCCTGCGGGGCCTTCCTCGTCGTCCGGAGCGACGAAGGCGCCTGAAACTTCGCTATATATATGTAATCGCTCGAGTTTTTGAAGAGGGCGTCAGGCGGCTGGATAAACCCGGCATATTCGGACATATCGACCGGACCGACTCTGCCTCAGGAGTGCACCATGTCTGCCGCCAGCTACATCGATCCCCGCAATGGAAAGCTCTATCCGCTCAATGAGCCGCGCTGGTGTTCGGATGAGCGCACGCCGCTGCTGGTGACGCCGGGCGCGGGGATCTCGCGCGCAGATATCGACAGCGGCACGCGCTCGCTCTGGCGCTACCGGGCCGCCTTGCCCGTGGAGATCAAGGATCCAATCTCGCTCGGCGCGGGCTGCACGCCGCTGGTGCAGCAGGGCTGGGGCGATTTGCGGCCGTTCTTCAAGCTCGAATGGTTCAATCCGACCGGCAGCTTCAAGGACCGCGGCTCCGTCGTCATGCTGTCCTTCCTGCGCCAAATCGGTGTCGACGCCATCCTCGAGGATTCCTCCGGCAATGGCGGCTCGTCGATGGCAGGCTTGGGCGCCGCCGGCGGCATGCGCGTGAAGATTTTGGCGCCCGCCTCGACCTCGCCGGCCAAGATCGCGCAGGTGCGCGCTTACGGCGCCGAGGTGCAACTCGTCGAAGGCCCGCGCGAGGAGTCGGAGGCTGAGGCCATCAGGCAGTCGAGCCAGACCTTCTATGCCAGCCACAATTGGCAGCCGTTCTTTCTCGAAGGTACAAAATCGTTCGCCTATGAAATCTGGGAAGATCTCGGCTTTCGCGCGCCTGACAACATCATCGTTCCCGTCGGGGCGGGCAGCAGCCTGCTCGGCTGCGCCTTTGGTTTCCGCGAGCTCAAGAAGGCAGGGCAGATCGCGAAACTGCCGCGCCTGTTCGCGGCACAGCCGCTCAACTGCTCCCCGATCGATGCGAGTTTCAAGGCCGGCGTCGATACGCCTGTCGCGCGCGAGGTGAGCAAGACCATCGCCGAGGGCACCGCGATCAAGTCACCGCTGCGGCTGCGCGAAATCATCAGCGCGCTCCGCGAGAGTGGCGGCGCTACCGTTGCGCTCACCGAGGGCGAGATCGTCGCTGCGCTGCGTCGTCTGGCGCGGCAGGGCCTGTTCGCCGAGCCCACCAGCGCCAGTGCGGCCGCGGCGCTGGACAAGCTCGCCGCCACCGGCGCCATCAAGGCGAACGAGACCACGGCAGTAGTCCTCACCGGCACGGGGCTGAAGGCGGCGACCACGGTGGCTGATCTGGTGCAGTCATCGTAGGGTGGGTTAGCCATGCGGATGCGCGAAGCGCAGTCGCATGGCGTAACCCACCAACTCCGTCGACGCGGAAGCCGAAGAGGTGGGTTACGCTGGCGCTGACCCCACCCTACGCGTTCTCGCAATGACGGAGGCGCCTTACTCCTTCAAATCATTCACCCGCCTCACCCACGCTCTGACGTCTGCGAGCACGTCGGGCAGCACCGCTCTGACCTCGAGCACGGTCATGCCGGCCTTGATGCGGGGATCGTAGAGCAGGTTGAGGATGTACTGGTCGTAGACGTCGAAATAGCCCATCGACACATCGTCGTTGAACATGGTCCACGGCACGCTCGCGGTGTCGTTGATGGGCCCGAGCGATTGCAGCACCTCCTCGTAGGCGCAGTCGAGAAAGGTGAAGTCGCCGACGTCGACGGTGAGGATGACGTCGGAATGCTCGATCTCGAAATTGTCGTTCTTGCGGAAGCCGGACAGGCATTGCGGATCGAGCGAGGTTCGGATCTCGCGCGCCTTCTCGGCGCCGTAGAAGCTCGTGATGGTGCGATAGAGGTCGCGGTCGCGCACGAGCTTCACCCGCACATTGGCCGCCTCGGCGGTGTCGGTCATGGCGAGGTCGAGATGCTGCACGCGCTTGCCGATATCGGCGACCACCTTTGCCAGCTGCGCCTTGCGGTCGGCTCGGTCGGTCTCGGCGAACACGCGCACCGGTCCGTCGAACTTGCGGATGCGATCGACGCGGCCGGCGAGGTGGTATTCGGCGCCGAACGCAGTCTTGAAAAAGCCGTCGGCGATTTCCGCGTCGGTAAAGCTCTTCTTCTCGGCGCGCTGGCGCGAGACGATCGCGGGCAGCTCACCGGCGCTCGCCATGCGGGCGGTGTCAGCCACGCATGTGAGCGCCGCAAGCGCCAGCAGCGCGACGCGAAGGGCAGCCGAGGGCGGGTGGAAAGCGCGCATCGTCATGCAACGCTGCCGTATTCGCCGGCAGCGCACAAGTCCGCAATTTCACGCCCGAAGCAGGTTCCTGCCGTTTTCGCCGGTCAGTTGTTCAGCACCACCACGGTGGTGCCGACCCCGACGCGGCCGTAGAGGTCGGTGACGTCGTCATTGGTCATGCGGAAGCAGCCGGAAGACACCGCCTGGCCGATCGTCTCCGGCTCGTTGGAGCCGTGGATGCGGTAGAGCGTCGAGCCCAGATACATCGCGCGGGCGCCGAGCGGGTTCTCGATGCCGCCCTTCATGTGGCGCGGCAAATCGGGCCGGCGGGCGATCATCTGCGCCGGCGGCGTCCACTCCGGCCATTCCTTCTTGGCGGTGATCTTGTGCACCCCGCCCCAGCGGAAGCCGTCGCGGCCCACGCCGATGCCGTAGCGCAGGGCCTGGCCGTTCCCGAGCACGAGGTAGAGCCGGCGCTCGGCGGTGTTCACCACGATCGTGCCGGGGGCATAGTTGCCGTTGTACATGACGGTGGCGCGGGGAATCGGGCTCACGCCGCCACCGAGATAGCTGGAGGTGCTGGTGCCGGTGAAGTCGTACATTCCCGCGGCGGATGCGTCGGCGGCGCCGGCCAGCAGGAGCGCGATTGCGGTAAGGTGCGCGGCAAAAAACCGGATCATTGTTTCCCCCAGCAAAAAATAGTTTCAACGAAAGCCACAGGCCATATTTGCGGGCATTCCGCAAGCCACGGCCCCGTGAGGCAGGCCAACGTTAATGGATGGCGTTGCCTAACCGCACCAATTGGTTGGAAAACATTAGAGCGTATTCAAGCGAAGTGGATACCGGTCGCATTAACAAAACGCGTCAAAACAAGAATCTAATGCGCCGCGGAACGAGGGGCACGGCCAAGCGGGCGCATCGCGGTGCGGGGCAGGGTAGCGATGCCGGCACTTGCTTTGACGGGCCGAGCGAACAATGATTGATCGCAAGACCACTGGAAATGGCCGGTTGCGGGAGCAGACAGAATGAACGGTGCGGAAAGCCTGGTGCGGACGATGGTCAAGGGCGGGGTGGACGTCTGCTTCACCAACCCGGGCACCTCCGAGATGCATTTTGTCGCGGCGCTCGACCGTGTGCCGGGCATGCGCTGCGTGCTCGGCCTGTTCGAAGGCGTGGTCACCGGCGCTGCCGACGGCTATTTCCGCATGAAGGGCACGCCTGCCTCGACCCTGCTGCATCTCGGCCCGGGCCTCGCCAACGGCCTCGCCAACCTGCACAACGCCAAGAAAGCCAATTCCGGTATCGTCAACATCGTCGGCCAGCACGCCGTCTACCACATCGATTACAACGCGCCGCTGACATCCGACATCGAGGGCCTGGCCCGGCCGATGTCGTCCTGGGTCCGCACCTCGCCGAATTCCAGATCGGTCGCCGCTGACGGCGCCGCCGCGATCGCCGCCGCCAAGAGCGCCCCGCCGCAGATCGCGACCCTCATCCTGCCTGCCGACACCGCCTGGAACGAGGCCGACGGCATCGCCGAGGTTCCGGCGGAGCAGCAGCGCGCCAGCTACTCCCCGCAGGCGGTCGAGCAGGCCGCAAAGATCCTGCACGGCGACGGCGAGGGCACGCTGCTGCTGATGACGGGCAGCGCGCTGAGCGAGCAGGGCCTGGCGCTGGCCGAGCGCATCGCCGCCAAGACCGGCTGCACCGTGATGGGCCCGACCTTCCGTCCCCGGATGGCGCGCGGCCGCGGCCGCTTCTCGATCGACCGCATCCATTACGTGATCGAGAACGCGCTGCCGATGCTGGCCAAGTTCCGTCACATCGTGCTGGTCGAGTCCGACGATCCCGTCGCCTTTTTCGCCTATCCGAACAAGCCGAGCATGCTCAAGCCCGAGGGCTGCGATGTCCATCGCATGACCTCCTGGGGCGAGAATTCGGTGGCGGCGCTGGAAGCGCTCGCGGGCGCCGTCAAGGCCAGCGCCAGGGACGTCAAGCCGCAGGCGGTGCAGGAACTCGTCAAGCCGACCGGCGCGCTCACCTTCGCCTCGATCGCGCAGGCGATCGCGTGCGCGATCCCCGAGAACGCGATCATGGTCGATGAATCCCTCACCACCGGCCGCGGCTTCTTCCCGCCGACGGCGGCGGCAGCGCCGCATGACTGGCTCCAGAACATGGGCGGCTCGATCGGCTTCTCCACCCCACTGTCGATCGGCGCCGCGATCGCCTGCCCGGACCGCAAGGTCATCACCATGGTCGGCGACGGCAGCGCGATGTACACGATCCAGTCGCTATGGACGCAGGCGCGCGAGAATCTCAACATCGTCACCATCGTGTTCGCCAACCGCATCTACCAGATCCTGCGCGGCGAGTTCGACAATGTCGGCGCCGGCGAGCCCGGCCAGCGCGCCAACGACATGCTCAGGCTCGATCGCCCGACGCTCGATTTCGTCGCTCTCGCCAAGGGCATGGGCGTGCCGGGCCGCGCCGTCACCAATGCCGACGAGTTCAACAAGGCGCTGGCCGAGGCCGTCGCCGAGCCGGGACCGCGGCTGATCGAAGTGCAGATGTAAGGGGCGCGCGACACGGAGTGCCAAAAGCCCGGAGCCAGAATGCAGACCGAGCTGAACAAGGTGGTCACGGCGCTCCGGGACTTCTATGCCCACGAGGTCTTCCTGTTCGAGAAGGATATCGGCGAACGTGCGATCACGCACCGCTTCGCCGTCTATCTCGAGCGGCAGTTTTCGGGCTGGTCGATCGATTGCAATTACGACCGGCTCGGCGAGCGTACGCTGCATTTGCCGCACGGCACCATCATCTCGACCGACGATCATCTCGGCAAGTCGATCTATCCCGACGTCGTCGTGCACCAGCGCGAGATTCCCAACAATCTGCTCACCGTCGAGATCCGCAAGGCCAGCAATCACACGCCGCTGGAGCACGACCGGCACAAGCTGAAGGCGCTGACAGACCCGCATGTCTGGTTCGCCTATTGGATCGGCGTGCTGCTGGTGCTGGACAAGAACAACGTGACGACGTCGGAGGTCTATGTCAGCGGCACCCTCGATCAACCGGTCTCGCTCTGGTTCGCGGAGCGGCTAAGGGAGAGCGGCCTCGGGGCCGCCCATTAGGGCGTGCACTCACGAGCGTTAGCGCCGGGCGTGGAGCCGGGAGACTGCCTCGGCCTGTTATGGGTTCCCATTGATTCATATCAACGGTGAGACGCAATGTGTCGTGTCACGTCGTGTTTGATCATCGCCTCATAGGGAGAGCAACATGACGGGAAATGCCAGGCTTCTTGGATTGATTGCGACGGCTGCGGTGCTTGCGGTCGTTCCGTTGTCGCCTCGTTACTCGCCGTTGACGGTGCTATCGGTATCCGTTGACCGTGCCGAAGCGAGAGTTGGGCGACCGCTCACACCGATGAGCGTAGCTGGCGTCAATCGCCGGGTGCATCGGCGAGCTTACTATGGCGCGGCAGCGGCGGGAGCCGCCGCTTATGGAGCATATGGCTATCGCAGGGCCTGTGGCTACTACCCCCATCCGCCCTGCTATTGAGGCACCTTTTCCGTCGGGGTGAGGGATAGCCCAACACTTTGGTCTCATCAGGCTTTGAGCGACAAGGGCCGCCCGCATGGCGCGGACGGCCTCGCATCATCTCTCGTCACCCGCTCGGTGCAGCGGCGCAACCGCCCTCCCGCCTATCCTTGGCGGACGTGCACACGTCGATCCAACTACGCTGCGCCTATTGAGGATCAGACAGTTTGGAGGTCCTGATGCAAAAATCATATTGGCTGGCTGCAGCCGCCGCACTGGCGCTCATCACGCAATCACCGCTCGCGCTGGCGCAGGGCGCGCCGGCCAACGGTGCCACGCTGCCGGCCGCCGCATCCGGCCCGGCGCCTGCTGCGACCACGCCGCCGGCTGCGACCACCGATGATTCGACCCCACCGGCCAGGTCGAAGAAGAGCGCCGCGAAGAAGCCGGCGAAGAAGATGACGCGGCAGCAGGAGATCGATCATTCGATCGACAACGGCACCGTTCCGGGGCGCTATCGCAGCTCGGTGCCGAAGGAGTACCAGCGATATATTCCGTTCGAGAAGCAGTGACGGATCCTGCCGCGGCGCGAGATCCACCCGCGTTGCGCGGTGGTGGAAACGGTTGGAGCCATGCAGGAGTGACGCCGTGGTCTGATCGGCAGCCCTTGTGGCGCTCTCCTGTGCCGGTGTTACATTAGGCCAGGGCACCGGGGAACGTTCAGATGAGTGACGATGCGAAGGATGCTGGCCTGGTCGCCATGATCAGCAGCATCCTGGGCGGTAACAAGCGCGCAGAGGCGGCCAGCCCGCCGGCGCTCGCCGAGTTCCTCCCAGTCGCGCCGGTCGCCGACCCGGTCGCTGTGGTGCCTGAGCTCCCGCAAGCCGAGTCACCGAAGCTTCAGGATGCTCCCGATGAAACGTTGGCTGCGGCGAAGCCGGTCGCGCCTCCTAGTCAACCCCTGACCCCGGATGGCAAGCGGCTCCTCCCGGCGGAGGCCATTGCCGATCTCGTGCTCGGCGAGTTGCGCAAGATCGAGAGTTTTCCGGCGTCCGGCGTCTCGGTCACGGTCTACGGTTACAGGCACTGGAATGCGATGATCACCTTCGAGCCGTTCTCGACCAGTTTCCAGAATGCGACCCGGTTCCGCCAGGCGCTGCCCGACCTCGTCTTCAAGCTGCGCCGTTTCGTCGAACTTGAGATATAGTCAGGGATCATCGCCGCAGGCTCGCGGTGTGATGGCGCGGCGGTCACTCCGGAACCGTTCGACAGGATCTACGAATTGAGCGTTGCCTTTACCAAGGAAGAAAGCGCGGAGACCGCGTCCGAGACGCTGTTGCCGGATCGGCCGATCTCGCCGCATCCAAACCTCGTGACGGAGACGGGCTTGCAAGCCTTGCAGGCACAGCTCCAGCAAGCGCGCGAGGCCTATGAAGCCGCGCAAACCGTCGATGACGTCAACGAGAAGCGCCGGCAATCCGCGGTACCATTGCGCGACATGCGCTACTTCGCCGAACGGCTGCGCACGGCGCAACTGGTTCCCAATCCGGCTTCGACCGCGATCGTCGCCTTTGGCAGCACAGTGACGTTCAGTCGCGCCGACGGCCGTGTGCAGACCTACCGCATCGTCGGCGAGGATGAAGCAGACCCGAAGGCCGGCTCGATCTCGTTCGTCTCGCCGGTCGCAAAGTCGCTGATGGGCAAGGCCGCCGGCGACGTCGTCGGTTCCGGTGCGCAGGAGCTCGAGCTCCTCGAGATCGCATAGGGGTCACGGCCTCATCGCCGTCGGTTCGCGACGTCCGCAGTCAAGGGTTCCTCCCTTGCCGTCTCGGTCGTCGCGCTGTTGGCAGGTCCTCGTTCGGCGGAGATCTTGCTCATGACCAGCCGTACGCCATGGACGCGCCTGAAACCGAGTAGATCGGCGTCCAGGGTAGAGCGCCGATGGTCGCTGCTCCAGAATAGATGCGCGGCGAAAGCCAGAGCTCCGAGGATGACGGGGGCGGCGAGATAGGGGAGTAGGCGTCTCATACTCTTCATGTCCTCGTCGACAGCTGCAATGTCTCGCTCCCGGCCCGGCGGGTCAGCAACATCTCAGGCTGGCTTAGGTACATAACGATCGTTCAAGAATCTATAACGATCGGTCAAGGGTGGAAAGCGCGGCCGTGAAAGGGCGAAAGGAGATTGGCGTCGGCGCATACGTGCGCCGGCGCAGGCACCCGGACGATTGCTCAATTAATAGGCAGGCGACCCGCAAGGCGCCGCTTCGCGATACCCGGTCAGGCGCAAATGCTTTGAGACGCCGACAATTGCCGCCGAACGTGGCGGCGATCAGCCGCCCCTGGTGCTCGGCGCCGCCTTGGGATCGGACGTCGAACAACCAAGCCCGCCGAGCACGAGCTGTACGATCGTGGATTTGGCGGCTTCGTAGTCAGCCTGCTCCAGCTGACGCTTGCGCTTCATGATGGTCATCTGGCTGGAAAAATCAGCATAGGCCTGCGTCATTGCCCAGATACAGAAGAACAGATCGGCCGCGCTGATCGGCCGAATGGCTCCGCGCGCGGCCAATGCCTCGATGGCCTTGGTCTTCTCATGCAGCTTCGGCGTCGAGACCTTCTCGATGAAGCTGCCGATGAAAGGTGCACCGCTGATGATCTCGTTCGCGTAGATGCGCGACAGGTGCGGATGTTCGCGGGAGAAATCGATCTTCTTGTGGATGTACCGCACGAGAACGGTCTCGATGTCGGCCGTGGCGTCGAGGGACTCCATGTCTCTCGCCCATTTGTTCATCGCGCGTTCGAGGATCGCGCGATACAGATCCTCCTTGTCCTCGAAATAATAGTAGATGTGGGCCTTCGCCACCGACGCCTTCTTGGCGATCAGCGCGGTCGTTGCTCCGCGGAAGCCGAAATGCCCGAACACGAACTCGGCCGCATCGAGAATCTTCTCCTCGATATCAGGCGCAGCCGCGGCGGCCCTGCGGCCCCCCTTCGCCGCGCGGCGGATGCGAAAGTGCGGTTTGTTGGTTGCTTCCGCTGCCATGCAAGTTCCGGGAATATGGCCGCGTGAGCGGCAGGCTGATGCTCACCTCAGGTACATCAGTGATCCACGGCACGCAATTGGCCGCAAGATGGATAGTTGGCGCACAAGGAATCAAACCTTGGACCTTTCCCGCGTGAAGAGGAGACCATGTACGTCGATGTCATAGCCGTTGCCACACCAGCCAACCTATCCCGTCGGAAGGGGCTTGGGATTGGGTGCGTTTCGCTCCGCATCGCTGTGGGGGCCCCGAGGGGCAGGGACGGCCCATGAATTTCCAACGCGATTTGCGGCGGCCGTTCGAAGTCCGGCTGCTGCGCCGAAGATGGGCTTTTCGACCGCGTGGTACATCAATGCCGCCAACGCGATCAGGATGAGCACGTACGCCGGCAGCGATATCAAAATCGACGCATGTGGAAATGCCGACACCAGCGCATTCAACAAGACCAGGTGGAATATGAGAGGCGGCCCGAGAACAGCCCGAGGGCGGTCAAAGCGCGCGACTTCGCAACCATCGTGTCGAGCCGCAACGCCAGCAATATCGCTGCTGCCCCGACGAATGCTTGATAGAACGGGAATAAATGTGCGGGGAGCGAATACCAGGACGGCGTGATCGCCTCCGTAAGTAGGAAGCCCCCCGCGAATAAGCCAGCGAAAGTCGTGACGAAAGATATCGGCGCGCTGCATCGCTAGATGCAACAAAAACCCGTAGGCGATGGAATCGACAGAACGGGTATCGAAAAAAGTCACCTGACCACACTCGTGAGCCGTGATTGAAACCGCGAGCATGGCGATGACGTAGGCCGGCACGGTGCGCATCCAGCGCCTGACCCAGAATATGGCAATGTTGCGCGTGGACCGCCCTCGACCGATCACCGTGCAAATCTGTGGCGCGAGCACGAAGCCACTCAGCACAAAAAAAGAGCTCAACGCCCAGCACCGATATAGTCTCAAACAGATGCGGACGCTGGACTTACAGGAACATTGATGGTGGGCGCACAAGGGATCGAACCTTGGACCTCTCCCGTGTGAAGGGAACGCTCTCCCGCTGAGCTATGCGCCCGGGACCATCATGCAGACGGCCGGACTGTTCGGCCGGCCGGCGCATCAGAGCCCGCGATTTAGAAGTGGGAGCCCGAGGTGTCAAGTTTTCAGGTGGGTTGAGGCGCTGAAAACCTTGCTTCAATCCATCGAATTCGCGGCGAGGCCTGATTTCGGCCCGCTTACGCGCCCTGCTGGCGGGCGCGGGAGGCGTGGGCTTGGAGGGCGCGGATGCGCTCGGCCAGCGTTCCGCCGCCTTCGGGCAGGGCGGCTGCGGCGGCGCCATTGGTGGCAACGCCGTTGGCCGGCCGCGGGCCCTGCTTCGGCGGCTGGCCGGCTTCGGCCGCCAGCATCGCCTCGATCGGCGAGTTCGGGCCCTCGAGCTGCATCGCGAGCTTTGCCACCTCGGCGGCGATGTCGTTGATACGCTCGCGCAGCAACGCGTTCTCCATGCGCTCGGTTGCCCAGGAGCTCTCGGCCTGCTGCTGGATCGCGTTGATGTCGCGCTGAAGCTTGGCGCGCTCGTCGCGCGCGGTGCGAAGCTGCTCTTCCAGCGCGGCCTTCTCGGTGCGCAGCGTCTCCATTGCGGCCGACGACTTGCCGCCGCTCAAGGCCGCGATCTCGACGCGCAGCTCCTTGATGATGCGCTCGGAGCCTTCGTTGCTCTGGCGGAGCTGGTTGTTCTCATAGTCGCGCTCGGCGAGCAGCTTGCCTTGCGTGGCAAGACGACCTTCGAGGTCGGCGACGCGCCCCGAGAGCATCTCGGCTTCCTTGACCTGCACGATCAGCTGGCGATCGAGCTCGGTGACGCGTTGGCTCAGATTCTCGACGCGGCCGCGGGCATCGCCGAGCTCGCGCGAAGCGGTCTCGGATTCGGTGCGCTCCTGCGTCAGGCGGGCCTGCGTCGCGGTGAACTCTTTCTCGGCATCGCCGACGCGATTCTTCAGCTCCTCGATCTGGGCGCGCACCGCGACCAGCTCGACCTGACGGCTCTCCGCCATCATCGAGCGGTCGGACAGTTCGGAATTGATTTTTGCGAGCTCGGCCTGCTTGTCGGCCAGCGCGATCTCGGCGGCGCGCAGCGCTTCTGTCTTGGTGTTGAATTCCTCTTCGGTGGCGCGGAGCTGCTCCTTGACCGCCTTCTCGCGGGCCTCGAGCGCGAAGATCGTGGCGTTCTTCTCGCCGAGCTCGATCTTCATGCGGTTAATGGCGTCGCTCTTCTTGCCGAGCTCGGCAAGCTGGCTCGTGGTCTTGTTCTTGAGCTGGTCGACGCTCATCTCCAGCCGGCGCGCCGACATGGCGAATTCGGCGCGGAGCTGGTCCTTGTCGGCCTGAATCTCCGCCATCGACAGCGGCGTTGCGGCCTCGAGCCGGCGCGTGGTCAGGCGGACCGCGCGGTTATGCACCAGCGGCACGATGGCCAGCCCGCACAGCATCGACAGCAGAAAACCGATCGCCAGGTACATGATCGGTTCGACCATGGGGCAGAACTCCGCGAGCTAAGGAAAAATTTACCAAAGACAATGCATGGCGTGCCGGCAAAAAGCCAGCCCCGCCCTGTTGTTAACGTGAATCCTCAACTGGATCGGAGGAGAGAACCCTAGAACGGGTTCCAGGTCGCGCGCGGCGTGTATTTCAGGTAGCCGATATTGGCGCCGAGGCGTAAGCCGAGGCCGGAGCGGATCGGCACCAGCACGATGTTGTTGGCGGTGAGCGCCGTCATGCCGAAGCCGCCGATGATGTAGGCCGAGCCGTCGATGCCGGCGAAGCGCTGGTAGATCGCGTTGGTGGCGGGCAAATTATAGACCAGCGTCATGGTGCGCGCGCCGTCGCCGCCCCAATCGAAGCCGAGCGATGGACCTTGCCAATAGACGCGCAGATCGCCGGCGTTCTTGGTGTAGAGCGTGCCTTCGCCATAGCGCAGGCCGGCGACGAACGCGCCGGAGCCTTCCTCGCCGAGGATGTAGCCGTTGGGCAGGCCCCATTGGCTGACCGCCTTCTCGATGATCGAGGCAAGCCCGCGGGAGACGTTGCCGAAGAAGTGGTGGCCGGCGGTGACGAGTTCGTCCGGCCCATACGTATTGGGCGACGGGGTCCGCTGTGGCGGCGGCAGATCGGGCGGCGGTGCGGCTGTCTGGGCGGAGGCCGGCACGATCCAGCCGGCCAGCGCGACGAGCGCCACTGCGGCAAGGCGTGATGCGAAAGTCATAAAAGAACCCCTGGTATCGATTCCGGTCCGCTTCCCTTAACCTGATGCCAACAGGCACGGCTCTAGGTTGCGCCGGATGTCCCCTCGACTCGGATGTTATCCGCAGCAACTATGACGGCACAACGGCAGGAAGATAGCCCTTTGCGCCCCGGAATCGCCTTGATCGGCCGTCTGGTCTGCCTGCTGGCGGTCGTTTGGCTGATCTGCGCCGGATCGCCGGCCCACGCCGCCACCACCGAGCGGATTGTCGTCAATCGCTACTCGGGCGTTGCCATCGAAGGCTTCGATCCCGTGGCCTATTTCGTCGATGGCGCGGCCGAGTTGGGAACGGCGGAGTTCGAGGCCAACCTATGGGGCGCTGTCTGGCGCTTCCGGAACGACGGCGACCGGGCGGAATTCCTGGCCCACCCCGAAATCTATGGGCCGCAGTTCGGAGGCTATGATCCGGCCGATATCGCGCGGGGCGTGACCATTGCCGGCAATCCCCGCTTCTTCGTGATTTCGGCGCAGCGGCTCTATCTGTTCAGCCGCGAAGACAACCGCGATGCCTTCGCCAAGGATCCGGAGCGCTTCCTGTATGAAGTCGGCAAGCGCTGGCCGGCGCTCCAGGACAAGCTCAGTCAGTAACGCATGTCCGCGCCGGCATCGCCCCAGGCGATGAACGCCGGGATGATGAAGCCGGTATCGCCGCGCTCGCCGAACCGGAGCGCGCCCCCCTTGCCGTCGGTCACCTTGCCGCCGGCCGCGGTCACGACCGCACAGCCCGCCCCGACGTCCCATTCGCAGGTCGGCCCGAAGCGGGGGTAGATGTCGGCGCTGCCCTCCGCGATCCGGCCGAACTTGACGGCCGAGCCGCAGGTCTTTCTGACGGCGTTGGGCCTGCTATCGATGAACGCTTCGCTGGTGGGGTCGCCGTGCGAGCGGCTCACCGCCGCAACCCAGGGCTCGCCATGCCGGGGCAGCTTGCGGGTCTGGATCGGCTCGGCAGCGCCGATAGTCGTTCCGTCGAACGGCACGCGCTCGGCACCGCGGCCGACGATGCCGCGCCAGAGCAGTCCGAGCGCGGGCGCGCTGACGATGCCGAGCAATGGCACGCCCTGGGTCACGAGGGCCAGGTTGACGGTGAATTCGTCACGGCCGGCGACAAACTCCTTGGTCCCGTCGAGCGGATCGATCAGGAAGAAGCTGCCGCGAAATGGCGGCGAGGCGAGCTGGCACCGCTCTTCCGACAACGTCGGCACGTCGCCCGCAAGCCTGGCCAGGCCCTCGGCAATGATGCGGTCGGCGGCGAGGTCGGCCTCGGTCACGGGCGAGCCGTCCTGCTTGCCGTCGACCCGCATCGCCGCGCGGTTGACGGCCAGGATCGCCTCGCCGGCCTGGACCACAAGTGCGCTCAGGGGCTCCATGAGCGGGGATGCAGCCTCGCCGTCGATGATCCTCACCGGCATGCCCCATTGATTGGCAAGTCTCGCCTCCCGTCACGTGATTCGTCCGTGCTCCTTACGGCCGCTTCCAGCCTATCGCAAGCTAGCTGGCACGGGCTGGCGAATGATAGAACCCGCAACATCCGTCAAGCATGCGTGATTCGCCGCGTCCGCGCCGTGCAATTCCAGGAACCCTTTATGTCTGACGCTCCGTCTTCAGGTACCGCTTCCACTCCCGATATGCTCGAACTCGCGGCGCTGCTGTGCTCGCGGGTCTGTCATGATCTCATCAGCCCGGTCGGCGCCATCGTCAATGGGCTCGAGGTGCTCGATGACGACCCCAAGCCCGAAGATCGGGAATTCGCGCTCGAGCTGATCCGCAAGAGTGCCAAGACGGCTTCCGCCCGTCTGCAGTTCTGCCGCCTTGCCTTCGGCGCCGCCGGCTCCTCCGGCGCGCAGATCGACCTCGGCGACGCCCAGACCATGGCGCGCGGCCACATCGAGGACGGCAAGTGCACGATCACATGGAATCTGCCGCGGCTGTTGATGCCGAAGAACCGCGTCAAGCTGCTGCTCAATATGCTGGTCGTGTCGCAGCACACGATCCCGCGCGGTGGCATGCTGACGGTCGATCCGATCGGCGAAGGCGAGACGATGAGCTTCCGCATCACCGCAACCGGACACAACGCACGCCTGCCGCAGAACATCTCCGAGCTTCTGAGTGGTGAACGCGGACCGGCGGCGGACGCGCACGCGATCCAGCCTTATTACACGCGGCTGCTGGCGCAGGCCTGCGGACTCACCGTGACGCTCAGGCTGGAGGGCGAAGCCATCATCGTTACCGCTTCGTAAACGCGCGCACCGCTTCCAAGCCTTAATCGAATCTTTACAAGGCGCTTCGGCTTGTCCGGAGCGCCTTATCTCCTTGTTGGTTCCGTTCTTTTGCACATACTCAACCAATATTAAACGCTTTGCGGTGAAGCTGGCCCCATTCTGAATGGCGCATCACGCCTCGTGCGCGCCCTCCCTGTATGAAGGCCTGTTTTCATGGATGATCTGTTGCGGGAGTTTCTGACGGAGACCAGCGAGAGCCTGGACACCGTCGACAATCAGCTGGTGAAGTTCGAGCAGGAGCCGAACAACGCCAAGATCCTGGATAACATCTTCCGCCTGGTCCACACCATCAAGGGTACGTGCGGCTTCTTGGGTCTGCCGCGGCTTGAAGCGCTGGCGCATGCCGGCGAGACCCTGATGAGCAAATTCCGCGACGGCATGCCGGTGACGGGTGCGGCGGTGACGCTGATCCTGTCCTCGATCGACCGCATCAAGGAGATCCTCGCAGGTCTCGAGGCCACCGAAGCCGAGCCCGAAGGCAACGACCGCGATCTCATCGACAAGCTGGAAGCGATGGTCGAGCAGGGCATGGCCGCCATGTCGGCGTCGGCTTCGCCGATCGCGTCAGGCTCGGCGCAGCCGATGCCGGCCGCGGGCGCCGCGGCTGCCGTTGCCGTTGCCGACGCGCCGCCGCTGGTGCCGGAAGCACCAAGCGCTGCGCCGGCCAAGGAGATGACCACGGGCACGCTGATCGAGCAGACGCTGGAGCGCCCCTTGCGTCCGGGCGAAGTCTCGCTCGACGAGCTCGAGCGCGCCTTCCGCGAGACCGCGATCGAAGCGCCTGCGCCGGTTGCCGGGGCTGAAGCGAAGGCCGAGCCCGCTGCTGCAGCCCCGGCTGCCAGGGAAAAGGAAACCAGCAAGGAAATTGCAAAGCCGGTCAGGGAGAAGGCCGCGCCGAAGAAGTCGATGGCCGACGAGGTGGCTTCCGAAGGCGAGCGCATCGCCAACCAGTCGATCCGCGTCAACGTGGATACGCTGGAGCATCTGATGACCATGGTCTCCGAGCTGGTCTTGACCCGCAACCAGCTGCTGGAGATCTCGAGGCGCAACGAGGACACCGAGTTCAAGGTGCCGTTGCAGCGCCTCTCCAACGTCACCGCCGAGCTGCAGGAAGGCGTCATGAAGACGCGCATGCAGCCGATCGGCAATGCCTGGCAGAAGCTGCCCCGCATCGTGCGCGATCTCTCATCCGAACTCGGCAAGCAGATCGAGCTGGAGATGCACGGCGCCGACACCGAGCTCGACCGTCAGGTGCTCGACCTGATCAAGGACCCGCTCACCCACATGGTGCGCAACTCCGCCGATCACGGCCTGGAGACCCCCGCCGAGCGCACCGCGAACGGCAAGGGCGAGCAGGGCACCATCCGCCTCTCCGCCTATCACGAAGGCGGCCACATCATCATCTGCATCGCCGACAACGGCCGCGGCCTCAACACCGAGAAGATCAAGGCCAAGGCGATCTCCTCCGGTCTGGCCACCGAGGCCGAGCTCGAGAAGATGTCGGAAGCCCAGATCCACAAGTTCATCTTCGCGCCCGGCTTCTCCACCGCGGCCGCCATCACCTCGGTATCGGGGCGCGGCGTCGGCATGGACGTGGTCCGCACCAACATCGACCAGATCGGCGGCACCATCGACATCAAGTCGGTCGCCGGCGAGGGCTCGTCCGTCACCATCAAGATCCCGCTGACGCTGGCGATCGTCTCGGCCCTGATCGTGGAGGCCGCCGGTGACCGCTTTGCGATCCCGCAGCTCTCGGTGGTCGAGCTGGTGCGCGCCCGCGCCAACAGCGAGCACCGCATCGAGCGCATCAAGGACACCGCGGTGCTGCGGCTGCGCAACAAGCTGTTGCCGCTGATCCACCTGAAGAAGCTCTTGAAGATCGACGACGGCGCGGCGTCCGATCCCGAGAACGGCTTCATCGTGGTCACCCAGGTCGGCAGCCAGACCTTCGGCATCGTCGTCGACGGCGTGTTCCACACCGAGGAAATCGTGGTCAAGCCGATGTCGACGAAGCTGCGTCACATCGACATGTTCTCGGGCAACACCATCCTGGGCGATGGCGCGGTCATCATGATCATCGACCCCAACGGCATTGCCAAAGCGCTCGGCGCCGCCGGCTCCTCGGCCCACGACATGGGCGATGACAATGGCGCGCACCATATCGGCTCGGGCGAGCAGACCACTTCGCTGCTGGTGTTCCGCGCCGGCTCCAACCAGCCCAAGGCGGTCCCGCTCGGGCTCGTCACCCGCCTCGAAGAGCTCCCCGCCGACAAGATCGAGTTCAGCAACGGCCGCTACATGGTGCAGTACCGCGAGCAGCTGATGCCGCTCGTCTCCATGGACGGCGTCACCATCGCGAGCCAGGGCGCCCAGCCGATCCTGGTGTTCGCCGATGACGGCCGCTCCATGGGCCTCGTCGTCGACGAGATCATCGACATCGTCGAGGAACGCCTCAACATCGAGGTCGGCGGCTCGGCCAGCGGCATCCTCGGCTCGGCCGTGATCAAGGGCCAGGCCACCGAGGTGATCGATGTCGGCCACTTCCTGCCCATGGCGTTCGCCGACTGGTTCACCCGCAAGGAGATGAAGCCGTCGATGCATTCGCAGTCGGTGCTGCTGGTCGACGACAGCGCCTTCTTCCGCAACATGCTGGCGCCGGTGCTCAAGGCCGCCGGCTACCGTGTCCGCACCGCGCCGACCGCGCAGGAGGGCCTGGCCGCCCTGCGTGCGCAGAGCTTCGACGTGGTGCTGACCGACATCGAGATGCCCGACATGAACGGGTTCGAGTTCGCGGAAACGATCCGCTCCGACAGCAATCTGGGTGCGATGCCGATCATCGGCCTGTCCGCCCTGGTGTCGCCGGCGGCGATCGAGCGCGGCCGTCAGGCCGGCTTCCACGACTATGTCGCCAAGTTCGACCGTCCCGGTCTGATCGCGGCGCTGAAGGAGCAGACCGCGGGCGCCGCCGGTGCCTCCGAGCTGAGCCGGGCCGCGGCGTAACAGCATGATCCGGACAAGTGTGATGCGGTTTTCCGAAATGATCATGCTCAAACCAGAGAGCGGCGAGGGACCAGGGGAGACGGTATGAGCAAGAAGACCCAGATCGGCGAAGGCGCCATGGTCGAATACGTCACCGCGATGATCGGCGGCCAGCTGTTCGGCCTGCCGATCTCGCGCGTCCAGGACGTGTTCATGCCGGAGCGCGTCACCCGCGTTCCCCTGTCCTCGCACGAGATCGCAGGCGTTCTGAACCTGCGCGGCCGCATCGTCACCGTCATCGACATGCGCGCCCGTCTCGGCCTGCCCAGGGACGAGGACGGCAAGACGCCGATGGCGGTCGGTGTCGACCTGCGCGGCGAATCCTATGGCCTCCTGATCGATCAGATCGGCGAGGTGCTGCGCCTGCCCGAGGATGGCAAGGAAGAGAACCCGGTCAACCTCGACCCCCGCATGGCCAAGCTCGCCGGCGGCGTTCACCGGCTCGACGGACAGCTCATGGTCGTCCTCGACGTCGATCGCGTGCTCGAGCTCGCGCCCGAGATGATGGCGGCCTGATACGGCGGCGTTGCCGCCGACCGCCAAGCAATTGGAAATGCCCCCGCCAAGGGGACAGGAGGTTCACATGCGAACGTGTCTCGTCGTTGATGATTCCAGCGTCATCCGCAAGGTTGCGCGCCGGATCCTGGAAGGCCTCGACTTCCAGATTCTCGAAGCCGAGGATGGTGAGAAGGCGCTGGAGGCCTGCAAGCGCGGGTTGCCCGATGCCGTACTGCTCGATTGGAACATGCCGGTCATGGACGGCTATGAGTTCCTCGGCCATCTGCGTCGGATGCCCGGCGGCGACCAGCCCAAGGTGGTGTTCTGCACCACCGAAAACGACGTCGCGCATATCGCGCGCGCGCTGCATGCGGGTGCCAACGAGTACATCATGAAACCGTTCGACAAGGACATCGTCACGGCGAAGTTCCAGGAAGTCGGCCTTATCTGAGCGAACGCCGGAGGCTGGACGGCTCCTTCGGCGATTGTCTTCAACTGAACCGTTTCAGTCTGAGTTGGTGAGTAATGAGTGTTGCGTTCGCAGGTAATTCGACCACGGGCCCGTCGCGCGAAGCGGGACCGCTGCGGGTGATGGTCGTCGACGACTCCGTCGTCATCCGTGGCCTCATCTCGCGCTGGATCGGCGCCGAGCACGACATGGAGGTCGCGGCCTCGCTGCGCACCGGGCTCGAAGCGGTCAACCAGATCGAACGCATCAATCCTGACGTTGCCGTGCTCGACATCGAAATGCCCGAGCTGGACGGCCTCTCGGCGCTGCCGCAGCTGCTCGCGAAGAAGCGCGATCTCGTCATCATCATGGCCTCGACGCTGACCCGCCGCAACGCGGAGATCAGCTTCAAGGCGCTGTCGCTCGGCGCGGCCGACTATATTCCGAAGCCGGAATCGACCCGCGAGACCTCCGCCGCCGATATCTTCCATCACGACCTGATCCAGAAGATTCGTCACCTCGGCGCACGGCTGCGTCGGAAGCCGGCCGTGGCGAGCCCGCCGCTGGCGCCCGCGAGCTCTGCTGTACCGATTGCACGTCCACCTGCCGTCGCGCGGCCTGCTGCGGCGCCCGCATCGTCTCCGGCCGCCCCGCATGCCCTGTTCTCAGGCACGGTGACAACGCGTCCGTTCTCGACCCAGACGCCGAAGGTGCTGTTGATCGGCTCCTCGACCGGCGGCCCGCAGGCGCTGATGGCGCTTGTCGCCGAGCTCGGCCCGGTGATCGACCGTTACCCGGTGCTGATTACCCAGCACATGCCGCCGACCTTCACCACCATTCTCGCCGAACATCTGGCACGTACGAGCCGTAAGCCTGCAGCCGAGGCTGTTGACGGCGAGCAGGTCAAGCCGGGTCGCATCTATCTCGCGCCTGGTGGCAAGCACATGCGCGTCGTGCGCAGCGGCGCGGACGCCGCGATCGCGCTCGACGACGGTCCCGCCGTCAATTTCTGCAAGCCCGCGGTCGATCCGCTCTTCACGTCCGCCGTCGATGTCTGGCACGGCAACATCCTCTCCGTAATCCTGACGGGCATGGGCTCGGACGGCATGCGCGGCGGCAAGGACATCGTCGCCGCCGGCGGCAACGTGATCGCGCAGGATGAAGCGTCCAGCGTGGTCTGGGGCATGCCGGGTGCGGCTGCCCATGCCGGCATCTGCGCGGCGATCCTGCCGCTCAACCAGATCGGCGCCAAGGTCAACCGCCTGTTCGCGGGAGACCGCTCGTGACGCCCGCTGACTACGATTATCTGCGCAAGTTCCTGAAGGAACGCTCCGGCCTCGATCTCTCGCCCGACAAGCAATATCTGGTCGAGAGCAGGCTGTTGCCGCTGGCCCGCAAGGCGAGCTTGCCCGGAATCTCCGATCTCGTGCTGAAGATCAGGAACGGCGACGGAAGGCTTGCGACCGACGTGGTCGAGGCCATGACCACGAACGAGACGTTCTTCTTCCGTGACAGGATCCCGTTCGATCATCTGCGCGACAGCATCGTGCCTGGCCTGATCAAGGCCCGCGCGGCACGCAAAAGCTTGCGCATCTGGTCGGCGGCGTCGTCGACCGGGCAGGAGCCCTATTCGATCGCGATGTGCCTGAAGGAGATGGGCGCAGCACTCGCCGGCTGGCGCATCGAGATCGTTGCCACCGATTTGTCGCAAGACGTGCTGGAGAAGTGCAAGACTGGCATCTACAGCCAGTTCGAGGTGCAGCGCGGCCTGCCGATCCAGCTCCTGATGAAATACTTCACGCAAAGCAGCGACGTCTGGCAGCTTAATGCCGATGTCCGGTCGATGGTGCAGTTCCGCCAGCTCAATCTGTTGCAGGACTTCTCGCATCTCGGCACGTTCGACGTGATCTTCTGCCGCAACGTGCTGATCTATTTCGATCAGGACACCAAGGCCATGATCTTTGAACGCATGGCGAAGGGCCTGGAAGCCGACGGCACGCTGCTGTTGGGCGCTGCCGAGTCCGTGGTCGGGATCACCGACGCGTTCCGCCCCGCGTCCGACCGCCGTGGTCTCTACCAGCTCAATCCCGCGCGCTCCGGCCGTCCGATGGGTGGGCTGATGCCGCAGCCATTGAAGGTCGCCGCGGCGCGGTAATCATCTCCCCGTCATTCCGGGGCCGCGCCCAAGTGCGAAGCCCGGAATGACGCATCGCTCACAAGATCGCGTGCGGCAGAAAGCGCGAGCCGTTGCCCGTGATCGGGCTCCCGTCTTCGCGGATCGAAAGCCCGCACGGCGCGTGGTTCACGAGCCAGCTTCCGATCACCGGATAGACACCCGAAAAGTTCGGCAGCGGCGACAGCGCCTGGCGCACGAAACCTTCGGCGCCGTAGGGGCCGGCGTGCTCGTCGAGGGACATTCCAGCCGAGACCAGTGTGACGTTGGCGCCCTCGCGCGACAGCAGCGGCTTGCGGACGTAGGAGCTGCCGAGCTCCGCGGCGCGCGGGTCGTCCTCGAAGAAGGACGGCAGCAGATTGGGATGGTTCGGAAACATCTCCCAGAGCAGCGGCAGGATGCCCTTGTTGGAGAGCACCGCCTTCCACGGGGGTTCGATCCAGCGTGTCGGCGCGCCGCTAAGCTTTGCGCCGAAAGCGTCGTGGAACATCCATTCCCAGGGATACAGCTTGAAAACCAGCTTCATGACGTTGTTATCGAGATCGACGAAGCCGCCGACGTCGTCACGCCAGCCGATCTCTTCGATGTCGAGCAGCGTCGTCGACAGGCCTGCCTGACGCGCGGTGTCTTCGAGGTAAGCAAGCGTGCCGGCGTCTTCCTCGTTGGCGGTGGTGCCGGTGAGGTGCAGATGCGTGGTCGCGGCAACTTCCTTCCACGCAGCGATCAGCCGCTCGTGGATCGAGTTGAACTGGTCGGCGCGCGCAGGGATGATGCGCCGCTCGATCGCCTGCTCGAGCCAGGTCCATTGAAACACCGCGGCCTCGAAGATCGAGGTCGGCGTATCCGCGTTGTATTCGAGCAGCTTTGCCGGAGTTTGACCGTCAAAGCTAAGATCGAGACGGCCATACAGGCTGCGGTCGTCGCGCTCCCAGCTCTCGGAGATGAGATCCCAGAACGCGTCCGGAATCTTCAAGCGCCGCAAGTGCTGCTCGTTGCCGATCACCCGGCCGGCGAGCTCCAGGCACATCGCATCGATCTCGCCGGTCGGGGTTTCGATCGAGCGTTCGATCTCATCGAGCGTGAAGGCGTAATAGGCGCGCTCGTCCCAATAGCGCTCGCCATCGATCGTGTGGAAGGCGAAGCCGCATTGCTCGGCCGTCTGTTGCCAGTCGTCGCGCTCGGGACAAATGATGCGTTGCATGTGTCAGCCGCCACCGTGCCCGCCGTGGCCACCATGACCTTGACCATGATTGCTACCGTGCATGCGGTGCAGCGTGCCGCCGAAGCCGCCATGGCTCGGCCGGCAATACGGCTTGCCGTCGATACCGGGCACGGCTTCGAGCCCGGAGCCGCAGGGACGCTCGCGCCTGGTGAATCCCGTCGAGATGGCGCTGACCGCGGCGCTTCCCATCAGCGTGAGCATGACCCTTCGCGAGCGTTTCATGGTGCGTCCTCCCGCGCGTCTTAAACCGGACCGGCGCGCGGTGTTGTTCAAAACCTCGCGTGTCAACTGCCGCCCGAGAAAGCATGCGCGAACGATCCGAAGCCGCCGCGCGTGACGCCGCCGGAACCTCCATCGGACGAGCCGCCGGACGAGGAATGACTCGGGGAGTCGGTGCTGGAGAAGCCGGACCGCGACGACCAGTGCGAGCTTCCCGACGAGCCATGGCCGCTGCTGCTGCAATCGGTCACCGTTGGTGTTGCCGCGGCCGCGCCAGGCGCTGTCACCCCGGGCGGTGTCGTTCCGGCCGGCATGGGATCGCAACTCCGCCGCGGCATCAGCGTGTAGGCGCTGGCGCCGACCGCGATCGTCCCCATCACCAGCAGGGCGACGTGGCCGGAGCGCTTCACCGGCTCCCGCGGTGCCGACGCTAATGCCGCCGGCCTGCGCTTGCCGAAATCCTTGGGAGGAGGCTTCGCGGGCATGGTCAGTAGATCATGCAGGCGGCGTTCAGGAGGCCGGCAGCAAGCGAGGACAGGCCGAGCCAGATGGCGGGCGCGAGCTCACCCGCGGCGATCCGGCCCGACAGGTTCGGCACCGGGATCTTGACGATGTAGAATACGGCGACCTGCACGATCAGGGCGATTGCAGCCCAGACCAGGCAGTCCAGCACGTTGACGGAGTGCGCGATCGCGCTGAACAGCGGCGCCACGAAGCCGAGCAGGCTCAGGCCGAGCGCAATCGCCGCGGCAGGATCGTTGTCACGGATCAGCTGGAACTCGTTGTGCGGTGTGATCCGCGTGTACACGAACAGATATGCCACTATCGCAATCAGCCCCGTGCAGAAATAGACCAGGAAGGCGGGCAGGCCGGCGAGCGATTGCAGGATCATGGGAGGTCCAAATTTGGCGCCTGCGAATTCTGGCACGATCGCTTGGTCGCTGCACCGGGCCGATAGGTTCGATCCCCAGAAACAACCTGGCTGCCCGGCGCGCGCGGCGCACTGCACAAATTATCGGGCCAAATGAAATGCGTCTCGATGTCGTGCGGCGTTTCTGGACGGCGTTTCGTAGTCTCCTTCGTGCTTCCAACCCTCGGTATTCGGATTCATCATCGGCTTTGCGATGATCGGATGACTGCGGGAGGGGCAGCGCGCTGCCCGGTCCGGCCGGCCGCCTCGCCACACCGGTGCTGCCCCGTGCATGACGTGACCAAAAAACAAAACCCCGCCATTTGCGGCGGGGTCCAGGCTGGGAGGAGCGAGCCCGACTGGGGCGCGCGACGTAAACCCGGAGATCAGGCGGGAATGCGCTCTTCGTGCTCGTGCGGCTCGCGCAGCACGTAGCCGCGGCCCCACACGGTCTCGATGAAGTTGCGGCCCTCGGATGCGTTGGCGAGCTTCTTGCGGAGCTTGCAGATGAAGACGTCGATGATCTTCAACTCGGGCTCGTCCATGCCGCCGTAGAGGTGGTTGAGGAACATTTCCTTCGTGAGGGTGGTGCCCTTGCGGAGCGAAAGCAGCTCCAGCATCTGATATTCCTTGCCGGTCAGATGCACGCGCTGGCCACCGACTTCGACCGTCTTGGTGTCGAGGTTGACCACGAGGTCGCCGGTCTGGATGACCGACTGGGCGTGTCCCTTGGAGCGGCGCACGATCGCGTGGATGCGGGCAACCAGCTCGTCTTTATGGAAGGGCTTCGTCATGTAGTCGTCGGCGCCGACGCCGAGACCCTTGACCTTGTCCTCGATGCCGGCGAGGCCGGAGAGGATCAGGATCGGTGTCTTGATCTTGGAGACCCGAAGCTGCTTGAGCACGTCGTATCCGGACATGTCGGGCAGGTTGAGGTCGAGAAGGATAATGTCGTAATCGTATAATTTACCGAGATCGACGCCTTCTTCCCCCAAATCGGTCGTGTAGACGTTGAAGCTCTCAGACTTCAGCATCAGCTCGATCGACTGCGCGACGGCGCTGTCATCTTCAATCAGCAAAACGCGCATGCCAGTTCCCCATAGTCGCCGCTCCTGGGCGTCAGGTCGGCCGCATTCGCGGCACTCAACAAAACGCCTTTGAACAACTGATTCGGATCCTGACAACAGATGGTTAACAAATCCTGATTCTGGAACGCAAGTCCCCCCGGTGCAATTTTTGTCGAATCGCCCTAAGGTCTTGCGCGTGAAGCAGCTTTCGTTATCCGACTCCGTTCAAGTTCCACTTTAAGAGTCGGGTCTAACCGACTCCCGCGACTCAGCCTTCTTCTGAAGGGGAGCCACGCTCAGTCACAAAGACAGTGACGCAATGATTAATGATGCGGGTAAACACGAAGTTAAGCGCCGTTCAGAAATATGGCGAAATTTAAGGGTTTTGCCGTGAAAGCCCGGATGATGAAAGCGCACGCCCCATGAAGGCTTTGGCCGAACAGATCGGCGATATCGACGGCGTCAACATCTATGGCCGTGTGGTCGGCGTTCGCGGCCTGATGGTCGAGGTGGCCGGACCCATTCACGCGATGTCGGTCGGCGCGCGTCTCGTGATCGAGACCGGCGCCAACCGGTCCATTCCCTGCGAGGTGATCGGCTTCTCCGGCAACAATGCTGTCGTGATGCCCTTCGCCGGCCTGGACGGCGTGCGTCGCGGGTGCAAGGCGGTGATCGCCAACGCCGCCAATCAGGTGCGTCCGTCGTCGGCCTGGCTCGGCCGCGTCGTCAATGCGTTGGGCGAGCCGATCGACGGCAAGGGCCCGTTGCCGCAAGGCGCCTCGCCGATGCCGTATCGGAATGCGCCGCCGCCGGCGCATTCGCGCAAGCGTGTCGGCGCGCCGCTGGATCTCGGCGTGCGCGCCATGAACACCTTTCTCACCTGCTGCCGCGGGCAGCGCATGGGCATCTTCGCAGGCTCCGGCGTCGGCAAGTCGGTGCTGCTCTCGATGCTCGCACGCAACGTCGATGCGGCGGTCAGCGTCATCGGACTGATCGGCGAACGCGGCCGCGAGGTGCAGGAGTTCTTGCAGGACGATTTGGGCGAGGAGGGGCTTGCGCGCTCCGTCGTCGTGGTCGCGACCTCTGACGAGCCGGCCCTGATGCGGCGGCAGGCGGCGTATCTGACGCTCGCGGTGGCCGAATATTTTCGCGACGAGGGCCAGGACGTGCTCTGCCTGATGGACTCGGTGACGCGCTTCGCCATGGCCCAGCGCGAGATCGGGTTGTCCGCCGGCGAGCCGCCGACCGCCAAGGGCTACACGCCGACCGTCTTCACCGAGTTGCCGAAGCTTTTGGAGCGCGCCGGTCCGGGCCTCGGCGAAGGCGCCATCACCGCGATCTTCACGGTGCTGGTCGACGGCGACGATCATAACGAGCCGATCGCGGATGCGGTTCGCGGCATCCTCGACGGCCACATCGTGATGCAGCGCTCGATCGCCGAGCGCGGCCGCTACCCCGCCATCAACATCCTCAAATCCGTGTCGCGCACCATGCCGAAATCGGCGGATCCGCAGTTCTGGCCTGTCATCCAGAAGGCGCGGGCAGTGATGGCGACTTACGCTGACATGGAGGAGCTGATCCGGCTCGGCGCCTACCGCGCCGGCTCCAGCCCCGAGGTCGACGAGGCGATCCGGCTGCACGAGCCGCTCGAAGCCTTCCTGCGCCAGCGCAAGGACGAAAATGCGTCATTGGCCGACGGCTACCGCCAATTGGCGCAAATCCTCGGTAATTTGGAAACGGAACGCTAACTTTGTCCCGTCATCATCCGATCCCACAGAGTAGCAGAACCGGTCTTGGCCATTATGGGGCCTGTGGGCAGACCGGTGCCGTCCCAATGTGTGTGTGTCTTGCAGCCAAGGGACTTCTGGGGAGTACGAGTCGATGAAGTCACGTGATACCCTCATCCGCCTGAAAAAGTTTCAGGTCGACGAGAAGCGCCGCCGGGTCGCCCAGATCGAATCCATGATCGCCGACTTCCAGCGCATGTCGATCGATCTTGATCGCGAGATCCAGACCGAGCAGGACCGCGCCGGGATCAATGACCCCGCGCATTTCGCCTATCCGACCTATGCCAAGGCCGCCATCCAGCGCCGCGAGAACCTGACCCGCTCGGCCGACGAGCTCAGGGGCCAGCTCGAGGAAGCCAAGGCCGCGCTCGGCGAAGCCTTCGAGGAGCTGAAGAAGGTCGAGCTGCTGGACGAACGCGACCAGGCCCGCGAGCGCGCCGAGGAAAATGCCCGCGAGCAGGCGGATCTCGACAGCATCGGTTTGATGCGCTCCCGCATCGGCGCTGTCGCCTAAAGGCAGCCGGCGGTCAAAAGCACGAGCGAATTTGCGAGCCCGGACCCGCAAGGTCCGGGTTTTTGCGTGCGCTGTCCACAGCGTGCCGCGCCGCCCCTTGGTGACGGGCTCGGCCGCGCGCTATGGTAGCGGATGGTTCGCCTCGCCCCGCTTGCGGGGAGAGGAGTAGGCCGCCTTCCGGCGGCCGTGTTAGTGGTAAAGGGCGCCGAAGCAAAAGCTTCGGCTATGTCGCATCGCCGGATGCGATCCGGGTGAGTGGGGCTCTCCGCGAATCCTCTGCAACCTCCCTTGCGGAGACTCCCCCTCACCCTAGCCCCTCCCCGCAGGCGGGAGAGGGGGCAAGATTAGGGGGCTGAATGCTGACGCCAGCAGAGCTGGTCGAGCTGATTGAGGCGGTGGCGAAGCGCGATCAGGCGGCGTTCGAGCGCCTCTATGGCGCCACGCGCGCGAAACTCTATGGCGTCGTCAACCGTATCTTGCGCCGACAGGATCTCGCAGAGGAGGTCATTCAGGAGACCTACGTCAAGATCTGGAACAGCGCCGGCCAGTTCAACCCGACGCTGTCGTCGCCGATCACGTGGATGGCGTCGATCGCGCGCAACCGCGCCATCGATATCGTGCGCAGGAAGACGGAAGCCTCCATCGAGGAGCAGCCGCAGGCGATGGAAGTTGCCGCCGACAGTCCCGATCCCCTGGCGCGCCGGGAGATGTCCGAGGAATTGAAGCGGCTCCTGGAATGTATCGGCCGGCTCGAGCCGGACCGTCAGCGGCTGGTGCTTCTCGCGTACTATAACGGCTGGAGCCGCGAGCAATTGGCGGAGAAATTCGCAGCGCCAGTCAACACGGTGAAGACGTGGCTGCGCCGCAGCATTTTGGATATCCGGGAGTGCCTCGGACTTTAGAGGATGATGAGAGTGTCTAGGCTGTCGCGGCGTTCTTGCTTCACCTCTCCCGTAGGGAGAAATCGGATTGCATCGCAAGATGCAATCCGGGTGAGGTGTTGCACTCTCTCATCGGACCTGAACCCGTCACCCGATTTGTGCGCGACGATGTTTCGCCTCATCAGGCGCAGATCGACCTCTCCTCACGGGAGAGGTGAAGGAAAGTGATGGCTTACAGCGAGGACCATATCGCGCTCGCCGCGGAATATGCGCTCGGCACACTCGATGCCGACGAGCGCGCGCAGGTCGCCACCATGATGGCGGTGGATCCGGAGTTCGCGGCCGTCGTGCAGAGCTGGGAATACAGGCTCGGCGTCCTCAACCAGATGGTTGGCACGATCGAGCCGCGGCCGATCGTGTGGGAGAACATCAGGCGCGAGATCGCGCTGTCGGTGTCGTCGCAGGATTCGACCGGGACACCGCCGGTGCTGCCTGAGGCGCTGCCGCCACCGCCGGAGCCCGCTTCGCCGCAAGTCTCATCCCCGGAACCTGCCTCGCCGGATGCTCCGCCGCTTGAAATGCAGCCACAGGCGCCACCTGAATCCGGCTCGGACGCCATTCCGATTTTTCCGCCGCAATTCGTGCCGCAGACCCATGCGCCCGATCCGCATGTTGCGCCGGTAACGCCCGCGCCTGTCGTCGATGACGCTAACGTGGTCTCTCTCCAGCGCCGCGTGAAGCGCTGGCGCACGATCGCCTCCGCCGTGGGCGCGCTCGCGGCCGCGCTGCTGGTGACGCTGTCGCTTCAGATCCTCCAGCCCGATGCGCTTCCCGGCGCGCTGCGCCCCGCGCCACGCATCCAGGCGGTCGAGGTCAAGACGCCGGCCGCGCCGCTGTCCTCGCCCGCGCAATATGTCGCCCTGTTGCAGGGCCAGAGCGGCGGTCCTGCCTTCATCCTCACCATTGACGGCGCGACCAAGAACTTCACGGTGCGCAAGGTCGGTGCGACGCCGGAACCGGGCAAGAGTTTTGAGCTCTGGCTGATCTCCGACAAGCTGCCGCGCCCGCGTTCGCTGGGCGTGATCGGCAACGGCGAGTTCACGGCACGTCCGCTGCTCGCCGGCTATGATGCCGATGTGGTCAACGGCGCCACCTATGCCGTCACCGTCGAGCAGTCCGGCGGCTCGCCCAACGGCCAACCGACCTCGGCGCCGGTATTCTCAGGCAAGCTGATCGAGACCGTGCCGCCGTCCCAGCCGCAGGCGCCCGCGAAGAAGTAGCGGCAAAAGGGTGCCGAACTGTCGCCACCGTCCATTCCGCGGTCGCAATCCGACAAGTCCCGCCGAATCCGTCCCTGGTTTGAACCTCGATGCATTTCCCGGCGTCAAATGCCCGGAATTTGCAGTCCGCGCCGCCGATGATGGTGCCGGAGAGGGGCTAGAAATCAGATGGATGCAGCCAAGCCGCCAGGCATTTTTATCCACCAATATACCGGGTTGCCGCAGGGCCCGGCCTTCGAACATTGGCGTGAGCGGGCGCTGGGGGCTTGTGGCCTCGAGATCGGTCCGAGCCATGGCGAGAGCATCGATTGCCGCCTGCAGGTCAGCGTGGTCGACAATATCGCGCTCGCCATTCCCGAAGGCACCTCCGCGCAATATTCGCGCACCCAGAGCGGCCTCGCCGACGGCAGCGACGATCTGGTGCTGATCGCGGCGCATGCGGGTCTCGTCAACGTCAGGCAGAACGGCCACACGGTCGACCTTGCGCCGGCGCAGATGGTGCTCGCCGACATGAGCATCACCGGCAGCGTCGGTCACACCGACGAGAACCGCTTCACCACCATCCGAATGCCGCGCCGCGCGCTGCTCGACATCAATCCGCGCGCCGAAGAGAAGCTGTCGCAGGTGCTGTCCGACGGCGCCGTCGCCGAGACCATCTTCCGCTATCATGCGCTGGCTGCTCATCACGCGCCGCATCTCGACGCGGTCGGCCAGCGCCTGACGGCGCAACACATGGTCGATCTCGTCGGCCTCTTGCTCGGCACCGACGCCGAACATGCGGCGCTCGCGCGTGGTCGCGGCCATGCGGCGGCCCGTCTCGATCTCATGCGCGCCGACGTGATGGCAGCCCTCGGCCGCAACGATCTCTGCCTGTCCGAGGTCGCGACCCGCTCGGGGCTCAGCCCGCGCCAGGCGCAGCGGCTGTTCGAGCAGGCGGGCACCACCTTCACCGAATTCGTGCTCGAGCAGCGCCTGCTGCAGGCGCGAAAGCTGCTCGGCGATCCCCGCGCGCGAGCGCGCAAGATCAGCGACATCGCGCATTCCTCGGGCTTTTCCGATCTGTCCTATTTCAACCGCGCTTTCCGCAAGCGTTTTGGTGCGACCCCGTCGGAGCTGCGCGAGGCGCGAGCCTCCCGATCTTGTGCTGAGGCGCTGCGGCCGCATTTGGTCGAGCGGGGTGAATGAGCTATACCTGTCCGCGCGAATAGATCGCCGGATTGCAGGGTTAGCGAAGTCAACGGACATGGCGCGTATCGTCGTGCTCGGCGCCGGATTTGCTGGCCTGTGGGCGGCCATTGGTGCCGCGCGCATGCGCGATGAGATCGGTAACGCCGGCCGCGACATCGAGATCCGCCTCATTGACCGCAATCCCTACCACAACATCCGGGTGCGTAATTACGAGGTCGATCTCAGCGAGGTCGCGCTGCCGCTGTCACAATTGCTCGATCCTGTTGGCGTCACGCACGGGATCGGCGAGGTCGAAGCCATCGATCCGGCGCACCGCGAAATTTCGCTGGTCACGAGCAGCGGCGATGAGACGCTGCGCTACGATCGTCTCGTGCTTGCGCTCGGCAGCGAAGTGATGTGGCCGAATATTCGAGGTCTCGCCGAGCACGCGTTCGACGTCGACACCTACACTGCGGCGCTTCGGCTGGAAGATCATCTCACCTCGCTCGGACGTAGCGCGCCCTCGCCGGGACGGTCGACCATCGTGGTGGTTGGCGCCGGCTTTACCGGCATCGAGGTCGCCGCCGAGATGCCTGAGAGGCTGGTGCGCGCCGGCATCACCGGCAGCCGCCGCATCATCCTGGTCGATTCAAGTCCCGCGGTCGGCGCCACCATCGGCGGCCACGCGCGTCCCGTCATCGAGACGGCGTTGTCGTCGCTCGACGTCGAGACGCGGCTTGGCGTGCGCCTCGCGTCGGTCGAGGCTTCAGGTGTTCGCTTGAGTTCAGGCGAATTCATTCGCACCCAGACGGTGATCTGGTGCGCCGGTCTGCGCGCGAGCCGGCTCGCCGAAAACTTTCCAGGCGCGCGCGATCGCCTCGGGCGCCTGCTGGTCGATCCCTTCATGCGGGTGGCGGACCTGCCCGGCGTCTTCGCCGCCGGCGACGTCGCCTCCAGCGTCGTCGATGGCTTGCATCCGACCGTGATGTCCTGCCAGTTCGCCCGCCCCATGGGCCGCTTCGCCGGCCACAATGTGGTCGCCGATCTCGTCGGCCGGCCGATGCTGCCGCTGCGGATCGACTGGTACGTCACCGTGCTCGATCTCGGCGATTGGGGCGCGCTCTACACGGAGGGCTGGGATCGCCAGGTGCGGACCACGGGCGCCGCCGCCAAGGCGACCAAGCAGACCATCAACCGCAAGCGCATCTATCCGCCGCTGACGGGTAGAAGGGATGAACTGTTTGCTGCCGCGGTGCCGATGGTGCAAGCACCGCCGCCGACTTATGGGGCAAAGCGACGTTGAGCTCGCCCGCGTTGTTTCGGTCCCGACGTGCTTGGACTCCCGGCACAGCGCCGCCAATTTGTTCAAACGCAATCCGGCTCGGAGAAATCTATCCGCGGAGAGATTCTGGATTGCTTCGCGCGGCCTCCTTCAGCACTGCGCTGCGTCCGGGACATGAGTGGCCCCAGACATGAGAAAGCGCCCGTGGGGGGCGGGCGCTTTCCGTAGTCGACTTGGGGTTGGGGTCGTCTACATATCCACGTGGCGACTTTGGGGGGCTGGTAAAGAGCCGCGTGAATTCCTGAAACTCAAAATCTCCTTAGCGAACGAGCGATGCGTTCGAGCTGGTGATCACAACCGGCTTGCCGGCCTTGATGACGCGAGCAGTCTGGGTCAGGCCTTCATCCGAACTCGTCCGCGCAGAGATGCCAAAGCCCGCGAGTGCGATCCCGGCAAAGAGCGCCACGGCCACCACCTTCAGGTGGGTCGAGCGATCTGCGCTGTAGATCGAGTGGTTCATGGAAGCCTCCTGCCGCCATCTACCCGAAGTAGTCGCCAGCCAGTTCGGGCAGGTTCATTGCTTCCGGTGCCCAACAACCTAGTAGTGGGGGGATTCGTTCCCAAGAGGCCATCACAACAGCGTGACAGGACGTGAAGGATCGCGATTAAAAAGTAAGTCGCGATCCTTAAATTGTATAACTATTTCAATGTTGTAAATAGCTTCTGGGGCGGCTTGTCCGCATTTGGTCGACAAGGCGCCCGGAACTCAGAAACCATTTGCCTGTGGCTGAAAAACACACGGCTTCTTAAGGCAAATCAGATGCTTCCGACCGTTTTCAGTCTCGCTCTCGGGTGGATTTCGGCCTGCGACAGCACGGTCGTCTGGGCCCGGAACCGCTCGACCAGGGAGCGGACGAAGGGACGAATTGCCGCAGAGGTGACCAGCACCGGCGCCTCGCCTTCGCGGGCGGCGCGCTCGAAGGCCTCCCGCACCGCGGTCATGAACTCCGACAGCTTGGATGGCTGCATCGCGAGGCTGCGCTCCTCGCCCTGGCCGATGATGGATTCGGCAAAGGCCTGCTCCCACCGCGCCGACAGCGCGATCAGCGGCAGATAGCCGGCATAGGAGGTGTTCTGCGCACAGATCTGTCGCGCGAGCCGGGCGCGGACATGTTCGACCATGGTCGCCGGATTGCGCGAGAAGGCGAGCGAGTCGGCGATGCCTTCGAGGATGGTCGAGAGGTCGCGGATGGAGATGCGCTCGGCGAGCAGCAATTGGAGCACGCGCTGGATGCCGGAGACCGTGACCTGTCCGGGGACGATGTCCTTGACCAGCTCGCTCTGCTCCTTCGGCAGCTCCTTGAGCAGCTTCTGCACTTCGCCATAGGACAGCAGGTCCGACATGTTGGCCTTGAGCAGCTCGGTGAGATGGGTCGAGAGCACGGTCGCGGCGTCGACGACGGTGTAGCCCTTGAGCGAGGCTTCTTCCTTGAGGCTGGCGTCGACCCAGGTCGCGGGCAGGCCGAAGGTCGGCTCGGTGGTATGGATGCCGGGCACCTGCACCTGGCTGCCGCCGGGATCCATGACCATGAACTGGCTCGGCCAGATCTTGCCGGTGCCGGCGTCGACCTCCTTGATCTTGATGATGTAGGTGTTGGCCTCGAGCTGGACGTTGTCGAGGATGCGCACCGCCGGCATCACGAAACCCATCTCGATCGCGAGCGAGCGGCGCAGCGCCTTGATCTGCTCGGTGAGGCGATCGGTGCCGTCGGGGCCGTTGACGAGCGGCAGCAGCGCATAGCCGAGCTCGATCTTGAGGTCGTCGATCTTCAGCGCGGCGGAAATCGGCTCCTCCGCCGCTGCAGCGCCCGGTGCACCCGGTGCGCCGGCCACCGGCGCGGCCTTGGCTGCTGCCTCGGCCGAGGCCGAGGTCTTCTTGTGGTTGCGGGCCTGCCAGGCCAGCGCGCCGGCGCCGGCGCCGAGCGCGAGGAACGGGATGGTCGGAATGCCCGGCAGCGCGGCCAGCACCAGCATGACGGCCGAGGACATCGCCAGCGCCTGCGGATAGCCGGAGAACTGCTTCATCAGCGCCTTGTCGGCGGCGCCGGAGACGCCGGCCTTGGAGACCAGCAGGCCCGCCGCGGTCGAGACGATCAGCGCCGGCACCTGGGTGACGAGGCCGTCACCGACGGTCAGCAGCGTGTAGCTGCGGCCGGCATCGGCAAAGGACAGGCCCTGCTGCGCCACGCCGATGATCATGCCGCCGACCACGTTGATGAAGACGATCAGCAGGCCCGCGATGGCATCGCCGCGCACGAACTTCGAGGCACCGTCCATGGCGCCGAAGAATCCGCTCTCGTCCTCCAGCGCCTTGCGGCGCTCCTTGGCGACCTTCTCGTCGATCAGGCCGGCGCCGAGGTCGGCGTCGATCGCCATCTGCTTGCCCGGCATGGCGTCGAGGTGGAAGCGGGCGGCGACTTCGGCGATGCGGCCCGAACCCTTGGTGATGACGACGAAATTGACGATGATCAGGATGGCGAAGACGATGATGCCGATGACGAAATTGCCGCCCATCACGAAGCTGCCGAAGGCTTCGATGACGTGACCGGCCGCGTCCGTGCCCTCGTGGCCGTGCGACAGGATCAGACGGGTGGAGGCCATGTTGAGCGACAGCCGCAGCATGGTCGAGATCAGCAGGATGGTCGGGAAGGCGGAGAATTCCAGCGGCGCCTGAATGAACAGCGACGTCATCAGGATCAGGATCGAGAGCGTGATCGAGATCGCCAGGAACAGGTCCAGCACGACCGATGGCAGCGGCAGGATCAGCACCACCAGGATGGTCAGGATGCCGAGTGCCAGCGCGATGTCGCCGCGCTTCAGGATGGTGATGATTTCGGAGAGGGAGGGGATCCCGGGCTTCGCTGCGCCTACGCCCTGTCCCGCGGTGACGTCGACCATGGTAGCTGCCTCCCCGCGCGACTGCCGTCCGCGCGCCCCAAACGTCTGCGCGGCGGCCGACGGGCCGCCGTTCCGAAAGTGAGGCACCGCACTGGCGTCCACGGGGTTCCTCCCGTTCTACGCGACCGACGACACTCGACTTCACCCGGCAATTTTTGCCCGGTGTATGGTTAGCAAAGGGTTAACAAAGGGTGCGGGAGGAGGTCAGGCCGGGGTATTTCGGGGCGCTCCGCGGTGTCATTCCGGGGCGGGCTTGCGCCAAGGTGCGCCCCGGATTGACGGAGGGGCCTATTTCGCCTTCTGCAGCTTCGTCACAGTGTATCCCGACGCCTCCTCCTCGGCCTCGAACGACACCTTGTCGCCGACCTTCACTTGCTTCAGCAGGGCCGGGTCCTTGACGCGGTAGACCATGGTCATGGGCTCATCCATGCCGAGGCTCTTGGCGGCGCCGTGCTTGAGCGTGATCTTGCCTGCGTTCTCGTCGATCTTCTTGACCTCGCCGCTGATCGAGGCGGCTTGCGCGAGCGCGCCCATGGTCAGGCCCAGCGTCAGGGCGAGCGCTACGGCGGTGCGGATGATCGGCTTCATTGACGTCTCCATCGTCTTCATTTCACGGTGACGTGGCCGACCATGCCGTAGTCGCGATGGTCGGGAATCAGGCAGGAAAATTCGAAGGTGCCGGGCTTGGTGAACTTCCAGACGATCTCGGCCGTCTTGTTCGGCGCCAGCCGCACCCCGTTCGGATCGTCGTGCTCCATGTGCGGATGCTTCTTCATCACCTCGGCATGCGCGAGATTTTCCTTCGTGGTGGCGAGCAGGAATTCGTGATCCTCCTTGCCGACATTGTGCAGCACGAAGCGGATCTGCTCGCCGCGCTTGACCGTGATGGTCGACGGCTCATAGGCCATCTCGCTCAAGGCGATCGCGATGGTGCGTGCGGGCTTGTTGGGATCACCGGGCTCGCCGGCCGAAAAGGAGCCGTGATGCTCATGGGACAGCGCGGGCGGCGTCGCAAATGCGGTCAGCGCGAGTGCAAGTTTGATCGTCTTCATCTTGTTCTCCGGTTGGGTCTTCATCGAAACACTCACATTTTCATCTGTGCGCCGGCGTGGCCGGTTGCCGTGCCGGCTCCGCCGCGGGCGAGGCGACCTCGTAGGCGACGGTGCCTTGCGGGAATTGATAGGGGCCGGGATCGCGATAATCGTCGCGCGCGAGGTCCTGGCGGATTTTCATCACCGTGAACATGCCGCCCATCTCGATCGGGCCGAACTGGCCGGCGCCCGACATCATCGGCAGCGTGTTGTCGGGCGCGGGCATCTCCATGTTGCCCATCGCCATGCCTGACTGCCCCATCACCATGGCGTCGGGCGCGAGCTTGCCGACGGCCTTGGCGAGATCCTTGCGCGAGACGCCGATCATGTTGCGCATGTCGTGGCCCATCGCATTCATGGTGTGGTGCGATTTGTGGCAGTGAAACGCCCAGTCGCCGGGATTGTCGGCGAGCACATCGAACACGCGCACCGCGCCGACGGGAACGTCGGTGGTCGTCTCAGGATATTGCGCGCCCTCGGGAACCCAGCCGCCGTCGGTGCAGGTCACGGCAAAACTGTGGCCGTGCAGATGAATCGGATGGTTGGTCATGCTGAGATTGCCGATGCGCACGCGCACCTTGTCGCCGAGCCGCACCGGTAGCGGATCGATGCCGGGAAACACCCGCGCATTCCAGGTCCACATGTTGAAATCGGTCATCTCGTTGACGCGCGGCAGATAGGTGCCGGGATCGACGCGATAGGTGCTCATCACGAAGACGAAGTCGCGATCGACGGGCCGGAAATTCGGATCGCGCGGGTGCACGACGACCATGCCCATCATGCCCATCGCCATCTGCACCATCTCGTCGGAATGCGGGTGGTACATGAAGGTCCCGCTCTTCTTCATCTCGAACTCGTAGACGAAGGTCTTGCCGGGTGGAATGTGCGGCTGATTCAGCCCGCCGACACCGTCCATACCGCTCGGAATGATCATGCCGTGCCAATGCACGGTGGTGTATTCTGGCAGGCGGTTGCTGACGAAGATGCGAACCTTGTCGCCTTCGACCGCTTCGATGGTCGGCCCCGGCGACTGGCCGTTATAGCCCCAGAGATTCACCTTCATGCCTTCGGCGAATTCGCGCACCACGGGTTCGGCCACGAGATGGAACTCCTTCCAGTCGCCGTTCATGCGGAACGGCAGCGTCCAGCCGTTGAGTGTGACGACGGGGCGATAGTCCGGACCGCTGGTGGGGTGCAGCGGCGGCTGCATCACCGCCTTGTCCATGTGAACTGCTTCCGGAATCGATGCGGCCTGGACGCGGCCGCTGACGGCTGACGCGCTGACGAGCGCGGCGGTGCTCAAAAATGCGCGGCGGGAAAACATGCTGACCTCCATCTCAGTGACCGCCATCGACAGGGGCGGCGGCGATATTGGTTGGATTGTCGCCGCCGGACGCAGGCGCGCCGCCGCCGTTGACGGCGGTCTGCAACTCGGATTGGGCGAGGAAGAAGTTTTGCCTGGCGTCGATCGCACCGCGCAGTGAGGCGAGGCGCTGCCGCGCCTCTGTCAGCAGCGCGAAGATGTCGACCTGCATGCTGGAGAAGCGCAACTGCATCTCCTCGGTGATGATTTTGCGCAACGGCAATATCTCGCGCTGATAGTGGCCAGCGATGTCGTAAGTCGAGCGATAGATCCGATAGGCATCGCGCGCTTCCGAGCGGACGTTCACGGCGCGCTCGGTCAGGCGGTTGAAGGCGAGGTTGTAGGTCTCCGCGGCTTGCCTCACGCGCACCTCGCCGCCATCGAAGATCGGGACCTGGAACTGGACATCAAAGCCGCGCTCGCGGAACGGCGCGCCCTCCGGGTCCTGGGTCCGGCGGGAGATCCCGGCGAGATCGAGCAAGGTGACGAAGCGGGTTGCTTCAGTCACGTTCAACGACTTCGCCAGGGCCGTCAGCCCCAGCCGCGCGATCTGCAAGTCGATGCGGTGCGCGACAGCGTCGGCCTCGATCGAGGGCAGGGTCTCCGGCCGGCGCGGCAGCGGCGGCAAAGCGTTGGGCAGGCGGAAGTCGAGACGCTCGTCCCACAGCCCCATCAGCCGCGCCAGTTTTTCGCGCGCGCTTGCCGCCGCCTGGCGCGCGGAGGCGAGATCGGCGGTGGTCTCGGCGTAGAACACCTGCTCACGCGCCTGGTCGAGCTTGCTGACCGAGCCGGTCTCGCCGAGTTTCACGGCGAGTTGCGCGGTCGATTCCGCCGTTGCTTTCGCGTCGGTCAGCAGCACAACCATCTCGTTTGCGGCGACCGCGCGGACGTAAGCGCGTCGCACATCGGCGGCGAGCCGCAGCGTCGCCAGCGCCGCGCGCAATTGCGCCTGGCGAAAGCCCTCGCGCGCGATGTCGGAGCGAAATGGCAGCGTAGCCAATGCCAGGATATCGCCGACCACCTGGCGCTCGATCTCGCTGGCGCCATTGCCTGAGATGCGCGAGATCGAGAATACCGGATTGGGCGGCAGGCTCTGCTCGACCAGATCGGTCTCGGCCAGCGCCAGTTCGTTATAGGCGGCCTGCAGCCCCTTGTTGTTGAGCAGTGCGATCTGCACGGCGGTCTCGGCGCTCAGTGTCCGCGACAGCAACCGGCGAACGCGCCCGTCGACCGCACCGGCTCCTTCGGCGGTACGTACGAAGGCGACGTCCTTGTTGATGGTCTGGCTCGTCAGCTCCGAGACACCGGTCATGCCGCTGTCGGGCGAGAACGCGGCGCAGCCGGAGAGGCCAAGCGCAGCGAGAACGAGCAGCCCTCGCGCCAAATGATGTGACATATGATGTGTCATGGCGCGCTCCTAGCGGCCTTGCTTCGGCGCTGGCGCGACGGCGTCGTTGCGGCCGCGCCATGGTGCCGGCGTCGAAGGCCGCAAGGTCACGTAGGGCGCGACTGTCGAGCGATAGCCGACGTGCGCGACCTTTGCCGCAGGATCGGCCGGATCGACGGCGGCAATCGACGGCGTCGCGGGCATGCAGCCGGACAGCGCCAATGCGGCGAGGGCCAGCAGCGGCCAATGCAATCGCAAATGTCCTCCACGCGCCACAGATGCGGCGGCGGACTTCGCCCCGAGAAGCGTAAGCATGAATAATCCCTGATCTGTCTGGAGACCACAGGTTCGCGCGCGCGGGAACGCGCGTTCGGCCTGACGTCGTCGCGTGTCAGATCAGGTGATGGGAGGGCGGTAGTGCCGGGGTGGCGCCGCACTGTGCAGACTTACCACGATCTCGGGCACACAGGCGGACACCGGCTGCTGCGGCTTGGCGACATCAGGCAGGTCGGCCGGTAGCGCGCTCGCGCACATCATGGCGCAGCACGGGCCGAGATGGCCCTTGCTTTGATGATGGTGCGGGCCGGGCGCGTCCTGCGCCTGCTGATGAGCGTGCATGCCGGCGCGGTCGTGTGTCACGTCGCCATGGATGTGGCTGGCCGACATCTCATGATGCGCTGGCAAGAGCACGGGATCGTCCTCGAAGCACGGCGAGGCGCCGCTGCCCCAGGCGAGGCTCGCGGCCGGCGCGAGCACGCAGAACAGATAAGCGAGGGCGATGATCCGCCCCACCCTGATCCGCATCGATCGCGTCATCCGCAGCAACATTCCGACAGCATGCTCTTCCGCGCGGCATTGTTGCGCCCGCAGATTGCAAAGTAATGGCAAAGCGGCGTTTCGCCAAGCTCCTTCTTACCGCAGCGCACCGCGCATGCCCAATATCGCGGCACGATGCTTGACCAAGAGGCGTTCAGCGAACATGGTCCGCGTCGTGCACGCACCAAATCACCCAGCACAGAAACCGGCCTCTTTCACCCCTGATTCGCGTCAGGCCTGGGTGCGGCTTTTGCTCGCACTGGTGATCGGCTCGATCGGCAGCGTCGGGATGTGGGCTGTGGTCGTGGTGATTCCCCTCGTACAGACCGAATTCGCCGCCACACGAGGCGCGGTGTCGCTCGCCTTCACACTCATGATGTTCGGCTTCGGCCTCGGCGGCGTGATTGCAGGCCGAATCACCGACCGGTTCGGGATCGTGCCGGCGATGGCGATCAGTATCGCCTTCCTGGGCATCGCTAACGTACTGGCCGGGCTGTCGACGCAGCTTTGGCAATTCGTGGCGGCCTACTTTCTCGTTGGTCTCGGCACCTCGGCCACCTTCGCGCCGCTGATGGCTGAGGCCTCGCACTGGTTCGAGCGTTATCGCGGGCTCGCGGTGACCATCGTGGCAAGCGGCAACTATGTCGCGGGCACGATATGGCCGCCGATCGTGAGCTACGGCATGAATGCCGTGGGCTGGCGCACCACTCACATCGGTATTGGCCTCGTCTGTGCGAGCCTGATGGCTGTGCTGGTGCTGGTCCTGCGCACGCAGATGGGCGACGACAAGGTCCGCAATCACGCCAATGCGCCGCCGCCGCGGGTCGATCTCAAGCTCTCGACCAACACGCTGACGGTGCTGCTCTCGATCGCCAGCATCTCCTGCTGCGTCGCCATGGCGATGCCGCAGGTCCATATCGTCGCCTATTGCGGCGATCTCGGTTATGGCGTGGCGCGTGGCGCCGAGATGCTGTCGCTGATGATGGCCTGCGGCATCGTCAGCCGCATCGGCTCGGGCTATCTCGCCGACAAGATCGGCGGCATCCGCACGCTGCTGCTCGGGTCACTGGCGCAAGGCTTCGCGCTGGTGTTCTATTTGTTCTTCGACAGCCTCACCTCCCTATACCTGATTTCCGCGATGTTCGGCCTGTTCCAGGGCGGCATCGTGCCGAGCTACGCCATCATCGTGCGCGAGGCGATGCCGGCCCGTGAAGCCGCAACCCGCGTCGGCATCGTGATCTTCGCCTCCGTGTTCGGCATGTCCTTCGGCGGCTGGGTCTCCGGCATCATCTTCGATGCCACCGGCTCCTACGCGGCAGCGTTTGCCAACGGCGTGGCATGGAATGCCCTCAATGTCGGCATCGTCTTGACGCTGCTGATCCGCTCACGCATGAGTTCGGTCAAGACAGGACCGAATTTCGCAACTTAGACCGCCTGTCCCGCCTTCAACAGGGAGCAGCCGGTGATCTTGTAGCTGCCGTCCGGCTGCTGCTCGAGCGTGTAGAGCGCTTCCCAGGCTTCGCCATTGGCGTCGATGATGTGAACACGCTGCGCAATCGCGCTGCCTTCGGTCCTGCTGTCGCCGAACTCAAAGCTCTTGTGGCGGTAGACGGGGGCGTAGCCGTTCTGCACCATCGACATGAAGATGTCGGGTGCGGGAAAGAGCTGCTTGATTGCCGGCGCGGCATAGGAATAGGCGGCGGTCGCATCGTCATGGACGAAGGCCTGCTCCTGGGCGCGGATCACCCCTTGCGCTGTCGTGACGTCGTCAGCGCGAGCGGTGAGGGGGCTGAAGGCAACAGCAAGGGCGACGACCACGGCTGCGATGCGCATGACAGGCTCCCGTTGATATGCCGGCGATGCCGACCCTAACACATCGCCGCGCCTACCGCTTCCGCTTCGGCGGCGATTTCGCTGGCGCGGCGGCACGCGCCTTGGGCTTGGACCCTGGCTGCAGGCGCAGGCCGTCGACGAAAACGTCAAGAAGCCGCTTCGCCGTTGACTGCCAGCCGGGCTGGTCATGGATGTAGCACATGCCGAAGAACGCGCGCAGCAAGTCCTCGGGACTGATGTCGGCGCGCATCGCACCGGCCGCGGCTGCGCGATCGAGCAGTGAGCCGATCGCCTTGGTCAGGCGCTCGAAGGAGAAGGCATGCAGCTCGGACCCGCTCTGCACCGCGAGCGCCAGGGCTGCCACCATGCCCTTCTTGGTGGCGACGAATTCGACACCCGAGCGCAACCAGCGCCGGAGCGCATCGACCGGATCCTTGGCGCTCTTCAACTGCTCGGCAAGCTCGCTGAGCTGCTCGACCTCGCGCCGGTAGACTGCCTCGAACAGATCCTCGCGCGTCGGAAAATGCCGGTAGAGCGTTCCGATGCCGACGCCGGCGCGCTTGGCTACGGCCTCGAGGCTTGCTTCGGAGCCGCCTGCGCTGAACACAGCCTTGGCCGCTTCGAGCACACGCTCGCGATTGCGCACGGCATCGGCGCGGGGCTTTCGGGCCTGGTCGGTGTGGTCGTCCATATCAGGCAATGTAGATCACGAATTGGTTAGATTGAACCCTTGTTGAACCCTTTGCCTGCCGCATCGCGTTGTCGGCGCACGAGCTTTCGACGAAGTCCAAATATTTTTCGGCGGCCCTTGTTAAGCGGAGGGTGCCTCCGTATCTTCGCGCAGGTGCCAGTCCGGACCCTGTCCGCGCTGGCGCGATATCGACGGCGGCCACGGCGGTGGCGCGCCGAACGATGAGCCATGTCCTTCTGATCGGAGCCTTGTATGAACCACTCCATCAGCCTCACCGTGAACGGTGCGCGGCGCGACTTCGTCCTCGACGATCCCCGCGTCACGCTGCTCGATCTGCTGCGTGAGCGCCTCCATCTCACCGGAACCAAGAAGGGATGCGACCGCGGACAATGCGGGGCCTGCACCATTCTCGTCGACGGCAAGCGCATCAATTCCTGTCTCGCGCTCGCCATCAGCCATGACGGCGCCGACATCCTCACCATCGAAGGCGTCGCGCGCGGCGACCGGCTTCATCCCGTCCAGGCCGCCTTCATCGCCCATGACGGATTCCAGTGTGGCTTCTGCACGCCCGGCCAGATCATGAGCGCCATCGGCATGATGCAGGAAGCGCAGGCCGGCAACGATCCCGAGCGTATCCGTGAATGCATGAGCGGTAATCTCTGTCGCTGCGGCGCCTATGCCGGCATCGTCGATGCCGTGCTCGAGGCTCAGGCCGGGACCGGGGAAACCAACCAGAGGCGCTCCGCATGAAACAGTTCGATTATGTCAGGCCTGCCACGGTCGCTGAAGCCGTTGCTGCCGCCGCGCAGCCGGGCGCGACCTATCTCGCGGCCGGCACCAATCTGCTCGATCTGATGAAGGGCAACATCAGCCGACCCGATCGGCTGGTGGACGTCACTCATCTTGACGGGCTCGATCGCATCGAGCGCCTCGCGGATGGGGCGTTGCGGATCGGTGCGCTCGTGAGCAATGCCGACCTTGCGCATGATGCAGAGTTCGCGAAATCCTATCCCGCGATTGCCGAAGCGTTGCTCTCCGGCGCGTCCGCGCAACTCCGAAATGCGGCGACCGTGGGCGGCAATCTGCTGCAGCGGACGCGCTGCGCGTATTTCTACGACACCGCCAGCCGCTGCAACAAACGCGAGTCCGGCAGCGGCTGCGATGCCCGCGAGGGCGAGAACCGGACGCATGCGGTGCTCGGCTGGAGCGAGAGCTGCATCGCGACCCATCCGTCCGACTTCTGCGTGCCGCTGGTCGCGCTCGACGCCATCGTCGAGATCGAAGGCAAGAACGGCCGTCGCGAGATCGCGCTCGACGAATTGCATCGCCTGCCCGGCAATATGCCGGAACGTGAATCCGCGCTCGAGCCTGGTGATCTCATCGTCGCAGTGCGTCTGCCGCCCGCGGCGCGAGGATTTGCTGCGCATGCGCGCTATCTCAAGGTGCGCGAGCGCACGTCCTACGCATTCGCCATCGTCTCGGCCGCGGCGGCGCTGCGGATCGAGAACGGCAAGATCGCGGAGGCGCGGCTTGCGCTTGGCGGTGTCGCCGCAAAGCCCTGGCGTGCCCGCGCCGCGGAGGATATTCTTAAGGGGTATTGCGCCCACGGCGGATGTTTTCCAGGAAGCCGCCTGGCGCGCGCTCAGCGACGCAAAACCGTCCGGCGACAACGCCTACAAGATCGAGCTGGCGCGCCGCATCGTCGTGCGTACGCTGACCCTTGCTGCGGCCGGTACGCCCGCGCGTATCCCCGCGCTGCCCGCTTCCCCCTTTGCTTCGACGTCTGGAGCCATTCATGCCTGAGCTCAATCTCACCAGCGCACCCGCGCATCTCCGCCACGGCTCCAGCATCGGCCAGCCGATGACCCGCCGTGACGGCGTGCTCAAGGTCAGGGGCCAGGCGACCTATGCCGCCGACAATCATCCGCCCGGCATGGTGTTTGCGGTGATGGCGGTGTCCAGCATCGCGCATGGACGCGTGACCTCGCTCGATGTCGCCGCCGCCAAGCGTCATCCCGGCGTCATCGACGTGATGACGCCCGACCACAAGCCGCAGCTCGCGATCGACCCTGAGATCAAGACCAACCCGTTCGTGTTCCGAATGGAGGTGTTGCAGAGCGACGAAGTGCGTTATGCCAACCAGCCCATCGCTGTCGTGATCGCGGAAACGCTCGAGGCGGCGACGGAAGGCGCGGTGCTGCTGGCGCCGCGCTATGAGGCGCTGCCCGCGCTGGTCGGGCTCGATGCGGGTGAGAGTTACGTGCCGCCCGTCGTCGGTGTCGGCAATCCCGCCGAAAATCAGCGCGGCGACGTCGAGGCCGGTCTAGCGGCTGCGGACAAGCAGATCGATGCGACCTATGAGACGCCGCCGCAATATCACAACGCGATGGAGCCGCATGCAATCGTCGCGCACCGGGACGGCGACAAACTGCAGATCGACATGCCGACACAGGGGCTCATGCTGTCGCTCGGACGTGTTGCCGAGCTGTTCGGCATTGCGCCCGACAAGATCCATATCCGCAGCCCGTTCCTCGGCGGCGGATTCGGTTCGAAGGGGCTGATGGCCGGTCCTCCCGTCCTCGGCATCATGGCGGCCAAGCTGGTCGGCAAGCCGGTCAAGCTCGTGCTGCGCCGTGAGCAGATGTACGGCCCGGTCGGCCACCGCGCGCCGACGCGCCAGCGCCTGCGCATCGGTGCCGACGCCGAAGGCCGCCTGACCGCGCTCGATCACCACGCGCGGACCGTGTCGAGCACGTTCGACGATTTCTACGAGCCGGCGGCCGATGCCTCGCACACGCTCTATGCGGCGCCCGCGATCCGCACCTCGCACGACGCCGTGCGCGTCAACACCGGCACGCCCCTGTTCATGCGCGCGCCGGGCGAGGCGACGGGATCGATTGCGCTGGAAAGCGCGGTCGACGAGATGGCCTGGGCCTGCGGCATGGATCCGCTCGCCTTCCGCTTGAAGAACTACGCCGAGGTCGAGCCGATCACCGGAAAACCATTTTCGTCGAAAGCGCTGCGTGCCTGTTACGATCAGGGCGCCGCGCGTTTCGGCTGGGCGAAGCGCTCGCTTCAGCCGCGACAAATGCGCGACGATGCCGGACTGCTGGTCGGCTGGGGGATGGGCACCGCGACGTTCCCCGCGCTGATGTTCCAGGCCGAAGCGCGCGCCGTGATCCGCCGTGACGGTACTGGCGCAATGGAGATCGGCGCGCACGACATGGGGCAGGGCGCCTGGACGGCGCTTGCGCAGATCGCAGCCGACGCCGTCGGCCTCGATATCGACCGCGTCAGGTTCAAGGCGGGCACGTCCGATCTTCCTGATGCGGGCATCGCCGGCGGCTCCGCGCACACCGCGACCGCGGGAGCTGCGATCCACAGCGCCGGCGCGGCCGTGATCGCCAAGCTTGCCGATCTCGCCACCAATGACGAGCGATCGCCGCTGTTCGGCGCCGGCAATGCCGGTGTGATCGCGCGCGACGGCCGGTTGATCCGGCGCGACGACGAGAGCCGCAGCGAGAGCTATACCGAGATTCTCGCGCGTGCCGGCGTCGCCGAAGTCGAGGCGCGCGGCACCGGTGCGCCGAATCCGGCGGCGATGGAAGAGTATGCGATGCACGCCCATGGCGCGGTGTTCGCCGAAGTGAAGGTCGATCCCGAGCTCGGCCAGATCCGCGTCACCCGCATGGTCGGCGCCTTTGCCGCGGGCCGCATCGTCAACCCGCATCTGGTGAAGAGCCAGCTGTTCGGCGGCATGATCTGGGGCATGTCCTTCGCGCTGCACGAGGAGGCCGTCATCGACCGCCGCAGCGGACGGATCATGAATGCCAATCTCGGCGAATACCACATCCCTGTGAATGCCGACGTGCCGCCGCTCGACGTCATCACGGTCGAGGAGCACGACCCCCATGTGAACGCGCTCGGCGTCAAGGGCGTCGGCGAGATCGGCATCACCGGTAGCGCCGGTGCGGTTGCTAATGCCGTCTGGCATGCGACCGGCGTGCGGGTGCGCCGCTTCCCGATCCGGATCGAGGAGCTGCTGACGGGCCTCTGACGGCAGCGGGCGGGCCGCGATCATCTCGCGGCGTCCGCCTCAGAACGTCGGTGGAGTGCAGGCCGAGATCACTTCGCACGGCTTGCCGCCGACACAGCGGAAGCGATGCGGGCGGCGGCTCTCGAAATAGTAGGCGTCACCCGGATTGAGGATGCGGCGTTCGTCCTCGACGGTGACCTCGAGCTTGCCCGAGATCACGATGCCGCCTTCCTCGCCGTCATGGACGAGGTGCACGCGTCCGGTGTCGCTGCCGGGTTCATAGCGCTCTTTCAACATCTGCAGGCTGCGGCCGAACAGATTGTCGCCGATCTGCCGATACGAGATCGGCTTCTTGCCGACCTCTGTGAGCTCCTCCGCCCGGTAGAAGATCTTGCGCCTCGACTCCGGCTCCAGCGCGAAGAACTCGGCGAGCCCCATCGGGATGCCGTCGAGGATGCGCTTGAGCGCGCCGACCGACGGGTTCATCTGGTTGGATTCGATCAGCGAGATGGTCGAATTGGTGACGCCGGCGCGTTTTGCCAGCTCGCGCTGCGACAGCTTGTGGCGCGCCCGGATGAATCGCAGCCGTCCACCGATGTCGACGCTCATGGCTCTGGCCTCTGTTGCAGGTGTTGCGGATCGCGCAAATATGGACCGGCAGGCCCCGTAAAATCAATGGCTTGCAGACCGCCAGAAAAGGACTTGTTGCCCTATCGAAGCCGTGGCTCTGCTAGGCAGTCAGCACAGGAGCGTGGCCCGTGACCCTTCATCAGATTCCGAACACTATCAAGACCGACTCGTTCTGGATGCCGTTCACGGCCAACCGCCAGTTCAAGAAGGCGCCGCGCCTGTTCTCGTCGGCCGAGGGCATGCACTACACCACGGTCGACGGCCGCAAGGTGATCGACGGCTCCGCCGGCCTCTGGTGCGTCAATGCCGGCCACGGCCGCAAGCAGATCGCGGCCGCCGTCGAGCGGCAGCTGATGACGCTGGACTTCGCGCCGACGTTCCAGATGGGTCATCCGCTGGCTTTCGACTTCGCCGAGCGCCTTGCCGAGATTGCGCCGAAGGGCCTCGACCGCGTCTTCTTCACCAACTCCGGCTCGGAGTCGGTCGATACCGCGCTGAAGATCGCGCTCGCCTATCACCGTGCCACAGGCCAGTCGAGCCGCACCCGCCTGATCGGCCGCGAGCGCGGCTATCATGGCGTCGGCTTCGGCGGCACCTCCGTCGGCGGCATGGTCGCCAACCGTCGCGCCTTCGCGACCCTGCTGCCCGGCGTCGATCACCTCCGCCACACCCATGATCTCTCGCGTAACGCTTTCGCCAAGGACCAGCCGGATCACGGTGCCGAGCTCGCTGACGATCTCGAGCGTCTGGTCGCCCTGCACGGTGCCGAGACGATCGCCGCCGTCATTGTCGAGCCGGTGCCGGGTTCGACTGCGGTGCTGCCGCCGCCGAAGGGCTATCTGCAGCGCCTGCGCGCGATCTGCGACAAGCACGGCATCCTCCTGATCTTCGACGAAGTCATCACGGGCTTCGGTCGCCTGGGCACGCCGTTCGCCGCCGACTTCTTCGGTGTCACGCCGGACCTGATGACGACCGCCAAGGGCATCACGAACGGCACCATCCCCTGCGGCGCGGTGTTCGCGAGCCGCAAGGTGCACGACGGCATGATGGTCGGCCCCGAGAACCAGATGGAGCTGTTCCACGGCTACACCTATTCTGCGCACCCGACCGCCTGCGCCGCCGGCATCGCCACCCTCGACATCTACAAGGATGAAGGCCTGCTCACGCGCGGTGCGACCATGGCCGAATACTGGCGCGATGCGCTGCATCAGCTGAAGGGCCTGCCCAACGTCGTCGATATCAGAAATTGCGGCCTGATGGGCGCGGTCGAGCTGGCGCCGCGTGACGGCGTCGTCGGTGCGCGCGGCTATGACGTCATGGTCGATTGCTTCAATACCGGCCTTTACCTGCGCATGAGCGGCGACAGTTTCGCGATGTCGCCTCCGCTCATCGTCGAGAAGAGCCACATCGACCAGATCGTCTCGATTCTTGGCGACGCCATCAAGAAGGTGGCCTGACAATTGCTCTCGCCGCTGCAGGGTTCTATCTTGCAGCGGCGAGCGTGATGCCGCGGGAGTTTGACCAAGCGTGAAAGTTCTGATCCTCGGCAGCGGTGTCATCGGTGTCACCTCTGCCTATTACCTCGCCCGTGCCGGTCATGAGGTGACGGTCGCCGACCGTCAGCCCGAACCCGCGCTGGAGACCTCGTTTGCCAATGCCGGCGAAGTGTCGCCCGGCTACTCCTCGCCATGGGCTGGTCCCGGCGTGCCGGTGAAAGCGGTCAAGTGGCTCCTGATGAAGCATGGTCCGCTGGTGATCCGGCCGAAGCTCGATCCCGTGATGTGGGTCTGGCTGCTCAAGATGCTGCGCAACTGCACCAGTGCGCGCTATGCCGTCAACAAGAGCCGGATGATCCCGATCGCGGAATACAGCCGCGATTGCCTGCGCGATTTGCGCCGCGACATCGGCATTCAATATGACGAGCGTTCGCAGGGCACGCTGCAGCTGTTCCGCTACCAGGCCCAGCTCGACGGCACCGGCGAAGATATCGCCGTGCTCAAGCAATACGGCGTGCCCTTCGAAGTGCTGAGCCGCGAGGGCTGCATCGCGGTCGAGCCGGCATTGGCGAGCGTGAAGGAAAAGGTCGCCGGCGGGCTTCGTCTGCCGCAGGACGAAACCGGCGATTGCCATATGTTCACGCAGGCACTGGCCAAGCATGCCGAGGCGCTCGGCGTGCGCTTCCTGTTCAACACGGGCATCGACCGCATTGTCACGGACGGCACCGGGGTCAGCGGCGTGGCGACCAGCGCCGGCCTGCTGCAGGCAGATAGCTATGTTCTCGCGCTCGGCAGCTATTCGTCACGCATGGCTGCGCCGCTCGGCATCTCCCTGCCGGTCTTTCCGGTGAAAGGCTATTCGATCACCGTGCCGATCAAGGACGCCTCCGGTGCACCGGAATCGACCGTGATGGACGAAAGCTACAAGGTCGCGATCACCCGTCTGGGCAATCGCATCCGCGTCGGCGGCACCGCCGAAATTTCCGGTTTTTCGACCCGGCTTTATGATGCGCGCCGCGCCACGCTCGATCATTCCCTGACCGACCTGTTCCCGCGCGGCGGCGATCTCTCCAAGGCCACGTTCTGGAGTGGCCTGCGTCCGATGACGCCGGACGGTCCGCCCGTGATTGGCCCAACGCAATACGCCAACCTTTACCTCAACACCGGTCACGGCACGCTCGGCTGGACCATGTCCTGCGGTTCGGGGCGGGTGCTCGCCGACATGCTGTCGGGCAAGAAGCCGGAGGTGGACGTCAGTGCGCTGACGGTGGATCGGTACAAGCACCGGTTTGGGTAGGACTCGATCCGCTCGTCATTGCGAGCGCAGCGAAGCAATCCAGTATCCCTCCGCGGAGACAATCCGGATTGCTTCGTCGCATCAGCGCAAAATTGCTTCGCAATTTCGTCGCGAGCTCCTCGTAATGACGGCGCGGAGGCAGCGCGCTCCTGCGCGGAAGGAGAGAGGCTTACGGCCCCGTCACACAATTCACCCACAGCACCACGGCCTTCGCGTCCTGCGCCGGATTGGAAAACCGGTGCGGCCTTCGGCTGACGAAGCGAAAGCTGTCGCCGCTCTTCAGCGACCAGGTCTCGCTATCCACGGTCAACATCATCTCTCCTTCGAGCACGAGGCCGGCTTCCTCGCCGTCATGGGTGTAGAGCTCATCGCCCGTGGAGCCGCCGGGCTCCAGATGCACCAGGAACAGATTGAGCTTGTTGTCGGCACTGGCCGGGCTGAGCAATTGCTTGGATACACCGGTGCGCCAGAGTTTCAGTTCCGGCCGCTGCAATCCGCGGGTCACCACCTGATCGGACGCGCCATCGGCGCTCGGGCTCGCGCCGAACAGCGCTGCAATGCCGACGCCGAGCACATCGGCGAGCGTCGCCAGCACGCGCAACGATGGCGACGACAGCCCGCGCTCGATCTGGCTGAGGAAGCCGATCGACAGACCCGTGCGCGCTGCCACCGTTTCGAGCGAGAATCGCCTGACTCGGCGAAGATCGCGGATGCGGCGGCCGACCGCGACGTCCATGGCGGGCTCCGCCGGCCTCGCGGACGCCTTCCTGCGGTTGCTGGCCTTCCTGGCCGGCCTCGCGGAGGCTGGTTTGCGCATTCTCTTGCCACCGCTCACGTCAAACCGCATCTTTCATGTGCATGAAAATGGCTTGCATCGTCTGCGAAACTGTGACCAAATTTTCATATCGGTGAAAATAGGCCGAAACGGCTTGGCCCGCAACTTCTGATCACGACATGCGCGAGCGCCGTCATCGGCAAGCCCAAAGGGGGACGCGATGAAGCTTTTTGGTCTGGCCGCGGTTGCGGCGCTCGCGATTGCGGCGGTGACACCCGCTTCGGCGCAGCAGGTGCTGAAGGTCGGTTCGACGCCGACGGGCATTCCCTTCACCTTCCTCGATACCAAGACCAACTCCATTCAGGGGATCATGGTCGATATCGTCACCGAGATCGGCAAGGACGCCGGCTTCAACGTGCAGATCGAGCCGATGCAGTTCTCGGCGCTGATCCCGTCGCTGACCTCGAGCAAGATCGACATCATCGCCGCCGCGATGTTCATCACGGCGCCGCGCAAGGAGGTCGTCGACTTCTCAGACCCGATCTACACCTATGGCGAAGGCCTGGTGGTGCCGAAGAGCGACACCAAGGCCTATGCCACGCAGGAGGATCTCAAGGGCGAGACGGTGGGTGCCCAGGTCGGCACCGCCTTCGTCGATGCGCTGAAGAAGTCCGGCTTGTTCGCCGAGGTGAAGGCCTACGACACCATTCCCGACATCCTGCGCGATGTGAACACCGGCCGCCTCAAGGCCGGCTATGCCGACTATCCGATCCTTGCCTACAATCTGAAGCAGGGCGGCTTCCCCGAGGTGCGCCTCGTCGACGGCTACAAGCCCGTCACGGTCGGCTCCGTCGGCATCGGCGTCCGCAAGGGCGAGAGCGCGCTGCTCGCCAAGATCAACGCCTCGCTCGCCAAGCTGAAAGCCAATGGCACCATCGACAAGATCCTCGATAAATGGGGCCTGAAGGCTCAGGGTTGATCGAGGCCGATCGCGCATCGAAGGCTGCCCATGAAAGGTTTCTGGCACGACGCCGCCGAGTTCTTTCCGATCCTGATGAACGGCGTCGCGCTGACCATCATCGTGACGATCGGCTCGCTGCTGCTATCGACGGCGCTCGGCCTGATCTGGGCCATGATGCGGGTCTCCGGCATCAAGGCGCTGGCGATGCTCAGCGCCAGCATGATCAACGTGATCCGCGGCATTCCGATCATCGTACTGCTGTTCTACCTCTACTTCGTGATGCCAGATCTCGGCGTCACGTTATCGGCCTTGCAGGCCGCAATTCTCGGCCTTGGCATCGCCTATTCGGCCTACCAGGCCGAGAACTTCCGCGCCGGCATCGAGGCGATCGACAAGGGCCAGATCGAGGCCGCGCAGTCGATCGGCATGGGCTGGTGGCTCACCATGCGCCGCGTGGTGCTGCCGCAGGCGGTGCGCATCGTGCTGCCTCCTTACGGCAACGTCATGATCATGATGCTGAAGGATTCGTCGCAGGCCTCGACCATCACGGTCGCCGAGCTCGCCCTGCAAGGCAAGCTGATCGCGTCGTCGACCTTCAAGAACACCAACGTGTTCACGCTCGTAGCCTTGATGTATCTCACCATGAGCATCCCGCTGATCCTGCTGGTGCGTCATTTCGAGAAGCGAGCCGGCAAGAAATGATCGAGCTCAGCGACGTCCACAAGAGCTTTGGCCAGGTGGAGGTGCTCAAGGGCATCACAGCCTCCGTGCAGAAGGGTGAGGTGGTTTGCATCATCGGACCGTCAGGCTCGGGCAAGTCCACCATCCTGCGCTGCATCAACGGGCTCGAAAGCTACGACCGCGGTGAGATCAGCATCGAAGGTTTGAAAGTGGACCGCGATGCGCCGACGATTGTCGATATCCGCACGCAGGTCTCGATGGTGTTCCAGCGCTTCAATCTGTTCCCGCATCGTACCGCGCTCGAAAACGTCGTCGAGGGGCCGCTGTTCGTGAAGAAAGAGCCGCGGGCCCGGGCGTACGAGCGTGGTCGCGCGCTGCTTGCTCGCGTCGGGCTGGCCGAGAAGGCCGATGTGCACCCGCCGCAGCTGTCCGGGGGCCAGCAGCAGCGCGTCGCGATTGCGCGGGCGCTAGCCATGCAGCCGAAGGCAATCCTGTTCGACGAGCCGACCTCGGCGCTTGATCCCGAGCTTGTCGGCGACGTCCTTGGCGTCATGCGCAAGCTCGCCGACGAGGGCATGACCATGGTCGTCGTCACCCACGAGATGGGCTTTGCCCGCGACGTTGCCGATCGCGTGTTGTTCATCGACGGTGGCGTCATCGTCGAGCAGGGGCCGGCCAAGGCGTTGCTCAATCAACCCCAGCATCCGCGTACGCAGGACTTTTTGCGCCGCGTGCTGCATCCGCTTTGACCGGTTCTCGCCATGACGCGTCTGCCTCTGCCACCCTCACTCTATGCCGATACCGCCGTCGCGCCGGTGGCCACGCCGCCGCTCGACATGGACAAACGCGTTTCCGTCGCGATCGTCGGCGGCGGCTACACTGGTCTCTCCACGGGGTTGCATCTGGCGGAGCAGGGCGTCGAGGCGCTGGTGCTGGAGGCGCAGGAGCCGGGCTGGGGCGCGTCCGGTAACAATGGCGGGCACACCAACCCCGGCCTGAAGCATGACCCTGACAAGATCGAAGCGGATTTCGGCACCGAGCTCGGCCGCCGCATGATCGCGTTCTCCTACGGTGCCACCAATTTCACGCATGATCTGATCCGCCGTTACCAGATCCCCTGCGAGGCGCGGCAGAACGGCACGTTGCGCGCGGCCTACAACGAGGCCAGCGCCGCTGCGATCGAGAAGACGGCGCAGCAATGCATCCGCCGCGGCATGCCGGTGACGTATCTGAACCGCGAGCAGTCGCGCGAGATCACCGGTACGGATCGCTACATCGGCGCCATGCTCGATACACGCGGGGGCGACCTGCATCCGCTCAGCTACGCCCGCGGCCTTGCGCGCGCCGCGCTCTCCGCCGGCGCGAAGGTACATGGTGGGACGCCGGCGCTATCGCTGCGCCGCGACGGCAGCCGTTGGCGTATCGCGACGCCGCGCGCGGTGGTGCATGCCGAGAAGGTGCTGCTCGCGACCAATGGCTTCACCGACGATCTCTGGCCCGCGCTCCGCCGCACCATCGTGCCGGTGTTTTCCTCGATCGCCGCCACTGCGCCGCTGACGGAAGAGGTCGCGCGCGCGATCATGCCGACGCGGCCCGTGCTCTATGAGAGCGGCCACATCACGGTCTATTACCGCCTCGATCAGCAGAACCGGTTGTTGATGGGCGGCCGCGGCCCGATGCGCTGGATCACGGCGCCCGATGATGTCGCCTATCTCATACGTTACGCCGAGCGGCTCTGGCCGCAGCTCAAGGGCGTCGCCTGGACTCATGGCTGGAACAGCCGGCTTGCGATCACCGCGGATCATTATCCGCATGTGCACGAGCCCGCGGAAAACATCCTGATCTCGCTCGGCTGCAACGGCCGCGGCGTTGCGCTCTCGACCGCCATGGGCGCGCAGCTCGCGCGCCGTCTGATCGGCGGTCCCAAGGCCGAGATCGACATGCCCATCACCGGCATCAAGCCGATCCCGATGCACGCATTCTGGCCGGTCGGCGTGACCACCGCCGTGATCGCAGGCCGGGTACGCGACCGGCTCGGCATTTGAAAAGGCGCCGCTCCACCAGGGAGCGGCGCCTTGGATGATTCACCGGACGAATGTCAGCAGCGGCCCTGCTTCCACAGTCCGGGCGGGCAGCCGTGGCCGCGCCAGCCGACCTTGCGGCCATCCCACCATCCGGGCGGCGTGCCGTGGTGATGATGGCCCATCCCGTGGTCATGACCGTGTCCGTGGCCATGACCGCCCCTGGCGAATGCCGCGCCGGGCATCGTGAAGCCGGCCGCAATGATCAATGCTGCGGCGAGCGCGAGCTTCTTCATCCTGATTATCTCCCCCTAGGCACGCATCTGTCCGTTCGATGGACATCGATCGTGATCTCGCGTGCAAACATGGAAGAGTCGTGACGCTCAGGCCTCCGCCACGGCGTCGGCCCAGGGCTGGAAGATCTCGACCCCGCCGGAATTGACGTCGCCATCGCGCATCACCACGCTCGGGCAGGCGAATTTCTGCGGCAAGGCCTGCACCTGGCTCTCTTCATAATCGAAGCGAGCGGCCAGGGTTTTACGTATCTCCGCTGGCAGTCTGCTATCGCCGATCACGACCGCGCCCTCGCTGGCGTCGATGCGCGGCTGGTGGATGGCGGCATCGAGATCCATGCCGAAATCCATCGCAAACGATACGAGCTGCATCACGGAGGGCAGGATGCGGCGTCCGCCGGAGGCGCCGACCGCGAGCCGCTTGCCATCCCTCGTCTCGGCGATGACGGGCGTGTAGTTGCAGAGGCAGCGCTTGCCTGGCGCGAGCGAATTGGTGGTGCCGGGCGTCGGATCGAACCACATGATGCCGTTGTTCATGGCAATGCCGCTGTGCGGCGTCACATATTTCGAGCCGAACGACGACAGCAGCGTCTGCGTCACCGCCGCGATGTTGCCGTGACGGTCGACGACCGAGAAGTGCGTGGTGCAGGCGGGGGCGAGATATTCGGCGCCGAGCGAACGCTTGCCGTCGGCATCGCCCATGTCCTTGAGCCGCTCGCGGAAGGCCGCCTGCAGGGCGAGGGCATATTCGACATAGGCGGCTGCATCGGGTTCGCTCGCCGGCTCCAGGCTCTGCTGCAGCAGGCGCAGTGCATGCGCCATGGTCGGTCCGGCCGTAAGTTCCGGCGTCGCGTAGACCCTTCCGCCGCGATAGGGGATCGCCAGCGGCTCGCGCAGATGCGCGCGAAACGCGGCGAGATCCTCGACCGACAGCGAGCCGCCGTCGGACCTGATGTCGGATGCGATGCTTTTGGCGAGATCGCCCTCATAGAAATCACGCGGACCGGCTTCGGCAAGGTGCGACAGCGTCGCCTTGAGCCTGTCCTGTGGCAGCCGCACCTCGGACTTGATCCCCCATGGCGGGCTCGGCGGCAGGCCGTCCTTCAAAAATGCAGCCGCGCTGGCGGGATAGCGCCGGAGATCGGCCGCCGAGGCCGTGATCGTCAGCGCGGTCCACCAATCGACCAACAGGCCTTCGCCGGCGAGGCCGACCGATGGTGCGAGCAGATCCTTCCACGACATTCTGGCGTAGCGGCGATGGGCCTCCTCCATCCCGGCGACAACGCCCGGCACGGCAATCGCGCCGGGCCCGTGAATGTTGCGGTCGTCCGTCACCCGCGACCAGGGAAACAGGTCCGAAGCTGCGCCTTCGCCGCTGAGCGGATAGTCCGATACGCGCAGGCTCTGCGGCGCGCACATGCCGTAGTCGATCACCTCATGACGATTTTCCTTGGCGCGGTAGAGCACCATCGCGCCACCGCCGCCGATGCCGCTGTTCCAGGGCTCGAGCACGTTCAGCGCAAAAGTGGTCGCGACGATCGCATCGACGCAATCGCCGCCCGCAGCGAGCACCTGCGCGCCCACCTCGGCCGCCCGCCGCGATTGCGAGGCGACAATGCCGCCCTTGGAGGCGACGGCGGGTTTGCGGACGGTTTGGTTCAAGCTGAACTGATGAGGCATGATGTCGCTTGTGCTTGCTTTGGCTTCGGGCGCGCGAAGAATGGCATATTGCCATCAAGGAGAACATCCAAAGCGAGACGCGACATGGCAGGTGTGAAACAGGCGCGCGATGGCACCGTCGGGATCTTGACGCTCGACGAGCCGCCAAGCCTGAACGCGACGACGTCAGACCTGCTCGTCGCGCTCCCCGTCGTCGAGATGACTGAAGATGGAGAAGAGGAAGCGGGCCCGTTCAGAGCCCGCGTTTCAGCCGGCTGGCCTGATATTTGGCGCGCCATTTCGGGCCCGGGCCGCGCATATAGTGCAGCTCGGGACGGTAGGGATTGCCCGCGATTCGCACCAGCTTCTGCAATTTGCCGGCGACGAAGGTGATGGGCTGGCGGAGCAGGGTCAGTGAAGCGAACAGCATGGCATCACCTCAATGCGGCTTGCCGAGCATCGCCGTGAAGGGAAGATCGAAGATCTCCTCGCCGTCGTCGTCGCTGATATGGATCACCCAGTCACGCCAGTCTTCGGCGCCGGGCGTCTCGATCATCGAGCGCATGATCTGGGCTGCGCGGTCGCGCGCCTCGGCGAGGTTGGCAACTGCCGCGCCGTAGTGATCGATCAGCGTGCCTTCGGTATTGGAGCAGTGAAAATACATCTGAACCATACACGCCTCCTCCGGAAAGCGATTTGGATGGCATATCGATACCACCCGCATAACGCGAAAAATATTCGGGCCCGATCCCGGTAAGGGAATCTACGGAGATTGGTCGGCACCACGAGCCCAGCGGGTTTGATCACAGGCGAGTGAAGTTCAACTGGACGGCGCCGGTGCAGCATGGAACAACCCTCGGCCGAAGGTCGGGGAGGCCGCTGTGAATCAGCTCACATTCCAGGATGGACGCCGAAGCTTGTGCGTGGGTGTCGCTGCCGTCGTGGCGATCCTTCTCGGTTTTGCCTCGCCGGCCGCATCCGAACCGGTCAGGAAAAGCGGTTATGCGGTGGGGAGAGAGACCTGCGGCAGCGGCGATCTCGCCTTTCCCAGGGTACAGATCGACATGAAGGCGGGCTTTTGCGCTGGCCTCGTTGCCAGCGAGGAGGAGCATCTCAAGTTTCCGCGGTCGATCATCCAGGTGCCCGGCCGTGATCTGTTCGTGGTCGCCGACATGGGTGGCTGGGGCCGCAACGATGGACGGCTGTTGCTGCTCGATCCCCATGCCGCGGGCGGCCAGCGGCTCAAGGAGCTCCTGACCGGGGTGGAATATCCATTCGGCCTCGTGATCGGGCCGGACAAGAAGCTCTATGCCTCGACTGACGAGACGATCTTTCGTTTCGACCCGCTGGCGGACAATCCGCGCAGCACGGTCGAGACCATCATCCGCCACATGCCCGGTCGCCGCATCACGCTCCCCGACGGCACCAGGATCGAGGAAAGCGCGCATCCGCTCAAGCAATTCGTGTTCGATCGCAACGGACGGCTGTTCGTCAATGTCGGCGCCCACAGCGACGATTGCATCACGCCGGCGCCGATCACGAAACCCTGTGCGCCGGCGGAAGGCCCTTCCGCCATGGCGGCCATCTGGCTGTTCACGCCGCCGTCGGGCGGCGTCTTTGCGGCCCTGAAGGCGAACGATCCCGATCCGCCCCATACGATTTACGCGCGAGGCCTGCGCAATTCCATGGCGCTGGCGCTGCACCCCAGCTTTCCCGATGCCGGCTACGCCTTCCTGCAGGGCGAGAACGGCCGGGACCTGCCCGATATCTTCAAGCCGAACGAGGAGATCAACGCCATCGAGCCGGGCAAACATTATGGCTGGCCTTATTGCTACGACTTGTCGACGCCGAGCCCTGAGTTCAAACCGGTGCTGCTATCCGGCGTCTACAAATCGCTTTGCATCGGAAATGCGCTCTACAAGGCGCCGTTCTCGCTCCTGCCGCCGCACGGCGCGCCGCTTGCGATGCTGTATTATCACGGCACGAAATTTCCGGAGCTGGAGGGCAAGTTGCTGATCACCCTGCACGGTTACCGCCCGACCGGCAGCCGTGTGCTGATCTACGACGTCGACGATCACGGGTTTCCGAAGCTGGCTCCGGCGCCGGTGCGCTATCACGTCAGTTGTGCGGCCGACCCGACCCACAGCTTTCAGACCGACGCCGGTGATGTCGCCGCCGCACCGTTCGATGAGCTGATCGCCGGCTGGCACCGCGTCAACGGTGCGCGGCCGCAGGGCGCGCCGGTCGGCATGACGGTCGCGGAGGATGGCGCGATCTGGCTGGTCGAGGACAAGAACCAGACCATCATCCGCATCGATCGTGCCGCGGGCGATCCCCCGCCGCCGCTGCCCTGCGACACCCGCAGCCAGACGCTGATCGACCAGCTCGCTGGCTTCGTCGCCAAGGACGCACAGAACAGGATCCGGCTCACCACGCTGCGCAAGAACCTCGTCGAGAAGCACTGCGTCGGCTGCCATTCCGATTTCGGCCTGAAGGCAGGACAGTCGGACGCCGACAAGGACGCGACCGTGCTCCGGTTCATGCTGTCGCAGGACGGATGGATCTATCCGGGCGATCCCACCTCCGGCAAGCTGCGCACACGGCTGCGCGGCATCGGTGCGGAAAAGCTGATGCCCCCGGGCGGCGAGGGCCTGGCGACGACTGAGCCCGGTTACGCGGCTTTGCTCACCACCGTTGATCTGCTCGTGGCCAAGATGCTTCCGGGCACGCCGATGCGCATCAAGCTCGGCCTGCCGCAGCGCAGGTTCTTTGGCAAGACCAACAAGGAATGCGGCGAAATACCGGCTGCCAGGGTCGTCGTCGTGACACAAAGGAACGCTGTAGACAAACCGGGCTTCAGCCGTTTCTTCCGGCCGGCCGACCCTTACCTGAACGGCGAGTGCAGCGACGACGATGGCTATTACATCCGGCAGGAATTTCTGGGGCCTGTGCAGTAGCGTTCTGCTCGTTGTCGTGACGCCGCTCTTCGCTGCCGAGACGAAGCTGTTCGAAAGCGTGCAGGTGACACCCGCCGACGAATATACACACGGTATCGAAGGGCCCGCCGTCGATCTCGACGGCAACCTCTTCGTCGTCAATTTCGGCAAGCCCGGCACCATCGGCAGATTGCCCGCGGGCGGCGCGGCGTCGGAAGCCTTCACGGCACTCCCCGAAGGCAGCATCGGCAATGCCATCCGCTTCGATCGCAACGGCACGATGTTCATCGCCGACTACAAGAAGCACAACATCTTTGCGATCCCCAAGGGCGCGACCGAGCCGGTTGTCTGGTTTCATTCCGACGAGATGAACCAGCCCAACGACATCACCATTGCCCGCGATGGCACGATCTATGCGAGCGATCCGAATTGGAAGGGCCGCGAAGGCCACATCTGGCGCCTCGCGAAGACTGCAGATGGCGCGGTGCAGGGACAAATCATGACGGCGCCGCGCGCGATGGGCACGACCAACGGCATCGATCTCAGCCCTGACGGCAAGACGCTCTATGTCGGCGAATCCAGCAATGGCCAGGTCTGGTCCTACACCATCCGCGGCAACGACCTCACCGACGCAAAGCTGGTCAAGGCGTTTCAGCCCGATACCATCGACGGCCTTCGCACCGACGTCGCCGGCCGCCTCTACGTCGCGCGCATTCTCAAGGGTACGATCGCGTTGATGAAGCCCAACGGGGCGGTCGAGCATGAGATCGCGCTGAACGGGAAGGAGCCGACCAACCTGGCCTTCGGCGGCAGTGATGGCAAGACCGTCTTCGTCACCCAGCGTCAGGGCGGCTTCATCGAATCCTTCCGCACGGACCAGCAAGGCCGCGAGCACTGTCTCCAGCGCGGCCGCTGTTAGGGACGTCACAGCGCTCTGCTCTCGACGCAGAGCCGCGGCCCTGAGGCGGCATTCTTCTCGCTTGCATCCGTGGGCGACAGGGACCAAGACATCCGTGGCATCGTCAAACGTGACTACGGGAGTGTTGAGTGAAAGCCGTCCATACCGAACTGCATCGTGGCCACGATCCGCAATTCTTTCTGGTTCGCGGTGTCGTCAAGCGCACCACCGAGCAGCCCGAGCGCGCCGATCGCCTGCTCAAGGGTTTGAAGGACAGCAAGCATCAACTGGTCGAGCCGACCACGTTCGGCCAGGGCCCGCGTGCCCGCATTCACAGCCCGGAATATTTGTCGTTCCTGAGTGAAGCCTGGGACGCCTGGACGGCGCTCGGCGATTCCGGTCCCGAGATGATCGGCAACGTCCATCCCGTGCGCCATGCCGCGACGTATCCGACGCACATCGTCGGCAAGCTCGGCTGGCACACTGCTGATACCGCGGCGCCGATCGGTCCCGGCACTTGGGCGGCGGCTTGCGCCGCGACCGACGTTGCGGTGACGGCGGCGCAGATGGTGATGGACGGTGAGGACGCGACCTATGCGCTCTGCCGTCCGCCCGGCCATCACGCCTATCGCGACATGGCCGGCGGCTTCTGCTTTCTCAACAACAGCGCGATCGCCGCGGCGCATCTGCGGCTCAAGCACGAGCGCATCGTGATCCTCGACGTTGACGTCCATCACGGCAACGGCACGCAGGGCATCTTCTACGCGCGGCCTGATGTCTATACGATCTCGATCCACGCCGATCCGATCGCCTATTATCCCTACGTATGGGGCTACGCGCATGAGCGCGGCGAGGGCCCTGGCCTCGGCGCCAATCTCAATATCCCTCTGGCGATCGGCACCGGCGATGACGGCTACCTCAAGGCGATGGACGTCGCGCGCAGGGCGATCGAGTCCTTTGCGCCCGGCGCGCTCGTGATCGCGCTCGGGCTCGATGCGTCCGAGCACGATCCGCTGAAAGGCCTCGCCGTCACCACGCCGGGCTTCCGCCGCATCGGCCAGGCCATCGCGAAGCTGGGCCTGCCGACCGTGTTCGTGCAGGAGGGCGGCTATCTCTCGGACATTTTGGGTGCAAACCTGAGTTCGGTGCTGGCGGGTTTCGAAGAGGCGCGGTGAAGTAGCCTCATTCTCCGTCATTGCGAGCGCAGCGAAGCAATCCAGAATCTTTCCGCGGACGAACTCTGGATTGTATCACTGCGCTCGCAATGGCGATGTGGATGCAGTGTGATCAAAATCTAAAACAACCCGCTCGCCCTCAGCGCCTTGCAGACGTGCTGCATCTCGGTCTCGTCAGCGATCATGTCGAGCATGACAGTGGTCAGGCCCTTCGCGGCAAACTCCTTCAGCTTCGCGCCGATCTCGGCATAGCTGCCGACGAGATAAGGGCAGTCGGCCTGGAAGGTGAGATAGGGCAGCAGCCAATAGCCATTGTCGGCAAGCTCGCCGCTCTGCCCCTCATAGAGCCGTCGCTTCCAGACGGAATCCGAGTTCTCCACCGTCAGCGCAAGAAGCTCGCGATCGTCAGGGTTGTCGCGGAAGCGGGCCTTGGCGGCCCGTCGTGCCTCCACGCCGCTCTCGCGCGCGAAGATGCCGAAATTCATTCCTGATGCCTTGAGGCCGCGGTCGAGATCGGGCGGCAGCATCTGCATCTTGATGCAACCTGTCTCCTCTGAGACGCGCTGCGCCGCGTCCGATTGCCCCGCGATCAGGAATTCCGGCATCAACTCCGCCGGCGGGCGCGGTCGCAATTGCAGATTCCTGGCGCGATAGAACCGGCCGTCGACATTGACCGGGCGTGGGCTCATGAGCAGTTGGCGCGCCAGCCCAATGAATTCGCCGAGCCTGACATAGCGGTCGGCATGCGATTGTTCGTCACCGAGCCCCTGCAGATCGCTGAGCGCGGTGCCGGTGATCATGTTGAGATAGATCTTGCGGCCGTAGAGCTGCGCAAAGGACGACACGAATTTCGCCGCCGTGAACGGGTGCATATAGACCGGATTGACGGCAATCAGCGGCGAAGATCGCGTCGTCGCCGCAATGACGTGCTGGGCCATGGCCCACGGCTCGACGAAGACGTCATTACCTTCGAACAGCAAAATGCCTTCGAAGCCATTGCGATCGGCGAACCCTGCCACGCGCATCAGCTCGCCGACATAGTCATTGGGATCGCGGTTGCGCGAAATCGCTGGAAAGACCCGCAGCCGCGCCGGCATCAGGCCGCGTCCTGGAGCGGCCAGGCGTTGCGGGTGATGCGAAGGCCACCCGCGGCGCGCGAGCCGTCGGCGATCGCGAGGCGATGCGAAGGCGACGGCGAGCACAGCGAGAAGCGCCAGCCCGTGGGATCGTCCGCGATATCGGGCTTGAAGCTGATCCCGATTGACTCCTGTGAGATCTGCATCGCGAACGAATCGAGCGGCAGATTGAGCCCGAAACCCCTGGCCTTCAGATAGGATTCCTTCAGCGTCCAATAGTCGAAGAAGCGTTCGGTTGCGGCGGGCTCGGGTAGGCCACGCAGTGCCTCGACCTCCTGCGTGGCGAAAAATCGCAGCGCTGTCGACAGCGGCGCGCCACGCCGCGCCACGGTCTCGACGTCGACACCGACGGTCTCATGCTTCGACACGACGCAGGCGACGCAACCGTCGGTATGGGACAGGCTGAAATGCAGTGCTGTCGCGGCCGCGGGTGCCGCGACAAAGGGCCGCCCGTAGCGGCCGGTCGAGAACGACCAGTCGCTGGGCGCAACCTCAGGTGCTGCGCGCGAGAGCGCGAGGCGCAACATCGCGTGCGCGAAGATATATTGCCGTTGATGCCGCTCGAACTTGAAGCGGCCGGCGCGTGCCCGCTCGTCGGCCGAGAGCAGCTGCCGAAACGCCTCGACAGCGTCCGCCGTGTCGATGCTCTCGATCAATCCGACAAACAGTTCAATTCCGTCGTCTGCCATCCAAACGGCCCCACAGCGCCGGGCGGAGTCCAGATCCGACCCTGACTGAATAATCAACCGGCCAGAACCGACCGAGCAGACCGCTTCTAGCGGTCCACCCGGGCAAATTCTTGTCGATGCTTGCCGGTCTGCAGGCGCAAGCTTAAGGAAGACCCAACTCGACAAGCGAGCGGCCCAATCTGGAAAGGAAATCCGAAATTCGTGCGGCGTCCCAGCCGACGAACCTTACTTCTTCTTCTTGGCCTTTTTGCCGCCGCCCAGCACCGAAAGGCTGGCGTCGACTTCCTTCAGAGCGGACTGGAGCTTCTTCTTCTCGTCGGTGAGAAGTTTTTGCAGGGCCTTGCGGTCCTTGTCGCTCAGCGAGGTGCCCTTGGTAAATTTGATGAAACCCATAACACTTCCCCGGTTGAAATCAGTCCAAACGAAACGCGAGAATAATCTTGCGCGCTGGCGCCAAATAATCAAGATGCAACTTGCTCATTCACAGCTCTGGCGAGTGACCCCTTATTCGTCTGCCCTTACCGCAGCTCATGCCGCTCTGCGCGGGAGCAGCCGGTCGAGCGGCGTATTGGGTCGGGCAATGGCGGACGCCAGCAGCGCGACGAGATCCTCCATCCACGTGCCGACCCTGCCGCCGTCGAGCAAATCGCGCTTGTAATTGCACGTGCCTGTGATCCCGGTCCGGCGCTCCTTGAGCATCAGGGATAACCAGGTCGGGTCGACTGGAAGCACCGGTTGGCCCTCGCGCGCCACGTTTCCAATCGATCGCACCGTGACGGCAGGCAGGTCGAGCGGCTGGCGTAGCGGATTTTGCAGCGTGAAATAGACCTGGAGCAGCGAAGCCGGATCGATGCCTTGCTGCTCCAGATGGTCGGCCAGGATGTTGAACGGCAGCTCCTGGCGCGCATGCGCGTCGAGCACGCTTTGACGCACCCGCGCCAGGGCCTGCGTGAACGACAGATCCGGGGTAATTCGGCTGCGGACGATCACGGTGTTCTCGAATGGGCCGATGATCCGCTCGGTGTCCGGCTGGGCGCGGTTGGCCATGGCTGTGGCGACTGAAATGTCCGTGCGTCCAGTCCGCGCCAGCAGCAGGACCTTCAGGCCGGTGAGCAGAGACATGAAGAGTGTGGCGTTGTGCTGGCGCGCATAGGCTGTGAGCCCGGCGACAAGTTCACGCTCCATGCTGAGCGGATGATGGCCCGTCGATGCGCCCGGATGCGCTGCGCCGTCGAATAGGGGAGCTGCGCCGCGCAGATTTTCGGTCCAGTGCGCGGCCTGCCGGCGCGCCGCCTCGGTGCCGCACCACCAGCGCTGCCAGCGGGCGACGTCGGAGAACGCAGGCGGCGTCCTTGGCGGAGGTTCCGACCGATGCCCCGCGAGCGTAGCATAGCAGTTCGACAATTCGTCGAACAGCACGCCGACCGACCAGCCATCGGCGATGGCATGGTGCAGCGTCAGCAGCAGGATGTGATCCTCGGAGTGAAGGCGCAGCAGCCGTGCGCGCAGGAGCGGCGCTCGCGCCGTGTCGATCGGAGTATAGGTCTCCTGCGTCATCAGGAGCTCGAGCTTCCTGAGCTCGAGTGCCTTGCGCCGCTTATTGTCATGCGGTCGCCCATCGCCGATGGTCTCGACGGTCAGGACCGGCCCGAGCGTAGCGGGCGCGACGACGCGGCTGACCGGCTCGCCGCCATTCCAGCCGAACGCCGTCCGCAGCGATTCGTGTCGGCGCACGATGTCGTCGATGGCCTGCGCCAGCCTGCGCGGATCGATCGGGCCCTCGAGGCGGAATGCGAAGGGCAGATTGAACAGCGGCAGACCGGGCAGGTTCTGCTCGATCCGCATCATATGGTCCTGCGCAATCGACGGCTTGGGGGGGCCGCTTTCAGCGAGGCGCGGGACGTCCGCCGCGGGCTTGTGCGGTTTCATGGCCACGGCCTCGTCGACCAGCCGCGCGAGTTCCTCGATCGTGGGTGCCTCGAAGATGGTCTTGATCGGCAGCGAGACCCCGAGTGCGCGGGCGACGCGCGCCATCGCCTGGCCCGCCAGCAACGAATGGCCGCCGAGGTCGAAGAAATTGTCGGTGATACCGATGCTCTCGACCTTCAGCAGGTCGATCCAAATATCGGACAGCACCTTTTCGGTGAAGCGGCGGGCCGGCACGGCGGCTTCCGCACCTGCGGCCTCGTGTTGCACGGGTGCCAGCAGCGCGGAGCGATCGAGCTTGCCGTGGGCATTGAGCGGAACGTGGTCCAGGAACAGGAACGCCGAGGGGATCGCATGACTTGGCAACCGGCTTTTGAGGAAGTCGCGCAGCTCGTTGGCGCTGGCCTGGCTGCCGGATCTGGCGACGACGTGGGCGATCAGCCTGACATCGCCATCGGCGTCACGCCGCGGCTCGACGATGCCGGCGCGCACGCTTGCGTGGTCGGCGAGTGCTGCCTCGATCTCCTTGAGCTCGATGCGATAGCCGCGGACCTTGACCTGGAGGTCGGCACGGCCGAGGCATTCGATCGTCCCGTCGGCGCGGCGGCGGGCCAGGTCCCCGGTGCGGTACATCCGGCTGCCTTTCTCGCGCGCGAACGGATCGGGGATGAAGCGCTGCCGGCTCTGCGCGGGATCGTTGATATAGCCGCGGCCAACGCCGGCACCGCCGATGCAGAGCTCTCCGACCACCCCGATCGGCTGCGGCTCGAGGTTCTGATCAAGTACGTAGAGCTGCATGTTGGGGAGGGGGGCGCCGATCGGGACATTGGTGGTCGCCGCGTCCGGCGCCCGGGTCAGCCGGTGCAGGGAGACGTCGTCGGAACACTCCGAAGCACCATAGGCATTGATCAGCGGCACTTTCGGGCAGCGGGCGAACCAGGCGCGGCAGACATCGACCGGCAGCGGCTCGCCTGTCGAGATCAGCAGCCGGAGGTTCGCGAAAGCGCGCAGCATCGGCGCCTCGTCGAGGCGTTCGAGGACGACGCGGAGCAGCGAAGGGACGATCTCGAGCACCGTGATGCCCTCGCGTTCGATCTCGCGCGCGAGCAGCATCGGGTCTTGCACGACTGCGTTGCCGCAGACATGGACGCGCGCGCCGGTCATGGGACCGGCGAGGAACTGCCAGACCGAGATCACGAAACTCTGCGGCGCGGTCTGCGCGATGACGTCCTTGGGCGTGAGGCCAAGCTCGGCAATCAGCGACGCCAGATGATTGGTCAGCCCGCGCTGCTCGATCATGACGCCCTTCGGCGTACCGGAAGAGCCGGACGTGTAAATCAGATAGGCAAGGCCCGTGCTTGTCCGTCGCGTCGTGCGGGTCGGCTTGATCGGGTTGAGCGCGATTGCGTCCTCCAGCTCGGCGACCTGGATGCGCTCGACCAGCGGCTCGAGCAGCGCGCCGGCGATGGCGGATTGTGCGCGTCCGGTCAGCAGCACCTTTGCGCAGCTCGATCCGAGGATGATTGCGAGCCTCGCCGGCGGCTGCTCGGGATCGAGGTTCAGGAACGCCGCGCCTGCGCGCTGCACGCCGATCATCGCGGCGAGCAGGTTCGGCCCACGCTCCGCGAGCAGGGCGACCACGCTCTCGGTGCCGACTCCCTCGCGCGTCAGCCAATGCGCGATCGCCTGGCTCCGGCGCACCAGCTCGCGATAGCTCAGGGACGACACTCCATCGGACACAGCAATGGCATTCGGCGTCTTGTTCGCCTGCTGGTCGAAACGTTCGCAGAGATTGCCGCGCGTCGCAAAATTAGCCGAACGGCCTTTCGCAGGCAGTCGCCGGCGTTCGGCGTCGGTGAGCAGAGGCAGGCGCGTGATCCGCTGCTCGGGATTGGCGATAGCCGCCTTGAGCAAGGTCTTGAACTGATCTGCCATGCCTTCGATCGTACCTGCATCGAACAGATCGGTGGCGTATTCGAAGAAACCGGTGAAGCGGCCCTCAGCTTCGACCAGCTCGAGCGTGATGTCGAAGCGTGCGACTTCCGGGTCGATTTCCAGCCGCCGCGTCGTCAGGCCGGGGAAGCGCGCGGCCTCGATCGACGCGTTCTGGAGGATGAACATGATCCGGAACAGCGGATTGCCGTCGCTCCTTCGCGCGACCTGCAACGTGCGCAGGACCTCCTCGATTGGAAGGTCCTGGTTGCGGTAGGCGTCGAGAGTGACCTGCCGCACCCGCCGCAGCAATTCGCCGAAGGTCGGATCGCCGCGGAAATCGTTGCGCAGAATCAGCGTGTTCGCAAACAGCCCGATCAGGCGCTCGCTCTCGATCTGGTTGCGGTTCGCAATCAGCGACCCGGTCGCGACATCCTCATGGCCGGTGTGGCGGAACAGCAGACACTGGAACACCGCGAGCAGCGCCATGAAAGGCGTCACGCCCTGGTCCTGGCTCAGCGCGCGTATGTCGGCCGAAAGGGTCTTGGTGAACTCGAAATAATGACGGGCTCCGTGCCCGCTCCAGAGTTCAGGCCTTGGCCGGTCCGTCCGCAGCGGCAGCGTGGTGACGCCGTCGAGCTGGGTCCGCCAGTACTCGAGCTGCTCTTTCGCCGCCGGTGTCTGCGCCCATCTCTGCTGCCAGAGGGCGAAATCGCGATACTGAAAGCCGGGCGAAGGCAGCCCCGCAGCGCTTCCCTTGCGTGCGGCGGAATATCCGGCGGCAAGCGCCTCCCAGAACAACCGCTGCGACCAGCCATCGGTGACGAGGTGATGCACATTGACGACGAGCGCATGGCTGGACTTGTCGAACGAGAGCAGCGCGACCTTCAGCGGCGGCTCGCGGGCGAGATCAAACTCATGTTGCGCGAGCCGGAGCGCTTCGCGCCTGACGACCGCAGGCCGCCGGTCCGAAGGGCATGGTCTCAACTTGATCCGCTCAAATTGCGGCGGCGCCTGAAGCACGTGCTGCACAGGCTCGCCCTCGCGTTCGACGAAGACCGAGCGCAGCGCCTCGTGGCGCTCGCAGATCGACGCGAGGCTCGCCTGAAGCGCGGCAATGGCGACTTCGCCCCTGAGCAGCGCGACCTCGACCACGTTGTAATTGTACCGCGTCCGGTCGAGCCGCGAGAGCACATACATCCGCTGCTGCTGGAACGACAGCGGCGCATCTGCCTCGGAAGCCGCCTGACGCCATGCCGGCAGCGAGGGATCGCGATGCGCGGTGTTTTCGAGCCGGGCCGCAAGCGCGCCAACCGTAGCACAGTCAAAAATGTCCTCGAAGGAGAAGTCGACATCGAAGTGCTCGCGCAGCCGCGAGCGCATCTGCGTGACCGCGAGCGAATCCGCGCCGAGCGCAAAGACATCCTGATCAACGCCGACCTGCGGGAGCTCGAGCAGGCCGGCCCAGATTTCCGCGAGCTGGGTCTCCAGTTCGCCGCGCGGAAGTTGCGTCTCGTCGTCATCCGACGCTGAAATCAGCTCGGCCAGCGCGTTGCGCTTGACCTTGCCGCTGGCGCCCTTCGGCAGCGCGGCCACGCTGCGGATCAGGCTCGGCACCTTGTAGGCGGCGAGGCGTTTGCGCGCGAATTGCCGTAATTGGTCGGACGTCGCCTCGGAATTGGATCGTAGCACCACGACTGCGGCGACGTTCTCGCCGAGCTTCGCGTGGGGAATAGCGAAGACGCCGGCTTCCAGCACCGCCGGATGGGCGAGCAGCACCTCCTCAACCTCCAGCGGAGAGACTTTCTGGCCACCGCGGTTGATGACATCCTTGATGCGGCCGACGATGAAGAGATAGCCGTCGGCATCGAGATAGCCGAGATCACCGGTCCGGAACCAGCCATTGCGGAAAGCGGCCTGCGTCGCCGCCTCGTCATTATAATAACCGCGGCTCATATTCGGTCCGCGCAGCATGATCTCGCCACGCTCGCCGTGTGCAAGCGTGCGGCCTGCATCATCCATGATCACGATCTCAGGACCTGCGGCGCGGCCGACCGAGCCGATCTTGCGCAGCTCGAACGGATTGGCGGCAATCTGCGAGGCCGCTTCCGTCATGCCATAGGTTTCCAGGACGGGCACGCCGAACGTCGCCTCCAGCCCATTGAGAATGGTCGGCGCCAGCGAGGACGAGGCCGAGCGGATCACGCGCAACGAGGATGACCGGGCGCGGTTCGGGTTCGCTTCGGCGGCCGTCAGCAGCGCGCGATGAATGGCCGGTACCGCCGTGTACCAGGTTGGCTGCAGGTCCCGCATCCAGCTGAAGAAGGACGGTGCATCGAAACCGCCGGTCACGATCACGCTGGAGCCCGCGGCCAGCGCTGTCAGCAGGCCGGAGATCAGGCCGTGAGCGTGAAACAGCGGCAAGACGTTGAGCAGGCGATCGTGCCGGGCGAGCGACAATACGCGACCGGCATTCTGTGCGGACAGGCACACATTGCGGTGTGTCAGCGGCACCATTTTCGGCCGTGCCGCCGTGCCCGACGTCAGCAGGATGAACGCATCATCGTCGGCACATGCCGCGCCGCTGGTGCAGGCCGGACCGATCGTCGGGCCGATGAATTCGCAGTCCCCGAGATCCGTCTCCGGTCCCGGCACGAAGTCGATCACTGCGATATTGAGTGCCCTGGCAACGTCGCGACTCGCCGAGTTCATGCCGGCCCGCGTGACGAGCGCCGTCAGCTTCAGCTCGCTGAAATACCGCTGCAGCTCGTCGGCCGTCAGGTCCGGGTTGATGGGGACGCAAGCGCAGGCCGATGCGACGGCAATCAAGGCCAGTGCGCTGTCAGCCCCGCGCGGGAGCGCGACGGCAATCCGGTCGGCAGGCGCAATGCCGAGCCCGCGCAGCGTTTGGACGAGGTGCGCGATCCCAGTGCCGAGCGCGCCGTAAGTCAGCGGCGGCCGGCCGGGCGCGAGCAGAGCAGGCGCCTCGCGTATCGTTCGCGCATGGAAGGCGAGACCGCGGCCGAGATCGGCAAGGATCTCGGTTTCGGCGCTCGCGCCGTCCGCTCCGTCTGCTGCGCCGGATGCAATTCCCGACAATGCCATTCCCTTTTGATCCGATTGGGCTATTCTTCCCCGGAGTTAGGGAACGCGTCCAGTCTGAGGTGAAGTTTAGGGCCCAAAATCTGTGGTTGAGGGACCCTTATCCCTTCGGCGGAGGGAGTGTCGGGGTGGAATCACCATGCTGGAGAAAGAGCCGGGGACGGAAGTCGGGTTGAAGAGCTGGCTCGAAGGCGTCGGCCTCGGCCACTACACCGATCTGTTCGCGCAACATCGCCTCGACCTCGACGTCATGACCGACCTGACCGAGGCTGACCTTGCCGAGCTTGGACTGCCACTCGGCGATCGCAAGCGGCTGCAACGGGCAATGGCCGCGCTGGTGCAGGCCGAGACGGCGCAGATGCCGGCCGCAGCCCCACGTCCCCAGACCCGTGCGGAGGTCGGCGCCGAGCGGCGTCAGCTCACCACCATGTTCTGCGACATGGTGGATTCCACCGCGCTGTCCGCCCAGTTCGACCCCGAAGACGTGCGCGACATGATCGCGAGCTTCCGCGAGACCTGCGTGCGCGTGGTCAAGCATTACGAAGGTTTCGCCGCGCGCTTCGTCGGTGACGGCATCCTGGTCTATTTCGGCTACCCAACCGCACATGAGGACGACGCCGAGCGCTCGGTGCGCGCTGGCCTCGAGATCGTACGGGTATTGTCGACAGCTCGTGCGATCGAGCCGCGCGGCGCGCTCAGTCACGCGCCCGCCGTTCGCATCGGAATCGCGACCGGCCTCGTCGTGGTCGGCGATCTCGTGGGTCAGGGCACCGAAGAGCGCGATTCGGCGGTCGGCGAGACGGTGAATCTTGCCGCGCGCCTGCAGGCGCTGGCGCCGCCCAACGGAGTCGTGATCTCGAGCTCGACGCAATCCTTGCTCAAGGGCAAGTTCGATTATCGCAATCTCGGCACTCATTCATTGAAGGGCATCTCGGAAAAGACCCAGGCCTGGCACGTCGTGCGCGCCACGCGGGTGGAGACCCGCTTTGCGGCCGCCATGGGCAAGCGGCTGACCCCGCTGGTCAATCGCGAGGAGGAAATCGCGCTGCTGATGGGGCGCTGGCAGCAGGTCAAGGAGGGCGACGGCCAGGTCGTCGTCAAGTTCGGCGAGCCCGGCATCGGCAAGTCGCGTATCATCCAGGAGATTTTTGAGCGGATCGCAGGCGACCGGCATGGACAGGTCTCGTTCCAGTGCTCGCCCTATTACACGTCAACCGCTTTCTATCCGTTCGTCGAACAGCTGAAATTCTCCCTTGGCCTCGATCGCGAGGACGTCTCCGCACTGTCTCTGGCGGGTCTGGAGAATGCGATCACCACTGCGCATGGTGACATCGAGCAAGTCGCGCCGCTGTTTGCCGCGCTCCTGTCGATCCCGACCGGGGAGCGCTATCCACCGCTGAACCTGTCGCCGCAGCAGCAGAAGGACGCGACTGTCGCTGCGCTGGTCAACCACTTCCTGGGGCTCGCGCGCGAGATGCCGCTGGTGATGGCCTTCGAGGATCTGCACTGGATCGATCCGACCTCGCGCGAGGTGGTGGACCTGCTGGTCGACCGGGTGCAGAACCGGCCGATCCTGACCATCATCACCGCGCGCTCGGAATTCCAGCCGAGCTGGAACGCGCATTCGCATGTCACGACGCTGGTGCTGAACCGGTTGAGCCGGCCGCTGCGCACGACGCTGGTCGAGCGCGTTGCAGGCCGCGAGCTTCCCAAGGAGGTCGTCGAGGAGATCATCGTCAAGACCGACGGCGTGCCCTTGTTTCTGGAGGAGCTGACCAAGACGGTTCTCGAATCCAACCTCCTGACCGAACGCCACGGGCGCTACGTGCTGTCGGGCCCATGGCGGCAGCTCGCGATCCCCGCGACGTTGACGGACTCGCTGATGGCGCGTCTGGACCGGATGGGGCCGTTCAAGCGGATCGCACAGATCGGCGCCACCATCGGTCGCGAATTTTCCTACGAGACCCTGCACGCAGTCGCCAACACGCCGGCGGAGCAGATCGAGGCGGCGCTCGCTCATCTGGAGGAGGCCGGGCTGATCGTGCGCCGCGGCCATCCGCCCGATGCGCTCTACTCCTTCAAGCACGTGATGATCCAGAACGCAGCCCATGCGAGCCTGTTGCACAGCGAGCGGCGCAAGCTGCATGCCAGCATCGCGCATGTTCTCGCCGAAATGTATCCGGAGAAGACCGAGCGCGAGCCGGAGCTGCTCGCTCATCATCTGACCGAGTCCGGCCAGAGCGAAGGCGCCGCGAGCTTCTGGCTCAAGGCCGGCAAGCAGGCGGCCAAGAGCGGCGCCAATCTCGAGGCGATCGGCCATCTCCGCCGCGGCCTCAGCGTCGTGCAGGCCAATCCACGGATGCAGGGCGCCGACGAGATGGAGCTCGAGCTGCGGATCGCGCTCGGCAACGCGCTGATCGCCGCCAAGGGCTACGCCGTGCAGGAGGTCGAGGAGAACTATATCCGCGCGCTCGAGCTCGGCCAGCAGCTCGAAGACGACGAAAAGGCTTTTGCCGCGACCCGCGGGCTCTGGGTCTGCCATTTCATCCGCGCCGATCTGACCCGCGCGCACGACCTCAGCGTCGAGCTGTGGAAATTCGCCAACCGTGAGCGGCTCAACGAGGCGGAACCGGCGCAGCAAACCGGCTATCTGATCGAGGCGCACCGCTCGATCGCGATGACCATGCTCTACCGGGGCCGCTTCGCCGCCGCGCAGCATCACCTGAATCGGTGCATCGATCTCTACAGTCCCGATCTGCACTCCGACCTGATGGAGCGTCACGGCACGGATCCTGGCGTCGTTTCGCTGTCCTATCTCGGCTATCTGCTCTGGTTCCTTGGCCGGCCCGACGCGGCGCGCCAGCACAGCGAGCAGGCGATCCTGCTTGCGGAGAAGATCCGCCATCCCTTCTCGCTCGCCTTCGCGTTGGTGTTCGGCGCCTATCTGTGCCAGCATCTGCGCGATATCGAGGGCACGCGCGACCACGCCAACCGCGCCATGATCATCGCCACCGAGCACAATTTCCTGCACTGGAAGCAGCAGGCCGCGATCCTGCGCGGCTGGGCGCTGACCCACCTCGGCGAAGCCGACGAGGGTATCAGCCAGATGCGCTGCGGCCTCGACGAATATGAGGCGATGGATTCTTGGCTCGCCGGCTGCTGGTTCCGCTGTCTGCTCGCGGAAGCCTATGCCAAGGTCGGCATGCGCGATGCTGCGTTGCGCGCGCTGGACGGTGCGCTTGCGACCGCAAGACGGACCGGTGATCACTCCTACCTCGCCGAGGTCTATCGCCTGCAAGGCGAGATCACCATGTCGGACGGCAATCCGCTCTCGGTGCAGGAGGCTGAAGATCTGTTCTGTCTGTCGCTGGAGACGGCGCGCAAGCAGGGCGCGCTGTCCTGGGAGCTCAGAACTGCCGTGAGCCTCGCGCGGCTGTCGCACGAGTCCGGCAAGCGCGAACATGCCGGCCTTCTGCTGCTGCCGATCGTCGGCAAGTTCAACGAGGGATTCCTGACGCCGGACCTGAAGCTCGCGATGCAGCTCGTGCACGAGCTCGGTGGTGACATGCCGGCTCGCCCGCAGGCAGATCCGGTGAAATGAGCGACCTCTCCGCGGCGCGTGCACGCTATGTCGCGCTGATCGCAAGGCGGGAGCGGCTTGCCTCGCCACGCTTGCTGAATGCTCTTGCGACGGTGCCGCGCGAGGATTTTCTGGCGAAAGGGCCGTGGCGCATCAAGAGCGAGGCAGCGCGCAGCTACCGCCTGACCTCCGACGCGGATCCCATCCATCTCTACGACAACGTGCTGGTCGCGATCGACGCGCGCCGCAAGCTCGACACGGGTTTGCCGAGCCTATGGGCGCACTTCATTGAAGTGCTGGGGATCGGCGAGAAGGACCGCGTGGTCCAGATCGGTTGCGGGCTCGGCTATTTCTCGGCGATCCTCTCGAAGATCGTGGGGCCGAAGGGGAAGGTGCAGGCCATCGAATGCGACGCGCGGCTCGCAGCGCGCGCCGCGGCCTACCTTCGCACCTACCCCAATGTAGAGGTCATCAACGGCGATGGCTGCCGCGACATCGGCGAGCCGGCCGACATCATCATCGTGCATGCCGGCTTCTCGCATCCGCATCCGCTCTGGCTTGCCTCGCTCCGTCCGCGCGGCCGCCTGCTGGTGCCGCTGACGCAGCGGGACCGTGAAGGCGCCGCGCTCAAGATCACGCGCAAGGACAGGGGGTTCGAGGCCGAAGCGGTGCAGCAGATCCGGATTTTCCCCGGCCAGGGCCGCGGGGTGACCGCGCTCGACGATCGCGTCGCCGATTGGTGGCAGCGCGCCTCCGCGCTGGCGCCGCTGCGCTTTCGCGACATCGCGCAGGGACTGCCGTCGGATGGTTGATCACGCGTCCTTCGTGAACTTGCTGATGACGTCCATGAACGGTTTCGGCTTGAACTCGCCATCGAGTGGCAGCGGCCGGCTCGGCTGCCTGTCCGGACGCTTGAACATCGCGTTGATCCAGCAGTAGCGGTCGGAGATGCCCCAGGTCAGGATCGAGCGGACCGGTCCGCTGGTCGAGATCGCGGTCAGGAGATCGTCGACGCGCTTGGCGACGATGGCGTCGCGCTCTGCAGGACTACCCGTCAGCTTCTGGTCGTCGACGTCGAGCTCGGTAACGAAGACCTCGAGGCCCCACGAGCGAACTTCGGTGACGAATTCGGCCAGCCCATGGGTGTCGATCTCGAGCTCGGCATGCAGATGCGATTGCAGCCCGACCGCGTGCAGCGGGACGCCCTGATCCAGCAGATCCATGATGAGGTTGCGATAGGCGGCGCGCTTGGCAATGAACGAGTCCTTCGCTGATTCGATGTCGTATTCGTTGATCGCGAGCTTGACGTAGGGATCAGCTGCCGCGGCCGTGCGGAACGCCAGCGGAATCCAGCGATCGCCCAGATGCCGGGTCCAGAACGTGTCACGCCGGTCCTTGACGCTCTTGGGATTGTCAGGGATGGGCTCGTTGACGACGTCCCACGAGGTCAGCTTGTCCTTGTAATAGGACACGACGGTGTTGATGTGGTCGACGTAGGTGCGCTCGACGCCCTTCGAATCCTTGATCTGCTTGGTCCAGTCAGGAATGTCGGCATACCAGGCCAGCGTATGGCCGCGCATGGTCATGTCGTTCTTCTGGGCGAAATCATAGATCGCGTCGGCGCGCTCGAAAGCGAAGGTGTGCGCGTCCGGCCGCAGCATCGGCCATTTCAGCTCCTGTACCGGCACCACCTGCGTGCAATAGGTGCTGATGGCTTCCCCGAGGCGCGAATCGGCTTGCAAATCCAACAACGTCGCGGCCGCGCCAAAGCCTGGACGGCGCTGCGCAAGTTTCGGTGCCGGCAGGGCCGATGCCGATGTGCCGGCCGCGAGCGTGGCGGCGCTGCCGAGGAGAAATTCGCGTCTGTCGAGCTTCATGGCGTGGCTGCAGTCCTTCCGGAACCAACGCGCCATCGTACCAAGCGGTGCCTTGCGACGCCGTGGTTTCCCGTTGTTGGGTTAACTTTCACGGATGGCCGTCTCAGCGCGGCTGGCGCTGCATCACCGCTTCAGCGATGCGGTAATAGTGCATCGCGCCCTTTTCGAGCGTGAGATTGTCCATCACGTAATCGCGAGGTGCGAAGTCGCCCGCGCTCACATGCGACCAGAACTCGCTCCAGCCGGAGCCGAAGCCGACCGCGTCGACGAACGTGCGGCCACAGCGTGGGTCGAAATAGGGCACCGAGGACACGCCGCCTTCGTACCTCACGCGGTCCGGGAAGTACTCCGGATCCTGCCATGGGCCGCCGCGATCCCAGGCGAACACGGGCACGCCGCTGGACAACGCCTGCTGGCAGGCGATGCCCTGGCTCTCATGTTCGCAGAGGAAGACCATGCTGCGGCAGCGCGCCAGCGCGGCCCTGTAGTCGTCTTCCTTGTATTGGCCGTAGCGGATCACCTCGACCGAGCGGCCGCCGGCTTCGAGATGCCGGCGGATCGGGTCGATCAGCTCACTCTCATAGCGCTCGTGTTCCCAGCGCACCTTGTCATAGAGCAGCACGTCAACACTCTTTTGTGCGGCTGGCGTTGGCGTCCACAGATCGGTTTCGATGCCGACCGGCCACACCTGGACGTCAGGCCAGTATGGCCGGCACATCTCCGCATACCAGTTGCAGGGCACCAGGATGGTTTGGGTAAGCGGGGCCTTGTGATGGGCGGGTACGTCCACGGGATGGTTGTACATGACGACGCCGAGCAGGAGCGGGTTCTTCCATGCGAACCGATCGAGCACGAACGGGCGTCCGAGAATGCAGGCGAGCTCCTCCGGATGCTTGCGGATGTAGCCGTAGTCGTTCAGGCGATAAGGAATCCCGACCCGGTCGAGCCCGGCGCAGAGATTGAGGAACACGCGCCGTTGACCGCTGATCCAGGATTTCGCCGAGCAGCATGCGCCGCAGCAGCGGCCGGACGTGGCGGTCGCCTGGAAACCAGCGGTCGTCCCGCTCCTCAAAGAACAGATTGAGCGTCATCCGCCCGCCCCCATCCGCAGGGGACGCCGGGACCAGCGACGCGTCCGTCCCGCCATGGGGCAGGGAGGCCGGGTTTGGCGGTAAACGTTCGACAACGTCCATCTTAGTCACGTCCACGCATTAACCAAAGGTCGGGCAACGACCTGAAATCATGGTTTCTTTTCGGTGATCGCTGCGGCCCGTTCAAGGACAGGGCAAATTTAACGCTAACGCGCGAAAGCGGCGGGGCCGCCCCATTCGGTGGCCGATCTGCAGAGTTAAATGACTATCTTGCGAGATGCTGCGGCGCAGTCGAACCACCACGCCACCTCCACCTGATTAACGGCCGATTTCAACGCCGCCAGTCCCGTGCACGCATGCTGAATCGCCATTTCTCCATCTATCTCGTCGCCCATATCCTGCCTGCGGCGGTGGGCTTCTTCGCGGTCACCGCCTACACGCGGCTGCTGACCCCGGCGGAGTACGGCGTCTATGTCGTCGGCATGAGCATCGCCGGCATTCTGGGCGCGATCTTCTTCGTCTGGATCAAGCTGTCGGTGTCGCGCTATCAGGCGATGTCGCAAGAGGTGGATTTTCGCGGCACCGCCATGGTCGCCTTCGCGCTCACGGTGGTCGCCATGTGCGCCGCGACCCCACTGGTGTTCCTGTTCCGCAGCGATGTCAGTGTCGAGCTGGTGCTCGCCAGCATGTTCGTCGCGATCATGTCGAATGCGGTCGATGTCGGCCAGGAGTTCGAGCGCGCCAAGCTGCGGCCCTATCGCTTCGCGGCGATCTCGATCGTGCGCAGCGTGTCGAGCGTGGGTTTCGGCCTGCTCGGAATCTGGGTTGGGTGGGGAGGCATCGGTCTGCTCGCGGCGTTCGGCCTCGGCTCGCTCACCGGCATCGTTCTCAATCTCGTCGGCGATCGCACCAGGATCGCGGGCTTTTCGCGCAGCCAGTTCATGCAGCTCGCACGCTACGGTCTGCCGCTGACGCTGGCAGGGCTCTCGGTTGCGGTCTACTCGGCCAGCGACCGGCTCATCGTCGCCTGGCTGCTCGGCAAGGATGCCGCCGGCATTTTCGGCGTTGCCGCCGACCTGCCGCGCCAGTTCATGGTCATGATCGCCGGCAGCGTTGCCGCGGCCACCGTGCCGCTGGTGTTCCGCTCTCTGTCGGAGAACGACAGTGGCGCGACGCGGGAGCGGCTGACCGAGAGTCTCGAATTGCTGCTCGTCGTCGTTGCGCCCGTCGCGATCTGGCTTGCGCTCGCGGCAGACCAGGTCGCGGGCACGCTCGTCGGCGTCGATTTTCGCGCCGGCGTGTCCGCGCTGCTGCCGATGCTGGTGCTGGCCCGCTTCTTCGGTATCGCCAACCAATTCTACGTCCAGCTCAGCTTCCAGCTCGCCGAGCGGCCCTTCATGCTGGCGGCGCAGTCGTTCCTCACGCTGGTCGTGAGCGCAGCCCTGATGGTCGCGCTCGTCGCAGGCTACGGCATCCATGGTGCGGCGCTGGCGACGCTCGCAACCGAAGTGATCGGCTTTGCCGTCGCCGTCGGGCTGATGCACCGGGCCCATCCCGTGCCGTTCGACGTCGCCAGGCTCGCCGGCGTTGGGGCGTCGGCCGCGGCCATGGCGGGGGCGATCTTCGTCGCGCGCTCGCAGGTCGGCGGCACCGGCATCGCGGCGCTGATCGCCGTGAGCCTTGCCGGCGGTCTTGCTTACGCCACTGCTGCGTGGCTGCTGAACGTCGCGAATGTGCGGACGCTGTCGCTGCGATTCCTGCGGACGTTCAATCGCAAGGCGCTGGGTGCATAGGCACGCCGTGGAGGGCGCGCTTCCGGGTTTCGCAGATGCCGGGCACGAAGGTGACTTCGCGCGCACCAACTGAGATGCTAGCCTGCGCGTGGTCTCGCAGGATCTGCATCATGACTGATAGCTTCACCATCCGTTCGATCGAGGCGTTCTGCTATCGCTATCCGCTGGCGACGCCGGTGGTGACGTCGTTCGGCAAGATGCTCAACCGTCCCGCCGTCTTCGTTCGCGTCGTTGACGAAGACGGGGTCGAGGGATGGGGCGAGGCCTGGTCCAACTTCCCCGCACCGGGCGCGGAACATCGCGCCCGGCTGGTCAATGAAGTGCTTGCGCCGGGCCTCATTGGCCGCGAGTTCAGCGACCCCGCTCGAGCTTTCGAGGCTCTCACCGGAGGTACCGAGGTCCTCGCACTTCAATGCGGGGAGCCCGGCCCGTTTGCGCAAGGAATATCGGGAATCGATCTCGCTTTGTGGGATCTCTCGGCGCGCCGTCAGCGCTTGCCGCTGTGGCGGCTGCTCGGAGGCCGGTCAAGCAGGATCAAGGTCTATGCCAGTGGCATCAATCCCGGCGGCGCCGCGCGGACGGCCGAGGCCGCGCTCGAGCGGGGCCATCGCGCGCTGAAGCTGAAGGTCGGTTTCGGTGCCGAGACCGACCTTGCCAATCTCTCCGCGCTGCGCGCCATCGTCGGAGTGGGCATGCTCGCCACCGACGCAAACCAGGGCTGGTCGGTCGATCAGGCGCTGCAGATGCTGCCGCGGCTTGCCGCGTTCGATCTGCGCTGGCTGGAGGAGCCGATCCGCGCCGACCGCCCGCGCGAGGAGTGGCGCAAGCTGCGTATGAAGGCGACGATGCCGATTGCGGCGGGCGAGAACATCTCCGGCGCGGAGGGATTCCGCGAAGTCCTGGCTGAAGACGTGCTCGACGTGGTTCAGCCCGATATCGCGAAATGGGGCGGCCTCAGCGCCTGCGCCGGCCTCGCACGCGGCATTCTGCAATCGGGCAAGACCTTCTGCCCGCACTATCTCGGCGGCGGCATCGGTCTGCTGGCCTCAGCGCATCTGCTCGCCGGCATCGGCGGTGACGGCTGGCTCGAGGTCGATGCCAACGACAATCCGCTGCGCGATCTGTTCTGCGGCGCCGTCACCGATGTGACAGACGGTATGATCGCCCTCGGCGAGGAACCGGGACTTGGTTTCACGCCCGAGCTTTCGCCGATCGCGGACTATCGCACCTTGTAGCGCGCGCCGTCTGCCGCTCGCGTTCTATTCCTTGTCGCGGAATGCGGAAGGACGAGACGGATAGCCGCATCACATTTCATGGCGGGTGGCCGCAGCCATGTTCCGTTGCGCTTGAAAAGCACAGTTCGTTCTGCTCATTAGAGCCATGAAATTGCGCTGAAGCATGCGCAAAAAAGCCCAACGACTAAAGTCGATAGCCAGCGAGGAAACGAAAAGATGCGCAAGCTTACTTTGGCCATTGCCGTGATCGCCCCGATGCTCGGTCATGCAGCGTCGGCTGAGGACACGATCAAGATCGGCTATATCGATCCGCTCTCCGGCGGAGGCGCCAGCGTCGGCGAGGGTGGTCTCAAGACGTTCCAGTATCTGGCCGACGAGCTGAACGCCAAGGGCGGTATCCTCGGCCACAAGGTCGAGATCCTGCCGCTGGACAACAAGACCAATCCGCAGGAAAGCCTGGTGCAGGCGCAGAAGGCGATCGACGCCGGCGCCCACTACGTCACGCAGGGCAACGGCTCTTCCGTCGCCGCCGCACTGGAAGACTTCGTCACCAAGCACAACACGCGCAATCCCGGCAAGGAAGTCCTGTATTTCAACTACGCCGCCGTCGATCCGAGCCTGACCAACGAGAAGTGCAGCTTCTGGCATTTCCGTTGGGACGCCAGCTCCGACATCAAGATGGAAGCGCTCACGAACTACATGAAGGACGTTCCGTCGATCAAGAAAGTGTACCTGATCAACCAGGACTATTCGTTCGGCCAGTCGGTACGCTCGGACGCGCGCAAGATGCTGGCCGCAAAGCGGCCCGACATCCAGATCGTCGGCGACGAGTTGCATCCGCTGCTCAAGGTCACGGACTTCTCGCCCTATATCGCCAAGATCAAGGCATCAGGCGCCGACAGCGTCGTCACCGGCAATTGGGGCCAGGACTTCGCGCTGCTGCTCAAGGCTGCGGCCGACGCCGGCCTGAAGGTCAATTGGTATACGTATTACGCCGGCGGTGCCGGCGGTCCCACGGCGATCAAGCAGACCGGTCTCGATCACCAGGTCTTCCAGATCAGCGAAGGCATCCCCAATTCGGGCAACCAGGCCGCGATGGACTTCGAGAAAGCCTTCCGCGCCAAGGTCAATTTGTCGCTCTGGTATCCGCGTGCGGTCAACGAGATGCGCATGTTCAAGGCGGCGGCCGAGAAGGCCAACTCGATCGACCCCGTGAAGGTCGCGGCGGCGCTCGAGGATATGAAGTTCGAGGTCCTCGATGGCGGCCAGGGCATCATGCGCAAGGACGATCACCAGTTCTTCCAGCCGATCTACATTTCCTCCTTCGGCAAGCCCGCCGCAAATGAGCCGTTCGACGAGGAAAATACCGGTTGGGGCTGGCATATCGTCTCCCGCATTGATACGCCGCAGGCCATGGTCTCCACGACCTGCAAGATGACGCGACCCTAATCTCGACGCACGTCATCTTCCCGCGAGCCGTTACGGCCTTGCGGGAAGACGGCGGCCGGAATGCCTTGATCGGTTGGACGATATTCACCGGGGCCCGGCGGCACCGGATAGCCATGAGTGCGCTGTGCTTGAACTCATTGTCATTTCGACCCTGAACGGCGTGCTGTTCGGCATGCTGCTGTTTCTGCTGTCGAGCGGGCTGACCGTGATCTTCAGCATGATGGGCGTGCTCAACTTCGCCCATGCCAGCTTCTACATGCTCGGCGCCTTCTTCGGCTTCCAGCTCACGAAATGGATCGGCTTCTGGCCGGCGCTGGTGCTGGCGCCGCTGCTGGTCGGCGCCATCGGCATGGCGGTGGAGCGCTATGGCCTGCGCAACACCCACAAGCACGGCCATGTCGCCGAGCTCTTGCTGACGTTTGGTCTGGCGTTCGCGATCGAGGAGATCGTCTCGATGATCTGGGGCAAGAGCCCGCTCGACTATCGCGTGCCGGCGCTGCTCGATTTCCCGGCCTTCACGATCTTCTCGACCAACTATCCCGCCTACAAGATCTTCATGCTGGCGGTGTCGGTCATCATCTTCGTGGCGCTGCTGATCGTGCTCAAGCGCACCCGCGTCGGCCTCATCGTGCAGGCGGCGCTGACGCATCCGCACATGGTCGGGCATCTCGGCCACAATGTCGGACGCGTCTTCATGGCGGTGTTCGGGGTCGGTAGCGCGCTGGCCGGCCTTGCCGGCGTCATTGCAGGTCCTGCTTTGGTGACGCAGTCCGACATGGCCGCCTCGCTCGGCCCCATCCTGTTCGTGGTCATCGTGTTCGGCGGCCTCGGCTCGTTGCCTGGGGCCTTCATCGCCTCGCTCGTCATCGGACTGGTCCAGACCTTCGCAGTGGCGCTCGATGGCTCGCTGGCGAGTGCCTTCGGCCCGCTCGATCCGTCCTCGGGTCCCTCCGTTCTCACCGATATCTGGAACGTCACGATCGCGCAGGTCGCACCCATCGTTCCCTATGTCCTGCTGGTGCTCATTCTGATCGTACGCCCCATGGGCCTGATGGGGACGCGTGAAACATGACCACTGCCGCGACCTCGACCTCCAAAATGGCGGCAGAGCCCGCTGCCGGCCTGCGCTTCTACGGCGTCTGGCTGCTCGGCATCCTCGCGCTGATCGTGCTGCCGATGATTTTCTCGTCGGGCGGCTCGCTGACCTCGTTCAGCCTGATCGGCATCGCGATCGTGTTCGCGCTGTCCTACAACATCCTGCTTGGCCAGACCGGCCTGCTCTCGTTCGGCCACGCCGTGCACTATGGGCTCGGCGGTTTCGCCGCGTGCCACATGATGAATGCGGTGGTGTCGCATGGCTGGCCGATCCCGCTGCCGTTCATCCCGTTGTTCGGCGGGCTCGGCGGCCTCGCCTTTGCCGTCATCATCGGCTGGGTCATGACCAAGCGCGCCGGCACGGTGTTTGCGATGATCTCGCTCGGCATCGGTGAACTCGTGGCGTCCTCCTCGCTGATCCTGCGCTCGGTGTTCGGCGGCGAGTCCGGCATCACCACGGACCGCACCGCGCTGCCGAAGATGCTGGGCTGGTCGTTCGGACCGCAGCTTCAGGTCTATTACCTGATCGCGTTCTGGCTCGTGCTGTCGGCGATCGCGATGTACGCCCTGACGCGGACGCCGCTCGGGCGGATCTGCAACGCAGTCCGCGACAATCCGGAGCGCGTCCAGTTCATCGGCTACGATCCACACGTCGTGCGCTACATCGCCTTCTGCTTTGCCGGGTTCTTCGCCGGCATCGCCGGTGGTCTGGCCGCGATCAACTTCGAGATCGCGAACTCCGCCTATCTCGGCGCGATCCAGTCCGGCCTCGTGCTGTTCTCGACCTTCATCGGCGGTACCGCATTCTTCTTCGGCCCGATCCTGGGCGCCATCCTCGTCACCTATCTGCAACTGGGGCTGACCAATCTCACCACGGCCTGGCAGCTCTATTTCGGCATCATCTTCATCGGCATCGTGATGTACTCGCCGGGCGGCATTGCCGGCCTGGTGATGATGCATCGGCCGCTGATCCGCGCCGGAACGCTGTGGACGGTGATCCCGTCCTATCTCGTCGCTGTGGTCCCGACGGTTGCCCTGGCTTGCGGCGTGATCCTCGCAATCGAGAGCGTCGCGCGTTTCTCCGGCGGCGATCCCATCAACCTGTTCGGCGTCCCCTTTATTGCGACATCGCCGGTGACCTGGCTCGCCGCGGCAATTCTCGTCGGCGGCGGTTTCGTCGTCGCGCGGCTGGCCTGGCGGCGGATCGCGGAGGCATGGGACAAGGCTGCGACGGTGGCGCGTGACCGGGGGTATCTGGCATGAGCGGAGCGATCTCTGCAGCCATCGAAGTCCGTGCCGTCGAAAAGCGCTTCGGCAATGTCGGCATCATCCGCGATCTCAATCTCAGCGTCGCCAAGGGTGAGCGCCATGCCATCATCGGCCCGAACGGCGCAGGCAAGTCGACGACCTTCAACCTGATCAGCGGCCACATCCCGCCGACCTCGGGCGAGGTCAGGCTGAACGGGGCTCTGATCTCCGGCCTTCGACCGTTCGAGATCAACCGCCGCGGCCTGTCGCGCTCGTTCCAGGTCACCAACGTGTTCGCGCGCATGACGGTATGGGAGAACGTCCGTTGCGCCGTGCTGTGGGCGACGGGACAGCGCTACGCGTTCTGGAAGAACGTCGACAGCCTGAGCGAAGTGCGCGAGCGCACGGCCCGGATTCTCGACGATATTCATCTGACGCACCGGCGTGACGTTCCGGCCGGGCTGCTCACCTACGCCGAGCAGCGCGAGCTGGAGATCGGCATCACCATAGCGAGCGGCGCCACCGTCGTCATGCTGGACGAGCCGACCGCGGGCATGAGCCACGCCGAGACCGACCGTGCCGTAGCACTGATCCGCCGGCTGACCGAAGGCAAGACGCTCGTCATCGTCGAGCACGACATGAGCGTCGTGTTCGGTCTCGCCGACCGCATCTCGGTGCTGGTCTACGGCCACATCATCGCCTCGGGCACGCCGGAAGTGATCCGGCGCGATCCCAAGGTCAAGGAAGCCTATCTCGGCGAGGAAGCGCACTGATGCTCGAGGTCAGGGATCTCCACGCCTATTACGGCAAGAGCCACATCCTCCAGGGCGTCGACCTCGACGTCGGCGCCGGGGAGGTCGTGAGCCTGCTGGGTCGCAACGGCGTCGGCCGTTCCACCACGGTCAAGGCGATCATGGGTGAGGTCGCCCCGCAAGGCACGATCCGGTTCAAGGGCAAGGACATCGCGGGCCTGCCGAGCTACAAGATCGCGCGCCTCGGGCTCGGCTATGTGCCTGAACATCGCGACATCTTCCCGAGCCTGACGGTTCGCCAAAATCTCGTGCTCGGTGTCAAGGATACGCGCCGTCCCGGCAAATGGCGCCTCCAGGATATGCTCGACATGTTCCCGAATCTCGCCGCGCGCGCCGATACGGCAGCGGGCGTGCTGTCCGGCGGCGAGAAGCAGATGCTGACGACGTGCCGGACGCTGATGGGCGACCCCGACCTGATCATGATCGACGAGCCCACCGAGGGTCTCGCGCCGCTGATCGTGCAGCAGGTCGGCGAACTCATCGCGCGCATCGCGCAGGCCGGCGTCGCCATTCTCCTGGTCGAGCAGAAGCTGTCGATCGCCATGCGTATCTCCAAGCGCGTCTACATCATGGGCCACGGCCGCGTGGTATTCGAGGGCACGCCTGACGAGCTCAAGGCCAACGCCGCGGTGCGCCAGGAATGGCTCGAGGTTTGACCCGACCAGCACTCCGGCGCGCTGCCGACGCAATTCTCTGTGATTCCGGTCACACCTGTGCCCCCCTCTAAAAGCGGACATTCCGCCGCAGCCCGCCTCTGCCACCGCCGGCTCCGGACAGCTCGGTCGTGAACCGCCTTCCGCCCACGCGGACGCTCGTATAAGAGAGTTTCGTCGCGGAACGGACCGAATATCGCCAAATACGGAACGGATGGTGGCTGCGAATTCTTAATCCAGAGATCGCAATGTGACCGATGATGGACCAAGTGCGGACAGGCAACCGGGGAATGGCATGAAAGACCTGATGACGACGGCGCAGTCCAATCGGGTGATGCGGCGTTGGGGGGGCCCCGGAATTGTGATGTTCGCGGCGGCGGTCGCTCTGGCCGCCCCCAGCCAAATCCTCGCCGCCAAGCAGCCGCGCCAGGCCGCCGAGGCGGTGGCGCCGCGCGAAGCGGGCGAGCCGATCATGGCGATCGTGTCGCTCAAGAGCCAGCAGGTGACCTTCTACGATTCCGAGGGCTGGATCCTGCGTGCGCCGGTCTCGACCGGCACGACCGGACGCGAGACGCCCGCCGGCGTCTTTGCCGTCGTCGAGAAGGACAGGGATCACCACTCGACCATGTATGACGATGCCTGGATGCCGAACATGCAGCGCATTACCTGGAACGGCATCGCGTTGCACGGCGGGCCGCTGCCCGGTTACGCCGCCTCGCACGGCTGCGTGCGCATGCCCTTCGGTTTCGCCGAGAGCCTATTCGACAAGACCAGCATCGGAATGCGCGTCATCATCTCGCCGAACGACGCCGCTCCGGTCGATTTCTCGCATCCCTCGCTGTTTGTGCCGAGCAAGGAGGCCATCGCTGCGGTTCCGGCGCGTGCCGACAAGCTCTCCGCCGAGGCGGAGGAGGCCATCAGCGCGGCCGATGAAGCCAAGAAGGCCGCCGCAGCGGCAGCGAAGGAGGCGCAATCGCTGCCCGCTTCGCTGCGCAAGCTCGAGCAGCAGAAGGCCCGCGCCGACGCCGAGAACGCCTATGCCGACAAGCTGGTCGCGAACGCCAGGACCGACCAGGCCAAGGCAAAGGCCGACGAGCTGAAGCAGAAGGCTGCGACCAAGGCTACGGATGCCGCAACCCAGCTCGAGGCCGCCAAGGCTGCCGCGCAGCCCAAGCGTGATGCCGTGGCCGCCACCAAGGAGGCCTTCAAGGCCGCCGCGGCCAAGAAGGCCGAGGCCGTGAAGGCCGCGACGGACGCAAAACTCGCGATGGAGCCGGTCTCGGTCTACATCAGCCGTGCAACGCAGAAGCTTTACGTGCGCCGCAACACGCACAAGCCGGCGCCGGATGGCGGTGGCGAGGTCTTCGACACCAGCATCGAGGCTCCCGTCACCATCCGCAATCCCGACCAGCCGCTCGGCACGCACATCTTCACGGCCATGGCGAAGAGCGACAAGGGCCTGCGCTGGAGCGTCGTCTCCATCGACGACGGCGATAGCGCCAAGGACGCGCTCGACCGCATCACCATCCCGCAGGAGGTGTGGGATCGTATCGGGCCGACCGCGTTGCCGCGCTCGTCGATCATCGTCTCGGACGAGCCGCTCAGCGGCGAGACAAACTACCGCACGGAGTTCGTCGCGGTGCTGAGCAACCATCCGCAAGGCGGCTTCATCACCCGCAAGCCGACTGCGCCGCCGGTGGAAATGGCGAGCGACGATGGCTGGGGCGGCGGCTACGGCGGAAACGGCTTCTTCTTCTTTGGGCAGCGCGATCCGCAACCCGTCAGTCCGCGCCGCCGTGCCGGCCAGTACCAGTACTTTCAGCCGCCACAGCCGATGCAGCGGAGCTTCTGGTAAGCGCCTGATGAGGTCCACGGCCTCGCTTCACGGCCTTGCCGTGATCACCAAGGCCTGAATCTTCGCCTCAACCGGCCCCGAGCCGTGGCGTTTTCGGATCGCCTCGGCAACGGCGTCGGTCGCGGCCTCGAGCTTGCTTGCATCCCTGGCCTCGATTTCGCCGCGCAGCGGCGTGCCCTGGCAATACGCGATCGCGACATAGTCAGCGCTCGGCCCGCGGCTCATCGCCGTCAGCGTCTCGATCGAGATAGCCTTGAAGCCCGCGCGTTCGAGATCGGCCTTGATGACGGCCTTGTCGTGATAGCCGTGCGGCGTCCGCGCCAGGAACAGCGGCGGATTGTCGGGAAACATCTTGCCGAGCGCGACGGTCGCATCATCCGCGAACATATTGTCCTCGATGCGGTCCCAGACACTGAACAGGTAGGTACCACCAGGTTTCAACACCCGCTGCGCCTCGGCGTAACCTTTGCTGCGATCCGGAAAGAACATGGCGCCGAACTGGCAGCAGACGACGTCGAACGTGGAATCGTCGAAGGGCAGGGCCAGCGCATCGGCCTGACGCCAGGACATGCGGGGATCTTCCCCCTGACGCTGCTTTGCGACCGCGAGCATCGGCTCGTTGAGGTCAGTCGCGACATAGCGGATATCGGCAGGCAGCCGTGCCGCCACGGCGCGCGTCACCGCCCCGGTGCCTGCTGCGATCTCGAGCAGGTCCGTGGGCGACAGCGCGGCGATGCGTCTGGCAAGGTCGTCGGCATAGACGGAGAAGATCAGCGGAACCAGATATTCGTCGTAGAGTATTGGGACCGAGCCGGCGAAAACCTTGTCAGTCGCAGACATGCTTGCCTCGCCGAATTCTGGGACGGGATGGGGGACACGCTAGCACGGATCGCGCGGCCGGCAACGGCGTGGCTCGTCCTGTCGTTCGGCGAGCGAGGAAGCCTATGACGCCGCGCCACCGACTTCTCGGATCGGCCGCGTGCCGTCCCAGCTCAAAGCCGCCTGCCTTATCTTTTCGAAGAACGGTCCCTTGGTGCCGCTGATGTCGGAGATCTCGATGATCGTGCCCGGATGCGCCTGCGTGTCGAAATAGGCGAAGCGTCCCTTGTCACCGCCGATCTGGCCCTCGTGGCCGATCCTGTAGCCGAGCCCGATCGCCTTGTCGTAGAGCGCCTGGTAGTGGTGGCTCCAGTACGACATGTGCTGGAGGCCTTCATGGCCGGCGTCCAGAAATTCCTTGTAAAGCGAAGGCGCATCGTTGCGCTGCTGGATCAGCTCGATCTGGAGATCGCCGGAATTGGCGAGCGCAATGCTCATCTCGACGAAAGAGTCCTGGCCGCGATGACGGAACCAGTCGGTCTTGACCCGGTCCATGTAATACCAGGGACCGACGCCCATCACGTCGATCCAGTGCGTCATCGCGGCGTGGATGTCCCGCACCACATATCCGTTCTGGCGCACCGCGCCGAAGATGCGGCTCATGCCCGCGCTCCCGGTGTCGACCCGCTCACTTGAGCTCGATCGTCGCGGCGGTTGACTAGCGAAACGATCGGTCGTTAGTCAACAGGCATGGCTGTCCACCCAAGGGAGAAAACCGTGGCAAGGCTGCCCCTGATTGATCCGGAGACGACGAGCGGCGACATCCGTGCCGCCTTCGACCGCATGCCGGTCAAGCTCAACATCTTTCGCATGATGGCCCATGCCGAGGCCAACATGATCCCGGCGATGCGTCTCGGCCATTCGATCCTGCACAAGCAGAAGCTCTCCGCCGTCAACCGCGAGCTTTTGATCTTGCAGGCCGCCCAGCTCGAAGGCGGCGCCTATGAGTGGCGCCAGCATGTGCCGATCGCGCTCGGCGTCGGCTGCACGCAGGCCCAGGTCGATGCGGTGGGACGCGGCGATTACAGTGCCGCAGCGCTGAACGAGGCGGAGCGAGCCTTGCTGACATTCGGCCGCGAGGTGATCGAGAACGTCCGCGTGCCCGACGCGATCTTCGCGGCTGCTCGCGCACATTTCAGCGATCAGGAGATCGTCGAATCCATCGTCACGCTCGGCTTCTACATGATGATGGCGCGCGTTACGGAGGCGACCGAAACCGATCTCGATCCCGCGGCCGGCATGAAGGTCTATGACAGCGGCAGGAAATAGCCGCTGAGATGACGGAGGCATTCGTTCCCGTGGGCGATCACATGAAAACCACGCTGCTGAAATCCGAAGACTACACCCGCTCGCCATGGAAGAACGGTGGTGGCATCTTGACCGATATCGCGGATGCGCATCGGCCCGGTACGACCGAGAAGGATTGGGACAGCCTGCTGTGGCGCTTTGCTGCCACGCCGATCGTGGCGCCGGGCCCGTTCTCCCACATGCCTGATATCGATCGCCTGCAGATGGTGGTCGGCGGGCGCGGGCTGGTGCTGAAAGCGCCGGGGCAGCAATTCGACGAGCGCGAACCGTTCACCACCGTCCGCTTCGCAGGCGAGATGGAGATCGTGACGGAGCTCGAAGCCGGCCCGGTCGAGGTCGTCAATCTGATGGCGCGGCGCGGTGCGGCGGAGATCGAGCTTTTGGCGCTCCGGGAGCCCTGCGAGCGGCCGCTCACCGCCGGTACCCATCTGGTCTATGCGGTATCAGGCGATTGCGGCATTGGTCTCGATAGCCAGGCATTTGTCATTCCCGGCGGCAGCACACTGAAGCTCGAGCTCACCGCGGCGTCCAGGTTGACGCTCGTTTCGGGGTTGGCTGTGCTGGGGTCGATCCGGCTGGTCGGCTAGGTGACGATCCTTTCGGGTGCGAACAATCCGTGCAACTGGCCAGGTTGACGCGGCCGATCCGGAACACGATATCTGCGGGGATGATGATGAAGGCCAGGAAATGAACGCGCCAGACAGGATTCCCGCCGCCACGCATGCCGCCGGCGTCGTCGATTGGCTGACCAACGGCACGCGCGACCAGCGCTTCATCGACAACATCTTTGCCGAAATGTGCATCCGCCTCCAGCAGGCCGGCATTCCCCTCAAGCGGGCGACGCTTCATGTCCAGATCCAGCATCCGCAATGGCTGGGGGCCCGCATCATGTGGTCCGACGGCATGCGCGAGGCCGAGATCGGGCGGGTCGACTTCGATGTGAGGGAGCGCTCGGAATATATCGGCAGCCCCGCCAACGAGCTGATCGATGGCGCCACTGAAGTGCGCGAGAATCTCGAACGCGATCCGGCACTCGGCCGCAAGCATGCGCTCTATGACGAGATGCGGGCCAAGGGCCTCACCGACTACGTCGCCTGGCCGCTCTACCACACGCTTGGCAAGCGCCATCTCATCACGTTCGCGACCGACAGGCCCGGCGGTTTCGACGATTCGCACCTCGCCGCTCTCAAGAGTGTGCTGCCGGTGCTGGCGCTGGTCAGCGAGATCCGCATCAAGAACCGCCTGGCCCGCACGCTGCTGGAGACCTATGTCGGGTCCCATGCCGGTGAGCTGATTCTCGCCGGTGCCACACGGCGCGGCACCGGCACGACGGTGCGCGCCGCGATCATGATCTGCGACTTGCGCGATTTCACGAAGATCTCCGACAACTGGCCGCGCGACGACGTCATCGATCTGCTCAACGATTATTTCGACGCGATGTCCGACCCGATCGCGCGGCATGGCGGCGAGATCCTGAAGTTCATCGGCGACGGCCTGCTCGCGATCTTTCCGCTCAGCCAGCCCAAGGCCTGTGCCAATCTCTTGCGCGCCGTCACCGAGGCCCGTCAGGCGATGGCTGCGCTGAACGAGCGCAACCAGGGCACGGGCCGTGCGCCGCTGAACTACGGCATCGGCGTCCATGTCGGGGACGTCATGTACGGCAATATCGGTTCGACCAGCCGGCTCGACTTCACCGTGATCGGTCCCGCCGTCAACATGGCCTCGCGGCTCGAGGCGCTCACCAAGCAGGTCGGCAAGCCGGTGCTGCTGTCGCGCGACTTTGCCGAACTCGTCACGCCGGAGTTTGCGCTCGAGCGAGTCGGCCAGCACGCCGTCCGCGGCTTCAGCGAGCCGATCGAGCTGTTTGCGTTTGAGGCCGGCGCGGGGGCGTAACGGCAGCACTGCTCAGGCGCGCGCTGTTGCCAAGGCGCGAGCGTCCAACTACGCTCCAGGTCCGCAGAATGGTCCAGCGGTTGGCCCGCAAGCTCATGCCCAAATTCCTCCGCATCGGTCTTCATCAGTCGAACGTATCAGGATACACGTCGAAGGCGTGGTGTGTGCGGCGGGTCGGCTCGGCGGTGTTCCTGAAATGGGGCGCTGTCGAGGTTCAGGGCGCAGGCAAGAGCCGCAAGGTTTACTGGACGCATCTGCCGCAGGAGAAGACGATCCGTTGCGGTACCGCGCAGCGCGCCAGGGATTACACCAAGTCCGCGATCGCGCGACGGCGCAGCCATGACTATGAACCGCTAAGCGGTGCCATCGTGGCCCGGCGCAAATCCGCCAATGACAGCGCCGAGCTCAAGCAGGCGCTCGCCACGATCCTGATCGTCGACATCGTGGGCTCCACGGCAAAGGCCGCCAAGCTCGGCGATGCGCGCTGGACCAAGGTGATGGGCCTCTATTACGCCGCGGTCCGCAAGGAGCTGAAATCGTCGCGCGGCAAGGAAGTCGTGACGACCGGCGACGGCGTGCTCGCGACCTTCAAGGCGCCGACCGCCGGGATCAATTGCGCGACCGCGATCCGCAAGGCCGTGCGCACGCTCGGCCTCGACATCAGGGTCGGCCTGCACGCCGGCGAATACACGATCAGCGGCGGCGAGATGGTCGGTCTCGCCTTCCACATCGGCACCCGCGTTGCCGCCAAGGCGCGCGCCGGCGAGGTCCTGATCTCGAGCGCGGTGAAGGACCTGCTCGCAGCGCAATCCCAGATCCGCCTCAGGGATCACGGCAGCCACCAGCTCAAGGGCGTGCCGGCGCGGTGGCGGTTGTATCGGGTGGAGGGTTGAAGGGGGCCTCTCCACTCGCCAAGACCCTGGCCCCGTAAGCCCGTTGCGGTCCTCGTCCAACGAAAGAGACCGCCTTGACGGCGGCCTCTCTCCTCTCTTCTCACCAGCGATCGGGACCAACGCCGATCGTGACGCCCGGGCCGTCATATCCATATCCGCGATCGTAGTAGCCGCGGTCATAATAGCCGCGGGCCGGCGCCTGATAATAGCCGTAGCTGTCGCGCCACCTTGCGTGGCGGTGGTGGCGACAATCTCCCACGCCGGCCATCAACTGACCGCCGCTCATGGCGGGACCCTCTGCGCCGACGGCGTAGCTGCCTGAGCTCGTGCAGGGACCAGGGCCTTGCGCGAAGCTCGGGGTTGCCACCGCACTCGCCGCGACGACCGCCGCGATGATGCCAATGCTTGGAACGATCTTCATGTCCATCCTCCAGTTTTGAACACGGACCAACGACGCGCCGCCGTCGACGTTCCTGCAGCGGGCTCGGTTCCACCGACGTTCTGGATCCGGTGCGTCAACTGGATGGCGGAGTTCCCTGGGTGTCGCGCTCGGCCAGGAACTGACTGATGGCGTCGAAGGCCTGCATACGGTTCTTTTCCAGAAGCACCATATGGGTGCCTTCGCCGATCTCCACCCAACGCCGGTATGGCGCCGCTGTGAGCGAGCGGAAGAAATCCTGGGTCGAGGCCGTGGTCACGTCGCGGTCCCATTCGGCGTGAACGAGCAGCACCGGAACGCGAATGTCATGCGCGTCATAGAACGCTTTGCCGGCGCCCCAGTAATCGCGGATATCCTGGATCGGACCGTTCACCGCGCGCATCACGCGAGGGCGCCCGGCGTTGCCTTGTGGATCTGTTGCGAGCGAGGCCTCGGCCCAGCGCTCGAACCAGCCCTCCGGGATCAGGTTCACGCGGGCGGCTTCCGGCGCAGCCGCGAGCCAGCGCTCCCTGAAATCGAGCACGGGGACCTTGCGGTAGGCGCCGAGCGCGCCGCCGGCATCGATCGGAGCGGGGGCGTTCAGCAGCCACAGCGGCGCGATCAGTGCGAGCTTTTGGACCTTCTCGTTATTGTCAGCGGTATAGGCACCGGCGACCGATCCGCCCCAGGACATCGCGACGAGATTCAGGCGCGGGATGCCGCGACGTGCAAGGATATGCTCGACCGCGCTGGCGAGGTCGCGCACCGCGACATCGGTGCGAACAAGGGGCGCCGAGTCCTGCGCTGGCGCGTCCATCTCCGGCGGCCGGGTCGATCCGCCATAGCCGCGCACGTCGAGCGCGAAGACATCGTAGCCCTGGGCGGCGAGATGATCCATGAAGGACCGGCCGCCAAGCGGCACATCGAAAAGGCTTGCCGAGGAATAGGTCGCGCCATGAACCAGCAGGACCGTCCGCTCGGCAGGGAAACTCTTTTGTGCCCTAGCGCGCTTGTTGCGAAGGTGAAGCGAAATGCCGACGGTGTCGCTCGGGATCATGAAATCCTCGACCACGAGGTCGGGTTTGTATCCTTGTGCAAGAACGTTCTGGTCCATCGTCATTCTCCTTTCAGTCAGAGGAATTGCCAGGCGAAGCGCCCGCCGCTGCGGGTGATGCGGCCGGCGGAGGACTGCGCGAAATGGGTGGTGAAGACGGTCGCGCCGCTCTCGGCCGCGTCTTCGAGCACGATGTTGCGCGAGCGGAGCGCCGCTTCCGGGAATTCGCAGAAGCAGGAATTGAGCGACGGCTCGTAGACCTGCAGTGGGTGGTGCATCACGTCGCCCGCGAACAGCGCTCTCTCGCCGCGCGACACGAGACGGATGGAGGCATGGTCGATGCTATGGCCTGGCGTCGCGGTGAACGAAATTCCCTCAAGGACCTCGCTGCCATCGACCGTCACCAGCCGCGCCAGGCCGGCATCGATCACCGGCCGCACGCTGTCGTCATAGACGCGATCGGCGGGCTTTCGCAGGGCAGGGCCCAATGCGGGATCCGCTGCCGGCTCGTCGCCATTAGCCAGGCTCTCGCCATAGGCCCGCTCGATACGAGAGAAGATGTAGCTCGCATTGGGGAACGTCGGCATCCAGCGACCATCGACGAGCCTCGTGTTCCAGCCGACATGATCGGCGTGAACGTGGGTGAGGAGCACGTAGTCGACATCTTCAGGCGTGATGCCCGCAGCTGCGAGCCGCGCGAGGAAAGGCTCGTTGAGCCGGTGCAGCGGCGGTATGTCGGGCCTGTTCTTGTCGTTGCCGGTGGCCGTATCGATCAGGATCGTGTGGTGCGGCGTTTTGACGAGCCAACTGTGGATACTCTGGATGAATGTGCCGGTCGCAGGATCGAATGAACCTGCCTCGAGCCGCGCCTGCCGGCGCTGCAGTGCCTCCGGGTCCGCGCCGGGATAGAGCGCGTCGAACTGAAAGGCTGCCAACGCCAATTCGTCGATCCGCGTGATGGCTGCATCGCCGATGTGATAAGTCTTCGTCACTGAGCCGTCCTCCGCTTCGATCGGCGCCCGGCGCGGCGTGATTGCCGACGTCCCGGACCTGCCGCCGTGGCTGTGAGGTACGAGCCGGGCTGCGCTCGCGGGAGGGCGGTCGGCTCGATACGTCTCATCGATGCCGGTGATATCCGGTCTTCCGGCGGTCTGCCTTTTCATGGCCGCGTGAAGGCCTTAAGCCTTTCTCTTCGCGGCTCATTCGGTCGCGCTTGTTTGCCCTCAGACGGAGGATGCCTCGATGGCGGATGTCGAACGCAGTCCGGGCCGGCCGGCCGATGATTCCGATCTCGCCGAGATCGACCTCGGCCTGCTGCTCGCTCTGGAGGCGCTGCTGCGCGAGCGCAACGTCACGCGCGCGGCGTCGCGGCTGAACATCGGGCAGCCGGCGCTGTCGGCCCGGCTGAACCGGCTGCGGCAGGTATTCGCCGACCAGCTGTTCGTGCCTGCGGCGGCGGGCCGCGGCGTGGTGCCGACGACGCGGGCCATGGAGCTGCAGACGGAACTTGCCGAGGTGCTCGGCAGGCTGCGCCGGATGGTGGAGGGACCGGCCGCCTTCGATCCCGCAAGAGACCAGCGCACCTTTGTCGTTGCCATTCACGAGAATCCTGCCGTGACGCTGGCGCCAGGTTTCGTTGCGCAGCTAACGGCGATGGCTCCGCGCACGCGGCTCGCGCTCGTCCACCCCACGCCCGACATCGTCGATCGTCTCGAACGTGGCGAGATCGATATTCTGGTCACGGGCACCGACCGGATCAGCGGCGAGCTGATGCAGCGACCGCTGTTCGAGGACAGCTTCCTCACCGCGCAACGGAAGGGCCACCCGCGCGGAACAGGCCCGCTCAATCTCGACACGTTCTGTGAGCTCGACCATCTGCTGATCTCCGCGGACGGCGGCGGCTTTGCCGGTCTGGTCGACGACGCGCTGAGCGCGCTCGGCCGCTCCAGGCGCGTCGCCGTCTCGATCCAGACCTATGCGCTGGCGCCGGTCATCCTTGCGCACAGCGATTGCATCTGCACCCTGCCGCGGCGATTTCTGATGCGCTTCGCCCACGAGCTCGATCTCATCCCTCCGCCGCTCGATCTGCCGCCCGCACGCATCCTCGCGCTATGGCACCCGCGCAACCAGGAGGACGCAGGTCATGCCTGGTTGCGCGACCGCCTCTATCAGGCGGCTGCCGCCAATTGAGTGCGAGCGCGCGTCGGGAGGTGTGGATGCTTAGCTCGACAGCAGCGCACGTGCGGCGCGGGCAAGGCGGCGGCCGACGGTCTTCTGCCGAAGTGCCTCCGTCCAGTCGAACATGCTTGAATTGACATCATAGTCGCCGCGCTGGGCGTCCGGTATGGCACCGGCCACGATTCGTGCGATCAGATGTGGCAATTCCCGATAGAATCTATCCGTGCGATACGGTGGATGGAGCGAGTAGAGCCCGGCTCCTGAACCGAGAAGGTCTATGCGGGAAAGCCCGTTGCGGATCATGGCGGCGGAGATGATCTCCTCGGCCGGCATCGTCAGTGGCGACTGTCGAAACAATTTTGCGCGGAGCCGGCGCCGGAGATCGGGACGGACCAGTCCCAGTGCGCCGATCGACGCATCGAATTTGTTCTGATCGAGAACGAAGATCCGCGTGCTCACGGTGCGGAAGCGGTAGGCCGGGTAGGCGGCGGCGAGCCGCTCGGGCGGCTGGATACCGGTCAGCCCCGGGAACGCTCCATGCAAATCGCCGAGTGTGCCGTCAGCGCGGGGCGGACCTGGAAGTGGTCCGGCGAACAGCGCGTCCGGCGTCGTCTTCAGCCAGCCGATCGCCTCCTCAAGCCAGACCTGGCTGCCGCCGCCGAACAGCATGTCGCTGTCCATATGAACCACATAGTCCGCGTTCGCCTTCAGCAGGCCGTAGAAATAGGCATGGAACGGTCCGCCATCGAAGGCCTTTTCCGGATAGGCACGACTTCCGGAGAAATAACGTTGCCGCACGGACTCCAGCGCCACCCGCGAATAGTCCACCTCGGAAATTTCCGCCTTCGGTGACTTTCGTGCGATGGCCTCCAGCAGTGCAAACAGGCGCCCGCGGCTCTCCTCGTAGGCGTCGCCGGTGTAGCGGCCGCTCCTGCTCTGCCTGGTGTCGACGGTGAAGACGATGCGATCAACCTGATCGCCCCATACTTCGAGTTGATGCGGAAGCGTGTGGACCGCATGGCGCACGTCCAGCGGATGCAAATTGATCTGAAGCGCGGATCTGACCTGCATCTCATCTTTCCTCGCCGCTGAACTGATCGACCAGCTAATTTTACCAAGGAAGGCCTTCTGCAGAAGCCAATTCGCACTGCTTCGTTAACAAACCGCGGCAGATCGCTAACCCGGTCGGAGTTGCTCGACCGCGGCCGGCGGATCGCCGGGGCCGTTCAATCCGCTCAGCGCCGAAAAGATCAAAAATTGACGTTCGGTTAACAAGGCTGCGGTAACCATCGATGTCCTTACCCTGATCGTGACCGAGAGGAACCGCCGCGGATGCAAGGCGCCGAACTGGCTGACGGGCACGATCGAGGCTTCGCTGAAGCCGTGCGGACGGCGCTGGCAAAGCTACAGGTCCTCGATTGCCTCCGCTGCGCCGTGGTCGTGGCAACCTTGCTCTGTGTGCTGGTCACACTCGAACCGTTCAAGGATTTGACCGTCATCGACGATGCCGCGGGCAAGCTCGCCGCCACCTATCTTTGCTTCGCCGTCCTCGCAGTGATGGGTGTGCTGCTGTCGGTACCGCGAAATGTCGCGGCCTTCAGGACGCTCTGGACGCCCCTGCATCTATGTTTCCTCGCCTGGATGGCACTCAATATCCTTCTTTCCGAAAATCCCGCGATCTCGCTGCAGCGATTTGCCTTGACCGCGAGCGTCATGTCGCTCGCCGTCATGATGCCCCTGCTGCCCCCGAGCCTCAGGTCCTTCAACCTATGCTTCGCGGTGGCGGCAATCGGCCTCCTGCTGCTCTGCTATCTCGGGGTGATGCTGGCGCCCGGTGTTTCAGTCCACAATGCAGCTGATGCGGCAGAGCCGGGGCTCGCAGGCGACTGGCGAGGAACTTTCGAGCACAAGAACGTCGCCTCGCCCGTCATGGCGATCCTGGTTTATTTTGGCGCGTATCTGATCTCGGCGGGAGCGTTTCTATCCGGACCGGCAATCCTTGGTCTTGCCGCCGTCTTCCTGTTCTTTACGGGCGGGAAGACGGCGAGCATGCTTTGCCTGGTCGTCTGGGCTGTGGCGTCGGTGGTCGGGGCAACGAAGGGCTTCTGGCAGAAATGCGCGATCTGCTTCGTGCCGCTACTTCTGATGAATCTGCTGACCGTCGGCAGCGTCGCCATCCCGCAACTGACACCGCTCACCAACGCGCTTCCCATCGATACGACCTTTACCGGGCGCACCGAAGTCTGGGAGTTCGCGCTGGGCGCGGTTGCCGCAAGGCCCTTCGCTGGCCACGGCTATGCGGCTTTCTGGGACGGCGTCAAGGACAAGAAGACCGAGCAGGGGTCCGAATGGGTGGCCACTGCGGCCCACAGCCACAACAGCTACCTCGATCTCGCCGTCACCATCGGCTTGCCGGGGTTGATTCTCGTCGTTCTCATATTCGTATGCGCGCCCCTGAAGAATTTCCACGTGGTCCAGAGCCGTGGCACCGGCCAATCCCTCGCCCGGTTTTGCCTGGTGGTGTGGCTCTTCGGACTTTACTACGGGACGACGGAAACGTTCTTGCTCGACCGCCAGAATCCGATGTGGTTCATGTTCGTGGTCGCAGTCGTCGGCTTGCATTTTCTCGCGCGATTTGGCGTGAGATCTTGAACCCCATGCTGTCCTGCCCGCGGCTGCGGCTTCCCAACCTGGTTCGACCGGGACCATGTACCAGGTCGTCAGGACGAGCTTTGAAAACAGCCAGCGGCCGTTCTCTCTGACGTATTCGTCGTCGAAGCGTCCCTGAATCCTTGCCCGCAGGTCCGCAACATCGTCTGGATTGCTCATGGTCCATCCGTTGTCGTCGGCGGCCTCATCATCCTGTTCATGTTCTCCTGCTGGCCGCTCGTGGGTCTGTGGAAGTGAACTGGAGATTGGAGCACTAGGCCTAGCGCGCTCGCGCGTCGCGCGGCTTGCCGAGCTGAACCGGTGGGGCGATCGAATGGCGGGAGGCAAAGTCGATCAAGGCGGCCCGCGCCGGACTGTCCGGTTGCAGTAATTCCCTGTGCGTGCCGAACAGGGTCACGGCGACCTCGATCTCGCCTTGCCAGTTCGTGATCGCGGATGAGATCGCGAGCAGGCCCGGAATGTAACGTCCATCGACATAGGCGATGCGTTCGCGCCGGATCTTCGTCGTCAGGGACTGCACGCTTTCCAGGTTGGGATCGAGATCCGGCCAGCTCAGGCCGACGGACGCGGCACGCTCGAGTTCGTTTTGCAGCCGCGCGGTCAGTTGTGGAGACGGCAGGTAAGACAGGAAAATGCGTCCCGTCGCGGAGTCCAGCAAGGGAAACGTGCTGCCAAGACCGATCGACGTGGTCGTCAGATGGGGACCTCGCTCCATTCGGACCACGGTCGGGCCATTGTGGCTCCAGACGGCCAGCAGTGCGGCTTGGCCCGTCGTCGTCGCCAGCTCCTCGAGTTCGTCGGAGGCGCGGACGACGAAGTTGTTCCGGCTGATGGCGGCAACACCGAGCTCTGCCGCTTCGCGGCCGAGGTCGTAGCGGCCGGAGCGCTCCTTCTGCACGGCAAGGCCCGCATGAATGAAGCTCGCCAGGTAGCGATGCACCTTGCTCGGTGGCATGCCGGCTTCGCGCGCGATGTCCGATAGCGTCGCCGGCCCATCAAGGGACCTGAGGACTCGCAGGACCGACAGCGCGGCGTCGAGAGCCTGGATGCCGCCGGGGGCCGTGCCGCCGCTCTCGTCATCGGTGTCTTTCGCCGGCGTCCGTTTCATCGCAACAAATCCTTGAACTCCTGCGGCACGCTGGCGCCGCGGAGTGCGCCCGTATCCGTGACCGAGGCCCAGGCGCGCTGTTCGAAGCCACTCGCAATCTGCACGTTTCCGCTCGACAGCTTGTAATCGATTCGAAACCGCCGCTCCTGCCACTCGGCCACCTCTGTGCGGATCGTCAACTCGTCGTCGTAGCTCGCGGGCGCCACAAACTTTGCGCCGACATTGATCAAGGGCGTGACGCTGTTGAAGCGGCGCTTGAGCTCCCGCTGGCTCAAGCCAAGCTCCCGCAGCCAGCGCTGCCAGGTGCAGTCAAGCCAATAGAAGTAGTTGGGATAAAAGACGATTCCGGCTTCGTCGCAATCGCCCCACTCGACCGTGAAAGCTGTCTCAAACATCCGGAAATCCTCCCGCGGCGCATCCCGCCGCGCCGGCTTGATTGCATATAAGAAAATTAATTCCCTGATATGCAAGAAATATATTGCATGGAAAGAAATCTGTTGCATAATACGCAAACAGAAGCGGTCAATAAAGCGCAACAGGGAAGGGAAGGTCATGCGGCTCAGTCGCATCGCGGTGATGGGAGGCGGTCCCGCGGGCCTGTATTTCGCAGCGCTCTGGAAGCGTCGGCATCCCCAGGACCACGTCGACCTCTTCGAGCAGAACCCGGAAGGCGCGACCTGGGGCTTTGGCGTCGTCTTCTCCGACAAGGCGCTGGAGTTCCTTCGCGCCGATGATCCGGAAACGGAGCGGGCCGTGTCGGCGCGCATGGAGGCCTGGCGCGACATCACGCTCGTTCATCGCGGCGAACGTGTCGTGCTCGACGGCGTCGGTTTCTCTGCGATCGGCCGGCTCGATTTCATCACCCAATTGACCGGGCGCGCACGATCCGCCGGCGCAAATCTGCACTTCGGCAAGCTCGTGCGTTCCGTCGACGAACTCGCGGGATACGACTTGATCGTCGCCGCCGACGGCGTGAACTCGCTGGTGCGACGGAGCCATGAAGGCGACTTCGCGACATCGCTGTCCTACGACCACAACAAGTTCGCCTGGTACGGCACCACCCGGCGCTTCGAAACCTTGACCCAGACCTTCGTCGAAACCGACTTCGGCTGTTTCAACGCCCATCACTATCGCTACTCGCCGACGATGAGCACGTTCATCGTCGAGTGCGATCGGGCAACCTGGCTCCGCGCAGGCTTTGCGGAGAAGTCAGAGGAAGAGAGCAGGGCGCTTTGCGAGAGGGTGTTCGCCGATACGCTCGAAGGGCATCCCCTGGTCAACAACAAGTCCGTCTGGCGCAATTTTCCATGGCTCTGGAACGATCGCTGGTCACACCGCAATATGGTCCTGGTCGGTGACGCGCTCCACACCGCGCATTTCTCGATCGGCTCCGGCACGCGCCTCGCGATCGAGGACGTCATCGCCCTCGTCAATGCACTCGACGGTGAGCCCGGCAACCTCCGCCGTGCGCTGGAAAACTATGAGGCCGCGCGCCGCCCTGTGGTGGAGAAGCTGGTCAAGGCCGCAAGGACCAGCGCAGCCTGGTACGAGCGCTTCGCCGACCACATGAAGCTGGCGCCGCTGGATTTCGGCTACAGCTACATCACCCGTTCGGGTCGAATCGACGACGACCAGCTCCGCGCGATGTCGCCGCACTTCATGGCGCGGTACGACGCGAAGTCAATGACCCCCGTTCATTCGTGATGATGAGGACGCCATGCTGACGGAAGGAATGGATCTCGCATTCGTGGAGCCGATCGTGGACCGGGTGCCCGATGATGCGCCCAGCGCAAGGGAAATCGGCTTCGAGATCTCCGAGCGCTACAATGCCAGCGAGATCCTGTTCGACAACCTCAGAGCGGGGGGGTCGTGCCGACAAGGTCGCGATCTACACGGCCTCCGGCAACAGCAGCTATGGCGAGTTGTGCGCCGATGCCGCCAGATGCGGCAACGCGTTCACCTCGCTCGGGCTCGTCCGGGGCGACCGCATGCTCCTCCTGCTCAACGACACTGCGTCCTATCCCGCCGTGTTCTTCGGCGCGGTCCGCGCCGGCTTCGTGCCGATGTTGATCAACACGCTGTCGCCGAAGGACCTCATCGGTTTCTACCTGCAGGATTCCGCCGCCCAGGTCGCGGTCGTCGACGCCGAGTTTGCTCATCTGTTCGATCGGGAAACCACCCACGGATCGCGGCTGCACACGCTGATCGTGGTCAACGGCGAGGTTGCGCCCGAATCGCCCGCGGTCGACGTGCTGAACGGCGATCGGTGGTTTGCCGAATTTCCCGTTGAGATCGAAGCCGCCCCCACGCGTCGCGACGACATGGCGTTCTGGATGTACTCCTCGGGCAGCACCGGTCGGCCGAAGGGCATCGTGCATCTCCAGCACGACATGGCCTACACGGCTGACAGCTTCGGGCAGCACATCCTTGGCATGACGGAGAGCGATGTCTGCTTCTCCGTGCCGAAAATCTTCTTCGCCTATGGTTTCGGCAATTCGATCACCTTCCCGTTCTCGGTCGGCGCCAGCACGATCCTGCTCGCCGGGCGGCCCGAGCCCGGCGCCGTTCTGGACCTCATCGAACGGTTCAGGCCGACGCTCTTCTTCGGCCTGCCGACGCTCTACAACGCGCTGCTGCATCATCCGCGCATCGAAACGGCCGATCTGTCGAGCGTGCGCCTCAGCCTGTCGGCCGCCGAAGTGCTGTCGCAGGACATCTTCAACGACTGGAAGCGGCGCTTCGGCCACGAGATCGTCGAAGGACTCGGATCGACCGAGGTGCTGCACATCTATCTCTCGAACACGCGTGCGCAGAAGAAGGCCGGTACTGCCGGCACGCGCGTTCCCGGCTACGAGATCCGCCTGACCACGCCTGACGGCGAGCCCGTCGCGCAAGGCGAAGCGGGCGTGATGTGGGTCCGCGGTCATTCCAACGCGCCGTGCTACTGGAACAGGCCCGACAAGACCGCGCAGACCATGCGCGAGGCGGGCTGGATCTGGACCGGCGACAGGCTGGTCGAGGATGCCGACGGCTTCTTCACCTTCGTCGGCCGTGTCGACGATCTCATCAAGGTGAGCGGCCAGTGGATCTACCCGGTCGAGATCGAGCTCTGCCTGTCCGAGCATCCCGCCGTCCGCGAATGCGCGGTGCTCGGCCTCGAGCTTCCTGATCGCCGCATGACCACGAAAGCCTTCGTGATCCTGCGCGACGGTCATACCGCGAGCGAGTCGTTGACGCGGGAACTGCAGGATTACGTCAAGGCAAAACTGCTTCCCTACAAATATCCACGCCTGATCGAATATCGGCCCGATCTGCCGAAGACGGGAACGGGCAAGATCGACCGGCAACAGTTGCGCAGCACCCCGTTGCTGGCCTGAACGCGCAGCCGCCTTTTCCAAAACCTGCTGAAAGTCACAGCCCAAGAAACCCACGCCCACTGGAGTTCGTGATGACCGCTGCGAATATCGTCGACGTTACCGAGGTCATCGAACAGGCGCGGTTCGGGCGCCTCCAGCTGCTGATCCTGGTTCTTTGCGCGTGGATCGCACTGCTCGACGGCTTCGACACCCAGGCGATCGCCTATGTCGCGCCTGTCATTGCCGAGCAATGGGGGATCGCCATGGCCGGCTTCGGCCCGATCTTCGGTGCGGGCCTGGCCGGACTGGCCGTTGGTGCGTTTGTGCTCAGCCCGGCGGCCGACCGGTTCGGCCGCAAGAGCGTGATCCTGCTCTCGGTGCTGCTGTTCGGCATCTTCGCAGCTGTCACGGCGCGCGCGACCACGCTGAACGAGCTTCTGGTCTACCGCTTCCTGACCGGCCTCGGCCTAGGCGGCGCCATGCCCAACATCGTCGCGCTGACCAGCGAATACGCGCCGAAGCGGATGCGCGCGCTGCTCATCGCCATCATGTTCTGCGGTTTTCCGCTGGGCTCGACGATCGGAGGCGTCATCAGCGCGCCCCTGATCGGTGCGTTCGGCTGGCAGGCGGTCTTCGTCGTGGGCGGCGTGCTTCCGCTGCTCACGCTGATCGTGCTGTTCGCATGGCTGCCCGAGTCGATCCGCTATCTCGTGACACGCGATGTTGCGGACAGCAGGATCGCGGAATTGCTCGCAAGGCTCGATCCCGCCATCTCGCCTGCGGCGGCGGGCCGCTATGTCGTGCCCGGTTCGCGCGCGTCGGGCTTTCCCGTAACCAAACTCCTTGCCGAGGGCCGCGCATCCATGACGGTGCTGCTCTGGGTGGCGTTCTTCATGAACCTGCTGGTCATGTACTTCCTCGTCAACTGGATGCCTTCGCTGCTCAAGGCCAGCGGACTGCCTCTCGCCGTCGCGATCCTCTCGACGGCGGTGTTGAACGCCGGTGGCGTGGTCGGCGCGATCGTCCTCGGCCGCTTCGTCGACCGGCTCGATCCCTATCTGGTGCTCGGCGGCGCCTATCTGGCTTCGGCGCTCTTCATCGCGGGGATCGCCTTTGGATCGGGCCATGTCTGGACGTTGATGGTCTCGACGTTCCTCGCCGGGTTCGGCGTCGTCGGTGCGCAGATCGGCATGAACGCGCTTGCGGCCGGCCTCTATCCGACCGAGATCCGCTCCACCGGCGTGGGCTGGGCGCTGGGCGTCGGCCGCATCGGCTCGATCATTGGTCCGGTCGCAGGAGGCGTGCTGCTCGGCTTCGGGTGGACTGCGCAGTCCGTCGTCCTGACCGCGGCGGTCCCGGCGTTGCTGGCGGGCCTCGCGGTGCTCGCGCTTCGTCGACGAGAGCCGTCGCTCGAGCTCGTGCCCTCGACCGCGACGCTCCATCACTAACAGCGAGACAGGCTATGTCCCACGATACGATCATGACGCCAACCGCCGACACACCGGAACGCCGGGCGTTCTACGACAAGATCGACAAGAAGAACCTCACGGCGCTGTGGCTGTCGCTGGCCGATCTCGTCACGCCCGAGCCGAGAAGCGCATGCCGCCCGGCATCCTGGCGGTTTGACGAGATCCGCGCGCATATGCTCGAGGCCGGAAGCCTCATCACCGCCAAGGAGGCGGAGCGACGCGTTCTGGTCCTGGAAAATCCGGGCTTGCGCGGCCAGTCGAAGATCACGACGGATCTCTACGCCGGCGTGCAGCTGGTCATGCCTGGCGAGGTCGCGCCGGCGCATCGCCATACGCAATCCGCGCTGCGCTTCATCCTCGAAGGCGAGGGTGCCTACACCGCCGTGAACGGCGAGCGCACCATCATGCACGAGGGCGATTTCATCATCACGCCGCCCTGGGCCTGGCACGATCACGGCAACCCCAGCTCCAATCCGGTGTTCTGGCTGGACGGTCTCGACATCCCCGTCATCCAGATGCTCGACGCCTCCTTCGCCGAGCATCTCGACGTCGACGAGCAGCCGATCACACGGCCGGTCGGCGACAGCGACGCCCGCTACGGCCACAATCTGCTTCCGGTCGATCACAAGGGCGGCGGCGGCACCTCGCCGGTGTTCAACTATCCCTATGCACGCACGCGCGAGGCGCTCGAACGGCTGCGGCGCGCCGCCGCCTGGGACGCCTGTCACGGGCTGAAGATGCGCTACACCAACCCGATCACGGGCAATCACGCCATGGCCACCATGGCGACCTTCATCCAGCTCCTGCCAAAGGGCTTTGCGACCGCCTCGTACCGTTCGACCGATGCCACCGTGTTCGTCCCGATCGAGGGCAGGGGCCGCAGCGTCATCGCGTCCCGGACAGGCGAGGAGATCGTGGTCGAGTGGGGCAAGCGCGACATCTTCGTCGTCCCCTCCTGGCATCGCGTGCGTCACGAGGCGATCGATGGTGATGCCGTGATCTTCTCCTATTCCGATCGACCCATTCAGGAAGCCCTGCATCTTTTCCGAGAGGACCGTGGCAATGCCTGACGCCTTTACGCACTCCGATTTCGTTCTGCCGCCGCCGCCGCAAGCGTCCGTCGCGGTCCACAATTCGGTGGCGCGCTTTCCGCTGCGCCGGCTCATCTGCGTCGGCCGCAACTACGCGGCGCACGCGCGGGAGATGGGGCGCGATCCCGATCGCGAGCCGCCGTTCTTCTTCATGAAGCCCGCCGACACGGTCGTCGACGATGGTGCGAGCGTTCCCTATCCGCCGCAGACCAGCAACTTCCACTACGAGATCGAGCTGATCGTCGCGATCGGGCAGGGCGGCACGGACATTCCCGTCGCGCGCGCGCTCGATCATGTCTGGGGCTACGGCGTCGGCATTGACCTGACCCGGCGCGATCTGCAGCTTCAGGCCCGTGAGCAGGGCCGTCCCTGGGACTGGGGCAAGGGCTTTGACCTCTCCGCGCCGATCGCTCCGCTGCGACCGGTCTCGGAGGTCGGCCATCCCAGCGCGGGCCGCATCTGGCTCGCCGTCGACGGCGTGACCAAGCAGGACTCCGACATCGCAAAGCTAATCTGGCCCGTCGCCGACATCATCTCGATCTGCTCGCAGTCGATGGCACTCAAACCCGGCGACATCATCATGACCGGCACGCCCGAGGGCGTCGGCCCCGTGCAGCGTGGGCAAGTGATGACGGGCGGGATCGAGGGGTTGGGCGAAATCAGGATAGCCGTCGGGCAAGGCTGACGCGGTGAAGCCTGCGGGGACGGCATAGCTCAGTTGAGAGCACCGTCATCGCAGCTCCGCGTCGACCACGGGCGGAGTGGCGCCCGCAAGCGGCGACCAGGCCAGCGATGGCCGCCGCATGCTGTGGCGCCGACTCAGTTGCGCGTGAGGGCGAGATGGATCGTTTGGCCGGTGGTGCGTAAGGTTCCCTGTCAAAAAACGCGCCGGCGCAGCCGGCTGGCCGCACTTAATGAGCCGCGCAGTCGCTGTGCGTCCTGCAAATGAATCGACTGTGTCTCCATCAGAATGTCCCGCACTTTATCGGCGTCCGCGGTGTCGTGGCCGCGCTTTTTGAGGTTGGCGATGAGGCCTTCCTGACGAGAAATGAGGCGCCTGCCCTCGTCGGCGTGCCGTTCGGCCTGGGCAAGGTGCCTTTGAATCATCGCTGGGTCCATTGTCTCAGAACGCATATGGCGCGCGTTGGTTCGGACCGCGGCAGGACGAAGCCAGGTTCCGCGTGCCCTGAAAAAGGTGGCCCGAACCGAAACCAACTTAACAAATGTGAATTCTTATGGCGGGGCTTCGGGCAGACTGCGAGGTGAGCCATGCATTTGTCGCTTGTAGAGGCCATCTCCACCGTTGCCGCCCTGAGTGCGGTGTTCCTTGCCGAAGTGCTGGTTTTCGCTGCCCTTGGATTGATCTGAGGTGGCCCCATGGTGACATCGTCGTCGCAGCTGGAGACAGCGCATTCCCGAGCCATCTGCCACGAGATTGGCGAGAGGCTGCGTCTCGCTCTGAACAAGGACCAATCGCCGCTACCGTCCCACTTGCGCGCAACACTTGATCGTCTTGCGGAAATGGACGCCCGGGCGTACCTCCGGTCGATCTCGTCGCTCAAATCGAAGGCATGCGAATAAAAGGAAAGGCCGCCTTTCGGCGGCCCCGACCAATGGGACTACCAGGTTTCCCACTTGTCGCCGTGCCAATATCCACGGCCTTCATGTTCGCGGAACGTGAATTTTTCAGTTGGCCCAGCCTTCCAATTGTCTTCGTGCACGATGACCTTGGACTCGGGTGGGTATGTGTAGGTTTCGTGAGTGTGCCAACACACGTTGCCACTGCATGCGATGGCGGCTGACGCGCTCATGGTCGACGCCGTCAGCATGCCTACGCCGAGCGCCAGTCCGACAACTGCTTTGATCATCACTGCTATTCTCCTTGGTTCTGCGCATTGCCAGCGCACCAACAAGGCCAAGCCGTCGGTCGTTCCTAAAGATCAGCCGAATGGATAGGGGGTATCGATCGTCATGAAATGCGCTGGGATTTGGCCGGAGGCCTTTCGGGCGCACAGTTCAACAAAAAAGCCCCGCAGAGCGGGGCTTTGAAGTTGATGGCGATGTCGGCTCAGTACCGCGCGACTGCCGGTCCACCGAACCGATAGTTCAGGCGACCGAGCACGAGATCGGTGTCGCCGCCGGTGCTGAAGCCGGCCAGGGCAACGCCGCCCGGAACGTTGAAGGTCGCTCCGTGACGGTTCTCGAAGATGTGGTCGTACTCGACGCCGAGCGACCAGTTCTGCGCGAACGAGAACTCGAGGCCGGCCCCGACCGTTCCGCCGAGCCGCGTGGCGTAGCCGGTTTGGGCCGTCACGACGCCCGCCGTGAGGAACTGATAGTTGCGATCGGTGATCGCCGCACCGCCCTTGGCGTAGAGCAGGACGTTGTTCCAGGCGTAACCCACCTGACCGGTGAACAGACCGAAGGCGTCCATCTTCGAGCTGAGCGTGGCGCCCGGCGCCGGCAGCACCAACGCAGCCCGGCTGCCCGAGATGTCTGCCCAGTTGCCTTGCGCTTCGAGGCCGAACACCCAGCCCGCGCTCTGCCAGCGATAACCGATCTGGCCGCCGACGGTACCGCCGTTCGCATCATAGCTTCCGACGAGAGTTCCCGTGGGATCGAACGTGCGGCGATCGTGGGACTGACCCCAGCCGCCGTTGATGCCGATATAGAAGCCGCTCCAGTCGAAGACGGTCGCGATCGCGGCCGGAGGCGCTTTGGTGTAAGGACGTGCGGCGAGATCGGCGGCCGAAGCAGCCGTTGCCCCCAGGAGCAAAGCGCCGAAAGAGGCCGAAGCCAAAAGCTTGTTCATTCAATTCATCCCACGTGATCTTGAGAATCCCTTGCCCGGGAGAAAACGTAACGAGTTTGGCGCCGGCTTGCTGTAACTGACACGCCACACCGGCGGTGGTGAAAACCAAAATTCGACTTAACCAATGTTAGTCGGTTCCAGATCGGGAAACGGTGGCAGGGGGGCAGAGAAATCACAACGAGAAGGCCAGCAAAGGCAACTCTCGATCGGAATTTTCATTGGGAAAAATAGGTAAGTTCCCGGAACGTGGCGATGGAGATCGCTGTTCTGCCGTTGGGGCTTACACAAAGGACGAGGCATGAAAATCCAAACGATTGTTCTTTCCGTCGCGCTCGCGCTGACCTTCGGCGCTGCCGCTTCCGCTCAATCGGTGAATGGAACGACGAACGCGACGATCGGCTCGAAGGGAGCTGCGACCGGTACGAACGGCAGGCTTCACTCCTCAGCCAATGCCCGCCTGAACGGCGGCCACAAGAGCTTGAACGGGACCGCGAACTCGACGGTTGGTTCGGCGGGGGCGCATGCCGGCATGAACGGCAAGCTTCACTCCTCCACGAACAGGACCTTGAACAGCAGTAAATAAATTCGCGACGAGAGGGACGCTGAAAGAGGCCGCCGCGACGGCGGACTCTCTGCTGTTCTCACGAGCGAGCGGGAGCAACGCCGGTCGTAACGCCGCGCTCGTCATAACGCCTGTCGTGCGCTGCGATCACAACAGGTGCGGCCGGCGCCTGACAGTCGCCGTAGCGATCGGGTTACAGTGACAGTGCCGGGCTGCAAACTCCGGACGCCGCCGCGAGCGGCCACCATGCAGCACGGCGATTGCGCGGGGTGCTAGCCACCCCATCGCTCAAACGGATTATGACCCGGCTCAGGTTGATCATCGTAGTGCGGCATCGGCTGAGGGCGGGCAGGCGCTGCCGGCGAATAGGCCCAGGCCGCAGCGGGCCCTGTCGTCAAAACACGGGCAGACCGAGCCGTTGCATGATGCCGATGCCCCTGCGCTGCCATGGCGGTACTGACCGATGCCGAGAGGACAATCAAAACGCTCAAAACCAGACCCGATCGCATGGCAATTTCTCCGATGGACCCATGGTGAGGATTCAAGTGAGCCTCGGTCCTCATCCTCGCAATCCGCGACAGCCGCACGGGCGGTCACATCCGCGGCATCATGCGCGGGCTGTCGGGGAAATCGTGCGGATCTGCAAAGCGTTGCTGGGAGCCGCTGCCTGTCGGATATCTGAATCGGTGCGTTCTTTCCGCGACTTGCGATTGCCTGTGTCTTTGCAAGTTGGCACTTCACCACCTGCGTCGTCCTTCTTGAGCAATCCTTTACCTTCGCAGTTCTTGTCTCTCTGCTTCTTCTTGATGTTCGGGGCCTTTTTCACTGGCCATGAGAATCTCCTGCTGAGAGAGGGGGAGGCTGGTGGGTTGCATAAGCTTGTGGCGGCAAGAGCGATAGTCCGTCTGCGCTTCCGCTTCGCTCCAGCTACGCCGGACACCACGCTTCGCCCTTCGTTCTCCGCGCGGCTGCGCCACGCGTAGCCAGAAGGGCGAAGCGTGGTGGGCCCGGCAGGACTCGAACCTGCAACCAGACCGTTATGAGCGGCGGGACAGCGGCTAGCTTCGTTGAATATGCTAACTTTTTGTTGGAATCCGATCGAGTTCGTTGCGCCGCGGCCGGGTCGTTTCTGGTGCGAAACTGGTGCAGCGGCGCCTGCTCATGCAGACGAGCGGGGCTGACCTCGGCACGGCCTCCGTCGCAGGACACCATGCGGATCGACTTTACCCTCTCAAGGCTGAAACAGGGGTTCGATTCCCCTAGGGAGCGCCATTTCTTCCTAACTGCCTGACATCGCTGGCACTATTCGGTGCAGCTTCTCCGTTTGCTACGTCTTCGTGCTACGGGAAGCAATGAATGCCGCGTGTCTCGCACCTAATCAGACGTAACGGAATCTACTGGCTCAAAATCGATCTGCCTGACGACATCGCAGGCCAGCCGTTGCCACCCTCGATTCCCGACAACATCAAGCGGCTCGAAAGCCCCGTTCGACGTGGCCACCTCAAGACCGCTGTGTGGTTGTCTTTGAGAACGACGGTGGAGCGAGAAGCCAAGCAACGTCTCGGTGTTCAAATCGCGCAACATGCAAGCGTGTTCGAGGTCGCGAGGGCCTTCTTGACCAACGGCGAACATGACTCCCCGGCCGCGACACAAGGGAGTTGGCTTGAACTTGGCTCGGTCGGTCTGCTTCATCCGGCATCGGCTCCGAGCCGGATCGTCAGCTCAGGGGCGGTAGCGACCGGGCAAGGATTGACGATAACCCAAGCGTTCGATTCTTGGTCGCGAGGTGGCAGCGCCAAGGGCACAAGGACACCGGCTCCGAATACGATCACCGAGGCTGACACTGCCCGCCGTAGGTTTGTTGAGCTGTTCGAAGACTTGCCCATACACCACATCAACAAGGGACATGGCCGTGAGTATCGGGAGGCGATCTGCCGAATACCCAAAGGTCTTCCCGCAGACATGAAGCAGCTTACGTTGCCGGACCTCCTACAACGCGATCTGAGCGGCTACGAACCGCGATCTGCAACGACCATCAACAAGTCGCTGACCCTGCTTGGCGCAGTGCTTGCCCGTGCTGAACAGGATGGCCATTTCGACGGGACAGGATGGCGCAATCCTTTTGACGTTGCATTCGACATCGATTCCGCCGATGAAGACTATTACGAGCCGTTCACCAAGCATGAGTTGAGATTGCTGGCGGCGAGCCCAATTTTCGCTGCCAGTGTGCGTCCGACGCGGGGGCGCGGCGAGACCGCAATGTGGGCACCGTTGGTAGCTCTGTTTCAAGGTGCCCGCCGAACCGAAGTAATCCAGCTATTGCTTCAAGACATCGCCAGAGACCCGGACACCGATCTGTGGACGTTCCGTTTCGACCGTGAAGGCGATAAGAGAATCAAGACCCTATCGTCAATCCGGCGTGTCCCGATCCATCCTGAACTGGTGCGCCTCGGCTTCCTGTCATTTGTGGAGGAGCGTCGCAGGGCAGTTGGCCCGCTGTCGAGCCTTTGGCCCGGATTTGAAGATAGAAGCAAGTTAGCAAGCCGCGCCAACAAATGGAGCGAGTGGTTCAACGGCTACTTGCACACCATGTCGTTGATGATCCCGTGAAGAAGTTTCATTCGTTCCGGGGCACGTTCAAGCGTTTCGGCCGCGCTGCCGGGGTTGACGAGGTCGTGATCAACCACCTTGTCGGTCATTCAAACAGCAGCGTTGGAGCACGGTACGGTCGGAAGCGCGATGCTGATGGAATTAGAGATACGGGTTATCCGCTTACTCGACTAGCTATTGAGATTGCTAAGGTGTCCTTCGACGGCCTTGATTTTGTCGATCACCGCTGAAGCGCGATTGACCGGAGTCCCTTTGCGAGGGTGCCTCCGGCAATCGTTTTGATTCTTAGAAATCAGTCGCCACCGAGGGCGTACGAATGAAGCAACCTACGCGCCCGCGTCCCGCGCCCGGCATGAAGTCCCAATGCCCTTGTTTGATCGCTTCCTTGACCGCAGGCTTCGCGAAGAAGCGCATCCTGTTGTGTTGCAGATCAACCCCAGTTGCTTCCTTTACCTCCGGCACTGTGATGATGTCAGCCTGTGTCCCGTACAGCAACGCGACGAGTGCCTCTGTCCCCCCGCGTTGAAGTCGCAGACCCGGCTCGTCCATGATCACGGTCGCGCCTGGAAACATTCGGTCTTTGTGGCGAATGAGCCGGTCAAATTCTCCAGTGACGTAGAGGCGCTGCGCACCGCAGACGCCATCTGCGTCAATTTTGCGGGCGTTTCCCCTCATGGCCATTTGCTTCAACCACCGGCATAGGTCACCCTCTTGCAAAGTAAGCAGAGGTCCGTCCTTCCGATTCCAGCATTGGTACGGTGCAAGAGAGCTCTCCGTCGCTTGTTGTTCTCGCCAACCTAATCCGGCCGCGACCATTGTCCTTCTTGGCTTGTGGAACTCGCCAAATAGGAACACGGCAGTTGCGTCTTTCCATCGGTTCGAGCCTATGCCCACTCCCCAATGAATAAAGCAGACCTGCCTGCCTTCGAGGTCGTAAGGTTGCGAGAAGTCGCAATTAGAGGGCAGATACTCATGATCGAGAAGAGCCTTGTGGGTCGTAATAAGGATCTGTTCGCCTGGTCGAGTATGCTGCTTTGCTGTATCCAGGATCCATTGGGCGTAAGGTCGCGCTTGATCGGCTCGTTTAGCAACATCACTGATCTTCAGCTTCTTGCGCTTACCAGCGATGATCAAAGGTTCTGGATCGATGTGAGTAATCGTAAGTTGACGAAAATCGACTTGAGGTACGACAACCGGGCTGCGATGCTTTGCTATTAGCGACAGGCCGTCAATATCCGCCGTTGCATCAAGGATGATTGTTCCGGGAGTGAGCGGCAAGTTCATGTCATAACCGACGAATCTTGCGCCATTGCCATAAGCATCGTAGCGGGCCAGGAAGGCGAACCCGTTTGCCAAGGCCCGAGCGAATCCGAAGACTTGCTTCATGCGCTCATCACGCGATTTTACATATTCGTTGGCTCTTGCGGATGCGAACCAAGCCAAGTCCGTGGCTTCGGTGTGGGGCAGAATATCGAACACGGATTTGCTTGATGCAGATCGCCAAATCGATTCAGCGTAGTCGTGTAGCTCGGTCAGACGAACCACAGGTTCGAAAAACGAGCCGTGCTCCTGTGCAAGCCCGTCTCGAACCGTCTTGATAGCGCCGCTGTCGGTATCGAAGATGCTGACACCTCAAGCCGCTCATCGATGAATGTGAGTTTTCGCGGTTCGCCTTTCGGGAGAGCGAGCCAGATGCGGTAGCACTCGGCTCCCATGGACCGGGCGTCGTCGTTGATGCGCTTTTTTCTACTTCGATCCTTGCACTTCACCGAGCAGTATTTCTTGCGCGTCTTGCCGCCGCCAAAAGCGTCCATAACGTCCCCGCAGATGATGCAGGCCGTCTTACCGCTCCTCAAAAGCTCAAGCCGCTCGGCTTCTGTAAACCCCTTGTCACCCACGGCTAACAGTCCCCACCCCGTGCATTGGGCTGCTTGAAGGTCTGAGGTCTTCCCTTCGCCGATCGGGTGCTGCTGCTGTACTTGGCCATGGCGGTGCTTTCGGGAGAATGATTCGAACAAATCGATGAGTGGCCACCGCGAGAGTCCGCGCCGCCTTGAGAGCAGCAGAACGAACGCATGACGGTTCCTTCGCTGGCCGCACCTTTTGCAGCCATACCGTGAAAAACGGACGAAGATTGCTACGACGTGGCACCGCCGCACGTGGGCGCCAAACGGTTTCTAATCGATTTGGACGCAGGCAAAAGTTAAAATTGCGTAATCAGTTACACTAGCGTAATAGTTGCGCAAGTGGAAGCGGCGGGGACCGGAGCTACGTCGCAGATTCCGCAGAGTCGATCTGTGACTGACCCTGGCGTGTCGTCCCTCTTGTTGGGCCAGTGCGACCCAGCGGCAGGACCTGGGATCGGTGGATTACGAGAAACCGAATGGCGATTAGTTTGGGCTGAGGGTTCCTCGCACTACGTCATCGATAAGCCCTGACGTAGTCCCGGTATCGGTTTCAGATAGTTGCACCTCGTATTTCCCGTTCCAAATGAAACAGCCAGCATGAAACGAAATGCCGCCCTTTTGGGTTCTGTAGTAGGCGACCACGCGAAGGCCCTTCAGGAGAGGATCTTGGTCCACCTGGGTCTGTTGAATAGCTTGTCGTGAGTCGACCAATCCACGGGCGGTGAGATAGTCATCTACAGCAGCTCTACACGACGTTTCGTTGGCGGGATGCGTCAATACGAACGAACTTATGACTCGATAGTTTTTCGACGGCGCAACACCAATCTTTTCTTCCCGATCGCCTTTCACCTCTTTGTATTCGCATTCCCAAGCTGAGCATTTTCCTGCTTGAAACCGAGTGCTCCCAATCGGAAGAAGGTCGCCAAGATTATAGCTCGGCAGAAGCCGCTCTTGATTTGCCGGATGAATACTTTTCTTACGGGCTCTTAGAATGAGTTCAATAGCGTCGGGTTCGAGCGTCACTTCCAACTCACGAGCCAAAATACTTAGTGCAGTCGCAGTGCTGGCGGTATGTCGTTTGGTAGTGGCTTCTAAGATCGTTGTGCGGCAAGCATGTACGATAGCTTTAGCGATCACATCCGCCTGACTAATGCCGTCGTCGAGTTCTGTTTGTTTTTGCGAAAAGCAGGCCCGGACCGCGCCGCCCAGCGCATGGGCGGAGTCACAACTTCCGAAATTGGCGGTCAGAATCAGAAGGAATGAAGCGAATTTTTTGCCCATAGCTGCCTCTTGATGCACCGAGGCAACTGAAATCAGCTCGCCGATGAGGTCTGGGTGCAGATGTCCATGGATGGTACGGCTGATTTTGCTAGGCTGGCGCTGCCATGAATTCCCGCCAGCCCTTCTCTCGAAGCCGGCAAGCGTCGCATTGGGCGCACCCGTATCCCCAGGGGTGCCGCCTTTCCCTGACCCCTTCATAACATGTGTGGGTCTCTTCTCGGATGAGTTCAAGCAACGTGCTGCTGCCAAGATCGCGAGACAACCTCCAGACGCCGGCTTTGTCGAGATCCATGAGGGGGCACTGTATGGACCATGAGAACCCAGTTGACTCGTTGAGCGCTTTTTCTATCGCGCTCATAGCCTGGCGCCGGCAATCCGGGTAGCCTGAATACTCGGTCTCACTGACTCCGCAAGCCAACACATCTATTCCGCGGCGGAAAGCCACGCTTGCGCTCAACGACATCATAATGAGGTTCCGACCGGGAATATATTTCTTCCTCGAAAGCATCTCGCTTCGAGATGCGTCAAACGTCGGTATGTTGCCCGCGATTTGACCCGCTAGATCCAACGCTACTATGTGATCCGGTCCCAGCCGACAAGCCATATCGGGAAATAGGTCGACGAGGCGAGACCGGAAAATGGCACGCTGCTTCATCTCTACGCTGTGTTTTTGGCCGTAATCAAACCCTATCGTTTCAACCCTATCGTAGTTATTGAGCGCCCAAGCTACGACGGTTGCGGAATCTTGTCCGCCCGAAAATAGAACAAGTGCGGCCGATGCACTCATTGCTGTTCCCAACGCCGTTGTCGAATCCAATCACAAGCGGAATCTACATCGCGAAAAATCTTACGAAGCGCACAATCGATCATGGGATTATCGCCGACAGGGAGCAGTGCCCGGACGTCCGTCTTCAAGCCGAGGCAAAGTTTGCCGCGACTGTAGGCATATCCAAGTTCAAAGCACGCTCCTTCGTCGATTACCCGGCCGTCCATAACGAGTAGAAGAATGTCGCATCGATCAATCGCGCGGATGTCGGTCGCAAAGATAGAGCTCTTAGCTTCTTGGACAGACATGCCGCTCGCGATGAGGTCAACGAGAAGAGCGCCGTCCTCTTGAGGCAGATAAACGTCGGCAAAACCCATCAAACTGTCGCGGAGCAGGACGTTCCACTGCCGCTCTTGAGGCGAAAAAAGCGGACCAGCAAGATAAACGTTGGGACGGTTAGAGATCAAAGTGCTCCGTCCCCGTCAATAATCTGTTCGAGGCGCTTTGCGAACGGAAACTCTTGGTAATCATCAAGCAGGATTTTCCTGGCTATCGCCTTGGCGACTTCCCCAGTAGTGAGGTGGCTTGTATCGAGCACTTGCCCATCTTGAATCTGGTAGATTTTCCTAAGAGCCTTATCCTGATTTTTAAGCGTCTCCAACTCGAAGCCGAATTTTCCGTCGGCCTCTTTCGAGGAGCTACGTTGCAACAGGCGCTCTTCGAGAGCGTCGGGCGACGCCCCTAGGAAAAATAGATGCCCATCCTCGAAAGGCTTTTTGTATTGTTCAATCCGGGTCTTTAGTTCAAGGGCCTTTCTCTTGATTTCGACCTTGTCCCCATTCTTCGAGAATGCGAATAAGTCAAGGAAAGCGCGATCCATGATGCGTATGCCCGAGTTGGGGCGCATCATATTTCTATTTTTCTCGATCAGCCTAGGGAAAAGGTAGTCATCGACAATCTTCTGTTCATCTGGGGTTAGACTCGTGTCGTCCTGATACATTTGTTTCGGGACGCGCCCGCTGAACTCTTCGAATGTTGTGAAGCAACGCAACGCATCGATCGTCGAACTCTTTCCCGAGGCGACGGATCCAACGATGTAATACTTTCTATGCATGGTGCTTTTCGCCCCCAGCGCGAGAAGCATCTCATCGAATTGGGCCGCCGACGAAGCGTTCAGGATATCAATGAATTCCTTATGTTGGGCTGTGGTCAAGAATATCGTGATCAGATTGTAAACGTGAAGATTCACTTCGAAGATGTCAGCTCGGACCTCCGGCGATCTAGGGCTGTCATCCAATTCGTGAAGTACAATAAAGTGATGGTTGGCGGGATTTCGTTTCGCGCTGGATCTGAGAATATTCTTTAGCGAGTTGTCGCTCAAAGAGAGGCCAAGCAAAATGAAGGTACGCACTGCGAACTGATTGATGACGTATTCTGCGTTGTGAGAATTTGGAGAAAGCATCACATCAGCAAATGCGTCCTCTGTTAGCACTACGTGCGCACTGCTGCGGCGGGGCTGGTCGCGAGGTAGACTGCCGTTGATATGGTATATGACCGGAGCGTGCTTCCGTGTTTCGACTTTTGGATGATAGATGATCTCGGGATTAGCAATGGGAGTGTCAGGCGCGGCAACTAGAATGTCCTCGACATGCGCAGTCACTGCTTGATCGACGATATCGTCGAAATTCAGGGTCACAGTGAAGCCCGATTTGCACACAAGACTGGCTAGGCCTTTTAGATAGATGTGCTCTTTAGCAATGTCTTCGAACGTTTTGTCGCCGACATCTCTGTACAGGCACTCCCGTATCTTCTGTTTCCACGCGGAATTAACGCGATATTCGTGAAATCGGTCGGCAGGGTTGTCCGCGGCCTTGGAGTGGTCCGCGTGGTGGTGCCGATAGAGGATTTCAGCAAGAAACGTCTCTGGGAAACGCTCCTTCTGGTGCTGCGATAAAATTTTTTCCGAGATTCCTGCTGCCTCCGCTAAACGGCTGACCAGCTTGCCCCATAATGGCACTTTTGCATCGAACGACACGCCGGCACCCAATATCAGACCTAAGCGCCTGTGTTCGGATGCTCGCTGCCAAAGATGCGTAAGCCAAAGCGGCAGCCTGGGCTCTTCTTGGATGGCGATAGCGAGGGGAGTTTCGGTAGGCATGTACTGCTCCGCAGCTAGCGGTGACTATTCTTAACCAGATAGGCCTCAAGCAAGGTCAGGAACTTCAGGTCGTAATGTTCTCCGACATCTCGAACGTTCCATAGGCCTGTTTCTTTGATGCTTGGCTTGTCAGAAAACCGTCCAAGCCAATCCGCGCTCGCAGGCTCGATTGGACAAAAGCCCTCTGTGAACATCGCAATGAATTGGCGTTCTATTGTTGCCCTCATGCTGCTCTTGCCGGCGGTGTCAATCACCGGAATAGCGAGGACTCGAAGACTTCCGATATAACTGGAGACTCTCGCCTCCAGAGCCGCCTCGCGATCGGTAATCTCCCGAGGCGCGGATTGTCCTTTGCCCCAATCTGGAAATTGATCTTGGAGATTCTCTCGCTCGATGATGGCCCGTCCAACGTGAAGGCGAAAAACCGAGGCCCGATGATTGCCTTGTCCAGCTCTCGTGCCAAAATGCGTTCGTAGCCGATTCCGAAGCGTGGCTGTCGATCCTGCGGAAACTCCGTGCGTTCCAACTCGAACAAGTCGTGGGATATTGTTCGAGAACTCGGTGGTCTCTGTCTCGTCAAAGAAGAAATACACACCGTGCGTTGGAAGGTCGGTAGCCAGTAGGTCGCCTAAACGAGGCGGTGTCCGCGATGCTGCCATTCTCTCGAAAAGTTCGTACGCCTGTCTAACCGCCTCACGCCGTCGCTCAATCCTAATAGCCTCATTCAAGAACGAAAGACGCGTCCCTAAAGAAAGAGAGCGCATTGGTGCAAAGTAATTCAACGGCTCGCTGCTGCCCGCCTCGACAAGCGGTGCAAAATAATCGTCTCCGGCGAGAACGATGAACTGCTTGCGCGGCAGCTCGCGTAATTGCCGGTCAACACGCTGGGCCCAATCCTGCTTTTCCTTTTTGGTGGCTGTCTTGAGTGTTTGCTCGTAGGGCTCGATTAACTCATCAGGGTGCAGCAAGCCGTACTTGGCCGACAAAATATAGAAAGGGACTCCCCATAATTCAGCCAGCTGAACAGATTTACGATACAGAGGAGACACATACATGTCCCGGGCAATGTCCCGATGGCCACCCTTGCTTTTACTGCAGGAGATAAGCGCAAAAAAACGCCCTACATCGGGACGAATAGAAGCGGCGCTGGTAAGCGCTAACCGAGCCAGGGACGTTGGTTCGTCGGGTGGTTTCATTGGACGTTGGGCGCGGGATGCAGCTGTGGAAGAGGCGAATGATTTGCCGGGTTCATCAGCGGGTCTGTGGTTGCTGTGCATTGCCGCCAGCAGTCGACACATTGTCGAAGTCAAACGGAAATTCATTCGTTTGATCTTCTTCGACCTTTGCCTGATCGGGAGTCTTCAGCACTGACGCCTTCAGTCGAGAAATTCTCTCCTGAATCTCCTCGGCGGACACTTCGATACGAAGCTTCTCTTGCACAAACCTAAGCCGCGCATCGCATTCTCGAATCAGCTCGGCCCACGACTTAATCCATACTCTGTGATTGGGCTTATCAATGAATAATCCAGCGGGGCGGTTCTCCTGTGTGATGCGCTGCCTGACAACGTCGTCATACTTGGTCGTCACAAGGAAGAAGTGCCATTGAGTGGAGGTGTTTATAAAATCCGGCTGAGCTAGAATCGCATTAACATAGTCCTCAAGCTGATCGACTTCTTTCCTGCCTATCTCCAAAGACGGACGTTTCAATTCGATCAGCAAGTATTCATGATGCTTGGCGTTCTCTCCAGGGACCACTCGTCCCAAGAATGAATCGATTCGGCCGATCCGTCCGTCCGGCTTACGTACCTTAGCGCCCCGCTTTCGTTTCAAAGAAAGTTCCGCCGATACGCGGTCCATAATCTTCGTTAGGCCAGCCTCGGCCATGGTCAGGTGAAATCCCTCACCGAAAATCCATGTATTGTCTCGGACGAGCGCGTCGAGCTCGCCTCGTTCCTTGATGGTGGTGCGGTGCCTAGGCTCAAAAACAATCTCGCGAAGAACCTCTAGCGCGACTATGCGGTTGGCGACCAAGCCGGAAGCTGAAATGATGTTGCCTAGCTCGGTTCTCTCAAGAAGTTGAGAGAATTCATCCTGCCGGACCTTTGGAAGATTAAAAACCGCTCTCAAAATCCTTGTTACGGACTCTGGATTGTTTTTTAGCGCTTCTTTGAGGAGGCCCAGGGCAATCTTTTTTAAGGGATTGTCGGCCTTCTTGAAGTCTTTAGAGTATGAAACTGCGGCGTGAGTGGCTATATCGAAAACTTGCCGTTCGTGCCGCTCGATTTCATCGCGAGGGTCTCCCTCGTAGGGATAGACACCGGCATCCTTCAGCTCCTGAATGAGCTCACCGGATTTCTCTGCTTTCCGAGCACGAAAGTAGTCCCCTAGGGTGTCGCGAATGTACTCAAGTACTTTGGCAAAGGCCGGATCTGTTAGTCCGCCGTCGAACTCAAGAAGATGAGCTTTGGCAATCTCGTTAAAGAATGGTGAGTAAGCGTAGGCCGAGAAGGTGAAGTCGGGTGCCGTGACACTCGCAGGAAGAGAGCCTAGGACAACGCCCGCTTCTCCACCGAAGTAGATTTTTCGTTCGGCAATATGCGACTTCCACTCGATAACACGCAAAGTGAGGTCGCTTACTGTGCGGTCCGGGCATATGATAGGCTGAGTAGGAAACTGATGGGAATGCTCGATCGTCTTTGCTGGATCGACCGGACGTTGATCGTAGGTGATCTTAACGTCAGGGTATTGCAATATATAGGGTGCAAAGATGGAATCAAATTCTGATCGCGCATCTTCGCCGCCGAGCCAGTCGAATGTATTTTTCAGCGGTGAGAGTTCAACGACCGTTCCCGTTGGTTCCTCATTGGAGGTAGGAACGGGCTCTGTCACCGAACTGTTCTGAAGATGGTCGGCGCTGATTTCGATGGTGATCTGAAAGCGGCCTTCGTCGGTCTCGTAGACCGAGGTCCAGCGGGCTTTCTGTGCCAGCGAGTAGAAGCGTAATCGGCCTTGGCCTTCTTTTCCGTGGATCGCCCGGCCACGCTTCGCCGTCCGTGAGGCGTGCAATTTCCAAGACTCCCCAAGACTCTCGAAGTCGTGCTCCGCGCGGCTCTGTGAAATGCCCGAACCATTGTCACGTATCACAATGGCGACGATGCCGCCGAGTGATGTCCGATCGAGATCGACGCTGATCTCAGTGGCGTCGGCATCGAGCGCGTTCCAGACATACTCTGCAATAGCTTTGATGTTGTCGCGGGTGCTCGCGACCCTCTGTAGATGATCGTTTTTTGCCTTGAGAGTTAAGACGACCATTGTGATTTCATGGGTGGCTCGGGGCCATTGTGAACAGCCTGAAAATTGGAATGAGACCGTAGGGCGGGCAAATCGCTGATATATTTCTAGCAACGTAAAGTCGTTTCTTCAAGGAAGACGAACCCTGCACTTTGGCGGCGTCGCATCTCGAAAGGCTGATAGGGAGGCATGGAGATGAAAATGCACAATGACATGCCGCATTGCTCCGGTGCCGCCGGCCGCTATAGCCGCGCCATCGTTCGGGCCACTTGCACAGCCGCCCATACCGCTGAACCGCGAGGAGTGGGGATCCCCCGTTCGGTCAGGGCCCTAGCAATCCCGCTGAGTGACTTAGTCCCGCTGGATTGAAGCTCTCGAATAATGTCGGCAAGGTCCGCTGCCCTTTCATTCGCCCGGGTTATCTGCGCCTCTCTGCCGGCCTTCCTGGCAGCGCGAGAGAGCTGAGCCCCTCTATCACCGCCTAGCTTGACGCCTCGCCTTTTAGCTGCTGCGAGTGCCGCCCGTGTACGCTCTGAGATCACACGGCGCTCCTCGTCCGCGACCATAGCCATGATACCCACGGTGAGCCGGTTAGCGTGGGGCATGTCAGCTGCAACGAAGTCAACTCCGGCTTTCTCCAGTCCGAGCAGAAAGTGCGCATCGCGGGAGAGCCGGTCGAGCTTGGCGATGACGAGCTTGGCGCCGTAGACCCGGCAAGCCTGGAGCGCCTTGGCAAGCTGCGGGCGGTCGTCATCTCGCTTTCCGCTTTCCACCTCCGTAAACGCTGCCGCGAGCGACCATCGACCACCAGCGAGATACAAGCGTACGGCCTCTTTCTGCGCCTCCAAGCCGAGGCCCGATCTGCCTTGTCCCTTCGTTGAGACCCGGTAGTACGCGACAAACACCCCTTCGGTCATGTTATTACATCCCAATCAACGAACGTTGACACCGATGTAAAGGTAGCTTTCGCGGTAGTCAAGTTGGTCATGGACCGGAATGGCCCCGAAGGTATGGATGGTCCTGGGCAGCTTCTCTGCTAGCCCGAGTTGGCCATTGGAGACCGTTTGCATGGGTAGGCTGAGACCGCCGGGATACCGTGATCTGAAGAAGGGGGACCGCCTCGTCCTTATCAATCCAGATAACACCCGCCGGGTTGTTGAGGTGACAAGCGTGGGTGAGGGGCGAGCTTCCGGCCGTGCTATCGGTCCTCAGGGACCGGAGGGCAGAGTGCGTGCGATCTCAAGCGCGACCATCCTTTGTAGGGAAGGCGAGCGGGAAGTCAGATGCGCTGCCAATCTTGTTGCGGGTGATCTGGTCTACACGCCCTCTCACAGGAGTGGAGTTCAGTACGGAAAGGTGGTTGTCGGTAAGAATGGTGGGTTGGGCCTCCTGAGGTGGGATGAAAGCAAGCAGGAATGGCTCAAGCGTCCCCAAGACATCCTCCACGATGCGCAGTGGTTCGCCCACGAGAGCGAGCCTAGCGCCTTGGATCGTTTCTTTCAGCGCATCAAAGAGGACCGGGAGCGATGGGAGGCCAGCAGCGGCCGCTCGGGCTTCCGCCGTGTTGACGGGAGCGATGAGTATCACTGGCGGGAAAAGCAGAGGCGGTGGGACCTGAGCACACCGAATCCCACCTACTTTCGTCCTCTGTCGAAATGGGAACGAGGCGAATTTCACGCCGAAGCTTCCAACTCGCTCATCGGGGTCGAAGTTGCGGCAGACGAGAATGGCGTCATCTTGACGCGCTTTTCGGAGACAACACACTCTACCCGGCCTACCGTCGAAGCCGCATCGGACAACGGCAATACGCCGGGCCAACCTTCGACGACTAAGAGCACAGTTGATGGTACTGCTGTCGATGGCCCACCGGGTCATAGCGCGGCCCCAGTGGGGGGGAACTGGCTCACGCGAGGATGGCGTTACGCGCTCAGATTTTTGCTCAAAATCTAGAGCCCAAACAGCGCAACTGGTCCCAAATTAAGTCCCACTCAACGGAAGAAGGGCGCGGGCTTGGTCCTGTGCATTCTGTTCGGCGTTATAGGGAAAAGATCTTTTATCCAGAAATCTTTAGTTCCACGCGCGAATAAGTCACGCACAGAAGCCTCCTGATGATAGGGAGCTGTGAAGATTCGTTGGGTGGCGAGGGGCCTGTGGACGGCAAAGTCTATCTGATTTCGAACAAGAGGAACTCGAAGGTCTATGTCGGTATAACGAGACGAACCACCGACTACCGTCCCTACAACCACGTCAAAACGGCCGAGGCGGGCAAAGGGTCAGCCGGTTCGTTGCAGCAAGCGATCCGAGACTTCGGAGCAGGCGCGTTCGCAATAAAGTTGTTAGCGACTGCTAAGACCCTTGCCGAGCTTGCGTCCCTGGAGGTGCATTACATCGGCGTTTATAATTCTCTCGCTCCTAATGGCTACAATCTGAACAGGGGAGGGGCCGTTCAGGAGGGCCGTCAACTCAGGATCGTTGAGGGCGAAGAATACTGGAGCTTGGCGGAACTTGCGGATGCGTACGGTATCCTCCCGATCACGCTGCAGAAACGTATGCAGTCTGGCCGCTGGACCATAGAACAGGCCGTGGGAATTGCGCCACCTCCTAATCGGGAGATAGGAGGCAAGGAGGTGACAATCGGCGGGACGCTATTCCCGTCCCTGTTTGCGGCATGTAAGCATTATTCAGTGGACAAGCGTATTGTTGATATGCGCATCAACCGGATGGGCTGGTCGTTAGACGAAGCTTTCGGCCTCAAAAACCGAAACACCAACGCCATCGTTGTCGCTGGTGAGGAATTTGCGAGCAGGCTGGAAGCGTGTCGCGCATACGATCTAAATGACAAGTTGATCGAGAGCCGATTACGAGGAGGGTGGACTATTGATCAGGCATTCAATCTTTCGGCTCACCCTTCTTTGAGAGAAAACAACCCAGCCGAAAACCACGTAATTCGATCGAATACGAAGGGAAGCTGTACCGAAGCTCGGCAGAATTGGCCAAGGCGTTCAACATAAATGCGTTTACGCTTGCATACCGGCTCAGACAGGGGTGGTCGTTGGATGCAGCCCTCGGCAAAGAGGCCGCTCCAGAGCGCAATGAGCGAGTAACCTCGTTCGAAGTCGAAGGAAGGCGCTATCGGGGGGCAGCGGAGCTATGTGCTGCCTATTCCGTGTCCGTCAATTCCTTCCGGTCTCGCCAGAAGGCAGGATGGACGCTGGGCCAAGCCCTCAACCTCGATCCCGCGCCCTCTAGAGCCAAGGTCGCCTATCTTGTCACTCGTCCTAGTGGCGAAACGGTTTTCGTCGAGGACTGGACAGCGTTTGCCGCTCGGGAGGGCCTGCCGCGCAATGGGAGCGCATTGAGAGTCGTGGCTTACCGCGACAAGTTGCATAGCTGGAACGGGTGGGGCTGCCGTAAGATTGACCCAGCTTCCGAAGATCCTGAGACCGATCCTTCTGACTAAGTTGGCGAGATCGGCACGGTCCTCAACGGGTGCTGGCTATCTTACGTTGCTACGTTTCGCTGCTACGTTTTGTCCATTGGTAGACTACGTGGACGAGAAGCTGCGGGGAGCAAAGGGCGAAGGAAGGGCGGTTTCGGCCGCAATCTCGCTAGCAAACGCTCCCTTCGTCTAGCGGTTAGGACGCGGCCCTCTCAAGGCTGAAACAGGGGTTCGATTCCCCTAGGGAGCGCCAGTAATTTCAACACCTTAGAGCTTTCAACGAAAAGTCGTCGAATATCCGTTGAATAAGCGCCGACGAACGCTGGCGAACTCCCGCACACCATTTCCCGATCGGATCACCTAGCTTTCCGTCATAGTCGATACCCAACGCGAAGCGCGAAGCGGATCGCGGTCAGCGCCACCAGAAGGTGCCGGAGTTGGCGCTGCGATCATTCTCAGTGCGAATTTGCCGCTACGTCGCGCCTGGGATGACAATGTATCCCGCTTTCACTAACGTTCTCGGGCGGTGCTTTCGATGCCACGTGAATCACCCCCGGACGCCACTTGGCCGCATTCTCTGATCGGTCGTGGCGAGTTGGGCTTCTACCGCATCATTGGGAAGTGCGGCCCTTCTCGTTGAGGGGTTGACGCGATCGTGCGGAAGCTGTGCGCGCAATGGTCGCTGCTGGTGCCAGCATTGTAGAACATGATCCGCTGCTCCTCAGTGTGTCGTTGGACATCAGTAGGCCGTCGGCCATGGTCGTTGGAAGTCCGGTAGATCGCGGATCAGCCTCGCGCGAGCAGCGCCTCCGGCGTTGGTCTTGTGTGAAGCGCAACCCATGCGCCCCCGCGAAGTTGCGGAACGCTGCCTTGAGCGGCGCCTACCGTAAATTGTCTCGCCATCATTACCGATATATCGGCCCCGATCCCGAGCACGGTACGCATTGGAATATTAATGAGAAAAATTGGCGGCTAAGTATTCGATCGTTGTGCGAAGTGCGTCAATATCATCAGCCGATCGACCTCAGCCAATGTTCTGTCCATCTCGATGTTTCATCCGGGATCACCGGTCACCTCGGTAGAGCCTTGTGTCTGATTTTTCGCTGCCACGATTTTGAGATACTCATTCATGAACTCGATCGAAGTCTCCATCCGCCAGTCCAGGTAAGGCTCGAAGTTGGAGACCAACTCCTGGATTTCGTCATCGGACATGCCCATCGCACCAAGCAGGCAAATCTCAAGGAACAGGTGCGCCTTTTCTTTCAAGATAACTGCGTCTCGCGACCACAGGAAGTCTTTTGTAAGTGTCTTCTTCCCTCCATAGTGCGTGAGGAAGTTTCGAACGTCTTTCAGCAGACCCATGTCGTCGTCGCCGCGACGAAATAACGGCGTGAGACTTCTCGGGTATAGAGAGAACAGCTGCTTTAGCCGATCAAGGAGTGTCACCGCTCCAACGAACTGGATACTGTCGCTCAATTCCTTCTGCAACGAGGGATCGAGCGTCTTTGGAATAGCATCACGCAGCGCCTTAAGCGTTGCCTTTCTTGTTACGTCGTCGGGAAATCGGTCTGCTTTATAGAGCTCACGATGCAGCACCTCCAAGGCTTGCAAGTAGGTCAAGAGGTTCGTGTGCACATACGCGGAATCTTGATAGGCCGCACCGGAAAAAATCAAGATGGCGAGGTCGATCTGATCGTGTTTTTGCCTCCAGCCTCTTAAACGTTCCTCGATCTTGTTACTGAACGTCGATTGACGGAATAGAGTATCTCGCTCTCTGCGGACGCGCGGCTCGGCAATCTTACGCCCAGACAGAAGAAGACCGAAACGATCGTAGCCGCGCGATGTGCGGCGCAGCAGATAGACCTCGTCGGTATACGAGGCTTGCCGAAGGCCAAAGGTTAGAAAGCTCTGCCATATGTGCAGTTCTTGAACTATCGTTTTGATCGACAGCGCGGCCGGAGAGATTAGCTCGATGGTGTTTCGTTCCTTCAAGGTCACTTGCTTGGAGTTCTCGAATTGGCGCGGCCCGGCATACTCCGAAAGAAAGCGCAACGAGCTCCCGTTGCCCAGGTCATATCGTGGCGTCGCCCGTTCTTGAAAGGCAACGGTCAGGCTCCCGGTTGCCAACTCGTTGGGTGTCGTATTCTCGTGGTGGCCGGTAAATCCGGTCGCGTCGCACCATTCATCTAGGCCGGTGAGCTTGAAAATCGTGCCGTCGAACAACACCTCATCCTCACTTGCGATGTGTCCGCCAACAAGCACCGTATGCGTGGCATACTCTGCAATCGTCTCTTTCAATGGGTCTTTGGGATACGAATGGCTTGGCCCCCGTCTCAGCGCCGCGTCGAACACCGTAACGTTATAAGAATAATCCGCCTCCAGACGACCATAGAAAGTGGGTTGCGTCTCGCCGGTAGGAAGCTTGGCAAGATGCTCTTGAGTGCCGTCCAGAACCAGTCGACCGTTGTTGTCGTCGCGGATCGTAAGTCGTCCCTTAAAAATATCTTCGGGCTTCCCAGGAAGCCACCATGCGCCTACCAACGGCTTGTTTCTAAACTCGTCCATAGATCCTCGCAGATGATGCACCATAGAATCGGATATTCTGGCGACAAAAGCTCTTTCAACAAGGGGTTCTTCAAGGCCCATCGTCACGGCCGAAGTGAATTTCGGCTTGGAATAGCATAGACTGTTCGCTTTCGTTCTCCCTCCACAGGCCCCCCGAATGCCTCCTGCTAGCCTCAACGTTGAAAACTGGCGCGTTGCGACACGCAAAGAGGTGGGAGATTTTCTTAGTGCCAAGCGAGACCGAAGGCCGTCCGGGGCGTCTTCCATACTGGTCGTGCGAAAACATCTAAAGCCAGTAGATCTCTATGCCTACCTTCGCGCTCGTTTTGGCGAACCAAACGGCTTTCAGAATTTTCTTCGCCGCGACAGCAGCGACAATCTCGTTCATTGGGATTTCAATATAAAGATCGACGAAGTCGATCTCTATTTTGCTGGTGCATCGCGCGAGATACAGATCATTATCTCCGAACGGCTGACCGATAGCGATTGGAAGGATCTCATTCAGGCGATTAAGAGGGACTTCGCCCGCATTGCCGCCAAAAAATCGGAGATGCTGCACTCGTTCGAGAAGTATTTCGTATTTCAGAACAAGTACGTTAGCTTAGCGGGCCATTGTGCCGATCTGCATGCGGAGATAGTTGAAGCTCCACCTTACGAATGGCCGGCAATTAATCCAGATAAGGACGGCCTTGAAGCGGCCAAATCTTCAATGACCAAAGTGAGGGAGCGGGCTGACAAGCTCTATCGCGCCAGCCTCATGCTTCGACTTCTCACGCCCATCATGGTTGAAGCGTTCATCAACATGGTCATTTTGTTTTTCTGCAAGGATGCCGTCCGGCTGGATAAAGACCGATATCGGGCCTTTATCCGGGCTTCTATACCAGAGCGTCTGAAGCTCCTTAGTGAGCATTGTGATGGGTTCGAACGCCGCGTTGACGTATCCACCGAAGCCTATGCGACGTTTATGCGGGTCGTTAACAAGCGCAACTTCGCGCTACATGGTAACGTCGATCCGGTGGCCGAGCGGATTGAAACGGTATATTTCGAAGGACGGCGCCCGCTCTTTGTGAATCCTGGCAACAACATTCAAACATTCTTTGAAAATCTCGAAGCGTTGCATGCGCCGAACGAGGTTCTTGCCGAATACGAAGGTGTTCACATCTTTCTGACGGAAATAGCCGAGTGCCTCTCGAAACAGCACCGGATATTCTTCGATCAGGTGATTTCCGATGCTTACCCGGGATACTACGTTGCGAAGCATCGCCCGACGCGGATTCTTCCAGACGCCGTCGTACAGGGTATGATGCCCTGCGCTCATTATGATGACGAATTGGACGTTATTTGGTAGCTCCGAATGGAGGCAGGATGGATTGCGAAGCGAAGAAAGCGAGATTCCTTGAGCTACTCAATGAAGGGCACGAGGAGCAAGTTTATCAAACTTTCTTAGAGCAAAATACGCATCTTATTCCGAGAGAGTTCGTGCAGAATCACGGCATCGGATTAGGTCTTGTTCTTCGCAAGATTCCATTCGGGGCCGATTACAAAACAGACTTTTTCTATTTTTCGAAAAGCTCGGACGACTGGAATGCCGTTTTCATCGAACTGGAAAAACCCACGTCTCGGTTTTTCAAAGGCAACACTAACGAATTCCATGGCGATTTTCTGCGTGCGCAGCAGCAGATTAATCAGTGGAAAGCTTGGTTTCTTTCGGATCAGAACAAATCTGGCTTCTTGGCCACAGTGAGCGCCATTCAGGTCCCACAGCATATGGCCCGAAATCCGACCTACAACAAATATGTTCTCGTCTTCGGTCGTCGCGCGGAATACGCGGGCAACGAAAATCGTAGGCGGCTTGTAAAGGCCGCCGAAACTGACGATTTCAAAATCATCACGTTCGACAGTCTTGCTGAGGGTCTCAACCAAAAAAAGGAGCTCACAGTGGGTAGTCGGCACAATCAGTTCATCGATATCCTCTCCGACGAGATCACGGATGCGGGGATGTATGCGTGGATGGAGCCGACGCAGCTTCGCGTGAGCAAAGCGCTTCATGCAAAGCTGAGCAAGGGTGGATCCAATCACTTCGTCCTGGGCGATGACGGCCAGCGGCAAGAAGCGCTCAGCCGGGCCGCATCGCTCGTCCGTGTTAGGCCTAACTGATCTTGGTGTTCTGGACAGCGCCGAATCAGCAGTCCGGCGAGCCGATCATATCCTTCGTCGTAGATGGGGAAGGGTGTCGTTCGAAACGGGCGGGCTCGAAGCACTCGGGCTAGCTCCCTGCAACTTATTGAAGCACAGCAGTTTTTCTATTTGACGCCCCTCGAGCATGGCAAACGCCGAGTGGCCCGCGTTCTCGCCAAAAAATATGCGTGGTCCCCGGAGCGTGGGCTAGAGTTGCGCGCGCGATATGCGTAATCCAGAGTTGAATGCTGGAACCGCTTTGGGTTGGGGGGAAGAGTGCCATTCGCGGATTGGTGTGAAGAACAGGAAGAGGCCGTTGGCAACCACAACCTCACGGTCCTGACGAGCATAGCCGCAAGTCGTGAGGTCGGCCGGGACGCGACTGCGCTTTGTGTACCAACACACTACGCGTCGGAAGAACGCATTGCGGATCTACTTCAGCGCCTCGGCAAACCGGCGTCGGCCGCCTTTATCCAGCAAAAACTTCCAGAAGGCTCGCGTATCCGATCCGGCGACCTCGGGGAAATACTGGCCACGGAATACGTCGCCGAGAAAATGACCTTCACCGTGCCTATCAAGCGTTTGCGATGGAAAGACCATCGCGAGATGGCGATGCGCGGTGACGATTTACTGGCGGTCCGCATTCCGGACGATGGCAGCCCTCTCGATTTTCTAAAGGCAGAATCAAAAAGCCGCGCGCAGCTTCAAACAGATGTCGTCGCTTCAGCCCGAATATCCTTGAATGCCGACGGGGGCCTGCCATCACCCCACGCTCTGGCGTTCGTTGCTGACCGCTTGCGTGAACTAGGGCAAGTCGAGCTTTCCAATAAGATTGACGACGCCCAGCTTGCCGATGGCATTCTTCCCGATCAGGTCTGCCATCTATTGTTCGTATTCACTGGCAATGACCCAACGAATTTTCTTCGCACCGATCTCCAGCAGTACGCCGGTACGATGGAGCAATTTAGCGTGGGCCTGAGAATTACCGGCCACGCGCAATTCATTGAGGACGTTTACGAGAAGGTGATTGCCGATGGCGACAACGGTTGAGGAACTGCAAAACAGTATCCGCCAGGCCGTCGGACCCGGCTTCCGCGCCCGATTGCTCGATCGTGGTGAAGCGAGATCCATGATTTGGCAGGACGGCGTGCTTCCACCTGGCTCTCCTGCATTCACCCCAACGCTCTCATATGACCTGCTGTCCTACGCTTATTCACTGCTCGGAATGGGTTTGCGCTTGAAGGAAGCAGGGGGCGATCAAGTGATCGCGCGCCAAGCATTCGAGTATGCAGGCATGGCTCTTGAAGGCGTACTTTTAAAAGGGGTACGAGCTGATGACACGCGCAGTTTCCACTACATTGTCGCTGCCGGCGCATATCACCTGGGCCGGTTTTCCGCGCGGGCCTACTCGCTTCTGTCCCACGGGCAGCGGGACTCCTCGTTCTCCCCGATAGAGCGCTGCCTTGCCAGCCTAATCCTTCGGGATTTGGCCGCCCTAGAGTCCGAAATCATTGCGTGGCGCATTGATGGTCCCGGCACGGACGAAAACATCGCGCAGTCCCTCCAAGATGGTTGGGACGCCGCGACAGAAGGCGAGCCGCCAGATCCCGAAGATGGCTCTTATGTCATCGATGCCCTTGGTGCAGCGATTATCGACAATTTCCTTGCCGGGATGGGTCTTTTCTTATTCGCGGTGGAACGTGGTGAACAGGAATACATTACCCAGGCGATTGAGCGCCTTCGCGTAGGGCTGCAAATATGCACCGAAGTAAATCTACTACCTCAATGGTGGACGTACCGCCTTGCCATAAACATCATTGATGATCTGTGGTCATCCAGCTTCCATGCACGTCTCCCCTTGCTGCCGAACACACCCGATGAGGCGCGCTGGGCAGATCTGAGAAAACTGTTCATTTCCCTTTTGTATCGGCGACCCCGGTCGGAAATTGATCTCTGGCCGTCCCAAATTGATGCAGCCGCAAAAGCCATAAATGAAAGCAACGATTTGGTCGTCTCCCTTCCGACGAGCGCAGGAAAAACGCGTATTGCCGAACTCTGTATTCTTCGCTGTTTGTCCGCAGAGAAGCGCGTAGTGTTCGTGACACCACTTCGGGCCTTGTCCGCTCAGACTGAGAATACCCTACACCGCACCTTCGGGCCTTTAGGCAAGACAATCTCGACCCTCTACGGAAGCATTGGCACGAGCGATTTTGAGACGGATGCACTCGGCTCGCGAAACATCGTGGTTGCCACACCGGAGAAGCTCGACTTTGCCCTGCGAAACCAGCCGTCGCTCCTCGACGATGTCGGCCTCATCATTCTCGACGAAGGTCATATGATTGGACTAGGCGAGCGCGAAGTGCGCTACGAGGTTCAAATCCAGCGCCTCTTGAAGCGTCCCGATGCTGATAATCGACGCATCATTTGCCTATCCGCCATCTTACCCGAAGGCGACCAACTTGACGATTTCGTTGCTTGGCTCAGCAACGATGACGGGCAGAGCCTCGTCAAGAGCGCATGGCGGCCGACGCGGCTACGATTTGGCGAAATTATATGGTCGGCAAATCGTGCCCGTATGAATATCCATGTTGGAAATGAGAATCCGTTTGTTCCCGGCTTTTTCTCGTCGCGAGCCCCTACAAGGGGGCAACGGCGCAAACTGTTTCCCTCCGATCACCGGGAACTGGTTCTGGCCACGACGTGGCGGCTTACGGATGATGGACAAACCGTCCTGATTTACTGTCCGGAGCGTAGGTCGGTTGAGCCCTATGCGACCGCGATAGTAAAGCTACATGGGTATGGGCTATTGCCGTCGCTGCTCGGCGTGAACGAAAACCATATCGCTGTTGCTCTCGCTATCGGTGCCGAATGGTTGGGCGCTGACCACGATATCTTGAAATGCCTCAAACTTGGCGTGGCAATCCATCACGGCGCACTCCCCACCCCGTTTCGGAAGGAAGTTGAAAAGCTCCTTAGAGACGGCGTTCTCAAGGTTACAGTATCCTCGCCAACCCTCGCCCAGGGTCTTAATCTCTCGGCGACAACAATTGTGATGCACGGCATTATTCGGAACAGAGAGCCCATCGAGGCCTCGGAATTTCGTAATGTCATAGGGCGCGCCGGACGAGCTTTCGTCGATGTGGATGGGCTCGTTCTGCTTCCATTCTTCGAGCCAAATGCACAGCGCTCAGCCCAATGGGAAACCTTAAAAGCGGGCGACCAGGGCCGCGAAATGGAAAGCGGCTTGCTCCGCTTAATCATCTCTCTCGTACAGCGCATGTATTCGAGTTTAGGAGGCGATCTTGCTCAATTGCTCGAATATGTCCTCAACAACGCGCAAGTTTGGGATTTTCCCACGGTTGCTGGCGAGTCGGCAGAGCGCAGAGCCGTAGCCCTACGCGACTGGGAACAGTATTTGACCACGCTTGATACCGCCATCTTGAGCCTCATGGGCGAGAACGAAGTGCCCGACGACGAAGTACCTACCCAACTCGACGCTATCTTAAGCTCATCATTGTGGGAACGACGGCTCACTCGAAGGCGTGAAGAAGTGCAGCATATATATAAGAGCGCCCTCTTAAGCCGCTCCAAATTTCTCTGGCAAAATTCCACGTCGACGCAGCGCCGAGCTTACTTCTTGGCGGGCGTAGGATATGAGACCGGCAAAAAGCTGGATGAAATTGCCCCAAATGCCAACGAGCCGCTGCTGCAAGCGAACGGAGCGGTCCTCACGGGCGACAACGAAGGGGCCATAACAGCTATTACGGCACTGGCCGAACTTCTCTTCGACATTTTGCCATTCAAGCCCAACGTTCAGCCTGCCAACTGGCGCGACATTCTTCGCGCATGGCTCCTGGGGGAGCCTATTGCGGTGCTGGCGGAGAATGATGCGGATGTCCTGCGATTTGTCGAAGAGGCCCTGATTTACCGGCTACCGTGGGGAATGGAGGCTATCCGCGTTCGCGCCCTTGCATGCGGCGACAAGTTTGATGATGGAACGGACCTAGATGATTATGAGCTCAGTCTTGCAGTGCCAGCTATCGAGACAGGCACGCTGAACAGGTCCGCCGCAATCCTCATGCAAGCAGGCTTCACGTCGCGCCTTGCGGCAATAAAAGCGATCACCGATACCAACGCCTACTTCGATACGTCCGAGGGTCTTAAAGAGTGGCTTCGATCAGACGAAGTAACAGCTCTTTCCCGAGATGCGGCATGGCCGACCGAGACGAGCCATGCCATTTGGGTGGGCTTTCTATCGAGTTACGTTCCGCAAGATCGCACCGAATGGAAATCATGGACCTATTCGGATAGCGCAAACTGGGTGGATAGCAACAATCCCCCTCCAGCCGGCACCGCGGTTCGCATTGTGAATGCCCAGGACGGCGATACATTTCAGATACTGTCCCCGGACCATGAACTACTGGGATCGCTGACAAGCCCTCTTCATACGGAAAGGAGTGGTCTGCTGCGCGCCTCTGTAAATGGAGATCGCACGAGGATTGAAATGTCATATGTCGGTCCGGCCGACCTCGTACCCAGCCAGTTGGAGTAGGACGCTCAGATGTCCACCGGGTCAGACTTCGAGAAAATCTTCCAGCAGCTCATGAAGCTGGACAATCTCGCACGTTACGCCGATGCCAGGGCCATGGAGGCACTCGGTTCTCTCATAGATCTGTCTTCGGATTTGGATCGGGATGACGGGCTTGATAAAGCGTTGGCGTGGTGCGACGAGCTGGAACAGCGGCCGCTGAAAGGCCCGGATATTCCAACGCTCGATTACTTCCGCGCCAATGCATGGCATGCGAGACAACGCACAAAACATCAGGCCCCCAACATCGCCTGGAGTTGGGATCAGCCCGAGGCGCTCGAACAGATACGGTTCCTGCGGAGGGCCACTCGCCATCCCGAGTTCGAAAACCTCGATACAGTACGCAGGGCCCAGATTTTCACGAACCTCGCCAATCTCCTGAACTCGCTTGGGCGATTTGTCGAAGCAGTTCCCACTTGGAGACGCGCCCTTTCGGTTAATCCGCGATTTGGCATGGCCCTTGGCAATCGCGGGCTTGGCCTATCCGAATATGGAAGAGGCCTCTATGATGGCGGCCACGCCGAAGTGTTTCTGCTCTTTGCGCACAAAGACCTCACTGCTGCACTTTCTCCGGACGCAGACTATGCCGGCTATCCCGACGACGACGCCCAGGCCGCCTTTGCGCGAAGACAAAAACACATCGAACACCTTATCGATTGCGCAGCCGTCCAAAAGTCCTTGCAAATGGATGGTTATCCCTTGGGCGACACCTCCGAAGAGCAGGAATATCGCCGATGGGTACTAGCTAATGGACTATTCCTAAATCCGCTCAATGATCTTGGACCGCATTCAATCAGCGCCAGGGACATATTCGGCCTTCCAAGCTTCACAACGAAGATGGACGAGCCACCAACGCTCATCGGCCTCTTCAACCAAATGAAGCAGGAATACATATCCGCCCGCTGGATGCTCTATGAAGGTATGGAGGCTGACACACCGCATTTCGCGGATCGAGGTGTGACGCTTCCAAACACACTTGACTACCCCAGCTACTCTATTGCTGTTGAGAAAGTGAAGGCGGCATTCCGCATCGCTTATTCGCTGTTCGACAAGATCGCGTTCTTTCTCAATGACTACGCGAAGCTAGGTATCAATCCAAAGCAGATCTACTTCAAAACGATTTGGTACAGCAACCAGGATTGGAAGCGAGGCGTCCGCAAAGAGTTCCTGAACTCCCGGAATTGGCCGGTGCGCGGGCTCTACTGGCTTTCCAGGGATCTCTTCGATGCGGAGCTGCAAGCGACCGCCGAACCCGACGCGCAAGAGCTTTACATTATTCGGAACTGCCTCGAACACAGCTACCTCAAAGTCCATGAAATGCTCATTCCGTTAACGAACAGGGAGGATATGTGGCTCGATAGGCTCGCGTTCTCCGTGCAGCGCGAGGACTTTTTCAGAAGGACCCTCAGGGTCCTGCGGCTAGCGCGTGCCGCGCTCATATATCTCTCACTCGGTATGCACCATGAAGAACGACAACGCCCATCATCCCCCAATAGCCTAATGATGCCCATGTTCCTCGACACGTGGGAGGACGAGTGGAAATTCTAACAATCACATTCGTCCCAATCGCGGAAGGCAGCTCGTGCACCGATGCGGAAATTCAAGAGCGTATCGCCACAAGCTCAATAGGAAAACGCACGACGCAATACATCGCCTACCTGGATGAGCGCGAGATCGGTTTCGTCTCGCTTGACGACATGGGGGAGATTGGCTGTCTTGTCCTGTATGAGCTATTCGTTCCCGTCAGACTCCGCGGATCCGGCCTCGGCACCCAGCTACTCGATAAAGTTGAGGCTATTGCGCGCACAGAAGGTTACCAGCGCATCACCCTCTATCCGCGCCCGCTCGAAGCGGGATTCCCGGCCGAGCGCCTCTCGGCCTGGTATTGCCGCTGTGGGTACACAGAGCGCACCGACTGCCCGACTGAACTGGAGAAGACGACATAGACCGATTCAAATCTCACGATGATGATCGGTATGAAGCGACGACCGGAAACATGCTCCCCGTTCAGCTTCCTGCAAATTTCCCGGCGCTGAAATCGAAATTTATTGGAATCCAGCTTTTGTGGTGTTCGTCACCGACTGACAGGTAGACGTCCGACAGCGCCCATGCTGGCACCGATACAATCTGAAAGAACGCTCCCGTTTCCATATCCCCGTTGATGCCAGCCGCGGAGCCGAACTGCGCGGTTATCATGGCAAAGCAGGCGCTCACTGCGGCAAAGCAATGCGCCAGCGTTGCTCTCTCAAAGCTATTTTCTCGATCATGCTTTACCGCGTTGTACGCGTCATACCACCCCAGATCCTGACTGGGCTTACCGGTGCAACCCCAACCAGCGAACGGACTGATAGGCGAAAGCCAGGGGAAGTTGGAGAACGATACCGCATATTCGTCGAGTTTCATCGCCGATCGCAGTTTCACGTAGTCGCGCGTATCATAACGGTCTCTTAGATATCCGTTAGCAGAAAGAACTCCGCGCCAATGCATCTCTACCTCGGTACACGCGAGAATCAGAAGATTCCTGATATCGTGCCCGTATGTTTCCAGCGTTCCCTCGCTTGGGTGAACGGTTTGGCAAATCCGATCAAGCTGACGGGTAAGTGCTTTCAGTTGCCCGCGCGCAGTTGCGATGAAAGCTACATCGCCCTCGGCGCCCGGATTGAAGCCGATAGGAGCGGTTGACCACTCATTAGTTGGCCGCGCCATCCGCGGGAAGAACTCTCCTGGGTTGAAGATGCTTTTGTGAAATGGGCTTTTGCCATCGGTCGCAAACCAACTTGTGGCTTGGCGCCTGACAGCCTCCAATATCAGTTCGCCAGGATCGGCCTTAAAGTATGTTCCAGCCCCGCTCTCGGGATTGATTACGCCCAAACACGTCGCCGATGCATCTTCAATTCTCCAAACCTGGAAAGGCATGGCGTCACTTTCGCGAATGTAATAGCTCATGATGCGCACTCTTCTTATCAAGGCAACCGACACGACTCCTGTCCGCCCGCCGATTTGGCGCTTACTGGCGTGCGGACAATCGTATGAAGGATACGACCGAATATTTTTTCCAAGCAAGTGATTGGTTGCCGATGCGCGTGTGGATGCGCTCTTCTCTTCGGCTCTTGCCCCCAACGGAGGGAAAAACATGTTCCATATCATCACTGTCGGAAAGCGCCTTGTCCCCATCGAGGATATTGCGATTGTTGAAGCCTTTGAAGCCCGCGATGACCCCAGCCTTCGCAGCTCGAAGGAATTTCGCGCCCGCGTCGTTCTCGTTGATCGCGAAAGCCTTCTTATCGAGCAGACACAGGAAGCCTTCGCCAAAGCAATCCTGATGCTCCAGAAGACGAACCAGTCTTCGCCAATGCGAGAGACCGGTCCGGGCGGCTCGAACGTCACGAGCCCGGCCCTGCAAGGGATGAACCTCTCCCTCGCAGCGCTTGCATATAAGCGCCCGGCCGGACGGCGTTGATGCAAAAGAACAGATAACGATGGATCGCACCATCGAGCCAACAGTCGCCTCGGCACAATGGACCGCGCCGCGGCCCCCCATTCAGGTGATATTCTTTCTGCGGAATACTATTTTTCGTGGGCTGTCCTTGAGAGTTTCGAAGTGAGCCCAAGCCATCTCCGCGGACAGGCCGTCCCGGTCTGTAATCAAATGGCGGGTGTGGCTGTTGTGGCCGAATTGACCGACGAAATACCGATTAATCCCCCGGGAGACGTCTAGCTCAACTTCGATGTTAAGGAAGGTATCGTCAAAATCACCCAGGACAAGACTAGCCATTGTCGTCGGCGTCAGAGTCAAGATGTACTGGAAGGGTGTCATTCCGGGGAGCGGCAGCCAAAGCCTCGGGTCTGGTGGCGCGGGCATCACCAATACTGGCGTGCTCGATGAGCGGAGCCGAACCTTCGACCGCATAACGGTGAGCCCTGCTCCACGAAAATTCTGCTCCGTCCAGTCAAGTGATGACGCCATGTAACTGAAGAATTCTCTTGCCAATTCGGGATCGGACCGCATCTCCGAATACTGGATACGTTCTCGATCCGAGAAGGGAATGGCGCTGGCCGGCGATGCCGCTAGTTTCGCGAGCTCCATCTGGGATGCATGATAGTGTGGAGTCCGCGCTTCCAAGTGCCGGATAAGCGCGTAAAGGATCGCTTTGTCAGATCGATCAAGCGCTTCCGTTCGCCCGCTTACAATCTTTGCCCATGTATCGCTTCGAGATATCGGCGTTTCGATGCGGCTGTTGATCCTGCTCTCAACCGATACAGGTGTCTTTCCCTGCATGAAAACGTAGAGGTCGCGCTCAAATCCAAGGCTCTCGATTGAGCGCTCAGCCCATACCGCAAAATCGCCGTTCTTCGCGACAGTCGTTATTTTCTGCTTTTCGGGGTCTGTCGCGAAATTTCGGAGAAAAAACTGCGGAACGTAATGGTGATCGCGCGGCTCATTCATCAGGCTTGTCGTCCTACGGCGACAAAATAAACTGGCGTTTCCAAAAGTGCGAGCAAGCGAATACGAACTGCAACGACGTTCCCCGATGGGCCTTGATGAGGGATCAACGCCAGCTCGTGAAGTCCTTGGCCCGCCGGCTCGGTACCCGGGATCCCTCCGACAAATTGCACACACTCGGACGTTTCTTCTCTCAGAATAATTGGCAGAAGAAATGGCTGAATGGCCCCAACGCCCATCTCGGCGACAACAAACGCGTGCGCGATTTTCGCCAGCATGCGAAAAAACGGTGGCGCGATGAAGTGGGCCTGCGGCTCGATATAGGCAACGCCCAAGTGACGGGCGAGCTTCTCCAGATGAGGCATGATCCCATCCCGAAAGGACGCAGCTCTAATCCAAAGGGTCTTCACCTTGGCGCCACGCTCCCCTTCTGTGACATCACCCGTCAACTCATCCGGCATGGCTAAGTTGGGAAACAGGATGAGAAACGGATAGATCTCCTGCGCCACATCAATAAAGGAAAAGTCGGAATCTGGAGTGAGTTTAACCTTCAGGGGAAGCTTCTCGGGCCTTTGCTTCTTTCGGCGCGTGGGCATCGAATAATACATTCGAAGCGGCCCAAGAATGGTGCGAAGCACAACGCCCTCAAATGCGCCGGTGATGGTCGCGCACGGTCGGCAGCTTGCCTTCGGCAACAGCCAGCGACCACCAAGCCCTGATGGTATAATATGCTCGTCCGTAAGGTCGTCTTTGCAACCACAATAAACGCAACGGTTTACTGGCGGATACTTCCGGTCTGAATGGAGCGGCAATTTAAACATGGGGCCCATCTTAACCGACGGTGCCTGATTCGCACTCTTCTGACATTTGGCTGCACGTCTACGCTCCAAGGGGTCTCCGCTCGCTTGTCGGATGGCGACACAATCTTCACGCAAGCGCAATCGGCCCGAACATGCCTCCTAGCTAGATCGAGCATTGGCTGAAGATGTTGCGTGGCATAACTGCGCGATTTTTGCGGCGGCGGCGCATGCCCAGCGGGCGGCGGACTTCCTGCTGGAAAGGTACCCCGCCTAGCGGCGGGGCTTCCGCTTTGCTTTTTTTGCCTTCTTTGGCGTTGGCCGGGCCGCTCTTTTTGCGCTCTTCGGCTTCACTTTGGCTCCCGGCTTTGCCTTCGCCTTGGGTTTTGACTTGGGCTTGGGCTTCTTCGCTGCTGCCGCGCTCACCGCCGGTGAAACTACGCGCGCCTTCTTCGTCGCGACCTTCCTTTTTCCACGCGATGCAGATGACGGCTTTTTCGCACGAGTTATTGGTGTCGGCTCGCCTGGCTCGTCATAGAATCTCTCAAGCTGCTCCTTTCTTGGATGCTCGCGCTCCACAAAATCCTTGCGGTGAAATTTGCCGCCGGCCAACCAATAGATTGACGTAAAGCTCTTTGAGCCGCCCCAGCCCTCACGGTGCTTTCTTCCGCCATGCGCTTCCTTCTCGCCTGCGATGATCCAGACGGCTTCAAGCTTTTCGCGTGTAAGGAAGGATAGAAACGCGTCCCTGTCGATAAGGGCCGCGCCGGGGCCCGCTTCATGCGTTGACGGGTCGAAAAAGAGCGTTTTATCACCGTCACCCGAATAGGAGAGGTCCCGCCCGTTTGAAAGGCGCATCCCGAGCCCAGCAATCAGTCCTGGCGCGGGCACACTGAAGCTGACCGACTCTTCGATTGAATGGTCATGACCGCTGCGCTCGGCGGAGTAATCCGTAACCGTAGGCTGAATGTCGACGACCAGTCGGTTCCAATCCTCAGGCTTCATCCACGCAGATACATCGCCATACAACGGGTGCCAAGGGTACTCGCCGATATAGCCGTCGGACGACTTGTCCAGTTCAGGCAGATCAAAATGCCTGTTAAACAGTTTACCGGATAGAGCCTTCACAACCTTGCTGCGATCGGCGGCGCGTACCAGAAAGCTGCGGATTTCAAAAGCCGTTTGCCGGTCGAGCATTCGCTCACCTTCCCGCATGACCCAGCAATTCCAGCGCTCGAACTCATCAACGACGAGCCATGTCCGGCCCGTCTTCGGATCCGTAGCGGTTAGCAACGACGCGTCATTCACCATATCTTCCGGCGTATCGAGCCACGCCAGGCGCGAGGCGGGTGACATCCCGCGGAGGTTCACGTCCACCGGCATCCACCATGTCCGGCCGCTTTGCCGCGATTCCTTAGGAGTCTTCAAAACAAAAAGTGAGGGATCGAGATCACGCCGGCTCACTTGCCACGGCCCCTGAAAGACGCTCAGTCCGCTGTCACGGCTCCATCCAACGAAACAAAAATTATCACCTAGACGAGCCAGCAACTCGTGAAACGCTATCCACTGATACTTCTTGCCGATGCGCTCGACCCGATGCTCCGTCCGACTACCATGCGCGTGGTCCCGATCGAATTCGCCGAACAGCTCCGGGGTCCAACCAAGGTCATGCGCACGCTTGCACACCCAGCGGCGCGCGCGCATTCGGTCGAAGGATGGAGGCCAAGAATAGTATCGCTTTGCGCCGCGCAAATCCCTACGCACGATGTGACGCGCCCGGATGTTGTACTCCAGCCATTCGGCCTCACCCAACGCAGCCTCTAACCGCGCCTCGGCTTCATCGACGGCCTGCTCGAATTGGCTCACATCCTTTTCGTCATCGTCACCTTCGTCTTGGTCATCATCTTCTTCTTGCCCCGAGTCATTAACGGTCAAGAACTTGAATTTGAATGGACCAAGAGGCCCCTGATTGGCCCGCCACCCATCACACGCCGCGATAAGCTCGTTCAGACGGGCTTCCGCTTCTGGAATCCGGCTAACCACATCGCTGACCCAATTGCGATAGATTTGCTCCTGGCTCTGCGCGACGAGAGCAATCGGGAATCCGCTAAATTTCCCGACCGGGGTATCCATGACATAGCGTGCGAAGTCGCCATCATTCACGCTGGAGTTCACAATATCGTCGCGAACGCTCTTTCCTGGGGCATATTCTTGCACATAGGTCTCGATGACGGCGTCAGGCACATCCTCGATGCCGGATGAGCTGCGATAGGATGGCCGCGCCCGGGTCAAATCAAAGCCCGCGGGCAGGGCACCTCTTATGTGGGCGAGCTCTACGATTCCGCGCGCATGGTCGCGGATGAGGACATGGGCGAGCGCCTCATCGCGGTCAAACACACAATGATACGCAGCTTCCGCCAATTCACGCAGCCCGTCCTTTGCCATGCCCTGCAAGGCGGCTCCGTACGCTGCAGCCATGACACGGTCGAGGATATAAAGATCATCAATACCTTGAAAACGGCGAATAAGGCTTGCGGCCAATGGGAGCCGCGTGGCCAATAATGCCGCGAGCGCTTTGGTGGCCCGGTCCCGGATGAGACGATGGCTTGTCGAGAACAGCCAGCTCAGCGCGATAGCGACGAGCTCGGCACGCTTATCTTCGATGGGCTCAAAGCCGTTTTGAAGAGTCCAGCCAATCAAGGTTTCGATAGGGCTGTCTTCGTCGTCACCCTCCTGTGCAACGTATATGGACCAGGCCCTATCCCGTTGCGGCATCGCCTGCTTGACAAGTCTTCCGTGCAAATACTCCGCGTTAAACGCATTGTCCGGTTCGCTCGCGACCGCGAGCAGCGTGCGCATGGTCTCGTTACGCCCCGATATCTTGGAAGCTTCCTTCAGTAAATCGAGGGTGCGCTGCGTGAAGGCGCGTTGCTCGCGCCACAGGACGCTGCCAACAAACGCGCGCAGGAGCAGCCATCTGTTCCGCGGCTTGGGCATTGCGTCCGGGAATTCGAGTCCACAACGCTCCGGCAATTGAACCGCCATCGCTTCCAACACGCCCGCATGCTCATAAGCCTTAGGGCTTTCAAGGTAAATCTCCAGCGGCGTGCCTGGCAGAAATGAATCCTTCGGTGCCGACACATCGAGATGCTTATCGAACATCTGGCGCGCGATGCGATGGTCGCTATAGCGCTCAAACGAAAAGCGCACGATTTGGACGATGGCGCCGCCGTTTCCCGTCACGGGCTCATCGGCCAGAATTCCCTCGCTAACGAGCCTGGCAAGCAAGCTCTTTTCGAACACACCGTGCGCGGGGACAATCGCCTCCATAAGAGCATCGGCCTTGTCGTATTCGAGATAGCCGCGCTCCCCTTGATCGAAAGCAACCGCAAGCACCTCAAGCGCTTGGGCTACCTTCCCCAGCTTATGATCGAGCCCAAGCTGCCGCTCGACGGACTTTGCAACGGCTTCTGAGTAAAAGCCAAAGATCTCCGTTACCCCGCGCAGGCCGCGCGGGAATTCCTGAAGGTGTTCCTTTTCGAGATAGTCGCAACAGGTCTTGAGAAAGAGCGGATTCTCGAATTCCGGGATGAGGTTCGGCGCGGCCATGCGCACAATGCCGCGCTTATCCAGATAGTAGCGGGCGGCTGCTGCGGCACGACCCGCGAACCCTACATGCTCAACCTGAGACAAATCCGGTCCCGGACCCGCCGGCAAGATGTATGGCAAATAAGTCGAACGACACGACAGGGCGATGGCCACACGCGGGAACGCCTCAATCGTCTTGAGAAACGCTGCCAGCCGGTGGGACCAGATTGCGATTCCATGCCGCTCGTTAATGGCGTCGATGAAAATCACGGCCCGGGTCCCCGCAGCCTGCGCCGCAGCGTCGAGAGCGCCAAGGAATTTCTCGGTGGAAATCGTCAGGTCAAGCTGTTTGACGATCTGCGCCCAGGGGTCGTCGTCAACCAGCGTACCGCCGAGAATAAGGAGTGAGGGATGGCCATTGGCAACCTGATGATCGACCGCGTCTCCGAATAGATGCGATTTACCGATACCGCCCGGGCCCGTAACCAGCGCCCGCCGGCTGTTCACCAGGCGCCAGCTATCACCGGTTACCCCTTCGATGATGGCATTCAACGCCTCTTCGAGCCCGCGCATATCATGGTACAGATACTGCACATCATCGTCGCGCTTCGGAGGCGGCGGATTGCCGTTGCGAACGGCACGCATGGCTTGTGCGGTCGCCACCAGGGCCTCACTTCCCAGCGACTTGGTACGTTCGACAGGGAAAATGTAGGCGGGGTCATCAGGCGTCGCCGATAACAGTGAGCTAAGCGCACTGGTCGTTGCCTCAACCGCCGCGATTTCTGCTGTCAGGCCGCCGCTCACCGTCAACCGCTTAAGGCGATCGATGACGTCGTACCGGGCCTCTTCCAGTTTTTCGCCCCATAGCTGGACTTGATCAAGAACGGACCGGTCGCGGCAAAGGCCAAGGATGGTGCGGCGTATGGGCAACTCAACATTTGTTTCAGGGGTATAGCGCTGGCCGAGCCCGTCGCGTGCCCGCTCAAATCGGCTGGTAAACCACGCTGAGGTGAGAAATGTCTCATCGAACCAGAAAGCCGCCCTGCCCGAATAGAGCGGACTGTCGCGCCCCAACCGCTCGACAAGCTCGGAATGCCCCCACAGCTCGATGACGAGCTTGCGCTTTGCCCTGGTTGCAGCACTCGACCATTTCTTGACCCAGGCCTGCCAGCGCGCAAGCTGGGTTTTCGCCTTGCCGATGCGCTGGTCGAACAGATCGAAGGGTATGCAGACAATGTACCGGGTAAGCCGCGGATGCTTGGCCAGCGCCTGCTTGATGGACTTGTCGAGCTGCGCAACCTGGCTTGCATCAAGCTTAAAGAAATACTTTGTCTGCCAGCCCGTCTCCGAGCCGTCACCATGCCGCATATAACACTCGACACCTGCGTCCGCTCCAACACCCTTGCGGTAGAAAACATCCCCGGATGCCCGAGGCTCTAGCGCCGCGAGTTGCGAGCATAATTCCTCGAAGGCGTAATTTTGAGTCCCTCCGAAGGAACGAATGCGCTGGAAGTCGAGATTGACTGCTGCCACTTGGCGCCTCGATTTTACGTGATCGACCAGTCGTTTGAAGTCCGCCAGCGGCGGATTGGCGATCGGTACGGATCTAAACCTCACGCAACATCGGGAAAGACAGCACTTTGTTCTGCAGGCTGCCGGCTGGCAGCGAGCAGAGCGACTCTACGTCGCTCGCATTGAGAAGCACGTCGTCGGCGATCTCGGTGGGCAGTTTGACTTTGTTATCGATCAACATCCGCGCGGCCGAGCCCAGCACCGTCGGCGTCGACAGTGTGAAAGCGTTGTCGAGCGGTTCTCGCTTGCGGATGCCGCGGGCGTTCATCTGTTTCCACATGTACTTGACCTGATCGGCGTTCAAGATCCCGAGTTCCTTGCACCGGTAGATCATCGCCGCAACCGCCACGCGCCATCGGCCTTTCAGGGATAGGAAGTAGTCGATGGTGGTGTTCGCGATCTCCCGCGCGAACGTACGGCGCGGTAGAAGCAAGGCGCCTGCGAACCGGTTGGCCTGATTTTCAAGCCGGTCCAAGTTTCGACTGTTCACCTCGACGCCGTTGTGCAGGACGAGGTGGCCGAGCTCGTGTGCCAGGTTGAAGAGCTTGCGCGAGTTACTTTCCTGGTCGGCGGCGTAGAGCACGTATGGTCGTCCTCCCTGCCAGCGGGAGACGGCATCCATATCCTCGCAGCGCACGGGCTCCTCGATCACGATGACGCCGTGATATTCGAGCAGCGGAGCCAGATCAGTGATCGGACCGAAGCCGACGTTCCAGAACTCGCGCAGTTGGTCCGCGATCTCCTCGATCCGCTCATTGCTCTCGTGTTCGTAGTCGAACTCGATCGCGGGCAGGTGCACCGGTGGCAGCTCGACGTATTCCGCGAGCGACTCCGTGATATAGAACGCCCACTCCAGCCGGCGGCCGACCCGCAGCCGGTCGGGCCGTTGCATGCGCTTCAAGCTGCGCCACGTCGGCGTCAGGAAGCTCTCGGCGCTGTGTTTGCGCGGCGTTGTGAAAAAAAACGGTGGCTGTCGGGTGACGGCGATGATCTTGCTGAACACGTCGCCGCGCGGAGCGAAGGCGCCGGTCTCATAGGTACCGACGGATTGACGGCTCACGCCGATCGCGTCGGCGAACTGCTCGTCGGTCATGCCGACGGACTCGCGCGCCTCCCGAATCCTCTCGGGAATGATCCTCGCAGACATGGGCACGCCTTCAACGCTTGGTGTCGTCGTTCTTTTTCTTCTTCTCGATCATCGAGACCACGTTGTCCTTGAGCCTCATCTTGGACTTCGGGTCGATCTTGGCCGGCCGTTTCGTGTCCTCCGACTTCTTTTGCACCACTACGGCCATCAGGTTGATACGGGCGAGCCACTCGTCGGCATTCGCCGACGGCGACTGCCAGAGCGCGTGCGAGAGCCGGCCGTCCGGCGCCGCGCGGTACGTCAGCCACGTATAGAGCTTCGGCGGCGCCAAGCGGATGATCCGCTCCTCCTCGGTCTCGAAAAGGTTCGGCATGTTCGACGCCCGCGCGTCCTGGCGATTCGGCGTGTCTTCCGGAAACTTGGTCGGGTCCTCCGTGCGGACGATGTGCCCGTGGCATTCGCCGCTGTAGATGTCCAGCCAATGCCACGTGCCGCGAGGCATCGGCGTCAACGTGCACTTAAATGGGAGATCGCCGGCTTTGCACATCTCCTCGAAACGCATCAGGATGCCGGCTCGGCGGATCAGACCGCGCATGTCGTCGCCAACCTCTGACGAGAACATCGGTGTGCCCTTGATCACGTCGTCGCCGGCGGCGATACCTTCGCGCAGGGCCCGGAGCGTGTTTGCGTAGGTGTCGTAGGGGAACGCTGTGTCTAGACGTTGCTGAAAGGTCTTGGTCTGCATAGCGGTACGATTTCCTCTGCCCCGAGTCGCGCCAAGTAAATCACCCCTTTTGCTGTCCTGTGTCAAGTTTTGCGCCCCTTTTATCGTCATCCTGTCAAGGGTGGGGACGAAAGACCCCTGAAAATCAGGGACTTGGCTGCAGAAGTGCGGAGACCATCATCTTCGCGGGGCTACGCCGAAACCTGCGCAATGGCTCACCGTGTTGTCACCCATCCGATTCGTAACCCAAAACTTCCGGACCGAATTCACTGCTCAAGAGGAAGCAATGGCCGAAAAACGAAAAATTCCGAAGCGGCTCTTCAAGTACCGCGCGTTCAACAATCTCACTCTGGATATGATCGTTGCGGATAACCTCTTTTATGCCGACCCAAGCACATTCAATGATCCGCTCGACACCCGGCCCTCGCTCAACATTGACCTTCCGGCTTCGGATCTGGAACGCGCACTACGGCAGCTCCTCGAGCGACGCGTGAGTGCGGAGATGAAAGCCGCGGCTCAGACAATCGGGTACCAGGGTCCGGAAGCCCTCGGTCACATCGATCGACTTGGCCGACAACGAGCCGATAAAGTCATTTCGGAAATCAGCTTCTATGCTACCGATCCTAGCTACGAAGTAGACGACCCTCTTCAGTTACTGCTTGGCAGCGATCTGGAGAAGGAACTGTTGCTTCAATATGACAAGGGCATTGTATCCTTGGGGCGGCGCGCCACCTGCCCGTTGATGTGGAGCCACTATGGCGATCAGCATCACGGTGTCTGCATCGGCTACTCGGTGCCGTCTGATGTGCTCGACGATCTCCATCAGGTTAAGTACGGCGGCACGCGGCTCGTCGATGCCAGCAAGGTCCTAGCGATGCTCGATGGCGACAAGAACGCTCGTCGTCAGGTCGACGAAGCCGTTCTGTTGCGAAAGGCGGCGAGCTGGCGATACGAGCAAGAATGGCGTTTGATTGGACGGCGCGGGGTGCAGCGTTCTCCACTGGAGCTCGAAGAGGTCATCTTCGGTATGCGCTGCAAGGAAGCTGTAAAGTACGCTATCGTCACAGCGCTGGATGGTAGGCGACGCCCCGTTCGATTCTATGAAATGCGCGAACTCTACGGGACCTTCAATTTGAAGAAATATCCGCTGGAAGACGGAGAAATGAGAGCCTTTTTTCCGCGGCGATCTCGTGACATCCACGAAGCATTCGAATCCGTCGCTGCTGACCACAAGGAGGAGGGGCAATCGTTGTGATGGCTCTGCCGTCGCTTGCCCTTTTCGTCTTTGGCGCCTGTAACCGTCAGATTGGCAGATCGAGTTGCGGTGCCGCATTGTCGTCGCTTTGTAGCGATGAAAGCGAGACTCCCAGAAGCCGGACGGGCTTGGGAAGGGGCATCTCGTTTTGAAGTAAGGTAACCAATAGACGTTCGAGGTCACTGCGGCTCGAAACCGCGACGGGTACGGATCTACTTCGTGTGATGATCTCGAAGTCGTTGAACTTCACTTTCAGCGTCACCGTGCGTCCCAGGTTGCCAGCGCTCTCACAGTATCGCCAGACCTTGTCGATGAGCGGCTTCAGTTCGACAACCATGGCGTCGAAGCCAGTGACGTCGGCGGAGAACGTGTTCTCAGCACCGACGGATTTGCGGATTCGGTCGGCGCGGACCTCGCGGTTATCAACGCCCCGCGATATCCAATAGTAGTAACTTCCGGCCTTTCCAAAGTTGGCCTGCATGAATTCGAGCGACTGATTGCGCATGTCGAGGCCGGTGTAGAGACCCAAGGAATTCATCTTGGCGCCGGTCGCCGGGCCGATGCCGTGGAACTTGCCTACGGGCAAAGCTTCGACGAAGGTCGGACCCATCTCCGGCGTAATGACGTACTGGCCGTTCGGCTTGCGGTGGTCGGAAGCGAGCTTAGCCAGAAACTTGTTGTAGGAGATCCCGGCGGAGGCGTTGAGGCCGGTCTCCAGCTTGATCTTGCCACGGATTGCTAGCGCGACGTCGCGCGCCAACGGAATGCCTTGGAGGTTTTCCGTGACGTCCAGATAGGCTTCGTCCAGCGACAGCGGCTCGATGATCGGGGTGTGCTCGGCGAAGATCTCGCGGATCTGCAGGGAGACCGCCTTGTAGACCTCGAAGCGCGGCTTGACGAAGATCAGGTCTGGGCATTGCCGCTTCGCGGTGACCGACGGCATGGCTGACCTGACGCCGAACTTGCGCGCTTCATAGCTGGCCGCCGCCACAACGCCGCGCTCCCGGGATCCGCCGACGGCCACCGGCTTGCCGCGGAGATCCGGATTGTCCCGCTGCTCGACGGACGCATAGAAGGCGTCCATGTCGACGTGGATGATCTTGCGCTGACGGGGCGAGGGCTCTGCCTGGTCGTCGTCCTCGGCGGTCACGTTGTCTGCCCGGCTGGGTCTTCCTTGACGCCGCGGGCGACGATCTTGAGCGATCCGTCCGGAAGCGGCCGCTGCAGGTTCAAGACTTCGTCCGGAGGAGCCGTCATCCAGGTCTCGACTTCTTCTGGCGTTGTCAGGATGACGGGCATCGCCTTGGGGTGGATGGCGCCGACCTCCGCGTTAGGCTCCGTCGTGAGGAACGCGTAGAGGTCGTTGGTGGCCTCACCCTCCTTGACCTTCCGGACGGACGTCCAGTTGGTCCAGATGCCGGCGAAGCAGGCGAGGGGACGGGTCTCATCGAGCGCGAACCAAATATCCCCGCCCTCGGCCTTGTTGAACTCGCTGAAGGAGTTGAACGGTACCACGCAGCGATTTTCGGTCCCCAGCCATCGCGTCCAGTGCTTGCTCTTTACATTGCGGATGTTGGTCGTGCCGCCGTCCGGCTCCATCCGCAGCAATTCCTTGAAATCGACCGTCTTGCCCTTGGCCTGCAGCTTCTCGGCTCGTTTCTTCGTGGCGTCCATCAGCGCCTTTGATGATGATGGCATCCCCCATCGCGCCGTAGCGAGCTCGCGGCCCTCGGCTCCGTTGCGCACGATCGGCGCCTTGTAGTCGGGAAACACCCCGGGCATCGGCGCCAGGTTGCCAACGTATCGGTTCACGCCGCGGAACAGCGCGCTGATCGCGGCTTGGTTGGTCGTGATCGAATAAAGATTGCACATCGGTCAGGATTCGGTTCGAGGGTGGCGCGGCTGCCACGTCAACTGTAACAGAGTCGCGGATGGACGCCGGCCCGCCTTGGCGCATTTGCGGCAGCGCAGCCGGCTGGCGAGATCGTGCACGAAGGTGGTCGGCGGGTGCTTCATCGCCGCGAGGTCGACATCGCTCGGCGTCTTGCAGCGCGCGCACCTGATCTCCAGCCAGGGGAAGCCTCCGTTCACGGCCTGATCGATGGTCGGCGACGGATCGATCGGCTCGCCGTCACTCCACATCCGCTCGTTCCAGCTTTCGCAAAGCAGCCTGTCGGCTTGCTGGATCATCGCCTCGCCTTTGGCCCGCATCTCCGCCGATTGGGTCGCCAGGATGCTAGCCATCGCGCGTGCCTTGCCGAGCTCTTTTGCCAGAGCCTTGCGATCGCCTCCCGACAGGGGCGTAGGGTGATACTTCGGGGCCATCCGGACATCCAGGCGCAGAGAGATCGGATCGGCAAATCCTGAGCGACTACGGCGTCTCGAACGCTGGCCAGCACCCGTCTTCTTCATGCCTGCCGGTGCGCTGCTGGCAGGTGTTGTCGAGCAGCCGTTGCGCGACGTCCTTCCAGACTGCGTTGCGGCCATACAAGCGGACGGCATCGGCGGTCTGGATTTCGACTATTCGCTCGCAGCGGCGGCAGGTCACGCGGAGGACGTGGCGCTGAACGTCGGAAAGACGACGCTGCCGGATCTCGGTTGCGGTCGTGCCGGCGCGAGGATCTTTGAGCACCGAGTCCCAGTATTCGGCCGGAAGCGGTGCATCCGGAGCCGCAGCGGAAGATGTCGGCCTGCGGGCGGCCTCGGCGGCCAGCTTTTCCATTTGCTTCGGGGTCGGCATGCGCCAGCTCGCGGGTCGGTCGGTCATGCCCGAATTAGAACATAACATGAACAATGTCGAGTCCGTCCGAGGGCTACCTGAGAAAAAATCACCCTGGCGGGAGGGATGTGATGTCGGAACCAAGGCTCGTGGATCGTCTTGAATCCGGCATCAGTAATGGAGTTCCCCCGCGATGGCCCCCCGCGCAAACTGGAAAGGCTTCCTACGTCTTTCCCTCGTCACCTGTCCGGTTGCGCTCTATCCGGCCACGTCGGAATCCGAAAAAGTCTCGTTCAACCAGCTGAACCGAAAGACCGGCCATCGGATCAAGTACGCCAAGGTGGATGCCGACACCGGCGAGGAGGTCGACAACGAGGACATCGTCAAGGGCTACAAGGTCGACACGGACACTTTCATCGAGGTGACGAAAGAAGAGTTGGAGAACGTCGCGCTGGAATCAACGCGAACGATCGAAATCGACGAGTTCGTAGACCGGAGTGAGATCGACCCGCGGTATCTGATCCGCCCCTACTATCTGTGCCCGGATGGCAAGGTTGGGCACGACGCCTTCGCAGTCATCCGCGAAACCATCCGCGAGATGAACAAGGTCGCCATCGGACGCGTCGTGCTGACCAATCGCGAGCACATCATTGCGCTCGAGCCTCTGGACAAGGGGTTGATGGGGACGCTGCTGCGCTATCCCTATGAGGTGCGTTCTGCGGATGAGTATTTCGATGACATCCAGGATGTAAAAGTCACCAAGGACATGCTTGATCTCGCCAAGCACATCGTCAATCAGAAGGCGGGCCATTTCGAGCCGGACAAGTTCGAAGACCAGTACGAAACCGCCCTCATCGATCTCATCAATCAGAAGCGCGCGGGCAAACCCATCACCGCGAAAGCGCGTCCTCGAGGTGAGAACGTCGTTGACCTGATGGACGCGCTGCGCAAGAGCCTCGGACGAGACGCGGCGGGCCCGACCGAGGCGCCGAAGAAGACGGCCAAGAAGCCACGCAAGGCGGCCGCTGGGCAGAAGGAAATGCTGATGCCGATCACCGGCAAAAAAGCGGCGAAGGAGGGTGCGGCAAAAAAGCCCGCCACAAGGTCGCAGCGAAAGTCGGCTTAGGTCCCCAAGGTTGGAGACGGGTTAGCCTCAATGCTTAGCGCCGGTCCTCCTCGTCAGGGGAGCATTCTGGACAGGTATCGCCAATCGAGTCCAGCACGTCGCGAACCGCGGCTTCCGCCGCCTGAGGGGATACGTCTGCTGGCGGGTCTCGACGAGCGATATCGAAGGATCGCTCTCGCGCATGCGGATCGGCGCGATCCTGCATCCAACCGTGCTCCTCGCACTCGCGGATGGCGCCTACTTCCTGAAGAACGTGGATCGCCCATCCCCGCAGCGTCCGTGTTGTCGGCCTTCGTTCACTGATCATCAGCATTGCAACAGACTCCGAATACGACGAATCCTGTGGCCCGTCGTTTGTTCCGGCTGTTAGCACAAGGCTGGGATTCCCCGACGGCAGAGGACGAGGTTTTCCCGCATTCTGAGGCCACTGCGGAAATGCCAGGCTGTTCTCGCAGGATTTGCCAGCATCACGTTCGCTCAGGTTTTTAGTGGGTGTGCGCGTGCGGTGGGCCGCACCGGGCTCTCGTGTTGGGGTGGACGGCCCCCTTCCGCCACAGTGCGTGGCAAAAAGAGGTCGTCGCTGACCTCAAACGAAGGAGCCGCCCGTGGAAACGATTGTTCGCATCGGTCTGGATACGTCGAAGAGTGTGTTTCAGCTGCATGGCGTTGACGAGACCGAGCAGCCGGTTCTGCGGCGTAAGTTGAGACGGGGGCAGGTTTTGGAGTTCTTTAGTCGTTTGCCGCCCACATTTGTCGCGATGGAGGCTTGCGGGGCGTCGCACTATTGGGCGCGGGAGCTGCAATCGCGCGGGCACGACGTGGCGATGATTCCGCCTCAATATGTCAAACCGTACGTGCCGCGCGGGAAATCCGACGCTGCGGATGCCGAGGCAATTTGCGAAGCGGCAAGTCGGCCGAAACTGCGCAAGAACTTTGTGCCTATCAAGAGCCCTGAGCAGCAGGGTGCACAGATGCTCGCGCGTGTGCGCAACCAGTTCATAGGCAGGCGTACCCAACTTGCCAATTCGATCCGCGGCTACGCCGCGGAATTCGGCTTTACCGCGCCCAAGGGGCTTTCGCGTCTTCAACAATTGCTGATCGACATTCAGGCCGATGCAACAGTCCCCGACCTGGCTAAAGAGTTGTTGGACGCCTTGGCAGTTGAGCTGGCGCGCGTCGACGACCAGATCGCCAAGCTCGATAAGAAGCTCATGCAACTCCACCGGAGCAACGAGATGAGCCGACGGCTGGCGGCTATCCCGGGCGTCGGTCCGATCGGTGCGACGCTGCTGTCAATCAAAGTCGTGGATGCTCGAGGGTTCAAGTCGGCGAGAAACTTTGCCGCCTGGCTCGGCCTGACCCCAAAGAATCATTCGACGGCTGGAAAGAACAGGCTTGGCGTCATTACCCGCGCCGGCGACGGCATGTTGCGAACCGTTTTGGTGGCTGGGGCGACGGCTGTGATCGCAGATATGCGTCGCCGGGAAACTCGCTCCTGGCCTTGGCTGAAAGACATCATCGCGCGCAAACCGCCGAAACTGGTGGCCATAGCGTTGGCAAACAAGCTGGCGCGGATCGCCTGGAAACTGATGGTCAGCGGCGAGCGGTACCGGCCTGCAAGCAGCGTCATGCCGATGCCGACATAGACTTGAACGAAATGCAGAGCTTGGCGCCAGACCGGCAGGTTTGACGCTGGGGGCGGAACTTGCAGGACAGGAAGAGGTGGTACGTTCGGCGCAAGCCGGTCAGTGAAATGCTCCGCTCGGTTTACCGGCAGAAAATGCCGCTCTCGTGTTTGGATCTCACTGTCCGCGAAGCCCATCTTGGCCGGTGGTCGCAAGACCCGAAAACAGGCCGGACATATGAGCGCAAGCGATCCGAGCATGCTGCCAGAGCCATTTCTTGCAAGTCGGGGGCCGTCCACATATGAACCGAGCCGCGCAGCGTCTCGGCCTTGCGGCTTCGATCCCTCGCGCCAGCGCTATGGTGCTCCTCGCCGGGGGCAATCGGAAAAGGGGCTCGCCTGCGGCGATCGCTATCACTGCCCCGTTCCCGGGTGCCGCTATTGAACCGGTCTCGTCGCTGCACTCGGACCCGCGTGCCCCTTCGGGTCGCTATGCTCACGCTCTCCGGGTGCCATCTCTCGAAGGCGATGCGCCCTGGCGCACGCCTGATCAGGCCTGTGGCCTGGCAGATTGCGAAGAGGCTGAGAGTAAGAGTGCAGGCTGGGTTTTTCCGTGACGGGTTACAAGCTGCGAGAGAGGCTCGCGGTGCCCGTCGCGGAGACCCGCGATGTCGAACCCTAATGCTTGCGCGCGCGCCGGCCAGGACCGGGCGAACCTCTACAACGAAATCACCGACAAGATCATCGCCGAGCTTGAGGCCGGACGCGTTCCCTGGGTTCAGCCTTGGGGTACGGCCGCGGCGAAAGCGCCGCTGGCTATGCCGAAAAACGCGTCGACCAACCGGCAATACAGTGGGGTAAACATCCTCATCCTCTGGGGAGCCGTGATCGAACGCGGATTTGCCGGTCAAAGTTGGCTCACCTTTCGCCAGGCCCTCTCGCTTGGCGGCCACGTTCGCAAGGGAGAGCGCGGCACCACAGTCGTCTACGCTGATCGTTTCGTGCCGAATGACGAAAAACGACGCGCCGCCGAGACCGGCGAAGACGCGCAGGCAATTCCATTCCTCAAACGATTTACCGTCTTCAACACCGATCAGTGTGAGGAACTGCCCGATGGCATCGCCGCCGCTGCGCCGCCCCCGCCGACTGGCCTCATCGAACCCACGGTCGACGCCCTGATCAAGGCCAGCGGAATTCCATTTCGGATTGGTGGAGATCGCGCATTCTATGCAACAGCCGAAGACTTCGTTCAGGTCCCGCCGCCGCAGGCGTATTTCGAACCCATCAATTGGCATCGCACCGCGTTGCATGAACTCGGTCATGCGACTGGGCATCCCTCGCGCCTCAATCGCGACCAGAGCGGATCCTACGGTACGAAGAAATACGCCTTCGAAGAACTGGTTGCCGAGTTGAGTTCCGCGTTCAGCTGCGCGTCGCTCGGGATTGTGCCCACCGTGCGCCATGCAGACTATATCGGCTCCTGGCTTGACGTCCTGCGCGAAGACAATCGGGCCATCGTGCGCGCCGCCTCGCAGGCGAGCAAGGCGGCGGACTATTTGCTCGGCTTCGTTCCCGGGGTCATGGAGTACACGTCGCTGCATTCGGTTGTCGCCGATCACGAGGCGGCATGATGCGTGGCCTCGTGGCCGCGCGAGAGTGAGAGGAGGGAAGGCTGTTCGCGACGGGTTGGAAGCCGAGAGAGAGTCTACCGGCCGCCCGTCGTGGAGAACCAAAATGACGAAAGCCGTACAAAAGATCACGCTGTCGCCTTCCCGGGACATTCCCTTCAACAAGCTCGTGCTCAGCCAGTCGAACGTTCGCCGCGTAAAGGCCGGTGTTTCGATCGAGCAGCTAGCCGAGAGCATCGCGCAGCGTACGCTCCTGCAAAGTCTAAGTGTCCGGGCTGTCGCTGATGCAGATGGCAACGAGACCGGCATGTTCGAGGTGCCGGCGGGCGGCAGGCGCTATCGCGCTCTCGAACTCCTGGTGAAACAAAAGCGCATGTCAAAGACGCAGGCGGTGCCATGTGTCGTTCGTGAGGGGGGCATCGCCGCGGACGACTCGGTGGCGGAGAACGATGAGCGGGTCGGTCTGCATCCGCTCGATCAGTTTCGGGCCTTCCAGACGCTCCGCGATCTCGGTATGACCGAGGAAGACATCGCCGCCCGGCACTTCGTGAACCCGGCTATCGTGAAGCAGCGGCTGCGGCTGGCGTCGGTGTCACCGAAGCTGCACGAGGTCTATGCCGAAGACGGCATGACGCTCGAGCAACTCATGGCGTTCTCGGTCACGGCCGATCACGCCCGGCAGGAGCAAATCTGGGAGAACGTCAGCCGTTCCGGTTATGACGAGCCTTACCAGATCCGCCGGCTGCTCACTGAGAACACCGTGCGCGGGTCCGATCGTCGAGCCCAATTCGTGGGCCTCGATGCCTATCAGCACGCAGGCGGCGGCGTTCTGCGGGATCTGTTCGAGCAAGACGACGGCGGCTGGCTCCAGGACATCGTGTTGCTCGACCGGCTCGTGGCCGAAAAGCTCAAAGCCGAAGCTGAGACGATTGCTACCGAAGGCTGGAAGTGGATCTCAGTCGCCGTGGAGTTCTCCTACGGTCACACTCAAGGCCTACGAGAAATCGAAGGCAAACCTGTCGATCTCTCGCCTGAGGAGCAGGCCACTATCGATGCTCTCAACGCCGAGCAGGCCAAGCTTGAATCCGATTACCAGGATGCCGACGAGTTGCCGGACGAGGTCGATCGGCGTCTCGGGGAAATCGAGTCGGCATTGGCGGCATTCGAAGACCGACCGATGCTTTACGAACGGACGGAGATCGCCCAAGCTGGTGTCTTCATCAGCATCGATTCCGAAGGGCGCCTCTCCGTGGACCGGGGTTACGTCCGGCCAGAGGACGAGATGCCGACAGCCGATCCTGATGCCGAGCAGGGCGCCGATGCGTCGTCGACTGAAGGTCAAGGAGAGGCCCCTTCCGTCCAGCGCACGGTCATCGCGGTCGCAGGTAGTGCTCCTGATGCTGAAGAAGATGATGAGGACGCGGCCAGGCCTCTGCCGGATCGGCTGATTATCGAGCTGACGGCGCATCGTACGCTGGCATTGCGGGATGCGCTGGCAGAAAATCCAGCGGTTGCGTTCCAGGCAGTGCTGCATAACTTCGTGCTGACGGCCTTTTACCGATTCGCGTCGTCGGGGAGCTGTCTTGAGATCAGCCTTCGCACGCCGAACTTTCCCGCCCAAGCTCCGGGGCTGAGGGAAAGCGTCTCGGCCAAAGCAGTCGAGGCGCGGCATGAGGCCTGGAAGGCGCGGTTGCCGAAGAGCGAGAACGATCTCTGGGATGCGCTGACGGCTCTCGATGGTGGTGCACAGGCATCGCTGTTCGCCCACTGTGCATCATTTGCGGCCAACGCCGTCTATGAGCCGGCCAACCGCTACAACCAAGGCCGTGTCTCGGCTCAGGGTGTCCGCACGCGTCTCGGCCAAGCTGATGTGCTGGCGCGGGCGGTCGGGCTCGACATGGTGCAGGCTGGCTGGCGACCGACTGTCGACAACTATCTCGGCCGGGTCACCAAGCCGCGTATTCTGGAAGCGGTGCGGGAAGCCAAGGGCGAGTCGTCGGCGCAACTGATCGACCATCTGAAGAAGGCCGACATGGCCAAGGAGGCCGAGCGTCTTCTGGATGGCTCGGGTTGGTTGCCGGAGCCGCTGCGTCTCGTCGACCCCGATGTGGCGCCAGTGGAGCAGGAGGGGGAAGCGGGCTCGCTGCCCGAATTCCTCGCCGACGAAGAGGATCGGGAGGCCGCCGGCGACGAAGATCCGCAACAGCTCGACGCGGCTGAGTGACATCACAGAGCGGGATGGCTCCGGCCGTCCCGCGGTTGCTTGGGGACCGGTGCTCAGCGCTGGTCCCCATTCTTATTGGCGAGGGCTCAGAGGGAGAGGCAGGCCGGGAAAGGTTTGAGCCGTCGGGATCAGAGGAGAGCGCCTGATGGTTCGACCCGTTCCTTCTCTCCGAAAGAAATCCTGCCATGACCGAATCTCTCGCCGGCGGCGCTGCCGCCGCGCCCCTCTCGATGCGTGCCGCTGCAAGTCTCACCTCCGCTGCTGTCAGGGCCGCGCGACAGCTCTTGACCGATCTCGAACGGGGCCGTCGCATTGATGCCGCTGCCCTGCGTTGCGCCATGGAGGCTGCCTTCGGCGCCTCGGATGCAGCCGGGGTCTGGAACTGGAAGACCGCCTATGACGTCTGCGAGGCGGCAACCGTTCTGTTCCTTCGCAAGTTCGGCCCGGCCATGCGGGCCAAGGCTGGTTCGACGGCCGCCATGCTGCCGATGATCGTGCGAGTAGCTGGCCTTCTGCCGACACATACGCGGCGGTCCGAGGACGGCCAGGCATATCAGCAATTCTCGACGCCGATCCCGCTCGGGCTTGCCGCATGCACCGCAGCCGGAATTACGTCTGCCGATCGCGTTCTGGAGCCATCCGCGGGGACAGGCCTGCTCGCCGTCTTTGCAGAGCTCGCCGGCGGCGCCTTGGCATTGAACGAGTTGGCCGATGCCCGCTCGGAGCTGCTCGGCCATCTCTTCGCCAACGTTCAGGTCACGCGGTTCGACGCCGCGCAGATCGATGACCACCTCGATGCGAGTGTCACACCTAGCGTCGTCCTGATGAACCCGCCGTTCTCCGCGGTAGCGAATGTCGATCGACGGATGGCGGATGCGGCTCTCCGCCACGTCGCTTCGGCGCTCGCGCGTCTTTGCGACGGTGGACGCCTCGTTGCTATTGCCGGCGCAAGCTTCGCGCCGGACAATCCGGCATGGCGAGATGCCTTCGTTCGCCTCCAGGAACGCGGACGGGTGGTGTTTTGTGCGGCGATCGACGGCGCCGTCTACGCCAAGCATGGCACTCAGACGGATACCAGGCTGCTTGTGATCGACAAGCTGCCCGCTGCCGATCCGACCGCTTTTCCCGCCTCGCCAGGCATGGCGGGTGATGTCGCTACCTTGCTTGGCTGGGTGAACCTGCATGTGCCTCCAAGGCTGCCCGTCGCCGCGCCATCAGAGATCGTTGGTATTGGGCGGCCAGCGATGTCGCGATCGGCCAGCGCCATTGCACCACGCATATCGTCCACTTCGAGAGACGCCGCGCCAGTAGGCGCAGAACTGATCTACGAGACGGTCGAATGGTCCCCGCCGGAAGGTGCCCGGCTCACCGATGCGCTCTATGAAGAATACGGATTGCAGTCGATCCGCATTCCCGGATCGTGCGCACATCCGACCAAGCTCGTGCAGTCCGCGGCGATGGCGTCCGTTGCGCCACCGAAGCCATCCTATCGTCCGCACCTGCCGGCCAATGTCATGGTGGACGGAGTTCTGTCGGATGCCCAGCTCGAGAGCGTGATCTATGCCGGCGAAGCGCATTCCGAATTCCTGGCAGGCTCCTGGACGGTCGACACGACCTTTGATGTTGTGGCCGCCGCGCGCGACGACGCGGAAAATGCCTTCCGCTTTCGCCGCGGCTGGTTCTTGGGCGATGGCACCGGGGCGGGCAAGGGGCGGCAGGTCGCGGGGATCCTGCTCGACAACTGGCTCAAGGGCCGTCGTCGTGCGGTCTGGATCAGCAAGTCCGACAAGCTGATTGAGGACGCGCAGCGCGATTGGTCCGCGCTTGGCATGGAGCGGCTGCTTGTTACGCCCTTGTCTCGGTTTCGCCAGGGCACCCCGATCCGGCTCTCGGAAGGCATCCTTTTTACCACCTACGCCACGCTACGGACCGACGAGCGTGGCGAAAAGCTTTCGCGTGTCAGGCAGATCGTCGAATGGTTGGGTTCGGACTTCGACGGAGTGATTGTCTTCGACGAGAGCCATGCCATGCAGAATGCGGTCGGGGGCAAAGGCGAGCGCGGTGAACAGGCTGCATCTCAGCAGGGACGTGCGGGCCTGCGGCTCCAGCACGCGCTGCCGAATGCCCGCGTAATTTATGTGTCGGCGACGGGTGCCACCACGGTCCACAACCTGGCTTATGCCCAACGCCTCGGCCTTTGGGGCGGCGCTGACTTCCCGTTCGCCACCCGTGCCGAGTTCGTCGAAGCGATCGAGGAAGGTGGGGTCGCGGCCATGGAGGTGCTGGCGCGCGACCTCAAGGCGCTCGGTCTCTACGCAGCCCGCTCGCTCTCGTACGAGGGCGTCGAGTACGATCTCGTTGAGCACCAGCTGACGCCGGAGCAGGTTCGCATCTACGATGCCTATGCCGGTGCGTTTAGCGTCATCCATAATAACCTCGATGCGGCGATGCGAGCCGCCAACATCACCGGCGCAACGGGAACGCTGAACGGGCAAGCCAATTCTGCGGCACGCTCCGCTTTCGAAAGCGCCAAGCAGCGCTTCTTCGGCCACCTCCTGACTTCGATGAAGACCCCGTCGCTGATCCGTTCGATCGAGCACGATCTTGAGGCTGGACACACGGCAGTCATCCAGATCGTGTCGACGGGCGAGGCGCTAATGGAGCGCCGGCTCGCTGAGATCCCGACTGAAGAGTGGGGCGACGTCCAGGTCGACATCACACCGCGCGAGTATGTCCTCGACTATCTCGCCCACTCCTTTCCGGTCCAGCTCTACGAGCCCTTCACCGACTCGGAGGGCAACCTCTGCTCCCGGCCTGTCTATCGCGACGGCCAGCCGGTCGAGAGCCGGGAAGCCGTCGCACGACGCGACCGCCTCATCGAGAAGCTTGCATCACTACCGCCGGTACCTGGGGCACTGGATCAGGTCATCCAGCGCTTCGGCACCGAACTGGTCGCCGAGGTGACGGGCCGCTCGCGCCGCATCGTTCGCAAGGGCGACCGGCTGGTGGTCGAAAATCGAGCCGGTTCAGCCAACCTCGCCGAGACCTCGGCTTTCATGGATGACGTCAAGCGCATCCTCGTGTTCTCCGACGCGGGCGGCACGGGGAGGAGCTACCATGCCGAACTGTCGGCTCGGAATCGGCGGTTGCGCGTGCATTACCTGCTCGAGCCCGGTTGGAAGGCCGATGCTGCGATTCAAGGGCTTGGCCGCACCAACCGGACCAATCAAGCGCAGCCACCGTTGTTTCGTCCGATTGCGACAGACGTGAAGGCCGAAAAGCGCTTTCTCAGCACCATTGCCCGCCGGCTCGATACGTTGGGAGCCATTACGCGCGGCCAACGTCAGACCGGAGGACAGGGCCTGTTCCGGCCCGAGGACAATCTCGAAAGCCAGTACGGACGTGATGCGTTGCGTCAGCTCTACACGCTGCTCGCGCGAGGCAAGGTCGACGGCTGCTCGCTTGGGAGGTTCGAGGATGCGACCGGTCTGAATGCCAATGGGCTCAGGGATGACCTACCGCCGATCACGACCTTTCTGAACAGGTTATTGGCGCTCACCATCGACCTACAGAATGTGCTGTTCACCGCCTTCGAGCAGCTCTTGACCGCTCGGATCGAAGGCGCGGTTGCATCCGGCACCTACGACGTGGGGTTGGAAACCCTCCGTGCCGAGAGCTTCGTCGTCACCGACCGGCGGACGATCTATGACCATCCGGGGACCGGCGCCGAGACCCGGCTGCTCACGGTCGTCCAGCGCCAGCGCAATCATCCGGTGAGTCTGGATGACGCTCTTGCTCGTCTTTCCGATCGTCGGGCCGTCCTGCTCGTCAATGAGCGCTCGGGACGAGCCGCCGTGCAGGTCCCCGCGGCGAGCGTCATGCTCGATGACGGCGCGATCGAGCGGCGCGTCCGTCTGATCCGGCCGATGGATCAGCACACGGTCCCCTTGACCACTATGGCCGAAAGTCATTGGGGCGAAGCGGATCGTGAACGCTTTGCCTCGACCTGGCTGGCGGAGCTTGCCGAGCTGCCCGAGTTCACGGAAAGCACGATCCACGTCGTGGCGGGCTTGCTGCTACCGATCTGGAAGCGGCTACCGAACGATTCGACCCGCGTCTATCGGCTTCAGACCGATACAGGCGAACGCGTCATCGGCCGCAGGGTTTCGGCCGCGTGGGTCGCAAACGTCGTTACGACGGACGCACCCTCGCTGACGCCGGACGCTGCCTTTGCTGCACTGATGGAAGGACGGACCGTCCTCGAGCTCGCAGAGGGCCTTCAGCTTCGCCGCGTCCGGGTGATGGGTGCACATCGCATCGAGCTGTCGGGATTCAATGACACGATGCGCGATCGTCTCCGTGCTTATGGTCTGTTTGGAGAGATCATCTCCTGGAAGCTGCGCATGTTCGTGCCCACGGACGCGAGCGGCATCGAGGTCCTGTCGAGGGTGCTCGACACCTATCCGGTTACGGGCGTAAGTGAGCGGGAGGCCGCGTGATGTCCGGCGATGTCTCCGAGCTGGCACGTCGCCTCGCGCGCGAGGCCGAGGCGGTGTGCCGACACTATCTCCCCAATGGTAAGCGAGCGGGGCGCTACTGGGTGGTCGGCGACGTCCACAACACCCCGGGTCGCTCGTTGTTCGTGCGGCTGCACGAATCGCCGAAGGGCCCCGCCGGCAAGTGGACCGATGCCGCGACCGGGGAACATGGCGATCTCCTTGACATCATCCGCGAAAGCCTTGCCTTGCGAGACTTCCGCGAAGTCGCCGAGGAGGCGAGGCGCTTTCTGAAGCTGCCTCGTTCTGAGGAGCAATCACTCCCGAGACCCGTTCGTCCAGTCGTGCCGGCCGGATCGCAAGAAGCCGCCCGTCGACTTTTTGCGATGTCCGGCCCGATCGAAGGGACGTTGGTGGAAACGTATTTGCAGCGTCGTGGAATAAGCCAAGTCCACCATGGTGGTAGCGTGCGCTTCCACCCGCGTTGCTACTACCGACCGGACGAGCATTTGCCGACTGAAACCTGGCCGGCGATGATAGGCTCTGTCACGGACCTCGAGGGACGGATCACCGGCGTGCATCGCACCTGGCTAGATCCACACGGCTTTGATCGCGTGCGGCTCGGCAAGGCCCCGATTGATACGCCACGCCGGGCCATGGGCGACCTGCTCGGCAATGCCGTTCGCTTTGGCGTGGTGGACGACGTGCTCGCTGCCGGCGAGGGTCTGGAGACCATGCTGTCGCTGCGCTACGTGCTGCCGACGTTGCCGATGGCGGCCGCGCTTTCGGCTAATCACCTCGCAGCCATGTTGCTGCCGTCTGGCCTGCGTCGGCTCTATATCGCCCGCGATGACGATGCTGCCGGAGATGCCGTACAGGCGATTCTCATCCAGCGCGCGGAAGAGGTCGGCGTTGAAGCGATCCCGCTGTCGCCCCGGCTGGGGGACTTCAACGAAGATCTGCACATCTTCGGCCTTGATACCCTGCGAGCAGCGTTGCGGCTTCAACTTGTCCCGGAGGACGTCATCCGCTTCCTGCATTCGTCGACGGTGGCTGCGGAATAGCTTGGCGTGTTCGATCGGCGTCACTAGGTCGGTCAAAGCGAGGCCGATGCCGGAAGAGCACGCGACCACGGCCTTCTAGAGGGCGATCGGACGACAGGCGGTCAGGGCCGGCAATGGCTGCGACCGGCTATTTTCCGCCGCGCACCGGCGATGAGAAGACATATTAGTCACGTTATCGGCGCGCTTTGCATCGCGAAGCAAAATAGCCGGCCTCCGCCATCCTCCGCTGCGCTTCGGCCCTCCGCTCTGCTCCGGGTTCTGGCTCGTTCCGCCTGCCGTCTGAGTGATCGCCACGAAGGCCGCGATGGTCGCGGCCGATCCGGCAAAGGATCGCCTCCATGACCGACCACGATGACATCGAACCGCCGCACGCCGCATCTGCGACCGAACACGTTCTTACCGAATTGCAGCTCTTCGGTTACCGCCCCTTCGACGACCAGCCCGATCCGCGGCCGCTTCCCGAGGGCAGGATCATTACCGGTGCTGTCGCTGACATCTTCGACGCCCTGGTCGCCACGTTGAGCGACACGCGGCTCGAGCCGGACCTCGACGATCTGCTCTGGTCGACTGTCAACCTGTTCCATCGTGCCGTCGACCGCATCGGTCGCCAACTCGACGACAACGAACAGGCGCAACAGAAGAGTCAGCGCGAGCAGGACGGTTCCGAAGTTCGATCCGTCGAACTCGAGCGCATCACGGCGGAAGGCATCACACTGATTGAGCGCCGCAACTGCCTGGAGCTCTTCCGCGACCAGGCCATAGAGCGCTTCGAGACTCACACCGGCTCATTCTGGCGTCCCCGATCTGGATCACTGGTGAACCATCGCATGCTGACCGCAGCGATGATTGACTCTCGCGACTTCATCGCCGCCAAGCGTCGTGCCGAGACCGAGGTCATGCTGCCCGCTGGGCCGAAGATCGCACTCACCGGAGGGCTCGACTTCAATGACCACCATCTCATCTGGGATCGTCTCGACAAGGTTCACGCCAAGCATCCGGACATGGTCCTGCTCCATGGCGGGTCCCCCAAGGGGGCCGAACTGATCGCCTGCAAATGGGCGACCACTCGCAAAGTGCCGCAAATCGCTTTCAAGCCCGACTGGACGAAGCACGCCAAGGCCGCACCATTCAAGCGCAACGACGCCATGCTCGAACTCCTACCGATCGGCGTCATGCACTTCCCGGGTACGGGAATCCAGGACAACCTCGCCGACAAGGCGAAACGGCTCGGCATCCCTGTCTGGATGTTCGGCGGCGCGTGAGCGCCGTCTGCTCGACTGAAGTCTTTGAGGCGAAGTTGCTCACGCCGCAACTCCGCCTCGTTTCGGTCTCATATCCAGGGATGCGCCGTGGTGGTGGTGGAAGGCGCGACTGGTAGATCTATGCACATGGAGCCACCACCATGCTCGCACTTGGGCCTGTTCTCAACACACTCGGCATCGGCTTGTTCTGCTGGGCGATCTTTGCGCTCGCTGTGTATGCCCTGCCGTTTTACGTCGCACTGAGTATCGGGATGATGACGTTTCAGAGCGGTGCCGGCCTTATTGGCGCGCTGCTCGTCGCAACGGCCGGCGGTGCGCTGACGCTCGTCCTCGGCCAGGTCGCCTTTGCTGCTACTCGGTCCTCCGCCTTTCGCGTCGCGATCGCCACAGCATTCTCTGCTCCCGCCGCCGTCGCCGGCTATCACATGGTGTTCGCCGTGTCGCAGATCGGAGTGCCATCGCTGGCTTGGCGTGAGGTCTTCGCTTGCCTCGGCGCAGTTTGCATTGGCCTTTCGTCATGGACGCGCTTGATGGTTTTGACGAAGTCCCGCCCGTTAGAGTCGGGTGGGGTGGTGGAGAACTTGTCCTAACCGGTTCTTACGACCGTAAGCCTCGAAAGATGATCGTTTCCCGCCTTCATCATCGAACAGGTACGCGCAGATCGGCGCGGTGAACGGGGGATGGATCGAAGCCTGGCGCGGGCGAGGCAGGCCTCCTCTGAACCCCTCGATCAAGCTGCCGGTATCCGGCCTGGCCCACGCATCCGCGGCGGAGACGCGTTAACCTCGATCGGTCCTTGGAAGCGATGCCGCCTTTTGCAGGAGATTGTTTCTCTTTCCCCGCTGAAGCGTTCCGACCTCTTGTTCGTCAAAACCGAGATAGCCACGCTTCTCCGTAAGATTGTGGTTCAGCACGCGGACGCACATGGCCTCGTTGATGGCTTGATCTGGCCGAAGACCGGCTTCGCCTCGATCGTCTGAGCCGCAACGCCGTTGATGCGACTTTCTTCCCCTGGGCTTCGCCCATTCCTCGCGAGACAAGAAAGTCGCCACAACGACGTCCTCCGCTGCGCTCCGGCCCGAGCGGGTGCGTCGCCGATCGTCCTCGGCCCTAGATCGCCATCGAGGCCGCGGTGGTCGCGGGCTCGAAACACAACAGGAGAAGTGACATGGCTAACATCGGTTTCTTTCAAGAAGGTCGGTAACGAATTCCAGGGCGAGATCGTGACCCTGAGCCTGAAGGCCAAGGGCGTCCGCATCCTCGCCGAGACCAACCGATCCAACGACAACGCTCCCAGCCACCGCATCTATGTGGGTCGCGCGGAGATCGGCGCGGCCTGGTCGAAGCGCTCCGAAGAGGGCCGGGACTACCTCTCGCTCAAGCTCGATGACCCCTCGTTCAACGCGCCGATCTACGCCAACCTGTTCGACGACGAAGGCGGTGAAGGCTACACCCTGCTCTGGTCGCGGCCGCGCAAGACCGGCGAGTAAGAGCGCCCCACCAAGCCCCGTCCGGTCCGCCGGGCGGGGCTTCCCATCCTTCAGGCGTCAAGTGAGCGCGAACCGGCCGCCGGATCGAGCGGCTCGGCATCAATCACTCGGCCTGCCCCCGCGTCCTTTTCTTGGCGCTTGTGGGCGGGCGAGTGAGCAGGTCGGCTGCCTCGACGCCCAGACTGCGCGCGAGCCGATCGACAACGTCGATACCCGCCGCATAAACGCTTCGCTCGAGTGCGCTGATATAAGTGCGGTCAATTTCAGCACGATGAGCCAATTCCTCCTGTGACAAACCGCCTGCCGGAGCTTCCGCAAATTGATTGCAAGTATCTCGCGTATATCGATACGCGAGAGGGCATGTCCTTGAAGAGTATTTCACCACGGAGTATTCTCGACAAAACACCCTCCGGACGGCTCCCGCGATAGTTTTAACGCTTCTGCTCCTTCCGGCCCGCGTGTTAGAAATTGTCTAATCTAAGGCGTGGAGTCTTATGAGGAAGCCGCCGCTCGACCCAGACGTCGCCGATGCTGCGCCTGCAGATCAAATTCTCACTGCCTACGATGAGCGGCATGTGGTGGCCTACATGCGCCTCCTGCAGGCCGAAAGCGAAGGGGCTGACTGGATGGAAGTCGCTCGAAATCGTGCTGCATATCGATCCGGTGCGAGAGCCGGATCGTGCGCGGCGCGCATATCAGAGCCACCTTGCGCGCGCCAAATGGTTGACGGAGCAAGGGCGCCTCTTACGAGGCACCGGCTCGAAATAGAACAAGACTACCGGCTGGCGACTTGCAGGCAGAACTATTTTCTTTTGCTGATCGGTGGTCATTCCGGTGCACCACGTGGTGCCAAACTAGGGGCTTCCTACAACCGCTTCGTTCATACCTATTGCGCCGCAATCGTTGTTAGCTGTGCGCAATGGGACGGAAGCAATGCCTGAATTCGACTGGCGGTCGCCGGATTCCTACAAGAGCCTACAAGACGCCGAAATCACCGATATCGCCTGGGAATGTCTCCGTCGTAACGGGGACTATCGACGCGAGTACGAAGCGATGATCGCAAGCAGCCCAGATGGTACAGTGACCGGGGAATTCAGGAGGAGGTGGGGCCTCTGCTTTCGCCCATGACCCGCAGAGGTCCTTCGACGAGCAGACGATCTTTTGGGCGCCTGAGGTTCTAGCGGCGGTCGTTCCGGTCAAGGTTGCCTGGGCCGCCGATCGCAGTTCAGCGTCTCAGCCGCTCCTTGACCTTGCAGCAGGTCAGGTGCGCCGCGCTGTCGACGGCTGGCATGCCGTGCTGCGCATCGGTGCGGTAGATCACCGCGTCTGGTCCAAAGAGCCGCCGGTGCTCGGCTCGACATACGCAGCCGAGCTGCCGTTTGATGGCGATTTCGACGCGCGAGCGTATGCAGCCCGCCGGCTGTGGCGCGCGATGAATGGACGCGCGCCAGGTCCGGCATTTCATCACTTATCTAAACAGCGACGCGAACGCCTGAGCGCCGCGATCCGCGCGCTTGATGCGCATAGCGCCGGTGGGAGCTATCGCGTTATCGCCGAAGCGCTCTTCAGCAAAAAGCGCATCCCCGATCGCGCCTGGAAGACGCATGATCTGCGCAATCGAACGGTCCGCTTGGTGCAAGGCGGCCTTGCGTTGATGCGCGGCGGTTACCGCAAACTCCTGCGGCCCGGGCGCAAAGACGAGTAGCGCAGTCCCCAGGGGGTGCCGAAAATCATACCCCCAACATTCGGCATCCCCCTCCGAGATCCTGCTCCACCATGATGACCGCACACACGCCGGCCTAGCCAGGTGTAGTGCGCTGTCCTCCTGGAGTTCTCAAATGCCCGATCCGATGGCCGGTCTTCCCCCGCGATTCCTGCGCACACCTGAGGCCGCGCGCTATCTTGGCCTGTCCGGCCGCACGCTGGAGAAGCACCGCACCTACGGTACTGGGCCCACGTATCGGAAGATCGGCGGACGTGTTGTCTACGCCGTCGATGATCTGAAAGCGTGGGCCGACCGCGGCGCCAAGACGTCGACATCGGATCCCGGCAAGGGGACCGTGCTGCCCGCCAAGAAGCATCCGGCCCTGCGTCCCTATGCAGGTCAGGAACGTCGCTAATAGCCGCGTGAGAGCAGTGACCATGCGGCGCAGTCATCATTCCGAGCGCCACCAGCTTGAGCTCTTTCGTGCTTTGCCCGGGGATCTCGCGCCCCGCGATGCGCAGGATCTGATGGCTTATCCGTTCTTTTCGCTCGCCAAAACAAAGCGAATCGTGCCGATCGATTTCCGTGCCGGTGCGATCGCTATTCGTGTCGAAGCTGTGCCGGAACACGGCATGGCGACCATCTGGGATGCAGACGTTCTGATCTGGGCTGCGTCCCAGATCGTCGAAGCCCGTGACGCCGGCTTGAAGACGTCGCGCCTGATGGCTGCAACGCCTTACGAGATTCTGACGTTCGTCGGCCGCGGCACCAGCGCACGTGACTATGACCGACTGAAGGCGGGTCTCGACAGACTTCAGTCAACGACCGTGCTGACGTCGATCCGCCAGCCGACAGAACGGCGACGGCAGCGCTTCTCCTGGATCAACGAGTGGAAGGAGACGGCCGATGCAAACGGTCGTCCATTTGGGATCGAACTGATCCTGCCGGATTGGTTCTACGCGGGCGTCATCGATGACGCGCTCGTGCTGACGATCGACCGCGCCTATTTCGAGCTGACGGGCGGACTTGAGCGGTGGCTCTACCGGCTCGTGCGCAAGCATGGTGGGCGCCAGGATGACGGTTGGAGTTTTGATCTTGTGCACCTTCATGCCAAGTCCGGCATCATTTCACCGCTCAAGCACTTTGCTTACGACGTGCGTCAGATCGTCCAGTGCCAGGCATTGCCCGGCTATCAGCTCGTGCTGACGCGCGATCCCAACGGTACCGAGCGGCTGAACTTCGCACCTGCGCCTGTTCATCCCTTAACGGCACGCCTGCGCCGGCGCGGACTCGTTTCAAATTCGGAGGACAACCTGTGAATCAGCTCGTGCTATCGGGGACCGCAACCCTCGTGCTATCGGGGACCCGATCCTCGTGCTATCGGGGACCGGAATCGGACTTAAGCGCTTGTTTCTCCGCGCTTTCCCGCCGCTCTAACTTTACTAACCGGAAATCCTTCGGATTTCTTCTAACGGACCAGGCCGAAAGCCCACCTTGGCGGCGCTCGGCAACGGCAGTCCGATAGGCCAGCCTGCCTTTGCACGCCATACACACTCTCCACCGAGCCCCAAGCTCACGGTTACCAGCTCCAGCGTCAGGGAGCCGCCGCATGAGCGATCTCACGGAAGTGGAAGTGTTGTGGCTCGAGAAGCGAATCGAAAACCGCATTCGGTTCGGTCGTATCGTCAACGAACGGAAGCTTGATCGCCACCGGCGTGTCCTGTCATTCGCGCCCGGCAGCATCTTTGCCTTCGTCCGATGGACCTCCAATGACTTTGGCACCATCATTTCGCGGATCGACATCTTGCGCGCGGTCGCACCGGGACAGCGCTGCTCGACTGTCCCTTATGTGACACCCGGCGGAGAGATTTTGCTGCGTCTGTCCGGCTGGCCGAAGGTCGAGCGCGTGCTACAGATGGTCGACGCCGTTGAGGCGTTCGGTATCGATCCAGCTGATGTCGCGCCTGATCATTGGCATCACGTTCATAACCGCCTGTCCGTCAATGAAAACCCACGCCCGTATACGAAAGCCCGCCACCAGGCCTGGCTTCACCGGCAGAGGGTCATGCGATGACAGGCCGCCCAATGATGCTGGCCGTGACGTTTGGGGTCGCTTCCGCGCTCATCGTGACGATCGTCCTGGAGCCGCTTCCGCTTTACATCTGGAACGCATCCGCGAGCGTGCCGATCGGTCTCTACCGCCTCCGACCGGCTGACCAATTCCAAGTCACTGAATTGGTCGCCGTTCAGCCGCCGGAGCCGCTTGCGACCTTCCTCGATTTGAACGGCTATCTGCCTTTCGGCGTCCCCATGCTGAAGCGCGTGCTTGCCCTTCCCGGGCAGACCGTTTGCAGAACGGACCTCACGATTTCGGTCGACGACATCGCAGTGGGCGAGGCGAAGGATCACGACAGACGAGGCCGGCCGCTGCCGAAATGGCAGGGCTGCCGCGTCGTCGGTGACGGCGAGCTGTTTCTGATGAACTGGCAGTCCGACGACTCCTTGGATGGCCGATATTTTGGATTCTTGCCTGCGTCGGCGGTGATCGGCCGTGCGCTGCCCGTGTGGACGTGGGAGGAGTGATCGTGCGTGTTCCACGCTCTTATCCCGCCATTTCTCTGTTCGATCGATCGCGGGACCATTCCTCCGTCCCGACCAACGCTAGCAGCGCCGGCGCGCGCCGCGGCAGTCCACGGCTGCCGCATGGCCGACGCGAAGCCGCTTTGCCCTGGAAGGGCGCGAGCACAACGGCATGCTTGGCTCGGTCGGGCGTGCGCGTTTGGGCTGTCGTGTCGCTGCTGCTTATTTTCGCTGCGTCGGACGGGGCTGCTCGAGCCGAGAGTGGATCAGTGTTAGCTCAAGCGGTTGCTCAGGCAAGCAACCCGTTTGCAGCTTTCGTCGACAAAGCCTCGAAGCGTTTTGCAATTCCGGTGAACTGGATCGGTTCGGTCATTAACGTCGAAAGCGCTGGAGACGTGCACGCCAAGTCGCCCAAAGGCGCAATGGGCCTGATGCAAATCATGCCGGCGACTTGGGCGGAACTTCGCGAGCGCTACAATCTCGGGAACGACCCCTACGACCCGCATGACAACATTCTGGCCGGCACGGCGTACTTGCGCGAACTGCTCGATCGATATGGCTCGCCTGGCATGTTTGCCGCGTACAATGCGGGACCGGCTCGCTATGAAGAGCATCTCGCGGGCGGCTCTCTGCCAGACGAGACGCGAGCATACGTCACGAAGCTTGCAAACTTGCTTGCCATCGAACTGCCGCCGAGGTGGACAGCCAGCGGACAGTCATCAGCAGCTGCGACGCTCTCCCATGAATACGCGCGATCGGTTCCTGGCGCTCATGCCGTCGAGCGGTGTCACGGCTGCAATCTCGGCGCCCGATGTTTCGCACATGGTTCCACGGCCTCTTGGCGTGTTCGTCGCTCGATCGGATTCGGGAGCATCGCAATGACCAAATGTGCAGGTTCGCAAGCCGATGGCGTATGGGCGATGCCTTCGGCCCGCGCTCTACTCGTCGCTTCGCTCCTCACCGAGCCACCCTTCGGGTGTCTCGGCCCTTCGGGTAACGATCGCTATCGCAAGCGCTCGGAAGCAGTAGGGGCTTCGCGAGTTGGCAGCCAGGTCGCGGTGGCTCTTTCGGGAAGCGGCGACGGGGAGACCACGACGGCAGGACGGCGAGATAAAAGAGGCTCGCCGGTCGAACCGCAAGCCATTGGCATGGCTTGGGTTCTGGCGTGCCGGTCGGTCGCGGCGCGTGCCGCGACTTGCATTTTGACCAATGCAATCAACGGCGTCTCCGGCACCGAGTGCGCCTTTGATGGTTGCGAGGCCTCGCCATGACCGTGGGCGACAGCGATCTCCGTGTTCGGCCCGGGCGAATCCGCAGTACCCGCGCGCCGAAGCAAAGGAGCTTCATCAACCAGGTACTGCGCGCGGCAAAGAGGGCTGGGCACACTTCGGGTCAGGCTGCGGCTGCCAGGCGTTCCGCGGCGTATGGACGCTCGACGTTTGGCCGCGGGCGCCTTGCTTTTAGCCGTGGCAGATTGTTCAGCCCGACGCGGCGCGTCGTGGTAAAGGCGCGCGTGGTTCGTCACAAGGGGCGAGCCTTCCGATCAGCACCACTGACCGCCCACGTCTCGTATCTGAAGCGTGACGGCGTGACCCGGAGTGGTGAGCGGGCCGAGATGTTCGATGCCGGCGGCGACCGCGCCGATAGCGCGGCCTTCGCAGAACGCTGCAAGGACGACCGGCATCATTTCAGGTTCATCGTCTCGCCGGAGGATGCCGGCGAAATGACGGACCTGAAGGCCTTCACGCGCGACCTCGCCAGGCAGATGGAGACCGATCTCGGCACGCGGCTCGATTGGGTGGCCGTCGATCATTGGAATACCGACAATCCTCACGTCCATCTTCTAGTTCGGGGAGTCGATCAGGAAGGGGCGGATCTCGTGATCTCCCGCGACTATATCAGCCAGGGCCTGCGCTCACGCGACGAGGAACTGGTCGCCATCGAGTTGGGTCCTAAACCGGAGCACGAGATCCGCAATTCGCTGGAGAGGGAAGTTACGGCCGAGCGATGGACACGGCTCGATCGGGAGATCCGACTGGCAGCTGATGAGACGGGCTACATTGATCTTCGTCCAGTCGATCCCGGGAAGTCGGATCCCGAGATCCGGCGCCTGATGGTCGGTCGCCTTCAACACTTGGAGAAGCTGGGCCTTGCTGCCTCCGCCGCGCCGGGGGAGTGGATGGTCGGCCTCGAGGCCGAGAGGAGCTTGCGCGACCTCGGCATGCGGGGTGACATCATCAAGACCATGCACCGCGCCTTTACCGACCGTGGGGAAACGCGCGGCGTTGCCGACTTCGTCATCGAGGGTGGACAATCGACATCCCAGATTGTCGGGCGACTGATCGATCGGGGACTGCATGACGAACAGACCGGTGAGGCGTACGCCCTGATCGACGGTACAGACGGACGCGCGCACCACGTGCGCTTTCGAGGGCTCGAGGCTTTCGACGAGGCACCGACGATCGGCGGAATCGTTGAAGTCCGACGCTTCGGTCAAGCCGACGATCCGCGGCCGACCTTGGTTCTCGCGACACGCTCCGATCTCGATCTTGGTAGCCAGATCACGGCACGAGGGGCAACATGGCTCGACCATCGGCTGATTGAACGGGACCCCATGCCGCTCGCCATGGGCGGATTCGGCCGCGAGACACGCGACGCCCTGGAAGCCCGTACCGAGCATTTGATCCAGGAGGGCCTGGCGCGGCGGCAGGGCCCACGCATCATCTTGCAGCGCGACCTCTTGAACACGTTGCGCCGGCGTGAACTGGACGAGGTGGCCGCAAAAGTCTCGGCCGAGACCCGCCTCCCTTACGTTAAGCCTGACTCCGGGGAGCATGTGGCGGGCACTTATCGCCAGCGGCTGACTCTCACCTCAGGACGCTTCGCCATGATCGACAACGGATTCGGCTTCCAACTCGTGCCCTGGTCGCGCGAACTCGAAACGAGGCTTGGCCAACACGTCACCGGCGTCGTGAAGGACAGCGGTAGCATCGAATGGGGCTTTGGTCGGAAGCGCGACCTCGGCCTCTAGCAATCTCTCCAATTCAGTTGCGGAAGGGCCTCGGGATGTCCGGAACCAAAATCCTGTGGGGACAGGTGATTGTCGTCGGCGTGATTGTATTGCTAGCCATCTGGGGAGCAACCGAGTGGACGGCCTGGCGGCTCGCCTGGCAACCGGAGCTTGGGCGGCCCTGGTTCGAACTGGCGGGCTTCAAGGTCTATTACCCGCCGATCTTCTTCTGGTGGTGGTTCGTCTACGACGCCTATGCGCCGCGGGTTTTCGTTGAGGGTGCGTTCATCGCGGCGTCCGGGACCTTCGTTTCGATCGCGGCGGCGATCGGCATGTCGGTGTGGCGCGCGCGCGAGGCCAAGAATGTCGAGACCTATGGTTCGGCGCGCTGGGCAGATGTGGAAGAGGTTCGAGCGGCCGGACTTCTCGGTCCTGATGGTGTGGTGCTGGGCAAACTCGACCGCGACTACCTCCGCCATGACGGGCCGGAGCACGTATTGTGTTTTGCGCCCACCCGGTCCGGCAAGGGTGTCGGCCTCGTCGTTCCTTCGTTGCTGGCTTGGCCTGGCTCGGCCATCGTCCACGACATCAAAGGTGAGAACTGGCAACTGACCGCCGGCTTTCGCTCGCGGCATGGCCGCGTCCTGTTGTTCGACCCAACCAATCCGAAGTCTTCGGCCTACAATCCGCTGCTTGAGGTCCGGCGCGGGGAATGGGAGGTTCGCGACGTCCAGAACGTGGCCGATGTCCTGGTCGACCCCGAGGGCTCGCTCGACAAGCGGAACCATTGGGAGAAGACCAGTCATTCCCTCCTGGTCGGCGCCATCCTCCATGTCCTCTATGCCGAGGCAAACAAGACCTTGGCCGGGGTCGCTGCTTTCCTCTCCGATCCGAAGCGGCCGATCGAGGCGACGCTGAAGGCGATGATGACCACGCCCCATCTTGGCGAGCAGGGGTCTCACCCCGTGGTCGCCTCGACCGCGCGCGAGCTCCTCAACAAATCCGAGAATGAACGCTCCGGTGTTCTTTCTACCGCGATGTCGTTTCTCGGGCTCTACCGCGACCCTGTCGTGGCTCAGGTGACCTGCCGGTGCGACTGGCGGATCGCCGATCTGATCGCAGATGGCCGCCCGACGACGCTTTATCTTGTGGTGCCGCCCTCCGATATCTCACGGACCAAACCACTGATCCGCCTGGTGCTGAACCAGATCGGCCGGCGCCTGACCGAGGACTTGCACGCCCGTGACCGTCGGCATCGAGTCCTGATGATGCTCGACGAATTCCCGGCCCTGGGCCGGCTTGATTTCTTCGAGTCCGCGCTCGCTTTCATGGCGGGATACGGCATCAAGAGTTTCTTGATCGCGCAGTCGCTCAATCAGATCGAGAAGGCCTACGGCCCGAACAACGCGATCCTCGACAACTGCCATGTCCGAGTCAGCTTCGCGACCAATGACGAGCGGACGGCCAAGCGGGTGTCCGATGCGCTGGGCACGGCGACGGAGATGCGGGCAATGAAGAACTATGCCGGTCACAGGCTCAACCCCTGGCTGGGGCATCTGATGGTCTCCCGCCAAGAGACGGCAAGGCCGCTCTTGACCCCCGGCGAGGTCATGCAGCTTTCGCCGATGGACGAGATTGTCATGGTGGCAGGGACCGCGCCGATCCGGGCGAGGAAGGTCCGCTACTACGAGGATCGCCGATTCACCGAGCGTGTTTTACCGCCGCCTGATCCGGCGACAGCCGGCCGATCATCGCGAACGGACGGATGGTCAACGCTCGGAACGCCGAAGCCGACGGCGAGTCCAGCTGACCAAGCTTCGGGGGTCGAGGAAGACACGGCGAACAGCGGACTCCGTCGTGAGCCCGAGCTCCCCGATCACGTCGCGATCGCCAGGGAGGCGACCGAACCGACACCGGCAGAAGAATTCGCTGCCGTCCTTGACGATGACGAGGATGCGTTACGTCAATCTCGGCTCATCCGCAAACAGATGCGAGGTGTCGCCCGTCAGGCCGCCCTGGACCCGAATGACGCTATGGAGCTCTGAGGCGATATGCGCGACCGGATGAACGTCTATTTTCCGCCAGAGCTTCTGAAACAGATCTCGGACCTGGCCGATCGCAAGAAGCTCTCTCGGTCTGCGATTGTGGAAGCGGCCGTCGCTTCATTTCTGTCACCGGACGGGGCGGACAGGCGGGAGGCGGCGTTTACCCGTCGCCTGGACCGAGTGTCGCGGCAGATGCAGAGGCTAGAACGCGACGTGGGTTTGACGGCGGAAACTTTGGCCCTTTTTATTCGTTTCTGGCTGACGATCACGCCGCCGCTACCCAACGACGCGCAGGCGGCCGCGCAGGCAAAGGGTCGGGAGCGCTTTGAAGGATTTGTCGAGGCGCTCGGGCGCCGTTTGCAGAAGGGGCAAAGCTTTCTGCGCGAGATACCAGAAGATATCCGCCGTCAGGAACCGACCGAGAACAGCTGATTGAACCATGTAATGAGATGATCTCGCCAGTCCCTCTTTTTCTACGCCAGCCTACGACCGCAGCGATTTTGCCGAACTTACAATAGCTGGACGCGCTATCGGCTCGAGCGAGCTGAGAGCAAAGGGGCCAGCATGCAAATCTCAACAGCATGGCGTCGAATCGCGCGCGTTTTTCTGCCTTTTGTAGCTGGGTACTATCTCTCTTATCTGTTTCGAACGATCAACGCTCTGATCGCCAGCCATCTCAGCTCGGATACCGGTGTTGGGGCTGCAGATCTTGGGCTGCTTACGTCAGTCTACTTTCTTGTTTTCGCAGCGGCTCAGATCCCCATCGGTATTCTATTGGACCGCTTTGGTCCGCGTCGCGTCCAGAGCGTTTTGCTCTTGCTCGCAGCAGTCGGTGCCGGACTGTTCGCGGTATCGACCGGCTTCCTATCCCTTTTGACCGCGCGCGCAATGATCGGGCTTGGTGTCGCGGCGTCGCTCACGGCAGGACTGAAGTCCATCATCCTTTGGTTCCCGAGGGAGCGAGTTGCCTTGCTCAATGGCTACATGATCATGTTGGGATCGCTTGGAGCGGTGACCGCCACGGCTCCCGTCGAATACCTGCTCGCCTGGATGGGCTGGCGGCAGCTCTTTGACATTATGGCAGTCGCGACCGGTACGACAGCCATTCTCATCTATCTCGTGGTGCCTGAACGAAGCGTGGCCACATCAACAGCGGCCACTACCCTGAGCTCCGTCTTCAGCGATCGGCGCTTTTGGCGAATGGCCCCGTTGTCGGCGACTTGCGTTGGATCGTCCTGGTCCCTGCAGGGATTGTGGGCATCGCCGTGGCTGACAGACGTCGAGGGGCTTGATCGCGCAAGCCTCGTCAGACAGCTGTTCATAATGTCGATCACGCTAAGCGGCGGTGCCTGGTTGTTCGGCATGACGGTTCATCACATCAAACGAAGGGGAATCGGCGCGGAGACGATACTAACGATCGTTGCGGTCTTGTTTATCGCAGCCGAACTGGCCTTGATCCTGCGAGCGCCTCTGCCGTCCATTTTGCCCTGGTCCGTTGTCGCAATTGCCGGAACGGCGACCGTGGCCAGTTTTGCGGTAATAGCGGATTACTTTCCGCCTGAGCTTGCTGGTCGTGCCAATGGCGCCCTGAACGTCCTGCACTTTGGCTGGGCCTTTCTGGCGCAATCCGCAACAGGCCTGATCCTGGAGCAGTGGCCGACGAACGATGGCCACAGATCCGTCCCAGCCTATCAGGTCGCGTTCGGCCTCAACATAGCACTGCAGATCGCGGCGTTGGTATGGTTCGCGTTGCCTTGGCGCCAATCCGTCGCTCCATGGATAAGTTCAATTCCCTTCTTCATGCCGGCAAGTGATTCCGACGCTGTCGAACCCGTCGGCCTGTATGAGAACTCGGTCATACTGGTACCCGCGGATGACGATGCGGAGTGGTGAACGGTAGCTCGCCGAGTACGATCCTATTGAATAGGCCTCAAACATCAGTTCTCACTCTTACTTTTTCTACGCCAGCCTACGATCACTGAAGCCGCTTGTTGCGCCAAGTCCATCGGTGCCTTTTCTAATCATCCCCACATGAGGACGCTCGTTGGACGTCCTCATTCGGTGGGGACGAACGGTGGCAATACATTCCATTCAATCGGAAGCGAGTTCGCGCGGCGCGCGAATGCTGCGCAGCGCGCTTGGCTCTGCGATTGCCGGCTACCTCGAAGACGATGCGATCATCGAGGTGATGCTCAATCCAGATGGGCGGTTGTGGATCGACCGATTGTCGAATGGCCTGATCGACACAGGCGAAACTCTCTCCGCAGCGGATGGCGAGCGTATTGTTCGTCTGGTTGCGCACCACGTAGGTGCGGAGGTGCATGCGGGCTCGCCACGGGTCTCGGCCGAATTGCCTGGGACCGGCGAGCGCTTCGAAGGTCTGTTGCCTCCGGTCGTTGCGGCACCGGCCTTTGCGATCCGCAAGCCCGCTGTCGCCGTGTTTACGCTCGACGACTACGTCCGCAGGGGGATCATGACCTCGGAGCAGGCCAAGATCCTGCGGAACGCGGTCGCCGCACGGAGGAACATTCTGGTCGCCGGCGGGACATCGACCGGCAAGACAACGTTGACGAATGCGCTCCTGGCCGAAGTGGCGAAGACCTCCGATCGGGTCGTTCTGATCGAAGATACGCGCGAGCTTCAGTGCAAGGCGCCCAATCTCGTCGCTTTGCGGACCAAGGATGGTGTGGCCACGCTATCGGAGCTCGTTCGGTCCTCGCTGCGGCTACGACCTGATCGCATTCCGATTGGCGAAGTGCGAGGTGCCGAGGCGCTCGATCTGCTGAAGGCTTGGGGTACAGGCCATCCCGGCGGCATCGGCACGATCCATGCGGGCAGCGCGCTCGGCGCGCTGCGGCGGCTGGAGCAGCTCATCCAGGAAGCCGTCATCACGGTTCCCCGTGCCCTGATCGCTGAGACGATCAACCTCGTCGCTGTCCTTGCGGGCCGCGGCGCTGACCGTCGCCTCGCTGAACTCGCCCGCGTAACAGGGCTTGGCGCCGCTGGCGACTACGACCTTTCATCAGCAGGAGACTGACATGCGTCATAAATTTCGCTTTCTTCGAGGTGCATCGTTGGCCGCCTTCGGCGCGGTGCTTGTGGCAGCCCCGCCGGCGTGGGCGGCTGGCTCGAACATGCCATGGGAGCAGCCGCTCAATCAGATCTTGCAGTCGGTTGAAGGTCCGGTCGCCAAGATCATCGCCGTCATCATCATCGTGGTGACCGGGCTCACGCTCGCGTTCGGGGATTCGTCGGGTGGTTTCCGAAGGCTGATCCAGATCGTGTTCGGTCTGTCGATCGCGTTTGCCGCCTCGAGCTTCTTCCTGTCGTTCTTCTCCTTCGGCGGCGGCGTGGTGATCTGATGGATGACCAAGTCGCAGGCTTTGTCGTGCCCGTTCATCGCGCGCTCACTGAGCCTATCCTGATGGGGGGCGCGCCGCGGTCGGTCGCGATCGTTAACGGCACGCTTGCTGCGGCCCTTGGACTTGGACTTCGGCTCTGGATCGCGGGTCTCGTCCTCTGGTTCATCGGCCACATGGCCGCCGTCTGGGCGGCCAAGCGCGATCCCGCCTTCGTCGATGTGGTGCGCCAACATCTGCGCATTCCCGCACATCTCAACACCTGAGCCCTTTGCTATGATGAACCTTGCCGAATATCGTCATTCCAACGCGCGTCTCGCCGACTTCCTGCCCTGGGCAGCCCTCGTCGATGAGGGGATCATCCTGAACAAGGACGGCTCGTTCCAGCGGACGGCAAAGTTCCGGGGACCTGACATCGACAGCGCGGTGCCGGCCGAACTTGTCGGCGTCGCCGGTCGCCTGAACAACGCACTTCGCCGCCTGGGATCCGGCTGGGCCTTATTCATCGAGGCGCAGCGTCATTTTGCTGGGGTCTATCCTCCGAGTACGTTTCCGGATGTGGCATCGGCGCTGGTCGACGCCGAGCGCAGAGCTCAGTTTGAAGAGGCCGGCGCTCACTATGAGTCCAGCTATTTTCTAACGTTCCTCTATCTGCCGCCGGAGGAGGGAGCCGCCAGGGCAGAGCGCTTGCTCTATGAGGGCCGCGATCGGACTGTTGGCGCAGACGCGCGCGAGATTCTCCATGGGTTTGTCGATCAAACTAACCGCCTGCTGCAGCTCGTCGGAGGGTTTATGCCCGAATGTGCCTGGCTCGATGATGAGGACACCCTGACCTACCTGCACTCGACGATCTCGACCAAGCGTCATCGCGTTCGGGTGCCAGAAATTCCGATGTACATTGATGCGCTATTGGCCGACCAGCCGTTGACCGGCGGGCTGGAGCCGATGTTGGGCTCAGCCAATCTTCGGGTCCTGACGATTGTTGGCTTTCCGGGCGCCACGACCCCGGGAATTCTGGACGACCTGAATCGCCTGGCGTTTTCGTACCGATGGTCGACCCGCGCAATCATGCTCGACAAGACCGATGCCACCAAGCTGCTGACGAAGATTCGCCGGCAATGGTTCGCCAAGCGAAAGTCCATCGGCGCCATCCTCAAGGAGGTGATGACCAACGAGGCATCGACGCTGCTCGATACCGACGCTCACAACAAGGCGCTCGATGCCGACGCGGCTTTGCAGGAACTGGGATCGGATCAGATCGGGCAAGCCTTTGTCACGGCGACCATCACCGTCTGGGACCGCGATGCCAATGCCGCCGATGAAAAGCTCCGCCTCGTCGAGAAGGTCATCCAGGGGCGCGATTTCACCTGCATGATCGAGACGGTGAACGCCGTTGAAGCCTGGCTCGGCAGTCTGCCCGGGCACGTCTACGCTAATGTGCGGCAGCCACCGGTGTCGACCCTCAACCTCGCGCATATGATTCCAATGTCGGCCGTTTGGGCCGGCGAGGCGAGGGATCTGCACTTCAAGGGTCCGCCGCTTCTGTTCGGCAAGACCGAGGGATCGACGCCCTTCCGGTTCTCGCTCCATGTCGGCGATGTCGGCCATACCCTCGTGGTGGGACCGACAGGTGCCGGCAAGTCGGTCCTGCTTGCCCTGATGGCGCTACAGTTCCGCCGTTACCCCGACTCTCAGGTCTTTGCCTTCGATTTTGGCGGTTCGATCCGAGCGGCCGCCCTCGCCATGGGCGGTGATTGGCATGATCTCGGTGGCGCATCGTCCGATGCAGATGAACAACCCGTCGCCCTGCAGCCGCTGGCCTGGATCGATGATCCTTCCGAACGCGGATGGGCCACGGAATGGATTTGCGCGATCCTGGCGCGGGAAAAGGTCGAGATCACCCCGGAGGTCAAGGATCATCTGTGGTCGGCGCTGACGTCTCTCGCCTCGGCGCCGAGGGAGGAACATACCCTCACGGGCCTGTCAGTCCTGCTCCAATCGAACTCTCTGAAACGCGCCTTGCAACCTTATTGCCTCGGTGGTCCCTCCGGGCGCCTGCTTGATGCTGAATTCGAGCGCCTTGGCGAGGCGTCGGTCCAGGCGTTTGAGACCGAAGGCTTGATCGGAACGAGTGCTGCGCCGGCCGTGCTGGCGTATCTCTTCCATCGTATTGGGGACCGTCTCGACGGCCGGCCGACGCTCCTGATTGTCGATGAGGGTTGGCTTGCCCTCGACGACGAGGATTTTGCGGGGCAGCTCCGGGAATGGCTGAAGACGCTTCGCAAGAAGAACGCGTCCGTCATCTTCGCCACCCAGTCGCTTTCGGACATCGATGGCTCTCCGATTGCGCCGGCGATCATCGAAAGCTGCCCAACGCGCCTCTTGCTGCCGAACGAACGGGCGATCGAACCGCAAATCACTGCCATATACCGCCGCTTCGGACTCAACGATCGCCAAATCGAACTTCTGAGCCGGGCAACGCCAAAGCGCGACTACTACTGCCAGTCCCGTCGCGGCAACCGGATGTTCGAGCTTGGTCTGGGCGAAGTTGCGCTCGCATTCACCGCGGCCTCTTCCAAGACAGATCAGGCAGCCATTGCGCAGCTCTTCGCCGAACATGGACCTGATGGCTTCGTGCCGGCCTGGCTACAGCACCGGGACGTCGCCTGGGCCCTCGAGCTGATCCCCAATCTCGCAAATCTGGAGAAATCGCTATGAAGCGTCTTCGCTTGTTGGCAGCCGCTGGCACCATTGCGCTGGCGCTTGGTGCCTCGGTACCCGCACGGGCACTGATCGTCTTTGATCCCAGCAACTACGTTCAGAATGTCCTGACGGCCGCGCGGGAGCTCCAGCAGATCAACAATCAGATCACCTCGTTGCAGAACGAGGCGCAGATGCTGATCAATCAGGCAAGGAATCTGGCAAACCTGCCGTATTCGTCGCTGCAGCAATTGCAATCATCGATCCAGCGCACCCAGCAATTACTGGCCCAGGCTCAGCGCATTACCTACGACGTGCAGCAGATCGATCATGCCTTCTCGACAAGCTACGCGCCAGCGACCAGCAGCCAGTCGAACCAGTTGCTAATCTCCAACGCTCAATCGCGATGGCAGAATTCCTATGCCGCGACGCAAGACGCGCTTCGTGTCCAGGCTGGCATCGTTGGCAACCTCGACACCAATCGCATCCAGACGTCTGCCCTCGTAACCTCGAGCCAGAGTGCCAGTGGCGCCTTGCAGGCAACTCAGGCCGGCAACCAGATCCTCGCGCTTCAAGCGCAACAACTTGCCGATCTCACAGCGGCCGCGGCGGCGCAGGGCAGGGCGCAGAGCCTCGAAGCGGCTCAGCGCGCCTCAGCTCAGGATCAGGGGCGAGAGCAGCTCAGGCGTTTCCTGACACCAGGACAGGGCTATCAATCATCCAACGTGCAGATGTTCCACCAATGACCGACATAAGGTCGTTCAAGGCGTTATCGCTGCTCACGACGATCAGCGTGTTGGTGGTCATTGCCTGCACAATTCAGCTTCGTGGCGGAAACGGTCCTCCTCCGCCGCCGAAGGCGGAGCAGACAACGGATGCAACCAGCTCTGACCTTGCAGGCTGCCGCAGTGTCACTGCGGAGGAAGCCGCAGGTTATCAGCACTGCAAGCAAGTGTGGGCCGAAAACCGGCGTCGCTTTTTCGGCAAGAACGATCCCGCAGATTCTGGCCGAGATAATTCCGCAGGTTTGGCACCCGGCCCAAAAGACCAGAGCCGGATCCCGCAAGGTCATCCGCAACCGGCGACTCCCGAGGCGAACAAGCAATGACGGGTACGGGGATCATCGACCAATTCCTGGAAACATTCACGCGTTATATCGACAATGGGTTCGGGCTTCTAGGGAGTGACGTCGGATATCTCGCGACGACGCTTGCCGCTATCGACATCACACTAGCCGCCTTGTTCTGGAGTTGGGGAACGGACGAGGACATCATCGCGCGCCTCGTCAAGAAGACGTTGTTCGTCGGCGTCTTTGCTTACCTCATCGGCAACTGGAACGGCCTGGCACGCATTGTCTTCGAGAGCTTTGCCGGCCTTGGGCTGAAAGCGTCTGGTACAAGCCTGTCGGCGGGGGATTTCCTGCGACCGGGGAAGATCGCTCAAGTCGGTCTCGATGCCGGTCGGCCGCTCCTCGATTCGATCTCGAATCTGATGGGCTACATCAGTTTCTTCGAGAATTTCGTCCAGATCGTGATTCTCCTGTTCGCCTGGGTCGTAGTGTTGCTCGCCTTCTTCATTCTGGCGATTCAGCTCTTCGTCACCCTGATCGAGTTCAAGCTCACCACCCTGGCCGGCTTTGTGCTCATTCCCTTCGGCCTGTTTGGCAAGACAGCCTTCGCGGCCGAGCGGGTCTTGGGCAACGTGATATCTTCAGGGATCAAGGTCCTGGTCCTGGCCGTCATCGTCGGCATCGGCTCGACCCTGTTTTCGCAGTTCACCGCAGGCTTCGGCGGCGCGCCAGCCGACCATCGAGGACGCGATGACGCTGGTGCTCGCGGCGCTCGCGTTGCTGGGCCTCGGCATCTTCGGTCCTGGAATCGCCAACGGCCTGGTGTCAGGTGGACCTCAGCTCGGTGCCGGTGCCGCGGTTGGAACAGGCCTTGCTGCCGGTGGCATTGTTGCGGCGGGCGCCGGCCTCGCCGCCGGCGGCGCCAGTCTCGCTGGTGGTGCGATTGCAGGTGCAGCGCGCGTTGGCGGCGCCATCATGAGTGGAGCATCAGCGGCCTATCGAAGCGGAGGCATTGCTGGTGTCGCGGAGGCAGGTCACTCGGCTGCTATGAGTCCTTTGCGTCGCGCAGCGGCGGCGTTCGGCGCAACTGAGCAAACGGGAGGGCAGGCCGCGAGCACCTCGGCTGAAGGGCAGCCAGATTGGGCGCGGCGCATGAAGGGGGCCCAGACCATTCGGCACGGTGCGTCGGCGGCCGGCCACGCGGTTCGCTCAGGCGATCATGGCGGCAGCGGCTCGTCCGTCGATTTGTCCGAAGGAGAGCGCTGACGCGCGGCCACCGCGCTTTCGCCACCCGCTGCGCGGCAGCGCCTCAAATCCGTACACCGCACGCTCAAAACCGATCACTTGATCTCAGGGGCAATTATCGATGTTCAAACGACCTTCCGTTCATTACGGGCGCATGCCCGAGCCGACCACGCCTTACCAAAAGGCAGCGCAGGTGTGGGACGAACGAATTGGATCGGCCCGCGTGCAGGCCAAGAACTGGCGCCTGATGGCGTTCGGCTGCTTGATGTTATCAGCCGGTCTCGCAGTTAGCCTAGTTTGGCAGTCGAGCCAGGGCTCGATCACGCCCTGGGTGGTCGAAGTCGACCATCTCGGCCGGGCCCAAAGGGTTGCGCCAGCGAACATCGACTATCAGCCCACCGATGCTCAGATCGCCTACCATCTGGCGCGCTTCATCGAGGATGTCAGGGGCCTGCCGGCCGACAGCATCGTTCTGCGACAAAACTGGCTCAGGGCCTATGATTTTACGACCGATCGCGGCGCCGCTGCGCTTAACGACTACGCGCGCAACAATGACCCCTTTGCCAAGTTGGGCAAGGCCCAAATCTCCGTCGACGTGTCGAGCGTCATTCGCGCCTCTATGGAGAGCTTTCGCGTCGCGTGGACCGAGCGCGTCTACGACAACGGCTCGCTGAGTTCGACTGAGCGCTGGACTGCGATTCTCTCGATCGTGATCGAGACACCCCGCGATGCCGAACGCCTGCGCAAGAATCCACTTGGCGTTTACGTCCGCGCCATCAACTGGTCAAAGGAGTTGAGTCAGTGACCAAGACGCCGTCTGACGTTCATTCGTCTCTCCAGCAAAGCAGGCTCAATTCGGCGGGGCCCGAGTTCGTGACCTCGAAGCGTGCACTTCTGTCCGCTCTTCTGCTTTGTTCGTCTCCGCTCGGTGGGTGCGCGACCTACATTCCGCCGGAGATCAGCTATGACGCTGAAGTGCCTCCGTTACCGGCGACTCCGGTGGCTCTCGACGACAGATCGCGACCGCTTCACGTTCCACCCCTCTGGAAACCGGCTCTCGGCGGCAAGTCGGGAGGGAAGGAAGACGCTGAACCCGTCAGCCGGGTTGAGACCGCAAACAGCGCAGCCCGGGTCGAACCGCGCAAGCGTGGATATTTCAATGCGGCGCAAATCTACGCCTACAGTCCAGGGGCGCTCTATCAGATTTACGCTGCACCGGGGCAGATCACGGATATTGCGCTCGAGGAGGGGGAGCAGCTGACGGGATCGGGGCCGATCGCGGCCGGAGATACCGTGCGGTGGGTCGTGGGCGATACCGAGAGCGGGAGCGGCGATACACGGCGCGTCCATATCCTGGTCAAGCCGACCCGAGCTTCGATCGAGACCAACCTTGTCGTCAATACCGACCGGCGCACCTATCTGATCGAGCTCCGCTCCCGCGAGCGGCCCTACATGCCGTCTGTTGCCTGGTACTATCCGGAAACTGTGCATGAACGGTCCCGTTCAATTGCTCTGAAACCCGTTCTTCCGGATCCGGCGCAACGTATCCCCCGATACGCCATCGAAGGAGACAGCCCGCCCTGGCGGCCGCTCGCCGCATATGACGATGGCCGCAAGGTCTATGTCGAATTCCCGCAAGGCATCGTGCAGGGCGAGATGCCTCCGCTCTTCGTCATCGGTCCAGACGGCAAGACTGAACTCGTCAATTATCGCGCTTACGGCAACGTATTGATCGTCGATCGGCTGTTTGCTGCCGCCGAACTGCGGCTTGGCGGCGAGCACCAGCAGAAGGTCCGTATTGTCCGGACCGACGGGAGGCCTTCGTCATGAATCTCAGGAATGGAAACGATCAGGAGCAAGCGGCTCCGTCTGAGACACAAGAGGATCAGTCCAGGAACTTCCGCTTGAGAGCGGAGCACCCGCGCGTGACACGGTTGTCACGGAAAGTACTGGCGGCGGGGAGCGCGGTAGCCCTGCTTGTCATCAGCGGAGCCGTGCTGTGGTCGCTGCAGAAGAATGGCCCTCGAGACCACGCGGCCGATGAGCTTTACAGTACCGACCACCACAATGTTGCCGACGGGATTACGGCGCTGCCGAAGGACTACGCTGGCATTCCACGCCAGCCAATCCCGCAACTGGGTCCGCCGCTCCCCGGGGACCTCGGTCGACCCATCCTTGCAGCTCAAGGCCAGTTGCCGACAAGCGGAGCTGATTCGGACCAGCAGCGGCGGGACCAGGAGACCGAGGCAGCCCGCGTCAGCCATCTGTTCACTTCGACCAATGGGAGAGAAGTGCGTGAGCCAACGGCAACGAGTGTAGGGGGCGACCGCATCGCATTGCCTGCGAGTGCCAATGACGATGGATTTGCGCAGAACGGTCAAGATCGCAAGCTTGCCTTCGTGAACGCCTCTGTGGACCGCCGCACGGTCAGCCCTGATCGCGTCACCAGGCCCGCTTCACCATATATCGTGCAAGCGGGGACCGTTATTCCGGGCGCTCTGATCACCGGGATTCGATCCGACCTACCAGGCCAAATTACGGCGCAGGTAATCGAAAATATTTTCGACACGCCGACTGGCCGCTTTCTGCTTGTGCCCCAGGGAGCGCGTCTGATCGGGATCTACGATAGTCAGGTCACTTTCGGCCAGTCCCGCGTCCTGCTCGTTTGGACTCGGCTGATCATGCCGAATGGCCGTTCTATCGTTCTCGAGCGACAGCCTGGAGCGGATGCCGCAGGCTATGCAGGTCTCGAAGACCAGGTCGACAATCACTGGGGTGAGCTGTTCAAGGCTGCGGCACTATCGACGTTTCTAGCGGTTGGGACCGAACTCGGAGCAGGCTCGGACACCAACAGCAACGACAGCGCCCTCATCCAGGCATTGCGACACGGCGCCTCGGACTCCCTGAACCAGACCGGTCAACAGGTAGTTCGGCGCGGCCTCAACATCCAGCCCACTCTGACCGTGCGACCCGGTTTCCCGGTTCGTGTTCTTGTTAATCGTGATCTCATACTTACCCCATATCGCGGGTGACAACATGCCAAAACTTAAAATAGGAGAGCTCCCAGACGACAAGCCCGTCAAAGTGACTGTGGAGCTGCCCGCGGCCGTGCGTCGTGATCTCATTGCATATGCAGAAGCGCTTACGCGTCAGGGTGGCCAAGTGGTCGATCCGACTAAACTCATCGCCCCCATGTTGGCGCGCTTTATGGCCACTGATCGCGCGTTTTCTAAACTGAAACGTGGCCACGGGGCGGCCGCCGGCGAAGGATAGTGATGCATCAAGCTTTCGTTGAAGCCGTTGTCGACACAAATGTTTGCCAGCACAGCCAAGCGCTGCCGAAGTTGGCGTTAAGAGCTGAGATGCGGCGTCGGAAAGCGTACTTCCGCGTTTGTCCGAAACGACTGCGGTAACCAATGTTTCCCGGTTTTCAGCCGGCAGAGTCCTGGGTGTCGACGTGCAGTTTTTCGGTCCCGTTCAGGCGCGTTACACTGCTCCTGCCGTCGACGCTGACGGGCACGTCACCCTCGATCGTAGCGCGACGTACGACGCGATGCTGGTCGCCGTAATCGTTGAGGGCGTAATGCTGCGTTGCGCGGTTATCCCATATCGCAATATCCCCCTCTAACCAGTTCCAGCGCACGGTGTTTTCGGGCGCGGTGATGTGAGATTGGAGCAGATCGAACAACTTTTGTCCGTCGTATTTGGGGATCCCAACAAAGTGCTTCACCAACGCGCCGAGCACTAGCGTCCGCTCGCCTGTTTCGGGATGGACGCGTACCACGGGATGCTCGGTCTCCAAAACCGTTCTGGTGAACACCTCGTCAAAGTGTTTTTTATCGATCTCGCGGACACGCGCGATCCCGGCGTAATCGAAGACGTTGCTGTGAACGGCCCATAGGCCATCGGCCAGCCGTTGTAGCGGCGGCGGCAAACCAAGATAAGCGGCAGCTGTGTTCGACCACACCGTGTCGCCTCCAAACATCGGAATTACAACAGCCCGTAGTACCAGAATCTTGGGATAAGCGTCGGCGAAGGTTCCATCCGCATGCCAAACGTCGGCGCGACCGCCGCCGCGAGTGGAGTCCAATTCGAGAAGCGACGCCGTCCCCTTGGTAGCACCGAGCATCGGATGTGGCACCAGCTTTCCAAGACGAGCGGCAAAGCGCTCCTGCTCGGCGTCATTAACATGTCCTTGATTCCGAAAGAAGATCACCTTGTGCTCTAGCAATAGGCTGTTGATCGCGGCGATTGCGTTATCCGGTAGATCGCCTGATAACTTGATATTTTTGACTTCGGCACCAATGCGCGCCGCACGTTTCACAACATCGGTGCGCGGAATGACGCCACCGATCAAAGCGTTCGTGCTCATCTTGCTTTTCCAAGCTCTTGCAGTTCTTCCTCGCCCCGGGAGCAATGAACTTCAGCAAGCATCGTGCCAGCCGAAAGACAAACATGAACTCGACAATGGGCGGTGAACGAATCGTGGGATTTGGCGCGAGTCCTCGAACTAAGCCAGTGGTTGGGCCGACTGACGAAAGAACTCGATGCCAAGCTAACCCAGTCGAAGCGCAAGCCATGAACCTGGGTGCATTACGTGCGGTAATACGTTCGAGACCAGGTTTTAGCTGTTCTATATGTCTAAGCGGTCGCAGTGGATATGTCCGAACAGAGCTGTCAGGGGTGCAGCGCACGTAAACGAGCTGAACGAGCGGACCTTTCTTCCGCAGCGAGATAGAGAGTTTGGAGCGAGAGCATTGCTGCCTTTTAGCCCTGTTTCTCCAGCAATTTGTTTTGAGCAATGGTCATCCCCGGCGGCGCCAGCAAGTCACAAAGCTAAATGGGCTTTCGACAGTACCAACGTTTACTATGCGCGTTGTACTGGACCTGACACGAGATTGTGCCTCTGTCAGAATACCGACACAGTCTACACGAGTTCGGCAATCCCAATTGACTGTTCCTTCGTGAATTTCGGGACGTAATTGATGGACCGACCGCTCGGGTTCTTTGAGAGCTGTAGGTGTAAGATCGCTCTTTGTTGAGCGACGCTGTGGACAGATCATGCACATTATCGTCTTAGTCCTGAACGAGATGAGAGCTGCAACATTCTGATCTCCTGCCAGTTTGCTTACTGCTAGGCCGTTGATGACACCAATGCGACCAGTCGCGGGGCAGCTTTGGCGCGGCGTCATCCTCGAACAAGTGAAGCGGATCAACGCCGGCGCGAGCAGCGCGTCGCGCTGCAAGTCGGTGTTCTGGCGGTCGGAGTCCGGCGACACGCGCATGTAGCCAACCAAAAATAGGCGGATACCGATCGGAAATACGTTCGTATGTTGGCGCGTGGGGATCGACTTTCCATTTTAGCGCCACAGGCGTTCCGAGCTACTACAAGATTCGGTAGGTGGCTAAAGGCAGCTTGAGGCCATAGGATTCAGCCGTCTTCCCCGCCGGTCAACATCGACGAACAGGAGTGAATGCAAGCGCACGCGCAGGCGCTGCCCGCAGCGCCTCGACCATCTTCCGCGTTCCACCGCTTTAAGATTGAAGTGCCGCCGTGTCTCAACAACTCCTGCCGACGAAAGCGAACCTAGCATTCTCCTACGGGCCGCACTCCTGCATCGGCGGGTCGCTGGCCAGGCTGACACTCAAGGTGGTGTTCGGTTCTATCTTCCAGCGCATTCCCGCACTGCGCTTGGCCGTGGCGCCCGAAGAACTGAAGTTGCGCAAGAAGATCGTCACTGACGGTTTGGAGGAGTTCCGGCGCTCTGGTGATGTGCGCACGCCGCCGAGGGATCGCGATCGTCTCCGCGATTTTCCCGCGCGCCTCCCGCGCACAGGTTAGATCAGCCAGCCGACGGATAACCAAGATGGATGTGCAAGAAACCAGGGCAGCATGCCGGGACGCATTCGCCGAACTGGCGTTGCCGGCGCGCATCCACGACCCGTATCCGTTCATGCGATGGTTGCGCGAGCACGATCCGGTAGCATCGCGCGGCGTCGGGTCTCTTTCTGTTGAGCCGCCACGCCGACATCTACTGGGTGCTCAATGCCACCGGCGATGCGTTTCGGGGGCCGGCGCCAGGCGAACTGGCGCGCTATTTTCCGCAGGCGGCGAACAGCCTCTCGTTCGATCTGCTGGCCTCCACGATAGCAATGAAAGACCCACCAGCGCATACGCGTCTTCGCCGGCTGATCTCGCGCGATTTCACCATGCGCGAGATTGACAATCTGCGACCGAGCATCGTGCGCATTGTCGCAGCGCGCATGGACAGCATGGCGCCCGCGCTGGAGCGCGGGGAGGCCGTGGACCTGCATCGGGAATTCGCGCTGGCACTGCCCATGCTTGTATTCGCCGAACTATTTGGCATGCCCAAGGACGACATGTTCGAACTCGCTACCGGCATCGGCGCCATTCTGGAAGGCCTGAGCCCGCAGGCCAGCGATCCCCAGCTCGCCGCGGCGGACGCGGCCAGTGCCAGAGTGAAGGCCTACTTCGGCGATCTCATACTACGCAAGCGTACCGATCCCCGCCACGACATCGTGTCGATGCTGGTCGGCGCGCACGACGATGATGCCGACACGCTGTCGGATGCGGAGTTGATCAGCATGTTGTGGGGCATGCTGCTGGGCGGTTTCGCCACCACTGCCGCGACGATTGACCATGCGATCCTGGCGATGCTGGCGTATCCCGAACAGCGGCACTGGCTGCAGGGAGATGCCATGGGGGTGAAGGCGTTCGTCGAAGAAGTCCTGCGCTGCGACGCTCCCATCATGTTCAGCTCCATTCCGCGTATCGCCAAGCACGACATCGAACTAGGCGGTGTGGTGATCCCGAAGAACGCGGATGTTCGCTTGCTGATCGCGTCTGGCAATCGCGACCCGGACGCCTTCGCCGATCCCGACCGCTTCGATCCCGCGCGGTTCTACGACACCAGTCCCGGCATGTCGACCGACGGGAAGATCATGCTGAGCTTCGGCCATGGCATCCACTTCTGCCTTGGTGCGCAATTGGCCCGGGTACAGTTGGCCGAGAGCTTGCCGCGGATTGAGGCGCGCTTCCCCAAGCTAGCATTGACCGAACAGCCGACGCGGGAGCCCTCCGCGTTCCTGAGGACGTTCCGCGCGCTGCCGGTGCGGCTGCGTGCGCAGAGGGCGCAGATGTGCGTCGTGGTCGACCAGGATCTGTGCGGAACCAGCGGGCAGTGCGTGCTGACGCTACCGAGCACCTTTCGCCAGCGCAAATCGGACGGCGTGGCCGAAGTCTGCGGGGCGACAGTCCCGCAGGCACTGCACACCGCCGTGCGGCTCGCAGCCAGACAGTGCCCGGTCGCCGCCATCCGGGTCATCGAAAGCGCAGCTGGCGACGGCGAGTGCGCCAGCGCTGGCAGTGCGCCTTCTCCGGCTGAGGCCGAGCCGCACGCCGCGAGAGACGAACGCAATCGAGGAGGACACGATGGGACGGTTTGAAGGCAAGGTGGCTGTGGGTCACCGGTGCCGGCGCCGGGATCGGCAAGGCATGCGCCCTCGCCATCGCGCGAGAGGGCGGCAGAGTGGTAGTCGGGGACATCGATCGCTCGGCGGCCACGGCGTGTACCGCGCAAATCGCTGCCGAGGCGGGCCACGCGCTGGCTCTGGCCATCGACATCGCCGAGGCGCAGGCTGTGGTAGCGCTGTTCGATGCGGCAGAGCGGCACTTCGGTGGGGTCGACCTGCTGGTGAACAACGCGAGCGCCATGCATCTGACTTCGCGCGACCGCGCGATCCTCGACCTGGACCTGGCTATCTGGGATCAGACCATGGCGACAAATCTGCGCGGCACGTTGCTCTGCTGCCGGCAGGCCATCCCAGCGATGATCGGCCGCGGCGGTGGCGCGATCGTCAACATGTCGTCGTGCCAGGGGCTCAGCGGTGACACCGCGCTGACGTCCTACGCCGCATCGAAGGCGGCGATGAACATGCTATCGGCCTCGCTCGCCACCCAGTACGGTCATGCGCAGATCCGCTGCAACGCGGTTGCGCCGGGTCTTATCATGACCGAGCGTCTCCTGGGCAAGCTGGACGAGTGCATGCAACGGCGTCTGCGCCGGCACCAGCTCCTACCGCGCGTCGGCCGCCCGGAGGACGTGGCCGCGCTGGTGGCGTTCCTGCTCTCCGACGATGCTGCGTTCATAACCGGCCAAGTAGTGTGCATCGACGGCGGCATGCTGGCACATGTGCCGACGTACGCCGACGGTGGGAACAGCCGCGCCGCACGGCCTTCCCTCGAGACCGCCGAAGCGGCTGCGTCGCCGCGCTGCTGATGGACATGCTGCTCAACCCGCTGAACCGTCGAGATCGGCTACGGCACGACATCCCGGTCGTGCCCGGCGCTTTCCCCTTGGTCGGGCATCTTCCCGCCATCGTCTGCGACCTGCCGCGCCTGCTGCGGCGCGCGGAACGGACGCTGGGCAGCCACTTCTGGCTGGATTTCGGCCCTGCCGGACACATGGTGACCTGTCTGGATCCGGACCCGATCGCACTGCTCCGACACAAGGACGTGTCCTCGGCGCTGATCGAAGATATCGCGCCCGAATTGTTTGGTGGAACGTTGGTCGCTCATGACGGCGGCGCGCACCGGCAGGCGCGCGGCGCGATCCAGGCGGCGTTCCTGCCTGCGGGGCTGACCCAGGCCGGCATCGGCGAGCTTTTCGCGCCCGTCATCCGAGCGTGGGTGCAGAGGTGGCGCGACCGGGGCGAGGTAACCATCCTGCGCGAAACCGGCGATCTGATGCTTAAGCTCATCTTCAGCCTCATGGGAATCCCCGCGCATGACCTGCCGGAATGGCGTCGCAAGTACCGGCAACTGCTGCAGTTGATCGTCGCGCCCCCGGTCGACCTGCCCGGACTGCCCTTGCGGCGCGGTCGCGCCGCCCGCGACTGGATCGATGCGCGGTTGCGCGAGTTCGTTCGCGCCGCGCGCGAACATGCCGCGCGCACCGGGTTGATCAACGACATGGTGAGCGCCTTTGATCGCAGCGACGGTGCGCTCTCCGATGAAGTCCTAGTCGGCAATATCCGCTTGCTGCTGCTTGGCGGTCACGAGACCACCGCCTCAACGATGGCCTGGATGGTGATCGAGCTGGCGCGGCAGCCTGGGCTGTGGGAGGCTTTGGTCGAGGAGGCGCAACGCGTGGGCGCAGTGCCGACCCGGCACGCGGACTTGGCGCAGTGTCCCGTCGCCGAGGCGCTGTTCCGCGAGACGCTGCGCATGCATCCGCCGACGCCGCTCCTGGTGCGCCGCGCAGTGCGTAAATTGCGACTCGGCCAACGGCACATTCCCGCGGGTACTGATCTATGCATCCCGCTGCTGCATTTCTCGACCTCGGCGCTGCTGCACGAGGCGCCTCATCAGTTTCGCCTGGCGCGGTGGCTGGAACGCACCGAGCCGATCCGGCCGGTGGACACGCTGCAGTTCGGTACCGGCCCACACGTCTGCATCGGCTACCACCTGGCATGGCTGGAACTGGTGCAGTTCTGCATCACCTTGGCGCTGACCATGCACGAGGGCGGAGCGCGGCCCCGGTTGCTGAGCTGTGTCGAAAAAGGCCGGCGCTATTACCGGACCGCACATCCATCCACGACTATTCGAATCGGATTCTCATGAGCTGGCATCACATGCCCCTGTGGCGAGGCAGCAGCGCCGGCGACGCGCGGCATTGCTGCACTCGGCGCGCGCACGGTGCGACGCAGAGTACACCGCGGCGGCTCGCCCGTCAGGGACAAGGACAAGAACAACATGCAGAGCAATTCTACGCCACAGGCTGACAGAACTGATGATTTCGCGCTTGGTGGATTGGGTGCGCACGCGCGCGGCGCATCCGGCGGGCTGCTGCCCGAGGTCTGGATGCACGAGGGCGCAAACCGGGTCGGACAGGTGCTGGCGCGTCTTCTCTGCGCCGAACATGACGGGGAGACCGAGCTGATGGCGGCAATGCGCTACGCCACCTTGCATGGCGGGAAGCGCACCCGCGCCTTGCTGTGTCTGGCTGCCGGCACACTGGTCGACGCGCCGGAGCACATGCTCGATGACGTCGCGGCCGCCATCGAGATGATGCACGCCTGTACCTTGGTCCACGACGATCTGCCCGCGATGGACGACGACGTGCTTCGCCGCGGCATTCCGACCGTGCACGTCAAGTTCGGCGAAGCTACTGCGATCCTGGTCGGCGATGCGTTGCAGGCGCACGCCTTCCTGACCCTTGCGAGCCTGGATGCGCCGGGCGACAGCCGTATCGCGCTCGTGCGCGAACTGGCGCAGGCGGTGTCAGTCGAGGGTGCCGCAGGCGGGCAGGCCAAGGATCTGTCGCTGGTCGGAAAGCGCGTCGAGTTGGACAGGATCGTGGCGATGCACCAGATGAAGACTGGAACGCTAGTGCGAGCGTCCGTTCGCATGGGCGCGCTATGCGCTGTCGCGGACAATGTCGCGCATGCTGCGCTGTACTGTGTGCTCGATCACTACAGCGCCCGTTTCGGCCTGGCTTTGCAGGTGATCGACGACATTCTCGACGTGACAGCGGATACCGCGAAGCTAGGCAAGACCCCTGGCAAGGACGCGGCGGCGCAGAAGCCGACCTGCGCGTCCATCATGGGCCTACAGGCAGCACGCCAGTTCGCGCTGGATCTATTGCGCGAAGCCGGGGAGGCCATCGCGCCGCTGGGGCCGCGTGCTGAACGGTTGGCGCAACTCCTACACCGGGCCAACGCGTATCTGTTCAAGCACGCGGCCCCAGCGTGAACGCGCTGTCCGAACAGATCCTCTGCGAATTGCGCGGCCTGTTGAGCGAAATGAGCGATGGCGGCAGCGTCGGTCCGTCTGTCTACGACACGGCGCGGGCGCTGCGCTTCCACGGCAATGTCCTTGATCGGCAGGACGCATACGCGTGGCTCATCGCGCAGCAGCAGGCCGATGGCGGTTGGGGAAGCGCGAACTTCCCGCTGTTCCGCTTTGCGCCCACCTGGGCAGCCTTACTGGCATTGCAGCGTGCCGATTCTCTTCCCGGTGGTGCCGACGCAGTCCGGGCGGCAACCCGGTTCCTCCAGCGCCAGCCCGATCCCTACGCACATGCGGTGCCGGAAGACGCGCCGATCGGCGCGGAGCTGATCCTGCCGCAGCTTTACGGTGAGGCCGCATGCTTGTTGGGTGCCTTGGCGTTTCCGCGCCATCCAGCGCTGTTGCCGTTGCGGCAAGCGTGCCTGGACAAGCTGGCGGCGGTGGCGATGTTGCCGAGCGGCCATCCGTTGCTACACTCCTGGGAAGCCTGGGGGACGTCGCCGACCACCGCATGCCCGGATAACGACGGCAGCATCGGCATTAGCCCGGCGGCCACCGCCGCGTGGCGTGCGCACGCCGTGACATGGGGGAGCACGCCGCAGGTCGCGCGCGCCGATGCGTATCTGCAGATGGCATCGAGGGCGACGCGCAGCGGCATCGAAGGTGTCGTTCCCAATGTGTGGCCGATCAACGTGTTCGAGCCATGCTGGTCGCTGTACACCCTGCATCTGGCCGGACTGTTCGCTCATCCCGCACTCGCCGAGGCGGTCCGCGCAATCGTCGCCCAGCTCGAGGCCCGACTGGGCGTGCGCGGTCTAGGGCCGGCCTTGCACTTCGCGGCTGACGCGGACGACACCGCCGTTGCGTTGTGCGTCCTGCACCTTGCAGGCCGCGACCCAGCGGTCGATGCGTTACGCCCTTTCGAAATCGGCGAGCTGTTCGTCACCTTCCCCGGCGAGCGCAACGCCTCGGTGTCGACCAATATCCACGCCCTGCATGCGTTGCGACTGTTGGGAAGGCCCGCCGCCGGCACCACCGCGTACGTCGAGGCCAATCGCAACCCGCACGGTTTATGGGCCAACGAAAAATGGCATGTTTCGTGGCTGTATCCCACTGCGCATGCGGTCACTGCGCTGGCGCAAGGCAAGCCTCAGTGGCGGGACGAGCGCGCGCTGGCCGCGCTGCTGCAGGCGCAGCACGGCGACGGCGGCTGGGGCGCTAGTCGCGCGTCCACATTCGAGGAAACCGCCTATGCGTTGTTCGCGTTACGCGTGGTGGCCGAGAGCGGAAAAGCCACAGAGCGCCGGCGCATCGCCCAGGCGGTGGCGCGTGCGCTAAAGTGGATGCTCGCCCGGCATGCGGCACATGCATTGCCGAAAACGCCATTGTGGATCGGAAAGGAACTGTATTGCCCCACTCGGGTCGTGCGCGTGGCCGAACTCGCGGGCTTGTGGCTGGCGCTTCGTTGGGGACGGCGCGTGCTGACCGAGGGAACAGGGGCGGCACCATGACCCAGCAAGAACGCGCGCTGCATCAGGTGCTGGAGTGGGGGCGTTCCCTGACCGGGTTCGCTGACGAGCATGCCGTGGAAGCGGTCAACGGCGGCCAGTACATTCTGCATCGTATCCGTCCGAGCCTGCGCGACATCAGCGTCCGCACCGGTCGCGATCCGCAGGACGAAACACTGATCGTGGCGTTCTATCGCGAACTGGCGCTGCTGTTCTGGCTCGACGATTGCAACGACCTTGGCCTGATCTTGCCGGAGCAGCTCGTCGCGGTGGAGCAGGCGCTGGGGCACGGCGAGCCGTGCGCGCTCCCCGGATTCGAGGGTTGCGCTGCGCTGCGCGCTTCGTTGGCCGCGCTCGCCTACGATCGTCGCGACTATGCTCAGCTTCTTGACGCTACCCGGCGCTACTGCGCGGCGCTGCGCGCCGGACACGCGCAGGCGGCAGGGCGGGAACGCTGGTCCTACGCCGAGTACCTGCACAACGGCATCGATTCGATAGCCTACGCGAACGTGTTCTGTTGCCTGTCCTTGCTGTGGGGGCTGGACATGGCGAGCTTGCGCGCACGTCCGGCGTTTCGCCAGGTCCTGCGGCTGGTTTCCGCGATAGGACGTCTGCAGAACGATCTGCACGGACGAGACAAGGACGAGTCGGCCGGCGAGGCCGACAACGCGGCGATCCTGATGCTGCAGCGTTATCCAGCTATGCCTGTGGTGGAGTTTCTCAAAGACGACCTCGCCGGCTATACGCGCATGCTGCATCGGGTGATGGCTGAAGAGAGCTTTCCGGCGCCGTGGGGATCGTTGATCGAGGCCATGGTGGCCATCTGCGCGCGGTACTACCAGACCTCGGCCAGCCGTTACCGCAGCGACTCTGCGGGGGGAGGCCATCGTTGCCCGGCCTGAACGCGCGGGATGCGGCGGCGTGCGCGCGCTGCCGCGGTCCAGTCCGACGCAACGCCGTCCCCCTAGGCGACGGACGGAGCGCGTGAGCAACACCGCTCTGAGCCGGCTCAAGGACGACCATCTGGACATCGGTCTGGATCGGCGACACGACTCGAACGCGTGGCCTTTGCCTTCGGAGCAAGACAACGTGCCCATCCGAAAAATGCGATAGGGCACGCTATACTACGATATCCATTTGAAGAAACTGGATATTCGCAAATCACCAAGCGACGTTCCTATCCGAAAAACCGCACCGATTTTCTCCCGCCGGCTTACGTCCTGCTTACGCGAGAGATCGGGTCCGGAACGAAGGAATGTCATGGTCAAGATATTGGTCGAGTGGCTCGTACGATCGGACCGACCTTTTTGAACCCGAAAACCCCATGGAAGCCCCTCATTGACCGCCAAGATGCTGTCCCGCGACGGCAAATGCAGGTAAAATTGCATAAAAGGAGACTTCGCTGATGGTTTTCAAACTTCTGTCGCCTGATGCCGACCGCTTCCGTCTGAATCCGGTTGAGCAGCGTTACGCCACCATGTTTTGTTTTGGATTACTGACGGTGTCGTGCGCACTTGCGAGCTTCGTGTTCGCCTGTGCGACGCCGTTTGCTGCATTTGCCATCATCGCCGCCGCGACGTTGCGACTGGGGCCGGCTCTGCTCGTGCTGACGGGCGCGTGGCTGGTCAATCAGACGATCGGATTTGGCTTGCTGCACTATCCGGTGGACGGAAACACGATGGCCTGGGGCTTTGTCATCGGCGCCGCGGCGCTGGCCGCAACTGCGGCATCGTCGCTGGCTTTCGGCGCACTCCCGCAAGTCCGTACGGCGCTGGTACTGGCGTTTGCATTCATTTGTGCCTACGCCGCGTACGAGATCACCTTGTTCGCCGCTACGCCTGTCCTGGGTGGCCAAGGTGCGTTTACATTGGCAACCGTGGCACGGATCGGGCTGCGCAGCGCCGCATGGCTGGTCGGCCTCGTTGCCGTCTGCGAGATCGTCCGCCTGCTCAACCCGCTCGGGCGTGGGCGTACGATCTCGACATGAAGGACGAGACACACTGGCGCGACGACATCGCGTCTTTGGTCTTTTGCGTCAGGGGACACGGCGCGATTTGCGCCGCTCATCGGGGAGCGTTTCGTACGCTGCTCGGCGCCGATCCGCCGAAGGACTGCGTTGGCTACTTCCTGCGCTTTGAGAATGCGTTCCGAGCGGCCGCTGCCCCAAAGATTGCCCGCAAGGGCATTCCGGCAGGCCTGCATCTTACCAGTCGCGACGTCGCCCGGAAGCTGATAGAAGACGCTCAAATCGGACGTGGAGAATTGCAATGAGCCAATCCCAGGTAACGCATCTGCCGGTCGCAATCGGGCAGGTGGGACGGCTTTCGCAAGCCCTGATGGCTATGGTGCTAGGCGTCTTCATCATCGGCGTCGTGGGCTTCTCCCATATCGACGTCATCCACAATGCCGCGCACGACGTGCGCCATTCGAACGCCTTCCCCTGCCACTGACCGGGACCGCATGAGCACGTTTCGCTCGATCGTGTTTTCGTCGGTCGTCGCCGGCTTCATCGTTGGTCTCATTGTTACGGTCGCCCAGCAATTCGGCACCGTCCCCTTGATCCTGAAGGCCGAGGTCTTCGAGAAGGCCGCGGAGACGCACCAGCATGACGCTGCGACCGCGACGCAGGGGGCTGCGGACGATCATGACCATTCGACGCACAGCCACGCCGACCATGACCACGGCAGGGAAGCCTGGGAGCCGCGCGAAGGGCTTGAGCGCAACGCCTATACGGCCGCGGCCAATGTGCTGACCGCAATCGGCTCCGCGCTGCTCTTGGCCGGCTTCTTCGCCGTCCGTGGCGGCGCGACTGGCGGCGGTGTTTCCTGGCACGAGGGCCTGTTGTGGGGATTGGCGGGCTTTGCCGTCTTCACGATCGCGCCTGGGCTCGGCCTGCCCCCGGAATTGCCTGGCGTACCGGCCGCGCCATTGCTGTCTCGCCAAATCTGGTGGCTCGCAGCCGTGCTGGCGACGGCTGGAGGGCTTGCCCTGATTGCCTTTCGCCGTTCAGTGCCGGCGGCGATCGCCGGTGTGATACTTCTCCTCTTGCCGCATCTGATCGGTGCGCCGGAGTTGGAGCAGGTTGAGACGAACGTGCCGTCCTCGCTGTCGCATCAGTTCATGGTCGCGGTGACGCTGACAAGCCTGGTGTTCTGGAGTCTGTTGGGCGCGCTGACGAGCACGATCTTTGCGCGGCTCGATCGCGGGTCGGCCTAGGTCTGGCCAGAGCGCTGACCGGAACTCCCATATTCCACAGCCAATCTGCGCGGAAGCCTCAAACGAATCGTTGACACTGTCCGCGAATATCACCACATGTGGGCGTCACGGTTCCGCTGGATCGCAAGATTTAGTGGCTAAGAGGGAAGCCGGTGAACTGCGCCAGACCGCGCGGAATTCCGGCGCTGCCCCCGTAACCGTCAGCAGCGAGCTGCTTCCGAACAAGTGTCACTGGTGCCTCGCGCGCCGGGAAGACGGGAAGAAAGCTATGACCTGCGAGCCAGGAGACCTGCCGTGACGATCTGAACGTCCACGGGCGGGGTGTCCCGGCGATCGCTTGCATGCGCCGTCGGCATCGCTTTGCCGGCGATGAGGTTGGGCGATATCTGCAAGGCGCTGTCGTAGTTGCCAACTCCGTAGCTGATTTCATGTGGATTTTCTGCAGCCCATCTGAGCGCCCCCGAAATAACCTCTCGTGATCGAGCATCGGGCAACTTGTCCACACGCGCGAGGAGTTCATGGCAGATCTTGGTGAGCATCTGCGCAGCACGAGCCGTGTTACGTTCCCGGCGGGCCTTCCAGGCATCCTTGGCAAGATTCTCGTCAAATAGATGGGCAACCTTGAAAACGAGAATGTATCGCAGGGGCGTAAAGTAGTGATGCCACGGAACAGCTTTGTTCATACCAGAGTCGAAAACCTGGTCAAAAAAGCAGATGATGGCATGATCGGGCTTGGTGACCTTCAATAACGAAAAACGCAAATCGTTCTTCTTACTGAAGCGGATCAGTTTCTCCGCGATTGTAGAGAGCCGTCCTACGCCGAGCTCGTTCGCATGTATTCGCTTTACGCCTAGACTACGGCGCAGATCCTTCAGCAACGGCTCTGCCACGAGGTCAAGGTTTGCCTGAGCCGTAAGTAGGCCGTAGTACAGGGTTGGCTGGTTCGGATCGAACAGCTCTAAGCCTGTATTTCCGCTTTCATCAATAAAGCAATACATGAAAGTCCCGGTTCACATAGGGTTCTTCGCCAGGACGTCGTCGATTGCCGCCGAAACCCACCGGTTATAAACGCGCGTGCCTCCCATAACTCCATCGGGCGCTTGTGGCGCATCGTTTTCTGGTTGGGATGGTGTCTTTCTCCAACGTTGGCTGTCTGAGTAAATCGCTTGATCTCGCCTTTTAATATGCCGCTATTGGGCAAATCTCGGACGGCCTCGTAAGCTTTGTACAGCTCAAGCCAGCCAGGCTTCCCCTCCAAATAGCGCAGGGCACTGCCGATTTCCGGCTCCAGCGCTGCTGCTCGCATCCACTGCTGAGCCCTAGACGGCGCCTGTGGCGGCTGGATCACATTTCCATGGGCGTCTGTAACCGTCAGCGTGGCGATGCCCCCCCGTATACGCACTGTAGCACCTTCCGCTTCTAGGATGTGGTGTTTACGGGGCAGGCCCTTCGCGACAAACTCGACCACCGAGCCGTTGACAACGGGGTCGGTGTCAGCATTTTTCGACATTGTCACGTTCAGTGTGCTGAACAGCCGCTTTGCCACGTCATGGGGTTGTGGCGCAGTTATAACGCCGTCGAACGCATGGGATCGCAAGACAAGATAGTCGCCTCGTTCGTCCTTAATCTCTTCAACGAACGGATCGAACCGCGGCTTCAGCAGCATCTGCCACACTTTCTTATCTGCTTCAGGTCCGTTTAACTCTATGCCCCACTGGTTACTTGCCTGGCTCAAATCAGTCGCTCCTGGCACTTCGCGTAAAAACTCTCGTTGCTCCTTTCATCGCACCGGACGTAAGCATCTTGCTCTGCGTCGCATAACCGGAATACATAGCCTTTTCGCATCGCGTTTGATACGTGTTTTCTCAAGAAACGTCCAACAAAACGTCCAACATTTCGTCCAACACGTATCGATTAATGCCCGACTTCTTACCCGCCGTCATGGCACCTGGCAGTTCGTTCGCCGCCTACCGATTGAGTTCGCAAAGCTCGATCGTCGCCGTATCATCAAGCATTCAACGCGCATCAAGATCGCCGATGATCGCGCCGGGCGTCGTGCGGTGCGGGTTGCACAGCAGCTCAATGAGCAGCTTGAAATCTTCTGGAAGGGACTCGCGAACGGACATCGGACCGAGCAGCTCCACAGCTATGAGACCGTGCGGCAGCGTACGCGCTCACTGGGGTTCGAGTACATCGAACATGAAGAACTGCTACGCCAGCCGCCGGAGGCTCGCTTACAGCGCCTGGAGGCTCTCGTCGCCAAGGGGGGTGGCTGGCGATAGTGCCGCCCGTGCAGCTTTGTTCGGGGCTGAAAAGAAGCCTGCCTTCATGCTGTCCGATCTCTTTACCGAATACGAAGCCATGACGAGGGACGAAGTGAGGGATCTTTCACCCGATCAGCTCCGCATTTGGCGCAATGGCCGTTCGCGCGCCGTCGAGCGGTTCGTAAAGATTGCCAAAGACAAGCCGGCCAATGAGATCACCGAAGATGACGGCATCAATTACTGCGAATGGTGGCGGGGCCGCATCATTGCGGGAGAGGCCGAGCCCAAGACGGCCAATAAGGATATTGGTCAGCTCAACCGGATGCTGAAGGACGTCAGCATTCGGCGGCGGCTCAACCTGCCTGACATTTTCAAGTGGCTCCGGCTGAAGGGCGAGGTCGAAAGGCCGCGGGTGCCTTATGAAACAGATTTCATCCAAAAGCGTCTGCTTGCGAAGGGCGCCCTGGATCGCTTGAACGAGGATGTTCGACTGCCAGGGTTTCCCGCGCTATCGTGACAAGTCTTCCAACCTTTCCGCGGCGTTGAACAAGTACCTTCAAGAGAATGGACTGCGACCGACCAAGGTACATACGTTTTATTCGCTGCGGCATAGCTTCAAGGACCGGCTGATTGCGGCTGAAGCCGTCGCTTAAGTTGAAGCTCAAATATCTTCAGCGGATCGCCCTCAAGGCGCCCGCTTCGCTGTAGGCCAACAGCCGACACTGAGCGCGTGCCTTGGTATCTTCCCTGGCCTTCAATTCCTGAAACTCGGCTTCGAACTTCTCGTACATGGTGAGCCAGAAATCACCGTCCTGTTCGATGAAGTAGGCGAGCAGCACCAGCGCGCGTTCTATGCGCTCGATCAACGGAAGCTGAGGGGCGGTCTCGCTCGGCATAGGCCGGGTTTACGGGAGAGTGGCGCCGGGAATCCTTGTAATGATTGGGAAGCGGCATCCTCTCCGAACTTTCCCACTCGTTACGTAAGGTTGTTGAATGCGTCACAGCTCGCTAATCTCATTTCGAACAGCGCAGATAACCAAGCTCTTCAGAAACAACTAAAGCGTTTCGGCATTCAACCGGGGGAAGAAACGCCGGGTTACGGCAAAATCCTTGACTAGATCTATGACGCGCTATCTGCGGAACTTGGCGCAGCCACTGCTAAGCTCAACGCGATCGCTTGATTAACGCTCAACGGTAGCCAGATCAACAAGGAAGCCAACGCAATCCTCATCCAAGCAGAAACTCTGGCGAGCCAGGCCCTTTTCTTCTTCCTCAATCATGGGGAAAAATTCAATAACTTGGGCGAGGTCCATAGTTTCCTGGATTTGCCGCTCGATCAGGTAAAGCTCAAGCGCCAGCAGCAGCTCACTGATCTGTTCATCAAGTACCAAAACCGGACGTAAACGACGCTAGTGTGGTGCTTAGTCTAGCCTTGCTGCTCGGTTTTCCTGAGCCGCAATGAAATCCAGCAGCTTTGACTTTCGTGCGCAAAGGGTGGAGCCGAGCCTGAAGAACGGCAGCTTCGAGGTCGCTGCAAGATGGTGTGAAGCCGCTGCAGCCACTGCGCATCACTGACGTCGGTCTTGCGACCGGGCACGTGTTTGGCGTCGCGCGCATTGACAAGGAACACTGCAAAGCCACGAGCGTCGAGGAGCTCAAAGATCGGGATCCAATAGACACTGGTCGACTCCATGACGACCGTGTCGACGCCGCACTCTGCAAACCAGTCAACCAGCCGATGCAGATCGGTTGTGAAAGTACCGAAGCTGCGCACCGGCTCAGGCGTGCGATCTGCATTCACGGCGGCCATGTGCATCGTGGCACCGACGTCGATCGCTGCCGCATTTGGATGAACCGCCGACATCGACTCGCGGCCCTTGCTCTTCGATTTGTATCCACCCATTGCCAATCCTCCCTTGAGAAACGGAAGGGCTGGGCCGCGCTTATGATCAATTTCCTAAACGGGATCGCCTGACGGCGTCACCACTCTCACGTGCGCAACAGCCCGTGGACCATGTTTTTTTGCGGGGTAATTGCCACCAAAAAGCTGTCGGCCGCTCCCTTCCGTCAAGAGCATAGACCTCAGCCGTTTCTATGCCCACAGGCGGACACGGTCCGAGATGGTTTTTTTGAAGCTGAGCTTCTCGGCATGTACGAAGTCCCACACCGAGTGGTAGTCGACCTTCAGGCCACGTCCGGCAAGCTCGGCAACGAGACCGCGTATGGTGAAATCGCCATCCTTGATCCGTTGTGACAGCCAGACCGCGTGCTTGCCCGAAATTGCCTTCGGCTTGTAGCCGCCGATCTGGCTGGGCTCAACGCTGCCGGTCTTCTCGACCCGCTGCATCCAGCCGATGGCCGTGCTGATCGCCACCCCAAACTGCTTGGCGGCTCGATTGCGCGACATCCCGCCCTCGATCGCGGCTACGACACGTTTACGGAGATCCAGAGAGTAAGGCTTGCCCATCCATGCTGGCCTCCTATCCAGCCAGCATGGTGAATCAGAAACAAACTGATTTGGGAATCCCAAATCGATTCAGACTAAAGCCATCCCGCTTTAGGCAAAGGATTGGATAACGTATCGTAAGTTTAGTTGGTGTGTGGAAAGGCGGTAGCGCTCCCCCGCTACCACATTCCCGACAAATCCCTGAAATTTCTCGACTTGCCTGATCTGCGCGACGTTCGAGCGCGCTTGAGACAATCGTGCTAAGCCCTTGTCGCCTGGATCGGCTATTGGTGCTGTCTTGCGGCTCGAAGCTTCGAAGTGTCTGTCCGTCGATCTCGCGCTGGTTTTGTCGCGCCGGTGAGGTCATTCTTGCAACAAGAGCGTCACACGAGGCGGCTCCGTCCCAACATGATATGAGCGCGCACGAATGACCGCTTCACTATCTGCCAGATTGAGGCGACCTATTCCCCTTTGCAGTTCATGCCAGTCGCGGATGATAAATGTCTCCACCCAATGCATGGGGTCGCTGACGTCCCGGGACAAGGCCCAGCCGACCGCGCCATCGCGATAGCGAGATAGCCGAACGCCCATCATGGCGGTTCGGAATGCCGGGACGTCAGAGGGGGCGATTTGGTAGCTCACCGCGGCCCGCAGTCGGTGCCGGGAGCTATACAGAAGCGGCGCCATCTCTTCGGCGATCGACAAGGCGGGCGGATTGGTTATGGCAGACGCTGACGGATCGTTGATCTCAGCCGGGAGATGTATCGCGCGTGTTGCAAGCGCAATCGCACAGCCTGCAAGCCCCGCCGTCAGGATCGTTTCTGTCAGGCCGACACGATCGCCCAGCCAACCCCAAAAGATTGCGCCCAGGCCCATGCCACCATTGAAGACCGCCTGGTACAACGCCAGCGCTCGGGCACGCACCCAGGGTGCCGCCGCCAGTTGAACGGTCGCCTGCAGGTTAGAGGCGCCGATAATCCAGCCCAAGCCGAACATGAACAGGGCTGCATATGCGGTCGCAGCACTGGGAACGACGGCAAGAGGCACCAATGCCAGGCCGCAAAGGGTGCCGGCCAGAAGGATCAGGTTGTTGCGTAGAAATAACCTGTTCAGTGCCGGCATCATCAGGCCGCCCAACACCGCACCGATCCCGATGAGGCCCATCATCAGGCCGAAAGATGCAGATGAGAGCCCAAGCACCTCACGCACATACAATGGCAGCAAGGCCCAGATCGCACTCGCGCAGCCGAAGAATGCCGCCGAGCGGACGAGCGTGCTGCGCACCACCGGCTCAGCTAGGGCATAGGTGAAGCCAATCCGCATTGCCGATCGGAACGGCTCCGGCGGCACGTTGTTCGCCGTCTGCGTTCGCGGGAACGTCAGAAAGACGCCGACCACCAGAGCAACGAACGCGAAGGAGGCCGCGTTCGCTGAGAACGCCGCAGCTGCGCCCCAAATTGCCAATATTAAGCCGCCCAGCGCAGGCCCGATGGCCCGAGCGATATTGAACCCGACGGAGTTCAGAACGAGTGCTTGCGCCAGTGACCGGCGCGGCACAGTCAGAGGTACGGATGCTGCCCATGCCGGGCTATTCAACGCGGCACCTATGGCGAGCAGGACGGTCAGCACCAACAGCGTTGCGGGATCCACGTGTCCGATGGCCGCGACGATCGCGAGGATAGCAGAGGCTGCCAACATCGAGATGTTCGTAACGATCAGCAGGCGCTTGCGGTCCATCAAATCGGCAATGGCTCCGGCGGGCAGGGCGAGAAGCAGCACAGGCAGTTGCGCCGCCGTCTGCACCAAGCTGACCATCATTGGGCTCGGCGCCAGATCCGTCATGATCCACGCGCTGGCGGCATTCTGGATCCAGGTGCCTAGCGCCGACACCGCGTTGGCGAGCCACAGCCAGACGAAAGCGCGGCTGGCGAATGGCGCCCAGACGGATGAGGACGCCGCGAAGTCAGGAGCGTTCGCGGCGACTTCATTTTGAGAGGACATCCAGAATTCCCGCTACTGGTGGTCGGTGCTTGTGAGCCACAGGGCGCCCGAGGGGTACCTCGGGAGCCAAATAATGATCAATCGGCAGCAGTCCGCCCCGGTCGTGACGTCACCTTCGCTGTTGATCGGCCCGCGATCACAGCGCATGTGCCGGGCCGGTCTCACATCTCGATGCCTACGGATGGCTTCCCCCTCCTGGTGGTGAGCCGTCGGATGACCGTGGTATAACGCCTCCACCGCGGGCCCAACTCTCATACGACCTGAACGGGAGGCCGAGCCGCTCATAATGGACGCGGAGATAGCCGTCATTGCCGCGCGTCACTGCATCCGGTCTGACTTCCTGCACTTCCTGCGCGATCACTCCGACATAGGCTTTATCGCTGCCGTTGTACGCAAAGCGGTAATAGCCGATACCGTTGTCGAGACGACCGAGAAGCACGACGTCGTGCTTCAAGTTGATGTCCGACCGGCGCCCGCCGCCACGTCCGCCGCCACCTCGGCCTCCGCCGCCACGGAACCCTCCGCCGCCTCCGTGAAAACTCCGGCCGCCACCGGCACTCCGGAATGCTGCTGCCCGGTGTCCGCCTCCCGCGAACCTCGCTGCACCACCCCGGCCGGCGGCCGGCCTGAAATGGCCAGCCCGCGACCCGCCGCGATGCGCAACACGATTCCCGGAGCGCGCGTGTCTGCCGGCGGTGGAGCGATTGCGGGCCTGTCGATTGCCAGCATTTCTGTTGGCTCCCGCCTGCCGGTTTGCCGGACGGCTGCGGTCTGCTCGTTGCGAGCGCTCCCCTCGCTGCGCGCGGTTGCCTGCATTCGGACGATTGGCGGCATTTCCCAATCCTTGCCGACCGCCTTGGGGGCGATTGGCGTTGCCGAATCTCTGCTGAAGGTTCGAGTTGTTGTAGCGTGCACCTTGGCGGTGCCTTGTGTCGTGGCGCCAGTGCTCGACATGCGCCCCGCGGTTGATGTCGATCGCTCCGCCGCCCCAATTGACGCGACTGCCGCCCCACCATCCGCCGCTTCCCCAATAACCGCCCGTTGCCCATCGTCCGAGTGCGTAAGCGGCGCTGAACGCCACGCCGGTTGCGATCAGGCCGGCTCCGATGTAGCCGGGGTAACCCCAATAATAGGGGTATGCCGGATAAGTCGGAATAAGGCCAATCGCCGAACACCACCTGGGGTTCGTAGTAGGGCACGTAAATGCTGTCAGGAGCAGCCGGCTCGATATAGATGAACTGCCTGTTCTGGTCCTCTCTGACGGTGACCTTCTGCTCATTCGTCGTCACCAGCTTCTTTCGGTCGTAAGCCTTCGAGCGCAGCCGTTGCACTGCATCCATGACGTCTTGCTGCTGCGCCAAGAACGCCTCGCCGAGCTTCTGCGTCCATTCGAGATGCTCGTTCATCATTTGCAGGACCGAGGGTGTAGCGATCAGAGCCTTGACGCTCGCATCCCATTCCTGCTTCTCAGCCCCAGCCTTCAGGGCATCCCCCTTCAGGTCCTTGTTTTGGTTCAGCCAGCGCGCTGCGTGCACCACCTCAAGCGGATAGGTGGATGCCATGAGCACGTTTGACAGCAGCGTGTCCGGATATAGAGCGATCGGAGCAACCAATCCTTCAAGCTCCGCCGGCTTGAGTGTTCCCTGGTCGGGAACCGGCGCAGGGGATGAACTCGTCGCCTGAGGTGTTTGATCCGCAGTTTGCGCCAATGCGGGCAAGCCGATGCCGAGCGATGCAAGGATCGCTCCCATGACGACCATCTTCCTTACGAACTGCATGCGCTGGCCTCCCTCGCTACACACGAGATCGCCGAGTGCCGGTTGCGTTTGACGTAGATCAAAGAATGCGCGCGAAGGAGGAGGCGAACGCGCGCGATTCATGAACGCAGGAACTCTGTCGGCGAAGTTCCGATCTGGAGTAGGACCTCAGCCGGCGACTAGTCGTCTTCGTCTTCAGGCTCGAGACTGTGCTGGATGACATCGCGCATTCCGCGCATGACGACGTATGACGCAAAAGACATCCGTCTCTTCTGATCTTCACTCAAGGTTTTGTAGAGAGGCTCCCAGGCAGCAGCGAGCTTCTTGAGATCGTCGCCACGCTGGATGAGGCGCTCCGCTCTGCCTTGCATGAGCTCGACTGGATTGCTGTCCTTGAGGGGGTCGACGGCTTCGTCATGCAGCTCGACGATCCGCTGCAATCGCGCCTGCCGGTTTGTCGCTCTGTTGCGGATTGCGTCCTCGACTGCGGGCCAATATTTTTCCTGATCGGCCGTCAATTGGAGAGCAGCCTTGATGATGCCGACTCGCATATCTGTCAAACTCTTCAAGTCGGCTGCGGAGGGCGCCTGTGTTCCCGCCGTCTGTGACGTCTCTGCGGCGCGGACGAGAGGGGAGGTTGTCATCAACAGGACGAGTGCTGCGATGGCTGTCGTTTTCGTCATTGCAAGCTCCTGAAACTGCGCCCCCGAGCACACTGGCTGCATCGGGGCTGGTTGGCGCTTGATCTGGGTCAACGGGTCTCGTGAGATTGCAGCGGGAGATTGGGATAGCAAAGAGATGGCAAAGCGCTGTGACGCCTTCCACGACCCGCGCCAGCTCCAGATGCAAATGGCCGATCATTTTCGCGTTGCGGCTCTACGACGCGAGGTTGCCTCGGCAAGTCGCGGAGATCATCGGGAATGTCCAGCTCATTCCAAAGCAGACGGCGGAGTCCGAGCTGTCGCATTGGTTCGGCCGGCAGAGAATGTTTTGACTACAAGCGCCCGGACCGAAACAAACGCTTTCCATATTCTTGCGAACCAAGGAATCATGAGCAGCTTCGGCTTTACCACGACGAAAAGCCGCTCCACGAGCAGAATGCTGACCGCGTAGCACCCCACAACCATGGCGGTGCCGGTGATCCAATGGCCTTCTCCTGCCACGGCTACCGCCACGAGCTTCAAGGGTTCGACGGTCGCGGCGGGCAGCGCGAGCAAGACCAGCGAAGGGTATGGGCCAAGTCTCTCAATCAACCGTTTCACGCTCATCGTATGCTCCTTCCGACGGAGAATTGCAGCCACCCGCCCATTGTTCCTCAAAGCGGAACATCTACCGTCTCACGTGGTTATGTCCGCAGCATCAAAAGGAGAAACACGAGATGCAGTCGGCGACCGACCACGATGGCGAGGGGACCTCTGTGGCCTTGAGCTTGGAAGAGGAGGTGGCTGCCTGGCGCAACAGGCGTGGCCTACGACAAGGGGCCACGACAGGCAGGATCCAAGTCGTTCGCATATCGAAACGTGTGCTCATTCGGTCGCGTGAGCCGTTCCAACGCGTGCTAAGGCCAAGGCCGTAGTCGAGCAGCAAAGATGGTTCTCGAAAAGGTGTTTGCGTCTTGGGCGTTATGCGCTGGCGCCGTTGATCGCACTTGGTGCCAGAGCTGCAAGGCAGGTCATCAGTTCGTCTTTTCGAAATGGCTTCGTCAGCCTGGGCAGGTCCGAGGCAATGCCTTCTACCTCTGAATAACCTGAAATAATCAAGACCGGAATGTCAGGAGAGATCGCGCGAATTGTGCGCGCCAACTCAGCGCCGCTCATGCCAGACATGAGATGATCCGTCACGATCAAGTCGATGGGAGTTTTATCTCTCACCACTTCGAGTGCCTGTTCGGCTGACGTCACCTCTATGACGCGATAGCCGAGGTCGACTAGCATATCCGCCGTGCTTAAGCGAACGAACTCCTCATCATCTACCAACAACGCAGTACCGCGGCCTCGCACCGAGTGGGCATCGCGTGAGATATTGGGTAGGTCCGGGACAGCCTCGGTTTGAGGCAGCCAAAGCTCGATGTTGGTACCGAGACCCAGCTTGCTGTTGACTATCAATGCACCGCCGAGCTGGGAAGCTAGACCGTGGACCATGCTGAGGCCCAAGCCAGTGCCCTTCCCTAAGCCCTTGGTAGAGAAGAACGGTTCGACCGCTCGAGCGAGCGTTGCCTCGTCCATTCCGACCCCAGTGTCAGCCACGGAAATTCGAACGTATTCGCCGGGCGGTACCTTCCGGTCTGCCTCCAACTGAGTATCTGCTGACGCGGCTATCCGGAGCGTGCCTCCATTCGGCATAGCGTCGCGAGCATTCACTGCCAGATTTAGAAGAGCCATTTCCAGCTGGTTCTGGTCCGCCTTGGCCGGCGGCAGGTTATCTTTTAGGTCGACTACGACTTTGATCTGTGGCCCCGTCGTGCTCGACATGAGCTCAGCCATGTTTTCAACCAGCTTGGAGACGTCAACCGCAACCGGTTGGAGCGGCTGACGCCGAGCAAAGGCGAGCAGCCGCTGGACAAGCACCTTCGCTCGCTCCGCCGATTGCGCGGCACCGGCGATCAGGCGCTTTTCACGATCACCACCTACCTCGCGGCGCTGCAGCATATCGAGCGCGCCGACGATCGGCGTAAGCAGATTATTAAAATCGTGGGCAACGCCTCCGGTGAGCTGCCCCATCGCCTCCATCTTCTGGCTTTGACGTAATGCTTCTCGGGCAACTTCGAGTTCAGCTTCGCGGGATTTAGTGACGCTGAGATCGCGACCAACTGCGATGAAGTTTTCACCGTCTGCCTCCGGCGCGACAGTCCACTCAATATGCTTCCAGCCGCCTTGCACGGTTGCGATACGATTTTCGAACCGGCTCGGCTGACGCGTCTTAGCCATCCGAGCAATCGCGGCCAGCGTAGATTGCCGGTCATCTGGATGCATGAAAGTCGAGTAGCCACGTGCAAGGAGCTCCGCTTCGCTCCATCCCAGTATTTGCGTCCAAGCAGGGCTCACCGCAGACATCATGCCGGCGTAGTCGGCGCGCGCGAGCATGTCCTGAGAGAGATTCCAGAGACGGTCGCGCTCTGCCGAACGGGCCGCAACCTGAGCTGCCAGTGTTTCGTTCAACTGCCGCAAGCGGCCCTCGCTCAGTCTTAGCTCATGCTCTGCTGCGCGCCTGGCTATCGCGGCGTGCGTGCGCTCTGCAAAGTCGCGAACGAGAGTAACTTCCTCGACGCTCCAAACGCGCGGTACCGGCGAATGGACAAACATTTGGCCGACGGTTCGCTCATTCTCCGTGATGGGTAAATCCAGGTGTGCTCTAATTCCAAGCGCTCGAAATGCGCCGGCATTCACGGCAGTGCGCGGATCTTTCTCGACATCAACGTTCGTAACCACGCGGCCCTGCCGTAGGTCGTCGATATACGACCCGTAATCTGAAAAATGATGAAGTCCGGCAAGATTATCGTATCCAGGGGCGAACCAATTCCTTTCAACAAAAGTAGTTCCGGCCTCGTGATCAATCGCACCATACCCCACTCGCGAAGCCCCTAAGACCTTGCCCAGCAGTTCAGACGCGGTAAACGAGATGTCTGCGGTGTCCGCGACGTTGCGAAGACGCTCATCGAGTTGCAAAAGCGCATCCCGCCGACGCGCTGCCAAGACCTGGCCGGTCGTCTCGGCGACGGCGCAGAACATCCCTGCGACGTGACCTCTCTCATCGCGGACCGGCGAGTAAGAAAAGGTAAACCAGGTGTCCTCGTTGTGACCGTTCCTGTTCATTGTCAGCGGCAGGTTCTCGCGGTATGTCGCCTCACCCGCCATGGCGGCGTCGATTAGGGGCGAAATGTCAGGCCAGATTTCCGACCAGATGTCGAAGAAGCGTTCGCCAAGTGCGCGCGGGTGCTTAGCACCAAGTATTTCCGCATATGCGTCATTATAGAGAAAACCAAGCTCTGCGCCCCAAGCTACGAACATGGGAAACTTGGAATTGAGCAAAAGACCGACTACTGACCGCAGGGACTGCGGCCAGCCGCCGGGGTGACCCAGTGGTGAATTCGACCAATCGTGAGCGCGCATAAGCGCCCCCACGGTGCCACCGCCGTTCAGGAAGTTGAATTGACCGGTTAAGTCGGCTCTTCCGGACATGCAGTCAGCCATATGCCCTCAACACTCGGAAAAGAGATGACCGTCGCGGGACATGGTGACGGGAAGAATGCATCCAAATCATCCCCGAGGCGAGTCCTGTTTGACTGCAGCATCGCGACAATTGCTCGAAATTCGCCATTTCTCGTTGCGGCCCTCCAAAACCTGCCGAAGAGGGAAAGAGACAGAGGATAGTTCGGTTCATAGAGCAAATCCTCAGCTCAGCACGGCCGCGTTTCTTGCCGCTCGGATGACTTTCAGGTCACCGGAGCTTTGCGAGTGACGCCTCAACGGTCTCCCGCGTGTACGGCTTCTGAATCACCGGAGCATCCGCAAGCTCCTCCGGAACTGGCGCGCGCTCGCCATAGCCGGTGGCAAAGACGAAAGGCACTCGCAGTTCTTTCAGCTTCCTGGCGACCGGCATGCTGCTCTCGCCGCCGAGATTGATATCGAGCAGAGCGAAGCTTGGCCGCGTCCGCCCGATCACCTGCATCGCCTGATTCACGGAAGCGGCCGTCTCGACGTGACGCGCGCCGAGATCGAGCAGGATCACCTCGGCCGCCATCGCGATGATCAGATTGTCCTCGACGACCAGCGCGGTTTCAGAAATCCGTGGCGTGGCCTTTTCCTCCGCTTGCAGGCGCGAGGGTGCGCCTGAGAGCGCCGGGATGAACTGCACGTAGTTGGCGGGAATGACGAAGCGTGCCTGCACGCCAAGTAGGTCGAAACGAATCTCGGCATCGCCCTTGAGGTCGAATGGCACGGAACGCTCGATGATGGTGGTGCCGAAGCCGCGCCGCGATGGCGGTTGCACCGGCGGCCCGCCGCTCTCTTTCCATTCGATTACCAGGCTGGAGCTGCGGTCCAGTGTCCAGACGACCTCGACCTGGCCGGTCGAGTCGGCCAGCGCGCCGTATTTCGCCGAGTTGGTCATCATTTCGTGCACCACCAGCGCCAGTGTGGCGAACGCCTTCGGATCGAGCGCGACGTTGGGGCCGTCAAGCTTGATGCGGTCGGCCCGCGCGCCGAGATAAGCGCCGGCTTCGGACTCCACCAGTGACTTCAGCGCCACCGGAGCCCAGTTGAGGCTGGTAATTTGGTCGTGGGCGCGCGCCAGAGCCTGGATACGACCTCCGAGCACCGTCGCGAATTCCTCGATGGAGGCCGTGTTGTCCTTGCTCTGCGCTACCAGGCTGCGCACCAGACTCAGGATGTTGCGCACGCGATGGTTGAGCTCCGCAATCATAAGCTCCTGGCGCTCCTGCGCGTTACGTCGCTCGCGCGCTGCGAGATCGGAGAGCTGAAGGATGACTTCGAGCAGAGTCACGCGCAGGCTTTCGGCGATGCGGAGGTCGGCCGTGGTCCAGGGTCTGGACTGTCCTGCCACCGTCTCCTGCCACAGCTCAAAGCTCTTGCGCGGGGTCAGCCGATCACCGAGCGGACCCTGCGCATACGACTTGTGGGGATCGCCGGCCCAGTTTACCGAGCGCAGCACCTCGCGCCGGAAGAAGATCAGGCAGTCCCGCGGCGCCCGCGAGATCGGAACAGCAAGAAAGCCGGCGGCCCGGTCGCGGAATGATCGGCCCGCGGCATAGACCTTGCCGATTTCAGCGCTGGCGGTGATACGTCCCGGCGAGGTGCGATTGATGAAGCCGATCAGGTCCTTAACCTCGGCTTCATTCGGCGTATCACCTTGCAGCGTGAGCTGGCCCTCCGACCAAACCGCAATGCCATCGCAGGCAATCATCTTGCGATATTCGGAAACGAATTCGATGATCGCACGCGAGGAGTGAGCCTGCGAAGCGGCAACCTCCATTAGCCGCTCCTGGATCTGGTGCGCGTGAGTTTCGTAGGCCATGTCGTCTTCGCGCTCGCGCCCTTCCAATATCCAGGAAAACATTTGGCCGAACAGCTCGGAGGCAGTGCGCTTCTCGAAGGATATGTGGCGGGGTGAATAATGATGGCAGGCGAACAAGCCCCACAGCTTGCCGTCGCGCAGGATCGAGATGGACATCGACGCTGCGACGCCCATATTGCGCAGATATTCGATGTGGATTGGGGACACCGACCGCAGCACGCTCATCGAAAGATCGAGCAGCGCGGCGGTGTGTGTTGAGGTCGTCTGGATCGTCGCGGGCCCGGCGTCGACGTCCGCGATAATACGGAGCCAGTTGCGGGTGTAGAGGATTCGGGCCTGCCGCGGGATGTCAGAAGCTGGATAATGAAGCCCGAGGAACGGCTCGAGGCCGGAGGCTGCGGCCTCCGCGATCACCTCGCCCGAGCCGTCGTCGGCAAAGCGATATACCATAACGCGGTCGAAGCCGGTGAGCACCTTGAGCTGGCGCGCCGATTCCTGCGCGAGTTCGGTCAAGCCCCTGGTCTTGCGCAGTCTGCCGAGCATTAGGCGGACGAGATCGGCGGAATTGGCGCCGGGCTCAACCACGCTCGGCTCGGCCTCGACGATAAGGTAAGCGCCTGAGAAATGGATCGCGAGGTCGAACAGTGGCATTCCAGCCTGCAGCAGCAGACTGAAGATGCGCTCGACGGCGTCCGGTCCACTCAGATAGTCGACGCGGCTGCGGATTGCCGCCAACGCCGCTCCGGAGAAGACGTCTTCGATCGAACGCTGTAGCAGCGCGGATGTCTCGGTGCCGAGGAAATGGCCCGCGTTCTCCGATGCCATGCAGATGGTGAAATCCGACGACAGTGTCAGCAGGAATCCGAACGGTTGCACGCTGCCGGGGACGTGGATCGGTTCGCGATCGCAATTGGTGAGATTGACCTGCTCGTTCATGCGCCCCCCGCCGCGCTTGCGAAAGCCGCGAACGCCCGCCGCGCTCCCGATATGATTTCAGCCTCGTCCTGAGGTGTGACCATCTGGCTCTCGAGCTTACCCAGGAACGTCCGCCATAACGGCTGACCACTGCCGTGCTTCAGGTAATTCGTCGCGGATGCGACCACCGGCTCGCCGCAATCGGCGACGGTGCGCAGCAGATATTTGGCACCGAGCCGCGAGCCTTCGAGCACATACATGGTGCCGAACACCCCGTTGCGGTCTAAAGGCGCGATCGGGGGCGAAGGATGCGCCTCACCGCCAATGCGGTCGAGATCCTCGGCGATGGCGCTCCCGCGCGACCGCCGTGGCCAATCCGGAAAGATGTCCGCGACACCGGCCCGCTCCAGCGCGGTCTCCAGCGGCAGCAACGCCGCGGCGCTGGCTTCGAGGAAGCGGCGATAACCGTCGATACTAGTCAGATCAAAGGCGCCAAAGCGCGCATCGATGTCGCGATGCGCGCCAGCGGTGGCGAACCTGAGCTTTTCCCGCAGGCCGGACGCAGGTAACTCTTGCACGCAAACAGCGTGGTTCGGTGGAGCGACCGCCAGCATCGAAGTCCTAAGGTGAGCGTTGGACCGCAGACGCGCGGCACGGGCTCTGAAAACGTACAAGAGAACCAAAGGTTCCCCTGTAGATGCGATCACCCGTTGCGGCGCGTAGAAAATCGCTTCGGCAAGTTCTTGGCCGAGCCGAGCCGTTTGGGTCTGGCCTCTCATCAGTGCTTAGGGCTCGCTCTTGGACCGGGATGCGCGGATGGCTTCCTCGTGGTACCAGCCGCTGCTGCCCACAACTTCTCTCGTTCTTGGAGCGGCCACCGCCGGTTCGGCTACCCGATAGCGTCCGAGAGCCGTGCGGCCGCCAGCGGGGAATTGATAGATCTTGGCAGATCCCTGATCGCCATTTGCGCTCATGCAACTTCTCTCAATTCTGTGGATCGGCAAAAGTTGTTCAAACGGCATGTAAGCCTCGCGCGATGAGCCAACTTGTTTTTTCGAGCCAATCTCTTGTTATGTCGTGCCTGACAAGGCGAGGGGCCCAATGCACTACTGGAAAGCCGCCGTCCTCTTGACACCTCGTGGCTGCTCTAAAGGCTCTAATGATTTTGACCAAGGACCAAATCGGGCCCTTTGACCGATCCCCTGAAGGCTACGAGTGCCATGTGCACCAAATGCAGCTTTCCCTTGACGGCGGGGAAGATATTGAACGGGTATGCTTCTGCTAGACCCAATGACTGATTGAGAATGTTGATCGAGCGCGCAAGCGGATTCCAGAGATCCAGCAAGGCGTCGAAATCGCTTTCGAGGTACGGGTCTCTCAAGGTCTCCCGTGCACGCGTCTCGAGAGACAACGGAAGCCCTGCCAGGGAGTCGAGTGTCGCCACAATGTGCAGAAAGTGAGCAAAGGTTTCGGCCCAGTCTTCCCACGGGTGCGACGTCGCATAAAGACTAATGTGACTTGCCGGGTCATGCGAGCGATCTTGCCGCGCATAATAAGCGGCTAATGCGTCGTTATAATCATGTGTTTCATCACCGAAAACCAATCGAAATGGTGCGTGAAGCCGTGGTTCATCGATAAGGACGTGCCAGTAAAAGTGTCCGATCTCATGTCGAAAATGACCGAGCAAAGTTCGGTAGGATTCGCGCATGGAAACACGTCTGCTCTCTCGCTCAACGTCATCGGCTTCTGCCAGGTTGAGAGTAATGAGGCCCGCTCGATGTCCCGTCAGCACGGGGCCATGCTCGTCAGATAAGATGTCAAAACCCACTTGCATTCCTAGCCTCGAGGAAAGGGGAAGGCGGAGCCGCAGCAGGTCATAGAGGAGACGTCGTTTCGCTTCTTCGACACGTCTCCAGAGTCGCACGTTGCGCAAATCGGCGATGTCAGGAATGACGTGAGTTAGGGAGCACGCCTCACAGTAGGTTGCGTCCCCAACGGTGCACCAGTTGCACCCGATGATCTGCCGGTTGGAGCATGATCCCGTGTCTTCTAATCTTACCATCGCCATCTTGTCCGGATCGAAGACAGCTGGCTTCCGACATTCGATGCATTCAATTTGCTCGAAGGCCAATTGCGTTCGGCAGTATGGGCAGTCGAAATCCCTCATGAGGCTCGGGCTCCGATTGAGGCGACCGCGGAAATCTCCGGAAGGGTTTCCATGGACGTCAATGCCTAGCTATCGTCCTCTCACTGCTTATCGGCGCTGGTCAAGCACGTCTCGCACCCTCACAGCGAGTTGCTCAAAGGTGAATGGCTTCGAGATGAGTTGAACGCCGGCGTCGAGGCGGCCGTGGTGAACGATTGCATTGCGGGAATAGCCGGTCGTGAAAAGGATTCTGAGGCCTGGGCGAAGCTTCGCCGCGGCTTCGGCCAATACCTTGCCACTGGGTCCCGGTAAGACCACATCTGTGAAGAGCAGATCGATACGCCGCCCGGTGCGGAGTATCACAAGTGCAGCGTCGGCGTCTGCAGCCTCGATGACCTCGTAACCCAGTTCTTTCAGCACCATCGTGCTATAGGCACGGACGTCGATGTTGTCCTCCACGACCAAAACGACGTCGCCCTCGGTAGCGGTCGGTATGGTACTTTCTGCTGTGTCCTCGACCGCCCGGGCGTCACCTCGCACGCGAGGGAAATACAGCTTCACGGTCGTGCCATGTCCTTCTTCGCTGTAGATCGTGACGTGGCCACCAGATTGCTTCACGAAGCCATAGACCATCGATAGGCCCAGACCGGTCCCGCGCCCGACTTCCTTGGTGGTGAAGAAGGGCTCGAAGGCACGCCCCAGCGTCTCCTTCGACATGCCGGTGCCCATATCCGTCACGCTGACCATCACGTACTGACCGGGTATCACTTCCGCGTCGACAGCCACGTAGCTCTCGTCGAGCGCGGTATTAGCAGTCTCTATCGTCAGCTTGCCACCGTCTGGCATGGCGTCCCGCGCATTCACCGCCAGGTTCAAGATCGCGCTTTCGAGTTGGTTCTGATCTGCTTCGATCGTCCAAAGTCGCGGCGCCAGCACTCCCTCAAGTTCGATCTGTTCGCCCAGTGTCCGATGCAGAAGGTTCGTCATATCGCGGACGAGATGGTTGAGGTCCAGAGGCTTTGGCTCCAGCGCCTGGCGTCGCGAGAACGCGAGCAGGCGAGTGGTCAGACTGGCCGCGCGCTGCGCGCCCTGCTGCGCCATGTCCAAGGCGCGGCGAATGCGCGCCTCGTCCGCGGGCTTTGCCCGGCGGATAGTGTCGAGGCCGCCGATGATGACGGTCAACAGATTGTTGAAGTCATGAGCGACGCCGCCCGTTAGCTGACCGACGGCCTCCATCTTCTGGGCCTGGCGCAGAGCCTCTTCGGCTCGAATCCTTTGGTTTACCTCTTGGGCAACTCGTTGCTCCAGGTTGGTGTTCAGGATCTGTAGTTCCGCTTCGGCCGTTCGTCGCTGGGCGAGTTCCGTTTCCAAAGCCTGGAAGAGACTGGCATTGTCCATCGCGACCGCGGCTTGCGCTGCAAGTGCGACAACCCTCTGTTCTGAGATCGCGTCGAACACACCTTCGTGCTCGTGGCCAAAGAAGAGACCGCCGAGCACCTTGCCGGATCGAGATTTGACGGGAACAGCCAGGTAGCTGACCACCGGTAAGTGTCCCTTTGGTTGGCCACGGTGTGGCTCCATCGTGCCGTAGCGGGCATCCTTGCGAATATTGTCGGACCGAACGACGCCCGTCCCCTCGAAGGTAGGCGCGAACACCGGCGTGTTTCGCGGCATAGGAAATTTCTCGAACGCCTCCCGCGGTGCCCCCGAAAGGGTGTAGAGCGTGTAACTCTCGCCCGCCTCATTCACGACGTTGTAGAAGAACGCTCCGAACTGAGCGCCAGTGACCTCGACGCAGGCGTCGACGACGACCTGGACCAGCCGCTCCAAATCGAGATTGCCTGATATGGCATCCGCCGCGCGGTTGAGGATCTGCAGCGCGCGGGTCTGCTCCTCCGCCGAGTTTCGGGCCCGGCGCTCCTCCGTGATGTCAATCAGCACGCCGGCAACACTGCGATCACCATTGGGAGCGGTGCGGGGACTGCCACGCGCGACGAGATTGCGTGGCTCGCCATCGGATAGAAGCCGGAATTCGACCTCGTAGGCTTCATCGTGCTCGATAGCCCGCTGAAGGGCGCTGTCGATCTGGGCAAGATCCGCCGGATCGACGGCCTGGCGGAGAGAATCTCGCGGCACGCCTCGCGCGGCGATTTCGGCCGGCACGCCGTATGCTTCGGCCAAAGGTCCAATCATGGTCACGCGTTCACGCGCCAGGTCCCACTCGAACACCGCAACTCGCCCGGTGGATAAGGCAAGCGAGAGACGGTCCTCCGAGATGTGAAACTTCTGCTCGGAAAGGAAAACCCTCCGGTTTGCCTCCCGTCGGACGTCAGCCAACTGGATGTTGGCGTTGACCCGGGCTAAAAGCTCGCGCGCTGCGAAGGGTTTGATGAGGTAATCGTCGGCGCCCGACTCCAGGCCTTCCACCTTGGCCTCTTCGCCGGCGCGCGCGGAAAGCATGATGACCGGCACGTCCTCCAGAGCCGGTTCTGCTCGGATGGCACGGAGCAGGCCGAAACCATCGAGCTTGGGCATCATGACGTCCGACAAGATGAGGTCGGGCCGTAGCTTGCGCGCGAGGGAGAGTGCCATTTCACCGTCCCCGGCCTGATCTACCGCGTACCCTTGGGCCTCGAGCAGCCGAAGCACGTACGCGCGCATGTCGGCATTGTCGTCCACCAACAGCACGCGCTTTCCGGCGCCGGCCCGCACAGGGTCTCTGGGGGCGAGCGCCCCGAGGCCCGGCGTACTGAGTTCGCCAACCGCTTCAAGTTGAGGGCTCACATCGGGCAGCCACCTGAGGGCTTCCTCGACGTACTCCTGGGCGCGGCCTCCCGGCGTGGAGGTGATAGGCTGGCCTGTCTCCCTTACCTGGTCGGCCGGCAGGTGACGACGGCCGAACGGGAGATCGATCGTGAAGGTCGTGCCCTTTTCCGGAGCGCTTTCCACCGCGATGCGCCCGCCGTGTAAGCTGATCAGCTCATTGACTAGGGCCAAGCCAATGCCGCTTCCCTCGAAGCTGCGGCCACGTGCGCCCGCAACTCTATGAAAGCGTTCGAACAGGCGTGGGACTTCCGCAGCCGGGATCCCGATCCCGGTGTCGGCTACAGAAATCCGTGCAGTCCTCTCGTCCTCGGAAGGCGCCACGGACACGGTGATCTGACCTTCAAGCGTGAACTTGAAGGCGTTGGAGAGGAGGTTCAGCAGCACCTTCTCCCACATTTCCCGATCCACGTAGACCGGTCGGGCAAGTGGCGCGCATTCGATCCGAAGTTTGAGCCCGGCTCGCTCGATCGCCGATCGGAAGCTGGAGGCAATTTCGGCTGACGCTGCGGCCAAATCCGTGGGCTCGAAAACCGCTTGCACGCGTCCGGCTTCGATGCGTGAAAAGTCGAGCAGACTGTTGACGAGGCGCAGCAGGCGCACACCGTTGCGATGGGCAAGTTCGACCTGCTCCAGAAGCTCGGGACCGCCGCGACGGCTGCCGAGGATCTCCTCGAGCGGCCCCAGCATCAGCGTCAACGGCGTACGAAACTCGTGACTGACGTTAGAGAAGAAGGCGGTCTTGGCGCGGTCCAGTTCCGCGAGGGCCTCGGCGCGGCGACGCTCCTCCTCGTAGGCGTCTGCGTTCGCGACCGCTGCCGCGACCTGCCCCGCCACAAGGCCGAGGAAACCGCTATATTCCGCATCAAAGAGACGAAAAGGGTTTAGCCCAACCAAGAGTACACCCGAACGCCCCGTTTCCCCCGATGGCGGGATAGCAAGGACTGCGGCTTTTGCACTCGGCTGATCCCAAGCTCCGCCGGGCGCCTCGCTCGTCACCCCTTCCAGGTCGATCAGCAACGGCTCGGAGCCGACGAGCGGCCAAATCAGCTGGACGCTCAATCGAAGTGCCTCAGGTGCCTTGCCCACCGAGTTTTCGAACGTCGATGCGCACAGCTTTAGATTTCCGGTCTCCGGATCGGCCATGTAGATGACGGCAAAGGTGAGATCGCGGGAATTGGTCGCCAGCGCTCCGATGCTGCGTTGGCAGGCCTGTTGCCATGAGCGGGCGTGCAACGTTTTGGCAGCGAGTTCGCGCAGTAGTGCAAGCTGGCGTTCGCCGATCACCCTATTGGTGTCATCCGTGTTGGCGCAGATGATCCCGCCGGGCGCGCCTTGATCGTCCGGAATGGGACTGTACGAGAATGTGTAGTACGTCTCTTCGCGGTAGCCGTTGCGCTCCATGATGAGGAGTTGCTCTTCGACGTAAGTCCCTTCGACACCACCCATCGCTGTCGCCAGCATCGGGCCGATGTCGGACCAGATTTCACTCCACACCTGCGCGGTCGGCCGTCCGAGCGCCCAGGGGTGCTTGCCGCCGATTATCGATTGGTACGGATCGTTATAAAGATAGATCAGATCAGGTCCCCAACCGATCCAGATCGGTTGTCGTGACGTCAGCATGATGCGGACAGCAGTCTTCAGGCTCTGCGGCCAGTGCTCCGGCGGACCAAGCGGAGTGGACTTCCAGTCGTGGGCGCGGATGAGCGTCCCCATTTCGCCACCCCCAGCCAGAAATGAGAGTTCGAGATCGCGCACTCTATGAGAGCTCTCGGCGGAATCGATTTCGGACATAGACCCCCAAGGAGACTGAAAGTCGACCGGCTGTCAGCAGCCTCAGATGTGACTGGGAGAACCAATCCCGGTGGACCATCGTAAACAGCGGCGGACGTGACGAGGGCGCTGGGTCGCCTGTTTTAGATGACTGGATGGCCGAACTGACGAAGACAAATTCTCCCTACAAACAAGCCAGGAGGAAACCCGACACGTCGGGATCGGTTCCGCAATCGCGTGCAAGAAGGCGGCCGATGTCAGTGAAGAAGTGGCGGCGGGGATGCCGCGCCATTGTGCCCCACCTTGCGCAGGCGGGAGCGCATTCGGTCTCTTAGCTACCGACGTCTACGGACAACGTCTGGGCCGATGATGGAGCAAATATGTACCTCGCTGGGTCTCAGCCCGCTTTCCTGTCAAGCCGAGCCGCTCCCACAACCTCATTCATCGCCTGGACCAGCGTTTCCGGCGCATACGGTTTGCGGATGAGAGCGAAGCCCTCCTTCACCGCTCGGGCGGCCTTGTCGGGGTCCCGGAACGCTTCATCATGCGGAGGCTCGGGACTGTCGGCTGACCGGCAAGCGCGGAGCCGGCACGATCTCGCACTAGGGGCTCGGGTCCTTCACGTCCGGCGTTGGAACCAGACCAAACCGGCCGTGCAGTCCGCGCCAGAGGCCCGCGAACAAAACGCTCAGTAGCTTGCGCATCGAACTTACCCCCTCCGCGTGAGCCATGACGCGATCCTGTTTGCGTCGATGGCAAAAGGACAGAGCCAATTCTGAGCAGGCTTGCGTAGTTTTTAAGCAGACCGGCCTCGCCGCCGGGCCACGCGGGTCGAAAAATCTCATGAGATTCAAACGCTGGTGTCGTGGCACGGCTCGTGCATTGACGGCGCCGAGTTGGCCGCTAGGGTTCCGATCTTGCCAGGCAAGATGCTGGTCCGAGAGCAGCCGCTTGCGGGGGAGACATCCCCGCAGGTGCACGGCGGGATAAAAGCCCGGGAGACCTCGTTAGCCAAGGGATTGGCGGAGCGATGGTCTTTTCGCCAGTCCCTTTTTGTGAAATTTCGCAAAAGGGATCGGCAATGAACAAGTTCTCTTTCTTCCTTCGCTCTGTTGTCGCCGGCTGCGCGATCGTGCTCGCGGCGGTGCCTGCGGCCGACGCCGCGCCGAAGAAAAGCTTCAAGGTCGCCTGGTCGATCTATGTCGGTTGGATGCCGTGGGGCTATGCGGCCGACACCGGCATCGTCAGGAAGTGGGCTGACAAATACGGCATCACGATCGAGGTCAAGCAGTTCAACGACTACGTCGAATCGATCAACCAGTACACCGCCGGCGGCTATGACGCCGTCACCATCACCAACATGGACGCGCTGTCGATTCCGGCGGCCGGCGGTGTCGACACCACCGCGGTCGTGATGGGCGACTTCTCCAACGGCAATGATGCCGTGATCCTGAAGAACAATTCCGACCTCGCCGCGATCAAGGGCCAAACCGTCAACCTGGTCGAATTCTCGGTGTCGCATTATCTGCTGGCGCGCGCGCTCGAGAGCAGCAAGCTGAGCGAGAAGGACGTCAAGGTGGTCAATACCTCGGATGCAGATATCGCAGCCGCATACAAGACGCCCGACGTCAATGCGGTCGTGACCTGGAATCCCATCGTGACTGAGATCCTCGGCTCGCCCGACGCGAAGAAGGTGTTCGATTCCTCGCAGATCCCCGGCGAGATCATGGACCTGATGGTGGTGAACACCGCGGTTGCCAAGGACAATCCGGATTTCGCCAAGGCGCTGGTCGGCATCTGGTACGAGACGCTGTCCAAGATGACGGCGAACGATCCCGCCGCCAAGGCCGCCAAGGAAGCGATGGCGAGGGCTTCTGGCACCGACCTCGCCGGCTTCGACAGCCAGCTCTCGACCACCAAACTGTTCGACAAGGCGACCGATGCCGAAGCGTTCACGCGCAGCAAGACCATCGGCGTGACGATGGATCGTGTCCGCAAGTTCCTGTTCGAGAAGGACCTGCTCGGCAAAGGCGCGAAGTCGGCTGACGCCGTCGGCATCGAGCTCGCCGACAAGTCGGTGCTGGGCGACAAGGCGAACGTCAAGCTGCGCTTCGACCCGACCTACATGGACGAAGCCGCCAAAGGCAAGCTCTGATCATGTAGTGCCACCGCAAACAGGAGCTGACGATGCGACTTGTGAACATAAGGCCGGGACGGCAGACGCGATTCTATCTGCTCGCGCTGCCGTTCCTGTTGGTCGCAATCGCCTATTTCGCCGGCTCCAGCGCGCGCCTCGCGCAAAACCCGAACGACAAGCTGCTGCCGGCACTGCCGAGCATGGTTCAGGCGGTCAAGCAGATGGCGTTCGAGGTCGACCCGCGCACCGGCAGCTATCTGATGGCCTCCGACACCGTCGCCAGCCTCGGGCGGCTGGGCTCGGCGCTGGCGATCTCGACGGTGGCGGCGCTGGTGCTCGGCATCTTGATCGGGCTGTTGCCGGGCGCCAACGCGTTGCTCGGGCCGTTCGTGTCGGTAACATCGATGGTGCCGCCGCTGGCGCTGTTGCCGATCCTGTTCATCGTGATGGGGTTAGGCGAGAACTCCAAGATTGCGCTGATCGTGATCGGTACATTGCCCTGTATGATCCGCGATCTCGCCATGAAGGTGCAGGAGTTGCCGCGCGAGCAGATAGTCAAGGCACAGACGCTCGGCGCCTCGACGTGGCAGATCGCGCTGCGCGTCGCGATGCCGCAGACCCTGCCGCGGCTGATCGACGTGCTGCGCCTGCAACTCGGCCCGGCCTGGCTATTCCTGATCGCGGCCGAGGCGATCGCCTCCGATTCCGGGCTCGGCTACCGGATTTTCCTGGTGCGCCGCTATCTCGCGATGGATGTGATCATCCCCTACGTCGTCTGGATCACGCTGCTGGCGTTCCTGATCGATGTCGGCCTGCGTATCCTGCAACGCAAGGCGTTTCCCTGGTTTGCCTCGGTGAGGGCGGAATGAGCGCGATCCGGTTCGACGACGTCTGGAAGGAATATGGCGATCACATCGTGCTGGAGCGCATCACGATGGAGGTCGAGCCGCGCGCGTTCCTCGCGCTGGTCGGACCGTCCGGTTGCGGCAAGACCACGCTGCTCCGCATGCTGCTCGGCGAGGAGCAGCCGAGCCGCGGTCGGATCCTGGTCGACGGCAAGCTGTTGCCTGCCGAACCGGACGCCGACCGCGGCGTGGTGTTCCAGCGCTACTCCGTGTTTCCGCATTTGACGGTGCTGCAGAACGTCATGCTCGGACGCGAGATGCGCGATGCCAAGTTCACGGCCCGGCTGTTCGGCGGCGCGCGGCGCGCCGCCATGGACGACGCGATGAAGCTTTTGGCCGAAGTCGGGCTCGCCGGCCAGGAAACCAGGTATCCGTCTTCGTTGTCCGGCGGCATGCAGCAGCGCCTCGCACTGGCGCAGGCGATCATGGGCGAGCCAAAGATCCTGCTACTCGACGAGCCGTTCGGCGCGCTCGACCCGGGCATCCGCGCCGACATCCATCTGTTGATGAAGCGGCTGTGGAACGAGAGCCATCTGACCATCGTGATGGTGACGCATGATCTCAGTGAGGCCTTCGGGCTCGCGACGCGCGTGATCGCGCTGGAGCGGTCGCGCAACCGTCCCGAGGAGCGAGAGCGCTACGGCGCCACGGTGTCGCGCGACCTGGAGATCTTCCCGCGCCGCAGCGCCGAGCTGCGGTCGTCGGTTCAACCAGCTCCGGCCGGGACGACCCGGTCAGACAAGGAGCATCAGCCGGGACGGCCCGGCGCTCTCGTCTTGAAGGAGCAACCATGATCCTCACAGCGGAACAGAAGGCCGAGATCGAAGCGCATACCCGACGCTACAACGAGCTGAAATCGGCCGGGCAGGATCACGCGCCGCGGGCCCTGCCGGCGTCGACCGCGCGCGATGCCGGGCCGATCGCGGCCGACGCCATCATCCACCGCGAGGTGATTCCGGCCGGCTGGTACTGGACCGCGCGGTTGAACCGCGGCGATACGCTGCGCATCGTCAACACACAGGGGACATCGACCGTCAGCCTGCTCGCCTGGAATGCTGCCGACACCACCGAGCGGCTGAATCACGCCGATACGATCAAGGTGCAGTGGGCGGCTCGCCTGCAGAAGGGACGGGTTCTGCTGTCGGACATGGGGCGGGCGCTGCTCGCCATCACGGAGGACACTAGTGCAGCGCATGATGCGGTGGTCGGCGGTTCGACTGCCGCGACCAACCAGGCGAAATACGGCGACGGGAATTTCCGCAACACGCGCGACAACTTCATCCTGGCAGCGATGAAACTCGGGCTCGATCGTCGTGACGTGCATCCTTGCGTCAGCTTCTTTGCGCCGGTCGCGATCGACGCCGGTGGCAAGTTCGTCTGGTGCGAGGCGCGGCGCGAGAGGGGCGACTTCGTCGAGCTGCGCGCGGAAATGGATCTGCTGATCGCGCTGTCGAATTGCCCGCATCCGCTCGATCCGGCCACGACCCTTCCGCAGGCGAGTGTGGAGATCGTGCGCTATCGCACCCGTGCGCCGGCTGCCGACGATCTGTGCCGCACCGCGACGGCCGAGGCGATCCGCGCCTACGAGAACAATGCGATGTATTTCGGCGAGACCACCGGAGGAGACGTGCGATGACCACGCAATCGGTTCCGACCGGCCGCATCATTCTCGATGTCGAAATTCCCGCGCGCAAGCCATGGTCGGCGATCATCCGCAAAGGCCAAACCCTGCGCATCACCGATAGCCATGGCCAGCAGGCGGTGGATACGCTGTTCTATCGCGCCGATGACTTCGGTGAGCGCTACAGCGGTCAGGATACGCTCCGCGCGCAGGGCTCGGCCTACGTCGGGCTCGGCACCAGGATCATGTCCAATGAAGGCCGCGTGATGCTGCGCGTCACGGCCGACAGTTGCGGCCTGCACGACACCTCGGCGGGCGCCTGTTCCTGCGAGAGCAACACGGTGCGGTTCGGGCACCAGACTCGCTACCAGCACGCCTGCCGCGAAAACTTTGTGATCGAAGCCGCGAAATACGGCATGTCGAAGCGCGACATCGTGCCGAACTTGAACTTCTTCATGAACGTACCGATCGATGCCGCCGGCAATTTCACCGTCGTCGACGGCGTCTCCAAGCCCGGTGACGCGGTCGAGCTGGTCGCCGAGATGGATGTGCTGTGCCTGATCTCGAACTGTCCGCAGATCAATAATCCCTGCAACGGTTTCTTCCCGACGCCGGTGCAGGTCACGATCTTCGAGCCGGAGGCGTGAGGCATGTTCGGCAAGGTCCTGATTGCCAACCGCGGCGAGATTGCCGGGCGGATCGGCAGAACATTGCGTCACATGGGCATCCGCTCGGTCGCGGTCTATTCCGATGCCGACCGCTTCACCCGGCCGGTGCGCGAGGCCGACGAGGCCGTGCGGATCGGCCCGGCACCGGCGGCCGAGAGCTACCTCAACGTCGATGCGATCATGGCGGCGTGCCTTGCCACCGGCGTGCAGGCGGTTCACCCCGGCTACGGCTTCCTGTCGGAGAACCGCCGCTTTGCCGAGCGGCTGTCCGAGCACGGCATCACCTTCATCGGGCCTCGGCCCGAGCATCTTGATGCCTTCGGTCTCAAGCACAGGGCGCGCGAGATCGCCGAAACCAGCGGCGTGCCGCTGTTGCCGGGCTCCGGTCTGCTGGAGTCCATCGATGAGGCGGTGCGCGAGGCCGAGCGTATCGGCTTTCCGGTGATGCTGAAGAGCACCGCGGGTGGCGGCGGCATCGGCATGCAGCTCTGCCGCGACATGGCGGCGCTGCGCGAGCGGTTTGAATCCGTGCAGCGCACGGCCCGGGCGAGCTTCGGAGACGCCCGGGTCTATCTCGAACGCTTCGTGGCCCGGGCGCGCCATATCGAGGTGCAGATCTTCGGCAACGGCAAGGGCGATGTGGTCGCGCTCGGCGAGCGGGATTGCTCGCTGCAGCGGCGCAATCAGAAGGTCTTCGAGGAGACCCCCGCGCCGGGCCTTTCCGCCGACATCAGGCGTCGGCTGCATGCCGCGGCCGTGTCGCTCGGCAAGGCCGTAAGTTACGAATCCGCCGGCACGGTCGAGTTCATCTACGACGTCGAGCGCGAAGACTTCTACTTTCTCGAGGTCAACACCCGGCTTCAGGTCGAGCATCCCGTCACCGAGCAGGTCACGGGCGTCGACCTGGTCGAATGGATGATCCGCCAAGCCGCGGGCGAGGACGTACTGGCCCAGGCCGGCGCGGTCACGCCGAAGGGCGCGGCAATCGAGGTGCGGCTCTACGCCGAGAATCCGGGCGCCGGCTTCCGCCCGAGCGCGGGCCGCTTGACGACGGTCGCCTTCTCGGGCGATGCGCGGATCGACGGCTGGATCGAGACCGGCACCGAGGTGTCGCCGTTCTATGATCCGATGCTGGCCAAGATCATCGTATCGGCGGAGACGCGGGATGCCGCGATCGCCAAGCTGACGCACGCGCTCGATGACACGGTCGTCGCCGGCATCGAGACCAACCTCGATTATCTGCGTGCGATCGCCGCGTCCGACGTGTTCCGCAGCGGGCAGGTCGCGACCAGCGTGCTCGGCGCCTTCGTGTATCGGCCGCACACCATCGATGTCGTTGCACCCGGTGCGCAGAGCGGGGTGCAGGAATTGCCGGGCCGCCTGCATCTCTGGCATGTCGGCGTGCCGCCGAGCGGCCCGATGGACGAACGGTCGTTCCGCCTCGCCAATCGCGTGGTCGGCAATCCGGAAACGACGACAGCGCTGGAGCTGACGGTCAATGGGCCGACCCTGCGTTTCAACACCGATGCGATCGTCGCGCTGTCGGGCGCGCGGATGAAGGCATCGCTGGATGGCGCCGAAGTGGCCTATGACGAGCCGGTTGCGGTGCGCGCGGGGCAGACGCTCGCGATCGGCGGCATCAAGGGTCCGGGCCAGCGCAGCTATCTTTCGGTGCGTGGTGGCATCGATGTGCCCGAGATCCTCGGCTCGCGCGCCGTGTTTGCGCTCGGCGCCTTCGGCGGCCATGCGACGGGTTCGCTGAAGGCCGGGGATGTGCTGCATATCGGTGCCGAGTCATCAGGCCTTGCAGCGCCGCGGCGAGCTCAGGACAGTGAACGGCCGCAGCTGACATCGGCGTGGCAGATCGGCGTGGTCTACGGCCCGCATGGCGCGCCGGATTTCTTCCTCGACGACGACATCGCAACGCTGTTCGCGTCGAGCTATGAGGTGCATTTCAACAGCGCCCGCACCGGCGTGCGGCTGATCGGGCCGAAGCCGCGGTGGGCACGGAACGACGGCGGCGAGGCTGGATTGCATCCGTCGAACATCCACGACAACGCCTACGCGGTCGGCTCGATCGACTTCACCGGCGACATGCCGATCATCCTCGGACCGGACGGACCAAGCCTCGGCGGCTTCGTCTGTCCGGCGGTCGTCGCGCGCGATGAGCTCTGGAAGGTCGGCCAGCTCCGGCCCGGCGACACCGTCCGCTTCGTGCCGGTCAAGCGCGACGATCCGATCGCAGGACCGACGGTTCTGAAGGCGCCCGAGCTCGGTTCGGCCATCATCGGCCGCAACGAGGACGGCCCGATCCCGGTAGTCTACCGCCGCGCCGGCGACGACAATCTGTTGGTCGAATACGGTCCGATGGAGCTCGACATCGCGCTGCGGCTGCGTGTGCATGTGCTGGCGCAGGCGCTCGAGGAAGCCCAACTCGGCGGCCTGATCGATCTGACGCCCGGCATCCGCTCGCTCCAGATCCATTATGACGGAACGGCGCTGTCGCGGGGCAAGCTGCTCGACGTGCTGCGGAAGATCGAGCGCGAACTGCCGCCGGTCGATACTATGCGGGTGCCGAGCCGCACCGTGCATCTGCCGTTGTCCTGGCGCGATCCGCAAGCCGAGCTTGCGATGCGCAAATATCAGGAGCTCGTGCGTGCGGATGCGCCGTGGTGCCCGTCGAATGTCGAGTTCATCCGGCGCATCAACGGGCTCCGCAGCGAGGACGACGTTCGCCGCATCGTGTTCGATGCCGATTACTTCGTGCTCGGCCTTGGCGACGTCTATCTCGGCGCGCCGGTGGCGACCCCGCTCGATCCGCGGCATCGCCTCGTGACCACGAAATACAATCCGGCACGGACCTGGACGCCGGAGAATGCGGTCGGAATCGGCGGCGCCTACATGTGCATCTACGGCATGGAAGGGCCCGGTGGCTATCAGCTGTTCGGCCGCACCATCCAAGTCTGGAACACCTGGCGCACCACGCGGGTGTTCGAGCCGGGCCATCCCTGGCTGCTGCGGTTCTTCGACAAGGTCCGTTTCTTCCCGGTCGATGCAGACGAGCTGCTGGACGCCCGTGCCGCGTTCCCGCACGGCCAATACGACATCAGGATCGAGCAGGGCGAGTTCTCCTACGCCGACTACGCGACGCAGTTGGCTGCGATGCAGCCCTCGATGGCCGCGTTCAAGGTGACCCAGCAGGCCGCATTCGACGCCGAGCGTCAGCGCTGGCGCGAGATGAAGCTCGACGAGACAGCGTTGGAGTCGATCGATCTGAGCGCTGGCGCGGCGGGGATCCCCGATGGCCAGATCGGCGCGTTCTCCGAAGTGCCAGGCAACATCTGGAAGGTCCTGGTCGAGGAGGACGCCGCTGTCGCGGCCGGCGACGTGATCGCGATCATCGAGTCCATGAAAATGGAAATCTCGGTGCTCTCGCCCGCGGCAGGCCGCATTGCGTCGGTGCCGGTGAAGCCCGGCCAGACGCTACGCGCGGGCGACGTCGTGGCGTTGATCCGGCCGGCGTAAGACATCGAGGCCGCCCATCGATTGATGCGGCCTCGGTCACCACGGTCTGTTCGCGCCTGTGATTCGGCCCCCCATGCGATGGGAGCAGACCGCGCCTCCCGTATCGATGACTTGGGTTAGTTGGGGTCCGTGGTCGGACGTTAGCCATGTTCCCGATTGCTTACGGCGTCACCGGCTGCGACGAAAGGGGCCTTCACCAATCGAGGGACGGACACTCTGGGCAGGTATCGCCAATGGAAGCGAGCACGTCGCGGATTTCGGCCACCGCATCGTCGGGCGAGAGCCCCGCCGGAGGATTGTGGCTCGCAATGTCGATTGCACGGTCGCGCGCGTGCGGGTCGGCACGGTCCTGCATCCAGCCGTGCTCCTCGCATTCGCGAATAGCACCAGCGTCCTGCAGCACCGAGATGGCCCAACCCCGCCGCGTCCGGATTGCAGGTCTTCGTTTCCTGGTCATCAGCATTGAGAGCGTCTCCTACCGGACGAATCCTTCCGCCTTCCTGCTCGTTCCGGGCGGTTAGCACGGGGCAGGGATTCACAAACGGCAGGGCTGAGGCTTGTCCACGTGTTCCGCGGCACCCTGTGGATTAAGTCGTCGGCTTCGCGTCTTCCTTCACGCCGCGCGCGACGATCTGCAGTGTGCCGTCCGGAAGTGGCCGTTGCAGCTTCAATGCTTCGTCGGCAGGAGCCGTCATCCAGATTTCGACCTCTTCGGGCGTGGTCAGTATCACCGGCATCGCCTTGGGGTGGATGGCGAAGACTTCGGCATTCGCCTCCGCCGTCAGGAATGCATAGAGGTCGTTGGTGGTCTCCCCTTCCTTGACCTTCCTGACCGACGTCCAGTTGGCCCAGATGCCCGCGAAGCAGGCGAGGGGGCGGTTCTCGTCGAGCGCAAACCAGATGTCCCCGCCCTCGGCCCTGTTGAACTCGCTGAACGAGTTGAAGGGCACCACGCAGCGGTTCTCGACGCCCAGCCATCGCGTCCAGTGCTTGCTCTTCACGTTGCGGATGTTGGTCGTGCCGCCGTCTGGCTCCATTCGGAGCAGTTCCTTGAAATCGACGGTCTTGCCTTTGGCTTGCAGCTTCTCGGCCCGCTTCTTGGTGGCCTGCAGGAGAGCTTGCTGTGAAGACGGCATGCCCCAGCGCGCGAGCGCGAGTTCGCGTCCGTCGGCACCGTTCCGTACAATCGGCGCCATGTAATCGGGAAACACGCCGGGCATCGGCGCGAGATTGCCGACGTAGCGGTTGACCACGCGGAACAGTGCGCTGATGGCGGCTTGGTTCGTGGTGATCGAGTAGAGATTGCACATCGTCACGTCTTCCGAGAAGCAGGGCGAGGATGGTGAGCGAGTTGTAGCAACGTCGCGGCAGGGCGTCCCGCCTTAGCACATTCGTTGCAGCGGAGCCTTCCAGACAGGTCATGGACAAAGGCGGTGGAGGCGTGCGGCAATCCAGCCAGATCCACATCGCATCGCGTCTTGCAGCGCGAGCACTGGGTCTCAAGCCAAGGGTAGCCACCGTTGATCGCCTGGTCGATGCTCGGCGAGGGATCGATCGGCTCGCCGTTTGCCCCCATGCGCTCGTTCCAGCTCACGGGCGGCCGGCGCGCGACGTCGATCGGCGTGAGCCAGGTTGATGGTCCGACTCAGAGCCCCGCAGCAACTCCGAAGCGACCGAGGCCAGGCAGCTTGAGCGCCGGACGCCGCAGATCGAGGCCGAGCACGGCGCCGAAGAAGTTCAGTTCAACCCCTTCGACCCAGCCAATGGTAAGACCAACGTAACCCGCGAGCGTGGCGAAAATCCCGGTTCCCGATGGCGTGATCCCGATCCAACGACCATCATAAGGGAAGTCCTTGCCGATCGCGGTTGGCGGCAAGACTGCCCGCAGCTCCGGTACCGAATCCAGAGCAGCCTGGACGAAAGTGTTTGAGTTGGGACCTGGCCAAGCGCTGTAATCGCCGTAGGATCGGAACTTGTAGTTTTCGATCACGTAGCGGATTTTTGGGATGAGCGCTTCCGCGCGCTCGCCTTCGACAGCCACGATCGTTTCCGGCACGGCGCCAAACCATCGGCCATCTGGCGCAAAGCCGTTGGTTCGGATCGGCTCACCCCATGCCGTGTAGTCGTAACGGGTGTAGGACGTTGCGTCCTTTTCCTTCACAACGATCCAGGTGTGGACGGCGAAGATGCTGCGCCAGCGCACAGTCCGTGCGGCGAAGACCCGGATGACCGCTTCGGGACGCGCCGCCGCTGAAGGCAATAGCCCGGCGGTCGAGCGGTCGGCCGTCTGCCAGTTCCCCCGGCCGTCGCCCAGCCAAAAATAGCGCGCCGCGGATGCTGCAATCGGCGCAAAGACGAGGAATAGAAAGATCAGCAAGGGCTTCTTCAATGGGGAATGCGCCGTGGGACGTACACTCATATATAGTTCGGGCCGGCACCATAGCCATAGGGTGTCCAACGCTTGGGCGCGGTCGACGACGATGTTTTCGGCGGCATGGCCGAACCAGAGAGCACCAGTAAGGCTACCAAGAGACAAGGATCCGTCGCGCGCTTATGGTTTGATGATGGCGACCATGCGCATTGTCCTCTAAGCGGATGCCTCGTCGGACCGCCCTTTGATTTCCCGCTCCGCCTGGAGCCAGAAGTCCAGGTCGCGCCCCACAGGGCGGCCGGCGTGCTCCCAGAGCTCCTGCGCTCGCATCTTGATCTCTCGATCCCGTGCGGACGGGAATAACTTCTGCCTCAGTTCGTCGGCAAACCGTCTCAAGCGGCTGGCGGTGCCCTCGTCACGAATGTAGTCGGCCGCCCTTGTGGCTAACTCGATCTGGTGCGCCAGCTTCGCGCGTTCGTCCATTGAGCCGCTCCGTCCTCCCTTGATGAGACGACTCAACCGGCGCGCCATTGTTTCGCCGGCAGGCTTACTTCTACAAAGGCCCCACTTAGAGTTCACTTTTGTACATAAGGGACGCTTACCCGCCTAGGAGAGTGCTCGCCGCCGGCCGGAACACTCCTACGCCAACATCGTTTTTTCGCGTATGGGTACTTACGTTCTGGTTCTGATCGGAGCTTTTTTGATTGTCGCGGTAGCGAGCTTTGCCTCGCTGAACTGGCCGACTTCCTGATCGCGCAAGAGGCCACTCGCGCGAAACACCCTTCCTCATTGGTTCTCTGGCCTGTCACGCCACCGCAGGATCAGCTCCCGAGCGCGTGGTTCGCAGAAAGATTCCAAAGAAAAAGCCCCGCGTTGGCGACGGGGCCTTTTCAAGCTGGCCAGTTGCATCGCGCAACTGCCGGCACCACCATGAATGCTGCGGTCTTCTAATCCGCGACGCCCGAAATGGTTCCTTCGGAGCGGAGACGCGTACACTTACGTTCGGCGTAATGAGCTTCGCCCTGGCGACACAGGCGAGGGAACGGGAGCTTTTCCTTCGTGTTGAATGACAGGTCGCCACAACGCGCCCCTTGTGGGACCGATCCCCATGGGCCTCAGTCTTCCCCCGAGACTGGGGCCTTCGGATTCCGAAGTGCAGCCCTGGGCGGTCGATCTTTGCGTAAGTCTTCGAACTCTCGACGAGAGGCGGCGTTTACTGACATCATGTCAGACGCATTCGACTACTTCCGAGCCTACGCCGTCCGAGCTCTTTGCAAGGCGCGATCGATGCCGCGGGGCCGGATGAAGCGTCTGCAGTCAGTGGCCGGCCGGATCTACAATCTCCTCAAGAAGGAAGCTGCCTACGGGCCCAATATCCAGCACCTTGACGACTTTCGCGCAGCTCAGCAGCTCGAGAGCTCTCTTGATCGCCGGCGAAGTAACCGTTTGGGTCGCCTTACTCCCGCGGCGGCGCAAGGCGTGGACCGGGAGGCTCGGTGAATGCATTCGCTCGACGCTCGCGGTGTGGCAAGTCTCCTGCGGGAGTACGCGCAGCGCACAGCCTTGCGGGGCGGCAATCCTTACCGCGCGAAGGCCTACTCTCGAGCTGCCGACAGCCTGGCGGCCCTTGCCGTTCCTCTGGCGGTGCTCGTCGCCGAAGACCGACTCACGGAAATCCCGGGCGTCGGCGACGCGATAGCCGACATCATCACCAAACTTCACAGGACGGGCACTCATCCGAGCCTGGAAAAGCTTCGGAAGGAAATACCCTCTGGCGTGCTTGAGTTGTTGGCTGTACCCGGTTTGCGGCCCGAGAAGGTGCTGCGGCTCTACCGGGATCTCGGCATCACCTCGCTCGCGGAATTGGAGGTCGCCGCCAAGGACGATCGCATCAAGAAGGCGAAAGGACTCGGTGCCGCGCTGCAGACCAAGATCCTGCAGAATCTCGCAATCGCCAAAAGCGGTGAAGGCCGCCTTCACCTCCACCGAGCCGCCGCCCTTCTCGCGCACGCGAAGGAATCCATCCGGAAGGCCCGGCCTGAGCTCAAGCGCGTGACGATCGCCGGCGATTTCCGTCGAGGCTGCGAGCTCGTCGGCGACCTCGCCATCGTCGCGGAGGCTGCCAATGCGGCAAAGGCATCGATACCATCGCCGGACGAACTGCAGGTCCGGTTGGCCGACCGCAAGCACTTCGGTGCGGCCCTTCTCTTCACCACCGGCTCCTCAGCGCATATTCAACAGCTCCAAGCCTTGGCGGCCGAGAAGGGCATGCGCTTGGACGCTGACGGATTGCACAAGGGCCGAACCGTGGTGGCCGGCGAGGAGGCCGACATCTACCAGGCTCTCGGGCTGCCCTTCATCGACCCCGAGCTCCGGGAGGGCCGTGGCGAGGTCGAGATGGCTCTGAAGGGTAAGTTGCCGAAGCTCGTCACTGACAAGGACCTGCGCGGAATCCTGCACTGCCACACCGACGCTTCCGATGGGACAGAGACCCTGGAGACCATGGCGAAAGCGACCCGCCAGCGCGGGTTCGAGTATTTCGGGGTCGCCGACCACTCCAAGTCTGCGCACTATGCCGGAGGTCTGTCGGTGGAGGAGATTGCGCAGCAGCACCGGGAAGCCGACCGGCTCAACAAGCGCTTCGGCAACGATTTCCGGATCCTGAAAGGCATCGAGTCCGACATTCTGGCGGATGGGTCGCTCGACTATGAGGACGAAGTGCTTGAACGTTTCGACTTCGTGGTCGCCAGCATCCACGGCCGTTTCAAGCTGGACCGCAAGGCGCAGACGCAGCGCCTGCTTCGGGCCATCTCCAATCCTCACACGACCATCATCGGCCACATGACCGGGCGGCAGCTGCAGCGGCGGCCGGGCTACGAAATCGACGTGGAGAAGGTGCTTCGGGCCTGCGCCAAGCATGACGTTGTCGTCGAGATCAACGCCCACCCGTGGCGGCTCGATCTGGATTGGCGCTGGCACCAGGCGTCGCTTGAATTCGGCTGCATGTTGAGCATCAATCCGGACGCACACTCGATTCCCGAACTCGATCATATGCACTGGGGCGTCGAGATGGCCCGCAAGGGCGGCGTCCCCGCCGATCGGATCCTGAACGCGATGACGTTGCCGGCGATCACACGCTACCTCCGGCAGAGGCGGCGCTCGCTGGCCCGGGCCGCCTGATGCCCTTAGCGGAGGATGTCTCACTGGTGGGAAAAGTGGTGGCTGTGGCATCCGATCGCGGCCACCACTTCAGCAAGCCGTCACGGGATCAGATTGTGCTTGTGGAAGGCCATGGTGTTGAAGGCGACGCCCACGCCGGCGCATTCGTCCGGCACCGCTATCTCGCCCGTCGTCAGCCGCATCTTCCCAATCTGCGGCAGGTTCACCTGATGCCATCCGAGCTATTTGCGACCCTCTCGGATGCCGGCTTCTCAGTTGCAGCGGGAGACCTCGGCGAGAACATCACCACCGCCGGCCTGGACCTCGAACGGATGCCGCTCGGGACGCTGATCGAGCTCGGGCCGGCCGCAGTCGTTGAGCTGACCGGCCTCCGGACGCCCTGCGTCCTCATCGACCGCTTCCGAGCCGGCCTTAAGCGGCAGGTGCTCTCGTCGGCGGAAAGGGGAGCTCCATTCAAATCCGGCGTGCTGGGGGTGGTACGGACCGGCGGGACGGTCGCAGCTGGTGATGCCGCGCGGGTTCGCCTTCCACCCTCCTCGCTTCGGGCCTTGCCAGCTCTGTAGAAAGTATGGCCATGGCCCGAAAATCAACCCTGCCTCGCCGCCTGCAGCCCATGCTGGCCACGCTGATCGATTCGCCGTTCGACGATCCTAATTGGGTTTTCGAGGATAAGTTTGATGGTTTCCGCATGGTCTCGGAAATCCGCAGCGGCCGGGTCGCACTCTATAGCCGCAACGGGAAAATCATCAGCCACTCGTATGTCGAGGTCGCGAAAGCACTTGAGAGGGTGAAGGTCGACGCCGTCATCGACGGCGAGCTCGTCGCGATCGGCAAGGACGGCGTGTCCCATTTCCAGTTGCTTCAAAACGCCCTGCGCCACGAGGCCAAGCTTCTCTACTGCGCATTTGACCTCATGTTCGCAGATGGCGAGGATCTGCGGGCACTGCCGCTCCTCGAGCGCAAGAAGCGGCTTAAAGCCATCCTGCCGCGCCACAAGCTGATCGCGTTCAGCAACCATCGCAATAGCAGCGGCACAAAGTTCTTCGCAGAGGCCGAGCGGAGACATCTTGAGGGCATCATGGCCAAGCGCGCCGACAGCCCGTACGCGTCCGGACGCCGGACCGCCGACTGGCTGAAGGTGAAGACCGCTCAGCGGCAGGAGGTTGTGATCGTCGGCTTCACGGCGCCGAGGCGAACCCGGCCCTTCTTCGGCGCCCTTGTGCTGGCGGTACGCGAAAGCGATGCGTGGCGGTACATCGGCCGCGTCGGCACCGGCTTCAGCCACCAAGTTCTCGAAGAGCTTCACGGCAAACTCATGAAGCTCAAGACTGCCAAGTCTCCGTTTCCTCCCAAGGTCAAGGATGAGCAGGTGACGACCTGGGTACGTCCTGCGCTGGTCGCGGAGGTGAAGTTCGCGGAGTGGACCAGCAAGGGCGAGCTGCGCCAGCCGGTCTATCTCGGGCTGCGGACCGACAAAAACGCGAAGGACGTCGTACGCGAAAAGAAGTGGTCGCGAAAATAGTGCCGCCAAAACGAAGCGTACGACCTGTTCAGCCGGCGTCGCGCTCGGCTGCCGAAGGCCACGGCGGCAGGGGCGGCAGCCCGAGAGCCTTGCGTACGGGTCCGAACGACCGCCGGTGAGCAGCGCATGCGCCAAGCCTGGCGAGCGCATCATAATGAGCCGGCACCGGATAGCCCTTGTGATCCGCGAAGCCGTAGCCGGGGTGTCGCAGGTCGAGCGACCGCATGACGGCGTCGCGCTCGACTTTCGCGAGAATCGAGGCGGCGGCGATGCTGGCGGACTTGGCATCGCCCTTGATGATCGCCTGCTGAGGGATGTCGAGTTGCTTCAACCGCTTCGCATCGATCAGCAAGTGCTGCGGCGTCAGCCCTAGCCCCCGGACCGCGCGTTGCATGGCCTGGATGCCTGCCCAATAGATGTTGATCGCGTCGATCTCCTCGACCTCGACGAACGTCACACACCAACTCTCTGCCTTCTCCTTGATCTCCTTCGCGAGTTCTTCGCGAGCCGCCGCATCAAGCTTTTTCGAGTCGTCGATCCCGAGTATCCGCGTTCCCGGTTTCAGGATCACGGCGCCGGCCGAGACCGGCCCGGCGAGAGGGCTCATTCCGGCCTCGTCCACACCTGCCACGGCTTGATGGCCGCTGTCCCAGAGAGAGGTCTCGAAGCGAAGCATCTTGCGGAGGCGCTGCCCCTCGGACCTGTTTTCAAAGCGCCGTTTATCGATTGCAGCCAGGATGGCCCGGGCTCCCGCGCGGCTGTCGGCCCGCAAGATCTGCTCGACGCTGGCCTCGAGCGGTCTTTTCTCGATGACATAGCGCTGACGCAAGACATCAAGTGAATATAGGGACATCGCGGCCTTGGTGGAGACTGACTGTGTGGGAGCGTGTCAATGAACTTTGTGGCGATTGTCTGAACTTAAGCCAGCTTCATCGGCTGCGCAGCGTCTTGTCGAATGGAACCGGCCGGCTCTCATCCGAGGTCTCGGATATTTGCGCTGCAACCTAGTCTCTGGCGCATCCACCCAGCTCAGAGCGGAACCAACTGGTATCTTCATCCTTTGAGAAAGAGCGGAGCCTCGATCCCCAGGGTGCTTCCGAGGGATAGGCCGATGCTCCGACAGACCAGCAACGAAGAACAGATACTGGATCGCACCGCCGAGGTCGCGGCCACCATCGCGGAAGAAGGCCTTCGCTACGTCAGCGACTCCACGCCTGGGTACACGCGCAAACGGACCGGAACCACCTTCAGCTACTACGACAAGGACGGCAGGCGCATCACCGATGCCACGATCATCCGACGCATCAAATCAATCGGAATCCCGCCGGCCTACGAATCCGTGTGGATCTGCCCATCGCCGAACGGCCACATCCAGGCGACCGGGCTCGATGCGCGGGGCCGCAAGCAATACCGCTACCATCCGAAGTGGCGAGAACTCCGCGACCAGAATAAATACGAGCACATCATCCAGTTCGCTGCCGCGCTGCCCGCTCTGCGGGAGCGGGTCGCCGCCGACATGAAGCGAGACGGACTGCCCCGCGAGAAGGTGCTGGCCACAATCGTTAGTCTTCTGGAGAAGACATTGATCCGAGTCGGCAACGCCGAGTACGCCGAGAAGAACAAGTCCTACGGGCTAACAACCATGCGCCGCAAGCACGTCGCGGTCGGCCGCGGCGTGCTTCGGTTCGACTTCACGGGCAAGTCCGGCAAGCAATGGAAGCTCCGAGTGGAGGATAAGCGAATAGCCGCGATAGTGAAGCGCTGCGCGGAGATACCGGGACACGAACTCTTTAAATACCTGGATGACGACGGACAGCCGCGCACCGTCGATTCCGGCGACGTCAACGCCTACATCAAGGACATTACGGGCGAGGACTTCAGCGCGAAGGATTTCCGCACTTGGGCCGGGACGGTTTTGGCAGCGTTGGCCCTCGCCGAATTCAAAAGGTACGATAGCCAGGCCGAGGCGAAGCGCAACGTAGTAGCTGCGATCGAGAGCGTCTCGAAGCAGCTCGGCAACACACCGGCAATCTGTCGCAAGTGCTACGTGCATCCGGAAGTCCTGGACGCCTATATGTCCGGTGACCTCGTGAAGATGATTGAAGCCAAGATCGCGCAGAAGTTCAAGCGCCAGTATGGCAACCTCACCTCCGACGAGATCATGGTGTTGGCGTTTCTCCGCAAGCGTCTCGATTCTCTGAAGGGCCGCGCCTAGCCTCGTGTGCTATTTCCGGACGCCCGGCTTCTCCTCGATGCTTCCGAGAACACCTCAAATGGCCGGTACTCTCGTTGGGGGCAGTCCTGCATCAATGTTGGGTGCGGGTCGGGGGCGACAGTAGTGGCGTGCGATATCGCGCGGGTGCTGGCCGAGGGCGAGTTCTACCGGTTCCTCATAAGGCCCGAGGATGACAGGAACGAAACGTGCGGAGGTGGCTTGGTCGCAAAAGGAGTGTCGACATGAAGCTCTCCCGACTTGCTCTGCTCGCCGCTGTTCTCGTTCCCGTGGCCGCGTTCGCCCAGGGTGGAGGTGGAGGTGGAGGCGGAGGCGGCGGCGGCGGATCCGCTGGTGGTGGTACGGGCGGCGGCCCCACGTCAGGTGCTGCAGGAACAGGCTCAACATCTGCGGGGGCAGGATCTGCCGGCACGGCTGCCAACGGGACGAACGGAAATGGGTCGTCCGCGACAGGGCCGACCGGGAGCCCGGGAAATGCGGCGATCGGCACCACCAACAACCAGACGACCGGCGACGCGGCAACGGGCCAACTCCCCGATCAACGCGCGGGGAATGGCAACGGGCTCAGCACGGGATCAACACCGGGAACAAATACGGCAGGCACGGCGGCCCCGTCAGGCGCTTCCGGCGGCCAACGCGCAGAACACTGCGCCTGCGGGCGGAATCGGAAAACCGACGACTACGAACGAACAGGACAGCGACGCCAAGATCGATCGAGAGAACAACCAGGCCGATAGGACAGTGGGGAAGATTTGCAAAAGTTGCTGAAAGTCTTTGCGTTAGCATCACTTGCCGTCGTAGCCGCGCTGGTTTTTGTTCATTCTGCAGAGGCCAGCAAACGACACAGCCATCGCTCGCCGACGCCAGCGGTCGAGCAACGACCGATGGATAGGTCAGTCGGCGCGCAGTCGCGCGATCCAGCAGACGTTGCCTTGGAGAAAAAGATCAAAAGCATCTGCCGAGGTTGTTAGTTCAGATCGGCAGAGGTCTCGTAGGTCCAATCAAGTAAGCGCACCTTGATGCCCGACACGTCAGGTGATCGCCAATGGCGAAAGGTCAATCCAAACATGCCCAATCGCGCGCAGCAGATTTTTGAGCCCCGCTTTCGCTTCGGGCTCGGCGGGGTTTCGCTCGGCAACGAGTTCAACAAGCACACCGACAAGGACGCCGAAAGCACGCTCGAAGCGGCCTGGGAGGTCGGGGTGCGCTACTTCGACGTTGCGCCATGGTACGGCTTCGGGCTGGCCGAGCGGCGGTTCGGACGGCTTCTCCACACCAAGAAGCGAGATGAATATCTGCTTTCGTCGAAAGTTGGGAAGCTGTTCAAGGCCTCGAAGAACAACCGGCATGCCGAGATTTATCCGCTCTCGGATTCGCCCAATGACGTCGTATTCGACTACACCGCCGACGGCGTGCGTCGCTCGATCGAGGATAGCCTCCAGCGGCTCGGCGTCGATAGCCTCGATGTAGCGTTCGTGCACGACATCTCTCCTGACTTCGCCTTCTTCCCGAACGGCTGGGAGGAGCAGTACGAGAGCGCCCGTAAAGGCGCCTTTCCGGCACTCTCAAAGATGCGCGACGAAGGAATCATTCGTGCATGGGGTATCGGTGTGAATACGCCCCTGCCGATCCTCAAGGTGATGGAAGATGCCGATCCGGACGTGTGCCTGTGCGCCCGGCAGTATTCGCTGATCGATCACGCCAGCGCCGTGCATGAACTCTTCCCGGCGGTTCGCAAGAGGGACATCTCCCTTGTGATCGGCTCCTCGCTTAATGCCGGGTTCATCTCCGGAAGCCCGCGCTACAACTACGGCAAGCAGAACTTCAAAATTCCAGCCGAGGCGATCGAAAAGCGCGAGAAGCTCCGCACTGTAGCAGCCCGATACGGCGTGGATCTGCGGACGGCGGCCCTGCAGTTTTCTGCAGCGGCGGACGTCGCCGTCGCGCTGGTGGTGGGGGCGCGCAGCGCTCAGCAGATCGAAGAGGACTGGAATTCATTGCAAGCTAAGATCCCGACGCCCTTCTGGGAAGATCTGAAGAGCGCAGGCTTGATCGAAGCGGGCGCCTCTATCCCTTCGCTATAACAACGGCCGCGGGCGAGGAGCGCAAGGCCTTGAAGCGAGCCTATAACGCAGATCAAGCTATCGAGCTGGAGCGACTGCTTCGCAGGCATTATTGGGAACGAGGCAATACAGGACGGGTTGGCTCTGTGACCTGTGGGTCCTCTCCTAAAAAACTACGCCTTAGAGGGGGCCTTTTCTTTTGGTTTCAGGCCTTGCACTGGTATCCACTATAGGCAGACAGCACGGGTCCTGCTACTTGCCGGTGAGCGACTTCATCGCCTCAAGAAGGCGTTCCAGTCTGAATGGTTTTTGGAGCATGATGCTCCCTGACACCGGGCGCGGGGCAGCGTGTGTGTAGCCGGTTACGTAGATGATTGGGACGTCCGGATTCGCCTCCCGGCATTTGATAGCGATATCCCAGCCAGACAGATTTCCAGCTAACCTGATGTCGGTGACGAGCAGCTCGGGTGCGGCCTCAGCACATAGCTGAACCGCACGCTCGCCGCTATCGGCTTCCATTACGTCGTGACCGTGCGCCTGCAGGATGTCTACGACCACATCCCGGATCAAGTCTTCGTCTTCGGCTACAAGAATCCGCAAGCTATCCTCCCGTCGCGCTCTTCGTCCACGACGTGAGGACACTGCGCAAGATCGCCGTTCGGCTGGTACAGAAAAGGGCCGCTGTGCCAGCTCGGTCAACAAGGTTGTGCACAGCAAGTCGGAGTTAGTGCCAGGGTTCCAATAATGCTGTCCCAGCTAAAGCGCCCATCATTCATCTTGTGGGCTCGGGATTGCCGTGGGCGGAATCTCGTCTTGGAAAGCGGCGAGGACCGCGGCGCCAACTGCGACAATCAGAGATCCTCCAATCGTCTGCCAATGGTTCGCGAGGCCCTGGAACCGCGGCGTTGATCAAGCCGGCTCGAGGGGCGCCTCGGCAACGTCCAGCAGCGCACCGAGGCCTTGCCGCAAGCGGCGTGTTGCGGTGTTCTCGGTCGCGAGACCAAACACCACAAGTGATCGTCCGGTCACCGCGTAAGCCTGTCCGAAGTCAAATGCGGGCATCTGCGCTTCTGGCTGATTGGTATCCACCAGCCCTAACCAACTTCGTCCCTCGGCGACGGCCGGCAGAGTGAAATTCACGACATCATAATGGGCATTGTAGACGAGCAGCATGGTCGCGTCCGATCCGCGCCGCTTGATCCCGGTCTCCTGTGCGCGTCCGTCGAGTAACATGCCGAAGCATTTGGCGTTGCCGTCCTGCCATTGCTCTGTGGTCATCTCCTCGCCAGACGGCGAGAGCCATGTGACGTCATTGACGTCGAGCTCTTCATTGTGGGTTCCTACCAAGAACCGGCTGCGATAGAGGATCGGGAAGGCCTTGCGGATCGCGATCAGCTTGCGCGCGAATTCACGAAGGTTGCGGCCGTTCCCTGTAATTCCCATCCAGTCGAGCCAGGTGGTTTCGTTGTCCTGAGCGTAAGCATTGTTGTTGCCTCGCTGTGTATGTCCGAACTCGTCTCCCGCGAGCAGCATTGGCGTGCCGTGGGACAGCAGCATCGTCGCGAGCATGTTTCGCTTCTGCCGTTCGCGCAGCGCCGTGATCGCCGGATCGTCCGTGGGTCCTTCGGCGCCGCAATTCCAGGAATGGTTGTTGCTGTGGCCATCGCGATTCTCTTCCCCGTTGGCCTCGTTGTGCTTGTCGTTGTAGGACACGAGATCATTGAGGTTGAAGCCGTCGTGAGCCGTGACAAAGTTGACACTGGCCCACGGCCGGCGCCCGCGCTTGTTGAACAGATCGCCGGACCCTGTGATGCGTTTGGCAAAATCGGCAAGGGTGCCCGGATCACCCTTCCAGAAGGCGCGGACAGTGTCCCTGAACTTGTCATTCCACTCGGCCCATCCCGGCGGAAACTGGCCGACCTGGTAACCGCCGGGGCCGATGTCCCAGGGCTCTGCGATCAGCTTGACGCTGGAGAGCACGGGATCCTGGCGGCAGGCGTCGAGGAAGCCGCCGCCTTCATCGAACCCATAAGGCTCGCGTGCCAGGATGGTGGCGAGATCGAAGCGAAAGCCGTCGACCCGCATCTCGGTGGCCCAATAGCGAAGCGAATCCGCAACCAGCTGCAGCACCCGCGGATGCGACAGATTTACGGTGTTTCCGGTGCCGGTATCGTTGATGTAGTAACGCTTCTGGTCCGGCAGTAGGCGGTAATAGCTGGCATTATCGATGCCCTTGAACGAGAGCGTCGGGCCCTGTTCGTTGCCTTCGGCAGTATGATTGTAGACCACGTCCAGGATGACCTCGATGCCGTGAGCGTGGAACTGGTTGACCATTTCCTTGAATTCGTTCGCGAACGGCGTCTTCAGGTACCGCGGCTCCGGGGCGAAGAACCCGATGGAATTGTAGCCCCAGTAGTTGCGCAGGCCTTTGTCCACCAGGTAGCTGTCATCGACGAAGGCATGGATCGGCAACAGCTCCGCGCTGGTGATTCCAAGCGAGCGCAGGTAACCGGGAATTTCCGAATGCGCGAGCCCTGAGAAGGTGCCGCGGTCTGCTTCGGGCACCAGGCGGGTGCAGCTGGGTAAAGCCCTTCACGTGCATCTCGTAGACGATCGTCCGTTCCCAGGGCACTTCGGGCTTACGCGCCGCACCCCAGGTGAACGCGGGGTCGATGACGCGGCACTTTTGCATCAATGGGGCGCTGTCGCGCTCGTCGTAAGACAGATCCTTGTCGGCGTGGCCGAGTTGGTAGCCGAACAGTTCCTGTCCCCAGCGCAGTTGCCCGACCAGCTGCTTGGCATAGGGATCGAGCACGAGCTTGTTGGGATTGAACCGGTGCCCTGCGTCGGGCTCGTAGGGACCGTGGACGCGATAGCCGTAGACCGTGCCCGGACGTGCCGAGGGCAGATAGCCATGCCAGACTTCGTCGGTGTATTCCGGCAGCTCGATCCGCTCGAGCTCGGTTTCACCCTCGTCGTCGAATAGGCAGAGCTCCACCCTGGTGGCGTGGGCCGAGAACAGTGCGAAGTTGACGCCAAGGCCGTCCCAGGTGGCGCCGAGCGGAAACGGCTTGCCTTCGGTGATGCGAGAGCGGCGCAGGCTCAAGGCCGCTCGCGTCAAGGCGTCGTCCGGACGCGCTTTCTGGTCCATATCTCCCCCTAAAGCAGTGCGGTCAGGACGCTGGCGCAGGCACGGCTACGTCCGAAGTTGCCGGCTCGGCGGCCGCAGCGGCGATAACGGCTGCGGCAGGCACATCCGCCGGCTTACGCGGAGCGCTGGCCCGCTGCTGGGCAGCTTCCTTGCTGATCGCGGCAATCGAGTTTCCGATCCGCCCGACGATGGCGGTGAGCTCGGCATCGGAAAGGCCAAGACGTTTTCTGACAAGCCGCATCTGAACGCGATCGGTCAGGTCGAGCTTGTTGCGGATGGGCTTGGGTGTCGAGCGGCGCATGGCAGCAACTCCTGTGTGTCATCGTAACCACCGCTCGCTGATTCCGTTCCGATGCGGCTCAAGGATGTCAGCCAGCAGTGGCGGCAGCGATGTCCAAACCGGCAGAAGGTATCAGCATCCCGATTTGGCTGTTACTTTCGAGGGCCGGGCGCACGTCCAGTTGCGGTATTTGCCGAAGTGCGGGTAACCGGCGATAGGCGGCCAGATAGTCCCTCGCCATTCGCTCTGCCGTGAACCGTTGTTCGAACCGCTTGCGAATCGCCGCTCGATCCAATGTCTCGACAGCGTTGGCCGCCGCGACCGCCTCCTCGACGGAATTAACGACAAATCCGCTCAGGCCGTGATCGATGATCTCAGGCACAGAGCCGTGGGCAAGGGCAATCACTGGCGTGCCGCACGCCATCGCCTCGATCATGACGAGACCGAAAGGCTCCGGCCAACAGATTGGAAAGAGCAGCGCACGCGCATTGCCAAGGAAATCGGCTTTCCGGAGTTCATTGATCTCGCCGATGAATTCGACATTCGGATGCGCCGCGATCATCGGCGCGATCACCTGCTCCCAATAGTGTTGATCTGCGGCATCGATCTTGGCCGCCATCTTCAGGGGCACGCCGGTCCTCGCGGCGATCTCGATCGCCTTGTCTGGTCCCTTTTCGGGGGAGATGCGCCCAAGGAACGCAAAATAGTCCCCTGACGGCGCTTGCCGATATGGCAGGATGTTCTCGGGCAATCCATGAAGCACGGTCCCGAGCCAGTTGACCGGGGGCATCGGGCGGCGTTGTGCGTCCGAAATCGAGACGAGCGGAGGTTCGGGGAAGGCGGAGTAGAACGGCTTCAAATCGGGCAGATCGAGACGTCCATGCAATGTCGTGACAATCCGTTCCGCATGGTGCCGCATCAAAGGATAGTGCAGATGATCGATGTGGAAGTGCAGGACGTCGAATTCGTTGGCTCGCCTGGCAACTTGATCCAGCATCATGACGTGATACGGCGTCATATCCTTCACCGAGCGATCGAGCCGCAGCGCCATTTTCGAGCAAGGCACCAGCTCCGCAGACGTGACAGAGTCTCCGCTCGCGAACAGCGTGACGTCATGCCCTTGGCGAACCAGCTCTTCGGTCAAATACGAGACAATGCGCTCGGTGCCTCCATAGAGCCGTGGCGGGCAGCTTTCCGCAAGCGGAGCGATTTGCGCGATTTTCATGGTCCGTGCTCGATATCTTTCTAGATCGATGATCGGTAAAGATCTGCGTATGTTTTCGCCGACTGCCTCCAGCTAAAGGCCTGCGCCATCGCAGCTCTGCGCATCTGGTCGAGCCTGTCCTTCATCCCGAAGGTCGAGAAGGCGCGGCAAAGACTGCCGAGAAAGCCTGGAGCCGACGCCCGATCGAACAGAAAGCCCGTCTCGCCATCGACAATCGTCTCCGCAAGACCGCCGGTGCGATGGCCGATCGGCAAAGAGCCGAAGCGTTGGGCATACATCTGGCTCAGGCCGCAAGGCTCGAAGCGCGACGGCATCAGCGTGAAATCGCTGCCGGCGAAAATCTTGCGCGCCTCGGCATCCTCGAAGCCAATCTTGACCGCAATCGATTGCGGGGCTCGCGCCTGCGCCTGCAGCAGGGCTTCCTCGAAGCGGGGTTCGCCCTTGCCGGAGACGACGATCTGGCCGCCCGCGTCGACGATCGCTTGCGCGCTCTCGATGACGAGATCGACGCCCTTCTGATGGACCAGGCGCGCGACGAGGGCGAACAGCGGACCGCGGGACACGGCCAGACCAAACTGGTCCCGGACATCGTCGGCGTTCATCGCGCGTTCCGCCCAATCGCCCGCCCCGAACGGTTGAAACAGCGACGAGCACGTGCGCGGATCCCAGCTCTCGTCGATCCCGTTCAGGATTCCGGACAGCTGATGGCGGTCGGCACGCTGCCGCAACAGTCCTTCGAGCCCGCATCCGAACTCGGCAGTGGTGATTTCGCGGGCATAGGTCTGGCTCACGGTCGTCAGGTGTGAGGCGTAGACGAGGCCGGCCTTGATGAAAGACAGGCGGTTGTAGAATTCCACGCCATCGATATTGAAGCTGGTCTCCGGAATGCCCAGCGGAGCGAGCGAACTCCGGTCAAAGACACCTTGATAGGCGAGATTGTGAATCGTGAAGACCGTCGGAATGTGGGCGTAATGCCATTCCAGATAGCCGGGGATCAGCGCGCATTGCCAATCGTTGGCGTGGACCAGATCGGCCTGCCAATCCTTGTCGACCAGGCCTCTGGCAAGCTGCGCGGCAGCGTAAGAGAAGGTCGCAAAACGAACGTTGTTGTCGGACCAGTCAGCGCCGCACCCATTGGCATAGGGCGTTCCCTCCCGCTCGTACAACTCCCGGCAACGAACGACATAATAGCTCAAGCCATCCGCGCTATGCCCAAGACCGACCTCGAACGCCGGAAGAGCGGCGAATGGCGGGCATCGGCCGATTGGCTGGAGGTCCTTGAGCCCGCGTAGAACCGCGGGATAGCCGGGAATGATGACGCGTACGTCAGCAAAACTGCGAAGGGCGCGTGGGAGAGCCGCCGATACGGCGGCAAGACCGCCTACTTGAACGAAGTCCGATACTTCGGGGGTCGCGAACAGGATACGCATCCCCTACGCCCGCCGGCCGAAGTGGTCTGAGCCAACCATCTTTTTGGATTCCAGATGCGCTATCCCAGTGAAGCGCCATCTGTAAATTCTGCGTCGCAGCAATCGTTCCACAAAGCTGCAATGGAGTACGTTTTTTTGTGCTTGGTGCAAAAGTGTACAGAAGCCTTAGGGCTGAGAGGCGGACGACGTAAGACTAGTCTTCCTGGCGAACGCCGCCGAGGAACGATCGCACCGACGCGAGCTTGTTCGTGCCTCGCATGCTTAAGCATTTGTACAGCGGTTGAGATGCCGCAAGGCCCCGCCAGAGCATGCTGTGGTGAACATCCAGCGTGAAAGGCAAGCATTTTGGGTCAGAGACAAGGAGCAGCCGGCCGGATCCGGCGCCACGGTCCGCAGATCGTGGAACATGGGGTCGTCTTCAATCTCTGGGCGCCATCCGCGCAATCGGTCGAATTGCTCGAGGCCAATCGACCGCCGTGTCGCATGCCACGCGACGGAGATGGTTGGTATCAAGTGTTGAGTCAAACCGCTCATGCAGGCACACGCTATCAGTTCAGAATCAATGAAGACCTGGTCGTCCCGGACTCTGCCTCATTCTTTCAGCCGGACGATGTCGGGGCCCCGAGCGAAGTCGTCGACACGGCGACGCTTCGGGACGCCATCCTCTATCCAGGGCGGTCCTGGGCGGAAACGGTGATCTATGAGCTGCACGTCGGCGCTTTCAGCCAGGAAGGGACCTATGCCGGCGTCGAGAGCAGGTTGCCTTATCTGCGCGATCTCGGCATTACGGCCATCGAGCTAATGCCGCTCAACGACGTTCCTGGCCGGCACAATTGGGGCTATGACGGCGTGCTGCTGAACGCTCCAAACGCGCGCTACGGCCGGCCACAGGATCTCAAGCGCCTTCTGCGGGCCGCTCACGCGCTCGACATCATGGTCTATCTCGACGTTGTTTATAACCATTTCGGACCGCAACTGAATTATCTGCACAGCTATGCGGAGAGTTTTTTCACGAGTCGTCATACGACCGGGTGGGGACCTGCGGTCAACCTGGAGGGGCGCGAGGGCGCGTTCGTCCGCGAGTTTCTGATTGAGAACGCACTGATGTGGCTGCGCGACTACGGCTTCGACGGCCTCCGCCTCGATGCCGTCCACGCGCTCAAGGACGATTCGGATCGGCACTTTCTCGTCGAGCTCGCGGAGACCGTGCGTCACGAATTGCCGGGCCGCCGCGTGCACCTGATGCTGGAGAACGAAGCGAACCAGGCCCGTCTACTTGAACGCCAGCAAGGCCATACGAGGTACTATGACGCGCAGTGGAGTGACGACTTTCACAACGCGCTGCATGTGCTTCTGACAGGAGAGGATGAAGGTTACTATCGTGCCTTTGCCGACAAGCCGCTGGCGCATCTCGCACGATCCTTGAGCGAGGGATTTGCATATCAGGGCGAAGTATTTCCGCTCCACAACGAACCGCGCGGCGAGCCGAGTGCTCATCTTCCGCCTGAAGCGACCATCTTCTTTGCGCAGAATCACGATCAGATCGGCAATCGTGCTCATGGGGAGCGATTGTCGAAACTGGTAAGTCCGGAAAAACTCACACAGGCTTTCGCCCTGGTTCTGCTGAGCCCCCACATTCCAATGATGTTCATGGGCGAGGAGGCGGCAGTCGATACCCCGTTTCTGTTCTTCGCAGATTGGTCCGGCGAGGCCGCCGAGCTGACGCGAGAAGGCCGTCGCAAGGAATTTGCGCACTTCAGGGCGTTCTCGACGCCTGAGCTGCGTGCTCAAATTCCTGATCCTTGTGACGAGCAAACTTTTCGCGCCTCGAAGCTGGATTGGTCCCACATCGACGGTTCTCCAACCAGTCTGAAAGTCCGGCGACTGACACAGCAGTTGCTGCAGATCCGTCGCCAAAAGATCGTCCCGCTGCTGCGGAGCGGGATTGTCTCCGCCGACAGCAGACTCCTCGGCAATGACAGTTCCGCTGGTGGGCTGGATGTCCGGTGGCGTACGAGATCTGGCAAAGCATTGCAGATCGTCACCAGTTTCGCCGACCATGAGCTGGACATGCCGGGCTTGGTCCAGGGGGAGACCTTGTGGCGTACGAGCGCTGCTGACAAAAAAGTGCTCCTGCCGAACGAGCTGGTCGTGAGGCTCGGCCACGAAGGCTGATGCCCTAAGCGAGGTTTTTGAGGCGAAACCGATCACGATAAAGGCTGCAACCCGGCTAGTTCGCCGGGAGGTCTGACGTCAGTCACCAGCAGATCCGCGCGCTCGTTCCCACATCAGGCCCTCGCATCCCGAACGCAAGGGAATGTGCGGCATCAGGCGCCGCTTCCTGTAAGCAAGCGAGACAGTTGTGTTGCGAGCCTGTCCTTTGTCAGCGGCTTTTGCAAAACCGCAAGGGGCTTTATGGATTCGGCTCGAGCCAGCGTCGATTGGTCGGTGTTCGCAGTCACGAAGATCGCCTCGATGCCGTAGAGCGATCGGATCTCCAGGGCGGCCGTGATCCCATCGACCGGCCCGACGAGTCGGATGTCCATTAGTACGACATCCGGTTTTTCCTCGCCGGCGATCCGGATGGCCTGCTCGGCGGAGACTGCGGTGCCGACCACCATATGGCCGAGCGACCTGACCTGCTCCTCGGCATCCAGAGCGATGAAGAACTCGTCCTCGACGATCAGCACCTTCAATCTGTTCGCGTCCACATTCACTCCTGCGCAGGCTTGGGCTCGTTTTATTGGACGACATGGTCAGCCGGTATGATAAGCTCCCACCGCACGCCCTGCGGGGTAAAATCCAGTTTTGAGGAGCCGTTCAGCGCCCGCGGAACGAGCTCGGTAATCACGCGATAGCCGAACCCTTCCTGCTCCATGTGCGGCGCCGGGCCTTCGTGTTCGCCCCATGTGAGCCGGGCCGCGCCGTTCTCCAGCGCCTCCCAGACCACGACCAGCCGTCCAGCCTCATTCGATAACGCACCGTATTTCGACGCGTTCGTCGCCAGCTCGTGGAGGGCAAAGCCCACGTTTTGAATCGCCGTCGTGTCCAGGAAGATGTCCGGCCCACTGGTTTGAGCGCGGGGCCCAGCGCCGAACGGTTCGAGGTGAGCATGCACGAGATCGCGCATCCAGGCTCCTCGCCAGTTCTGGCTGAGCAGGAGGTCCTGCGACTGCGCCAGTCCCAGAATCCGGCGGTCAAAACGGCCGATGAATTCGTCCACGGTGGCGCTCTCGCGCGCCGTCTGAAGCGCCATGCCCTTGACGACGGCAAGCTGGTTCTTGGCCCGGTGAACCAGTTCGCGCATGAGGAAATCGGAGTGCCGGGCGCGCTCCTTCAATTCCTTCGAGGCCTTTGCCAACGTCTCGATCAGAACATTCGCTTCGAGCAACGAGGTCGGGTTGACGGATACGTCCTCGCCTCGACCAACAGCTGCTGCCGCGTGAGTCGCTTCGTCGAGCGGCCGTGCCATCAGCCTGGCGAACAGATAGGCAAGAGACCCTCCGAGTATGAGCGCCAGCCCCACCAGCAACACGGCGAAGAAAAGGCTCCGGTCGTAGGGCTCCTGCGTGTGCGAGAGCGGCACGGTCGCGGACACGAACCAGGGTGCCCGCTCAGATTTGACGCTGGCGCGCAAGACGTGCTCTCCGGCAATATTGACGGCTGGATAGACGCGATCGGCGTTTTTCGTCTGTTCGAACAATTCAGCCGGCAGAGGTCTGCCGACATATTCGTCCTGCTGCTGGGACCGGGCAACGACAATGCCGTTGCTACCGGTCACGCCGGCGAGCCAGGCAGGGTCGAGCCTAACCTCCGCTAGGACGTCGGCGACGTATGCAGCTTGGAAGGACATGATCAGTACGTATCGCACGCGCTTCTCGTCGTCGAAGACTGGCACTTCGACGTTGAAGACCGGCAGACCGTTGACCGATCCCTTGAACAAGTTCGATATTTGAGGCTTTCCGGTATCTATGACCCGCTGCGCCGTGACCGGGTCGGACGTTGGCGGCAGCTCGGCTCCGAAGTCCTTGAGTGTGTCGACGAGTTGTCGATACGAAGTGTCGATCAGCACGATCGCGGCCTTCTTCGGCCTCAGCGCGAGGACAGCCTGCTGATGGAATGCGCTCAGATCTCCGCTCCGGAGCTCCGATGACGTCGCCAAGGTTTCGAGGGTCACCAGCGCCCTATCGAGCTCCCTGTCGACGACAAAGCGGATATTCTGAGCGATCTGCATGACGCGGCGCTCGATCTGCGATTGCTCGATGGCCGCCATCCGGTTCAGGCCAACGAAAGAGACGGCGAGCACAGGAAGGATCAGCGCGATGGCGAATAGGGTCAGGTAGGTCCGTACCCGCCGCGGGCGAGCGGTCGAACTCTCCGGCAAATGGTTCATCAGGGAGCCACCAGTGCGCGGACCAGGAAAGTCACCCTGCTGCCGTTCCGCTGCGACGCGCCAATTCGAAAACCGCTATCTGGCCTATATGTCATTTTGCCCCCGGCGGGAGCCAAACGCCTAGCCGAGTTCCAAGTTCCAATGTCCGGCGCGTGCCCACTGTCGATCGAACGAAGGAGACCAAAGTCGGCTATCGCAAAACTTAGTCGTCAGCTGGTGAAGCGGGGGGCCGGGTTGGGGGGCAATTCGGCCATTGACGTGGATCCGATCCCAGACCGCCGCGGCGCGCACATTGGTTACCTGCTTCCAGCCATCAATCGCCCAAGGCAGGCGTTGAATGCCTGGGTATTTCCCCCGGCACCATTCCGGCCATACTCCCATTTTCCGGTGGAAGCATCACAGCGCCCGCCGATTTCCAGCGCGCACCGCTGACTAATGCTGGTACAGCGGCCGCGGGCCGAAGAGCGCCGTTCGCCGGGTTTGGAATCAATTGCCTCTGGTCTAGCGGCCAGGGGGCGCTCGGGTTTTCGCGCTGGCGTCTTGCCGCTTTGAATGCACTCGCCCTTCTCACTGAGAGCCAGTCCGCCCCCGCACGTGCGCCTGACGCAGTGATCGCCGATTGGTTCAAAACCGCGCTCGCAAACTTTCGGGCAGACGCGGTCGCGCCTGGCCTTGATGGCGTCGAGCAGGTCCAGGCTGGCAAACTTGGTATCGAATTTCGTCCCTGCAAACTTGTTGAAGTTTGAAACTGATTGCTGCGACGTAGCGCTCCAGTCGTCATCTGATGTTGCGGTCAAGCAGCCAACGCGGCGCAGCTCCTGCTGCACCAAATTCTTGATCTCCTCTGCCGAGCGCTCAGGTTGACTTGTTGACGGTGGAAGTGCGGCCACCTTCTGCTCGTCGAACTTGGCAACGCTCTGTTCAGCCGCGGCTTCCATCTCCTTCCGCTTTCGTTCGGCTGCTGCCGCCTTCGCTTCCACCGCCAGCTGCAATTTCTCGGCAGCGACGCGGTCGTCCTCGGCGGCCTTAGCTGCGGCCTCCGCTTTGTCTTGCTCGGTCTTCCTGGTTTGGTCGGCCGCGAGCCGAGCCTTCTCCTCTTCGGCAATCCGGGCTCTTTCAGCAGCCGTTGCGCGCGTCTCCTCGGCGGCGATTCGATCCAACTGTCCCTGAGCGAGGCTGGCGTAAAAGCCGTCGGGATATTGAGCGAGAAACGCAGCCCAGACCGCTCGGGTCCCGACCTGGAGCGCCAGCTCATAGTCCCGCCGAGCGGCAGACTGCGGATCGGCCTGCTGCGGTGCACCTGCGGACATTGCTGGCACCAATGAAACATCTTCGCCCCCGAGAGAGCCATAGACGTAGGGCTCCTGCTTGTAGCCGGTTTTCTTAAGGACATCGTCTCGCACAAATCCAAATGCCTTACGCAAGTCGAGACCGGGCGTCGGAAGCCGCTCAACTATGGCCGCTGCAAATGGACTGTTCTTCGAATCGCCGTCCGATGCCGTTGATCCCGCCTTTGCGGCGAAGGCGATCATTGTGTTCGGACTCGTTGGCTCGACCTTCGCAAGGCCGCGCCCGATCGCCCGGGAGGCCACGGTCCGCTTCATGGTCTTGGCGAATGGGTTGTCGCGACAGGCGTCAAGGATAATCAGACGTAGCTGTCTGGCAGGCTCGACGGCGAACAGCGCACGATCTAGCGCCACGGTCTCGTCTAAGACATCACTGTCGGTCTCCAGCGCGGCGTCGGTGGGGATCAGATAATTGACTCCGTCGAGCTCGATACCATGACCAGCGTAGTAGACAACCGCGATATCGGCCTCGCGCGCCCGAGCACCAAAATCGCGCAAGGCCTTCCGCATCTCGATAGCGTTGAGATCCGTCCTGATGTCGACGGACTCGAACCCGGCCTTCTTGAGCATGTCGCCGACCAGAGCGGCATCGTTCACGGGATTGACCAGCCGTGGCACGCTCTTGTACGCGGAGTTGCCGAGCACCAGCGCAACTCTATGCGCCTGAGCCGAACCTAAGCTGAGCCAGGACAGGGAAAAAAGAAGGAGATAACACAGCCGAACGGTATGCATATCTGGTCCAAATCGTCGTCCCACCACAATATTCGGAGTGCCACCCAAGACAAGTGCGGCGGCTTGACTTGGTGACTGAAACAAATGTTAGGCGGCCTCCATCGGGCGTGCCTGCTGGGATTGCGGACCAGTCCGGAGAGGACGACGCGAGGGGGCAGCCCGGCGCTCTGCGGCAAGCACCCATTGTAAGTGTAGGCAGGGGCCCGCTTCAGGGAGGCGGTGGGCCTAGAATCGTGAGACAGGGTTGGTGAACGAAAAACGCCGCCAACTGGGGCGGCGTCGAAAATGGGCGTGGTAAGTTACTTACCAGCCGTGATGCCGCCAGCCGTAGTGATGGCCGCGACCTCTACCCCATCCGTAGTGATGACCACGTCCGCCGTGATGGCCCCAGCCGTGTCCGCCGCCATGACCATGGCCTCCTTTGACTTGGATAACACCGCTGTTCGAGGTCCCCAGCGCACTTGGAGACGCTATGGGCATTGCTGACGCTGACAGTATTGAAGATAGAAAGAGAATGCTGACAGCAGACCCGGTGAAAAGTAGTCGGTTCATCGTATTCCCTCCAAGGCGACACCACCCGTCGACCGAAACAGTCAAATGGGAGAGGCTCCTGAAGTTCCGGGGCAGAGCGGCATTGATGCCTTTCCAGGCGAATGCCAGCTTTCTTATCTCCCGCAGAATCCCGATCTGGCGTGTGGCATTAACCTCATTCTGCGAGATCGGGCGGTCCAGGATTCCCGTGCTTGCCATTTGGTTGTGAGTCGCCTCCATGAACAGAGACGGCTCCCCGCACTCCGCGCGACAGCGTTCTCATCTCCGCGACTCGGGAAAATCAGGCAGCTGATCGGGCCGTTTTCCGGAACCTTGCCGTCATTCGTAAGTTCTCGCATGCCGCATATGACGGCGAGGAGAACCAACAAAATGAACAAGCTTCTACTGACGACCGCGATGGTCGCGCTGATCTCGACGGGCGCGATGGCGCAGTCCACGGTCGTCACCACGACCGGCACGGGTCACACCGCTGCCGTGCAGATCGAGCCGGAATATCGCACAAAGATCCGCACTTTCGTCACCGAACACAAGGTCCGTCCCGTTGAGACGCGCGAGAAGATCGTCGTCGGTCAACCGGTGCCCCGCGAAGTCGAACTCGAGGCGGTGCCTGCCGACTGGGGTCCCTCGCTGACCAAGTACCGCTATGTTTACTCGGGCGAGCGCGTGATGCTGGTCGATCCGTCGACCCGCACGGTCGTCCAGGAGATCGACTAAGCCCTCCAGTGGCGGGTCGCTGAAAGCAGCCCCCGTCACTCCAATCCTTTCCCGCCCATACCCGATTTCTCCTTTGCGAGCGGCCGTTCATGCCGATCATTCGTTATTTCGTCTTCGTCGGCGGGCTGCTGTTGGCGCTGCTCTTCGCTGCGGATTCGTATCTGCCGGCGCCGGCCGAGCGGGCGGGCCGGTCCGAGCCAGACAGAACCATCATCCGGATCGCCTCAGCGAGAAGCCTCCCGGAGAAGATCGTGTTCGACACCCGCGCTCGCACCGATTTGCCCGCAATCGCCAAGGCCGAACCACCTGCTGAAGAACCTCAGCAGCAAGTGCGCGAAGCCATGGCTGCGGTGCCTGCAACGCCTGCCGCCGAGCCGAAGAAAGAGACGCCTGTGCGCGCAGCCGCAGCGACCCGCCCCCATCCGAAGCGCTCGGCAAAGCTACACAAAAGAACTCCCGACCGGCGTCTCGCCTTGGAGCGGCCCGACCCCTTTGCCAGCGGATGGTGGTGAGGAATGCCGGTGCGAGATGCTGTTTGTCGCGCGTCTGAACGGGGGATGGCGGATCACGGACAAGGGGCGGGCCGTGCTCGAATACGTGGAGGCCAAGTCCGCTGAGATGCAGACGGGCGGCGCTGCGCCCGGGGCGGAATCTTCAGTGTCAACGCAAGCGTCACCGCTTCTTGTGGCCAGACGAACGGGCCGCAGCCGAAGGCTGCAGCGCCGGCGAGCAGCGCGCGAGCGCGCTCGAGACAGGGCGTGCTAAGCTCGTTCTGTCCGCAGGATCATTTGGGCCAGTCGTCGCCGCGACGAAGCCAGTCTTGAGGAGCGCAACAGGAGGAAAGGATCGGCGCGTTCGTCCGCACGAAGCAAACGAAGCTTCTCGGCGCTGGTCGGTTGCCCGCCCCGTGGGCCGCAGTTCGGGCTCCACAAAACAAAACGGCCCGCTCGTGGATCCGAGCTGGCCGTTTGCCGTCGAGATTGCAATCAGTGCGTGTGAATCAGGAAGTATCCGGCGCCGCCGACGAAGATGACGGCGGGAACCGCCCACAGCAAAAGTACGGGCATGATCTTCTCCTCTATATATGCAAGCAGATTTGACGGGCCTTACGGCCGAGCACCCTGATTACTGTTCGGTGCAGACCTTCGTGGTCTTCACGGCGGACTCGGCTTCCGTCTTGGTTTTGTAGATGCCGTCGCCCACGACCGTGGTGGTCGTCGTTGTCGGCTTGCTGTCCACGACGGTGCACTTCTTGGTGCTCGCATCGCGCACGATATAGAACTCGGCCGCGCTCGCCGCCTGGGTACCCAGCGCAAAGGCGGCGAGAGCGCCGCATGCGATCAGTTTCTTCATGATGTCCTCTCCTCCAGTAGCTTCTAAGTAGTCACTGCCAACGGCGCGCGGGGCGCGAAAGTTCCCTTTCTTCCCGATGCAGAGTGCTGTCATGTTTTTGCATGTGCCAGGACAAGGAAGAAAGCGACCATCGCCAACTCCTGTTCGGAAGCCCGATGTGCGTCTGCACGTAGGTGCCACCAAGCTTGGTGGTGTTGCGTCCCGAACAGAAACCGTGGCGCGACTAACATATGTTATAAGCTGAGGGATTTGCCGTTAATTCCCGAAACACCAAATGTCTTTACGGGTCCTTCGTCTCTCCGCCCTAACGTGTGGACGGCCGGGACAATCTTGATGGGCTTCTTCGCGCGATTTCGTGAGTCTTTCGCTGTAGGCGATGCGAACGATCGGTTCGGCGCCTCGTTGCTCGTTGAGCAGTTCCGAGTGCTGCGCCAGCAGGTCCCGGTCCTTTACGCCGCGCTCTTGGTCAATAGCATCAGTGTCGGGCTGTTACTTCCGAATACAGTGTCGGCGTGGCTGCGATTTGCCTTGCCAGCCGCTCTCCTTGCTGCCTGTTTCTTTCGGATAGCCCAGTGGCTCCGGTTGAAGAAGACAGATTTCACGGCCGCAGAAGCCTACGGCGAGCTTGAAAAGGTCCGTCTCGCCGCCATAGTGCTCAGCTCCGGCTTCGTGATTTGGATTCTTGCGTTGTTCGTAGTGGTCGAGCCGGCACTGCGAGTGTCAGTTGCTCTTCTCCTGTTCATGGGCTGCGTCGGTACTGCATACTGCCTTGGTAGCTTCCCGCCGGCGTCTCGCCTGGTGATGTTGATTGCCGGCGCACCGATCGCGACCCTCCTGCTGCTCTCGGGCGACGGAGTCTTGGTCTCGGTCGGGATCAATCTGCTGGCGCTGCTCGCCTTGCTCGCCAGGATGATCAACACCAATTTTCGCTCTTTCGTCAAACTGGTCGAGACCCACGGGCGGCTGTCTGCCGAGGGCGAGCGCGCCCGGGCCGCAGAGCAGACCGCAACCGCGTTCGCGGAGCGCTTCGACAGGGCGCTCAACAATATGTCCCAAGGCCTATGCTTCTTCGACGATGATCAGCGCCTGATCGTCTGCAACAGGCAGTACCTCGAGATCTATGATCTGGATCCGAAGGTGGTCCGCCCTGGCATGAAGCTGAACGACATCGTCGATCTCCGCTATTCGGTCGGCAGCGCGCCGAAAATGTCGAAGCAAGATTATCTCGTCTGGCGAAACAGCGCGCCGGTAATCGCCGAAAGCTCGGATACCACCGTGGAGTTGAGCAACGGCCGGATCGTGCGGATACGGCATCGTCCGATGGAGGGAAGGGGCTGGGTCGCGACTCACGAGGACATCACTGAGCGTCATCGGATCGAGACCGCTCTTACGGAAGCCAAGGCCGCGGCCGAGCAGGCCGAAGCAGCCGCGCGGGCCGCTCACACCCACCTGACCGAAGCCCTCGATGTCGTCCCCGAAGGGCTTGCTGTGTTCGACAAGGATGATCGTCTGGTTCTGTGGAATCGTCCGTATGCCGAGCTCTACGCCGCAAGTCGCGACGCACTGGCCGTCGGCACACCTTTCGAGATCATTCTTCGCGCCGGCCTGGCGGCGGGGCAGTACCCGGAGGCCGTGGGGCGAGAAGAACAATGGCTCGCTGACCGCCTGGCCCGCCACGCGTTGCCGCACTACTCGCATGAGCAGCATCTGATTGGTGACCGCTGGATCCGGGTTGAGGAAAGGCGGACCAGCGACGGAGGCAGCATTGGAGTCCGGATCGACATCACCGACCTGAAGCGCCGCGAGGCGTCCTTCCGCCTCCTGTTCGAGGAGAACCCTCTTCCCATGTGGGTGGCGGAGGCGACCACGCGGCGCTTCCTGGCCGTGAACGGCGCGCTGTGCCGGCACTATGGCTATTCTCGCCATGACTTGCTTCTGATGTCCGAGCACGAGCTCGAATACGGCGAGCAAAAGCAAGGACAGAGCGATTTCGAGGTCCACAAGACCGCCGAAGGACGAGAGATCCAGGTCGTGATCGACTCGAGGCCGCTCCTCTACGATGGGCAGCCGGCTGATGTCAGCGTGGCCTTCGACGTAACCGAGCGAAATCGAGCACAGCAGCGGGTGAGCTATCTCGCCTGTCATGATGCTCTGACCGAGCTGCCCAATAGGGCCGCCCTGGACGAGCAACTCGGCGCCGCCATCGAACGCGCGGAGCTCACGGATGCTAGCTTCGCGGTGCTTTGCATCGACCTCGATCATTTCAAGGAGATCAACGATCGTTTTGGTCATGCGGTTGGCGACGCCGTCCTGCGCGAAGCGTCCCGGCGGCTGCAGGAGGCGGCGCAGGGCGCATACGTCGCGCGCGTTGGTGGCGACGAATTCATCGGAATTGTTGATCAGCTGCCGCTGCCTGCAACCGCTGAATTGCTCGCCACGCGGATGCGGGCGCAGTTCGAGCGTTCGATCGAATTGGAAGGCCATGCGCTGAGGATCGACCTTTGTATCGGCGTCGCGCTGTATCCGAGAGATGCGGACAACGCCGTAGCCCTGCTGGCAAATGCGGACGCCGCGCTTTATCGCGCCAAGCATGAGGGCAGGGGATCCATTCGTCTGTTCACGAGCGCGATGGATCAGCAGCTGCGCGACCGCCGTGCGCTCGAGCACGATCTTCGAGGCGCCGTCGAGCGCGGAGAGCTATATTTGGAGTACCAGCCGCAGCAGGATCGGAAAGCCACTCTCCTGGGCTACGAGGCGCTGGTTCGCTGGCGGCATCCAGTTCGTGGCGTCGTTCTTCCAGGAGAATTTATCCCGATTGCCGAACAGAGCGGCGCTATAGCCGAGATCGACGACTGGGTCCTCATGGAAGCTTGCCTTGAAGCGGCTTCCTGGGATCAGCCGCTTCGCGTGGCGGTCAATGTCTCGGCGGCACAGTTCCGCCGCGAAAACCTCGATCGGCAGGTGCGCAAGGCGCTGCAGCACAGCGGCCTTTCAGCCGCCCGGCTGGAACTTGAAATCACGGAAGGCGTCCTGATCGAGGACGTCCCTCGCGCCAAGGGGACGATGGAGGCGCTCAAGGCACTCGGCGTCCTGATCGCGCTGGATGATTTCGGGACCGGATATTCGTCGCTTTCCTATCTCGAGGCGTTCCCGTTGGACCGGATAAAGGTTGACAGGTCTTTCGTCGCCTCTCTCGGTCAGAGCGAGCGCTCATTGGCAATTGTGCGGGCTGTGATCGGGCTTGCCCATGGGCTTGGTGTCCCGGTTCTCGCAGAAGGGATCGAGACCGAAACCCAGATGGCGCTCCTTCTCAGCGAAGGATGCGACGAGATGCAGGGATATCTGATCGGGCGCCCACGACGTCTAGCCGCAGGGCAAGAGAGGATTGCTTCTGGTCAAACGCCTTGTCGAACGGCCGCCGCTGAGTGAGCTTTGACTAACAAATTCGGCGTTGGCTCATGCGCCTGACGCAGGTGTGCCAACCAGTCTCCATACTCGCAGATACCGGATCGCCCGGAAACGGAATGCGGCCCTTCCTTTTCACTCATCCGCGCTCGTCCCCGCCGAAGGCGGGGGTGCGCCAGCACCAGCCTTGAGCCCGTCTGATCGCCGGTCTACTCCGACCCCAGTTGCTCTTGGATTTGAAGGGCGGAACGACAAGGCAAAGCTCGGACGAAATCACTCGCAAGAGTGCAGGCGCGCGTCTGCTGTTTGAATTCGCTGACGTGTCGTCAGATGCGCTGACGCGATTCCGGCCGCTCCGCGTCAGGAGCTCGGCTCGGTAGCGAGATCGCCGCCAGGCCGCCGGACGAGCAACGCGAAGACACCAAATACCGGAATGGCAAGCAGCATCGCGACAGCCGCGGTGTCGAAGGTGATGGAAGCCGACCCGGCCGAGCGGGCAAGCAGACCCTGCAGCACAGGGAAACTGAGCATGATGGCGTAGGAAATCGTGTAGAAGACACCCATGCCGACCGCCCGGATCTCCGTGGTCAACACCTGCGCCGGCAATGTCATCATGGCGCCGCCGGGCAAGCCGGAAACGATCCCGATCAGCACGAACAGCCCGATATTGGCGTGCATGTGCGGCACCGCCACCAGCGCTCCCGCGGCGACAGCCAGGGACAGGACGATCAGGCCACCTGGCTTCGACAGTCTGGACACAATGATCCCTCCGGCCGGGATCGAGAGCAGCGACATCCACAACACGATGCTGACATAGGAGCCCGCAACACTGGCCACAAAACCCTTCTCCACGAGCAGCGCCGGACCGAAGCCGAACACGGTGGCAAAGGCCGCATTCGCAATTCCCCAGAGCACGCCGACCACCGAGATCGCCAGGAGGGCGAGCCCTCGCGGCAGTGACACGGACGCGACCGCGCCGGGCCCGGCCGTGTTGGGGATCAGGAGCACGTTCAGAAGCAGCGCGACGACAACGAGACCCAGCAGGAACGCACGGGCCGGAAGCAGCCCGAACGATTGAGCGATCGGTGGCAGGCAGACCAGCGACAATGCGATGCCGCATGGCCATGCATTGACGAACACGGCCATGGCCAGCCCAAGATTCCTGCCGGAGAACCGATCGGCGATCATCTTGGTCGCGGCGACGGCGAGCACGACACCTCCGGCTCCCGCGATCGATCTCGCCGCCAGATAACCCATCCAGCTGCCATGCAGCTCGAGGGCTCCGCCGCAGGCCATGAGGACGAGACAGAAAATGACAGATGCCCGGTCGCCGAGCCGCGAGACGACAATTCCGCCAGGGAGACACAGCAACACACCCGGCGCCAGATAGGCGCCAATGAGAACACCAAGCTGGCCGTAATCGATGTCCTGGGCCTTCAGCAGCGGCGCAAGCGAGCCCACGCTCTGGAACTGCATCCCCATGATGCAGCGCCCAAGGAAAAGCGCTGTGAGAATCAGCCACTTCTTGTCCTTCAAGGATCCCCCGGGCAACGCCAGCCTCAACCCTGCGCTTTTCCCTTGTCCGGACGCGTCCACCAGGAGGCCGTCAACTACCAGCTCGCGGGCAACGTCTTCAGCCCGCGCATGACGAACTTCGGCTTCCAATCGGGATTTTCGGTGTTGTCGATCCGCAATTCAGGAATTCGCCGGAGCAGCGTAACGACGGCTATCTCTGTTTGCAATCGCGCAAGTTGAGCCCCGAGACAGAAGTGAATGCCGCCGCCAAACGATGAATTTCTTCCGCCATGTCGGGTGATATCGAGCTGTTCCGGCCGATCTCGGGATAGGCCGCCTCGTCGCGGTTGGCCGACGCCAGAAGACACAACACGTTCGCGCCCTTCGGGATCGTTTTTCCGTGGAGATCCTCGACGTCCTCGAGCGCCACGCGACCCGTGAACTGGATCGACGGCTCGTAGCGAAGAAATTCATCGACTGCGGAGCCGATCAGATCCGGCCTGTCGCGAAGCAACGCGAGTTGCTGCGGGTTTCGATGCAGCGCCAGCAAGCCGTTGCCGATCAGATTGATCGTGGTCTCGTGTCCCGCCACGAACAGCAGCATGATGCTGGCCGTCAGTTCCTCGTTCGTCAACTTGCTGCCGCTCTCCTCGGATTGCATGAGCTGCGTCGTCAGGTCATCGCCGGGACAGCGGCGGCGCTGCTCGTAGAGTCGCTCGAAATAGCTCCGGACGGTTTGAACGCGACCGTTTGCGGTCGCGAGCTCCTCGGGCGTGAATGGGGCCGACTCCAGGATTTTGACGCTGTCTTCCGAGCAGGCGTGGAAGAGCGTCCGGTCTTCCTCGGGAATTCCCAGCATGTCACAGATGATGGCGACCGGAGGATGATGGGCAAAATCCGCAACCAGATCCATTTTCCCGACGTCGAGGACAGCATCGATGGCGTCATCGACGACCTGCTGAATGCGTGGCCGCATAGCCTCGACCCGTCGAGCCGTGAACGCCTTGACAACGAGGCCGCGCAGCCTTTCATGTTGAGGCGGATCGGAGAGCAGCATCGTCCGGGACATGTGATCGAACAGCGTCTCCGCCATGATCTCAGGACCGTAGTGCCGCCGGCTGCGCTCGATGAAGTCCTTGCCGAAACGCCGATCCCTCAGGACAAAGCCGACATCGGCATGCCTGCTGATCACATAAGCGCCAAAGCGAGCCAGATGAACCGGATCGAACGCGCGCAGCCGCGCGTAATGAGAGTATGGGTCCTGGAGGAAGGCTGGCGAGAATGGATTGAAGGTCGGCTCGGTATTCTCAGGTGCTTCCAGGCTTGACATCGACAGCTCCTCACCAAGGCTGCGCGGGCAGCGCTCATGAACGGAAAAAACAAGATCTTTGATATGCACGGTGGTCACGCTGGGCTCGGCAATGTGGGGCCCGGCATGTCCTTAGGACTGCAGCGACTGATATTGGCGCGACCGTAACACTTCGACAGTGAAGACGCACCTTCACAGCGAAATTCTAAAAATCGTAATCGCAAGCCGGAGCGAGTCCTGCACGGGGCGCGCGATGGCTTCAGACAGACCGTCCCGCAGAAGGCGCCAAAGCCGCTTGCAATGTTTAGTAAATGGTGGTTCACTAAACAAATCGAGCCTGCCGGGCCTATAGAATCCGGGTGGCGCGAGGAAACGTTAGTTTAGTTACTCAGCTCGTCACGGACTGTGTCGCTCTGCTCGAAGCATTCGAGCGGGTAGGAACGCCGCGCCATGTCGATGGCCGGCCCACTCGGAGGGAACGTGCAATGAAACGGACGATGAATACGTTTGTCGTGGCATGCGGGGCTGTTGCCGCCGCGCTCGGTGTCGCAGCGGGGACCACGCCCGCGCAGGCGCAGGGCAAGACCATCACGTTGTGCTGGGCCGCATGGGACCCGGCCAACGCGCTGGTCGAATTGTCGAAGGACTTCACCGCCAAATCGGGTATCGGCATGAAGTTCGAGTTCGTGCCGTGGACCAATTACGCCGATCGCTTCCTGAACGAGCTCAATTCGCGCGGCTCGCTGTGCGACCTCATCATCGGCGATTCACAATGGATCGGTGGCGCCGCGGAGAACGGCCAATACGTCAAGCTCAACGATTTCTTCAAGAAGGAAGGAATCAGCATGGACGACTACATGCCGGCGACGGTGGTCGGCTATTCCGAGTGGCCGAAGAACTCGCCGAACTACTGGGCGCTGCCGGCGATGGGCGATGCGGTGGGCTGGACCTATCGCAAGGACTGGTTCGCGCGGCCGGACGTGCAGAAGGACTTCAAGGCAAAGTACGGCCGCGAGATCGGCGTGCCGAAGACGCTCGATGAGCTCAAGGACATCGCGCAATTCTTCCAGGGCCGCGACATCGACGGCAAGAAGGTCTATGGCGCCTCGATCTACACCGAGCGTGGCTCGGAAGGCATCACCATGGGTGTCTCGAACTACCTCTACGACTACGGTTTCAAATACGACGATCCTAAGAAGCCCTATGCGATGGACGGGCTCGTGAATTCGCCCGGCGCGGTGAAGGGGCTCGAAGCCTACAAGGAGCTCTACAAGTGCTGCACGCCGCCGGGCGCCTCCAACTCCTACATGTCGGAGGGACTTGATGCCTTCAAGTCCGGCCAGGTCGCGCTGCAGATGAACTTCTTCGCCTTCTTCCCGGGCCTCTACAAGGACCCGAATGTCGGTGGCGACAAGATCGGCTTCTTCGTCAATCCGGCCGGTCCCGCCGGACAGGCGACACAACTCGGCGGCCAGGGCATCTCGGTGGTGTCCTACTCCAAGAACCAGGCCGAAGCGCTGCAATACATCAAGTGGTTCTCCGGGGGGGACGTCCAGAAGAAGTGGTGGGCGCTCGGCGGCTATTCCTGCGCCAAATCGGTGCTGAACGATCCGAGCTTCCCCGGTAGCGCGCCCTTCGCCAAGGAGTTCCTGCAGTCAATGGGCATGGTCGTCGACTTCTGGGCGGAGCCGTCCTACGCCCAGTTGCTGCAGGCGGAGCAGAAGCGCGTGCACGACTATGTGGTGGCCGACAAGGGCACCGCACAGGAAGCGCTCGACGGTCTGGTGAAGGACTGGAAAGCGATCTTCAAGGAAGAAGGCAAGAAGTTCTGAAGCACGCTGGCCGGGGCGCGTGCGCTCGCGCTCCGGCCTTTCCTTCAAGATGACCGGAACAGTCGCATCGTCGACGCCGGGTGCCAGGATCGGTCGCTGCAATGAATGAATTGAGTGCCTCTTCGCGGATCACCTATCGGGCCGTCATGGTCCGGCCAGGCGTCGCGCGCCGTATCCGGGGCCTGTCGGACAGGATGCTCGCCTGGCTCTTCATCACGCCGACGATCGTGCTGCTGCTGGCGATCAACATCTTTCCGCTGCTCTGGACCATCTATCTGTCTTTCACGAATTACCGCGCCAACAGGGCCAACGTGCCGACGATCTGGCTCGGCGCCGACTGGTACCAATCGATCCTGACCGATCCGGACATCTGGGCGGCAATGCAGGTCACCGCGCATTTCGTGATCTGGACGGTGGTGATCGAGACCGTCCTCGGATTTGGCCTGGCCTATCTCATTGACAAGAAGTTCCGCGGCCATGGGATGTGGACCACGATCATCCTGCTGCCGATGATGCTGTCGCCGGCCGTGGTCGGCAATTTCTGGACGTTCCTGTACCAGCCGCAGATCGGCCTGTTCAATTACGTCGTCGCCTTCCTTACCGGCCGCGCCGCCTCGTCCTTCCAGATGCTGGGCGACGTCACGCTGAGCCCCTGGGCCATCGTCATCGTCGATGCCTGGATGTGGACGCCCTATGTGATGCTGATTTGCCTCGCCGGCCTGCGTTCGATCCCTGATTACATCTATGAGGCCGCCGAGGTCGACCGCGCGTCGAAATGGCGGCAGTTCTGGTCGATCACGCTGCCGATGGCGCTGCCGTTCATCATGCTGGCGGTGCTGTTCCGCGGCATCGAGAATTTCAAGATGTTCGACATGGTCAATCTGCTCACCGGCGGCGGGCCGGGATCGACCACGGAAGTCGCCTCGATCACGCTCAAGCGTGCCGCGTTCGAGAGTTGGCGCACCGGCTATTCCTCGGCCTTCGCGATCATCCTGTTCGTGACGGTCTTCGGTCTCGCCAACATCTACGTGAAGGCGTTGAACAAGGTGAAAAGCCGATGACATCAGTCACCACAGCCCATTCGGTCGTCGAGCCGTCGGCCACGACGCGGCGCCTTGCCGGCTCGCTCGTCGTGCTCTACGCCGTCATCACCATGATCCCGCTGGTCTGGATCATGCTCACCGCGTTCAAGTCGCCTGACGATGCGATCTCCTATCCGCCCAAGGTGCTGTTCAAGCCATCGCTCGAAGGCTTCTGCAACCTGTTCACGACGCGCTCGCGCCAGACGCCGGAGTTCATCCGCTCGCTGGGACCGCCGCAGGGGCTGTGCGACAGCATCGTGCGCGACCGCAACATGGTGGTCGCCGGTCGCTCGAATTACGTGCCGCGCTTCGTCAATTCCCTGATCATTGCGTTCGGCTCGACCGTGCTCGCCGTTGCGCTCGGCACCTTGTCGGCCTACGGCTTCTCGCGCTTCCGCGTGCCGCTGAAGGATGACCTGCTGTTCTTCATCCTGTCGACCCGGATGATGCCGCCGATCGCGGTCGCGATCCCGATTTATCTGATGTACCGCACCATCGGTTTGTCGGATACGCGACTCGGGATGATCCTGCTCTACACCTCGGTGAACGTCTCGCTCGCAGTCTGGCTGCTCAAAGGCTTCATCGACGAAATCCCGCGCGAGTACGAGGAGGCGGCGATGATCGACGGCTACACCCGCTTCCAGGCCTTCGTGAAGGTGGTGCTGCCGCAGGCGACCACGGGAATCGCGGCAACCGCGATCTTCTGCCTGATCTTCGCCTGGAACGAATACGCCTTCGCGGTGCTTCTCACCTCAGGCAACGCGCAGACCGCGCCGCCGTTCATTCCGATCATCATCGGCGAGGGCGGGCAGGACTGGCCCGCGGTGGCCGCCGGCACGACGCTGTTTCTGGTGCCGATCGTGGTGTTCACGGTCTTGCTTCGCAAGCACCTGCTGCGCGGCATCACCTTTGGAGCTGTGCGCAAATGAGCATCGATCTCGCCCCCTCCGTCGCGCGTCGTGGTGTTGCCGACCGCATTCTGCGCCGCGGTCCACTCGAAGCCGTCGCGACGACGATCATCGCCGCCGGCGTGGTGATGCTGATGCAGCCATTGTCCCTGACACTTTATTCCTGGTCGTTTGCGACGACCCTGTTCGGCACGGTGATGTTCACCATCGTGTCCAAGGTAAGGGAGTAGCGCGCGATGGCACAGATCAAGGTCGAGGCGCTCGACAAATCCTTTGGCAGCTTTCATGCGGTGAAGTCTGCCAGCTTCACGGTGGAGGACGGCCAGTTCCTCTGCCTGCTCGGACCGTCCGGCTGCGGCAAGACCACCACGCTGCGCATGATCGCGGGCCTGGAGCTGCCGACGGCAGGCACCATCCGGCTCGACGGCGAGGACGTGACGATGAATCGCGCCTCGGCACGCGACATCGCCTTCGTGTTCCAGCTGTTCGCGCTCTATCCGCACATGAATGTCCGGCGCAACATCGGCTTTCCCCTGACATGCGAAGGGATCGGCGCGGCCGAACGCGACCGGCGGGTTGTAGAGGCCGCGCGCATCCTGCGGATTTCCCATCTCCTCGACCGCTCGGTCTCGGGCCTCGCCGGGGGCGACCGGCAGCGCGTCGCGCTGGGGCGGGCGATCGTGCGCAAGCCGAAGTGCTTTCTGATGGACGAGCCACTCGGTGCACTCGATACCGAGATGCGCGATGCCATGATTCATGAACTGCGGGCTCTTCATGATCGCCTGGGAGCGACCACCGTCTATGTCACCCATGACCAGCTCGAAGCCATGGCGATGGCTGACAGGATCGCGGTGATGAACAACGGCGTCGTCGAGCAGGTCGCAAGTCCGCGCGACATCTATGACCGGCCGGCTTCGCTGTTCGTTGCCGACTTCATCGGCTCGCCACCGATGAACTTCCTGCCGTTCCGTAGTGGCTTGCAGACCGGCGCAGAGGCGATCCGGCTCGGCGAGCGCGACGTGGCCATTCCGGCGGCCCGCGAGGCGATGAGGGAAAGCGAGCTCGTGCTCGGCGTGCGGCCCGAGCATGTGCGGTTCGCCGATCGCGGCATGGTGCGCGGCGAGGTCTATGGCACGGAATATCTGGGCACGATGCAGATCGTGACCGTGACGACCCATTACGGTGCGCTCAAAGCCCGCTCACCGAGCAGCCGGTCGTTTCGGACCGGCGAGACTGTCGGGCTCGACTTCCGGCCGGATACGCTGTCGATCTTCGACAAGGCATCGGGCCGGGCGATACGCACTGCACTGCATGACGGAGGTGCGCATGGCTGAGGTCGAGATCAACGCTGTCTCCAAGGCCTTCGGCAGGACGCAGGCTCTCAGCGATCTGTCGCTGACCGTGGCCAACGGCGAATTCGTCGCATTGCTTGGGCCGACCGGCGCCGGCAAGACAACGGCATTGCGCTTGATAGCCGGATTGGAGCAGCCGGATCGCGGCGCGATCCGCATCGACGGACGTGACGTGACCGGCGATGCACCGGCCGATCGTGACGTCGCCTTCGTCTTCCAGCAATATTCACTGTATCCGCATCTCACCGTGTTCGAGAACATGGCTTTCTCGTTGCGAGCGCCGACCCGCCGCGTGGCCGAAGCCGACATTCGCGCCAAGGTGCAGGAGATCGCACGTCTGCTTCACATCGAGACCAAGCTCGACAACAAGGCGACACAGCTGTCGGGCGGGCAGATGCAGCGCGTCGCGATCGGCCGGGCGCTGGTCCGTTCGCCCTCGATCTACCTGATGGACGAGCCGCTCTCCTCGCTGGATGCCAAGCTGCGCGGCGAGCTGCGGCTCGAACTCAAGAGGATCCAGGTCGATCTCGGCGCGACGATCCTCTATGTCACGCACGACCAGACCGAGGCGATGACCATGGCCTCGCGCATCGGCGTGATCGAAGGCGGGCGGCTGATGCAGATCGGCACGCCGCGGGAGATCTACGAGAACCCGATCAACGCGCATGTCGCGGCGCGGCTGGGCCAGCCGGTGATCAATCTGCTGCCCGCGGCGCTGTTCGGCCGCGCGCCTGATGGGGTCGAGACGATTGGCGCGCGGACCGAACATTTGACGATTGCGCGCGGCGGCGGCGACATCTCGGCGACCGTCAAGCGGGTCGAGCACCTCGGCGACCAGAGCCATCTCCATCTCGATCTCGCCGGCCGACCGGTCGTGACGCTAGCGGATCCCGAGGCGGGCTTCGACGCCGGAGACGTCGTGTCGCTCCGTCTGAACAAGCCGCTGTATTTCGATGCGAACGGCGGGAGGGTAGCGGCATGAGCCTCGATCGGGATGCCAGGGAAAAATTGGTGCGAGCGCTGGCAGGCTCAGTGATTGAACACGCGGACGAGCTGACGAGCCTCGATCAGGCGATTGGCGACGGCGATCACGGGCTGAACATGAAGCGCGGTTTCGAGGCGGTGCTCGCGGCGTTGCCCGGCCTTGCCGACAAGTCGCTCCCCGAGATGCTGAAGGCGATCGGAATGACCTTGGTCATGAAGGTCGGCGGTGCGTCGGGGCCACTGGTCGGAACCTTCTTCATGGAACTGGGCACGGCGCTTCCGGAGCAGCCGAGCCGCGCCGATCTCGTTGCGGCGACGGAGAAGGCGATCGAGGCCGTCAAGGCGCGCGGCCGTTCCGAGGCGGGACAGAAGACGCTGCTCGATGTCCTGGTGCCCGTGCACGCCGTGCTGGCGGGCGGCGGCGATGCCAAGGCGATCGCAGCCGAGGCTGCGGAAGCGGCCGATCGCACCACGCCGATGCAGGCGATTCGCGGCCGCGCGTCGTTTCTGGGCGAACGTTCCATCGGTCATATGGATCCGGGCTCGCGCTCGGCGTCGCTTCTGATCGGCGCAGCAGTCGAGACACTGGAGTTCGAGGTCAACCCATGAGCAACGTCGGAATTGTCATCGTGTCGCATTCGCCGAAGATCGCGGAAGGTGCGGCCGATATGGTGCGCCAGATGGTGGGAGACGCGGTGCCGCTGGCCTGGACCGGCGGCGATGTCGATGGCGGGCTCGGTACGAACGTCGCTGGGATTCTCGAGGCGATCGAGAACGCCTGGTCATCGGCGGGCGTCGCCATCCTCGTCGATCTCGGTGGTGCCGAGACCAATTCGGAGATGGCGGTCGAGATGCTGCCTGAAGACCGGCGCGCGCGCGTGCTGGTCTGTAATGCCCCGGTGGTCGAGGGGGCTGTGATCGCCGCGACCGAATCTTCGGGTGGCTCATCGCTGGCCGCCGTCAAGCGCAGTGCGGAGGAATTCTATGCATGATGCCAACGCCAACCGGGTGGCTCAGACGTTTGCGCCGCTGACCGCCTCGGCGGTCCTCGTCAATCCGGTCGGCCTGCACGCGCGGCCGTCGGTGAAGCTCACGCAATGCGCCAAAGGCTTTGCCGCCAAGATCGAAATTGCGCTTGCCGCCGAGGGGCCCTGGACCGACGCCAAGAGCCCGGTGAAGGTGATGCGCGTAAAGGCGCCGCAGGGCGCGACCCTGCATTTCCGCGTCGCCGGTCCCGATGGCGACGCGGCGCTCGCGGCCATGCTGGCGCTGGTGCATGACGGTTTTGGCGAGGCGTAGAATCGTGGGCGAGATCCATCTCACCGGCCATCCCGCCTCGCCTGGCCTCGCCATCGGCCCGGTCGCGGTGCTGACGAGAGAAGTCGCGAGCAGGGTGACGAAGGGCGATCCGGCTCAGGAAGCCGCAGCGCTGAAGGCGGCCATCGACGGGGCGGCAGCCGAACTCGCTGAACTGATCGCGACGGTTCACGGCGAGGCCGCGGAGATCCTGGAGTTCCAGGTCGCGATGCTGGGTGACGATGCGCTTGCGGAAAGTGCGTATGAAGCTGTGGCCACCGGCACGGCTGCGGACGAGGCCTGGCGCACGGCACTCGACGCGGAGATCGCAGGCTATCGTGCGGCGGACGAGGAGTATTTCCGGGCGCGCGCCGCGGATCTCGTCGACATTCGCGATCGCGTGCTCGCAGGATTGAGTGGTGCGGATGCGATCGCAAGGATATCAGGCGAATCCGTCGTCACCGGTGACGATATCTCGCCCTCGACGTTCCTCGCCGTCGACTGGACCCGTGGCGGTGCCATTGCGCTGGCGAGCGGGTCGCCGTCGTCGCATGTCGCGATGCTCGCGCGCTCGCGCGGTGCCCCGATGGTGGTTGGACTGGGTCCATTGCCGTGGAACGGACAGCCGCCGTCAGTGGCGCTGGTCGACGGTGACGCCGGCACCGTGATCTTCGATCCCAAGCCCGAGACGCGCCGCCTTTTCGAGGACCGCATGGCGGCGGCGAATGCTGCACGGATCGCTGCCGATGCCGGTCGTCTCAAACCGGCGCTGACGGCGGACGGCCGTCGCATCGCCGTCCTCCTCAACGTCGCTGCGCCCGAAGACGTCGAAGGCCTCGATCCCGCAATTTGCGATGGCATTGGTCTCGTGCGGACGGAGTTTCTGTTCGAAGGATCGAGGGGACTTCCCGGCGAGGATGCGCAATATGCGGTCTACCGGCGCATCCTCGAATGGGCCGCTGGACGGCCGGTCACGATCCGCACCCTCGATGCCGGCGGCGACAAGCCAATCCCCGGCGTCACGGTGGATGATGAGCGCAATCCGTTCCTGGGTTTGCGCGGGATCCGGCTGTCGCTGGCGCGGCCGGAGGTGTTTCGCGTGCAGTTGCGGGCGCTTTGCCGTGCGGCTGTCCACGGGACGCTCAAGGTGATGCTTCCGATGATCGCGATCCCTGCGGAGCTCGATCGCGCCAACGCCATGCTGGATGCGGAGTTCGCGGCACTCAAGGCTGCGGGCACCGCCTGCGCCCGTCCGTTGCTCGGCATCATGGTCGAAATCCCGTCGGCGGCGCTATGTGCAGAGGACTTCGGCGCGGCGTTCTATTCCATCGGGTCGAACGACCTGACCCAATACACAATGGCCGCGGCGCGCGACATCGGCGCTGTCGCCGATCTCAACGATGCCGGCCATCCCGCGGTGCTGGCGCTGATCGCGCGAACGGTCGAAGCCGGGCGCAAGCGCGGCGTCGAGGTCTCGCTCTGCGGCGATGCCGCGGCGGATACGCGTCTGACCAAGGCGCTGCTGGCGACAGGCTTGACGACTCTTTCGGTCTCGCCGATTGCGGTGGCCAGGCTCAAGGCCGCCATCGCCGGGGTGACTGCATGACGGATGATAACGACGAAGACACAAGCCGGCCGGGCGACAGCAATGTCGCCGACTACAAGCTGATCCTGCGGCGGGCGCTCGACAACCGGCCATCCGGAACGCGCTTGAAACTCGCGGCGGCGCTGGGCAAGAACCGCTCCTTCGTCAGCCAGATCACCAATCCGGCCTATCTGGTGCCGATTCCGGCCAAGCATGTCGCGATCATCTTCGAGGTCTGCCATCTCTCGGGCGCCGAGCGGACGGCTTTCCTCCAGGCCTATGGGCGCGCGCATCCGGGTCGGCTGCGCGGTGCCCATCGCGAGGCGCGCACGCGCACGGTTACCGTGACGGTGCCGGATCTCGGCGATGACAAGAAAAATCGCGCGCTCGAGCAGCTCGTCATCGACTTTGCCGCCCAGCTTGCGCGCTACGCCGAGAGCATCGGCTGACGAATTCGGAACACAAGATAAATAATCGGGAGGACGCCATGAAAAAGCTGATCAACAGCGCCGATACGGTGCTCGAAGAGAGTCTTGACGGGTTGGCGGCAGCCCATGCCGATATCCTGCTGCTCGGTGCCGACAGGAAGTTCGTGCGCCGCCGCAATCTGAAGCCGGGCAAGGTCGCGCTGATCTCGGGCGGGGGCTCCGGCCATGAACCGCTGCATGCGGGCTTCGTCGGCCAGGGCATGCTCGACGCGGCCTGTCCGGGCCAGGTCTTCACCTCGCCGACGCCGGATCAGATGATCGAGGCCGCCGAGGCCGTCGACACCGGTGCGGGCGTGCTATTCATCGTCAAGAATTACGAAGGCGATGTGATGAACTTCACCATGGCCGCCGAGATGGCCGGCCGCGAGGTCGCGAGCGTGGTGACCAATGACGACGTCGCGGTCGAGAAATCGACCTACACGACGGGCCGTCGCGGTGTGGCGGGCACGCTGATCGTGGAAAAGATGGTCGGCGCCGCGGCCGAAAAGGGCCTGCCGCTCGCCGCGCTCAAGACGCTCGGCGATGACGTCAACAGGCGCACCCGCTCGATGGGCGTGGCGCTGCTGCCATGCACCGTTCCGGCGGCGGGCCGGCCGAACTTCACGCTGGCCGACGACGAAATGGAAATGGGCGTCGGTATTCATGGCGAGCCGGGGCGCCGCAGGGTGCCGCTGGCATCCGCCGATGACATCGCGGCCGAGATGCTCAATGCGATCCTGGGGGATCTCGCACCGAGCAAGGGCAGCGAAGTCCTGCTTCTGGTCAACGGGTTCGGCGCAACGCCGCTGATCGAGCTGTATCTGATGGCCAACAGCGCCAAGCGCATTCTGGACGGGGCGGCGATCACGGCGACGCGATTCCTGACCGGGTCTTACGTGACCTCTCTCGACATGGCCGGAGCATCGATCACCGTCTCCGTGCTCGACGGCGCGTCAAAGGAATTGTGGGACGCCCCGGTGCATACCGCGGCGCTGCGCTGGGGCATCTAGTCGATTCGGCTCAGGTGCGGATCACAAAGCCCTTGGCGAGGTGATTGCGCACGAAATAGATCATCGCTACCCCCGGAACGAGCGCGAGCACGGTCATCGCCATGACGAGGCCGACATCGGTCCGGAAGCCGAACAGCGCGTTGATGGCCATGGTGATCGGCTTGCCGCCTGTTGTCGTCAGGATGCGGGCCAGCACCACCTCAACCCAGGAAAAGATGAAGCAGAAGAACGCGGCCACGCCGATGCCCGGCGCAATGGCGGGAATGAGATGGCGGAAGAAGAAGCTCGGGAGCGAGTGGCCGTCAAGGAACGCCGTCTCGTCGAACTCGCGCGGCACTGCGGCGATAAAACCCTCCAGGATCCAAATCGAGATCGGAATGTTGAAGACGCAATGAACCAGCGCGATGCCGACGGGTGTATTCGCCAGCCCGATCTGCGCGAACAGCACGAAGATCGGCAGCGAGAGCACGACGGTCGGCGTGATGCGGAACACCAGCAGCAGGAAGAACAGCTGGCGATCGCCGGCGAACCCGTAGCGCGCGAATGCGTAGGCGGCCGGCAGGCCGACGCCGAGGCAGAGCGCGACATTCAGCACGACATAGATGATGGAGTTGAGAATCGATTCCTTCAGGACCGGTGACTGGAAGATGTTCTGGTAGTTGACGAGGCTGAAATGTCCGTCCGCGATCCCGGCGCGCGGCAACGTCGAGACGAAGCTTGTGATGATCGTCTGCGCCAGCGGCACCAGCACGAAGGCGGCTATCACGGCGAAGAGGGTGATCCGCCCGATCGATGACTTCACTTGGCCGGCTCCATGGCGTCGGGCGCCCGCGTGCTTGTTGCCGCCTTGAACGTCCACGCGACCGTCAGGACGATCAGGAAGTAGACGATGGAGCGGGCTGCGGACGGTCCATAGTTGAAGGACTGGATTTCCTCGCCGAGGTCGAGGCTGAGGAATGCGGTGGCGCTGTCGGGTCCGCCGGCATTGATGCGGAAGGCCTCGATATAGATCATGAAACTGTCCATGAAGCGAAGCAGCACCGCCATCGACAGCACGGTCTTCATCTTCGGCAGTTGGATGTAGCGAAACACCTGCCATTGCGACGCGGAATCGATCGCTGCGGCCTGATAGTGGGCGGGCGGAATGCTGGAGATCCCGGCATAGGCCAGCACGACCACGAGCCCGAGCCAATGCCAGGTGTCCATCACGACAAGTACGATCCAGGTGTGAAGGGCATTGAACTTGTAGTCGAACCCGATACCCATCCAGGCCAGCATCCGCCCGGCGAGGCCGGCATTGGGATTGATGAAGTTGAGCCAGATCACCGGGATCATGTTCCAGGGCACCACCAGCGGCACGGTGATCAGGACGAGAACCGCGCTGACGATGAATTGGCGGGATCGCTGCAGCAACAGCGCGATCCAGATGCCGAGCGGCAGCTGGATCGACAGCACGATGGCCGAGAACAGAAGGCTTCGCCCCAGGCTGGCGTAGAACCGTTCAGAAGTCACGATGTTCCTGTACCAGTCGACACCCACCCAATAGGGGTTGTTCAGGCTGAATAAGTCCTGGAAGGAGTAATTGGTGACGGCGACCAGGGGGAGGATTCCGACGAAGGTCACAATGACCAGCGCGGGAAGCACCAGGAACCAGGCTCTGTTGTCGTAAGGCTTCATGTCGGGCGATTGCAACGGGGGCACGTCCGGGCACGAAAAAGGCCTCGATCGAGACCGAGGCCCTTTCAGCATTCCGGATCGAACCTGAACTAGCCCGCCACACGGGCCGCGGGCAAGTCCGGAAGATGGCACCGCAGCTCCGCGCGTCGGTCATTGCTGGTTGCGACAGTGAAGGCGTCGCACGACGTAGCGGTCGCAATCGGCGCAAACTTCACCGCCGGATGTCTATGGTGACGCAGGTACAGGAACTGTTGCGCCAGATCAAAGCTTGAATCGGCGGGCCGGCGTCGTCGCCGATGGCTGGCCTGCGCGGCCCCGCTTTCCAGCCCCAAAAAACCCGGGTGAGGCCGCGCTTCATGACAGGAGACGCAATTGTCCGAGCCGAATGAGCAAGAGATCAGAGAGCGGGCGCACCAATTGTGGGAGCGCGCCGGCAAGCCCGAGGGCCGTGAGGACGAGTTTTGGCACGCGGCCGAGCAGGAGCTGCGCAACGAAGACAGATCGAACACCTTAAGGACGCCGGATACGCTGTGACCAAGCTATGCCCCTTCTGCCGCGGTCTGGGATGGGTCTGTGAAAACCATCCGCTGCGGGTCTGGAGTGAAGAGGCGGGCGGATGCCGTTGCGGCGCAGGCATGCCCTGCACGTGCAACACGGCGGAAGACCCCGAGATCAGGGCCGTGATCGTCGAAGCGGATACGATCTGGCATTGAGTGCATCAGCGCTTCGATGGACGCACGCACGAGCAAAAAAGAGCCGCCGGGTTCCTCACCGCGACGGCTCCGCAAGTCCGCAGCTGTTGATCGCCTCCCCAGCCTGGTGCGTACCGCCGTTACCTTGTTTGCGGCCATGCTCAGCCGTTCTAGGCAATGGCGCTCGATTCGGCTGTGACCCAAACCACACACGCTGGAGTCATGTCGCGCGCGAGATGTTGCGGCCTATTTCTGGCCGGATCCGGACATGCCGGCATGTGGGGCGGCACTTCCCTGCGTCGAGCCGGCTACGGCGCCGCCCGGCGATGCGGGCGTGGATTTCGCCGGCGCGCTCGATCCGCCGCCATTGTTGTCAGCCGGCGGGTTCGGGCTCGAACTCGGACCACGCGAAGGCTTTCTGCAACTTCGAACGCCAGCAGAACAGTGTGCTGTTGCACCTTGCTCCGTCATTGCGAGGAGCTCTCTTGCGACGAAGCAATCCAGCACCTCTTTTCGCTTCCTTAGCAATGGAGGTGTGGAGGCCTTTTTTGCCCTGAAGGGCCTGCAACTCGCGGGACGCCGCCATGCGTACGGTTCCAGACATCGGTAATGCGTTGCCCTGCGCGTGCGGCTCTCATTATATTGGCCCGATGCTGACGACCGGAGCCGCCTGTACGGCGCTCCGCGATGAGGGCCACGCGATGGACGATACGATTGGCTTCCCCGATTCCGGCCTCGATTTGTCGGATGGATTCAAGCCGCACACCTCGCATTGGGGCGTTTTTTCCGCGCGCAACAGCGCTGCCGGGCTGGAGGTGAGGGCGTATGGCGGCGATCCCGATCCGAACGGTATCATCGACAATTTTCGCGGCGCGCTGCGCCACCAGGCGCGCGTCGCCCAACCGGCGATCCGCCGTGGCTGGCTCGAGCGCGGGCCTGGTCCCGACGACCGCCGCGGCCGCGATGAATTCGTTTCCGTCAGCTGGGAGAAGGCGCTTGACCTGCTCGGCGACGAGCTGGCGCGCGTCCGCGATACGCGCGGCCCGGGCGCCGTGTTCGGCGGCTCCTACGGCTGGGCCAGCGCCGGCCGCTTCCATCACGCCCAGAGCCAGGTGCACCGCTTTCTCAACATCGCGATGGGCGGCTATGTCCGCTCGGTGAATTCCTATTCCTCCGGTGCGTCCTCGGTGCTGCTGCCGCAGATCATGGCGGGCTACGAGGACATCACCAAGCGCAACGTCACGTGGCAGCAGATCGCCGACGAGACCGAGATCGTGCTCGCCTTCGGCGGCATGGCGCTGAAGAACTCGATGGTGGCCGGAGGCTCCATCAGCAAACATGTCGAGCGCGGCGCCATGGCGACGGCGCGGGCGCGCGGCTGCGAGTTCATCCTGATGAGTCCGCTGCGCGAGGATTTGCCGGTCGAGGCCGGCGCGGAATGGATGACCTGCATCCCAGGCACCGACACCGCGCTGATGCTCGGCATGGTCCACACGCTGGTTGCCGAAGGTCTGCACGATCAGGCCTTCCTCGACCGCTACACCGAGGGCTGGCCGGTGTTCTTGCGCTACCTCACCGGTGCGAGCGACGGGCAGGCCAAGGATGCCGCGTGGGCGGCCGCGATCTGCGGCGTCGACGCAAATGCGATCCGCATGCTGGCGCGGCGCCTTGCCGGCAAGCGCGCGCTGATCACCGTCTCGCATTCGCTGCAGCGTGCCGAACATGGCGAGCAGCCGGTCTGGATGGGCATGGTGCTGGCGGCAGCGCTGGGCCAAATCGGTCTTCCCGGCGGCGGATATGCCTATTCGCTCGGCGCGATCGGCTATTACGGCCGTCGCGTCAACGACGTGCCGGGGCCAACGCTGGGGCAGGGCCGCAACGGTATCCGCGATTTCATTCCGGTGGCGCGCATCGCCGATATGCTGCTCAACCCCGGCAGCACCTATCGTTACAACGGCGAGACGCGCACCTATCCGGACATTCGCCTGGTCTACTGGGCCGGCGGCAATCCGTTCCATCATCACCAGGACATCAACCGCCTGCGCAAGGCCTTCGCCAAGGTCGATACGCTGGTCGTGCACGAACTCGCCTGGACCGCCACCGCGCGTCACGCCGATATCGTGCTGCCCTCGACCATGACGCTCGAGCGCGAGGACATCGGCTATTCCAGCAACGATCCGCTGATGGTCGCGATGCATCGCATCGCCGAGCCGTTCGGGCTCGCGCGCGACGATTACGAGATCTTTGCCGATCTCGCCGATCGGCTAGGCGCCCGCGAGCCGTTCACGGAAGGGCGTAGCTCGCGGCAATGGCTGGAGCATCTTTACGAGCCGACGCGCGCCTCGCTCGCCAAGCGCGGCTTGGAGGCCCCGAGCTTCGAGGAATTCTGGCAGCGCGGGAGCCTGGTGGTGCCGCAACAGCCCGACGATGGCGGTCGCTTGCGCAGTTTTCGCGAAGACCCCGCCGCGCATCCCCTGCCGACGCCGAGCGGACGCATCGAGATTTACTCCGCGAAGATTGCCGGCCACGGCGATGCGGATTGTCCGGGCCATCCGGTCTGGCTCGAGAAAAGCGACATGCCGAAACCCGGCGCGCCATGCTTCCTGGTCGCCAACCAGCCGGTGACGCGCTTGCACAGCCAGCTCGATTTCGGCGGACATTCGCTCGGCGCCAAGCATCGTGGCCGCGAGGTCGCGCGCATGAATCCGCGCGATGCCGATACGCGCGGCATCGTGGACGGCGATGTCATCCGCCTGTTCAACGAACGCGGCGCGTGCCTGGCCGCGGTGCATGTCACCGAGGACATCGCGGCCGGTGTGGTGCAGCTGCCGACCGGCGCCTGGTATGATCCGATGGACCCGGAAGACGAGGCGCCGCTCTGCGTCCACGGCAATCCGAACGTGCTGACGCGCGACGTCGGCACCTCGTCCTTTGCGCAAGGCTGCACCGGCCAGCTCACCACGATCGAGGTGGAGAAGTTCACCGGCAATCTGCCGCCGATCCGCGCGTTCGATCCGGTGTAGCGGGTCGGACGCCTCAACGCGCGTTCGCCGTCGCAACTGCTGCCTCCACCGCATTCTCCAGGATCTCGTCGGACAGCGGCTTGTCGTTGACGGCGCGAGCCAATTGCAGCGCACCGACCATGGTCGCATAGATCGTGATGGCCTTGCGCCGCCGCTGTTCCGGCGAGCCCTGCCTGATCTGCTCCGCCATCAGCACGATGATGTCGGCGACCTTTCCGGTGAAGGCATCACGCGTTGCCTTCGGATGCCGTGCGATCTCGGCGGCCAGCGCCGCGGTCGGGCAGCCCGTGCCGGCGCGGTCGCGGTGCCGCGTCGAAAGATACTCGCGGATCGTGGTCTCGAGCGCCACGCCGTTCTCCAGATTGTCCCTGTGCCGCTCCTCACGCCGGGTGAGCGCGTCGATCAGCACCTCCCGCACCAGCTCCTCCTTCGAGGCGAAGTGCGAGTAGAAGGCGCCATTGGTAAGGCCCGCCTCCGCCATGATGCCGGCGAGGCCGACCGCGGCAATGCCACTCTCGCGAAACTGCGTTGAGGCGACATCGAGGATGTGCCGGCGGGTCTCGTCCTTGTGTCCCTTGTCGTAGCGCATGGGCCTCGATCCCCTCCCATGGTCAGCCTCGACGGCGGCCACGGGATCGTGAGCGATTTGCTATTGCATTACGATCATAATAATACATTATGGGCATAATGCAATGGTCGTCGGATCGGCGGCGGCCCCGGAAGCCAAACAAGGAATATGGCAATGTCAGTCGAAGACGCCGCCCCGCCCTTGTCCGCGCTGGAGGCCCCGGCGCGCCAGCTGGCCGCGCCTCGCCCGGCGGCCGCGACTGCCGATCAGCGTCGCACCGCGCTACTGACCGCGCCCATCCTTCCGACGTTGCTCAAGTTGGCGCTGCCGACGGTGACGGTCCTGGTGGCGCAGACCGCGGTCAATATCGCGGAGGCCTATTATGTCGGCTATCTCGGCACCGATGCGCTGGCCGGCGCCGCGATGGTGTTCCCGATCTTCATGCTGATGACGATGATGTCGAATGGCGGATTCGGCTCCGGCGTCGCCTCGTCGGTGGCGCGTGCGGTCGGCGCCGGCCGCCGCGACGATGCCGACGCCGCTTTGTTCCACGCCATCGTGCTCGCGATCATCGCGGGCGCGCTGTTCACGCTGGGGGCTAACCTCGGGGGCCCGGCGCTCTTTCGCCTGCTCGGCGGCCGCGACGGCGCGCTCGACGCCGCCATTGCCTATTCCGACAATCTCTTCGCCGGAGCCATTCCGGCGTGGATCGTCAATCTCCAGGCGGCGGCGTTGCGCGGCTCGGGCAACGTCAAGGTGCCTGCGCTGGTCACCCTGATCGGCGCGATCGTGACGATTCCCGTCTCGCCGCTGCTGATCTTCGGTTTCGGGCCCATTCCAAGCCTCGGCATTGCCGGCGCCGGCCTCGCCTTCGGCCTCTATTATGGCGCGGCGATGCTGTTCCTGCTGCGCTACATGTCCTCGGGTGCATCCGGCTTGCGGCTGCACATCGTGCCCTTGCGCGCAAAAATTTTCGGCGACATGCTCAAGGTCGGTATCCCGACCGCGTTCAACGCCGTATTGACCAATCTCACCGTCATCCTCGTCACCGGTGCGGTCGGCCTGTTCGGCACCTCGGCACTCGCCGGCTACGGCATCGCCTCGCGGCTCGACTACATCATGATCCCGCTGCTGTTCGGCATCAGCACGGCGACGCTGACCATGGTCGGCGTCAACATGGGCGCAGGCCAGACCGCGCGGGCCCAAAGGATCGGCTGGATCAGCGGCGCCGCCGGCATGATCATGACGGGGTCCATCGGCCTCCTGGTCGCGATTTTTCCAACGGCGTGGCTGCATCTCTTTAGCGGCGACGCCGACGTCGTCAACGAGGGCATGACGTACTTGCGCATCGTGGCACCGGCCTATGCGGCGCTGGGCTTTGGCTTCGTCACCTCGTTCGCCGCGCAGGGTGCGGGTCGGGCGATGGGCCCGCTCGCGTCCGGGGTCGCGCGCATCCTGATCGCGGCCGGCGGCGGCTGGATTGCGGTCGCGTATTTCGGCGCAGGAATGACAGGGCTTGCCGCCATGGTCACGGTGTCGCTCGCGGCTTCCGCCGTGATCTGCGTGCTGATCATGGTTTCGCCGTCGACATGGCGCGCCGAGCCGCGCGCCTAGCAGGGCTTGCGGACGGTCTGCACCTGCCGCAATCTGCGTTCGTTTCCTGTTTGGCGGCGAACGGAGAAGCGTTGCCCGTCCTGGCCGGTCAATATGGATTTTCATTTCATTGATTTCGCCCGGCGGAGAAGCGAATACGGTTCCGCTCAGTCTTTTGAGTCATGGAGACCAGGATGTCGTTTCGTTCCGCCCTGATCATCGCAACCGCGCTTGCCGCATGGTCGGCAGCAAGCTCCGCCGAGACCATCAAGATCGGCGTGACGCCCGGGCCGCATGCGCAGATCTTCGAGGCGGTGAAGCCGATCGCGGCCCAGCAGGGCCTCGACATCCAGCTCATCGAATTCTCCGACTATGTGGTGCCGAACGCCGCGCTCGATGCCGGCGACATCCAGGCCAATTCGTTCCAGAACCAGCCCTATCTCGACAACCAGAAGGCTGATCGCGGCTACAAGATCGAGTCGGTCGGCCTCACCGTGAACTTCCCGATCGGCGTCTATTCGAAGAAGCACAAGGCCTTCGCCGATATTCCCGACGGCGGCAAGATCTCGATCCCCAACGATCCGACCAATGGCGGCCGCGTGCTGCTGTTGCTGCGCGACAACGGCGTGATCAAGCTGAAGGACGGGGTGGGCTTCAAGCCGACGGTGCTCGATATCATCGAGAATCCCAGGAAGCTGAAGTTCATCGAGGTCGACGCGGCCCAGGCCCCGCGCGCGCTCGACGACGTCGACGCGGCCGCGATCAACACCAATTATGCAACCCAGGCGGGCCTCGATCCGGTCAAGGACCCGATCCTGCGCGAGGACCCCAAGGGTCCCTATGTCAACCTGATCGCGGTGCGCAGCGCCGACAAGGACAAGCCTTGGGTCAAGATCCTGGTTGACAGCTACCATACGCCCGAGGTGAAGGAGTTCGTCCTCGCCAAGTTCAAGGGCGCCGTGCTGCCGAGCTGGTAGGCAGTTCTGCCCAGCGGGGGTCCGGCGCGGAGGCGCCGTCGCGGCGGGCAGCCCTGCGCATTGCCCGCTTGTCTTACGCCTCAGCAACCGACATCATCGAGGACCATCCTCGCCCGACAGGGGTCGTATGAAACGTTTTGCAAACTTGAAACGCCTGGGATTTTTCACGCGGCTTCTCGATGAAGCCCCCCCGGCGGAACGCTATCGCTTCGCTGCCGAGCAGATCGTCCGCGCCGAGAAGGCCGGCCTCGATTCCGCGTGGATCGCGCAGCACCATTTTCACGAGCGGGAGGGCGGACTGCCGTCGCCTTTCACTTTCCTCGGCTATGTCGCAGCCCAAACCTCGCGCATCCGCCTGGGCACCGGCATCGTCACCTTGCCGCTGGAGAGCGCGGTGCGGGTGGCGGAGGACGCCGCGGTGCTGGATCTGCTCTGCAACGGGCGGTTCGAGCTCGGCGTCGGAACCGGCGGCAATCCGTCGGCCTTTGCCGCGTTCGGCCTCGACGGCACCGAGCGCAACGAGATATTTGCGCGCAATCTGGAGGTCGTCCGCAGGGCGCTGACCGGCAAGCAGCTCGACGGCGGCGACACGCTCTATCCGCAGCGGCCGCAACTGGACAAGCGCATCTGGCAGGCGACATTCTCGGTGGCGGGCGGCGCGCGCGCCGGCAAGGCCGGCGACGGCCTGCTGCTGTCGCGCACCCAGCCGCGGGCCAAGGACGCGCCGACGGCCACGCTCGCCGAGATCCAGAACCCGATCATCGACGCCTATCTCGCCGCGCTGCCAAGGGGCGCCGAGCCGCGCATCATGGCCTCGCGCAGCGTGTTCGTCGCCGATGAGCATCGCGAGGCGATGCGGCTTGCGGATATCGGCCTGCGGCGCGCATTGCCGCAGTTCATGAAGAGCGGCCACCTTGCTCCCGGCGAGACGCTGGAGGAGATGATCACAGCGTTCGACACCCATGTCGGCGGCGCCGACGAGGTCATTGCCTCGCTGCGCACGGATGCGACGCTGGAGCGGGTGACTGATCTGGTGTTCCAGGTCCATTCGGTCGATGCGCCGCATCCCTACGTCCTGCGCTCGATCGAGCTGGTCGCAGAAAAGGTCGCGCCGGCATTGGGCTGGGCCCGCACCGCGCCCGACGTGGCGCTGGCTGGCTAGCAGGATTGAGGGAATTGCACGAGGCTGAATGATGGTGACGACTGATATCATCGACAAACTGGCCGGCATCCAACCGGGATCGGCGCTGGACGCCATCCGCGCCAAGCGCCTGCAAGCGCGCGAGAACGCGCAGAAGAGCTATCTCTCGCTGTTCGAGCCGATCGATGCCGGCGACTTTTCGCTGCTCGAACGCGCGGCGGTCGCAGCTTTCGTGGCCGGGCTGCATGGCGAATCTCCCGTTGCGACCTTCTATCGCGACAAGCTTGCGACGAGCACGGGGGGAGCGGCCCTGCTCGATGCCGTTGACGCCGAGATCGCGCGGGGCAAGACGTCGGGTCCCTATGGCTCGTATCCGGCCGGCCCGCTGTCGGTCGAGAACACGGCTGGTCTGATTTATCGCGTGAGCGCGGCGGGCAAGTCCGTTCTCGGCAACAGGCTCACCGCGGCGCTCGAGCACGCGCACCTGCTGGTGTTTCGGCCGCGCGACGCGGCCTCTACTGACATGAAGGCGCTGTTGGCCGCCGGCTGGTCGAACACCGGCATCGTCACCTTCTCGCAACTCGTCGCGTTCCTGTCGTTCCAGGTGCGGGTCGTCAGCGGCCTGCGCACGCTCGCGGCCGCGAACGCATAAGGGGAGGCTGCATCATGAGCGCCACCGTCCATCCGCCCGTCGTCTTCACCCAGGATGAGCTCGGTTGGGTCTCCTGGATCGAGCCGCTGCCCGAGGCAGATCTCACCGAGCGGCATTATGCTGGCCTGGTCGATCGCGCCCGCGCCAAGTCGGAATATTTCCGCCTGCTGGTGCGGGACCCCGAGGTGCTGGAAGCCCGTACCAAGACCGACAAGGACATTTTCTACAACGTCGCGGACGGCCTGCCGCGCGCCGAGCGCGAGCTCGCAGCGGCTGCGACCTCGCGCTACAACGGCTGCATCTATTGCGCCTCGGTGCATGCGCGCTTCGCCAGCACCTATTCCAAGCGCCGCGATGACGTTCAGAAGCTGCTCGACGAAGGCGTCAATGCCGATCTCGGCGGGCGCTGGAACGCCGTGGTCAAGGCTTCGGTGGCGCTGGCGTCGACGCCGATCGCCTTCGGCCCCGACAATATCGCGGAGCTGCGCAGCGTCGGCCTCGACGACGCCGAGATCGTCGACGTCATCAACGGCGCCTCGTTCTTCAACTGGGCCAACCGGCTGATGCTGTCGCTCGGCGAGCCTTCGAAGTAATCTGTTTCAACACCTGAGTGGATGGAGCCGTGCATGAGCAACATCAATCGTCGAACCCTGGTCAAGGGCTCGCTCGCCGCCGCAGTCGCAGGAACAGCGCTCTCGCGCGCTGCCTTCGCCGACAGCACCGATCCCATCCTGCTCGGCGTCAGCGGTCCTCTCACGGGGCCGAACGCGCAATATGGCACGCAATGGAAGCAGGGCTTCGATCTCGCGCTCGACGAGATCCAGGCCGCCGGCGGCATCAACGGCCGCAAGCTCGCCTATCAGTTCGAGGACAGCCAAAGCGATCCGCGCCAGTCGGTGGCGATCGCCCAGAAATTCGTGTCCGATCCCAAGATCGTCATGGAGCTCGGCGACTTCTCCAGCCCCGCTTCGATGGCGGCCTCGCCGATCTATCAGCGCGGCGGTCTCGTGCAGTTCGGCTTCACCAATTCGCATCCTGACTTCACCAAGGGCGGCGATTTCATGTGGAGCACGTCGGTCAGCCAGGCCGACGAGCAGCCGCTGTTGGCGCGCTATGCGGTGAAGAAGCTGGGGCTGAAGAGACTTGCGGTGCTGCATCTCAACACCGATTGGGGCCGCACCAGCCGCGACTATTTCAACAACGCCGCCAAGGAATATGGCGCGGAGATCGTCATCACCGAGGGCTATATCGCCGAGGAGCGCGACTTCCGCTCCACGCTGGTGCGCGTGCGCGATGCCAACCCGGATGGTCTGATCCTGATCTCCTATTATTCCGATGGTGCCCTGATCGCGCGCCAGGCCCGGCAGGTCGGGCTGAAGCAGGTGATCTGCGCCGCAAGTTCGGTCTACTCGCCGAAATTTTTGGAGCTGGGCGGCGAAGCTGTCGAGGACGTCCATGTCGGCACGCGCTACTTCCCGGAGGACCCCCGGCCCGAGGTGCAGAAATTCATCGCCGGCTTCAAGAAGAAGTACAACGGGCTCGAGCCGGATGCCTTCAACGCCTACGCGTATGACGCCATGAACATGGCAGCCGCCGTGGTGAGGATCGGCGGCACCGACCGCAAGGCGATCCGCGATGCCTTCGCCAAGGTCAAGGACGTCCCCAGCGTGATCTTCGGCAGCGCGACGTTCAACGTCGCGACCCGTCGCATCAACGGCGCGATGAATGCCGAGCTCGTCGTGCGCAAGGGTCAGTTCGCCCTTTGGGACGGCAAGCCGACCTGACATGATGGCCGGGGCGCCGGCCTCGGCCTTTCTCCCTTCATTAGGAACCCTGCGTGTCTTCCTGGCTCGACTACACCATCAACGGGCTGATCGTCGGTAACGTCTACGCCCTCGTTGCGGTCGGGCTCGCGCTGATCTTCGGCGTCAGCCGGCTGATCAACTTCGCCCAGGGCTCGATCTATCTCGTCGGCGCCTATATCGGCTGGGTCGCGGTGGTGCAGCTGCACACCCCACTGCCGCTCACCATCATCTTCGTCGCGCTCGTGGCGGCGCTGGTCGGGCTGATCATCGAGCGGTTTGGTCTACGCCCGCTGCAGAACTCGGTCCGGATCGCGCCGCTGCTGGCGACGATCGGCATCAGCTTCGTGCTCGACCAGCTGGTCATGCTGACCTTCTCGCCCAATCCGCGCGCGTTGCCGAGCCAGTTGCCGGATGTCCGCTTCCAGGTCGGCGGCGGCACCATCGGCCCCCTTGATCTCCTGATCGCGGGCGTCGGCATCTCCAGCGCGCTGCTGCTGTTCGTGTTCCTGCGCCATACCAAGCTCGGCTGGGCGGTGCGTGCGGCCTCGCAGGACCGCGACGCGGCGATGCAGATGGGCGTCGACGTCAACCGCGTCAACCAGACGGTGTTCGGCATTGCGGCTGCGCTCGGCGGCGTCTCGGGCCTCTTGGTCGGCATGTACTACAACCAGATCGACACCGCGATGAGCCTGCAGGCGACGCTGAAGGGCGTCGTCGCCGAGGTCGTTGGCGGCGCCGGCAACGTGCCGGGCGCGGTGGTCGGAAGCCTGTTGCTGGGACTGGTCGAGAGCTACGGCGTCGCCGTGTTCGGTACCAGTTACCGAAACCTGTTCGCCTTCTTGCTGCTCGTCCTCGTTCTCGTGCTGCGCCCGAACGGCCTGTTCGCCAGCGCGCGACAGGCGCCGCCGGAGCCGCTGACCGGCACCTTCATCGCGCCGAGCCGGCCGGTGCGAATTCCGCGCTGGGGCGTGGCTGTCGCGGTCGCCTTGTTCGCGAGCCTGCCACTGCTGCCGGTGTCCTTCTACGTGCTGCAGACGCTGATCAATGCCTGGCTGCTCGGCATGCTCGCGCTGAGCCTCACGCTCGTCGCCGGCACGATCGGGCAGGTCTCGCTTGGCCACGCCGCGCTGCTTGCGATCGGCGCCTATACGTCTGCGCTGCTGTCGCTGACCTTGAACGTTCCCGTCGGTCTCGCCATCATCGCCGGCGGCCTGATGAGTGCCGCGCTCGGCACGCTGCTGATCTCGCCCTCGTTCCGCCTGCGCGGGCACTACGTCTCGATCGCGACGCTCGCCATCGGCGAGATCGTGTCTCTGGTGATCCTGAACTGGGAGAGCGTCACGCGCGGGCCCATCGGCATTTCCGGTATCCCGCCGCTGTCGCTGTTCGGCTACGATCTGATCAGCCCGGCCTCGGTATATTGGTTCGCCTTTGCGGTGATGGTCGTGCTGGCGCTGCTCCAGGCGCGCCTGCTCGGCTCGCATCTCGGCCGCAGCTTTCGCGCCATCCGCGATGACGACATTGCCGCGCGCGCCTATGGGATCAGCCTGAATCGCTACAAATCGCTGGCCTTCATCTTCGGCGGGTTTGCCGCGGGCGTCAGCGGTGGCATCGCCGCGCATCTCTATTCCTACATCAACCATGAGACCTTCAACACGCAGCAATCGATCCTCGCGCTGACCGTCGTGATCCTCGGCGGCCTCGGCAATGTCGTCGGCGCCATCGTCGGCGCGGTGGCGCTGGTCGGCCTGCCCGAGATCTTCCGGATCGCGGCCGAGTACCGCATCCTGATCTACGGCATCGTCCTCTTGCTGCTCGTGCGGTTCAGGCCGCAGGGCCTGTTGGGGACGATCTGATGGCGGAGGCGACCGAACCACTGTTGTCCCTGCGCGAGCTCACGCGCCGCTTCGGCGGCCTGACGGCGGTCGACAATATCGATCTCGATCTCGCCAAGGGCGGGCTCGTCAGCATCATCGGCCCGAACGGTGCCGGCAAGACGACGCTGTTCAATCTCGTCACCGGGCTCGACCGGCCGGATGCAGGCACTGTCAACTTTGAAGGACAGGACATCACGGGTCTCTCGCCCGAACGGCTCGCCGCGCGGGGCATCGCGCGCACGTTCCAGCTCGGCCGTGTCTTCGGCAATCTCAGCGTCATGGACAATGTCCTGATCGGCGCCCATACGCGCTTGCGTGCGGTGAAGCCCGCGGTGCCTGTCATCGGACCGCTGCTCGAGTTGGGACTGGCGCTGCTGCGGCCAGCCGGCGTCAAGGCAGAGGAAGAGCGGCTACGCGAAGAGGTCAAAGCCATTCTCGCGCGCTTCGGCGAGCGGCTGCTGCCGCGGATCGATCAGCCCGCCTACAGCCTCTCCTACGCCAACCGCCGCCGCGTCGAGATTGCGCGCGCGCTGGCGCTGAAGCCGCGCCTGTTGCTGTTGGACGAGCCGACCGCCGGCATGAACCCGAGCGAGACCGCGGAGATGCAGGCGCTTGTCGCCGAATTGAAAGCGGAAGGGCTGACCATTCTCCTGATCGAGCACAAGCTGGAGATGGTGATGCGCCTGTCCGACCGCGTCATCGTCATGGACGAGGGCCGGAAGATCGCGGAAGGGCCGGGCGAACAGGTGCGTAATGATCCCAAGGTGATCGAAGCCTATCTCGGCCACGGCCTGTCAGGCGGGGCAGAGCAGGAGAGCGCGGCATGACGACGAGCGCACCCGAACCTCTGCTGGTGTTGTCCAACGTCAACACGTTCTATGGCCAGGCGCAGGTGCATTTCGACCTGTCGATCACGGTCGGCCGCGGCCACATCGTGTGCCTGCTCGGCGGCAATGCCAGCGGCAAGTCGACGACGATGAAGATCATTCTGGGCCTGGTGAAGCCGCGCTCGGGCGAGGTGACGTTCGACGGCGCCTCGCTGATCGGGCTGACCACGCCGCAGATCGTCCGCCGCGGCATCGCCTCGGTGCCGGAGGCGCGGCGGCTGTTCGCGGACATGAGCGTGCGCGAAAACATCCTGATGGGCGCTTTCGTGCGCAACGACCGCGATGCGGTGGCGCGGGATCTCGACAGGATGCTGACGCTGTTTCCAAGGCTCGGCCAGCGGCTGTCGCAGCGCGCGGGCTCCTTGTCCGGCGGCGAGCAGCAGATGGTCGCGATGGCGCGGGCACTGATGAGCCGTCCCAGCCTGATCGTGATGGACGAACCGACCATGGGCCTGTCGCCGCTCTATGTCGACCGCGTGCTCGAGCTGATCCGCACCATCAACCAGGAGGGCGTCTCGGTCTTCATGGTCGAGCAGAACGCCAGCCTCGCGCTCGAGATCGCCCACGAGGCCTATGTGCTCCAGACCGGCAAGATCGTGCTCTCGGGCGCAGCGCGGGCGCTGAAGGACGATCCCCGCGTGCGCGATGCCTATCTCGGCGGCTCCGAGGCGGCGTAAAGGGCACTGCTGCCCACATCGCCATGGCCGGGCATAGCCGTCCGAAGGACGGCGTCGCTTCCGCTCGCCTAGGTCCCGGCCACCCACGCCTGTGTTTGCTGCGCCAACGGCGTGGATGCCCGGGACAAGCCCGGGCATGACGGCCTCCCGCAAATCCGCATATGCGGTGATCGCGTGGCAGCCGGGGCTGGTCAGTGTGATAAATTTCTGAAAAGATCATACCATTGGCGGAATGAAGGCGTGCGGCGGGAATACGTGTCGTGACGAGATGGTCTGTGTCTGTGCGGGCGGCCGAGCCCAGAATGGTGCTGCTGTTCGGCGGGCTTGTCGTGGTCAACATCGCCGCATGGGCCTGGGCTTTTGCGGCGTTCGGCGACCGGCCAGCGGTGATGGCGACCGCGCTGCTCGCCTGGGTGTTCGGGCTGCGCCACGCCGTCGACGCCGACCACATCGCGGCGATCGACAATGTCGTGCGCAAGCTGATGCAATCAGGCGATGCGCCGCGCAGCGTCGGCCTCTATTTCGCGCTCGGCCATTCCACTGTCGTGGTGGTTGCAACCATGCTGCTCGCGCTCGGCGTCGTCGGCCTTGGCGGCGACAGCCTGCTGAAGGATATCGGCAGCCTGATCGGCACCTCGGTGTCGGCGCTGTTTTTGCTGGTGATCGCCGCCATCAACCTCGCGATCTTCGCCGGCCTGTGGCGGACGTTTCGCACGGCGCGGGAGCAGGGCGTTCATGACGCTGCGGGGTTGGAGGCGCTGCTCGCCCATCGCGGCCTTCTCGCACGGCTGCTCGGGCCGATGTTCCGCCTGGTGACGAAACCCTGGCACATGTTTCCGCTCGGCCTCTTGTTCGGGCTCGGTTTCGACACCGCGACGGAGATCGGCCTGCTCAGCATCTCCGCTACCGAAGCCGCGCGCGGCGCATCTCTTGCCGATATCCTGGTCTTCCCCGCGCTGTTCACATCAGGCATGGCGTTGATCGATACGGCCGACTCCGCACTGATGGTCAGCGCCTATCGCTGGGCCTTCGTCGATCCCATGCGCAAGCTCTGGTACAACCTCACCATAACAGGCGCCTCCGTGGCGGTCGCGCTGCTCATCGGCGGCATCGAGGCGCTTGGCCTGATCGCCGATCGGCTGGGTCTCTCGGGTGGCGTGTGGGCGCTGGTCAATGGCCTCAACGAATCGCTCGCGAACGTCGGCTTCGCTGTGATCGCGCTGTTCGGAATCGCCTGGCTCGTGTCGAGCGTGCTCTACCGCCGCATGTTTGCGGATGCGCGAGGCGCCGATGGTCTCGATGCGACCGAGGCGGCCTGAGCGCCGCGTCGTTCTCGCGGCGCTCCCGGCTGTCGTTCTTGTCACCTATGCCGGCAAGGCCTTCCCGCAGAGCGAGTTACCGCCGATTGAGGTGATCGGCGGCGAGGCGCCGCATCGAAAGAAGCCGTCGCCTTCGCGACGCACGATGAGGCCGGCTGCGGCGCCGCGCCCTGTCGTCATGCAGCCGCCACCAGCGGCGGTTGGCGTTGCCTCCGGCCCAACGGGCGCGCCGAGCATGGCGAGCGAACTCACAATCTCCGGCGAGGAGCTCAACGCGCGCGCATTTGCGCGTCCGGGTGAGGCGCTCGAAGCCGTGCCGGGGCTGATCGCCACCCAGCATTCCGGCGAAGGCAAAGCCAACCAGTATTTTCTGCGCGGCTATAATCTCGATCATGGCACCGATCTCGCCATCACCGTCGACGGCGTCCCCGTCAACATGCGTACCCACGCGCATGGCCAGGGCTATGCCGATCTGAACTGGCTGATCCCGGAAACCATCGGCGCGATGGACGTGCGCAAGGGGCCATACTTCGCTGACGAAGGCGATTTCGCCTCGGTCGGCAGCATCCATATCGGCCTGATCGACCGGACCGAAAGGGGCCTTGCGCAGTTGACGGTCGGCAGCTTTGGCTATCGCCGCCTGCTCGGCAATGGCGTGATGGACTACGTGCTGCACCCGGTCGAGCCACTGACGTTTCGGCTCACCGTGGCTGGGGCGTTCTAAATGTAGTGCCGCGGTCTCCTTAATTCTCCCGCAAGCGGGAGAGGGAGCGCATCTTCTTCGTGGTTATACGATCAGGCCGACGCAGCGCCCGCCACCTGCTCCGCCGGCTGATCGTCGCCATTGGGATCACCAGGCGCAGTGGCCCAGGCCAATTCCACCAGCGTGACGAATCGGCGCCCGCCGCCGTCGAGTTGGACCACGATCAGGCCCTGCTCCTCCATGTAGCCGAGCAGGCGCTGGGCTCTTCGCAGCGAATGCGAGCCGTAAGCGCGGGCGATCGCGGCATCGCCGGGGCAGGGCCAGCCTTCCTTCGCGGCGCGCGCGATCATCATGAACACACCCTGCATGTCGTCGGGCAGGATCGAGGCGCGCAGCGTCACTTCCTGCCAGGCATCGTCCTCGGCGATCTCTGCGCCGAGCCCGGCGCGCGCATGCGTCAGCATGCGGCGGAATTCGCTCAAGTCGGGCACGGACGCACCGAGACCTTCGATGCGGCAGCGGACCACGAATTCCTGATAGAGCACGCCGATGGCGCGGAAACCGGCATCGGGCGCGGCCAGCACGGCGCGCAACGTGCGATCCACGCGCTCGCGCCGCTCCGCGAGTTCCTCGGCACTGACGGGGATATCGACCAATTCGGGGCTGGTCTCAGGCGCTGCCGCCTTCGCCGCGCGAAGCTGTTCGAGCAGGTCGGGCGCGGGCCGGCGCTGCGGCCGGCTGGCATCCGGCGGCGGCGCGGCCAGGATCACCGCGCGTGCATCTTCAAGCGTCGCCTCCGGCAGCGGCATCAGCCGCGGCGTCGAATTGCGCGGGCTGGTTTCGGTCGGGCCGATGTTCAGCCGCAGCGGGCGGCGCGACAGCGCAGGTCCCAGCGCCATGAACTGCCCGCGTTCGAGATCGCGAAAGGCTTCCGCCTGCCGCCGTTCCATGCCGAGCAGATCGGCGGCACGCGCCATGTCGATGTCGAGGAAGGTGCGGCCCATCAGGAAGTTCGAGGCCTCGGCCGCGACGTTCTTGGCGAGCTTGGCCAGACGTTGCGTCGCGATGATGCCGGCAAGTCCGCGCTTGCGGCCGCGACACATCAGATTGGTCATGGCGCCGAGCGAGAGCTTGCGCGCCTCGTCTGAGACTTCGCCCGCAACGGCCGGCGCGAACAGCTGCGCCTCGTCGACGACCACCAACATCGGGTACCAATGTTCGCGTTCGACGTCGAACAGGCCGCCGAGGAAGGCTGCCGCGCGCCGCATCTGGTTCTCGGCATCCAGCCCTTCGAGATTGAGCACGGTGGAGACCCGATGCAGCCGGGCGCGCTCGCCGGCAACCTGAAGGCCGCGCTCGGTATGATCCTCGGCGGCGATCACGAGATGCCCAAAGCGATCAGCCAGCGTAACGAAATCACCTTCGGGGTCGATGATGGCCTGCTGCACCCAGGGCGCGCTCTGCTCCAGCAGGCGCCTGAGCAGATGCGACTTGCCGGAGCCGGAATTGCCCTGCACCAGGAGACGGGTCGCCAGGAGTTCCTCGAGGTCCATGGCCGCCCCGGCGCCCGCCGTGGTCAGCCCCATCTCGATCGCAACCGTCATGTCCCCGACTCAAGCCCCATCATCAGCGGCAAGGGGCTTATCAATCGGATCGGGATGCGTCGAGCGAAACACGCAGGAACCCCCCGCGTTGCCCACGGCGGAATTTTACTTGGGATTTGAAGGCCCTAGAAGTGCGGACCGGACTGAAGGCGCGGTGCGCGATCGATCTGAATTTCGGTTAAACCGCATTCAATGCAAGGCCGCTGCGCCGACTCTGTCCATGTGATGGAATATCGGGCGCGTCTTTGTATGCATTATCCCAGTTGTCATCCTCCCCCCGTCTGCCGTACATGCTGCAACGCACCTGCGGACGATGGCCGGGGCTGAAAAATTTCACGGATATCGAGGGGGGCCGAACATGGCACGCAACATTCTGATTCTGGGGGCTTCTTACGGCTCCCTGCTGGGCACCAAGCTGCTGATGGCCGGGCATAACGTGACCCTGGTCTGCCGCGCCAGGACCGCGGAGCTGATCAACCGCGACGGCACCGAGGTGCGCATCAAGCTGCGCGACGAGGCGGTGCACCGCGCGATCTTCTCGCGCGACCTGCCCGGCAAGCTCGACGCCGTGACCCCGCAGAATGTCGACCTGGCCCGCTACGACATGGTTGGCCTCGCGATGCAGGAGCCGCAATACACCAACCACACCGTCCGCATGCTGATGGTCAAGATCGCCACGGCGAAGCTGCCGTGCCTGTCGATCATGAACATGCCGCCGCTGCCTTATCTCAAGCGCATCCCGGCGCTATCAGACATGGATCTCGATGAGGCCTACACCAATGCGCAGGTGTGGGAACGGTTCGAGCCCGGCCTGGTGACGTTGTGCTCGCCTGACCCGCAGGCCTTCCGTCCGCCGGAGGACGCGGCGAACGTGCTGCACGTCGGCCTGCCCACCAACTTCAAGGCCTCGGCCTTCGCCGACGAGACGCACAACAAGGTGCTGCGCGAGCTGGAGGCCGACATCGACGCGGTGACGCTCGACGGCAAGGACGTGCCGGTGAAGCTGAAGGTGTTCTCGTCACTGTTCGTGCCGCTGGCGAAATGGTCGATGCTGCTCACCGGCAATTATCGCTGTATCACGCCGAATGATCCGCAGTCGATCCGCGACGCCGTGCACGGCGATCTCGCACGCTCGCAGACGATCTACGACCATGTCGATGCCATCGCCCGCCGTCTCGGCGCCGATCCCGAAGACCAGGTGCCGTTCGCGAAATACGCCAAGGCTGCGGAAAGCCTGCTGAAGCCGTCGTCGGCGGCGCGCGCGGTTGCGAGCGGCGCGCCGTTCATCGAGCGCGTCGACCTGCTGGTGAAGCTGATCTCGCATCAACTCGGCACGCCCAATGTCGAGATCGACCGTACCGTCGACATCGTCGACCAGAAGCTGAACGAGAAAATCGTGCAGGGCGGATCGGGCGCGCAGTAACGCCTGCCCGACGGGCAAAACAGCGGCGCGGGCTGTCAAGCCGCGCCGGCGGAAATATTCCACTTTACCGAAATTCGGAAATAGCGTATGTGTCGCCCATCCCGGGCTCATCCTTGAGGGGCGATCGTACGTCGTCACGAATTGCGGCCGGGGATGCGGTGGACGCGGCAGCGTCGGCACGAGAGGTGCGGGCAGGGCGGGTAGTCCCTGTGAGCCCGAAACCGCGTGCGGACGAACGGCGCTGTGATGTTCGTCTCGCCAACATTCTTGCGGCGCGTGTGCACACTGCCGCGAGACCCTGTGGCATCAGATGAGCGCGCGTACGGCAAAACCGTGTGGTTCCGGCCGTCGTCGCTACGGTCAAGCCTGTCGCGGAGGTGCAAGGAGCCCAACCGGGTGAAGTGCATCGCCAATTCGCGGGGCGAGGGAGGCCAGAAGGAATTCGGCTCCCGGGAGAGCACGGCATAAGCCGTCAACCCATCGCGCAGGGAAGGCCGAGTGATCGGCACCACCTGTATGCTGCTGTGCGGTCTTTTCCTGCGCTACATCTCGCGCAGCGGACCGCGGGTGCGAGGTCGGCACCCGGTCTTCCCTGCACCCTCTTGGACGAAGAGGGTGGAGTGACCAGGCAAAGCTCGGGCGAAATGAGCCGCGAGAGCGCGTAAGCGTGCCTGAGATTCAAGATGCGAACTGGAGGAGCTTGCCGTGACGCCCCCATGGGACGCATTGCGTGCCATGCCTCGGCCCTCAGCGCGCCGGCGGCAACTCGTGGTGAGTTGGCCGCGACATGCGTCGGGCTTCTCGCGATGAGCCTGATGCTGGAGTGGGCGCCGGCCAGGACTCGCAAGGTCTGACCGTGGCGAAAGCTCGCACCCTGGTGATTTGCGTTTCGCTGTCAATTATTGGCGAATGCGTCGCCTGAAGGATCAGGGCAAGACATTGGGCACTCATCAGGAAGGATCGACCATTGAGCATTGAAACCACCGTGACAGCCGACGTCGTCGGGTCCGCTGCAGCTCGCGCCCGAGATGAAGGCGCCGGTGCTTGGCCTCTATGGCGGCGCCGACACCGGCATTCCCGTGGCGCAGGTCGAGCAGCTCAAGGCGGCGCTCGAGCAGAACAAGAAAACGGCCGAATTCAAGATCTATCCGGACGCGCCCCACGGCTTCCATGCCGACTATCGCGGCAGCTACCGCAAGGACGCTGCGGAGGATGGCTGGAAGCAGGCGCAAGCCTGGTTCAGGAAATATGGCGTGTTGAGCTGATGCAGAATTCCAAAGGGCGGCCCATCGGCCGCCCTTTTGTCTCAGGGCGCAAGCTTTGCCTCGCCATCATGCCACAGTGCATCGAGGCCGTGCCGATAGGTCGGGTAGACGAGCGCGACACCAAGCTCGCGCTTCAATCTCGCATTGGAGACGCGGGCGCTGCTGGCATAGAAGCTGCGCGCCATCGCCGACATCTCCGCGGTTGCAAAGGCCTCTTCAGCGGGCGGCGCCACGCCCATGAGCTGCGCGGCATAGGTGATCACGTCCTGCGGCGGCGCGGGTTCGTCGTCGCAGACGTTCCAGGTGCCGCCGTCCTGATGCCGGATCGCGGCCATGATCGCGCTTGCGATGTCATCGACATGGATGCGGTTGAAGATTTGGCCGGGCTTGATGATGCGTCTCGCCGTCCCGCTGCGCAGCGTTACCAGCGCGTTGCGGCCGGGACCGTAGATGCCGGCAAGACGGAGGATCGCGACATCGCCGTGTGCCGTCGCCATCCAGGCCTGCTCCACTGCGACGCGCATCCGCGCGCGATCGAGGGAAGACTGCGGCGGCGTGCTCTCGTCGACCCAGCCGCCGGCGTGATCGCCGTAGACGCCGATGGTGGAGAGATAGACGATCTTGCGGCGGCTTGTCGCGAGCGTATCGCCGAGCACCGCGAGGGCGGGATCGCCGGTGCTGCCGGGCGGGATGGAGGTCAGAAGGACATCTGCCTCGCGGAGACGGTCGACCGTCGCATCAGCCGGACGGCTGCCGGAAAAACCGTGCAGCTCGATGCCGGCCAGGTCGTCTCGCTCGGCGGGATCGCGTACCGTGCCGGCGACATGCGAGAAGCTGCCGCCGAACCTGCGGACGAAATGCCGGGCGCTGTAGCCAAGGCCGAGGATGAAGAGCCGCATGCGTCTCCCGTGCAGGTCGGAGCTCCCGTCCGCGCTGTCAGCGCGTCGCTCGCTCGTCAGAGATTTTTGACAAAAGCTATTGCGATTCGGGCGATGCTCACTCCTGTCAGGAGTCTTCACCGCAGATCAGTGCACCCGGTGGCTCGCTCTATCGTCCTCGGCTTGCTCGACAATCTGCGCGATCGGGCTCGACTGGTGATGCACCAGCCTCCAGCCATCGCCGACACGGCGAAAGTGGTTGGCGGCGGCGAGCGCAGTGCCGTCGACGATCTCGATGCAGAGCACGCGGGCGCTGTCACCGTCGACGATCGCCTGCGGCTCGGCGCAGACGATCTGCGGGCGTTCCGGATTTTGCAGGATGTCGCGCCAGCTGCCGATCACGGTGGCGTGGCCGATGATCGCGGGCCAGCCGGGATGAATGCAGGAAATGGCGTCGTCATCCGCCCACATCTGCTTCATGCCGTCAAAATCGCCCGTCGAGAAGGCGGTGTAAAAAGCCGCGTTCGCGGCGATGACTTTGCTGTCCTTTGCCATGCCTCCCGCGTGAGCCAATGGCCGGCAAAAATCAAGCGCGACTTCTGTACGACTTTGAACGCAATGCAGCATTGCTGCCCACTTTGTGATCACGCCGGAACCAGCGTCTCCACCGCGTGCTGCGCACCTTGCCCATAAAGCCGGCCGAGCGCCGCGATCACGGCCTCGCGCAGCCGCGGCTCAGCCCCGAACGGCCCGAACACCTTTGTGACGCCCAGCAATGCCGGCGCGAGCCGTTCGGCCACCGGACCGGCCTCGCGCGCCAGGCCAGCAAGCTCGGCGGCGAGGGGATCGCGCACGTCGATGGCGCGGCCTTGCTCGTCCGTTGCGGTGACGTAGCGCATCCAGCCGGCCACCGCGAGTGCGTGGGTCGCGATCGGCAAATTCCTGGCGAGGCGATCCTGCATCGCGCCGAGCAGGCGCTGCGGCAGTTTTTGCGAGCCATCCATCGCGATCTGCCAGGTGCGATGACGCAGCGCCGAATTGGCGAAGCGCTCGAGCAGCGAGGTGCGATAGGCGGCGAGATCGGTGCCGGCGGGCATCGTCAGCGTCACTGCGGCATCTTCCATCACCCGCGCAGCGAGGCGCGCGAAATGCGAATTCTGCATCGTATCGGCGATGGTCTCGTAACCGGCGAGATAGCCGAGATAGGCGAGCGCCGAATGGCTGGCATTGAGCAGCCGCAGCTTCATCACTTCGAACGGCTTGACGTCGGCGACGAGCGCGACGCCGGCGGCGGCGAGATCGGGCCGGCCTGCCGCAAAACGATCCTCGACCACCCATTGCGTGAATGGCTCGGTGATGACAGGCCAGGCGTCACGCATCCCGAGAGCCGCGGTGACCGCATCGCGGTCGGTCTCCTGCGTCTCAGGCACGATGCGGTCGACCATGGTGCAGGGGAAGGTGGCCGTATCGGCGATCCACTTGCCGAGATCCTTGGAGCGGAGCGCGGCGAATTGCGTCACGATCCGCTGCACGGTGTGGCCGTTCGCGGCGAGATTGTCGCAGCACAGCACCGTGAACGGTTGAACGCCCAGCGCCCGCCGGCGCGCCAGCGCCGCCACGATGAAGCCAGGCGCCGAGCGCGGCGCATCGAGATTGTTGAGGTCGTGCACGACGTCAGGATGCCGCTCGTCGAGATCGCCGGTCTGCGGCGTGTGGCAATAGCCCTTTTCGGTGACCGTGAGCGAGACGATGCGGATCGCGGGATCGGCCATCCGCCCGACCAGCGCGGCCGGCTTCTCGCGCGCGACCACGCTGTCGAGCAGCGCGCCGACGATGCGGTGCTCGGTGCCTTCGGCGGCACGCACGGCGACCGTATAGAGATGATCCTGCGGGGCGAGAGCATCCCGCGTATCGGGGCTGCGCAGGCTCGCGCCAACGATGCCCCAGGATGTCGTGCCCGCGGCAAGACAATCGTCGATGACGACGGCCTGATGCGCACGATGAAACGCTCCGAGGCCGAGATGCACGATGCCTGGGGTGACGCGCGAACGGTCATAGGCCGGGCGGCGGACGGCCGCCGGCAGCCGGTCGAGATTGGCGCGGTCCAACCGCATGGTCGTCTCTCCCTGTGTTTGGCCGCTGCTTGACATGGCGGCCCTCCTCGGTCAATGCTCCGGTCAATTGGTCAGACCAATTTCCAAAATTGGCGACCCGCCAACCGGTGGGACCTTTTCGGGAGGCCAGCGTGCCGCTGGAAGCTGTGGAGGCGAGACGGCTCTATCGCCAGGTCGCCGATCAATTGCGAAGCCTGATCGACAGCGGCGAATACGCGGTCGGCAGCCGCTTGCCGACCGAGCGCGAGCTCGCCGAGCAGCTGAAGATCTCGCGGCCGACAGTGCGCGAAGCCCTGATCGCGCTCGAGGTCGAGGGTCGTGTCCGCATCCGCGTCGGATCCGGCATCTATGTCACGGATTCCGATGACGCTACCCCGGCGCCGTCCGCCGTCATCGAAGGACCATTCGAGCTGTTGCGCGCCCGCGAATTCCTCGAGAGCGCGATCGCCGGGCAGGCCGCACGCGTGGCAACGAAGGACGACATCGCACGCATCGACGCAGCGCTCGTCGCGATGGAAAACGTCGTGTACCCCGGTGAAGCGTCGATGGTCCACGACCGCGCCTTCCATGTCGCGATCGCCGGATGCGTCGGCAACGCCGTGTTGGTGCGCGTGGTCGGCGAGCTGTTCGACCAGCGTCTCAATCCCTATTTCGCGCAGCTTGCGCGCTATTTCGAAAATCCGACGACGTGGCGCGCGGCCCTCGACGAGCACCGGGCTGTGCGCGATGCCATAGCAGCGGGCCAGCCCAAAGCAGCGCGCGATGCCATGCGCGATCACCTCGCCCATTCGCAGGAGCGCTTTGCGCAGAATTTTGGTGCCGAAACATCAGCAGGAGTGCCGGCGGCGCGCAAGCGGGCGGCACGATCCGGGGCCGAGCCAACGAAGCCAAAACGACCGTCCGACGTGCAGGCCAAGAGCGGCAGCGCGCGGCGGCGATGAGATTAGACCGCTCGTCTCTACGGCGAGTGAACGAAGCTGCAGACGCAATAGGATTTTCCAAATGACCTCGACCTCGCTCGCCGCAACCCTGTTCGGTCCCGAAGATCTGCGCATGATCGAGCACCCGCTCGACAAGCTCGCGGATGGCATGGTGCGCATAAAGTTCGGTGCCGGTGGCATCTGTGGCTCGGACATGCATTACTTCCGCCACGCCCGGACAGGCGATTTCGTGGTGAAGTCGCCGCTGGTGCTCGGTCACGAGATCTCGGGCGAGGTCGTCGAGATCGCCGGTTCGGCGGCCAATTTGAAGGTCGGCGATCGCGTCGCTGTCAACCCGTCGCGCTGGTGCGGCCATTGCGGCGCCTGCCGTGACGGCCGGCAAAATCTCTGCGAAAACATCTACTTCATGGGCTCTGCATCGAAGACGCCGCACATGCAGGGTGGCTTTGCCAATTACTTTGACGCGGTCCCGGCGCAGTGCGTGAGGATTCCGGATCATGTCCCTTATCAGGCCGCAGCCTTGGCCGAACCGCTGGCAGTATGCCTGCACGCGGTCGCGCGCGCCGGCAACATCCAGGGCAAGCGCGGCATCATCTTTGGTGCCGGGCCGATCGGGCTTCTGACCATGCTCGCCGCGCACCGTGCGGGCATGTCCGATATCACGGTGGCCGACATCGCGCCGGCTCCGCTGGCGTTCGCAACCCGGCTCGGCGCTTCCCGCGTAGAGAACGTCTCGGGCGGCGACGAAGGTCTGAAGGCCGAGGCCGCGTCGCGTCCGTATGACGTTGCGTTCGAGGTCTCAGGTACGGCGGCGGGTCTCGCCAGCGCGATCGGCATTGTCAGGCGCGGCGGCGTCGTGGTGCAGATCGGCAATCTGCCGGGCGGCCAGATTCTTACGCCGTCGAATGCGGTGATGGCAAAGGAGATCGACCTGCGCGGCTCGTTCCGCTTCGGGCTCGAATTCATGACGGCGGTGGAACTGATCGGGGCCGGCAGCGTCGATGTGCTGTCGCTGGTCACCGCCGAGCGACCGCTCGCGACGGCACCGGACGCGCTGCGTCTGGCGCTCGATCGCTCGCAGAGCGTCAAGGTCGTGCTGACCGCCAATTGATTGGAGAGAGCCAATGATGCGCGAAGGCTGGCGCTGGTATGGGCCCGACGATCCGGTCTCGCTCGACGACGTGAGGCAGGCAGGGGCGAGCGATATCGTCTCGGCGCTGCATCAGGTGCCGATTGGCGAGGCCTGGACACGAAAGGCGGTCGAGGAGCGCAAGAACTTCATCGAGAACGGCCAGCCCGGCCGCTCGCAACTGACCTGGTCGGTGGTGGAATCGATTCCGATCCCCGATGACGTCAAGCGGCTCGGCGGGAAGGCGACGATGTCGATCGATGCTTGGATCGCGAGCCTGGAGGCGGTGGCCGCGTCAGGCATCAAGATCGTCTGCTACAATTTCATGCCTGTGGTCGACTGGTGCCGCACGGATCTCGAATGGGAGCTGCCGAACGGCGCTCGCGCCCTGCGTTTCGACCAGGAGCGGTTTGCGGCGTTCGAGCTGCATATCCTGAAGCGCCCGGCCGCCGTGCAGGACTATTCGCCCGCGCAGCAGGCGCGTGCCAAAAAGCTGTTCGACCGGATGAGCCAGGCCGATATCGACTATCTCATCATGGCCATTGCCAGCGCATTGCCGGGCTCGACCGCCGAGCCGATGACCATTCCCGAATTCCGCGACAAGCTGGACGCCTATCGCGACATCACGCCAAGAATCCTGCGGCAGCATCTCGCCGAATTCCTGGCGCGCGTGGCGCCGGTGGCCGAGCAGCTCGGCGTCTCGCTGACGCTGCACCCGGACGATCCGCCGCGTCCGCTGTTCGGCCTGCCGCGCATCGCTTCCACGGCTGAGGACTACCAGGCGCTGTTCGACGCCGTGCCGTCAAAAGCCAACGGCATCTGCCTGTGCACGGGCTCGCTCGGCGTGCGCGCCGAGAACGATCTGCCTGCCATGGCGGAACGCTTCGGTCCCCGTATCGCCTTCGCGCATCTGCGCGCAACCAAGCGCGAGGCGGATGGACTGTCGTTCCATGAGTCCGATCATCTCGACGGCGACGTCGATATGGTCGCGGTATTGAAGGCGCTGTTGAAGGAGAACGCGCGGCGGTCAGCGGATAAAGAAATTGTATTTCGCCCCGATCATGGCCATCGCATGCTCGACGATCTCGTCGCCACCAAGCGCACCAATCCCGGCTACACCGCAATCGGCCGGCTCCGCGGCCTCGCCGAACTGCGAGGCGCGATCCGGGCGATCGAGCATAGCTAGAGCGCGAAGCTCTATTGTCTCAATAACACGCCGCCATCGCGCCGAGCTTCGGATAGAGCCTGTCGATCGCGGCGATCTCGCTTCGCATCTGATCGGTGATCCAGTCGCGGATCGCGGCGGCGATCGGGCGCATCGGGCGGTTGCGCGGTGGCAGGAATTCGCAGACGCGGCGGGTGGTGGTGAGCCGGTCGGAGGCCGGCACCAGCGCGCCGGTGAGCAGCCAATGCGAGGCGACCGTCAGCCAGCCGAGTGCGATGCCCTGGCCGAGCAGCGCGGCCTGCACCACGACGGCATAGTCGGTGAAGCTCAGCGCCTTGGCCGCGCCGCGGCGGCCGGTGAGCAGCGACGCGTAATCCGCGGCCCAGTCGCCAGGCGTCTCGGCGAGGCGAATGATCGTGTTGCCCTCCGCAGGGTCGGTCTCGCCGAGATATCCAGGGCTGCACATCGGCAGCATCACTTCCTTCATCACCAGCGTGCCGCCGGACGATGGCTCCTCGCGATCGCGAAAGCGCATGCCGAGATCGACGTTCTCCACCGGCCCGCGCAGCGCGCCTGAAATGAGCTGGAAGCGCAGGTCGACCTGCGGAAATTGCTTCTGGAGCTTGTCGATGCGCGGCATCAACCAGTGCGTGGTGAAGGCGGAGGAGACCGACAGCGTCACCGTCTCCGTGCCCTTGCGGCGCCGCTCGATCTCGACAAGGCCGGTTTCGATGCTGCGAAAGCCTTCGAGCACGCGGCGATAGAGCAGTTCGCCTTCCTCGGTGAGCACCGCGCGGCCAGCCTTGCGGTCGAACAGGCGGACGCCGAGATGCTCCTCGAATTGTCCGAGCATGCGGCTCACCGCAGGCTGCGTCACGTTCAATTCGGCGGCTGCAGCCGTGAAGCTGCCATTGCGCGCCGCTGCGTCGAAGACGAACAGGGCGTTGCTGGAGGGCAGCATGCGGCGAAGCTCAGGCATAACGTCATGTTATGATGCTCGTGAGAATTTGGCAATTGCCGGATTTTGCCAACTCTGGTGTCATTGACCCGACAGCCTGAAGGCAGGCTTTGCGAGCGAATGTTTGGTGCAGCGCACGCCGCGCCAGCGGGTGCTGCAAAACCCTGTCTATAATGCAAGCTTATGGCGCGCCGCGAGGCACGCCATTGCCAGGGATGGACGAGGTCGATCGTTGGACAAACGAGCGGAAAGCGTCGAGGTCAGATCCGCGAGCAAGGCGTACGGCCCCGTTCGCGCCCTCCATGACGTGTCCCTCAACGTCGGCGCCGGCGAATTCGTCTCGCTGCTCGGCCCCTCCGGCTCCGGCAAGACCACGCTGCTCGGCATTCTGGGCGGCTTCATCCTGCCGACATCAGGCACCATCCTGTTCGGTGGCAGCGACGTCACCTACATGCCGCCGCACAAGCGCGACATCGGCGTCGTCTTCCAGAACTATGCGCTGTTTCCGCATATGAGCGTGGGCGAGAACGTCGCCTTTCCGTTGCGCGCGCGCCGCCTGCCGAAGGCGAGCTGGCCCGACAAGGTGCGTGCGGCGCTGTCGATGGTGGGGCTTGCCGGTTACGAGGAGCGGGGCATCGCGCAGCTCTCCGGCGGCCAGCGTCAGCGCGTGGCGCTCGCGCGCGCCATGATCTTCGAGCCACAGCTCATCCTGATGGACGAGCCGCTCTCCGCGCTGGACAAGCAGCTGCGCGAATCAATGCAGATCGAGCTGCGCGCGCTGCACAGGCGGATCGGGGCGACCATCATCTATGTCACCCATGACCAGCGCGAGGCGCTGACCATGAGCGACCGCGTCGCCGTCATGAAGGACGGCCGCCTGATCCAGATCGACGCGCCTGCGCGCCTGCACGACCATCCCGCCGATTCCTTCGTCGCAAGCTTCATCGGTGAGGCGACGATGCTACCGGTTCGCCGCGTCGATGCCTCGAGCGTCGCGCTCGGAAACGCACTGCTGCGCAGTGCTCGCGCCATTCCCGACGGCGACGCGCTGATGCTCGCCGTGCACAGCGAGAAGCTGCTCATCGACGACGGCGCTCAGGATGCCGCCTGCAATCGGCTGACCGGCACGGTCACCGACATCGTGTATCAGGGCGAAAGCCTGCGCATCTTCCTCGCGCTTGCCGACGGCATCGCGCTCAGCCTGCGCCAGCCGAGCTACCATCAGGCCTACAGCCGCATTCCGCCGCTCGGCGGCAGCCTCACCGTCACCCTTCACCCTGAAGACACCATCGTCGTGCCCCGGGTGGACTGAATCCAAGCCCCGTCCAGCCTGAGAGAAAAGCCACATGTCGACCCAAGCAGCGTTCAGCAATTTCAAGGTCCTCACCTTCGACGTCGTCGGCACCTTGATCGATTTCGAGACCGGCGTGCTCGAAGCCGTGCGCAAGATCGGAGGCAAGAAAGCGGCCGAGTTCACCGACGAGCAGATCTTCGAACCCTACAAGCGCGGCCGCGACAAGCATTACGAGCGCTCGAGCGAAGTGATGTTCCACGTCTATCGTCATCTCGCGACCGAGCTCGGACTTCCGGCTGATGATGCGTCCTGTGACGTGTTCCAGCTCTCGGTGCTGCGCTGGGGGCCATTCGCAGATTCGGTCGAGGCGCTCAAGCGCCTGCGCACGAAATTCCGGCTGGTGGCGATGACAAACGCCGATCGCGTCGCACTCTCCTGCTACGCGCACGCGCTCGGCAATCCCTTCGACGATACCGTCTGCGCAGACGACACCGGGGTCGCCAAACCCAATCCGGAGTTCTTTGCCTATAACAAAGGCCGCCAGTCCGCGTTCGGCTACAAGCAGTCCGACATCTTGCACGTCGCGCAGAGCCAATACCACGACATCGGCATCGCGCGAAAACTCGGCTACAAGGTGTGCTGGATCGAGCGTCGCCAGGGCGTCGCCGGCTTCGGCGGCACGCCGGCCGTCGAAACATTGACAAAACCGGACTTCCACTTCCCGACGCTGAAAGCGCTGGCCGACGCCGCCGTTGGCCCCGCACAAGGATGAGCAGCATGACACGGGATTGGCGCGCGCTGCCATCGGCCAACTCGCTGTGGGAAGCCACGGCGGAGCCGGCGCGCGATCTTGCCGTGCTGTCGGGAGAGCAACAGGCGGATGTGGTGATCATCGGTGCGGGCTATACCGGCCTCTCCGCTGCCCACCACATCGCCAAGAGCGGGCTCGCGCCCATCGTGCTCGAAGCCAATCGTCCCGGCTGGGGCGCCAGCGGGCGCAATGGCGGCGTGATCACCGCAAAATTTCGCCTGTCGTTCCGCGAGATCGACGCCGTGCACGGCCGCGCCATGGCCAAGCGCATGTACGAGATCGCGCATGAGTCGACCGACATGGTCGAGGAGCTGGTTTCGGAATTCGGCATCACCAGCGCGAACCTGACGCGCACCGGCCAGGTCAGGGCCGCGCACAACGAAACGACCCTGAAAGCTGCGATTGACGAAGCCAACTGGATGACGCGCGAGATGGGATCTGCCGAGGTCCGCATCCTCGATAAGCGTGGCGTGCGCGACGAGACAGGCTCCGATAACTTCGTCGGCGGCGTGCTCAATCCCGGTTCGGGCGGTATCCATCCGCTGAACTATCTGCGCGGCCTCGCCGACGGCGTCGCACGCCGCGGCGTTCCGATCTTCCAGGAATCGCCTGTGACCAAACTCCGGCGGGACAAGGACGGCATCATCGCCGAGACGCCGCAAGGCGCGGTACGCGCCAGGCAGGCGATCATCGCCACCAACAGCTATTCCGATCTGACCGGCGCGACCGCGAAGATGCAGCGCACGCTGATTCCGTTCCGCAGCGCTCTCATTGCGACCGAAAAGCTGCCGCGCAATCTCGCCGGCAAGCTGATGCCGACGGGGCGGACCTACACCGAGACCAAGCGCATGATGCGCTGGTTCCGCATGGTTGATAACAGGGTCGTTTTTGGCGGCCGCGGCGCCTTCGGCAAGCAGGACTCGCAATCAGCCTTCGACGCGCTACACAGGGCGATGGTCGACATTTTCCCGGATCTTGCCGACGTCACGCTTGCCTACAAATGGTCGGGCCTCGTTGCGATGACGCTGGACTCGGTGCCGCATATCGGTCGGCTCGACGACCGCACGCTGGTCTCGATGGGCTACAACGGCGCCGGAGTTGCGATGTCGAGTCTGATGGGCCGGTATCTCGCCGCATACGTCCGCGGCGAGAGCCCCGACATGGGACTGCTCGACGTCAGCCGCATGAAGGCCATTCCGTTCTATCCGCTGCGCGAGCCCGCGGTGCGCATGGTCGCCGGCTGGTATCAATTTCTCGATGCGATCGGTCGGTGAGATCATTTGGAGGAGGCGAGCATGATGACGAAGCAGAATTTGGGATTGGGTATTGTGCTGCTAGCGGCCGTGGGGTTGACCAATACGGCTGATGCCGCCGAGCAGATCACCTTCGTCTCGCAGGGCGGCGCCTATCAGCAGGCGCAGACGGTGGCGATTCTCGATCCTTCGGCCAAGAAGCTCGGCATCACCATCAATCAGGATTCCATTCCGGACGCCTGGCCCGCGATCAAGACGCAGGTCGGCAGCGGCAAGCCGATCTGGGATGTCGTCGACACCCCTACCGGCTATTGCCTGCGCGGCGGCGAGCAGGGGCTCATCGAGAAGCTGGACTTCTCCAAAATCCCGAACGCGGCGGCCATGCCCGAGGCCTATCGCAGTCCCTATTCAGTGTCCTACGAATTCTATTCCAGTGTTCTCGCCTACAGCCAGAAGGCCTTCCCGAAGGACGCGCCGAACAGTTGGGCCGATTTCTGGGACGTCAAGAAATTCCCCGGCCGCCGGGCGCTGCGCAACCATCCGATCGCAACGCTTGAGGCAGCGCTGATGGCCGACGGCGTCGCGCCTGACAAGCTCTACCCGCTCGATGTCGATCGCGCGTTCAAGAAGCTGGAAGAAATCAAACCGAACATTACGGTCTGGTGGACCTCAGGCGCGCAGTCGGCGCAGCTGCTCAACGACGGCGAGGTCGACATGGAAATGGCCTGGAACGGCCGCGTCAGCGCGGTCGCCAAGGAGGGCGCAAAGGTCACCTTCACCTACAACCAGGGCATTTTGCAGAGCACCTCGCTCTGCATTCTCAAGGGCGCGCCGAACCTCGACACAGCCATAAAGTTCCTCAACGAGGCGGTCGATCCAGTGCACCAAGCCAATCTGCCGCTCAATATCGATTATGGCCCGGGCAATCCCAAGGCGTTCGAGACCAGCGTGATCAAGCCCGAGCGCGCTGCGCAATTGCCGAGCGAACCCGCGAACGCTGCCAAGCAGGCGCTGATGTCCTACGCCTGGTGGTCCTCGCCCGCAGGCGAGGCCGCCGAGAAGCGCTGGGCGTCGTTCATGCAGAAATGAGCGAGCCGCGTTGACGATGTCAGTGCCAGATTCATCACAAGAGCATCAGCGCCGCGAGCACGGCCTGATGCTGGCGCTGGTCTCGCCGGCACTGCTGGTGATCCTTGCTTTGATCGTGCTGCCGGTCGGCTGGCTGGCTTGGCAGTCGATCTACCATGACGGCTTTACGCTGGAGAATTATCGCCGCCTCTTTACCGAGGACATCTACTGGCGCAGCTTCGCGCTAACTTTCGAGATCAGCCTCGCGGTCACAGCGATCGCGCTGTTGCTCGGCTATCCCGTCGCCTACCTCGCCAATTCGGTGCCGAAGGGGTGGAGCATCCTGATCCTGTCGCTGGTTGTCCTGCCATTCTGGACGTCAGTGCTGGTGCGCGCCTATGCCTGGCTGGCGCTGCTCCAGCGCACCGGGGTGATCAATCAATTCCTGCGTTATCTCGACGTGATCTCCGGGCCGCTGGCACTGGTCCACAACACCTTCGGTACGGTGGTCGCGACCGTGCACATCCTGCTGCCGTTCATGGTGCTGCCGCTCTACGCCACCATGCAGAAGATCCCCGGCGATCTCATGCAGGCCGGCACCAGCCTCGGGGCAAGCCCGTCGCTGACCTTCTTCCGCGTCTTCCTGCCGCTGTCGCTGCCGGGTGTGCTGGCCGGCTGCACCATGGTGTTCGTGCTCTGTCTGGGCTTCTACATCACGCCGGAGCTGCTTGGCGGCGGCCGCACCGTGATGGTATCGATGCTGGTGAGCCGCAATGTCGAACTCTACAACCAGTTCGGCGCGGCGAGCGCGGTCGCGGTGGTGCTGTTGCTCAGCGTGCTCGCGATCTTTTTCGTCGTCAGCCGCTTCATCTCGCTCGATCGCGTGTTGGGGCAGAAATGATGCGACTGTCGCCCGCGCGTATCGCCCTCTATGCGATCAGCACGCTGGTGCTGGTCTATCTGATCCTTCCCGTGCTGATCATCGCACCGATCTCGTTCTCCAGCGCGCGCTTCCTGACCTTCCCGCCGCCGTCCTTCTCGCTGCGCTGGTATCAACAATATCTGGCCAATCCCGCCTGGATGCAGGCGACGCAGGTGACGTTGACGGTCGCTTTCTTCACCGTTCTGATTGCAACGCCATGCGGCGTCGCCGCCGCCTATGCCATCAGCCAGGCGAAGCTGCGCATCATGCGCGTCATCCATATGGCGCTGCTGCTGCCGCTCGTGGTGCCCATCATCATCACCGCGGTCGGCATCTTCTTCGTCTATGCCAAGGTCGGCCTGGTGGCGACCCTGCCGGGCTTGGTACTGGCGAATGTGATGCTGGGATTGCCTTATGTCGTCATCTCGGTGCTGGCGGGCTTGCAGAGCTTCGACCCGGCGCAGGAGATGGTAGCGCGTAGCCTCGGCATGAACCGGCTGCGCAGCTTCTTTGCGGTGACGCTACCGCAGATCAAGTCGAGCGTGATGGCTGGCGGCATCTTCGCCTTCATCTCCGCAATGGACGAGACCATCGTCGCGCTGTTTATTTCCGGCGGCCAGTATCAGCCGCTGACCAAGCGCATGTTCACCGCGCTCCGCGATGAGATCGACCCTACCATTGCCGCGATCTCGACGCTGATGACCGCTGCGTCCTTCATGCTGGTGCTGCTGGCGAGCGCGCGACGGAAGCAGAGTGGGTGAGGGGCTTGATGTCGACCCGGCCTGGTGCGCAATTCGCGCGGGGCCGCGACCCATACTCTGCTTCACAGGTTGTTGCGCCGATCCGCGCCAGATGAGATCAGGCCCCGCGTCCGCGCGGCCGGCTTCGGAGCTGGCGATGATTGCTGCACTGGCAAGAGCAAAATCCGCGCGACGGGAACCAATGTCGACATCGAACCCCCTGTAGATCGTCGTGATCTTCTCGGGCGCGGGCCTGCTGGCCTCCTTCGTGGCCGCGATGATCCACGGACAGGCTCTCAACGCGCTCTGTTCCGAGCGCCGCGATCCGTCATGCCACCGGGTCCCTCGCACGATCCGCACGCGTCCGGTTCTCCGGCGCCAGTGCTGGCGCGGGTCTGACCGGCTCGTTCTCGCGAGGTGCGGAGGCGTCGCCCGAGCCGGGCTTGACCGCAGCCGGGCCGGTGTCGCGATAGGCGACGATCCAGATCAGAAAGCCCAGAAGCGCGAGTCCGGCGCCGACGGGGCCGGTGGAGGTCCAGCCCAGCCCCTGGCGAATGGCGAGGCCGCCGAGGAACGGGCCGAGCGCATTGGCGGTGTTGAATGCCGAATGGTTGAGCGCGGCCGCGAGCGCCTGTGCGTGCCCCGCGACATCCATCAGGCGCGTTTGCAGGATGGCACCGAGTGCGACGCTGGCGCCGATGGCGAAAATATCGATCGCCAGCAGCCAGGGATTGCCGGCGACGAGCGGAAACACCAGCAGCGCCACGGCCGCAAACAGCAGGATGCCTCCCGCCGTCGGCATCAGCGCGCGATCGGCGAAGCGCGGCACGAACAGATTGCCGAGCGTGGCGCCGACGCCGAAGATCGCGAGGAAGAACGGGATGACGTCGGTGCTGACCTTGGTGACCTCGATCAACGTCGTCGCCAGATAGGTATAGACGGCGAACATGCCGCCGAAGCCGATGGCGCTGATCGCGAGCGTGATCCAGACGCGGCGGCTTTTGAGCGCGCCGAGCTCGCGCAGCGGATCCGACCGGCCGGCCTGGTCGCGCGGCGCAAACAGCGCGCACAGGAGCATCGTGAGCAAGGCCAGTCCCGACACGAGGCCGAAACTCGCGCGCCAGCCGGCCATCTGGCCGATCAGATTGGCCATCGGCACGCCGATGATGGTGGCGACGGTCAGGCCCAGCATCACCTGGCCGACTGCCTGCGAGCGGCGATGTTGCGGAACGAGCGAGGCCGCGACCAGCGCAGCGATACCGAAATAGGCGCCGTGGGGCAGGCCTGACAGGAAACGGGCCGCGATCATCGCGCCAAAGCCCGGCGCCAGCGCGGTGAGGGCGTTGCCGAGCGCGAAAATGGCCATCAGCGCCAGTAGCTGCGTGCGTCGTGCGAACCGTGCGCCGATCACGGCAATCAGCGGCGCGCCCAGCACCACGCCGAGCGCGTAAGCGCTGATCGCGTGTCCGGCCGTCGGCTCGTCGATATGAAGGTCGGCCGCGAAGAACGGCAGCAGGCTCATCGATGCGAATTCGGTGGTTCCGATCGCAAAGCCGCCCATCGCGAGCGAGAACAGGACGATGGCGAGATGAGGGGGCGTTGAATTGCGCGGCGAGGTCGCGTGAGGCGAGGTCGTCATGTGTCCTGCTTAGGTGACGGCAACGGGAACCAGCCCAGCAAACGTCGCCATCCCTGCAGTCTTTGTCCCACCTACTTAAACGCGTCAGGATTCGCGTCAACACCGCAGGCCCACGTAAAGCGGTCCGCATATCAGCGTCCCGGTTTGCTCAGGGCATCCGCGTCAATCTGTCTCGTGACATCCACTCAAGAACGTCTCCAGCCGCTTGTTGCACGGCTGGAGACGTCCAAGACACAAATGACCGATCAGAACTGCACCTCGCCGGGAACGTCGATATGGTGCCGCTCAATGAAGGCCTGCGCTATCGCGGTCAGTGTACGACCAACACCGGCACGCTTCCGTCGGCCAGGACCTCCGATGTTTGACTTCCCAGGAATAGCTTCTTGAGCCCCCGGCGCCCATGGGAGCCCATAACGATCAAGTCGCAGCCTCCTGACTTTGCTGTTTCGATAATCGCGGTGGCCGGGTGCGCATTCGGAACGTGCAGGAGTTCCGCGGTTATCCCGGCTTGCTCTGCCATGGCTCGTGCTTCGTCGAGGACTTTGCGCGCACGCTCCCTGCAGGCCGCATCGAAGCTGTCGATTTCCTGCTGCGACGGGATCCATCCCGGGGCGTGTCCGCTCCCGTAGTCGATTGGCAGTGACTCCGTCACGGCAATGACGGTCGCTTTGGCCTTCAAGGCCTTTGCCAAGGCAATCCCATGCCTGATGCCGTTTCTTGCGACGTCCGATCCGTCCGTGCTGAGGAGAATCCGGGTGTACATTTGGCGGCCTCCTTTCTCGACAACCCGTCGCCATCTCCCGGTGCGGTTGTTTGACCTTAACAGGCGCCTCCCATTCAAGGACAGACCAGGACGGGGGTCTTTGCGTGTGTAAGCACCTTGTTCGTCACGCTCCCGATGAGAAGCGCGGTAAGTCCGCTGTGCCCATGCGACGACATGACGATGAGATCGCAGCCCTTCTCCGCGGCGGCTGCGATGATGGCCTGATGGGGTTGCCCGCTCTCCGCTTGAATCGTCTCGCAGGAAACACCGGCCGTCCTGGCCGCCTTTGCCGCGCCATTCAATATGCTGGCGGCCTGTTCCTTGCGCAACTCGGCATATGTTGCGACCGCTTCGAGGAACCGGCCTGAGACTTCGGAAAACGCTTCCACAACGAAGATGAAGGATACGGTGGCCCCGAGGGATTTCGCCAGCGCCAATCCGTGCGCAACCCCACGCTCCGCTAGCTTAGACCCATCTGTCGGAATGAGAATGTGCCGGTACATGCTCTACCTCCCGATTGTCCGGACGTATCGCTGCCTTGCAAGGACAGGTTAGCTCGCGTTCCGACTGCAGTCTTGAGATAAGTCAACCTGTTGGTTCATCCTATCGTGATCCGGATGTCCGCAATTGGCACAGGGTGTCTCTGCAAGCGAGAGCCGCTGTGCGGAGAGACCCCTCACCCGGCGCGTCGTGCCGACCTATCCCGCAAGCAAGCGGGAGAGGCCAGGTGCCCGTAGCTGGTCGATTCAGCTGCTTCAGACCGCCGGTCTAGAACTGCACTTCGCTCGGGATGTCCTCGGCGCTGAGGCCGACGGTTTCATAGGCCTTCAGCAGCCATTCGCGGGTCTGACCGAGCGAACGGTTGTAGTCGGCCCAGGCGCTGAGGAAATCCTTGTAGCGGCGATCGGACTCGGCACGGATGCCGAGGTTGGTCGGCAGGGTCAGCAGCGGCCGCGGGATCGCGAGATCGCCAAGCGTCGGATTCTTCTTCAGCGTGAAGACCGACAGCACCGCCAGCGAGACGTTGCAGTCGGCGCGGCCGGTCGACACCGCGAGGATCGCCTCGTCGCGCGTCTTGAAGCCGAGGATGGTTGCCTTCGGGCAATAGTGGCGCGCGATGGTCTCGTGGGTCGAGCCGATGTCGACGGCGATCTTGACCTCGGGCTTGTTGAGCTCGGCCCAGCTCTGCGGCTTGGCAAAGCCCTTCTTTGTGATGACGGTGAAGGAGTGCACCAGGATCGGCGTCGAGAAGTCGATCACCAGCGCGCGCTCTGGCGTCGGGTTCACGGCAAAGGCGAGATCGATCTTGTCGGCCTGAAGATCCAGGATCTGGTTGCCCCAGGTCGATTCCAGCGTCTCGACCTTGGCCCCTAACTTGCCGGCGATGTCGTTCGCCATGTCGATACACGCGCCTGACCATTGATTGGTCGCGAGGTCCTTGTGGAAATAGGGATCCTGGCCGGCGATCACAGCGATCCGCAGCACACCGCTCTTCTTGATGCGATCGAGCGTTGAGGCCGGCGCGGTGTCGGCCCGGGCCGAGGCGGTCGCGGCCATTGCGGCGCCTGCCAGCGCGACGGTGGTGAGTGCGTCCCTACGGTTCATGGTCAGTGCTCCCTGATCAGCAGCTCCGGCTGGGCACTATTTCTGTATTCAGGGCATAATGCAATATGGTATTACAGCCTTGCCGGGAGTTGTGCGATGAAGCAGGTTAGAGCCTAGTCCTCTGGCAAAGCGAGAGAAAATTGCGTCAGAGGAGGAAGTCTGTGCGCGCTGTTTTCGTCGATGCCAACGACACGCTGGCAGCGGTCACCGAGAAGCTGCTGGGCGGGACCAAGCTGCCTGTTGGCATCAACCGCAATCCTTCCATCAAGTCGGACGATCTGCCCGACCTGCTCGGCGATGCCGAGATCATGATCGTCGACCATACGGCCGTGCCATCAGCGATCGCGGAGAAGTGCGCGAAGCTGAAGCACGTCATCTTTCTCGGCACCGGCGCGCGCAGCTACATGAATCCGGAGGAGCTCGCTGCGCGTGGAATCGCCGTCCATACCATCAAGGGTTATGGCGACACCGCGGTGGCCGAATGCGCGATCGCGCTGATGTGGGCCTCGGCCAAGAATTTTAGCGAGATGGACCGCGGCATGCGTGAGGGCAACTGGCTACGGCGTGATGCCGTGCAGCTCACCGGCAAGACGCTCGGCCTGATCGGCTTCGGCGGCATCGCGGCCGAAGCCGCGCGCATGGCGGCCGGCTGCGGCATGAAGGTGATCGCCTGGAACAGGACGCCGAAGACGCATCCCGGCGTCGAGTTCGTCTCGCTGGAGAAGCTGCTGGCGGAGAGCCACGTCGTCTCGCTGCATCTCTTGCTCAACGACGAAACCAAGGGTTTCCTATCGCGCGAGCGTATCGCCCGGATGCGCAAGGGCAGCATCCTGATCAACACGGCGCGCGGCGCTGTCGTCGACGAAGAAGCAATGCTGGATGCGTTGCGCTCGGGCCATATCGCGCATGCCGGCCTCGACGTCTTCACCGTCGAGCCGCTCCCCGCAGGCCACGCGCTGACAAAGCTGCCGAACGTGACGCTGTCGGCGCATTCGGCGTTTCGTACGCCCGAGGCCAGCGACAATCTCATCGGCGCGGCGCTCGATCACTGCCGCCGCGTCATCGCGACCGGCACGTAAAGGACATCCATGTCTGATATCACGCGCATCGACCAGAACGCCCGCCGCAGCCGCGCTTCCATGTTCGGTGATCTCGTTTTCCTCGCCGGCCAGGTAGCGGATACCAAGACCGCTGACATCGCCCAGCAGACCCGCGAAGCATTGGCGAAGGTCGATGACATGCTGGCCCGCGCCGACACCGACAAGTCGCGCCTGCTCAGCGTTCAGGTCTGGCTGAAAACCATGGACGATTTCGACGCGATGAACGCGGTGTATGATGCCTGGGTCGTTCCGGGCAACGCACCGACGCGTGCCTGCGGCAAGGTCGAGCTCGCCGATCCGGCCTACCGCATCGAGGTGATCGCGATTGCCGCGCGCCGCTGACATGCGCGCCGCTGCCCTCTGAACCGATTGCATCGGCCTTGCGCGTTGTTTCCGCCTGTCCTACGCCACCTCGGAACAAAAACGCATTCGCTAAAGCCTGCAGGGAGCTGTCAATGACCATCAGAAACACCCGCACCGGGGGCCAGATCCTGATCGACCAGCTGGTCGCGCAGGGCGTCGACCGCGTCACCTGCGTGCCCGGCGAGAGCTACCTGGCGGCGCTCGATGCGCTGCATGACAGCCCGATCGACGTCGTGATCTGCCGCGCAGAAGGTGGCGCGGCGATGATGGCCGAAGCCTATGGCAAGCTCACCGGCCGGCCCGGTGTCTGCTTCGTCACCCGGGGTCCCGGCGCGACCAATGCCAGCCATGGCGTCCATATCGCGATGCAGGATTCGACGCCGATGATCCTGTTCGTCGGCCAGGTCGATACCGGCATGCGCGAGCGCGAGGCGTTCCAGGAGCTCGACTACAGGGCGGTGTTCGGCTCAATGGCGAAATGGGCGGTCGAGATTGATCGTCCCGACCGCATTCCCGAACTGGTCGCGCGCGCCTTCCGCGTCGCGATGCAGGGCCGCCCCGGTCCCGTCGTGATCGCGCTGCCCGAGAACATGCTGACCGAGACCGCCGCTGTCGCCGATGCCATGCGCATCGAGCCGGCGGTGAGCTGGCCGGCGCCATCAGATCTCGAGCAGGTCGGTGCAATGCTGGCGAGCGCCAAGGCGCCGCTGGTCATCCTCGGCGGTTCGCGCTGGACCGATGAGGCGACCAAGAGCGTCGCGCGTTTCGCCGAGCGCTTCGACCTGCCGGTCGCGACCTCGTTCCGCCGGGCCTCGCTGATCGATGCCGACCATTCGCACTATGCCGGCGACCTCGGCATCGGACCGAGCCCGAGTCTCAAGGCCCGCGTCGACAATGCCGATCTCATCCTTCTCGTCGGCGGCCGCATGTCGGAGATGCCGTCGTCGTCTTACACGCTGCTCGACATTCCCGCGCCGAAGCAGAAGCTGATCCATGTGCACCCAGGCTCGGAAGAGCTCGGCCGCATCTATCAGCCTGATCTCGCGATCCAGGCGACGCCGGCCGCATTCGCCGCCGCCGTCCAGGCGCTGAAGCCTTCAGGCGCGGTTGCCTGGAAGGGCGAAGCCGCCAAGGCGCATGCCGACTATCTCGCCTGGACCGACAAGGCGCGTGAGCTGCCGGGCACGTTCCAGTACGGCCAAGTCATGACCTGGCTGCGCGATCGGCTGCCGAAGGACGCGATCGTCTGCAACGGCGCCGGCAATTATGCCGGCTGGATCCATCGCCATCACCGCTTCCACAGCTTTGCGTCTCAGCTCGCGCCGACCTCGGGGTCGATGGGCTATGGCGTGCCGGCGGGCGTGCTCGCCAAGCGGCAGTACCCGGATCGTGTCGTCGTCGCCTTCGCCGGTGACGGCTGCTTCCTGATGAACGGCCAGGAATTCGCGACCGCCGTGCAGTATGACGCGCCGCTGATCGTGATCGTCGTCGATAACTCGCAATACGGCACCATCCGCATGCATCAGGAGCGCGACTATCCCGGCCGCGTCGTCGGCACCCAGCTCAAGAACCCTGATTTTGCGATGTATGCGAAGGCGTTCGGCGGTCATGGTGAGCGCGTCGAGCGCACGGAAGAATTCGCGCCGGCGTTCGAGCGCGCGCTGGCCTCGGGCAAGCCGTCGATCCTCCACTGCATCATCGATCCCCGCGCGATCTCGGTCGGCAAGGACTTTACGCCCGCGGTGAAGGCGTAGGCGATGTCGGAGAGCCGTCACGTCGCCATCATCGGAGCCGGCGCGATCGGCGTGATCAGCGCCATCGAGGCACTGCGCGAGGGACATCGCGTTACACTGATCGATGCCGGCGCGCCCGGTGGCGAACAGGCCGCGAGCTACGGCAACGCCGGCTGGCTCTCCTCGCATTCGGTGATCCCGCCGGCCGAGCCGGGCACCTGGAAGAAGGTGCCTGGGTATCTCATGGATCCGCTCGGCCCGCTCGCGATCCGCTGGTCGTATTTGCCGAAGGCGCTGCCCTGGCTGCTCAAGTATCTCCTTTCGGGCTGGACCGAGGCGCGCGTCGAGAAGACGGCGCTTGTGCTGCGCGATCTCCTGAAGGACGCGCCGCTGTTGCACCGGAAGCTCGCGGAAGAGGCAGGCGTTCCCGAACTGATCGAGCGCAACGGCGTGATGCACGTCTTCCCGTCGCGCGGCAATTTCGATGACGATCTCGGCTGGCGGCTGCGCAGGAAGGTCGGCATCGAATGGCTGGAGCTCAATGCCGACGAGATGCGTCAGCGCGAGCCGGATCTGCATCCGCGCTACACTTTCGGTGTGGTGGTGGAGGAAGCCGGACGCTGCCGCGATCCCGGCGCATACGTTGCGGCGCTCGCCCGGCATGCGCTGGCGAACGGTGCCAAGCTGGTGCATGCGAAAGCCACGGGGCTCAAGCTTGCGGGCAACAAGGTCGTCGTCTTTACCGAGACCGGTGAGATTGCGTGCGATGCCGCGGTGGTCGCAGCCGGCGCGCGTTCAAAAAAACTCACCGCATCGGTCGGCGATCCGCTGCCGCTCGAAACTGAGCGCGGCTATCACGTCATGATCGAGAATCCCGAAACGGGACCACGCAGCTCGATGATGGCGTCCGACGCCAAGATGGTGGTGAACTGGACCAACAAGGGCCTGCGAGCCGCCGGCACGGTCGAGATCGCGGGCCTGGAGGCCGCGCCGAACTGGAAGCGCGCCGAGATCCTGCGCAACCACCTTCTCAGCATGTTTCCGAAGCTGCCGAGGGACATTCCGGCGTCGCGTATCAAGACCTGGTTCGGTCATCGCCCCAGCATGCCTGATGGTATTCCCTGCATCGGCCATGCGCGCGCCTCGCGCGATATCGTCTATGCCTTCGGCCATGGCCATATCGGGCTGGTCGGCTCGGCCCGTACCGGCCGTCTTGTCGCCCAGCTCCTGAGCGGCAAGCAGCCGGAAATTCCGCTCGCACCGTTCTCGCCCAATCGCTTCCTCTGAGATCGCACCATGACTCAAGCAGCCAGCTCATCTTCCCGCATCGCCCGTGGCGGCAAGGCCATCTACGGCGCACCTCTCGGCATCCTGATGCTGGAAGCGCGCTTCCCCCGCATCCCCGGCGACATGGGCAATGGCACGACCTGGCCGTTTCCCGTGCTGTATCGCGTGGTGAGCGGCGCATCGCCGGAGAAGGTGGTGCTGAAAGGCGCCGCCGGCCTGCTGCCCGATTTCATCGATGCTGCCAAGGATCTGGTGCGGCTCGGGGCCGAAGCCATCACCACCAATTGCGGCTTCCTCTCGCTGTTCCAGAAGGAGATCGCGTCGGCTGTCGGCGTTCCCGTTGCGACCTCCTCGCTGATGCAGGTGCCGTGGGTACAGGCGACCTTGCCGCCGGGCAAGCGCGTCGGCCTCGTCACGGTGTCGGGCTCGACCCTGACGCCGGCCCATCTCGAAGGCGCAGGCGTGCCGCTCGATACACCGCTGGTCGGCACCGAGCACGGCAAGGAATTTTTCCGGGTTCTGATCAAGGCCGAGAAGGACGACATGGATGTGGCCCAGGCCGAGCGTGATGTCGTCGAGGCGGGAAAGCAGCTGGTTGCGAAGAATCCGGACGTGGGCGCCATTGTGCTCGAATGCACCAACATGCCGCCTTATGCGGCCGCGTTGCGGGCCGAGGTGGGGTTGCCGGTCTACGACATCTATTCCATGATCACCTGGTTTCATGCGGGGCTGCGCCCGCGCGCCTTCAGCTGATTCTGGATGTCACCCTTCACGACCTCCACTTTCGTTTGCATTGCAATCATTCCTGCAGCCCCAGTATATTGGCTGTGTTCGAGCATGAATGCTGCTGATGATGAGTAACGTGGAACTGGCTTCCGACAGTATCGTCGATCGCGTCTATGAACAACTCAAGGCGATGGCCGTGAGCTACGAGTTCAAGCCGGGCGAACGGCTCAACGAGGGTGAGCTGGCCAAGCGGCTTGGCGTCAGCCGCACGCCGCTGCGCGAAGCCCTCAACCGTCTCAACACCGAAGGTTTCCTGCGCTTCACGCCAGGCAAGGGCTTCTTCTGCCGCGAACTCGACGCGCACGAGATCTTCGATCTCTACGAGCTGCGCAAATCGATCGAGGTCGCCTCGGTCCGCCTCGCCATCAGGCGCGCCAGGGACGAGGACATCGACTCGCTCCTGAAATTCCTCGAAGCCACTGGCCCCGATCCCGGCGAGCGCTCTTCCGTGGAGTTGGTCGAACTCGACGAGACGTTCCACGAGCGGCTGATGGCCATGTCGAACAATGCCGAGATGCTGCGTGTCTTGCGCAACGTCAATGCCCGCATCCGCTTCGTGCGCTGGATCGACATGGACAGCATCAACCGCTCCAACACCCAGGCCGAGCACCGCGCCGTCCTCGAAGGCCTGAAGGCGCGCAACGAAGAGGTCTGCGTGTCCGTGCTGGAGAAGCACATCGATCGCCGCCTGGATCGCATCACGTCGGCGATCAAGGAAGGCTACGCGCAGATCTACATGCCGGCCGCGGTGAGGTCGGCGGCGAATTGAGGTTCTCACCTCGTCCGGGGTGGGGAGAACGCATCTGTAATTCACCAGAGGGAGGCGGTCGGTGGCTCCATGCTCCCAGCTATACAATCCCTCGATACCTGATCGTCCCAGACAGTCAGAGCTTTCGTTCGCAAACATCGCTAGCATCTCTCCTGAAATTCACGGAGACTCAGGTGCAAAGCCCCAAGCCCCATCCCGAAATCGACTGGCCATCCGAGCTCTATCGCGTCCTGAAGACGGCCGACGTCAAGCAGATGTCCTACGTGCCGGATGCCGGCCACAGCCAGCTGATCCGCTTGTTCTCCGCCGACGCTGACGTCACCACCAATGTGCTGACGACCGAAGAGGAAGGCATTGCGATCGCCGCGGGCGCCTGGCTTGGCGGTCAGCGCAGCGTGCTGCTGATGCAGTCGAGCGGGGTCGGCAATTGCATCAACATGCTGTCGCTGTCCGCGATTGGCCGCTTTCCGCTCTTGATGCTGGTGACGATGCGCGGCGAATGGGCCGAGTTCAATCCCTGGCAGGTGCCGATGAGCCGGGCGACGCAGCCTTCGCTGGAGGCGATCGGCCTGAAGGTGATGCGCGCCGAGACGGCAGGGGACTTGGTCGAGACAGTCGAATCCGCGGCAGCGCTCGCCTACGAATCCGACCAGCAGATCGCTGTTCTGATCGGGCAACGCCTGATTGGCAAGAAGAAGTGGTGATACCGATGAGCGTTCCCTCCGAACTCGATCGTCGTGCAGCGGTTGCGGCCCTTCTCAAGAATCGCAAGGACACGTTGGTTGTCGCTGGCCTCGGCTCGCCGACCTACGATCTGCACGCGGCCGGCGACCGCGACGACAATTTCTATCTCTGGGGCGCCATGGGCGGCGCCGCGCTGATCGGCCTTGGTCTTGCCCAGGCGCAACCTTCCAGGCGCGTCCTCGCGTTGACCGGCGACGGTGAGCAGTTGATGGGCCTCGGCGGCATCGCCACCATCGGCGTCGCCCGGCCGCGCAATCTCGCCATCGTCGTGATCGACAACCAGCATTTTGGCGAGACCGGAATGCAGGCGAGCCACACCGGGCGCGGTGTCGATCTCACGGCGATCGCAACCGCCTGCGGTTTTGTCGCAACGGCGACCGTTCGGACGTTGGAGGAGGTGCGAGGCCTGGCCGCTGACATCGCCGAACCGGCCGACGGCCCGCGGCTTTTTGTCGTCAAGGTCAGGGCCGAAAATCCGCCGCGCTCGCTGCCGTCCCGCGATGCCGTCTTTATCAAGAACCGGTTCCGGGCTCATCTCGGATTTGCGACGGCCTGATGGCGGGCGATTGCTCCTAACTACACTGTGCCGGTGAAGGACGAGTAGGTCTCGCCGGTGCATCTCAGTCGTCATGCCCGGCTCGACGCGGGCATCCGCGTGCTTTGGCAATTGTGGCGCTGCGTGGATGGCCGGGACAAGCCGCCATGACGGCCTACTCCGCCGCCAAGGTCATCCCATAACCGAGCCGCTTCGAGATGCCGCCGGCACAATCGCGCAAGGCATGCGCGATGGGGCTATCCCAGCGCGCATCGAACGTCCCTTCCGGCCCCATCGCGGTGATGACAAGCGCGACATGGCCGGAATGATCGAATACCGGCGCGGAGAACGCATTGACACCGGGCAGGGGATCGCCGAGCGCGCGGGCGAGACCGTGCTTGCGGACCTCGGTGAGCATGTCGGCGACCTTGGCGCCTTTCACGGCGCGCTTCGGATTGTAGCCGACGCCCTGGCGATCGAGGCCGCTTTCGAGCGCGGCATTGATCGTCTTCTCCGGCAGGAAGGCCGCGAAGGCGCGGCCGGTGGCGGTCTCCAGCAGCGCCATCACCGAGCCCGCGCGCATCACGACGTGCACGGGCTGGCCGGGCTCTTCCAACTGCACCACGGTCGGGCCGTACGTGCCCCACACCGCGAGCGAGACGGCGTGACCGACCTGGCTCGCGAGCGCGGCAATCTTCGGCTGCGCGATGCGGACGCCGGAGAGGCGGCGCAGGCTGATCAGGCCGAGCTCCAGCGCCAGCGCGCCGATCTCGTAGCGGCCGGTGGTTTCGTCCTGTTCAATCAGGCCGATGCGCGAGAAGCTGGCGAGATAAGGATGCGCCTTGGCGGGCGTCATGCCGGCCTCGCGCGCGAGATCGCGCAGCATCATCGGCTCGCCGCTCCTGGCGAGCGCACGGAGCAATTCTCCGCCGACCTCGATGGACTGGATGCCGCGGCTTTCTCTCTTCATGCGCCTCCGATGCGCTTCGCTTAGGCCGCGTCGCGCTTGGCGGCGCTGTCGGCGAGATGACGGCCGGCAATGTAGCCGAAGGTCAACGCTGGCCCAAGCGTGATTCCGGCGCCGGGATAATTGCCGCCCATGATGCTCGCCATGTCGTTGCCGGCCGCGTAGAGCCCGGGAATCACCCGGCCCTCGGAATCCAGCGCGCGGGCGTTCTCGTCGGTGACGATGCCGGCATAGGTGCCGAGGTCGCCGATGACCATCTTGATGGCATAGAACGGCCCGTTCTCGATGGGCGCGATGCAGGGATTCGGACCATGCATGGCGTCGCCCTGATAGCGGTTATAGGCTTTTGATCCCTTGCCGAAGGCAGCGTCGTGACCCAGCGGCGCAGTTGCGTTGAATTGCTTGATCGTCTCGGTGAACGCCTTGGCATCGATGCCGGCTTTCGCCGCCAGCGCCTCCAGCGTCTCGCCGCGCATGAGGTAGCCGGTCGCGAGATGATGACCGAGCGGCATCGGGAACGGCGGCACGCAGCCAAGTCCGTATTTGCGCAGCGTTGGGTGATCGCAGACGAGATAGGCCGCGATCTCCTCGCCGGGCTTTGCCGCCTTGGTCATGGCCTGGACGAAGTCGTGATAGGAGTTGCCTTCATTGGTGAAACGCTTGCCGTCGCGCATGACCGCGATCACCCCGGGCTTGGCGCGATCGATGAAATGCGGCATCACGCCCTTCGAGCCGTCCTTGCGCGTCGTCAGCGACACGGGCACCCAGGCCGCCGCGTTCGGCAGCCGATCCTCGACATGTCCGCCGGCGCTTTCCGCGAGGCGCAGACCGTCGCCGGTGTTGCCGGTCGGGCCGGGCGAAAAATGCTCATGACCGGTCGGTGCGTGCGGAAACAGCTTTTTGCGGCGCTCGACATCGTGCGGAAAGCCGCCGCAGGCGAGCACGACGCCCCGCCGCGCGCGGACGCGCACGTCGCGGCCGTCGCGCGAGACGATCGCGCCGATCACCGCGCCGTTCTCGACGCTCAGCTTGCGCACCGGCGATGACAGCCACATCGGAATCTTCAGATCCTGCGCGGATTTGGCGAGACGCCCCGCGAGCGCATTGCCGTTGGTCAAGGTCATGCCGCGGCCGTAGCGCAGCACGTCCATCAGATGCCGAGACAGCCGCTTGGCGACGTAGACCGCCGAGGTCAGCGACTTCGTTACGCGCATGAAGTGGATGATCTCTTTGCCGCTTCCGAGCATCATGCCGAACACGGTGAGCTCCGGCAGCGGCATGCCCAGCGTCGTGATCTGGTCGCCGAGTTCGCGGCCGTCGAACGGCCGCGTCACCATCGAGCGACCGCCTTGCGCGCCGCCTGGCGCCTCGGCGTGATAGTCCGGGAACACCAGCGGCATGTCGAAACGCAGCGCGGTCTTGGTGGTGAAGAAATCGACAGCCTCAGGGCCAGCGCTCAAGAACGCATCGACGCGCGCGGCGTCAAAATTGTTGCCGGCCTCGTGCCGCAGATAGGTGCGAGCCTGCTCCGGCGTCTCCGCGATGCCGTAGGCCTTCGCCAGCGAGGTCCCGGGGATCCACAACCAGCCGCCGGAGCGCGCCGTGGTGCCGCCGAAGCGCGGCTCCTTCTCGACGATCAGCACCTCGAGGCCGCGATATCGTGCGGTGATCGCGGCCGACATGCCCGAGCAGCCCGATCCGGCCACGAGCACATCGCACTCGTAAGTCTCAATTGCGTTGTGCGCGTTGCCGGTCATGTCTCACCTCAGTTCTTCAGAAGCGGACATTTGGATTCGGAGACCGGGCGGAAGGCGTCCTCGCCCTTCACCGTCTTGATGATGTCGAGATAATCCCAGGGTTCCTTCGACTGCTCGGGCGACTTCACCTTGGCCAGATACATGTCGCGGACGACGCGGCCGTCCTCTCGCAACTTGCCGCCGTGAACGAAGGTGTCCTCGATCGGCAGCTCGCGCATCTTGGCCATGACCTTGGCCGGATCGTCGGTGCCGGCGGCCTTGATGGCTTTGAGATAGTGCAGCACCGAGCCGTAGACGCCGGTATGGATCATGGTCGGCATCACATTGGTGCGGGCGAAGAATTTTTTCGACCAGGCGCGGGTCGCCTCGTCCATGTTCCAATACGACGCCGTCGTCATGTAGGTGCCCTGCGCGGCCTTGAGGCCGACCGCGTGCACGTCGGTGTCGAACATCAGGAGACCGACGAGCTTCTGGCCGCCCTGGACCAGACCGAACTCGCCGGACTGCTTGATGGCGTTGTCGGTGTCCTGGCCGGCATTGGCGAACGCGACGACGTCAGCCTTGGAGCTCTGCGCCTGCAGCGCGAACGAGGAGAAGTCGGCCGTGTTGGTCGGATGCCGGACGCCGCCGAGCACCTTGCCGCCCATCTCGTTGATGAAGCGCGTGGCGTCCTTCTCGAGTTGCTGGCCGAAGGCGTAATCCGCGGTGATGAAGTACCAGGATTTGCCGCCTTCCCTGATCACGGCGGACGCTGTGACCTTGGACAGTGCGTAGGTGTCGTACGTGAAGTGCACGGTGTTCGGGCTGCACAGCTCGTCGGTGAGCGAGCTCGCGCCGGGGCCGGAGAGCAGGGCGATCTTGTTGCGCTCGCGCACCATGTTGTGCACGGCGATCGCGATGCCGGAATTGGGGATGTCGGCGACGGCGTCCACCTTGCCGTTGTCGAACCAGCCGCGCACGATGTTGACGCCGACGTCGGTCTTCATCTGGTGGTCGGCGCTGATGATCTCGATCGGCTTGCCGAGCACGGTCGGGCCGAATTCCTCGACCGCCATCTTGGCCGCCTCGACGGATCCCGGCCCCGAGTTGTCACGGCCCCAGCTCGACAGGTCGGTCAGCACGCCGATGCGCACCACGTCGTCGGAGACTTGCGCGCTCGCGACCGTGGTCATGGCAGCAGACATCATGGCGGCGAGCATGGCGCAGGCCAAAAGCCCTCTCATGTCATTCCCTCTCTTTTATGGCCGCTCGGCGCGGCGGGTTGTTTTGATCCAAATTAAATAAAGACGAATGAGTTTGTCAATAACGAATAACGAGGCGAGATCGGTCGAATGCGCCGCACGTTGCAGCCCCGACCGTGTTTGGCCATGATGCCCTCCGGAATTGTGGGGCGGATGGCAATGACGGCAGCAGCGGGAGTCTCCGGCGCAACGGAGCGATCGACGACGGCCCATGTGGTGTGGGCGAGCGCGCTCGGCACCGCGATCGAGTGGTACGACTTTCTGATCTATGGCACGGCCGCCGCACTCGTGCTCAACAAGCTGTTCTTCCCGGGCTTCGATCCCTTCGTCGGCACGCTCGCGGCATTCTCGACCTACGCGGTCGGCTTCGTGGCACGGCCGATCGGCGGTGCCATCATCGGGCACTATGGCGACCGGCTCGGCCGCAAGACAATGCTGGTCGCGACCATGATCGCGATGGGGCTCGGCACGTTCCTGATCGGCTGCTTGCCGGCCTACAGCCAGATCGGCGTGTGGGCGCCGATCCTGCTCGTCGCGCTGCGCTTTATTCAGGGCATCGGTCTCGGAGGCGAATGGAGCGGCGCTGTGGTCATGGTGGTCGAGCACGCCGGCAGCAGGCGCGGCTTTTACGGCAGCCTGGTGCAAATAGGCTTTCCGGTTGGCGTTGCCGCTTCCACCGGCATCTTCGGGCTGATGACGCAATTGCCCGAAGCGGATTTTCTGAGCTGGGGCTGGCGTGTGCCGTTCCTGATCAGCATCGTGCTGGTCGGCATCGGCTTCATCGTACGTCTCAAGCTCGCGGAGACGCCGCACTTCAAGAAGGTCGTCGAACGCAAGGAAGTCTTGGCGCAGCCTGTCTGGGACGTGCTGCGCCGCGACTGGCGAAGCTTTCTGCTGGCGATCGGCATCACGGTGTCGGAAGTCGGGCTTGCGTATCTCCTCACCGTTTTCGTCGTGGTCTATGCCACGGCAACGCTCGGCTTGCCGCGCCAGGTGATCCTGAATGCAGTCGTCTACGCCGCGATCGTCGAGTTCGCGACGCTGCCGCTGGCCGGCTGGCTATCGGATATCTTCGGCCGCAAGGCGTTGTATCTCGCCGGCGGCGTGTTCTCGGTGGCGCTGGCGTTTCCGCTGTTCTGGTTCCTCGATACCAGGGATCCGGGACTGATCACGTTCGCACTCGTCGTCACCATGACCCTGACACATGCGCTGCTGTTCGGACCGAAAGCCGCGTTCATGCCGGAGCTGTTCCGCACGCAAGTGCGCTACAGCGGCGCCTCGCTCGGTGCCAATGTCGCAGCCGCACTGAGCGGCGGCTTCTCGCCCTTGATCGCAACCGCGTTGCTCGCCTGGGCCGGCACTTACTGGCCGGTGTCGCTCTACATCATCGCGTTGTCGATCATCACCATCATCGCGACGCTGATGACGCCGGAGACGGCGCGCGAGACGCTCAAGTCCTGACAGGACTCGTCGTCAGCTCCGCTGTGTGAACGGGCGGGCGAGCCCCATTGCCGCGCCTATTCTGCACGGTCTGGCGCCTTCTTATGCGCTTCTGCCAAAAGCAAATGCAGCGGGCCGATCCATTAGCCGCGTTTATGCGGCGAATTTTTACTTCCAATTTTACTTCGCAAAATCTCAGCCATAGCCTCACGCGCAACTGATCCCATCTGCAGCCGGTCAATGGCGATCGGTGCGAGCGTTCATCGTAGCCAACGAGGGTTGCCATGTCTGACGAGACGAAGGGGAATTTCACGTCCGATCCGGCGGGAACGGCAGCGAAGCCCGTGAAAAAGCTGAGCCGGCGCACGCTATTGAAGGGGGCGGCCGCGGTTGCGGGCGCAGCCGCAGGATCGGATGCGATCCGCGGATTCCCGACCATCTGGGCGCAGGAGATCAAGGACATCGAGTTGCGCCATGTCGGCGTGTCCTATTCGGTGGTGAAGGCGATCGGTGACCAGGCCGCCAAGGATCTCGGCTTCAAGGTGACGATGCAGAACCTCGACACCTCCGCTGCCATCAACCGCTTCATAAGCCAGCCTAATACGGTCGATATCGCCGATCTCGAGGGCTGGCAGGCCAAGCTCGCCGCGAAGCGAGCCGTCATCCAGGGCATCGAAGTCAAGAAGATCAAGGAGTTCGACAATATCCTGCCGATCTTCACCAAGGGCGAGATCGACGGCCACAAGATCCCGCGCCAGGGAATCTCGCCCTATGAGGCCATGTACATCGCCAAGCCCGACGCGACCGATTTGAATGACGGTGTCACCGAATGGGCGACGTTCCTGCCGCAGGTCTACAACGCCGACTCCATCGGTTATCGCCCCGACCTCGTCGGCCACGAAGTGACCGAATGGAAGGATCTGATCGATCCCAAGTTCAAGGGCAAGGCCGCGATCCTCGACGTGCCCGCGATCGGCATCATGGATGCCGCGCTCTGCTTCGAAAGTGCCGGGCTGATCAAGTACGGCAACAAGGGCAACATGACCAAGGAGGAGATCGACTTCACCTGCAACAAGCTGATCGAGCTGAAGAAGCAGGGCCAGTTCCGCGCGACCTGGACCACCTTCGACCAGTCGGTGCAACTGATGGCCGCGGGCGAAGTGGTGATCCAGTCGATGTGGTCGCCCGCGGTCGCTGCCGTCCGCGTCAAGGAGATTCCCTGCGTCTACGCGCCTGTTAACGTCAAGGACGGCAAGGAAGGCTATCGCGGCTGGTGCAACGGCATGGGCCTGATGAAGCATCTCTCCGGCAAGAAGCTGGAGGCGGCTTACGAATATCTCAACTGGTATCTCTCAGGCTGGCAGGGCGGCTTCGTCGCGCGCTACGGCTATTACAGCCCGGTGCCTTCGACCGCGAAGAAATTCCTCACCCCGGCCGAATGGGCGTTCTGGTACGAGGGCCAGCCCTCGCCTGAGGTCGTCAACGATCCCTATGGCGTTGCGATGGAGAAGGCCGGCACCAAGCGCGACGGCGGCTCGTTCCTCGATCGCGTCAAGAACATCTCGTGCTGGAACACGCTGATGGACGAGGCGGCGTACATGAACAAGCGCTGGAACGACTTCAAGGTGGCCTGAGGCCTGCATTCCCTGACGTCAACGAAGCACCGGCGCCGTGACGCGCCGGTGCTGATAAGACCGCCATCGAGGCCATTGGTCATATGCAGCCGAGTCCAGGTCCATTTCCATCACGCTCCAATCTCGCCGGCTGGCTCTATGTTTCGCCGCTGGTCATGGTTCTCGTGCCGTTCTTCGTGGCGCCGATCCTGGTCGTGCTGGCTGCGAGCTTCTTCGCCACCGACGGCTTTGGCGGGCTGACCCCGGGCTTTACGCTGGCAAGCTATGTCGAAGTGCTGCATTCGGCGCTGACGTTGAAGCTGTATCTGGCGACGATCAAGTTCACCGCGCTGACGTGGGTCCTCACGCTGGTCATCGGCTTCCTCGTCGCCTATTTCCTCGTCTTCCACGTTCGAAACCAGCTCTTGGCGATCGGCCTTTTCCTGCTCTGCACCGTTCCGTTCTGGACCTCGAACATCATTCGGATGATTTCCTGGATCCCGTTGCTCGGCAAGGAGGGCCTGATCAATCAGGCGCTGCTGGCGATGGGTTTGATCCATCAGCCGCTCGAGGTGTTGCTGTTCTCCGATCTCGCCGTCGTCATCGCCTATGTTCACCAGCTCACGATCTTCATGATCGTGCCGATCTTCAATTCCATGGCCCGGATCGACAAGAAGCTGATCGAAGCCGCGATCGATGCCGGCGCCAGCCGGTTCGACATCATGCGCCTGATCGTGGTGCCGATGTCCAAGAGCGGTATCGCGCTCGGCACCATCTTCGTGGTCTCGATCGTGATGGGCGACTTCTTCGTGGTCAAGGTGATGTCCGGCGGCGGCTCGGCCTCGGTCGTCAGCGCGTCCTACGAGGACGTCGGCGTGCTGCAATATCCGACCGCCGCGGCAAGCGCCGTGCTGCTGACGCTGGTCCTGGTTGCGATCGTCTCGCTGATCCTGCGCACCGTCGACATCAGGCAGGAGATCACGCGATGAGCGCTGTCCTTGCCGACATGCCCGAAACGGTCACGCCCGCGACGACCAAGGCGATCGCGCCCAGCAAGGGCGGCCGGCCCTGGACGTTCTACGTGCTGGCGACGCTGTTCGCCTTCTACGTCATCGCGCTCTACGGCCCGATGTTCTGCATCTACGTCCTGTCGTTCCAGGACATCCGCGGCGGCCTGGTGTTTCCGATGAAAGGCTATTCGCTGCACTGGTTCGTTGATCTCTTCACCCAGGTGCGGACCGGCGACGTCAAGGGCTCGTTTGATCGCTCGATCAAGCTCGCCGTCGTCGTCACCATCATCACCGTGCTGGTGTCGTTTCTTGCAGGCCTCGGCTTCCGCAGGCGCTTTCGCGGGGACACTTTTGTCTTCTACATGATGATCGGCAGCCTGGTGGCGCCCGGGCTCGTGCTCGGCCTCGGCACGGGTCTTCTGTTCCAGGCGCTCGGTCTGAACGCAAGCTGGTACACCTCGGCGCTGGGGGCGCAGCTGTCCTGGACGCTGCCGTTCGGCGTGCTCGTGATGTTCGCGGTGATGTCGCGCTTCGACCACGCCTGGGAGGAGGCGGCCTACGATCTCGGCGCCAGTCGCTGGCAGTCGATCCGGCTGGTGATGATCCCCGTGCTGGCGCCCGGCCTCGTCGCAGTCGCATTGTTCGGCTTCACGCTGTCCTACGACGAGTTCGCGCGCAGCCTTCAGACCGCGGGTTCGCTGAACACGCTGCCGCTGGAAATCTGGAGCATGACGCTGAACGTCACCTCGCCCTCGCTCTATGCGCTCGGCACGGTGACCACCGTCGTTTCCTTCATCGTCATCGGCGCAAGCCTCGGCAGCATCGTGTTGATCCAGAAGAGACGCGGCAGCCAGGCCAAAGGTTGAGCAAGGGTTGAGACGGGAATGAAATGCGATCGTGGCGATATCGAACTTGCAGGCGTCTGCAAGAGCTTTGACGGCATCACCAACGTGGTCGACGGCGTCAATCTCAGGATCGCAGATGGCGCCTATTGCTGCTTCATCGGCCCGTCCGGCTGCGGCAAGACCACGATCCTGCGCATGATCGCCGGTCACGAGGATCCGACCTCAGGCGAAATCGTCATCGGAGGCCAGAATGTCGTCGGGCTCGCGCCCGTGCAGCGCCGCACCGCCATGATGTTCCAGTCCTACGCGCTATTCCCGCATCTGACGGTGCGCGAGAACATCGCCTTTGCATTGCGGGTCCGCGGTCAGTCGAAGGCCGATCGCCTGCGGGCGGCCGACGCCATGATCGAGAAGGTGCGGCTGACGCAGTTCGCCGACCGTCTGCCGGCCCAGCTCTCCGGCGGCCAGCAGCAGCGCGTTGCGCTGGCGCGGGCGGCGATCACCGAACCAAGGGTGCTGCTGCTCGACGAGCCGCTGTCCGCGCTCGACGAGCAGCTTCGCGTGCAGATGCGCCAGGAGCTCCGGCGCATGCAGCAGGAGCTCGGCATCACCTTCATCCATGTCACCCACACCCAGCTCGAGGCGATCGCGCTCGCCGATCTCGTGGTGGTGATGGAGCACGGCAAGATCAAGCAGGCTGGTGCGGCGCGCGACGTCTACGCGCATCCGCACGATCGTTATGTCGCCGAGTTCATGGGCGGGCAGAACGTGCTGTCCGGTCGGGTCGAGAAGGTCAACGGTGCAAGCTTCACCCTCTCGCAGGCCGCACCTGATGGCATCGAGGTGCCGCTGCAGGCGCGCGCGACCGTCGGCATCGGTGACATCGTCGATATCGCGGTCCGCCGCGACGACGTTGCTCTTGTCAGGCCGGGCAGGGACCTGCCGCCAGGTTGCACCACGTCGCTGCCGAGCCGCGTGCTCGCGATCGAGTACCAGGGCTATTTCGTCAAGGTGATGCTCGACACCGTGCCCGACGACGAGTTCGTCGCCTACGTGCCGGAAAAAACCTTCTTCGCAGATCCCTTCACCGTCGGCGATGTCGTGATGGCCACATGGGCCACCGGCAGCGCGTTGCCTCTGGCCTCAAGACCCCTGCGCACAGGAGCATGACCGTGCAGATATCCTTCACACTCAACGGCCGGCCCATCACTGTCCAGGTCGAACCGGCAACGCTGGTCGCCGAGCTGCTGCGGGAGCAGCTCAACCTCACCGGCACCCATATCGGCTGCGACACCAGCCAGTGCGGCGCCTGCGTGGTCCATCTCGACGGACTGCCCGTGAAGAGCTGCACGTTGCTGGCGCCCGCGCTCGACGGAGCGACGCTGCTCACCATCGAGGGTCTGGAAGGCGCGCCCGGCTCGAACCAGATGCATCCGATGCAGGAGGCGTTTCGCGAGCATCATGGTCTGCAATGCGGCTTCTGCACGCCCGGCATGCTGATGACCGCGGTCGCGCTCGCGACCGAGAAGAGGGATCTGACCGAGGCCGATGTCCGTCACGGCCTCGAAGGCAATATCTGCCGCTGCACCGGCTACCAGAATATCGTCGTTTCGGTCATGGCCGGCGCTGCCGCCATGAGCGCCGCCAAGGGAGAATGACCATGGCCAATGTGATCGGCATCGGCGCCGCACCGAAGCGAAAAGAAGACCAGCGTTTCCTCACCGGCCGCGGCAATTACGTCTCGGACATCAAACGTCCCGGCATGACCGCGGGTGTGTTCGTGCGCTCGCCGCATGGACACGCGATACTGCGCGGCATCGACAAGGCTGCGGCGCTGGCATCGCCTGGCGTGATCGCGGTCCTCACCGGCGATGACGTCAAGGCCGACGGCCTCGGCTCACTGCCCTGCGGCTGGGGCATTTCGGATGCCAAGGGCGTGCCGATGAAGGAACCGCCGTTCCCGATGCTGGCGCAAGGCAAGGTGCGCTTCGTCGGCGATATGGTGGCTTTTGTCATCGCGGAGACGCCGGAGCAGGCGAACGCCGGCGCTGAGCTGCTGAGGATCGATTACGAGGTGCTGCCCTCCGTGATTGGCGTGCTCGAAGCGGTCAGGCCGAATGCGCCGCAACTGTTCGACGATATCCCAAACAATATCTGCTGTGACTGGGAGCTCGGCGACAGGGCTGCGGTGGAATCCGCGTTTCGCAGGGCCACCCATGTCGCCAGGCTCAGCCTCGTCAACAACCGCCTGATCGGCAATCCCATGGAGCCGCGCGCGGCGATCGCGGAATACGAGCCCGGCACCGATCGCTTCACGCTGTGGACCACCAGCCAATTCCCGCATGTCGTGCGCTTCCTGATGGGCGCGCTGGTGCTGAACATCCCGCAGCACAAGCTGCGCGTGGTTGCCCCCGATGTTGGCGGCGGCTTCGGCGTCAAGCAGTTCCACTACGGCGAAGAGGCCGTGGTCACCTGGGCTGCCAAGCGCGTGAAGCGGCCGGTGAAATGGGTGGCGAGCCGCTCGGAGGGGTACGTCTCCGATCGCCACGGCCGCGATCACGTCACCGAGGCCGAACTGGCGCTGGACGAGACCGGAAAATTCCTCGCCTTCCGCGTCAACACGCTCGCCAATATGGGCGGCTATCTCTCGACCTTCGGGCCGAACATTCCGACCAATCTCTACGGTCCGCTGCTTGGCGGCGTCTACACCACGCCCGCGATCTATTGCAACGTGAAGGTGGTCTTCACCAACACCGTGCCTGTCGACGCTTATCGCGGCGCGGGCCGCCCCGAAGCGACCTTCGTGCTGGAGCGCATCGTCGATGTCGCAGCCGCCGAGATGGGTATCGACCGCGTCGAGATCCGCCGCCGCAACATGATCCCGAAGGAAGCCTATCCCTATCAGACGCCGGTGCTGGTGCAGTACGATTCCGGTGATCCCATGGGCTGTCTCGACGGCGCGCTTGTAGCCGCCGACGTCAAGAATTTCGGCGTGCGCAAGGCGGCCTCCGCCAGCAAGGGCAAATTCCGCGGGCTCGGCTATTCCACCTATGTCGAAGCCTGCGGCCTCGCGCCGTCGCGGTTCGCGGGACGGCTCGGGGCGCGCGGGGGCCTCTATGAGAGTGCCACCGTGCGCGTGCATCCCACCGGCCAGGTGACGGTCATGATCGGCACCCACAATCACGGCCAGGGCCACGAGACGACCTTTGCGCAGATCGTCTCCGACAAGCTCGGCGTCGCCTTCGAGAATGTCGACATCGTGTTCGGCGATACCGATCGGGTGCAGTTCGGCATGGGCACCTATGGCTCGCGCTCACTCGTGGTCGGGGGGGCCGCGCTGTCCAAGGCGACCGACAAGGTAATCGCCAAAGGCAAGAAAATCGCCTCGCACCTGCTCGAGGCGGCCGAAGCGGATATCCAGTTCGAGAGCGGCAAATTTTCGGTGGCCGGCACCGACCGTATGAAGACGTTCGAGGAGATCGCGGGCGCGGCTTATGTGCCGCACGATTATCCGCTCGAGGTGCTGGAGCCGGGCCTGGAGGAGCAGGCCTATTACGATCCTGTCAACTTCACTTATCCCGGCGGCTGCCATATCGCCGAGGTCGAGGTCGATCCGGAGACGGGCACGGTGACGTTGGTCAATTACACGGCAGTCGACGATGTCGGCACTGTCATCAATCCGATGATCGTCGAGGGGCAGTTGCACGGAGGTATCGTGCAGGGCGTCGGCCAGGCCCTGTTCGAAAACGCGGTCTATGACGAGGGCACCGGTCAGCTCTTGTCGGGCTCGCTGATGGACTATTGCATGCCGCGCGCCGACCATATCCCGATGATGAAAGTTGCGACCCACTCGACGCTCTGCACGCATACGCCGATGGGCGTGAAGGGTTGCGGAGAGGTCGGCACCATCGGTTCGCCCGCCGCCGTGATCAACGCGGTGGTCGATGCGCTGTCGCATCTCGGCGTCACCCATGTCGACATGCCCGCGACGCCCAACCGGATCTGGCGCCTGCTGCAAAATGCGTCGCTGCCGGTCGCCGCGGAATAGGGAGGACAACAATGAAGCCATTTGCCTATCATCAGCCCGTCCAAATTCCCGATGCGGCCAAGCTGTTGACCTCGATCGAGGACAGCAAGCTCCTCGCTGGCGGCATGACGCTGATCCCGACGCTCAAGCAGCGGCTGGCCAATCCGCCTGCGCTGGTCGATCTGTCGAAGCTTGGATCCCTCAAGGGCATCACCGACGACGGTGAGACCATCACCATCGGCGCGATGACGCCGCATGCGGTGGTTGCAGCCTCGAAACTGGTGCAGGCGAAAATCCCCGGGCTCACGGCATTGGCCTCGATGATCGGTGATCCTGCCGTGCGCAGCCGCGGCACCCTCGGCGGCTCAGTCGCCAACAACGATCCGGCCGCGGATTATCCCGCCGGCGTTCTCGGTCTCGGCGCCACCATCATCACCAGCATGCGTGAGATCGCGGCGGACAAGTTCTTCCTCGGCTTGTTCGAGACCGCTCTGGAAGCGGGCGAGATCATCACCGCGATCCGTTTTCCGGTGCCGCTCAAGGCGGGCTACGCAAAGTTCAAGGCGCCGGCCTCGCGCTATGCGCTGGTCGGCGTGTTCGTCGCGAAGTTCGCCGATGGTGTTCGCGTCGCGGTCACGGGTGCGGGGCCGGGTGTGTTCCGTGTGCCCCCGATGGAAGCGGCGCTGTCGCAAAATTTCGATCCATCCGCGATCGCGGCGATCAAGATCGACACCGACGGTCTCACATCCGACATCCATGCCGAAGCCGATTACCGGGCGCATCTCGTCACTGTCATGGCCAAGCGCGCCGTCGACGCGGCGCTCGTCTAGTTCCGCAGGGTTGATGATGACTGATGGTTCCGGCCGAACGGCCCTCCCGCCGGCGCCGACTGGCCTTGGCGCGCTCTCCGCAACCGAGATCATGGCCGGCTACCGGCGCAAGGCATTCACGCCGCGCGATGTCGTTGACGACACCATCGCCGCGCTGGAGGCGACGAACGAGACCTGCAACGTGGTGGTGACGCCGATGTACGAGCAGGCGCGAGCGGAGGCCGATCGCCTCACGAAGACAATGCACGCGGGCGAAGACCAGGGACCGCTCGCCGGCGTGCCTGTCACGATCAAGGACCTCATCTTCGTCGCGGGCGTGCCGGCCTATGCCGGCTCGCCGATGAACGCAGGCTTTGTTCCTGAAGCCGATGCTGCCGTGGTGTCGGCGCTGAAGGCAGCAGGCGCGATCATCACCTGCAAGACCACCACTTGCGAGTCCGGGTACAAGTTGACGGCGGACAGCCCGGTCACCGGCATCACGCGCAATCCCTGGAATCCTGGTCGCACCAGTGGTGGATCGAGCGGCGGTGCGGCAGCGGGCGTCGCTGCCGGCTGTGGCCCGATCGCAATCGGCACCGACGGCGTCGGCTCGATCCGTGTGCCTTCCTCCTTTTGCGGTGTGTTTGGCCTGAAGCCGACTTTCGGTCTCGTGCCACGCTCGCCCGGCTTCTCGCCGCCGTCCTGGGCCTCGCTCGCGCATACCGGGCCGATCACGCGGACCGTTGCCGATGCCGCGCTGACGCTGGAGATCATCGCTGCTTACGATCTGCGCGATGCCGCAAGCCTTCGCGTGTCCGCGCGCCGCTTCGATACGACTGCAGGGCGTTTGGATGGTATTCGTGTCGGCGCCAGCGCCGATCTCGGCTATGCCGCCGTCAGTTCCGACGTATGCGCAGCTTTCGGCAGGGCGCTCGCGATTCTCGATTCGTGCGGCGCGCGAGTCACCATGGATGAGCCGGGTCTCGATCCTGATATCCTCGAGCATACGTTGAAGCCGATCGCATTTACCGAGCAGGCGGCCGCGGTCTCGGCCAAGACGCGGGCCGATCTCGCGGACTCCGAAGCGCACTATTGCGATGTCGTCAGCGCCGGCCGGCGCTACAGCGGTACGGATTACATCGAAGCGAGCTATCGCCGCGGCCAGGTGCGCAATGCCTTCATCAAGCTGTTCGAACGCGTCGATGTGCTGGTGACGCCGACGGTTGCCGTGACCGCGTTCGGGGCCGCCAAGATCGGCGTCGACACCATCGACGGCAGCAAGGTCGATCCGCATCTCGGCTGGTCGCCGTTCACCTGGCCGATCAACCTCGCCGGGCTTCCGGCCGCGACACTGCCCTGCGGTCTCGATCGTGACGGCATGCCGATCGGTCTTCAGATCATCGCGCCCTGGCTCGACGAGCCCACGATCTTCCGGATCGCCGCCGCGTTCGAGCAGGCGCAGCCCTGGGCGAAGTTCTGGCCGCAGGTGGCCCTGCGTGGACGACCCAAGGCGTAGGGCTGGAACCGGCCCCGCCTCTCGTCTGCCGGGATTCGAAAATTTTTCGAGGCGACCTCTTGAAATCGACAGCGGTTTTTATAAGTCGTTTTTTGCCGCGAGAGCGGTGTGCCGGGTGCCAGATCGGGCCCGGCGCGGGCGCCGGACCGGTCATCGGACCCGTCTGATACCTGTCTTGCGCTCCTTCGTATCCATCTTGCTCTTTGGAGGACTTGGTTATGAGGACCAGTTTCGACTTCGCGCCCCTGTGGCGCTCCACCATCGGCTTCGATCACCTGGCCGACCTCGTCGACAGCACGTTGCGCCAGGCGAACGAGGACAACTATCCCCCCTACAATATCGAACGTTCCGGTGAAGACCATTACCGGATCAGCCTTGCCGTGGCAGGTTTCGGTCCCAGCGATATCAACGTGACGGCCGAGCAGAACGCGCTCACCATCGAGGGCAAGAAGCCCGAGACCGCTGCGCGCGAATACCTGTATCAGGGCATCGCCGCCAGGCCATTCCGGCGCGTGTTCAACCTCGCCGACTATGTCCAGGTGAAGCAGGCCTCGTTCCAGGACGGGCTCCTGATCGTCGACCTCGTCCGGGAGGTTCCGGAAGCCATGAAGCCGCGCCGGATTCCGATCGCGGGCGGCACTCCTGCGGCATCGCAGATCGAGCAGAAGAAAGCAGCCTAAGCGCTCGATCGGTTCAGTGGCGGAACGCGGCGTGCGGATGCGCGCCGCGCTCCCGATGCATCAAGGAGAGAACAATGGCTTTTCGTGATCTCATTCCCTGGTCGAAAAACCAGGAGCTCGCGCCGTCGCGCGACAATTTCGACCCCTTCCTGACGCTTCACCGCGAGATGAATCGCCTGTTCGAAGACGTCTTCCGCGGCTTCGGCGGGACCAGCCTGTCGCCGCTGATGGAAGGCCGTTTCGGCTGGCCCAAGGTCGAGCTCAGCGAGACCGACAAGACGTTGACGGTCTCGGCCGAGCTTCCCGGCCTCAACGAGAAGGACGTCCAGGTGGAGATCGCCAACGGCGTCCTGACCGTGCGCGGCGAGAAGAAGGCTGAGCGCAACGGCGATGGCCGGTACTTCACCGAGCGCTATTATGGCGCCTTCGAACGGCAGATCCCGCTGGACGGCGTCGAGGAGGACAAGGCAGAGGCTTCGTTCAAGGACGGCGTCCTGACCGTATCGCTGCCGAAGTCCGAGAAGGCGCGGGAAGGCGTCAAGCGCATCCCGATCAACACGCATTAGCGTCACGGACGGCGGCGATCGACGCCGCCGTCCCCGTCAACAGACCCTCGATTTGAAAGGAGTATGAGGGAGGCACCGCCAATGACCAACGTGAAGGCCAATTCCGGCGATCTCAATCCGCTGTTTCATCCCGCAGCCCATTACGATTCGCCTGCCGAGGTCCTGAATGCGCAGGAGCTCTCCACCCCGGAGAAGCGGATGATCCTGTCGTCCTGGGCGTCCGACATGTACACCGTCGAATCCTGTCCCGCCTTGCGCGAAATCCCCGGCATGAACCACGCGGTCCGGCTCGCCGATATCCTGGCCGCCCTGCGCAAGCTCGGCGGTGACAACGACAATGACGACCCGCCGCGCGGCGGCGGCGTACCGATGCGGCTGCGGCGGCCACGGGCCGCCGCAGAGGGGCAAAGCACATGATGCTCACGCAGACTGTTCTCGGGCTCGTGCTGCTCGGTCAGGCCTCGGCGGTCTGCGTCGTTCCGTTTCTCGCTCTGCAAGGCCTCATCACTGCGCCCCGGGCTGGCTAAATCCTCGATGTTGGGTGTCGAGGGCTTTGCGAAACGCTGGCGAGCATCACTGAATCGCAGGAGTTACGACAGCTCGATCGGCGTGCCGCGGCCGCTGAGCTCGTCGTCGAGCCGCAGATAGTGCGCGAGATAGTCGTGCAGCGCGGTCGCGGCCTTCGAGGTGGCGCCGTTGGATTTGTACAGCAGCAGCTCGATCTTCGGCAGCGGGGGCAACCCTTCATTCGGCCCGATCTCGCGCATCGCCGGCACCAGGGCGCTGCGGCCGAGCACGGTGACGGCCATGCCGGCGAAGGCGGCGGCTTGCAGTCCGCCGACGCTTTCGCTGACGCAGGCGACGCGCCAGCGCAGGTTTGCGCGTTCCAGCGTATCGATGGCGTAGTCGCGATAGATGTTGCCCGGCGGCAGCAGCGCAAGCGGGATCGGTCGCTCCTGATGCGCCGTGGACTGCTCGCCCGTCATCCACACCAGCTGCTCGCGCCGCACCACCTGGCCGCCGGTGAAATCGTTCATGCGGGTGACGAGTGCGATGTCGACATCGCCGCGCTTGACGAGGCCGACGAGCGGCGTCGACAGCGCACAGTTGAGCTCGACCTGAACGCGCGGGAAAGATTTCCGGAACACGCTGAGGATCTGCGGCAGCATGAACGCCGCGTAGAGGTCGGGCGTGCCGAGCACGACCTGGCCCTCGATCTCCTGCGAAGCCAGCTGCGAGATCAGCTCGTCATGCAACCTCAGGATAGACTTGGCGTAGGTGAGGACGACAGTGCCGTCGTCGGTCAGCGTCAGCCTGCGGCCGGCATGGTCGAACAATTGCTTGCCGGTGAGCTCCTCCAGCCGCTGCAATTGCAGCGTGATCGCCGGCTGGGTGCGGCCCAGCCGTCGCGCAGTCTCGGTGATGCTGCCGGTCTCGACCACCGAGATCAGCGACCGGAGCATGCGGATATCGAGACTGATGAGGTTCATGCGGCGTCCATGTCGCCCAGAATCTATGCAAGTTCCATGCTAGCACATTTGGGCGGACCGGCCTGGGTGGATCTGGAACGTCGCCGAGCAGATCGCAAAGTCGTCGGAAGCGTTCGAGCTGAAGGCCGGCGACATCATCTATTCCGGCACGCCGGAGCATGTCGGCCCCATGCTGAAGAGCGACGCGCTACGGTGCAAGCCCGAGGGCTTGCCGGACATGTCGCTCAACGTCGTCTGATGATCTTGCCGCGTGGCGGCATTTCCGTCGAACATGGCCGCATGCGTGGTACATCTACCTGACGGGGGCGTTCAGGTCTATGTACCGAGCTTCAAGTCAACAGCGCGAGCAGGGCGATCAGGGAGATCAACACGGATGGATTTCGCGCTCACCGATCAGCAGGAAGCCATTCGCGGCGCCATCGCAAAGATCTGCGAAGGCTTTCCCGATGCCTACTGGCTGAAGAAGGACCACGACGGCGGCTTCCCGCACGACTTCCACAAGGCGCTGGCCGACGCGGGCTGGCTCGGCATCTGCGTGCCGGAAGCCTACGGCGGCTCCGGGCTCGGGATCACTGAAGCCGCGATCATGATGCGCACCATCGCGGAGTCAGGCGCCGGCATGTCCGGCGCCTCTGCGGTGCACATCAACGTGTTCGGCCTCAATCCGGTGGTCGTGTTCGGCACCGAGGAGCAGCGCAAGCGCATGCTGCCGCCGATGGTCGAGGGCCGCGAGAAGGCGTGCTTTGCCGTCACGGAGCCCAACACCGGCCTTAACACCACGCAGCTCAAGACCCGCGCGGTCGCCAAGAACGACCGCTACATCGTCAATGGCCAGAAGGTATGGATCTCGACCGCGCAGGTCGCGCACAAGATCCTGCTGCTGGCGCGGACCACGCCGCTCGAAGACGTGGGCTCGCCGACCCACGGTCTAAGCCTGTTCTACACGGACTTCGACCGCAACAAGATCAAGGTCCACGAGATCGAGAAGATGGGCCGCAAGATCGTCGATTCCAACGAGCTGTTCTTCGAGGACTTTGAAATTCCCATGGAGGACCGCATCGGCGAAGAGGGCAAGGGTTTCGAGTACATCCTCGAAGGCATGAATCCCGAGCGTATCTTGATCGCGGCGGAGGCCGTCGGCCTCGGCAAGCTCGCACTGTCGCGCGCGACCGAATACGCCAAGACGCGCGTCGTGTTCAATCGCCCGATCGGCAAAAATCAAGGCATCCAGCATCCGCTCGCCGTGAACTGGGTCGAGCTCGAGGCGGCATGGCTGATGGTGATGTCGGCGGCCTGGCAATACGACAAGGGCATGCCCTGCGGCGCCGCGGCCAACGCTGCGAAATATCTCGCCGGCGAAGCCGGCTTCTCGGCGTGCGAGCAGGCGGTGATGACCCATGGCGGCTTTGGCTATGCCAAGGAATTTCACGTCGAGCGCTATTTGCGCGAGGTGCTGATCCCCCGCATCGCGCCGGTCAGTCCGCAGCTCGCGCTCAGCTTCATCGCGGAGAAGGTGCTGGGCCTCGCCAAATCGTACTGAGCAGGTTGCTCTGAAGGTTTCTATTCGGCGGCGATCCGTTCCATCGCCATGGCGCGGAGTTTTGCGCGCTGGATCTTGACGCCATTGGCGCTGTCGGTGACCGGGAAGGCATCCACGACATAGATGCGTGCCGGCACCTTGTAGCCGGCGAGCCGCTCACGCAGGCGCGCGACCAAGGTTTCCTGCTGCGGCGGTCGACCAGCCGGGATCACGAAGGCGACGCAGCGCGCCTGGCCTTTCAGATCGACAGCGACCGCCTGGGCGTCGGCGACACCGGCACAGGACTTGAGCTCGTCCTCGATCTCGCCAGGCGCGACCAGAAAGCCGCCGAGGCGCATGGCGTCGCCGGCGCGGGTCTCATAGACGAAGGCGCCGTTGCCGCGGAGACGGCCGATATCGCCGGTCCGGAAGAAGCCGTCCGCGGTGATGGCCTCGCGCGTCGCTTCCGGGTTGTTGAAATAGCCGAGGAAGCGCGATGGCGCGCTGATCTCGATCTCGCCGGAGACGCCGGGAGCGGTGAGCTCGCCGCTCTCGGTATCGCGCACGCGCACCTTCGCCTCTGATGACATCGGCCAGCCGCCGCCCTCGATGCGATCGGCGAAAGCGTCGCCGGGGCGGCCGATCGAGAACAACGCCTGCACCTCGCTCGAGCCGTAGAGGCCGAACAGCGGCAGGCCGCGCGTCTCGGCCTCTGCAGCCAGCTCGCGCCAGCCGGGCTGGAACGCGGCATAGCCGCAGACTTCGAGATGCGGGAACGGCCGCGGCGCGTGGGTCAGTGCGAGGATGCGGCGAAACATCTCGTCGGAGCCGAAGGCGTGTGTGATTTGCTGCTTGCTGAGGATGTTCAAAGCCGGTGCCGCCTCAAAAGCGTCGAGCACGTGGACGGTCGCGCCCGCCGCGATGAAGCCCAGCAGGCTCGTCATGCCGAAGGTGCCGCAGAATGGCAGCATCGCCAGTAGAGCGTGACGCTGCGGCGAGAGCTGGAGTGCCTTGGCAACGGCTTTCGCGTGGCTTGCGAGCGTTCGCTGCGAATGCGCCACCAGCTTCGGGCCTTTTGTCGTGCCCGATGTGGTGTAGAGCAGTACGGGCAGGTCGATGTCTTCTTGGGCGGGAGTCAGCGGATAGGGCTTATCGAACGCATCGAAGCGCGTGCAGGACCATTTTGCGGCGATCGCATCCGCGCCGACCGTCGCGACCTTCTGCAGGGCCGGCACCTCTTCGCCGGCGATGTCGGCGAGAATGGAAGCGAAATCGATCGAGCGAAACGCGGCCTCGACCACCAGAAGCTTGGCGCCGGACAGTTTCAGAAGATGCACCACCTCCGCGCTGCGATACCGCGTGTTGACGGCGGCGACGATCGCACCGAGCCTGGCGGCGGCGAACAGCAGCGCGATCCATTCGACCCGGTTGACCAGCCAGACCGCGACGACGTCGCCCTTGTCGATGCCCTGCGCGGCAAGCCAGGCAGCGGTCTGCTCGACCTTCATCGAAAATTCCGTGCGCGACACGGACGTGCCGTCGAACACGAAGGCGGGCTCGGCTGATGTCTCCGATTCGATCAGCGATTGCAGCGAAACATCGTCGGCGTGCATGGCCACCGGAGTAGCCCGATCGCGCAAACCTGTCTACTTGGTGCCGAACATTCGGTCGCCGGCATCGCCCAGGCCCGGCACGATATAGCCGTGGTCGTTGAGCCGCTCATCGATCGCGGCGGTCCAGACCGGCACGTCCGGATGTTCGTCCTGGAACTTCGCAACGCCTTCCGGCGCTGCCAGCAGGCAGACGAAACGGATGTCGCGGGCGCCGCGGTCTTTCAGCAGCGAGGCGCCGGCGCAGGCCGAATTGCCGGTCGCCAGCATGGGGTCCATCAGGATCACGGTGCGGTCCGACAGGTCCTGTGGTGCCTTGAAATAATATTCCACGGCCTGCAGCGTCTCGGGGTCGCGGTAGAGCCCGATATGGGCGATGCGGGCCGAAGGCATCAGCGCCAGCATGCCGTCGAGGAAGCCGACGCCGGCGCGCAGGATCGGCGCCAGCGTGAGCTTCTTGCCGGCGATCTTCGGCGCCTGCATCGGCGAGATCGGCGTCTCGATCCCGACCAGCTCCAGCGGCAGGTCGCGCGTCACCTCGTAGCCGAGCAGCATCCCGATCTCGTTCAGGATCTCGCGAAAGCTCTTGGTCGAGCGATCCTTCTCCCGCATCAGGGAAAGCTTGTGCTGGACCAGGGGGTGGGCGACGACGTTGACGCTGCTTGTGCTCATGCAGCCCGTCTAACACGGTTCCGTGAAACTGCGCCAGATCGGCCGGGCGTTTTCCGCAAGGACCGGGGCGGCCTGTCCGTCATCGCGATCGCCGTTCTTGCCCGGTTGCTCGCCTGATGGGCAGCCTTGGTCACTTCGCGGTCGGCCCGCGGAAGTGATCGAAGGCTCTAGACCCCGAGCCCACGCGCTGCGAGCGTGATCACGATCGTCAGGACCGCCCCCCAGATCAGGCTCAGCGTCATGGTCAGGATGGTCGTGGTGACCGCGTGCTCGAGAGGTCCCCTGAAGAGCGGCATATGCTAGCTGTCCGCGGTGGGCACCGCGGTGAGGCGAGCCAGCAGCCGCCTGGCTCGTTCGGCCAGCACGATCAGCGGATTGCCGCGGTTCTCGATGTCGAGCTCGAAGGTCTCGGCGGGAAACACCAGCGCACACCGTGCCGGCGCGCTCTGGCGGTTGGCGAAATCGACGGCCGAGCTCTTGAACAGGAACAGGCCGCCGATGCGTCCGCGCGCCTCGCGGACGACCCAGAGGCCGACCTTGTTGCGGCCGATGAAAAAGGCGGGAATGGCGGCGCTGACGACGTCGGGATCGAGCGGCGTCAATTCCGCCGCAGGCCGCTGCCGCGGCTGGCGATCAACAGCTTGAAGAGCAATCGCGGCCATGGCGGCCTCCTCACACGTCTGCAAGGTCATCATAGCGCCCTCAGGCGTGGAGGTGCCAGACGTGGATGGCGGTCTTCAGCACGATGAGCGCCGTGAGCACGCTGCCCATCGTGAGCACCGCAAGTGCACGCCGCGCGACGCGCTTGAGCTCGGCCTTGCGTTCCCTGGCCGGGCCTTCGGCCCAGCGGAAGGGGCGTTGAAAGCCCTGTGTCAGCATCGACATATGGAAGTCCTTGTCTCTCGGGCGACGAGACAGTCGCCCTATCTGGCTTCTGATAGTGAGCATCGCAGCATAGGAATGCGAGACGGGTGTGGGTGTTGTCGTATAGGAGCGCTATAGGCGCGCTCTCTAAGCGCCGATGCTGTCGATCAGCTCCTCGTCGGCAATCGCCATGAAGGCTCTCCGGACCTCGGCCCGAGCCAGATCATCCAGCGGCACGATCGGCAGCCTTGTCGCGGGCGACATCAGGCCCAGCGTGCTCAGTGCGTATTTGAGTGCAGCCGGGCTTTCGCGGGACAGGCAGGCGATGAGCGGCACGAGGCGCTTGTGCAGGTAGCGCGCCGTTTGCAGGCGACCCTGCCGGATTTGTGAGAAGATCGTGCGGCATAGATCTGGCGCGATGTTGGAAACCTCCGAGATTGCGCCGTCGCCGCCGCCGGCGAGGGTGCCGAATGTGGAGACGTCGTCGCCCGATAGCAGGCGAAAGCCAGATGGCAGCAGCCGGCTCAGGCGCATCGGCTGTCACCGCTCCCATCGCGCAGGCCCACGAACTGGCGGGCTTCGACCAGACGCAGCAATGTCTCGTCGGCGAGCGGACGCAGCGTGCGGGAGGGGACGTCGTGCAGGATCACGGGCAGGCCGATCGCGCCGGCTATGGCGCGGAAATGCGCGAGCATCCCCTCCTGCATCGGCTTGTTGTAGGCGGGCACCACCGACATGACGGCATCGGCACCGGCTGCCTCTGCGCGCCGCGCAAGCTCGACAGCGCGGCCGGTCGCATTCGACATCGCACCCGCGATGACCCGCGCCCGCCCGCGGGCAACTTCGACCGCGGTGCGAATGACGAGTTCCTGCTCGGCGGCCGAAAGCGTCGGCGCTTCGCCCGCCGTCTCGCAAACCACGATCGCAGGCACGCCGGCTGCAACCTGGCGCTCACACAGTGCGGCGAACGCCCTGAGGTCGATCGTGTCGGCTGCGTCGAGCGGCGTCGGCAGATCCGGGATGAAACCGGTGATCCAGGATGAAGGAGGAATGAACATGGCTTGCTTGCCCGGATGCGCGGCGCTCAGGCCGCGCGCTGCGAGAGGTCGGGGTGTTTACCCATGTCGAGCTCGATCTCGCGCGGCAGTTCGACGATGGTCTCGGGATGATGTCCGTTCTCGAACAGCACGTATTTGATCGCCTGGGCGCGGCTGACGAACAGGCCGCCATAGAGGCCGTGCTGCTCCTGCGCAATCCATTGTCCGCGATGGTTCCGGCCGATGAAGACGATGCTGGAGAGCGAGCTGCACGAGGGAGGTTCGACGAGTTTCACGGATGAAGTCCTTCCAATTGACGCGAGGGGCGGAATTTCGTCCCGCAACCTCCCGATCAATATCTTTCTCGATGGATAGGATTTCGAGAGAGGGCGCTCGGCGATCTCATAGGAACGCCATAAGGCTTCGCGCTCAGTTGAAATTCTCGCAAGCCGCCGGCTCGTAGAGCGCATCCGCGGCGGGACGCACGCTGGGAACGCTCGGCCGCGAAGTTTCGACGGCCAGTGCCTGTATCTCCACGAAAGCCGACATCAGCGCGACCGCGAGGTCGCCATGGCATCCCTCGACCGCCGCGTCGAGCCAGTCCGGCAGTTCGCGTTCGCGCGACAGTGCGCAGTGCCATTCGCCCTCATCGTAGGCGATGCGGCGGACCTGCCACAGCGGCAGTTCGAGTTCCATCAGCGCCAGCGCGGCATCGGTCCACGCCTCGGCATCGATCAGGCGCATGACGCGCGCGGTGCGCTCGGTCTGTCCGAGAGAAGGGAAGCGGCGGCAGGCCTTGTCCATGATTTCGAGCATCAACGGCCGCGTCATGCCTTGCGCGTTGCGGAGGCGGTCGGTGAGGGCCGGTGGATCATAGTGTTGGAAAGCGACGGTCATATCAGGCCTCCTGGAGCGGGCGTCGGTCCGTCGGCCGGCCTGTTCAGGATGGCGGGAAGAGCATTGGAAAACGAGACGGGAAGGGGTTGGGAGATATAGGAATCTCATAAGCACTGGCCCCATCCGCGCGGGATGCAACGCGTCGCCGGCGCGCCGTCCTTTATGAGATTCCTATAACTTCGCCAGAGCCGACGTCTCGAAAACCTATGTGCGTGGTGGCACGTGAAGGCGGTGAAAGTCCCGGCCGGCAACTGCTGCACATGATTCAACGCAAGCTGCCTGCCGGGGAAGTGAGACACAGTTGCCTCCGCCACGGAGCGCAACGAGGAGTTTTCCCATGATGGACATTCTCATGCTGGCGCTGGGCTTCGGCTTCTTTGCCCTAGCGATCGGCTACACCTACGCCTGCGAACGGCTGTGACGGAGCGGATCATGATGTTCGATTATGCGCTCGCCGGTGCCGTCTCGTTCGGCCTTCTGGTCTATCTCACCTATGCGCTGCTGCGGCCGGAACGGTTCTGAGCCGTGCGGCTGCCGCTGTTGCGGCGGACAAAATGCCTGAAGGGTTGATTCCATGACTGTGATCGGTTGGCTCCAGATCATTCTTTTCTGCGTCGTCATCGTCGCGCTGACAAAACCGCTCGGCTGGTACATGACGCGTGTGTTCAATGGCGAGACAACGTTTCTCTCGCCGGTGCTGCGTCCGATCGAGGCCGGCATCTACTGGATCTCAGGCGTTGACGAGAAGCGCGAGCAGCACTGGCTGACCTATACGGTTTCCATGCTGCTGTTCCATGTCGGCGGCTTCCTGATCATTTACGGTGTGATGCGCCTGCAGGCGGTGCTGCCCTTCAATCCGGCCGGGCAGACCGCGGTTGCCGAGGATCTGTCCTTCAACACCGCGATCTCCTTCATCACCAATACCAACTGGCAGAACTACGGTGGCGAGAGCACGATTTCGTATCTCGTGCAGATGGTCGGCCTGACGCACCAGAACTTCCTGTCGGCCGCGACCGGCATCGCGCTCGCCGTGGCGCTGATCCGCGGCTTCTCGCGCGCCTCGATGCGCACGGTCGGCAATTTCTGGGTCGACGTGACCCGCTGCACCCTTTATGTGCTGCTGCCGATCTGCGTGGTCTATACGCTGTTCCTGGTCTCGCAGGGCATGCCGCAGACGCTCGGCGACTATGTCGAGGCCACGACGCTCGAAGGCGCCAAGCAGACCATCGCTGTCGGGCCGGTGGCCTCGCAGGTCGCAATCAAGATGCTCGGCACCAATGGCGGTGGCTTCTTCAATGCCAATGCGGCGCACCCCTTCGAGAATCCGACCGCGCTGTCGAACTTCGTGCAGATGCTGTCGATCTTCGCGCTGGGCGCCGCGCTGACCAATGTGTTCGGCCGCATGGTCGGCAACCAGCGCCAGGGCTTCGCGATCCTCGCCGTGATGGGCGTCCTGTTCGTCGCCGGCGTCGCGATCACCTATTGGGCGGAAGCCAACGGCACTTCGATGCTTCAGGCGCTCGGCCTGACCGGCGGCAACATGGAGGGCAAGGAAGTTCGCTTCGGCATCGTTGCGTCCTCGCTGTTCGCCGTGATCACCACGGCGGCGTCCTGCGGCGCGGTGAACGCCATGCATGATAGTTTTACCGCGCTCGGCGGCATGATCCCGCTGATCAACATGCAGCTAGGGGAGATCATCATCGGCGGCGTCGGGGCCGGCCTCTACGGCATGCTGCTGTTCGTCGTGCTCGCGATCTTCGTCGCGGGCCTGATGGTCGGCCGCACGCCGGAATATGTCGGCAAGAAGATCGAGGCGCGCGAGGTCAAGATGGCGATGCTCGCGATCCTGGTGCTGCCGCTGATGTATCTGGGCTGGACCTCGGTCGGCGTGGTCTATCCCGCGGCGGTGGCCTCCATGGCCAATGCCGGCCCCCACGGCTTCACCGAGGTGCTCTACGCCTATACGTCGGCGACCGGCAACAACGGCTCGGCGTTCGCGGGCCTCACCGGCAACACGCTGTTCTACAATCTCACCCTCGCCAGCGCGATGTTCGTCGGCCGCTTCTTCATGATCGTGCCGGCCATGGCGATCGCGGGCTCGCTCGCCGCCAAAAAATCCATTCCGCCGTCGGCGGGCACGTTCCCGACCACCGGCGGCCTCTTCGTCGGCCTCGTCGTCGGCGTAATCCTGATCATCGGCGGCCTCACCTTCTTCCCGGCGCTCGCACTCGGCCCCATCGTCGAGCATCTCGCGATGAATGCAGGCCAAGTGTTCTGATCGAACCTCTTCTGATTGTCTGGAGTGACCTCCATGGAAACCATGAAACTGCAGAAGCGCGCGTCCGTCTCGGCGATGCTCGATCCCAAGATCGTCGTGCCGGCGATCCGCGCTTCCGTCACCAAGCTCGACCCGCGGCTGATGATCAGGAACCCCGTAATGTTCGTGGTCGAAATCGTGGCCGCGCTCACCACGGTGATCTTCCTGCGCGATCTCGTCACTGAGGGCACCAATCTCGGCTTTACCTTCCAGATCATCGTCTGGCTCTGGTTCACAGTGCTGTTCGCGAACTTCGCTGAGGCGGTGGCCGAAGGCCGTGGCAAGGCGCAGGCCGATTCGCTGCGCAAGACCCGCAGCGAGAGCCAGGCCAAGCTGCTGAGCGGCGCGGGTAAGGACTTCAAGCTGGTGCCGGGCACGAGCCTCAAGGTCGGCGACATCGTGCTGGTCGAGGCGGGTGACACCATCCCGTCCGACGGTGAGGTGATCGAAGGCGTCGCGTCCGTCAACGAGGCCGCCATAACAGGCGAATCCGCACCCGTGATCCGCGAGTCCGGGGGCGACCGCTCCGCGGTGACAGGCGGAACCCAGGTGCTATCCGACTGGATCCGCGTCCGCATCACGGCGGCGCAGGGCTCGACCTTCATCGATCGCATGATCAAGCTGGTCGAGGGGGCCGAGCGCGCGAAGACGCCGAACGAGATCGCGCTGAACATCCTGCTCGCGGGCCTCACCATCATCTTCGTGTTCGCGACCGTCACCATTCCGAGCTATGCGGCCTATGCGGGCGGCTCGATCTCGGTGATCGTGCTGGTCGCGCTGTTTGTGACGCTGATTCCGACCACGATCGGCGCGCTGCTCTCGGCCATCGGCATCGCCGGCATGGACCGCCTGGTGCGCTTCAACGTGCTCGCGATGTCCGGCCGCGCGGTCGAGGCGGCCGGCGACGTCGACACGCTGCTGCTCGACAAGACCGGCACCATTACGCTCGGAAACCGCCAAGCCACCGCGTTCCGACCGGTGCGCGGTGTCGGCGAGCAGGAGCTGGCGGACGCCGCTCAGCTCGCCTCGCTTGCCGACGAGACCCCCGAGGGCCGCTCCATCGTCGTTCTCGCGAAGGAGAAATACGGCATCCGCGGCCGCGACATGGCCGAGCTCGGGGCGACTTTCATCCCGTTCACGGCGCAGACCCGCATGAGCGGTGTCGATGCCGGCGGCTCTTCGGTGCGCAAGGGCGCGGTTGATGCCATGCTCAACTATGTCGGCGGCGGCGCGCCGATGGCCGTGGCGTCGGGCAATACGGCGCGCGCCATCCAGCCTGCAGCACTGTCCGAGATCGGCCGCGAGATCCAGACCATTGCAGACGACATCTCGAAAGCCGGCGGGACGCCGTTGGCCGTCGCCAGGGACGGAAAGCTGCTCGGCGTCATCCAGCTCAAGGACATCGTCAAGGGCGGCATCCGCGAGCGCTTTGCCGAGCTGCGCCGCATGGGTATCCGCACCGTCATGATCACTGGCGACAACCCGATGACGGCGGCGGCGATCGCCGCGGAAGCCGGTGTCGACGACTTCCTGGCGCAGGCAACGCCCGAGGACAAGCTCAAGCTGATCCGCGACGAGCAGGCGAAAGGCAAGCTGGTGGCCATGTGCGGCGACGGCACCAACGACGCGCCGGCGCTCGCCCAGGCCGACGTCGGTGTCGCCATGAACACAGGCACACAGGCTGCGCGTGAGGCCGGTAACATGGTCGACCTCGATTCCAATCCCACCAAGCTGATCGAGGTGGTCGAGATCGGCAAGCAGCTCTTGATGACGCGCGGCGCGCTGACGACCTTCTCGATCGCCAACGACGTCGCAAAATATTTTGCGATCATCCCGGCCATGTTTCTGGCGTTCTACCCACAGCTCAACGTGCTGAACGTCATGAACCTGTCGAGCCCGCAGAGCGCCATCCTGTCGGCGATCATCTTTAACGCGCTCATCATCATCGGCCTGATCCCCCTGGCGCTGAAGGGCGTCGCCTATCGCGCCGTCGGTGCCGGCGCGTTGCTTCGGCGTAACCTGCTGATCTACGGCCTCGGCGGCATCGTCATTCCCTTCGTCGGCATCAAGGCGATCGACCTCGTCGTCGTTGCCCTGCACCTCGCCTAAAGGAGCCCCAACATGCTCAGAGAAATCCGCCCCGCCATCGTCCTCCTGCTGGTGCTCACCGCCATCACGGGCCTCGCCTATCCGCTCGCCATGACCGGCATTGCCGGCGCGATCTTTCCCGCCAAGGCGCAAGGCAGCCTGATCGAGAAGGACGGCAAGGTGATCGGCTCCGCCCTCATCGGGCAGGAATTCAAGGACGACAAATATTTCCGCGGCCGTCCCTCGGCGACGCTGGCGCCGGACCCCAATGATTCGAGCAAGACGGTCCCGGCGCCCTACAACGCCGCCAATTCCGGAGGCTCCAATCTCGGCCCGACCAGCAAGGCGCTGGCCGACCGGCTGAAGGAGGACGTGGAGAGGCTTAAGGCCGAGAACCCGAATGCCGCGGTGCCGGTCGATCTTGTCACGACCTCGGCCAGCGGACTTGATCCTGATATCTCCCCTGCGGCGGCGGAATTCCAGGTCGCGCGCGTCGCCAAGGCGCGGAGCATGTCGGAGGACCAACTGAAGCAGCTCGTCGCCGCCAACACCCAGGGCCGTCTGTTCGGCCTGCTTGGCGAACCCAGGGTTAACGTTCTGGCGCTGAATCTCGCGCTGGATCGTGCTTCCACGAAGTAGCGCTCTATGCCGGGAATATCAGGATGATTATATTGGCCTGATGGTTCAACAGCGCCGCGATCCCGAACAACGACCGTCGCCGGAGGCGCTGCTGGAAGCCGCGCGCCGGGAGGAGAGCGCGAACGGCAAGCTGAAGATCTTCGTCGGCGCCGCCCCCGGTGTCGGCAAGACCTACGAGATGCTGCAAAGCGCCCATGCCAGGCGCAAGGCCGGCATCGATGTCGTGGTCGGCTTTGTCGAGACCCATGGCCGGGCCGAGACTGAGGCGCTGGTTCGCGGGCTCGAGGTGGTCCCGCGCAAGCGGCTCGACTATCGCGGCCAGATCGTGGAGGAAATGGACCTCGATGCCGTGATCGAGCGGCGACCGAAGATCGCATTGGTCGACGAGCTCGCCCACACCAATGCCGCCGGGAGCCGCCATCCCAAGCGTTATCTCGACGTCGAGGAACTGCTCTCCAACGGCATCGACGTCTACACCGCCGTCAACATCCAGCACATCGAGAGCCTGAACGACGTCGTCGCCCAGATCACCCATGTGCGGGTCCGGGAGACCGTACCGGATTCGATCTTCGACCGCGCCGACGCGATCGAGCTGATCGACCTCACGCCCGACGACCTGATCCAGCGCCTGCGTGAAGGCAAGGTCTATGTCCCCAAGCAGGCCGAGCGGGCGCTCGAGCATTACTTCTCGCCGGGCAATCTGACCGCGCTGCGCGAACTCGCGCTGCGGCGCACGGCCGAGCGGGTCGACGAGCAGCTGCTCACTCACATGCAGGCAAACGCCATCGCCGGGCCCTGGGCCGCCGGCGAGCGCATCCTCGTCTGCGTCAGCGAGGATCCCCGCGCGGCAGGCCTGGTGCGCTACACCAAGCGGCTGGCCGACCGGCTGCATGCACAGTTCACGGCGATCTCGATCGAGACCCGGCGCTCCCTCCAGCTCTCCGAGCAGGAGCGTGACCGGCTGGCGGACACGCTGCGGCTCGCGGAATCGCTCGGCGGCGAGGCGCTGACCATTCCCGCCGTCGGTCGCCGCATCGCCGACGACGTCATCAATTTCGCGCAAGGCAACAACGTCACCCAGATCGTGATCGGAAAATCGACCCGCTCGCGCTGGTTCGAGATGACGCGCGGGTCTGTCGTGCACGACCTGGTGCGGCGCGCCGGCAATATCAGCGTTCACGTCATTCCCGGCGACGAGCTGACGGACGAGGCGGTGCCGAAGACGGCGGTGCAGACCGCGGCGCGGGCCGAGCCGTTCAATCCGCTGCCCTATCTGAAATCGCTCGGCGTCGTGCTGGTCGGCCTTGGCGCCGCAGAGTTGCTCCAGCCTCGCTTCGGCATCGAGAACGTCGACCTCGTGCTGCTCACGGCCGTGGTTGCGGTCGCAGTGCGCTACGGCCTTTGGCCGTCGCTGCTCGCGAGCCTGGCGGCCTCGCTCGCCTATAATTTTTTCTTCCTGCCGCCGGTCTACACCTTCACCATCACCGATCCGACCAACGTCGCGGCGTTCTTCTTCTTCATGCTGATCGCGATCCTGGTCTCGAACGTCGCCGCACGCGTGCGCACGCAGGCCGACACCGCGATCGGCCGCATCAGGACCACCGAGCAGCTCTATGCCTTCAGCCGCAAGCTTGCCGGCACGGCGACGCTCGATGACGTGCTGTGGGCCTCGGCCTATCAGATCGCGCTGATGCTGAAGGTCCGCGTCGTCCTGTTGCTGCCGGAGGACGGGCTTTTGACCGTGAAGTCAGGCTATCCGCCGGAAGATCAGCTCGACCAGGCCGACCTCGCCGCCGCCAACTGGGCCTGGAGCAATGACCGCTCCGCCGGCCGCGGTTCGGATACGCTGCCGGGCGCCAAGCGCCTGTTCCTGCCGATGCGCACCGGGCGCGGCCCGATCGGCGTCATCGGTATCGACGACGACCGTACTGGCCCTTTGCTGACACCGGACCAGCGCCGGCTGCTGGATGCGCTGGTCGACCAAGGCGCTCTCGCGATCGAGCGCGTGCTGCTGGTCGAGGACATGGATCGCGTCAAACGCACGGTGGAATCCGAACGCCTGCGCTCGGCGCTGCTGACCTCGATCTCACACGATCTGAAGACGCCACTTGCTTCCGTGCTGGGCGCGGCCTCGACCATGCGCGATCTCGCCGGCGCACTGTCCGACACCGAGAAGCGCGATCTGCTCGCGACCGTGATCGACGAGTCCGAGCGCCTCAACCGCTTCATCGCCAATCTGCTCGACATGACCAAGCTCGAATCCGGTGCCATCGTGCCCAACACGGCGCTGCACGATCTCGGCGAGATCGTGGGCAGCGCTCTGCGGCGGGCGTCCAAGATATTGGCCGCGCACAAGGTCGAGCTGGTCCTCGCCGCCGATCTTCCCATGCTCGAGCTCGATGCCGTGCTGTTCGAGCAGGTGCTGTTCAACCTGCTCGACAATGCGGCAAAGTATTCGCCGCCCGAAACCATGATTGCGATCAAGAGCCGGCGCGAGCACGATCAGGTGGTGCTTGAGATCGCCGACGAAGGCGCCGGCATCCCGGCCGACGAGGTCGAGAGCGTGTTCGACAAGTTCTACCGCGTGCAGAAGGGCGACCATGTTCGCCCCGGCACCGGGCTTGGGCTTGCGATCTCCCGCGGCTTCGTCGAGGCGATGCGCGGCACGATCACGGCAGCCAATCGCAGCGATCGCAGCGGTGCGGTTCTCACCATCCGTCTGCCGGTCCCAGCACAGACCCAAGCATTGGATACCGCCGCATGAGCGCTGCCCCGATCAAGGTCCTGGTGATCGACGACGAGCCGCCGATCCGCAAATTGCTGCGGATGGGGCTTTCAACGCAGGGCTACGAGATCCTGGAGGCATCGAACGGCAAGATCGCGCTGGAGAAGCTCGCCGAGGAGCCCGCGCTGATCATCCTCGATCTCGGCCTGCCCGACATTCAAGGCCATGAGTTGCTGCGCACCATCCGTGCCCGCCATGACAGTGTGCCGATAGTCGTGCTGTCGAGCCGCGGCGACGAGGCCGGCAAGGTCCAGGCGCTCGACCTCGGCGCCGATGATTATCTGACCAAGCCATTCGGGATGGACGAGCTTTTGGCGCGCCTGCGCGCCGCGCTGCGGCACCAGCTTCAGGTGCAGGGCGAGCGGCCGGTGTTCCGCACCGGCGATCTCTCGGTCGATCTCGTTCGTCGCATCGTCAAGCTCGGCGAGCGCGAGGTCAAGCTGTCGCCGAAGGAATACGACCTGCTGCGCGTGCTGGTGCAGCACGCCGGCAAGGTGCTGACCCATCGCTTCCTGCTCAAGGAGCTCTGGGACGAACTGACGGATGCGCAATATCTGCGCGTCTATGTTCGCCAACTGCGCCAGAAGATCGAAGCCGATCCGGAGCGGCCGCAATACGTGCTGACCGAGACGGGAATCGGGTACCGGCTGAAGGCGGCGGATTGACGTTCCTATCGGGAGCGATGCTCTATCCACATCGTGATTGTGAGCGCAGCGAGGCAATCCAGGGTCCCTCGTCTGGATTGCCTCGCTGCGCTCGCGATGATGCGGAGCTACCCGGCCTTCCTGTGCCGCGCCGTGGAACGATGCGCCTTCTTCGCAGGACGGTGCCGCCCGGTCGCACGCCGCGGATGCGACTTCGCCGTCGTCTTCTTCGCAGCCCGCCCCTTCAGGCTCTGCTTCAGCGCGTCCATCAGGCTGACGACATTGCTGGGGCGTTGCTCCGGCTCCGGCAGCTCGATCGTCTTGCCGCTCGCCTTGCGCTTCACCAATGACTTCAGGGCGGTCTCGTATTCGTCCTTGAACTCGCTCGGATCGAAATGCGCGGCCTTGGTGTGCAGGATGTGGCCGGCGAGCTCGACCATGTCCTTGGTGATCTTCGGGTTCTTGATGTCGCCAAAAAATTCGTGCTCGTCGCGCAGCTCATATGGGAAGCGCAGTGTGGTGCCGAGCAGGCCCTTGCCGAGCGGTTCGATCGCGATGATGTGCTCGCGGTTCGTCAGCACGATCTTGGCGAGCGCGACGCGATCCTGGTCCTTCATGGCGTCGCGGATCACGGCAAAGGCGTCGATCGCGGCCTTGCCGTCGGGCGCGATGTAATAGGGGTGATTGAGATAGCGCTGGTCGATCTCCTCGCTCGGCACGAAGCTCTCGATGTCGATGGTGTGGTTGCTCTCGATTTGCACCGCCTCGAGCTCCTCCGGCTCGATCTCGACATATTTGCCCTTGGAGAGCTCATAGCCGCGGCCCTTCTGGTCACTCTCCACGACGTCGCCGGTCTCGGAGTCGATCATCTGCTGCTTGAGGCGGTTGCCGGTCTCGCGGTTGATCAGGTGAAACCGCGTCTTCTCGGCCGCCGTCGTGGCCGGATAAAGCACGACCGGGCAGCTGACCAGCGACAGCTTCAACGTTCCCTTCCAATAGGCGCGCGGAGCCATTCCATTCTCCAGTGATTTCAAGGCCTTTCAGGAACTCCAACCGACCTCCGGGGTTTTGGTTCCGGGCGGGACTTTGGCAGTGATAGGCTGAATGCCGAAAGTGAAGCGGGACGGGTCGTGCTGCAAAAACTCTCCACCTATCGAAAGAAGCGTGATTTCGAAAAGACGCCCGAGCCGTCGGGCAAGGCGGCAGTTGCGCCGTCAGAACAGCGGCGTTTCGTGATCCAGAAACATGATGCAACCCGGCTGCACTACGACCTCAGGCTTGAGTTCGACGGCGTCTTCAAGTCCTGGGCGGTGACGAAGGGTCCATCGCTCAATCCGCAGGACAAGCGACTGGCGGTGGAAGTCGAGGACCATCCCCTCGACTATGGCGATTTCGAAGGCACCATTCCGGAAGGACAATATGGCGGCGGCACGGTGATGCTGTGGGACCGCGGCACCTGGGAGTCCGATGATCCCGAAGCCGGCTTCAGGAAGGGCGACCTCAAGTTCACCCTGCATGGCGAAAAGCTGCATGGCAGCTGGGTGCTGGTGCGCATGCGTAACCGCGGCAGCGAGAAACGCACCAACTGGCTCCTGATCAAGCACCGCGACGACTATGCCAGCGAGGACGAGGATATCCTGGCCGAGGACAAGTCCGTGGCCTCCGGGCGCGCCATGGACCAGATCGCCGGGGGCAAGGGGCGGGCGCCCAAGCCGTTCATGCTGGCAAAGGGAACGAAGGGCAAGGCCGATGCGGTCTGGCAATCCAATCGCGCCGAGGAGACCAAGGGGCGCACGCTCAAGCCGGCGCCGCGGGCCGCTTTGAAGAGCGCCAAGACCTCGAATACGAAGGCGACGACCGCGACAACGGCCAAGAAGGTCTCGGAGATGCCGGACTTCGTCGCGCCGCAGCTCTGCACCTCGGTCGAGCGGCCGCCTGCAGCCGATGGCTGGTGCCATGAGATCAAATTCGACGGCTACCGTGTGCAGCTCCGCGTCGAGGACGGAGAGGCGACGCTGAAGACCCGCAAGGGCCTCGACTGGACCGATAAGTTCGCGTCGATCGCGAAGGAGGCGGGCGCGCTGCCGGATGTGCTCATCGACGGCGAGATCGTCGCGCTCGACCACAACGGCGCGCCGAACTTCTCCTCGCTCCAGGCCGCGCTGTCCGACGGCAAGACCGAGAACCTGATTTTCTTCGCCTTCGATCTGCTGTTTGCCGAGGGCCTCGACTATCGCCGTCTGCCGCTCAGCGACCGCAAGGACCGGCTGAAGGAATTGCTGGAGGCGCGCAGGAAGAAGTCGAGCCAGATCCGCTATGTCGAGCATTTCGAGAGCGGCGGCGATGCGGTGCTGCAATCGGCCTGCAAGCTCGAGCTCGAAGGCGTGGTGTCGAAGAAGCTCGACGCACCCTACCGTTCGGGCCGCACGGAGAGCTGGACCAAGGCGAAATGCCGCGCGGGCCATGAGGTCGTGATCGGCGGCTACAAGACCACCAACGGAAAATTCCGTTCGCTGATGGCGGGTGTGCATCGTGGCGACCATCTCGCCTTTGTCGGCATGGTCGGGACTGGTTTTGGCGCCGACAAGGTCGCTCGGATCATGCCGGCGCTGAAGGCCGTGGAGGCCAAGGAAAGTCCCTTCGGCGGCAAGAATGCGCCGAAAAAGACCCGCGACGTGCACTGGCTCAAGCCGGAGCTCGTGGCCGAAATCGAATTCGCCGGTTTCACCGCCGACGGCAATATCCGCCAGGCAGCCTTCAAGGGCCTGCGGCAGGACAAGCCGGCCGAGGAGGTCCAGGCGGAGACGCCTGCCGATACCAAGCTGGCAAAGCCCTCCGCCCGGAAGCGCGTCGCGCCGCAGGCTGACAAGTCATCGAAGACGACCGGCACCGCCGAAGTGATGGGCGTCGTTATTTCCAAGCCTGACAAGGAGCTCTGGCCTGACGACGGAGAGGGGGCTCCGGTCACCAAGCTCGACCTTGCGCGCTATCTCGAGGCCGTCGGCGAATGGATGATCGTGCACCTCAAGGGCCGGCCATGCTCGCTGATCCGTGCGCCCGATGGCATCAAAGGAGAGTGCTTCTTCCAGCGCCATGCCATGCAGGGCACGTCGAACCTGCTCGAGCTCGCAAGAGTCTCGGGCGATCGCAAGCCTTACCTGCAGATCGATCGCGTCGAGGGGCTCGCCGCGGTCGCACAGATCGGCGGCGTCGAGCTGCATCCCTGGAATTGTGCACCCGACGCTTATGACACGCCGGGCCGACTGGTGTTCGATCTCGATCCCGCGCCGGACGTCAAGTTTACCGAGGTCGTGGACGCCGCCAAGGAGATGCGCCAGCGGCTGGTCGATGTCGGGATGGAGAGTTTTTGCAAGACCACCGGCGGCAAGGGGCTACACCTGGTGGTGCCGCTGCTTCACGGCGCGCGCGACAAGGTGAGCTGGAAAGAGGCGAAGGCGTTCGCACAAGGCGTCTGCCAGTGGATGGCCGATGACGATCCCGAGCGCTATCTGCTCAACATGTCCAAGAAGCTGCGCAACGGGAAGATCTTCCTCGACTACCTGCGCAATGATCGGATGTCGACGGCGGTGGCGCCGCTATCTCCGCGTGCGCGTGCCGGTGCCACGGTGTCGATGCCATTGACCTGGGCGCAGGTGAAGAGCGATCTCGATCCGAAGCGATATACGGTGCGGACGGTGCCGGGCCTGCTGGCGCGCTCGAAAGCCTGGGAGGGCTATGACGATGCGGCCACCTCGATCAAGGCGGCGATGAAGAAGCTGGCGGGGACGAAATAGGTGCTTTCCAAAAGGTCATCCCGGGCTGCGCCGAGCGCAAACCCGGAATCCAGAGATTTGTGGTGCGAGATTCCGGGTTCACGCTTGTGCGCGCTCCGGAAATGACGGCCTGCCTAGATTCGTCCCATCAGCAGCAGGATCAGCAGAATGATGATGACGAGCCCAAGGCCGCCGCCGCCGTAATAGCCGGTGCCGTAGAACGGGCCGCCGCCGATGCCACTGAAGCCGCCGAGCAGCGCGATGACCAAAATGATCAGAATGATTGTACCGATAGACATGCGAATCTCCTCCAGCCCTTTGTTGAAAGGGTCGTTGCATCTGTCCGATATGCGGGGGGCAACTTGCCGCAGGTTCTAAAGTTCCAGATTTGAAACGCGACGACAGGTTCAACTTGCATGGAACCTTTGACCGTCCGGCCGGCATGACTATGTGAGGATCCGTCACCACAGGGCAGAGGCCATGTCAGCACCACTTGTCGTCTCCATTCCGCATCGTCTCGGCCGCGAGGAGGCGGTGCGCCGGCTCAAGACCGGGCTCGGTCGTGCCGCGGCCAGCATTCCCGTGATGCAGGTCGAGGAGGAGCGCTGGAACGGGGACACCATGAATTTTCGCATCCGCGCGCTCGGGCAGATCGCGAGCGGGCAGGTCGATGTCACCGACGACCATGTCGCGGTGCAGGTCGTGTTGCCGTGGCTGCTGCAGCGCTTTGCCGAGATGGCGCAGGCGACCATCCGCAAGCGCGGGCAGTTGCTGTTGACCAAGGGCGACGGGAAGTGAGGGTCAGGCGAGGGCGCGCTGGCGGAGCGATTTGGCCTGGCTTTTGGTGCGGGCTTCGATGATGCCCGCGGGTAGATCGCGAAAAACCTGAGCCACGGGCAATTCGTTGCCGGCAAGGCCCGGCGCCTGGTAACCGCTGATGTCGACAGTAGCGTCGAAGCTGTCAAACGCAGGCCATTCCCGACCTGCTTGCGTGAAGGGCGCGAACTGCCGCCCGACCACGACGATCACCGCATCACGGCCGTGCTGGCGGGCGAAGGCGATGACATGGCCGGCGTGCGCGCCGCGCACCTCCAGCGGCTGGTAGTCGCCTTGCGCGAAGACGTCGGCGCGCGCGTTGCGCAGCTTGAGCAGGTGCCGTGTCCAGGCCAGCTTGAGCTCGCCATCCGGCCAGCTCTTGATCAGTCTATTCCAGTCCGGCGCGTCCAGCGACGTCAATGCCGCGCTGCGCGCGACAAAATCCACGGGGCGGCGATTGTCGGGATCAACCAGCGAGAGGTCCCAATATTCGGTGCCCTGGTAAAAATCGGGAACGCCGGGGAGCGTCGCCTTCAGCGTGAGCTGGCTCAGCGAGTTCAGCGCACCGAGCTGTGCGACGCGGCGGCCAAGCGTCTGCAGCGCATCCAGGAATTCACCTGACAGCGCCGGATCGAGAATCTTCTCGATAAAGCTTTTCACCCCGTTCTCATACGCCTCATGCGGATTGAGCCAGCTCGTCTCCTCCTTGCCCTCGCGCGCCGCCTTGAGTGCATAGGCCTGGATTCGCTCGACGAAGCTCGCATTCGGGCCTTGCAGCGGCCAGGCGCCGAGCAGGGTCTGGTAGAGCATGTATTCGAACGTCGTCGACGGCGCGCGCAGATTGCCGTTGAGGGCAAGGTGCGACGCGTTCAGCACCTTCCAGCGCGCCACCGCGCTGGTCCATTCGCCGGGGATTTCGCTGAGCGCCGCGATGCGCGCACGCGCATCCTCGCCGCGCTTGGTGTCGTGGGTCGCGGTCGCCGTCATCCCTTGCGGCCATTCCTTGGCGCGGGCGCGCATCGCTGCGTGGAAGGCGAGAATTGCGAGGCCTTTGCTGGCAGGATCGCCGCCGACCTCGTTCAGCGCCAGCAGCCGGTGGAATTGGTAGAATGCGGTGTCCTCCAGCGACTTCGCCATGACGGGCCCGGTGAACTGCTGCACCTTCAGCGCAAAGCGGCGCACGCGGGGAGCGCTGTGTGGCGGGCGGCCGGGCTTGAGCAGGTCCATGGTCAGGGCATCATGCAGGAACTCGAAGATGCCTTCATCGGCGGCGAACCACTCCGCGCGGGCGCGTTCGATGGTGTCATCGATCAGCTTTCGGTCGAGCACCGTCGGGCCGCTGTGCGTCAGATAAGTGCGGTAAACCGGAAAATGCAGCACGTACAATTCGAGTGCCTGCCGCAAACTGTCGGCGGAGAAGTCGCGGGTCGAATAATGGCCGTTGGCGATGCGTGCGAGCAGGCGCGTCAGCACGGTGAATTCGCTGGTGAGCAGCGTCTCCAGCACGCGCCGCTTGGCCTCCTTGACGTAGGGTCCGAGCTGCGGCGAGCGGTTGCTGATCTGCCGCCAGGTCTCGTCCAGCGCCTCCAGCCCCTTCGCATCCACCAGCACCTGGGTGATGGCATTCATCCACTCGTATCCGGTGGTGCCCTGGACGCCGGCGAAGTGCGGCAGTTTTTCGTGCTCGCACAGGATTTTTTCGATCACCGTGTAGAATGGCTTGGTGTTGCCTTGCGCATCGCGCACCAGCCGGCGCAATCGTTGGCAATATTGAGCGGGGTCGCGCAGGCCATCGATGTGATCGAGGCGGATGCCCTGCAGCTTTCCCTCGGCGACGAGCTGCTTCACCAGCCGGTGCGTGGCGGCAAACGTGCTCGCGTCCTCGACGCGCAGGCCTGCGAGCCCGTTGACGTCGAAGAAGCGGCGATAGTTGATGTCGCTCGAGGCGAGCCGCCAATGGCCGAGCTTGTAATGCTGCCGCTCGAGCAGATGATGCAGCGCCAGCGTTTGCGCCGGGCGGTCCTTGGCCGCACGATATGCCGCTAGGCCGTGGGTGATGATGTCGGCGCTGCCAGCGATCTCCTTCAGTTCCGACTTGAAGGCGGGCGCTTCCTTGCGGTTGGGACGGCGCAAGCCCGTGTAGTGTGCGGCGAGCGAGAGCAGGCGTTTGCCGGCGACCGTATCGGCAGCGTCCGCTTCCTTCACGATCATCCGCAAGATCTCGCCATAGCGCTCCGGCGCGATCGGCAGGCGGTGCTCGAAATACCAGGCGGAAAGGCTGCCCTCATCGGGATCGTAGCGTAGCTCGATCTCGCCGCGCTCGAGTGCCTCGCCGTAAGACGAGCCGAGGATCGGCAGCAGCACGCCGCCGCGGGCACGGAAGGCCAGCTGATCCCAATCGATATCGAATGAGGCCGCGTGGGGCGAGGCCTGGCCCCATTCCAGCACGTCGAGCCACCAGGGATTGTCTGCAAAGTGCACGCCGACATGGTTCGGCACGAAATCGATGATGAGGCCGAGGTCGTGCTGGGCCAGCGCCTCGCTCAGCCGTGCAAAGCCGGCCTCGCCGCCGAGCTCGGGATTGAACTGGCTGTGATCGACCGTGTCGTAGCCGTGAGTCGAGCCCTTGCGGGCCTTCATCAACGGCGAGGCATAGAGGTGTGTGATCCCCAGCGCCTTCAGGTAAGGCACCACCGCGGCGGCCTTGTCGAAGTCGAAGTCCGCAGTCAGCTGGAGCCGGTAAGTTGCGAGCGGAATCGCCGAAGGCATATCAACCTCCGAGATGCCAGACCACCGACCAGGGCGGAAGCCGGTCACCGGTCGCGCCGCCCCAGATCGGCGTGCCGGCATTGTCGTTGGAAAGCGCGATAGCCTTGTCCGACAGATTTGCGGTGAGCCGCAGCGTCGTGCCATCGCCCATGCGCCAATGCGCGGTGAGGAGGCCGCTGTCTGCTGCCTCGGCAGCACCGAAGCTTGCCCCGTTCAGCCGCGGCATGATTTCCTTGCGGCGAACTGCGAGCAGGTCGCGCACGCGCGCGAGCCGCGCGTCCTGGTCCGGGGTGTGGCCGGTCCAATCAAGCACGGCCGATTGCGCTGTGGCCGGATCGAGCGGGTCGGGCACTTCCTCGCCGTATTTCTCATAGGCCCAGGCATATTCCTTCTTGCGCCCCTTGCGCACGGCGTCCGCGAGGCCGCCCTGAAAATCGCAGAAAAACGGGAAGGGCACCTTCGAGCCCCATTCCTCGCCCTGAAACAGCATCGGCACCATCGGTGCGAGCAGCGTCACCGCGAGCGCGGCGTCGATTTGCTCGGGCGAGGCCAGGCTCTCCAGCCGGTCGCCGAACGGGCGGTTGCCGATCTGGTCGTGGTTTTGCAGGAAATTGACGAAGGTTGCCGGCGGCAGATCGCCGCTCGGCTCGCCGCGCGGCTTCTTCCCCCAGAATTCCGATATCTCGCCCTGATAGACGAAGCCGGACGCGAGCGTGCGCGCCAGATCCATGCGCGGCGTCTGGTAGTCGGCATAGTAGCCGTTGTGCTCGCCGGTCAGCATGACGTGCCAAACGTGGTGATAGTCGTCGTTCCACTGCGCGCGATATTTACCGTTTGGCGGCTCCTGCGCGGCATCGAGCAGGCTGGCGCGGTTGTCGCCATTCTCCAGCACGAGATGGATGTGGCGGCCGGTGGCCTTGGCGAGCTCGCCGGCGGCGACGCTGAGGTCCTGCAGCATCGACGACTGCTCGCCGGGGACCGCCATGATGTGGTTCGCGGCATCGAGCCTTAAGCCGTCAAAGCGATAATCGGTGAGCCAGGAGAGTGCATTCTCGACGGCAAAGGCCCGCACCTGCGGCACGCGGTAGTCGATGATGCTGCCCCAGGGCGTGTGTGCGTCGGTGAAGAAATCGGGCGCATAGCGGCCGAGATAATTCCCCTCGGGGCCGAAATGATTATAGACGACGTCGAGGAAGACCATCAGCCCGCGCTGATGCGCCTCGTCGATCAGCGTCTTCAGCTCCTCGGGGCGGCCATAGGCGCTGTCGGGCGCGTACCAGAGCACTCCGTCATAGCCCCAGCCGCGACGCCCGGCGAAGTCGGCGAGCGGCATCAGCTCCAGCGCCGTGATGCCGGTCCTCACGAGATGATCGAGCTTGTCGATCATGGCGCGATAGGTGCCATCGCGCGTGAAGGTGCCGACATGGGCCTCGATCAGCACCGTCTCTTCCCAGGGGCGACCGCGCCAATCCTTGGCGCGCCACGCAAAGGCGTCGTGGTCGATCACCTCGCTCGGGCCGGAGACGTCCTCGGGCTGGAAGGCGGAGGCCGGATCCGGCACATCGATCTCGTCGTCGATCCTGAACTTGTAGGAGCTGCCAGCAGGAAGGCCCGCAATCTCAGCGACATACCAGCCATCCTGCCGGCGCTGCATGGCATGTCGCCCCTCGAGCAGCAGATCGACGCGACGCGCGCCGGGCGCCCACAAACGGAACGACACGCCGTCGTTGGTCGGCTTCGCCCCGAAGGATGGTCTCATAGCGCCCCCGTAAAGGCGAGCACGGAACGCGGCGGCGCCTTGCTGTCGCTCCCGGGCAGGAAGTCAGTGCTGTTCAGCTTGGCATCGGTCGTGTTCAGGATTTGCTGCCAGCTCTTGTATTCGGGCATCTTTGGCAATTTGAATGCGATCTCTTCGGGGGCGGCGTTCAGTACGATAAAGATCGCCGCGCTGCCCGGTTCCACGGGGCCCACCACATAAGAGAGGAAGCGCCCGTCCGGGAAGGTCCAGTCGCTTTCCGTCATCTCGTTGCCTTCAGGCGTCAGCCATAAAGCACCATAGGAGATGCCATCCTTCGGCCGACCGTCGAGCCAGCGATGGCTGCGAAGCTGGGAGAAACGGTTGCGGATGCCGGTCAGATGGGAGACGAAGTCGATCATGTCGTCGCCGTCCTTGCCGAGATTGTCCCAGCCGACCCAGCCGATCTCGTTGTCCTGACAATAGGCATTGTTGTTGCCGGATTGCGTGTTGCCGACCTCGTCGCCGGCGAGGATCAGCGGGATGCCCTGCGCCAGCATCAGGCAGGCCAGCACGTTCTTGCGCAGCTGCCGCCGCAGCGCGAGGATGGCGGGATCGTCGGTCGGGCCCTCGACGCCGCAATTGTTGCTGTGGTTGTCGTTGGAGCCGTCGCGATTGTCCTCGCCATTGGCCTCGTTGTGCTTCTCATTGTAGCTGAAGAGGTCGGCGAGGGTGAAACCGTCATGCACGGTGATGTGGTTGATGCTGGCGCGGGGCCGCCGACCGTCATGGTTGAACAGGTCGGAGGACGCCGTCATGCGGCTGGAGATATCGCCGATCAGGCTGCCTTCGCCGCTCCAGTAGCGGCGCATCGCGCTGCGATAGCGATCATTCCATTCCGACCATTGCGATGGGAATGCGCCGACCTGATAGCCGCCGAGGCCCAGGTCCCACGGTTCTGCGACGAGCTTGACGGTGGCGAGCACCGGGTCCTGCCGGATCGCAGTCAGGAACGAGATGCCGCGATCATATCCGTTGGGCCCGCGCGCAAGCGTGGTTGCGAGGTCGAAGCGGAAGCCGTCGACGTGGCAGACCTCGACCCAGTAGCGTAGCGAATCCATCACCATCTGCAGCACGCGCGAATGGGTGAGGTTCACGGACGACCCGCAGCCGGTGAAGTCGTCGTAGTAGCGCGGGTTCTCGCGGCTCAGCCAGTAATAGGAGGCGTTGTCGATGCCACGATAGCAAAGCGTCGGCCCGAGGTGATTGCCCTCGGCGGTGTGGTTGTAGACGACGTCGAGCATGACCTCGATGCCGGCATCGTGGAGCCGCGCCACCGTGGTGCGGAAGGAATCGAGCGCGTTGTCCTGGGCGTAGCGCTGCTCCGGCGCGAAGAAGGACAACGTGTTGTAGCCCCAGTAATTGGCGAGCTTCTTCTCGACCAGGATGCGATCGTCGACGAAGCTGTGGATGGGCAGCAGCTCGATCGTGGTGACGCCGAGCTTCTTCAGGTGCTCGATCATCGCCGGCGACGACAGCCCGCCATAGGTGCCGCGTAGATTCGGCGGCACGTCGTCGCGCTTCTGCGTCAGGCCCTTGACGTGGGCTTCGTAGATGATCGTGTCTTCCCAGGCGACGTGGGGCCGGATCTCGCGCCGGCCCCAGTTGAATGTCTCGTCGACCACGACCGCCTTGGGCATGCCGCGCGCATTGTCGCGGCGGTCGAACGACAGGTCCTCCCGCGCCGAGCCGGTGCGATAGGCGAAATGCGCATCGCTCCAGACCAGGCGTCCGGCGAGCCGCTTGGCGTAGGGGTCGAGCAGCAGCTTGTTGGCATTGAAGCGGTGGCCGTGCTCTGGCTCGTAGGGGCCGTGCACGCGGTAGCCGTAGAGCTGTCCCGGCGAGACGTCGTTGAGATAGCCATGCCAGACGTCCTCGGTTCTTTCAGGCAGCTCGATGCGTTCGAGCTCACGGCGCCCCTGCGCGTCGAACAGGCAGAGCTCGACCTTCTGCGCATTGGCGGAGAACAACGCGAAATTGGTGCCGCGTCCGTCCCAGCTTGCGCCGAGGCGTGCGGGCGATCCAGCAGTCAGGCGCATCGGTCAGCCTTCCGGAACGAGGAAGATCGCGGCGAGCGGCGGAATGGTGAGGCGAAGCTCGGGTGCCTTGCCTTCGAGGGTTTGCACCTCGCCGACGTTCCCGACATTGGTTCCGCCGTAATGGGCGGAGTCCGAATTGAACACTTCCTTCCACTTGCCGGCGAAGGGTACCGGAACGCGATAGTTGCGATAAACGTTGGGCGAGAAGTTCGTGACCACGAGACATCGCGCGTGCTCGTCAAAGCCCTTGCGCAGCCAGGCAAAGACGTTGCGGTTGGCATCATCGGTGATTAGCCATTCGAAGCCGGCATGGTCGCAATCCATCTGGTGCAGCGCCGGCACCGCGCGGTAGAGCCGGTTGAGGTCGCGGATCAGGGATTGGATGCCGGAATGGTACTTGTATTCGAGCAGGTGCCAGTCGAGTGACTGGTCGTGATTCCACTCCCGGCTCTGAGCGATCTCGCCGCCCATGAAAAGCAGCTTCTTGCCGGGATGACCGAACATGAAGCTGTAATAGGCGCGCAAATTGGCAAAGCGCTGCCATTCGTCGCCGGGCATGCGGCCGAGCAGCGAGCGTTTGCCGTGCACGACCTCGTCATGCGACAGCGGCAAGATGAAGTTTTCGGAGAACGCGTAGTGCAGGCCGAACAGGATGTCGCCGTGATGATGCTTGCGGTGGATGGGATCCTTGCTGATGTAGTTCAGCGTGTCGTGCATCCAGCCCATGTTCCACTTGTAGCCGAAGCCGAGCCCGCCGAATTCGACCGGGCGCGAGACCTGCGGCCACGCCGTGGATTCTTCCGCCGCCGTGGTCGCCTGCGGAAAGCGTGCGAACAGCTCGGTGTTGAAGCGGCGCAGGAAGTTGATCGCCTCGATGTTCTCGCGGCCGCCATACTGGTTCGGAATCCAGGCGCCGGGCGGGCGACTGTAGTCGAGATAGAGCATGGACGCGACCGCATCGACGCGCAGGCCGTCGATGGCGTAGCGCTCCAGCCAGAACAGCGCGTTCGACACCAGGAAATTCGTCACTTCGGTCCGGCCGTAATTGTAGATCAGCGTGCCCCAGTCGAGGTGGCGGCCCTGCAGGGGATTGGCGTGCTCGTAGAGCGACGTGCCGTCGAAGCTGCCGAGCCCATGCGGATCGTCAGGGAAGTGACCCGGCACCCAGTCGAGCAGCACGCCGATGCCCTCGCGGTGGCAGGCATCGATCAGCGCGGCGAAATCCTCCGGCCTGCCGAAGCGGCTGGTCGGCGCATACAGGCCGGTCGGTTGATAGCCCCAGGAGCCGTCGAACGGATGCTCGCTCACGGGCAGGAATTCGAGGTGGGTAAAGCCCATGTCGCGGGCATAGGCCGGGAGCTGCTCGGCGAGCTCGCGATAGGTCAGCCATTCATTGCCGTCCTTGCGCCGCCATGAGCCGAGATGAACCTCGTAGATCGACATCGGCGCCGACAGCGCATTGATGCCGTCAGGCGCCGGGCGCGGCCGCGGCAAATGCGCCTCGTCGAACACGATGGAAGCCGTCTTCGGCCGCAGCTCGCTCGCGAATGCCATGGGATCGGATTTCAGCGGCAGCAGATGGCCGTGCGGGCCGATGATCTCGAACTTGTAGTGATCGCCGGGCTTGGCGTGCGGAATGAACAATTCCCAATAACCGGCGCCGCGCACCCGCATCGGATGGCGCCGGCCGTCCCAGAAGTTGAAATCGCCGACCACCGACACGCGCCGCGCGTTCGGCGCCAGCACGACGAAGCCGATGCCGTCGATGCCCTGCAGCCGCATCGGATGCGCGCCGAGCTTGTCGTAAAGGCGCTGGTGCGTGCCTTCGCCGAGCAAATAGAGGTCGAAATCGCTCAGGATCGGCGGAAAGCGGTAGGCGTCCTCGAATTCGACGACGTTGTCGCCGAACTTGGCGCGGAGCTGGTAGTGCTTGGAGCCATTGGGCAGGGGGCCGATGAACAGACCGGAAGCGTGGACGCGATCGAGCTTTGCGACCTCGCCGTGCTCGCCGACCGCTTCGACATTGGAAGCATCGGGCAGGAAGGCCCGTACCACGCTCTTGTCGCCCTCCGGATGCAGCCCGAGATAGTGGAAGGGGTCGGAATGGCGGCCCTCGATGATCGCGTAGGCCTCGGCTGGCAGTTTAGGCATGGGCTTCGCTCTCATTGGACAAAATGCGAAGCAGCCCGGTCAGCGCCCCATTGAGCCCCTCCGGCCGGTGGGACAGCTCGTACTCTACTTCGTCGAACGCTTGATCAAGCAGGAAATACCTTAACATGTTTTCCGCAGCGTGCCTCTGTTGCGGCCAGATCCGGCGATCGGTCATGGCCTCGCGGTAGGCGGTCAAGAAGGTCGAGGTGGCATGTTCGCGCCATTCGCGGAGCGCGGCGGCAAGCCGGCCCTGTTCGTCACTGGCACCCGACAGGGCGCGGTGAAGCGCCGCGTTAACCGAAAGATCAATCGAGCGGACCAGGCCGGCGACGTCGCGCGCGGCAGGCAGCTTGCGGCGCCTGTCGGCCAACGTAACATGCGGATCGCCGTCGAAATCGATGATGAAGATGTCGTCCTTCACAATCAGAGTTTGCCCGAGCCGGAAGTCGCCATGATGACGGATGTTCAACCCGCCGATGCCGGATGGCAAGAGCGCGTTGATATGGTTCGGCACGGTCGCGCGCACCGCCACCAGCCGGTCGATCAGGGGCCGGTCGCCCTCGCGCAGGCCGTCCCTGATGTCGGCAAGGCGCTCGAACACCCGCTCGGCGCGTCCCTTGAGCTCGGATGTCCAACGCTTGACATCCGCAGGGCCGATCGTTTCGGGGGCGAGGTCGGTCGTCTTGGCGGCCGCGAGCGCCATGTGCAGTTCGGCGAGACGCCGTCCGATCTGCGCCATGAAGTGCAGATAGGGCGCCTGCTCCTGGGTCACCCGGGGCATCTCGCCCACCGGCCCTAACCGCTGCTCATCGATGTAGCGGTCCAGATAGCCCGTCGTCACTGCCCAGCCATCGCCCTGGTTCTCGACATAGGCATGCAGAACGCCGATCGCGCTGTGGGTATCGCCTTCGACCAGCTCGACGCTGCCGAGCAGCGCCGGCGCGTTGGCAAAGCGGGCAACTTCAGTGAGGTAGTGACCGATCTCGATCTCGGGATTGATGCCGCTCTCGAGCCGGCGATGGATCTTGGCCACATACTGATTGTCGACCAGCGCCGTGCTGTTCGACTGCTCGACGGCGCGGATGCGGGCGGGCTCCTTGATGGTGTATTCGGCGAACCGGCTGGTGGCCTTGAATTCGAGCCGCAGATTGTTCTCGTCCACGACCAGGTTCTGCGACAAGCCTCGCAGGAACAGGCCAATGAAGATCTGGTCGGTCGCGACGTCGAGCAGCGTGCCTTCGCGCGCACCCTGGCGCACGGCGGCGAGCGCCTTCGGGTTGAAGCGCTCGCGGTCGAACCGTACCCACTCGATCTGCATCGGCAGCACATAACGCGTCGTGATGTCGGCCTGCGCCGTCTCGAAGAACGCGATCCAGGGCCTGTTGTCGCCGATGTCGCTGAACGGCACCGCCGAGGTCAGCGTTGCCTTGATGTGCTTGGGATTGTGCTCGGGATACCAGCGTGTCCGCGACAGGAAACCCGGCAGAACGTCACGCTCGAACACGCCGCGCTCGCGGGCGAGCGAAACCCAGTTCGAGTTGACGGGGACCACCAGCGTCTCGAATTCCGGCACCGCCCGCGGCACGACCGGCTCGGACTTGTCACGCTCCTGGAGCTGGAACCAGTAGAAGCCGTAGGGTCCCAGCGTGATCATGTATGGCACCTCCCCGATCGCGGGGAAGCGGGTGCGGCCGAGCATCTCCTGCGGGATGCGATCTTTCCACGGCGACAGGTCGAGCTCGGTGGCTTGCGCCGCGCGCGACAGATTGGCGACGCAGAGGATCACCTCGTCGCCATATTGCCGGACATAGGCCAGCACGGCGCGGTTGGCCGGGCGGATGAAGGTCATGGTGCCGCGGCCGAAGGCGAGCGTCGACTTGCGCACGGAAATCAGCCGCTTGGTGGCGCTGAGCAGCGACGACAGGCTGCGCGACTGCGCCTCCACGTTGACCGAATCGTAGCCGTAGACCGGATCCATGATCGGCGGCGCATAGAGGCGGGCCGGATCGGCGCGGGAGAATCCGCCGTTGCGGTCGGGGCTCCACTGCATCGGCGTGCGCACGCCGTTGCGGTCGCCGAGATAGATGTTGTCGCCCATCCCGATCTCGTCGCCGTAATAGATGATCGGCGTGCCGGGAAATGACAGCAGCAGCGAATTCATCAGCTCGATCTTGCGGCGGTCGTTGTCCATCAGCGGCGCAAGCCGCCGGCGAATGCCGACATTGATGCGGGCGCGGGGATCGTTGGCGTAGGTGGTCCAGAGATAATCGCGCTCGACGTCGGTGACCATCTCCAGCGTCAGCTCGTCATGGTTGCGCAGGAACAGCGCCCACTGGCAGCTCGCGGGAATGTCCGGCGTCTGGCGCAGGATGTCGGTGATCGGGAAGCGGTCCTCCTGCGCGATCGCCATGTAGATGCGCGGCATCAGTGGGAAGTGGTAGGCCATCTGGCATTCGTCGCCGCGGCCGAAATATTCCTGCACGTCTTCGGGCCACTGATTGGCCTCGGCCAGCAACAGCTTGCCCTTGGAATAGGCGTCGAGTTCCTGGCGCAGGCGCTTGATGATCGCATGCGTCTCGGGCAGGTTCTCGTTGGAGGTGCCCTCGCGCTCGCAGAGATAGGGAATGGCGTCCAGGCGGAAGCCGTCGACGCCGGCGTCGAGCCAGCGCTTCATCACCTGGATGATTGCGCTGACGACGCGAGGATTGTCGAAATTGAGATCGGGCTGGTGCGAGAAGAAGCGGTGCCAGTAGAACGCGCCGGCCTCGGGATCCCAGGTCCAGTTCGACTTTTCGGTGTCGGTGAAGATGATCCGCGTGCCCTGGTATTTCTGGTCGGTGTCGCTCCAGACGTACCAGTTGCGGGCGCTCGAGCCTGCGGGGCTGCGGCGCGCGCGCTTGAACCAGTTATGCTGGTCGGAGGTGTGGTTGATGACGAGCTCGGTGATGACGCGCAGGCCGCGCTTCTGCGCTTCCTGGATGAAGCGCTTGAAATCCTTCATCGTCCCGAAATCGGGATTGATGGAGCCGTAGTCGCCGATGTCGTAGCCGTCGTCGCGGCCGGGCGAGGGGTAGAATGGCAGCAGCCACAGCGCGGTCACGCCGAGGTCCTGCAGATAGGGCAGCTTCTCGGTCAGCCCGACGAAATCGCCGATGCCGTCATTGTTGCTGTCGGCAAAGGCCTTGACGTGGAGCTGGTAGATGATCGCATCCTTGTACCACAGCTCATCCACGACCTCGGCGGCCTCGGCTTTCTGGGTGTCGACGGAAGACAGTACATTCATGGCGTGATCCTTACGCCAGGCAGCGGAATAGCAGTGCCGGATCGCAGTCGGGATCGATACGCAACCTGATCCCGCCCCATTCGATGCGGGACTGTTCGCCTGTCATGAGATTTTCGAGTGCGGAGATGCGGCGGCGTTCGCCGCCGACGTCGATGGTGAGCTCGCCGAGCGACAACCAGACTTCGCGCACGGGGCGCGAGAGGGCGATGGCCACGACGACGATGTTGGCCGGCTCGGTCGCTTCCTTCACGAAAGCGATCGTCTCGCCATCCTCGATGCCAAGGAAGCGCAGATCAGTGGTCTGCTGGAGCGCGGCGTTGTCGTGACGGATGCGGTTGAGCGCGGTGATGTAGGCCTTGATGTTGCCGGGCTTGTCCCAGTCGCGCTGGCGGATCTGGTACTTTTCGGAATCCTGATATTCTTCGTGGCCGGGGATGGCTTCGTGCTCGAGCAGCTCGAAGCCGCTGTACAGGCCATAATTGCCCGACAGCGTGGCCGCCAGCGCGACGCGCGACTTGAACATCCAGGCTTCGCCGCCTTGGAGATGGTAGGGCAGCAAATCCGGCGTGTTGACGAACAGGTTCGGCCGAACGAAGTCCCGCTCCGGATATCGCGTCAGTTCGCCGAGATATTGCTCGAGCTCCCGTTTCCCGGTGCGCCAGGGGAAATAGCTGAAAGACTGCGCGAAGCCGAGCTTGGCGAGGCCCCTCATCAGCTTCGGCCGCGCAAACGTCTTCGAGAACAGGATCACCTCGGGATGGCGCGAGCGAATGTCGCGGATCAGCCACTCCCAGAACGGTAGTGGCGCGGTGTCGTGATTATCGATCGCGAAGATGGTCACGCCGTGGTCGATCCAGAACAGCATGGCGTCGCGAAATGCGTTCCACAATCCAGCCCGGTCGACGGAGGCGAAATCGGGGATGACGATATCCGAATAAGCACCGTCCGCCGTCCGCACCGAGCGGTCCGGCCGCCATTTGAACCATTCCGGATGCTGCGTCAGCCAGGGATGATCCGGTGAGCATTGCACGGCGAAATCGAGCGCGATTTCGAGGCCATATTCCAGGCAGGTCGCGACCAGCGCGCGGAAATCCTCGATGGTGCCGAGTTCTGGATGTAGCGCATCATGGCCGCCCTCGGCCGCGCCGATCGCGTAGGGCGAGCCGGGCTCGCCGTCGCTCGCGACCGGTGAATTGTTGCGACCCTTGCGCCGGGTTTTGCCGATCGGGTGGACAGGCGTGAAATAGAGCACGTCAAAGCCCATCGCCGCGATGTCGGGCACCCGCGCGATGCAGTCGCGCAGCGTGCCGTGCTGGCCGGCGACCGCGCTCTGACTTCGTGGCATCATCTGATACCAGGCGCCGAAGCGCGCTCTGTCACGGTCGACGACAAGCGGGAAGTTCGGCGATCGCGTGAGGTCGGGCCGCGCCTGGCTTTCCGCCATGGCCTCGCCAAGTTCGGTGGCGAGCAGCGGCGTGACATCGCCGCTGCCGAGATAGTCCTCGCATTGCCTGAGGATGACAGCCGCCGCGTCCTGCCGCGCTCCTTGCGCCTTGGTCAGGAGGCCGGCGCCTTCGATCGCATCGAGCGTGATGTCGCTGCCTGACAACTGCTTGCGCTCGACGCCGTGCCGCCAGGTGGCGAATTCGTCGGTCCAGGCTTCGATGGCATAGACATAGAGGCCGGGCTCGGGCGGAACAAATGCGCCGGACCAGCGGTCATCGCCATGATGGATCATGCTCTCTCGCCGCCATTCTCGCTCCTGCTCGCCGCGCCAGATCAACGCGGCGCTGATCGTGGCGTCGCCGTGGCGATAGATGTCGGCCCACACCTCGACCCGATCACCCGCGATCCGCTTCACGGCGAAGCGGCCGCCGTCGATCAGGGGATAGACGTCTTCGATCAGGAAAGCGCTGCCGGCCGCGGCACTCTCGACAGTTTGAATTGTCTTGTTCACGGTGATGCCATTGACAAGAAAGCAGGAGCCCGTTTCCCTTGTCGGGGATCCACGCTTGGTACCAGTATAGAAAGCCGGTTGTGTGGCATTGGTTCCCTCGGGAACAGCAGGCGCAGTTTGCGAGTTAAGCGTGACTAACCTCTTCCACGACCTCATTAAAATCGATGACCCCGGCCTGACAATGGCCTGCAAGCTGCGTGCCGAATGGATCTTTTAGCTCAAGCCCGGATCAAGGGCGTTCAGTCCGAATTCATCGACGCCCTTGGAAAGCTGCGGGTCACCGCGCCCGAGGCGCTCAAATCCATCCTCGATGCCCTGCCGGAAAAGCGGGTCTACCGCTTCGTCAGCGGGCCGGTCGTGGTGCGCGCGCTGGGCAGTCCGCGCACCGAACTCGCTTCCGTCGGCGCGGTGCCGCTGCAATGGAAGATCACCGGCAACGGCGATTTGATCGCACAAGGTGAGACGCGCGAGCCCGTGATCGCCTGGCCCGCCGGCCTGCCGCTCGGCTATCACCGCCTGACCCTGACCGATGCGGCAGGTGCGACGGAAGAGGTGCCGATGATCGTGGCACCGGAGCGTGCCTTTGGTGGTGATTTCGACCGCGGCTGGTTGCTCGCCGTGCAGCTCTACAGCGTCCGTTCGGACCGCAATTGGGGCATCGGCGATTTCACCGATCTGGCGGGGCTCGTCCGGCTCGCCAAACAGCTGGGTGCCGATGGCGTCGGGCTCAATCCGCTGCATGTGCTGTTCGACGATCACCCGGCCGATTGCAGTCCCTATTCGCCAAATAGCCGGCTTTTTCTCAATCCGCTTTATATCGATGTCGAGGCCATCCCGGAATTTTCTCCGGACCTCATTCCGAACGCGGCCGCGACCGCTGCGCGGCTGCGCGAAGGCGATCGTGTCCCTTACGCCGACATGGCGGCGCTGAAATGGCTGGGCCTGCGCGCGGCCTTTGACAGTTTCGTGAAGTCGGCGAGCGGTGTACGCCGCAACCAGTTCGATGCCTTCCGCGCCGAGCGTGCGCCGCTGTTGTCGCGCTTTGCCTGCTTCGAGGTGCTGCGGCATCGTTTCGCCGCGCCGTGGTGGGAATGGCCGCCGGAATGGCAGCAACCCGATGATGCCAAATGCGCCGGCTTGCGCAACGGCCCTGACAAGCACGAGGTCGAATTCGTCGAGTTCGTGCAATGGACGGCCGACGCACAACTGCGCGCCGCCAAGGATCTGTCAGCGGAACTGGGCATGCGCGTCGGCCTCTATCTCGATGTTGCCGTCGGCGTGCAGTCGAACGGTTTCGATGCCTGGAACGAGCAGACCGCGATCTCGCGTCACCTCGCGGTTGGCGCGCCGCCCGACGTGCTCAACACGGTTGGGCAGGATTGGGGCCTCGCGGGATTCAACGCCGGCGGCCTGGAGGCGCAATCCTTCGTGCCGTTCGCCGACATGGTGGCCGCCTCCATGCGGCATGCCGGCGCGATCAGGCTCGATCACGTACTCGGACTGAAGCGGCTGTACCTGGTGCCGCGCGGCTTCAAGCCCGACAACGGCGCCTATGTGCAGATGCCGCTCGAGGCGCTGCTGGCCGCGGTGGTCAGGGAGAGCGTCACCCATAAATGCATCGTGATCGGCGAAGACCTCGGCACCGTGCCGGAAGGTTTCCGCGAGACCATGCAGGATTTCGGCATCTGGTCCTATCTCGTCATGATGTTCGAGCGCGACGATGCCGGCCATTTCCGCAATATCGACCATTACCGGCCCAACGCACTGGTCACGCTGAACACACATGACCTCTGCACCTATGCGGGCTGGCGCTCGTTCAGCGATCTCAGGATGAAGCGCTCGCTCGGGCTCGATCCCGGCGAGGACGATCAGGCGCGCTGGAACGCGCTCGGCGGGCTCGACGCGATCCTGCGCCAGAACGGCATCAACGCCAACGATCTCTACTCGGTGCTCACCTTCCTGTCGCGCACGCCGTCGCGGCTGCTCGCGGTGTCGATGGAGGACCTGCTCGGCGTGATCGACCAGCCCAATATTCCCGGCACCATCGACGAGCATCCGAACTGGCGCCAGCGCTTGCCCGTTGCGCTCGACAAGATCGCCGCCAAGATCGATCTCGCGGCTTTGAAGGCGGCGACGCGGGAACGTTCGCTGCCCGGCGGGAGTTGATCCGGCGGGATTTCCAAGGTTCGGAAAGCCAGGGCTCGCACGACATTGTCACAGAGGATCGAGGACTATGCGTTGATCGGCGACTGCGAGACCGCAGCGCTGGTCGGGCGCAACGGCTCGATCGACTGGCTGTGCTGGCCTGCCTTCGATTCCGACGCCTGCTTTGCCGCCATCCTCGGTACGCCCGGGAACGGCCGCTGGCTGATTGCGCCGAGCGAGGACGTCACCACGATCTCACGCCGTTATCTCGGCGACACCCTCATCCTGGAAACACGCTTGGAGACCAAAGGCGGCACCGTGTCGCTGGTCGACTTCATGCCGCCGCGCGGCAAGGCCTCCGACATCGTGCGGCTGGTGCGCGGCGTCACGGGCACGGTGAAGATGCGGATGGAGCTGGTGATCCGCTTCGGCTTCGGCGTGAACATTCCCTGGGTGCGGCGGATCGACCACTCGCTGCTGGCGGTCGCGGGCCAGGACATGACGGTGCTGCGCACGCCGGTCGAGACGCGCGGCGAGGATCTGACCACGGTCGCGGAGTTCGAGGTCAGGAACGGCGAGACCGTGCCGTTCGTGCTGACCTACGGTCCATCGCATCTCGATCCGCCCCAGGCGATCGACCCCGAGATCGCGCTCCGGGAGACCGAGAAATTCTGGAAGCAGTGGAGTGAGCGCTGTGATCGCGAGGGCGATTACCAGAATCTCGTCATGCGCTCGCTGATCACGTTGAAGGCTCTGACCTTCGCCCCCACCGGCGGCATCGTCGCGGCGCCGACCACGTCGCTGCCGGAAAAGCTCGGCGGCGCCAGGAATTGGGACTATCGCTTCTGCTGGCTGCGCGACGCCACCTTCACGCTGCTGGCGCTGATGAACGCCGGATATACTGAGGAGGCCTCGGCCTGGCACAGCTGGCTCCTGCGCGCCGCGGCCGGCTCGCCCGAAAACATGCAGATCATGTACGGCATCTGGGGCCAGCGGCGCCTCCTGGAATGGGAGGCGGGCTGGCTCGGCGGCTATGAGGGCGCGCAGCCGGTGCGCGTCGGCAATGCCGCCCATGCGCAGCTCCAGCTCGACGTCTACGGCGAGTTGATCGATGCCTTCCATCAGTCGCGGATGGCCAAGCTCAAGCTCGATGATGAAGCGACCTGGGCGCTGGAATGCGCGGTGCTCCAGCATCTCGCCGAGGTCTGGGACCAGCCCGATCATGGCATCTGGGAGCGGCGCGGCCAGCCCAGGCACTACGTCTTTTCCAAGGTGATGACCTGGGTCGCCTTCGATCGTGCCATCAAGAGCGCCGAGACATTCGGCTTCAAGGCACCGCTGCTGCACTGGCGCACCTTGCGCGAGGCCATTCACCACGACGTCTGCAACAAGGGTTTCGACGCGGAGGAGAACGCCTTCGTCGAATGCTACGGCTCGAAAATGCTCGATGCCAGCGTGCTGCTGCTCTCGGGCGTCGGCTTTCTGCCGGCAGACGATCCGCGCATCCGCGGCACCGTCACTGCCATTGAAAAGCACATGATGCGCGACGGTTTCGTGCTCCGACACGATCCGCGCGAGATGTCCGGGGAGACCCAGCCAATCGAGGGCGCGTTCCTGGCCTGCACCCTGTGGCTTGCCGATGCCCATGTGCTGGCCGGCGACACCGACAAGGCGCAGCTGCTGTTCGATCGCGTGGCCGCGCTCGCCAACGATGTCGGATTGTTGGCCGAGGAGTATGATTCGATCGCGCGTCGCCAGACGGGCAATTTCCCGCAGGCGCTGACCCACATCGCGCTGATCAACACCGCGCACAATCTGTCCGCCGCGCGGCACGCGAGCGCGAAGCCGGCGATGCAGCGATCGAAGTAAAGGTTCGATTTGGTTGCTTCCACGAAAGTGGTGCGCCCCTTCTCCCGCGAGCGGGAGAGGTTAAGAGAGCCCGCGGCTCGATCGACCCGCTCGATGCAATTTCGCCTCAACCAGCCCCGTTCCGCTTCAAGATCATCTCCATCGCCTCCGCAAAACCGTCCTGCTCGTTGGTCGCGGTGACGTTTGTGGCCTGGTCCTTGACGTTGTCGGTGGCATTGCCCATTGCAATCGAGACGCCGCTGACGCGGAACATGGCGAGGTCGTTCTGCATGTCGCCGATGGTGGCGACCGCATCCAGGGAGATGCCCAGGCGCTTGGCCATGGCCTGCACGAAGGTGCCCTTGTTGAAGCCGGGCGGGGTGATGTCGAGATAATAGGTCTGCGAACGGACGGCGGTCGCCTCACTGCCGAGCGCTTCCTGCATCACCTTTTCGCAACGCTCGAGACCTGCCGCATCGGCACTGGCACCGACGATCTTGCAGGCGCCGGCAAGATACGGCGTAAAGTCCGTCACGATGGTCGGATCGGCGCGGATCGTGTGCTGCTCATGGGCGACATATTTACCGCTCGGATTGTCGATCAGCCATTTGTCCGCGGTGAAGATCCAGAGATCGGCGCCGAAATCGCGCAGGATCTGCAGCGATGTCTCGGCCGCGCTTGCCGGGATGAGATGCTGCTCGACCGGATTCATCTCGGGATCGATGATCGAGGAGCCGTTGAACGGACCGACCGGCAGCCACAGCGCCAGTGGCTCGATCAGGAAGCGCATGCCGATCGCAGGCCGGCTGGAGGTGATGGTGAAGGCGACCCCGGCCTGGTGCAACCGCTGCACCGCGGACCGCGCGCGGTCCGTCAATGTCTTGTCCTTGGTCAGCAGCGTGCCGTCGACGTCGGAAACGACCAAAGAGATTTTCGTCATGGTTGAGCCTTGGTTTCCTTGGCCTTGCCTGTCGCGCCGTCGATCTTCAGCTGTCGCATGATGCCGTCGACGATCTCTTCGACGGATTCGTCGATCGACGCCGTGATGACGTGCTCGTCCGCGTCCGGGGGCTCCAGCGTGTTGAACTGGCTGGCGAGAAGCCCGGGCGGCATGAAGTGACCCTTGCGGTGCGCGAGCCGGTCGGCGATCAGCTCCTGCGTGCCCTTGAGGAAGACGAAGCGGACGTCGTCGCGGCCGCGCAGCAGCACGTCACGATAGCTGTGCTTGAGCGCCGAGCAGGCGATGATGACGTGCTCGCCCTTGCTGCAGACCCGCGCGACTTCGTCGGCAATGGCGTTGAGCCAGGGCCAGCGGTCCTCGTCGGTCAGCGGATGGCCGGCTCTCATCTTCTCGACGTTGCTGACGGGGTGAAAGCTGTCGCCATCCTCGAATCGCCAGCCGAGACGCTCGCTGAGCGCCTCTGCAATTGTACTTTTGCCCGAACCCGACACGCCCATCACGATCAACGCACAAGGTGCTTTAACGCCCGCCACGAATCCCCTCCGGAAGCGCGGCCTGGTCGACCAGCCAGACGGTCTCACCATTCGAGCGCGCGCGTACAGCCGGCAGATTCTCGCCATTGAGCAGGCGCGTCAAGATCGCCTGCTTGTCATGGCCTGCAATCTCGAACAGCATTTCACGGCAGGCGGCCAATGCAGGCAGCGTCAACGAGATCCGCGGCACGAAGGGCGCGACATTGGCTTTGGGGACGCCGACGACCCAGCGCGCGGTCTCCTCGACCGCGGGATAGCCGGGAAAGAGCGAGGCGGTGTGCCCGTCGGGTCCGGCGCCCATGAGGACGACGTCAAACAGCGGTCGGGCCGGGTCGAGCTGGTCCGCCCCATAAAAGGCCTTCAACTCGCGCGCATAGGCCTCGGCGCCAACCTCGGGGCTCTCGGCCGCGGTCGGGATCGGATGGATGAGGTCAGACGGCGCGTTGCGATCCAGAAACGTGGCGCGAGCCGCCGCCATGTTGTTGAGGGGATCGCTCTCGGCGACAAAACGCTCGTCGCCAATGAACCAGTGCACGCGGTCCCAAGGGATCCTGCCGCGCCAGGCATCACTGCCCAGCAACTGGTAGAGCTTCTTCGGGCTGGAGCCGCCGGTGAGGCAGATCGCAATGCGGCCGGGATTGGCTGATATCCGGGCCATCACGCGTTCGGCTGCGGCTTGCGCGAGGGCCTCGGCGTCGGCGACGACGATCAGGTTTGGCTTCCCGGCCGCCGCCATCACGTGAACTTCCGCCAGCTGCGGCCGTCGCGTCGCAGCAACTCGTCGGCGCAGGCCGGACCGTCGCTGCCGGCCTCGTAGGTCTCGATACCGTTGGTGCCGGCGTTCTTCCAGGCATCGAGGAACGGCTGCACCGCCTGCCATCCGGCCTCGATGCCGTCGGCACGCTGGAACAGGATGTTGTCGCCGATCATGCAGTCATAGATCAGCGTTTCGTAGCCGGTCGACGGATCGGCCTGAAAATAGTCGCCGTACTTGAATTTCATCTCGACGCCGTCGATCGTGATGCTCGGTCCCGGAATCTTGGCGTTGAACTGAAGCTCGATCGTCTCGGTCGGCGCGATGCCGATGGTGAGGAAGTTCTGCGAGAGACGGTCGACCGCCGTGCCTGAGAACATCGACAGCGGCGCTTGCTTGAACTTGATCGCGACCTCGGTGCGCTTGTGGGCCAGCGCCTTGCCGGTGCGCAAATAGAACGGCACGCCGGCCCAGCGCCAATTGTCGATCATCAGCTTCAGCGCGACAAAGGTCTCGGTGGTGCTGCCGGGCTTGACGTCGCAGGTCTTCCGGTAGTCCGGGATCTGGTCGTCGCCGATGCGGCCTGCGAGATACTGCGCACGAACCGAGCTCCTGAGCGCTTCTTCCTGGTTCGGCTGCTGCACCGCGCTGAGGACCTCGGCCTTCTCGGAGCGCACGGAATGCGCGTCGAAGCGCGCCGGCGGCTCCATCGCCACCAGCGACATCAGCTGGAACAGATGGTTCGGCACCATGTCGCGGAGCGCGCCGGTGGCGTCGTAGAAGCCGCCGCGATGGCCGACGCCGAGCTTCTCCTCCACCGTGATCTGGACGTGGTCGATATGGTTGCGATTCCAGATCGGCTCGAACATGCCGTTGGCGAAGCGCAGCACCAGGATGTTCTGCACGGTCTCCTTGCCGAGATAATGATCGATCCGGTAGATCTGGTGCTCGTCCATGATCTTCAGCAGTTCGGCGTTGAGCGCGCGTGCCGAGGCGAGGTCGGTGCCGAAAGGCTTTTCGATCACCAGCCGGCGCCAGGTGCCGTTCTCCTTCATCATGCCGGTGCGGCCGAGCTCGCGCGCGGTCGGTGCGAACGCAGCCGGGGGGGTCGCGAGGTAGAACAGCCTGTTACCGCCGGTGTCCTGCGCGCAGTCCAGCGCATCCAGGTGCTCGCGCAGCCGGTCGAACGATGGCGGATCCTTTGCATCGGCCTCGACGAAGCTCACGCGCTCCAGCAGTCTCCTGGCGACGACATCGTCCACCGGACGGGTCGCGAACGCGCGCAGTCCCTTCAACAGGCTCTCGCGCAATTCCTCGTCGGACATGGCGCTGCGGCCAACGCCGACCACGCAGAATTTCTCCGGCAGCAGATGTTCGGCGGCAAGATTGTAAAGCGACGGGATCACGAGACGGTGTGTGAGATCGCCGGTGGCACCGAAAATGACGAAAGCGCAATTTTCCGGCTTGCGCTTGGCTTGCTGGTCTTTTGTCACGAACGAGCGGCCTTCGCTTGATGGTGTCTCTTATTTGATCTTCGAGGCATCGGGCTGCGTCGGCTCCTTGTGTCCACCGAAACCCGCGCGCATCGCGGAGAGAATTTTTTCGGCGAAAGTGTGTTCCCGACGCGAACGGAAACGCGTGTAGAGCGCTGCAGTCAGGACTTCGGCCGGCACGGCCTCGTCGATCGCCGCATTCACGGTCCAGCGGCCCTCGCCCGAATCCTCCACGAAGCCGGAATATTCTGCGAGCTGCGGGCTGTCGGCGAGCGCGGTCGAGGTGAGGTCGAGCAGCCAGGACGGGATCACTGAGCCTCGCCGCCACACTTCGGCGATGTCGGCGAGGTCGAAATCATAGCGATGATCGGCCGGCAACGCGTCGATATTGGCGTTCTTGAGGATGTCGAAGCCTTCGGCATAGGCCTGCATCAGGCCGTATTCGATGCCGTTGTGGATCATCTTGACGAAATGGCCCGCGCCGACCGGGCCGGCATGGATGTAGCCCTGCTCGATGCGGGCGTCGCGGCCGTCGCGTCCCTTGGTGCGCGGAATGTCGCCGGCGCCGGGCGCAAGCGCTGCGAAGATCGGATCGAGCCGGTCGACCACCTGCTTCTCGCCGCCGATCATCATGCAGTAGCCGCGCTCGAGACCCCAGACGCCGCCCGACGTACCGACGTCGACATAGTGGATGCCGCGCGCCTTCAGCGCCTTGCCGCGGCGGACGTCATCCTGCCAGAAGGTGTTGCCGCCGTCGATGATGACGTCGCCCTCCTGCATCACGCCTGCGATGGTGTCGATGGTCTCCTCGGTGATGCGGCCTGCAGGCAGCATCACCCAGACCGTGCGCGGCCGCTCGAGTTTCGAGACGAACTCTTCCAGCGTTGCCGAACCGGCCGCGCCCTCCGCAGCGAGACCGGCGACGGCCTTGCTGTCCTTGTCATAGACCACCGTCGAATGTCCCTGGCGCATCAGCCGGCGAACGATGTTGCCGCCCATCCGGCCGAGGCCGATCATGCCGAGTTGCATTGAGATATTCCCTTAGTTCAGTGCGTCGTTGAGCGCCGCATTGAGCGCCGCGAGACCTTTCTCGAGCGGACCCTTCAGGTGCACCCGAAGTGCGCGCCGGCCCCGCTCGGTGAGCACATCGAAGTCGCCGCGCGCCTGCGCTGCCTTGATCACGCCGAAGCTCGCCTTCTGGCCCGGCACCGCCAGGTCCTTGGCGTCATCTGCGGTGATCTGGAGGAACAGGCCGCTGTCGGGGCCGCCCTTGTAGGCTTGTCCGGTGGAGTGCAGGAAGCGCGGCCCGAATTCGGCGCAAGTTGCGACATGCCGTTTCTCGCGCACCTCCAGACGCATGGCCTGAAGCGCGTCGACATTGGCCTTGTCGCGTTCGATGTAGCCGAGCAGGGCGACATAATCGCCGCGGTTGGAACGCGACAGATGCGCCTTCAGCCAGGAGGTGAGGTCGCCATCGGCGCCGGCTGCGCGCAGCGCCTTGGCGTTGGCGGCGTCGGTGTAGAGATCGGCTTCCTTGGTGCTGACGACAGGCTCTTCGGCCGGCAGCGCGCCGGTCTTCTCATAGGCTGACGTCAGTTCGCGGGTCTTGATCTTGGCGGCTTCCACGTCCGGCTGGTCGAACGGGTTGATGCCGAGGATCGCGCCTGCAACGGCAGTTGCCATCTCGAAGCGGAAAAATTCCTGGCCGAGATGCTCGATCGACTTCATGACGATGCGCACGACCGGATGGCCGGCGGCCTCGATTCCGGCCAGGGCCGAGTCGTGGGCCGCGTCGGTCTCTCCTTCGGTACGGATATCGATGAAGAAGCGGTCGTTGCCGTAGACAGAGGACTCGCCGAGCGGCTCGCCGGCGATCGGGATCAGGCCCTTGCCTTCCTTGCCGGTCGATTCCGCGATGAGCTGCTCGGCCCAGGCACCGAAATCGGCGATCTTCTTCGACGACAGGATCGTCACCTTGTCGCGGCCTTCGAGGCCGGCAAGTCCCATGGCGAGGCCGAGCTGCACGCCCGGATTCTCGGCTGGCGGCACGTCCGGTCCGCAGGAGCGCGCCATCGAGAGGGCATGCTTGAGGAAGGTCTTGACGTCGATGCCGGCCGTGGCCGCCGGCACAAGGCCGAACGGCGACAGCACCGAATAGCGGCCGCCGATCGACGGCTCGCCGTGGAAGATGCGGGCGTAATTCAGCTTCTTGGCGGCCTTTTCCAGCGAGGAGCCGGGATCGGTCACCGCGATGAAGCGGAAGCCGGTCTTGGCCTTGGGGCCGAGCGCCCGCGCGACCCGCTCGTGGAAATAATCCTTCATCGCGTTCGGCTCGGTGGTGCCGCCGGATTTGCTCGAGACGATGAAGACGGTATTGGCGATGTCGATCTTGGCCTCCATCGCCCGCACCTCGGCCGGGTCGGTGGAGTCAAGCACGTGCAGCTTCGGGAAGCCCGGCTTCCGCGCAAAGGTCTCGGCCAGCACCTCCGGACCCAAGCTCGATCCGCCCATGCCCAGCACGACGGCGTCGGAGAATTTCTGGCCCTTCACGCGGTTGGCATAGTCCTCATAATCGGCGACGTCGGCCTTCGCCGCGCTGTCGAGCCAGCCGAGCCATTTGTCCTCGTCCGTCCCGGTCCAGACCGACTTGTCGCGCTGCCACAGCCTGCGGATCTTGGCCGAGGCGCGCCACTCTTCGGTGCTCTTGGCCACGGCGTTGGCGAGGCTGTCACCCAGCGAGAGCTGCTGGCGGTCGATTGCCGGCCCGAGCACGGTTGCGCGCTTGTGGGCGACTGCGCCGTAGAGCTTGTCGGCGGCATCCGCGAACTGCTTGACGCCGTCCCTGACGAGCTCCTCGGTGATCGCGTCGAGCGAGATGCCGGAGCGCTCCAGCTCTTCCAGCACGCGGCGGGCGTCATCGACGTTCTCTTCCAGGCTGTCGCGCGCTTTGCCGTGGTCGCGGAAAGCATCGAGCGTCGCCGGCGGCACGGTGTTGATGGTGTCGGGCCCGATCAGCTCCTCGACATAAAGGACATCGCTGTAATCCTTGTTCTTGGTGCCGGTCGAGGCCCACAGCATGCGCTGCGGCCTGGCGCCCCTGGCGGCGAGCTTCTCCCAGCGCGGACCCGAGAACAGCCGCTTGTAGTCCTGATAGGCGACCTTGGCGTTGGCGATCGCGACCTTGCCCTTCAGGGCGGCGAGCCGCTCCTTTTCAGATGGGTCGTTGGCGCGGGCAATCTTCTCGTCGAGCTGCTTGTCGACGACGGAGTCGATCCGGCTGACGAAGAAGCTCGCCACGCTCGCGACATGGGAGGGGTCGCCGCCGCCGGCAACGTATTTTTCGAGACCCGCGAGATAGGCCTCGGCCACCTTCAGGTAGACCGCTCTGGAGAACAACAGCGTGATGTTGATGCTGATGCCCTCGCCGATCAGCGTTTCGATCGCCGGCAGCCCCTCAGGCGTCGCCGGCACTTTCACCATCAGGTTCTTGCGGTCGACGTCCTTCCAGAGCCGCCGCGCCTCGGCCACCGTGCCGGATGTGTCCATTGCGAGATAGGGCGAGACCTCGAGGCTGACATAGCCGTCATGGCCCTTGAGCCTGTCATAGACCGGGCGCAGCACGTCGGCGGCGTTCTGGATGTCCTCGACCGCGACCGCCTCGAACAGGTCGGCCACGGTCCGGTCTCCCCGCTTCAGCGCTTTGCCGATCGAGGCGTCGTACTCGTCCGAGCTGCCGATCGCCTTCTCGAAAATCGCGGGATTGGAGGTGACGCCCTTGACGCCGTCGGAGTCGATCAGCCGCTTCAGGTCGCCCTTGCCGATGAAGCCGCGGGCGAGGAAGTCCAGCCAGACGGCTTGTCCGTGCTTTTCCAGTTCTTTGACGGGATTCATGATGCTCTTATCTCCAAGCCTGCGGGCGGAGGGGGTTTCCGCGACGGTCCTGACGCGCTATCCTTTAGCTCACATGCTCCCGGGAGGGAACCAATCAAGGGTACAGGCGTCATACTCCAGGTGTAACTCCGTCACGATCATGGCGATCCAGGCGGCGGTCGCCGTTTTGCGTAATAAAGATTTGGCCGGATGGTCTGGCTGGATTGCTGCGTGAGATTGATCTGTCGTGCCGCTGAGTGTCATCGGCGGATAGCGCCGATAGTCATTGGCTCGGTCGCGAATGGCCATGCTGGGGGAAAGCATACATGCTTGTCCTGATGGTATTGCCGTCGCCGATAGCCGGGCATCGATTGCCGGCCGGCTGTGTGGGTGCATCCCATGATCTCGAAATCGGTCCATGCGTCACGCGTCTGCGGCCGGGGTCGCTGTGAGCCTCGTCGCGACGCTGCTGAGCGCGAGCTTGGCCTTGGAATGGCGGGGTGACTCAGCTCTCACGATGCGACGATCGGCTATGCCGGGGTCGCGCTGTTCGCCCGGTGACGGCCTGTCTTGCACCAGGAAGATGAACGCGACACCCAAGGCGTCGCCCTACAAGCGTCATAAGTTCGCCGCGCGCAGATCGTTCTATGTTGCAGTGCCGGATGGAGCGATCCCCGGTATTTGCCCGGATGTGGCGAGCCAGTGACAATTTCTGGAAATGAGCCAAGATAGACGAAGATTCGCACAAATTACAGGCAAGTGCCTGTTCGTAATTCAGCGAGTGCCTACCTTGTGCATTGCGTCGTGTTGGCAGCCGGGTGTCCAATGATCGTCATGTGCTCACGCTGATTCGAAACGCGGCCTGAGGAACGGTCCAGCAACTGCTTTCGTTTCAGCTTGTAGCGGAACTCACGCGGAGAGGGATCATGTACAACGATTCTCTATTCAACGCTTTCGCTCGGTCGTTCGAGGCGAGAAGCCAGCACGACATGTCGATGGCGGAATATCTGGAATCGTGTCGAAGCGATCCCATGAAATACGCGAATGCGGCCGAACGGTTACTAGCGGCGATCGGCGAGCCTCAGACGATTGACACGGCCAAGGACCCACGCCTTGGCCGTATTTTTTTGAACCGCACCATCCGTACCTATCCGGCCTTTGCCGGCTTCTACGGCATGGAAGAAACCATCGAGCGCATCGTCGGCTTCTTCCGCCATGCGGCGCAAGGACTAGAGGAGCGCAAGCAGATTCTGTATCTGCTCGGGCCTGTCGGCGGCGGCAAATCCTCTCTCGCCGAGCGGCTGAAGTCGCTGATGGAAGTGCATCCGATCTACGTGCTCAAGGCCGGCGATGAACTCTCGCCGGTGTTCGAGAGCCCCCTCAGCCTGTTCGATCCCGATCATCTCGGTCCGATGCTGGAAGAGAAGTATGGCATTCCGCGCCGGCGTCTCACCGGTCTGATGAGTCCGTGGTGCTACAAGCGGCTCGAAGCTTTCGGCGGCGACATTTCTCAGTTTAGAGTCGCAAAAATCCAGCCCTCGCGGTTGCGCCAGATCGCAATCTCCAAGACCGAGCCCGGTGACGAGAACAACCAGGACATCTCCTCGCTGGTCGGCAAGGTCGATATCCGCAAGCTCGAGACCTACGCTCAGAACGATCCCGACGCCTACAGCTATTCGGGCGGCCTCAACCGCGCCAATCAGGGCGTGCTGGAGTTCGTCGAGATGTTCAAGGCGCCGATCAAGATGCTGCACCCGTTGCTGACCGCAACGCAGGAAGGTAACTATATCGGCACCGAGAATATCGGCGCGATCCCGTTCACCGGCGTCATCCTCGCGCACTCCAACGAGGCGGAATGGGCGAGCTTCAAGTCCAACAAGAACAACGAAGCCTTCATCGACCGCATCTGCGTCATCAAGGTGCCGTACTGCCTGCGCGTCACCGAAGAGCAGAAGATCTACGAGAAACTGATCCAGGGCTCCGAGCTCGCGTCCGCCCCCTGCGCGCCCTCGACGTTGGAGACGCTGGCGCGATTCTCGGTGATGTCGCGCCTGCGCAAGCACGAGAACTCGACGCTGTTCGGCAAGATGCGGGTCTATGACGGCGAGAGCCTGAAGGAATCCGATCCCAAGGCGCGCAGCGTCCAGGAATATCGCGATGCCGCTGGCGTCGATGAGGGCATGGACGGAGTCTCCACCCGCTTTGCCTTCAAGATCCTGGCTGCGACGTTCAATCACGATCCGCAGGAAGTCGCCGCCGACGCCGTGCATCTGATGTACGCGCTGGAGCAGTCGATCCGCAGGGAGCAGCTGCCCGAGGAAGTCGAAAAGCGCTACCTCGAATTCATCAAGGCCGAGCTCGCGCCGCGCTACGCCGAATTCATCGGCAACGAGATCCAGAAGGCCTATCTGGAATCCTACTCGGATTACGGCCAGAACCTGTTCGACCGTTACGTCGATTACGCCGACGCCTGGATCGAGGATCAGGACTTCAAGGACCCTGATACGGGCCAGCTGCTCGATCGCGAGCTTTTGAACCAGGAGCTGACGAAAATCGAGAAGCCGGCGGGCATCGCCAACCCCAAGGACTTCCGGAACGAGGTCGTCAAATTCTCGTTACGCTCCCGGGCCCAGAACGGCGGCAAGAATCCGACCTGGACCTCCTACGAGAAGATTCGCGATGTGATCGAAAAGCGGATATTCTCTCAGGTCGAGGACCTGCTTCCGGTCATCTCGTTCGGTTCGAAGAAGGACGGCGAGACGGAGAAGAAGCACGGCGAATTCGTCGCACGCATGGTGGAGCGTGGCTACACCGAGCGTCAGGTTCGCCGACTGGTCGAATGGTACATGCGCGTGAAGCAAGCCGGTTGAGGCGGATGAGAAAGTGGCCATTCACATCATCGACAGGCGCCTGAATCCAGGCGGCAAGAGCCTTGAAAACCGCCAGCGGTTCTTGCGTCGGGCCAAATCCCTGGTGCAGGGCGCCGTCAAGAAGACCTCGCAGGAACGCGAAATCAAGGACGTCCTGGAGGGTGGTGAGGTCACGATCCCGCTCGACGGGATGCACGAGCCGCGTTTCCGCCGTGAAGGCGGAACGCGGGACATGGTGCTGCCCGGCAACAAGAAGTTCATCGAGGGCGACTATCTCCAGCGCCAGGGCCAGGGCAGCGCCAAGGATTCCGGACCGGGTGAGGGCGACAGCGAAGATGCCTTCCGCTTCGTGCTGAGCCGCGATGAATTCGTCGATCTCTTCCTCGATGATCTCGAGCTGCCCGATTTGGCCAAGCGCAAGATCGCGCAGACCGAGAGCGAAGGCATCCAGCGCGCCGGCTACACCACGTCGGGTTCGCCCGCCAACATCTCGGTGAGCCGAACGGTGAAGCTTGCGCTTGCCCGCCGCATCGCGCTCAAGCGTCCGCGCAAGGACGAGGTCGAGGAGCTGGAAGCAGCGATTGAGGCCTGCACCGACGAGGACGAGCGCGCCGAGCTTGTCGCCCGGCTCGAAAAGCTGAAGGCCAAGACCAAGCGCATTCCCTTCATCGACCCGCTCGACATCCGCTACCGCCGCTACGAGAAGATGCCGCGGCCGGTCGCGCAGGCCGTGATGTTCTGCCTGATGGACGTGTCGGGCTCGATGTCCGAGCACATGAAGGATCTGGCAAAGCGCTTCTACATGCTGCTGTACGTGTTCCTCAAGCGGCGCTACAAGCATGTCGAGATCGTCTTCGTCCGCCATACCGATCGCGCCGAAGAGGTCGACGAGCAGACCTTCTTCTACGGTCCGGCCTCCGGCGGCACACTGGTCTCCAGCGCGCTGCAGGCGATGCACGAGATCGTGCGCGAGCGCTTCAATCCCTCGGACTGGAACATCTATGCCGCGCAAGCCTCCGACGGCGACAATTCCTATTCCGACGGCGAGCTCACCGGTCTCTTGCTGACCGAAAAGATCCTGCCGGCCTGCCAGTTCTTCGCCTATCTCGAGGTCGGGGAATCCGGCGGCAGCGCCTTCGATCTCTCCGATTCCTCGCTCTGGACCCTCTACGAGCGCCTCCGCAACTCCGGCGCACCGCTTTCGATGCGCAAGGTCTCTGAGCGCAGCGAGATCTTTCCGGTGTTCCACGACCTGTTCCAGCGCCGCGAAACTGCCCAGGAGAAAGCCGCTCCATGACGGAACGCTTGTTCGAAGGCGCCGATTGGGATTTCCACACCTTGCAGCGCATTACCGATGCGTGCGAGGAGGTGGCGCTGAAGGGTCTCGGTCTCGACGTCTACCCGAACCAGATCGAGGTCATCACCGCCGAGCAGATGCTGGATGCCTATTCCTCGGTCGGCATGCCGCTGTTCTACAAGCACTGGTCGTTCGGCAAGCACTTCGCGTATCACGAGGCCTCCTACCGCAAGGGCCTGATGGGCCTTGCCTATGAGATCGTGATCAACTCCTCGCCCTGCATCTCCTACCTCATGGAGGAGAACACGGCGACGATGCAGACGCTGGTGATCGCGCACGCGGCCTTCGGTCACAACCACTTCTTCAAGAACAATTATCTGTTCAAGCAGTGGACCGATGCCGAGGGCATTCTGGACTATCTGGATTTCGCCAAGAACTACGTCATGCAGTGCGAGGAGCGCTACGGCCGCACCGAGGTCGAGCGCACGCTGGATGCCGCGCACGCGCTGATGTCGCACGGCATCGACCGCTATCCCGGCAAGAAGCAGTTGGATCTGCGCGAGGAAGAAAAGCGGGCAGGGCGTCGCCGGCAGCACGAGCAGGAAGTCTTCAACGACCTCTGGCGCACGGTACCCAAGGGCGCCTCGAAGGCCCGGACCGCGATCTCGCTCGAACGACGCCGCAAGCTGCTCGGCCTGCCGCAGGAAAACCTGCTCTATTTCCTGGAGAAGAGCGCGCCAAGGCTGGCGCCCTGGCAGCGCGAGCTCCTGCGCATCGTCCGCCACATCGCGCAATATTTCTATCCGCAGAGCCAGACCAAGGTGATGAATGAGGGGACGGCGACCTACGTCCACTATCGCATCATGAGCCAGCTGCATCAGCAGGGCCGCATCACCGACGGCAACTTCCTCGAATTCCTGGGATCGCACACCAACGTGGTGTTCCAGCCCGAATTCGACGATCCGCGCTTCTCCGGCTTCAATCCCTATGCGCTCGGCTTCGCAATGATGCAGGACATCGAGCGCATCGTCACCAATCCGCAAGATGAGGACCGCGAGTGGTTCCCCGATATCGCCGGCAGGAACGACGTGATGGGCGTGCTGCGCGACGTCTGGGCCAATTATCGTGACGAGAGCTTCATCGGCCAATTCCTGAGTCCGAAGCTGATGCGGCACTTCCGCATGTTCCACCTGCACGACGATCCCGAGGAGCGCGCCGGCATCCGCGTCGATGCCATCCACGACGAGCGCGGCTTCCGCCGGGTTCGCCGCGAGCTGGCGCGGCAGCACGACGTCGGCTTCATCGATGCCAATATCGAGGTGGTCGACGTCGATCTCTCCGGCGACCGCCGGCTGATCCTGCATCACCGCGTCATCAAGGGTTCGCAGCTCAACGAGACCGATGCCAAGCGGGTGCTTCAGCATCTCGCCGATCTCTGGACCTACGACGTCTCGCTGATCGAGGTCGATTCCAGCGACAAGGTGCTGCGGGAGTATGTCGTCAGCCCGCGTCCGATCGCGGCGGCGGTGGCCTGAGGCGGGCACGCGAAGCGACATGGCGGGATGTGCGTTGATGTGCCCTCGCCCCTTGCGGGAGAGGGCAGCGACGGCGGGAGACACAAGCTCGCTCGGGTGAGGGGTATTCCCGGCACACTTTGGTGTTCGTGGATACTCACATCCGGCGCTTCGCGCCACCTTCTCCCGCAAGGGGAGAAGGAAGGCGCCGTGGCTGCATGGCGTGCCTACGCCGGTCGCTTCTTCTTCGACCCATTCAGCTCCACGGCCGCGCGGATGAGCGCCTTCAAGGCTTTCTCGTTGATCTTCGCACCCTCGCCGATATCGATCGCGCGCCGCACATTCCCGTCGAGGCTGGAGTTGAACAGGCCGGCCGGATCGTCCAGCGCCGCGCCCCTGGCAAAGGTCAGCTTCACCACGGTCTTGTAGGTCTCGCCGGTGCAGATGATGCCATCGTGCTCCCACACGGGAACGCCGCGCCATTTCCATTCCTCGACGACATCAGGATCGGCCTCCTTGATCAGCGCGCGGATTCGCTTCAACGTCTCGCCGCGCCAGTCGCCGAGCTCCTTGATCCGACCGTCGATCAGCTTTGACGGCGACGGCCCGTCCGTTTCTTTCTTGTTTGCGGTCACGGCCTTCTTCATCATCGCGCCTCGCTGGAGCGGCCGAGATAGGGCTGCGCGAACATATAGAGCCCGGTCGCGAGCAGCGGGATCAGCGGCACGAAAGCCAGCAGTCCGATCCATGTCGCCTGAATCTGCATGGTCAGCGCAACGATGTTGGCGATCACGGCAATCGTGAAGGCAATCGACAGCCAGCGATGGATCTGCCGGATCCACGTGTTCGAACTCATCTCAATCTCCTTCGGCGATGTGTGGGATGGACGGAATCAGCCGGACTATTCGGTCCGCGCCAGCAGCTCGTCCAGCTTGGTGAAAAACTGCTTCCAGCCGGCATGCGCTCCGCCATAGGCCTGCTTCTGGCTGGGACGGAAGCCTGCCTGCTCGACGCGCAGATGCGTGCCTGATCCCCGTGGGGTGAGTGTGAACGTCACGACGCTCTTGAGGTCGTAGGCCGCGTCCTCATGCGTGAAATTCCAGGTGTAGGCGAGCGAGCGTTGCGGTTCGATGGCGAGCACCTCGCAGTCCAGCACACCGCCCCATTCGCCGCGCAGATTGAAGCGATGACCGACCGATGGCTTGAAGTCGTTCTTCATCAGCCATTCCTCGATCAGATGCGGCTGCGTCAGCGCGCGCCACAGCCGCTCCGGGGGAAAGGCAAATTCCCGCTCGATCACCACGGAACGTGTTTCGGTCGCAGCTTCAGTCATTGGTCCATCCTCTTGAGGAGATCGTCGAGCGCATCGAGCCGGTTCTGCCAGAAGCCCGCCATCTGGCTGGTCCAGTCGATCAGTGGATCGAGCGCACCGGGCTGCGCGCTGTAATGGGTTTGGCGTCCTTCGTGGCGGTCACGCACCAGGCCCGCCTGCTTCAGCGCGCCCAGATGTTTTGAGACCGCCGGCTGGGAAACGCCTGATGTCGCCGTCAGTGCCCCGACCGTCTGCTCGCCCTCGCGGCAAAGCCGCTCGAAGATCGCCCGCCTTGTGGGGTCGGCGAGCGTCCGGAACAGGAGGTCGGGGGCGGCGGACATCGGGAATCCATAACTCAGAAGTTATGGATCAACCCATAACCGTGGAGTTATGGGTGTGTCAAGTGAGATCGAAGTGAGTAGGCGACTCTGCGGGCTCCGCCTTCCCTCGCCCGCTTGCGGGAGGGCTTTTTGCTCTGGGGGATTGTCCCGTCGCGGAGACACCCCCTCCCCCGCAAGCCGGGAGAGAGCGCGAATTCGCGGCAGCCGTTACGGCCGCAAATACAGATACCCCTGCGACTGAAGCTCAGCGAGATGAACCACGCCGCCCTTCTCCGCACTCACGAACCCCGGCAGCAGATCGGTCAGCTTGATGTTCTGCGCCTTCATGGTGTTGCCGCAGGCGGCGAGCTCGACGCCGTCCTTCGCGAAATTGCTGATCCGCCGGCTGACGTCGGGGTTGGCGTGCGCCCAGTGGAACGCCTTCAACGCCGGCCCGTGGATGACAAGCGCGAGCTTGACGTGGTCGGGACCGCCGACGCCGTCGATGTGGTTCTGGATGTTGCCGAGCACGAAATTGACCTTGTCGGCGTCAGCGAGGTGATAGACGACCTTCAGCTTGTCGGGCTTGGTGGGTTCAGCCGCCGCTTTGGCGCGCGAGGCCGCAAAGGTTGCGCCAAGCGCCGAGACGGTGCTCCACAACATGTTCCGGCGGTTCATGATGATCTCCTGATTTTGCCGGAGGCATATCACTTGTGGCGCAGCGCAGCGAGTTCCTTGCGGTCGGTCACCAACGCGGCGCACTCGCTGTTGTCGGTCCGATCGAGCCGGAAAATCCCGTCGTCCTGGCCTGCGACCAGGGATCGGTCTTTATCTTCAGTCGGGTTGTTGTGCAGCCAGATCCTGATGCTTTCGAGCCGCACGATGGCTGACTTGTCGTCCTTTGACAGTGCAATGCCGACGCCGCCGCCCTCGCAATCGACGCCGCAGTCGAGGCGCACCTCGCTGCCGTGCTTGGTAAACACCGCGTGGTGGCAGGAGCCGCTGGAGTCGAAAGCGCCGCTGCGGTGGCGATAGTGGAAGCCGATCCGGAACGAGTTGCGCAGCTGATTGTCCACTGCGTCGGTCTCGGCCGAGACCAGCAGCTTCATCGAGGCAACCTTCTGCTTCGGATGCTGCGCCAGATGTGCGGCATCGTAACGGCGAACGAAGCAGGCATAGGCCGTCTTGCCGGGTGGGCCTGCATAGATGCGCGCGTTGAAGGTATCGGCTTCGGCCGTGGTGGCCTCGTGGATATCGTCGACCTCCTCGGCCCGGGCGGCGCCGATGAAGGCGGCGAGGGCAAGCGGGAGGATGAGGGCAAGCTTCATGATCGCACCGGGGACGTTGGCCATTGACGGCCCGTATCGGGAAGGAAGCGGGCCGTTGCGGTTTAGTCGCAAGCCGCTCGCCGAGCGTTCATCTGCCCTCGCTCCGGCGGCCTCGCTGAAGTAGTGTGGAGCTTTCCGAGGTCGAACAGGTTGTCGCGCAACGTGTCGCGGAGAATAGACGCAGGTTAATGGGTGCGCTCGCGTCAGCCTTAGTCGCCGTCGGACCAGGAAGGTTCAGCGGCGCTTGTGTCTGGGAACCGCGCGCGGTCCGCTACGACGTTGTCGCGGTTCATCGATGTGATACTCTTCACAGGCAATCGCATTTCGGAGTTTTAAGCTGATCCGTCTTTGCAAGTTTGTGGAGCCCCGTCATGGGCGAAATTCGCAACTTCAGATCCGGAAATCACGGCGAGCCGCCTCCGCAGGGCTCAATGCCCCGTCGCCTCGCTGCGATCATTGTCGGTGACATTGCTTCCTACAGCCGCTTGATGCAAGCCGACGAGGAAGGCACGCATGTCCGTGTCAAGCGGATCGAGCGAGACCTCATTGGGCCCAGCATCATCGAGCATCATGGCGCGCTGGTGAAGACGACCGGCGATGGCTTCATCGCGATTTTCGACAGTCCTGTCGAGGCTGTCAGGTGCAGTATCGTCATTCAGCAGAATCTCATCGGCCGCAACGCTTCGCTGCCGAGGGAATCGCGGATCGAATACCGGATCGGCATCAACCTGGGTGACGTGATCGTAGAACCGGACGACGTGTATGGCGACGGCGTCAACATTGCCACGCGCATCGAGGGAATCGCCGATCCCGGTCAGGTCTACATTTCGGGCGCGATCTACGAGCAGATCAAGCACAAGGTCGTGTGCGGCTACGAGTCGCTCGGAGACCGCAAGGTCAAGAACATCACGGATCCCGTTCGCGTCTATCGCGTCCTGCCGGACGCCGATGCGGTCGGGAGGACACGGGGCCGGCGCGAGAACACGCTGATCTTTCTCCTCGCGGTCACGCTGCTGGTGATTGCTGCCGGCGTGCTGGGATATCTGCTGGCGCAGCAGCCGGGCAAGACAGGCGAGCGCGCCGCCGCGCCGGCCGTCCCTCCGGTCGCATCTCCAAGTCCGCAACCGCCGCCACGCGAAGCGGCGGCGCCGACACCTCAACCGTCTCCGTCAGTGGCCGCCTCAACTCCGTCATCCGCGCCGTCGCCGAGCCCATCGGCGACGCCCGCCCGCGAACCCGAGATGATCGCCATTCGCGGCGGCAGCTTCGCGATGGGAAGCAATGACGACCCGACCGAGCGGCCTGTCCACCAGGTGACGATCAAGCCATTTTCAATCGGCAAGTACCCGGTGACGACCGCCGAATGGAACGAATGCGCTGCTGCGAAGGCATGCGGATTTGTTGCGACCGGAAAGGACGATGCGCCCGTCACCAATGTGAGCTGGACCGACGCGCAGCAGTACGTGGCCTATCTCGCGCAAGCAGCCAAAAAGCCCTATCGGCTTCCGAGCGAAGCCGAATGGGAATTTGCCGCCCGCGGCGGAACGCAGACCAAATACTGGTGGGGTGACAAGCTCCAGTCGGGCATGGCCGGATGCAAGGATTGCGGTGATCTCGCGGCCGAGCAGCCGGCGAAGGTCGGCAGCTTCAAGCCGAATCCATTCGGGCTCCATGACATGGGCGGCGGCGTCGACCAGTGGGTCGAGGACTGCTGGCACAGAACCTACCAGGGCGCGCCTGGTGACGGCTCGGCGTGGAACGGCGGGGACTGTACATCGCATGTCTTGCGCTCGGGCTCGTGGAAGAACGATTCGAGATATGTGAGGCCATCCAACCGCGATGGCTACGACACCAATGTTCGCTATCCGACGCATGGATTCCGAGTCGCTCTTGGTCCTTAGTCAGGGGAGTGGGTTTGATGCAAATCCTTCGTTGCATCACGTTGTCGATGGCGCTTGCGTTGCTTCCGGGCACAGCACTTGCGCAAGGCAAGACAGCTCCAAAGGACGCAAAGCTCTACTTCATCACCCCGTATGACGGGCAGAAGGTCCGCGGCGGATTCTGGGTCCGGTTCGGCTTACGCAACATGGGGGTGACGCATGCCGGTGATGATTACCAGAACGCCGGTCATCATCATTTGCTTGTCGACGTCACCGACCCGATTGACCCGAAGGAGCCGATTCTCCAGGACAAGTCGCATCTGCATTTCGGCGCGGGACAGACCGAAACGTTTCTGGAGCTCCCGCCCGGCACCCACACCCTTCAGCTGCTGCTGGGCGATGCCAAGCACTATCCGTTCGATCCGCCCGTCGTCTCAGACAAGATCACCGTGCGTGTCAGGCCACCGTCGCAGCGCAGCCAGTGATTCAGCGCAGGCTGGCGTTGATCTTGTCCAGCACCGCCGAGCCCGGGCACAGCGTGTCCGCTTCGAGCCTGTTGAGCGGCGTCTCGACCGTGTTGAGATGGGCGTGCAGATCTTCCGCATCGGGATCCACATAGAGCAGGCCGGTGACGATCTGTCCCTTGGCGGCGTGCTTGGCGAGGAAGGTCTGGGCCCCCAACCGGTCATGGGGATCGTAGTCGGCATCGATCTTGCGCAGCGCGATCTTGCTGCCGTCATGTTGTTCGACCACCTGCACCGTACCAGGCGCGTAGTCGACCGCAATGGGGTCGCGGCCGACCAGCACGTCGAGCCGGTTCACGGCGTCGTTGTGCTCACGGACGTAATCGAAGCTCTTGGTCGAGCCGGCGTGATTGTTGAAGGCGATGCAGGGGCTGATGACGTCGATGAAGGACGCGCCCTTGTGGCGGATTGCGGCTGCGATCAGCGGCACCAGCTGGGTCTTGTCGCCGGAGAACGAGCGCGCCACGAAGGTGGCGCCGAGTTGCAGTGCGATCGCGACGAGGTCGATGGCGTTGTCGGTGTTGGTCACGCCCTTCTTCGACTTTGAGCCGCGGTCGGCGGTGGCCGAGAACTGACCCTTGGTCAGGCCGTAGACGCCGTTGTTCTCGACGATATAGGTCATGTTGACGCCGCGCCGGATCGAATGCGCGAACTGGCCGAAGCCGATCGAGGCGGAATCGCCGTCGCCGGAGACGCCGAGATAGATCAGGTCGCGGTTGGCGAGATTGGCGCCGGTCAGCACTGACGGCATGCGGCCGTGCACGGAGTTGAAGCCATGCGAATTGCCGAGGAAATAGTCTGGCGTCTTGGACGAGCAGCCGATGCCGGAGATCTTTGCCACCCGGTGCGGCTCGATCGAGAGCTCGTAGCAGGCCTCGATGATCGACGCCGTGATCGAATCATGGCCGCAGCCGGCGCACAGCGTCGAGATCTTGCCCTCGTAGTCGCGGTGCGTGTAGCCGAGCTCGTTCTTCTTCAGCCCGGGATGATGAAATTTCGGCTTTGCGATGTAGGTCATGACAATTTCTTTCTGCTTCCTCGCCGCAATCCCACGTCTTTCAGCCCCGCCCGGGCTGTTGCTGCGGCAACCCGTCATTGCGAGCGCAGCGAAGCAATCCAGAATCCCTCCGCGGCAAGGCTCTGGATTGCTTCGCTGCGCTCGCAAAGACGATGTAGATGCAGCCGGCCATCATGACACGGCCTTGCGGAGCGGGGTCACCTTGAGGTGATCCTGGTGGTCGCCAATGGCTTTTGCGATGAAACGTGCGGTGATGGGGGTGCCGTCATAGTGCACGATCGGCACGAGGCGGACGGGGTCGATGCCGTTCTCGTTGACGATGAGCTGCCGAAGCTGGCTGTCGCGGTTCTGCTCGACCACGTAGACGAAGTCGTGCTCGGCAAGGAAGCTCGCCACGCTCGAGTGGAACGGAAAGGCGCGGATGCGCAGGCGATCGAGCTGGTGCCCGCGCGCTTCCAACAAGCCGATCGCCTCGTCCATGGCCGGCGAGGTCGAGCCGAAATAGATCACGCCATATTTGGTCGGCCGTTCCGCATTGGCCTGCAGCGGTCGCGGCACGAGGTCTTGCGCGGTCTCGAACTTGCGCACGAGGCGTTGCATGTTGTCGGCATAAACGGTGCCTTCCTCGGAATAGCGCGCATAGCGGTCGCGAGAGGTGCCACGGGTAAAATACGAGCCTTTGGTCGGGTGCGTGCCGGGATAGGTGCGGTAGGGGATGCCGTCGCCGTCGACGTCGAGATAGCGGCCGAAATCGCGGCCTTCCTCCAGCATCTCCGCCGTCATCACCTTGCCGCGGTCATATTGCTTGGCATCGTCCCATTTCAGCGGGCGGCAGAGCCGGTGGTTCATGCCGATGTCGAGATCGAGCATCAGGAAGATCGTGGTCTGCAGCCGCTCGGCGAGATCGAAGGCGGCCGCCGCGAACTCGAACGCCTCGGCCGGGTCTTCCGGGAACAGCAGCACATGCTTGGTGTCGCCATGCGAAGCATAGGCGCAGGCGATGATGTCGCATTGCTGGGTGCGGGTCGGCATGCCCGTGGACGGGCCGGCGCGCTGGATGTTCATGATCACGGCCGGAATCTCGGCGAAGTAGGAGAGGCCGATGAACTCGGTCATCAGCGAGATGCCGGGCCCTGAGGTCGCGGTGAAGGCGCGGGCGCCGTTCCAGGAGGCGCCGATGACGATGCCGATCGAAGCCAACTCGTCCTCGCCCTGCACGATCGCGTATTTGGCCTTGCCGGTTTCAGGATCGTGCCGGTACTTGTTGCAATGCGCGGTGAAGGCCTCCGCCACGGAGGACGATGGCGTGATCGGATACCAGGCGCAGACGGTCGCGCCGCCATAGACGGCGCCGAGCGCGGCGGCGCTATTGCCCTCGATGAAGATGCGGTCGCCGACCTTGTCGGACTTCTTGATGCGTAAGCCCAGCGGGCATTTCAGGTTTTGCAGCGCCCAGTCGCGCCCGAGATGCAGCGCATGGACGTTGGAGGACAAGAGCTTCTCCTTGCCCTTGTACTGCTCGCCGATCAGCTGCTCGATCAGCTTCGGATCCATCTCGAGCAGCGCGGACAGCGCGCCGAGATAGATGATGTTCTTGAACAGCTGGCGCTGGCGCGGATCGGTATAGGTCGAGTTGGTGATCGCGGTCAGCGGCACGCCGATCACGGTGATGTCGTCGCGGAATTTGGTCGACGGCATCGGCTTGGTGGAATCGTAGAACAGATAGCCGCCGGGCTCGATGCCGGCGACGTCCTTGTCCCAGGTCTGCGGGTTCATCGCCACCATCATGTCGACGCCGCCGCGGGCGCCGAGATGGCCGGCTTCCGTGACGCGCACCTCGTACCAGGTCGGCAGGCCCTGGATGTTGGAGGGGAAGATGTTCCGCGGCGACACCGGTACGCCATGGCGCAGGATCGCGCGCGCGAACATCTCGTTGGCGCTGGCCGAGCCCGAGCCGTTGACGTTGGCGAAACGGACGACGAAGTCGTTTACGCTGCTGATCGGCTTTTTGTCGGACATGTCGAACCTGCGTGAGTCATCTCGATGAAGTATTTCTGCATGTCCCAGGCCCCGGTAGGACACCGCTCGGCGCACAACCCGCAATGCAGGCAGACGTCCTCGTCCTTGACCATCACGCGGCCGGTCTTGAGAGCGGAGGACACGTAGAGGTCCTGGTCCTGATGCGGCGAGGGCGCCTTCAGGCGATGGCGCAGATCGTCTTCCTCGCCGTTGGCGGTGAACGTGATGCAGTCCATCGGGCAGATGTCGGCGCAGGCATCGCACTCGATGCAGAGCGAGGTCGAGAACACCGTCTGGACGTCGCAGTTCAGGCAGCGATGCGCCTCGCCGAGCGCGAGCTTGACGTCGTAGCCGAGCTCGACCTCGGTGCGGATGTCCTTCAGCGCGACGACCTTGTCGCGATGCGGCACCTTGAAGCGCTTATCGATGGAGATGTCGTTGTCGTAGCTCCATTCGTGGATGCCCATCTTCTGCGATGAGACGTTCACCTCCGGCAGCGGCCGCTCGGTGATGTCCTCGCCCGAGAGCAGCTTGTGGATCGACAGCGCGGCGTCGTGGCCCTGCGCCACCGCCCAGATGATGTTCTTCGGCCCGAACGCGGCATCGCCGCCGAAGAACACCTTTGGGTTGGTCGAGACGAAGGTTTTCGGATCGACCTGCGGCATATGCCATTTGTCGAACTCGATGCCGCAATCCGGCTCGATCCAGGGAAAGGCGTTCTCCTGGCCCACCGCGACCAGCACGTCGTCGCAGGGGATGGTCTGATCGGGATCGCCCGAAGGCACCAGATTGCGGCGACCTTTTGCGTCGTATTCGGCCTTGACGTGTTGGAAGGTGACGCCGATCAGCTTGCCTGCGACATGCTTGAATTCCACCGGCACCATGTAGTTGAGGATCGGGATGTCCTCGTGGATGGCGTCCTCCTTCTCCCAGGGCGAGGCCTTCATCTCCTCGAAGCCGGAGCGCACGATCACCTTGACGTCCTCCCCGCCGAGGCGGCGCGCGGTGCGGCAGCAATCCATCGCGGTGTTGCCGCCGCCGAGCACGATCACGCGTTTGCCGATCTTGTCGGTGTGACCGAACGACACGGAGGAGAGCCAGTCGATGCCGATATGGATGTTGGCGGCGGCCTCCTTCCGCCCGGGGATGTCGAGCTCGCGGCCGCGCGGCGCGCCGGAGCCGACGAAGATCGCGTCATATTTTTCCGCGAGCAGCGCCTTCATGCTCTCGATGCGGTGACCGCCTTTGAACTCGACGCCGAGACCCAGGATATAGCCGGTCTCCTCGTCGATCACGGAATTGGGCAGGCGGAATTTCGGGATCTGCGTCCGCATCATGCCGCCGGCTTCAGGATCGCTGTCGAACACGGTGCAGTGATAGCCGAGCGGCGCGAGGTCGCGGGCCACCGTCAGCGAGGCCGGACCGCCGCCGACGAACGCGACACGCTTGCCGTTCTTCGCAACAGGGTGCGGCAGGCGCTGCTTGATGTCGTCCTTGAAGTCGGCAGCGACGCGCTTGAGGCGGCAGATCGCCACCGGCGTTTCCTCGACGCGTCCGCGCCGGCACGCCGGTTCGCATGGACGATCGCACGTGCGTCCCAGGATTCCGGGAAACACGTTCGACTTCCAATTGATCATATAGGCGTCGCTATAGCGGCCTTGTGCGATCAGTCGGATGTATTCGGGAACGGGGGTGTGCGCAGGACAGGCCCACTGGCAATCGACCACTTTGTGAAAGTAGTCGGGGGCCGCGATATCGGTCGGTTTCATTCCTACCATGTCCGCACAGGCTCAAAGACCCGGCGGCCTTTTCTCGAGCTTGTCGAACGCTTAACGCGTCGCAATCTGGTTTCTGAATGACGTCATTGGGTTAGCTTATTAGAACCGCTCCGGAGTACAACGGCAAATTTTCGCGATCACCTGCTTTCATGGGAGCTCCGCGCAGACAGCATTAACGTCCGCGCGCAGTCATGCGGCGGTGCAGCATCACGCGGTGCTCTATCTCCGTCGCTGCGAGGTGCATCCGCGAAAAGATCTGGCGGGCAGCGTGGCGATCTTCCGACTTCAGCCGCGCACCATATCGCTCTTCGCGAGGCCCCACATGTGCGCATAGGTGCCGAGGGAGACGGGCAGCGGGAAGGGCGCGTCAGCGCGCGGCCTTCGACGCGAGATCGGCGATCGACTTCATGACCGCGTCCCGCACGCCGGCATCATAGAGCGAATGCCCGGCGCCTTCTACGATCCTGACCTCGGAACCCGGCCAAACCTGCGCAAGCCGCGCGGATGTCTCAGGGGGACACAACAAATCGTAGCGGCCCTGCACGATGATGCCGGGAATGCCGGCGAGCTTGTCTGCATTCCGCAGCAGCTGGTCTTCGCTCATGAAGGAGCTGTTGGCGAAATAATGCGCCTCCATGAACGGCGTCGCGGGCAGCGTACGCCAGACGTTGAGCGAGGCGAGGTCGATGCGGGTCTTGGTCGCCTTGTGTTCCGACAGGGCGCGCTCGGTGTCGTGCCAGGCGCGCGAGGCCGGCCCATGCACGGCGGGATCGGCATCGAGGATGCGGCGATAATAGGCTTCAACCGGATGCGCGCGCTCCTCCGGCGTCAGCACGCTCAGGAAATCCTCGTGCAGCGCCGGATAGAACTGCGCCAGGCGCGAGGTGAAGGCGATCTCGACCTCCGCCTGCGTGCCGAGGAACGTCGCGCGCAGCGCAATGCCGCAGACGCGCGCGGGATGGGCCTGCGCATAAGCCAGCGCCAGCGTCGCGCCCCAGGAGCCGCCGACCACCATCCAGCGGTCAAGACCGAATTTCTCGCGAATCTTCTCCATGTCGGCGATCAGATGCGCCGTGGTGTTGTGCTCGCGCGATCCCTTCGGCCGGCTGCGGCCGCAGCCGCGCTGATCGAACAGCACGGCGTGCATGCGTTCGGGATCGAACAGCCGGCGGTGATCGGGCTGGCAGCCGCTGCCGGGGCCGCCATGCAGGTAGATCGCGGCGATGCCGTCAGCGCGGCCGACGCTCTCGACATAGAGCTCGTGGCCGTCGCCGACATCGAGCATGTCCGATGTCAGCGGCGCAAAGGGATCGGCACGTCTCGCGGATGCAGCCGCGTCCGCGTCAGGCACCATTCTCGTGTTCCAGAGTGCCGCCGGCGAAGTTGCGATAGAGGAAGCGGTTGGTCTCGCCCTCGGCCTCCCGCTCGGCCTGCTTGAAGATGGTCTCGTGCAAGGGCGACAGCGCGCAGGCCGGGTCGGTGTTGGCGGCATCGCCTGTCAGCGCAAAGGCCTGGCAGCGGCAGCCGCCGAAATCGATCTCGCGGAACTCGCAGCTCCTGCACGGCTCCTTCATCCAGCCGCTGCCGCGATAGCGGTTGAAGGCCTCGGAGTTCCGCCAGATCCAGGCGATCGAATGGTTGGAGCGCACGGATTCGAAGTCGAGCCCGGTGATGCTCTCGGCGGCGTGGCAGGGCAGCACCTTGCCGGCCGGCGAGATGTTGAAGAACTGCCGGCCCCAGCCGCCCATGCACTTCTTCGGCCGCAGCGCGTAGTAATCAGGGACGACGTAGTCGATCGCCAGCGTGCCTTTGAGCCGCTCGCGGGCCTCCTCGACGGTGCGGGTGCATTGCTCGAGCTGCGCGACCGTCGGCATCAGCGCGGCGCGGTTCTTCAACGCCCAGCCGTAATATTGCACATTGGCGACCTCGAGCCGGTCGGCGTCGAGATCGACCGACATCTGGATGATCTCAGGGAGCTGATGCAAATTCTGCCGGTGCATCACCGCATTCACCGTCAGCGGCAGATCCAGCTCGCGCGTCCATTTCGCGACTTCGAGCTTCTTGCGGTGGCCGCCCTTGTAGCCGGCAACGCGGTCGGCGAGGCCCTCTTCGATGCCCTGGAAAGAGATCTGCACATGGCAGAGCCCGGCGTCGGCGAGATCGCTGAGCCGCTCGCGCGTCAGCAGCACGGCCGAGGTAATGAGGTTGGTGTACAGGCCGACATCGCTGGCATGCTTGACCAGCTCGACGAGGTCCTTGCGCGCCGTCGGCTCGCCGCCGGAGAAATGCACCTGGAGCACGCCGATCTCGGCGAGCTCGCTCAGCACCTTCTTCCATTCCTCGGTGGTCAGCTCGTTGCCCGAGCGGTCGAGCTCGAGCGGGTTGGAGCAATAGGGGCATTGCAGCGGGCAGCGGTGCGTGATCTCCAGCAGCACCGCGAGCGGAATGCCGAAGGTCTCGGCCGTCGAGCGGCTCTTCTCCAGCACCGCGAGACTGTCGCCGGTATCAAGCGGGATGGTCGGGAGCACATCGCTCATGGCGTCTTCTCCCTGACTTCGGTGAGGAAGCCCTTGTCCGCGAGATCCTGGAGCATGACGATGACGTCGGCCAGGATCGCCTCTCGGGGGGCGGCGTATTTCGCCGCCAGCTGATCGGATACCTCCCCGACACTGCGCCTGCCGTCGCAGAGCTGCAAGACCTCGACCGCGATTTCATCAGGCGCCAGCACGCGTTCCGGCGCCAGGATCACCCAGACTTGTCGCGTCTCGTCATATTTGAGCTTGGCGTGCCGCGGCAGCACGGGGCGGCTTGCCTCGCTGACGCTGATGTTCCGCGGCCGGACCATGCTCTTATTCCTCAGCTCGCCTTCTCAGTTTTCTTTGGGCACGAACGCGCCCGGCGGAATGTTGCCTTCGACATAGGCGTGCTGGAGCGCATCGAGCTGCACCCACAACACGTTGGTCTTGAAGATCAGCGCGTTGCAGACCTGCGCGCGCTGCTCCGGCGTCGTGGCATGCGTCTTGACATAGTCGAGCGCGAAACCGGCATCGCGCGGCGCCTGCGTGAGGCGGCGCTTGAAGTAGCTCATGATGTCGGGATTGACGAAGTCGTAATGCTCCAGCATGCCCGAGATGCGTTCCTCGTGCAGGTTTGGCGCGAACAGCTCGGTCAGCGAGGAGGCGATCGCCTCCAGTGGGCTCTTCTCGCGGCAGTAGTGCACATAGGCCTCCACCGCAAAGCGCGTCGCCGGCAGAATGCCTTCGGTCGATTCCACATAGGCCGTGTCGAGGCCGAGACCTTCGGTCAGCTTCAGCCAGCGCTCGATGCCGCCTTCAGAGCCGACATCCCCGTCATGATCCTCGATGCGGTGGCGCCATTCCAGCCGCGTGGCGCGGTCGCGGAAGCGCGAGATCACCACCGCGTCCTTGATCGGGATAGTGCTCTGGTAATAGTAGCGGTTCAGCGCCCAGGCCTGCACCTGGCCCTTGTTCAGCTTGCCGCCGTGCAGCAGCTTATGGAACGGATGCAGGCTGTGATAGCGCGTGGCGCCGATGTGACGCAGCGTCGCCTCCAGTTCCTCGGCGGTCGTGAGCCGGATGTCCTTGCCGACAGAGAGCGCAGTGATTCCAGTCATGTTCATTTCAGGCTTGGACGCGGCAGTCACAGCACGATCTCCGTTCCGTCGGCGGGTATCTGCCATCCCGCCGCCTCGGCCGTCTTGCGTTCAGGCGTACCGGGCAGCAGCGCCGGGTTCGAGTTATTGATATGCAGGAACATCTTCCTGTCGAGTGAGAGATCGGCCAGCCGCGCGATCGCGCCATCGGCGCCGGACATCGCGACATGGCCCATGCTCTTGCCCGTCTTGTGGCCGAGCCCGGCCTTGATCATCTCGTCGTCCTGCCAGACCGTGCCGTCGAAGAACACCAGTGCGGCGCCGTCGATCTCGGCCTTCACCGCATCGGTGACCTCGGCGCAGGCGGCGATGAAATAGAAGCACTTGCCGGTCGATTTGTCGGTGATCTTCACGCCCAGCGTGTCGCCGTCGCCGCTCTCGCCGCCGGGATGCGTTTTGCCTTCGAGATACCAGGCCGATTTGCCCGGCACGGCGAAGGCGAGCACTTCAAGGCCCGAGCGCGCGCCGTCCGGGAATCTCGGTTCGAACGGCTCGGAAATGCCGATCGGCTGGCGCTTGACGCTCTTCTCGTTCAGCACGTTGAAGATGCTGTTGCTGGCCAGGATCGCCAGAACCTTCTCATGCGCATAAACAGTGAAGGGCGAGCCCTCGCGCATCGACAGCAGGCCCGCGACCGCATCGACTTCGCTGTTGGTCAGGATCACGCCGGCAACGGGCGTATGGCGCAGCGCGCCCGCCTTGGGATGCAGCTGCGGCGTGGCATTCAATTGCTGGCGGAGATCGGGAGAGGCGTTGATCAGGAACCAGTGCTCGCCGTCACCGCTGAAGGCGACCGAGGCCTGGGTTCGATAAAGCTCATGGCCATTGGCGCGGGCCGCCCGGCAACCGTCGCAACCGCAATTCCATTGCGGAACACCGCCGCCGGCGCCGGCGCCCAGGACGACGACGCGAAGCATGATCCGTCTCCTGGGGCAAATTCGCGAAGGGGATCTCAGACCGACACAGTTTCCCGCCGGGAAACCGCTCGCGACCGAAAGACCCATGCGCAGAACGCTTAACTCGCCGACCGCTTACTTACGGGTGGCGCTCACATACATGTTGATTTCCATGCCGCAGGGCACTTCGACGATTTTGGGGGCTTTCCAGGCCATTTTGGTTCTCCATTTCTGCGAACTCGGACGTGTCCGACCATGGGTAAACTAATGCGGGCGAAAAAGTTCGCCAGAGAAATCTTCCCGAGAAACGCCATGTTGCGACGCGAAAAATGACACTGGGAACATTACTTCCGGGGATGCGGCCTCGCGCTTGGCACATTCGGTCGCGAACCCTGTCCTGATAAAGCAGTTGTGAGTGCAGTGCAGCTTTCAATCCGATACAGGCGCCTTTAGCTGGATCTCGTGATGCCCAAATATTTCTTCAACACCCGTATCGGCGACGAACTGATCGTGGATCCCGACGGCGAGGATCTGCGCAACCCGGATCGCGCCTGGGAGGTCGCCCGCCAGATGATCCTGGAGGTCGTGAAGTCCGAGGGCGCGCAGCCGGCCCTGCTCGAGGCGGTCATCGAGGTCACCGACGATGACGGCGAGATCGTTCTGGAATTTCCCTTCAGCGAGGCGCTGCTGGACATGCCGGGCGAGTCCGCGACGCGGCATTAGAGGGGCCGCCGCTCCCTCCCGTCATTGGCAGGAGCGAAGCGACGAAGCAATCCAGACTGCCTCCGCGGCGACAGCCTTGATTGCTTCTTCGCACGCAATGACGGTTTCCCTGCGAAATCCGCATGGCTTTGCCGCGTTCCCGGCGCTAAAAGACGCCGGTTACACGGAGCATGTCATGCAAGATCTCTGGCGCCTCTCGGCAGCCGACCTCGCGAATCTCGTCAAATCCAGGAAGGTGTCGGCCCGGGAGGCGGCCAAGGCCGGCCTCGATCGCCTGGACGCGGTCAACCCCCAGCTCAACGCCGTCATCGACCACCGGCCCGAGGACGTGATCAAGCAGGCCGACGCCGTGGATGCCGCCATTGCCAGGGGGGAAGACCCCGGCGTGCTCGCCGGCGTGCCCGTGACCATCAAGGCCAATGTCGACCAGGCGGGCTTTGCCACCACCAACGGCCTCAAGCTGCAGAGCGACTTGATCGCCCGCGAGGACAATCCCGTCGTCGCCAATTTCCGTAAATCCGGGGCTGTTCTCCTTGGCCGCACCAATTGCCCGGCCTTCTCCTATCGCTGGTTCACCACCAATCTCGTCCATGGCGACACCAAGAACCCGCGCGATGCTTCGCTGACCCCCGGCGGCTCGTCCGGCGGCGCCGGCTCGGCGGTCGCTGCCGGCATCGGTGCAATCGCCCACGGCACCGACATCGCCGGCTCGATCCGCTATCCCGCCTATGCCTGCGGCGTGCATGGCCTGCGCCCGACCTTGGGCCGCATTCCCGCATTCAACCCGGCGCTGCCGGAACGCCCGATCGGGCCGCAGCTCATGGCAGTGTCGGGCCCGCTGGCACGCACCGTGAATGACCTGCGCATTTCGCTCGCCGCGATGTCGGCGCGCGACGTGCGCGATCCCTGGTATGTGCCGGTCCCGCTGGAAGGCCCCGCGCGCGACAAGCGCGCTGCGGTCTGCCTCAACCCGGACGGCCTCGCCACCACGCCTGAGGTGAAGGCGGCCGTGACCGACGCCGGCAAGCGCCTCGAGCGCGCGGGGTGGACCGTCGAGGTGATCGAGAACACCCCGCCGATGCGCGAAGCCGTCACATGGCAGCGAAAACTCTGGCTTGGCGAAGCCTATGAGGCGCAGCTTGAGATGGCCGAGCGCGAGGGCGATCCCGGCGCGCTGGCGTGTCTGCGCGGCAACCGCGCCAAGGTGACGCCGATGGACCAGGCCGACTACGCGCAGGCGCTGACCCGCCGCGCCACGCTGACCCGCGACTGGATGCTGTTCTTCGAGAAATACGCCGTCGTGCTGACGCCGGTGTCCGGCGAGCTGCCGTTCCCCGATCATCTCGACCGCAAGGACGCTCAATCCTTCGAGCGCGTCTGGGAAGCGCAGCTGCCGCAGATCGCGACCCCCTTCATGGGGCTGCCGGGCCTGGTCGTCTCGACAGGCCTCGTCGGCAAGATTCCGGTCGGCGTCCACATCGTCTCCGGCCGCTATCGCGAGGATCTCTGTCTGCTCGCCGGCGAAGCGATCGAGGCGGGCGGCGTGCCGCCGTCGCCGATCGATCCCGTGGGTTAGCCATGTCCGCGTTTTATGATTTCAAGGCCAATTCTCTTGCCGGCGACGAGGTGTCCATGCGCGCCTACGAAGGGCAGGTGCTGCTGATCGTCAACACCGCCAGCAAATGCGGCTTCACGCCGCAATATCGGGCCTTGGAGGATCTGCATCGCGATCTCTCGCCGCGCGGCTTCGCGGTGCTCGGCTTTCCCTGCAACCAGTTCGGCGCGCAGGAGCCGGGGCAGGCCGACGAGATCCAGGCGTTCTGCTCCACGAACTACGACGTCACCTTTCCGCTGTTCGAAAAGATCGACGTCAACGGCGCACGGGCGCACCCCCTGTATGAGTACCTGAAACGCCAGCAATCCGGACTCCTCGGCGCTTCCATCAAATGGAATTTCACCAAATTCCTGGTGGATCGTGCCGGCCACGTGACTGCGCGCTACGCGCCGACCGCGCGGCCGGAAGGATTGCGGCAGAAGATCGAGACCCTGTTATGAGCGAGACATCAATGAGCGACGAATTTCCCGACCGTCTTTCGGTCGATCCCAACAGCCCCTACTACAACGCCGACATCCTGTCGCGCGACGTCGGTATCCGCTTCAAGGGCATCGAGAAGACCAACGTGGAAGAGTACTGCATCAGCGAGGGCTGGGTCCGCGTCACCGCCGGCAACGCCAAGGACCGCTACGGCAATCCGCTGACCATCAAGGTGCATGGGCCCGTGGAGCCGTACTTCAGGGATAAGAAGTAAGCGTCGCGCACTCTCCTCGTCGTTGCGACGGGCGCTCTCTGTCCTCGTCATTGCGAGGAGCCCCACTCCCTCTCCCCGTCATTGCGAGCGAAGCGAAGCAATCCGGACTATTTCCGCGGATACACTCTGGATAGCTTCGCTACGCTCGCAATGACGAAAGTGAAAGGCCGTCCCCATGTCCGTCCGCATCGTCGACATCCGCGAGATCACCAAACCGATCTCGTCCCCAATCCGCAACGCCTATATCGACTTCACCAAGATGACGACGAGCCTCGTTGCCGTCGTCACCGACGCGGTAGCGGACGGCAGGCGCGTCGTCGGCTACGGCTTCAACTCCAACGGCCGCTACGGGCAGGGCGGCCTGATCCGCGAGCGCTTTGCGTTGCGCATCACGGAGGCCGATCCGAAGTCGCTGCTGAATGCATCGGCTGACAATCTCGACCCTGACAAGGTCTGGGCCGCGATGATGACCAACGAGAAGCCGGGCGGCCATGGCGAGCGCTCGGTCGCGGTCGGCACCATCGACATGGCGGTGTGGGATGCGGTGGCGAAGATCGCGGGCAAGCCGCTGTTTCGTCTGCTCGCCGAGCGCCATGGTGTGAAGGCCAATCCGCGCGTCTTCGTTTACGCCGCCGGCGGCTATTATTATCCCGGCAAGGATCTCGCGATGCTGCGAGCTGAGATGCGGGGCTATCTCGATCGCGGCTACAACGTCGTGAAGATGAAGATCGGCGGCGCCGATATCGAGGAGGACCGCAAGCGCATCGAGGCGGTGCTGAAGGAGATCGGCAAGGACGCGCAGCTCGCCGTCGACGCCAACGGTCGCTTCAATCTCGAGACCGGTATCGCCTACGCAAAAATGCTGCGCGATTATCCGCTGTTCTGGTACGAGGAAGCAGGCGATCCTCTCGATTACGCGTTGCAAGCCGCGCTCGCCGAATTCTATCCCGGTCCGATGGCGACCGGCGAGAATCTCTTCAGCCACCAGGACGCCCGCAATTTGATCCGCTACGGCGGCATGCGCCCGGATCGCGACTGGCTGCAATTCGACTGCGCGCTGTCCTACGGCCTGTGCGAGTATCAGCGCACGCTGGAAGTCTTGAAGACCTACGGCTGGTCCCCCAGCCGCTGCATCCCGCACGGCGGCCACCAGATGTCGCTCAACATCGCGGCCGGCTTGGGGCTCGGCGGCAATGAAAGCTACCCCGACCTGTTCCAGCCCTATGGCGGCTTCCCCGACGGCGTCCGCGTCGAAAACGGCCACATCACCATGCCTGAGCTCCCGGGCATCGGCTTCGAAGGCAAGTCCGAACTCTACAGGGAGATGCAGGCGCTGGCGGAGTAGGCCGACACGCTGCCGCATACTCGGTCATTGCGCGCGAAGCGAAGCAACCCGGAGTCTTTCAGCAGAGGCAGTCTGGAGTGCTTCGCTGCGCTCGCAATGACGGCGGGCGTGAACAGTGAGTCCGCCCGCCCCCCTACGACAACCGCATATCCAGCAACCGTCGTCCTTCGCCCCGCAGCAGCTTCTTCACCGCGCTCGACGCCACGACTTCGCCGTCATTGGCGTAGGCTTCGTGGTTCTTCTCGATGTCGTCGAGGCGGTAGAGATAGTTCACCATGACGCCGGCGGATTCGCGCAGGCCCTTCGGCGAGAGGTCGCCGAGCCAGTTGATGCGCTCGAGCCGCGCGCCGTTGCCGAGGTGGAAGCGGGCGACGGAATCGATCAGGCGGCCTTTCGACGTCCGCGCCTTCAGGAAATAATAGGCGGCGAGCGGCTCGATGACGCCGCGCAGCTGCGTCGTCGTCTCCGGATTCTCGTACCATTTGGGATCGTCGAGCCGCTTGAGGATCTCGCGGTCCTCGTCCGAGAGCGGCAGGTCCTTGTCCTGCTTCAGCCATGACATGAAGCCCGGCACCGGCGACAGCGTCACGAAACTGTCGAGCTTGGGCAATTCGCGGCGCAGCTCCTCGACCACCTGCTTGATCAGGAAGCTGCCGAACGAGATGCCGCCCAGGCCGCGTTGGGTGTTGGAGATCGAATAGAACACGGCGGTGCGCGCTTTCTCGATCGGAAGATACTGTCGATCGACGGCCAGCAGCGGCGCGATCGCGCCGGGAATCGTCTCGGTCAGCGCGACCTCGACGAAGATCAGGGGTTCGTCGACCATCGCGGGATGGAAGAAGGCGTAGCAGCGGCGGTCGACCGGATCGATGCGACGGCGCAGATCGTCCCAGTCCCTGATTTCATGCACGGCTTCGTAGCGGATGATCTTTTCGAGGATGTTGGCCGGGGTCGACCAGTCAATCCGGCGCAGCACGAGAAACCCCCTGTTGAACCACGAAGAGAGAAGATGCGAGACGTCGCGATCGAGCGCGGCGAGGTGGGTGTGTCCGTTCATCATGCCGAGCAGATCGGCACGCATGGCGACGAGGTCGCCGGTCCCGCCAGGCGCGCGGTTGAGACGCCGGATAAGCTCCTGCCGCCGCGGTTCCGAGGCGAAGTGCAGCGAGCTCGCATCCTCGTCATCAGGTTGAGTGCGCCACCTTTCGATCGCCTTCGACAGCCGCTCCCGATCGGGACCGAAATCGCGCAGCAGGCCTTCGAAGAAGGCGCGGCGTCCTGCCGCATCCAGCTGCCGGTAGATGTCGAGCACCTCGCGCGCCATGGCGGTGCCGGAAGCTTCGCCCCGGCCCGACAGCAGCGCACCGCAGAGCGCGATCAGTCCATCGGCGTCCTGCCGGGTATCGGCTGAATTCCCCCGGCGCAGCAGGGTGCGGCCGCGCTCGGAGATCGTGGCGAGCAGGTCGGAGAAGAAGGCATTGGCCATCTGGGCTTTCGAATCCGGGTTTGTGCGGTGCGGAAGCTTACATCGGATTTAGGCGGAAGCCGATCACAATCAAGCGGTGGGATGCGGCATCTTTAGTCGGGCCGTGCATTTCCGAGACTGCCGCTGTGCCGGGCTGGGGGCAGTTGCCTCACAACGCCATTGGAGCGAAGCGAACCAATCCAGAGTCCCTTGGCCGGACAGTCTGTATTGCTTGGTGGCATCAGCGCAAAATTGCTACCAATTTTGTCGCGATCTCCTCGCTGACAGGGACGCGGGCGCGTTCGCCTCAATCCTTCCCCGCAAACTCCGTCGGCGTCCGACCCGTCACCTGCCGGAAGGCGGCCGAGAACGCCGGCACGCTGGCATAGCCGAGTTGCGTCGCGAGCTGCTTCATCGAGACATTCGCATCCGTGGATATCCGCCGGATCGCCGCGGCAATCCTTGCGCGCTGGCACCAGCTCTTGAAGCTGAGCTGCGTCTCGCTCGAGAACAGCCGGGACAGCGTGCGCGCGGAGGTGCCGACCTCGCGCGCCAGCGTGTCGATGTCGTGCAGGCCGGTTGGATCGTCGAGCACGATCATCGCCGCGCGCCGGCAGCGCGGCTCGTGCGGCAGCGGCACGAAGGTCGCGGAATCCTCGGCCTGGTGCAATTCCAGCATCGCCAGGCGCACCAGCAGCTCGGTGCGCTCCGCGGTGTTGCGCGCGTCGAACAGCGCGAGGATCGCCTGGTTGAGCAGCGGCGACACCCGCACCACGAATTCTTTGGTCAGCCCCTCGTAGCGCTGCTCCCGCTTGAGCCAGGCGAGGTCGAAATACAGCGTGCGCATCTCGATGTCGGCGAGCAGGTCGATGGCATGTTCGAGCCCGGCCGGCACCCAGACCGCGCGGTCCGGCGGCACCAGCCAGCGTCCTCCTGGCGTCGTCACCTGCATCGTGCCCTTCGCCGCATAGATCAGCTGCGACTCGCGGTGCATGTGCAGATCGATCCGCATGCCCTTCGGATAATCGCGCGCGACCAGGTGCACGCCCGCGGTGGAGCGATGATTACCCTGGACCTCCCGGAGGATTGGCGTTTCGACGACAGTCATTGGCAGCATTCCGTCATGCCCATGACATATAACTCCTTTCGGAGCAGGAGAGAATTCCGAATGAACAGCCCCGCCAGGGTCATCAGTTTCGTCAACGCAGGCCATTTCATCGACCATTATTCGATGCTGATCTTCGCCGCCGCCGTGATCATCATGGGGCCGGCGCTGGGCATGGCCTATTCGGAACTGCTTCCCTACGCGACCCCCGGTTTCATCGCCTTTGGCGCCGGCTCGCTGTTGACGGGCTGGCTCGGCGACCGCTGGAGCCGCCGCCACATGATGCTGATCTTCTTCATCGGCATCGGCGCCGCCATGATCTCGGTCGGCTTCGTGCAGACCCCGCTGCAGCTCGGCGGCGCGCTGCTTGCGATCGGCGTGTTCGCCTCGATCTATCACCCTGTCGGCACGGCGATGATCGTGTCCTATGCCGAGAGGCTCGGCCGCGAGATGGGCATCAACGGCGTCTGGGGCAATCTCGGCGTGGCCTCGTCCGCCCTGGTCACCGGCGTGATCGGGCAATATCTCGGCTGGCGCTCTGCCTTCATCATCCCCGGCATCGTCACCATCCTGATCGGCCTCGCCTTCGCGATGATGGTGGTGCACGAGGACCGCAAGGGCAGCAAGCAGGCGGCGGCGCAGGCGCGGGTGGCAAAACAGGACATGTGGCGCGTGGTGCTGTCGCTGCTCATCGTCGTGATCGCGATCTCCACCACGTTCAATGCCGTCACCGTCGCGCTGCCAAAGCTGTTCGCCGAGCGGCTCGCGGACCTGACCAGGAGCCCCGCGTGGCTCGGGGTCATCGCCGCCTGCGTCTACGTGTTCGGCGCGATGACGCAGTACACGATCGGCCGGCTGCTCGACCGTTACTCATTGAAGACGGTGGCGCTGCCGCTGTCCTTCATGCTGGCGCCGTTCCTGTATCTGGCCGCGAGCCTGTCGAATCTGCCGCTGATCCTGGTCTCGATCGGCATCGTCATGGGCGCGTTCGGCCAGGTCACGGTCAACGATGCCATGGTCGGCAAATACACCAGCGAGGAATGGCGCTCGCGCGCCTACGCGGTGCGCTATTTCATCGGCTTCACCGCGGCGGGCGCCTCGGTCGGCCTCGTCGCCTGGCTCTACGGGCAGGGCGGCTTCGTCACCATGCTGCACGCCTTCGCCGGCCTCTGCCTGCTCGCGATCGCGGCGGCGATCATCCTGCCGCGCGAGATCGAGGCGCCCGCTGCGGCGTGAGGGAAGGGCTAGGCGACTTCCCGCATCGCCTCCTGCGGCGCGGCCAGGCATGATCTGACGCAGGCCCGTGCGAGAAGGTCGGTCGGGTCCAGCAATGCCGCGCCGATATCGCTGTCCGGCGTGGCGAGGGCCAGGGGGATTTCGGTGCAGGCCATGGCGACGTGCGAGCAGCCCCTGGCCGCGAGCGCCTCTGCTTCCCGGCCCAGAATGCCGGCCGCTTCGTCCGTGTGTCCCGCCTTCACCAGTCGGATCGCGCGCATGACCTCGGCTTGCGCCTTCGCGCCAGGCACCACACAGGCATAACCGCGTTCGGCCAGGCGCTGCTGGTAGATTCCGGCGTGCACCGTGCCGTCGGTCGCAAGCAGGCCGATGGTCGGGTTGCTCGCCTGCTGCGCAGCGAGCCCGTCGGCAACGGCGTCGACGATGTGGATGATCGGCACCGGCGTCTCGCCCTGCAGCGCGCCGTGCCAATGGTGGGCGGTGTTGCAGGGGATGGCGATCCGGGTCGCGCCGGACAGCTCGAGCCGGCGCAAGGCATTCAGCATGGCGGGAAGCGGATCCGGGCCCCGGCCGAGAATGGCGGCGGTTCGGTCGGGCACATCGGTTGCCGCGCACACCACCATCTGGATGTGGTCCTGGTCGCACGATGCGGGTGTGTTCCTGACGATCTTGCCCATGAAATCCACGGTCGCCATCGGGCCCATGCCGCCCAGAATACCAAGCATCGAAGTCTCCTTGTTGGAGCCACGATGCATGCTTGCTTCAGGCAAATCCAATGCCTGTTCAGAACGGCATATGCGGCTTCTACATAGTTTCGGGGCTGGCCGCCTGCGCGGCGCTCCAGACCTTCTCCACGATCGGCCGCGTCCTCCGCGCGCTGCGATAGAGCCGGACTTCCAGCGGAATCTCGGGGCCGACAATGGTGAGGGTGCCCTCGTCCAGCTCCCGGGCGACCAGGCTGCGCGGCAGCCACGCCAGGCCATAGCCCTCCAGCGCCATGAATTTCAGCCCCTCCGCCATGGCGTTCTCGTTGGTATGCGTCACGTGCGCGGGCGGCGAGCCGGCCTGGGCCTGCGCGAAGGTGGCGACCCGCCCCAGGAAAGAGTTCGAGGCATAGCTGAGCAGGGGAAGCGAAGCGGCATCGTCCGCCGCGGCCGGCAATGTTGCACTGCGCACGGCGACGAAACTGTCCATGCCGACGACGACATGGGGGTAGAGCTCCGGCTCCAGCAGGATCGGCACATTGGCGTGATGGAAGGTGAGCAGGAAGTCGTAGCTGCCTTCGACGAGCGCCTGCAGGCAACTGTGAAAATCGTCGGGCAGCAACCGGCTGCCGATCGGCCCGACCTCCTGCTCGATGCTCCTGAACCAGCGCGGAAAGAAATGCAGCGACAAAGTGTGCAGGGCCGCGACCGAGACCATCTGCGTGTTCGGCCGTTTGCTGGCCTGAAGCGCGAGACGGCTCGCATGCAGCATACGGACCGTTTCTTCCGCGGTCTCCAGGAATTCGCGGCCCTCGGTGGTCAGCGTGGTCGGATAGCTGCTGCGGTCGACGAGGGACACGCCGAGCCAAAGCTCCAGCGCCTGGATCCTGCGGCTGAACGCCGATTGCGTCACGTGCCGCTCATCGGCCGCGCGCGAGAAGCTGCGGGTGCGGGCGAGGCTGAGAAAATCCTCCAGCCATTTCAACTCCATCGTGCCTGCTCCGGTCAGCCTCGCTCGCCGGAAGATGCCCTGACGCGCCGGGGAAATCTATGCAAATTCGGAATAGAACTTGCCGGCATAACATTGGACGGCCCTCCGTCCCTCGGCGCATGCATCCCCTGCCGCTGTCTGCGGACAACGGAGCCGATTTGCGGGAGAAAACATGCGGACGGAACATGATCTGCTTGGCGAGCGCGAGGTGCCGCTTGAGGCCTATTACGGCGTTCACACCATGCGCGCCGTCGAGAACTTTCCGATCTCGGGCACCGCGATCTCGGCCTATCCCGAGCTGATCAATGCGCTCGCTGCCGTCAAGCAGGCGGCGGCGCTCTCCAACATGGAGCTCGGTCTGCTGGACCAGCGCCGCGGGCGGGCGATCGTGGCGGCCTGCGAGGAATTGCGGGCCGGCCGCCTCCACGACCAGTTCGTCGTTGACGTGATCCAGGGCGGCGCCGGCACCTCCACCAACATGAACGCCAATGAGGTGATCGCGAACCGGGCGTTGGAAATCCTCGGCCATGGCAGGGGCGAGTACGCCGCGCTGCATCCGAACGAGCACGTCAACATGAGCCAGAGCACCAACGACGTGTACCCCACCGCGCTGAAGATCGCGACGTCTCATGGCCTGCAGAATCTCGTGGAGGCGATGGACGTGCTGCGTCTCGCCTTCGCCGGCAAGGCCTGTTCTTTCAAGGATGTCCTGAAGATGGGCCGCACCCAGCTGCAGGATGCGGTGCCGATGACGCTGGGACAGGAGTTCAACACCTACGCCGTCATGGTCGGCGAGGATCAGGAGCGGCTGCGCGAGGCGGGGCTGCTGATCCACGAGATCAACATGGGCGCGACCGCCATCGGCACCGGCATCAACGCGCATCCGGATTATGCGCGTCTCGTCTGCCGCTATCTCAATGCGATCACCGGATTGCCGCTGGTCACCGCGCCTGATCTCGTCGAGGCGACGCAGGATTGCGGTGCATTCGTTCAGATCTCGGGCGTGCTGAAGCGCGTCGCGGTCAAGATCTCCAAGATCTGCAACGATCTCCGGTTGCTCTCGAGCGGCCCGCGGGCCGGCTTCGGGGAGATCAATTTGCCGGCCGTCCAGGCCGGCTCCTCGATCATGCCCGGCAAGGTCAACCCCGTGATCCCTGAAGTCGTGAACCAGGTCGCCTTCGAAGTCATTGGCAACGACATCACCGTGACGATGGCCGCCGAAGCCGGCCAACTCCAGCTCAATGCGTTCGAGCCGATCATTGCGCACAGCCTGTTCAAGAGCATCAGCCATCTCAGCCAGGCCTGCCTGACACTGGAGCGGAGCTGCGTCGCGGGGATCACAGCCAACCGGGACCGGCTGCGGGCCGATGTCGAGAACTCGATCGGCCTGGTGACCGCACTCAATCTATACATCGGCTATGCCGCCGCCACGGCCGTCGCCGTGGAGGCTCATGCGTCGGGTCGCGGTGTTGCCGAGCTGGTGCGCCAGCGCGGGCTGCTCACCGAGGCCACCCTCGCGGCGATCCTGAAGCCCGAGATGCTGACGCGGCCGCAAAGTCTGGCCGCCGCGGACCAGGATGGCCGCCAGATCCAACCGTCGTGAACCAAAGCGTCCAAGGGAGGAAACAAGGAAATGACATCAAGCGCCGATAATTCACCTGCGCGGTCCAACCGTCTGACCAATGCTCTCGTGCTCAGCCTGCTGCTCGGCATCCTGGCGGGTTACGCCTGCCACGAACTGGCTCCGACGCCGGAGATGGCGAAGACCATCGCCGGCTATTTCTCTGTTGTCACCGATGTGTTCCTGCGCATGATCAAGATGATCATTGCGCCGCTCGTCTTCGCCACGATCGTGTCAGGCATCACCAGCCTCGGCTCCGAAGGCGGAGCGGTCGGCCGCATTGCCGCCAGGTCGATGGGCTGGTTCGTCTCGGCCTCGCTCGTCTCGCTCGGCCTCGGCATGGTCTTTGCGAACCTGTTCGCGCCGGGGCACGGCCTGCAGCTGCCGCTTCCCGATGCCGATGCCACCAGCACGTTGCAGACCGCCGGCTTCAATCTGAAGGACTTCATCACCCACGTCTTTCCGACCAGCATCGCCCAGGCCATGTCCGCGAACGAGATCCTGCAGATCCTGGTCTTCGCCGTGTTCTTCGGACTGGCGCTGAGCAGGCTGAAGACCAGCCATGCCGGGACCATCGCGGCGTCGATCGACGAACTGGTCCACATCATGCTGCAGATCACCAGCTTCGTGATGAAGTTCGCGCCGCTCGGCGTGTTCGCATCGATTGCGGCTGTCATCACCACGCAGGGGCTCGGCGTGCTCCTGACCTACGGCAAGTTCATCGCCACCTTCTATTTCAGCCTGGCGGTGCTCTGGACCGTCCTCGTCCTCGCCGGTCTGCTGGCGCTGGGCCGGCCCGTCCTTCATCTCATCGGCCTGCTGCGCCAGCCGATGCTGCTGGCCTTCTCGACGGCGAGCAGCGAGGCTGCCTATCCCAAGATGATCGAGCAATTGACCAGGTTCGGTGTCAGCGAGCGCATCTCCGGCTTCGTGCTGCCGCTGGGCTATTCTTTCAACCTCGACGGCTCGATGATGTACCAGGCGTTTGCGGCCTTGTTCATCGCCCAAGCCTACGGCATCGAGCTGGGCGTCACGCAGCAGCTCGTCATGCTGCTGGTGATGATGGTGACCAGCAAGGGCATCGCCGGCGTGCCGCGCGCCGGGCTCGTCGTCGTTGCCGCGACGCTACCGATGTTCAACCTGCCGGTGGGCGGCATGCTTCTGATCATGGGTATCGACCAGTTCCTCGACATGGGGCGGACCATGACCAACGTCATCGGCAACGGCATCGCAACGGCTGCCGTGGCGAAGTGGGAAGACGAGCGAGGTCTGGTCGAAGAGGGCACGTCGGAGACCGTCGTGCCTGGCGTCGCCGCGGTTGGTGCAGCGGGGGGATAAAGGCGTTGGTCCGCCCCCTCGGGAAATTCTGCGCGTGATCGAAGGGCCCCGGGAGAGACCCCGGGGCCTTTGGGCTTGGCGGCGGCTTTCGGCGACTTGCTTTTCGCCGGGCAACTTGCCTGGATGTGCGGCACGGCAGTTCGTCTGTCAGCCCCCGGGCCCGTCCTTCATGATGTAGCCCATCAGGTCGTCCACGTTGTGCTCCAAGTCCCGGATGATGTTCTTGACAACGTCTCCGATCGAGATCACTCCGACGACCTTGCCCGCGTCCAGCACCGGCAGATGGCGAAAACTGCGCTGAGCCATCATTGCCATGCAGCCGTCCAGTGGATCGTCCGGCTTGACCGTCACCGGGTTGCCGGTCATCACTTGGCCCACCGGTGTCTGCTTCGCATCGAGCCCGGGCAGCAGCACTTTGATCGCGCAGTCACCCTGGGTCACGATGCCGACAAGCACGTCGTCGTCGATGACCAGCACCGACCGGACCCGGTCGTCGCGCATCTTGCGCAAAGCTTCGACGACCATGTCGCCGGAACCGACGTGGATCAGGGCGCCACCCTTCTGGGCCAGAGCGTTTTTTACGGTGCTCATCGGTCTCCTCTCGTGGGCCCCGCCTTGAATGCCCGCATGGAAGGATAGTCGAAATATCTCGTCTCGTCAGCACCGCGCCGAACGCTCGACTCGAACGATTTGTGGCCCCTGCGCGCCGCAACGCCCTAAAGGCAATAAGCGACGTCGACCCGCCTGTTCGAGCACCTCGTCGGCGCTGAGTAGAATGGATGTCGGCATCGTTAAATCCAGTTCTCGCGCCGTCTTGCGCGTAAACTGCGACAGGCCAGCCTGCTGTAAATGAAGAGCATTCCATGGGCAGCAGTGTCGACGGTTTCGCACAACACGAGATCCGACGTACGATCCGGGTCGGGAGCGGGCATCCTGATGCTGTCCGACCCTGCGGCCCCAAGGCAAGCATCAGGACGATTGGGATCACAGAGGACAGCTCAACAGCAAAGCGACAGCCAGTCGGACCCTTTTAGCTCGGGCCAAGAGCCGCCCTCCGCGAATGCAGTTGTCTTCTTGTTCCGGGGCATTCGCGAAACGGTATCGGCGTCGAGATCCTGATGCTAGATTTCCCGGGTCATGTCGGACAGGAGGATGACATGCCTGATAGCGTCTACAAGGTCATAGAACTGGTCGGTACCAGCAGTGACTCGTGGGAGAAAGCGGCCGCCAATGCGGTCGAGCAAGCTGCAAAATCTCTCCGCGATCTTCGCATTGCAGAGGTCGTCAAGCTCGATATGCAACTTGATGAAAAGGGAAAGGTTGAAGCCTATCGCGCCAAGCTCAACGTGTCGTTCAAGTTCGAGGGCTCCTAAGCCTCCGCACCTCGCCCGCGCTTGTGGGCGAAGATGGCTCATTGGAAACAGGCGCGTTGCGCGGTCCGCCCAACCGGGCGGTGTGACAGCTCGGAAGTTGGCCCCTAGCCTGACGGGGGACCGATATGCTTTGATGCGAGCGGCGTTTGGCAGCGTGGTGACGTCATGTACATGCTCATTCGCAAGTACACCAAGGTTCGTTCGGTAGCGGACGCCGCTCGCCGCGCCAGGAGTGGGGTCGGCCAGATCCTGAGGCAATCGCCGGGATTCAGATCTTACTATGTGCTGGATGCGGGCGAGGGTGTCGGTATCGCCGTGATGATCTTTGACGACCGCGAAAGCGCCAATACAGCGAACGACAAGATAATGGCGTTTGCTCAAGCAAGTCTACATGACCTCGATCTTGGAGTTCCCGAAATTACCACCGGCGAAGTGTTGGTGAACATAGAGCCCGATGCGTCCTCTGGCATAAGGTAGGCGCAAACGTCACAAGGTTACGTGGCGGGGGCCGCCCGCGGCTGATGCAGTCGACCTGATCCCGTCGCGTTTGCGCGCCTTCGGCATCTGCACGTCATCGGCCAGGGATATGCGACTGCGCGTTCTTTTCGAGGAGTGGCAACACCATGAAGCAACACACCTCCGAAACATTTTTCGCCGCCGCGATCGGCTGGACACCGCTCGTGCTCATGGGCACCGCGATGCCGCCAAGAGACCCCGATGAAGACGACGAAGACGAAGACGACGATGAGGAAGATGACGCTGATGAACCGCCGGTCGTGCGCGAGCCGGACGAAGACTAGACTGGTGCGCGTTCGGCAGTCTGCGCTATGATATCTCCCATGGGCTGGGATGCGAAAGACATCGCGCTTCTCACTGAACTCTGGTCCGCAGGACAGAGCGCCGCGCAGATTGCGCGCCGTCTCGGGTGCAGCCGTAATGCGGTCTGCGGCATGCTGACCCGAAGGGGCCTGAAGCGCGGCCGCAAGCCACCTACAGCAAGACCGAGCATAAGGCCGCCCCCGAAGCTGAGGCCGGCATCGTCGGCAGCCTGCGCCCGTCCAGTCGCAAAGAAGGTGTCGCGAAACACAGGGAAGAGGCCGCAGCCCGACGAATTCAGCAAGCCGCAGCTTTACGCCATTCTGGCTGAGGCGGTCAGAAACACTCGCTGATAGCTCACCCTCAAACTTGTTGCGCTCCGTCCGTGCCTGGTCCAACTCGAGGGGGCGGCCGTCGTGTACCAAGGCTTCGTCCGCTTCGCGGCTACGAAACCAGGCCCGGCACCATCACGAGATCGATGGGACCATTGCCCATGACCTGATAGGCGATGCTCACGTCACCGCTGAGCGCGTACTGCGTCGCAGGTAAGGCGAAGTCATCCAGTCGTGCCTGCTCCAGCCGGGACGGCTTAGCTTCCTTACACTCCGTCAGTTTGTCGGGGATAGTCATGCCGGGATGAACCGCCAACACTCCGCGCCGTGGCCGGTGCGGATCAGACCATTCACTTAGTCGTGTGGTTCTCGTCCCAATGCAGTGTGGCCCGCTCTGTATCAAGGTCCTTGACGACTTCAGCCATCAGAGCCAGCGCCAGCTGATCGTCTACAAGAGGTCTCACACGTTTGAGCGCGGCAAGCTCTTTGTCGATGCTGATGCACCTATCGCACATCGGGAGACCGTTCCGCCTCAGCCAATTGCCGCTCCAGCCAATCGGCTATGACTTTGTACTCCCTTTGCATCTTCTTCAATTCCTCTCTCGTTTCTTTGTGCTCTGTAAGGGCCGCCTGCAGCTGGCAATCCCGCTCTAACGCACGGTACATACGATGAGGCATTGTGACTTCCCCGTCACGCAGGATGGCGCAAGCAAACAACCTGTTCCTGATTCGGGAATTTACCTATGTGAATCATTCGGAATTTTCGAGCGGCCATTTGCGGTCTCTTGCGGGAACGGCTCCTGTGTTTTCCTCCCGAGGAACGTGTCCGGCACAGGAAATCGCATCAGGGTGTCTCGGGCTTCCGTGACGAGCTCTCGTAATCGTTCTATTTCGTTGAACTCGTGTTGGGACGGACGACAAATTCCGCGGCGCACTAGCATGGCTGCGCTCCCTGGTTGTGCAGGCGGGAGCGCAATCGGTCTCTCAGCCACCGGTGCCTACGAACAGAGCCGCTGCTGGTGATGGGCAACATCTATCATCGCGAGCAGAACTCCCCACTAACATGGGATACTTTTGGTGGTGCTTGCGGCATGCAATTAGCGAACAAGTCAATGGTTTGGAACGTTGCGCCACTCCGGAGGTTGGCCGACCAGCGTCCGAGGAGCAACAATGGTCCCCCAAGAGCAGCTGAAGAGTGAGCGCGTGAGGGTTTTGCTCGTGGAGGACGAATGGTTCATCCGATTCGACGTCGCTGAGCAGCTTCGAGGCGTGGGGCTTGAGGTTGTTGAGGCGAGCACCGCAGATGAGGCGATGGACTACATTGCATCAGGCGAGCGGATTGACGCGCTTATAACCGACGTCCGAATGCCGGGAACCCTTGATGGCCTTGCGTTGGCTGGGAGGGTACGCGATATGCAACCGATGCTCCTTGTCCTCGTTGCCTCCGGAAGCATAGAATTGGAGAGCGCAGCGAGCCGCGTAGGTAGGTTCATCCGCAAGCCCTACGATCCCAAGCAGATCGCAATGCTGATCGTGGAGATGCTCGGCCCGGCGCTGTAATCTGCATGCAAACAACAACTGTGTTGATTGTCGAGCAAGATGTGCTCGTGCGCCATCCGCTGGCGGAGTACCTTCGCGAGTGTGGGTACCGCGTTGTGGAAGCAACTCACCACGACGACGCTCGTGAATGCCTCGAAGGCGGGAAACACTTTATCGATGTCGCCTTGATCGACGTAGGCGGCCCCACCGGTTCGGGGTTTGCTCTTTCTGCGTGGATTCGGAGCAACCAGCCGAATGTGAAGACGATGCTGGGCGCGACAGTCGGGAGGGTTCTCGCGTTGGCGGGTGATCTTTGCGAGGACGGTCCGCACGCCGCGAAGAGGCTGGATTATCGACCCGTGCTGGACCACATCCGCCAACTGTTGGCGACGCGAAAGCGGACGTGAGGTCCTCCGATTAGCCAGCGCATATCGCCGACATGGGGTCCGCTGTGTGACAAGAGCGGCTGTTGGCACAGGCGCGCTCCCGCTCCACTGCTGCCGGAAGCCGACACCACGATGGGATCAGCGTGGTTCGGCTGAGGGGCCATTGCCGCACCTCAGGACTTGGTTGTTATCCGTACTTCGTGAGACCAAGCCTGATCTTGCACGGGTCTAAATCCAATCGCCTCCCAAAACTTGGCGGCCCCATCGTTTCCTGCGTGCGCAGTCACGATGGAAACCTTGGTTGCCGCTTCCAACATCAGCGCGCTCGCTATGGTGCGGGCAATTTCGCGCCGTCTAAATCGACGGTGCACGTAAGCCGGCGCATCCGCCTGCCGGGATGCACGGTCATCGCAGGTTCGTCCGTAATTGCCCCAGTCCCAGCCAATTGGCCATCCACGCGACACGTGTAAATCGCGTGGAACATGGCTCGCTCAGACGCAAACTCCGCGGCGAAGCGGGTCAGATGCCGGTGACCATCCAGTGTCGCATCCGCCTCTAGTTCGGAAAAGTCCGCAGGCAGGGTGGCGGCGATGAGTGCGAGCGAAATGTTCATTAGGCTCCCTGCCGGACGCGACCACCTGAAGTGCTGGCTCGCCTGAAAGGTAGCGAGAATTTCTTTCGATCTGAAGGCCGCTCCGGGTCAATTACGTCACTTTGGCCGTCTGCCGTTCTCTTCCGGTCTGCCATTGTGAACGAACCTCGTGACACCGCACCTGCTCGGCTCACACCGGCCAAGCGCACACCTCCGGTAAGATTGCAGATTCGTCTCGGGCGCCGGTACCTTTTTGCCCGACGAAGCGTGGCCGCGGCTTCCGTCGCGGCCGGCATCCCCATCGCCTTTCGATGCGAGATCCGACTGGCCGATGCAAATTACGCATAACATTCTGCAGAAGACGCCGCCTTCCGCTCCCTGAGTGAAAGTCCTCGTCAAGCTTTCGGCTGCAAGCTTCGGCATTCATTGCAGCGACAAGGGATTTCGCATGAAGAAGATCAAGATCGCGTGGCGGCTGGGCATGCTCACGCTTGGCAGTGTTCTGGCGATGATGGTTCTCGTCGGCGTGTCCCTCATCCAGTTGCGCGATCAGATGGAGGCCGAGCGGACGAGGGCGCTGCGCGGCGCGGTGGATGTGGTGGCATCGCAGATCGCAGCCTATCAGCCAGAGGTGCTGTCGGGCCGCATGAGGCGCGACGAATTGGTTGCGAGGATCAGGGAGATCGTCGCGCCATCGCGGTATGACGGCAACAACTACTTCTTCGTTTACGATTGGGACGGGCTCAATCTGGCCGACGGGGGTACGCCCGAGAACGTCGGGAAGAACCTGATCGACAAGGGCGACGTCAACGGGCGCCTGTTCCGCCGCGAGATCGTCGATCTCGCCCATAGCGCCGGCGCCGGGACCGTCACCTATCATTTCCCCCGCAACGGCCAGCCGGAGCCGCTGCGCAAACAGGCCTTCGTCAGGGCGGTTCCGGACCTGAAGCTGATGGTCATCAGTGGCATGTATGTCGACGATCTCGACGCGTCGTTCAAGGCCGCGGCGCTGCGGCTCGGAGGTCTCGCGCTGCTTGTCGTGCTCATGAGTGTGGCGTTTGCGGTTCTGATCGCAGGAACCATCTCCCGGCCGCTGCGGCGGCTCGAGGAGCGTCTGCGCAAGATCGTGTCGGGTGAGATCGAAGGGAGCATTCCAGGCTTGGACCGGCGTGACGAGATTGGCGCGATGGCCGCGGCGGTCGCCGTCCTGCGTGACCATTCGGCCGATCGGTTGTCGCTTCAGACGTCGCAAGCGCAGCTCAAGATGCAGGCGGAAAGCGAGCTGAGAGATGTTCTTGCGCGTGCGACCTCGTCCTTTGAGGGGTCAGTCGTCGGCTCGGTGGACGAGGTCGTTGCGGCGGCCGGACACATTGCCGATGCGATCCAGGAACTCGAGCGGTTCAACGCCGACAATCTGTCGTGCAGCCGCACGGCGTCGGCGTCCGCAGAGGGCATCGCCGGCAGCGTGCAGACCATGGCTGCCGGAGTCGAGCAACTCGATGCCTCCACGCGCAACATCAATGGACGGGCCCAGGAAGCAAGCCAGGTGGCTGACATCGCCAGCGGCCGCGCAACCCAGGCCGGGTTAATGGTGGAGAGCATGGTGCAAGCCGCGACAAAGATCGGGAGCGTCGTGGAATTGATCAGCGATATCGCCGGTCAGACCAATTTGCTGGCGCTCAATGCGACCATCGAAGCGGCGCGCGCGGGCGAAGCGGGCCGTGGCTTTGCCGTCGTGGCGGCGGAGGTCAAGACGCTCGCGACGCAAACCGCACGCGCGACGGAGGACATCTCGTCCCAGGTGCTCGGCATCCAGTCGGCGACGCAGGCGGCGGCAAGCGAAATCGCCGCGATCGTCGACGTCATCAGGGACATCAGAGAGCAGAGCGCGACGATTGCGAGAGCGGTCCAGGAACAGAGCGGCGCCACAAGCGACATCAATCGCGCCGCCCGCAGCGCCGCGGAGGGCGCCGAGCATCTCCAGAAGTCAGTGGAGGATGTATGTTCGAAGGCCGTCATGGGCCAGTCGATTGCGCAGGGCGCGGGCTCACGCGCCGAGGCGCTGCGCAGCAGGTTTGGCGATCTGAACGAGGCGGCGTTGGGATTCGTGCGGAGACTCCAGGCTCTCCAGTCGGCAGCCTAGAGCTCCGCCTGCCGTGCCTGCGCTCCCTTTCCCGCTTGCGGGACCCGAACCCCGCCGCGACACGCAGGGAACCCGCTCCGCCTCCCGCGGGTTCTATCGCCGTGGCCCCGGCACTTTGCCGGGACAGCAAACGGGGGAAAGACGCCTGCATGCAGTGGAGCCTGCTCCGGCCGGTCGGCCTTGTCCCCGCGGCGCTTGTCCTCACCACCATGGCGGCCGGCGCCGAGGGCGGCAAATCGGCGGCGCCTTCCGAATTCCTGCTGGTGGCCCAGATCGTGCTGCTGATCGCGGTCGGCCGCGGCCTTGGCGAGATCATGCAGCGCATCGGCCAGCCTTCGGTGATCGGCGAGCTGCTCGCCGGCATCATCCTCGGTCCGTCGCTGTTCGGCTGGATCTGGCCGGAGGCGCAGGCCGCGATCTTTCCCAAAACCCCCGAGCAGAAGGCGATGCTCGACGGCATCGCGCAAGTCGGCATCCTGCTGCTGTTGTTGCTGACGGGCATGGAGACCGATCTCAAGCTGGTCAGGAAGGTCGGCAAGGCCGCGATCGCGATCTCGATCGCCGGCATCCTCGTGCCGTTCGCCTGCGGCTTCGCGCTCGGCGAATTCCTCCCTGATGCGCTGCTGCCGAAGCCGGAGCAGCGTCTCGTCGCCTCGCTGTTCATGGGCACGGCGCTGTCGATCTCCTCGGTCAAGATCGTCGCCGTGGTCGTGCGCGAGATGAATTTCATGCGCCGCAATGTCGGCCAGATCATCGTCGCGACCGCCGTGATCGACGACACGATCGGCTGGATCATCATTGCCGTCATCTTCAGCCTGGCCTCGCAGGGCACGCCTGACATCGCCTCGGTGGCGAAAGCCGTGCTCGGCACGCTCGCCTTCCTCGCCGTCAGCTTCACCATCGGTCGAAGGCTGGTGTTTCAGCTCATTCGTTGGGCCAACGACAACCTCGTCAGCGTGGCGGCGGTCATCACCGTGATCCTGCTGTTGATGGGCGTGATGGCGCTGATCACGCATGCGATCGGGGTCCATACCGTGCTCGGCGCCTTCGTCGCCGGCATCCTGGTCGGGGAGTCGCCGATCCTGACTCGGCAGATCGACGAGCGGTTGCGCGGGCTGATCTCGAGCTTCTTCATGCCGGTGTTTTTCGGGCTTGCGGGCCTCAGCGCCGATCTCTCGGTGCTGCGCGATCCCGGTCTGTTGATGCTCACCGGCCTGCTCGTCGTGATCGCAAGTCTCGGCAAGTTCGGTGGCGCCTTCGTCGGCGGCACTGTCGGCGGCCTGAGCACGCGGGAATCGCTGGCGCTGGCGAGCGGGATGAATGCGCGCGGCTCGACCGAGGTCATCATCGCCACCATCGGCCTCTCCATCGGCGTGCTCAGCCAGAATCTGTTCACGATGATCGTGACCATGGCGATCGTGACCACGATGGCGATGCCGCCGATGCTGCGCGCGGCGCTGGCAAAGCTGCCGATGAACAAGGACGAGAAGGAGCGGCTGGAGCGCGAGGAGTTCGAGAAGCGCGGCTTCGTCGCCAATCTCGAGCGTCCGTTGCTCGCGGTCGATGAGAGCGTCAATGCCACCTTCGCCGCCCACGTCGCGGGCCTGATCGCCGGCATGCGCGGCTTTCCCGTCACCGTGCTGCATATCGGCATGCGCGCCAAGCAGCAGGCCGAGGCGGAGAGCCACGAGACCGTCGTGAAGAAGGCCGCCGAAACCGTCGCCCCCAGCGGTGACGCCGGCAATGTCGACGTCGTCACCCGCGCGCGGCGCGCGGAGCTCGGCGAAACCATCACTGAGGAGGCGCGCAAGGGTTTCGATCTCCTCGTCGTCGGCGTCGACAAGGTCACCGCGACCAAGGACCGCTTCGACCGCAAGATCGAGGACATCGCTGCAAAGTTCGAGGGGCCGCTCGCGATCGTGGCGGCCAAGGGCAAGCATCTGAAGCAGCCGGTTCCCGATGGGCTCAACATCCTCGTTCCCATCTCGGGCAGCAGCATTTCCAAGCGCGGCGCCGAGGTTGCGGTGGCGCTGACGCAGGCGGGATCGGGCTCGCTGCGCGTGATCTATGTCGCGACGACGCGCGACAAGGGCGCGCAGCGCGGCGCCTCGCGCGGGCTGACCCAGGAAGCAGGCATCCTCAAGGACGCCAGCGATCTCGCCGCCCGCTACGACGTCGACCTCACCACGACCCTGCGCGTGAACCGGGCGCCGGAGGCGGCGATCCTGCGCGAGATCGACACCACCGACGTCGATCTCGTCGTCATGGGCGTCGACCGCATCCAGGGCGAGCATCTCTCCTTCGGCGGCGTCGCGGACGCGGTGCTCAGGCAGTCGAAGGTCTCGGTGCTGCTGGTCTCGAGCGGCGAGGCGCGGCAGGTGGCGAGCGAGAAGGGTTGAACGACGGTGCGCTCTTCTGCGCCCGCAATGACGGAGCAGGCACCTCACGCATGCCGCCGATGATGCCATCATGCCGGTGTTTTGCCCGACGGTGCAAGCTAAATTCTGCAAAAACGAAGTCCTTGGGCCTTTTCAACCCCATCCCTACTGTGCATGGGGTTGTTTCAAGATTTCACCGCCGCGGCCGGCTGCGCCTTCGGTGTCTTGCGTTGCTCCAGCCAGTTCTCGAATCGCTGCACCACCACGAAGAAGGCCGGCACGAACAGCACCGCGAGGCAGGTCGAGGCCAGCATGCCCGAGAACACCGTGATGCCGATCGACTTGCGGGCGCTGGCGCCGGCGCCGGTCGCGATCACCAGCGGCACCACGCCGAGGATGAAGGCGAACGAGGTCATCAGGATCGGGCGGAAGCGCGCGCGCGCCGCATCGACCGCGCTTTCCAGCACCGGCCTGCCGTCGCGGCCGTGCAGCTCGAGCCCGACCTCCACGATCAGGATCGCGTTCTTGGCGGACAGCGCGATCAGCAGGATCAGGCCGATCTGGCAGTAGAGGTTGTTCTCGATCTTCAGCCCCGAGAGGATCAGCATCGGCCCGAGCAGCGAGAGCGGCACCGCCAGGATCACCGAGATCGGCGCGTACCAGCTTTCATACTGGCCGGCGAGCACGAGATAGACCAGCAGCATGGCGAGCCCGAACACCCAGTAGATCTGGTTCGAGACCGCCTTCTCCTGGTACGACATCGCCGTCCACTCATAGCCGGTGCCCGGCGGCAGCGTCTTGTCCGCGATCTCCTCCATCAGCTCGAGCGATTGGCCGGACGAATAGCCCTGCGCCGGCAGGCCGACGATGGTCGAGGAGGGGTAGAGGTTGTAGAGGCTGATCAGCGACGGCCCGGTGACCGGCGTGATCGTGGCCACCGTGCCGATCGGGATCATGTCGCCGTTCGAGTTGCGCACCTGCATGTTGGCGATGTCGCGCTCGGTGACGCGGAAGCCGGGATCGGCCTGGGTATAGACCTGGAAGACGCGGCCGAATTTGTTGAACTGGTTGACGTAGGACGAGCCGAGATAGGTCGACAGGGCCGAGAACACGGCGTCCGTCGTCAGGTGCAGCGTCTGCGTCTTGACGCGGTCGATCTCGACGTTGAATTGCGGCACCGCCGAGCGGAACGAGGACGAGACGCGCTGGAGTGCGCTCTGGCTCTGGGCGTTGGAGACCATCGCGGCGGTGATGGCCTGCAGCTTGCCGAAATCGCTATTGCCGTCGCGCAGCTCGACCTGCATCGAGAAACCGGCGGCATTGCCGATGCCCTGGATGGGCGGCGGCGGCAGCACCAGGGTGCGTGCCTCCATGATATCGGCGACCTTGTCGTTGAGCCCGTACACCAGCGAGCGCAGGTCCTCGCCTTTGCCGCGCGCATCCCAATCCTTCAGGATGATGTAGGCGACGCCGGCATTGGCGAGGCTCGCGCTGTTGTCGAGCGCGGAGATGCCGGCGATGGTGATGACCTGTTGGACGCCGGGCGTGGCCTTGATGATGTCGGCGGCCCTGTCGAGCACCTTCTGGGTCCGCTCGAGCGAGGCGCCGTCGGGCAGTTGCACGGCGGCGATCAGGTAGCCTTGATCCTCGATCGGCAGGAAGCCGGTCGGCACCCGAGACAGGCCGTAGCCGCCGATCCCGATCAGGATCAGTGCGAATACGACCGAGACGGTTGCATGCTTGACCAGGAAAGTGATCAGCCGCGCGTAGCCGCGCTCGACGCGGTCATACACCGCATTGAAGCCGCGATAGAAGAAATTGCGCCGCTCCGGGGGCACGGCCGGACGCAGCCACAGCGCGCATTGCGTCGGTTTCAGGGTCGCCGCGTTAATGGCCGACAGCAGCGCGGTCGCCGCGATCACCAGCGCGAATTGCGAGTAGATGCGGCCCGTGAGGCCGGCGAGGAACGAGGCCGGCAGGAACACCGAGATCAGCACCAGTGTGATGCCGACGATCGGCGCGAACAGCTGGTCCATCGCCTTGATCGCGGCGTCGTGGCCGTTCATGCCCTGCTCGATATTGTGGGCGGCGCCTTCCACCACGACGATGGCGTCGTCGACGACGATGCCGATCGCCAGCACGATCGCAAACAGCGTCGACATGTTGATGGTGAATCCGAGCGCCGCCATCGCGGCGAACGCGCCGATGATGGTCACCGGCACCGTGGTCGCCGGTACCAGCATCGCGCGCCAGTCCTGCAGGAACACCAGGATCACGACCAGCACCAGCAGGCCGGCCTCGATCAGGGTCATGTAGACCTCGTGGACCGAGGCGTTCACGAATTTCGTCGTGTCGAACGGCGTGTCGTATTTGATTCCTTCCGGAAAGCGCTTGGCGAGCTCCACCATCTTCCTCTCGACCGCCTGTTCGACTTGAAGCGCGTTGGCGCCCGGCGATTGGAAAACGCCGATGCCGGTGGCGGGCTGCTTGTTCAGAGAGAAGATTTGGCTGTAGGTCTGCGCGCCGAGCTCGACCGAGCCGACGTCGCGCACGCGCGTGACGTCGCCGCTGCTGCCCGTCTTGACGATGATGTTCTCGAACTGCGTGGCGTCGTCGAGCCGCCCGTTGACGTTGAGCGTGTACTGGAACGCCTGTCCCGGCGGCGTCGGTGGCGCGCCGACCTGTCCGGCCGAGACCTGCTGGCTCTGCTGCTGGATTGCCTGGATGACATCCTGCGGCACCAATCCGCGCGCCTGCAGCTTGTTCGGATCGAGCCAGATCCGCATCGAATACTGGCCGGCGCCGAACACCGTGACGTTGCCGACGCCGGGCAGGCGGGAGAGCTCGTCGCGGATGTTGATGGTGGCGTAGTTGCTCAGATAGAGGCTGTCGAAGGTCTTGTCCGGAGAGGTCAGCGTGACGAACAGCAGGATCGAGGTCGACCTCTTCTGCACGGTGACGCCCTGGTTCTGTACCGACTGCGGCAGTTGCGACAGCGCGCTGGAAACACGGTTCTGCACCAGCACCTGCGCGAAATTGAGATCGGTGCCGATCTTGAAGGTCACCGTCAGGGTGTAGGTGCCGTCGGAGCCGCTGTAGGACTGCATGTAGAGCATGTCCTCGACGCCGTTGACCTGCTGCTCGATCGGCAAGGCCACGGTGTCGATCACGGTCTTGGCGCTGGCGCCGGGATAGCGCGTCGTCACCTGCACCGTCGGCGGCACCACATCGGGATATTGGGTGATCGCGAGATTGAACAGCGCGACGCCGCCGATCAGGATCATCAGCAGCGCGATGACGTTCGAGAGGACCGGCCGCTCGATGAAGAATTTTGAGATCATGGCCGGCGCTCCTAATTGGCTGACGCCTGCGGCTGCTCGATCTTGGTTTGTTGCGGGTCGATCTTCTGGCCCGGGATCACACGCAGCAGCCCCGAAATGACCACCCGGTCATCAGGCTTCAGGCCGCTTTCGATCACGCGCAGGCCGTTGTCGGTCGGGCCAATCTGCACCTTGCGCTGCTCGACGACATTGTCATTGTTGGCCACCAGCAGATAGCGCCCGCCCTGGTCGCTGCCGAGCGCGCTGTCGGGGACGAGGAGGGCGTTCTTGTCCTGGTCGAACGGCACGCGGACGCGGACGAAATAACCGGGAAGAAGCACGCGCTTGTCGTTGGGCACGAGGCCGCGCACCGCGAGCGTGCCGGTCGACGAATTGAGGGTGGGCGCGACGTAGTCGAGCTTGCCCTCATGCGGATAGCCCGTCTCGGTCTGCAGGCCGATCTCGATCGGAAATTGCTTGAGGTCGGCGGCGGTCAATCCGCGCCGCTGCGCCTCGGCGCGGATCCGCAGCACGTCTTGCTCGTTGACAGTGAAGTTCACCCAGATCGGGTCCATCGCAACGATGGTCGCAAGCTGCGTCGGGGAGGCGACGCCGACGAGTTCGCCGACCGAGACCATGTGCGCGCTGACGATGCCGTCGAACGGCGCGCTCACTTTGGTATAGCTGTAGTTGAGCTCCGCGATCCCAGTGTTGGCATGGGCCTGCTGGAGATTGGCCTGGGCATTGTCGCGGGTCGATGTCGAGGTGTCGAGTGTCGCCTGCGAGACGGCCTGCCGCTGCACCAGTTCGGCCTGTCGGTTGAAATCGGCTTCAGCTTGCCGGACCGAGGCCTCGGCGCCAGCCTCGGCCGCCCGCGCCTGATCCAGCTTCAGCTTGTAGGTCTCCGGCTCGATCGTGAACAGCTGCGTGCCCTGCTTGACGAACGTGCCGTCCGTGTACTCGATCGTCTGCAGAAACCCCTGCACGCGTGCGACGAGATCGACGCTCTTGATCGGCGCGGTGTTGCCGGTAGCTTCGACATAGCGTGTCACGGGGCGCTGCACCGGCGTTGCGACATCGACCTTGGGTGGCGGCGGTGCCACGAAGGTGTTTTTCTCCTCGCAGCCGGCCAGCGCGACCATGGCCATAGTTGCCGCCAAAGCCTGCCCGATAGGTCTCCACGCGTGACGGCGTTGCGCGGGATAGGCGGGATACACTGAGGTCATCGGTCGCCCCCATGATTGCCTGTCGGCGCGCCAAGCTAGCAACAAATCGCCGGCCGTGGAACAGCATAGCCCTGGCAGTCACCAGCCCGCCTTGGCTGAAACGCCGACGGAACGGATACAAGGTGGAGAACTAGCGCGGCTTGATCTCCGCGTATTTCGTCATCGCCTTGTCGAACTTCCGCTTGAACAGCCACATCGCGCCCAGGATCTCGCGGAAGCTGGCCGAGCTTCGCGCCCGGTCGGCCTTGCCGAAAGCGAAGATGCTGTTGTTGCGCAAGTGCTTCATGATGGTGGGATCGGACACTCTGTAGTTCAGGAGGTCGCCGGATTTCAGCGCCGACCGCGTCGGGCTCGGGATGATCTGGATCAGTTCGAACAGCTTCATCTGCTCGATCGGATCGGGCAGCGTCTTCACGATCGCGGGGATTTCAGCGAACAGCTCCGCATGCGCGTTCATGAGACCGTCGCGCACATTGGTCCAGTGATTGAAGCGACGATCGGTGCCGCGGGATCGCGCCTCTTCCTTGTCGTCGCGCGCGTTCAATGCGGGATTGGCGGCCGCAATCGCACCCTTGATCGCATCCCATTTGCGCTGGCCGTTGCGGTCTTCGGACGGGCCGGTCTGCAGGCTCCCCATATAGGTGTTCGAGCGCGCATTGCGGACGTTCTGCTTGCCATTCGTCTCGGCATAGAACAGCCCCAGGCTGATGCGGCCCGCAGCGTCGGCTTCAGCCGGTGCAAGTCCCTTGGCGCGCGCAATCGCGGTGCCGAGATCGACGACGTCCTTGAACGGTGTCACTGAGGCCTGCGCGCTTGCGGGCGGCGCCTCCATGATTTCGAAAATATCTGCATATTCGTCGACCAGCGGCTCGATCGCGGCGTCGAAATAAGCAGGCGGAATCCCGAACTTGTTCGGCTTACCGATGCGCGACGGCACGGCGTCCGTAAGATCCTTGTAAGTGCTGATGACAGCGACGCGCGCGAGATAAAGCGCCTGGCCGGGCAGGTTCGGCAGCTTCTGCTTCGCCTCGATCTGGCTGCGCCGTTCGGCGAGAACCGATTTGAAGTCACCGAGCGCGCGATCGTAGGCGGCTTGCGCCTCCGATTGCGTCGGGGTCAGCGCTTGCGCCTGGCTCGGGGAGGGCGCCGCGAGGAACAGCCCGAGCACCGCCATGGCCGCAGCGATGTGAGGTGGTGGTCGCATGGCGGTTCCCATGTCCCGGAGATTCGTTGGTCATGGGATCGTAAACATCAAACCCGCGATCTGGCGAGCCGCAAATCGGCCTGTCTGATCTCATCCCGCGGTCCTGTATTCCGGCGCCGATGCCAGGAATTTTGCATAGGCATCAGCGTCGGGTGGCTGGAAATGTCCGGCAAGCCCGCCGCGCTTCTGCGTCTTTGCGCCAATATCGGCCATCAACTCGTCGAAATGACGGTAATGATATGGCGCGACACACAGGCCGCCATAGACACCGGCGGCGGGCCGCTCGACGCGCTTGAAGTGCAGCATCATCTCGATGTTGTCGCGCATCTGCTGCGCCGTCGGCTGGTTCTTGAGTTGCCCGTCGGCATAGCGCACCAACCAGTTCGCGGCGAGATCGGCGCAGAGCACGGTGCAGAACGACGAGTTGAAGCCGACGAAGCCGAGGTCGGGCAGATCAGGGTTGGCGATCAGGCGGTAAAGCCGGTACTGCCCGTCCGGATCGACCAGCTTTGACTGATAGGTATCGGGCAGGAATGGCACGCCGAGCTTGTAGCCGATCGCGAGCACCGCGACGTCGGCGCCGACGCGCTCGCCGCCGCTCATCACGATGGTGTCGCCTTCATAATGATCGAACGTGCCGAACACCGCCTTGATTCGGCCGTCGGCGACCATGGGGTAGAAGCCCGGCGTTGCAAGCGGCACCGAGCAGTTGACTCCGTCCTCGATCCGCTCCTTCGGCACCATGTTGCACTTGTTGAGCTTGAGCTGGGCCTTCAGCAGGCTCTCCAGCCCGCGCCAGTTCGCCCAGATCAGCGGTCCAGCGAGACGGTATGCGAGCCTCGACATTGCGCCGATGCCCCAGCCCGGAAACATCTCCTCCTGCGCGCGGATGTAGAGGATGCGCTTGAAGTTCACGAGCCCGCCGATGAAATAGGGCAGGCGCCAGACCGGCTCGCGCATCACGATTGTGACCTCGCGCGCGCCTGACTTCACCGCGTTCACGGCGATGTCGGTCGCCGACTTCGAACCGCCGAGCACGACGACGCGGCGTCCTTTCGCCAGCGTGGGATCGTTGTATTTCGACGAGTGCAGGGTCTGCCCGCCCTGCGCAACAAAGCCGTCTTCGCCCGGGCAATGCAGCGCGCGCGGCTCGTTGAACTGCCCGGTGCACACCGCGACGAAATCGAAGTCCTCGTTCGTGGTCGCGCCGTCCTCGTTCGTCAGCGCGAGCGTCCAGCCCGGTTTGCCGTCGGCGCGTCGCGCCATGCCGGCAACGTTCGTGTTGAGGCGCAGCATGCGGTCGAGGCCGAAACTTTCCGCGTAGCCGGCGAGATAGGCATGAACCTGCGGCCCGGTTGGCCATTCCGGATAGGCCTGCGGCATGGCGCGATCGGTGTAGCGGTAGAGATCCTTGGGACTTTGCGTCTGCACGTCAGGATAGGAGCGCGCCGGCTCCCAGACGCCGCCGAGATCGGCGCTGCGCTCGACGATGGTGACGCGGTGGCCGCGGGCGGAGAACGCCTTTGCGGTGGCGAGGCCGGAGACGCCGGCGCCGATCACGCAGACATGCTTGGAGCTGACCATGGGATGGCTCGCAATCGATGTGTTTCGCGCGCAAGCGGCCTCGTTCGGCCGCGAGGCGCGGCCGCCGGAACCGCAAGCAGGTGGGACGAGACGAGGACGTTGCTAGTCGTTGGCCTCGGGTGGCAGGAACTCGACCTCATGCAGCGCCGAGATGCGCACGACTTCGGCGGGGTCTGTCAGATTGTGGAGCTGGTTGAACAGCGCCTCCAGCTTCTGCATCGGCGAGACCCAGAACAGTGCGCGGCATGGCTTGTCGGACTTGTTGAAATAGCCATGCGGGATGCCGCGAGGCATGCGCACGAGATCACCGGCATGCGCCTTGACCCAGGCGCCGTCGAGCTTGAGGTCGAGTGTGCCTTCCTGCACCAGGATGAACTCGTCCTGGGTCGGGTGGATGTGCACCGGCACGAACTGGCCGGGATCGCTGTTGGTCTCGAACGCGAAGGTGGACTCGGTGACGGCCTTTGGGAAATAGACCTGACCCAGGATATTCCAGGTCTTGCCGCCATAGCCTGTGCCGTTTGCGGTAATGCCCTTTTCGAGTGCAGTCATGCTCGCCTCCATGTGAACTCCGGCGAGGAAGCTTCCGCCGGGGACCGGTCGCCTGTCTATCCGCTAAACGAATCCCGTCGTGTTGTTGCTGTGCAGCACGACGATTTTGCTGGCGTGCCCCTTTTCGTCTCCGCGGAACTATTATAGGCTTAAAACAATTCAGCGACACGAAGCGTGGGTCGATGATGTCCGCAGCCGTGCAGCAAATGAGCACACGCTCGTCGCCAGCTGAAAGGCTTGCGGCGTTCGCCCGCGTCACCACGAATGACGTCGACGAAGCGGCCGAGCAGATTGGACGCATCTTCTGCCCGCACCATCTCAAGCCGGCGCAGGCGCGTGCTTCCGGATTTTCGGCCCGACACAATTGCGCAGGGTTCGACGGGTTTTCCATCAACTACGTCGCCTATGGCGGGACCGTCAGCATCGATCCCGGCTGCCTCGACCGGTTCTTTCTTGTGCAGATCCCGCTCACGGGCACCGCCCATATTTCTGTGGTCGCCACCGGTTTCGATGTCGGGCCCGGCAGCACGGCGTCGCTTCTGTCGCCGACCCTCCCGACCCGGATGATGTGGCATGACTGTGCGCAAGCGATTTTGCTGTTTGACCGTCGTATGGTCGAGCAGCGCGCCGCAGCGCTGTCCGGCGGGGTGGCCGGTGCGGTCGAATTCGATCCCGCGATAGACCTGAACGCGCCCTCCGGCCGCCAGCTGCAGACCAGTCTGGCCGAGCTGATGATGCTCGCCGAGCGTCTCGGACCGTCCGCACGGCCCTCGCCGGCAGCGATGGCCGGCTGGCGCGAGACGCTGCTCGAACATCTTCTCAACCGCCAGCGGCATGGCCTGTCGGATGCCATAAGGACCTTCTCGGGCCGAGCCGAACGCCTGCCGCGGGCACTTCGCGCGGCGCGGGACCATCTCGCCGACAATGCCGGCGAGGCGCTTGACCTCGCACAGCTGGCCGCTGCGTCGGGGATAGGCATCCGCGCGCTCCAGCTCGGCTTCCGCCGTCACTTCGGCGTGTCGATCTCGGAGATGTTGCTCGATATCAGGCTTGCCGGCCTCCATGCCCGGCTCGTGCTGGCATCGCCAGGCGTGTCCATCACCGACATCGCTTTCGATCTCGGCTTCACCCATCTTGGCCGCATGTCGGGAGCCTACCGCCAAAAATTCGGCGAAACGCCGTCGGCAACGCTGCGACGGCGGATGAGCTCGCGTTTATTGTCCTGATCGCGTCGCCCGCTCGTCGCTCTCCTGCCTCCGCAAGAAGCCTTCGAGCTCGGCCTGCACCGAGTAGGGCGTCGGGATCGGATCGCCGGCGGCATCGACGGCGGTGTCGAGCGAGCGGCGCAGCATGCGTGCCAGCTCGGCCTTGCGGTAGGGCTTTGTCAGAAGCGGCGCACCCATGGTGGCGCGTATCGGTGCATGCGGGGCGTCGTGGGCATAGCCCGACGTGAACAGCACTCGCAACGAGGGCCGCGCGGCGACCATCTCGTCGGCGAGCTCCCGTCCATTCAGGGCGCCGGCCATCACGATGTCGGTGAACAGCAGATCAAACTGCGTCCCCTTCGCCGCGATGGCCAGCGCGTCGCTGGCGTTGGCGGCCGGGATGACCTTGTAGCCGAGGCTTTCGAGCTGGAGCGTGACGTAGTGACGGACATCGCGGTCGTCCTCGACACAGAGGACGGTTTCCGTCCCGCCCACGATCTTGCGTTCGTCGTAGCCGGCCGGGCGGAGCACACTGGTCTCGGCTTTCGGGAGATAGATCGTGAACGTCGTGCCGCAGCCCTCGGCTGAATCGACCTTGATGCCGCCGCCCGACTGCTTGACGAAGCCGAACACCATGCTGAGGCCGAGCCCCGTGCCCTTGCCGACGTCCTTGGTCGAGAAGAACGGATCGAAGATGCGTTCGGCGATCGCCTGCGGAATGCCCGTGCCGGTGTCGGCGATCTCGATCTCGACATAGTCGCCGGCGTAGCCGGCGCCGACCGCGACGGCTTCGCGGACGCCGAAGACGACGTTGCGCGTCGACAGCGTCAACCGGCCGCCCTCGGGCATCGCGTCGCGGGCGTTGATCGCGAGGTTGAGCAAGGCCGATGAGAGCTGGCCGCGGTCGGCGAAGGCGAGCCAGGCGCTGCCGTCGAGCCTGGTCTTGATCGCAATCTTCTTGTCGAAGGTCGCCAGCAGCAGTTTTGAAAGCTCTTCGAGCAGGTCGTTGACGTCGATCTCGGCCGGCTGGAGCGCCTGCTTGCGCGCAAAGGACAGCAGGCTGGACGTCAGCGCGGCGCCGCGATCGGCGGCCTCGCTGATCAGCTTGGTGATGGTCGCGAGCGGTGGATTGTCCCTCACGGCATCGGCGAGGGTCTCGATCGTGCCCGTGATCACCGTGAGCATGTTGTTGAATTCATGCGCGATGCCGCCGGTGAGCTGGCCGACCGCTTCCATCTTCTGCGCCTGGATCAGTTGCTCCTCGGCGGCGCGCTTTTGCGTCACGTCCTTGATGAAGACGTTGATCATGGTTTGACTGCCGAGGCGGAGCGCGGTGCTCGACGCCTCGATCAGGATCTCGTCCCCTTCCCGGTGCAGCAGCGTCGCCTCGAACCGGATGCCGATCGGCGTATTCGAGAGTTCCGGCAGGAGGCGCATCATGCGCTGCCTGAAAACGTCGCGGAGCGGCTCGGCGATGAGAAGGTCGACGACATCAGTGCCGAGCGCCTCCCTGCGCGTCCATCCGGTCAGCGCCTCGGCCTGAACGCTCCACTCCACGATGATCCCGTTGGCGTCGGTCTGAACGAAAGCATCCAGCGCGGTCTTGATGACGGCCTGGGTCATTTGCGCACTCGACAGCGCCTGCTCGGCCAGTTGCGCTGCAGCGCGCTTGTCCTGCACCGTCTCGATCGTGCGCGTGCAGAGCCGCGCGAGCAGCATCGCGCCGGCGCCACTTGCGAGCACGGCGACGATCTGGGCAACGCCGAACCCGGGTCCGGCCACAAAATTGGAGACGAGGAGAGCGACGGCGGTCATGATGACCTGAGCGGTCATCGCGACTGTCAGAAGCCCCCTGAGTTTCATGTTCTCACACCAACGACGTCAGGCGCGGCGGATCCCGAGGTCCGCCTGGTCAAGTGAGTCCGGCTCCATGTCAGCTCCAGACTCCCTGCGCGCCGCGCATCCCGGCACTGATTGACAGCTTTGTCAGCCGTGATGCATTTTGGCAGAAAATTTAGAAACACGAAAGCGACCCCTTGATGTCTCCGCCGCTCAACCATATCGACAGCGATGAACGCCTGCGGGCGCAGGTGGACGTCGTCGTCATCGGCGGCGGCGTCATCGGCGTCTCCGCGGCCTATCATCTGGCCAGGAAAGGCCTCTCCGTCGCGCTGATCGAGAAGGGACATGTCGGTGGCGAGCAGTCGGGCCGCAATTGGGGCTGGTGCCGTCAGCAGGGCCGTGCGCGTGAGGAAATTCCGCTCGCGCGCGAAGCGTTGCGGCTGTGGGAGGACATGCAGAACGACGCCGGCGTCGATGCCGGCTTCCGCCGCACCGGCGTGCTGTTCCTGACCAAAAGCAAGGACGAACTCGCCAGCTGGGAGCGCTGGGCGGCGGTCGCACGCGAGATGCAGGTGCACTCGACCGTGCTGACGCCCGCCGAAATTGCCGAGCGGATGCCGGGGAATATCGACAAATGGGTCGGCGGCCTGCACACACCGAGCGACGGGCGCGCCGAGCCGTCGATGGCCGTGCCTGCGCTCGCGATGGCTGCGCGCAAGCACGGCGTCACCATTCATCAGGGCTGCGCCGCGCGCGGACTGGAAACGACAGGCGGAAAGGTCAGCGCCGTGGTCACCGAGAAGGGCACCATCCGCACGCAGGCGGTGCTGCTGTCGGGCGGAGCGTGGTCATCGCTGTTCTGCCGCCGTCATGGCATCGAGCTGCCGATCGGCCTCGTCAACGCCACAGCGTGCCGGACCACGCCGGCGCCGGAGATCACGACCGGCGCAGTCGGAACTGACCTCTACTGCATCCGTCGCCGCCTCGACGGCGGCTTTACGCTGGCGCTGCGCAATCGCGGCACGGTCGAACTCTCGCCGGACCTGTTCCGCTACGCGCGCACCTTCTGGCCGACCTATCTGCACCGCCGCAACGGCCTGAAGATGTCGTTCGGCAAGTCGTTCTTCAATCAACTGGCCCGCGGCACCAGCTGGAGCTTCGACAAGCCGTCACCGTTCGAGGCCGAACGCGTGCGCGATCCCGAGCCTGATATGTCGCTGGTCAATGCGGCGCTGGCCGCGCTGATCAACGCGAACCCGGAGCTGAAGGACATCGAGATCGCGGAAGCCTGGGGCGGCACCATCGACTGCACGCCGGATACCATCCCCGTGATCTCGCCGGTCGATGCGCTGCCTGGCTTCTTCCTTGCCACCGGCTTCTCCGGCCACGGCTTCGGCATCGGCCCTGCAGCCGGCAAGCTCGCCGCCGACATCGTCACCGGCGCGACGCCGCTGGTGGATCCCGCGGCCTACAGCCACAAGCGCATGATCGACGGAAGGCGGCTCGCGCCGGTCAGCCCGTTCTGAAGGCCGGATCACGGCTTTCGACAAGGCCGACATGATGCGCGGAGGGTGTCTCACGAATTCACGTGCACGAAATCCCGAAGCAGCGGATAGATCTCGTTGTTCCAGCGCTTGCCGGAGAACACGCCATAGTGGCCGACGCCGGCCTGCATGTGATGCACTCGGCGATAGGCGCGCACGCCGGTGCAGAGGTCTTGCGCCGCGAGCGTCTGGCCGATCGAGCAGATGTCGTCCTTCTCGCCCTCGACCGTCATCAGCCCCATGCGGCTGATGGCCCTGGTGTCCACGGGACGGCCGCGATGCATCAGCCTGCCCTGCGGCAGCAGATGTTCCTGGAACACGTCGCGCACGGTCTCGATGTAGAACTCGGCCGGCAGGTCCATGACCGCGAAATATTCGTCATAGAAGGTCTTGATGCTGGCCGCCTTCTCCTTCTCGCCCTTGGCGATGTGATTGGCGAGATCCATGTGCTGCTTGATGTGGCGCTCGAGATTCATCGAGACGAAGGCGGTGAGCTGTACGAAGCCGGGATAGACTTTGCGGAGCGCGCCGCGGCACTGCACGGGCACGTAGTTGATCAGGTTTCGTTCGAACCATTCAATCGACTTGCTCTTGGCGAACTCGTTGACCTTGGTCGGCTGGATCCGGGTGTCGATCGGCCCCGCCATCAGCGTCAGCGTTGCCGGCCGCGACGGATGATTGCCCTCGCACATGATGGCGGCAGCCGCGAGCGCCGAAACCGAAGGCTGGCAGATCGCAACCATATGCGGGCGCGGCCCCAAGTGCCCGAGAAAGTCGATCAGGTGCTCGGTATAGTCGTCGAGCCCGAAACGGCCCTCGCTGCGCGGAATGTCGCGCGGATTGTGCCAGTCGGTGATGTAGACGTCGTGGTCCTGCAGCAGCGTCTTCACGGTGCCGCGCAGCAGCGTCGCGAAATGGCCGGACATCGGCGCCACGAGCAGCATGCGCGGCTGCTCGCTCACGCCGTCCTTTCTGAAGTGCAGCAGCGAGCCGAACGGGGTCGCGTAAGCGACCTCCTCGGTGACGCCGATTTGGCGATTGCCGACCATCACGCTGTCGATGCCGTAGGCCGGTCGGTCGTAGGTGAGGGTCGAGCGCGAGATCAGCTCCATTGCCGCCGAGAGCCGGCCGACGACGTGGTCCGACATCCCCTGCGGTACCAGATTGAGGAATTTCAGCGCCGACGAGGCTCCCGCCCGCCACGGGGCCGTCAGGTCCATCTGGTTCTGAAACGCCTGATAATACATCGACATCATACTGAAGCGCCCACCCTATCCCCTGCATCCATGCAATATCGGAGCCAAGCAGAAGAGGCTTGCCCGGAATTGGCACGTCACTTGCTGCGCGTTTGGCTGGATACGTGAGGGAAGCGCCCCATGGCGAAGGCGACACTGACCATCAGCAGCAAGAATTACTCGTCCTGGTCGCTGCGGGGCTGGCTGCTGACGAAATTTTCCGGGATCGATTTCGAGGAGATCGTCACCGCGCCGGATGACGCCTCGGCGCGTGCTGAAATCCTGTTGCTGTCGTCCTCGATCCTGGTGCCCTGCCTGCGCCATGACGGCGCCACGGTCTGGGATACGCTGGCGATTGCCGAATATCTCAACGAGGTGATGCCTGATGCCGGCCTGTTGCCGGCCGATCGTGTCCAGCGCGCGCATTGCCGCTCGATCTCAGGCGAAATCCATTCCGGCTTCAGCACGCTGCGCGCCTCGCTGCCGGTCAATCTGAAGGGGCACTTCCCCGGCTTCAAGATCTGGTCGCGCGCGCAGGCGGACATCGACCGGGTCTGGTCGATCTGGCGTGATTGTCTGGCCAGGTCAGGTGGTCCGTTCCTGTTCGGCGAGACGCGCACCATGGCGGACGCGATGTACGCCCCCGTGGTGACGCGCTTCGCCACCTATGACGTCAGGCTCGAGCCAGTTCTCAAGGCCTACGCCGACACCATCATGGCAATGCCGGAGATGAAGGAATGGGTGGCGGCGGCGAGGGAAGAGCCGGCCGAGATCGAGGAGCTCGAGGTCGAATATTAGGCAGGCCGCGGCCGGCTCTGCCCGTTTCCGGGGCGGGGACAGCCAGGGTCCTCGCCGACCTCCATGCCCTTGCCATCGTTAACCTTTGGCGCCGGTCGGCGGCGTCGGGCCGCAATTGCCCTGCGCAGATCTTGTGCGTGGCGGCAGGGCCTTGTCGAGATCTAGCCGTGAACAGGCGCGTACGAGACGATCAGGCTGATTCGGACGCGATTCGTTCGGGCCGCGTTCCCTTGGTTAAGGCAGAGCGCGGCCCCGTTGCATTTTGAGACAGAAGCTGGCCGTCAGGCCACGCCGGAATGCTTCATGCGGGGCACTCGCCATCCGATGACGGTTGCCTCGACCGGGACGCCGGCCGCATGGTTCTGCCAGCGTCCCTCGACATAGCGGCAGGCAAACGGAAGCTGATACGTTCCGCTGTGATCCTCGCACAGCACTTCGACCGGCAGGCCGGGAGGCGGTTCTCCGGCGCCATCGAACTCCGCCAGTCGTCTATCGCGCGTTGCCATTCCAAAAATCTCCCCTAATCAAAGCCGCGGAGAGAGCGCCCACTTCTTCCGCGCGCGGTTTACTGCTCCCCCTCCAAGGGGAACACGCCAAGCTCAACGCGAGAATGCGGTGCGAGTGTGGTAGCCTCGCGCGGCGGCGCGCAATCGGCGCACATTGCCGTGATCATCTTGATGAGGAACCTGAATGCTGCGCCGGACCATCGTCGTTTGCGTCGCCATGTTACCGTTCGTCGCGCACATGCCGGTGCGGGCGCAGGACGTCCCGGGCATCGAGATCTGCACGGTCGAGAAGACCATGGAGCGGCGCACCAGCTGTCTCCAGAGCAACGTCGACTTCCTCCAGAAGACCATCGCCCGGCTCAATCTCGATCACCAGCAGAAGCTGGACGCCGCGAACCGCCAGATTGACGCGCTGAAGGTGACGCTCGCAGGCCTCCAGAAGACCATCGGCGATCTCCAGGCCGCGCAGACGAAGCAGGCCGAGGATCTGAAGAAGAAGCAGGACGCACCACCGCCGAAAGAGGCGAAGGACAAGTAAGCCCGAGGCGCGAGAGCAATCCCGATCAAGCGCAGCGGAGAGCGCAAGCGCAGCATCGCATCGCTTCGAAGGAGAAACGTGATCCATGAACCCGGCCCAGCGCGCGCTCTGGTATATCGAAAGCCATCTGGCCGAGCCGATGACGCTCGACGAGATCGCTGCGATCTCAGGCGTGTCGCGGTTCCACCTGGTGCGTGCGTTTGCCGCCGCCACCGGCTTGCCGGTGATGCGCTACGTGCGTGCACGGCGGCTGAGTGAGGCGGCGCGCAGTCTTGCCAAGGGCGCGCCGGACATTCTGTCACTGGCGCTGGAGGCGGATTACGGCTCGCACGAAGCATTCACCCGCGCGTTCCGCGACCATTTCGGAACCACGCCCGAAGCGGTGAGGGCGGCGACGTGCACCGACCAGCTCGAGCTTCAGGAGCCGATTCTCATGGATTCCACCATGTCAGACAATCTCAAAGCCCCGCGTTTCGAAACCGCGAAAGCCTTCCTCGTCGCCGGCCTTGGCGAGCGCATCTCCTGCGACAACGGCGCCATCATTCCCGGAATGTGGGCCCGCTTCCACCAGGAGGTCGCCGACATTCCCGAACGCATCGGCCGAGGGAAGGATCAGGTCGCCTACGGCGTCTGCTGCAACGGCGATGATTCCGGCAATTTCGATTACATTGCCGGCGTCGAGGTCGCTGATTTCTCCGACCTGCCGCGCGGTCTCACGCGTATCCGCATTCCCGAGCAGCGCTACGCGGTGTTCACCCATACCGACCACGTCGCCTCGGTCAGGCGCACCGTCAACGCGATCTGGAATCAATGGCTGCCGGCCTCCGGCCTGAAGGCCGCCGACGCGCCGAACTTCGAGCGCTACGACGGGACGTTCGATCCGGTGACCGGCAATGGCGGCTTCGAGATTTGGATACCGGTGCGAGAATAACGCGCAACGCTGGCATACCGTGCCGCTTGCTTGGCAAGGGAGATCGACTTTGTCATAACCGCTGGCAAAACTTGCCAGCGGGGCCCGTGCCGGACATCCCGAGCAAGCGATAACAAGCAGCCGGGAGGGTCCCCAAATGCCTGACGTCCGTGTTCTCGCCACCGATCTCGAATTTCCCGAAGGTCCGGTCGTGATGCCTGACGGATCAGTGGTGCTGGTGGAAATCCGCGGCCAGCGTCTGACCCGCGTTTACCCTGATGGCCGCAAGGAGATCGTTGCGAAAGTGCCAGGTGGCCCCAACGGCGCAGCGCTGGGCCCCGACGGAAAAATCTACATCTGCAACAATGGCGGCTTCTCCTGGATCCCGACCGGCAAGATGATCATGCCGGGGCCGCAGCCTGATGATTACCTCGGCGGCTCGATCCAGCGCATCGACCTGCAAACCGGCAAGATCGAAACCGTCGTCAGCAAATGCGGCGAGCACGATCTGCGCGGGCCGAACGATCTCGTGTTCGACAAGCACGGCGGCCTCTGGTTCTCCGATCTCGGCAAGCGCCGCCCGCGCGAGATGGACGTCGGCGGCATGTATTATCTCAAGCCCGGGATGACAGAGATCGTGGAAGTCGTGCACGGCGTGCTGCCGGCCAACGGCATCGGGCTCTCGCCCGATGAAAACACCGTCTACATCGCGGAGACGCCGACGGGCCGGCTCTGGGCCTATGAGCTCTCCGCGCCCGGCACGCTGAAGCCGCGCGACGCCGTCTATCGCGGCGAGCGGGGCAAGCCGATCTGCGGCCTCGGCGGCTACCAGATGTTCGACTCGCTCGCGGTCGAGGCCAACGGCAATGTCTGCGTCGCCACGCTCGTCTCCGGCTGCATCTCGGTGATCGCGCCCGATGGCACCCTGGTCGAGCAGATCCCGACCGGCGATCGCGTCACCACCAACATCGCCTTCGGTGGCCCCGAGCTGAAGACCGCCTACATCACGCTGTCAGGCAAGGGCGAGCTCGTCAGCATGAACTGGCCCCGCGGCGGTTTGCCTCTCAATTTCCTAAACAAATAAAGGGTGCTAGTTACGGTCATTGCGAGCGGAGCGAAGCAATCCAGGAATGCCTCGGCGTGCCAGCCTGGATTGCTTCGCTCCGCTCGCAATCACGAGACGTAAGGAGAGACTTCAATGCCCTGGCCTGATCCCATCACGCTCCGCGGACAGCATGCCCGCCTCGAGCCGCTCTCGAAAGAGCATCTCCAGGGGCTGACGGAGGCCGTCAAGGACGGCGAGCTCTCCAAGCTCTGGTACACGGCGATCCCGCTGCCGGAGAACATGGGCAAGGAGATCGATCGTCGCCTCGACCTCCAGGCCAAGGGCTCGATGCTGCCGTTCACGGTGTTCGACGCCGGCGGCACCATCGTCGGGATGACGACCTACATGAACATCGATGCCACCAACCGCCGCGTCGAGATCGGCTCGACCTGGTACGGCAAGAGCGCGCAGCGCGGCCCGCTCAACACGCAGTGCAAGCTCTTGCTGCTGCGGCACGCCTTCGAGACGTTGGACTGCATCGCGGTCGAATTCCGTACGCACTTCTTCAATCACCAGAGCCGCCGCGCCATCGAGCGCCTCGGGGCCAAGCAGGACGGTATTCTGCGTAGTCACCAGGTCGCCCCGAACGGTTCGCTGCGCGACACCGTCGTCTACAGCATCATCGCCGCCGAATGGCCGACGGTGAAGGCGCATCTCGAATATCAACTCAACGACAAGCCGCGCTGAAGGCGGCCGAGGCACCATGGATAGATTCGACTATGTGATCATCGGCGCGGGCTCCGCCGGTTGCATTCTCACCTCCAGGCTGAGCGAAGATCCCAACACCAGCGTCTGCGTGCTGGAGGCAGGTCCGTCCGACTGGCACCCCTACATCCATCTGCCTGCGGGTTTCATCAAGACCTTCCACATGAAGAGCATCAACTGGGCCTACCAGCAGGAGGTCGGGCCTTACACCGGCGGCCGCAGCATCTACGCGCCGCGTGGCAAGACGCTCGGCGGCTCGTCTTCGATCAACGGACACATCTACAACCGCGGCCAGCGCATGGATTTCGACACCTGGGCGCAGATGGGCAATCGCGGCTGGGGCTATGCCGACGTGCTGCCTTACTTCAAGCGCCTGGAGAAGCGGGTCGGCGAGGGCGACAACACCTTCCGCGGCCGCGACGGCAAGCTCACGGTCACCACGATGGAGTGGCGCGATCCACTTTGCGAGGCCTTCATGGAAGGCGCGGTCTCGCTCGGCATCCCGCGCAATCCCGACTACAACGGCGCCAAGCAGGAAGGCGTCTCCTACTGCCAGCGGACCATCGACAACGGCCTGCGCGTCTCGGGCTCGACCGCCTTCCTCAAGCCCGCGATGAAGCGGCCCAACGTGCATGTGCACACCCATGCACACGCGACCGAGATCATTTTTGAAGGCAAGCGCGCCGTCGGCGTGCGCTACAGCAAGGGCGGCCGCGGCGGCACGCCGGTGGAAGTGCGCGCCAACAAGGAAGTCATCCTGTCCGGCGGCACCTATAATTCGCCGCAACTGCTGCAGCTCTCCGGCATCGGCTCGCCGGAGCTGCTCGGCGCCCATGGCATCCAGGTGCGTCACGCGCTGCCGGTCGGCGAAGGACTTCAGGACCACTACGCGCCGCGCACGGTGGCGCGCGTCAAGGACATCAAAACCATCAACGAGCTCCGCCGCGGCTGGCGTCTCTGGGTCGAGGCGATGAAATGGGCGACCGCGCGCCGCGGTCTGCTCTCGCTGTCGCCGACCATGGTCTATTGCTTCTGGCACTCCGGCGAGAGCGCCGACAGCTCCGACTTGCAACTCACCTTCACGCCGGCGAGCTACAAGGAAGGCGTGCAGGGCCAGCTCGAGGACGAGCCCGGCATGACGGTCGCTTCCTGGCAGCAGCGCCCGGAGAGCCGCGGCTACGTCCGCATCCGCTCCAACGATCCGTTCGCGCCGCCGATCATCCAGACCAATTATCTCGATGCCGAGCTCGACCGCCGCGTCATCGTCGGCGGCATGAAGCTCGCGCGGCGGCTTCTGAAGTCGGCGCCGCTGTCGCCGTACTACGCGTACGAGGATTTCCCCGGTCCGAACATCAACACCGACGACGAGTTTCTCGCCGCCGCCACCGAACGTGGCACCACCACTTTCCACCCCGGTTGCACCTGCCGCATGGGTCCGGCGGATTCGACCTGGGCGGTCGTCGACGACCAGCTCCGGGTCCACGGCCTCGAAGGCCTTCGCGTGATCGACGCCTCCGTGATGCCGCGCATGATCTCGGCAAACCTCAACGCCTCCACCATGATGATCGCCGACCGCGCCTCGGATCTGATCCGCGGCAAGGCGCCGATGGAAGCGGCACGGATTCCGGACGCCGCGGTGGCGTGACATCTTCGGAGCATGGGTTGGCGAGCGACTGCGCGAAGCGCGGTCGTTCGAGGATGCGAAGGTGTGTCTGGGACTGAGATGCGGGTTGGAGGAGGGAGCAGCCGCCTCACACTCGCTCGTTGCGAGCGCAGCGAAGCCATCCAGAATCCCACCGCGGAAAGACTCTGGATTGCTTCGCTGCGCTCGCAATGACGTGGAGGAGAGAGCGGGCGCCTCTATCTATCACCGTCACCCTGAGGGCGCCGCTTCTTCAGCGGCCCTCGAAGGGCGACGGCCCAGCTGCATCTCGGCCGTTCATCCTTCGAGGCTCGCCTCGCGACGCTTCGCGCCGCGCGGCTCGCACCTCAGGATGACGGGATCTACACTTCCCGTCGGCTCAAGAACGCCAGCCGCTCGAACAGGTGCACGTCCTGCTCGTTCTTGAGCAGCGCGCCGTGCAGCGGCGGGATCAGCTTGCGCGGGTCACGTTCCCTAAGTTGCTCCACGCTCATGTCCTCGTTGAGCAGCAGCTTGAGCCAGTCCAGCAGTTCGGACGTGGACGGCTTCTTCTTCAGGCCGGGCACCTCGCGCACCTCGAAGAAGATGCGCAGCGCTTCCTCGACCAGGCGCTTCTTGATGCCGGGGAAGTGGACGTCGACGATGCGCCCCATCGTGTCGGCGTCGGGGAACTTGATGTAGTGGAAGAAGCAGCGGCGCAGGAAGGCGTCCGGCAGCTCCTTCTCGTTGTTGGAGGTGATCATCATGATCGGGCGCTGCTTGGCCTTGATCGTCTCGCCGGTCTCGTAGACATGGAATTCCATGCGGTCGAGCTCGAGCAGCAGGTCGTTCGGGAATTCGATATCGGCCTTGTCGATCTCGTCGATCAGCAGCACCGGGCGCTGCTCGGCGGTGAAGGCTTCCCACAGCTTGCCGCGCTTGATGTAGTTCTTGATGTCGGAGACCCTGCTATCACCGAGCTGGCTGTCGCGCAGGCGCGACACTGCATCGTATTCGTAGAGGCCCTGCTGCGCCTTGGTGGTGGACTTGATGTGCCAGGTCAAAAGCGGCGCGTTCAGCGCCTTCGCCACTTCCTCCGCCAGCACCGTCTTGCCGGTGCCGGGCTCGCCCTTGATGAGGAGCGGGCGCTCCAGCACGATCGAGGCATTGACGGCCACCTTGAGATCGTCGGTCGCAACATAGTCCTTGGTGCCGGTAAATTTCATTGCGCGTCCCTGTTGGTCGTCGTGCCGGACATTGCCAATTCATGGCCCGGCCCCGACATGGGAACGGCCGCAGATGGCGGCCGTTCCTGGTTCGGTCATGCTTTCAGACCCGTCTTATCAGCGAAAGGATGACGAGCACAATCACCGCGCCGATCGTGGCATCGACGATGGCGCCGATCGTACCGGTCGCGACCTCGATATGCAGCTGCGGCAGCACCCAGCCGGCGACCAGCGCGCCGATGATGCCGACCACGATGTTGCCGATCAGCCCGAATCCCGCCCCGTGGACAATCTTGCCCGCGAGCCAGCCGGCGATCGCGCCGATGATCAGTGCTGCGATGATTCCCATTGCAAACGCTCCCCGAACAACCCCTTCAGAGCCGCAATTCTAGAGCAAAAAGCCTCCCGGTCCAGCGCTCCGCGCCGGTCTCCGCCCCTTGACGTTCGCCATCCGACGGGCAATCTGTCACCCATGTTCCTGCAATTCTTCACGTCTCTGCGCGATGCGCAGGTCCCCGTCACGCTGCGCGAATACCTCACGCTGATGGAGGCGCTCGACGCTGACCTGTCGGACTATTCCGTCGAGAATTTCTATTACCTGTCGCGCACTTCACTGGTGAAGGACGAGCGCAATCTCGACAAGTTCGATCGCGTCTTCGGCACCGTGTTCAAGGGGCTGGAGAGCCTGCTCGACGCCATGGAGAAGGCGGAGATCCCCGAGGAGTGGCTGAAGAAGCTCGCCGAGAAATACCTCAGCGAGGAAGAGAAGAAGCAGATCGAGGCCATGGGCTGGGACAAGCTCATGGAGACCCTGAAGAAGCGGCTCGAGGAGCAGAAGGGCCGGCACCAGGGCGGTTCGAAATGGATCGGCACCGCCGGCACCTCGCCGTTCGGCGCGCACGGTTACAATCCCGAGGGCGTCCGCATCGGCCAGGAGAAGAACCGCAACAACCGCGCCGTGAAGGTGTGGGACAAGCGCGAGTTTCGGGATCTCGACGGCAATGTCGAGCTCGGCATCCGCAACATCAAGGTGGCGCTGCGCCGCCTGCGCAAATTCGCGCGCACCGGCGCGCCTGACGAGCTCGATCTCGACACCACCATCCGCGAGACTGCCAATCACGGCTATCTCGACGTTCACATGCGCCCCGAGCGGCGCAATGCGGTGAAGCTCCTGGTGTTCTTCGACATCGGTGGCTCCATGGACTCGCATATCGAGCAGGTCGAGGAGCTGTTCTCGGCGGCGAAGAGCGAGTTCAAGCACATGGAGTATTTCTACTTCCACAACTGCCTCTATGAAGGCGTGTGGAAGCAGAACAAGCGCCGCTTCACCGATCGCACGCCGACCTGGGACGTGCTGCATAAATATCCGCACGACTACAAGGTCGTGTTCGTCGGCGATGCCTCGATGTCGCCTTACGAGATCATGGTGCCCGGCGGCTCGGTCGAGCACGTCAACGAGGAGCCCGGCTCGGTTTGGCTCGACCGCATCATCCGTACCTATCCGCACACGGTGTGGCTCAATCCGGTCGCGCAGAAGCACTGGGACTATTCGGAATCGACCACCATCATCAAACGCATCTTTGCCAACCGCATGTACCCGATCACGATCGAGGGTCTCGAAGGTGCGATGAAGGAACTGACGCACTAGCACGCGCGCCTGGGAACGACGACAAGAGGGAGAACCACATGCCCCAAAACATCACCCGCGGCATCAAGCAGCTTTGCGACGAGGCCAATGCCGAGATCGAGACGCTGTCAGCCAAGGACGCCATCGAGATCTCCAAGAACGGTGACGTCGTCATCGTCGATATCAGAGATCCGCGCGAGATCGAGCGCGACGGCCGCATCCCCGGTGCATTCTCCTGCACGCGCGGCATGCTGGAATTCTGGATCGATCCGCAGAGCCCGTATGCGAAGCCGATCTTCCAGGAAGACAAGAAATTCGTCTTCCACTGCGCCGGTGGCCTGCGCTCCGCGCTCGCCGCCAAGACCGCAAAGGACATGGGCCTCAAGCCCGTCGCTCACATCGCCGGCGGCTACGCCGCCTGGCGAGATGCCGGTGGGCCGACGGAAGCGTGGGAGCCGAAGAAGAAAGCCTAGACTTGGACGCACACAACGAGGCACGACGTCCTGCCCGGGCTTGTCCCGGGCATCCACGTCTTTGCCGCAAGAAGAACGTGGATGGCCGGGACAAGCCCGGCCGGGACGACTGAGAAAACTGCCGGAGCACGCCAATGACCGCCGCCATCGACCCCCTCGTCTCCACCGAATGGCTCGCCGCCCACATCAATGATTCCAACGTCAGGGTGCTCGATGCCAGCTTCAAGCTGCCGGGCGTGCTGCCGCTGCCGAAGGATGACTATCTGGCCGCGCATCTGCCGGGCGCTGTGTTCTTCGACGTCGATGCGGTGTCGGATCATTCCAACCCGCTGCCGCACATGTATCCCAGCGCCGAGCAGTTCGGTCGCGATGTCGGCAATCTCGGCATCTCCAATGCCGACACCGTCGTCATCTACGATGCCGGCGGCTGGGTTGCCGCGCCGCGCGCGTGGTGGATGTTCCTGGCCTTCGGCCACGGCAATGTGCGCATCCTCGACGGCGGCCTGAAGAAATGGCGCGCCGAGGGGCGCGCCGTGGAGAGCGGCGAGGTCAAGCCGAAGCCGGCGTCGTTCGAGGCGAGCTACGATCCGAAGCGCGTGCGCAGCATGGAGCAGTTGATCGCCAACGTCGAGAGCAGCAAGGAGCAGGTGATCGACGCACGCGCCGCCGATCGCTTCGAAGGCCGTGCGCCCGAGCCGCGTGCCGGCATCCGCTCTGGCCACATTCCCGGCGCGCGCAACGTTCCCTATGGCCAACTGTTCGACGCGGCGACTGGCACGATGAAGCCGCTCGACGATCTCCGCGCCGCCTTCACCGGCGCTGGCGTCAAGCTGGACAAGCCGATCGTGACAAGCTGCGGCTCCGGGGTTTCGGCCGGCGTGCTGACGCTCGCGCTCTATCGGTTGGGAATCACCGACACCGCGCTCTATGACGGCTCATGGTCGGAATGGGGTCAGGAAAAAGGCCCGCCGATCGCGACCGGGCCTGCGTAACGTCAGCGCGTTCGGGCGGCCGTGGCGGCCAGCGTCTGCTGTTGCTGGCCGAACGGATCGAGCGCCTGCTGGAGTTGCTGAGGCGGCGGGCGCCGCACGATCCGATGACGCTTCTTCGGCTTGTGCGCTCGCGGCTTGCTCTGTTGCGCCGCGCTGTCGGCCTTGGACTTCGCCGGCGACTTCTTGGCGGCCCTGGGCGCAAGCTCGTTCAGCGCGGCCAGGCGGGCCGCCGCGATGTCGCTCACGCGCGAGGCCAGCGCCGGTGTCGCGGTTCGCGGCAGGTCGGTGGCAGACAGCGTCGGGGCCGGTGGGATGGCGGCGATGGCAGCCGTCGTGTCGGCCGGAGTGAGTGTGTCGGTGGGCGAGGGTGCTGCTGCCTCGCTCTTCGTCGGCTCGGGGGCTGGCGCTTCGGTGGGGGCGGGAGCCGCCTCGATGTCAGGAGCGACAGCGGCGACCTGAGGCTCAGGCTGGGTTGTCAGCGTCACAGCGGCCATCTGCTCGGGGCCGGTCTCCACCGCGGGCAGGGCGATGGTCGGGACCTGATCCGGCACCACGGACGTCGCCTCAATGGCGACCGCTGCGGCGGGCTCGACGCGCAGGGTCGCGAGCACCGGCTCGGCCGGCTCGGGACCTTGCGCGAACACCTGCTCCTGCGGGCCGTTCCGCCAGGACGGATTGCTGACATATTGCTCATGGGTCGCGCGCAGCAGCGAGGTGGCCCCTAAGCCGAAGACCAGGATGGAGGTAGACAGCAGGATCGCGGCAAGCAGGAAGCGAAAGCCGGGAAGCATGGACAGGCTACGAATTTCCGCCCCGGCGGTGTGTGGCCAGGGCCCATGAGCCATCCGAACGCGGTGACGGTACTGGGTGCCGCGTTCGCCAGGCGGGAATTCGAACTCGAGGCAGTGGCGAATCAGGCTGATTCGACCATATCGCAACACCTCAGTGCCGTTTCGTAAAAAACGGGGCGGATAACTCCGGCAATCAACGGCGTGATGCGATTTCCACCCCGTGATGCAACGGGGCAACTGTGTGCGATCACATCACAAATCGCTACATCAGGCACAAATCGGCCTGTTATGTCTTGAATGTGCCGCTATCTTCGGTCATCTGGCGCGTCAGTGGTCCGGACGGGGCCCGGGGTCTATACAAGAGCGATGATGATCAAACATTTTCTGACGATATGCGCTGCCGCAACAGTCGCTGCGGCGGGAACCTCGCTTGCACACGCCCAGAGCTATCCGGTTCAGCAGGCGCCCGGCTACGGCGCCCCGGCCGAATATCGGCCTGGCGACCGCACCCCGAATTTCGACTCGCTGGACGACGACGAGGATGCGGCGCCGCGGGCTTCGTTGCCGCCGCCCGGTCCGGCTGAGGATCCGCGCTATACCGGCCCGGCTGGCGCTCCCCCCGTCTACTCCAGCGCCCCGCCGCAGGGCCCGGTGATGTCGCCGGATGATCCGCGTTACGGCCGTCCGGCTGGCGCTCCGCCGGTCTATTCCGCCGCCCCGCCGCAGGGGCCGGTGATGTCGCCCGACGATCCCCGCTACGGCCGCCCCGCCGCTCCGCCCGCGGTGATCTATGCCGACCGCCCGGGCCAGGCGCCCGCCAGCGACGGCATGCGTCCGCCGGAAGCCGTTGGTGGCCCGACCGCGACCGGAGCGGTCCCGCAGCAATCCGGCGCCGATGGCCGGCCCATGTCGGTCGCCTCCCTGCCGCCTGAGGAGCAGCCGGACGCGGCCCCGGCGCAGCTGGCGCCGAACCTGCGCCGCCAGGAAGTTGCGTTCCAGACCAAGGAGCCGGCAGGCACCATCGTCGTCGATACGCCGAACACCTACCTCTATTACGTCCTCGGCAACGGCCGGGCGATCCGCTACGGCGTCCGCGTCGGCCGCGACGGCTTCACCTGGACCGGCGTGCAGAAGATCACCCGCAAGGCCGAGTGGCCGGATTGGCATCCTCCGGCGGAAATGATCGAGCGTCAGCCCTATCTGCCGCGCTTCATGGCCGGCGGTGAAGGCAACCCGCTGGGCGCCCGTGCAATGTATCTCGGCTCGACCGTGTACCGGATCCACGGCACCAACCAGCCTTCGACGATCGGCAAATTCGTCTCCTCGGGCTGTATCGGCATGCTGAATGAGGACGTCTCGGACCTGTTCGATCGCGTCAAGGTCGGCACCCGCGTGGTGGTAATGCCGGGCAATCCGCCGCAGGCAACCGCATCGGCCGCGCCTGTGCCCGGTGCACCGGCTCCGATGGCCGCCCAGGCGGGCCCCGTCCCCGGCACGCAGCCGACCGTCGTGCCGCCGCTGCCCGCGCCGGTCACGGTACGCTAGCTAGACCGGCTCGAAAAGCTCGATCAATTGCGGCGCGTATGCTTCGGCCACGCGCCGCAATCATTTGACGCATGCGCGTTCCCGGCTTCGCTCGCCTGAATCCATGTCCGGCTCCACGACGTCCCGGCTGATTGCAACGGATGTGAAGCGCACAGGATGCGAATCTTTGTCGCGGGCGCCACGGGTGCCTTGGGCCGCCAGCTCGTCCCCCTCCTTCGAGCCGCCGGTCACTCGGTCGTCGCTTCGACGCGAAGCGCGGCAAAAACAGCTAGCGCGATGACTGATCATCCCGACGTCATCGCGCTCAGGCCAGCTTGCGCGGCGGCTCGCTGCCCCTGGTGAAGGCGTCGATCGCCTCGACCATCTGGCCGTAATGGATGCGCAAGCCGTCCTCGGTCGCGTAGCCGAGATGCGGTGTCAGCACCAGATTGTCGAGCTTGCGGAAGGGATGATCGACCGGCAGCGGCTCGACCGAGAACACGTCAATGCCCGCTCCCGCGATCTTGCGCTGCTGCAAGGCCTCGAGCAGCGCCTGCTCGTCCACGATCGGCCCGCGTGCGGTGTTGACGAGGAAGGCGGTCGGCTTCATCCGCGCAAGATCTGCGCGGCTGACAAGGCCGCGTGAGCGATCGCTCAGCACGACATGAATGGTGATGATATCGGCCTTGGCGAACAGCTCCTCCTTGGTGGCGTAGCCGACGCCCGCCGCGGCGCACCTCTCCGACGTCAGGTTCGGGCTCCAGGCGATCACGTTCATGCCGAACGCCTTGGCGATCCCCGCCATCTTGGTACCGAGCTTGCCGAGCCCGAGGACGCCGAGGGTGAGGCCCTCGATCTCCACGCCGGCGAAAGTCTGCCAAGGCTCGCCCGCATGCATGCGCGCATTCTCGCGGCCGATGCCGCGGGTCAGCTCCAGGATCAGGCCCATGGCCAGCGGTGCGGTCGGGTCGCGCGAATATTGCGTGCCGGCGACGGCTACGCCGCGCCCCTTGGCGGCCTCCATGTCGATCGCGGCGTTGCGCATGCCTGACGTCAGCAGCAGCTTCAGCTTGGGCAGCTTGTCGAACAGGCTCCTGGGGAACGCCGTACGCTCGCGCATCGCGCAGATGATGTCGAAATCGGCGAGCGCGCTGGCCGCGGCCTGCTCGGAGTTAAAGGGATGGCCGAACACCGTGGTGTCGATACGGTCGGACAGTTTCGACCAGTCGGCGACGTCCAGGGCGAGCTTGAAATAGTCGTCGAGAATTGCACAGCGCAGCCGCATCATCAGCGTCCATCCATGGCGAGAGGTGACGGCGCCGACCGGGGCGACGCGTCGGAACCGGGCCATGGTTGCGCGTAATCAGCGTCGCGCGCAAGCAGTCTGGGGTCTTCAAAAGTCCGATAGCGGAGCGCGGCTTAGCGATCGCGTGGCTTCAGCCGGATCGGCGCATCCATGCCGTGCTTGGCGCGCCAGGCGGGGCCGGGGCCGCGCATGTAGTGCAACTCGGGCCGGTACGGGTTGAAGGCCGTTGCGAAAAAACGCTTCCAGAAGCCCTTGACCTCGGACACGAGCGCCGAAGCGCGACCGGTTCCTGCCGGAACGGGAAGACGATGGGTCTCGATCAGAGCCATGGTGGGCCTCGCTGTGCTCCCCGTTCGTTCTGAGCGGGTGGCGCTGTTGCCGCGCGAAACCGAGCTTTGGCCTGATTTATTAAAAGATAGTTTCAATTGTCCGGATCTGGTCCGGATGGTGTCCGCCCAGTATTCATCCGTGGTGAACGGAGGGAAAACATTGCCCTTTGGAGGCAGGATCGTTACATCGCTGGCTAAGCAAATCTCCTCAAATTGAAGGTTTCACGGGACCGATGGCGCGCCAGTTCGTCTACTTCATGGAAGGCCTGACCAAGAGCTACCCGACCCGCAAGGTCCTCGACAACATTCGCCTGAGTTTTTATCCGGACGCCAAAATCGGCGTTCTCGGCGTCAACGGCTCCGGTAAGTCGACCCTTCTCAAGATCATGGCGGGTCTCGACAAGGAATATACCGGCGAGGCCTGGGTCGCCGAGGGGGCCCGTGTCGGCTATCTCGAGCAGGAGCCGCAGCTGGACCCTGCGCTTTCCGTACGTGAGAACGTCATGCAGGGCGTCGCCAAGCAGAAGGCGATCCTCGACCGCTATAACGAGCTCGCCGTCAACTATTCGGACGAGACTGCCGACGAGATGACCAAGCTCCAGGACGAGATCGAGGCCCAAGGCCTCTGGGATCTCGACAGCAAGGTCGATCAGGCCATGGACGCGCTGCGTTGCCCGCCTGATGATGCCGACGTGACCAAGCTCTCCGGCGGTGAGCGCCGCCGCGTGGCGCTGTGCCGTCTTTTGCTCGACCAGCCCGAACTTCTTCTGCTGGACGAACCGACCAACCATCTCGACGCGGAGTCGGTGTCCTGGCTGGAAGGCCATTTGCGCAACTATCCCGGCGCGATCCTGATCGTCACCCATGATCGCTACTTCCTCGACAACGTCACCGGCTGGATCCTCGAGCTCGATCGCGGCCGCGGCATCCCCTATGAGGGCAATTACTCGTCCTGGTTGATCCAGAAGCAGAAGCGGCTCGAGCAGGAAGGCCGCGAAGACGCCGCGCATCAGAAGACGATTGCGCGCGAGCAGGAGTGGGTCGCCTCCTCGCCGAAGGCCCGCCAGGCCAAGTCGAAGGCGCGCTACCAGCGTTATGAAGAGCTGCTCAAGCAGGCAAACGAGAAGCAGACGCAGACCGCGCAGATCATCATTCCCGTCGCCGAACGCCTCGGTGCTAACGTGGTTGATTTCGAAGGGCTCAGCAAAGGCTATGGCGATCGCCTCCTGATCGATGATCTCACCTTCAAGCTGCCGCCCGGCGGCATTGTCGGCGTGATCGGCGCGAACGGCGCCGGCAAGACCACGCTGTTCAAGATGATCACCAAGCAGGAGACGCCGGATAAGGGCACCATCACAGTCGGCGAGACCGTGCATCTCGGTTACGTCGACCAGTCGCGTGACGCGCTCGACGGCAAGAAGACCGTGTGGGAGGAAATCTCCGGCGGCAACGAACTGATTCTGCTCGGCAAAAAGGAAGTGAACTCACGCGGCTATTGCTCGTCCTTCAACTTCAAGGGTGCCGACCAGCAGAAGAAGGTCGGCGCGCTCTCGGGTGGTGAACGCAACCGCGTGCATCTCGCCAAGATGCTGAAATCAGGCGCCAACGTGCTGCTGCTCGACGAGCCGACCAACGACCTCGATGTGGACACGCTGCGCGCGCTCGAAGAGGCGCTGGAGGATTTCGCCGGCTGCGCCGTCATCATCAGCCACGATCGCTGGTTCCTCGACCGCATCGCGACCCACATCCTGGCCTTCGAAGGCGACAGCCATGTCGAATGGTTCGAAGGCAACTTCCAGGATTACGAGAAGGACAAGATGCGCCGACTCGGCCAGGACAGCATCATCCCGCACCGCGTGAAGTACAAGAAGCTGACGCGGTGATGGCATGATGCGGCGGGCGCTCATCGCGGTGGTGATCGTTCTCACCTGCGGATGGTCGTCCGCCCGCGCCGCCGATGCTGCCTTCACGCAGTTCATCGCCTCGCTCTGGCCGGAAGCGCAGGCCGCGGGCGTTTCGCGTGCGACGTTCGAGCGAGAGACCCGCGGGCTCGAGCCGGACTACAAGCTGCCCGATCTGATCCTGCCGGGGCGGCCCGAGACCGGCGCGCCGTCGCAGGCCGAATTCGTGCAGGTGCCGGCGGACTATGTCAGAGAAGCCTCCATCGCCAATCTCGCAAGCGAGGGGCAGCGGCTGCTGCAAAAATACAACGCCGCGCTGACGAAGATCGAGAAAAGCTCCGGCGTGCCTGCAACCGTCATGCTGGCGATTTGGGGACGCGAGACCGACTACGGCCGCTACACGCTGCCCTACGATCTCGTTCGCGTGCTGGCGACACAGGCCTATGTCGGCCGCCGCAAGGACACCTATCGCAACGAGTTCATCCTCGCGTTGAAGATCCTGGGCGAGGGCGTGGTGACGCGCAAGGACATGCGCTCCTCGTGGGCGGGCGCCACCGGGCTCACCCAGTTCCTGCCATCCGAATATTACAAGCATGGCGTCGATTTCGACGGCGATGGCCGCATCGACATCTGGCACTCGGTGCCGGATGCGCTGGCCTCGGCCGCGCAGCAACTCGTCAACAAGGGCTGGCAGAGCGGCGTGCGCTGGGCCTATGAGGTGCAGGCGCCGGCGAAAGTCGATTGCACGGTCGGCGTGCCCGAGGTGACGAAACCGATCGGCCAGTGGCTGCGTGAAGGCTTTGTGCCGGTGCGTGGCGAGAAGCTCAGTGCCGCCGAGCAGGCACAGCCCGCTTCGCTGCTCCAGCCGGAGGGCATCTACGGTCCGGCGTTCCTGACGACGAAGAACTACTTTGTCATCAAGGAATACAATTTCTCCGACCTCTACGTGCTGTTCGTCGGCCATCTCAGCGACCGCATGACGAGCCCGCTGCCGTTTGCGACGCCATGGTCGGCGTCGAAGCAGCTGCGCACCACGGATGTCGAGGCGATGCAGCGTGGGTTAACGCGCGCCGGCCTCTACAAGGACAAGATCGACGGCAAGGCGGGGATGCAGACGCGTGCCGCGCTGGGCGCCTATCAGAAGTCGGCGGGGCTCAAGGTCGATTGCTGGCCCAGCGAAGCCGTGCTGCGATCGATCCAGGCAGCGCGCTGAACCAGCTTCCCAAAAGAAAAAGCCCGGCCGATGGTCTCGGCCGGGCATCGATCGCGGCGCTCAGGAGCGTCTCACGATCAGATCAGTAGCAAACGCGAACCGGGCGAACGACCCAGCCGTAGCCGTCCCAGTACCGCTGGCGCTGCCAGTAGCAGGGTGGCGGGGGCGGAGCGGGCTCGGCGACGTAAACCGGGCCACCGTAGGCCGGACGGCTCGAGGCGATAGCGCCGCCAATGATCGCGCCGCCGAGCAGGCCGGCTGCGATGCCGGCGCCGACGCCGTCATGGGCCTGGGCGGACGGCGTGGCGGTCACCAGCGAACCGGCGACCGTCGCAACCGTGAGGGCGGCAACAATAGTCTTCTTCATGCTCTTGGCTCTCCTGGGAGAAGGACGTCCCTTGTTCGGAACGTCCGGGGTTCAAAGGTCTACGTACACGCTGATGGAATTGGTCTTGCAGCTAGGAAGCGCGCAAATGGTCAATCCACGGTAAACGCGCACGGAGCTGTGACGAGAAAAAGCGGTCTTTTTCGGGCCCGGAAATGAACGGCGCATCCGTACTGAACCGGCCCGGCTGAATGGGGCAGGGCGAGCGGTCGGGTGCGCCTCAGCCACAGACTCGGACGCGGCGGACGCGCCAGGCGTAGCCGTCCCAGAAGCGCTGCTTCTGCCAGACACAACCGCCGCCATAATAGTCATCGGCGACGTAGCCGGGACCCGGCGCGTAGTAGCGGGGCGGATAGTAGCCAGGATCGTATCCCGGACCATAAGCATAGCCGGGTCCGGGTCCGTAATAATACGGAGAAGCCAGAGCGCCGCCGACAATGGCCCCACCGATAATCCCGGCAGCAACCCCAGCAGCGACGCCGCGCTGAGCATGGGCCGGCGTTCCCGCGGTCAGGACCAGGGTGGCGGCGGCAGCGACTGCCATAAACGTCGTCTTCATTGGCTCAGCCCTTTCACAGCGAATGCGGAACTCTCGGGGCTAAAGTTCCATATTTCGCTTGAACGATCAATGAACGGTCTGTGGGCCATGTGCGACCAATTGGACGAGATCCAAGCCCAGGAGACGAGATGAGCGCCCTGACCAATGCCCTGATCGCGCTCGGCGCCGTCGGCGTGGTCCGCGCGCCCGAATGAGTGGCGACGGCAGCGGAAGCGGCGACAGCTATTCGGGTACGTCGAGTGACATCTTCTCACCGGGAAGCTGGTTCTCCAGCGACAGTTCCGGAAGTTCGACCGACAGCGGCAGTTGCTCCGCCGGCGATAGCGGTAGCAGCGGCGGAGATTGCGGAGGCGGTGGCGGGAGCGGCGATTAAGCCCGTCGGGATTATCTTGATCCGGCGCAGCTCCCTGCTTTAGAGCCGTTCTAGACTGCCTGCGGGCCAGTTTGGAATAGCTTGAAATACCGGTTTTTCCTTTTGCATCCGGGCGGCCCCTTAAATATCGATGACGACGCATCACTGAAGGGCCTACCGCTTCCATGATCGTTTGTTCCTGTAACGTGCTGAGCGATGACGACATCCGCGCCGCCGTCGCCGAGTCCGATGATGCTGTGCGTCATGCCAAGCAGGTCTATGGATGTCTCGGCTGCAGCGCCGAGTGCGGCCGGTGCGCCCGCACCATCAAGGCGATCATCGACGAAGCGCTCGGCCCCTGCGCCGCTTCGTGCTGTTCCGGTTGCCCGCACAGCCACACCGTGGCCGCCAACGACGAGACGGCCGGTCCCGTCCAGTTCGCTCTCGCGGCCTGCTGAAGAGCTTCCGCAACTTCGGCTCAGCTTTTCCACGGCTGCGTCCTGTCGCTGATTGCTCTGATGTTTAATGTCATTTAGAAGCTTTCTAAAGTCGGGCGGGTCCGATTTTGGACTGCAAGAGCTGGAGTGAACCATGCAGGGCGACGCAAAAGTCATCGACTATCTCAACAAGGCGCTGCGTCACGAACTGACTGCGATCAATCAGTACTGGCTGCACTACCGGTTCCTCGACAATTGGGGCCTCCTCGACATGGCCAAGGTCTGGCGCAAGGAGTCCATCGAGGAGATGGAGCACGCCGACAAGCTCACTGCCCGCATCCTGTTCTTCGACGGCTTCCCGAACATGCAGGTGCTCGATCCCCTCCGCATTGGCCAGAATGTGAAGGAAATCATCGAATGCGATCTCGCTGCTGAAATGAGCGCGCGCGCGCTCTACCAGGAAGCGGCGACCTACTGCCACGGTGTCAAGGACTACGTCACGCGCGACCTGTTCGAGAAGCTGATGAGCGACGAGGAGCACCACATCGACTTCCTCGAAACCCAGCTTGATTTGATCGGCCGCATCGGCCTCGAACTCTACACACAGAAGCACGTTGGCGGGCTCGAGGGCGAGGGACACTAACCTCCGGCATCCATGTCAGCAGCACCCTTCAATGTCGTCCCGCCTTCCGGGGCGACATTTTAGTTTGGGCGCTCGTTACAATTGCGTCTTGTAACGCTCTTCCACGATCTCCTGGCTTTCCGGCTCGCCGAGACTGGTCTGGTCGTGGATGATCTGGCTGATGCTCGGCATTACCGAGCGCTGCACCTTCTCCGGTGACCACAGCTTTGAGCGCATCAGCGCCTTGCCGCAATGAAAATAGACTTCGCTGACGGCGACGTTCAACACCGCGCGTGGGGGCTTTCCGAACTCAACCATCGAGGCGAGCAGATCCGGATCGGCCGCTAGCGTACCGCGCCCGCCGACGCGCAGCGTCTCATCGATGCCGGGTACGAAGAACAACAAATGGACGAAGCCCGAGCCCTCGACGACGTTGCGAAAACTGTCGATGCGGTTGTTGCCGGCGCGGTCTGGCATCAGCAATCGATTCGGGCCAGCGACATGGACAAAGCCAACGCAGCCACCACGCGGTGACGCATCGACGCTGCCATCGAGGCCTGATGTCGCGAGCACGCAGAACGGCGACATCTCGATAAATTTCCTCGCATGCACGTCGATCGCAGGACGCGCTTTCGCGATCACGCGCGGCGTCGGTTTCGCATAGATGGTGGCGAGGTCTTCAGCGCAAAGATCGGTCAACGGCGTGCCTCCGCATGGGTTCGGAGCCAAACTACCCGATCGGCTGTCCCCAGCCAACGAAATCAGAGCCGCGTCCGCGGGTACGAGCGATGCTGATGATGCCGCTGCGGCGAGTTCCGACGACCCCTACATCGTGCGCTGCGGCGCGGTTTGCAGCAATTGCCGGACTTGCTCGCTGTAGAATTTTGCGTTGGCGGTGGTGCCGTGGCCGCGCGTCTCGGTGCTTGCGGGGATGAGATACAGCTTGCCGTTCTTGACCCGTTTCATCGCGGCGTCCGTGATGCCGGTCTCGGGAGGGTTGCGTTCGTCATCGGCAGAATTGATCAGCAGCAGCGAAGCCTCGATTGTCTCCAGCTTCTCGGCGGCATTGTAGTCGTGCGAGGAGTCCCACTGGTAGACGTAGTCGTTGGCATCCGTCGTGATCGGCGTCGCAAGGCGCTCCCCGACGATCTCATCGGCCTTGGCCGCGGTCGGCGCCTGTTGCTGATAGGCCAGCGTGCCGCCGCTGCTGGCGATGCCGTAGGCGGTGATGGCGTATTTCATCATGCGGGGCTGGCTGGTGTAGTTGCCGCCCTCGTAATCCGGGTCGTTCCTGATGGTGTCGAGCATGATCCGCCTCAGCATCCAGTTCCGCGACGCCATCTCGGTCGGCTGCGAAGCCATCGGCACCAGCGCGTCCATGTCCTTCGGATATTTCTCGCCCCACATCCAAGTCTGCATGCCGCCCATCGAATTGCCGATCACGAGCCGCAGGTGCTTGACGCCGAGGCCTTCGGTCACGAGGCGATGCTGCGCCTCGACCATGTCGTCGTAATCGTATTTCGGAAAGCTCGCTTTCATGCCGTCGGACGGCTTTGACGAGCGGCCGTGACCGATCGCGTCTGGAATGATGATGTAATATTTGGATGCATCGAGCGGCTGTCCGGAGCCGAACAACTCGCCGGCGAAGGCAGGCGTCAGCATGCTCGCGCCGGAGCCGCCGGTGCCGTGCAGCACCAGCACGGGCTGTCCGGTTGGTTCGCCAACGGTGGTGTAATGCAGCTTTAGCTCCGGCATGACCTCGCCGGTGTGGAACTTGAAATCCTTGGCGATCCAGTCGCCCTGCTTGGGTGCCGGATAGTCGGATGCGAGTGCCGACGTTGAGATCGACAGCAGAACGGCCGCCAGCGCCGCGCAAGAAGCTTTCATGTTCCTCTCCCTTGCGGCTCACACCAGGCGGCCGCGTTGACATGGACCTTAGCAGAACGAGCCGGAAGGATGTAGGATTTCGGCTCCGCCGATCGTCTTAAGAGGAAGCCGCCGGAGAGACTGGAGAGACTGCATGTGCCGTAACATCAAGACCCTGTTCAATTTCGAGCCGCCGGCGACGGAGGATGAGATCCATGCCAGCGCGATCCAGTTCGTGCGCAAGCTGTCAGGCTTCAACAAGCCTTCGCAGGCGAATGAAGCGGCCTTCGATCGCGCTGTTGCGGAGGTCTCGGAAGCTGCGCGGAAGCTTCTGACCTCGCTGCACACCCATGCACCGGCCCGCGACCGCGAGGTCGAGGCGGAGAAAGCGAAGGAGCGTTCGCGGCTGCGCTTCGGCTAGGTGCTACCGTGATCTGGCTCACGGAGGCGGCGACCCTCACGCGCAATGATGTGGGCCGGGGTTTTGACAACCGGAGCACGATGATGAGCCGACCGTTTCTTCCGCTGAAAGCAGGTGCCATCGTTTTCACGATGTTGTGGACCTCGTGGATGATGTGGTGGAGCGGCTCGTTCTCGAGCGAGTACGTGGTGATCTTCGCTGTCTGCGGCGCTGCGGTCGGCTATCTCTGGTACCGTGCCATGCGCTGGCAGTTCGAGCGCATGGGCATGGTGCCGCGGCGTGAGGACCAGGCGAAGTAGCAGCGCCATCAGCCCTTGTGAGCGTGCTTCTTCTTTTTCTTCTTTTTCTTGTGCTCGTCGCCTTCGGCTTCGTCGCCCGCGGTGTCGTCGTCGCTGACCGTGGCGTCTTCACCCTCGTGGACCGCGGCTTCGAGGGCGGCGCGCTCGGCGGCCTCCTGCTCGCGCTGGCGGCGGCGTTCGTCCCAGGCGTCGAACAGCTGCTCCAGCCACGGCAGAATCTGCTCGATGGATGGCAATTGTCCGGCCGGACCGGCCTCGCCGCGCGGGCCCTGAGGACCGGCGGGGCCTTGCGGTCCGGCGGCTCCGCGCGGACCGGGGTCGCCTGGCTTGCCCGGCAGACCGGCCTTGCCTTGTGGACCGGCCTTTCCGACTGGTCCCGGCTTGCCCTGCGGGCCGGGCTTGCCGCGTGCGCCGTCAGGGCCACGCTTGCCTGGATGACCCTGCGGTCCCGGCCGTCCCGGCTCGCCCTGCCGCCCGCGCGGACCCGGAGGTCCCTGCCGTCCCTGATCGTCTGCCACGCCGCCGCTCCTTCTGCGCACGCAAGCTACTTAGCGGCGTTTGACGACAGCAGCAATTCCGCCCACGCATCATGCCGGGCTGGATCAACATCGATCGGCGGGACGGCGCGCGGCCCTCACGCGTCAATCGTGATAGGCCGGCACCTTGATGCCGGACGCCGCGTAGGTCCTGATCTTGTTGCGCAGCGTGCGCACCGACAGGCCGAGCACGCGCGAGGCCCGCGTGCGATTGCCGTCGCAGCGTGCCAGCGTCTGGAGCACGAGCTCGCGCTCGATCTCGCCGACGGTCGCACCGATCAGCAGCGGAACGATCTTGTTGGGGGGCAGCAAGTATCCGCCCTGCTCGGGCGCGGCGACATGAACAGTGGTCATCAACGAACTCCCCGATCAACGCCCGCTTCCACCGTTGGAAGCGGATCGAGAACAAGCGATCCCCAAGCCGTAGATCTACGGTCGATGGTTTTGGTTAACGAAAGGTTAAATCGCGAGACATCGCACGAATTGACCTTGAGAATGCCGCCGCGCCGCCGCGATTGGCGCAAAATGCATAGCAAGGTGGCGCGATCTCGCTCACACTGTCCGATATCCGCCGTCCACCATCACGATCGTTCCCGTGACATAGGCCGACAAGTCCGACGCAAGGAAGAGCGCGGGGCCGACGATGTCCTCGGGCTTCCCGGCGCGTGCGAGCGGGGTGTGGTCGATGAAGGCCTGTACCAGCGCCGGATTGGTGGCGCGCACATTGGCGTTCAGGTTGGTCTCGATGAAGCCCGGGCCGATCGCGTTGACGCGCACGCCTTCCCTGCCGAGCTCGACTGCGAGTGCCTTGGTGAAGCCCAGCACACCGTGCTTCGAGGTCGTGTACGCCGCCGAGCTTGGTGTCCGCAGATGCATGAATGACTGGATCGAGCCGATATTGACGATGCGGCCCTTGCTGGCGCGCAGGGGAGCGAGCAAGGCCTGCGTCATGTTGAAGACGCCGTTGAGGTTGAGCGAAATTATGTCGTTCCAGTCTTTCGCCACCGCTTCGGTCTCGGCGGTAAAGGCGTTGCGGCGCGTGATGCCGGCATTGTTGACGAGGATCGAGACCTGCCCGACCTTCTTGGCGACCTGCTTCGCCAGCGCGAAACAATCGTCGCGCCGGGTCACGTCGAGCACAAAGCTCTCGGCCTTGCCGCCGGCCTTGCGGATCTCCTCGGCAGCCTCGGCGACCGTGTCGGCGTTGACGTCGAGCAGCACGACTTGCGCGCCCTCGCGGGCGTAGCCGGCGGCGATCGCCAGGCCGATGCCGGAGCCAGCGCCCGTGACAACGGCGATGTGGTTTGCGAGCAATGCCATGGCGATTTCCTTCCGGATTCGTTTCTAAGTTTCATGAAAGGCTAACTCGAAATTAAGCGGTCGGAAACGGCGGCCTTGGCATACTGATTTCCGTTGCTAAACGTTGCGCGCATGATGGAACGGCTTGAATCCTGGAAACTCGCTCTCGAGCGGCTGCGGTCGACGGACGGCGCCGATTGGGCCGAGGCCGCCCGGCTGGTGGCCGAGATCATCAGGATGAGCACCGATGTGATGTTGCGGCAGGCCGCCGAGCAGGCGCTGCCCGTGCTGCGTCAGGCCGCGGACACCGACGACCACGGCGTCGCGTTGGCGGCCCGGCGCCGTGTCGGGGTGATTCTCGACGTCATCCACGATCTGACCGCGCCACGCTTCGGCCGGCGCAACGCAGCACCGAAGAAACTGTCGAGCGAGGATCGTGCGCGCAAGATGCTCGGCCTGCCGCTCGCGGTGCAGCTCACCTGCGACGACATCAACCAGGCCTATCGCCGTGCCGCCAAGGGCATGCATCCCGACCGGGGCGGCAGCGCACAGGCCTTCATCGACCTCTCCGCCGCGCGCGATGTTCTGATCCATCCCGGCGCGCACAAGGACGCGTGACGACGCTCAGCTCGTCTGCGAGGTAAAAAACGCACGGGCAAGGATGCTGGCATCGCATCCTGGCCCGGTTCTTGTCGTCCGCCGATCGAATTCCTACCAGCTGCAGTGGCCGGCCTTCAACGCGTGATCCTTCAGCGCGAGTGCGTCCAGGAAGGTCGGCACCGAGGCGCTGGCGCGATGATACCCGGCCGGCCACGGCGTGGTCGGGATGCTCTCGTCCCAGATCTGGCACACGCCGCTGTCGTGCCAGCGGACCAAATGATAGCCGGCTTCGGCAGGGCTCGCGGCCACGAAGGCGGCAGCGGCGAGACCGGCGGCAGCGCAAAGCATGGAAATACGACGCATGGATCAGCTCCTCAAAATGAAAGATGTGATGCGCCTCCCGACAATGACGGGGAGGGGGATCGCGGGGCGCCTCAGCTGCGCCCCGGACAAGATGTGAGTAGTTCGGTGTGCTGATCGGGTTCAAAGCGCACGCGCAAAAGCAAAGGGCGGGCTGCTCACGCAACCCGCCCCCGAATCGGACTGGCCGGACCCGATCAGAGCGTGCAGCGACGCTCGGCGCGCATCTTGATCTGGAGGTCGGACGCCTCAGTGAAAGTGGGGAGCGGCTTGCTGACGACCTTGTAGGTCGAGACGCCCCACTGCAGCGGCTTGTAACGGAGGTCCTCGTTCCAGACCTGGCAGATGCCGGTGTTGTCCCAGCGGATCACGTAATAGCCGGTCTTTGCGGACGCGGGCACGGCGAAGACGGAGCTGGCGATGCCGGCGACGGCACAAAGGGCGAAAACGCGACGCATGAAAAAAATCTCCTATGGGAACGTGACGAGGAAACTGGTGCGGCAAAACGGCGCCTCTGGCAAGCCGCGGCAGGGCCGTTCACGGATATGTCAGAAGCGGGGCCGCGTGCTCCGATACGAAAGCGCGAAAACAACCCCATGCACAGTAGAAATCAATGGCCGGCCGAATTCGGTAAAACAAAAATTCGTCTTGACCCGTCGGGCAAAACATCGGCAGGATGGCATCGTGGGGTGATGCGGGTGCCCCTTCATGTTGCCGCCGCGATCGATCAGGTAAATTGCGGTTTCTGATTCGCTTATCCCCCTGCAGAAAAATAGCCTCCGGAGACGCCCCATGAAGTTTGCTTCCACCTTGCGTGCCGCGCTCGTCGCTTTGGCCGCGCTGGCCGGCCTCACGACCTCGGCGATGGCCGATGGCGGCACCGTGGTGCTGACGATCTACAAGGCGGGCTGGATCATCGGCGGTTCGGGCGGCTCGGGCGTGCTGAACTTCCGCGGCCGCTCCTATGCACTCTCGACCGGCGGCCTCGACTACGGCCTCGTCTTCGGCGGCTCCAAGACCGTGTTGCGCGGCCGTGTCTCCAACATCATCAGGCCTTCCGATGTCGCCGGCGTTTACGGCGCGGCCGGTGCCGGCCTCGCGGTCGGCCGCGGCGCCCGCGCCATCGTGCTGACCAACCAGAAGGGCGCGGTGCTGGAGTTGTCGGGCTATCAGACCGGCCTGATGGCGAATGCGGATCTGAGCGGGCTTGCGATCACGATGCGTTAAACGGTGCATCAACGCCGTCGTTGCGAGCGAAGCAATCCAGAGTTCCTCCGCGGCAACAGTCTGGATTGCTTCGCTACGCTCGCAATGACGGATCGAACTACTTTCCCCCCACCATTGCATGAACCCGCTCGCAATGCGTGACGAGGTTCTTCTGCGCTTCGACGAACGCCTTCAGTGGCGTCGGGATCGGAAAATAATGGATGTTCGCGATGAAGCCGTAGATGCCGGCATCGCAGCTGGTCGGCCGCTCGCCATCGACGAAACCGGTCGCCGGAAGGATCTCGGCGAGTACCTGTAAATCGGCAAGCCCGCGCGCATAGGCCTGCTCCGGCGTGTAGCGGCCGATGCCCTGATAATGATAACGCTGCGCGTTGTAGGCCTTCGCCTTCTCGAATCCATCTACGTCGATCTGCGGATGCTGCGCAATGAAGCCGTCGCGAAATGCCGGATAATAGCGCTCGTCCTTCCAGCGCGAATAGGACATCACCCAATAGAGATCATCCAGCATGCGCGTGACGAGATGATGGGTGCGGCGCTGCGCCGGCGACAGCGCGGCGTCGATGGTGAGGTGATATCTGGCGATCGCATGCGCAATGATCGTCTCGCTGTCGCCGATGGTCTCGCCGTCGTCGACGACATAGGGAAGCTGCCCGCGCGGAGCCGCGGAGGCATCGAACACATGCTCATGCGCGAACGGAACGCCCGACAGTTTCAGGAAGGCGTAGACCTTGAGCCCGTAGCCGTTGTTGTCGGCGACGCCGAACAATGGCGGGTAGGAATAGAGGGTCAGCATGATGGCACCTCTTTGCGCATATCAATCAAGCCGGCCGCCTCTTGAACACCTCTCCCTCCGGGAGGAGGTGATCCAAGTCCACGGCTCACATCGGTTCAATCAATCTCATCTCGCTCTCAGCGCGCTGACAGCTTGGCCTTGTCATCGGTGGTGGCAGCCTGCGCGCGCTTGCTGGAGCGGATCATCAGGAACGAGCCTGAGGTGCCGGGCAGCCGCCAGCGACCGTCGATCTCGGTCGCCTCTCCATTCATGATGCCGTCGTACTGGACGATGTCGAAGCCGTAACCCGGCGGCTCGTAGCGCTTGACGAACGACACGGCGTGGCCTGAGCGATGGCCAGTAATCGAGGCGCTGTGGGTACGCAGCGGGCAGCGCGGGTTCGAGCAGGGCTCGGTCACGCTGCCGCTCAGCGCACCGCCGGCCTCGACCAGCGTCGCCGTGAACGTGACCATTCCCGTGCCGGGCTGGATGTACGTGCCGTCCCAGACACCGGAGAGATCGTCGCTCATTTGCGGCGGCTTCCTCGACATATGCGCGCCGGGTGAGGCCCGGCCGGACCACTCTGTGCTTCCTCTCGAAGTCGTATCGCTGCCGTGAGGCGCTTGCAAGTCTCTGCGTGCGACGTCGATCGATCGGAGAAGGCCTGACCGGCCTTACGAAGCCGGTGATCCGCGTCGCCAATTCGTTTGAGATCGCTATACTGTCTGACCTCAGCAGGATGGTGATCTCATGGCAAGACAATTGGAAGGCAAAATTGCCGCCGTGACCGGGGCCGCGTCGGGCATCGGGCTCGCGAGCACCGAGGCGATGTTGGCCGCCGGCGCGCGCGTGGTGATGGTCGACCGCGATGAGGCGGCGCTCAACGCGCTCTGCGACAAGCACGGCGAGGCCGTGATGCCGCTGGTTATCGACCTCCTGGATCCCGGGGATTGCGCAACGCTGCTCCCGCGCGTCCTGGAAAGGGCAGGGCAGCTCGATATCCTGCATGCGAATGCAGGCAGCTATGTCGGCGGCGATCTGGTCGATGCCGACGTGACGGCGATCGACCGGATGCTGAACCTGAATGTCAACGTCGTGATGAAGAACGTGCACGACGTGCTGCCGCACATGATCGCGCGCCGGACCGGCGACATCATCGTCACGAGCTCGCTGGCGGCGCATTTTCCGACGCCATGGGAGCCGGTCTACGCGTCGTCGAAATGGGCGATCAACTGCTTCGTCCAGACCGTGCGGCGCCAGGTCTTCAAGCACGGCATCCGCGTCGGCTCGATCTCGCCCGGCCCGGTCGTCACCGCGCTGCTCGCGCACTGGCCGGCCGAGAAGCTGCAGGACGCGAGGGACTCGGGCAGCCTGCTGGAGGCCAGCGAAGTGGCTGAAGTCGTGATGTTCATGCTGACGCGCCCGCGCGGCATGACCATCCGCGACGTCGTGATGATGCCGACGAACTTCGATTTGTAGGCGCGGGCTCGTAGGGTGGGTTAGCCGCCCGCAAGCGCGATCGTGAATCAGGCGAAAAATGCAAGGCGTAACCCACCACGTATGTTTCCGCGGCGACAGAAGCGGTGGGTTACGCCGCGCGGCCCGCGCTTCGCGCTTCCGCGCAGCTAACCCACCCTACGAATCAGAACCAATCCACCTCGCAAGCTCCCGCCACGGCTCCAGCGTCCAATGTCCCGACGCCGCCCCCGATGGCGACGGCAGCACGAAGATCTCCGGCAAGCTCGCATCGCGCACCTGCCGCCCCAGCGAAATCGCAGCTGACGCCCGGCCGTAAAACAAGCTCGCTGCCTTCTTGCTCGTGAACGCAATCGTCCGCGGCTGGTACGTCTTCATCTTTGCCCTGAAGCCGGATACGTCGATCGTGTCAGGTGCGATCTGATGATCCATCCCCGCGCCCGATTTGGAGAGATCGGTGAAGCCGATCCCGAGCTCGATCAGCGCGGCGAACTCGCTTGGCTGATAGCGCCGCGGCGTGATGCCGGCCTCGTGGATCGCGCGCCAGAAGCGGTTGCCGGGATGGGCGTAGTAGTGCCCGAGCTCGGCCGAACGCGTCGAGGCGGCGGTGCCGACGAAGACGAGGCGCAGATTTTCGCGGAGCTGGTCGGGGAGGCGGTGCAGATCGCTATCGGACATCTTGAGCCATGGCTACCATCTCCGCAGCATTCATCCTATACCTCGGCGATGGACCGCCAAGCACTGGCCGCCGCCTATGCGGCACCCGGCCGCCATTACCACAACCTCGCACATATCGAGGACTGCCTCGCCGTGCTCGCGCAAATCGAGGGCCTCTCGGCGAGCGAGCGCGAGATTTTGTCCGAGGCGATCTGGTGGCACGATGTCGTCTACGATCCGACCCGCTTCGACAACGAGGAGCTCAGCGCACAACTGGCCGAACGGCACGTGCGCGCCGACATCAGCAGCGAGGTCGGCCGCCTGATCCGCCTGACGCGGATGCACGAGGTCAAGGCCGACGATCGCCTTGGGGCCATCCTGATCTCGATCGACCTCGGCATCCTGGGCGCGGAGCCGGCGCGTTACGACGCCTATGCCGCCGCCATCCGGCAGGAGTTCATCCATGTCAGCGACGCCGACTATCGCGCCGGCCGCGCCGCGGTGTTGCGCCGGTTCGCCGCCCGCCCGGTCATCTATCCCGACTCCAGCTTCGCCGCCACATACGACCGCCGCGCCCGCGCCAATCTCGCGCGTGAATTGGCGGCGTTGATCTGAGCTGCGTAGGGTGGGTTAGCCGCCCACAAATTTGGTCGTTCAACATGCGACGGCGCAAGGCGTAACCCACCATGTCTAGAGAGGCTTTGAATGCAAGATGGTGGGTTACGCTACGCTAACCCACCCTACGAGCTGGGCGCCGAGCCGGCGCGCTGCGACGCCTATGCCGGCGCCAGCGGTGTTGCGCCGGTTCGCCGCCCGCCCGGTCATCTATCCCGACTCCAACTTCGCCGCCACATACGACCGCCGCGCCCGCGCCAATCTCGCGCCTGAATTGGCAGCGTTGATCTGAGCTGCGTAGGGTGGGTTAGCCGCCCACACGCATGGACTTTCAACGCGCGACGGCGCAAGGTAACCCACCATGTCTAGACTGGCCTTGGATGCAAAGTGGTGGGTTACGCTACGCTAACCCACCCTACGAGCTGGGCGCCGAGCCGGCGCGCTGCGACGCCTATGCCGGCGCCGCGGTGTTGCGCCGGTTCGCCGCCCGCCCGGTCATCTATCCCGACTCCAGCTTCGCCGCCACATACGACCGCCGCGCCCGCGCCAATCTCGCGCGTGAGTTGGCAGCGTTGATCTGAGCTGCGTAGGGTGGGTTAGCCGCCCACAAATTTGGTCGTTCAACATGCGACGGCGCAAGGCGTAACCCACCATGTCTAGAGAGGCTTTGAATGCAAGATGGTGGGTTACGCTACGCTAACCCACCCTACGAGCTGGGCGCCGAGCCGGCGCGCTGCGACGCCTATGCCGGCGCCAGCGGTGTTGCGCCGGTTCGCCGCCCGCCCGGTCATCTATCCCGACTCCAGCTTCGCCGCCACATACGACCGACGCGCCCGCGCCAATCTCGCGCGTGAATTGGCGGCGCTGAGCTGAGCCGCGTAGCTGCGTAGGGTGGGTTAGCCGCTCACACGCATGGACTTTCAACGCGCGAGGGCGCAAGGTAACCCACCATGTCTAGACTGGCCTTGGATGCAAAGTGGTGGGTTACGCTACGCTAACCCACCCTACGAGCTGGGCGCCGAGCCGGCGCGCTGCGACGCCTATGCCGGCGCCGCGGTGTTGCGCCGGTTCGCCGCCCGCCCGGTCATCTATCCCGACTCCAGCTTCGCCGCCACATACGACCGCCGCGCCCGCGCCAATCTCGCGCGTGAATTGGCGGCGCTGAGCTGAGCGGCGTAGCGTGGATCAAAACATGATTTACGTTGGTGTAAGCAATAGTACTCGTAAAAGAGGTCGGGCTGTCAGCCCGACCTCGGTTTGAGTAAGTGCAGAGTTCCCCTCACAACACCCGATTGCTCTCTTTCACCTTCTCGGCATCGAGATACAAGCTCTCGCCCATCTCCTTGAACTTCGCGCTCATCTTGGCCATGCCGTCTTCGGCGGTGCCGGCCATCGACATGCCCACGCTGTTCGGATCGTTGAGCGTCGCCGCGTAGTCGCGCACGTCCTGCGTGATCTTCATCGAGCAGAATTTCGGGCCGCACATCGAGCAGAAATGCGCGACCTTGTGGGCTTCCTTCGGCAGGGTTTCGTCGTGGAAGCTTTTTGCGGTATCGGGGTCGAGGCCGAGGTTGAACTGGTCGGTCCAGCGGAATTCGAATCTCGCGCGGGAGAGGGCGTCGTCGCGCAGTTGCGCGGCGGGGTGGCCCTTGGCGAGATCGCTGGCGTGGGCCGCGATCTTGTAGGTGATGACGCCGGTCTTGACGTCGTTGCGATCGGGCAGGCCGAGATGCTCCTTCGGCGTCACGTAGCACAGCATGGCGCAGCCGAACCAGCCGATCATCGCCGCACCGATGCCCGAGGTGATGTGGTCATAGCCCGGCGCGATGTCGGTGGTCAGCGGTCCCAACGTGTAGAACGGCGCTTCGCCGCACTCCTTCAGCTGCTTGTCCATGTTGATCTTGATCTTGTGCATCGGCACGTGGCCGGGGCCTTCGATCATGACCTGGCAGCCCTTGTCCCATGCGATCTTGGTCAATTCGCCGAGCGTTTCGAGTTCGGCAAATTGCGCGCGGTCATTCGCGTCCGCGATCGAGCCGGGACGCAGGCCGTCGCCGAGCGAGAACGAGACGTCATACTTGCGCATGAGGTCGCAGATCTCGTCGAAATGCGTGTAGAGGAAGCTTTCCTTGTGATGCGCCAGGCACCACTTCGCCATGATCGAACCGCCGCGGCTGACGATGCCGGTGACGCGGCTGGCGGTGAGGTGGATGTATTGCAGGCGGACACCGGCGTGGATGGTGAAATAATCGACGCCCTGCTCGCACTGCTCGATCAGCGTGTCCTTGTAGAGCTCCCAGGTCAGCTTCACGGGATCGCCGTTGCACTTCTCCAGGGCCTGGTAGATCGGCACCGTGCCGATCGGCACGGGCGCGTTGCGCAAAATCCATTCGCGGGTGGTGTGGATGTTGCGCCCCGTCGAGAGGTCCATCACGGTGTCGGCGCCCCAGCGGATCGCCCACACCATCTTCTCGACCTCTTCCTCGACCGACGAGGTCACCGCCGAGTTGCCGATATTGGCGTTGATCTTGGTCAGGAAGTTGCGGCCGATGATCATCGGCTCGAGCTCGGAGTGGTTGATGTTGGAGGGGATGATGGCGCGGCCGCGCGCGATCTCTGAGCGCACGAACTCCGGCGTGATGAAGGCGGGCACCGCGGCGCCGAAGCTCTCGCCATCGGCCAGCGCGGCTTCGGCGCGCTCGAGCTGCTGCTTGCGGCCGAGGTTCTCGCGTGCGGCGACGTAGATCATCTCCTTGGTGATGATGCCGGCGCGGGCGAATTCGAGCTGCGTGATCTTGTGGCCGTCGAGGCCGCGCAAGGGCTTGTGATAGGCGCTGAACGCGCGCGCGGCGTTGTCGGTGGAGACGCTGCCATTGTCCTCCGGCTTGATCTGCCGGCCCTCATATTCCTCGACACCGCCGCGCTCCAGTACCCACTGCTTGCGGTTGCGGGGAAGGCCGGCGTTCACGTCGATGGTCACGGATGGATCGGTGTAGGGGCCCGAGGTGTCGTAAACCGGCAGGTTCGGCTCGCCGGCACCTTCCGACAGGATGATCTCGCGCAGCGGCACGCGCAGATCGGGCGCGGCGTCGGGCGAGGCGAAGATTTTTCGCGAGGAGGGAAGCGGGCCGGTGGTGACGGCGGGGACGGTCTTGTCGGGATTGGAGCGGATGTTCATGGGATCCTCCTTCTAATTGGTATGAATGCTGTCGCTGTCGTCATCCTGAGGTGCGCGCACTTGCGTGCCTCGAAGGATGAAAGAGCCGGGCCGTCGCCTTTCGAGGGCCGCTGAAGAAGCGGGCCACCTCAGGGTGACGGATCAAATGGGGACGGACATGCATCATGCTGCCTCCGTAGCCTGGCCGAGCCACTGCCGTACGCGGGCATCGGGGTCGGCGTTCTGGGTGACGTCGCTGACCACCGCGATGGAATCCGCGCCCGCGGCAAAGATCTCCGCGGCGTGCTCGAACTTGATGCCGCCGATCGCGACCAGCGGGATGTCGCCGATGCGCTTCTTCCATTCCGTGATCTTCGGAATGCCCTGCGGTTCGAAACGCATCGATTTCAGCGTGGTGAAGAAGATCGGACCGAGCGCGACGTAGTCCGGTTTTGCCTTCAGCGCGGTCGCGAGCTCCTCGTCGTCATGGGTGGAGATGCCGAGCGACAGGCCGGCCTCGCGGATGGCCTCGAGGTCTGCGTCGGCGAGATCCTCCTGGCCGAGATGCAGATATTTTGCGCCGGCGACGATCGCGGCGCGCCAATAGTCGTTCACCACCAGCTTGGCCTGCGTGCCTTGCGTGATCGCCAGCGCGTCGGTGACGATCTGCAAGGCCTGCGCGTCGTCGAGATTTTTCGCGCGCAGCTGGATGGTGCCGACGCCGAGCTTGGTCAGGCGCTCGACCCAGGCGAGGCTGTCGACGACGGGATAGAAGCGATCAGGATACGCGTAGCGATCAGGATACGCGTTGCGATCAGGATACGCGTTGCGATCAGGATACGGCATGCCAGAACGGGGTCCCAACGACAGGGGTGGAGGGGGAGGCGAAGTCGCGGGCGTTCATCAGCCCAGCCTCAAAGGCGGTGCGGCCGGCCTCACAGCCGAGGCGGAAGGCTTTCGCCATCGCGACGGGATCGGCGGCCTTGGCGATCGCGGTGTTGAGCAGCACGGCGTCGTAGCCGAGCTCGAGCGCTTCGGCGGCGTGGCTCGGCGCGCCAATGCCGGCGTCGACCACGAGCGTGATGTCGGGCAGCCGCTCGCGCAGCAGCTTCAGCGCATCGCGGTTGATGATGCCCTTGGCGCTGCCGATGGGAGCTGCCCAGGGCATGACGACTTTGCAGCCGGCATCGACCAGCCGGTTCGCGACCGAGAGGTCTTCGGTGCAATAGGGGAACACTTCAAAGCCGTCCTTGATCAGGATGGTGGCGGCTTCGACGAGGCCGATGACGTCAGGCTGCAGCGTGTCGTTGTCGGCGATGACTTCGAGCTTGATCCAGGTCGTGCCGAACAATTCACGTGCGAGCTTGGCGGTGGTCACGGCCTCGCGCACGCTGCGGCAGCCGGCGGTGTTCGGCAGCACTGATACGTCGAGCTCGCGGATCAGCTTCCAGAACGCGTCGCCCGTTTTGCCGCCGGCGGATTCACGCCGCAACGACACCGTGACGATGTTCGAGCCGGAGGCGCGGATCGCGTCCTGCATGATCGCGGGCGAGGGATAGAGCGCGCTGCCGATCAGCAGGCGGGAGGCGAAGGTTTTGCCGTAGAAGGTCACCATGTCCGAGGTGTCTCCTTGAATGACAGTGTCATCCCCGCGAAAGCGGGGATCCAGTACTCCGCGGCGGCGCGGCTGGAATCGCGAAGCCGCGGCGTACTGGATCGCCCGGTCAAGCCGGGCGATGACAGCTGAGTGTGGGGCGCGAGCTGCATCTTCCTCACCCTCCCTGCCGCGGCGTGATGATCTCGATCTCGTCGCCGGCCTTGAGGTGGGTCTCGGCCCAGCGGCTTTTCGGCACGACGTCGTAATTCAGCGCGATGGCGAAATGGGTGCCCTCGTAGTCGAGCTCCGAGAGCAACGCGTCGACGCTGGCCGAGTTTATCTCCCGCTGCTCACCATTCACGATCACGCGCATTGCATCACCTCATTGTCGATCTGGCCGCGCTCGACATAGGCGAGCGTCAGCTCGGCAAGCGCGGGGGCAAGCAGGAAGCCGTGGCGGTAGAGCCCGTTGACGCTGATCTTGCCGCCGCGCACGCCGATGCGCGGCAAATTGTCCGGATATGCCGGGCGCAGGCCCGAGCCGAATTCGACGATGCGCGCCTCGCCGAACGCCGGATGCACGGCATAAGCCGCGCCCAAGAGCTCCAGCGCGGAGCGGACGCTGACGCCGGTATCCTCGGTCTCGATCGAGGTCGCGCCCAGCATGAACAGATTGTCCTCGCGCGGGATCACGTAGAGCGGCCAGCGCGGATGGATCAGGCGGACCGGGCGCGCCAGCTGCACCTCGCTGGTCTCGATCAGGATCATCTCGCCCTTGACGCCGCGCAGCTCGCTTTGCTCGTCGCGCGCGGACAGGCCGCGGCAGTCGATCACCAGGCCTTCGGGATCAAGGTTGGCGAGATCGTTGGCGCTGACATCGCTGCCGAACCTGATGGTGCCGCCGGCGGCGACGATGCGCGCGTGCAGTTTCGGCAGCACGCGGCGCGGCTCGACATGACCCTCGGCCGGGAAGAACAACGCATCGCGGAAGCGGCCCTCCAGCGACGGCTCGAGCGCGGCAAGGCCTGCGGCATCAAGCCGGCGGTGCCCCTCGGTCATCCGGGCAAAGCGCTCGAAGTCGCTGCGCTCGCGCGGATGGGCGACGACCAGCGAGCCGTTGAAGGGCGTATCCGGCAGCTCGCGCCGCCATATGTCGAGCGAGCGCAGGCCGAGCCTGGAAATGACGGGTTCGGCGACCTCCGCCTCGCAATAGGGCGCGAGCATGCCGCCCGCCCAATGGCTGGTGGAACCGGCCATGGCGGCGTCACCGCGCTCGTGGAGCGTCACGGCATGGCCGGCCTGCGCGAACAACAGCGCCTGCCACGCGCCCGCAATGCCTGCGCCGATGATGGATACCGGTGAATCCGCTCGCTTGGTCGTCTGTAACATCCCTGTCCCTTCGCCGGCATGACCCGGATCAGGTTCAAAGGGTCACCGCGGTCCTGGGCAGGCTTGCTGAAGTGCAGGCTTGCCCGTTTAGCGGTATCTCAGCTCCTCCTCGGAGCACCCCTCGGAACGGCTCTAATGTAGGCTTGTGGGGGCCTGTGTCAACGCGTTATCGGTCGTCATGCCCGGGCTCGTCCCGGCCATGACGGTGGCTAGCGGTTGGGCGCCTGCGCCCGCGCGTTGCGGAGGTGATCGGCGAGCTTCCGGTGCGGCACGGTGCCGAACATCGGCTGCGGATTGCCATTGGGCTCGAGCCAGGCCTGGTTGCTCGTCTCGAAGCTCGCCTGTTGCACCATCTCCTGCCGCTGACGCTTTGCAGCGTAGTAATAGCCGCCCGCGAAATAGCGCACGGCGCGGTCGTGGTCGCCATTGGCGGCGTGGTAGGCGCCCGCGAGATATTTCACCGCATAGGTGAGATTGGTGTTGGGGTCGCGCAGGCCGGCGGCATCGCCGGTGTAGCCGAGGCCGCGGGCGGTCGCGAGCTTGATCTGCATCAGCCCGATGGTGCCGCCATGGCCGACCAGGCCCGGCTGATAGCGGCTCTCGCGCATGATGACGCGATGCACCAGCGCCTCCGGCACGCCGTTGGCGTGCGCATGCATCGCGACCATCTCGGCGTATTCGGCCTGGCCTGCGAATGCGGCTTGCGGCGACACCAGTCCGGCCGCAATGAAGGCGGCGACGCGTAAGATTTTCATTTAAATGTTCCTCAGCCGAACGGACCTGCACCCATGCGCTTTAGGCCGTGGGAACACGGCGATGATGTGGCGAAACGCCGCCAGCGGTGATTTTCGCCGAGCCGTCGTTTTTACGACTCAAACCTGGGTTAGGTTCAGCGCCGGCGGAGTGCAGGACGCGACAGCAGGTCTGTCCATTCCTGCATTCGCCCAAAAATCCCTAAGCAGCATTCGGGAGGACGTCCATGACCCGAGCAGAAATCGGCGACATCCCCACGCAGAACCCGTGCGCACAATGCGGCGCGCCGATCGCGCAACCCGACTGGATCGAGCAGGGCGAAGGGCGAGTGTCCTATCTCTGGACATGCCACGCCTGCAACTATCGGTTCGAGGCCATCGCGATCTACGACGAGCCCGCCGTCGAATATCCGCCGCTCGCAGCCTGAGTTGCCTTAAGAGGGCATGATCGTTCCGGAAAGCCGCTTCACGCTTTCCCGATCATGCCTACGCAGCCAGCCGCGGCTGCTGCCGAACAGGCAATTGCATCCGCACGATCAGCCCGTGCGGCTGGCCGTCGTGCAGCGACAGCTCGCCGCCATGGGCGAGCGCGATCGCGCGCGCGATCGACAGGCCGAGGCCGAAGCCGGTGGAATCGTCCATCGTGCGCGCGTCGTCGCCGCGCACGAACGGCTCCAGCATCTCGTGCTTGCGCGCGTCCGAAATGCCGGGGCCGTCGTCCTCGACGTCGATGACGAGCCTGGTGTCTGATACGTCGAGGCGGATCGTCACCTCGGCGCCGAAGCGCACGGCGTTCTCGACCAGATTGGTGACGCCGCGATGCAGATCGTCGGGGCGCGCGGCGGCCGTCGCCGATGAAGGGCCGTCATAGTGCACGACGTGGCCCATGTCGCCGAACTGGTCGGCAATGAGCTGCAGCGTGCTGGCGATATCGACCAGCGTGATCGCTTCGATCTTGCGGTCGTTGCGCAAGAGCGACAGCACGCTTTCCAGCACGGCTCTTCGGATTCGTCGTCGACGGATCCGACGAGCAGCAACTCCACCGACGGCAGCACGGCCAAGATCCTCGAGCAGTTTCTCCAGGCGCTGCAGCAGTCGCAATCATCGCGCTCGTCCTACGGCGCCAATGGCAGCGCGACGGGCTCGTCGAACAGTTCGGATTTTTCGGCGCTGCTGATCGACGACAGGAGCTGACCTGCGCGACCCAGGTCGGCGCGTTCCTCGCCGCGAACATGCTTCATCCCGGGGCGCATGATCGTCGGCGGGGAACCGTCGTCCCCACGTTCCTGAGCAGGAACTTTCTTCGCGCCGCACCGCCGCGAGGTGCAAGCGATGGGGCAACGAAATTGCCGCACGCGAGGAACTGGGCGTGGCCGTGGCTGTTCTCTCCGCACAAGTTTTCTGCTGAAGGAGAGGACAACAATGTTGATCAAATCAATCGCCGCCGGCCTTGCCGGCACCGCTTTGCTTGCGACCGTTGCGTTTGCGCAAAATCCCTCCACCACCGACAAGGCGCCCACCGCTTCGACCGCGACCACCCCGGCGACGAGTACGTCCGGTGAATGGCGTACATCGAAGATGGACGGCATCAAGGTCTATAACGATGCCAACGAGAACATCGGCTCGATCAACGATCTGCTGATGGACAAGAGCGGCAACGTCAAGATCGCCGTGATCGGCGTCGGTGGCTTCCTCGGCATGGGCGAGCATCTCGTCGCCGTGCCCTATGAGAAGCTGAAATTCGTCAATGAGGCCGTGGCCTCAACCAGCACCACGACGAACCCGAACGCCAAGCCGGCTGCGACCACGACCACCGGTGCTGCGACCGGCACCGAAAAGACGGCGACCACCACGAGCAGCTCATCGTCCAAGTGGTATCCTGATCACGCCGTGTTCAACGCGACCAAGGACCAGCTGAAGAACATGCCCGAGTTCAAGTACTCGGAGTAAATAGGATCACGTGAGTGCCTAAAGCGAAGCGCGCCCGGTTCGTCACCGGGCGCGCTGTCGTGTCTTTTTCTCACTTCACCAGCGGGCAGCCGCCTTTGTCGAGCGGGCGGAAGGCTTCGTCGCCGGGGACGGTGGCGATCAGCTTGTAGAGATCCCAGTCGCCCTTGGACTCTTCCGGCTTCTTCACCTCGAACAGATACATGTCGTGGACCATGCGGCCGTCGATGCGGATCTTGCCGTTCTTGGCGAAGAAGTCGTTGACCGGCGTCTTGCGCATCTGCTCCATCACCTTCGGCGCTTCATCGGTCTTGATGGCTTCGATCGCCTTCAGATAGTGCATGGTCGCTGAATAGAGGCCGGCCTGGATCATGGTCGGCATGTGGCCGACCTTGTCGTTGAAGCGCTTCGAGAAGGCGCGCGTCTCGTCATCCCTGTCCCAGTAGAACGCGTCCGTGACGATCAGGCCCTGGGTTGCCTTGATGCCGAGGGAGTGGACGTCGGTGATTTCCAGCAGCAGCGCGATCATCTTCTGTCCGCCTTGCGTGAGACCGAACTCGGCCGCCTGCTTCAGCGCATTGGTGGTGTCGCCGCCGGCATCCGCCAGCGCGACCACCTTGGCCTTGGAGGCCTGGGCCTGGAGCAGGAAGGAGGAGAAGTCCGAGGAATTGAGCGGATGCCGGACGTCGCCGAGCACCTTGCCACCGCTCTCCTTGACGACGTTGGCCGCGTCGCGCTCGAGCGCCATGCCGAAGGCGTAGTCGGCGGTGATGAAGAACCAGGTATCCTCGCCGCGCTTCACCATCGCCTTGCCGGCGACGTTCGACAACGCATAGGTGTCGTAGGTCCAGTGCACCGTGTTGGGTGAGCAGGCCACGCCGGTGATGTCGGAGGAGCCGCCGCCGGAATTGATGTTGATCTTGTTCTTCTCGCGCGTCAGCGCCGAGATCGGCAGCGCCACCGAGGACGTCGGCACGTCCATGACCGCGTCCACCTTGTCGTTGTCGTACCAGTTGCGGGCGATGTTGACGCCGACGTCGGGCTTGTTCTGGTGATCGGCGGACACGATCTCGATCGGCACGCCTGCGACCTTGCCGCCGTAATCCGCCACCGCCATCTCGACAGCGGCGAGCGAGCCCTTGCCGGTCGCGTCGGCATAAAGGCTCGACATGTCGGTGAGCACGCCGAGCTTGACGACGTTATCGGAAATCTGCGCCTGCGCCGTGCCGCAGGTGGCGGCGATGGCGAAGCCGGCCGTGACCGCGGCGATGAGTTTTTGCATGTCGTTTCTCCCTCAGCGTTGTTGTTCGGGGCTTGTTTGCGGGGACCGTTGTAGCGAGAAACGGTCGCGCGGGCAAAGGCAGGGAGGCATGCGGAGGGCTAGGAAATAAGGAGAGAGCCACGGTGTTCCCTTCGCCTCTCGCTGCAAGCGGGAGAGCGAGTAGCGGCGCCTCCCGTTCAGCCTTCGCCACTCCTGAGCCTCTCGTTGCGCCGGCGCAGGCCTTCCAATGTGGCAAGCAGGATGACCGAGACCGTCGTCAAAATCACCGCCGCGGCCGTGATGGTCGGGCTGATGTTTTCGCGGATGCCGCTGAACATTTCGCGTGGCAAGGTGCGCTGCTCCGGTCCCGCCATGAACAGCACGATCACCACCTCGTCGAAGCTGGTCGCGAAGGCGAACAGTGCGCCTGAGGCGAGGCCCGGCAGGATCAGCGGCAAAATTACGCGGCGGAACGCTTCGAGGGGCGAGGCGCCGAGCGAGGCGGCGGCACGCGCCAGGTTGGTGTCGAAGCTTTGCAACGTGGCGCCGACCGTGATCACCACGAAGGGCGTGGCGAGCGCGGTGTGAGCCAGGATCAGGCCGAGATAGCTGCCGGTCAGTCCGATCGGCGCGAAGAAGAAATAGAGACCGACCGCGGTGATGACACCGGGCACGACGACCGGCGACAGCACGAAAGCCAGCACCAGCGGTTTGAACCGGCTCTTCCATTGCGCGAGCCCAAGGGCTGCGAGCGTGCCGAGCACCATCGACAGCGCGGTCGAGGCGACGCCGATGATCATGCTGTTCTTCAACGAATTCATCCAGCGCGGCGAGCTGATGAAGTCGTCGTACCAGCGCAAGGAGAGGCCCGGCAGCGGATAGGTGAGGTACGAACCGGAGCTGAAGGACAGCGGCATGATCGCAAGGATCGGCGTGATCAGGAAAATGAACACCAGCGTGGAGATCAAGATCGTCGCGGTCCAGGCGATGCGCTGGCTGGGCGTGCGGAGGGAAGCGGTGTCGCTCAATTCTTCATTCCTCCCGTGACCTGCTGGCCCTGCACCAGCTTGCCGTAGACGAGCGCGAGCAGAACTGTGGCGAGCAGCAGCACCGCGCCCAACGCCGAAGCAAGGCCCCAATTGGCTGTTTCGGTGGTGTAGAGCGCGATGAAGTAGCTGATCATCTGGTCGGCTGCGCCGCCGACGAGGGCCGGCGTGATGTAGTAGCCGAGCGCCAGGATGAAGACGAGCAGGCTCCCCGCGCCGATGCCGGGCAGCGTCTGCGGCAGGTAGATCCGCAGGAAGGCGGTGAGGGGTGGCGCACCGAGCGAGGCTGCGGCGCGCATATAGGCCGGCGAGATCGCCTTCATGCTGCTGTAGAGCGGCAGGATCATGAATGGCAGGAGAACGTGGGTCATGGCCACGCAGACGCCGAAGCGGTTGTAGATCAGGCGCAACGGCTCATCGATGATGCCAAGCCAGTGCAGGCTGTCGTTGACGACGCCCTTGCTTTGCAACAGCACGATCCAGGCGCAGGTCCGGACCAGAAGCGAGGTCCAGAACGGCAGCAGTACGAAGATCATCAACAGGTTTGACCGCCCCGGCGGCAGCGTCGCCAGCAAATAGGCGACCGGAAAGCCGAGGATCAGGCACAGCGCCGTGACACCGAGGCTGATGAGGAAGGTGCGGGCGAAAACCTCGCGGTAGATCGCCTGATCCGGCGGGGCCGCGACGATCGCGCCGTCGACGTTCCTGACAAGGTCGAGCGCCGCCAGCAGATAGAAGCCGGTCACCGGGCCACTGGCCCCCTTGATCGTCGTCCAGGTGGCGCGGTCGCGCCAGGCTGCGTTGATCTTGCCCAGCGTCTCCTTGGCCGTGCCCGGCTCCGGCATTGTCTTCAGATTGCGCGCCGTGCTGGTGAGGATGGTGCGAAAACCGTTTTGGGCGTAGTTGAGCCGCTTGGCCGCGATCGCAACGGTGCCGGCGGCGCGGGCGGCCTGGATGTCGCTTGCCAGGGCCGCATAGGTCTTTTCGTCCGGCAGATCCTTGCCGTCCCAGCTGGCGAGAGCCGCGACCGTTTGCGGCAGAACCTGCCGCACCTCGCGGTCATCGACCGCGTGCCACAGCATGCCGGCGATGGGTCCGGCGAAGGTGAACAGCAGAAACAGCAGCAGGGGCACGACCAGTGCGAGGGCCTTGAACTGGCGCGCGCGCTCCGCCCGCTTCAGGCGGCGCTTGAGCGGCACGCTAGTCCCGGCATCGGTGGCGGTCAGGGACGCTACTGTCATGCGGTGATCATTTCAGGCAAGAGGCCCAGGCGAAGGAGCGCGCTTCTTCGCCTGGGCCACGCGGCCGCGCTACTTCGCGGCCCATTTGTTGAAGCGCTCGGTCAGCTTGTCGATGTTCTCGAGCCAGAAGGCCACGTTGATCTCGACTGCGTTCTTGATGTTGTCAGGCGCGGTCGGCAGGTCCTTCAGAACGGCGGCCGGCAACAGGCCGGCTGCGTCCTTGTTCGACGTGCCATAGGCGATGTTCTCCGACAATTTCGACTGGTTCTCCGCCTTGCCTGCGAAGTCCAGGAACTTGTAAGCCGCGTCCTTGTTCGGGCTGCCCTTCAGGATCACCCAGCTGTCGATGGTGAAGAGGGCGCCGTCCCACACCATGCCGAAATTCTTCTTCTCGTTCTTGTTCGCGGTGTCGATGCGGCCATTGTAGACCGAGGTCATCGCCACCTCGCCGGAGGCGAGCAGTTGCGGCGGCTGGGCGCCGGCCTTCCACCAGACGATGTCGCCCTTGATGGTGTCGAGCTTCTTGAACGCGCGGTCGACGCCCTCGTCGGTCGCCAGCACCTTGTAGACGTCCTTCGGTGCGACGCCGTCGGCCATCAGGGCGATCTCGAGTGTCGTCTTCGGGCCCTGACGCAGGCCGCGCTTGCCCGGGACTTTCTTGGTGTCGAAGAAGTCCGCCCAGCCCTTCGGTGCGTCCTTCAGCTTGTCCTTGTCGTAGCCGAGCACAAAATCATAGAGGATGGCGCCGACACCGCAGGGATTGACCGCCGGCGGAATATAGGCGGCCTCGCCGCCGATCTTGGAATAATCCAGCTTCTCGTACAGGCCTTCCTCGCAGCCGACCGCAAGCTCGTCGCTCTCGACCTGGACGAGATCCCAGGTGGCGGCGCCGCCCTGCACCTTGGCGCGCAGCACGCCGACGCCGCCATCCCAGGACTCGTCGTTCATCGGAATGCCCGATGCCTTCTTGAACGGCTCGAAATAGACCTTCTTCTGGGCGTCCTGATACGCGCCGCCCCACGAGACGACGGTGAGGTCGCGCGCCTGCGCGACCGGAGCCAGCGCAGCGCTGGCGCTGAACGCCGCGGCGAAACCCAGAGCAATCTTGCCAATCTTGCGCTTCAGCATCGTGTTTGTTCCTTCTTCATATGCGTTGCGTTGCGTTGAGGTTGATGGATGGATCAGACGGGATCGAGGGCCAGGCAGTCCTCGGGGCGGAAAGTGATGAATATGGTCTCGCCGGGTCTCAGGCGGTCATGCGCGCCCGGCTGAACCTTGACCATGAACTCGGCATTCCCCGCGACGTCGAGCACGGCGAGCGCGTGGTCGCCGAGATAGATGGTGTTCTGCACCCTGGCCGGCAGCCGGTTCGCTCCGTCGCTGGAGCTGCCATCAGGGACAATGTTGATCCGCTCCGGCCGCACTGACAGCGAGGTCGATGCGCCCGCGCCCGGGACATTGACGGCCCGCGCAGTCACGGCCCCGCCACCATCAAGCGCGACGCGGCAATATTGCTTGTCGACGGTCTCGACGGTGCCTGTCAGCACGTTGTTCTCGCCGATGAAGTGGGCGACGAAGCTGTTCACCGGATGCTCATAGAGCGCGTCTGGCCTGTCGATCTGCTGGACGATGCCGTCGTTGAACACGGCGATGCGGTCCGACATGGTGAGCGCTTCGCTCTGGTCGTGGGTGACGTAGACGATTGTGATGCCCATCGTCTCGTGCAGCTGCTTGATCTCGAGCTGCATCTGCTCGCGCAGGCGCTTGTCCAGCGCGCCGAGCGGCTCGTCCATCAGCACCAGCTGCGGATTGAAAACCAGCGCGCGGGCGAGTGCCACGCGCTGCTGCTGGCCGCCGGAGAGCTGCCCGGGCCGCCGCTGCGCCAGGGTTTCCATCTTGATCATGCGCAACGCCGCGCTGACGCGGTCCTGCGTTTCGGCCTTGCTCGTGTTGCGCACGGAGAGCGGGAAAGCGATATTCTCCGCGATCGTCAGATGCGGAAACAGGGCATAGTTCTGGAATACCATGCCGATGTCGCGCTTGTGGGGCGGCACGTTCTTGATCGGCCGGTCCGCGAGATAGATCTCGCCCCGGGTGGGGACCTCGAAGCCCGCCAGCATCATCAGCGTGGTCGTCTTGCCCGAGCCCGACGGGCCGAGCAGGGTGATGAACTCGCCCTTCCTGATGTCGAGATCGAGGTTCTTCACCACGAGGTGCTCGCCATCGTAGGTTTTCTGAATGCCGGAAAAGCGCACCAATGCCGGCGCAGATGTGACGATGCCGGCTTCCATGTCCCGCAGTGTCCCCTAAAAAGCTGTGAGCACCTCGTTCGAGGTTACGACGATCAGCTTAGCATCCTCCAACGAGAATGCCAGCGGCGCAAGCGATAACGGGCCGCGCGGATTCCGTGCATCGAACTGCACTACATCCCCGACAGCTTCGTCACGGCCACATTCAGCGTGCCGCCGGCTTCCGCGACCACGCGCAGCGTCTTGGAATCGAAGGCGATGTCGGCCAGCGTGAGACTGCTGATGACGGCTTCGACCCTGACGCCGTCCTCGCTCTTCTGGAAGTCGGCGATGACGGCCGCGATCTTCTCGCGCGCGTTGGCGGCGATCGGCTTCAGATCGAGCGTCGCCTTCTGCACCAGCGCCTGCTGCATCTGCGGCACCACCGCGCGGGCGGCGGCCCCTAACAGGCCGAACGCCGCTTCGGATTCCACCGCGAGCTGGATGTCGGCGAGCCGCAGCGTCTGCTGCTCCTGGTCGAGCATCGGCCGGCCCCAGATGTGCACGGTCGCCTCGGCGCCGAGCCCGAGCCAGCTCTTCTTCTCCTTGGCGCGCACCAGCAGCGAGATCAAGAGCCGATCGCCTGACGGTACGACGTTGACGCTCTTCACGGTGACCTCGACCGGACCGGAGCCGTCCTCGGGATAGGTGTGGCCGACCATTTGCGCCGCGATCAGCTTGTTGATCTCGGTGAAGGGGACGTCGATGGGAACGCCGATGTTCACGCCGGTGCCGGTCGGCGGCACGATCGAGATCTTGTCGGGGAACGGGCAGTCCGGCTTGGTCTGGGTCGAGGTCACGCGCGTCTCGGCCTCGAGGCCCAGCAGCAGCGTCACATTCTGCGCGTCGACGCGGGGCTGCGCCGCGATCGCGCGGGTGGGCTTCATCTCGAGCCAGAGCGGCGGCAGCGCCGCCGAGGAGCCGCTGCCTTGCAGCGGGATCGAGCGGCAGGCCTTGGCCCATTGCACCCTCGCGTTCTCGCGCAGGCTGGGGTCGTTGCGGATGCGTTCGGCAACGACGTTGAGCTGATCGTTGACCGTCTTGTCGATCAGCGGCTTCACCTGGGCCGGCACGTTGACCTTGGCGCCGGCGACCGAGAGATTGGTGTCGCCGAGATTGACCTGCGCGCCGATATTGGGCTCGAGATGCCAGGCGGCCGCGAGCTTCGGGCGCGAGGTGACGACGACGTTGCCCTTGATCTCGGCGCTGGCGTTCAAATTCTTGATGTTGATCGCGCCGATCCGTTTCGCCGCGTCGCCGCCGAGCACGCTGCCGAGCGCGTCGCCGAGCGCGCCGGTGGCCTTCCCCGACAGCGATCCTGTCACGTTCAGCTTGCCGGTGATCGGGGTCGACAGCGTCAGCACGTCCTTGTCGCCTGTCACCGACATCGGCCCGCGCGCGGCGGTCCAGCCGATATCGGCGTCTTGCAGGATCTGCGAGGCCGGGTTCTCGGCCTTGCCGGCGAAATTGCGCGGCGAGGCCTTCTCGGCCTGCTCGCGGATCGCCGACAGCGCGATCGTGACCGGCGCCACCACGATCGAGCTTTTCGACGCCGGCGGCAACGGCGGCAGCTCTGCGACCGGCGGCGCGGAATTGGTCGCGCGCGGCGATAACAGGTCCATCGCCTTCAGGCTGATCAAGAACGACGCCGCGAGCACGCCAATGGCGATCAGCACAGTCTTCAAGTTCAGTGTCGGACGCATCAATCCCCCAAGCCGCCGCGGTGAGGATTTTACAGGGTAGGCGAGCAGGGCGCTAGAGCGCACGGATGGGGTGGAATTGCGGCGGATGAGTTAATGGCGGCGGCCTGTCTCTCAGAGGTAGCCCGTCGCATGCGTGCGGCATTCGCCTAGGTCCCTCAGCAGCGTCCGCGCCAGGCAGTCGACGAACCAGAGCCGCCCGTCATGCCAGCGCGGGGCTTCCTAATATTTGCCGCCATCGAGCGACGTGGTCAGCCCGGTTTCGGTCATTTGGCGAGGAACGACATCGTCGACAGCTCATCAAAGCTAGCTGCGCCCGGGGCGGCGGACCGCGCGTACCTTGCCGCTGGCGCCGCCGCCGCAGAAGAGCCGATCGCCGCCGTCCGATTCCAGCCCTGAAACCATCGTCCCCTCCGGCAGGTCGAGCTGCTCGAGCACCTTGCCGGTATCAGGATCGATCCGCCTGATGTCGCTGTCCTCGCCCTCCCATGTGCCATGCCAGAGCTCGCCGTCGACCCAGGTCACCCCGGTCACGAACCGCTTGCTTTCAATGGTGCGCAGAATCCTGCCGCTGTCAGGGTCGATCTGGTGGATCTTGCGCTCGCGATATTGCCCGACCCAGAGCGAGCCCTCGGCCCAGGCCAATCCTGAATCGCCGCCGCCGCCGGGCGCCGGGATCGTGCTGAGGATCGCGCCGCTCGCCGCGTCGATCTTCTGGATGCGGTCCTCGGCGATCTGGAACAGATGACGGCCGTCGAACGCCGTTCCCGCATGCGCGGCGACATCGAGCGAGCGGGTGATCCTGCCGCTGTCAGGATCGACCGCACTCAGCCTGTCGCCGGACGCGAACCAGACCTGGCTGCCGTCATAGCTGACGCCATGCACGGCCTCGACGCCGTCGAAAGGCCCGTACTCGCGGATGATCTCGGCGGCTGATCGCTTCATGGCATGGTCCTTGTGCGGCGGTTCACATCTTAAGTCTTGAGCAGCGGTCCGGGGAGTAACAAGCCTGTCGGGAAACCCGGAACTGGCGGCGTCATCCAGCGCCGCGCCCGGCCGTGTCCGAACGACTGCACCTTGTTCGATCGGGCGAGCTCCTCGAGCGCCCGCTGCACCGTGCGTGCGCTCATGCCAAGCGCGAGCGCCAGCGCCGAGCTTGCCCATGGCTCGCCGTCGGCGAGAAAGGCGAGCACTGCGGCGTGCTTCTCCTCGACGGGGCGCGCCAGCACGATCACGTCGCGGGTCCTGCGCGGCGCCAGTTCGAACCCTTGCTTGGTCGCGCTGATGTCGGCCAGCGGCTTGAGCTCAGTCCGGAGCCGTCCGATCTCGACGCGCAAGCGGGCACGGTGCGATTCATCGACGTGCCTGGCCTGGAAAGCGCCTGATATCAGCGCCTCGCGCGAGACGTCCGCGGGCCAGGCTTGCGCCAGGAGCCGGGCGAGCGCGAACAGCACCGGCCGCGTTCCCAGTGACACGGCCGTGCCTTGCCTGCGCACGACATGATGGAAGGTGTCGACGACGAGCGCGGTCGAGGTTGCCAGCCTCTCGACCTCGCCGAGCAACAACGGGTGTTCGCTGCCGCGCGCGATCAGGCGTGCGGCCGGCGTGTCGAGGACGAGCCTCGCGCCGTCGACCTCGGCCACCAGCGCCGGGATGTCAGCCTGCCTCGCGGCGCGAGCCGCCAGGTCGAGCGCCGCGCGCGCGTCTTTCGATTTCAACCGCCTGATGGCGATGCCGGCGACCACGAGCTCGCGAACGACCCGGGATGCGGGCGGGAGCGCGGCGCCGCCGAGTTCGCCCATGATGCGTTCGGCCTCGTCGATCCTCCCGAGCAGGACGAGACGGCGAGCCTCGATATGACCGGCGTGAGCGGCATTGGCGAGATCGCCATGGCTCGCGAGCGTCGCCCGCGCCGCCGTGAGCGTCTTCGCCGGCCAATTCAGGTCGCGCGAGACCAGCGCGATCTCGGCTTCGGCCACCACGCACCGCGCGCGCGCGACCGCCTCACGCGGACCGAAGGCGCGCGCGGCGCTGCGCAGCAGCGTTTTGGCTTTCGCGAGATCGCCGAGCTGGGCCATCGCGATGCCGCGCAGCGCCAGCGACGGCGCATCGTTGCGCAACGCCACGCGGTTCAGGGCGCCGAGCGGATCGCCGGCCTCCAACGCCCGCGCGGCGGCCGTGATCAGCGAGTCCATGAAAATCCCGCCACACTTGTTACTCCCACCGTGCCGCCATCAGGTGCGAGAACTCTCCCAGGGCCGACGATGTGCGGCGAGCGAGAGATTTGGAGAGCCATGATGACATCAGCAGACAAGGCAGCGACGAACGGACAGCCCGCCATGCTAACACCGCCCGTGGTGTCGCCGGAGGAGTGGGAGGCTGCCCGCCAGCTGCTGCTCGTGAAGGAAAAGGCGCATACCCGTGCCCGCGACGCACTCGCCGCCGAACGCCGGCGCATGCCGTGGATGGAAGTGACCAAAACCTACGCATTCGAGGTGCCCCAGGGCAAGGCCAGTCTGCTCGATCTGTTTCAGGGCCGGCGCCAGCTGATCCTGTACCGGGCCTTCTTCGAGCCGGGCGTGTTCGGCTGGCCCGACCATGCCTGCCGCGGCTGCTCCATGGTGGCCGACCAGGTCGCCCATGTCTCGCATTTGAATGCCCGCGACACCACGCTGGTGTTTGCCTCGCGCGCACCGCAAGCCGACATCATCAGGCTGAAGGCGCGGATGGGCTGGAACATTCCATGGGTCACCATCACCGACAGCTTCGATGCCGATTTCGGCGTCGGCGAGTGGCACGGCACCAACGTGTTCTTCCGCGACGGGACCCGCATCTTCCGCACCTATCTGATCAAGAGCCGCGGCGACGAGCAGATGGGCGGCACCTGGAACTATCTCGACATCACGCCGCTCGGCCGCCAGGAGGTCTGGGAGGACTCGCCGGCAGGCTATCCGCAGACGCCGACGTACAAATGGTGGAACTGGAACGACAATTACGAAGCCGATAGCGCGCCGGACAAGAAATGGGTCGAGGTTTCGGACGCCGGCGAGATCGCGCTTCGCGCCAAGGGCGCGCAGTGAGCACCGTCCATTCCGCCGGCGCCGGCCGCGATCGCCGCGAGGCCACAGCCCACCTCGTCCGATGGCTGGGCCTTGCGGCCACCCCAACGTTCGCGATCATGGCCGTGCTGACCGCCGCCTTCAGCGGCGGCCCGGCGGACATGCTCTGCTCCGCCGGGCACGGCCTGTCGCTGGGCGGGATGGTGCCGATGTATCTCCTGATGAGCGCGTTTCATTCCGCGGCATGGCTGCGGCTGCTCTCGGGCCGGAAGTGAAGGCTGGACAGCCACGACACCAAACGGAACGGCCCCGGTCTTGCCGGGGCCGTTGGTCCTCAAGCTCGTTCGCGGCGCGTTACCGAAGCTCCGCGCGGCGCTCGGTCATCGGCAGCACGACCACCTTGGTGCCGACGCTGACGCGGGAGTAGAGATCGGAGACGTCGTCGTTGGTGAGGCGGATGCAGCCGGAGGAGACGTGCTTGCCGATCGTGTCGGGGGCGTTGGTGCCGTGGATGCGGTAGACGGTGCCGCCGAGATACATGGCGCGGGCGCCGAGCGGGTTGCCGGGGCCGCCGGCCATGTGGCGCGGCAGATAGGGCTGGCGCTGAATCATTTCCGGCGGCGGGGTCCAATCCGGCCACTCCGCCTTCTTCGTCACCGACTGGGTGCCCGACCAGGTGAAGCCGTCGCGGCCGACGCCGATGCCGTAGCGGATGGCCTGGCCGTTGCCCAGCACGTAATAAAGATAGGTATTGGGCGTATCGATGATGATGGTGCCCGGCGCCTCGCGCGTCGCATAGGAAACGGTCTGGCGGCGGAAGCGCGCCGGCATCTCCACGGCATCCTGATCTTCGGACGGTGCGGTCTGGTAGGTCGGTGCCTGATAGGGCTGATAAGGCTGAAGCGGCTGCGGGGCGGTCATCGCCGGCAGCGGCTGGAAGAACGGAAACAGCTGCACGGGCGCGGCTTTGGCCGGGCCGGCAAACGCGATTGCGGTCACAGCCACTGCGTTGACGGCAACGGCGCGCGAATAGCTCTTGAACGTATCCAGATTGAACATTGGTCGCCCCTGTTTGCTCGGTGTCGAGAGATCACCGCGGCACCGTTTCGGTGCTCCGTTGGCTAAATCACTAATGGAAAGAAGTTTCGGGAGCTTTGCGCCGAAAACCGAAAACGGTTTCGTCGCGGCAAGGATTGTTTCATGACGGTTTCGTGGCCCGGCCGGGCTGTTAACGAACAAAACAGCGGGCCGACACTTCTGTGACGTCACACGCCTGAAATATCCGTGGTTGATGGTCCTAAGCCGAGAATCATCAAACTCTCGGGATTTCCCCATGCGGGTATTAATCGCGACCGACGCCTGGCATCCGCAGGTCAACGGAGTGGTCCGGACGCTGACCTCGCTCGCTGCGGCCGCCAAGGCCCTCGATGTCGAGATCGACTTCCTGACGCCTGACGGCTTCAGGTCCTGGCCGCTGCCGACCTATCCGGGCCTGCGCATCGCGCTGCCGAGCGGCAAGGAGATCGCGCGGCGCATCGAGAGGTCCGCGCCGGAAGCCCTGCACATCGCGACCGAAGGCCCGATCGGCTGGGCCGCGCGTGCCTATTGTCGCCGCAACCACCTCGCGTTCACGACGTCCTATACGACGCGCTTTCCGGAATATGTTTCGGTGCGGACCGGCATCCCGGCGAGCGTCGGCTATGCCGTGCTGCGTCACTTCCACGATGCCGCAGCCTTGACCATGGTGGCGACGCCGTCGCTGCGGCAGGAGCTCGCAGGTCGCGGCTTCAGGCGGCTCGGCTTCTGGGGGCGCGGCGTCAACACCGAGCTGTTCCACCCTGACGCTCCGGCCAGGCTCGACCTGCCGGGCCCGATCTTCATGACCATGGGCCGCGTGGCGGTCGAGAAGAATCTCGAAGCGTTTCTTTCGCTCGACCTGCCCGGCACCAAGGTCGTCGTCGGCGATGGCCCGCAGAAGCCGGCGCTGGAGAAGAAATATCCTGAAGCCGTTTTCCTCGGCGAGAAGAACGGCGCCGATCTGACCGCGCATCTCGCCGCCGCCGATGTCTTCGTGTTCCCGAGCCTCACCGATACGTTCGGCGTGGTGCAGCTCGAGGCGCTCGCCTGCGGTACGCCCGTCGCCGCGTTTCCGGTGACGGGTCCGAAAGACGTCATCGCCGATCATCCGATCGGTGCGATCGACAATGATCTGCGCGCCGCGTGCTTGCGCGCGCTCACCATGTCGCGGGAGACCTGCCGCAATTTCGCGCTGGAGCGCTCCTGGGAGAACAGCGCGCGCCAGTTCGTCGGCAATCTCACCTCACTCCAGCCCAGCCGTGCCTTGCGCGCTTCGCCTCGCGTGGCGCGGCGGCCGGTGCGCGGCTGATCCATATTTTTGACCCACAGCGAGAACCTCATCGATGGCTAAGATCATGAACCTTGACGGCACCCAGCAGCTCGACCTTACCCGTGGCTCGGTCGAGCAGGCCTACGACCGCTGGGCGCCCGTCTACGATCTCGTGTTCGGCGGCGTGTTCGCCAAGGGCCGCCGGGCCGCGATCGCAGCCACCAACAAGATCGGCGGCCGCGTGCTCGAAGTCGGCGTCGGCACCGGCATTTCGCTGCCACTGTACGCTCCGCATCTGCGCATCTTCGGCACCGACATTTCGGACGCGATGCTTGACAAGGCCCGCCGCCGCGTTCGCGAAGGCAGCCTCAAGAACGTCGAGGGCCTTGCGGTGATGGACGCCGAGAAGCTCGAATTCCCCGATAATTCCTTCGATGTCGTGATGGCGCAGTACGTCGTCACCGCCGTGCCGAACCCGGAGAAGGCGCTCGACGAATTCGCCCGCGTGCTGCGTCCGGGCGGCGAGTTGATCATCCTCACCCGCGTCAGCGCCGACACCGGCATGCGCCGTTTCATCGAGCAGAAGCTGCAGCCGGTGGTGCGTCCGCTCGGCTTCCGCACCGCCGAGTTCGCCTGGTCGCGCTATGCCAAATGGCTGGCCGGCGCTGAGGGAATCGAGCTCGCGGAACGCCGCCTGATTCCGCCGCTCGGTCATTTCTCGCTGGTGCGCTTCCGCAAGGTCGACATCGCCAAGGCGGCGTGAGTCGAGGCTGCCGCCGCTCACGCGTTCGCGTCCGTCACCGCGTCGCTGCACATCGTCACATGACAAAATGATGATGTCACACGACCTACATCGAATCCCTGTAAATCCGGAACCCGAAAGCATTTTGGGGGAGAGCATGATCAAGAATTACCTCGAACAGCTGCGGATCCAGCGCTGGGACGACCATCGCTATTATCATCACAGCCGCATCAATCAGAGCCTGCACTTCGTCAGCGCGCTGAGCTTCCTCTTTGCCTATCTCTGGCTGTTCGTCGATCCCATGATCTCTGCGCTGGTCGGCTGGCTGGTCTCGATGACCTCGCGCCAGGCCGGTCACTTCTTCTTCGAGCCGCATGACTACGACCACATCAACCAGGCGACGCACGAGTACAAGGAAGACATCAAGGTCGGCTACAACCTTCAGCGCAAGGTGGTGCTGATGGCGATCTGGGCGGCGTCCCCGCTGGTGCTGTTCGTCGATCCCACGCTGCTCGGCCTGTTCACGCCGTGGGCGAGCGCTGCCGACTTCATGCGCCAGGTGGCGAAGATCTGGCTCGTGATCGGCGGCGGCGGTCTTCTGTTCCGGACCGTGCAACTGTTCTTCATCCGCGATGTCGAGACCGGCCTGGTCTGGATGACCAAGATCCTGACCGACCCCTTCCACGATTTGATGCTCTATCGTAGCGCGCCGCTCGCTTTGATGCGCGGCGAACTGATGGACCCCGGCTTGCATCTCAACCCCGAGCACACGCTGGGTCTGATCGGCGAGCCCGACCTCGAAGAGCAGCACGCCTGATACGGCATCTGCCCAGAACGCAAATGTCCATGATCTGCGTCATGCCCGGGCTTGTCCCGGGCATCCACGTCTTCTTGCCGTCGCGTGGAAACGCGCGGATGGCCGAGCATGGGCGAGCGGAAGCGACGCCGTCCTTTGGACGGCCATGCCGGGCCATGACGGCGTCGGAGAAGCTCGTCTCAGCCTCCGAAGCGCTTGGCCAGCATCTCTTTCAAAATCTGCCGCTTGATGGTCTTGTTGGTGAGCGCGCCGTCGTGCCACCAGAAGCCGTCGGCCTTCATCTTTTCAGCGGCGCGGACGAAGCGGTCGGCGACCTCGCCGAAGTCCGCGTCGGTGTAGTTGAGGCTGAAGATCAGCCGGCCGGTGCCGACCCAGCTCAGCGCCAGGCCTTCGGCACGCAGGTAATATTGCAGCAACCAGTTGTAGCGGGACGGTGTGGTGTATTTGACCGTCCAGATCGACGAGAGGTTGGCGAACTGCACCGGCAGCTTGGCATCACGCATCATCTTGTTGAGCCGCTCGACGCGGCCGTTCCAGGTCGCGTCCAGGCCGTCATAGATGGCGCGGAAGTTCGGCGAGGCGAGCCGGCTCAGGAACTCGTCCATCGCCGTCATGACATAGGGATGCGAGTTGAAGGTGCCGCGGGCGAAGCAGATGTCGGCAGGACGATCGTCGCGGAAGCGGCGCATCAGATCCTTCCTGCCGCAGACCGCGCCGACCGGCAGGCCGCCGGCGAGGCTCTTGCCGTAGGTCACCATGTCGGCCTTGATACCAAAATATTCCTGGGCGCCGCCGGCGGCGAGACGGAAGCCGACGAAGACCTCGTCGAAGATCAAGACGATGCCGCGCTCGGTGCAGACCTCGCGCAGCTTCTTCAGCCACTCGGTATACGCCGCGCGGTCGAAACTGCCGCCGCGGGAGGAATCGACCAGCGAGGAATCGCCCGGCGCGTTGCCGTTCGGGTGCAGCCCCTGCAGCGGATTGACCAGCACGCAGGCGATGTCCTTGCGTGTGCGCAGCACGTGCAGCGTCTTCTCCGACATCTCGGAGAGGGTGTAGGTCTCGTGCGCGGGAAGCGGATTGCCGACGCCGGGTTGCACGTCCCCCCACCAGCCGTGATAGGCGCCGGCGAAACGAACCAGATGCGTGCGCTTGGTGTGGTAGCGTGCGAGCCGTACCGCCTGCATCACGGCCTCGGTGCCGGACATGTGGAACGAGACTTCGTCGAGGCCGGAGATCTGGCACAGCCGCTGCACGTTCTCGAGGATGACGGGGTGGTAGGGGCCGAGCACCGGACCGAGCGCATGCGCCCGCTTCTCGGAGCCCTCGATGCACTCCTTGTAGAAGTCATTGCCGAAGATGTTGACGCCGTAGGACCCCGTGAGATCGTAGGACGTGTTGCCGTCGACGTCAGTGACGGTGACGCCGCTCGAGGATTCCATGAAGGTCGAAGTGCCCAGGTGCTCGCGGACGAGACGCGAGAACTGGAACGGCACGCGGTAGCTTTCGGTGAAGTTGAGGTCGGAGATCGTTTCGGCCGCTTCCTTCGTCATCGCGCGGCCCCTGGGGTAGCGCTCGGCGTAGAGGCTTGCGAGACGGAAGAAGGCGTCCTTGCGCTGCTTCACCACGTCGTCAGGCGCGCCGTCGCAGCCGAAATAGCGATCGCCCTCGAACTCGTAGAACGGCAGCAGCTTTGCCACCCGGCGCGACATCTTGGAGTGCCCGGCGAGCGAGCGATGCTTGGCGCGGGACAATTCGACCCGCGCCTTGATCTTCGGGAGGACGGCGGCAGCGGAGGCTGCGGCGGCCACGGACATCGAGAGAATCGGGAGTGTCGTTTCCATGACAACAAGCGCTAATACTGCGAGCTGACAGATTCATGACAGTCAAGGCCCTCATCGCCTCTTTCACCCAGCAGGAAGATCTCAACTTCCTGTTGACCAACCGCATCCCTCGCGCGGCGCTGACCCGCTTCATGGGCTGGTTCTCCAAGATCAGGAATCCGCTGGTGCGGGACGGCTCCATCGCGCTGTGGAAGCTGTTCTCCGACCTCGATCTGTCGGAGGCGCGCAAGACCCATTTCACGAGCTTGCACGACTGCTTTACGCGTGAGCTGAAGCCTGGCCTCCGTCCGTTCGATCCGGATGCCTCAGTCATCGCGAGCCCCTCCGACGGCATCGTCGGCGCTCATGGCCGGATCGCCGATACCGAGCTGTTCCAGGTCAAGGGCGCGCCCTATTCGCTGCTCGATTTGCTCGGCGATCCCGCGCTGGCCGAGCAGCACCGCAACGGCAGCTTCGTGACGCTGCGGCTGACCTCGAGCATGTATCACCGCTTCCACGCGCCTTACGATGCGCGTGTCGAGCGGGTCACGCTGATCCACGGCGACGTCTGGAACGTCAATCCGATCGCGCTGAAGCGGGTGGAGCGGCTGTTCTGCAAGAACGAGCGCGCCGTGATCCGCACGCACTTGTCGAGCGGCGAGGCGGTCACGCTGGTGCCGGTCGCGGCGATCCTGGTCGCCAGCATCCGGTTGCACTTCCTCGACATGGTGCTGAACGCGCAGACCAAGGGCCCGGTCAATTTCCCCTGCGACGTCAACGTGACCAAGGGCGAGGAGCTCGGCTGGTTCGAGCACGGCTCGACCATCATCATCCTCGCGCCGGGCGACTTTTCATTCTGCGACGGCATTGCCGAAGGGACGCGCATCCGTGCCGGTCAAGCGCTGCTGAGAAGAAGCTAGCCTTCAATCCGCCGTCCCCGCCGCCTATATCGTCGCCGGGGACGATTTCGATGCTACGGACTTGGTGATGGCACGAGCGCCGGTGATGGCGGCGGGTGGTATTGTGCTGCTGCGGCGTGGCGACACGCCGCTGATCGCCATCGTGCGCCAGCGCAAGCGCAATGAGTGGGTTCTGCCCAAGGGCAAGCTCGACGACGGCGAGACGCCGAAACAGGCGGCGCACCGCGAGGTGCTGGAGGAGACCGGCCACGACGTTGCCATCCACGAATTTCTGGGCACGCTCGGCTACCAGTCGGGTGGCCGATCCAAGATCGTGCACTTCTGGCGGATGGAGGCCGTGGGCGGCCAAGTCCGCAAGCTCATGAACGACATCAAGGCGGTCGACTGGGTGACGCTGGACGACGCGCTCGCGCGTCTGTCGCGCGAATATGAGCGCGCCTTTCTCACCGAGGTCGGCCCGATCGCGATCGCGGCGGCCCGGCTCGCACCGTCACCCCCGGCGGAGCCGACGACGACGTTGGCGGCCGACAACATGGATGCGGTCGTGCAGACCCTGACGCCGGCTGAGGCTGATTCGGTCGATGAGCCGCGGCCCGGCCTGTTGCAGAGGGTGAAGGCCTGGTTGCGCGGCGAGGCCTGAGGTCTCTCCACATCATCATTGCGAGGAGCTCTTGCGACGAAGCAATCCAGACTGCTTCCGTGGAGACAGTCTGGATTGCTTCGCTGCGCTCGCAATGACGCGGAGGGGCTGGTGCGCCTTCTCTACCGTTTTTTCCTCTCCTTCGGCGCTGGAGCCGGCGCGGGCTTGCGCGGCACGGCGGGGCGCGCGCCGGGGAGGCGCTGCTGGAAGCCGGGCTGGCGCGGCGCGGCGCCCTGTTGCGGCTGGACGGCTGGCTGTGTGCCGGGCTGCAATCCGGTGCGCGGCGGTTGCGGCGTGGTGCCATTCGGCTGCGCCGGCGTAACCGCGCCAGGCTGCTGCGGAGATTGTCCGCTGCGCTTTGGCTGCGTCGCCCCGCCCGGTTGCGTGGTGCGCGGCTGGGCGGGCGGTTGCGCAGTGGCTGGCTTCTGGCCCGGTTGCTGCTGACCTCGTTGCGTGCCTTGTTGCGTGCCTTGGCCCGTGCGCGGCGTGCCGGGCTGTGCGGCGCCACCTTGCCGTTGCGGCTGTTGCTGAGTCGGCGGCTGCTGGCCCGGACGGTTGTTTTGACCAGGCTGGCCGTTCGGCCGCTGCGGCTGTTGCTGGTTCGGCGCCGGGTTCGGACGCAATTGCTGTTGCTGCGGCGACTGCGCCGGCCGAGGAATCCGGCTGACCGCGCTCGGGTTGGCGCGGCGGAAATCGCGCTGCTCGGTGACGATCTGGCGGCCCGTGGTCTGCGCCGCGTGGACCTGGCTGACGATGCCGCGATCGCGCTCGATCTGCTGCGGCGGGATGGTGATCGGCACCGCCGCAAAGCGCATGCCGCCCGGGCCGGCCGCACCGGGCCGGATCGCAAAGCCGCTCGACCCTTGCGTCAGCGAGCCGAGCCGCGTGCCACTGGCGCGATCGTTGACGTCGATGTGGCCGACCCGGCCGTCAGCGTCGGGGTAGAGCTTGATGTTGACGTTGCTGGCGCTGGTTGCGGCCGCGTTCTCGGGAACGTCGACGACACCGGTGGTGCCGCGGATGCCAAGCGTCGCGGTCGGCGTCGCGATCTTCATGTCGCCGGTCTTGGCCACTGCAGCGGCGACGAAGGCGACCGTGCCCTTGCCGATGTCGAAGATCGCCGAATTCTGCTTGCCGCCATCCTCGTAGACGTAGGTGTCGATGGTGATCTTGGCGCTCGCGGAGAGGTTGAACGTGGTGGCGTCGTTGAAGGTGATGCCGAGCGACGAATTCGAGGACGTCTGCACGATGTCATTGAGATAGATGTCGTCGCGTACTTTCAGCGGATAAGAGTTCTTGTCGCGGACCACGGTCGCAATGCCCGTCACGGTCGCGACGTTGCCGATCGGCTCCGCGGCGGCGGATTGCGCATCAGTTGACGGCGTCGGCGCTGCTGAAGGTGTTGGGGAGGTGGCAGGCGTCGGTTGGGCCTGCGGCTGTGTTTGCGCGAGCTCGATCGCGTCGGACGCGCGCGCATGATCCGCGCCGGCCAGCGGCAGCGCCAGCAGCGGCAAAGCAAACACGACGCGGCGCCAAGCCACCAGCATAGCCACGAATGAGGTCCCCATGAGAAGGCGAGGCAAATCTGGCCGATATCAGCCGGAGATTGCTGAATGGCGGATGAACATCTGTTGCATGGAAACGGTGAACGTTCAAACGCCACGTCCCTGAAACAGGGACGTGGCGTCCATAAGAACAAGAAGGCTTGCCGATCGAAGTCTCAGCTCACCCGCTTCCAGGTCTGGCCGCCGCAGAACATTCCGCCGAACGCGCAGCCCTGCACGCGCATCGCGTTCGGGCCCTTCATGGCGATCGTCGAGTCGTAATTGCGACCGGAGTCGGGATCGTGGATGCGGCCGCTCCACTTGGCGCCGTCGGGCTTCATGTTGATCAGGATCCGCTCATTGGTCTTCTCGGCATAGCCGCAGAGATTGGGACCGCATTGTTCGACCCGGACATTGCCCTTGTTCTCTTCGGTCGCCCATACGCCGATCGGCGTGGTGGCGGCCTGTACCGGTGCTGCCGCAGCGGGAGCAGGCGGCGGCGCATAAGCGGGAGCCGCGGCAATCGGCGCGGGCGCGACCACGGGAGCGGGGGCTGCAACCGGCGCAGGCTGCGAGAGCGTGTCGACGGACGGCGCCGCGGTGACATCAGTGGCTGGCGCAGCGGGAGCAACGGTGGGCGCGGCCGGCGCTGTGGCCTGCATCGGCGCCTGTTGCACGGGCGGCTGCGGCGGAGCCGGCGCAGGCTGCGCAGTCGTCGTCGATGGCGTGGTGGCGTCATCGTCCTTGGAGCCGCCGAGGCTGTTGAGGTTGATGTCGTTGAGCCTGATCGGCTTGTTCGACAGGCCCGGTGCCACGATGGCGACGCAATCGAGCGAGGCACAGTTGCGCGGCGTCTCGATGCGGATGTGCTGGCCTTGGATCTGGAACGAGATCGAATTCCCGGCATGCGCGACGGCAGTCGAGGCGAGGAACAGTGCGGTGGCGGCGATGGTGAGCTTGTTCATGACAATCTCCGAAAGAGCGTGGTCCCGAGATGGACTGAAGTCGGCCGTAGACCGGATGTGGTTCGACCCTATGCCTGACACACCAGGCCTTCTGTGATGGACCTCACAACGCCTGCCCGGGTGGCTGACGGCGCATGCGAGGGAGATTGCGCATGAACGTCTCGCCCGCATCGCGGCGCCTTGCCCACCATCACGACGGCCGCCCTGCGCGCGCGCGGCCGGTATGGTTAAGGAAAGCTGAAATCAACGTGTTGAAGAGTCTTTAAGTAAATTCACCGAACGTGCGTACATGACGCGCGGAGTTCGTTTGTATCTCGTCGGCTCCATCGTCCTCGCATCGCTCGCGGGTTGCGGACGCGGCTTGTTCCAGGCCGAACGTGAACCGTGGCGGGCCGAGGCCGAAGCGGCGTGCCTGAAATCAGGCGCCGTCAAAGAGAGCCCCGACATCGTCCGGATCGATCCGATCTCCGGACCCGGCATGTGCGGCGCTGAATTTCCGCTGAAGGTCGCCGCGATCGGCGAAGCCACCGGCAGCTACGGTTTTGCCGACGAGGAACTGCGCCCGCCCGGCAATGTCGGCAACCAGCCGCGCTGGCCGGTGACGCAGCCGCAATCGAATTATCCCGCATCCGGCTATCCGCAGCGGTCGAACTATCCCGAGAGCGCGGTGCGCCAGCCCGCCGGCTATGGCGCGTCGTCGGCTCCGGTGTCGCTCAGCGCGCCCGGCGTCGCGCCGCAGGAGGACGAGATCGATCTGCCGCCCGAGGGCACCGATGCCGAAGGCGCGGCGCGCTACATGAATGCGCCGAGCTATCCGGCACGGCCGCCCGCGCCTTACTCCCAGGCGCCCGCGCAGCAGCCGCTGCCGCGTCTCGGTCCCGCGCAGGGCAATGCTGTCGCCGCCGTCGGTCCGGTCATGGTGAAGCCGACGGCGACGCTGGCCTGTCCGATTGTATCCGAGCTCGACCGCTGGTTTGCCGACAGCGTGCAGCCGTCGGCGATGCGCTGGTTCGGCGCCCGCGTGGTCGAGATCAAGCAGATCTCCGCCTATTCCTGCCGCGGCATGAACGGTAACCCGCACGCTCATATCTCCGAGCACGCCTTCGGCAACGCACTCGACGTCGCCGCATTCACGCTCGCCGACGGCCGCCGCATCACCGTGAAGGACGGCTGGCACGGCATGCCGGAAGAGCAGGGCTTCCTGCGCGACGTCCAGGCGGGCGCGTGCGCGCATTTCACCACCGTGCTCGCGCCGGGCTCGAACGTCTATCACTACGATCACATCCACGTGGACTTGATGCGCCGCGCCAGCCGCCGCCTGATCTGCCAGCCGGCCGCGGTGTCCGGCGAAGAGGTGGCCGCGCGTGCGCAGCGGCGCAGTCCGTATGCGAGCAATCGCGATCCCGCCGTGACCGGCTCGCTCGGCACGCACAAAGGCAGGCACGACAGGGGCAGCGAGGAAGACGAGTCCTCGGACGATTAAACGCGCGTGCTTACCTCGAGGTCGGCTTCGACGGCGCCGCGAGCCCCATGCAGCGCTGCACTTCGGCGGGGACATCGTACGTCCGCATGATATGCCTGCTGTCGCGCAGCCCCGTCGCCTCGCGTTGCACGACGAACATCCAGAGCGCCTGTCCGGCTTCCATCACCAGCTTGCGCCTCGCCGGCTGCCTCGATGCCGGCGTCTCTGAAACCGCGTGGGTCGCGTCGAATTCGCGCAATCGCGCCAGCGCCTGCTCGAGCGTGCGGCCCATCCGTCCAAGCGCCGAGGCTTGTTCCTGGACGATCTCATAATGGAGGATATCGACCGGCGGGCGAAGATCACGGGACATGATCCCCAATATAGCGGCGCAAGGCACATGCGCAACGCGCGGCGGCTGCCGTCACTTCGCCTTGTAGGCCCCCAGGAACATCCGCGTCGCGCTCTCGATCACTTCCGTCATGCGCTGCTCCGACGGCGGCGGAGCGGCCTGGAAGACGAAGGGCAGGAACAGCGAGGCCTTGCACAGTTCCATGAACTGCGACGCCGCCAGGTCGCAATCGTCGATCGCCAGATTGCCGGAGACGACATGGGCTTTGAGATAGTCGGACAGGCGGTTGATGGTCTTGTCCAGCACGCGCAGATAATAGCGGCGGCCGACGTCGGGCATGCGCTCGGCGATCGCCATCACGGTGCGGATCGCCGATCCGCCGCCGGGCCGGCAGAGCAGATGCAGATAGGCCTGGCCGAAATCCTTCAAGGTCGTCTCGGCGTCCCGCCCGGGGTCGAAGTTGAACGCGACCTGGCCGTGAAATAGCGCCTCCTCCTCGAGGATGGCTTCGAACAGCGCGGATTTGTCGGCGAAATAAACGTAGAGCGTGCCCTTTGAGACGCCGGCCGCACGCGCAATCTCGCCCATGCTGGCGCCGTCAAAACCCAGGTCCATGAACACTTTGTGGGCGCCGGCCAGGATCTGGCGGCGCTTGGAGCTGTCCTCTTCGGAGACGACGTGCAGATGTTCGCGGTCGGCTGCAACCATTGGTTCAGGGTCTCGAACGGTTTTGGCTCGGAGCATGGACCATGAAACCCAAATAAAGGATTCGGGCCAGTAGGGTCCGGCTCGGACTAATATGTATATTGACCGAACCGTTCGGTCAATGATATTTGGATGGGTGGCAGGGACCAGGCCGCAGGACGGCCGCCCTGGCGCTTTTTTTGGGGAGGCCTTTATGGCCACATCGAGAGACCAGGCTGCGCGCGTGCTTCGCCAGGAAGCGGTGGAGACGACTGCGAATGGTGACGCTGCGCCTGAGAAGTCCGCAGCGCTTGCCGAGCAGTTGCGCTCTCACGTGGCCGAAGAGACCAAGCGCCGTACCAGCGAGGCCCCGGAGAAGCCCGTGATCGACCAGCCGGCCCCGACGGCCTCCGCGCCCGCGGCGCCGAAATCCCGCAAGCGCAAGTTCATCATGACGGGCATCGGCCTCGTGCTGGCGCTCGCGGCGGCGAGCTATGCCGGCTACTACACGCTGGTCGGCCGCTTCTTCGTCTCCACCGACGACGCCTATGTCCGCGCCAACAACACCATGCTGGGCGCGCGCGTGTCGGGCCACGTCTCCTCGATTCTCGCCGGCGACAACACGCTGGTGCATGCCGGCGACACCATCCTGCGCATCGACGACGGCGACTACAAGATCGCGGTCGATGCGGCTGCGACCCGGATCGCGACCCAGCAGGCCACGATCGATCGCATCGGTCGCCAGATCGCGGCGCTCGACAGCCAGGTCGCGCAAGCGAAGGCGCAGCTCGTCTCCGCGGAAGCTGGCCTCAAGCGCGCCGATCTCGATTATGACCGCCAGCAGGCGCTGAGCAGCAAGGGCTTTGCCTCGCGTGCGACGTTCGAGAGCTCGGAAGCCGGACGCGACCAGGGCGCTGCCGCGGTCAAGGCCGCGCAGGCGGCGTACGACGTGGCGGTGAGCAATGTCGACGTCGCCAAGGCCCAGCAGGCCGAAGCGCAGGCGCAGCTCGCCGAGCTCAAGACCACGCTCGCCAAGGCCGAGCGCGACCTCGGCTTCACGGCGGTGCGCGCGCCGGTCGACGGCATCTTCTCCAACCGTCTCGTCAGCGCCGGCGACTTCATCGCCGTCGGCCAGCGGCTCGGCAATGTCGTGCCGCTCGACGACGTCTACATCGACGCCAATTTCAAGGAAACCCAGCTCAAGCGCATCCGTCCCGGCCAGCCGGTGACGATCAAGGTCGATGCCTATGGCATGCGCAAATTCTCGGGCGTCGTCGACAGCATCGCCGCCGGCGCGGGCTCGGTGTTCACGCTGCTGCCGCCCGACAACGCCACCGGCAACTTCACCAAGATCGTGCAGCGCGTGCCGGTCCGCATCCGCGTGCCGAAGGCGGTTGCGAAGCAGAACCTGCTCCGTGCGGGCATGTCGGTCTACGCCACCGTCGACACCAACAAGGGTGCCGCCGACGCCGACAGCGAGATCGATCTCGACGATCCCACCATGATCCATCCGCAGTAGGCGCCATCGGGCGCTGCGAGGTCAGACCATGGCGAATGCCGCGACCGCTTCCCCTGCCATGATGGCGTCAGACGCTTCGGAGCGCATTGCGCCGAAGCGGCTGCTCGCCTTCATCATCATGGTGTTCGGGATGTTCATGTCGATCCTGGACATTCAGATCGTCTCCGCCTCCTTGAGCGAAATCCAGGCCGGCCTGTCGGCGAGTTCGAGCGAGGTCTCCTGGGTCCAGACCGCCTATCTGATCGCCGAAGTGATCGCGATCCCGCTCTCCGGGTTCCTGTCGCGCGCCTTCGGCACGCGGCTGCTGTTCGCGATCTCGGCGGCGGGTTTCACGATGTCGAGCCTGCTCTGCGGCTTCGCCACGACCATCGAGGAGATGATCCTCTGGCGCGCGCTGCAGGGCTTCCTCGGCGCCGGCATGATCCCGACGGTGTTCGCCTCGGCCTACACCGTGTTTCCGCGCTCGAAATTCCACATCGTCGGCCCCATCATCGGGCTTGTTGCGACCCTGGCTCCCACGATCGGACCGACCGTCGGCGGCTACATCACCGATTTGATGACGTGGAACTGGCTGTTCTTCATCAACGTCGTTCCCGGCATCGGCATCACCTTGGGCGTTTGGGCGCTGGTCGATTTCGACGAGCCGCATTTCGAACTGCTCGACCGCTTCGACTGGTGGGGGCTGATCTTCATGGCCGGCTTTCTCGGCACGCTGGAATATGTGCTGGAGGAAGGCCCGCAATATGAATGGATGCAGGACACCTCGGTGGCGATCTGCGCCTGGATCTGCATCATCTCGGCGATCGCCTTCTTCTGGCGCGTGTTCACGGCGGCCGAGCCGATCGTCAACCTGCGCACCTTCTCCAACCGCAATTTCGCCGTCGGTTGCGTCCTGCAGTTCTGTATCGGCATCGGCCTCTACGGCCTGACCTACATCTATCCGCGCTATCTCGCGGAGGTGCGCGGCTACAGCGCGCTGATGATCGGCGAGACCATGTTCGTCTCCGGCATCACGATGTTCCTGGTCGCGCCCCTGGTCGGCCGCCTCATGGTGAGGCTCGACATGCGCTACATGATCGCGTTCGGCCTGATCGTGTTCGCGATCGGCTCCTACCAGATGACCTGGATCACCCGCGACTACGATTTCTATGAGCTGCTGGTGCCGCAGATCCTGCGCGGCATCGGCATGATGTTCGCGATGGTGCCGACCAACAACGTCGCGCTGGGCACGCTGGCGCCCGACAAGGTGAAGAATGCGAGCGGCCTGTTCAACCTGATGCGCAACCTCGGCGGCGCCGTCGGCCTTGCCGTCATCAACACCGTGCTCAACGATCGCACCGATCTGCACATCACGCGCCTGCAAGAGCGCGTGACGTGGGGCAATGCGACGGCGACCGAAACCCTGACGATGCTGATGCAGAAGTTCCAGGGGCTTGGCGATTCCACGCTGATGGCGATGAAGGAGCTCAGCCAGATCGTGCATCGCCAGGCCGTGGTGATGAGCTTCGGCGACGCCTTCTTCGTGCTGACGGTGTTCTATCTCGGCCTCAGCCTGCTGGTCACCCTGCTGAACAAGCCGGCTCCGATGGCCGGCGGTGGCGGCGGCGCGCACTGACGCGAAGCGATCGGCCGCGCACCAAAAAGCAACACTCGTGCGTGATCTCGCACGGCACCCGTTGCAAATCGCGAATGCCACATCTATAAAGCGCGCCTCATTCAATCGAACCGGGGAGAGATTTGCATGATTTCGTCGCATTCGCAGATCGCGTTTCCGCGCTCGATGATGGTCTGGCTCGGTAATTTTTCGGCCTAGAGGCCACTTCCGCCAGCTTCGATCGGGCCGGGGTTTAGCCCAGAGGCCCCGATCGCCTCGCTTCCCTAGTCAAAGTCAGTTTTGAGTGACGCCGTCACGGCCTTCGCGGCCGGCCTGCGTCCATCGATGGAGCCGGTCCGCGCCAAAGCGGCCGGATGACGCCATGACCGCATCGTCAAAAAAGCCCGCGGCGATCCGCGTGGTGCTGCCCTTCGTGTTCCGGCACTGGCTCAAGCAGCCGGGGCGCGCGCTGGCCATCGCCGTCGGCCTGTTGGGTGCGACCGCAGCCGATCTGTTCATGCCGGTGTTTTCGGGGCACCTGATCGATGCGCTGACGCGCGGCCCGTCGGATGCCGCCGCGCGCCACGCCGCGCTGGTGGCGTTGGGCGGCATCGTGGTGCTGGGGACGGCCTCGATGGTGTTGCGTCTGAGCGGCCTGCAGCTGATCGTGCCGTTCACGCTGAAGATCATGTCCGATGTCGCGCACGACGCCTTCCTGCGCGTGCAGCGCTTCTCGACCGACTGGCACGCCAACTCCTTCGCGGGCTCGACCGTGCGCAAGATCACGCGCGGCATGTGGGCGCTCGACCTCCTGAACGATACCATCCTGCTGGCGCTGATGCCGTCGCTGGTCGTGCTGATCGGCTCGATGATCCTGCTCGGCGTGCACTGGGTCTCGCTCGGCGCGGTGATCGCGCTCGGCGCGGCGATCTATGTCACGATGACGGTGCTGTTCTCGACGCGCTACATCGCGCCTTCCGCGCGTGTCTCCAATGCCTGGGACACCAAGGTCGGCGGCACGCTGGCGGATGCGCTGACCTGCAACGCGGTGGTGAAATCGTTCGGCGCCGAAGCGCGCGAAGACGCGCGGCTTGCCCGCGTCATCAAGCGCTGGCGCGTGCGGGTGAGGCGGACCTGGTTTCGCTACAACTACACCGCCATCGCGCAGCTCTCGCTGCTGCTCTGCCTGCGCGGATCCGTGATCGGCGGATCGGTGCTGTTGTGGATGTCCGGGCGTGCCTCGCCCGGCGACGTCACCTATGTGCTGACGAGCTATTACGTGATCCACGCTTACCTGCGGGACGTCGGCATGCACATCAACAACCTCCAGCGTTCGGTCAACGACATGGAGGAATTGGTGGCGATCCATGATGAGCCGATCGGGATTGCCGATGCCGCTGATGCACGACCGATCGCGATCGAGGGCGGCGAGATCAGGTTCGACGAGGTCACGTTCCATTATGGCGGCCATCGCGCGCCGCTGTATGACGGGTTGTCGGTCAGGATCCGCGCCGGCGAACGTGTCGGTCTCGTCGGCCGCTCCGGCTCCGGCAAGACGACTTTCGTCAAGCTGGTGCAGCGGCTCCACGACGTCAGCGGTGGTCGCGTGCTGATCGACGGGCAGGATATCGCGCGGGCGACGCAGCAATCGCTGCGCAGCCAGATCGCCATCGTGCAGCAGGAGCCGATCCTGTTTCACCGCTCGCTTGCCGAGAACATCGCCTATGGCCGGCCCGGCGCCAGCCTGGAGGCGATCGAGCAGGCGGCGCGGCTTGCCAATGCGCACGATTTCATCCTGCGCCTGCCGAAGGGCTACGGCACGCTGGTCGGCGAGCGCGGGGTGAAACTGTCGGGCGGCGAACGGCAGCGCGTGGCGCTGGCGCGTGCCTTCCTGGCGGATGCGCCGGTGCTGATCCTGGACGAGGCGACGTCGAGCCTCGATTCGGAATCGGAAGCGCTGATCCAGCAGGCGATGGAGCGGCTGATGAAGGGCCGCACGTCGATCGTGATCGCGCACCGGCTGTCGACGGTGAAGAGCCTCGATCGCATCCTGGTGTTCGATCATGGCGAGATCGTCGAGCAGGGCACGCACGCCGTGCTCGCGGGCAAGCCCGGCGGCATCTATCGCAGCCTGTTCGAGCGCCAGGTGGTGGAGCTCGGGCATATCGCAGCAGCGGAATGAGGTGCGGGGCGGCAGGGCGGAAGTCCTGCCGTCACGTCGCCAAAGGTGGAATGAGATGAAAGACCTGACGCGCGGCTCGATCGTGAGCCACATCCTGAGCATGGCGCCACCGATCGTAGCGGGCATGATCTCGATCATGATCTGCCAGTTGGTCGACCTGTATTTCGTCTCGGGCCTGGGCGATGCTGCCGTTGCGGGTGTCGCCGCGGCGGGCAATGCCGGATTTCTCGTCAACGCGCTGCTGCAAGTGCTCGGTGTCGGCGCGGTGGCACTGATCGCGCATGCCGTAGGACGCAAGGATCGCGACGACGCCAATCTGGTGTTCAACCAGGCGGTCGCGCTGTCGGTGATCTTCGGGCTGTTGACCCTGGCCGCGGGAGCTGGCCTTTCACCCCTCTACATGCGCTCGGTTGCGGCCGATCAAGCCACCATCGACGCGGGGACCACGTATCTGTTGTGGTTCATGCCGGATCTGGCACTGGAATTCGTCATGCAGGTGATTGCGTCGGCGCTGCGTGCGACAGGCATCGTACGTCCCGCCATGTTGGTGCGGGTCCTTGCGGTCGTCATCAACATCGCGCTGGCGCCGGTGCTCATCTCGGGCTGGGGCACCGGCTACGCGCTCGGGGTCGCCGGAGCAGGGCTGGCGAGCTCGATTGCTGTGGCGCTCGGCGTTCTGATGTTGCTCGCGTATTTCATGAGATCGGAGCGCTATGTCGCGTTTCATCCCGTGCAGTGGCGGCCGCAGCTTCGGCAATGGAGGCGGATCCTCAATGTTGGCCTGCCCGCCGGCGGCGAGTTCGCGATGGTCTTTATCGTCATGGCGGTGGGCTATTACGTGCTGAGCGTGTTTGGCTCGGCGGCGCAGGCAGGGTTTGGCATCGGGACGCGGCTGCTCGGCCTGATTCAGATGCCGGCGCTCGCCATCGCGCTCGCTGCAGGCCCCATCGCCGGCCAGAATTTCGGCGCCGGCAATGGCGCGCGCGTGCGCGAAACCTTTGTCAAGGCGTCGTTCATGGCGACCACCGTGATGCTGGCTTTTCTGATCCTCGCGCAGCTCGCGCCCCGTCTGCTGCTTGCAGGGTTCTCCAGCGATCCGGAGACGACGGCGGTTGCGTCGCTTTTTCTGCGCATCGTCTCGTTCAACATGATGGCGCAGGGGCTGATCTTTGTCTGCTCCAGCATGTTCCAGGGGCTTGGGAACACCAAGCCGGTGTTGTGGACCTCGGCAATGCGGGTCCTCACCTATTCCCTGCCATCGGTCTGGCTCTCGACTTTGCCGGGCTTCCGGATGGAGCACGTCTGGTACTTGTCGATCGCGACCAACGCGCTGCAGGCCACCCTGAGCGTGTCGCTGTTGCTGCGCGAATTCAGGAAGCGTCTTGCATTGCCAACACGGCAGAAGGGGCCGGATCCTGAACCCGTTGCGCCGCCGCTGCGCGAGCCGGCGTAGCGAGGCTCACTTGCCTGGTCCCCCATCCACGGCTCCGGCTGGTCTGCCGCGCAGTGGAAAAGGAAGACTAGAGCGTTTCACGTTTTGATGGAAGCGTATCCGGCGTTTTCGAAGTAGTTGCTGCATTCGTTGGGCTGGATGGTTGTGATGAGGCCGCCGATATGGCGACAAATGTCGTCGATCGTGCGCTTCTGGGCGGAGCGCATCCAGTGCTTGATCTTGGCGAAGGTTTGTTCGATCGGATTGAGGTCGGGGGAGTATGGCGGTAGGTACCAGAGCCTGGCGCCGGCGGCTTTGATCAGGCTGCGCAGGGCAGCCGATTTATGGCTGCCGAGATTGTCCAAGATGACGATGTCACCCGGCTGAAGCTGCGGGACGAGAACCTGCTGGACATAGGCGCGGAAGCATTCGCCGTTGATCGGGCCATCGAACAGGCAGGGTGCGGTGAGACGGTCACAGCGCAATGCGCCAAGGAATGTCAGCGTCCGCCAGTGACCATGTGGCGTGAAGCTGCGCACCCGCTCGCCTTTTGGTCCCCATCCGCGCAGTGGGGCCATATTGGTTTTGATCCAGGTCTCGTCGATAAAGACCAGGCGCCGGGGATCGAGTTTGGCCTGCCATGAGCGCCAGCGCTGGCGTCTACGCGCGATGTCGGAGCGAGCTCGCTCGAGGGCGAGCAGCGTTTTTTTTGAACCGCAGTCCCTCGCGCCGTAGAAACAGCCAAACCGCATTGTGGGAGACCTTGACCCCGCGCGCGAAAAGCTCGTCCTTGAGGGCGTGAAGCGTCAAATGCGGCGTCTGACTGATCCGCTCCTTGATGAAGGCGCGATGTGGCTCAAGCACGGGCTTGCGATGGCCGCCCATCTTTCCGGGCGCTACCGAGCCGGTCGTCCGATAACGCTGCGACCACTTCACAACCGACGAAACCGCAACCCCAAACCGTGTTGCTACCGAGCGGCAGCTCTCGCCCTTTACAACTGCCGCAACCGCACGCTTACGCAGATCATTGGAAATTGGTCGGACCATCGGATGCTGGCCTCCATCCCAGCCAGCATCTTGAATCATATTCGTCTCCGATCCGGAATCCCTTCCGATTCAATAAATTCGTGAACCGCTCTAGAGCGCGCTGATGCTGTTCCAGACCAGGGTGGCGCCCGACAGGAACAGCAGGCCGAGCACGACGTCGCCGAAATGCTTGTCGCTCAGCGCGTGATAGACGCGCGCGCCGACCCATGCGCCGATCAGCGTGCCCGGGAATGCGACCATCGCGAGCCAGACCACCTTGAATGCGACCAGGCCTGATGCCGTCTGCAGCACCAGCGCGGTCGCAAGCACCGTGAAATTGAACAGCTGGAAGATGCCGCGCCGCTCGTGCTTGTTCCAGCCGCGGATGTTGGCCCACAGGATCGGCAGCGGCCCGGACAGTCCGGCCAGCCCGCCCAAAATGCCGCCGGCAAAGCCGATCGCACCGTCGGCGATGCGACCGCCGAAGGTGACGGAAAACTGCCTCTTGTTGAGGTACAGCGCACTCGAAAAGATCAGCAGCAGCACGCCGACGCTGAGCTTGAACACCTTTGGATCGGCGGAGGCGACCAGCTTGGTCCCGAGCGGCACGCCGATCAACCCGCCAATCAGGAACGGCCACACCAGCGACAGGTCGAAGCTCTTCCACATCGCGGGCAATGTCGAGGTCTGCGCAATCACCGAGCAGATCAGCACCAGCGGCACCGCGAGCGAGGGTGGCAACACGTAGAGCCAGATGCCGAGCGCCATCAGCGCCGTGCCGAATCCCGCCAGCCCCGAGACGAAGCCGCCGGCCAGTGCGCCGAACAGGATCAGTGCGTAAGTGAGCGTTTCCACCAATGAGTCCCTGCGTTGCGCTGGGCCGCGAGCGGCCTCATGGCGCATAGCACAAAGGCACGGCCGTCAGCATCAATCAACATTTGCTACACGATCTGCCTGGTGTCAGCGGGCTTGTGCAAGGCGCCGACGAGGATGCGCAGGGCCTCGCTCAATTCCGATCTGTTGCGCGCCGCGCCGAGTGAGACGCGCGCCGCATGCGGCGATGTTCCCTCGACGGTGAAGGCGTCGCCGCCAACGATCGCGAGCCCGTTGCGCAAGAGATGCGCGGGGACGTCGTGCCGCCCTTCCGGCAAGTGCAGCCATAAATGATGCGCGGCGGGATTCGCCCGGAACCGAAACTCCTTCAATGCGCGCTGAGCCAATTGTTGGCGGCCGACGGCCTCGTTGCGGATGGCGGTGATGATGTGGTCGGCGACGCCGCTCTCGAGCCAGTGCGTCACCAGCGCGACCATCAGCGGTGCCGGCATCTGCACGGTGGCTTGCAGATAGCCGCGCATCAGCAGCTGCGCGCCGCTGTCGGGCGTCAGCAGATAGGCGACGCGCAGTGCCGGCGCGATGCATTTTGACAGCGTGGTGGCGAGATATGTCCGCTCCGGGATGAGGTTGGCGATCGGTGAGGCCGATCGGTCGAGCAGCCCGTAGGCATCGTCCTCGATCAGAACGACATCGGCATCGCGGATGATTCTTGCGATTGCGTTGCGGCGATCCGGGGCAAGCGTCGCCGTGGTCGGATTATGCAGCGTCGGGATGAGATAGACGGCCTTCGGCTTGTGGGTGCGGCAAGCCTTCGCCAGCGCGTCGGGCAGGATGCCGCCGTCATCCATGGCGACACTGACGAGCTTGACGCCAAGCTGCGCCGCGGCCGCCTTGATGCCGGGGAAGGTGAGGGCCTCCGTCAGCACGACATCGCCGGGACGCGCGAGACAGGCAAGCAGGTTGAAAAGGATCGTCTGCGCGCCGGGAAAGATCACGAGCTTGTCGGCGTGGGCGTGCGGAACGCGGGTACGCATCCAGCGCACCGCGACCTCGCGCTCATGCGCGCTGCCGCCGGGCGGCTGGTAATTCAGGAATGCAGTCAGGCCCGATTGCGCGCGAATGGCCTCGAAGCCAGTGATGATGCGCTCGTCGAGCCGCGCTTCGAGCGGGTGCGGCGGCACGTTCATGGAGAGGTCGATCGCGACCGGATGCGGCAGGTCGATTGCCCGGCGCGCGCTGGTCTCCGACACGAAGGAGCCCTGGCCGACGCGGGCCTCCATGATGCCGCGGCGCCGCGCTTCGGTGTAGGCGCGGGTCACCGTGGTCAGGTCGACGCCGAGCGCCTTGGCGAGCGCGCGCTGGGTCGGCAATTGCTGTCCCCGCATCAGCCGGCCCGCGGCGATGTCCGCCTCCATGGCCGCCACGATGCGCTGATAGCGCGGGCCAGACAGCTCCGAGATTGTAGGGGTCCAATCCATGCAATTAAGCCCCATATCCTTTGAATGTATGGATGCAATATACTATTGTATGGATCAGCACAACGGAAGGGGTGCCATCATGGCGACTGGTTCAATTTCTCTGGCAAAGGCGATGTGGCACGGCTTTCGGGGCAAGTGCCCGAACTGCGGCCAAGGACATCTGTTCGGCCGTTTCCTGAAGGTGGCCGACGCCTGCGATCATTGCGGCGAGGAGCTGTTCCACCAGCGCGCCGATGATTTCCCGGCCTATCTCGTCATGGTCGTGGTCGGCCACCTCGTGGTGCCGGCGATCCTCGCGGTCGAGACCGCTTATGCGCCGCCGGTGTGGCTGCAACTCGCGGTATGGCTGCCGGTGACGCTGTTTGCTTCGCTGGCGCTGCTGCAACCGACCAAGGGTGCGATCGTCGGCCTGCAATGGCAGGTCGGCATGCACGGCTTCGAGGCGAGCAAATTGCGCCGGGAAGCCGGTCAGCTTGCGCCCGTGCTGGTGAAGGCGTCGCGCGCGGCCTGAGGCGCGTCGCGTCGTTTACATCGCGGAGCTGCCCGCTACACTCCATCGCATCAAACAAGAAAGATGGAAACGCTCATGGCCGCACGCGCGAGAACCTTCCTGCTCTGTCATGGCGCGTGGTCCGGCGGCTGGTCGTGGCGGAAAATGCATCCGCTGATGGCGCACGCCGGCCACCGCCTGATCGCGCCGACCTATACAGGGCTCGGCGAGCGGTCACATCTCGCCAGCGCCGCTGTCGATCTCGAGACGCATATCCAGGACATCCTCAACGTCATCAAATTTGAGGACCTCAGCGACATCGTGCTGCTTGGTCACAGCTATGGCGGCATGGTCGCAACCGGCGTTGCCGATCGTGCGCGCGAGCGCATCACGCAATTGATCTATCTCGACGCCTTCGTGCCGCGCGATGGCCAGTCGCTGTTCGATCTCAACGAAGGCGGTCGCGAGCCGATGCGCAAGGCGGCTGCCGCCGGCGACGGCTACCGCATCCCGCCCAATCCGCCGCCGCCGGATACACCGCAGGCCGATCTCGACTGGCTCAACGCGCGCCGCATCAACATGCCGCTCAAATGCTTCGAAACCAAGCTGAAGCTCGGGTCCGGCGAACCCGCAATGCCGCGCAGCTATATCTATTGCAGGCGCATTCCGCCGGGCGATGTGTTCGGGCAATTCGCAAGGCGCGCGAGGAGCGAAGATGGCTGGCGCTATTTCGAGCTCGACGCCAGCCATGCACCGAATGTGACGGCGCCGGAGGCACTGATGAGTGTCCTGAACGAGGTCGCGGCCTAACTCACAGCCGTCATTCCGGGGCTCGCGAGGCGAGAGCCCGGAATCCATTCATCCACCGTCTCTGTCCCACGAGGGATTCCGGGCTCGTGCTTCGTACCCGCCGGAATGACAGTGGTGAAATTGGTGAGGGGTCCGATGCGTCGGCATCGAACCCCTCCCTGTAAGATATCAGCCGGCCTGTAAGCCGGGTTCTGTAGGGCACCGCCCGCTTGCGCAGACGATACGTGACGGCCATTCCTCTGGGACCATGTTTGCACATGGCCTCGAGCAACCTACCCGGACGGCGGGCCTGACATCGCCCCGCGGCGTTATCGCTTTCGCGAACTGCCCGCTACGCCGTCCCTATTCGGTTTTGCTCCCGGTGGGGTTTACCATGCCGGCTCCGTTGCCGGATCCGCGGTGCGCTCTTACCGCACCTTTTCACCCTTACTTCCTCCGAGGAGGGAGCGGTTCGTTCTCTGTGGCACTTTCCCTGGGGTCGCCCCCGCCGGATGTTATCCGGCACCGCATGTCAAGGGAGCCCGGACTTTCCTCCCCGGCGGCCTTTCGGCACTTGCCGGAGCGGCCGTCCGGCCGACTGACTGACAACGCAATGGGCATTTGTGACGTTTTCGTCAAGCAGAGATCGTCGCGCACGCCGCCGCGTAAATAATTTATCCTGAAGATGTCGTTGGGCGCGGACCCCGTTCGACTGGATGCCGGCAATCCAGCCGAACAACAGGAGAGAAGCGATGCAGTATCTGCTGCTGATTTATCGGAACGAAGCACAACAGAGCCAGATGGCGCCCGCGGATTACGAGAAGCTGCTGGCGGAGTATTCCACCTACACCCAGTCGATCGTCCAGAGCGGACATTTCAAGGCCGGCGACGGGCTGCAGCCGACCTCCACCGCCACCACCGTCCGCGTTCGCGACGGCAAGACCATGACCACCGATGGTCCGTTCGCGGAGACCCGCGAACAGCTCGGTGGCTACTATCTCGTCGAAGCCAGGGATCTCGATGCCGCGATTGAACTCGCCGCGCGGATTCCCGGCGCCAGGCACGGCTCGATCGAAGTGCGGCCGGTCATGATCTACCAATGATCGGAAAAATAGTTTCGCGATGATGTCGTTTGGCGTCGGCCCCATTCGACAGATGTCGGCGATCCAGCCGAACAACAGGAGTTAAGCGATGCAGTACCTGCTGCTGATCTACCGGAACGAAAGCTATCTCACCGACATGACGGCCGCCGACCGTCAGAAGCTGGCGGGCGAATACGGCGCCTACACGCAGTCGATCATCCAGAGCGGCCATTTCAAAGCGGGCGACGGGCTGCAGCCGACGACGACCGCGACCACGGTGCGCGTGCGCGACGGCAAGACCATGACGACCGACGGCCCGTTCGCGGAAACGCGCGAGCAGCTCGGCGGCTACTATCTGATCGAAGCCAAGGACATCGACGAGGCCATTGCGATCGCGGCCCGCGTTCCCGAGGCCAAGCGAGGATCGATCGAGGTGCGGCCGGTCATGATCTACAAGTGATCGCCGCCACCGACATCGACAAGGTCTTCCGCGACGAGGCGGGGCGGGCGCTGGCCACCCTGATCCGCCTCGTCGGGGATTTCGACTTGGCCGAGGATGCGCTTCAGGATGCATTTGCTGTCGCGCTGGAGCGCTGGTCGTCAGGTGAGCGGCCAGACAATCCGCGCGCGTGGCTGGTCAATGTCGGTCGCAACAAGGCGATCGACCGTATCAGGCGCCAGGCCGCCTTTCGCGGCAAGCAGCAGGCGCTGCTGCACGAGCTCGCGCTGAACGAGCAAGGTGCCGACGAGCCGCCGGCGATGCTCGACGACGACATGCTGCGGCTGATCTTCACCTGCTGCCATCCGTCGTTTGCGGCCGAGGTCCAGGTCGCGCTGACGCTGCGCACCGTCTGCGGCCTCTCCACCGCGCAGGTCGCGCGCGCCTTTCTGGTCGGTGAGGACGCGATGGCGCAGCGCCTCGTCCGCGCCAAGCAGAAGATCAGGCTCGCCGGCATTCCCTATCAAGTGCCCGAGCGCGACGCCCTGGCGCCGCGGCTCGACGGTGTGCTCGCCGTGATCTACCTCGTCTTCACCGAAGGCTATGTCGCGACCTCGGGCACCGATCTGATGCGGCCCGATTTCGCGGCCGAAGCGATCAGGCTCGGCCGTCTGCTCGACCGGCTGATGCCCGATCGCGCCGCCATCAAGGGCCTGCTCGCCTTGATGCTGCTGCACGATGCGCGCCGCGCCGGGCGCGCGACCGCGGCCGGCGACATCGTGCTGCTGGAAGAACAGGATCGCTCGCTGTGGGATCGCGCGCAGATCGAGGAAGGCCTGGCTCTCGTCGACGATGCGCTGCGCGTGCCGGGTCGGCCGCAGCCCTATGTGGTGCAGGCCGCGATTGCCGCGCTGCATGCCCGCGCGCCGAGCTACGCGCAGACCGACTGGCCGCAGATCGCCGGGCTCTACGAAGTCCTGCTGCGCATCAATCCCTCGCCGGTCATCGAGCTCAACCATGCCGCCGCGATCTCGATGGTCGACGGCCCGGCGCGCGCGCTCGATCTCGTCGACGCGATCTCCGCGCGCGGTGGTCTCGACGGCTACGAAATGTTGCCGGCGGTGCGAGCGGATTTGTTGCGACGGCTGGAGCGGAAGCAGGAGGCGCGCGAAGCCTATGCTGCGGCGACCGAGGCGACCCAACTCGAGCCGTTGCGAAGGCTGTATGCGCGGCGGCTGCGGGAGATGGAGTAGCCGACACATCCTCCGTCATTGCGAGGAGCTCTTGCGACGAAGCAATCCAGACTATCTCCGCGGTGACAGTCTGGATTGCTTTGCTACGCCCGCAATGACGGCGCCGCCGTCACTTCGACGCGACAGCCGTCCCGTCCGCCGGCAGGCTCGCCAGCAGAGCCTGCAAGGTCGACAGCGTCGAGTGATCGGCAATACCATCCAGCCGCGCGGGACGGAAGTGGCGCTGGAAGGCGGTGACGACTTCCATGGTCGAGGCGTCGTATTTGCCCGACAGCGGCACGCCATAGCCATAGCGGGCGAGCGCCTGCTGAAGGCTCAGCACCTCGTCGCTGATGGTGCCGAGCATCAGGGTTTCGCCGCGCACGACCGGCGCCGGCGTCACCCAGTGACCCACACCGGAATTGGCGAGGGAGTGCCAGGGAAATTTCTCGCCGGGATCCTTCTTGCGCGCGGGCGCCACGTCGGAATGACCGAGCACCCGTTGCGGCACGATCTTGCGGCGGAGCATGATGCCGCGGCACAGCGCGATCACGGCGGCGATCTGGCGCAGCGGATATTCGGGATAACCCCAATCGTGACCGCGATTGATGATCTCGATCCCGATCGAGCAGGAGTTGATGTCGTCCTCGCCGGCCCAGGACGAGACGCCCGCGTGCCAGGCGCGCCGCGCCTCCGGCACGCATTGCACGATGCGGCCGTCCTCCAGCACGACATAATGCGCCGACACTTCGGTGCCGGCCGTGCACAGCCGCGCCAACGCGCCCTCGACGTCGGGCATGCCGGTGTAGTGCAGCACGATCATGTCGGGCTGGCGGCCCTTGTTGCGCTCGCCATGATTGGGCGAGGGGATGATGTCGGAGACGATCGACGAATCCGGCTCGAATGTCCGCATGCTCGCCGCGGTCTTGGGAACCGGGAGAACGCGCTGACGCTTCGAATCAGCTCCAGGCGGCGTGGACGAACCGGACGACATAAACGACTCAAGTCGGACAGGAGAATGGGCCAAGCCCTTCTCTTTACTATTCCTTTACCGTCTGCTTCGCGCAATCGCGCGATGCGGCTGCCGGGTGCATTTTGGGCTCGGTGTGTGGATGACGCATCACTGCCCAAGGAACCGCGAAAGCACCTTTTCGAGATGTAACGAACCGATCAACGCTTTCTTAACGCTAAGGGCCGTTACTGAGAGATGAAGAGCCGACCCGCGTCCGGAGCCGGCCAAAGCGTTTTTGGCTCGAATCCCATGGTTGCCCGACATATTCCACTGGGAACAGCGGGTTTGCCGCCCGGGAAGCTCGGGCTCGGCGTACATGGTGGATTGGGGTTGGGTCGTGGAACCGCCGCGACGCGGAATTATTCGAGGCGTGATGGGCTTTCTGGCCCCCAGATTGAGCTGCCCGTTTTCTTGCACAGCCGGCAGGCGCGACGCATGAACGACGCACCGCACATTCCCGTGCTTCACCGCGAAGCGATCGCGCATCTCGCGCCGCGTGCGGGCGGCATCTATCTCGATGCGACCTTCGGGGCCGGCGGCTACAGCCGCGCCATTCTCGAGACATCAGGGACCCGCCTGATCGCGATCGATCGCGACCGCACCGCGATTGCCGGTGGCGCCGAGCTGGTCGCGCGCGCGGCCGGCCGGCTGACACTGGTCGAAGACCGTTTTTCGAATCTCGCCCAAGTTTGCGCCGCGCAGGGCATCGATGCGGTCGACGGCGTCGTGATGGACGTCGGCGTGTCCTCGATGCAGCTGGACCAGGCCGGTCGCGGCTTCTCGTTCCGCCTCGACGGTCCGCTCGACATGCGCATGGGGCAGACGGGACCGACCGCGGCCGACATCGTTGCGCGCGCCTCCGAAAGCGATCTCGCCGACATCATCCATCTCTTCGGCGAAGAGCGGCATTCGCGCCGCGTCGCCCGCGCCATCGTGGCTGACCGGCAGGAGGCGCCGTTCACCACCACGCGTGCGCTCGCCGATCTGGTCGGGCGGGTGGTGCGCTCGAAGCCCGGCGACATTCACCCGGCGACACGGACCTTCCAGGCCTTGCGCATCTTCGTCAACGAAGAGCTCGAGGAGCTTCAAACTGCGCTCGCTTCCGCCGAGCGCGTGCTGAAACCCGGCGGCCGCCTGGTGGTGGTCTCGTTCCATTCGCTGGAAGACCGCATCGTCAAGAATTTCCTTGGCCAGCGCTCCAAGACCGGCGGCGGTTCGCGGCACCTGCCGGAGGTGGCGCAAGGCGTGCCGAGCTTCCAGCTTCTGACGCGGCGGCCCGTGATTGCCGGCGACGAAGAGGTTGCGCATAATCCTCGCGCCCGATCCGCAAAGCTGCGCGCCGCCGAGCGCACCGCGGCGCCGGCGCATGCCGACGACGAGCGGTCGTCCTGGCCAAAACTCTCCGAAGTGATGAGGGGCGGCTAGCAGATGCGCATCATCCACCTTCTCGTCATCGGCGCGCTGATCTTCGCGGCCGCCTATGTCTACCGTATCAAGATGGACTCCACCGCGCGCACCGAGAAGGTGCTGCGGCTGCACGCGGAGATCCGCGAGCAGCGCGACGCGATCGCCCAGTTGCGCTCCGAATGGGCCAAGCTCGATGCGCCCTTGCGCCTGCAGGGCCTCGTTGAGCGACATCTGCCGCTCAAGCCCGTCAACGGCACGCAATATGATTCTCTGAAGAACCTGCCGGACCGTCCGCCGCGGATGTTCCGGCCGGGCGAGCCCGATCCGATCGGGTCCATGATCAACACCATCGAAGCCGCGAGCGATCCTGACAGCGTGACGGGCTCGGTGCCGCAGCCCGAGGACAAGCAATGAGCGCTGTTCCGGCCAAACCCGCAGGACGACCCGCAGGGCGTCCAACCGAACCCTGGCGGCAGCGGCTGGTCCGCAGCCTGCTTTACGGGCGTAACGTCGATCGCGCCGCGAAGGCGCGCGCGCGCGTGGGCCTCGCCATGCTGGCCTTTGCCGCCGTCTACGCCATGATCGGCGGACGCCTCGTGATGTTCGCGATCGGCGCCGACGCCCACAGTGCGCGGCGCGCCGCCTCTCAGGAGGTGGTTGCGACCGCGCGGCCCGACATCGTCGACCGCAACGGTGCGATCCTGGCGACCGACGTCAAGGCCGCCAGCATGTTCGGCGAGCCCCGCCGCATCATCGACAAGGACGAGGCGATCGAGCTTCTGACCGCGACCGTGCCCGATCTCGACGAAGCCGAGGTGCGCGACCGCCTGTCATCGCGCAAGGGTTTCGTCTGGCTGAAGCGCGAGATCACGGCCAAGCAACAGCTCGACATCCACAAGCTGGGCCTGCCCGGCATCGGCTTCCTGCGCGAGAACAAGCGCGTCTATCCGACCGGCAACGAGGTCGCCCACCTCATCGGCCTCGTCAACATCGACAACCAGGGCATCGCCGGCATGGAGAAGTGGCTCGACAACCAGGGCCTCGCCGATCTCCACCGCGCGGGCTTTGCCATCGACCGGTTGCAGAAGCCGATCGAGCTGTCGGTCGATCTGCGCGTCGAGCACGCGCTGCGCGACGAACTGCTCAAGGCCAAGGAAAAATTCCACACCAAGGCGGCCTCGGGCCTCGTCACCAACGTCAACACCGGCGAGATCGTGGCCATGGTATCGGTTCCGGATTTCGACCCGAACAATCCGAAAGAAGCCCACGATCCCGACCGCATCAACCGCCTGACAACAGGCGTCTACGAGATGGGCTCGACCTTCAAGGCGTTCACGCTCGCGATGGCACTCGACACCGGCAAGTACGGCCTCGATTCGCTGTGGGACGCGCGCGGGCCGCTGCACTACGGCAAGTTCGCGATCCATGACGACGAGCCGAAGGGCCGCTTCCTGAACATGAAGGAAGTGTTCACCTTCTCCTCCAACGTCGGTGCGGCGCGGATTGCGCTGTCGCAGGGCGTGGAAGCGCACAAGGCGTTCCTGCGCAAGATGGGGCAGCTGGATCGGCTGCGTACGGAATTGCCCGAGAGCGCGTCGCCGATCGTGCCGCGGCATTGGGGCGATCTCAACACCATTACCATCGCGTTCGGCCACGGCATCGCGGTGGCGCCGTTGCAGGCCGTGATGGGCGTCAGCGCGCTCGCCAATGGCGGTCTGCTGATTCCCCCGACCTTCCTCAAGCGCTCCGAGGAGGAGGCACGGGCGATCGCAAAGCGCGTGATCAAGCCCGAGACGTCGGACAAGATGCGGTTCCTGATGCGGCTGAACGCAGAGATCGGCACCGCCAAGAAGGCGAATGTTCCCGGCTACTACATCGGCGGCAAGACCGGCACAGCAGAAAAGGTGGTCAACGGCCGTTATGCCAAGAAGAAGGTGCTGACTGCGTTTACGGCGATCATTCCGGCAGACAAGCCGAAGTACCAGCTCCTGATCATGCTGGACGAGCCGCAGCCGCTGAAGGAGACCTACGGCTTCATCACGTCGGGCTGGAACGCCGTTCCGACCGCAGGCAACGTGATCAGCCGTATTGGACCGCTGCTCGGCATCGAGCCCCGCTACGACCTGCCGCCCGCGGACCGCCTTATTCTTGCAGCATCCAGGACAACCCAGTAATCACAGGGGGTAGGGCCGTAGCCGCTGCTGAGTCGGGGATTTCCCTCAGAATTCGGCTTTCCGGCAGGGCAACTGGAAGATCATGAAGCTGCGCGACCTCTTGGGTCAGGATGTTTTGGGCAATGATGCCACGATCGAGCCCGCTGTCGCGGCGATCGAGGTCACAGGCGTTGCGCTCGATAGCCGCGTGGTCAAGCCCGGCGATGTGTTCTTCGCGCTATCAGGCAGCAAGACCGACGGTGCGCGCTTCATCGATGCGGCCATTGCGGCCGGTGCGGTGGCGGTGGTCGGCGATCACGCGCCTGAAGGCCGCAAGGTGCCCGTCGTCACCGTGTCCAATCCGCGCCGCGCGCTGGCGCTGGCTGCGGCAAGAGTCTTCCCCGCACAACCTGCGACCATCGTCGCGGTGACCGGAACCAGCGGCAAGACATCGGTTGCCGCGTTCACCCGGCAGATCTGGGAGCGGCTGGGCCACGCCTCGGCCAGCATCGGAACAATCGGGCTCGTCTCGCCGAAGCGCACCGTTTACGGTTCGCTGACGACGCCGGATCCGGTCGCGCTGCATCGGCAGCTCGATGAGATCGCGCGCGAAGGCGTGACGCATCTTGCATTTGAAGCCTCGTCGCACGGGCTCGACCAATACCGCCTTGATGGTGTCCGTGTCGTGGCCGGCGGCTTCACCAATCTCTCGCGCGACCACATGGACTATCATCCAACCGTCGCGCACTACCTGTCCGCAAAGCTCCGGCTGTTCCGCGAGCTCGTGCCATCAGGCGGAGCGGCGGTGATATCGGCCGATCATGATTGCTCGGCGCAAGTGCGCGACGCGGCGAAATCGCGTGCCTTGCGCGTGATGGCGGTCGGCCGCCACGGCGACGGGGCAGGCGAGGGCATCCGCCTCACCGAGGCCGTGGTCGAAGGCTTTTCGCAAAAGCTTGGCCTCGAACATCGCGGCAAGACATACGCGGTGCGGCTGCCGCTGGTCGGCGAATTCCAGATCGAGAACGCGCTGGTCTCGGCCGGTCTTGCGATCGGCACCGGCAGCGATGCGGCCGATGTGTTTGCGAGCCTCGAACATCTCGAAGGTGCCAAGGGCCGGCTCGAGCGCGTCGGTGAGCGCAACGGCGCGCCGATTTTCGTCGACTACGCGCACAAGCCTGATGCGCTGGCGAAGGCGTTGCAGGCGCTGCGTCCTTACGCGAAGCGCAGGCTGGTCGTCGTGTTCGGCGCCGGCGGCGATCGCGATGCCGGCAAGCGGCCGATCATGGGTGAGATCGCGGCGGAGAATGCCGATCGCGTCATCATCACCGACGACAATCCGCGCAGCGAGAAGCCGGAAGCCATCCGTGCCGCGATCCTCGCCACCGCCAAGGGCGCGCGCGAGATCGGCGATCGGGCGGCCGCGATCCGCGCCGCGATCGAGGAGCTGGAAGATGGCGATGCGCTGCTCGTCGCGGGCAAGGGCCACGAGACCGGGCAGATCGTAGGCCACGAGGTCCTGCCGTTCAGTGATCACGAGGCGGTCGCCGCCGCATTAGCATCGAGGGTCGCATGAGCGGGCCATTATGGACGGTTGCCGGGGTGGCGCGCGCGCTGGGCGCGGCCGGATCATTCCCGGACACCGGAATTGACTTCGTCACCCAGGACAGCCGTCTGGTGAAACCGGGCAGCCTGTTCGTCGCGCTGTCAGGTACGCCGAGCGGCGGCTTCATCTCGGCCTTCGCCAGCGCGCGCGACGGCTGGGAGTTCGCGGACAGGGCGGAAGCCTCAGGCGCAGTCGCGATGATCGTGCCGCACGAGATCGCGGGCATCCGCATTCCCCAGATCGTCGTGAAGGACACGCTGATCGACGGTCTCTGGGGCCTCGCCCGCGCCGCGCGCGCGCGTTTCAACGGGCCGGTGATCGGGCTCACCGGCAGCGCCGGCAAGACCAGCACCAAGGAATATCTGGCGGCCTATCCCAATGCCTATGCGAGCCCTTCGAGCTTCAACAATTTCTGGGGCGTGCCGCTGACATTGTGCAATGCCCGGCCTGACGCCAGCCTCTGGGTCGTCGAGATGGGCATGAACCAGGCTGGCGAGATCGCGCGCCTGAGCGAATTGACGCGGCCGACCGTCGCGCTCGTCGTCAACGTCCAGCCGGTGCATCTCGAAAAGCTCGGCTCGCTCGACGCCATCAGGCGCGAGAAGGTATCGATCGCGCTCGGGCTACCCGAGGATGGCGTGCTGGTGCTGCCTGTAGGCATCAAGGCGCCGGACTGGAAAGGCAAGGTGGTGCGCTTCGGCGAGAAGGCCGAGGTGTACGAGGTTGCGCACGCCCCTCACGGCGACAGCTGGCAGGTCGTGGCCGGGATCGGCAAGAAGCAGATCGCCTTCAGCCTCACGCCCGGCGCGCCGCACCGCGTGCAGAATGCGCTCGCCGCGCTCGCTTCAATCCATGCTGCGCATCTCGACGTGGCGACGCTCGCGATCAAGCTCGACCGCGTCGGCATCATGTCCGGCCGTGGCGTGGAGCAGGCAGTCGGCGGCGTCACCGTGATCGACGACAGCTTCAACGGCAATCCCGCGAGCGTCGCTGCCGCGCTGCAAAGTCTGCAGGCGCGCAACGTGACGGGCGGGCGTCGTATCGCGGTGCTCGGCGATATGCTGGAACTGGGCGACGACGCGCCAAGCTACCACACCGGCCTCACCGCCCATCTCGGCGGCATCGACGGTATCTATTGCGTTGGCCCGCTGATGCGGCACCTTTATGACGCGCTTCCCGCGGGCAAGGGGCTGGGCTGGCACGACGATCCCGCCACGCTGAAGCCTGGTGAGGTCGCGGGTTTGCTGAAGGCAGGCGATGTCGTGGTTGTCAAGGGCAGCAAGAAGATGTTCTGGGTCAACAAGTTTGTGCCGGCCCTAGTGGCCGCCTTGCAGGCAAAGGCGTAAACTGCTTGGAAGGCGCTGTTCCCGAATCCCGCCGTTTTGCGGCGCTAAGCCGGCCGGTTTCCTAGAGGTCGCCCGACCGATGATGAAGACCAGCGAATGCGCTTGAGGCGAAATCTGCGTCTCGAACAAGCCTGCGTGCGAAAGGCGCCATAGGACCGTCTGAATGTTTTACTGGCTGATCGAGATCTCCAACACATTTCCCGGTTTCGGTGCGGTGCGCACCGTCCTGAACGTCTTCCGCTACATCACCTTCCGCACCGGCGGCGCAATCGTCACTGGCGCGCTGTTCGTGTTCCTGTTCGGGCCCTGGATCATCGATCATCTGCGCATCCGCCAGGGCAAGGGCCAGCCCATCCGCACAGATGGTCCGCAATCGCATCTGTCCAAGAAGGGCACGCCCACCATGGGCGGGCTGATGATCCTGTCCGGCCTGACGGTCGGCACCGTGCTGTGGTGCAATCCGCTCAATCCCTATGTCTGGATCGTGCTGGCGGTGACGCTCGGCTTTGGGTTTGTCGGCTTCTATGACGATTATCTCAAGGTCACCAAGCAGACCACGACCGGCTTCGGCGGCAAGCTGCGGCTGCTGATCGAAGGGCTCATCGCGCTGGTCGCCTGCTACGCGCTGGTGCGGTTGAACCGCGACCCCGCGTCGACCGCGCTGACGATTCCCTTCCTCAAGGACACGGTGTTGCATTTCGGCTGGTTCTTCGTCGTGTTCGGCGCCTTCGTCATCGTCGGCGCCGGCAATGCGGTGAACCTCACCGACGGTCTCGACGGCTTGGCCATCGTGCCCGTGATGATCGCGACCGCGAGCTTTGCGATGATCGCCTATCTCGCCGGCAACGCCGTGTTTGCCGATTACCTCCAGATCAAATATGTCGCGGGCACCGGCGAGCTTGCGGTACTCTGCGGCGCGCTACTGGGTGCCGGCCTCGGCTTCCTCTGGTTCAACGCGCCTCCGGCCTCGATCTTCATGGGCGACACCGGCTCGCTCGCACTCGGCGGCATGCTGGGCTCGATCGCGGTCGCGGTGAAGCACGAGATCGTGCTCGCGGTGATCGGTGGCCTGTTCGTGCTGGAGGCGGTCTCGGTCATCGTGCAGGTGGTGTCGTTCAAGCTGACCGGAAAGCGGATCTTCCGGATGGCACCGATCCATCACCATTTCGAGCAACTCGGCTGGACCGAGCCGCAGATCGTGATCCGCTTCTGGATCATCTCGGTGATGCTGGCGCTGGCCGGCCTCTCCACGCTGAAGCTGCGCTGACGGGTCCACGATGATCCCGGTCACATCCTTTGCCGGCAAGACGGTCGCGGTCTTAGGCCTCGGCGGCTCCGGGCTCGCCTCGTGCCACGCGCTGAAGGCTGGCGGCGCCGAAGTGATCGCCGCCGACGACAATGCCGAGAACGTCGCCAAGACGGCTCAGGCCGGTTTCATCACCGCCGATCTGCGCAATGTCTCCTGGTCGAAATTCGCTGCGCTCGTGCTCGCGCCCGGCGTGCCGCTGACCCATCCGGTGCCGCACTGGAGCGTGCTGAAGGCGCGTGAGGCGGGTGTCGAGGTGATCGGCGACATCGAGCTGTTCTGCCGCGAGCGCCGGCGGCATGCCCCCAACGCGCCTTTCGTCGCCATCACCGGCACCAACGGCAAGTCGACCACGACAGCCTTGATCGCGCATCTCACGAGGGTTGCCGGTTATGACACCCAGATGGGCGGCAACATCGGCACCGCGATCCTGTCGCTGGAGCCGCCGCGCATGGGCCGCGTCCACGTGATCGAGATGTCGTCCTACCAGATCGACCTCACGCCCTCGCTCGATCCTTCCGTCGGCATCCTGCTCAATGTCAGCGAAGACCACATCGATCGCCACGGTACGATCGAACACTACGCTGCGGTGAAGGAGCGCCTCGTTGCAGGCGTGCAGGCGGGTGGCACCTCGATCGTCGGCGTCGACGATGGCTATTGCCGCGACATCGCAGACCGGCTCGACCGCGCCGGCAAGACTGTGGTGCGCGTCTCCGTCAGGAATCCGCTGGCCTCCGGCCTCCATGTCGAGCATGGCACCATCGTTCGTACGTCCGGCGGCGCTCGTAGCGAGGTGGCCACGCTTGGCGGCATCGGTTCGCTGCGCGGGCTGCACAATGCCCAGAACGCGGCGTGTGCCGCCGCGGCTGCGCTCGCGATGGGCATCAGCCTTGACGTACTGCAGAATGGCCTGCGCAGCTTTCCCGGTCTCGCGCATCGCATGGAGCAGGTCGGCCGCCGCGGCAACGTGCTGTTCGTCAACGATTCCAAGGGCACCAATGCGGACGCGACCGCGCATGCGCTGTCGTCCTTCGCCGACATTTTCTGGATCGCCGGCGGCAAGCCGAAGGCGGGCGGCATTACCAGCCTCACCGGATTCTTCCCGCGCATCCGAAAGGCCTATCTGATCGGCGAGGCCGCGCAGGAATTTTCCGGCACCCTTGGCTCGGTCGCACACGAGATCAGCCAGACGCTCGATCTGGCCGTCGAGCACGCGGCGCGCGATGCGGAAGCGTCAGGTCTCGCCGATCCGGTCGTGCTGCTGTCGCCCGCCTGCGCCTCCTTCGACCAGTACCGCAACTTCGAGATCCGCGGCACCAAGTTCCGCGAACTGGTGCAGGCGCTGCCGGGCGTGAAGCCGGTGGTCTGAGAATGTCGCCGCGACGCTGGACCGGACTTATCGCTGCTCTGGCTATTCCCGTCGGCTTCCTCTGCGTCGTCCTCATCGACGGCGTCATGCACCAATTCGGCGCGTGTCGCGTCGTTCGCCAAAGTGCGTTCGCCTCCCCGAGCGGCAGCAAATTGGTTGTCGTGGTCTGGAAGTCGTGCGGAGCGAGTGTGCCCGACAGTACGCAGGCCAGCATCGTGGCGCGCGGCCGGACGTTCTCGCCCGAGAGCACGCCGACCTTTGTCAGCGTGCGCGGGCATCTCGATGCCGTCGTCGTGTGGAGCAGCGAGCGGGCGGTCAGGATCGGTTTCATTCCCGGAGCAGACCAGATCGACAAGCGCGACCCGCGCGCGGGGGATGTCGCGATTACCTACGAATAGGCCTCCGTGTCCCGAACGCGCACCGGACGATGCTTCGCATCGCCGGGGGCAAGTGGGCTGCGTCCGGGGCACGAGACTGTTCACAACTTCATCCGCTTCCTTAACCTCCCGGTAACCAACCTCGGCGACCAATGAACGGACCTCTGTCCGAAAGCGGCCGCCCATGCTCTCCCGTGAAGAACGCACCCCCTTTACCGAGTGGTGGTGGACCGTCGACAAGCCGCTGCTCGGCGCGATCCTGGTGTTGATGCTGACCGGCGTCATCCTGTCGCTCGCGGCAAGTCCGCCGGTCGCGACCCGCATCGGGCTCGATCCGTTCCACTTCTTCAATCGGCACGTGATGTTCCTGGTGCCGTCGTTTCTGGTGCTGATCGGGGTGTCCTTCATGTCGCCGCGCTCGATCCGGCGAAGTGCGCTGATCATCTTCGCGATCAGCATCATCCTGATCGTGGTGACGCTCGCCATCGGTCCCGAGGTGAAGGGCTCACGGCGCTGGATCACGCTCGTCGGCGTCAACATCCAGGCCTCCGAGATCGCAAAGCCCTCATTCGTCGTCATTGCGGCCTGGTTGTTTGCGGAATCGACCAAGCGGCCCGAGATGCCGGCGACCTCGATGGCGCTGGTGCTGCTCCTGATGCTGGTGTCGCTGCTGGTGATGGAGCCGGACTTCGGCCAGACCATGCTGATCCTGATGGTGTGGGGCTCGCTGTTCTTCATCGCGGGCATGCGCATGATCTGGGTGTTCGGCCTTGCCGGCCTCGGTGCGGCCGGCCTGTTCAGCGCCTATCTCTTCGTTCCGCACGTCGCGGGCCGCATCAAGCGCTTCATGAATCCGGCCTCCGGCGACACCTTCCAGGTCGATACCGCGATGGAGGCCTTTTACAACGGCGGCTGGTTCGGCCTCGGACCCGGTGAGGGCATCGCCAAGCGCAGCCTGCCCGATAGCCATACCGACTTCGTGTTCGCAGTCGCGGCCGAGGAGTTCGGCATCATCCTGTGTCTCGCCATGCTGGCGCTGTTCGCCTTCGTCGTGATCCGCACGCTGTCGCGCGCCTATGCCAACGAAGACATGTTCTCGCGCTTTGCGGCCTCGGGTCTTGCGATCCTGTTCGGCGTGCAGGCGGCCATCAACATGTCCGTCAACCTCCAGCTCATCCCCGCCAAGGGCATGACGCTGCCGTTCATCTCCTACGGCGGCTCCTCGATCGTGTCGCTCGCCTATGGCGTCGGCATGATGCTGGCCCTGACGCGGCTGCGTCCGCGCACCGAGGTCGAGGCCAGCGGCCATGCTGACGCGATGCGGAGTTACGCGTAGTTCTTCGTCATTGCGAGTTAGCACCGGCCAGAATCCCTCCGCCGGGGCAGTCTGGATTGCTTCGCTGCGCTCGCCATGACGGCGAAGGCCTTGTAAAAGGGCAGTGATGGACACTTCCCCCTTGATTCTTCTCGCCGCGGGCGGCACCGGCGGCCATCTGTTTCCGGCCGAGGCGCTCGGCGTCGAGCTGATCCGGCGCGGCTTTCGCGTGCGCCTCGTGACCGATGAGCGCGCGCTGCGCTACAGCGGGCTGTTCAGCAAGGACATGATCGACGTCGTCGCCAGCGAGACCGCGCGCGGCCGCAATCCGTTCCAGCTCGCCTATGCCGGCCTCACGCTCGCCACCGGCACGTTGTCCGCTTACAGCCTGATCAAGCGATTGAAGCCTGTGGCCGTCGTCGGCTTTGGCGGCTATCCGACATTGCCGCCACTGGTTGCGGCAAAATTCGCCGGCGTGCCCGGCATCATCCATGACGCCAATGCGGTACTCGGCCGCGCCAACCGTTTCCTGTCGAGCCGCGTCCGCGCGATCGCGACATCGCTGCCGGGTGTGCTGGACCGCGATCCGGCGCTCGCAGGCAAAACCACGACGGTCGGTACGCCGATGCGCCCCGCAGTCCTTGCCGCGGCGGCGGTGCCTTACGCCGCACCCGAAGCGAATGGGCCGCTGCGTCTGCTCGTCGTCGGCGGCAGCCAGGGGGCGCGCATCATGGCCGACATCGTGCCGGGCGCGATCGAACGGCTCGAGCCGGCGCTCTGGGGTCGGCTGATCCTCACCCAGCAGGTCCGCGACGAGGACATGACCCGCGTGCGCGCGGTCTACGACAAGCTCAAGATCAATACCGAGCTCGCGCCGTTCTTCACGGATCTGCCGGCTCGGCTCGCGTCCAACCACCTGGTGGTGTCGCGCTCCGGCGCCGGCACCGTGGCCGAGCTCGCCGCGATCGGCCGGCCCTCGATCCTGGTGCCGCTGCCGGGCTCGATCGACCAGGACCAGTTCGCCAATGCCGGCGTGCTGGCCAAGGTCGACGGCGCCGTCCGCATCCCGCAGACCGAGTTTACCCCCGATCGTCTCGCCGCCGAGATCTCCGCCTTCGCCGCCGAGCCGGCGCGCCTCGCCGCCATGGCAGCCGCCGCAAAAGGGGCAGGGCGGCTCGATGCCGCCGAGCGGCTGGCCGATCTGGTGGTCAAAGTCGCGGGAATCTGAGCCCAAACGGGCCGATTTTCGTATTTTTGCCGTCATGGCCGGGCTTGTCCCGGCCATCCACGTCTTGCATGAAGTAGATCGGGATTCGTGGATGCCCGGGACGCCTTGCGTAAAGACGCGCTTGGCGCTTATGCCCGGGCATAACGACGGAACCATAGGATAAAGCATGAGACTGCCGCGCGAGATCGGACCCATCCACTTCGTCGGGATCGGCGGGATCGGCATGAGCGGCATCGCCGAGGTGCTGATCAATCTCGGCTATACCGTGCAAGGCTCGGACGCCTCGGACAATTACAATCTCGATCGCCTGCGCAAGAAGGGCGCGAAGGTTTCGGTCGGCCACAAGGCCGAGAATGTCGATGGCGCCGAGGTCGTCGTGGTGTCGACCGCGATCAAGCGCGACAATCCCGAATTGATGGCGGCGCGCGAGCGGCGTATTCCCGTGGTGCGCCGCGCCGAAATGCTGGCCGAGCTGATGCGGCTCAAAAGCTGCGTCGCGATTGCCGGCACGCATGGCAAGACCACGACGACCACGATGGTGGCGACGCTGCTCGATGCCGGCGGGCTCGATCCGACCGTCATCAACGGCGGCATCATCAACGCCTATGGTTCCAACGCGCGGCTGGGCGCCGGCGACTGGATGGTGGTGGAAGCCGACGAGAGCGACGGCACGTTCTTGAAGCTGCCGACGGACGTGGCGATCGTCACCAATGTCGACCCCGAGCATCTCGACCATTTCAAGACGTTCGAAGCCGTGCAGGACGCCTTCCGGCATTTCGTCGAGAATTTGCCGTTCTACGGCTTTGCGGTGATGTGCATCGATCATCCCGTCGTGCAAAACCTCGTCGGCAAGATCGAGGATCGTCGCATCATCACGTATGGCCAGAACCCGCAGGCCGACGTGCGGCTTGTTGACCTGAGCCCGATGGGCGGCGGCTCGAAGTTCAAGGTCGCATTCCGCGATCGCAAGACGGGTGCCGTACACGAGATCGCCGATCTCATGCTGCCGATGCCGGGCCGTCACAATGCCTCTAACGCGACGGCGGCGATCGCGGTGGCGCGCGAGCTCGGCGTTTCCGACGAGGCGATCCGCAAGGCGATCGCCGGCTTCGGCGGCGTCAAGCGCCGCTTCACCAAGACGGGCGAATGGAACGGCGTCACCGTGATCGACGATTACGGCCATCACCCCGTCGAGATCGCGGCGGTGCTGAAGGCGGCGCGGGAATCCACCAACGGCAGGATCATCGCCGTGGTGCAGCCGCATCGCTACACCCGCCTGCAATCGCTGTTCGAGGAATTCTGCACCTGCTTCAATGATGCCGATGCCGTTGTTGTCGCTGACGTCTATGCCGCGGGCGAGACGCCGATCGACGGTATCGACCGCGATCATTTCGTGGCGGGCCTGCGCGCGCATGGGCATCGCGAGGTGGTGCCGTTGCCGGGGGCTCCGGAGCTTCCGGGGATCGTCAAGGGGCTCGCGAAGTCGGGCGATCTCGTCGTGTGCCTCGGGGCCGGCAACATCACGCAATGGGCGTACGCCTTGCCTGACCAATTGAAGGCGCTGGGGTGAGGTGTTGGCTTTGATCGTATCGATCGCCACTCGGCACACTGCGCTCCCTCCCCCCGTGTGGGGGAGGGTGGGGGAGAGGGGTAGCCACACACTCCGATCTCGCTTGGGGCTACCCCCCTCCCTGCCCCTCCCCCACAAGGGGGGAGGGAACGGAGAGAATGTGCGTCCCTTACTTGAGGTCGCCGCATGAGCTTCCCCGACATCACGCCAGAGCTCAAAGCCGCAATGCCAAACCTGCGCGGCCGGCTGCTGGCCAACCAGTCGCTGGCCGAGCTGACCTGGTTTCGCGTCGGCGGCCCCGCGCAGGTGCTGTTCACCCCGGCGGACGAGGACGATCTGGCTTATTTCCTCGCGCATCTCGCAGGCGACATTCCGGTCTATGTCGTCGGGGTCGGCTCCAACCTGATCGTGCGCGATGGCGGGATTGCCGGCGTGGTGATCCGGCTCGCGCCGCGTGCTTTCGGCGAGGTCATTGCGAGCGGCGATGTCGTTACCGCGGGCACCGCGGCGCTCGACAAGCGCGTGGCGGAAGTGGCGGCCTCTGCCAATATCGGCGGACTTGAATTCTATTTCGGCATTCCCGGCACGATCGGCGGCGCGCTGCGCATGAACGCGGGCGCCAATGGCGGCGAGACCAAGGACGTGCTGATCGAGGCGCGCGGCGTCGGCCGCGACGGCACCAGCTACGTCTTCTCCAACGCCGACATGAAATTCGTCTACCGCAACAGCGGCGTCGATCCTTCCATCATCTTCACGTCCGCGCGCTTTCGTGGCGAGATCAGGGATGCTGATGCGATCCGCGCGCGGATGGCGGAGGTGCAAAACCATCGCGAGACGGCGCAGCCGATCCGCGAGAAGACCGGTGGCTCGACCTTCAAGAATCCGCCGGGCCATTCCGCCTGGAAACTCGTGGACGCCGCCGGCTGCCGCGGCTTGCGCCTCGGCGGCGCGCAGGTCTCCGACATGCATTGCAACTTCCTGATCAACACCGGCGATGCCACCGCGCACGATATCGAGACGCTGGGCGAGACGGTGCGCGAACGCGTGAAAGCGAATTCCGGAATCGAGCTGCACTGGGAAATCAAGCGGATTGGAATTCCCGGCTAATTTGGACAGACGAGAGAACATGCGCATCACCATCCTCTTCGGCGGCTCCAACCGCGAACGTCTGGTTTCCGTCGCCTCAGCCCAGGCGCTGCATCAGGCGCTGCCCGAGGCCGATCTCTGGTGGTGGGACGTCGAGGACAAGGTGCATGTGGTACAGTCGGAGCAGCTGCTCGAACATGCTCGCCCATTCGAGGACGAGTTCAAGCCCGGCACCTCAGGCATTCCGCTGGCACAGGCGCTCGACAAGGCCAAGGCAGAAGATCGTGTGCTCGTGCTCAGCCTGCATGGTGGGGCTGCCGAGAACGGCGAGCTGCAGGTGATGTGCGAGGCACGCGGCCTGCCGTTCACCGGGTCCGGCTCGGCTTCCTCGCATCTCGCCTTCGACAAGATCGCGGCCAAGCGCTTTGCCGCGCTCGGCGGCGTCACGCCGCCTGCGGGCATCGCGCTCGAGAACATCGACGAAGCCTTCGCCGAATACGGCAGGCTGATCGCAAAGCCGGCGCGCGACGGCTCGAGCTACGGCCTGATCTTCGTCAACGCCAAGCAGGACCTCGTGGCCGTCCGCAATGCGGCCAGGCGTGAAGAGTACGTGATCGAACCCTACATCGCCGGCGTCGAGGCGACCTGCGGCGTTCTGGAGCGCACCGACGGCTCGCTCATCGCGCTGCCGCCGATCGAGATCATTCCGGGCGAGGGCAATTTCGACTACGCCGCAAAATATCTCTTGAAGTCGACCCAGGAGATCTGCCCCGGCCGCTTTTCGCCCGAGGTCACCGCCGCGCTCAAGGCCCAGGCCATGCTGGCGCATCGCGCAATGTCCTGTGCCGGCTATTCCCGTTCCGACTTCATCGTTGCGGAGAAGGGGCTGGTCTATCTCGAAACCAACACGCTACCCGGGCTGACCAAGTCCTCGCTGTACCCCAAGGCGCTGAAAGCCGAAGGCATCGCCTTCGTCGACTTCCTTCGCGACCTGATCGAGCTCGCCGAGCGGCGGGTGCGGAAATAGTTAGGATTGGTTAACGGCCGGGCAGGCGAAAATGCCCGGTTTGGTGCCCAAAACCGGTAAAATGCCGGACTTCGTGGCGGAAGTGCCTCAGTCAACTGGGCAAAAAGCATCCCGCGTTAACGAACTTTACCTTTTGTTTACCAGGACATCCGAAGGTTAACGCTGGCGGCGCATATGGCGTTTTGGCTGCCGGCGCGTGAACCGTTTCGGATGTTTCCGACCGGCGAACGCTTTGTAGGGGAGCGGTTTCTTCTGCCGAAGACCATTACCCGGCCCGGCACGACCGAGACGTCATGTTCGCCAGGACCCGCGCGGCGTCGCGGGGCAAACTGTTGACGAGCTCGTGCAATGGATGGTGCAGGAAGCCTCACCCGATCGCCTGTGAGATCGCTGAGGCCCCAAGCTGATCTGAAGGCGGCCGCGATCGGAGCGGTCGTGCTTCTGCGCGAGTGGGTGCAGGACAGGCTCGACCACAGGCGCGCGCAAAAGCACGCCGCCGCCGAGCGGAAGATCAAGGCCAAATCCAAGATCAAGGCCGTCGTCGAGCGTGAGCCGCCGCCGCGCGTGGTCGCGCTGGTCGAGCGCTATCTGCCGCGCCGGGTCGGGATCAGCCTGACCGTGCTGCTGTTGATCGGCAGCTGCGGCCTCGGCATCGTCAAGGGCGGCCACCTCCAGGATTTCATCACCGCCGTCAGCGACGCGCGCAACGCCGTGGCCAATTCGGCCGGCTTCCGCATCACCTCCGTCGTGATCAACGGCCGCAAGCAGCTGAGCCAGGACGAGGTCCTCGCGATCGGCGGCGTCAGCGGCCGCTCTTCGCTGTTGTTCCTCGATGCCGACGACGTCCGCGACAAGCTCAAGGCCAATCCGTGGATCGCGGATGCGACCGTGCTGAAGCTCTATCCGGGCCAGCTCATGATCGAGATTACCGAGCGGAAGGCGTTCGCGCTGTGGCAGGAGGCCGGCCGGCTCTCGGTCATCGCCGACGATGGTGCGCTGCTCGAGCCCTATGTCTCGCGCCGGTTCCTGACGCTGCCGCTCGTGGTCGGCAAGGGCGCCGATACCCAGGCGCGTGATTTCCTCACGTTGCTGGCCCGCTATCCGCAGGTCAATTCGGTGACGAAGGCCGCCATCTATGTCGGCGAGCGGCGCTGGAATCTGAGATTGAAGGACGGTCTCGACATTCGCCTGCCCGAGCAGGACGTCGGCAACGCGCTCGCCGCGCTCTCCAAGCTCGACAAGGATGACAGACTGTTCTCGAAGGACATCGTCGCGATCGACATGCGGCTGCCCGACCGGCTGGTGGTGCAGCTGTCCGATGACGCCGCCAAGGCGCGCGATGATCTGTTCAAGGACAAGAAGAAAAAGAAGGCCGGGGACGCCGCATGACCGGTCTTGATCGCACCCAGACTCCGAAGACGCGGCCGATGCCGCACAAGCGCGGCGGCCTGGTCGCCTGCCTCGACATCGGCACCAGCAAGATCGCCTGCATGATCGCGCGGCTGAAGCCGTCGGCGCCGAGCGAAGCGCTGCGCGGCCGAACCCACGCGGTGGAACTGATCGGTTACAGCCAGATCCAGTCGCGCGGCATGAAGGCCGGCGCGGTGGTCGATCTCGGCGAATGCGAGCAGGCGGTGCGCCAGGCCGTCGGGCTCGCCGAGAAAATGGCCAAGGTTCGGGTCGAGTCCGTTTTGTTGTCGGTCTCCGGCGGCCGGCTCGCGGGCCAGCTGGTCGAAGCCGCGGCCGATATCCGTGGCGGGGCGGTGACGCCGGCTGACGTCAGCCGCGTCACCTCCACCGGCATGCGCCACGCCACCGGCGAGGGCCGCACGGTGCTGCACGCGCTGCCGGTCGGCTATACGCTCGATGGCGTCAAGGGCATTCGCGATCCGCGCGGCATGGTGGCGCATCAATTCGGCGTCGACATGAACGTCGTCACCTGCGACGCCACCGTGGCACGGAACCTGATGCTGGCGGTGGAACGCTGCCATCTCAATGTCGAAGCCATGGCCGCCAGCCCCTACGTGGCGGGCCTGTCGGTATTGACCGACGACGAGGCCGATCTCGGCGCCGCCGTGGTCGAAATGGGCGCGGGCACCACCACGATCGCGGTCTATTCCGGCGGCCGCTTCGTGCACGCGGCCGGATTCGCGGTCGGCGGGCAACACATCACGATGGATCTCGCGCGCGGACTCTCCGCGACCATTGCCGATGCCGAGCGAATCAAGACGTTATACGGCACCGTCATCACCGGTGGATCGGACTCGCGTGAGCTGATGTCTGTACCGACAGCCGGTGACGACCAGGACCTGCCGCAGATCGTTTCGCGCGCCACCATCGCCAACATCGTCAAGCATCGTGCCGAGGAAGTCTTCGAAATGGTTCGGGACAAGCTGAAGGATTCGCCCTTCGCGGCAGAGCCCAAGGGCCGCGTCGTGCTCTCGGGCGGCGCCTCGCAGCTGACCGGTCTCGTCGAACTCGGCACCCAGATTCTCGGCCGGCCCGTGCGGGTCGGACGTCCGCTCGGTTTCGGCCGGCTGCCCAACGAGGCGAAGAACGCCGCGTTCGCGGTGCCGGCCGGACTTCTCGTCTACCCGCAATACGTTCACCACGAACATGTCGAACCGCGGCATACGCGGCAGCAGGTCAGAACAGGAACCGGCGGTTATTTCGGAAAGGTCGGACGATGGCTACGCGAGGGCTTCTGATGACTCATCTCCGCAAATGTCTGATTTCACCAACTCCCGCGGCCGCAGGCCGGGGCGAACCCACGCGCGCGTGATCGAGAGGCAAACATGACCATCAGCATCAACGTTCCTGATATTCACGAGTTGAAGCCCCGCATCACCGTGTTCGGCGTGGGGGGCGCCGGCGGCAATGCCGTCAACAACATGATCACGGCGGGCCTCCAGGGCGTCGATTTCGTGGTCGCCAACACCGACGCGCAGGCGCTGACGATGTCCAAGGCGCAGCGCATCGTGCAGATGGGCACCGCGGTCACGCAAGGATTGGGCGCAGGCTCGCAGCCGAACGTCGGCGCCGCCGCTGCTGAAGAAGTGATCGACGAGCTGCGCGACCATCTCTCCGGCGCCAACATGGTGTTCGTCACCGCCGGCATGGGCGGCGGCACCGGCACCGGTGCTGCCCCCGTCATCGCCAAGACTGCGCGCGACATGGGCATCCTCACCGTCGGCGTGGTGACCAAGCCGTTCCACTTCGAGGGCGGCCGCCGCATGCGCACCGCCGAAGCCGGCATCAACGAGCTGCACAAGGTGGTCGATACGCTTCTGATCATCCCGAACCAGAACCTGTTCCGGGTCGCCAACGAGAAGACCACCTTCGCCGACGCCTTCGCGATGGCGGACCAGGTGCTCTACTCGGGCGTCGCCTGCATCACCGATCTGATGGTCAAGGAAGGCCTGATCAACCTCGACTTCGCCGACGTCCGCGCCGTCATGCGCGAAATGGGCAAGGCGATGATGGGCACCGGCGAAGCCTCCGGCGACAAGCGCGCGCTGACCGCCGCCGAAGCCGCGATCGCCAACCCGCTGATCGACGATTCTTCGATGAAGGGTGCCAAGGGTCTGCTGATCTCGATCACCGGCGGCAAGGACCTGACCCTGTTCGAGGTCGACGAAGCCGCGACCCGCATCCGCGAGGAAGTCGACCAGGACGCCAACATCATCGTCGGCGCGACCTTCGACGAAGCCCTCGACGGGCTGATCCGCGTCTCGGTCGTCGCCACCGGCATCGAGCAGGCGGCGATCGCCCGCAACAGCCAGGCATCCTCCGCTCCGGTGGCCGACGCCGCGCCGCAGCAGCAGGCTCCCGCGGCTCCGGCCGTTGCTGCCGAGAGCCGTCTCGCCGACCTGACCGCGCGTCTGCGCGCCGACAACCAGCGTCTGGCCGAGCGTGCCCAGAAGATGGAATCGCAGATCCCGGCTGCGGCGCCGGCCGCCGCCGCGCCCGTCGCGCCGCGTCCCAATGTGGAGCGTGCGGCGCTTGCCGCCATCGCAGCTGCCGTTTCCGAAGCCCCTCCGGCGCCCGCCCCGCAGACCTATGGCGACGTCACCGTGCGCCCGATCGCGCAGAAGCCCACGCTATTTCCGGAGCCCGAGCAGGCGCCGGTCGCCATGCACGAGCCGATGACCCCGGATACGTTCATCCCGCCGCAGGCCGAGCGCGCGCCGGTTCGCGCGCCGCGGATGCCGCGCCTCGAGGAGTTGCCGATGCCGGCCCAGGCCGAGCTTCGTCAGGCCCGTGGCGAGGTCGAGGAGGAGACCCCGCAGAAGACCCGCCTGTCGCTGCTGCAGCGCCTCGCCAATGTCGGCCTCGGCCGTCGTGACGAGGAGACCGAGGCTCCGATCGCCGCTCGTACCTCCGGCCCCGCCATGCCGGCGCTGCCCGAGCGCAAGCCGCAGCGGACGGTGCAGCAGCAGATCGCTGCCAGCGAACCGGTCTCGGAATATGCCCGCCGGCCCGCGCCGCAGGGTCTGGACGCCCATGGCCGTCCCGCACCTGTTGCTCCGGCGCCACAGGGAGACGACCATCTTGATATCCCGGCCTTCCTGCGGCGGCAGGCGACCTGAGGATTGTTACAATAAGGCAGACGCAAAAAGGTCCCGGCAACGAGCTTGCCGGGACCTTTCCTTTTGTCCCGTGCATCTCCGGATTGCGCGCTCAAGCAACTGATTTTAAATCATTAATTACTTGTTCGGTGCTTCAGTAAAGCCGCCGATAACGGAGCCAAATCCCGGCGCAATTTGGTTAAGCCTTGGCGCGAATACGGCGGGTTTGGGGTAACAATCGGTAAAAAAGCGTGAGTTGGCGCTGTTTGAGGCAGTGACTATGGTTCGACGTGACTTGGGGATACGGAGATTCGGACGGTCGATCTCAATCGATCAGTCTGGTCCAGTATAAGTCGCAGTGGGTCGTAGCGGGGCGGGTTCCTGATGAAATTTAGCCGGCAAACAACGCTTCGTGCGCAAGCCACAGTGGCCGGCGTGGGCGTTCATTCCGGTCTTCCCGTCACCCTCACGCTCGGACCTGCACCAGTTGATGCAGGTTTTATTTTCGTCCGCACCGGCCTTGAGGGAAGTGACCGCGAAGTCCAGGCGACCGCCGAGCAGGTGATTGCCACCGATTTCGCGACCGTTCTTGGCGACCGCAGCGGCCCGCTGGTTTCGACCGCGGAGCATGTGCTGGCGGCATTGCGCGGCATGGGCGTCGACAACGCCACCATTGAGATCGACGGTCCGGAAGTGCCGATCATGGACGGCAGTGCTGCGGCCTTCGTCGCGGCCATCGATCAGGCCGGGATCGTCAGCCAGCCGGCACAGCGCCGGTTCATCCAGGTTTTGAAGCCGATCTCGGTCAAGGTCGGTGACTCCTTCGGTGAGATCAGGCCCTACGCCAACGGCTTCCGCGCCGAAGTCGAGATCGACTTCACCAATCCCGTCATCGGTCGGCAGAGCTATGCCTTCGACCTCAGCCCGGAGCGCTTCCGCCGTGACGTCGGCCGCGCCCGGACCTTCGGTCTGATGGGCGATGTCGCCCGGCTCTGGAGCGCGGGCTATGCGCTTGGCGCCTCGTTTGAAAATACCGTGGTGTTCGACGACGAGCGGCTGCTCAACACCGAGGGCCTGCGCTACGCCGATGAATGCGCCCGCCACAAGGTGCTGGACGTGATCGGCGACCTTGCGCTGGCGGGCCTGCCGCTGCTGGGCGCCTATCGCTCGGTGCGTGGTGGCCACAAGCTCAACCACGCGGTCCTGACTGCGCTGCTCGCCGACCGTACGGCCTGGCGGGTGGTCGAGGGCGAGGTGGCCCGGCGCTCCACGCGTGCGGTGGCCGAGGTCGGTAGCGGCATCGTCGGTGGCCGGATCGCTGCGGCCTACGGGCCAGACGTGTCCTGAAAGCCGGTTGCGGCAGGCCGCCAGGCAAGACTTTCCCCGGGAAACTCCTGGTAACCATGATCGACCAGGATTGCGGCGATTTCGCCTTAATCCGGGCGGAATGCCTGCCTATCCGGTCGGCTCGAATGTTTTTCGGTTGCACCGCCGTGCCGTATGGCAGGCACCACGGTCAGATGTCGCGCCCGTGACGGGGATCATGGGCTTGCGGGCACGCATCACAGGGCGTCAGGTCTAAAATTCATGTCGGCACAGCGTATGACGCGCGGATCTTTATTAGTTTCGCCTCGGGCCCGTGGACTGCTTCAGGTCGCCACGCTTGTCCTGTTCGCGCTGCCGTTGGCCGGCTGCGGCACCGGCGCCCTATGGGACAAGTTCACCGCCAAGGACGACACCTTCGTCGAGGAGCCTGCCGACAAGATCTATAATGAGGGCTTGTACCTCATGAACGAAAAGAAGGATATGAAGGCGGCGAACAAGAAGTTCGAAGAGGTCGACCGCCAGCATCCTTATTCCGACTGGGCACGCAAATCGCTGCTGATGTCGGCCTACGCATCCTACCAGGGTGGCGACTATGACGGCTGCATCGGGGCTGCGACCCGCTACGTCACCCTGCATCCCGGCAGTCCGGACGCCGCCTATGCGCAGTACCTGATCGCCGCCTCGCATTACGACCAGATCCCGGACATCAACCGTGACCAGGGCCGCACCGAGAAGGCGATTGCGGCGCTGGAAGAGGTGGTGCGCAAATATCCGACGTCGGAATATGCGACCTCCGCCAAGGCCAAGATCGAGGGCGCACGCGACCAGCTCGCCGGCAAGGAAATGGCCGTCGGCCGCTACTACATGCAGAAGAAGGACTACACGGCCGCGATCAACCGCTACAAGGCCGTGGTGACGCAGTACCAGACCACCCGGCACGTCGAGGAGGCGCTCTACCGTCTCACCGAGGCCTATATGTCGATCGGAATCGTCGGCGAGGCCCAGACCGCCGCCGCCGTGCTCGGCCACAATTTTCCTGACAGCCGCTGGTACAAGGACGCCTATAATCTTGTAAAATCCGGCGGTCTCGAGCCGAGCGAGAATCAGGGGTCCTGGATCAGCCAGACCTTCAAGAAGATAGGCCTCTAGGTCTCGGCTAGGAAATTTGGTTCCATGCTGGCGCGTCTGTCGATCCGTGACATCGTCCTGATCGAACGGCTCGATATCGAATTCGCCACCGGGCTTGCGGTTTTGACCGGCGAGACCGGTGCGGGCAAATCCATCCTGCTCGATGCCTTTGCACTGGCGCTCGGCGGCCGCGGCGACGCCGGCCTCGTGCGGCATGGCGCGGAGCAGGGGCAGGTCACCGCCGTCTTCGATGTCCCGAAGAATCACCCCGCAACGAAGATCCTGGCCGAGAACGGGCTTGAGGATACCGGTGAGATGATCCTGCGCCGGGTCCAACTCGCCGACGGTCGCACTCGCGCTTTCATCAACGACCAGTCCATCAGCGTGCAGACGCTGAAGGCGGTCGGCGCCGCGCTGGTCGAGATCCACGGCCAGCATGACGAGCGCGCGCTGGTCGATGCGGCCACCCATCGCCGCCTGCTCGATGCCTTTGCCGGTCTCGAAAAGGATGTCGCCGCGGTAGAAGAGCTCTGGGACGCGCGCCGCACAGCCAACACCGAGCTCGAAGAGCATCGTGCCAGCATGGAACGCGCCGCGCGCGAAGCCGATTATCTGCGTCATGCCTCGGCCGAGCTGAAGCAGCTCGCACCGAGGGACGGCGAGGAGACCGCGCTCGCCCATCGCCGCACCACCATGATGCAGGGCGAGAAGATCGCCTCCGATTTGCGCGAGGCGCAGGAGGTCGTCGGTGGCCACAATTCGCCGGTCACGGCGCTGTCGGCCGCCGTGCGCCGGCTGGAACGTCGTGGTGTGAATTCGCCGGCACTGGTCGAGCCTGCGGTCAAGGCGATCGACGTCGCCATCAATGCGCTGGAGGAAGCCGACCAGCATCTCCAGGCCGCGCTGGCCGCGACCGATTTCGATCCGGCCGAGCTCGAACGCATCGAGGAGCGGTTGTTCGCGTTGCGCGCCGCGTCCCGCAAATATTCGACGCCTGTTGACGGCCTCGCCGCGCTCGCCGCCAGATACGCCGCCGACGTCGTGCTGATCGATGCCGGCGCTTCGCGCCTGAAGAAGCTGGAGCAGGCCGCGATCGAGGCAGATGGCCGCTATGCGGCTGCGGCGAAAAAGCTCTCAGCGGCGCGGCAGAAATCGGCCGAGAAGCTCAACAAGGCGGTCGACGCCGAGCTCGCGCCGCTCAAGCTCGACCGCGCAAAATTCATCACCCAGGTTACGACAGACGAGGCCGCGCCCGGACCGCAAGGCTTCGACCGCGTCGAGTTCTGGGTGCAGACCAATCCCGGCACCAAGCCGGGCCCGATGATGAAGGTCGCTTCCGGCGGCGAGCTCTCCCGCTTCCTGCTGGCGCTCAAGGTCGTGCTGTCCGATCGCGGCTCGGCGCCGACCCTCGTGTTCGACGAAATCGACACCGGCGTCGGCGGCGCGGTTGCGGATGCCATCGGCGGTCGCCTGGCGCGGTTGGCGGGCAAGGTTCAGGTGATGGCCGTGACCCACGCCCCGCAGGTTGCTGCCCGTGCCGACCAGCATCTCTTGATTTCCAAGGATGCGCTGGACAAGGGCAAGCGCGTCGCCACTCGCGTCAATGCGCTGGCCGCCGACCACCGCCGCGAGGAGATCGCCCGCATGCTCGCCGGCGCCGAGATCACCGCCGAGGCGAGGGCGGCTGCGGACCGGCTGCTCAAGGCGGCGACGGCTTAGCTTTGTCCCGGACGCGCGTAGCGCGAGCCGGGACCCGGAATGTTGCGCTGGGCCCCGGCTCTGCATCGCACCGCTGAAGAAGCGCCGCGTGCGTCCGGGGCACAAGACTTTAACCGCCTTTACCGTCCCGCCCGCTCCGTCGTATCCAAACACCATGGCCAGAGCAGAAAAATCCAAAGCAAAGCCGCTTCGCGACGTCACGGACCTCACCAAGGCGCAAGCCAAGGTCGAGCACATGCGGCTCACGCTCGAACTCGAAGAGCACGACAAGCGCTATTATCAAGATGACGCGCCGACGGTGACGGACGCCGAATATGATGCGCTGCGCCAGCGCCTCAACGCGATCGAGAAGCGCTTTCCTGAACTCGTCAGCGCGGACTCGCCGTCACAGAAGATCGGCGCGGCGCCGTCCGGGCGCTTCAGGAAGGTCCAGCACTCCGCTCCGATGCTGTCGCTCGACAACGCCTTTGCCGAAGAGGACGTGCGCGATTTCGTCGGCCGCATCGTGCGGTTCCTCAAGCTCGACGACGACAAGATCAATTTCTCGGCGGAGCCGAAGATCGACGGCCTGTCGATGTCCCTGCGCTATGAGGGCGGCGAGCTCGTCACTGCGGCGACGCGCGGGGACGGTGCGGTCGGCGAGGACGTCACCGCCAACATCCGCACGCTCGAAGACGTGCCGCAGAAGCTGAAGGGGCGCAACGTCCCTGACGTCTGCGAGGTGCGCGGCGAAGTCTACATGACGAAGAAGGCCTTCCTCGCGCTCAACGAGCGGCAGAAGGCCGCCGGCGATACCATCTTCGCCAACCCGCGCAATTCCGCCGCCGGCTCGCTCCGTCAGAAGGACCCGACCATCACCGCCTCGCGTCCGCTGGGCTTCTTCGCCTATGCCTGGGGCGAGATGAGCGCGATGCCGGAGGAAACGCAAAGCGGCATGATCCACTGGTTCGAGCGTTGCGGCTTCAAGACCAACCCGCTGACGAAGCTGTGCCACTCCGTTGAGGAATTGATCGCGTTCCACCAGAGCATCGAGGAAGAACGCGCCGAGCTCGACTACGACATCGACGGTGTCGTCTACAAGGTCGATCGCATCGATTGGCAGGAGCGTCTCGGCTTCGTCTCGCGCACGCCGCGCTGGGGCATCGCGCACAAATTCCCGGCCGAGCGGGCCATGACGGTGCTGCGTGCCATCGAGATCCAGGTCGGACGCACCGGCTCGTTCACGCCTGTCGGCAAGCTCGAGCCGGTCGGCGTCGGCGGCGTGATCGTGCAGAACGTCACGCTGCACAACGAGGACTACATCAAGGGTATCGGCAACAAGGGCGAGGTATTGCGCGAGGGCCGCGATATCAGGATCGGCGACACCGTCGTGATCCAGCGCGCCGGCGACGTGATCCCGCAGATCGTCGACGTCGTCCTCGACAAGCGGCCGAAGAGCGCCGGGGAATACCGGTTTCCGAAGAAATGCCCGTGCCCGCTGCATACCGATGTCGTGCGCGGCGCGACGGCCGCCGGCGAGGAAGAATCTCGCGCCCGCTGCACCGGCGAGTTCGCCTGCCCCTATCAGAAGATCGAGCACCTAAAACTGTTCGTGTCGCGGCGCGCCTTCGATATCGATGGTCTTGGCGAGAAGCAGCTGCAGTATTTCTTCGATCAGGGCTGGGTCAAGGAGCCCGCCGATATCTTCACGCTGGAGAGCCGCAACGCCAAGCTCAAGCTCGAGGAGATCGAGGGCTATGGCGCGACCTCGGTGCGCAATTTGTTCGGCGCGATCGAGAGCCGGCGCAAAATCGCGCTGGAGCGCTTCGTCTATGCGCTCGGCATGCGCCATGTCGGCGAGACCACGGCCCTGGCGTTGGCGCGCGGCTACGGCTCCTGGGACGCCTTCCACGACGCCTGCCTCAAGGTCGCCAAGGGCGACGAGGAGGCGATGGCGGAGATGGACGCGCTCGACCAGATCGGCGATACCGTGATCAAGAGCATCGCCGACTATTTCGGCGAGAGCCACAATCGCGGCATCGTCGAACGGCTGACCAAGGAGGTCGAGATCATCGACGCCGAGAAGCCGAAGAGCAACTCGGCGGTCGCCGGCAAGACGGTCGTCTTCACAGGCTCGCTGGAGAAGATGACGCGGGACGAGGCCAAGGCGACAGCCGAGCGGCTCGGTGCCAAGGTATCGGGCTCGGTATCGAAGAAGACCGATCTCGTCGTCGCAGGCCCCGGCGCGGGCTCGAAGCTGGCGGAGGCCAACAAGCACGGCGTCCAGGTGCTGACAGAAGACGAGTGGCTGAAGCTGATCGGGGAATGAGGATTTTCTTCGTCATTGCGAGCGCAGCGAAGCAATCCAGGGGCTCTCCGCAGTGGCAGTCTGGATTGCTTCGTCGCATGGGCTCCTCGCAATGACGGGCAGGGGGCGAGCGGCCCCTTCACATCATCCCCGTTTCTTCCTCTTCCGCCTGCTCGATCAATTCCTCGCTCACCAGGACGTCGCGTCGGGGGACCACGAATGTCATCGTGCAGGCGCAAAGCAGCGAGATCGCGAGAACCGCCGAGGTCAGCGGCAACGTGGTCGCGGCGTGGCCGCCGAGATAGGCGCCGAATTGCGACATCAGCGCACCGATGCCTTGCTGCAGGAAGCCCATCGCGCCTGATGCGGTGCCGGCGGCTTCGGGCCGGATGCTGATGGCGCCGGCTGCGGAATTCGCCATCACGAAGGCATTGCCGACCATCACGATCATCTGCGTGCCGAACAGCCAGGCGGGCGCCTCGTTCCAGCCAGTCAGGCTCCAGAGCAGGTTCAGGAGGCTGCCGCAGAGTTGCAGGGCCAGCCCGAACCAGATCAGCTTTTCCAGCGAATGCCGTGGCGCGAAGCGCACGCAGAGCAAATTGCCGACCAGATAGGCGAAGCCGGTCGTTGCGAACCAGGCGCCGTATTCGGCGCTGGACCGGCCCATCTGCGTCACGACGATGTAGGGGCCGCCGCCGGCGAAGGTGAAGATGATCTGCGATGCCAACACCTGGCACATCACATAGCCGATGAAGGCGCGGCTCTTGATCAGCACGCCAACGTCGGCGCGAAAGCCGCCGCTGCCGGCCGCGGGGTCGCGGCGGGTCTCTGGGAGTGCGATCGCGATGCCGATGGCGACCGTGATCGCGCCGATCGTGACGGCGTAGAAAATGGCGCGCCAACCGAACGCGGTCTCGATCAGGCCGCCGGTGAGTGGCGAGACCATCTGGCCGATCATCAGCGCGGCGACCACGAGGCTGATCATCGAGGCGACGCGGTCGCGCTCATAGATGTCGCGGATGATGGCGCGGCTCACCACCATGCCGGAAGCGCCGCCGAGTGCCTGGAAGAAGCGCGCGGCGATCAGCTGCGGCAGGGTTTCGGCGAAGATACACGCAACGCTCGCCGCGACCATCAGCGCAAGGCCGCCAAGCAGGACCGGGCGCCGGCCGAACTTGTCCGAGAGCGGCCCCATGATGAGCTGTGACAGCGCGATGCCGACCATGTAGAGCGACACCGTCATCTGCGCAATCGAGATGTCGCGGCCGAACGTCGCCCCCAGCGCGGGCAGCGCCGGCACCAGGATGTAAAGCGAGATCGGCGCGATCCCGGTCATCGCGACCAGCAGCAGCAACATCAAGCGCGAGGTCGCGATGTTGGTCGCTGCTCCCGGCGGTCGGCTGATCATACCGTGCATGGATCGACACTAGCCGGATCGCCGCGGCCGCGAACATGGCCGTTTCGGTATGCGGCTATGCGTGATGCTGGAGCCTTGCGCCGATCGCGTAGTGCTATGCGGGCGCCGTCTAGGCCTTCAGCTCCGCGGTGGCCTGATCGAGCCAGGACTTCGTTGGCTCATCCAGCCCCGGTCCGGCTTCAGCGCGGACGCGCGCGTGGTAGGCATTGAGCCAGGCGAGCTCGTCGCGGTTCAGCATCGCGGTGTCGATCAGCCGGCGGTCGATCGGCGCCAGCGTCAGCGTCTCGAAGGCGCTCATCGATTTCTCGGCGCCCTCGATGTCGGCGGCGACGACCAACTCGAGGTTCTCGATGCGGATGCCAAAACCGTCGGTCTTGTAATAGCCAGGCTCGTTGGAGAGGATCATGCCGCGCTTCAGCGGCGTGGTGCCGAGCTTCGAGATCCGCGCCGGGCCTTCGTGGACACTGAGGTAGCTGCCGACGCCATGGCCGGTGCCATGCTCGAAATCGACGCCGGCGGCCCAGAGATATTGCCGCGCAAGCGTGTCGAGCTGCGCCCCGGTGGTGCCGTCGGGGAAGACGGCGCGCGCGATCGCGATATGGCCGCGCAGCACGCGGGTGAAGCGGTCGCGCATCTCCTCGGTGGGCTCGCCGATCGCCATGGTGCGGGTGACGTCGGTGGTGCCGTCTTCATATTGCGCGCCGGAATCGATCAGCAGCAGATCGCCGGGCACGATCCGCCGGTTGCTCTTGCGGGTGACGCGGTAATGCACGATGGCGCCGTTCGGGCCGGTGCCTGATATGGTTGGGAACGACACGTCCCTCAAGGCGCCGGTGTCGCGGCGAAAGGTCTCCAGCGCTTCGACCGCGTCGATCTCGGTGAGCTTGCCGCTTGGTGCCTCGCGATCGATGAAGGCGAGGAAGCGCGCCAGTGCGATCGCATCGCGCCGGTGCGCCGTCTGCGCGCCCTTGATCTCGGTCGCGTTCTTCACGGCCTTCAGCAGCGCGATCGGATCGCTGCCGCGTACGGGCTTGCCGCCCCCGCCCGCGATCAGCCGGCTCAGTGCGTCGGCCGCCGTGGCGGCGTCGAGCGCGATCGCCGCGCCGCTCTTGGCGAGCGCCATCAGGGTCGGCGTCAGCGCATCGGGCTCGCGCACGTCGGCCGATTGCTCGAGATGATCACGCGTCAGGTTGGAGAGCTTGCGGTGATCGATGAACACGGTGGGACGGCCGACCTTGGGCACCAGCGCGTAGGACAGCGGCAGCGGCGTATGTGCGACATCGGCGCCGCGGATGTTGAAGGTCCAGGCCACCGCATGGCTGTCCGACAGCACCAGCGCGTCGGCGCCCAGTCTGTCGATCTCGCTCTTGATCTGCGCCACCTTCTCGGCCTCGGCGACACCGGCATATTGCAGGCCGTGGATCGCGACCGGTGCGATCGGCGGCTGCGGCCGGTCCTGCCAGACCGCGTCAATGGGATTGCTGTCGACTGCCACCAGCTCGGCGCCGGCCTTGGCGCAGGCGGCGGCGAGGCGCTCGGCTGCCGCGAAAGTGTGCAGCCACGGATCAAATCCTAGGCGGTCGCCAGATTTAAGATGCGCTGAGATCCAGCTCTCCGGCGGCGGATCGACCAGCGATTCCACCGTCCACGCCTTGGCGTCGACCTGCTTGGCCGCCTGGATCGTGTAGCGGCCGTCGACGAAAACCGCCGCCTTCTGGGTCAGCACCACCGCGAGTCCCGCCGATCCGGTAAAGCCGGTCAGCCACGCGAGCCGCTCTTCGGAGGGCGCAACATATTCATTCTGCTGCTGATCGGCGCGCGGAATGACGAAGCCGGTCAGCTTGCGGCGGGCGAGCTCTTCACGGAGTGCGGCAAGCCGCGCCGTCAATGCGACGCCAGCTTCCGGCTCCTCGAATGTCTGGAAGTGCGCTTCGAACATGGCTCAGTTTAGGGTCATCAGGATCAGTCCGCAATGCGGACGCAATTGCATGGAATTTGGCACGGACTGTGCTTGAAAATGTTCCATCCAAACTGAGTGGAGTATTGGATGCGGCAGTTGCGCTTCGTCCGGACATCGGGGACATTCGAGCAGGTGGTTCATCTCAATGGCGAGGGGACACACGATGCCATCGTTCACGTTTGAGAAGATTTCGCCGCCGGTGCGTCGCGCGCCGGCAGCGCCGACACCGAAGAAGCCGCGCGGCCTCATCAGCCAGATGATCGACCGCGTCTCCGAGCGTCGCGCCCGGCGGGCGGTGCCGGCCGAGCCGCCGATGCGCCGGGATGACAAGCCGGCGGAGTAGGACGGCGAAGGGGCGCGTCACCCGTGAATGCGCCTCACCCCATCTTCCGCAGCAACAAACTGCTCCAGCCCTCGATCCGCAGATGCCGGAGCGGCATCAGGCCACGCGCGCGGTAGGCGGCGATCACGGCGGGGGCCTGATGGCTGAGCAGACCGGAGAGAATGACACGCGCGCCGGGTGCAAGATGCCGCGCCATCGGGCCGGCCAATTGCCGGAGCGGATTGGCCAGGATGTTGGCCAGCACCAGGTCGAACGGGCCGCTTCTGGCAAAATCCGGCGCGGCGAAGCCGGTGGCGCGGATCACCCGGACATGTTGACCGGCTTGGTTCAGCGCCGCGTTCTCGGCCGCGACCCGCACCGACGGCGGATCGATGTCGGAGGCCAGCACCGCACGGTGCAGCGATTTTGCGGCCGCGATCCCAAGCACGCCGGTTCCGGTGCCGAGGTCGAGCACGCGCTTTGGCCGCGCCTGTTTCAGGACATGGTCAAGCAGGAGTAAACAGCCGCGCGTGGTGCCATGGTGGCCGGTTCCGAAGGCGAGGGCGGCCTCGATCTCGATCGCGAGCTTGTTCGGTGCCACGCGATCGCGGTCATGGCTGCCATGGACAACGAAGCGTCCGGCCGGCACCGGGACCAGATCCTCCAGGCTCGCCTTGACCCAGTCCTTGGCTTCGACCGTGTCGAAGGCAAGGTTGGCGGCAATGTCATTTCCTGCTGAAGTTGCAATGATTTCGCGGAGCAATGCCTGATCCGGCGCCTCGGCGAAATGCAACGTGACGTCCCATTGTCCGTCCGGCCGCTCGAACGCGGCCACTGCCGCATCGCCCTCGAGAAATACCTCGGTGAGTACGTCGACGACGCGCCTGGCGGCGGCCTCGTTGCCGATCGAGAAAGTAGCGCGATGGGTCGGGGACGGCTTCATTCCAGGGGCCCGTTGGTTTCAATTTGCGGAACTTTTGTTCCTGATTTCCGTATAACTTGTGGTTTCCCGGTTAACTTGACCGAAGGTTGCGCTCCGTAGATTTCCGGATGTTGGATCCAACGATACACCCTGGAAGTGAAACGGAGGCGAGTCTTGAAGCGCATGGTTTCGAAGTTTTGGTCTGATGAGTCTGGCGCGACCGCGATCGAATACGGCCTGATCGCAGCCGGTATCGCGCTGGCGATCATCACCGTGGTGAACAGCCTCGGCACCTCATTGAACGACAAGTTTGGTTCGGTTAGCAGCTCCTTGAAGTAATTTCTGCCTCCCAATTCCCAGCGGGGCCACTTTCTTCATAGACGGCTTTTCGATGAGCGCCCGCTGCGGAGATTGTCCGTTGGCGGGCGACGTCGTTTGGGCGATTATCGTCGCCTATACCCGCCAAATCGTTCGATGATGATTCACCGGCCTATACCCGGTTTATCAACTCGCTTCTCCACAGCCCGCTCGGCGCTTAGACGATGCGATCGAGCCGTGCCTCCACGGCTTCACCACAGCTTTGCCAACAGGCCTTTCCACAGTCCGTCCACAAATCTATCCACGGCTTGCGAACAGGCTGCGGTGATCCCGCAAGATCGCCTGCGCGGCATTGTGGCCGGGGGCGCCGGTGACGCCGCCGCCGGGGTGCGCGCCGGAGCCACAGTGATACAGGCCCTTCAGCGGCCCACGGTAGTCGGCATGGCCCAACATCGGCCGGGCCGAGAACAGCTGGTTGAGCGACAGCGCGCCATGGAAGATGTCACCCCCTAACAGGCCGAATTGCCGCTCGAGATCGAGCGGGGAGAGCATCTGGCGGCCGAGCACGCTGGACGCAAAGCCCGGCGCGTAGCTATCCACCGTCGCGATCATGAGATCGGCGACCTCGTCGCGATGGTCGTCCCAGGATTTGCCGTCGGGCAGTTCGGGTGCAACATGCTGGCAGAACAGGCTTGCAACGTGTTGGCCCGCAGGCGCGAGCGTATCGTCGAGCGTCGAGGGGACCAGCATCTCGACGATCGGCTGCCGACTCCAGCCCTGCGCCCGCGCATCGAGATACGCGCGGTCCATATAGCCGAGATCAGGGGCCAGGATGATGCCGGAGGTGAGGTGATCGCCGTGACCAGGCAGCGCCGTGAAGGAGGGCAGGCGATCCAGCGCCACGTTCATGCGGAAGGTGCCGGAGCCGTTCCTCCAGTGGCGAATGCGGGCGAGAAAATCCCGGGGTAGGGCATCGGCCGCGATCAGACGTGTGTAGAGCAGTTTGGGATTGACGTTGGCCGCGACGTACTTTGCGCGGATGGCCGTGCCGTTTTCCAGCACCACGCCGACGGCGCGGTCGCGCGCGACGATCACCTCGCGCACGCCGGCATCAAGCTCGATCGTGACGCCGCGCGCACGGGCGGCTCGGGCCATCGCCTGCGTGATCGCGCCCATGCCGCCGATCGCGTGGCCCCAGGCACCCTTCTTGCCGTTCACTTCGCCGAAGGCGTGGTGCAGCATCACGTAGGCTGAACCGGCGGCGTAGGGGCTCGCGTAATTGCCGACGATGGCATCGAAGCCGAACAGCGCCTTGACCAGATCGTGCTCGAACCGCTCATCCAGCATCTCGCCGGCGGAGCGGGTGAAGAGGTCGAGCAGGCTGCGGCTTTGCTCCAGCGTGAGGCCGCGCAGGATGTTGGCTGTCGTCAATGCGTTTGCGGCCTCGCGGATGGCGCCAATGCCGAAACTGCCGAGCAGGTTTGGCGGGGCGCGCAGCACGAACTGTCGCAGCACGTCGGCGATGTCCCCGAGCTCGCGCGAGAAGCCGTCGAGCGCATCGGCATCGCGCGCGCTGAGCCGCGCGACGGACGCCTTGGTCCGGCCCTCGCCGGTGAGGAGATAGTTGCCGTCGGGGGCGGGCAGGAAATTCTGTGCGCGCCGCTCGACCACGCGCAGGCCTTGTTCCGCAAGACCCAAGTCGCGGATGACCTGCGGGTTGAGCAGGCTCACCGTGTAGGCCGCGACCGAGTTGCGAAAGCCCGGATGAAATTCCTCCGTGACCGCGGCCCCGCCAACCACCTTGCGGCGCTCGACGACATGCACGCGCAACCCCGCCGTCGCGAGATAGGCCGCGCAGGTGAGGCCGTTATGGCCCGCGCCGATGATGACGACGTCGGTTTCGGTCATGACTTCCCTGGTTGCCGTCGCGATGCGGAGCATCGAATTACGGTGCGGGCTCCCGCATCGCAGAATCTCGAAATTCCGGGTTCGCGCTTCGCGCCCCGGAATGACATCTCTATATCAAGCATTGCTCCCTGCAACATCACGAGAGCATTTATTGCCCGTTCAGGCGCGGTGTGCTCCATTGCGCCCGCCCGGCGCCCGCCGGGCCTTTGTTCGACACGTTTTCTCGGGCGAACCGGTGCCCACTTCGCTGGAAAACGCTTTGGCCGGAGCTCCCATGGATTCGATCGTGCAACCCGCCGCCACGGAGCAGCCGTCCTTGTCGCGCAACCGGCTGCTGCTGGCGGTCTACACCGCCGCGATCTTCGTCAGTGCGCTGCTGCTGTTTTCGGTGCAGCCGCTGTTCACGAAAATGGTGCTGCCGCGGCTCGGCGGCTCGCCGGCGGTGTGGTCGGTGGCGATGGTGTTTTTCCAGTCGCTGCTGCTGGCGGGCTACGCCTATGCGCATCTGCTCATGCAGATCAGGAATCGCGCGGTTCCGGTCGTGGTGCATCTGGTGCTGCTGATTGCGGCCTTCATCACGCTGCCGCTCGGCATCGCCAGCGCCTATGGCGAACCGCCGGCGTCCGGTTATGCGGTCTGGCTGCTCGGCCTGTTCGTGATGTCGATCGGCCTGCCGTTCTTCGCGCTCGCCGCCAACAATCCGCTGCTGCAGGCCTGGTTCGTTCGCACCGGCCATCCTGACGGCCATGATCCGTACTTCCTCTACGCCTCCTCCAACATCGGCAGCTTCCTGGCGCTGTTGTCCTATCCGTTCCTGCTGGAGCCGATGTTCACGCTTCATGCGCAGAACCGGCTCTGGACCGGCGGCTATGGTCTCCTGATCCTGCTGATCGCAGCCTGCGGCGTGCTGCTGCTGCGCTCGCCGAAGCCGGCTGTCGTCGCTGCGCAAACCGAAGAGGCACATGCGCCGGCGCCCACAGTGGCGACGCGGCTGCGCTGGATCTTCCTTGCGGCGGTTCCGTCGGGACTCCTGATCGCAGTCACTGCGCACATCTCGACCGACGTCGCGGCCGCGCCGCTGCTCTGGGTGTTGCCGCTGTCGCTGTACCTGCTGACCTGGGTGGTGGTGTTCCAGAAGCGTCCCTTGCTGCCGCACAAATGGATGCTGATGCTGCAGCCGGTCGCGATCGCGGGCGTCATCTTCCTGCTCGCCTTCGGCGGCGAGCAGAATTTGCTGCTGACGCTCGGTGGCCACCAATTGTGCTTCTTCATCATCGCGATGGCCTGCCACGGCGAACTGGCGCGGACCCGTCCCGCAGCCAGATATCTCACCGGCTTCTATGTCGCGCTGTCGTTCGGCGGCATGGTCGGCGGTCTCTTTGCCGGCCTTGTCGCGCCCTTCACCTTCTCCTGGATCGCCGAATATCCGATCCTGGTCGCGCTCGCGGCGCTGTGCCGGCCGTCGGCGAACGAGCGTGTTGCGGGCATCGTGAGATGGTACTGGCTGGCGCTGGCCATGCTCGCGGTCGCGCTCGTTGTGCCGTCCACCATGACGGGCGATCTCTCGACCTGGTTCGAGGATCAGCGCGTCTGGGTCGCCTGCGCGGTCGGCATGCTCGCCGCGCTCCTGGCGCTGGCGTTCAATGCGGGGCGCTGGAAGATCTTTGCCACCGTCGCGCTGGCGCTGGCCTTGACGCGGATCTATCCTTCGGACGAAGGACGGGTCACCACCGTGCGCAGCTTCTTCGGTGTGCACAAGATCGTCGTGACGCCCGGCGGCTATTTCCATGTGCTGATGCACGGCACCACGATTCACGGCGCCGAGCGCTTCCGCAACAATGACGGCACGCCGGTCACCGGCCGGCCCGAGCCGATCACCTACTATCACAAGGACGGCGGGATCGGTCAGGCCGTCACCGCGGTGCGCGAGCGCAAGGGCGCGCCGTTGAAGGTCGCGGCGATCGGCGTCGGATCCGGCACGCTCGCCTGTGCCGCCGAGCCCGGCGAGGACTGGAAATTCTTCGAGATCGATCAGTCCATGGTCGATGCCGCGCGCGACCCGAAGAATTTCCGCTATATCTCGAGCTGCCAGCCGGACCTGAAGCCGGTGATCGGCGATGCGCGTCTCACCTTCGCGCGGGAGCCCGACGGTGTCTACGACCTCATTATCGTCGATGCCTATTCGTCGGATGCAATCCCGATTCATCTGGCGACCGAAGAGGCGATGAAGATCTACAAGGACAAGCTCGCTCCGCACGGCGCCGTGGTGATGCACGTCTCCAACCGCCATCTCGATCTCGAGCCCGTCGTGGTCGGCATTGCCGATGCCAACGACCTCAAAAGCTGGGTCTTTGACGAGGATTCGGGCCGCGACGCCGACTACATCTTCTCCACCGACGTCGTCATCTCCGCGCGGGAGGCTGAAGACGTCGGCAAGCTCGCCTCTTCAAAACAGTGGGAGGAGACCGACGCGGACGAGAAGGTGCGGGTCTGGACCGACGACTATTCCAACATCCTCGGCGCGCTGTACCGGCGCCTGCGATACGGGGAGCCGTAGATCCGACGCCTACGGCTGAACCGGCGTCCCCGCTGGCAGCTTTATTCCTTTTTCGCCGGCGACCTGTCGCAGCAGGTCTGGCCGATCAGAGATGATGCCGTCGACGCCGAACGCGATCATCCGCGCCATGTCGTCAGGCTTGTTGACGGTCCAGACCACGACGCGCAATCCCTGCGTATGGGCTTCGGCGACAAGTGCTGCGGTAACGTCGCCAAAATAGGGCGACCACACCGCGCCGCCCGCGGCCTTGATCGTGCGCGGCAGCGAACCGCCGTGATCGGCCGGGTTGAAGCCCGCCGTCCAGCTGGTGGCCTTGTCGAGGGTGACCGATGGTGCCGAGCCGCGCTGGATCGTCAGGTACACGGTCGGAATGGTCGGGGCCTGGCGCTGCACCAGCAGCAGCGTCCGCCAGTCGAACGACTGGATCATGACGCGGTCGGAGAATTTCTCGTCTTCGACGACCCCGAGCAGCTTGGCAACGAAGGCTTGCGGCTCCAGCGATTCTTCGGGGTGATCCGGATCGATCTTGGTCTCGATGTTGAAGCGCACGCGTTCGTTGCCGGATTTGCGCACCAGCGCGAACAACTCCTTCAGCGTGGGAATGCGGGTCCCCGGCAGCGCGCGCTGGTCGGGAAACTGCTTGGCATAGGCGCTGTCCGGCCGGATCTGGCCAACGTCGTAGCTCCTGACATCGGCGAAGCGCAGCTTCACGAACGGCGTTCCCGGCGCGGCGACATAGGCGCCATTGGCATCCCGTGCGAGATCGGGATTAAGCCCGCGCTCGTGCGACACGACGACCTCGCCGTCGGCGGTCACGCCGACGTCGAGCTCGAGCGTATCCACCCCCATCGAGAGCGCGTTGGCAAAGGCCGGCAGGGTGTTTTCCGGCAGCAGCGCCCGTCCGCCGCGATGCGCCTCGAGATCGAAAGCCATCGCTTGTCCAGTCATGGCGTGTCCTGTCGTGAGAACCGATAGCACGGTCAGAATTGTCGCAATGGGTGACGGCATCACGGTTCGCAACCCGAGTGAAGGGAAGAGCATATGACGCGAGAGCGATGTCGCCGGCAAGATTCTTATGGTCAATCTGCCGTTTGATCGCGGCGCTCGTCCCGACCCAGCCGTCGTGCGCGATATCCGATGCCGCTGCGAAGAAGCCCGCCGGCATCCTCGAGCCGGTCGCGCGCGTTCGTCGATGCCGTGGGAAGATCGTCGAACGCGGCGACGCCGCGTTCAAACGAAAACATCAGTTCTGGTAGTAGTTGCGCGGCTGATAATACTGCCGCCGCTGCGGCTGATAGTAGTAGCCCTGCTGGCTATAGGCCGGGTCGTAGGTCGGCTGCGTTTGCGGCAGTTGCTGGTAGACCTGCGTACCGTAGGGGCGGGTGATCGGGCGCGGCGCCGGATAGCGCGCCCCGGTGTCGCTGCCGTCGGCGGGATAGATGTAGTTGTCGTCCTGCTGGACGTAGCGCCGCGCGGGCTGCAGCGGCGGCGTCAGGTTCACGGGATCGCCTGAGGTGGCGTATTGCTGCTCCTCGGCCGGCTGCTGCGCGCGGGCGACTGCGCTGTTGGTGCGACCGCGACTGCGCGCGAGCGCGACCTGCGCCGAGCCGGTCAACGTCACGGTGGTGTTGAGCACGCCCTGCTCCTGCACCAGCGCGTAGAGCGTCGAGGCGTTCTGGCGCGACAGCCGCACGCAGCCGTGCGAGGCGGGCGTGCCCAATCGTCCGACCGAGTCGGTGCCGTGGATGGCGTGTCCGACCTTGGTGAAGAAGATCGAGTGCGGCATCGGCGCGTCGTCGAATTCCTTGGAGAAATGATCCTCCTCCATTCGGAAGGCGCGGAAGGACCCGCTTGGCGTCTCGCGCGAGGGGATGCCTGTTGACACCGGCCAGTGATACCGCGTGACCCCGTCGACGACGACGGTCATCTGCTGATTGTCCTTGTCGACGGTAATGTCGACCTTGGCCTGCGCGGTGCCCGCGCTCAAAAGCATCAAGGAAGTGAACACAAAGAATAAGGAACGCATCTGACGTCTGGCCTCCGGCCTGTTCACGCCGAGCATGATCCGGAAAAGTGTGTAGCGGTTTTCCGGAAAGATCATGCTCAACCAATAACGCCGCGGCTCACCGTCCCCCGGCATGCACTATGCCTGCAATCCGGCTTTGGTTCCAGCGGCCTGCCGACCCATCGTTAACGTGATGCCGGGCGTAAGCAAGGCCGCTTTGTGCCGCGCATGTCCCGGCGGCGCTGACATTTTCGCGAGCGGGAGATGCGTTCACATCGCCGACAATTCGTCACAAAGGCGCAACCATTTGGCCGCTTCAGGCGTTGATCGTGTCCTGCCGGACAGGCGACTTTCGCCGTCAGTCATCCCTTTAGGACCAAAGATGAATAAAGCTCGTACCACCGCCGCTGTGCTGCCGGCCGGCTTCCGCGTCCGCCTGCTGTTCGGGGCCGCCGTCGTCCTTCTTGCGCTGATGTCGCTGCCGCATCCCGGCCATGCCCAGGGCATCGTGCGCGGCGCCCAGGAGGGCTCCTATGAAGGCAACCGGATCGCTGGTCCGGTGGGCGGTGCAGTCGGAGGTGTCGTCGGTGCCGGGGTCGGCGGCGCTGTGGGCGCAGTCGACGGCATTCTGGGCATTCCCTATCACGGTCGCCGCCACTGCCGTGGATACTATGATGGCTATCACCACTTCCGCTGTTACCGGTAGTTGGGCGAGCGCGGAATGACGGGAAGGATCAGTTTTTCAACCTGTATCCGGTCCGGAAGATCCACCAGATCACGGCGAGACAGACCGCCAGGAATGCCACCGTCATGCCGATGCTGACGGATACGCTGACGTCCGCAATCTCGTAGAAGCTCCAGCGAAAGCCGGAGATCAGGTAGACGACCGGGTTGAGCAGCGCCACCGTGCGCCAGGTCGGCGGCAGCATGCCGATCGAATAGAAGCTGCCGCCGAGAAAGGTCAGCGGCGTCACCACGAGCATCGGAATCATCTGCAGCTTTTCGAAGCCGTCGGCCCAGATGCCGATGATGAAGCCGAACAGGCTGAACGTCACCGCCGTCAGCACCAGGAAGGCCAGCATCCAGACCGGATGGTGGATATGCAGCGGGACGAACAGCCCGGCTGTCGCCAGGATGATGAGGCCCAAAATGATCGACTTGGTCGCGGCGGCTCCGACATAGCCGAGCACGATCTCGAAATATGAGATCGGCGCCGACAGGATCTCGTAGATCGTGCCGGTGAATTTCGGGAAATAGATGCCGAACGACGCGTTGGCGATGCTCTGTGTCAGCACCGAGAGCATGATCAGGCCCGGCACGATGAAGGTGCCGTAGCTGACGCCCTCGACCTGGCTGATGCGCGAGCCGATCGCCGCCCCGAACACCACGAAATAGAGCGAGGTCGAGACCACAGGCGACACGATGCTCTGCAGCAGCGTGCGCCAGGTGCGCGCCATTTCGAACAGATAGATGGCGCGGATGGCGCGGTGATTCATGACGTCCTCACGAGATCGACGAAGATGTCCTCGAGCGACGATTGGGTCGTGTCGAGATCGTTGAAGCGGATTCCGGCGGTCCGGAGATCGCCGAGCAGGCTGGTGATGCCGGTGCGCTCGCCCTTGGTGTCGTAGTCGTAGACCAGCGTCTCGCCACCGTCGCAGAGGTCGAGCGCGTATTGGCTGAGACTCTCCGGCAGCGAGGTCACCTTGCCCTGCAAATGCAGCGTCAGGCGCTTCTTGCCGAGCTTCTGCATCAAGGTCGCCTTGTCCTCGACCAGCACGATCTCGCCCTTGTTGATGACGCCGATGCGGTCGGCCATCTCCTCGGCTTCCTCGATGTAATGCGTGGTGAGGATGATGGTGACGCCGGATTGGCGAAGCGTGCGGACCACCTCCCACATGCCCTTGCGGAGTTCGACGTCGACGCCGGCCGTCGGCTCGTCCAGGAACAGGATCTGAGGCTCGTGCGACAGCGCCTTGGCGATCATCACACGGCGCTTCATGCCGCCGGACAGTGTGATGATCTTGTTGTCCTTCTTGTCCCAGAGCGAGAGGTCCTTCAGCACCTTCTCGATATGATCGGGATTCTTCGGCTTGCCGAACAGGCCGCGGGAGAAGCTGACCGTCGCCCAGACGCTCTCGAAGGCGTCTGTGTGCAATTCCTGCGGCACGAGGCCGATCAGCGAACGCGCCTTGCGGTAGGAGGTCTGGATATCCTCGCCGCCGACAAGGACTTTGCCTTCGCTCGGATTGGCGATGCCGCAGACGATCGAGATCAGCGTGGTCTTGCCCGCGCCGTTGGGGCCGAGCAGCGCGAAGATCTCGCCGCGCTTGATGTCGAGATTGATGTTCTTGAGCGCCTTGAAGCCGGACCCATAGGTCTTGGACAAGTTGGCGACGGAAATCATGGAGGACATGGGGGCCGTGTGGGTGGGGGGGAGGCGCCGAAACCCGCCCCCTGGCGGGCGGAGAGCAGCGGAACCCTGAAATAGGAATGGCCTTGCCCCGTCGCAATTGGCGAGAGAAAAATGGTCTCAAAACCGGGCGTTAAGCGGCAGGTTTAGAACGAGTGTTGCGCGATGGTCACGGGTTGCGGCTAAGATCATTGTTCACGCGGCTCTTTGTTGCGTCTGCGAGCAGGCCGTGGCTACGATTCCGGTCAATCGCGAAGCGTATTGTATGTCCCCAGGGAAACCATCGATGAGACCGAACGGCCGTCACACAGCCGGCGCCAGCCAGTTGCCCACTCTCCGCATGTGGGCGATCTGCCTGCTTCTGCTGTCAGCTGTTGCCATGACCCCGACCTCCGCCCGGGCAGCACCGAGCCAGGCCGCGGCGACGACGCATGTCTATCTGCTCCGTGGCGTGCTCAACATCTTCTCGCTCGGGCTCGACACGATCGGCGCCCGGCTGCAGGCGCAGGGTATCCCGGTGACCGTCGCAAACTTCGTGTCCTGGTCCTCGCTCGCCGATGAAGCCGCGACGGAATACAAGGCGGGCCGGCTCAAGACCATCATTCTGGTGGGCCACTCCTCGGGCGCGACCGCGCTGCCTGACATGATCGCCAAGCTCAACCATCTCGGCGTTCCCGTGAAGCTCGCGATCGGCCTCGACTCCGTGTTCAAGACCAAGCTGTCGACCGGCGCCGAGCGCTACATCAACATCTATATCGGCGACGGTCCGGGCGAGCCCGTCCGCGCCGCCGATGGTTTCCATGGCAAGCTCGACAATGTCGACGTGCGCGGCAGCGGCGTCGGCCACATCACCATCGACAAGAACGAGGCGATCCAGCGCCGGGTCATCGCCGAGATCGACGCCGCGATCGCCCGCTCGCGGGCTCCGGCGGGACCGGTCGCCGAGCCCCGTGCTCCGCGGGGGGCGCGTTCAGCGGCAGCAATGGCGCCGGCACGGAACTGAAACAGGCATGCGGCGGCTATTGGCCGCCGCCGGCTCACTGCGCTCGCCTGGGCCAACCCCGGTCAAGGAAACGGCCCGCGGCCCAAATGATCCGTGCCGCAAATTCCGCCCAATCGGTGGTCACTAAGCGCCGCAAGGGAGGCGCTTGCCTCCGGTGGCGGGACTGCAGGGCTCGATGATTGATCCAAGGCGACTTCTGGTGTTGGCGGCGGTTGCGCTGCTCGCCTTGAACTCCGGTCTGGTCGCGGCCTCGCCCGCCAAACCGAAGCGTGCGGCCGTCACGACGCCTGCGCCGCCTCCTGATCCGCCACCAGCCGAGCCGCAGCCGCCGCCGAAGATTTACCTGTTCCGAGGCGCCATGGGGCCGATCTTCTCGACCGGCATCGACCGGCTGAGCGAGAGGCTGACCAAGGCCGGCTTCTCGGCCGACGTCTACGAATTCACCTTGTGCCGGCTGATCGGCAACCGCGCCATCGCCAGTTACAAGGAGAGCCCGGCGCCGATCGTGCTGATCGGCCATTCCATGGGCGGGCTATGCTCGGTTCTCATCTCCGAGATGGCGGCCAAGGAGAACATCCCGATCAGCCTCGTCATCACCATCGATCCCGCGCACGCGACCGATGACGTGCCGCTCAATGTCGAGCGCTTCATCAACATCTTCCTCTCCGACAGCGTGCTCGGCGGCGGCAACGTCGTGGCGGTGCCCGGCTATCGCGGCCATTATGCAAGCTACGACCTCAAGGAGAACAGCCGCGTCACGCACATCAACATCGAGAAGTCGGACGACATCCATCGACAGATCGTCGAGATGGTGACGCAACTGCCGCGCATCCAGGCGGCGCAGACCGAGGCCGATGCGGTGCCGCTGCGCTATCTCGTCCCCGCTGATACGCTGGTCGAATTGTGGGACAGCGGCGTGCGCATGCCGGTTCGCCGCGGCGATACCATGGAGAGCATTGCCGCAGCCAATCGCGTGCCGCTGTGGTCGCTCGCGCAGAGCAATTCGCTTGCGGAGAACGCAGCCCTCACCCCGGGGCAGTCGATCATCGTCCCGCGCCATTTGACGCCGCCGGACCCGACGGCGGCGATGGCGGTGCCGCCGACAGCGGCACCCTCAGGGCGGAAGTAGGATTCTCTCAGACGTTCGAGCCGTGGATCGCGTCGATCACGGCATCGGTCACTTCCTTCGTCGTCGCCTTGCCGCCAACATCAGGCGTCAGCACGCCGGCTGCGCAGACCTGCTCGACCGCCTTCATCAACCGTGCCGCCGCATCCCTCTCGCCGAGATGTTCCAGCATCTGCGCACCGGTCCAGAACGTTGCGACCGGGTTGGCAATACCCTTGCCCGTGATGTCGAAGGCCGAGCCGTGGATCGGCTCGAACATCGAGGGAAAGCGGCGCTGCGGATCGATGTTGCCGGTCGGTGCCACGCCGAGGCTGCCCGCCAGCGCACCGGCGAGGTCGGAGAGAATGTCGGCGTGGAGGTTGGTCGCGACGATGGTGTCGAGGCTCTTCGGATGCAGCGTCATCCGCACGGTCATGGCGTCGACCAGCATCTTGTCCCAGGTCACGTCGGGGAATTCGGTCGCGACTTCGGCGGCGATCTCGTCCCACATCACCATGCCGTGGCGCTGGGCGTTCGACTTGGTCACCACGGTCAGAAACTTGCGCGGCCGGGACTGCGCGAGCTGGAAGGCGTAGCGCATGATGCGCGTCACGCCGACGCGGGTGAAGACCGCGACCTCGGTGCCGACCTCCTCCGGCAGGCCCTTGTGCGCCCGGCCGCCCATGCCGGCATATTCGCCTTCCGAGTTTTCGCGCACGATCACCCAGTCGAGATCGCCGACGCCGACATTGCGCAGCGGCGAGGCGACGCCGGGCAAAATCTTGGTGGGCCGCACATTGGCGTATTGGTCAAAGCCCTGGCAGATCGGCAGGCGCAGGCCCCACAGCGTGATGTGATCGGGCACGTCGGGGGCGCCGACCGCGCCGAAATAGATTGCGTCGAACTTCTTCAGTTCAGTGAGGCCGTCCGCCGGCATCATCACGCCGTGCTTCTTGTAATAGTCCGAGCCCCAGTCGAATGTCCTGACCTTGAAAGCGATGTCGCCGCTGCGCTTGGCCAGCGCTTCCAGGACGCGGACACCCGCCGAGATCACCTCGGGGCCGATGCCGTCGGCGGGAATGGCTGCGATCGAATGGGTGCGCATGGGATGCTCCGTTTGGGATGTCAGTGGAATGCCTGCAATGAGCCTAGGCAGGGTCGCCGTCGCGCTCAATTCGCACTGGTTTATACAAAAAAATGATATAATCGCCGGCACGTCCGGTTCGGTCGATCGGGCGAGAGTGAGGACTTTGAATGGAATTGCATCAGCTCCGATGCTTCGTCGCGGCGGCCGAGCAGCTGCATTTCGGCCGCGCCGCGCAGAATCTCCAGATGCTGCCGTCCGCGCTTGGGCGCCAGATCAGGCTGCTGGAAGAGGATCTGGGCACGCGGCTGTTCGCGCGCACGACCCGCGCCGTCTCGCTCACCGAGGACGGCACGACACTGCTGCGCGACGCCCGCGCCATTCTCGCCCGGGTCGAGGCCGTCGAGAGCAATTTGCGCAACCGCTCGCGCGAAGGCGTTGCACGGCGGCTGCGGATCGGCGCCATCGACAGCGCCGCAGCCGGCCTGCTGCCGCCGTTGCTGCGCGACTTCCGCAGCGGGCATTCCGACGTTTCGGTGCAGCTTGTCGAGGACAAGACCATCAGGCTATTGCCGAAGATTCTGACCGGCGCGCTCGATCTCGCGTTCGTCCGTCCGCCCGACCGGGCGGACAAGCGGCTGGAATTCCGACCGCTGCTCCAGGAGACCGCGATCGTCGCCTTTCCGCAGCGCCATGCGCTCGCCGCGCGCAAGTCGGTCATGCTGGCCGATATCGCCGATGAGCCGTTGCTGGTACCGGACCGCCGCTCGCGGCCGGACAGCCACGACCTCACGACAAAACTGTTCGAGCAGGCCGGATTGACGCCGCGCATCGTGCAGGTTGCCGACGAGAAGCAGACCATCATCAATCTGGTCGCAACCAAGCTCGGCGTTGCGATCGTGCCGCGCTGGACCGCGCGAATGGCGGTATCAGGCGTGCGCTTCGTGCCGCTCCGGCCGAAGCAGAGCGGCCCGGTCGGCCGGCTGCCGCTGGCTGCGGCCTGGTTGCGCGGCTCGCGCGATCCGGCCCGCGATGCGATTTTGGCGGTGCTGGAGAGGCGCCTGCGCAGCTATGCGCGCGAGGCGTGAGAGGCTATGACACGGCTCTGGATCAAAGGTGGGATGCAATGACGGATCAAAGAGCGCCGAACCAATTGCGGGTGGCCATCGCAGGCCTGGGCTCGATCGGCAGCAAGATTGCGACTGCGCTCGATCAGGGTATCGAGGGGTTGACGCTCTCCGCCGTGGCCGTCCGCGATCCCGCCAAGCATCGGGCGTTCCTCAGCGGTTTGCGCCATCCGCCACAGATCCTGCCGATCGAGCAGCTCGGCGACGCGGCGGATCTCGTGGTCGAATGCGCGCCGACCAGCCAGTTGCGTGCGATCGTCGAGCCGGCGGTGAAGCGCGGCAAATCCGCGGTGGTGGTCAGCGTCGGCGGGCTGCTCGACAATTTCGACCTCGTCGATCTCGCGCGCGCCAATGGCGGCCGCATTCTCGTGCCGACGGGCGCGCTGATCGGGCTCGATGCGGTCAACGCCGCCGCGGTCGGCACGATTCATTCGGTGAAGATGGTCACGCGCAAGCCGATCGACGGCTTGAGGGGCGCGCCGTTCATCGTTCAGAACACCATCGACATCGACAATCTGCGCGAGCCGCTCAAGCTGTTCGAGGGCAGCGCGCGCGACGCGGCGAAGGGCTTTCCTGCAAACGTCAATGTCGCCGTTGCGCTGTCGCTGGCGGGCATCGGGCCCGATCGCACCCAGATGCAGGTCTGGGCCGACCCCACCGTGACGCGCAATGTTCATCGCATCGAGGTCGAGGCGGATTCGGCGCGGTTCTCGATGGGCATCGAGAACATCCCGTCCGAGAATCCCAAGACCGGGATGATCACTGCGCTGTCGGTGATCGCGCTGCTCCGCAAGCAGCGCGCCACGTTGTGCGTGGGGACTTGAGTTCCCCACGAGGGGGAGGGAACGCACCTCTCTCGGGGCGCCGGTGGAGTGCTACTGCTTCAGATCTTACGCGCCCGTGACGCGCCAGATCACGTTGCCGACGTCGTCGGCCATCAGCAGCGACTTCTTGTCGGGACCGATCACGACGCCAACCGGGCGGCCGTAGGATTCCTTCTCGTCCGGGGACAGGAAGCCCGACAGGATGTCGCGAGCCGGGCCTGAGGGTTTTCCGTTCTCGAACGGGATGAACACCAGCTTGTAGCCGGACAGCGTGCTGCGATTCCAGGAGCCGTGCTGGCCGATCACCATGCCGTCTCCGAATCCCGGCAGGGTCCCTGCGGGCATCCAGCACAGGCCGAGCGAGGCGGTGTGACCGCCGAGCGCGTAATCCGGCGTCAGCGCCTTGGCGACCATCGCCGGGTCCTGCGGCACGCGGTCGTCCACTGTCTTGCCCCAGTAGCAATAGGGCCAGCCGTAGAAGCCGCCATCGCGCACCGAGGTCAGGTAGTCCGGCGGCGTCTCGTCGCCGAGCCCGTCACGCTCGTTGACCACGGTCCAGAGCACGCCGGTCGTCGGCTCCCAGGCAAGTCCCACGGGGTTGCGCAGGCCCGCAGCAAAAATGCGATGCGTGCCGGCGGCGAGGTCGAGCTCGTAGATCGCGGCGCGGCCTTGTTCGACCTCCATGCCCATCTCGGCGATGTTGCTGAGCGAGCCGACGCCGGCGTAAAGCTTCTTGCCGTCGGGGCTTGCGAGCAGGCTGCGCGTCCAGTGGCCGCTTGGCTTGAAAGTGGTGAGCCGCTTGCCCGGCGCGGTAATGCCGTCGGCATTGGCCACATAGGGGAAGGCCATCACACCGTCGGTGTTGCCGACATAGAAAGTGTCGCCGACCAGCGCCATGCCGAAGGGCTGGTTGAGGTTCTCCATGAAGGCGCCGCGGACTTCCGCGACGCCGTCCCCGTCCTTGTCGCGCAGCAGCGTGATGCGGTTGGCGGACACGCCGAGCGCCGCGGCGCGGCGCATCGTCGCCTGCATCGCGTAGTGGAACACACTGCGCGGCGCACCTGCGATCTGCGTCGCCTCGGCGATCAGCACGTCGCCATTGGGCAGTACCTCGATCCAGCGCGGATGGTCGAGATCGGTCGCAAACGCGTTGACCTTGAGCCCCGGCGCGACCGTCGGCTTTTGGCCCTGGCTCCAGCCCCTCGCGGTCGGCATCTTCAAGGTGGGCAGCGCCCCCTGCGGCTTGGCTTCGGGAATGGCGGGCGCCTGACCCCAGGCGGGTGCGGGCGCGGTGCCCGAGAGCTTGCGCCATTGCAGCGCGACTCCGCCAACGAACGCGACGAACTGCGCAAAGATGCTGGAAAAACTCATGGGAAAGCCCTTGTCGAACATGCGGCACAGTGCAACGCCCGACCGCACCAAGCCCCGCGCGGGCTCAGGCCCATCGTCGATCTCTCCAGATCGACGATGGAACGTCGTCGTGCCAGTTTGCGCGCGCATCCAACTGGCTGGCGGTCAAAACGTCAACCGGGACGGAACTCACAGGGTGGCAATTCCGTGGGAATGGCAGCTGATCGAATTTGCATAGGGAGTTCCCGCCCGTCATCCCGATGAGGTGCGGAGTGGCGCGATGCATTCGCATCGGCGGCTTCGCACCTCGCAGGATGACGGGATCAAGTACCGGAGAAAGGCTAGAGAACGCCGCGCTCACCGCGGCGACGTGAACGGGACGATCATCGGCACGCGGCGGCAATAGGCGCCGTAGGCGTCTTCGCCGAGCTCCTTCGACAGGAAAACTTCTTCCATCCGGCCCTTCTGCCACATGCCGAGCGAGATCAGGATGGCGCCGAGGATCGTCGTGACGCCGCCGATCGCGAAGCCGGTGACGAGCATGCCGAAAATCAATCCCGTGTAGATCGGGTGACGCACGATGCCGTAGGGGCCGGTGTCGATGACGCGGTGGTCTTCCTTGTGTGTGATGGTGTTCGACCAGAATTTCCCGAGATGCAGCCGGCCCCACCAGGCGAAGGCGATGCCGGCGATCGAGAGGACCGCGGCGAGGGTGATGCCGGTGTTGCCGAGCACCCAGAGCGGCTTCCAGCCCAGCGCCGCCGCAATCCACGGCGTGTACAGGATGCCGCCGACCAGGATCGGCAGGCGATAGCGCTGCGAGTCCAGCGTCATGACCTGCTTCTTGGTCCGCCCCTGCCAGAATGAGGCGCCCACCCAGCTGGCGAGAAAGGCGAGCCAGATCAGAGCCAGGAGTTCGGTCGGCCAGGTCGTGGTCCAGCCGCCCCAGGCGACGGAGAGAAGCTTGCTGAAATCGAAAGACATGCGGAAAGGTTCTTTGGTTCGGGCGGCGGCCTCAGCTCGCGCGCGAGGAGAGCGCGTGATGCTTGATGGCGCCGGAGGGCTGCTGGCCGTTGCGGGCGAGCAGATGGGTGATGGTTTCGCGCAGCACCGGCTCGATCGGCCGCGGCGCATAGCCGAGCTCGGTGCGGGCCTTGGCGATCGAGAGGTCGCTCGCGGCCAGCGCGATGCGCACACCCTCGCCAGTGCCGTTGGGCGGCCGGCGCGTGATGCGATCGGAGATCTTCTCGAGCATGATCGCCGAGAGCTCGGCGATCTTGCCGGGAACGACGACCGGATATTGCCGCCGTCCGCTCATCGCCGACATCATCCGCAGGATCTGGCCGAGCCTGACGCAATCGCCGCCGAGGATGTAGCGCTGGCCAATGCGGCCGCGCTCCATCGTCAGCACGAGGCCCATGGCGACGTCGCGGACGTCGACGAGATTGACCAGGAAGTCGAGATGCGGCTGCACCTTCTTCTGGAGGAAGTACCACAGCATCGCGGTGGGCGGCGTCAAATTGTGGTCGGCGGCGCCGATCGGCATGGTCGGCGTGCCGATCACGAGCGGGAAGCCGCTCGCCGCCGCCTTCGCGGCATGATGTTCGGCGAGCGACTTCGAGCGCGTATAGGCGCCGGGCATCGCATCGGCCGGCTGCAGCGCCTCCTCGGCGGCAGCGCCGTTGAGATCGGCGTAGGGGAACAGGATCGATTCCGTCGAGCAGTGCAGGAAGCGTGAGACGTTGCGCTTCATCGCCGCCGCAAGCACGACCTCGGTGCCGCGGAAATTGACGTCGTGGAAGTCCTGCTTGTTGGCGACCCACATGCCGGGCAGGCCGGCCAGATGATAGACTTGCTCGACGCCTGAAACTGCAGCATCGACCACGGCGTCATCAAGCACCGAGCCGTGCACATACTCGACGTCCGCGTTCGCGGCAGCCGGCGGCCTGACGTCGAGCACGCGTACCCGCTGCCCACGGGCGCGGAGCGCTTCGACGAGATGTTGTCCGATGAAACCGCTGCCACCGGTAACCAGTACGGAAGTCATGAAGTAGGTTTTGCTGTTCCGCTTCGAGAAAGCTATCGGGTTGAAAGGGAGTTGGCCGGAAGAGGCGCGAGAATCGCGGCAAGGTCGCGACGAAAACCCAGTGCAATGAATAATTTCGCCATGACGAACATCGGTCCAAGCAGGAAATGCGAGGGATGATCGACCATCGACGGTTGCCGTTCCTCAAATACCCGGTGGCCAACGATCTGGGACGCAACGCCGAGACCGATGAGCACCGCAAAAATCGACCACATCATGGCGGTCGAGACCTGATTGCCGATTGCGGTTGCGACCGAAAGCAGCACGATCATCGACGCGAGGATGCCGAGCCCGACGCCGGTATCCAGCATCAGCCAGTATGCCAGCACCGGCAGCGCCAAAATCACCGCCAGGCTCACCTCGACCCCGAACATCGGAAAGGCGACCCGCGTCAGCGGCAGCGTCGCGCCGGTGAAAAGCAGGAGAATGCCGACCACGTGCATCGCGCAATTCCAGGGATCGCGATGATATTCGACATAATCGGCCAGTTGGCGTTGAAAATAGCCAGCCATTTCAGTCTCGTCGGCACGGGGGCGGGAAGGATGAACGACAGCGTATAGCACCTGAGAGGGCAGCGCACAAACCGGTGCGAGTGTCGCGCAAAGCGGTGCTGTCGCGCTGTGAGACAGGTCACAATATCGTCAAGACTTCAGCGGGTTCCGCCGAAAATCCCGTGCGCTCAATGCCTCTTTGCGGGCTTTTTTGCCGCAGGCGCCGGCGCTGCAGGGGGATGCGCAGGTGCAGCGTCGGGCACCTTGGCAAAGGTCAGGATCTGCATCTGGCCGTTGACCGCCGACGTCGGCTTGGCGCGGTCGAGGAACTGCTCCTCGCCGAGGCCGATCGGCTGCAGCCGCTTGGTCGAGATCTTGAACGTGTTCACCAGCACGTCGCGGATCGCATCAGCCCGGCGCTGGCTCAGGATCGCATTGGCTTCGCGCGTCTTCGAACTGGATTCGACGTGGCCGACGATCAGGAACGTATAGGGCAGCAGCGAGGCGTGAACCAGCGCGTCTGCGATCCGGCCGACGGTCTGGTAGGATTCCGGCTGGATGATCGGGGTATCGGCGTCGAACTGGATCTGGGCGTTGAAGGCGGGCAGCTTGGCGAGGTCAGGCGCGATCAGCGGCCGGTTCACCGGACCCGGATCGTTCTTGATCCGCGCCTTGGCCCGCTCCATGACCTGCTGCTTCAGGGCCGGGAGATCGACCTCGACGCCCTCCTCGAAATGATCGAGCTTGCCGACGATGTCGTCACGGGTCGGAGCCGTCTGGGCGCGGGCCGCGCCTGTCAGCAGCGCGAGGCCCAATGCGATGGCGAATCCGGCGGTGACGTGCCCGGTTGCGCGCATCATCGATACCCCGCGTCGTCGACGGCCTTCAGGCAATTGTTGCTGATGCCCTTGGGCGTCGAGACCAGGCAGGGGATCGACTTGCTGGTTTCCTTGGTCGAGCCGCCGCAAACCTTGACGATCTCGCGCTGGCAGGCGTTCGCGACCGTGGCACGGGCGGCAATGCGCTTCTGGATCGCGTCGAACACCGTGAGATAGTCGCTCTGGCACTGCGGGGAGAGCACGTCCCGGTTGCGCGACAGGCATTCCTTCAGGCGGGTGGAATCAGGATTGACGCCGCGGCAATTGGCGACGATTTCCGCACCGCAGCTCTTGGCCAAGAGCCCGATCGAATCGCCAAAGCTCATGGTCTCCGCCGTCGCAAGCGACGGCATCCCCAAAGCAAGTCCAACCAGTGTGATGAAGCCCCGGACCATGGGTGCATCTGATACGGGGAAGTTCGCCATGGTCAAGGGCTGATCGCCCCAGACCTGTCGAGAGTTCGGCCGGTGCGGCGAACAGTCCTCACTCCTCGAAATCGTCGCGCGGAGGAAATTCGATCAGGACGGCCGTGTGTTTCCCCATCGCGACGGCAAATTCCGGATCGGCCTCGAGCTCGTCCAATGTCCTTGGGCGCGGAAGCTCGCGGCCGTCCGCTGTCAGCTCCTCCGCGTAGAACGCCAGCGCCTCGGGCGCATTCTCCAGGGCCTCGTGGACGTCGTCGCCGCCGGAAATGCAGCCGGGCAGGTCCGGAAACCATAGGCTGACGTCGTCCGGGCCTGCGTCCTCGATGATGGCGACGTAGCGAGCCATGGCAGGCTGACGACCCCGAAAATTGTAACGATGGGTTGATTTCAATTATGAGTACCTGATTTGCGGAGGTAAGCAATTGAGCAATTTGACCTTGGCCGACGGCGCCGGCTCGTTCGTGTTTCGTGATGAAGGCGCCGTCCCTTCGCCGCGAACGATGCGGGTCTTCTCCTATTGCCCCCGCTCGCGCAGCCCGCGCACGCGCATCATCGTGGCGATGCATGGTGTTGACCGCGCCGCTGCGGAGTTTCGCGATCTGCTCGCGCCCCAAGCCGAACGCAACGGGCAAATCGTGCTGGTGCCGGAGTTCGATCCGGATCAGTTCCCGGGTGTCTACGCATATAATTTTGGCGGCGTGCGGCGGCCGCCGCCGGACAACGCGGTTCTGCCGCGCGATCATTGGAGTTTCGGCGTCATCGACCGGCTGTTTCAGCACGTTCGACATGCGACCGGATCGAGCCGCGACAGTTTCGGCCTGTTCGGCAATTCCGCGGGCGCGCAATTTGTGTTGCGCTATCTCGCGCTCAACGAGGCTGGGTTCGTCGATCGGGCCGTTGCCGCCAATTGCGGCTGCTACATGCTGCCTGATCTCGCCAAGGACTATCCGGACGGCATGGGAGGGATTGGTCTCGACGAAAGCCATCTGCGGCGATATCTGGGGCGCCGCCTGATCATCCTGCTGGGCGACGCCGACAACGACCCGGATGCCGCCGATTTGCCCCGCTGGGACGAGGCGATGGCCCAAGGTCCTCACCGTCTTGCGCGCGGTCTCTGGCATTTCGAGCACTGCACGACGCTGGCCAAAAGCCTTGGTGTGGAGCTGGGCTGGCGACTCGAAATCGCGCCCGGCGCCGGGCACGTCCACCAGCTCATCTACGACCAGGGCGCCAACATCTTGAACGGCTGAGTGGATGGCCTCGCGTGCAGGGCCTGCTCACGCCCGCTGCACGAAGCTGTCGACGACCTTCTTCTCGCCGGCCTTGTCGAAGGCGATCGTGAGCTTGTTGCCGTCGATCTTGGTGACGCGGCCGTAGCCGAATTTCTGGTGGAAGACGCGGTCGGCGAGCGAGAATTCCGAGGTCGTGCCGGTGGATTTGGCGACCAGCTCGCCCTCGATCGTCATCGGCCCGCGGCGGCGCGAGGAGAAGCTGCCGAAATCGGGGCCTGACGAGGAGGAGGACGAGAACGTCGCGCCCTCTTCCTCGAAGCCGCCCCGCCCGCCGCCGCCATTGCGCCCGCCGCCTTTGTTGCGGTTGGCCTGAGCGCGCTGCCAGCCGGGCGTCGAATAGGTCGAGCCAAACGCTTCCATGTCGTCGAAGCGCGAGGCGCCGTAGCCGCCGGTGCCGCCCCAGGCCGAGCCGCCCTTGGATTCCGTGATCTCGACATTGGCGGCCGGCAATTCGTCGAGGAAGCGCGACGGGATCGTGGTCGACCAGGTGCCATGGATCCGGCGGTTGGTCGCGAAATAGATCATGGCGCGGCGCCGTGCACGGGTGAGGCCGACATGGCCAAGCCGGCGCTCTTCCTCCAGGCCCGCGCGGCCCTGTTCGTCCAGCGTGCGCTGGCTCGGGAACAGGCCCTCCTCCCAGCCGGGCAGGAATACGTTGTCGAATTCGAGGCCCTTGGCCGAGTGCAGCGTCATCAGCGACACCGCGTCGTCCTCGGCGCCGCCCTCGCGGTCCATCACCAACGAGATGTGCTCCAAAAACCCTTGCAGGTTCTCGAACTCCTCCATCGAGCGCACGAGCTCTTTCAGGTTCTCCAGCCGGCCCGCGGCGTCAGCCGAACGGTCCTTCTGCCACATCTCGGTGTAGCCGCTCTCGTCGAGCACGATCTGGGCGAGATCCGTATGCGCGGTGACCTCGCGCTGGGCGCGCCATCGGTCGAACTGGGCGACGACATCGCGCAGACTTCCGCGCGCCTTCGGCTTCAATTCGTCGGTTTCGACCACCGCGCGCGCCGCCTCGAACAGCGGAATGCGGCGCTTGCGGGCGTGGTCGTGCAGCAACTGTATGGTGGCATCGCCAAGGCCGCGCTTGGGCACGTTGACGATGCGCTCGAAGGCGAGATCGTCGGCCGGCGAATTGATGACGCGCAGATAAGCCAGCGCATCGCGGATCTCGGCGCGCTCGTAGAAGCGCGGACCGCCGATGACGCGATAGGGCAGGCCGAGCGTGACGAAACGGTCTTCGAACTCGCGCATCTGGTAGGAGGCGCGCACCAGAATGGCGATCTCGTTGAGCTTCTCGCCCTTGCGCTGGATCTGCTCGATCTCCTCGCCGATGCCGCGCGCTTCCTCTTCCGAATCCCACGAGCCCGTCACCGTGACCTTCTCGCCGTCGTGGTCTTCGGTGCGCAGCGTCTTGCCGAGCCGGCCTTCGTTGTGCGCGATCAGATGCGAGGCGGCAGCCAGGATGTGGCCGGTCGAGCGGTAATTGCGCTCGAGCCGGATCACCTTGGCGCCGGGAAAGTCGTGCTCGAAGCGCAGGATGTTGTCGACCTCGGCGCCGCGCCAGCCATAGATCGACTGGTCGTCGTCGCCGACGCAGCAGATGTTTTTGACGTGGGGCGTCTCTCTGTCTTCCTCCTTCACGGGGGCGCGACGAGCTTCGCTCGCGCTGAGAGGGACGGGGCGAGGGGCTCTCTCCACAAGCCCGGTGCTGGGAGAGTCCCCCTCACCCGCCGCGCTCTGCAGGCGGGGAGAGGCCAAGGACGAAGACGACGGCGCCTGCGACAGCAGCCGCAGCCACAGATACTGCGCAACGTTCGTGTCCTGATACTCGTCCACCAGGATGAACTTGAACCGCTGCTGATACTGCCGCAGGATGTCAGGATGCTCGCGGAAGATGCGGATGTTCTCCAGCAGCAGATCGCCGAAATCGGCGGCGTTCAGGATCTTCAGCCGCTCCTGGTAGCTCGCATAGAGCTTGCCGCCCTTGCCGTTGGCGAAGACGGCGGCTTCGCCCGAGGGCACCTGCGACGGCGTCAGGCCGCGGTTCTTCCACCCGTCGATCAGGCCGGCCAGCATGCGCGCGGGCCAACGCTTGTCGTCGATGTTGTCGGCTTGCAGCAACTGCTTCAACAGCCGCACCTGGTCGTCGACATCGAGCACGGTGAAATTCGACTTGAGCTGCGCCAGCTCGGCGTGAAAGCGCAGGATGCGGCCGCCGATGGAGTGGAAGGTGCCGAGCCAGGGCATGCCTTCCACGGCGTGGCCGAGCATCTGGCCGAGCCGGTGCTTCATCTCGCGGGCAGCCTTGTTGGTGAAGGTCACCGACAGGATCTCGGCGGGGCGGGCGCGCCCCTGGCTCAGGATGTGGGCGATGCGCGTGGTCAGTACGCGGGTCTTGCCGGTGCCGGCGCCGGCCAGCACCAGAACCGGGCCATCCAGCGTCTCGACCGCCTCGCGCTGCTCGGGATTGAGCCCGGCCAGATATTTCGGGCCGACGGAGGCGCGCGCACGCGCGGCGATGCCGCCGGCTGCGGGCTGATGGTCGGGTACGCCTGTGATTTTGCTCGGCTCGGTCATGCGAATCATTGGCCCCACGATGGCACCGCGGGGTTGCGGAAGGGAGCCTTCATAACAGGGATTGGCGCCAATATGGGGGCGGCAGTGCCGGTTTTCCACGTGCGCGGTGGGGTGATTTTGTTCCTGGAGGGGCAGCGAATTTCCCGGCCGAGCGGGCCGGAACCATTGTTCCGAGATGGCGATTGTTTCTGCAAGTGAGGCGCCTCAGCCGCGCCGATCGCACACAGACAACGAAACAGAGGTTTTGACCATGCTGAGCTGGGTTGTGACGTTTCTGGTTATCGCCCTGATCGCCGGCATCCTGGGCTTTGGCGGCCTCGCCGGCGCGTCGATCGAAATCGCCAAGATCATCTTCTTCGTCGCGGTCGTCCTGTTCCTGGTCTCGGCCGTGGTCGGCCTCGCCCGCGGCAGGAGGATCTAGCGGTCATCTCTGCCTCTCCCCGTCGGGGAGAGGTGGATGGCAGCAGCTCTTGGCTATCTCTTCGAAGGCATCGCCACGTTTCGGCCGATGCCTTCCGGCCGCGCCACGGCGCGATGAGCCATGACGACGGCCGCGATGCGCTCGCTGATATCAGGCGGAAACGCCGCCACCTTGCGCGAGCTCATGTCGATGTGCAGCGACATGTTTTCCGATGTGGCCGACAGCCAGCCTTCGGTGGCGTGACGCAGCTCCTGGAAGGTGTGCAGTCGCTTGTCGTCGGCTTCCAGCAGCCAGACCGAGACCTGCACGGGATCGCCGAGATGGATCTCGCGCAGATACCGCACGTGGCATTCGGCCGTGAAGGTCGAACCGTTGCGCTCTTTCATGTAGCCGGGCCCGATCCCGAGTTGCAGCCACATCTGGTCGATCGCCCGGTCGAACATCACGTTGTAATAGGCCATGTTGAGATGGCCGTTATAGTCGATCCATTGCGGCTCGATCTGCATGATCGATGAGCGGAACGGCTCGGGCTTGGCGGCGGCACTGTCCGGCATGTCTCATTCCCTGCCTATGCGTCCGGTCGCTTGACTTGACCGGCGAGATGTCCTTTGCCACGGTTTCTCTGTCGGGAGGACGATCCGTGGGTACTGCTATCACCAATAATCCGCCGCGGCCGGAGCCGAAAGCCCTCGCAAGCGCGCTGGAGCAGCTTGCCGCACGCTTCGGCAACCGCCTGATCACCTCGCAGGCCGTCCGCGAGCAGCACGGCCATACCACGACATGGATCGTCAACCAGCCGCCCGACGGCGTGGTGATGGCGCAGGAGACCGCCGACATTCAGGACGTGGTGCGGATCTGCGCGAAAAACGGCGTGCCCGTCATTCCCTTCGGCACCGGCACCTCGCTCGAAGGCCAGGTCAACGCGCCCGCCGGCGGCATCTCGATCGATTTGCGCGACATGAACAAGGTGCTCGCTGTTCATGCCGAGGATCTCGATTGCGTGATCCAGCCCGGCGTCACCCGCAAGGCGCTCAACGAGCATTTGCGCGACCAGGGCCTGTTCTTCCCGATTGATCCCGGCGCGGATGCGTCGCTCGGCGGCATGGCCTCGACCCGCGCCTCCGGGACCAATGCGGTGCGCTACGGCACCATGCGCGACAGCGTGCTGGCGCTGAAGGTCGTGCGTGGCGACGGCGAGATCATCACGACGGGCACGCGTGCCAAGAAATCATCTGCGGGCTACGACCTGACGCATCTGTTCGTGGGTGCCGAGGGCACGCTCGGCATCATCTCCGAATTGACCATCCGCCTGCGCGGCATCCCCGAGACGATCGCGGCCGGCGCGGTATCGTTCGTGTCAGTGCACGGCGCGTGTCAGGCCGTGATCCTGGCGATCCAGACCGGCATTCCCGTGGCGCGCATCGAGCTGCTCAATGCTGCGCAGGTGAAGGCCTGCAACGCCTATTCGAAGCTGACGCTGCCCGAGACGCCGCTGCTGCTGATGGAATTCCACGGCAGCGAGATCGAGGTTGCCGAGCAGTCCAAGGCCTTCGGCGAGATCGCCAGGGAGTGCGGCGGCGGCGATTTCTCCTGGACCACCAAGCCGGAGGATCGCACAAAATTGTGGCAGGCGCGGCATGACGCCTATTGGTCGGTCAAGGCGCTGCGTCCGGGCGACAGCATCGGCGTGGTCGCAACCGACGTCTGCGTGCCGATCTCGCGCCTTGCCGATTGCGTCAGCGAGACCGAGGAAGATCTCAAGCGCCTCAATCTGTTGTCGCCCATCGTGGGCCATGTCGGGGACGGCAATTTCCACTGCTCGCTGCTGTGTGACATCAACGATGCGGCCGAGATGGCGCGCGGCGAGGAGTTCATGCATCGCCTCGTCGAGCGCGCGCAGGCGATGGACGGAACCTGCACCGGCGAGCACGGCATCGGCCAGGGCAAGCAGAAATATCTCGAGGCCGAGCTCGGCCCCGAGGCGCTCGATGCGATGCGCGCGCTGAAGAAAGCGCTCGATCCGCAAAACATCTTCAATCCCGGCAAGATCGTGCCGGAAGCGTAGCGGCCTGCCGCACCGCAGCCGCGGGAACTTTCGGCAAGCGGGCCGGTTCCAATTCCCGACACGCTCCGATGCCTCCATGGCACTCTCGGGAGGATGCGATGTTGCGACCCGTCACTGGAATTGCCGCGATGGCGCTTGCCTGCATGCTGGCCGGCACGGCTCTGGGCAAGGGCGGTGGTGGTGGTCATGGCGGCGGCGGTCATGGCGGTGGGCACGGAGGCGGTCACGCCGGCGGCCACCATTTTGGTGGCGGCCATTTTGGCGGTCATGGCTTCGGGCACGCGCATGGCGGGGGAGGGCATCATGGCGGAGTCCATCTCGCAACAGGAGCTCGACATGGTGGCCCGAGCTTCGGTCAGATCCGCAATGCAGCCGTCCGCCCAGGGAATTTTCGTAAAGCCTTCAACTTCCACGCCGGTACCTTCCGCAATGGCCGGCTGATCGGCAATCCGGCGGCGCGAGCCCAGATCGCAGCGGCCGCCGCGCTGGCGGGCTGGCAAGGCGCCGGCAGCGGATGGTGGCAGCATCCGGGCGGCGGTTATGGCTGGGTCGGACCGTTGTTCTGGCCGTTCGCCTATAACGACTTCTACGACTACGCGATCTGGGGCGACGGTCTCGGCTTCTGGGGCTACGGCTATCCGGACATTTATGCCGGCATCTTCGGCCCCTATGGCTATGACGGTCTCGCGACCTATCTGCCGCAGCGACCGCAGGGGCGGCGACATGCGCGAGGCGTTGCGGTTGATCAGCTTTGCGGCAGCGACCGACGCGAAATCGTCGGTCTGCCGATCGACCAGATTGCCGCAGCGGTGCAACCGACCGAAGCGCAACGCGCAAGCCTTGACGAACTCGGCAATGCCTCGATCGATGCGGCCGGGATGATCCGTGCCTCCTGCCCGACGCAAGTCGCCGCGACCGCGCCCGGCCGGCTGGCAGCGATGCAGCTGCGCATCGAGGCGATGGAGAAGGCCGTCGATCTCGTTCAACCGGCCCTCGATAAATTCTACGGCTCACTCACTGACGAACAGAAGGCGCGCTTCAATGCGCTGGCCGAGGATCAGCGTCATGCCACGGCGTCCGGCAATAGCGGGGGATCGCTGGTCCAGAATTGCGGAGCGTCCGCTGCGCTCGATTGGCCTGGCGCCGACATCGAGGCGAGGCTGCATCCCAACGAGACCCAGCGCGCCGCGCTGCAGGTGCTTCAGGATACCAGCGCCAACGTCAGCTCATCTCTGAAGGCGGCATGTCAGCCTGGCGACGTGATGACGCCGCCGGCGCGCATGGCCGCGGTCCGCAAGCGGCTCGAAATCATGCTCGACGGCGTCAAGTCGGTACGCGCGGCGCTGGAGGATTTTTACGCGACGCTGAACGACGAGCAGAAGGCGCAGTTCGAGTCCATCGGACCGCGTCGAACATCCTGAATGCGCTCGGCGAAGGGGCGTGGTGCAAAAATCGTCTCGCCGATCTATGCTGAGTGGGCCTGAAGCGGAAGACTGCGTGGAATGGCGATGAAGTGGTTCGCGCGCAAGGCGCGGAAAGAGATCTGGGACGAAGCGGTCGAATGGCCGCTCGGCGACATCGAAGCCGTCGCGCGCATCCGCGCCATTTGTGATGCTGCGGCCCAGAGCGCCGCCGGCTCTGCGCGAAACGAGGACGGCGAGAGTGCGCGCTATGAGCGCGCCGCAAAGGTCGCGATGGAAATTGCGATGAAGATCTCCGACGGCCTGATGCGCGACGACGCGGTGCATCGCATCGTCGATCTCTGCATGACCGCGAACGACCTCAAGACGGCGCAGATCCTGTTCCGCGCGATCCACGCCAGCTGGATCCGCGAAACGGCGCAGCGGGACCATCCCACGCTGCTGTCGTGATTATTTCGCCAGTCTGTGCACGGCCTCGTCCACGCTGTGGAAGACGTGCTCCCTCGGCAGGACGTCGAACAATTTGAAACGCTCGAACGCGTCCTGTGCGCGCACCGATTCCAGCCGGGCCAGCGCCACCGTGACGCCTTGCGCGCTGCACGCCTTGAAGACGTCGAGCAGGATCTGCGCGGCGGTGAAGTCGATCTCGACCATGCCGCTCGCCTCCAGCACCAGCAGTTGCGGCGTGGCTGCCGTGATGACCTTGCTCACGTCGCTGCGGAAACCCGGCGCGTTGAGGAAGGACAGCGGCGCCTGAAGTCCGATCACCGCGACGCCATTGACGCGCTCGCCGGTGATATGCGGATGTGCCGGCCACCAGATCGTGGTGCCCGGCACGCGCTCGAACTCAACCAGCTTGGCGCGCGTGGTGCTCCAGATACCGTGTAGCAGCGACAGCACGATGCCGAGGAACGCGCCCTGCTGGATCGGCAGCACGATGATGAGTGCGGCGGTGGCGACGATCAGCAGGAATTCGCTGAACGACTGGCGGTAGATCGTGACGATCTGCCTCACGCGGATGATCCGCAGCGCCACGAACAACAGAATGCCGCCGAGGGCCGCATCAGGCACGTGGCGCAACAATCCCGTGCCGAAGGCGAGCAACAACAGCACGATCACGGCAGCCGCAAGTCCTGCGAGCTGCGATTGTCCGCCGGTCTCGGCGACGATGCCCGTGCGCGGCGGGCTGGCATTGACCGGGAAGGCGCCGAACAGACCCGATAATACGCTGCCGGCGCCGGCGCCGACAAAGTCGCGATCGACATCGGCGGGCTGGTCGGGATCGGACGGGAAGGACCGCGTGGTGGCCGCGGTCTGCACCATCACGACGACGGTGATCACGAAGGCGAGGGGGACGATTCGGACCCATAGCTCCGGCGCGAGATCAGGAAAGGTCGGCCGCGGCAGCGTGCCGGGCACCACGCCGACGACGTTGACGCCCTTGCTCTCGAGGCCGAGCGCGATGGTGGCCAGCGTGGCGGCAACGAGCCCGATCAGCGCGCCCGGGATTTTCGGGCTGATATTCTCGGAGACGAAGACCACCGCCAGCACGCCGAAGCCAATGCAGAACGTGACAGGATTGGTGCGGCCGATCTCGGTTGCAAGCACTCCGATGCGGTCGAGCGTCGGTCCGCTCGGCGAGTCCAGTCCCAGCACGCCAGGCAATTGCGACACGATGATATGGACGGAGATGCCGGCGAGAAAGCCGATCATCACCGGCATCGATAGCAGGTTCGCGATGCCGCCGAGCCGGAACGCGCCGCCGGCGAGCATCATGGCGCCGACCATCAAGGCCAGCGCGATCGCAAGGCCCTGATATTCAGGCGAGCCGGCCGCTGCGAGCGCGGCAAGGCCGCCGGCAAAGATCGGCGTGATCGTGGAATCGGCGCCGCAGGAGAGGAAGCGATTGCCGCCGAGCAGCGCAAAACCGAGCGAGCCCGCCATGAAGGCGAAGAAGCCGATCTGCGGCGCGAAGCCGCCGAGCCTCGCGGTCGCCATCTGCTCGGGGATCGCGATGGCCGCGAGCGTCAGCCCCGCCATGAGGTCGCCGGGCAGGGCATAGGATGCGAGCGAGCGGAAGACCGGCCATGCGTGCTTGGCGTGAACCTCTTGCGGCATCGACGAAAAATCTCCGAACATCCTGAGTCTGTCGATCAGACTACAGCATTTCCGGAAGAGAGGCAGGGTGCGGCCTCTTTGTCGTGCGAGCGGAGCGAAGCAATACCAGAATCGCTCCGCGGAAAAGACTCTGGATTGCTTCGCTCCGCTCGCCGTGACGGAGGGCAAGTTTGCCCTCCGCTTCGCGATCGGTGACCTCAGTATCTGTTACCGCGGCTGTAATCGCCGTGCCCCATCTCGCCGCCGCGGCCGCCGCCACCCATACCCATGCCGATGCCAATCCCGATGCCGATGCCTTGCATCACGGCGCCGGGCGGCGGGCCTTGCGGCGGCGCGCGCTCGACGACGACCTCGTCGGGCGGCGGCCGGCGCTTCGGCGGCGTGTCGACGACCTTGCGCCTTGTCGGCGGGGGCGTGTCGTCGACGCGCTTCTTGATGACAGGCGCAACCGTCGGATTGATCGGCGTGGCCGGCGGCGTCGGGGCCGAGCAGGGGCAGGTCGGCGCCATGGCGACGGCAACCGGGAGCGCGGCGGCCGCAACCGGCAAGGCATAATTGCGGTTCTGCACGCGGAGCAGCAGCCGGCGCGCGGTGGCGGCGAGATCGCTGTTGTCCCAATTCGCAAGATAAGCCTCGTATGAGGCGCGGGTGTTGATCGCCAACGCGCGGTCCCATGCCAGCATCTGGCGCCGCCGCTCCAGCACCGTGCGCAGCCGCGGGGTGCGGATGTCCTGCGCGTACAGCTCGATATAGGCCTGATACGCAGGCACCGTGTCGTCGGCGATCACGAGATCATAGGCGACCTTGGCGTCCTTGCCCTGCAGATCCTTGCGCCAGTCCTCGACGCTGCGGGTGGCGCCGGCGAGCGCCATCGCATTGGCGCCGGAAGCAGGAGGCGGCTGGTTGCTGCTCTCGCCGAAGAACCTGAAGTCTGTCGTCAGCGACGAGCTTTCCCAGGGGATCTGCCGCCCGTCGGTCGATTGCGCCACCGCGATGCGGATGCGCTTGAACACCTCCTCGATCGGGATGTTCGGTTGCTTGGCGACCGTCAATGCGGCCGTGGTGTAGGGACTGTCGGCGCCCGCGCCGTCCTCGGCTTCCGCCCCCGGCGAGGTCGAATATGAAATGAAGGAGCCCGGTGCACCGGCCTTGGTGTCGACGATGGCGAGGCCATGGCCGGCGCCCGACAGCGCCGGGAACGGATTGTTGCGGCAGGCATCGAGCATGAAGATGCGGGCCCGCGTCGGCAGCGCGCCGAGTGTATTGAGCAGATCGTTGAGCCGCACGCCCTGCAGCGGAATGTCCGCCTCGCGCTTGGGATCGAGATCGACAGGCACGAGATAGTTCTCGCCGTCGATCTGCAGGCCGTGGCCGGCATAGAACACCAGCGCGATGGTGTCGGCGCCGCTGGCGCTGACTTTGCCGGCGAAGTCCGAGATCGCCTGGCGCATCTCGTTCTGCGCGAGGTTCGGCGCTGCGGTGACCGTGAAGCCGGCATTGCCGAGCAGTTCGGCCATGCCCTTGGCGTCATTGGCGGCGTTGGGCAGCTCCGGCACCGTGCGATAGGCGGATTGGCCGATCACCAGCGCGAGCCGGGCTTCGGCTGCAGCCTGGGACGGTGTCATCAAACGGGTGAGCGCAAGGAGACCGGCGGCAAGAACTAAAAGACGAAGGACTGGACGGCGCATGGTGTCACCTCCATCGGGCAATGGCGCGAGGATGTCACCTTCTCTAGTCGACCGCCATTGCTCTGTCTGTGCGCCAGCTCACGCTCGAGCAGATGGGGCAGGGCATCTGCCCGAGCCGACGCGTCATTGCGATGTCAAAACAGTCCACGATCCCAAGGAGGCTCTGGCCCGAAGCGCGCGGCGAGGAAATCGATGAAGGCGCGCACCTTCGCCGGCGGACGACGATCCGGCAGGTAGACCGCATGCACCGCGGAGGACTGCATCTCCGGCTGGTCGAGCGGCAGCGCGACCAGCGTGCCGGCGCGCAGATCGTCGGCCACGATGAAGGTCGGCTGCCGCGCGAGGCCAAGGCCCGCGAGCGTGGCCGCACGCAGCGCATCGCCGTTGTTGGCACGCAGGTTTCCGGAGACCTGGACGCGGATCTCACCCTCCGCGCCGAACAGCCATTCCGCCGCGCTGGCCTGCTGTGAGAGCGTGTAGCCGAGGCAATTATGCGCGGCGAGGTCGGCCACGCTGCGCGGGGTGCCGTGTTTCGCCAGATAGGACGGCGCCGCGCAGACCACCAGCCGGTTAGGCGCGAGCTTTCGCGCCACCATGGAGGAGTCGCGCAGCTTGCCGATGCGGATCGCGAGATCCCAGCCTTCCTCGGCGAGGTCGACGAGGCGATCATTGAGGCCGAGCTCGAGCGTCACCTCGGGATGGCGCTCCGAGAAGTCCGCGATGAGCGGCGCGATCTGCCTTGTGCCGAACACGACGGGCACGTTGACCCGCAATGATCCGCGCGGCTCGACGCGCTCGCGCGCGACCGCGGCATCGGCCGTCTCCATGTCGGCAAGGATCCGCTCCGAGGACTCCAGATAGAGGCGGCCGGCCTCGGTGATCGACAGCCGCCGCGTGGTGCGGTGGAACAGCTTGATGCCGAGCCGCGCCTCCAGCGAGGCGACATGCTTGGTCACCATGGTCTGCGACAGGCCCATCGCCCGGGCCGCGCCGGACAGGCTGCCGTTGGCCGCCACCTTGGCGAAGACCTCCAGGCTGGTCAGGCGGTCGAGCATCTATTTCGCTCCAATGGTGTGAAGTATATTTCCAAAATAGCGGATTATCATTCTTCTGAGAATATATCATACAGCGGCCAACAATGGAGACCGCTATGATCGATTCCCGTACCGCTCCCTACGCCGCGCTGGTGCTGCGCGTGACCTTGGGGGCGTTGTTTCTGGCCCACGCTGGCCTGAAGCTGTTCATTTTCACCCCCGCAGGCACTGCAAAGTTCTTTGGCAGCCTCGGCTTCCCGCCCGAGCTCGCCTACCTCGTCATGACCGTGGAAGTTCTCAGCGGCATTGCCCTGATCCTCGGAATCTGGACCCGCTATGCGGCGCTTGCCGGCATCCCGATCCTGCTCGGCGCGATCTTCACCGTGCATGGTGCCGCCGGCTTCTTCTTCACCAACCCGAAGGGCGGCTGGGAATACCCGGCGTTCTGGGCGATTGCACTGGCCGCGCAGGCGCTGCTCGGCGACGGCGCCTTCGCGCTGCGGCCTTCGCGCGATGTCGAGGCGGCGAACGGACAGCTGAGCATCGCGTCGTCACGCTGACGTCAGTCGTATCATTGAACTGCGAGAGCTGCGGGATCTCGGTCCCGCAGCTTTTTTGCTGCCTGCCCATCGATCCGCGTTCGGTATCGATCCATACCTGAATTGGATCGATCTACGTCAATCTTGCAGCCCGTTGTTCGGTCGCGTTGCGGCATGATTGAAAACATCGGCAATCATAGGCATTCCCCGGCCATCCTTGCCGCGCGCTCGCCACTTGCGCGCTCGCGCCGCCCCCAGCCGCGAGCCTTGCCTGCCCCGTCGCTTTGGCCATACTCTCCGCGCAACAGGCCATGGCAACGACCGCGGCTGCAAAACAACAATATTCGGGAGAGAGACCATGACCATCGTGCCATTCAGCCGTCGCACGTTCCTCAAGTCGTCGACGGCCGTGACCGCCGGCCTCGTGCTGTCTCCCGCCATCATCGGCCGCGCGGAAGCGGCGACGCTGAAGCTGAAATGCTCCTCCTCGCTGCCGAACGATCCCAAATTCGCCAACGGCCGCGTCTACTACGACAACCTCGTCAAGAATTTGAAGGGCAACGGGCTCGGCGACCAAGTCGAGGTCGCGTTCTTCCCGGACAACCAGCTCGGCCAGGAAATCGACGTCATCAATTCGGTGAAGCTCGGCGTCATCGATCTCATGGTGTCGGGCTCGTCGATCTCGGCCAATCTGGTGCCGCTGGTCGGCACCTATGATCTCGGCTTTCTGTTCTCGAGCTTTCCGCAGCAGACCAAGGCCTTCGACGCCGGCGCGGCCAGGCCGATCGAGGACGCGCTGCTCAAGGGCAGCAACATCCGCATCATCGCCTGGGCCTATAATTTCGGCTCGCGCAGCGTGCTTGCCAGGAAGCCGGTGAAGACGCCGGAGGATCTCGCGGGTCTCAAGATCCGAACGCTGCCAAATCCCGTCATCACGGAATGCCTGCGGCTGATGGGTGCCGCCGCGACACCGCTGGCGTTCGGCGAAATCTACACGGCGTTGCAGGCCGGCGTGCTCGACGGTCTCGAGCACGATCCGCCGACGATCCTCGCCAGCAAGTTCTATGAGACGGCAAAATTCTACGCGCTGACGCAGCACAATTTCTCGCCGCTCGCGATCTACTTCAGCGACATGACCTTCAACCGCATGGATCCGAAGCTGCGCGAGGGCTTCCTCGACGCCGCGAAGAAGGCGGCGGCCGACACGCGCGCCCATGGGCTCGCGGTCGAGAAGGAGGCACTGGCGGCCTTGACCGAGAAGGGCGTGACGGTGGCCGAATGCGATCGCGAGGCGTTCAAGAAGCGGGTGGCGCCGCAGACCGACAATTTCATCAAGGCGCGGCCGGAGTCCAAGGCGGTCATCGACATCATTCGTTCGACACAAGCCTGAGATGGTGGTGGCAGAAGCCGTACCGCTCCCGAACCGCCGCAACGGCGGCATCGCGTTGCTGCTGCGTTGCAGCGACGCGATCGCGGCCGTTCTGCTGGCCGCCGATCTCGCCGTCGTTTGCGCCTCCGTGCTGCTGCGCTTCTTCTTCAACGCGCCCGTCGAATGGTCGGACGACGTCGCGCGCGGATTGATGGTCGGCTCCGCCTTCTTCGGCGCGGCAAGCGCGCTCGCGCGCGGCGAGAATGTCGGCGTGTCCTTCTTCCGCGATCTGCTGTCGTTGCGGCTGCGGACGCTGGTCGATGCCGCCAGCGCCGTGCTCGTCGTGCTGATCTCCGCCTATGTCGCCTACAATGCGATCAAGCTGGGCTCGCTGACATCAGGGCAGACCACCGGTTCAGGCCTGCCGCTGGAGCTCACGTTCTACCCGATGGGCATCGGCGCGCTGTTCATGACGGTGTTCGCCATCGATCATCTCTGCGCGCGGCCGCTTCCGGACATCGTCGGAGGCCTCATCGCCATCGCCGTGGTGACCAGCCTCTACCTCATCTGGGACTACCTGTCCCCATCATCGGTGCCATCGGCGGGCATGCTGATGCTGATCGGCTTCTTTGCCACGCTGTTCGGCGGCTTGCCGATCGGTTTCGCGCTGGCGCTGGCCGCCCTGATCTTCATCTGGGTCGAGGGCGCGCTGCCCGGCGTCATCTTCGCCCAGCAGATGGCGCGCGGCATCGACAATTTCGTGTTGCTGGCGATCCCGTTCTTCATCCTCGTCGGCTACCTCATGGAAGCCAACGGAATGTCGGTGCGCCTGATCGAGCTGTTGCAGCGCGCGGTCGGTCGCATGCGCGGCGGCCTCAACGTCGTGATGGTGGCCTCGATGGTGCTGTTCTCCGGCATCTCGGGCTCGAAGATGGCCGATGTTGCGGCCGTCGGCTCCGTGCTGATCCCGGCGGCGCGCCGCTCGCGGCAGAACCCGGGCAGCGCGGTGGCGCTGCTTGCCGCGTCCGCGGTGATGGCGGAGACCATCCCACCCTGCATCAACCTGATCATTCTGGGCTTCGTCGCGAACCTTTCGATCGGCGGCCTGTTCATGGCAGGGCTGCTGCCGGCGGCGCTGATGGCGGCGGTGCTGATCGCGTTCTCCATCGCCTTCGGCAAGCCGCCTGGTGACGCCGAAGAGGTCGAGCGGCAGGTGCCGGTTTCGGGCCTGTGGAGCGGCGCGCTCGCCTCCTTCGGGCTGATCTTCATGATCTTCTTCGGCTTCAAGAGCGGCTTTGCCACGGCTACGGAAATCTCCGCCTTTGCCGTCGCCTACGCACTTGTCGTCGGCAGCGTGGTGTTCCGCGAGCTCAGTTTCAGATCGGCCGCGCGTGGTTTCGTGCAGGCGGCCACGCGTGCAGGCCTGGTGCTGTTCATCGTCGCCGCCGCGCAGTCGCTGGCATTCACGCTGACCTTGCAGCAGGTGCCGCATGCGGTCGGCGAGTTCATGCTGGGACTGTCCAGGACCTCGGGCATCTGGCTGTTCATGCTGCTCGCGATCGCTGTGCTGATCGTGATGGGCTCGGTTCTGGAAGGCGCGGCCGCGCTCATCATCTTCGGGCCGCTGCTGCTTCCGGTCGCGGTGCAGCTCGGCATCGATCCCCTGCATTTCGGCGTGGTGCTTGTCATCGCGATGGGCGTCGGCCTGTTCGCGCCGCCGCTCGGGCTCGGCCTTTACGGCGCATGTTTGATCGGCAATGTGCCGATCGAGCAGACGGTCAGGCCGATCCTGGGCTATCTCGGCCTCCTGTTGCTCTGCCTGCTCGTCATCGCCTTCGTGCCATGGCTCTCCACCGCGTTGCCGCGCGCATTCGGCTACTGAAGGAGTGCTGCCGTGAAAGTCCTGCTGGCCCACACGCCGGAGATGCGCCGCAACTATTACGGCGATCGCAGCCTGAACGGCCTGCGCGCCATTGCCGATGTGATGCTGCATGAGGGCGACCAGGCGCTCGACTCGGCTAGCCTCGTCAAGGCGGCTGAGGACGCCGACATCATCGTCGCCGATCGTATGACTGAAGGCCGCGGCGAGATATTTGCGCAGCTGCCGCGCCTGCGCGCCTTCGTCCGCTGCGCCGTCGACATCCGCAACGTCGATGTCGAAGCCGCCTCGCAAGCCGGCGTGCTGGTGACCCGCGCCGGCCCGGGCTTCGTGCAGGCGGTTGCCGAGCTGGCGATCGGCTTCATGGTCGATCTCTCGCGCGGCGTGTCGCGGGCCACGGCTGATTATCAGGCGGGCCGCAAGCCGGAGGCGCGGATGGGGCGGCAGCTCGCCGGCAGCCGGATCGGCATCATCGGCTATGGCAGCATCGGGCGCTATCTCGCCGAAATCGCCAAGGTGATGCGCATGGAGGTGCTGGTCTCCGATCCCTTCGCCGATGTCAGCGACAGCGCGATCAGGCAGGTCGGCCTCGACGAGTTGCTCGGGGCTTCAGACTTCGTCGTCTGCCTCGCCGTCGCCAACGAGCAGACCGAAAAACTGATCGGAGAGGCGGCGCTGGCGCGCATGCAGAAGCATGCCGTCTTCATCAACCTCTCGCGCGGCAATCTCGTCGACGACGCCGCGCTCGCGAAGGCGCTGCTGGAGAACCGCATCGCTGGTGCCGCGATGGATGTCGGCCGCGCCCCCGACCAGATGCCGACGCCGGAGCTGGCAAAGCTTCACAACGTTGTCGCGACGCCGCATGTCGGCGGCCTGACGCCGCAGGCCATCGAGTACCAGTCGCTGGAAACGGTGCGGCAGGTTGATGCCATCATCAAGGGCGAGGCCCCGCAGGGCAGCGTCAACGCCGACCGCTGGACGCGGCGGCCGTGACCGTCTCTGAATAGGCGCCGCCTGAGCCCCCTGATCGACCGGCCGCACAGGCGTCTCGCGCCGAACGGGCCCCCTCTGCGCCGCATTACTTCTCGGCGTTCGCGGAATGTTAAGCATGTCGTGCCTTCGCCGAACGCCGAGGGGTTGCAAAAACGTCTTGGACACCATCGAAGCGTTAGCCTCGGGCCGAGTTTCGCATCTTTGCGATGTATCCGGATCCGACGATGCCTGGCTGCGACGCCCCTGTGCCCGAGATGCCTGACGCGCTGCGTGCGGCACTCGAATGCGCCGACGACGGCATCGTCATCGTCGATGGCGCGCGTCGTATCACGCATTTCAATGCCGGCGCAGAGCGGATCTGGAAGCTGGCGCGCGCTGACGCCCTGGGCGGCGATGCCGCAATTCTCACTCTCAGATGCCTTCAGGCCGATCCGGTCGTGGATTTCCGCGACGAGATCAGTCTGGTGCGGCGCGACGGCAGCCGGATCAAGGCGATGATCGCACTTTCCTCGGCGACCATCGGCGGCGCCACCCATCACATCGTATTCGCGCGCGACGTGACCGCGGACGCCGAGCGTCGCGTCAGAATCGGGCTCCTCAACGCGGTCTCGGACCAGACCAATCGCGCGGTGCTCATCACCGACGTCGAGCAGAACATCCGCTACGTCAATTCCTCCTTCACGACGCTGTTCGGTTACACCAGCGCGGAGGCGGAGGGCCGGCGCGCGGCCGAACTCATCGCCGGTCGCCACACCAACCGCACGGCGATCGCCAGGCTCGTCAAGCGGCTCGTCGATGGCGGACCGCGCGGCGAAGTCGAGACGCTGGTCTACACCAGGGACGGTCAGGAGATTTGGGTGTGCGCCCGGATCGACGTCTTCCGCGACAACAAGGGCCGCGTCAAGCACATCTTCGCGCTGCTCGAGGACATCACCGAGAGCAGGCAGCTGCGCTCGCTGCAGCAGCTCATCATGGGCGCGCTCGCCGACGAGGTGCCGATCACGGAGATTGCCGACCGGCTGTGCCGCCGCGTCGAGCAGATCGCGCCCGACGTCGTCTGCTCGCTGCTGCACGTCGATGCCGCAGGCCTGATCCACCCGCTTGGCGGCCCGAGCCTGCCCGAGGACTATTCCCGCGCACTGGATGGCCTCGCCGTCGGCCCCGATGTCGGCTCCTGCGGCACCGCCGCCTTCTATGGCGAGCCGGTTCTGGCTGAAGATCTCGACACCGATCCGCGCTGGCAGCCTTACAAGGCCATGCCGCTGGCGATCGGGTTGCGTGCCTGCTGGTCGACCCCGGTCAAGTCCAAGGACGGCCGTGTCATCGCGACCTTCGCCTTTTACTATCGCGAGCCGCGCGCGCCCAGCAACTGGCACCGGCGCATCGTCGATGCCTGCGTCAACCTCGGCGCCTTCGCGATCGAGCGCAAGGAGGCGCGCGCCGAGATCGCGCGGCTCGCCTATCACGACATCCTCACCGGCCTGCCGAACCGCGCGCAGCTGCGGCACCTGATCACCACCGCGATCGATGCCTGTCCGACCGGCAGCCATGTCGCGCTCGCCTTCCTCGACGTCGACCGTTTCAAGGACGTCAACGACACGCTCGGCCATGCCGCCGGTGACGAACTCCTGATCCAGCTGGCGCAACGCCTGCGCGAGCAGATCGGGCCTCAGGACATGCTGGGCCGCCTCGGCGGCGACGAATTCGTCATCCTGCTGCCGCATCGCAATGCCGAGGGCGCCGAGCGCGTCGCGTCGCGTATCGCCGAGGCCCTCGCCGCGCCGTTTCGGCTCGGATCGAAGCCGATGGCGATGTCGGCCAGTATCGGCATCAGCCTCTACCCCGATCATGCCTCCGACATCGACACGCTGATGCAGCAGGCCGACGCGGCCATGTACATGGCCAAGCTGGCGGGCCGGTCGACCCATCGCATGTTCTCTGCCGAGATGAAGGGGCTCGCCGAGCAGCGACTGGCGATGATCGCCGCGCTCCGCCGGGCCGTCGCGGAGGGGGCGCTGACGCTCAGCTATCAGCCGCAGATCCGCAGCAGCGACGGCACCGTCCACGGCGTCGAGGCGCTGGCGCGCTGGCACGATGCAGCGCTGGGCGAGGTCTCGCCCGCAAGATTCATTCCGCTCGCGGAAGAATGCGGCCTGATCGAGCAGATCGGCCTGTGGTCGGTGCGCGAGGCCTGCCGGCAAATGGCGCACTGGCGCCAGGCCGGGCTCAACATCCCCTGCGTCTCCGTCAACCTGTCGCCGCTCAACTTCCGCAACGTCACGCTGGCCGCGCGGCTCACGGACATCCTCGCCGAACACGCGCTGCCGCCGGACGCGCTGATGCTCGAGATCACGGAAGGAACTTTCATGCAGGACGGCGCTGCCGCGCTGGAGACGATGCATGCGATCCGCGCGCTCGGCATCGGCCTGTCGGTGGACGATTTCGGCACCGGCTATTCGAGCCTGAGCCGGCTCGCCCATCTGCCGATTCGCGAGCTGAAGATCGACCGCAGTTTCATGCGCGACGTCGACAAAGATGCTGGCGCACTCGCCATCGCGACTGCCGTCGTGCGCGTCGGCCAGGGCCTCGGCCTGACCGTCGTTGCCGAAGGCGTCGAGACCGAAGGCCAGCGCAAGATCCTGGCCGAGCTTGGCTGCGACGTCGTCCAGGGCTTCCTCTATGCCCCCGCGCTCGCGCCTGTCGCCCTCGAGCGCTGGCTGATCGAGTATTGCGCGGAACAGGCGAGGGCGATGCTCGGCCGGCTCGACGTCGCGGCGGCTGGTCGCGATGCGGTGAAACGGTCGGCCTAAGCGGCTCCTGAGCAGAGCGACTTAACGGGTCGACATTCCACAAGGCCGAGATCATTATCCCCGCAGACGTCGCGGCAAACAGCGACGCGACAGGGAGAAGTTTCATGCGTTGTTGCATTGCGGTGGCGGCAGTCGCCACCTTCGTCATTCTATCGAGCTCGGCCTCCTTCGCCGCCGACAAGCAGTACGATCCCGGTGCCAGCGATACCGAGATCAAGATCGGGCAGACGATGCCTTATAGCGGGCCGGCGTCGGCCTATGGCACGCAGGGCAGGGCGGAGGCCGCCTACTGGAAGATGATCAACAGCCAGGGCGGCATCAACGGCCGCAAGATCAACTTCCTCAGCATGGACGACGGCTACAGCCCGCCGAAGACAGTGGAGCAGACGCGCAAGCTCGTCGAGCAGGACGAGATCCTGGCCGACATCGGTTCGCTGGGCACGCCGACAAATTCCGCCATCCAGAAATATCTGAACGGCAAGCGCATTCCGCACCTGCTGATCTCGACCGGCGCCTCGAAGTGGAACGATGCGAAGAGCTTTCCCTGGACGACGCCGTTCTATCCGCCTTACGCGCAGGAAGCCAAGATCTACGCCAAGTACATCCTCAAGGAGCTTCCCGACGCGAAGATCGGCGTGATCTATCAGAATGACGATTTCGGCAAGGATTACCTGAAGGGTTTCAAGGAGGGCCTCGGCGACAAGGCTGGTCTCATCATCAAGGAGCTCAGTTATGAGGTGACCGATCCCACGATCGATTCCCAGGTCGTCACTCTGAAGAGCGCCGGTGCCGACGTCCTGATGACGATCGCCACGCCGAAATTCGGTGCGCAGGCGATCCGCAAGGTGACCGATCTCGCCTGGAAGCCGACGCATTTCATCGTGTCGGTTGCAAGCTCGATCGGCGGCGTGCTCGAGCCAGCCGGGTTGGAAGCGTCCACCGGCCTGATCACGGCGCTGGCATTCAAGGTCGTGGGCGACCCCGCATGGGACTCTGATCAGGGCGTGCAGGACTATCTGGCGTTCATGAAGCAGTGGTATCCGGACGGAAATCCGATCGATGGCAGCAACCAGGTCGGTTACACCTCCGCGCAGTTCACGGCGCTCATCCTGAAGAATTGCGGCGACGTGCTGACACGCGAAAACGTCTTGAAGCAGGCCACCAACATCAGCAAGGCCTCGCTGCCGCTTCTCCTGCCCGGCATCACGGTCTCGGTGACGCCAACGGACTATTCCACGTTCGACACCTTCAAGCTGGCGAAGTTCGACGGCAAGACCTGGAAGTTCTTCGGCGAGAACCTGAGCACGGCATCGCGCTGAGGGCAGCCAAAAGCCCCGCCGGAGGCGGGGCTTGAGACGTGACCGGCCGGATTACTTCTTGGCCGGCTGCCCAGACGTCGATGGCGGCGGGGCATTGTTCTGGTTGGTCTGTCCAGTCTGCGTGCTCTGGTTGGTGCTGGGCTGACCGGTCGACTGGTTGTTGCTCGGCGCTGGGGCCTGGCCGGTGGTCTGGCCTGATGGCGGTTTTGTGCTGGCCTGGCCCGAATTCGCGGGCTGGTTCTGCTGCGCCTGGTCAGATGTGGACGGCTGGTTCTGCGGAGCCTGACCCGTGGTCTGGTTCTGCTGCGCCGGCGCGTTGCTCTGACCGGTGCCTTGTCCGGTCGTGTTCTGCGGCGGCGTCGACTGGCTATTCCCGCCCTGGCCGACCGTCGTCGACTGACCCTGCGTGGCGCTGATCTGATTGGATACGCCAAGCGCAGCGACGGTGCGGCTGTCGATCGAGCCGGAGGCCTGGAAGCCCTCCTGCCGCTGGAAGGAGATCAGCGCGCGGCGCGTTTCCGGCCCGAGGACGCCGTCCGCTTCGCCGGACAGCATGCCGCGCTGGATCAGGACGCGCTGGACGATTCGGATCTCGTCGGGGCTGAGATCGAGCGCAGCGACGCTGCTGTTGCCGCTCGAGCTGCCGCGGCGGGCATAATGCGTCCGCGGACCGGCGGGGATGACGTCGACGATCCGGCGGCTCCGGTCGGTGACGACGATCTCGTCATCGACGACGAAGAAGCTGTCGTCGCGGTAGTCAGGATAGACGTCGATCAGCGCGGGATAATCCGCAACAGAGATGACCGAGATGTCCCGCGGCACGACCGCGCCGGCATCGACGCGGAAGTTGATCGCGTTGTCGTTGACCCGCACGCGCTCCACATTGCGGGAATTCAGGACCGACTGTTGCAGCCGTGTCTCCTGCTGCGCGTTCAGCTGCACGCGGCCGGACATGCTCTGGGTCGTCCCGTTCTGAGTCTGCGCCTGGGCGTTTGCCTGTCCTTGCGTGTTGGCGCCGGTCGTCGTGCCCTGCGCGCTCTGGCCCTGGGCGTTGTTGTTGCCCGTGTTCGCGCCGGTGGTCGTCTTGCTCTGATCCTGCGCGTTCTTGTTCTGCGCCTCGCTCCTGGTGTTCGCGCCGGTCGTGGTGGAGTTCGGAGCCTGCGCATTCCTGCCGGTGGCATTCTTCTCTTGTGCGGTCTTGTCCTGAGCGCTCTTGTCTTGCGCAGCCTTGTCCTGCGCACTCTTGTCCCGGAGGTTGTCCTTGGTGTTGGCGCCCGTTGTCGCGCTCTTGTTCTGCTCTGCGCCTTGCGACTGATGCATACGGTCGCCGCGGCTCTGCCCGACGGTCTCGTTCTTCTGTTCGCTCTTGTCGTTCTCGGATTTGGACTGACGCGCGTGGTCGCGATCGCCATGCGACTGGCCGACGGTCTGGTCCTTGCCTTGCTTTTCATGCTCTGATTGAGACTGGCGCATATTGTCGCGATCGGGGGCCTGGCCCACGGTCTGCTTGTCGCTCTTGTCGCCCTTGTCAGCGGCGCGCCTGCTATCCTGCATGGCGGAGGAGCCCTCGGCCCGGCCGCCGGCGCGGCCCTGCGCCATGCCTTCGCTGTGGGAAGCACCGCCCGCGCCATGCGACATCGCACCGCTGGAATGTTCCGCGCCACCACCGCTGGAGGTTCCGCCGCCAGCACTCATTCCGCCGCCGGCACCTTCGCGCATACCCTGCGCCGAGCCCTGCACCGACGCCAGGCTGACGCCGGCGAGCAGCACTGCTGTGCTCAGCAGGAACTTGTTCTTTCCAATGTTCATCTCGATCTCCCTGAGTTTGTCGCTTGCAGTTGCGCCGGCCCCGTCGCGGCCGCGCGCATCTCTCCCGGTCGAAGCCCAAGGAGTCGGCCTTTGGCATCGACCCGATATTTGACGTCGGGGGCTCAGCGTTCCGTGCCGAGCCTGTCGTGGCGCTTCACATCACCAGTGATGGTACCAACGATGGTGAAAGAAGTGCCGCCGTGGGAACGGGCCGCCGTAGTAAGCGTAAGCCGGACGCACGATGCGGCGATAGTGGTAGCCGTAATAGGCCGGCGCATACCCGGTGCTGTAGTAGGTCGTTGTGTAGCCGCCCCACGGATAAGGGTCGTAGCCGCCGTAATACGCAGGCGCGTAGCCGCCGTAGTACCCGTAACCCGGGCCATAGTAGCCGTAGCCCGGACCATACGCGTAAGCGGACGATGCCAGGCCGCCGAATATGGCGCCGGCGATCAATCCACCGGCCAGCGCTGGGCCGAAGTCACCATGCCAGCGGGCCTCCGCGGGCCTTGGTGCCGCTACGGCGCTCACGCCGAGTATCCCGACGGTTGCGAGAACCAGCGCGGTCTTCTTCATGTGCGTTCCTCCTCGTTGGTGTTGTGATGTCGGGCCAACATCAACGACGGGCAAAAGTTGCAAGCGCGCCTTCGGGAGAGACAAAGAGTCATGAAGATAAACGAGCGTTTATCTTGCGTCCTGGGCGACTGCCGTCCACAGCCTTGTAGCTGATCGCGACGGCTGAAGAGATCGGCGCGTTCCACTGCTTCGCGTTTGCTGACCGCGTGCGCGTTCCCCGGACTGCGACCGTTTAGCGCATGCGAAAGGCTTAGTCCGACGCCAATCCCGTCCTGCGCCGCAGATCCGTGATCGCGCGCAGAAAGCTGTCGGCCGGGGTCGTGTCCGGATCGATCAGCCGGTGCAGGCGGAAGCCGTCTTCCAGCGCCAGCACCACCGAGGCCATCCAGGGCGGGTTCAGCGTGTCGCCCATGCCGTTGTCCTTCACGGTCGCCTCGACGATGTCGGCGATCAGCTTGCGCCGGGCGCGCAGGCGTTTTGCCAGTTCCGGCCGGCGCTTCTCGGCGCGCGCAACGAACAGGATCATCTCCATGTGGAGGAGGGGCGAGCGGCCGAGCGGGTCCTGCTTGCTGCGGTCCATCGACTTCAGCGCGGCGATGAAGTCGTCGAGATTGTCGTGCTGGGCGAGGATGTCCATGTTGCGGCGGATCGACTGCTCGACATGGTCTTCGAGCATCGCAATGATCAGCTCGTCCTTGCTCTTGAAATTCGAATAGAATGCGCCGCGGGTAAAACCCGCAGCGGCCGCGATCGCTTCGATGCTGGCGCCGCCGATGCCGTCTTGCTCGAACACGTGCGCGGCCGCCTCGAACAACTTGTCGCGCGTGTCGTCCCTGGTCGGCCTGGTTCTCACCCTTGACATCGGGCCAGTTTAGGGCAGAATGCAACTCGATACAACAATGTATCGAGTTGATGATCTGATCAAGTCATCTTGGGGATGGTTACGCCGGGCTCCGGGCTCCGGGCTCGGGCTGCGTATCGTGTCATGCGGCAACCGATGTGAGGTCACCATGAACGAGCAAGTGCAACCCGCAGGCGGCGATCCGCTGTTCAATCCTTTGTCGCCGGACTTCATCCGCGATCCCTATCCGCATTACGACCGGCTGCGCACGATCGATCCGGTCCATGCGACGCCGTTCGGCCAATTCGTGGCCAGCCGTCATGCCGACGTGAGCCTCGTGATGCGCGACAAGCGCTTCGGCAAGGATTTCGTCGAGCGCTCCAAGCGCCGCTATAGCCCCGAGATCATGGAAGAGCCGGTCTTCCGCAGCATGAGCCACTGGATGCTGCAGTCCGATCCGCCCGATCACACCCGCCTGCGCGGCCTCGTGGTGAAGGCCTTCACCGCGCGCCGGGTCGAGGACATGCGTCCGCGCATCCAGGAGATCGTCGATCAGGCCATCGATGCGGTGATCGAGCGCGGCCATATGGACCTGATCGAGGATTTTGCGTTCCGCCTGCCCGTCACGATCATCTGCGAGATGCTCGGCATTCCCGAGGATCACCGCGAGGCCTTCTACAAGAGCTCGCGCGATGGCGGGCGGTTGCTCGATCCGGTTCCGCTCACGCCGGAGGAGATCGCGAAGGGCAACGCCGGCAACATGATGGCGCAGATGTATTTTCAGCAGCTGTTCGAGCTGCGCCGCCGCAATCCGGGGGACGATCTCACGACCCAGCTCGTGCAGGCCGAGGAAGACGGCAACAAGCTCACCAACGAAGAGCTGACGGCCAACATCATCCTGCTGTTCGGTGCCGGCCACGAGACCACTGTCAACCTGATCGGCAACGGTCTGCTGGCGCTCCATCGCAATCCGGACCAGCTCGCACTGCTGAAGGCGAGGCCCGAGCTCATGACCAACGCGATCGAGGAGTTCCTGCGCTATGATTCCTCGGTGCAGATGACCGGCCGCGTCACGCTGGAGGATATCGACGATCTCGGTGGCAAGAGGATCCCCAAGGGCGAGACCGTGCTCTGCCTGCTCGGCTCGGCCAACCGCGACCCGGCTGTTTATCCCGATCGCCCCGATCGCCTCGACATCACCAGGCCAAACGTCCGGCCGCTGTCGTTCGGCGGCGGCATCCATTTCTGCCTGGGGGCCCAATTGGCGCGCATCGAGGCCGAGATCGCCATCGCGACCCTGTTGCGACGGTTGCCGGATTTGCGCATCGACGACGTCGAGAACCCGGAATGGCGGCCGACCTTCGTGCTGCGGGGCCTGAAGCGTCTGCCGGCCAGCTGGTGATGGCCGGGTGCATTAACCTCCGCGCGCGACAGCCGCTGTGACTTCGCCACACTTCTCTTTATATAGGGGCAGTTCCGGCGCGCCTGAAGCTTGATTGAAGGCTTGGGTTTGACCCGGGTGCCGGCTTGGCCGAGGGGAGACCCGTGCAGACGACGCTGCTCGGATTGGCGATTGCCTTTATTTTAGCGCTTCTGGCTGCGCTGATCGGACCCTATTTCATCGACTGGAACCAGTTCAGGCCCCAGTTCGAGGCAGAGGCGACCCGTATCATCGGGGTGCCGGTGCGCGTCGGGGGCGAGCTGGATGCGCGGCTCTTGCCGGCGCCGACGCTGCGGCTGCGCTCGGTCACCTTCGGCGGCAACAACGATCTCGGCCGTCTGCGTGCCGACAAGCTCGACGTCGAGTTCAGCCTGAGCTCCCTGATGCGCGGCGAATGGCGCGCCACCGAGCTTTCGATTGGCGGCATGGCGTTGGACCTCGGCCTCGATGCCCGAGGCAAGGTCGATTTGCCGTCCACGGCGAGCGGCACCTTCAATCTGGCTTCGCTCGCCATCGAGCGGCTGAACCTCACCGGCCGCATCGCGCTTCACGACGCGGCCAGCCGCTCGACCCTGGAGCTCAACGACATCGTCTTCTCCGGCGACGTGCGCTCGCTCGCGGGCTCGGTGCGGGGCGACGGTAATTTCACCGCCAGAGGGGTACGCTATCCGTTCCGCGTGTCCTCCGGCCCGAGCCCCGATGGCAGCGCCACGCGTCTGCACCTCAATATCGATCCCGGCGAGCGCGCCGTTTCGGCCGATCTCGAAGGCGTGCTTGCCTTCGACAACCGCCAGCCGAAATTCGACGGCGCATTGACGCTGGCCGTGCCGCCGACGAAGAAGGCAGGCGGGGCGGGACCGGTGCCGTGGAAGCTCACCGCAAAACTCAAAGCCGATCCGGCAGGCGCCAAATTCGACCAGATCGACGCGAGCTTTGGCCCCGAGGATAGCGCGCTGAAGATCGGCGGCGTCGGCGATCTCAGGTTTGGCGCGTCCCCGCTCCTGCGGGCGGTCCTGTCCGCGCGGCAGGTCGATGCCGACAAGCTCGCGGGCAGAGACGACGCCGATCCGCTGCGCATTTTGCCGGCGCTGCGCGCAGGGCTTGCGGCGATCCCGCAGGCGCCGATCCCGGCGCAGATCGAGTTCAACGCCGACCAGATCATGCTGGGCGGCCGCCCGCTCCAGAACATCACGACCGAGCTGCAGACCGATGGCCGATCCTGGACCTTCCAGCGGCTCGAGCTGCGCGCGCCCGGCATGACGCAGCTGTCGCTCAATGGCGCGACGCCCGGCGCCGACAGCTTTAGCGGCCGCCTCAGCGTCGAGTCCTCCGATCCCGATACGCTCGTGGCCTGGCTCCAGGGCCGCAACGACATTCTCCGGCGCAGCACGCGGCCGTTACGCCTCGCCGGCGACGTGACAATCGCCGCCAACCATCTCGCCATCGACAAGTTGAAGGCCGACATCGAAGGCGGTGCGGTCGAGGGCCGCATTGCGTTCGTCCAAACGGGCGCCAGCAAGGGCTCGCGGATCGATGCCGATCTCAAGGCCGACCGTCTCGACCTCGATGCCGCCGCGAGCTTCGTGCGCGCGCTCGCCGGCCCTCAAGGCGAATGGCCGGAGGAAGCAAAACTCTCGCTCGACATCGGCCGTGCGATCTCGGCGGGGCAGGAGTTGCGGCCGTTCGCAGCCAGGCTCGGCTACGGTCCGACGTCGTTGTCGCTGGAGCAATTGCGGTTCGGCCAGGCGAGCGGCGTCACCACGGAGGCGAGCGGCAGCTTTGATCGGACCAAGGCCACCGGCAGGCTCGCACTGACATCGTCGGCCAACTCGCTGCGCGACCTCACGGCGCTGCTCGAGCCGATCGTGCCCGCCATGCGCGCCCGCTTCGATGCCATCCCGGCGTTGCCTGGCGCGACGCGGTTGAAGCTCGACCTCAGCCTCGACAAGAGCGCCGAACATGCTGATCGCAGCGACGCGCACGCCGTCTTCGACCTGGATGCGCCGCAGCTCAAGGCCATTGCCACGCTCACCGCGCAAGCGCCTGTGGCGGCGGTGAACGGCATCGACATCGAGAAGTTGCGCAACGGCGACTTTACGCTGGAGACGAAAGTCTCGGCACCCCAGGCCGCCGCGCTGACGGAACTGCTCGGTCTCGATCGCATCGCCGCTGCGGGCGAGGGCGCTTCGCAGCTCGCGGGCAAGCTGAGCGGCGCATGGCGCGGGCCGATGCAACTGAACGCAAAGCTCAGTGGCGGCGGGCTGGACGCGGATGTGCAAGGGAATCTCGAATTGTCGGCGTCGGAGCCGAAGGCCAATGTCAATCTGCACGTGCGCAACGCCAATCTGGCGCCGCTGTTCGGGACCAGTCCGGCCGACAAATCGGCGCGGTCCGTAAACCTGTCCTCCCGCCTCGCGCTGTCAGGCAATCGGCTGACCTTTGACGATCTCGACAGCACCGCTGCGGGTTCGCATCTGCGCGGCCATCTCGTCATGACGCTCGATCAGGAGAAGACCGTCGACGGCGAGGTCGGGCTCGACACGCTCGATCTGGCGCCGGCGCTCGCACTGGCGATCGGCGCGGCCGGACGTGACAGCGGCGAGGCGCTCAGCGCCGGTCTCGTCACTGGCTGGCGCGGCCGTATCGCGTTTCAAGCCTTGCGTGGCAGCCTGCCCGGCGGCATCGAGCTGCGCCCGTTCAGCGGCACGATCAGGGGCGACGGCCAGTCGCTCGCGCTCGATGCGCTCAAGGGCGGCCTCGGTGGCGGCGAGATGACGGCAAGCCTCGATGCGCGCAACGGCGCCAACGGTCTGGCGCTGAACGCGCATCTCGATCTCACCAATGTCGATGCGACCTCGCTGCGCTACCGCGATCTCGCGCTGCCCAAGGGACGCGCCTCGGTGCAGATGACCCTGACGAGCCAGGGCCGCAGCGTCTCGGCGCTGACAGGCGCGCTCGCCGGCAACGGCACGGTGACACTGGACTCGGCCGAAATCAGCGGCCTCAATCCGCGCGCCTTCGAGATCGCCATCCGCGCCAGCGATGGTGGGCAGGTGAGCGACGACGCCAGGTTGCGTCAGCTGGTCGAGCCCGCATTGTCGGCGGCGCCCATAGCGGTCGCCTCCGCACAGATTCCGTTCACGATCCGCGACGGCCGCCTGCGCGTCGGTGCGACCCCGCTCGAAGCCAAGAACGCCCGCGCCATCGTCTCCGGCGGTTACGACATTCCGGCCGATCAGGTCGATATCCGCGCCAGCCTGACGCCGATCATGACCGGCCTTTCCGGCGCGCCACCGGAGATCCAGCTGTTCGCGGCAGGTCCGCCCGACAAGCTCAGCCGCACCGTCGATCTCACGCCGCTGTCGTCATGGCTTGCGGTGCGTACGATCGATCGCGAGACGCGGCGGCTGGATGCGATCGAGCGCGGCGAGCCGCCGCCTGCGACCGCCGCGCTGCCGACACTGGTCTCGCCCGAACCGGAGCCGCCTCCGGCGCTGACCGAGGTGCCGTTGCCGGGACGCGATCCGCGCCGCCCGGCGCCGAAGCTGAGGGTTGAGCCCAAGGCCGCACCGACGCCAAGGGCGCCGCTTGCCGCGCCCGCGGCGCCGAGCCCGCCGCTGGCAAGCCAGCAGGTGGCGCCGCTGCCGCCGCCGATCGACGTGCGGCCCGCCCCGGGCCTGCCGCCCGCAAGACCCAGGCCGAAGCCGCCGCTGGTCCTGACGCCGTCGAATCCGTAGGACGAAGGTGCGAGCCGTTCGGTGCCCACCTCCGGCGTGGGACAGGTGGCACCTGACGCGCCGGTAAACCCAATTTCCCCGCATTTGAACGAATTTTCGTCGGCAAACTGCTGCGACGATTTTACTGGATTCTCGCGTTTGATCTCTAGGTTGGTTCCAGAGCAATCCGGAGTCCTGCCCGCAGACGCAGGATGGCGCGCGAGGAACTGGGGTTATCGACATGAACGGGGCGACGACGCTTCTACAAGATCTGGACGACGCGATCGCGCGTGGTACCGACGAAAGCAGGGCCAAAGCGCTGTGGCATGCGACCGACCTTTTGATCACAGGCCGCTATGTCGATGACGACATCAGCATGTTCGGCGAAGTCATCGGCCGGCTCGCCGACGAGATCGAGGTCGCCGCGCGGGCGCAGCTCTCCGAATTGATGGCGGGTTGCGATCACGCCCCTCTCAACGTCATCGAGAAGCTTGCCCTCGATGACGAGATCGAGGTCGCAGGGCCGGTGCTGCGCGGCTCCAACCGCATCGACGAGAAGGTGCTGGTCGAGAGCGCCATGACAAAGGGCCAGGCGCATCTGCTCGCGATCTCCCAGCGCGAGGCGATCGGCGAGGCCGTGACCGATGTGCTCGTCAAGCGTGGTAACCAGGAGGTTGTCACCGCCGTGGCCAGGAACGAGGGCGCGCGCTTCTCGGGTTCGGGCCTGCTGCACATGGTCCGCCGCGCCGAAGGCGACTCGATCCTCGCCGAGCAGCTCGGTCTGCGCAAGGACGTGCCGCGCCACATCTTCCAGCAGCTCATCTCCAAGGCGTCGGAAGACGTCCGCCGCCGGCTCGAGACCGAGCGTCCCGAGATGATGTCGCAGATCCAGACCTCGGTGACCGAGGTCACCGGCGATCTGCAGTCCAAGTTCGGTCCGTCCTCGCGCAGCTACTTCGTCGCCAAGCGCGTGGTGACGACGCAGTACCGGCAGGGCAACCTCAATCAGGTCTCGATCTCGAACTATGCGCGTCAGCATCGTTTCGACGAGGTGCAGATCGGCCTGTCGCTGCTGTCGTCGCTGCCGGTCGACGTGATCGAGCGGGCGCTGATGGATCGCAACCGCGAGATGATCCTGGTGCTGTGCAAGGCGCTCGACTTTTCCTGGGACACGACGATGTCTCTTCTGTTCCTCGGCGCCAAGGATCACCTGATCACGGCGCGCGAGCTCCACGACAACGAGCGCGATTTCGGCCGGCTCAAGATCGAGACCTCGCGCAGCATTCTGAAGTTCTACCAGTCGCGCAAGAACAGCGCCGGTGCCGATCCCGCGACGGGTCGTCAGCCCGAGCTCCAGCAGGTTCACTGAACGGGACATCGAGGGAGTATTTGTAATGTTGCCTCAATTCGGTACCGCAGTTCGCAAGAACAAGAGCCTTAACAAGAGCCTCGTTGGCGCCGGCGGCTCGGCTCCGGAGAAGGCCACGGTCGACGCCGCATGGCTCGTGCTGGAGGCCGCCAATGATCTCGGCGACCACGCCGCGATCGAAGCCTGCCGCCGCGTCATCGATGCCGAGCTGAACGGCACGGTGCCGGGCAGCTCGGACATCGATCTCGTACTGGGTTATTTCCGCTAATAGGGAGCACACTCCCGTGCTGTTTTTTGATCAAGGTGTCCGTTTCATCTCTCCCGGTCGGGAGAGGTGAAGGACGATCAGCCGCAATTCCAGATCGCGCCGATCGGCGTCCGCGTCCAGCACGGACCGAAGCTGCCGCCATTGTAGCGGGAGCCACCGAAGCCGGGCCGGCCGAAATAGTGCCATTCGCCGTCCATGTAGCGGTAGTAGGCCGGCACGCGATCGATATACCAGGGACGCTGGTTTTCGCGCGCGTAACGTCTGAAGCCGTTCTTCTGCATGTAGATCGGCTGGCTGTTGCTCAGCGGCTGGCGATAGCCCGGCAGGAAGCCATAGCCATGCCAGGCTTGCTTTTTGTGGATTTGCGCGGCCGGTGCGGTGGCCGGCAGCAGCGACAGAATGACAGCAACGAAGAGGCACGCGAAGCGGGACATGACGGGACCATAAACAGCCGATGCCGCGAAAGCCATTCAAATCCGAGCGGCCAAGTTCTGCTGGTCCGCTCGGACAATGCTCCGTTCGGACACAAAAAGGCCTCGCCGAAGCGAGGCCTCCTTGTTCACAGCGGTGGCACGGGTTAATCGTCGTCCCAGTGGTGGCGGCGGATCACGACGCCGCGGTCGTAATCGCGATCGTGGTGGTACCAGCCATGATGCCAGCCGCGGTCATGCTCGTAGATGCGTGCGCGCGGGCCGTAATCATCGCGGTCGCCGCCGACATAGACGCCGAAGCCAGCCGCGTTGGCGATGGTGGGGGCACCGATTGCAAGTGTCGCGACCGCCGCGAGAGCGTAAGTCAGCTTCTTCATCTGTTCCTCCTCCTTCTGCTTCGTCGACGGGTCAACTTCTGCCGCCGCCGGCTGTTGCAGGAACTGGCAAGAAACTTTCTTGAATGGCTGTTCAGGTTCCACGCGCTCGACCGTCAGAAAGCCGGAACGCGTTTTGCACCCTGCGCGAACCGGAACATGGTTTGCGCGGAGATCATGCTCAAACAAGAAGCTAAGGCGCGATGACAATTCGGCCCAACCTTTGGGTGTCGTCGGCGCCGCTCAGCACAGCGATTTGACGATGCGCTCCAGCTCCTCGATCTGGAAGGGCTTGCGCAGCACCGGCCTGTCGGCGAACGTGTCAGGGACGCCGCCGGAGCCGTAGCCGCTTGCGAACAGGAAGGGAATTCGTCGCGTCGCCAGCATGTCCGCGACGGGCGTGATGTGTGATCCGTCGACATTGATGTCGAGGATGGCGGCATCGAATGTGGAGCAGCTTGCCAGCGACATCGCCTCGTCGATCGTTCCCGCTTCGGCCGCCACGCGATGGCCGAGCTCCTCGATCATGTCGGCGAGCATCATCCGGATCAGCGCCTCGTCTTCGACGAGAAGAAAGGCCTTGGTCATCATGTCGCGATCCCTTGCTGCTTTTCTTGCGGATTGAAAATGAGCGTGCTGCGAAGGAAGAACGGTGCAAGGCGGTCGGCGACCCTGTTTCGTGACAGGAGATCGCGAGACGTCAGCCGCCGTTCGATCGCTTCGGCTCCGTCTCGCGCTCCGGTTCCGATCTCACCGCGCTGAGCGCCGCCGCGAGTTCGTCGATGTGGTACGGTTTCGGCAAAATTTGAATACCGTCAAGTTCGGCATCGCGAGCAGCGGCTTCCGAGTATCCGCTGGTCAGCAGCACGGGCATGTCGCCACGGCGTTTCCTGATCTCGCGCGCCAGCTCGATCCCGTTCATGCCGCCGGGCATCATGATATCGGAGAAGACGAGATCGACTGCGCGGCCATCGGCCAGGGCGCCGAGCGCGGCCGCGCCGCTCGCGGCCCGCGTCACCTCGTAGCCGAGTTGCCCGAGCATCTCGCTCACCAGAGCGGCGACCTCGTCGTCGTCCTCGACCAGAAGGACTTGGCCCTGGGTGCTTCGCGTCGGCCGCACCATGTTGAAATCGATGAGGTGCCGCTCCCTGGAGGGAACGTTGTGGGAGCGCGGCAGATAGAGCTCGATGTGGGTGCCCTTGCCAACTTCCGATCGAATGCGGACCGTCCCTCGTGACTGCGTCGCAAAGCCGTGGACTTGCGCGAGCCCGAGTCCCGAACCCTTTCCGACCTCCTTGGTCGTGAAGAACGGTTCGAAGACGCGAGACAGGATCTCGGGCCCCATGCCGACGCCGGTATCGACGACGGAGAGGCGCACGTAGTCTCCGGCGATCTGCTCGTCCCTCAGATCGGGCAGGTTCTCGCCGCGGACGACAATCGTGCCGCCGTTCGGCATGGCATCGCGAGCGTTGACGGCGAGATTGAGGATCACCAGTTCAAGCTCGCCGGGGTCGACCTCCACCGGCCAGAGGGTCTCGGGAAAGTCGAACTCGACGTGGACGTCGCCTCTCAGGCTTCGATCGAGCAGTTCGCGCATGCCGCCCATTTGCGAGGCGACGTCGACGGGCTCGGGCCGCAGCGTCTGCCGGCGAGAGAACGCGAGCAACTGCCGGGTCAGGCTGGCCCCGCGCTGTGCGGCCTGGACCATCCCGTCCATCAGGCGACGACGGCGGGCAGGATCCACCTGACGGTCGAGCATGTCGAGGCCACCGGATATGACCATCAGCAGATTGTTGAAGTCATGCGCCACGCCACCGGTCAGCCGGCCGATGGCTTCGATCTTCTGGGCCTGGCGAAGCGTCTCCTCGACGCGGGCGCGCTCGTTCATTTCCAAACGCAGTTGCTCGTTGGCATCAGCCAAGGCACGTGTGCGTTCGACGACGAGCCTCTCGAGCTGCTGTGCCGTCTGCTCGCGCGCCTCGAGGAGTGTCCGGATTTCGTATTGGCGCTCGCGGGCGCGCATCGCCGACTGAATGGCGCTGGTCAGCGTCATCGGCTGCACCGGTCGTTCAAGCAGCGAGACGTTGCGGAGCAGCGCGACGATATCGCGGCGCCATGCGACGACGGCAGGTTGTTCGCGATGACTGGTGAGGATGACGAAGGGAAGGTCGGACCACGGCGGCTGGTTCGCAATCCATTGCGCCAGCGCCGTCGTGTCTTGCCCGAACAAACCTTCCTCGGCGAGGAAGACGGCGCCCACACCGGCTGTCATCTCGTTGACGAGCTCGGACAGGCTCCGGCAGTTGATGGCCGCAAGGTTCGCGCTACGAAGAAGTTCGGCGGAAGCTGGTCCGTCGCGACCGATCGGAGCGTAGATGAGAACCTGTTGATCCCGGTCGGCGCTCATTCGGCCGATTCCTCGGGCATTGCTGTCCCCGTATATTGTGGATTGCCGGAGAAGATACCGCTGAAGTCCCTGAGCGGCGGACCGACCTTGATGCCGGTGGGGCCGAGACGAAATTCGCGGATGGTGTGCTCGTGATTGCCGCTGCGCTTCTTCACCACGGACAGAGCGCGACGCACGGTTCCACCCACCTCGAAGTAGCGCAGCATGATCACTGCGTCACTCAAATAGCTGAGGTCGAGCGGCGAATCGATGGGGCCCACCAGCCCGTGTTGGGCAAGAACCAGGATGGTCAGCACGCCCTGCTGCGCCAGATAGGTCAGGAGCTCGTGCATTTGCAGGATGAGAAATCGCTCGTCCGGCATCGCATTCAGGTAACCGTTCAGGCTGTCGATGACGATGACGCGGGCATTGTCGAGTTCGACGCTCTCCCGCACGAGCGCGGCGAACTCACCCGGTGACAGCTCGGCCGGGTCGATCTGTTGAAACCGGATCAGACCGGACTCGACGTGCTTTTCCAGCGGCAGCCCGAGTGTGCGGGCACGCGCTTCGACGGTCCCGCGCCCCTCGTCGAAGGCGAAGAATGCGGCGCGCTCGCCACGTTCGGCCGCTGCGATCGCGTAGGTCAGTGCGACGGAGGACTTGCCCACGCCGGCAGCCCCGATGAGCAGCGCGTTGGTGCCGCGCTCGAGGCCGCCTCCCAGCAGCTGATCCAGCTCGGCGCTGCCGCTCGGCGTGAAGTCACCGAAGAACGGCTTGTGGTGCTCGGCCGCGACGAGACGGGGGAATATCTGCAGGCCTCCCTTTTCAATGGTGAAATCGTGGAAGCCGCCGCGAAATCGGATGCCGCGCATCTTGATCACGCGAAGCCGCCGCCGTTCCGCGCCGTAATCGATGGCGAGCTGTTCGAGCATGACGACGCCGTGAGCGATTGAATGCAGTTGCAGATCGTCCTGGGACGACGAGAGATCGTCCAGCAGGATGACGGTGCAATTTCGGTTGGTGAAGAAATGTTTGAGGGCCAGCACCTGCCGCCGGTAACGGAGCGGGTTCTGGGCAAGCAGACGCAACTCGGACAGGCTGTCGAGCACCACGCGCGTCGGATTGATCCGTTCGACCTCCCTGAAAATCAGGCCCGTCGTTTCGCTCAGCTCCATCTCGGCGGGATGGAACACGGTGAGCTCGCGCTCGGGGTCGAGCGTCGTTTCCGGCGGGACCAGCTCGAAGATATCGACGCCGTCCAGCGACCAGCCATGGCGGCGCGCGACGAGGTCCAGCTCGCGCCTGGTTTCCGACAGCGTGATATAAAGCACCCGTTCTCCGCGACGCGCGCCCTTCAGCAGGAATTGCAGCGCGATCGTGGTCTTGCCGGTGCCTGGCCTGCCCTCATAGAGATACATGCGGTTGGCATCGAAGCCCCCTCCCAGGATGTCATCCAATCCGTCGCTGCCGGTCGAAATTCTTGGCTGATCGCTGGGCTCGCTGCCTGAAGCGCCCTCGGATGAACCAGTCATTGAACCCCCTGCGCGTCTCTGGAAGCCCGGCTGCCCGAATCTCCGGGGCATGGCTGGGACAAGTAGGCCTGCAACAGGAACTCTTCAGCAGCGACCGAGTTCCCGGGCGGTGCTCCGATCTGCTTGTCAGCGCGTCCGTTCGCGGCTAGGCGGCCGGGAGCCCCGACGAGCTCGCCGATGCAGAAATGGGCCATGTGCGCGACAGCTTCGGCGCTGTGGTAGTCGCCGAACTCGGCGGTGGCCTCCTTGCCGGCGTACGTCCGGGCGATACCGGCCCACCCGGGTGACGGGGAACCCAGGCGGAGATGTCGTAGACCTTTCCTGCGATGATGGCCCAGCAGTCGTCTTTCGTGTTGTGCAGGGCGACCCCTGCGCGCGTGACGGGACGCCGCTCCCTGGCCGGAGCAGCCGGCGTCCAGAGCTGGCCGGTGACCGTGGCGTAATTGGCCTTGGCGGCCCGGCGGAAATCCCCACGGCCCCATCTCCTGTAAGGTAGCTGAGTGCCGATATTGCGCGCGTACGCGTAGATCCAGGAATCGTCCTCGCCGCCGCGCGAGACCAGCCACGTGCCGACCGGCGAGACTGCGGTGACCCCATCCTGCCCCTGTTTTGTCCGACGCTATATCGTATTTTCCGAAGTAGCAGAATGTGACGATAGCGCGATCCGGGCAGATGGGTCCGCGCGGGAAAAAATCGTCGATTCTCGCTGCGCTCCCATCCGGGCTATCGATCAGGGCGGAATGATCGCGGCCCGATGACGGTCGCAGCGCGTCAGGTTGTCAACGCAACTTGATCTGGATCAACCGACGCGATCACCCGCTGCCGCAGAAGCGCAATGGGGCGTTTGCTGGTGGATGCGATGGTTGCGAGTTGGTACGTCACTTCGGAAGTGCGAAAGCGCGGTCTTCTATCCAGGCTGCGGAGTCCGCGCGAGACCAAGACGTTTGCAACGGAGAATGAAGCGAAGCTGTTCGCGCGCGCCAAGCTCGACGAAGGGCTTGCGGTCTTTGCGGGTACGATCAATCCCCACGTTCCGAGGCGGCTCATTCCAGCCGCCGGCATTCATGCGTGGCTCGCCGAAGATCAGGAGGGCGCTTCCGCGCCTCACCAGCATGATACCGGATAAGCACGTTGACGTGCACAGCGATCGCGTTTGGGTGTTGCCATTTTGATACGGGCCGAAACGGCCCCCGCGCATAGACTTTCAAGATGTTCGCAGGACTTACGCGCCCTCAGCCGACATAGCGGCGCGCTTTTTCGACCGAAAGAGATCTGAGCAAAGGGGATATCATGATGAAAAGGTTCTCGATGGCCGCAATCGGTTTTGCGGCGCTGAGCATGGCCACTCCGGTCATGGCGGCCGACATGGCTGTCAAGGCGGCGCCGCCGCCGGCACCCATGGTGGCGATTTATAACTGGAGCGGGTTCTACATCGGCGCCAACGGGGGCTGGGGGCAGAGCCGTGGATGCGTCGATTTCCTGACTCCTGCGGGGACTCTTGCCAGCGGTTGCGCCGATCGCTCGGGTGGACTTGTCGGCGGACAGATTGGGTACCGCTGGCAGACCAATCAGTTCGTGCTCGGCCTGGAAGCGCAGGGCGATTGGGCCGATATCAAGAACACACGCGTCAGCCTGATCGACCCGCTGGTCTCGACCACGGGCAAGACGGATGGCATCGGCCTTTTCACCGCACAGCTCGGCTGGGCCTGGAACGCATCGTTGTTCTACGTGAAGGGCGGCGCCGCGGTGACACGCAATCGCTTCGACATCTTCAACAACGTCACGGGCGTCGGCCTCGCCTCGGCAGGTCACACGCGCTGGGGCGGCACCGCGGGTGTCGGCTGGGAATATGGCTTTGCGCCGAACTGGTCCTTCGGTGTCGAATATGACCATCTCTGGATGGGGCGTGACAATACCAGCTTCGCCGGCGTGGTCACACCCGGCGGCGTCACGCTGCTCGGCAGCGGTGTCAGCCAGGATGTCGACATGATCACGCTGCGTGTGAACTATCGCTTCGGCGGTTACGGTGCGCCCGTCACGGCTCGCTATTGAGCTTGCGTCCTCCCCGTGAACTCAGGCCCCGGCATCGGCCGGGGCCTTTTTCATGGGCGATACGAACGTGCGCCTCGGCAACTCAGTTCGGACGGTCAAACTCGGCCAGCTCTTGCCTGTTCAGAAGGACAATGTGACCGCTGGTTGTTGTCGATGAAGCGAAACCCCCGAGCTCGCGTGAATGGGACAGCGATCTGGCGTGGCGCTCATGCCGTTGCGCCGGTCACCAGTATCTGTAGCCGAACCACGCGTATTGCGCCTGCCGCGTTGCCAAAGCCGTTTGCGGTGGCTGCCGCCTTGATCGCGTTGCGACGTGTCGCGTCTTGCGCGCTCGTTTCCGATCGACGGTTTCGCCTGGCTGTTGATCCGTTCGCGCCATGGCAAGTGCATTGAGAACGGCCGGAGGCTCCGTCCTGACGACCGGTGGCTCCATCCGGTCGGCCAGAGGCGATTTCTCCATGTGCATGATTTCAGGCGTCGCAGCGACGGTTGCCGGCGCGCTGGTATCGAGGACAACGCGCTCCGGCCATTTGCGATCCGAGTGAATGCGTATGGCCGGCCCGTCCACACTCGTCTTCCAGACGGGCGCCTCGTCCAGACAAAAGTCCGCAACGAACAGGAGCGCGAGCAGCGCCGCGCCCACCTTCCAGAAATACGCCAGTAGCGGCATCTTGGTCGCTCCGCGCCCCCCATGATGGGCCCAGACTGCGACGACGTTGCGCCATTCTTGTCAGAAGCTGCGTGCAGCTCCGGTCCAGCACGACGGAGAGACCCCAGCCTTGCCCGTTGCCGACAAAAAGCGGCGAACCCGCAAACCAGTCCTCAGCGTCGCGCCCCGATGCGATTGACGCCGCCATTGGCGTTGCCGCCAACATTGTGACGGACCGCGGCACGCGCGACCGGTCGGGGCCGCAGCACGACGCCGGCTCTCGCAACGCAACCGGCGGGATAGCCAACATACGTGCAATACACGATTGCGGCAGCTGGCGCCGGGTTGAACGTGACGCCTGCAAGTCCCAGCAGTCCGCTGGCGGCGATTCCGGAAACGGTCATGGACTTGATCGAAATACGCATGATGATTCTTCCCTCTACATCCGCGAACGAAGGCGACGAGCGCGACTTCATCCGCGCTGGCTACAACCTGTTCTCGCAGGGGGCGGTGATGTTGATGTAGATCAAGCGCCGGCCAAGCCCGTCGCGGCGCTGACTGATGCGTTGCATGCGATCGCGATCAAGGCCACCGCCGCGGCTTGCGGCGACCGCACCGACGTGCAGAGGGCCGGAGATCGATCATGCCATCATGCCCGTGTTTTGCCCGACGGGTCAACCGATTTTCCGAATCTCGCGCCCGCAGACGCATCATCGGCTTTGTCGCCCTCACCGGTCATCATCCGGGCGGGGCATTCTACTGTGCATGGGGTTGTTTTCGCAGTTTTGCTCTGGAGAGGTGTCAGCCCGCCCCTAACGCGACCGCGACGTTGTAGGTCAGAAGGCTCGCCGCATAGGCCAGCACCAGCATGTAGGCGAAGGTCGCCGCCATCCAGGTCCAGCTTCCGGTCTCGCGCCGGATCACGGCAAGTGTCGAGGCGCATTGCGGGGCAAAGATGTACCAGGCGAGCATCGACAGCGCGGTCGCGAGCGACCATTTCGTCGCCAGCACCTGGCCGATCTGCTCGGCCGCTTCCTTGCCGCCTTCGATCGCATAGACGGTGCCGAGCGCCGCGACCGCGACCTCGCGCGCCGCCATGCCCGGGATCAGCGCGACCGCGATCTGCCAGTTGAATCCGACCGGGTGAAGCAGCGGCTCGATCGCCTTGCCGATCATGGCGGCCAGGCTGAAGTCGATCGCGGGTTCCGTCGCACCCGCCGGCGGCTGCGGGAACGAGGCCAGGAACCAGATCAGCACCATCATCGAGAAGATCGTGGTGCCGGCGCGGTGCAGGAACATCTTGGCGCGCGTGTAGACGCCGATCGCGATCGATTTCGGCCGCGGCATCTTGTAGTCCGGCAGCTCAAGCATGAACGGCGCCGGCGCGTAGTCGCGCAGCATGAAGAATTTGATCAGGAACGAGACCGCCAACGCGCTGATGATGCCGGTGGCATAGAGGCCGAACATCACGAGGCCCTGCAGGTTGACGAAGCCCCAGACGTCCTTGGCCGGAATGAAGGCGGAGATGATCAGCGTGTAGACGGGGATGCGCGCCGAGCAGGTCATCAGGGGCGCGATCAGGATCGTGGTCAGCCGGTCGCGCTTGTCGTCGATCACGCGCGTGGCCATGATGCCGGGAATGGCGCAGGCAAAGCTCGACAGCAGCGGAATGAACGCGCGGCCGTGCAGCCCTGCGCCGCCCATGATGCGGTCCATCAGGAACGCGGCGCGCGCCATGTAGCCGAAATCTTCCAGCAGCAGGATGAACAGGAAGATGATGATGATCTGCGGCAGGAACACGATGACGCTGCCGACGCCCGAGATCACGCCGTTCTGGAGGAAGCTCTGCAACAGGCCCGCGGGCAGGCTGGCATGCACCAACTCGCCGAGCGTATCGAAGCCGGACTGCAGCAACTCCATCAGCGGCTGCGCCCAGGCGAACACCGCCTGGAACATCACGAACAGGATCGCCGCAAGCACGATGAGCCCGCCGACCGGATGCAGCACGATTGCATCGATCCGCGCGGTCCAGGTGTCGGGGCGAGCAGGCAGGCTGACGCAATCGGAGATGATCCGATCGGCCTCGCGCTGGGTGGCGCGCAATTCGGCGACGCTGAGCGCCCGCCAGGTGTTTTCGGCCGGCTCGGCGGCGAGCTTGGCCGAGATCTCGTCGGTCAGCGCCAGCAGGTCGGCGGTGCCGCCCTTGCGCACCGCGATCGAGGTGACGACGGGCACGCCGAGCTCCTTGGCGAGCCTGTCGACGTCGACCGAGATGCCGCGGCGGCTTGCGATGTCGAACATGTTCAGCACGAGGATCATCGGCCGTCCGGTGCGCTTGAGCTCGAGCAGCAGGCGGATGGTCAGGCGCAGATTGGTGCTGTCGGCCACGCACAGCACGAGGTCGGGCAGGGTCTCGCCAGAGGCCTTGCCGAGCACGAAGTCGCGGGTGATCTCCTCGTCCGGGCTGCGGCCGCGCAGCGAATAGGTGCCGGGCAGGTCGACGACGGAGACCTGGCGTCCCTGCGGGGTGACGAAGAAGCCTTCCTTGCGCTCGACGGTGACGCCGGGATAGTTGGCGACCTTCTGCCGGCTGCCGGTCAGGGCATTGAACAGCGAGGTCTTGCCGCTGTTTGGCGTGCCCACCAGGGCGAGATGCAGAAGGGGTAATTCCATGGAAACAAATATCCGGCCGCGATCTCAGGCGACGATGATGGCCATGGCTTCGCGGCGGCGCACCGCGATGGTGATGTTGTCGACCCGCACGGCGATCGGGTCGCGCCCGACCAGCCCCTCATGCAGGACCTCGACCCGGGCGCCCTCGACGAAACCGAGTTCGATCAGCCGGCTCTCGAGCTCGATGTCCGTGAGCGCCGAACCCGCATCCTTGGCGGACAGGTGCTGAATGACGCCGGTATAGCCGCGCTGGGCCAGGCCCAGCGGCATCTCGCGGCGCGTATCGTGGATGTCGGTCATGCCCTGTATTTTCAACGCAGGGCATCGAGGTCAAGCGCGCGCGCCCGTGGAAACTGCACCTTAGAGCGATTTTAAAGTGCAGATCACGGAGGCGTGGGCAAAGCGCCCCAGGGCTACTGGGCCGGGACCTTTTCCTGCTGGATCGCGGCCATGGCGCGGCTCTTGAAATAGTCGAGCACGAACAGGCGGATCGCCGAGGACAGATTGCCCTGCTGGCGGGCGCCGTCGATTTCACCGACGAGCTCGGACAGCGTCATGTTGCGCAGACCCGAGATCTCCTTCATGCCGTTCCAGAACGCCTCTTCCAGGCTGACGCTGGTCTTGTGGCCGGCGACCACGATCGAACGTTTCACGACGGGCGACTTCATGGCTGCTCCTCGCGATCGATCCGATGCCGGTCCAGATGCGCCTTCGCCTGGTCCGCCTGCTTCGCCTCCGACGAACGCTCGGCCTTCGTGCGGCCGAACTTCGTTCGGTTGGCGTCCGCCTGCTTCGCCGACGCTTCCCGCTCGGCGCGCTTCCTGAAACGATTCAGGTTGATGACGTTCCCCATGCCGCGTCTCCATCATCCGATCCTCCTCGGGCAGGATGAAACTTCCAGAAACAGGGCGCCGCGTTGCGCCCCACAGGACTTGATCGTCATTCGCTGGTCCTCGTCAATCGGCCTCGCGGCCATCAAACGATGAATTTCGCCCCGTCAAGGGCACAGGGCGCTTTGCGTAGCACGGGCCTCCGTCGCCGCATTGACGGTAATCAAATCCTGTGCCTTAAGCCTCATAATTATGAGCCTTGAGGCTCCGTATCATTACGGATGACTATCGGAATTCGGAATTCATCCCGGACGCGTCATCTTCTCCGGCTGCACCAGACGGTCGAATTCGTCCGCCGAGACGAAGCCAAGCCGCAGCGCCTCCTCCTTCAGCGTGGTGCCGTTGGCATGCGCAGTCTTTGCCACCTTGGCGGCGTTGTCGTAGCCGATCTTCGGCGCCAGTGCGGTCACCAGCATCAACGAACGCTCCATCAGCTCCTTGATGTGGTTTTCATCGGCGCGGATGCCGCTGACGCAATGTTCGGTGAAGGAGCGCGCAGCGTCGGCCATCAGGCGGATCGAGTGCAGCATGTTGTAGGCGAGCACGGGCTTGTAGACGTTGAGCTCGAAATGGCCCTGGCTGCCGGCGACCGTGATCGCGGTGTGATTGCCGAACACCTGGCAGCACACCATGGTCATCGCCTCGCATTGCGTCGGATTGACCTTGCCCGGCATGATCGACGAGCCCGGCTCGTTCTCCGGCAGGATCAATTCGCCGAGGCCCGAGCGCGGGCCCGATCCGAGCAGGCGGATGTCATTGGCGATCTTGAACAGGCCCGTGGCGACGGAATTGATGGCGCCGTGCGCCAGCACATAGGCATCGTTCGAGGCCAGCGCCTCGAATTTGTTGGCGGCACTGGTAAAGGGCAGTCTGGTTATCTTTGCAACGTGCTTGGCGAACAGCTTTGCGAAGCGCGGCTTGGAGTTGAGGCCGGTGCCGACGGCGGTGCCGCCCTGCGCCAGAGGATAGAGATCCTTCACCGCGACCTTCAGCCGCGCGATGCCGCTTTCGACTTGCGCGGCATAGCCTGAAAATTCCTGGCCCAGCGTCAGCGGCGTCGCATCCTGGGTGTGGGTGCGGCCGATCTTCACGATCTTCGCGAACTCCTTCTCCTTCTTGCGCAGCGCGCGGTGCAACTCGCCGAGCGCGGGGACGAGATCGGCATTGATGCGGCTTGCGGCCGCGATGTGCATCGCGGTCGGGAAGGAGTCGTTCGACGACTGGCTCATGTTGACGTGGTCGTTGGGATGCACCGGCTTCTTGGTGCCGAGCTCGCCCCCGAGCAGTTGGTTGGCCCGGTTGGCGATGACCTCGTTGAGGTTCATGTTGCTCTGGGTGCCCGATCCGGTCTGCCACACGACCAGCGGGAAGTGATCGTCGAGCTTGCCGTCGATCACCTCGTGCGCGGCGCGGATGATGGCGTTGGCGCGGCGCCTGTCGAGCAGGCCGAGCTCGAGATTGGACTGTGCCGCCGCCAGCTTGACGATGCCGAGCGCATGCACGAGCGCGATCGGCATGCGATCGATGCCGATGCGGAAATTCTGGCGCGAGCGTTCGGTCTGCGCCCCCCAATAGCGATCGGCGGGGACCTCGATCGGACCGAAACTGTCGGTCTCGATGCGGGTCACAGGGCGGGCAGTCTTCGCAGCTTTGGCCATGAGCACATCCATTCTGCCGCCCGAAACGCCGCGCGGCCTCTTGATATGCTCATCTATATAGGGAGTTTGGCCGGGCGCGATGGCCTCGCGGCCAACCTAGATCATTTCTTGCGGAAACGATCGAGCCGCACGACTTCGGCGCCGCCCTGGTTCGGCGGCGACGGCTCTTCGGAGGTCGCCGTCGGCTCAGCGGCAGGCGCAGGCACCGTGACGGCGGACGGGGCAGGAGCGGTCGGCAAAGTCTCGTCCGCGATCGCGCCGACATCGGAAACATCGAACTCGGCGCCAAACTTCACCGACGGGTCAAGGAAGCTCTTGATGGCGCTGAACGGCACCACGAGCCGCTCCGGGATTCCGCCAAAGGACAGACCGACCTCGAAGCGGTCCTCGAGCACGGTCAGGTCCCAGAACTGGTGCTGGAGGATGATCGTCATCTCTTCGGGATATTGCGCCAGCAGCCGCGGCGAGATCTTCACGCCGTCGGCCTTCGACACGAAGGTGATGAAGAAATGATGCTCGCCCGGCAGTCCATGGGCCGCGGCATCAGTCAGCACCTTGCGCAGCACGCCGCGCAGCGCGTCGCGTGTCAGCACATCGTATCGTATATGATCGGTCGCCATGGTGGTCCTGTTGCATTCCTGGAGGCAGGCTCTGCAGGCCCGACTCGCCAGGCAATAGTACCGCGCCTGACGGGCCGGCAGGAGTCCCCGCCGCGAAGGAAATCAGAGGTAAGTGGAGGCTTCTGTTGCCAGGTGCCTCCGGACCCCGCCTAACGGAGCTTAACCCGTTAGGACTTTAAGATGGTCTTTCACAAACTGCGTTACGCAGCCTGAGCAACCGGAGCAAAGTTGTCGTTGGCAACTATTGCAGTAGCCCGATAACGGCGGAACAATACCGGGAAAAAGCACGCCCTTTACGCCCTCGTCGATCCTATTTCGCCCCCGCCGAAGCTCACACTGGACGGGCCGGAGCCCAATGAGCTTTGGTGGAGGCGCCGGGTACCGCCCCCGGGTCCGAATGGTTTATTGCGACGACCGTTTATTTCCATAGCCGGCGAACCGGCTCCCCCAATATAGGGGGCAAAGGTTTCAAAAAACAGGGGTTTCGAGCGAAGAGGACGCGGTTCCCTTTGGATAGGTCCGGGATGATCCCAGGACTGCTCTTGGCCGCCCTGCGGGAGGCGTTCTAAGCTCCTGACATGTCCACGGATTCAGCGCCGGCCGCCCAAGAGCCGGACCGTCTCACCACCCAGGCCGCGCAGCCGGGCCTGGCGGCACTGTTCCTGGCCTTTGCCCGGATGTCGCTAGCCGGTTTCGGCGGCGTCCTGGTGTTTGCCCGGCATGCCATCGTCGACCAGCACCGCTGGATGACCGCGGAGGAGTTCAACGAGACGTTTGCGCTCTGCCATTTCCTGCCCGGGCCCAACGTCGTCAATCTATCGATGGTGTTCGGGTCGCGGCTGCGCGGCATCGCCGGCGGCGTTGCAGCCTTCACGGGGCTGTTGCTGCCGCCGACGCTGATCATGACCGTGCTCGCGATCATCTATGCCCGGTTCGGCGATGTGGAGGTGCTGCGTCGTATTCTCGCAGGCATTTCCTGTGCGGCGGTTGGCCTCTTGATCGCCCTGGTCTTCCGGATGATGACGCCGCTGCTCAAGCGGATGGACGTGGTCGTGCTCGTCCTGATGCTCGGCGTGTTCACGGCCATCGGCGTTCTTCACTGGCCGCTGCAGGGGGTGCTGCTGGTCGCGGTCCCGCTCAGCATCGGCGCCACCTATTTGATGCGACGGAAGGTAGCAGCATGAGCAGCGAGAACCCGATCTGGGCGCTGATCTCCACCTTTGGACTCATGTCGCTGTTCGCGGTCGGCGGTGCTGCGGCGGCGGTGCCCGAGATGCACCGCATCGCAGTCGAGGTGCATCACTGGATGACCGACAAGCAGTTCGCCGATGCCTATGCGATCGCGCAACTCTCGCCAGGTCCGAACGTCCTTATCGTCACGTTGATCGGCTATGCCGTTGCCGGCATTCCCGGCGCGCTGGCGGCGACGCTGGCGATGTGCCTGCCGACGGCGCTGCTTGCCTACCATGTCAGCCGGCTCCTCAACCGGCCGAGCCAGTCGCACTGGCCCGCGCTGATCCAGGCTGCTCTGGTTCCGCTGTCGATCGGATTGATGGCAGCGAGTGCCCTGATCCTCACGCAGTCGACTGATCGCACCATTGCCGCAGCGCTTCTGACCGCGACGGTTGCATTGATCGCCTCCGTCTCGCGCGTCAATCCGCTATGGCTTCTGCTCGCGGGAGGCATGTTGGGTTTTGCTGGTATTGTGTGATGAAAATCGCTAGGCAATGAACCGGGGGCCGGGATCCATTTCCAGCCGATTAGAACAACAGTGCTCGTGACTTGCGGGTCGCGGAGGAGACATGCATGGCCGATGCAATGGGCCACTCGGCAACAGCCACAAGAAGCACATCTGTGGCCATCGGATTCTGTGTGCTGGCCATAGCGCCGCAGATTTTTGAACTGATCTGGTCGTTCGGGACGATCTTCGGCTGGGGTGCCGGCCGCGGTCCGCTACAAGTCGTGGCTGCACATGCGGGGGCGCTGGTCGCTGGCGCCCCGGCTGCGTTGCTCGGCGCGGCCGGCGGCGACGTCAAAAAGGCGTCATCGGATGTGCTGTTGGCTCTGATCTACTCCTATCCGCTGTTCGCGGTGGCGATCCTCACGCTGTTCATGACGATCCGGTCGGCACAGGATTATGTGGGCGGGATCGTCCTGATGGCGCTCGCGCTGTTCGCGTTGTGGGCCTCCAGCGATTTGCAGGGGATGCGCGGCTTCTCCTTTGGCGCCGGCACGGCGCCCCGGATGTTCGGTGGGCTTCTCGTCGCGCTTGGTGCCGGCATCGCGTTGACGGGGCTGTTGTCCGATGGACCTGCGATGGCGCATTATTCCTGGCGTGGGCCGCTGTTCGTGATGGCCTCGATCGTCTTCTTCGCCCTCGCGATCCGTCCGCTTGGCGTCGTGGTGGCGGCGTTCGTGAGCTTCCTGATTGCGGCGATGGGCACGCATGAGACGCGCTGGATCGAGACCATCATCGTCGGCGCCTGCCTGACACTCGGCTGCGCGCTTCTCTTCCCCTACGTGCTCGGCCTGCCGATGCCGATGTTCCCGCGTTTCCTGGCCCAGTGAGGGTGTGATGGATCTCTTCGCCAACCTCGCTCACGGGTTTGTCGTCGCATTCTCTCCGATCAATCTCCTGATGTGCCTGATCGGCGCGCTCGTGGGCACGCTGGTCGGTGTGCTGCCGGGCATCGGCACCATTGCGACCGTCGCGATGCTGCTGCCGATCACCTTCGGACTACCGCCGGTCGGTGCACTGATCATGCTCGCCGGCATCTATTACGGCGCCCAGTATGGCGGCTCGACCACCTCGATCCTGGTCAACATCCCGGGTGAGGCGACATCGGTGGTCACCGCGATCGACGGGCACCAGATGGCCAAGCAGGGCCGCGCCGGTCCGGCGCTGGCGATCGCCGCGATCGGCTCGTTCTTCGCCGGCTGCGTCGCAACCGTGCTCATCGCCGTGCTTGGTGCGCCGCTGACCAAGCTCGCGCTCGCGTTCGGTCCCGCTGAATATTTCTCGCTGATGGTGCTTGGCCTGATCTTCGCCGTCGTGCTCGCCAAGGGCTCGGTGCTGAAGGCGATCGCGATGATCGTGTTCGGCCTTCTGCTGTCGATGGTCGGCTCGGACATCGAGACCGGCGCCTCGCGCATGGCCTTCAACATTCCAGAACTCGCCGATGGTCTTGGCTTCGCAACGGTGGCAATGGGCGTGTTCGGCTTTGCCGAGATCATCCGCAACCTCGACGCCGGCGCGGAGATGAACCGCGATCTCGTGCAGCAGAAGATCACCGGCCTGATGCCGACCAGGAAGGACCTGATCGACTCGACGCCTGCGGTCCTGCGCGGCACCGTGCTCGGCTCGATTCTCGGCATTCTTCCGGGCGGCGGCGCCGTCATCGCCTCGTTCGCGGCCTACACGCTCGAGAAGAAGCTTGCCAAGAACCCATCGCGGTTCGGCCGCGGTGCGATCGAGGGCGTGGCTGCGCCGGAAAGCGCCAACAACGCGGCCGCACAGACCTCCTTCATCCCGCTGCTGACGCTCGGCATCCCGCCCAACGCGGTGATGGCGCTGATGGTGGGCGCGATGACAATTCATGGCATCGTGCCGGGCCCGCAGGTGATGCAGAAGCAGCCTGATCTGGTCTGGGGCATGATCGCCTCGATGTGGATCGGCAACCTGATGCTGATCATCATCAACCTGCCGCTGGTCGGCATCTGGGTCCGCCTGCTGCGTGTGCCCTACCGGCTGATGTTTCCCTCGATCGTGATCTTCTGCGCGATCGGCATCTACTCGGTGAACAACGCGCCGGTCGACGTCATCCTCGCAGGCGTCTTCGGTCTCGTCGGCTACTGGCTGATCAAGCACGATTTCGAACCGGCGCCGCTGCTGCTCGGCATGGTGCTCGGACCGTTGATGGAAGAGAACCTGCGCCGCGCGCTGCTGATCTCGCGTGGTGACTGGAGCGTGTTCCTGACCCGACCGCTCTCCGCCGCGCTGCTCGCGATCGCGACATTCCTGCTCGTGCTGACGTTGCTGCCCATGCTGCGTGCCAAGCGCGACGAGGTGTTTACCGAATCCGAGAATTGAGCGCGTCGCAACAAGCGACTTAACCAGCTAGATCAAGCCGATAGGCGAGGGGCGAGAGGTGAGTTCCGCCCCTTGTCATTGGCGCCGGGAGCTCTCACTTTTCGGGGTATAATCGGCGCGACCAGCGAATCGCCGCTGTCACAGCGCGGGGGTGGCCGTTAAGTTCGCCGCCTCCCCAAAGGCTCATTGGCACATGCACCAGTATCAGGACCTGCTCGAGCGGATTCTTTCAGACGGCGCCGAGAAGACCGACCGGACCGGCACCGGCACGTTGTCGGTGTTCGGCCATCAGATGCGCTTCAATCTGTCCGCCGGCTTCCCCATGCTCACCACCAAGCGGCTGCCGCTGAAGGCGATCGTGCATGAGCTGTTGTGGTTCCTGAAGGGCGACACCAACATCAAGTATCTCAAGGACAACGGCGTCACCATCTGGGACGAGTGGGCGGACGCCAATGGCGATCTCGGCCCGGTCTACGGCCATCAATGGCGCTCCTGGCCCGCGCCGGACGGACGCAGCATCGACCAGATCTCCAATGTCGTCGACATGATCAAGCGCAAACCGGACTCGCGCCGCCTGATCGTCTCGGCCTGGAATCCGGCCGAAGTCGACAAGATGGCGCTGCCGCCGTGTCACTGCCTGTTCCAGTTCTACGTCGCCAACGGCAAGCTCTCGTGCCAGCTCTATCAGCGTTCGGCCGACGTGTTCCTCGGCGTGCCCTTCAACATCGCCTCCTATGCGCTGCTCACCATGATGGTTGCGCAGGTCACGGGCCTGAAGCCCGGCGACTTCGTGCATTCGTTCGGCGACACCCATCTCTACTCCAATCATCTGGAGCAGGCGCGGCTCCAGCTCACCCGCGCGCCGCGCGCGCTGCCGGTGATGCGGATCAATCCTGATGTGAAGGACATCTTCTCCTTCCGTTACGAGGATTTCGAACTCGTCGGCTACGACCCGCATCCGCACATCAAGGCGGAAGTCGCGGTCTAGCGCCGATGTCGCTCAGCATCCGCCGCGCGCGCCCTGGCGAAGCCGGGCTCGTTCTTGATTTCGTCCGTGAGCTTGCCGAATACGAAAAGCTCTCGCATGAACTCGAGGCGACCGAGGCTGACATTGCGGCCGCCTTGTTCGGCAGCGATCCCAGGCTGTTTTGTGCGATTGCCTGCTGGAACGGCGAGCCGGTCGGCTTTGCGGTGTGGTTCCTGAATTTCTCCACCTTCAGCGGCCGCCACGGCATCTATCTCGAAGACTTGTATGTGCGGCCGTCGCATCGCGCCAAGGGCCTCGGCAAGGCGCTGCTGATCTATCTCGCGAAGGAATGCATCGACAACGGCTGGTCGCGCCTGCAATGGGCGGTGCTCGACTGGAATGGGCCGTCGATCGCATTCTACAGGTCGCTTGGCGCCGTGATGCTGGATGACTGGACGCTGTGCCGCGTCTCTGGTTCAGCGCTCACGCGTCTTGCGGGGAGCGCCCTCTGATGGAGATCGTCTTCGTCGTCGCGATTGCGGAGAACGGCATCATCGGCGCCGGCAACGCGCTGCCGTGGCGGTTGAAATCCGATATGGCGCGCTTCAAGGCGCTCACCATCGGCAAACCCGTGATCATGGGCCGCAAGACCTTCGAATCCTTGCCCGGGCGTCGGCCGCTTGCGAACCGCACCAACATCGTGATCACGCGCGATGCGGACTATCGCGCCGCCGGCGCCATCGTCGTGACGTCGGCTGCGGCCGCTGCTTCAGTTGCGCTTGGCGACGCCCTGCGGCGTTCAGCCGCTGAAATCGCCGTGATTGGCGGTGCCGAAATCTTCCGGCAATGGCTCGATCGTGCCGACCGCCTCGAGATCACAGAGGTGCATGCGAGGCCGGACGGCGACACGCATTTCGACGTCGACAAGGCGCAGTGGGAGGAAACAGAGCGCGTCCGCCACCCGGCCGGTCCCCAGGATAGTGCCGCCTTCTCCTATGTGACATATCGTCGGCGGCCGTCTCATTAACTCCATTCGCCAATGTTTACATTGACTTTTCCGCCCCCGAGCATAGCTCGTGGGACGGTCAGGCTTGCGTTGTAAGGGTCCTTTCGGTCCCCTATAAAGCCGGTCCGGACAATGCCGGCCGGGCAAGTTCTAGTCCCGGTCTGCCGAGGAGAGCGTCGAATGCCGTGGAAGAATCAGGGCGGTGGCCCATGGGGCTCGGGTCCGAAAGGACCGTGGGGCTCAGGCCCGCAACCGGTCGGGCCGAGGCCGCCGGATCTGGAGGACCTTCTGCGGCGCGGCCAGGACCGGCTCCAGCAGATCATGCCAGGTGGCTATTTCTCGGGCATCGGCATCACGCTGATCCTGCTCATCATCGTCGCACTCTGGCTGCTGTCGGGCTTCTTCCGCGTGCAGTCGGAGGAGCAGGGTGTCGTGCTGCGTTTCGGCAAGCACGTCCGCACCGTCGATCCGGGCCTTAATTATCATTTGCCCTATCCGATCGAGACCGTGTTGCTGCCGAAGGCGCTGCGCGTATCCACCATTTCCATCGGCATGACGCTGATCGACGATCCCGCCCGCCGCGGCCGCTCGATCCGTGACGTGCCGGAAGAGAGTCTGATGCTGACCGGCGACGAGAACATCGTCGACGTCGACTTCACCGTGCTCTGGCGCATCAAGCCCAACGGCGTCGGTAATTTCCTGTTCAACATCCAGAACCCCGAGGGCACCGTGAAGGCGGTCGCCGAGAGCGCGATGCGCGAGGTGATCGGCCGCTCCGACATCCAGCCGATCCTGACCGGCGCGCGGACGCAGACCGAGACCACCGTGCAGGATTTGATGCAGAAGACGCTCGACGGCTATGGCGCCGGCATCCAGATCACCCAGGTGCAGATGCAGAAGGTCGATCCGCCGGCGCAGGTGATCGATGCGTTCCGTGACGTGCAGGCGGCTCGTGCCAATCTCGAGCAGTTGCAAAACGAAGCGCAGACCTATGCCAACAAGGTCGTGCCTGAAGCGCGCGGCAACGCGGCGCGCATCCTGCAGGCGGCCGAGGGCTACAAGGAGCAGGCGGTCGCCGAGGCCAAGGGCCAGAGCGCGCGCTTCCTGAAAGTGTACGAGGAATACAAGAAGGCGCCGGACGTGACGCGTGAACGGATCTATCTGGAGACGATGGAGCGCGTGCTCGGCGGCTCGGACAAGCTGATCTACGACGGCGGCTCCTCGGGCCAGGGCGTCGTGCCTTATCTGCCGCTCAGCGAATTGTCGACCAAGAAGCCCACGACGGCAGGCCAGCTGCCGAGCGGAGGCGCAAGATGAGGTCTCCCGTTACAGGCATCGTCGCGCTGCTTGCGGCGCTCCTGGTCGTGATCGTCGGCTACATGTCGTTGTTTACCGTGCAGCAGACCGAGCAGACCATCGTGCTGCAATTCGGCGCGCCGGTGGACGTCGTCACCGACCCCGGGCTGCACTTCAAGGCGCCCTGGAACTCCGTGATCAACATCGACAAGCGGATCCTCGACCTGGAGAACCCCTCGCAGGAGGTCATTGCCTCCGATCAGAAGCGGCTCGTGGTCGACGCCTTTGCGCGCTATCGCATCAAGGATGCGTTGCGTTTCTATCAGAGTGTCGGCTCGATCCAGGCCGCAAACCTCCAGCTCACCTCGCTCTTGAATGCGGCGCTGCGCCGTGTGCTGGGCGAAGTCAGTTTCATCACCGTGGTGCGTGATGAACGCGAGAAGCTGATGGGACGCATCCGCGAGCAGCTCGACCGCGAGGCGGGCGGTTACGGCATCGAGGTCGTCGACGTCCGTATTCGCCGCGCCGATCTGCCGGAGCAGAACAGCCAGGCGGTGTACGACCGGATGAAGTCGGAGCGCCAGCGCGAAGCCGCAGAATTCCGCGCGCAGGGCGGCCAGAAAGCGCAGGAAATCCGCTCCAAGGCCGACCGCGATGTGACGGTGATCATTGCCGACGCGAACTCCCAGGCCGAACAGACGCGCGGCGTGGGTGACGCAGAGCGCAACCGTCTCTTTGCCGAAGCCTATGGCAAGGATGCTGACTTCTTTGCCTTCTACCGGTCGATGACAGCCTATGAAAGCGGGCTGAAGTCCAGCGATACCCGCTATTTGCTGCGGCCGGACTCGGATTTCTTCCGGTATTTTGGTAACCCGTCCGGCAAGACAGCGGCCGAAACGCCGGCAAAACCGTAAGCTAGACGAGGGCGGCAGGTTTGGCCGCCCTTCCTCGGACAATAACGTCACAACGGGAGGTTCCAATCCGATGAGGTCCATTGCGTTCGCCGACTTCCTCATCGGCTTAGGCATCCTGTTTGTGCTCGAAGGCTTGATGTTCGCGGCAAGTCCGAACTGGATGCGCAAGGCCATGAAAAGCGCCATCGCAACGCCGGACAATATCCTGCGGGCGGTCGGGATCGGTTCGGCCGTAGCCGGCCTCATCCTGATCTGGGTGATGCGACGTCCGATGTAGCCACCGAGCCAACGTCAAAGTGAAGGCGAACGGCGGGTTTTCGCCGTATTATCCGGCTCTTGAGGCCCGCTAAGCTCGTGCTTGCGCCGTGCCCCCGTTCGAGCGCAGTCTTGACGTCGAATTCCTTTCTCTGGAGACCACCATGACCGCTGCCACCATTGTCCCGACCCGCTTGCGCCAACATGCGCGATTTGGGCTGGCCGCGCTCGCGTTCAGTGCTTTCAGCCTGTTCGGCTCGCCGGCGCAGGCGCGCGGGCCGGAGGGCATCGCCGACGTCGCCGAGAAGGTGATCGACGCGGTCGTGAATATCTCGACCTCGCAGACGGTCGAGGCCAAGGGCGGCAGCAACACCATGCCGCAACTCCCGCCCGGCTCGCCGTTCGAGGAATTCTTCGACGACTTCTTCAAGAATCGCAAAGGCCCCGGCGGTGGCGGCAAGGGCGGCGACAACGGCGGCGGCCTGCCGCACAAGACCAACTCGCTCGGGTCAGGCTTCATCATCGACACGTCGGGTGTGGTCGTGACGAACAACCACGTCATCGCCGATGCCGACGAGATCAACGTCATTCTCAACGACGGCACCAAGATCAAGGCCGAGCTCGTCGGTGTCGACAAGAAGACCGATCTTGCCGTGTTGAAGTTTCAAGCCGCCGAAGCCGCTCGTCTCGGTGAAGTTTGGCGACTCCGACAAATTGCGTTTGGGCGACTGGGTGGTCGCGATCGGCAACCCCTTCAGCCTCGGCGGCACGGTGACGGCCGGCATCGTCTCGGCCAAGAACCGCGACATCTCCTCGGGGCCCTATGACAGCTACATTCAGACCGACGCCGCGATCAATCGCGGCAATTCGGGTGGCCCGCTGTTCAACCTCGAAGGCGACGTCATCGGCGTCAACACGCTGATCATCTCGCCCTCCGGCGGCTCGATCGGCATCGGCTTCGCCGTGCCGTCGAAGACGGTCGCTGGTGTCGTCGACCAGCTCCGGCAGTTCGGCGAACTGCGGCGCGGCTGGCTCGGTGTGCGTATCCAGACCGTCACCGACGAGATCGCCGAGAGTCTCAACATCAAGCCGGCGCGCGGCGCGCTGGTCGCCGGTGTGGACGACAAGGGCCCGGCCAAGCCTGCCGGCATCGAGCCGGGTGACGTCGTCGTCAAGTTCGACGGTAAGGACGTCAAGGATCCGAAGGATCTGTCCCGTGTCGTCGCCGACACCGCAGTCGGCAAGGAGGTCGACGTCGTCGTCATCCGCAAGGGCGAGGAGCAGACTAAGAAGGTTACGCTCGGCCGTCTGCAGGATCCGGAGAAGGTGCAGGCCTCGGTGAAGACCGACGAGCCGCCGCCCGAGAAGCCCGTGACGCAGAAGGCGCTCGGCCTCGATCTCGCCGTGCTGAACAAGGACCTGCGGACCCGTTATAAGATCAAGGACAGCGTCAAGGGCGTGGTGGTGACCAATGTCGACGCCAATTCCGACGCTGCCGAGAAGCGGCTCTCCGCCGGCGACGTCATCGTCGAAGTCGCACAGGAAGCGGTCGCGAGCGGCGACGACATCCAGAAGCGGGTCGACCAGCTCAAGAAGGACGGCAAGAAGTCCGTGCTGCTGCTGGTGTCGAACGGCGATGGCGAGCTGCGCTTCGTGGCGCTGAGCGTGCAGTAAGGGACTCTCGTCTTAACGTCGCGTCATGGCCGGCCTTGTCCCGGCCATCCACGTCTTTGTCGCGTGGATAGCCCCAATCGTGGATGCCCGGGACAAGCCCGGGCATGCCGGTGGTTCGGCATCAGCTTTCCACGAACTCGTCCCGCCGATACCCCTGCGCATAGAGCAGCGCGGTGAGATCGCCGTGATCGATCCGTGCCGCGGCTGCCGCTGCAACGGCTGGCTTCGCATGATACGCCACGCCCAGTCCCGCTGCCTGGATCATCGCCAGATCATTGGCGCCATCGCCGACCACGACCGAGTCGATGTCGTCGAGATCGAACGATTCCATCAGATCAACCAGCGTCGCGAGCTTGGCCGCGCGACCCAGGATCGGCTCCTTCACTTCGCCGGTGAACTTGCCGTCGCGCACGACGAGCTCGTTGGCGCGGTTCTCCTGGAAGCCGATCTTGGCGGCGACTGCGCTCGTGAACAAGGTGAAGCCGCCGGAGACGAGGCAGGTATAGGCGCCGTTGGCGCGCATGGTGGCGACCAGCTCGCGGCCGCCGGGGGTCAGCGTGATACGCTTGGCCAGAACCTGGTCGACGACATCGGCGGGGAGACCCTTCAGCAGCGCGACGCGCTCGCGCAGCGCCGGCTCGAACTCGATCTCTCCCTTCATTGCGCGTTCGGTGATGGCGGCGACATGGGCCTTCATACCGACGAGATCGGCGAGCTCGTCGATGCATTCCTGCCCGATCATGGTGGAATCCATGTCGGCGAGAAAAAGCTTCTTGCGCCGGAAGCCGACAGGCTGCACCACGATGTCGATGGGCAGATCGCCGCGAAGCTCGCGCAGCCGCTCTTCGATGGCATGGCGATCGCCTTCGAGGTTACTGTCGGCGCCGAAGGGAATGTCGACCGCAACGCCGTCGAACAGCCAATGGGCCGGCACGGCGTTGGGCAGCACGGCGCGGACACCGTCGACGATGGTGGAGTCGAGGGCGGGATTGGCGGGGTTGCAGATCAGCGTGGCGACGAGCGACATTTGAGGTTTTCGTGAGCGAGAGGCATTCGAGCAAGGCCGTGCTTATCGCAGGCCCGACCGCCAGCGGCAAGTCGGCGCTGGCGCTGGAGCTTGCGCTGAACGTGGGCGGGGTCGTGATCAATGCCGATTCCATGCAGGTCTATCGCGACCTCCGCATCATCACTGCGCGCCCCACTGAGGACGAGCAGGCGCGCGTTCCGCATTGCCTTTACGGCCATGTCGATGCAGCCGTGAATTTCTCGGCCGGCGCCTGGGTGGCTGATGCCGCGACTGTTCTGGAACGGGCAAGGGCGGAGGGCCGCCTGCCGATCTTCGTTGGCGGCACCGGGCTCTATTTCAAGGCACTGACCGCAGGGCTCTCGGTTGTTCCGCCGATCCCTGGCGAGGTGCGCGAGAACGTGCGCGCGCGGCTGGAGCGGAACGGCGTCGAGGCCTTGCACGCGGAACTTGCGCGCCGCGATCCGCCCGCAGCCGAGCGATTGAATCTGCGCGATCGCGCCAGGATCGCGCGCGCGCTCGAAGTGGTCGAGGCAACCGGCCGCTCCTTGCTCGACTGGCACCACGAGGGCCAGCCGCCGCTGTTGCCGAAGGACAGCTTCCGCGCCGTATTCCTCGCGCCCGAACGCGACGAGCTCTATGCCCGCATCGACGCCCGCTTCGGCGCCATGCTGGGCGCCGGTGCTCTTGAAGAGGTCGAGCAGCTCGGCGCCCGCGGGCTCGACCCGCTGCTGCCGGCGATGAAGGCCCACGGCGTGCCGGCCCTGATCCGATATCTGCGCGGTGAGCTTGGCCTCGAGGAAGCCGCTGCGATGGGCCGGGCCGACACCCGCCACTACGCCAAGCGCCAATTCACCTGGTTCAGGCATCAGCTGCCGGAATTCGAGTGGGTGAAGCCGGTGGAGGCGGGGGGCTGGCTGGCGGCCGCCGCCGGCGGGGCCGGCGGCCCGTGACACGCTTTTGTGCCTTGGGTTCCCGATTTTACCTCTCGCCGAACCCTGGGAACGCCGCTACACTGCCAAAATCGCGCGGAAGCGGCCGGTTTGCCTTGACATCGAGGCTTTGGTCGTTATGTTTCGCGCAACCTTTGCGAAGCTGAGCGGCCGCCATGCGTAACATTATTACCAAACTCCTTATTGCCGTCGTACCCAGGCACACCGCCGGGGGTGGCTAGCTGCCATCCACACGACAGGCGGTGTGCAGGGTCCCTCTTCGGGGCCTTTTTTATTTCCCGAAACCGACACGAACGAAGCCGCTGACGTCAGCGCATCCGGAGCAAGCCAATGAGCGACAAGAGCCACGATCCGAACCAGATGACGGGCGCCGCGATGATCGTCCGCGCGCTCATCGATCACGGCGTGACCGACATTTTCGGCTATCCCGGCGGCGCGGTGCTTCCGATCTATGACGAGATCTTCCAGCAGAGCGAAGTCCAGCACATCCTGGTCCGTCACGAGCAGGGCGCCGGGCATGCTGCGGAAGGCTATGCCCGCTCGACCGGCAAGCCCGGTGTTGCGCTGGTGACCTCGGGCCCCGGCGCCACCAACATGGTGACGCCGCTGACCGATGCGCTGATGGATTCGATCCCTCTGGTCTGCATCTCCGGCCAGGTGCCGACGCATCTGATCGGCAATGACGCCTTCCAGGAATGCGACACCGTCGGCATCACACGTCCCTGCACCAAGCACAATTGGCTGGTCCGCGACGTCAACGACCTCGCGAAGGTGCTGCACGAGGCGTTCTATGTGGCGACCACGGGCCGTCCGGGCCCGGTGCTGGTCGACGTTCCCAAGGACGTGCAGTTCGCCACCGGCACCTACCATCCGCCGCGCAAGTCCGATGTGCACCGCTCCTACGCGCCGCGCGTGAAGGGCGATGCGACGCAGATACGCAAGGCCGTGGCGCTGCTGGCCGGCGCCAAGCGCCCGGTGATCTACAGCGGCGGCGGCGTCATCAATTCCGGTCCCGAAGCCACCAAGCTGCTGCGCGAGCTGGTCGAGGTCACCGGTTTCCCGATCACGTCAACCCTGATGGGCCTGGGTGCCTACCCTGCGTCGGGCAAGAACTGGCTCGGCATGCTCGGCATGCACGGCACCTACGAAGCCAACATGACCATGCATGATTGCGACGTCATGCTGTGCGTCGGCGCGCGCTTCGACGATCGCATCACCGGCCGGGTCGATGCGTTCTCGCCGAACTCGAAGAAGATCCACATCGACATCGACCCGTCCTCGATCAACAAGAACATCCGTGTCGATGTGCCGATCATCGGTGATTGCGGCAACATCCTTGGCGACATCCTCCAGGTGTTCAAGGCCGAGGCGAAGAAGCCCGACATCAAGAGCTGGTGGCAGCAGATCGCGCAGTGGCGCGCCCGCAACTCGCTCTATTACAAGAAGAGCAACGACGTCATCCTGCCGCAGCACGCGATCCAGAGCCTGTTCGAGGCCACGCGTGGCAAGGACACCTACATCACGACCGAGGTCGGGCAGCACCAGATGTGGGCGGCGCAGTTCTACGGCTTCGAGGAGCCGCACCGCTGGATGACCTCGGGCGGACTCGGCACCATGGGCTACGGCCTGCCCGCTGCGATCGGCGTGCAGGTCGCGCATCCGGATAGTCTCGTCATCGACATCGCGGGCGATGCCTCGGTGCAGATGACGATGCAGGAGATGTCGACGGCGGTTCAGTACGAGCTGCCGATCAAGATCTTCATCCTGAACAACCAGTACATGGGCATGGTGCGGCAGTGGCAGCAATTGCTCCACGGCAACCGGCTGTCGCATTCTTACTCCGAGGCCCTGCCTGATTTCGTCAAGCTCGCGGAAGCCTATGGCGGCGTCGGTCTCCAGGTCTCCAGGCCCTCTGATCTCGATGGCGCGATCAAGGAGATGATCTCGGTCAAGCGTCCGGTGCTGTTCGACTGCCGTGTCGCTGCCCTGGAAAACTGCTTCCCCATGATCCCCTCCGGCAAGGCGCACAACGAGATGCTGCTGCCCGAGCAGGCCAACGACGAGGCGACCGCAAAGGCGTTCGCCGGCGGCAAGGCGCTGGTGTGAGTACGATAGGATTTTGAGGGGACGATCATGAACCAGCCGGCATCCGCCTATTTCATCGAAGAGCGCCACGATCCGAACGAGACGCACACCCTTGCGGTGCTCGTGCAGAACGAGCCGGGCGTGCTCGCGCGCGTCATCGGCCTGTTTTCGGGGCGCGGCTACAACATCGAGAGCCTCACGGTCTCCGAGACCGAGGCGCAGAAGCATCTGTCGCGCATCACCATCGTCACCACCGGAACGCCGATGGTGATCGCGCAGATCAAGCATCAACTCGACCGCATGATCCCGGTCTACCAGGTCGTCGACATGACGCAGACCCGCCGCTCGATCGAGCGCGAACTAGCGATGGTGAAGGTGCGCGGACAGGGCGAGCATCGCGTCGAGGCGCTGCGGCTGGCGGACGCCTTCCGTGCGCGGGTGATCGATGCCACCACTGAGAGCTTTGTGTTCGAAATCACAGGCAATACGGACAAGATCAACCAGTTTATCGACCTGATGCGCCCGCTCGGCCTTGTCGAGGTGTCGCGCACCGGCGTCGCCGCGATCGGTCGCGGGCCTGAAGGGATGTGAATCATGCTGGCGCGCGACTGGTACTATAACGAGCGGAACCGGATGGGCATCGAGCCCGCGGTGGCGTCGATCTACGACGCCCACGACGATGCCGATCTGCGGGCGCGCGCCGCACTGAAAATGTTGGGAGTCCAGCGCGGCTGGCGTGTCGCCGATATCGGCTGCGGCAATGGCGTGCTCGCCGCTGAAGCCGCGCTGATGGGGGCCGAGGTCGACGCGATCGATATTTCACCGGCGATGCTCGCGCTTGCCGAGATCTATGCCCGCGACCGCAAGGCGCCCGTGCGCACGCAGTCCGCCGGCCTGCTCAGCTTTGCCTACCGCCCGGAATCCTACGATTTGATCGTCAGCGAGTTCACGCTGCATCATCTGCCCGACTTCTGGAAGGTCGTGGCGATGTCGCGGATCTTGCGTGCGCTGAAGCCGGGTGCGAGCTTCTACCTGCGCGACATCGTTTATGCCTCGATGCCCGACGCGATCGAGCGTGACGTCGAGCAATGGGCCGACTACCAGATCAAGAACCACGATTTCTCGCGCGCCAGCGTGGTGACGCATATGCGCGACGAATATTCCACTTTCGGCTGGGTGATGGAGCGAATGCTGACCGATGTCGGCTTCACGCTGGTCTCGGCCGATTATCACGCACCGATGCACGGCACATATCTCTTGCGCAAACCGAAAGCCGGCGAGCAAGGCTAGACGAGAAGAACAAGCAGGGCTGCACGACAGGGCAGAACCGGAAAACAACAATGAAGCCGGCTGACATCCTCATCGCCCTCTTGGTGGCGATCATCTGGGGGCTTGCCTTCGTGGCGAGCCGGATCGCGCTCTACGAGTTTTCGCCGGAGCTGATGACGGCGATGCGCTTCTCGATTGCCGCACTGCCGTGCCTGTTCGTTCCCAAGCCGAAGATCGCCTGGCCGCGCCTGATCGCGATCAGCTCTACGCTGTTCCTCGGCCAGTTCCTGAGCCAAGCCTATGGCATCGCCCACGGCGTACCGGTCGGCTTGACCTCGGTCGTCGTGCAGAGCCAGGCCTTGTTCACGATCGGTCTTGCCGCGATTGCGTTCGGCGAGCGGCCGACGCCGGTGCAGACGCTGGGCATCGCCATTGCCGCGGCCGGCCTTCTGATGATTTGCGGCACCGTTGGTTATGACTTCAGCGTCAGCGCCTTCGCCGTGCTGATGATCTCACCGGTCAGTTTTGCGATCGGCAACATCCTGCTGCGCGGTGCCCGCGGTGTGCCGATGTTCGACCTTTTCGCCTGGCTTTGCCTGGCGACCGCCATGCCGCTGTCAGTGCTCGCGCTCGTGGTCGACGGACCAGCGCCGACTTTTCAGTCGCTGATCCACATGTCGCTGACCGGCCTCATCTGCCTGCTGGCGATCGGCGCGGTCTCGACCAGCATCGCCTATTGGCTGTGGGGGCGGCTATTGCGTGACTATCCTGCTGCGCAGGTCGTGCCGTTTGCACTGCTCGTGCCGTTCGTCGGTTCTGCGGCGTCCAGCATCGTGTTTGGCGAGCGGTTCGGGCCGTTGCGTCTCGCCGGCATGCTGACCGTCATCGGCGGCCTTGCGCTGATGGTGCTGGCGAAGCGTCCGCAAATCCTGAAGACGGCGTGAGGTGAATATGGCCAACTCGCTCTTCTATGCGTTCCTCGCCTTCATGGTGGTGATGTATTTCACCCCCGGGCCGAACAACATCATGCTGTTGTCCTCCGGGCTGACCTATGGCTTCCGGCGCACCGTTCCGCATATCGTCGGCATCGTCCTCGGCTTTGCCTTCATGATCGCCGCGGTGGGGCTCGGGCTCGGCACCGTGTTTCTGGCCTACCCGGTCCTGCAGACCATCCTGAAATATGCCGGCGCCGCTTACCTGATTTACCTCGCTGCCGTGATCGCCTTCTCCGGCCCGACCAAGCCTGGCGAGGTTGACGGCCGCGGCCCGATGACCTTCTGGGGCGCGGCCATGTTCCAGTGGATCAATGCCAAGGGCTGGGTGATCGTGATCGGCACCATCACCGCCTATGCGGCCATTGCCCGGTTTCCAGTCAACATCGCGATCCAGACCCTGATCAGTCTCCTGGTCGGCACGGTCTCGACCGTGGTCTGGGCGTGCTTCGGCACCGCGCTACGGCCGGTGCTGACCTCGGAGCGGCTGGTCCGCGCCTTCAATATCCTGATGGCGCTCCTGCTGCTCGCCTCCCTCTACCCCGTTTTCATGGATGCATGATGTCGCGGATTTCCATGCAGAAACGGGTTTCCCTCAGGGGCCGAAATGCTCTAGACAGCCCCCGAAATCCGCAAATTTCACCCTTCGGACACTGACCATCGGCCGATTTCCGGCCCTCAACGAGGAAACGACTATGCGTGTTTATTACGATCGCGACGCGGACCTGAACCTGATCAAGGGGAAGAAGGTCGCCATCGTCGGCTATGGCAGCCAGGGCCACGCCCATGCGCTCAACCTGAAGGACTCCGGCGTCAAGGAAGTGGCGATCGCGCTGCGCAAGGACTCGAGTTCGGTGAAGAAGGCGGAAGCCGCAGGCTTCAAGGTGATGGAAGTCGCCGAAGCCGCCAAATGGGCCGACCTCGTCATGATGCTCACCCCGGACGAGCTCCAGGGCGACATCTACCGCGACCACCTGCACGACAACATGAAGAAGGGCGCTGCGCTGGTGTTCGCGCACGGCCTCAACGTCCACTTCAACCTGCTCGATCCGCGCCCCGACCTCGACGTGCTGATGATCGCGCCGAAAGGCCCCGGCCACACCGTGCGTTCAGAATATCAGCGCGGCGGCGGCGTGCCCTGCCTGATCGCGATCGCCAAGGACGTCTCGGGCAATGCCCATGACCTCGGCCTGTCCTACGCCTCCGCGGTCGGCGGTGGCCGCGCCGGCATCATCGAGACCACCTTCAAGGAAGAGTGCGAGACCGATCTGTTCGGCGAGCAGGTCGTTCTCTGCGGCGGCCTGGTCGAACTGATCAAGGCCGGCTACGAGACCCTGGTCGAAGCCGGCTACGCGCCGGAAATGGCGTATTTCGAGTGCCTGCACGAAGTGAAGCTGATCGTCGACCTGATCTATGAAGGCGGCATCGCCAACATGAACTACTCGATCTCCAACACCGCCGAGTATGGCGAGTACGTCACCGGCCCGCGCATCGTCACCGCGGAGACCAAGGCCGAGATGAAGCGCGTTCTCGCCGACATCCAGGGCGGCAAGTTCGCCCGCGACTGGATGCTCGAGAACAAGGTCAACCAGACTTCGTTCAAGGCGACCCGCGCCAAGCTCGCCGCACACCCGATCGAGGAAGTCGGCGCGAAACTTCGCGACATGATGCCCTGGATCAAGAAGGGCGCGCTGGTCGACAAGTCGAAGAACTAAGTGGCAATCTCTGGGCGTAGCGTCAGCGACGCGCTACGTTCGGGACGCGGGAGCGAAAAACACAAAGCTTCGCTCGCCGAACCAAATCTTAAATCTTCGCGATTATATCCTGGGCGAGATCGCTGATCGCGGTCTCGCTCTTTTCATCTTGCGCGAAGCATTGCTGCTTCATTCAAATTCTTCGTGAAGTTGAAGTGCTCATTGAGCGCCAAGAACTGACGCTTAAACCACATTCTTGGGTTCGCGTCGTTTCACAGGCTTTTTTCAAAATTGGCGATCGCCAAAAGTACCGTGTCCTCAGAGTCTAGGACTCGGCTCTTCATCCGCGCTCTCATCGCGCAGTCAATCGCCTGTCGCGACGTTCGCGCACCCCTTCATCTTAAGAACGGACACCGGATGCGCCTTCTTGCAGCGCCTATCGTTGCGCGCGGCTTGAGAAACGCGTGCCTTGGCGCGGCCTCCCCCTACATTCTTCGGGCCGCCGCTCCGCGCGGACCCGTGGCCGAACGGTCGACCGCATTTTCGCCAAGCGGCTCGGCCTGTTGCCGCAGGGCTGATCGACGTTCAACCCGCTTCGGCCGTCCGTCCGCGTGGATGGGCGGCCATTGCGATCATCCGCAACGTCATCATCGCGAGGAGCGGAATGAGGAACGCCGCGTAAGCGGGCATCGCCGGCACGCGCTTGCCGAACGACACCATGAACTGGAACCAGAGATAGTAGCCGCCCACGAGGTGCAGCGTGCGCCAGGTGCGCGGTTCGATCATCGCGGCGGTGCGGTCGAACGAAGTCATGCTCATCGCGAGGATCGCGGCATAGCCGATTCCGCCAAAGACGTAGGAAGCCGGTGAGGTCGCCGCCACAAAACCCGCCGGATCCATCTTCGCGAATACGACGATGGCGACGGCATGAATGGCGTGGGAGGCCGCAAAGCTCAAGCCGAGATAGCGGCGGTTGCGGCGCTGCCAGCGCGTCCAGGCGTTGGGCCAGAGCCTCGCCAGCGCCGAGGCACTGAAGGCGAGGCAAAAGAGCAGCAGCGAGCTCCGGGCCGTGAAGCGGATCACCATGCGAACGCCGTCGACCTCGAACCGACGCATCGAGGCAATCCAGACGCTCAAGGCGATCAAGGTCAGCGCGAGCGCGGTGAGCACCCGCCAGCCTTCGAACCAGCTTTGACGTCGGGACATGGTCGTCTCCTTCAGCATGTAATCGATGATTACATTCCCGGACGAGCCACCGTCAATGATGTAATCGCTGCTTACACTCACGTTCGGGTGATGCTAGAAGGCGTTATGCCCGCCCGTCAGACCCCAAAACCCCGCGCCCGCCACCGGGCGTCCGAAGCCCGGCCCTATCATCACGGCGACCTCCGCCGTGTGCTGATCGATGCTGCGTTGCAACTGGCGGCCGAAGGCGCCGAGGTGTCGGTGCGCGAGGCCGCGCGTCGGGCCGCGGTGTCGCCCGGTGCACCGTTCCGGCACTTTCCCAATCGCGATGCCTTGATGGCTGCGGTGGCCGAGGAGGCGCAGCGGCGCTTTCGCGCCGAGATCGAGGCCACGCTGGCTGATGCTCGCCCCGCCGGCCCGCTGGCGCGTTTCCGCGCCTTTGGCCTCGCCTATGTGCGATGGGCCATGCGCAACCCGGCGCATTTCGAGATCATCTCCACCGGCCGATATTTTGCCCATGGCAGCTCGGCCGAGCTGACCCGGGACAATGCCGAGCTCGTCGTGCTGACCGAGCGGATGCTGGCTGAGGCGGCCGCGCAGGGCCTGCTGCGATCGACCGACCTCAAGCGCATCCTGATCGCCGGTCGCGCCCTGATCTATGGGTTCGCCCGCATGAATCTCGACGGCCATTTTCCGCGCTGGGGCGTGGGGGAGGGCGAGATCGAGCGGATGGCGGAAGGGGTGATCGACCTGTTCATTGCCGGGATCGCGAAGTCCTAGAGGGCAGCCGGGCGCGGCTCTTCGCCGCCCGCTAACACTAAGCGAAGGTCGGATGCTGGATCGCGTTGCCTGCCCGTGCCCGTTCCATTACAGTTTTATGACACGGTGCAGCCGGCTGCGCCGGACGTCCGGGCCGCATTGAGACCGGCCAGGCGGCTCTGCATCACCGCGCCGGACTTAAAGTTCAGCGTGCCGTCGATGGCGTCCGCGCCCAATCCAGGTCCTTCCGCCACCACTGCCGTCCTGGCGAGCGTTGCCGCGCTCGGCCTCTGGCGGCTGCTTGCGGTGGCTGCGCCGCATTTCGCTGCGCTCGCGCTGATGTACGAGACCGAGACCGATTTCGGCTCGCGTCTCTCCTTCCTGCTTGCCTGGGGCATCCTCAACTTCTCCTGGATCACGCTGTTGCGCCGGCCGGCGCCGTCGGGCGCGCTGTCCCTGACCATGGTCGTGGTGCTGGTGCTGCTGTCGCGGCTCAAGCACGACGTCGTCCAGATGACGGTGAACTTCATCGATCTGATGATGATCGACCGCGACACGGTTGCGTTCCTGTTCACGATTTTCCCGAACCTGCGTTGGTCGGTGATCGGTGCCGGCTTCGTCACGCTGCCGCTGATGTATGCGCTGTGGTGGCTCGATCCGTTCCGTATACGCCGCCTGCCGGCGCTCGCATCCATGCTCGCCTGCCTCGCCGGACTGGTATTCTATTCCGTCTATCATCCCGATGAAGCCTGGCGCGGCTATTACGACGACGGCTATCTCTCGAAGTTCTTCCGCTCGGGCGTCACCGCGGTTTCCGATTTCGTTCAGTACGGCTTTATGGAGTCGGCTGCGTCGACCGACGAGCGGCTCAACATTCCTCTGGTCGACGCCTGCCATCCGGCCGGTCGCCGGCCCAACATCATCATGATCCATGATGAATCGAGTTTCGACATCCGCGCCGCTGATGGCATCAAGGCGCCGCCGGGTTACGGCAGCCATTTCAAATCCTGGGACGGCAAGGCGCGCACCTTCCTGGCCGAGAGCAATGGCGGCCCGAGCTGGTTCACCGAATACAACGTGCTCGCCGGCCTCTCCTCGCGTTCGTTCGGCCGCTTCGCCTATTTCGTCACCCGCATTGCGTCCGGCCGCGTCGAGCGCGGCCTGCCGCTCAGCCTACGCCGCTGCGGCTACGAGACCATGTCGCTCTATCCTGCCTATGGTGGCTTCATGGGCGCGCGCAGCTTTCAGATGACAACCGGCGTCGAGCGTGTCTTCGACGCAAAGGATCTCGGTGCCAAGGATGTCGAGCCCGACAGCTTCTTCTACGACAAGGCGCTGCGGCTGATGGGCGAGCGGACGCCGAACAAGCCGCTGTTCGCCTTCGTCTATCTTGGCGCCAATCATTTTCCATGGGAGACGCGCTTCCGCCCCGATCTGCTGCCGGGTTGGCGGGCACCGGGCAACGAGCCGTCCATCGACGAATATCTGCGCCGTCAGGCCATGAGCGCCGAGCAATACAAGGCCTTCCTCGCGGGCCTGAAGAAAACGTTTCCCGGCGAGCCCTTCCTGATCGTTCGCTATGGCGATCACCAGCCCGAGTTCGCGCCCGGCATCCTCGAGCCCGGGCTCGACGAAGGCGCGATCGGCAAGATGCTCGACGCTTACGATCCACGCCTCTACGCGACCTATTACGCGATCGACGCCGTCAATTTCGAGCCGGTGAAAAGCGACACCGTGATGGAGACGATCGACGGTCCTTATCTGCCGCTGGTCATCCAGGAAGCCGCTGGCATCCCGCTCGACCCGTCCTTCGCCGAGCAGAAACGGATCATGCTCCGCTGCAAAGGCATCTTCTACGGCTGCAAGGACGGGGCCGAGGCGCGCCGGCTGAACCGGCTGCTGATCGATGCCGGGATGATCCACGGGCTCTAGCATCCGCCTTCGCGTCGTCCAGGAGCGACGACAACATATCGCATTACGATGTATTAATCTTCTGACGCGGGATCGTGTTTTAAAACTAAAGTCTGAGCTGAAAAGGCTTGAGATCACCGACTTGTAATTGGTGCGATGCCTCGCGTCCCAAACTTTGTCACGATTGCGCCCATCATCCGAAACGCCGCCGCCACGATCTTTTCAGTCGGCGTGTTGCAATCTCTGGGTCACCCTTTCCTTGCAGGAGTATCGTCCATGCGAGCGCTTGACGTCGCGCGTCTTGCATTTGCCCTCATGCTGTTCAGCCCGGTCGCCCATGCGGCCGAACCGGCGCATGACATCAAGGGCCTCTATCTCATGACCGACTATCCGGCGGTCACCGTGCGTCCCGGCACCACCAGCAACATCTCCCTGCGTCTGCAAAACTACGATCTGTCGCCGCAGCGCTACCAGCTTTCGGTCGCGAACGTGCCAAGCGGCTGGACTGCAACGCTGCTTGGCGGTGGCCAGCCCGTCGGCGCAGCGATGCCGGCGCCGGACGGCAGCGTCGCGCTCCAGCTCAGGCTCGATGTTCCTGCCGGCAGCGATCTTAGCACGCATACGCTCACGGTGAAGGCCGAGGGACAGGGCAGCAGCGCAGAGCTTCCCATCGCCGTGTCGCTCGCCAAGGAACTGCCGGCGAAGCTCACCGTGAAGGCGAACCTGCCGTCGCTGCGTGGCAGCCCCAAATCCAATTTCGACTACACGCTCTCGATCAAGAACGACTCGGGCCGAAATCTCGTCGCCAGCTTCGCCGCCGAAGCGCCGGCCAATTTCGAGACCTCGTTCACGGAAGCCTATGGCACGCAGGAGCTGTCCTCGATCCCGATCGACGCCGGCCAGTCCAAGGACGTCAAGCTGAAGGTGCGTCCGCCAACCACGCTGGATGCCGGCCATTTTCCGGTGAAGGTCACCGTCAAGGCGGAGGATGCTTCCGCCTCGACCGAGCTCGCGCTCGACGTCGTCGGCGAGCCGCAGCTGCAGATATCCGGCCGCGACGGCCTCTTGAGCGCACGCGCCGTTGCGGGCAAGCAAAGCTCGATCCCGGTCGTCGTGACCAACACCGGTACGGCACCGGCCGAGAACATCGCGCTGGCGGGCACTGCGCCGAACGGATGGAAGGTGACGTTCGAGCCGGCCACGATCGAGCGTCTCGTGCCCGGAAAAGACAGTGAGGTGCAGGCGCTCGTTACGCCCAGCGACAAGTCGCTGGCGGGTGACTACCAGACCACCGTCCGCGCCACCACGCGTGGCGAAAGCGCCTCGAGCCAGTTCCGCATCACCGTAGCTACCTCGACGGTGTGGGGCGTGGCCGGCGCCGGCGTCATCGGCGTCGCGCTGTTGTTGATGCTTGGTGCAGTTGCGAGGTTCGGACGGCGATGAGCGAGCTACAAACCGAACCCGACAGCCGGCCCCACGACCCCGTCATCAGGGCACGTGGCCTCACCAGGCGTTATGGAAAATCGGTCGCCGTCGATTCCATCGACTTCGGCATCGCCCGCGGTGAGGTGTTCGGCCTGCTCGGCCCGAACGGCGCCGGCAAGACCACCACCATCCTGATGATGCTGGGCCTCACCGAGATATCGTCGGGCGAGGTCAGCGTGCTCGGCTTCAATCCGGCGCGCGAGCCGCTGAAGGTCAAGCAGCGGGTCGGCTATCTGCCCGATGCCGTCGGCTTCTACGATCAGCTTACCGCTATCGAAAACCTGGCCTACACGGCAAAGCTCATGGGCCTTGCCCGCGCCGAGCGGGCAGCGCGGATTGAGGCCGCGCTTGCCCGCGTTGGTCTGGCCGAGGTCGCCGAGAAACGCGTGGCAACGTACTCGCGCGGCATGCGGCAGCGGCTGGGGCTGGCCGAGATCATCATGAAGCGCGCCGAGATCGCAATCCTCGACGAGCCGACGTCCGGGCTTGATCCGCAAGCGACGCAGGAATTCCTCGGATTGATCGGCGAGCTGAAAGCCGAGGGCGTCACCGTGCTGCTGTCATCTCACATGCTCGACCAGGTCCAGCGCGTCTGTGACCGCGTTGCGCTATTCCGGAACGGCCGCATCGTGCTGATGGGGACGGTGCCGGAACTCGCCGTCAAGGTGCTCGGAGCCGGTTTCGTCGTGGAAGTCGAGGCCGAGGGACCGGGCATCGCCCGGCGGCTGGCGATGATCCCGGGCGTGACCCAGGTAGAGACCCTTGCTGCCGACCGTTACCGCATGACGGCCGAGCGTGACGTGCGTCCGGATGCGGCCCGCGCCGTGGTTGCGGGCGACGGGGCGTTGCGACGACTGTCGGTCGACGAACCGAGCCTCGAAACGATCTACGCACGCTATTTCCAGGACCAGTCCGCGGGAGACGTTCGTCATGCGGCGTGAAGGATCACCGTTCCGGGGATTGTCGACGGTCTTCATCAAGGAGCTCTCCGATCACGTCGCCAGCAGCCGAATGCTGGTGCTGGAACTGCTGATCCTCTCCACGGCGCTCGCCGCGCTCTACGAAGCGATCAGCAGCCTCCGGCAGAACACGGCCGAAGATCCGTTCCTCCTGCTGCGATTGTTCACGATCGACCAGGCGCCCTTGCCGTCCTTTGTCGCGATCCTCGGCTTTCTCATTCCATTGATGGCGATCGGGCTCGGTTTTGACGCCGTCAATAGCGAGCACAACAGGCGAACGATGTCGCGTATTTTGGCCCAGCCGATCTATCGCGACGCGCTGCTGACGGGTAAATTCCTGGCCGCACTCGCCACGATCGGGATCAGTCTGGCCGCCTTGTGGCTGCTGGTGATCGGGCTCGGACTGATCTTCCTCGGCGTGCCGCCGGGAGGCGAGGAGATCGCGCGGTCTGCGGTGTTCCTGATCGTGGCGATCTTCTACGCCGGCGTATGGTTGTCGCTGGCGATGCTGCTGTCCACCGTGTTCCGGTCGGCTGCCACTGCGGCGCTGGTCGCGCTGGGCATCTGGCTGTTCCTGACGGTGCTCTGGCCGATGTTGGCCCCAGCCCTGGCGCAAGCGATCGCGCCGGTCGATCCGCGCTACGCGCTGCTCGGCCTGAACGATCCGGCCACCGCGGTCTGGATGCAGGAGCTGCTCCGGCTGTCGCCGAACGACCTGTTCGGGGAAGCGATGCTGGCTGTGCTGTCGCCGACGACCCGCACGCTGGGGCCGGTATTCCTCGATCAGCTCCGTGGGGCCGTGATGGGCGCGCCGCTGCCCTTCGGCGAGAGCATCATGATTGCATGGCCGCAGACCGTAGGCCTCATAGCCGGCACCATCATTTTGTTCGCGTTCAGCTATGTGCTGTTCCAGCGGCAGGAGGTGAGGGCGTGAATTGATCATGCTTTGCCCGTCTCATCCTCCAGAGATGGGCAGGAGGGGGTGGCTGGAGTCCCCTGCGGCCACCCCCTCAATCCGATCTACGGTCGGCCGACCTTCTCCCACAGCCACTTCGCCACCGCATCGGGGGACGAGTTCGCGTCGTTGCCGCTGGCGCGCAAATTGGCCTCGCGCATGGTGGTGATGTCGATCTTGCCGAGCAGCGGGCTCAGCGCCGCCTTGAGCCGCTCGTCCCCGGCGCGCTTCGGTGCCAGCAGCAGGATGGCGTCATAGGGCGGGATCGCCTGCTTGGGATCATCGAGCGCCACCAGATCGTATTTCGCGATCAGGCCGTCGCTGGTGTAGCCGGCGATCACGTCGACCTCGCCGCTGGCGGCCGCCGCATACATGAAGTCCGGCTGCATCTGGCGCTGTGCGCTGAACTGAAGACCGTAGGCCTTCTGTAGCGCCGCCCATTCGGGCCGCGAGAAGAACTCGTAGTCGCCGGCGATCGACATGGTCGAGGTGTGCGCGGCGAGGTCGGCAATGGTATGGATGCCGAGCGCGTCGGCGCGCTTTTTCGGCATCACCAACGCGTAGGCATTCTCGAAACCGAGCTCGCCGAGCAGCGTGATGTTGTCTTTCGCGAGCGCCGTCTTCAGATCTGCGACCAGCTCCGCGCGCGGCTTGATGTCGGTGCGGTGCAGCTGGTTGGCCCAGAGCGTGCCGGAATAGTCGACATAGAGATCGATATCGCCGGCCTTCAGTGCCCCGAAGATCACGCTGGAGCCGAGCCCCGATCGCGCGGTGGCGGAAAGACCCGCCGCCTGGAGGCGGTCCCTGAGCAGGGCCGAGAGCACATATTGCTCGGCAAAGGTTTTTGCGCCGACGACATAGCCGGACGATGAACGTCCCATCGTCGGCACCAGCGTCGCCGCAACCAGCGCTGCGATCCCTGCAGCGCCAAATGTCGTGCGCAGACGACGCCGCTGGCGCAGACCACTCTCGATCAGGCCGAGCAGCTGATCGACGGCGAGCGCGAGCAGAGCCGAGGCCAAACAGCCGAACAGCACGAATACCCAGTTCTGAGTCTGAAGCCCTGCAAAAATGTAATTGCCGAGGCTGGTCTGTCCGATCGGCGTCGACAACGTCGCGGTGCCGATCACCCACACGGCAGCGGTGCGGATTCCGGCCATCATGACCGGCAGCGCCAGCGGCAGCTCGACCATCACGAGCGACTGCCGCGCCGTCATGCCGACACCCTTGGCGGCCTCGATCAGCGCGGGGTCGATGCCGTTGAGCCCGGTGATGCCGTTGCGCAGCACCGGCAGCATCGAATAGAGCGCCAGAGCCAGCATCGCCGGCAGGAAGCCGAACGCGGAGAACGAGACACCAAGCCAGGCAAGCGTCACCGAGGCGGCCGCCAGCAGCAGCGGATAGAACAGCGCGAGCAGCGCCAGTCCCGGCACGGTCTGCACGATGCTGGCGAGCGCGAGCAGAATGGAGCGCGGCGCCGGGCGGTTGCGTGTGACGATTGCGAGCGGCAGGCTGACGATCAGGCCGAGCGCAAGTGCGGCGAGACTCACCCGCACATGATTGCCGAGATAGTCGGGCAAATGCGACAGCGCCTCGCCCCAGCGCGGATCGGTGAAAAGGCTCATGCCGCACCGCCTTGCGGCAGCAGTGCATTCAGCCGTTCCACCTGGCGCCGCGGCGTGCGCAGCAGCTCCAGCACATAGGCATCGCTGCTGTCGGACAGTTCAGCGGGCGTGCCCTGCGCCAGCAGCTTGCCGCCGCGCATCACCGCAATGCGATCCGCGAGCAGGATCGCTTCCGTCATGTCGTGCGTGATCATCACTGTGGTCAGGCCGAGCCTGCGATGCAGTTCACGAAAATCCTCGCCAAGTGCATCGCGCGTCAGGGGATCGAGCGCGCCGAACGGTTCGTCCATCAGCACGATGCGCGGCCTGGCTGCCAGCGCCCGCGCCACGCCGACGCGCTGGCGCTGCCCGCCGGAAAGCGCTTCCGGAAGCCGGTCACGATGGGCGGCGCGCTCGAGTTGCACGAGCTCGATCAGTTCGTCGACCCGGGCCGCGATCTCGGCTGCGGGCGCGCCGAGCAGCTTTGGGGTGATCCCGATATTGTCCGCGACGCTCAAATGCGGAAACAGCCCGCCGCTCTGAAAGACGTAGCCGATCCGGCGCCGCAGCGCGACCGGATCGATGTTCCGGACGTCCTCGCCCTCGACGGTGATGGAGCCGCCATCGGCCTCGATCAGCCGGTTGGCGAGACGCAGCAGCGTCGTCTTGCCCGAGCCCGACCGCCCGACGATGGCCAGAAACTCGCCCTCGGCGATGTCGAGCGACAAAGCGTCGACGGCCCTGAGGGGCCCGAAGCTCTTGGTGACGCGCGTGTAGCCAATCATCGGTCTGGACGGCATCCGACGTGCACTCAGCTCGCTTGCCCTCCGGGGAGGGTGGTGGTCGAGACCCATGCGTAGCACGCTTGGCGCCTTGATTGAACTTGGCCGCGCGAGCGGCTAAGGCATCGAGCCAAGTTTGGAGGAAACACATGACAACGCCCATGGCGGTGGCGCTGGAAGATGCCAAGGTCGCGTTCCGGCTGGGGGACGGGCGGGTCTACACCGCGGTGGAGAAGGCCCATCTGACGGTCGCGCAGGGCGAGTTCGTCGCCATCGTCGGTCCGACCGGCTGCGGAAAATCCACGCTGCTCAACGTCGCAGCCGGCCTGCTCAAGCCGGCTGCGGGCAGTGCCACGATCTTCGACCGGCCGCTCGCAGGGCTGAACCGGGACGCCGGCTATCTGTTCCAGGCCGACGCGCTGTTCCCCTGGAAGACCGCGCTCGACAATGTCGCGATCGGGCTCGAGATCAGGGGAATGCCGCGCGCAGAGGCGCTGCCCCAGGCACAGAAATGGCTGACGTCCGTGGGCCTGGGCGCCTTTGCGGGCCGCTATCCGCATATGCTCTCCGGCGGTCAGCGCAAGCGCGTGGCCCTGGCACAGGTCCTGATCCGCGACCCCAAGATCCTGCTGATGGACGAGCCGTTCGGGCCGCTCGATGCGCAGACGCGCCAGGTGATGGGCAATCTGCTGCTCGACCTCTGGAATGCCGACCGCAAGGCGGTGCTGTTCGTGACCCATGATCTCGAAGAGGCTATCGCGCTCGCCGATCGGGTCGTGATCATGTCGGCCGGCCCGTCCTCGCGCATCATCGGCGACTGGCGCGTCATGCTGCCGCGCCCGCGCGACATCTTCGAGGTGCGGATGGACAAGGAATTCCATGCGCTGCATCGCGAGATCTGGAGCGTGCTCAAGGACGAGGTAATGAAGGGCTACGCGCAATCTGCCCAAGCGACGGAGGCGATCTGATGTCGCGCGTCACGCTGCTTGCACTGCAAGTCCTGGTCGCGGTCGTCTGCATCGCGCTGTGGCAGTTCTTTTCGAGCGTCCCGGTGTTTGGAAAGGTCCTGCTGCCGCCGTTCTTCTTCTCCAATCCGGTCGATGTGTTCAGCCAGATCGCGAAGTGGTTCGCGACCGGAGTGATCTGGAAGCATCTGGCAATCACGCTGTGGGAATCCATCCTCGCCTTCGTGATCGGCTCGGTTGGCGGCGTGCTGATCGGCTTCTGGTTTGCGCGACAGCCGCTCGTTGCCGCCGTGTTCGATCCCTACGTGAAGATGGCCAACGCGCTTCCGCGCGTCGTGCTGGCACCGATCTTTGCGCTGTGGCTCGGGCTCGGCATCTGGTCTAAGGTCGCGCTCGGCGTGACGCTGGTGTTCTTCATCGTATTCTTCAACGTCTATCAGGGCGTCAAGGAGGTCAGCCGCACGGTGCTCGACAATGGCCGCATGCTCGGCATGAGCGAGGGGCAGCTGATGCGGCATGTCTATTGGCCGTCGGCGCTGTCATGGATGTTCTCCTCGCTGCATACCTCGGTGGGCTTCGCCGTGGTCGGCGCCGTCGTCGGCGAGTATCTGGGATCAGCCGCAGGCCTCGGCTATCTCATCCAGCAGGCCGAGGGCGTGTTCGACGTTGCCGGCGTATTCGCCGGCATGTTCGTGCTGTCGGCTTTCGTCATCCTGATCGATATTGGAGTGACGTTGGTGGAGCGGAGGCTGCTGGTGTGGCGGCCGACCGTGGATGGGCGGGGCTAGCCGCAGAAAAAGGCCCGCATTGGCGCGAGCCACGTCGCGACCCCTCAATCCAGCAGCTTGACGTCGTCGGGCGCCTGGGGCGGCGTCTTGATCGCTATCGCCTTGACCTGGCCGCTGATCGGCTTGGTGCCGCCATGCGCAGTGCCCTTCGGAATGATGACGAGGTCGCCCGGCTTCACCGTCACTTCCTTGTCGCCGAGCCAGATCGTCCCGGTGCCGTCGAGGATGTACTGGATCTCGTTGGTGTTGGGATGCAGGTGCTTCGGCACGTTGCCGACCTGGATCGAGACGGTGGCGCCGTCGGCGGTCATGAAGGTCTTGGAGCGATAGCCGACCTGGTTGGCGGGACCGAGCGCATCGCCTTCCATCTCGCCGGTATGGATGATCTGCGCGGTGATGCTTTCCGCGGCGAGCGCCGGCCGCAGCAAATGCGTTGCGCCGCATCCGGCGACGAAGGCGGCAGTGATCGACAGCCCGGCAGTCAAGCGATTCATGGACTATTCTCCCCGTCAGAGATTGTTGTTGCGGGCGCATGCTATTGCGCCAAAAGGCTGATGGCCAGTGCACTTAGCGGTCCTTCTCAAGCCAGTCCCGCTGCTCTATGGTGCCGCCAGCCGAACGGAGGAAACCAATGAAGAACACGATTGCCAGGCTCGCCGGCGCGCTGCTCGCGCTGACGCTCACCACCTCTTTTGCCGCAGCGCAAAGCAAGGTGACCATCGCGGTCGGTGGCGGCGCCTGCCTCTGCTATCTGCCGACGGTGCTGGCCAAGCAACTCGGCGAATACGAGAAGGCCGGTCTCAATGTCGATCTGGTCGATCTCAAGGGCGGCTCGGACGCGCTCAAGGCCGTGCTCGGCGGCAGCGCCGATGTGGTTTCCGGCTATTTCGACCATTGCGTGAACCTCGCCGCGAAGAAGCAGGAGTTGCAGGCCTTCGTGGTCTATGACCGCTATCCCGGGCTCGTGCTGGTGGTCGCGCCCTCGCACACGGGCGACATCAAGTCGGTCAAGGACCTCGCCGGCAAGAAAGTCGGCGTCAGCGCACCCGGCTCCTCCACCGACTTCTTCCTGAAATATCTCCTGAAGAAGAACGGGCTTGATCCCGCGGGCACTGCCGTGATCGGCGTTGGCCTCGGCGCCACCGCGGTGGCTGCGATGGAGCAGGGGCAGATCGATGCTGCGGTGATGCTCGATCCCTCCGTCACGGTGCTCCAGGGCAGCCACAAGGATCTGCGCATTCTCAGCGATACCCGTACGCAAAAGGACACGCTCGAGACGTTCGGCGGCGAATATCCCGGCGGTGCGCTGTACTCGACCGCGGCGTGGATTGCGGGGCATGACAAGGAAACGCAGGCGCTGACCAATGCGATGCTGGCCACGATTGCCTGGATCCACGCACATTCGGCCGAAGAGATCATGGCCAAGATGCCGGAGGAGATGGTCGGCAAGAACAAGGACCTCTATCTCGCGGCGCTGAAGAACACGATCCCGATGTTCTCCGAGACCGGCAAGATGGATCCGAAGGGCGCCGACGCCGTGCTCGCGGTGTTCAGCGTTGGTTCGCCCGAGGTGGCCAATGCCAAGATCGACGTGAGCAAGACCTTTACCAACAAGTTCGTCGACCAGGCCAAGAAGACCACGGGCAGTGCCAAATAGCTGACGCGATCTCGCGGTAAGCAGCGTCATGACCTCATCGACCATTCATCGTGTCACGACGCTTGATCTTGCCGTACGTCCTGTCGTCTGGCCGTTTGCCGAGCAGCGGCGCGCCGAGATCGAAGCGCATTTCGCCGAGCAGCAGCGCGAGCGGCCGAAACTCTGGAATGGCCGAGTCCTGCTCGGCCGCGATCCCGTCTTCGCCGACGGTCATCTCGCCGCGACCTATTTCGAGACTGACTTCGCGAGCTTCCTTGCCTGGCGCGATTGGGGCTTCCCCGATACGGCTGTCTTCAACGGGTTCGGCATGGGGGCGCTGCGCACGTCCGACGGCGCCTTCGTGATGGGCGAGATGGCTCGCCATACCGCCAATCCCGGGCGCATTTACTTCGCGTCGGGGACGCCCGATCTCGACGACGTCAGGGACGGCAGGCTCGACATTCCCGGCAGCGTCGTCCGCGAGATCGAGGAGGAGACCGGCCTCGGCCCCGCCGATTATTCGGCGGAGCCGGACTGGCACTGCGTCGTCACCGGCAGAGCACTTGCAATGATACGGATCCTCAACCTGGATATGCCGGCTGAGGCGGTTCGCGCGCGGATCGAGGCCAATCTGGCCCGGCAGGACGAGCCGGAGCTCTCGGCCATCCATCTCGTGCGCGGGATGGATGACCTGATGCCGACCATGCCCCGATTTGTCACGGCTTTCATCGCGCAGCAGTTCGCCCCGCGCTGAAGCGCGAGGCTTGACATCGCGCGGTCCAGCCCATGTGATGGGCGAAAAGCAAAACAAAAAACTGCAGGGAGCGAGCTAGCGGAGCGCGGCGGTGCTGGAGGTCAGCGGGCTGGTGAAGCGGTTTGGCGGCTTCATCGCCGTCAACAACGTGTCGTTCAAGGTCGATCGGGGTGAGATCCTGGGCCTGATCGGCCCCAACGGCTCGGGCAAGAGCACGATCTTCAACATGCTTTCGGGCACGCTGGCGCCAAGCTCGGGATCGATCCGGTTCGACAGCTCGGAGATCGCGGGGCTGGCACCGCACCGGATCATCAACCGCGGCATCGGCCGCACCTTCCAGATTCCGCGGCCGTTTCGCCGCCTCTCCATGTTCGAGAACGTCGCGCTCGCCGGATTTTACGGCCAGGGCCGGCATAGCCGCGTCAAGGCCGAGGAAGGGGCCGAGCGCGCGCTCGCGCTGGTGGGATTGCCGACCGATCGTCATGCCAGCGTGGACGGCCTGGGCGCAGCCGGATTGAAGAAGCTCGAACTTGCGAAAGCGCTCGCGACCGGCCCCAAACTGTTGCTTGCGGACGAGAGCCTCGGCGGTCTCGACGAGGCCGAGATGGGGCAAGCGGCCGACATGCTGCGTAACATCCGCGACGAACTCGGCATCACCATCATCTGGGTCGAGCACATCATGGGCGTGCTGATGCGGGTCGTCGACCGCGTCATGGTGCTCGACCACGGCGAGAAGATCTCGGAAGGCCTGCCGAGCGCGGTCGCGGGCGATCCGCGCGTCATCGAGGTCTATCTCGGCGCCGATGCCGAGACGACGCAGGCCGCAGCCGCCGAAGCGCGCCGTCGCGCGGGAGGCCAATGATGCTGGAGCTTCGCGGCGTCAGCGCCGGCTATGGCAGCTTCCAGGCGTTGTTCGACGTCGATCTCGACGTGAAGGCCGGCGAGGCCGTGGGCGTCATCGGCCCGAACGGCGCCGGCAAGACCACCTTGATGCGCGTTGTCTCCGGCTTGATCCGGCCCTCGCGCGGATTGATCGCCATGGAGGATGTCGATGTTCTGGCGACGCCGCCGCACAAGATCGTCAGTCTCGGCATCGCGCATGTGCCCGAGAACCGGCGCCTGTTTCCGCAGCTCTCGGTCGATGACAATCTGAAGATGGGCGCCTTCATGAAGCAGGCTCGCGCCCATTATGCCGAGCGGCTCGAGGTCGTGTTCGACCTGTTTCCACGCCTGAAGGAGCGCCGCCAGCAGATGGCCGGCACCATGTCTGGCGGCGAGCAGCAGATGTGCGCGATCGGCCGTGCGCTGATGTCGAACCCAAGGCTCCTGCTGCTCGACGAGCCCTCGGCGGGGCTGGCACCGGTCGTGGTGCAGCAGGTGTTCGAGCTCGTGAAGCGAATCCGGGCCAGCGGGCTGACGGTGCTGATCGTCGAGCAGAACGTGCAGCAGGTGCTGCGCGTGGTCGACCGGGCCTATCTGATCGAGGCCGGCACGATCCGCGGCTCTGGCACCTCGGCCGAGATGCTGGCGAGCAGCACGGTCAAGGAAGCGTATCTCGGGGTATGAGGGAGTTATGCAGGCGTTCCTGGACATTTTCGACATCTACCTGCTCGAGGCGGTCATCAACGGCATCCTGCTCGGGGGCGTACTGGCGCTGCTCGCACTCGGGCTGAACCTGATTTTCGGCGTCATCGACGTGACCTGGATCTGCTACGCCGAACTCGTGATGATCGGCATGTACGCAATGTATTTCCTGGTCCAGTACTACGGCATCAGCTATTTCATCGCCGCGCCGCTGACCATCCTGCTGGTCGCGATCCTCGGCGCATTGCTGCACTACCTCGTGATCGCGCCGCTGCTCACCGCGCCGCCGATCAACCAGCTGCTCGCAACCGGCGGTGTGCTGTTCGTGCTGCAAAGCTTTGCCACCATTGCCTTCGGTATCGACTTCCGCAATCTCGGCATCCGCCTGCCGGTGCTTGCTTTCGGCGACATGAATTTCAGCTACGCACGCCTTCTGTCGTTCCTGGCGGCGCTGGTCGGCATGGTCGCGGTCTATCTGTTCATGACGCGCACCTTCACCGGCACCGCGATCCGCGCCATTTCGCAGGACCGGCAGATCATGGCGCTGATGGGCGTCGACACCAGGCGCATCTATCTCATCACCTCCGCGATCGGCGGCGGGCTGGCCGGGCTCGCGGCCTGTCTGCTGGTGCTGCAATATGACGTGCACCCCTTCGTCGGCCTGTCATTTGGGCCGATCACCTTCCTGATCTGCGTGCTCGGAGGCTTGGGCAATTTCATCGGCGGCTTCATCGCCGCCTTCGTATTCGCCGAGATCATCTCGCTCGGCGGCCTGTTTTCGGATCTGGAATGGGGCTACGTGCTCGCCTTCGCCTTCTTCATCGTGATGATGTTCATCCGGCCCGCGGGCCTGCTCGCGAGGCGACGATGACGGGCCGGCTTGTCGCGTGGGGGACAGGACTGATCGCTCTGGTCGCGCTGCCTTTCGTCTACCGCGATCCCTACCACCTGCACATTCTGGTGCTGATCCTGATCTGGTCGTTCGCCTATACGTCGTGGTCGATGATGGGACGGTTCGGTCTGGTCTCGCTTGGCCATGGCGGCTTCATGGGAATCGGCGCCTATGTCACCGCGCTGTCGTGGAATCATCTGGGCTGGTCGCCCTGGATCGGAATTCCCCTCAGCATGATCGCGGCCGGCGTGCTGGCGCTCATCATCGGCTATCCCTGTTTCCGCTTCCGCATCACGGGGCACTATTTCGTGCTGGTGACGCTCGCGCTGTCAGGCATCGTGCTCCAGGTCATCACGGCGACGCGCGACTATACCGGCGGCTCGCTCGGCTACACGCCGAACCGCGCCTCCGGCAACAAGCTCCTGGCGCTGCAATTCGACGACAAGACCAGCTGGTATCTGGTCGCGCTTGCGGTGTGGTTCAGCGGCATCATCGTCTGGCATGTGATCGACCGCAGCATGAGCCGCTATGCGCTCGAGGCGATCTCGGAGGACGAGGATGCCGCGGCGGCCGCCGGTGTCAATGTCAGCGCGGAGAAACTCAAGATCACGCTGATCAGCGCTGTCATGACGGCGCTGGCGGGGGCCGTCTATTGCCAGTACCAGATGTTCATCACGCCCGACACCGTCTCCGGCATCGCGGTGTCGCTCCAGATGGTGTTCGCGGCGATCGTCGGCGGCTTGTTCGTCTCGCTCGGTCCGACGGTCGGAGCGGTCATCACCATCCTGCTCGCGGAAACCTTGCGCATCGGCTTCGGCACCAAGGCGGTGGGCTGGGACAACCTCGTCTATGGCGTGGTGCTGGTGCTTTTCATCATATTCCTTCCGAAGGGCATCCTTGGTAGCGTGCTTGACCGATTGAAGCCGCAACGCAAGGTGCCCCGCGCTCATGAGCAAAAAGCCGTCCAAATCGCTCGCCCAGGAACTTGATCGCTACATCACGCCATTCCGGCATGACGGGTCTGGCAAGTTCCACCTCAAGGACTACAAGACCGACGAGAAGGGCGATCTGGACAAGGAGCAGGGGCAGGAGATTCTGGATGCCAACAAGAAGCGGCTGATCGCGTTTCAGGAGAAGCTCTATGCCCAGGACCGCTGGTCGGTGCTGATCGTGCTCCAGGCCATGGACGCAGGCGGCAAGGATTCCGCCATCAAGGCGATCTTCGAGGGCATCAATCCACAGGGTTGCGAGGTTACCGCTTTCAAGCAGCCGAGCAAGAATGAGCTCGACCACGATTTCCTCTGGCGTCACGTCGTGGCGCTGCCCGAGCGCGGTCATATCGGCATCTTCAACCGCTCGCACTACGAGGAATGCCTGGTGACGCGCGTTCACCCGGAGATCCTCGCCAATGAGAAGCTGCCCTCGAAGCTCGTGACCAAGAACATCTGGAAGGAGCGGTTCGAGGACATCTCCGCCTGGGAGCGCTACCTGGCGCGCAATGGCACCCTGGTGCTGAAATTCTTCCTCAATCTCTCCAAGGACGAACAGCGCGAGCGCTTCCTCGACCGGCTGGAGGAGCCGGCCAAGCAATGGAAATTCTCGATGGACGACATCAAGGAGCGCGCCCTATGGCCGCGCTACCAGGCCGTCTATCAGGATATCGTGCGCCACACGGCGACGCCCCATGCGCCCTGGTATGTCGTCCCCGCCGACCACAAATGGTTCGCCCGCGTCGTGATCGGCTCGGTCATCGTGGCGGAACTGGAAAAGCTCGACCTGCGCTTTCCCCGCGCCGACAAGGCTTCGCGGGCGGAGTTCGACAACGTGCGCAAGGCGCTGGAGCAGGAGGAGAAGGGGGCCAAGAAGCGGACGAAACGAAAACTGCGAAAACAACCTCATGCACAGTAGGGCACGGCGCTAACGCGCGCCTTTGCCCACGCCGCGAGTTCGACGCGATCAATACCCCCGGCCCCACCAATAGCAGAAGCGCTCGACATTGGCGGGCAGGCTCGCCTCGTAGTTCGCCCACTTCTCGTATTTCGGCAGCTTCACCTCCTTCATCGCGGTGTCGATGCATTTGCCGGCATCGGCCGCTTTCTTCACCTCGGCTGAGAGATCCTCCATGTAGGCGATGTCGTCCTCGACATCCTTCTTGGTGCCGAGCCGGCCGCCGGCATTGGGATGGCCGGGGATCATGCGCTCCCAGTCGAGCGACGCCAATTTCTTCAGCGAGGCGATGTATTCCAGCGGCGAGGCATTGTCGGGAATGTTGCGGAACTGGACGGATTCGATCGGCGCGAAGTCGACCACGAAGACGAGTTTCTCCTTCGGCAGCCGCATCACCAGCGAATTGTCGGAATGGTTGCGGCCGACATAGTCGAGCTCCAGCGTGGTGCCGCCGAGCGTGAGGGTCTTCTTATCGTCGACCACCTGGTCAGGCATCACGATGTCTGCCAGCAGCGCGTTCTGCTTCTTGAGCTCGAGCAGCCGCTCTCTGGTGCGGCGATGCGCGATGAAGGTTGCGCCAAGGTCCTTGAAGGGCTGGCCGCCGGCAATGTGATCGTAATGGTGGTGGCTGTAGATGACGTATTTGATCGGCTTGTCGGTGACGGCCTTGATTGCATCGATATAGGGCTTTGCCGGACGCAAATAGGAGATCGGATCGGTTGCGATCACGCCCTTTGGTGTCACCACGAACATCGACTGATGACCGCCGTAGCGGAAGATGTAGACGTTGTCGGTGCCCTCGACTTTCGTTGTGGAAGTCTGCGGCGCGGTCTGCGCGAACGCGTAGCCGCTGACGAGGGCTGCGAGCACGGCGATGCAAGATAATGATTTCATCTGCGGCTTTCCGAAAAGGGATGGGCAATGCGGCGGATATGTCTCTCACACAAACGCTGCGAAGAGGGATTTATTCCGCTCCCTTCGCTCGATCGCTCCGATCGCGGAACAGGCCCGCAAATGTGATCCTGACCGCCCCCAATCCCGCTTGACAGTTTTATGTCACGGGAGGAGCATATCGGCGGTCGCAAACAAGCGACGCGTAAAGTCCACACCATGAGCAAGGGGAGGTCTATGACGCCACCTCCGCAAATCCAGCCGCGTTAAGTGCGATGGAGCTCGTTCGGACTATCGCATAGCGGCGTAAACCGCGAACGGCACGCCGGGTACAGGTTTAGTGGGCTGCATCAGTAAGGCAAAGCCCCTACCTGCCCGGCGCTGTGCGTTTCAAGCTCCCTGCAATGCAGCAAATGCCAAGACATTGTCGTCTCCTTGACCTACTTCCGACACACGACGGAGGCGAATAGCGCCGTTCCGACATGACGCAGTGCTTCGCGCGGTCACGATTCCGCCGGCGCGTTTCATTCACTTTGGGGAATCCGCGTGTCGCAGAAGCTTGCCTCGGCGCTTTTCGTCGCCTTCTTTCTCTCCATCACATCGCTGTCTCCAAGCCGCGCAGAGCCGCCTGCTCCGGTCGCCAGCGGCGCGCCTGCGCTGTCGCCCGACGAGGCCAGGCGGGCGCTGGATACGCTCCAGGACGACAAGAAGCGCGCGCAAATGATCGATACGCTGCGCGCGATCGCCAATGCATCGGGCCAGCAGCAGGCAGCGGCGCCGGAGTCGAAATCACCGATCCCGCTGTCGGCCGACGGTCTCGGCGCGCAGCTTCTGCTCACGGTGTCCGAAGAGATCGGCGAGATCTCGCGCGATGTCGCCGATATGGCGCGGACGCTCACGCATTTCTGGGCTTTCTATTACTGGATTGTGCGGACTGCCAATGATCCTGATGCCTATAATCTCCTGATCGAAATCGCCTGGAAGCTGGCGCTGGTGTTCAGTGGCGCGCTTGCGGCCGAATGGGTCGGTGTCCGCCTGATCCGGCGTCCGGTCGCCTTCCTCGAAGCGCGCGTGCCGCAGACCGCGCGCCTGCCGGCGCAGGCGCTGCCCATTGCCGATCGGCCGTCGTCGGTCGCAGATGTCACTCCGGCGCCCGATCTGCACAGGCGCCGGCACAGTCTCGCGCGTGTCTGGCAGGTGTTGCTGCGGCTGCCCTTCGTGGTGGGACGATTGGTGCTCGAATTGCTCCCGGTGGTCGTTTTCGTGAGCCTTGCGACCGCACTGCTCGGAACGGAGATCGGCGAGCCCGCCACCGTGCGCCTTGTGATCCTCGCCGTCGTCAACGCCTACGCGTTTTCGCGCGGGCTCATCTGTCTCGTCCGCGCGCTGGCTGGGCCGTTCGGTCTGTTTCCGGCGCGCGCCGAAACCGCGGCCTATATCGAGATCTGGGCGCGCCGCATCGTCGGCGTCGCGGTATCGGGCATCGCCTTTGCCAATGTGGCGCTGCTGCTCGGCCTGCATCGCGCCGGCTACGCCGCGCTCATCCGCATGGTGATGCTGGTCGTTCATCTGTTCATCGTGGTCATCATCCTGCAATGCCGCCGCCAGGTCGCCGACGCCATCCGTGCGCCGGCGGACCGGCAGGGGATCGCGGCGCGGCTGCGCAATCGCATCGCCGGCGGCTGGCATTATCTCGCCATTGCGCTCGACCTGGCGCTGTGGGCGGTCTGGGCGCTGAACATCCGCAATGGCTATTCGCTGCTGCTGCAATATTTCGTCGGCACCGTCGCGGTGGTGCTGATCACGCGAGTCGCCACCGTGGTGACGCTGAGCCTGATCGACCGCGGCTTTCGCATCCAGCCTGAGATACTCCAGCGGTTTCCGGGGCTGGAGATCCGCGCCAACCGCTATCTGCCGCTGTTGCGCAAGATCGTCTCCGGCGTGATCGCCTTCATCGGCTTGGTTGCCGTGCTCGAAGTCTGGGGCGTCGATGCCATCGTCTGGTTCTATGGCGGCCAGATCGGTAGCCGGCTGGTTTCGGCGGTGGCGACGATCGGCATCGCCGTCGCCATCGCGGCGGCGATCTGGGAGGCCAGCAATGCGCTGCTGGACCGGCAGATCAATACGCTGTCGCGCGATGGACATTATGCTCGTGCGGCGCGGCTGCGCACCTTCCAGCCGATGTTGCGCACGGCGCTGTTGTGCCTGATCGCCACCGTCGTCGGCCTGACGGCGCTGAGCGAAATCGGCGTCAATGTCGCGCCGCTGCTCGCAGGCGCCGGCATCGTCGGCATTGCCATCGGTTTCGGCTCGCAGAAGCTGGTGCAGGATCTCATCACCGGCCTGTTCCTGCTGCTGGAGAACACGGTCCAGGTCGGCGACACCGTCAGCGTGTCGGGGCTATCGGGGGTGGTCGAGAACGTTTCGATCCGTACCATTCGCTTGCGCGCCGGCGATGGCGCCGTGCACATCGTGCCGTTCAGCGCGGTGACGACCATCACCAACGCCAGCCGTGGCGCCGGCAATGCCTCGGTCAGCGTCAATGTCGCCTACAAGGAGGACACCGATCGCGCCGGCCAGATCCTCAAGGACATCGTCGAGGAGATGCGCCGCGAGCCGGACTTCCGCCCGCTGATCCGCGGCGATCTCGAGCTCTGGGGCATCGACAAGGTCGACGGCGCGATGGTGTCGATCGTCGGACAGATCCGCTGCACCGAGGCCGGGCGCTGGCCCGTCCAGCGCGAGTTCAACCGCCGCATGAAGCAGCGTTTCCAGCAGAACGGCATCGAGGTGGCTTCGGCCACCCAGACCATTCTGATGCACGTCGGGTCGCCGGCCGAAATGGCCACGAACCTGACGCCGCGGCGGGCCGCGGGATAGTTTCCGGCTTGCCTTCGCGCTTTCGCGGCGGCGGCCCCGCCATGATCGATCTCGTGGCAGACCAGATCGACATCACGTTCGACCAGGCTTCGAACTCGCTCGCGGTAACCTTTGCGTCGTGCGCAACTGGGATTATCAGCGAAAATCTCGCTGCGGTGCGAGATCACAATCGATGCAAGGCTCGGACGGTCCTTGATCTCGCTTGAGCACTGGCCGACAATGATCCCCCTTCAATAAGAAACTCCCTGGGGGATTTCGTGAATAGACCTGATCGGGTCAGCGCCCAACCGACATCATCCGAAGCCATGCAAGGCATGGCGCTGCTGCGCGATCCCTTGCTCAACAAGGGCACGGCCTTCACCGAGGCGGAGCGCACCGCGCTCGGTCTGCGCGGCCTGCTGCCGCCGTGCGTGCTGACGATGGAGACGCAGGCGGAGCGGGTGCTGACCAATCTGCGCACGCTGCCGACCGATCTGGAAAAATACGTCGCGCTGAATGCGCTGCATGACCGCAACGAATCGCTGTTCTTCCGCGTGGTCGTCGACAACATCGACGAGATCCAGCCGATCATCTACACGCCGACGGTCGGGCTTGCCTGCCAGAAATACGGCCTGATCTTCCAGCGGCCGCGCGGGATGTTCATCTCCTCGCGCGATCGCGGCCAGATTGCCGAGATTCTGAAGAACTGGCCCTATCCAGCCAAGCTGATCGTCGTCACCGACGGCGAGCGCATCCTCGGCCTCGGCGATCTCGGCGCCAACGGCATGGGCATTCCGGTCGGAAAGCTGTCGCTCTATTCGGCCTGTGCAGGCGTGCATCCCGAGCAATGCCTGCCTGTCGTGCTCGACGTCGGCACCAACAACGAAGAGCTTCTCAACGATCCCTATTATCTCGGCCTGCGCGAGCGGCGGCTCACCGGCGAAGCCTATGACAGCTTCGTCGACGAGTTCATGACAGCCGCGCAAAAAACCTTTCCGGGCGTGCTGATCCAGTTCGAGGATTTCGCCAATCATTCCGCGTTCAAGCTGCTGCACAAATACCGGGACGAAGCCTGCGTCTTCAATGACGACATCCAGGGCACCGCGGCAGTCGCGCTCGCCGGCCTGTTCTCGGCGCTGAAGGTGAGCGGCGGCAAGCTCGGGGATCAGCGTATCCTGTTCCTCGGGGCGGGCGAGGCGGCGACCGGCATTGCCGATCTGGTCGTCTCCGCCATGATGGCGGAGGGCGCAACCGAAGCGGAGGCGCTGCCGCGCAACTGGCTGGTGGATTCCCGCGGCCTCGTCGTCAGCGGCCGCGCCGGCCTCTCCGGCCACAAGCTCCGCTATGCCCATACCGACCAGGCGCCGATCGCCGACTTCCTCACCGCGATCAAGACGCTCAAGCCGACGGCGATCATCGGCGTCGCCGCGGTCGGCGGCGCGTTCACCCCTGATGTGCTGAAGGCGATGGCCGAGCTCAACGCGCAGCCGATCGTGTTCGCACTGTCGAATCCGACCTCGAAGGCGGAGTGCTCGGCGGAGGATGCCTACCGCTACACGGAGGGGCGTGCGCTGTTTGCCTGCGGCAGTCCCTATGATCCGGTCAAGCTCAATGGCCGCACCTTCGTGCCGCGCCAGGGCAACAACTCCTACATCTTCCCCGGCGTCGGCCTCGGCGTTATCGCCAGCCGCTCGCGGCTCGTGACCGACGAGATGTTCATGGCGGCCGCCCATACGCTTGCGAATTGCGTCGGCAAGGAGGATCTGGATCAAGGCAGCCTCTATCCGGCGCTGCCGCGCATCCGCGAGGTCTCGGCCCGCATTGCGGTTGCCGTCGCGGACGTCGCCTTTCAGCGCGGGCTTGCCGACGGACCCCCGCCCAACGACGTGAAGGGCCTGGTCCAGTCGCAGATGTACGAGCCGAAATACTGAGGCTCACAATTCAAGTCGAGCCTGCGGAGGTGGCCCCTCATCCCTCCCTCTCCCCGTGAGAACGGGGAGAGGGAGCGAGCGAGAGTACCTCCTTAACCTCTCCCCAAGCTTCAGCGGGAAGAGGTCGGAATGCATCGGGAGATGCAATGCGGGCTGATCTTGCGCGCTTCTGTGTCTAAACGGGACATGTGACTGTGGTGAATTCGTCACAGCTGGCGCGAAACGGCCCCTGGCCTCAGGCCTGCTTTTCTTCAGACAAGGTTCTGCCCTCATTGCCCGCCGAAACTTGGGCGTGTTCGGAGGGCGCAATATGTCTCGCTTTGCACGTGCCGAAACGACCCTGACTTCGCTGGCAATGTCGCCCCGCTTGCTGCTCGGCATCGTGGGTGCCGCATCGCTCGCCGCATGCGCGCAATCACCGGTTGGTCGCCAGAAGGCCGACCTTGCCACGACCAGCAGACAGGCGGCGATCGAGCATCCGCACCGTCTCGCAGCGCTGCATCCGCACCCGGTCAGCCGGCTGCGTGTCCACGATGAGACCGCGGACGCCAAGTCCACCGCTTCGCACGGTCTCGCCAGTTTCTATTCGGATACCGAGACCGCAAGCGGCGAGAGGTTCGACAAGAACGAGATGACCGCGGCTCATCCGACGCTGCCGTTCGGCACCAGGCTGCGCGTCACCGATGTCTCCTCGGGCCGCTTCGTCACCGTCAGGGTCAACGATCGCGGGCCGTTTGTCCGTGGACGCGTGGTCGACATCTCGCCGTCCGCGGCCGAGGCGCTCGGCATGGTCGACAAGGGCCTCGCCAATGTCCGGCTCGACGTGGTGCAATAGAGCATGATCCGGACCTTGCTTAACCGGCTGTTAGTCGCTCTCCCGCACGATGGATGTCCGGCAATTCGGGGCTTTGGGGGGAGACGGCGCTTGAACACGATCCAGTATCTCGAAGATCAGGCTGCGCGCGCCGAGCGACTTGCCAAACGGATCACGGATGCGCTGACGATCGAAAAGCTCCTGACCTTCGCCGGCGACCGCCGCCGCGAGATCGAGGTCATCGCCGGCCGGCGGCGCGGCTGACGCTATAACTCCCGCGATCCATGCTCTGCACGCATTCGTCCTCACCGCGGGCCGCGGAACTTCCTCCCGTCTCCGACGTCATGTCTGCATGACCATGGAGGAGGAAATCATGGGCTTTGGACGAGGTGCTTTGCTCTGGTTGCTTGGCGTACCGCTGCCGATCATCCTGCTGCTGGCAATATTCTGGCACCACTAGGATTGTGATATCGACACACGAAAAGCGCCGCGGAAGCGGCGCTTTTTTGTTGCCTGCGATTTGAGGCGGGTATCGCGAAGAGCTCAGCTGTGGCTCTCGACGAAATCACTGAGATAATCCGGCAGCGTCACGCCATCGATATCGCACCGCGCCTGGATCTCGTCGGCGACGTCGGTCGAGATGTCCTTCATCCAGTGCTCGAGCGTGTTGAACGAGATCACCTTGACGGGATCGTTGAAGCAGCCGGCGACGAGCTCGCTGATCGCTGCATCGAGATCGTTTCGTTCGACGCCGATTTCAGTGGTCTTGTCGAGGCGATCGATCACCACGAACATGGTCTGGTCTGCGCCGTAGGGCACGACCGCGGATGGCACGCCAGCTTCAAGCATCGGAGATACTCACGTCTTGGCCTGGTTTCTTGGCTTCCGATGCGGTTAACGGGAAAAACCGGAAGAAGGTTCCTGGCCGGATGACGGCAGGCGCATGAGACCCTTGTCGGTGGTGTGCGGCGGTGTTCGCCTACGGTCAGAGATAGTCCCGCAGCCGCGACAGCTCGATGACGTGCTCGGGCGAGAGAATGTCCGTGACCAGCGGTGGCTGCGCCGCCGTGCGGATCTCATAGAGATGCCTGGATGGCGCAGGCTTCTGCATGAAAGCCGAGATGCAGGCGTCGAGCGTGCCTTCGCTCACCTGATAGGGCGTGCGGTCCGGCCGGCGCTGATTGCCGAGTGAGGGCCATTTCTGCAGCACTGCCCGCGCGCCGAAATCGACCTTTGAATTCGTATCAGATGCATCCCCCATCGTCCCCGCCTCACGCAAAAACAACCCCAGCATGCAACGCCTGCATGCCGGGGCCCACACCATTGCTGCATCTCGATGCCAGGCCGCAACAACGCGACGTCAGGGCAAAGGTTCCCGTCGGCCGCCTAACTCGCAGCCGCTGCGATCCTGCGTGCCGGGTCCACTTGGCTTTGGCTGGTCTCGTCGCCGCTTTTGGCCTCCGGCGGAAGCCCGGCGAAGCGCCGCAAGGCTCCAGCCATCTGCACCCGGCCCTGGACGCCAGTGATCACCACGTCGACCATTGGAAAGGACGAGTGGAAATGGCCGTGCGCTTTGAGCTGCTCGACCGGTACGCCGGCGGCCGCCATCGCCTCGGCATAGGCGATGCCCTCGTCGCGCAACGGATCGAATTCGCAGGTGACGACGAAAGCCGGCGGCAGGCCGGCGACGTTGCCGCGCAGCGGCGAGACGCGCGGATCGGTGCGGTCGGCAGGCGAGCAGTAGAGGTCCCAGAACCAGTACATCAGCGACCGCGTCAGGAAGTAGCCCGTCGCATTCTCGTTATAGGAGGGCCGGTCGAAGCTGCAGTCGGTGACCGGGCATACCAGCAGCTGGCCTGCTATGTTGGGCCCGCCGCGGTCGCGCGCGAGCTGGCAGGTGACGGCGGCGATGTTGCCGCCGGCGCTCCATCCCGCAACCAGTACCGGGCCCGAGATGCCGCCGAGCTCGGCCAGATGCTCCGATATCCAGCGCGTCGCCGCATAGCCGTCCTCGGCCGCTGCGGGGAAGCGATGCTCCGGTGCATGGCGATAGCCGACGCTGACGAAGGCCATGCCCGTCCGCCGCACCATGTCGCGGCAGAACGGCTCGTCCGACTGCTCGTCGCCGAGCACCCAGCCGCCGCCGTGGAAATAGACCACGATTTGATGCGGGCCCGGCGTCGCCGGCTTGTAGAGGCGATAAGGCAGCGGGCCGTCGGCGCCGGGTAAAGTGCCGTCGACGATGTCGCCGATCGGCCGTCCCGCCGGCCGGCCCTTGTTGAACTCATTGACGAAGGCGCGGGCGCCGATCGCGCCCATCGACTCGATCGGCGGCAGGTTCAGCGAGGTCAGCAGGTTCAGCACCAGGCGGACGTCAGGCTGAAGCCGCACCACCTCGCCGTCATTGCATTGCGCGGCGACGTTGGGGCCCGACAGCCTGAAGCCGAGCATGCCGCGCCTCGTGACTTCGTCGCAGATGCTGCGATAGGGCCCGACGCCGCCGGTATAGGGCATCAGGCCCTGCACCTTGCCGGGCACGTTGGCGCCCGTGTACCAGGTGTTGGCGAGCCGGTGCAGCGTCAGCATCGCGCAGTCCGCCATGTGCCTGTTCCAGCCGGCCTGCGCCGTCTCGGTCGGCTCGATCGTGGTGAAACCCGCATCGCGAAGCGCGGCGAGGCGATCGACGACCCAGTCGACATGCTGCTCGATCGAGACTGCCATGTTCGACAGCACCGACGGGCTGCCGGGCCCGGTGATCATGAAGAAGTTCGGAAAGCCTTCGACGGTGAGCCCGAGATAGCTCTGCGGCCCCTGTGCCCAGACATCCGTCAGCGACTTGCCGCCGCGCCCCGTGATCGGATGCACGGCCCGGATCGCGCCGGTCATGGCGTCGAATCCGGTCGCGAACACGATGATGTCGACATCGAAGCTGCGGCCGCTCGTCGAGATGCCGCTTGCCGTGATCGCCTTGATCGGCTCCTGGCGCAGATTGACCAGCGTGACATCAGGCCGGTTGAAGGTCGCGTAATAATTGGTCTCGAGGCAGGGCCGCTTGGCGCCGAACGGATGATCGTGCGGCATCAGCGCCGCCGCCGTCTCCGGGTCGTTCACGGCCGCCGAGATCTTTTCGCGGATCAGGTCCTGGACGATCTTGTTGCCGTCGACATCGACGGCCTGATCGGCCCAGAGCTGGCTCAGGATGTGGACGAGGTCGCCGGCCGCCCAGGCGCGTTCGAAGCGCTCGCGACGCTCGGCATCGCTGAGCTGCCAGCTCACGACGGTTTGCTGCGGATAGGGCACACCGGCCATCGACTGCCGCGCCTGCTCGCGATAGGCCGCGCGGTCGCTCTGGAACAGATCCCTGCGATCGGCCGGCGAGGGGCCGTTATGCGCGGGTAGCGCGAAATTCGGCGTGCGCTGGAACACGGTGAGATGCGCCGCCTGCTCGGCAATCAGCGGAATCGACTGGATGCCTGATGAGCCCGTGCCGATCACGGCGACGCGCTTTCCCGCGAGATCGACGCCGTCATGCGGCCAGCGTCCGGTGAAATAGATTTCGCCCTTGAAATCCTTGACGCCGTCGATTTCCGGCGGCTTTGGCGCGGAGAGGCAGCCGGTGGCCATGATGTAATGGCGGCAGGAGACCGGCGCGCCGTTGTTGGTGGTCAGCTGCCAGCGCTCGGCTTGCTCGTCCCATCTGGCTTCGGTGACCTTGGTCTTGAAGCGGATGTCGCGGCGCAGATCGTAGCGGTCGGCAACGAAGCCGAGATAGCGCAGGATTTCCGGCTGCGTCGCGTATTTCTCCGACCAGGTCCAGAGACTGTCGAGTTCCGGATCGAACGTGTAGCCGTAATCGATGGTCTGGATGTCGCAGCGCGCGCCGGGATAGCGGTTCCAGTACCAGGTGCCCCCCACATCGCCGGCTTCGTCGAGACCGACGACCGAAAAGCCCGCCTTGCGAAGGCGATGGAGAAGATAGAGCCCGGCAAATCCGGCTCCGACCACCGCAACGTCGACCTGTTGGACGGTTCCGTCAGCCGTGTTGGAGTCAGGCGCGGCGACCATTGCGTCAGGCATGGTGTTCCTCCCGTCTATCTTGTTTTGCCGGCAGGCTAACCCTGCAGGTTCGGCTTGTCATCAGAACAGATGCAATCCCCGGTAGCCGTTTGCGGCGTCATCGTGGCGGCGCGAACGGTTGGTTCGATGCACGCATCGCGACGCACAATGGCCGTGATTGCCCGGGCTAATCATGGACGATCCGTCTGTGTATGCTTGCGGCTACAAGCCACGCATACCCCAGATCGTCATGACAGAGTTGAGTGAACGAACCAAAGCCAACATGGACGTCGTCCTGGAGGAGACGTGCCGTCAATTGCCGCATGGCGGCGATCACGACAGCCGCAGGTTCATCGCCGAACGCCTGATCGAGGCGGCTCGGTCCGGCCATTCAACGCTGGGCGAGCTCGGCATCATCGCGCGACGTGCGCTCGCGGAGATCATTGCCAAGGGCCACTAGAGGCGGGTCGCAGCGCTTGCCTCGCTCCGGGCCGCGGACGTAACCTGCAGGGGAACATTTTCGCGCATCGAGATTCCCGGAAGATGCGATTCCTGCTTGCGCTCATTGCGGTCCTTGCATTGCTCTGCACCGGCGCGGCCAGGGCCCAACCGGTTGGACAATTTCCATTTGCGTTGACGCGCGAAGGCCAGATGCTCGGGGCCGTCGCCGGCGAGGTGGCCTCCTTCAAGGGCCTCGCCTATGCAGCCCCGCCGGTCGGTCACCTGCGCTGGCGTCCGCCGCAGAGTTTGCCGGAGAGTTCGGAGATGAGCACGGCCTACGATTATGGCGCGCCATGTCTGCAGCCGTCGATGCCCGCGGCGCGTGAGGATTGCCTCACGCTGAACGTGTTTCGCCCCTTCGGCATCGACGGGCCGCTGCCGGTGATGGTGTTCATCCACGGCGGCGGCTTCGTTACGGGCACCGCCAACGATCCGTTGTTCGACGGCTCGAGGATTGCACAGGCCGGCCTCATCGTGGTGACCGTGAACTATCGTCTGGGCGCGTTCGGCTGGCTCACCCATCCCGCGCTGTCGGACGGCGGCTCCGGCAATTTTGGCCTGATGGACCAGATCGCGGCGTTGCGTTGGGTGCACGACAACATCGCGGCCTTCGGCGGCGATGCGAACAACGTCACGCTGTTCGGCAACGGCGCCGGCGCGACATCGATCGCGCTGCTGATGCTGTGCACCCAATCACGCGATCTGTTCCAGAAAGCCATTCTGCAATCGGTGCCCGGCCGCGCGCTCCTGCCGTCGTCGCAGCAGGCCGAGGCCGTGGGCCGGCAGCTTGTCGCCGCGCTCGGGCCAGCCGCGGATTTGCGTGCAGCCGCGCCGGCGCGCCTGCTTGCTGCCGAACAGCGCCTGCTGGAGAAAACGCCGCGCAGTTTTGCGCCGGCAATGGATGGAAACCTGGTGACGGAAGACATCGCCGCCGGATTTGCGGCAGGACATGAGAGCCGCATTCCCCTGATCGTCGGCTCGAATGACGACGAGACCCGCTTCGACAGCGAGCTCGAGGTCAAGGAGGCGTTGTCATCGTCGGGCGAGAGCCCGGACGCGCTGCGCGAGCTCTATCCGAACGCTGCGAAACCGTCAGAGGTGGCGGCGAGCTTCTACACCGACAAGGTTTTTGCCGAACCGGCGCGACGGCTCGCCCGGCTGCATGCCGCGACGGGCGCGCCGACCTTCCGCTATCGCTTTGCCTATGTGCCGGAAGCCCGGCGCAGCAATCCAGACGAAGGCCACGGGCGCGAGCTGCAATTCATCTTCGGCGCGGAGGGGGTCCCGGGCGCCGGCATTTTCTCGCGGCGTGATCGCGAGGTCGCAAGCCGCATCCGGGCCTACTGGATCAATTTCGCCCGGAGCGGCGATCCCAACGGCGCGGAGCTGCCGCACTGGGATGCCGCTGCGGACGGTGACCATCTGCTGCTGATTGCGAATGACCGTATCGCCAGCGGCGACGACCCGTCTGCGGAGCGTCTGGACCGGCTTGCGCGTGAGAGCGAGAAATGAGTTGGGCTTAGGCCGCGAGCTCGACGCGCGGCGCCGGCGTTAGCCGGTCTTCTTCCAGATAGTCCATCGCGCCGTCCTTCTCGACGGCGTAGAACTGCTGGCCTTCCTTTGATCGGTAGGCGGCGCGGACGACGCCGCGGCGGCCCTTGTCACTGTTGACGACATCCCCCAGCGCAAACTTCCTCATCTCAACCGTCTCGCTTGTCTTCTGGCCCGTTCCTTCGGCCACGGCTGGATTGTGGGCGGCAAATCGTTAACGACTTGCTAACCATACCGGTTTGCCTATGCTCGCCGCCGAGCGCGCGGGCAGATACACGCGCATGATGTCGTTGAGACGAGCCGCCACAAATGACGCGATTTCCGACCCTCTTCCTGTCCCACGGCGGTGGCCCCTGGCCGTTCATGGAGGACAGGCGGGTGCAATATGCCAAGACCGCCGCGGAGTTCGGCCGGCTGCCGCAGCTTCTGCCCGCAAGGCCGAAGGCGGTGCTCGTCATCACCGGTCATTGGGAGGCCGAGGCCTTTACGGTGTCGACCTCGGCGCATCCGCCGATGGTGTACGACTATTACGGTTTCCCCGAGCATACCTACCACATCAAATATCCCGCGCCGGGCCAGCCCGAACTCGCTGCAGAGGTGAGGGCGCTGCTCAAGCATGCGGGCCTCGATTGCCGGGAAGATCCCGATCAGGGCTTTGATCACGGCACCTTCGTGCCGCTCGGCCTGATGTACCCGAGCGCCGACATGCCGATCGTGCTGCTGTCGCTGAAGTCGAGCTATGACGCGGCCGAGCACATCAAGGTCGGGCAGGCGATCGCCTCGCTCCGGGACGAGGGCATCCTGATCGTCGGTAGCGGGCTCACCTATCACAACATGCGCGGTTTTGGCCGCGCCGAGTCAAAGCCGGTTTCCTACGATTTCGAGGCCTATCTGAACGAGGCGATCGGCAATCCGGATGCGGCGCGTCGCAATGCCATGCTGGTCGACTGGGAGAAGGCGCCGAGTGCGCGTCTTGCCCATCCGCGCGAGGATCACCTGTTGCCGCTGATGGTTGCGGCAGGTGCCGCCGGCGACGACGTCGGCAAGCGCGTCTTCGTCGACGAGGTCGCGAACGTCGCGATGGCGTCGTACAAGTTTGGATGAGATCTCTCCCGCTTGCGGGAGAGGGAGAGCAAACCCGCAGACAAAGAAACCATACGCGATTGCCTCTGCCGCATGCGGGGGAGGCGAAGAAGGCCTCACGCGCCGCGGGACGCCGCAAGGCTGCGATAGAGCGCGGCGTACTCGCCGGCGCGATTGCGCCAGGAGACGTCAGTCGCAAGGCCGTTCAATTGCAGCCGTCGCCAGGTCGCCTTGTCGTGGAAGGCAGCCTTTGCCTTGCGCAGCGTGCCGGCGAGGGCATCGGCCGTGACGGGGCCGAATTTGAAACCGGTGGCGCCACGCCCCGCTTCGCCGATATCGACGATCGTATCCGCGAGGCCTCCCACGTGCGAGACGATGGGCACGGCAGCGTAGCGCAGCGCGCAGAGCTGGGTGAGCCCACATGGCTCGAACCGCGAGGGCACGAGCAGCGCGTCGGAGCCGGCCTGGATCAGATGGGCGAGAATCTCGTCATAGCCGATCAGGACCCCGATGCGCCCGGGATTGGCGCGTGCTGCGGCCTGAAAGCGGTCCTGAAGATCGCGGTCGCCGCTGCCGAGCAGCGCAAGTTGCATGCCCTGCTCGAGGATTGTCGGGATCGCCTCGAGCATGAGGTCGAGCCCTTTTTGCCAGGATAGCCGGCTGATGACCCCGAGCAGCGGCGCTTCGTCGGAGGAATCGAGATTGAATTGTTGCTGAAGCACCGCCTTGTTCGCGGCGCGGAACGTGAGGTCCTGCGCGCCGAAGCGATAGGCGATATGTGGATCGGTCTGCGGATTCCAGACCTCGATGTCGATGCCGTTGAGGATGCCGCTGAGCACGCTTGCGCGTTCACGCAGCAGGCCGCCGAGCCCCATGCCGCCTTCATCGCTCTGGATTTCACGCGCGTAGGTCGGCGACACCGTGGTGATGCGGTCGGCGAGTTGCAAGCCGGCCTTCAAAAAACTGATGCCGCCGAAATATTCGAGGCCGTGGACGTCGAACGAGGCGTTCCAGGGCAGGCCGACCGCATTGGCCAGAGCGCGGTCGAACTTGCCCTGATAGGCCATGTTGTGGATGGTCATGACCGTGCCGGGCCGCCGCCCACCGTCGTAGTGCAGATAGGCCGGCGCAAGTCCGGCCTGCCAGTCATGGGCGTGAACGACATCAGGGAGGAAGCTGGCGACGAGCCCGTGGCCGATATCGGCCGCGACGCGCGACAGCGCCGCGAAACGCACGCCGTTGTCAGGCCAGTCCACGCCCTCGGAAGTGACGTAGGGATTGCCGGGCCGTGCATAGAGATGCGGCACGTCGAGCACGAACAGATCGAGCCCGTCACGCGAGCCTGCGAGCAGCCGGCCCGGGCCGCCGAAATAATCCGGCCAGCTGCGGATCTCATCCGCGCCCGACAGCAGCCGCATCACGTCAGGATAGCCCGGCATCAAGGTCCGCATCTCGACGCCGTGCGCCTTCAGCGCAATCGGCAGCGCGCCGGCGACGTCAGCGAGGCCGCCGGTCTTGATGATGGGATAGACTTCAGAAGCGACCGAGAGGACGCGAACAGGCATCATGTATTGAGAGCCTGTCGATCATCGGCTGGGTGACGAGCGAGATGCCCTGTTCGGTGGTGCGGAAACGTTTGGCGTCGAATTCCGGGTCCTCGCCGATGACGAGCCCCTCCGGAATCTCCACGCCGCGGTCGATCACGACGTTCTTCAGCCGCGCGCCGCGGCCGACATTGACGTAGGGCATGATCACGGCGTTCTCGACATTGGCATAGGAATTGATGCGCACCCCGGTAAACAGCAGCGAACGGCGCAGCGACGCGCCGGAAATGATGCAGCCGCCCGAGACCAGCGAGCTCACGGCCTGGCCGCGCCGGCTCTCCTCGTCGTGGACGAACTTGGCCGGCGGCGTGATCTCCGCATAGGACCAGATCGGCCAGGCCCGGTCGAACAGATCGAGCTCCGGCACCACGTCGGTGAGGTCGATATTGGCGGCCCAATAGGCATCCACCGTGCCGGCATCGCGCCAGTAGGCGCGGGGATCGCTGCCCGAACGCACGCACGAGGTCGAGAACTGATGCGCGATGGCGCGGCCGTTCTTGACGATGTACGGGATGATGTCCTTGCCGAAATCGTGGTTCGAGTTCGGGTCCTCGGCGTCGCGCTTGAGCTCGTCGAACAGGAATTTGGTGTTGAAGACGTAGATGCCCATGCTCGCGAGCGAGACGTCCGGCTTGCCCGGCATCGGCGGCGGATCCTTGGGCTTCTCGAGGAACTGCTGGATCCAGCCGTTCTCATCGATATGCATGATGCCGAAGCCGGAGGATTCCTCACGCGGCATTTCGAGACAGCCCACCGTGACGTCGGCGCCACTGTCGACGTGCTGCCGCAACATCACCTCGTAGTCCATCTTGTAGATGTGGTCGCCGGCGAGCACGACGATGAAGCGGGCATTGTGCGATTCGATGATGTCGATGTTCTGGTAGATCGCATCCGCCGTGCCGACATACCACATGCTCTCCGAGACGCGCTGGCTTGCCGGCAGGATGTCGAAGCTCTCGTTGCGCTCGGGGCGGAAGAAGTTCCAGCCCATCTGGAGATGCCGGATCAGGCTGTGCGCCTTGTACTGGGTGGCGACCGCGATGCGGCGGATGCCCGAGTTCACGGCGTTCGACAGCGCGAAATCGATGATGCGGGACTTGCCGCCGAAATAGACCGCGGGCTTGGCGCGCCGGTCGGTCAATTCCAGCAGCCGACTGCCACGTCCGCCCGCAAGGACAAACGCCAAGGCCTGGCGGGCAAGCGGCTCATTTCCGGCGGCACTCATGTCATCCTCCCACTCGTCAGGCGCAAGCCAAATTCTGGCGCAAACCAAGGCCTTCGCGAAGTGCCTTCCGGCCGCGCGCCATCGGAACCGATAGTAACGGTACGAATAGGTAATCGGGAAGGTGCTTGTTGGTTGCGAACGCATGGGAAGCTTAACGCTTTGCCGGGGTGCGTACCCCTTCCGGCCCCGTCGTCCGCCGCTCATTTCCGGGGCACGCCAGCGCCTTGTGCGCTGCACGCGAATTCGAGACTTTGATTTCGCGCTTTGATCTGGCGCAAAGATGCCAGATCATGGCTTGCGATCCCTTCCGAACGAAACGTCAGACAGGGAGTGAGACGATGAGTAACTGGAAGACGGCAATTGCCTGCTCGCTGACCGCCGCGGTCTTGGCAGGCCAAATCGGGCAGGCGGCGGCGGCGCCGCTGCCGACCAATGTCGCGACCATGAAGGCCACGGTCGGCGATGACGTCACGCAGGTCTATTGGCGTGGTCGTGGCTTCGGATGGGGCTTTGGCGGCTTCGCGGCCGGCGCGCTCATCGGCAGCGCCATCGCCGGCGCGCCTTACGGCTACTATGGCGGTTACGGCTACCCCGGCTATGGCTATGGTTATGCGCCGGCCTATTACGGTTACGGTTACGGGCCGGCCTATCCCGGATATTATCGGCCTTACCGTCCGTATTACGGTTATCGCTATGGCTACTACCGGCCCTATTACCGACCGTACTACCGCCATTATTGGTGAGCGCTAGAGCGACAGCCACACGATCAGGGCTGAGTGCGCGTTTCCCCGCCTTTTCCCGCAAGGGGAGAAGGTGATCAACGCGCACCTGCCTCCCGCGAAACGTTCCTTCTGCATTTCCGGCTCGCCACGACACCCGCATTGCTATTTGCACCGCCTCCCTTGCGGCCTGCTCCATCCCGTCAAAAATCCTTCAGACGACCACATCGGGAGACCGGCCATGGGCCTGCAAGAAACAAAAATCGAATCGCTTCCCTTCGTCACCGCTGAACTCAACTACCTCGCGCCAGTCTCGGGAAAGCCGCGCACCTACGCTTTCGATCCGCCGCCGGGCGAGCCCAAGAGCACATCTCTTCCGGAGCCGCATCTGGTGCCGATCTTCGATGCGCGCTTGATCGCCGGGAGCTTCTCGCTCGATCGCGAAGGTTTTGCGCTGGTGCGCCATCCGACCCACGTCAAGGACTTTTACAACGACGAGGAAATCCGCGCGGTCTACTATCCCGCCGTCGAGGCATTCCTGCGCGCGACCCTGAAGGCCGATCGCGTTGTCATCTTCGATCATACCGTGCGCAAGCGCGTCGAGGGCGCTCCTGATATTCGCGATGGCGGCCCGCGTCAGCCGGCAACCCGGGTCCATGTCGATCAGACCATCGTGTCCGGCGCCAATCGCGTGCGCGAGCATCTGCCTGAGGAGGCCGATGAGTTGCTCAAGGGCCGCGTCCAGGTGATCAATTTGTGGCGGCCGATCTGCGGCCCATTGCGGGACTCACCGCTCGCGATAGCCGACGGCACGACTGTTGCGCCCGAGGATCTCGTCGCCTCCGACTTGATCTATCCCAATCGCCGCGGCGAGACTTATTCGGTGAAATACAATCCCAACCACCGCTGGTTCTATTTCCCCGAGATGACGGCCGACGAAGCGCTGCTGCTGAAATGCTATGATTCCGCAACGGACGGCCGCACGCGCTTTGGGCCGCACACGGCCTTCGTCGATCCGACCACGCCCCGGGATGCTGCGCCGCGCGAGAGCATCGAGGTGCGGACGCTGGTTTTTCACAAGCAGTAACAATGTGTGATGGACCCGCCGGGCAATGCCCGGCGGGATTCCGGAACCATCTGGAACCGGAGGACGTTGCTGCGCCGGGCAAGGCCAACCGGGAGCGGTGCCGTGCGAGCGCATCCGAGCTTATTGTTTTGTCTGACCAGTTTCTCGCTTTCTGCATTTTCCGTCGCCCACGCTGAAAGCGGACTTGCCTCATATTATGGATACGGCAAAGCCGCGAAAAACGGCGAGTTGACCTGTGCGCATAGGACGCGCCCATTCGGCAGCATTCTCAGGGTTTCCTACAGCGGGCGGACGATTCAATGCCGCGTCAATGATCGCGGTCCCTTCATCCGCGGCCGCATCGTCGATCTCTCGGTGCCCGCCGCCCGCGCGCTCGGCATGATGAGCGCAGGCGTGGTGCGCGTCTCGGTGCAATAGCTCTGCCTTGGCGCTATAGTGCCGCCCAAAGCAAGGGGGCACCATGGCCAGGATCAGGGTCGGACTCGTCGGCTGCGGCTTCGTGTCGGAGCTGCACATGTATGCGTTGCGGCGCGTCTATGGCGTGGACGTCGAGGTTGCTGCGGTCGCCGCGCGCGGCGACCACGTCATTGCATTTGCCGCCCGTCACGGCATCGCGCGCGTCTACCGCAGCTTTGCGGAACTGATTGCGGACCGCGCACTCGATGTCGTTGACATCTGCACGCCGCCAAATCTGCATGCCGAGATGATCGTCGCGGCCATGCAGGCCGGCAAGCATGTCATCTGTGAAAAGCCTTTCGCCGGCTATTTCGGCCGGGACGGCGACAAGCAGCCGATCGGCAAGCACGTGCCGAAGGCGCTGATGTATGAACGCCTGATGGAGGAGATGAACGCAACGCGCGCCGCGATCGAGCGTACCGGAAAACTGTTCATGTATGCCGAGGACTGGATCTATGCCCCGGCGGTCACCAAGACAGCTGAAATCATCAAGGCGACGAAGGACAAAGTCCTGTTCATGAAGGGTGAGGAGAGCCATTCCGGCTCGCACGCCGCGCATGCCGCGCAATGGGCGATGACCGGCGGCGGCTCGCTGATCCGCATGGGCTGCCATCCGCTCTCTGCCGTGCTCTATCTCAAGCAGGTCGAGGCGCGCGCGCGAGGGGAGAAAATTCATGTCGCCAGCGTCACCGGCGATGTCGGCAACGTCACGGCCATCCTCAAGCCGGAGGAGCGCACCTACATCAAGGCCAATCCTGTTGATGTCGAGGATTGGGGCACGTTGACGGCGACATTCTCCGACGGCACCAAGGCCACCGTGTTCTCCGGCGATATGATCATGGGCGGGGTACGCAACCTGATCGAGACCTATACGTCCGGCGGCTCGTTGTTCGCCAACATCACCCCGAACAATCATCTGATGAGCTACCAGACGTCGGAGGAGAAGCTCGCCTCCGTCTACATCACCGAAAAAGTCGACCGCAAGACCGGATGGCAATATGTCTGCCTCGAGGAGGAATGGACGCGCGGCTATCTCCAGGAGATCCAGGATTTCATGGAATGCGCCGTGACCGGACGCCAGCCGCTGTCGGATCTCGCGCTTGCCTATGACACCATCAAGGTCAACTATGCCGGCTATTGGGCCGCAGAAGAGGGGCGGCGCGTTGTGTTGTAGAAGAAGCCAAATTGCTCCGAGCTCACCGCGAACCCTTGCGGCGTGAGCCACCCTCTCGGTCAAGGGGGCGAGGAAAGTGCGAGCACTACCAGACTCCGACAGCCATCATCACCGCTATGGTCAAGCAAGACAGACAGGCAATCGACGCAGCATAGACTCTGGCGTATTCAACGTTGCCTCCCAAAAATGGAGTGCCTCGACGTGACTATTCCCGCGTGCGCTTCAATTCGGCTTCGTGTTGCGGATCGACCCCATCCGAGTCGGCGGACTCGTCGTCCGGCAGAAAAAGTTTGGGATGTTTGCCCGTGAGCAAAAGCTGCTTGCGCATTTCGGAAAGGCGGGCGCGGCAAAATTCCTTGTAGAGTAATTCGAATATGGCGGGCATCGTCACCCCCAGCTGTGGAATTCGCGTTTCTGAAGATGTCTGATCCGCGCTGGACGGCTTCGAAATGCGGAGCCGGTGTGCCGTTTGTGCCAAAACCAGGCGCGATTGGCTGATAGGCTTGTACGTACGAAACGAAGCGGGTGCTAGTTATCCAGTTCACACTCTGGGAAGCATTTGTTTGAAAAAGACTTTTTGTCGCACCGAGCGTGAGTTGCCAGATGGTCGAAGATCCCGCTCCAGCGCGAAAAGAATGACCCCTGGATGCAAGTGTCGCGGTCTGCAATGGCGAATAGCGGAGGGGCGGCGGATAGTGATTGGGGGCGCCATGTTGCCGGCGAGACAGGCGCTGCTTTCCGTTCCCCTTGCGGGAGAAGGTGGCGCGAAGCGCCGGATGAGCGGTACGTTGCCGCGAATTCGAATCACGAGAGATCCACGCGCGGAGAGCGACCCCGCACCGGGCGTCGCTTCGCGAAGCCATCCTTCGCCACGGCGGAAAGAGCGGGAAGTGCCGCGCCGCGTGCTCTACGCCCCGTAGGTCGATCCCTTCGGCAGCGGAAACACCGGGTCTTGCGTGCGGATGTTGGTCGGCCACACCACGGAGATGTGCTCGCCGGCATTCTGCATCACCACCGGCGTCGAGCGTTCGTTCTGGCCAGAGAGCGGCGTCCCCGGCGGAAAGAATTTCACACCGTAGCCCTGGATGGTTCCGCCGGGCGGGATGTCGACGTCAAGCGCTGCCTTGCGAATGGCTTCCGGCTCGAAGCTGCCATACTTCTCCTTGGCGACAGGCAGCACGTTGTTCAGCAGCACCCAGGTCTGGTTGAAACCCATCGAACAGTGCGGCGGGACGTCGGTCGCGCCGGTCTTGGCCTGGTAGCGCGTCACCATGGTCTTGATCAGCTCGCCCATGCCCGGCGCAAGCTTCGAGGGATCCAGCAGCTGTGCCGGTACCGGATCGATATTGCAGAAATTATCGATGTCGGGACCAAAGGTCGCGCGCAGCTTGTCGAGCTGGCTGTAGCCGGCGCCGGCGCCGAACAGCATCTTGAACCGAAGCCCGCTTTCGCGCGCCTGGCGCAGGAAGAGCGTGATGTCCGGGTTGTAGCCGGCGTGCGAGATCACGTCGACCTTGGCGCGCTTGAGCTTGGTCACGAGCACCGAAAGATCGGGCGCTGAGGCCGAATAGCCTTCGCGCAGCACAACCTGTATGCCGGCCTCCTTGGCATAGGCCTCGTCGGCGGCGGCGACACCGACTCCATAGGGGCCGTCCTCATGGATCAGTGCGACCTTGACGTCCTTCGGCTCCATGCCGAGCTTGCCCTTGGCGTGCTCGGCAAGAAAGCCTGCAAACGCCTGGCCGTACTGGTCGGAGTGGATCTGCGCGCGAAAGACATATTGCAGGTTCTTGTCCTTGAACACGGCGGTCGACACGGCGGTGGTGATCCAGAGGATCTTCTTCTGCTGCTCGACCTTCGCCGCCATCGGCACGGCATGCGCGCTGGAATAGACGCCGTTGATGATGTCGATCTTCTCCTGGCTGATCAGGCGCTCGGCCTCGTTGATGGCGACGTCGGCCTTGCTCTGGGAGTCGGCGGGAACGGGCACGATCTTGGTCTTGCCGCCAATGCCGCCCTTCTCGTTGACGAGATCGATGGCGATCTGCGCGCCGACCGAGGAGGCGACCGAGCCGCCCGCGGCGAAGGGTCCGGTGAGGTCGTAGATCAGTCCGATGCGCAAATTCTCGGCCTGCGCCTGGGCCCGGGTCCAATCGATGCTGAGTGTGGCGGCGGCAGCCGCCGTACCCTTCAGCAGCTGCCTGCGTGAAGTCGGCATCCCATCCCTCCCTCGGTCAGTCGTTTGCGACTGTTTTTGTGAGTATTTGAAGGGCGTGCATGAAAGTCAACATGCGCCGCACCAGGCAATTCGGACGCGCGGCCGACCACGATCGCGTCGGCATTTTTCCCTGAGTATCATTCTTTTTGCACTGCGCCAGCCTTTGGTTCGCAATCATTCGATTGCGCTGCATCGAGCCGGACGCGAGCATCTGCTTGTCGCGCGTATATTTCGGCCTCGCCGCGGCGACATATCGTCTCCCGCAATTGTGATGATCCTGCTTCACGCATTCGCGGCGGGACAGGACCCGTGGCCCGCATCCGGCTTGTGCGCATCCGACGTGGCGTGCCATCCTAGTGCGGTAAATCGCACGGGAAGCCCAATTCCCGGCTTGGCCATCGTGCCACGTTAAGGGTGGAAAACAAAAGCTCAGGAGAAGTGATATGGTATGGACGCTTCGTTTGACGGGGCTCGCTTGCGTTGGCCTGTTGCTGTCCTCGGTCAGCGCCCTCGCAGGGCCCAAGGTCGTTTCCGGTCCGGGTGCCGATCCCGCGTGCTTCAAGCCCTGGTCGTCCCAAACCAAGTTCTTCCAGTGGGACAAGAAGCCCGGTCCCTACAAGATCGCGCTCGTCAACGGCTTCGTCGGCAACACCTGGCGCATCCAGATGGTGAAGACCGCAAAGGCCTTTGCCGAGCAGCCGGGCATCAAGGAGAACATCAAGGAGTTCAAGGTCGTCTCGACCGGCACCGATGTTGCAGCGCAACTCGGCGCGATGGAGGACTTCATCAATCAGGGCTTTGACGCCATCGTCACCATCGCGGTCGCGCCTGACGGCTTCGACCGCATCATCCGCCTCGCCGACAAGAACAATGTCGTCGTGGTGCCCTTCGACAACGTCCTCGACACCGACAAGGTGATGATGGTCAACGAGGACCAGAAGGAGATGGGCCGCATGTCGGCGAAGTGGCTGATGGATGAGAGCGGCAAGAAGAGCGGCGACATCCTCGAGGTCCGCGGCCTGCCGGGCAACTCGGTCGACCGTGACCGCCATCTCGGCTTCCGCGAAGTCATGGAAGCGCCGGGCAACAGCTTCAAGATCACGGAAGTGGTCGGCAATTGGGACACCGGCACGTCCCAGAAAGTGACGGCGGACGCGCTCGCGGTTCATGGCCATTTCGACGGCGTGTTCACGCAAGGCGGCTCCGATGGCACGGTCCAGGCGATGATGGCGGCCAAGCACCCCTTCGTTCCGATGTCGGGTGAGGGCGAGAACGAGTACCGCAAGCAGATCGCCGATCACGCCAAGGACGGGCTCAAAGGCATGTCCTACGGACAGTCCCCGGCGCTGGTCGCCATCGCCACCAAGGCGGCGATCTCCGCATTGCAAGGCAATGTCATGCCGCAGCTGATCTCGATCCCGATCCCGGTCGCGACCTACAAGGACCTGAAGCCCGGGGTCAATTACTGGCCGGACCTCAACGCCAACTTTTTCGCGCCGAACCAGTTCACGCCCTGTGGCGTCAACTTCACGGCGCCGGAGATCATGTCGCAGAGCGAAAAGAACACCCAGTGAGCCGACTTCTGATGTCACGGTCGCGGCCCGGCCTTTGCCGGGCCGCCGCTGCGTGAGCCCCGTCATGCCAGACGCCATCCTGAGTCAATCTGCCTTCCTCACCTTGTCCGGAATTTCCAAGCGTTACGCCGGCGTGCGCGCGCTCGAAGGCGTCGACTTCGCCTGCGAGCGCGGCAAGATCCACGCGGTGCTGGGCGAGAATGGCGCCGGCAAGTCGACGCTGATCAAGATCATCGCCGGCGTGGTCCAGCCCGATAGCGGCACCATGCGGCTGGATGGTCGTGATGTCAGCTTCGCGACGCCGTCGGCGGCCAATGCAGCCGGCGTCGTCTGCATTTTTCAGGAATTGTCGCTGATGCCCGACCTCTCGGTCGCGGACAACATCTCGATCGCGTCGCCGCCGCGCCGCTTCGGTCTCATCGACGCACGGGCGCAGCGCCGACGCGCCGAGCAGCTGCTGGCCGAGATCGGTTGCGAGGACGTCAACCCGCTGATGCGCGTGCGCGACCTGCCGCTGTCGCGGCGCCAGGTGGTGGAGATCGCCAAGGCCCTCGGCAAGAAGCCGCAGCTTTTGATCCTCGACGAAGCCACCTCGGCCCTCACCAGCGCGGATGTCGAGAAGGTGTACGCCATGCTGGCGCGGCTCAAGGCCGAGGGCGTTGCCATCCTCTACATCTCGCACCGGATGCACGAGGTCGAGGCGCTTGCCGACCGCGCCTCCGTGTTCCGCAACGGACGCCATATCGAGACCTTCGACAAGGGCAAGCGCTCGACCGCCGACATCGTTCAGCTCATGATCGGGCGCGACATCGCGGCCCAATATCCGCCCAAGCCTGCGCGGGAAGCGCCGAAGCCGGTGCTTGATATCGAGAATCTGAGCTGGGACCGGCACCTCGACCATATCTCGCTTCGCGTCGGCGCCGGCGAGATCGTCGGCCTCGGCGGGCTCGATGGCCAGGGACAGAAATCGCTGCTGCTGGCGCTGTTCGGCGTGCTGCGCGGCGTCTCCGGGCAGATCACCGTCGAAGGCCGCGAGGTGCGTCCAGCGTCCCCGGCCGCGGCGAAATCGGTCGGCATCGCGCTGGTGCCGGAGGATCGCAAGACCGAAGGCCTGATGCTGCCGATGTCGATCGCCGACAATCTGGTGATCGCCTCGCTCGACGCGATCTCGAAGGGACCTCTGGTCGACCGCGCCCGCGAGAACGAGGCGATCAAGCGCGCCATCGCACGGCTGCAAATCAAGATCGGCGCGCCGGGCGATGCGGTATCCACGCTGTCAGGCGGCAACCAGCAGAAGGTCGTTCTCGCCAAATGGCTGATGACCGACCCCAAGATCATCCTGCTCAACGACCCCACCCGCGGCATCGACGTCGGCACCAAGCAGGAGCTTTACCGGCTGATGCGCGAGCTCGCCGACCAGGGCGCCGCCATCCTGTTCTACTCGACCGACTACGATGAACTCATTGGCTGCTGCAACCGGGTGGCGATCATGTATGACGGCCGCATCGTGCGCGAGCTCGAAGGCGACGACCTCACCGAGACTAATATCATCGCGAGCGCGCTGAACATCGACGGCGCGACGCCGGAGAGTTCCGGAGCCGCCCATGCTTGACGATGTCGCCATCCGGATTCGCCAGAACATCGGCATCGTCACCGCCGTCCTGTTGTTCGCGGTCCTCTATCTGCTCTACAATTTCGCTCACCCCAAGGGCTTCTCCTCGGCGGTTCTGGTGCAGAACGGCGACGAGATCTTTGCGCTTGCCATGCTGGCGATGGCCCAGACCGTGCCGGTGCTGGCATCGGGGCTGGACCTTTCCGTGGGCGCCGTCATGACCATGGTGGGCTGTTTCGCGAGCTATCTGCTCACGGGCGTGGCGGACGGCACCCCGCTGCATCTCGAGATCTTCGGCCTGCATCTCGGTCTTGGGACGTTTCCCGGTGGCGTCAGCGGTATCCTGCTCGGCATCGTTGTGTGTCTTGCGACCGGCGCGCTGGCCGGTTTCATCAATGGCTGCATCGTCGTCTATGGACGCATCCAGCCGATCATCGCGACGCTCGCGACCGGCGCTGTTTATATCGGCATCGCGCTGTTCCTGCGGCCGACGCCGGGCGGCAAGATCGACGAGGATCTCAACTGGGCGCTGACCAATTCGCTCGGAGATTTCGCGGCGACGGTTCACATCTTCGATGACGGCGCGGCAAGCTGGTTTGCGCCGGTCGCCTGGATTCCGGTGCCCTTCGTGCTGCTGATCCTGATCGCGCTGCTGGTCTGGGTGCCGTTCCGCCGCTCCGTGCTTGGCCGCGCCGTCTATGCGGTCGGCTCGGCTGAAGGCGCCGCCTACATGTCGGGCCTGCCGATCGACCGCGCCAAGATCGCGGCCTTCACGCTCGCCGGCTTCTTCGCCGGCTGCGGCGGCCTGTTCCTCGCCATCCAGACCTCCTCGGGCAATGCCGACATCCCGCAGGCCGGCGCCTACACGCTCAACTCGATCGCCTCCGTCGTGATCGGCGGCACGTCGCTGCTGGGCGGGACCGGCAGCGCGATCGGCTCGATCTTCGGCGCCATGGTGCTGCGCGTCATTTCGTTCTTCTTCCGGATCTTCGACATCGCGCCGCTGCTGCAGCCGCTGTTCGAGGGCCTGATCCTGCTGGCGGCGGTCAGCATCGGCGCGCTGGGGGTCCTGCGCGTCAAGAATACGCTGGAGCTGTTTCGATGAGTTCGGCCTCTCTCAGTCTCTCGCGCGACGACCGCCCGATCCTGATCGCGGCCCTGTTCATCCTCGTCATCCTGGTGGCCGGCACGGTCTATACCTTTGCCCGCTTCGGCAGCGCACCGTTGTTGTCGCCGACCTATTTGCTGCAACAGCTTCAGATCGGCGCCTTCCTCGGCATCGTCGCCGCCGGGATGATGATGGTGATCCTGATCGCCCAGATCGATCTGTCGGTGCCCTGGACGCTCGCCGCCGCCGCCATGATGGCGACGTCGATCGGCGGACCGCTCGCCATTCCGGTCGGACTCGGCATCGGGCTTTTGGTCGGCCTCATCAACGGCATCGGTGTTGCGTATCTGCGCGTGCCCTCGATGATCTTCACCCTCGGCGTCAACGCGGTGATGCGCGGCCTGATGGTGGCCCATACGGGCGGTTATGCGCCGCAGACCGCCGCCACCGATCTGATGCGGATGCTCGCCGGCGACCGCACGTTCGGTATCCCCAATGCCTTGTTCGTCTGGGCCGGAGTGTCTGTCATCGTTGCCGTCATCCTCCAGCGCACAGCGCTCGGACGGTACGTGTACGCCATCGGCAACAAGGAGGCAGCCGCGTATCTCGCTGGCGTCGATACCCGGCGCATCACCGTGATCTGCTTCGTGCTCTGCGGCCTCGCCGCCGCGCTCGCCGGCGTGCTACTCGCCGGCTACTCCACCAAGGCCTATCAGGGCATGGGAGATGCCTATCTGCTGCCATCGATCGCGGCGGTCGTGATCGGCGGCACGAACATCCTCGGCGGCCGCGGCCGCTATCTGGGCACGCTGATCGGCGTCGTGCTGATCGTGCTGCTCAACAGCGTGCTGTCGATCATGGACATGCCCGAGGCCGGCCGCCAGGTCATTTACGGCCTCGTGATCATCTTCATGCTGCTGGTCTACGGCCGCGGCGAACGCGTCACGAGTTGACGCGACGCCGCGAGCACGTCCTTAAACCGCCGCGCGCGTGTTGAGATAGATCGAATACAGCGAGGTCTGTCCGCAGATGTAGAGGCGGTTGCGGCGCGGGCCGCCGAAGCAGACGTTGGCGACGATCTCGCCGATCGGGACCGTGCCGAGATGGGTGCCGTCGGGCGCATAGCAGAACACGCTGCGGCCCGCGGAGGTCCAGATATTGCCGTGGATGTCGACGCGAAAGCCGTCATAGAGCCCGTCCGGGCAGGTGGCGAACAGCGAGGCTTCCCCGACGGTCTGTCCTTTCACCTCATAAGACCAGATCGTCGGCGGCAGCCCGCGCACATGCGTGGCGCCGGTGTCGGCGACGTAGAGCCTGGTTTCATCGGGCGAGAAAGCGAGTCCATTGGGCTGCACTCGGTCGGACACGACGCGCGTGATGGCGCCGGAGTTGGCATCGATCCGGTAGACGTTGGAGGCGCCGATCTCGGACGGGCTTTGCTGCCCTTCATAGTCGCTGTCGATGCCGTAGGTCGGATCGGAGAACCAGATCGAATTGTCCGATTTGACAACGGCATCATTGGGCGAATTCAGCCGGCGGCCCTCGAAGGCGTCGGCCAGCACGGTGATCGAGCCGTCGTGCTCGGTCCGGCTGACGCGCCGCATGAAGTGCTCGCAACTGACCAGCCGTCCTTGTCGATCGGTGGTGTTGCCGTTGGAGTTGAAGCTCGGCGCGCGGAACACCGACACGGAGCCGTCGGTTTCGTCGAAGCGCATCATCCGGTTGTTCGGAATGTCGGACCAGATCAGGTAGCGCCCGGCCGGAAAGTAGGCGGGGCCCTCGGCCCAGCGGCAACCGGTGAAAAGCTTTTCGAGATTGACATGGCCGATGACCAGCCGCTCGAAGCGAGGATCGTGGGCGACATAGGGGAGCATGCGTCCTCCTTGGTGAGCCGCAGATTCTTCAAAGCTGCCTGCGTGCCGGTCCTTACTTTGATCGACCTTGCCGAATTTGCAAGAGTGCCTGGCAGCAAGGGCAAAAACGAAATGCCCGGGCTCGGCCCGGGCATCGCGCGCTTGCGGAGCCGCCCTTCCGCTTACTGCGACAGCTTCACGAAGTTCGGAAACTTCAGCTTGCCATCCGCGATCTTCTCGGGCCAGACCACGACCTGCTTCTCGTCCTGCCATTGGAAGACCAGGCCGGTCACCGCGCCCGGACCGGACTTGATGCCATGGGTGAACTCGTCGTCCTTGCCGTAGAACTGGATCTGGCCGATCGTGCCCTCGAAATTGGTCTTCTCCATCTCCGCGACCATCTTGTCCGGATCGGTCGAGCCGGCGCGCTTGATGGCGTCGGTGATGATGTAGACGTCGTCATAGGCGGTGTAGCCGGTATAGGCCGGCGGCGTGCCGAACTTGGCCTTGAAGGCGGCGGCGAACGGTTTTGTCTTGGAGGTGACGGCAACATCGGGCGTCGCGACTGCGAGCGACGGCACGCCGTCGGCCGCGCCATTGGTGTCCTTCCAGAAGGTCGGGCTCAGCGCCTGCGCGCTGATGCCGAACATCGGGATCGGCACCTGCTGGTTCTTCCACTGCACCGTCGGCTGCACGCCGACATGCGAGATGCCTGTCACGATCACGTCGGGCTTCTTGGCCTCCATGTTGTTGAAGATCGGCGTGAAGTCGGTGGTGTCGGGCGAGAAGCGCACGTGCTCGACAACCTTCAAGCCCGCCTTGGGCAGGCAGGCCTCGTAGCCGATATCGAGCGGCTTGGTCCAGGCGGCGTCCTCGCTCATGATCGCGACCGTCTTCATGTGCATCTTGTCGACGAGCAGGTCCTTCGCCGCGTCGCAAACGAGCTGCGCTTGCGCGGCCGAGGTCAGATAGCCGTGGAAGGTGTACTTGTTCTTCTCGTAGTCGCTGTGAACAGCCTTGGTGATCTCGTTCGAGGCGGCGCCCGGCGTGATCAGCGGCATCTTCAGCCGCGCCGCCCAGGGCTCCAGGGCCAGCACGACTTCGGAAATGTAGCTCGCGATCACCGCCGAGACCTTGTCCTCGCTCACCGCGCGCTGGAACGCGCGGACCGAGTCGGCCGAGGAGCTCTTGTTGTCATAGGTGACGATCTCGACCTTGCGGCCGAGGATGCCGCCCTTGGCGTTGATCTCGTCGGCGGCGATCTGTGCGCCGCCCGGCGTCGCAGCCCCCGCGATCGACTGCACCTCGGCGATGACGCCGATCTTGATCGGATCGTTCGCCTGCGCGTAGGCGGGGGCGGCGAGGCACAGCGCCAGCGCCGAGGTGAGGAGGGCAGAACCCAGAGCCGTCGATGATCCCATGGTCGTTTCCCTTTCTTTTGTTTTCCTGCGTTTTTCCGTTGTTGATAGTTTTTCGGTTGTTGATACGTGATTAGAGAAAATCGGCGCCGGCCTCCGCGGCGAAGCGGCCGGGATCGCCCTCCCAGACGATCCGTGCGTGTTCCAGCACATAGACGCGGTCGGCGTGCGGCAGCGCGAAGGTGACGTTTTGCTCGCCGAGCAGCACGGTGATCGACGTGGTCTGCCGCAGCCTCGTGAGCGCCTTGGAGAGCAGCTCGAGGATGACGGGCGCGAGGCCCAGCGTCGGCTCGTCCAGGATCAGGATCTGGGGCTGCATCATCAAGGCGCGGCCGATTGCAAGCATCTGCTGCTCGCCGCCGGACAGTGTCTGCGCCATCTGGCCCTGGCGTTCTCTGAGGATCGGGAACAGCTCGAACAACCAGGCGAGCTGCTTCGCCCTTGCGTCGTCATCGAGATGCTGGCCGCCGAGATCGAGATTTTCGCGCACGCTCATCTCGCCGAACAGCTCTCGCGATTCGGGGCACTGCACGAGGCCGCTGCGCGCGATCCTGGCGGGGCTCGTGCCGCGCAGCTTCTCGCCGCCGCGCACGATTTCACCGGTGTAGGGCAGGAACCCGGAGATGGTGTTGAACAGCGTGGTCTTGCCGGCGCCGTTGAGGCCGACGATGGAGACGAACTCGCCCTCGTGAATATGGATCGAGACATTCTCCAGCGCCTGCGCCTTGCCGTAATGGACGCTGACATTCTCGACCTGCAGCAGCGGCACCCTGTCCTTGAAGCTGGTCTCCGGCCGGGCATGGGTCTCGATGGCGCCGCCGAGATAGACCCGCCGCACCGTCTCGTTCTTCATGACCTCGTCGGCCCTGCCGGTGACGATCTCCTCGCCGAGATACATCGCCAGCACGCGATCAACGAGTGCCGCGACGCTCTTGACGTTGTGATCGACCAGCATCACCGCACGGCCCTCGTCGCGAAAACTGCGGATCAGGTCGGAGAACACGTCGACCTCGGCACGGGTCAGGCCGGCGAAGGGCTCGTCGACCAATACCACCTTCGGATCGCGCGCGATGGCTTTCGCGAGCTCGAGTCTTCGCAAATCGGCAAAGGGCAGCGTCGGCGGGCGGCGATTCATCACGGCTCCCAGGCCAACGCGGTCGGCGATCCATTTGGCGCGCTCGACCAGCGCCTTGTCCGGGAACAGCATGAACAGGCTGTCCGGCAGCAGCGCCACCATGATGTTCTCCAGCACCGTCTGCCGGTTCAGCGGCCGCGAGTGCTGGAACACCATGCCGAAGCCTTTGCGCGCGATCTTGTGCGCGGGCAGGCCGGCGACATTCTCCCCTTCGAAGATCACGTCACCTGATGTCGGGCGCTCGATGCCCATCACGCTCTTCATCGCGGTGGACTTGCCCGAGCCGTTCGGCCCGATCAGGCCAAAGATCTCGCCCGCATTGACGTCGAAGCCGAGATTCTTCACCGCGGTCAATCCACCGAAGCGTTTGGTCAGGCCGCGGACTTCGAGCACGGGCCGGTTGGAAAGCCTCTGATCCATTACGAGCGAGCCTCGCGCGAGAGGGCCGCTCCGAGAAAGCCGCCGGGGAAGAACAGGACGACGAGCAAGGCGACCGCCGAGACGATGAAGGTCGCGAGCTCGCCGGTCGGCCGCAGAAATTCGCCGGCCACGATCAGGAAGATCGCGCCGAGCGCAGCGCCCAGCACGGTGCGTCGGCCGCCGAGCACGGCGGAGACGATCACGTTGACGCCGACCGCGACGTCAACCACGGTGCCGACCGAGGCGGTGCCGAAATAGAACACCAGCAGCGCGCCCGACAATCCAGAGAAGAACGCGCTGACGACGAAGGCGGCGAGCTTGTGCTTGACGATGTTGAAGCCGAGCGCGCCTGCTTGCACCGGATCCTGGCCGCTGGCTTGCAGCACGAGGCCGACAGGCGATTGCGACAGCCCGTACAGGATCGCCGCCGAGATCGTCATGAAGCCGAGCGCGATCCAGTAGTTGGCGCCGGCATTGATGGTGATGACGTCGGGGATTGTGAGCCCGATCTCGCCGCCGGTGAGATCGGCGAACACGACGACGAAGTTCTGCAGCATCAGGACCGCGACCAGCGTGGTCAGGCCGAAATACGGCCCGCGCACGCGCAAGGCCGGCAGCGCCAGCACGAGACCGGCGATGACGGAAGCGAGCGCGCCGAGCACGATGCAGGCGTACACCGACCAGCCGAACTGGGCATTCAGGATGCCGGCGGTGTACGCGCCGACGCCGATCAGGAACGTCGGGCCGAAATTGACTTCGCCCGCGAAGCCGAACAGCAGGTCCCAGGCCATCGCGAACACGCCGAAATAGAACGCGACGGTGAGGAGGCCGAGCACATAGCCGGAGACATAAAGCGGCAGCGTCGCCGCGACGATGACGAGCGCCAGCGAGACGAAGAACAGGCGCGAGGTAAAGAAGCCAGCCATCTCAGCGCCTCCCCAGAAGGCCCTGGGGCCGGATGTACATCACGAACACGAGCAGCAGCAGCGCCGGAATGGTGCGGTAGGCGGGCGAGACCAGATAAGCGGTCAACGTTTCGAGATAGCCGACAACGAAGGCTGCGATCAGCGAGCCGGAGACGCTGCCGAGGCCGCCGAGCACGACGATCGAGAACGCGCTCGCGGTCAATGGCCCCACGCTGTAGGAGCTGACCCCCAAGAACATGCCGAGCAGCACGCCGGCAATGCCGGCGAGGATGCCGTAGATCGTCCAGACCACGATGTAGATGTTGGTGAGCTCGAGGCCCAGCAGCGTCACGCCGCGGGGATTCATGGAGGCCGCCAGCACGGCCTTGCCGGTGCGGGTGCGGTTCACCAGCAGCCACAGCAGTCCGATCACGAGGCAGCACACGATCGCGGTGAAGATCTCGTTTGTCGGCGTGCGGACGCCGAGGATGTCGACGACGCCTTCGACGATCGGCAGCACCGTCTTGGCGTTGTTGGTGAAGAAATAGGCGATCAGCTCCTGGATCATGATGCCCCAGAGCAGGGTGCCCGTGAGGACGAAGATCTCCTTTTCCTCATTCGGAATGCGCCGGGAGTCCTGAATGGGCTTCACCACCGCGAAGTAAGTGGCGAACGCCGTGAGGAGCGCGACACCGACCCCGATCAGCGCGCCGGCATAGGTGCCGACGCCGAGGATGCTGGCGGCGGCCCAGGCCGCCACCGCTGCCGCCACCATGATCGCGCCGTGGGAGAGGTTGAGCACGCCTGAGACGCCGAAGATCAGCGTGAAGCCGGTGGCACCGAGAGCGTAGAGAGCGCTGATGGCAAAGCCATCGATCAGGATCTGGAAAGCTCGCATCTATGATTGGCCGGGTGGCAGCCTGGCTGCCGCTTTGAGGAAAGGTGCTGCGGGAGGGGCCGCAAGTGGAAGCTCCCGGGAGGTCGTCCCGGGAGCGTCTCCGATCAGTTGCTGAGCTTGATGAAGCTCGGGAACTTGATCTCGGTCTTGGCGACGTCCTTGGGCCAGACCGCGATCTGCTTGCCGTCCTGCCATTGCAGCATCAACCCGGTGATCAGGCCCTTGCCGTATTTGATCGAGTGAGTGAACGGATCGTCCTTGCCGTAGAATTGGACGCGGCCGATCGTGCCTTCCCAGTCGGTCTTCTCCAGCGCATCGACCAGCTTGTCGGCGTCGGTCGAGCCGGCGCGCTTCACGGCATCGGCGAGGTAATAGACCTCGTCGTAGGCGGTGTAGCCGGCATAGGAGGGATAGTTGCCGAACTTCTTCTTGAAGTTTTCCGCGAACGGCACCGACTTCGGCGTCACGGCCACGCCGGGCCCGGAGACGCCCTGGTAGAGCACGCCTTCGGCCGCCTGGTTGGTGTCCTTGGCGAAGGTCTCGTTGGTCGCCTGCGACGAGATGCCGAACATCGGGATCGGCACCTGCTGGTTCTTCCACTGCACCGTCGGCTGCACGCCGACATGGGAGATGCCGGTGATGATCACATCCGGCTTCGAGCCTTCGATCTTGTTGAAGATCGGGGTGAAGTCGGTGGTGTCAGGCGAGAAGCGGATGTGGTCGAGCACCTTCAGCCCGATCTTGGGCAGGCACTCCTCGTAGCCGATATCGAGCGGCTTGGTCCAGGCGGCGTCCTCGCTCATGATGACGGCGGTCTTCATGTGCAGCTTGTCGACGAGCAGATCCTTGGCGCCGTCGCAGACCGAGAGTGCCAGCGCCGCCGAGGTCAGATAGCCGTGGAAGGTGTACTTGTTCTTCTCGTAATCGGCGTGGACGCTCTTGCTGATCTCGTTGGAGGCCGCACCCGGCGTGACGAACGGCGTCTTCAGCCGCGCCGCCCACGGTTCCAGCGCCAGCACCACTTCGCTGATGTAGCTGGCGATGACGGCATTGACCTTGTCCTCGTTCACCGCGCGCTGAAACGCGCGAACGGAATCTGCCGAGGAGGAGTGATTGTCGTAGCCGATGATCTCGATCTTGCGGCCGTCCACGCCGCCCGCGGCGTTGATCTCTTCGGCGGCGAGCTGCGCCGCCTGCGGGATCGATGCGCCGGCAATCGCCTGCGCTTCCGCGATCACGCCGATCTTGATCGGATCGGCCGCAAAGGCCGCACCTGAGGCCGCCAACAATGCGCCCGCCGCGGCCGCACCAAACGCACTTCGCAATGCACCAGAGAGTGCTTTATTCATGTTGTTATCTCCCTTCACTCAAGCTTCTTTGAGCAATTGGGGCGGACTATAACGGCGAGAGCATCCTCGGCAAGTAAAACTGTATTCAGGATTGTACGATGGGGACTAAAGTCTAGCTGCGCAAATATCGGGCACGGCAGACCCGGTATTCCGCACCCAGGCATGCAGATTTCGTCGGCGGGCATGCGAGTGTATCGCGGGTGTGCAAGGCAGCCGTCGCGCAGGCTCAGCGCGCTTGCAGCAACGATGGGTCGAGCGGTTGAAGCCGGCCCGGGTCGAATGGCGCGAGGCTCACGTCTCGTGTCACGCCATCCATGATCAGCTGCGCCAAGGCTTCGCCGGTGGCGGGCGCATTCAGGATGCCCCACACATTATGCCCGGTCGCGACATAGAGCCCTTCGCTTTCCGGTATCCGGCCGATCAGCGGCAGGCCGTCTTCGGTCACGGGGCGGAAGCAGGCCTGCTGCGCCATGATCATCTCCGGGCGAAACAGCGGCGACAGCCGTTCGGACATGGCTTGCAGGCGCACGATCGCCTCGCTGTCAGGCGTCACGGTCGCCGGATCGAGGGGCAGCGGCGCGATGTCGGAGAGCGCGGTGATATGCGCGCTTCCATCGGCGCGTGGAAACACCTCGATCGACGCCGCGTCGCCATCGATCTCGGTTTCCAGGAACAACGCATCGGCGGGTGCGTTGGGGCCGAGGTCGTACACGATGCTCGGGCTGCGCTGTCCATAGCAGGCTCATCCATTGCGCCGCGAGCAGCGACCACGGTCCCATCGCGATCACAACGGCATCGGCTTCGATGATGCCGCCGTCGATCTCGACACCCTTCGCGCGCCTCCCATCCGCATCGCGGACGATGCCGGTGACGCGGTCATGGCGAAGCTCGGCGCCATCTGCGATCGCCGCATTCATCATCGCCAAGGTGAATTTCCTGGGATGAACGATCGCGGTCGTCTCGGTCGTTCCGATGCGCCGTGCGATGACGATGCCCTCGCTCAGCCAGTCGAGCACGGACGGCGCATTCCGGCGCGGGTCGCGATCGGGCGCAACATAGCCGCTATACGTGCTCATCGGCCGATGGCCCCAATCGCCTGCAATCTCTTCCGGCAATTGCGCGTGAAGCGCGAAGCTGCGACGTGCCAGCGCATCGAGCGGCGTGCCGGCGCACCAGTCCCGCGCGAGGAAGCCGCCAGCCTTGCCAGATGCCGCGGCTGCGATGTCGGTTCGCTCAACCACGATGACGTCGACCCCGCGACGACGCAGGAAGTAGGCCGTGCAAGCCCCGATCACGCCGCCGCCGCAAATCACAACGCGCATGGATTCGACATCGATGATTCTTCTCTCAACGACGATGCTATCCGGACAATACGGCGCCGGCGAGGTCCGGCGGCGCCGCTGACTGTTGTCACGGACGATGCCGCATCATTTGCGCATGGCTGTTCCGCTCGTGCAGGAGGCGACCCATTCGTGTCGTGCTCGACCGGGCCCCAGTTTGGGCCCCGTCAAGCCTTGACCTCGCCCCTATTGCTGCGCAGAAGTTTTTGCACGAAAGGTCGCAGCCAATGGTGCAAGGTGTCATCACATTGATCGTGTTGCTCGGGACCGCGTATGCGGCCGGCTATGTCACGCGCGATTTCAAGTCCCGCAAACGGCGTGCCGCGGCTCGCCGCTCGGGCGGCTACACGCAGCCGGACTGGCTGAGCCCGACCGTGCCCGCGAACACCAACGACACTCCGCTCCCCGCCCTCGGTGAACTCGGCCAGATGCTGGATCGCTGGGAGACCAGGGCCCGCACCCGCCGCGTGGGATAACCCGACCTACCAGGAATTGCACGGGCCGACTGGCAAACAGCCAAGCCTTGGTCAACCACCTCGCGTCAAAATATTCCGCTTTACCGAAATTCGGATTTGGCGTATGTGTCGCCGATCCTGATCCGGCGAAAAGGGGCGGTCGTACGTCGTCACGAGCCGCGGATCGGGCTGCGGTGGACGTGGGCGGCGCCGTCGCGGATGTGAGTGGCAGGGCGGGGCAGTGGATTGAGCCGAGCCTCGTGAGCACCTCGCAAGCCGCGTCGGACGAACGGCGCCGTGTCCGGCCAAGCCCTTTGGGCGAAGCGGGATCTGCCTGCGTACGGCAAAACCGTGTGGTCCTGGCCGTCGTCGCTACGGTCAAGTCTTGCGGATGCGGCATCGGCGCCAACCGGCGCGCTGCCGGTAACTTCCGTAAGGCGAGGGAGGCCAGAAGGAATTCGGCTCCCGGGAGAGCACGGCATAAGCCGTCCGACCACTGCGCAGGGAAGGCCGTGTGTTCGGCCACACCTGTATGCTGCTGTGCGGTCTCCTTGCGCTACGCTTTCGCGCAGCAGACCGTGGGTGCGAGGTCGGCACCCGGCCTTCCCTGCGCCCTTCTGTCGAGGGCGTGACGAGACGAGCAAAACTCGGGCGCAACGCGCCGCGGGAAGGCGTAGGTGTGTCTGATGTTTCAGAGTTCATCGCAGGGGAGCATTCTCGTGCCCCGGGGTCGCAACGCAGCGCTTCCGCGTTGCACTGCGTCCTGGACACCGAGGCAACCAGGTCAGTTCCCCTGACCATCTTTTGGCGTTGCAGTTGCTGCCATTTCTCGTCTAGAACGACTTCACTGGGCCTCCCGGCAACCAGCCGTCAACGGTTTTGATCGAGGATTCGGGGCTCAAAGGGTCTGGCAATGCTGATTCGCGGCCAAATTGATGGGATTTCGGGGGAGGCGGCACTGGCCGCCGCCACGATCCCGGCCGTGCTGCTGCCCACCCTCCTTCTTGGCGGGCTTCTTCTTACTTGCCCCTGAGGGCCGGCTGGGCGCAACGCGCCTGGGCGCTCAGGGGTTGGTCGAGATCACCGGATACCTCAGGCGCCCGGCAGACTGGCGCGAAAGCTCAAAAGGAATTTTGCAATGGCCCCCGCGAACAAGTCCGATAAGGACCGCGTCATCATTTTCGACACCACGTTGCGCGACGGCGAGCAGTGCCCCGGCGCTACCATGACCTTCGAGGAGAAGCTCGAGGTCGCCGAGCTGCTGGATGATATGGGCGTCGATGTCATCGAAGCCGGCTTCCCCATCACCTCCGAAGGCGACTTCCAGGCGGTCAGCGAGATCGCCCGCCGCTCCAAGAATTCGATCATCGCCGGACTGTCGCGCGCCCATCCGGCCGACATCGACCGCTGCGCCGAGGCGGTGAAATTCGCCAAGCGCGGCCGCGTCCACACCGTGATCGCGACCTCGCCGCTGCACATGCGGGTGAAGCTGAACAAGACCCCGGAGGAGGTGATCGAGACCTCGGTTGCGATGGTCGCGCGCGCCCGCAACCAGATCGACGACGTCGAATGGTCGGCCGAGGACGGCACCCGCAGCGAAATGGACTATCTGTGCCGCATCGTCGAGGCCGTCATCAAGGCCGGTGCGACCACGGTGAACATCCCCGATACCGTCGGTTACACGGTGCCGGAGGAATACACCCACTTCATGAAGACGCTGATCGAGCGCGTGCCGAACTCCGACAAGGCCGTGTTCTCCGTGCACTGCCATAACGATCTCGGCATGGCGGTTGCGAACTCGCTGGCCGGCGTCGTCGGCGGCGCGCGTCAGGTCGAGTGCACCGTCAACGGGATCGGCGAGCGCGCCGGCAACGCCGCGCTCGAAGAGATCGTGATGGCGATCAACGTGCGCAACGACAAATTCCCGTACTGGAACAAGATCGACACCACGCAGCTCACCCGCGCCTCGAAGCTGGTGTCGGCGGCGACCTCGTTTCCCGTCCAGTACAACAAGGCGATCGTCGGCCGGAACGCGTTCGCGCACGAGAGCGGCATTCACCAGGACGGCGTGCTGAAGGATGCCTCCACCTACGAGATCATGCGGCCCGAGATGGTCGGCCTGAAGCAGTCCTCGCTGGTGCTCGGCAAGCACTCCGGCCGCCATGCCTTCGTGCACAAGCTGGAAGAGATGGGCTACAAGCTCGGCCCCAACCAGCTGGAAGATGCGTTCACGCGGATGAAGGCGCTCGCCGACCGCAAGAAGGACATCTATGACGAGGACATCGAGGCGCTGGTCGACGAGGAGATGGCGGCCTCGCACGACCGCATCAAGCTGACCTCGCTGACCGTGATCGCCGGGACCCATGGCCCGCAGCGTGCGACCATGAAGCTCGACGTCGAGGGCCAGATCAAGATCGAGGAGGCCGAAGGCAACGGTCCTGTCGACGCGGTGTTCAACTGCATCAAGCGTCTCGTTCCGCACGAGGCCAAGCTCGAGCTGTATCAGGTCCACGCGGTCACCGAAGGCACCGACGCGCAGGCGGAAGTCTCGGTGCGGCTGTCGCACGACGGACGTTCGATGACGGCGCGCGCCGCGGATCCGGATACGCTGGTGGCCTCGGCGAAAGCCTATCTCGGCGCGCTCAACAAGATCGTCATGAAGCGCCAGCGCGACACCGTGACGACGGCTGCGGCGAGCTGACGCGGCTTGCTTCGCCTCTCCCGTTTGGGGGAGAGGCGGCTTTGTCGTTCATCATGAATGGCAGCCCTGCGAACGACCGATAGCGGCTCAATGCGCGAGTCGCTATTGATGCTCCCGGCTTGGGGATAGACGCCCGCGTTGGGCGGCCCGAGAGAACAACAAGAGAATAACAGGGAGAGATCATGCGCACCTTCGCGATCGCGGCGTCCATTGCGGCATTGACTTTGAGTCTTGCCGGCCCCGCCAGCGCCGACCCGATCATCATCAAGTTCAGCCACGTCGTCGCGACCGATACGCCGAAGGGCAAGGCAGCCGAGAAATTCAAGGAACTCGCCGAGAAATACACTGGCGGCAAGGTGAAGATTGAGGTCTATCCGAACTCGTCGCTCTACAAGGACAAGGAAGAGCTCGAGGCGCTGCAACTCGGCAGCGTGCAGATGCTGGCGCCGTCCAATTCCAAGTTCGGACCGCTCGGCATCCGCGAGTTCGAGGTGTTCGATCTGCCCTATATCCTCCCTGACCTGAAGACGCTGCGCAAGGTGACGGAAGGCCCGTTAGGGGCAAAGCTGCTCAAACTGCTCGAGCCGAAGGGCATCACCGGTCTTGCCTATTGGGACAACGGCTTCAAGGAGATGAGCGCCAACAAGAAGCTGGTGGCGCCGAGCGATTATCAGGGCGTCAAATTCCGCATCCAGTCCTCGCGCGTGCTGCAGGCGCAGTTCAAGGCGCTCGGCTCGCTGCCGCAGGTGATGGCGTTCTCGGAGGTCTATCAGGCGCTGCAGACCGGCGTGGTCGACGGTCAGGAGAACACCTGGTCGAACATCTATACCCAGAAGATGCACGAGGTGCAGAAGTACATCACCGAGACCAACCACGGCTACATCGGCTACGTCGTGATCGTGAACAAGAAGTTCTGGGATGATCTTCCGGCCGACGTCCGCGACCAGCTGTCGAAAGCAATGAAGGAAGCGACCGACTTCAACAACGCGCAGTCGCAGAAGGAGAACGACGACGCGCTCGCCGAGATCAAGAAGAGCGGCAAGAGCGAGATCATCAAGCTCACGCCGGAGCAGGACGAGGCGATGCGAAAGGCGATGGAGCCCGTCTACAAGGACGCGGCAAGCCGCGTCGGCCAGCCGTTGATCGACGAATTCCAGAAGGAAGCCAAGAGCACGACGAACTAGTCTCGACCTACGACGATGAGGCTTCCGTGCGGTTTGCACGGAAGCCGCTTGTTGCGAATGATTTCCGGTTCTGGCTGAACCAAAATTCACGGCCGTTACATCTTCGTTAGAACGCCCTCTCTGTCCAAGTTGTAAGTTGCGCCTTGGCCCCGGGCACCTCATCTTCAGGGCACCCTTCCAAAGGAGGTTCGTATGAGGAAGTTCACCATCGCCGCCATCGCCGTGCTCAGCATCGCCGGCTCGGGAGCGGTCTATGCCCAGTTTCATCGCCCGTGGATGGAGCACTTCCGCCACATCCGCATGAACCCGGAAGACCGCGCTGCCATGGTCGACGCGCGGATCGCCGCCGTCCATGCCGGGCTCAAGCTCAATGCCGACCAGGAGAAGCTGTGGCCGCCGGTCGAGGCCGCCGTGCGCGACTTCGCCAAGCTGCGGCTCGACCGCGCCAATGCGCGGATGAACGCCGGTCCAGGGGACGCGGACCGGGATGGCGACAAGCCGGATGACCCGGTCGCCCGCTTGCGCCAGCGCGCCGACGACATGGGCGCGACCTCCGCAGCCCTGAAGAAGATCGCCGACGCCGCCGATCCGCTCTACAAGACCCTCGACGACGGCCAGAAGCGGCGTCTTGCCCTGCTGACCCGCCACCGCGGCCCCTTCGGCGACGGTGAGGACGGCCCGCGGCACCACTTCATGGAGCGCGGCATGGGCCGCATGATGGAACGTGGCATGGACCACTTCCGTGGCGGCGATCATTTCGACCGCGATAACGGCCCGGATCGGGAGGGGCGTCTTTGAGCGTAACGGGATTCCGCGGGAATTAACCCTGGAGAAGCCGCTGGAAATCCAGCGGCTTTTCGCGTTTCCGGGGCTGTGGAAGAAGCTTGGAAAACATGCGTCGCATCGCTTGCCATATCCGGATCGCTTTGCTAAACGACCGGCCTCGCAAGGCATTGACCGCCTTTCGGGCGCATAGCTCAGTTGGTAGAGCAGCTGACTCTTAATCAGCGGGTCCCAGGTTCGAGCCCTGGTGCGCCCACCAAGCAAATTCAGGTGCTTGCAGCGAATGGGCATCAGAACGGGACGTTTGGTTTGACGTTTTCGACGTCCGACCAGGACGAGCGCTGCTTACGCCTCGCCTCCTGATCTGAGGCGCTTGAGCGACGGCTTCGATCGGAGGGTCGACTCTTAGACCAGCGGAAGCTTTGGGAGGTTACCGTCCATCCAGGGCGCGGCGCCATTCGCGGAAGAAGGCTTTCCGTTTGGATTGGTCGAGATTCGCCAGAAGGTCTGGTCCCACGCGGATAGGACGTAGCGTGTCCTCGCTCACGGTTGCCCTAAGGCCGGTTGGGAGATCGGAGCGTACCGTCCCGAAGGAGCGCGCCGCTAACTGCTCCTGACCGTTCCGGGAGAGCAGGAAGTCCATGAAGAGTGCAGCCTGTGCCGGATTTGGCGCGTTTTTCGGTAAAATCGCGATCCGCGTAATCAACGCGGTATAATCGGTGAATAGAGTCACACCGATCGATGGATCCTCCTTCGCCCTTTCGAGCGCGTATGAAGCGATCATGTTGTAGGCCAGCAGATGCTCTCCGCTCGCGACCCGATCGAGGATCGTGTGACTGAACGTGTAAAGCCGAACGCCGGCCTGTCCGAGGCTGCGGATCAGGTTCCATGTGTTCGGCGTGATTTGGACGTCGTTACTGAAGAAGAGAAATCCCGTACCGCTCAGCTCAGCATCGTAGGTGGCTACTTTGCCCTGATAGATACTGCGCTTCGCGCTCAACAGCTTCAGCAGATCGGCTCGTGTGCGCGGAACATCCTCCGGCGGGACTAGCTGCTTGTTGTATACGAGAGCGATCGGCTCAGCGGTAATTCCGAAGGCCTGCTTCCTCCAAATTGCCCAATCGGGAATTCGATCGGAGTCGGTCGGCGAGAAGAGTTGCGCATAGCCGTCGTTCACGAGCTTGACTTGCAGGTCCATCGCCGAACTCCACGCGATGTCGGCGCATTGACCGCGCTCGCGGCATTTGACGACCTCCTCGTAAATCTCCAGAGAGCTCTGATGGATGTAATCGACGCGAATATTGGGATGCAAGCGATGCCACTCGCCGAGCAGGCCTTTCACTTCGATGGTATCCGATGTCGAGATGATGCGTATCGCACCCTCCGTCCCGGAGCCCGCCGACAGTCGGTCTCGGTCAAGTGGATCGGTGCGAACCTGGTCCTCTTGGCTGCTCGTCGGTGTGGCCGCGAGGGCGCACAGGACGCTTATAGCTAAAAAATGTAACCTGCTCCCCAGCATCGGAACTGCCTCGATCTGCCGGATGAGGCGGGTTTCTTAACTAGGTCCGCCGGCCGACGTCTAAAGCAGACAGTATAGAGGAGGCCCGCGCGGGAAGAAAAGCTCGGGCCAATTCGGGATCCCGGAGATTTCTATCGGGTGGGTGCGATTGGCTCCATGCCGGATTTTATGAGTGCGGGCGCCGCAGCCGGTGAAGCAAGGAAGTCGATGAGTGCCTTACCCTGCTCGCGTGCCTTGCCGTCCTGGGTGAGGGCAGCCGAGAAGATCGTGATCTTTTGGAGTTCTGGTGGCAGCGGTCCAACCAAGTCGGCGCCTGGGATCGGCAGCAGCTCGCTGATTTGCTGAAAGCCGAGTTCGGCGTCACCGCGGGCCACCACGGCGGCAACGGGCTCTGCCGGGATCATTCTGGCCTTGCCTTCCATCTCCGAGGCGATGCCAAGCTTCTTGAACAGCTCTGTCCCCACGTAGACACCGCTCGCACTGTCGGAATAGGCCACCGACTTGGCACCGAGGAGGGTTGCCTTGAGGGCCTCCGGGGTCGAGATGTCGGGCTTCGCAGCGCCCGCGCGAACGACCATGCCGATCGGGGAGCGCACCAGGTCGACACGGCTGTCAGCATCGGCAAATCTCTTGGAGATCATGACACCGAGCGCATCACCCACCATGATCAGAACGTCGGCAGGTTCGCCGCGCGCCAGGCGAATGGGGATCGCATTCTCGGTGTTTCCCATCGAAGGCCCGTAAGATGTGAGGACGGTATTGCCAGTCGCCCTTTCGAATTGCGGGACGAGTTCCTTGTAGGCGGCGCTGAGGCCGCCTGAAATCATGACACGGACTTCCGCCGCCTCGACCTCTGGCGCGCAGAGAGCGGCAACCAGTACTGCTACTGCAGCAAGCCCAACCGGGCGAATGGGACGTACCAGGCTACGTTGTGGCTGTTCATTCATGGCGGGTCCCCTTCCTCAGGTCCCGACGGTGTTCAAGCCGGCGGACACTTCCGAGGCCGTCGCAACCGCCTGCGTTCTATAGACCAACAGGGTCCCAACAAGGCCACATGCCGCCGCGGCGCTCATCCACCAGCCGGGGGCAGCGTTGTCGCCGGTCACCGCAATCAGCCAGGTGCAGATGGCCGCCGTAAAGCCTCCAAATGTCGTCGCAAGGCTGTAGGCAAGCGAGAAGCCCGACGTGCGCACGCCGACCGGCATAACTTCCGTCAGCGCGACGATCATCGCGCCATTGTAGCTTGCATAAATGAACGACAACCAAAGTTCGACGGCCAGCATCTTGCCGAAAGTCGGCTCAGCGGCAAGCCAAGAGAGAACGGGATAGGCCGAGACGAGGCCAAGCAACGAGAAGGCCACGAGGATCGGCTTGCGGCCGATCTTGTCGGACCAGGCACCCATCACCGGAAGCCAGAAGAAGTTCGAAATGCCGACGCAGATCGTCACGAGCAGACTGTCGGTGGCAGAGAGCTTTAGGACAGACTTTCCGAACGTGGGTGTGTAGACGGTGATGAGGTAGAACGAAACGGTCGTCATAATCACCATCATCATGCCGCACAGAACGATCGCCCAGTTTGCGAGGATCGAGCGGTAGATCTGACCGACAGTCGGATGATGCTTGCGCGCGAGAAACTCCTCCGTCTCCTGCAGCGAACGCCGGATGAAGAACACAAAGGGCACGATCATGCAGCCGACAAAAAACGGAACGCGCCATCCCCAGTCGTCGACCTGCTGCGGAGAAAGCCAGGCATTGAGCGCGAAGCCGAATGCGGCAGACACGATGATTGCGACCTGCTGGCTCGCCGATTGCCAACTGGCATAGAACCCTTTGTGGCCAGGCGTCGCCATTTCGGAGAGATAGACGGAAACACCGCCCAGTTCGACTCCCGCCGAGAAGCCCTGGAGCAGCCTTCCGATCAGCACGAGAAGGGGAGCCGCGATGCCAATGGTCGCGTAGCTTGGGACGAATGCGATCAGCACGGTTCCGCAAGCCATGATCGAGAGCGTCACGATCAAGCCCTTTCGACGTCCGATCCGGTCGACGTATGCCCCTAAGAAGATGGCCCCGAGCGGACGCATCAAGAAGCCGGCTCCGAAAGCGACAAACGTCAAGAGGAGGGATGCGTACTGACTTTCCAGCGGAAAGAACGCCTTGGCGATGTAGGAGGCGAATACCCCAGAAAGAAAGAAGTCGAACATCTCCAGGAAGTTGCCACTGGTGACGCGCAGCACCATTCCGATCTTCGAGTGCTCGGATGTCGTCATGTTATCCTCCCGTGGTTCGCGTTGTTTGACCCGATTACGGGTTCTTGTGTTGCGCATCGATCGCGCTTTGCGTTGGGATCGTCTGATCCGGCGCAGTCGAAAAGCGCAGTTGGTCCGGAGCTGCTGCAGCGAAAGCGATGAGACAGCGTAGACAGATGAGCTGTCGTCAACCTGTCGCGGCCAGGCGCCGCGGCGCGTCAGGACCGCGCAGGCAGCGCTTATGCGGGTTTACCGAACGAGGAAGAATGTTTGCAAAGATGGAGATGCCATCGCGACTGCTCTGTGATAGAGGTCTGGCAAGGTGCAAATAAAAAGCGCCGGAGCCTGGAATTCGATGGCGGGGGAGGCGCCGTGAGAATCCTGATCGTTGAAGACGATATGGCACTTGTCCGGGGGCTTTCGGCCTCGCTCAAGTCGATGGGCTTTGCGGTCGATCACGAACCGAATGGCGCCGAAGCGGCTTCAATCGCCATTTCCGAACCTTACAGTCTTGTGGTCCTCGATCTCGGCTTGCCCAATAGCTCGGGTTTTGAGGTTCTACGTCAGGTCCGCGCCAGCGGCTCGAAGGTTCCGATCATGATCTTGACGGCACGCGATGCCACCGCAGACAAGGTCAAGGGACTGGATCTTGGGGCGGACGATTACGTTCGTAAGCCGTTCGATCTGTCGGAGTTCGAAGCGCGTGTTCGCGCGCTGGTCAGGCGCGGTCAAGGTCGCACGGATCCACTTTTGACCTGCGGATCCCTCGTGATCGATCCAGCGATGGGACGTGCAACGCTCGATGGCAAGCCGCTCGACTTGCGCCGGCGGGAGATGGCGGTTCTCAAGATATTGATACTTCACCACGGCAAGCTGGTGCCGAAAGATCGTCTTATCGCGGAGGTGTTCGGCTTTGACGAGCCGGTTGGCCCGAACGTCTTGGAGCTTTATATCGCCCGTCTTCGCCAGAAACTCGGTCCTGATGGACCTACGATACGCACCATGCGTGGGCTCGGATATCTCCTGGAAGGGCGCTGATGGCAAGACGTCAGCCGTCCCTCAAAACCCGGTTTCTCCTCGGCCTTCTGGTTCCTGTTTCATGCCTTGCAATTGCTGTGGCGGTAGGCGGCAGCCTGGTCATCTCCCATGTGGTGGAGGTCACGCACGACCGATTGCTGAAAGGCTCGCTGCTGGCGATCGCCGAACGTCTGGCCGTGGAGGACGGAGAGGTTACTGTCGATCTGCCGCGAGTGGCGCTGGGCATGCTCGAGACGCAGTCTGACGACAGCATTTTTTACAAGGTGAGCGTAGATGACCAGACGGTCACCGGATACAACGATCTGCCTATGCCCAAGAGTGCGGCACTTGAGCCGGAACAGCCGATGTTCTGGGATGACCGCTATCGCGGCAATGCCGTCCGCATAGCGGCCGGATCACGACATGTATATGGGATCGCTAAACCTGTCTTGGTTGCCGTGGCCGAGACTAAACACGCACGAGACCAGCTCTGGCGCGAAATGATCCGCGAACTTGCCTTGGCCGAGATGGTGCTCCTCGCCGTCATCGCCTTGCTCACATGGATCGCGGTCGAACGCGGGCTCGGGCCGCTTGCCCAATTGAAGCGGCAGATCGATCGCCGTGGAATCGGCGGATCAAAAGATTTCCAGCCGCTCGATCTGCACACGGTGCCGAAGGAGGCGCTTGCGCCCGCGCAGGCGATCAACGAATTGCTCGACCGCGTCAGCTTCGCGACCCAGATCTTGCGCCAGTTTACCGCCGATGCGTCACACCAGATGCGAACACCTCTCGCGGCGCTGAGAACGCATCTGGATCTCCTCAAGCGTCGTCTGGCCGGCTCGAGCGAAATGACCGAGATGGTCATGGAGGTGGACGCCCAGGTCGTCCGCCTGGATCGGATGATTTCGCAATTGCTGACGCTTGCTCGAGCCGACGAGGACGCATTGGTCAGATCACCTGCGGAGAGAATTTCGCTCGTGACGAAGGCGAAGCAAGCCCTCGCTCTGCGAGCGCAAGCTGCGGCGGCTCGCAACATCGAGCTCCAACTGGAGGTGGAGCAGGACGAAATGTTCGTCGAAGCCAACGAGCTTCTGGTCGACGAGATATTTGGCAACGTGATCGATAATGCGATCCGGTACGGGCCAGCCGGCGCGGTGGTGATCGCGAGACTGTCCAAGGACGGCGACGCCGGCATAGTTGACATCGAAGACGACGGCCCCGGAATCCCGCCGGCCGAGCGGCAGAAGGTATTCGAGCGGTTCTACAGAATTGCCCGTCCGGATGCGCCCGACGGAAGTGGTTTGGGACTCGCGATCGTTCGCGTGTTGCTCGATCGGATGGGCGGCTCGATCGAGCTTGGCAAGGGTAAGCACCGTAGTGGCCTCCGTGTCACGATGAGATTCCGCCTCACGTGACGTTGCGAATGGCCAGACCCAATGTCTTTGCCTTGGCAGCCGCGACAGGTTGTTGACAGGTAACCGCCTCTATCCTGCTCCCTAACAGTGCAGGGTTGATGCTGGCCCCTCAGCGGACAGCGCAGCCATCACGCTTTAAAAAAGTGGGAGGAAGTCATGGCTTTACCGGCTCAGAACGGTAAGCGCATTCGCAGATACCCCTTCCTCCGTAGGTAGAGCCTCCGGCTTCTTGGGCCGGGCGGCGTGCGGATGATGGGAGGTGATCATGACGGCATTGGACAGCTTTAGATGTCAGCGTACCCTCGACGTCCACGGACGGAGGTATGCCTATTTTTCGTTGCCCGAAGCCGAGAAAAACGGTCTCGCGGGCATTTCGCGGCTGCCTTTTTCTCTGAAGATCCTGTTGGAGAACCTGCTGCGTTCCGAGGATGGCCAGTCCGTGACGAGCGCCAACATCGAAGCTCTGGCGAAGTGGACCGACGACCGCGGATCAGCGGCAGCGGAGATCGGCTTTCGTCCGGCCCGTGTTCTGATGCAGGACTTCACCGGTGTGCCGGCCCTGGTCGATTTCGCGGCCATGCGGGACGGCATGCAGAAGCTCGGCGGCGATCCGGCAAAAATCAATCCGCTGGTTCCGGTCGATCTGGTGATCGATCATTCCGTCGTGGTCGATCATTTCGGCAACCCGCAGGCCCTGCACGACAATGTTGCCAGAGAATACGAGCAGAATGGCGAGCGCTACAACTTCCTGAAATGGGGTCAAGGCGCGTTCGCCAATTTCCGCGTAGTGCCGCCTGGCACCGGCATTTGCCATCAGGTCAACCTCGAATATCTGGCGCAAACGGTCTGGACGAGCGAGCGCAACGGCAAAACCTTTGCGTATCCCGATACGCTGGTCGGCACCGACAGCCATACCACCATGGCGAATGGTCTTGCGGTGCTTGGCTGGGGCGTCGGTGGGATCGAGGCGGAGGCAGCAATGCTCGGGCAGCCTCTGTCCATGCTGGTGCCGGAAGTGATCGGTTTCAAGCTCACCGGCAAGCTGCGCGAGGGCGTGCTGGCGACCGACCTCGTGCTCACCGTCACCCAGATGCTGCGCAAGAAGGGCGCCATCGGCAAGTTCGTCGAGTTCTACGCTCGGGTCTTGACCACCTGACGCTTGCGGACCGCGCGACCATTTCCAACATGGCGCCAGAATACGGCGCGACCTGCGGCTTCTTCCCGGTCGACCAGGAGACGCTGAACTATCTCAATCTCTCGGGTCGCGCCAGCGATCGCATTGCGCTGGTTGAGGCCTATACGAAGGCGCAGGGCCTGTTCCGGACACCTGATATGGCGGACCCGGTCTTCACCGATACGCTGGAGCTCAATCTCGATGAGGTCGTTCCGTCGCTCGCCGGACCGAAGCGGCCCGAGGGGCGTCTCGGCCTTTCTGTTGCCAAGAGCAACTTCCTCACCGCGCTCGAAAGCGAATATGGCAAGCAAGACCAAGCCGCAAAGCAATTCGCGGTCGAGGGTAAGGAGTTCAAGCTCGGCCACGGCCATGTCGTGATTGCCGCGATCACCTCCTGCACCAACACCTCGAACCCCTCGGTGCTGATCGGCGCAGGCCTGTTGGCGCGCAATGCGGTACGCAAGGGGCTCACGGTCAAGCCCTGGGTCAAAACCTCGCTCGCCCCCGGCTCGCAGGTCGTGGCGGAGTATCTCGAAAAATCGGGTCTGCAGAAGGACCTCGACGCACTCGGGTTTTATCTGGTGGGCTTCGGATGTACGACCTGCATCGGCAACTCCGGTCCGCTGCCGAAGGACATCTCGAAGTCGATCAACGACAATGGCGTAATCGGCGCGGCCGTCTTGTCCGGCAACCGCAATTTCGAAGGCCGCGTCTCGCCCGACGTGCAGGCCAACTATCTGGCCTCGCCGCCCCTCGTTGTTGCCTATGCTCTGGCCGGTTCGCTTCAGGTCGACCTGGTCAACGAGCCGCTGGGTATCGAGTCGGATGGCGCTCCCGTTTTCCTGAAGGACATCTGGCCTTCGAATGGCGAGATTCAGCAGTTCATCCGGGACAACATTACGCGCCGTCTGTTCGAGAGCAAATATGCAGAGGTCTTCGAGGGCGATGCGAACTGGAAGGCGGTCGAGGTCACGACAGCGCTGACCTATCGCTGGAACATGTCCTCCACCTACGTTCAGAACCCGCCCTATTTCGAGGGCATTACGATGAAGCCGCCGCCGACCCGAGATATTGCTGGCGCACGCATTCTCGGGCTGTTCGGCGACAAGATCACGACCGATCACATCTCGCCTGCGGGCTCGATCAAGGCGTCGTCGCCGGCCGGAGAATTTCTGCGCGGCATGCAGGTCCGGCAAGAGGATTTCAACCAGTACGGCACGCGGCGTGGCAATCATGACGTGATGGTCCGCGGTACCTTCGCCAACATCCGCATCAAGAATTTCGCCGTGAAGGGCGAGGGTGGCGTCACCCCGGAAGGCGGCTGGGCGGTACATCAGCCCTCCGGCGACCGGATGTCGATCTTCGACGCCGCGATGCGCTACCAGCACGACAATGTGCCTTTGGTCGTGTTCGCCGGCGTCGAATACGGCAACGGCTCTTCGCGCGACTGGGCCGCCAAGGGCACCAAGCTGCTTGGCGTCCGCGCCGTCGTCGCGCAGAGCTTCGAGCGCATTCACCGCTCCAATCTGGTCGGCATGGGAATCCTGCCTTTCGTCTTTGACGAGGGTACCTCCTGGAAGAGCCTCGGCCTTACCGGCGCCGAGCAGGTTTGGATCAAGGGCATTGCCGACATCACGCCAGGTCAGCGCGTCACCATCGACATCACGATGGCAGACGGAACCGTGAAGCAGGTCCCGCTGACCTGCCGCATCGATACGCTCGACGAGCTCAACTACTACAAACACGGTGGCATCCTGCCTTACGTGCTGCGCCAGCTTGCGGCGTGATCCCAAGGACACGATCAACACGGGGAAACGAACATGTCAGGAAAAATTCCGGCGACCTTGATACCTGGCGACGGCATCGGTCCCGAGATCACGGCTGCGGTGACCCGCATTCTGGATACGCTCGGCGCGCCTTTCGAGTGGGACCTTCAGCAGGGCGGCATGGCCGGAATCCAGAGCGCGGGCGACCCCTTGCCCGGCGCGCTGATCGACAGCATCCGCCGCACCAAGCTCGCGCTGAAAGGTCCGCTGACGACGCCGGTCGGTGGTGGTTTCCGCTCGGTCAACGTGCGCCTGCGCGAAGAGTTCGGCCTCTATGCCAATTTGCGCCCGGTCAAGACCATGGTGCCCGGCGGGCGCTACGAGGACATCGACCTCGTCCTGATCCGCGAAAACATCGAGGGTCTCTACGTCGCATTCGAGCACTTCATCCAGGTGGGCGACGATCCGCACGCGGTCGCGATCTCTTCGGGCGTCAACACCCATGCGGAAGCACGCCGTATCGTCCGCTTCGCGTTTGAATATGCCGTCGCACACGGGCGCAAAAAGGTGACGGTCGTTCACAAGGCCAATGTGCTGAAGGCCCTGACCGGCTTGTTTCTCCAGGCCGGCCGCGAAATCGCCAAGGAATACGAAGGGCGGATCGCGATGGACGATCGCATCGTCGATGCCTGTGCCATGCAGCTGGTAATGAACCCGTGGCAGTTCGACGTCATCGTCACCACCAATCTGTTCGGCGACATCCTGTCCGACCAGATGTCCGGCCTGGTCGGTGGTCTCGGCATGGCGCCTGGCGCCAACATCGGGGAGAAGGCCGCGATCTTCGAGGCGGTGCACGGGTCGGCACCTGATATCGCCGGCAAGGGCATCGCCAATCCGCTCGCGCTGTTGCTCGCCGCCGGCCTCATGCTCAAGCATGTCGACCGGGACGATCTCGCGACCAAGCTGCGAAGCGCAATCGAGCAGACCTTGCAGGTCGACAATGTGCGGACGGCGGATCTTGGCGGCAAAGTGTCGACTTCGGACTTCGCCGGCGCCGTGATCAAGCGGCTGGCCTGACGCCGACAGACATAAAGGAGAAAGACATGGTGAAGGGCTCTGACCTGTTGGTCGCGGCATTGGAGCATGAGGGCGTCGACCGGGTCTTCGGTGTTCCCGGCGAGGAAAATCTCGACGTCGTCGAGTCGCTGCGCAACTCGAAGATCGAGCTGGTGCTGACGCGCCACGAGCAGGCCGCCGCGTTCATGGCGGCGACGCATGGACGGCTCACGGGCCGGCCCGGCGTCTGCATCTCCACGCTTGGGCCGGGCGCGCTAAACTTCTCGACCGGGGCGGCCTACGCCCATCTCGGCGCGATGCCGATGGTGCTGCTCACGGGACAGAAGGCGATCATGAGCAGCCGCCAGGCGCGCTTCCAGATCGTGGACGTCATTGCGTCAATGAAACCGCTCACCAAGCTCTCGCGGCAGATCGTCAGCGCGTCCAGCATCCCAACGCTGGTGCGTGACGCCTTCCGCGTCGCGATGGAGGAGCGGCCGGGTCCGGTCCTGCTGGAGCTGCCCGAAGACATCGCCGGCGACGAGGTCGAGCCGGTGCCGATGGTGCCGATTCATCCGATCGAGATCCCCGTCGCACATCGTGCGGCGCTCGACCGGGCCGCTGAGATGATCCTGGCGGCGAAGCGTCCACTGATCATGCTCGCGGCGGCCGCGAGCCGTCCGCGCTCGACCTTCGGCATTGCCGGCTTCGTGCGGCGCACGGGCATTCCGTTCTTCACGACACAAATGGGCAAGGGCACCGTTCCCGGCGGCACCAACCTCTATATGGGCACCGCGGCACTGTCGGAGCGCGACTATGTGCACGAGGCGATCGACCAGGCCGATCTGATCATCGCCATCGGCCACGACACGGTCGAGAAGCCGCCCTTCATCATGGGTCCCAAGGGGCCGCAAGTCATCCACGTCAGCTACACGCCTGCGACCGTCGAGCAGGTTTACTTCCCGCATGCCGAGGTGGTCGGCGACGTCGGCCGCAGCCTCGAGCTGCTGGCGGATCGACTCGAGGGCAAGCTCCACAACGCCAAGGCGCTGCTGCCGCTGCGCGACGGCATTCTCGGCCGCATCGCCGATCGCGACACCGAAAGCCGCTGGCCGGTGACGCCGCAGCGACTGGTGCATGATGTCCGAAAAGTGATTCCGGAGAACGGCATCGTTGCGCTCGACAACGGCATGTACAAGATCTGGTTCGCTCGCAATTACCGGACCTATGTCGCCAACACATTGCTGCTTGACAACGCCCTCGCCACGATGGGCGCCGGCCTGCCATCGGCGATGATGGCGGCGATGCTCTATCCGGACCGCCGCGTCATGGCGATCTGCGGCGACGGCGGCTTCATGATGAACAGCCAGGAGCTGGAGACGGCCGTCCGGCTCAAGCTGAATCTCGTGGTGCTGATCCTCAATGATGGCGCTTACGGCATGATCCGCTGGAAGCAGGCCGTGGATGCTTTCCCCGACTTCGGTCTCACCTTCGGTAACCCGGACTTCGTACGCTACGCGGAGTCCTATGGCGCGAAGGGCTCGCGCGTCACCTCCGTCGATGCGTTGTTGCCGACGCTTGAGGCCGCGTTCAAGGGCGGCGGCGTGCATCTCGTCGATGTCGCGATCGACTATTCGGAGAACACGAGGGTCCTCGTCGACGAGCTGCGCAATCGCAAGCTTGGTAGCGAACCGAGCTGATGCGGCCGCGCGCTGATGCGTGGAGGGCGTTGCGCTCCGCGTAGCCGCTTCGAACGAATACCCCGTACGCGCGCGAGACAAGAAGGAGCACGAACATGATCGGGAAATTCACCTTCCAGGCGCCGTCGAGCATCATGTTCGAGCCCGGCGCTTCGCGGAAGATCAATGAACTCGTGGCGAGCTACGGCGCCCGGCGCGTGATGCTGGTGACCGACAAGGGCGTGCGGGGCGCGGGGTTGACCGGGGATGCGGAGGCCTCGTTGGGAGCAGCCGGCATCGAGCTCAGCATATTCGATGAGGTGGTCGCCGACCCGCCATCCCATATCGTGGAAGCGGCTGCGGACGCGTGTCGGGCCGGCCGGATCGAGCTCGTGCTCTCGATCGGCGGCGGCAGTGCACTCGACACCGCAAAGCTCGTCGCCTATCTCGCCAAAACGCCGGACCGTCTGGACGACATCTACGGCGTGGGTCTCGCGAAAGGAAAACGCCTGCCGCTGCTGCTGGTGCCGACGACGGCCGGGACCGGCTCCGAGGTGACCCCGATCGCGATCGTCACGACGCCAACCACGGAGAAGAAAGGGGTCGTCTCGCCGGTCCTGATCCCGGATTGGGCAATCCTCGATCCCGAGCTGACGCTCGGTCTGCCGGCGCCAGTGACTGCGGCGACCGGTATCGATGCCATGGTGCACGCGATCGAGGCCTACACCAGCAAGGTCAAGAAGAACCCGATGTCCGACCAGCTCGCCCGCCAGGCGTTGGCATTGCTGTCGGCCAATGTGCGGCGTGTTTGCGAGAATGGGAAGGATCTCGAAGCCCGTTCGGACATGCTGCTCGGCTCGATGCTCGCCGGCATGGCCTTTGCCAATGCGCCGGTCGCCGCCGTTCACGCGCTGGCCTACCCGATCGGAGCGATCTTCCACGTACCGCACGGCCTGTCGAATGCCCTCGTGTTGCGTCACGTGCTCGAGTTCAACCTGACCGCGGCAGAGGCGCTTTACGCCGAGCTTGCCGAAATTGTGAAGCCGGGCCTGCGCGGCAGCGTGCCTGAGAAGGCGCGGGCTTTCATCGACGAAATGACGGCGATCGGCCGCGATTGTCGGGTGCCGGCCTCGCTCGCTGCGGTCGGGATCGGCCGGGACGATCTGAAGAAGCTTGCCGAGGACGCGATGAAACAGACGCGCCTCCTCGTCAACAACCCGCGCGAACTGACGCTGGACGATGCCTACGCGATCTACAGCGCGGCGTTCGGTGACGGCAGCAATCGTTATGTGCAGGCTTCCCATGGTTGAGGAGGGGCCCGCCGCAAATCCGTTCGGCCGGCTCGCCGCGCAGTGGATGGACTCCTGGCGCGCCATGGCAAGCGCAGCCGCCGGTGTCAGCGAGAACTGGTCGGGCTCGATGCTGCCTTTCATCATGAAGCGCGCAGCCGAGAGCGGGTTCGGCGTCGGCCCCGGCAACGACCTTGCCGAGGCGATCGAACGCATGGCCAAGGGACCGCGCCTCGCCGATGTCCTCGATTTCGATCGGAAGCTGGCGAACTTGACGGCGGCCTGGGGCGAACTGCAAAGCAAGCTTGCCGCGTATCAGCTCGTCGCCTCAAAGCCCTGGATGCGCACGGCGCAGCAATACAAGATGAAGATGCCGCAGTCGGGCGACAGCCCCAATTGGCGCGAGCAGCTCGGTGCCTGGAACGATCTCGCCAATGAGGAGCTGATCGCCAACCAGCGCTCGGAAGAGTTTCTGGTCGCGCAGAAGCAATTGTTGCAGGCCGCAACCGAGTTCAAGGCCCGGCAAACGGAGATATCGGACACAGTCGCCGCCGTGCTGGGCATGCCGACGCAGCGCGATTTCGACGATCTGACCCGCCAGATCACCGAGCTAAGGCGCGAGGTCCGCGCGCTGGAGCGACGGATCGCCGGAGGCAAAGCATGAGCCCGCAGGCACCGAAAAGCGACGGATTCGCCGAGATGAGCGACAAGCTGCTCAAGGCCGGCAAGCTGCTGTCCGCCATCAAGGACGAAGACGTCGATGTCGGCGCGACGCCGAAGACGCTGGTGATGCGCCGCGATAAGGTCGAGCTGTTTCGCTACACGCCCTTGACCGAGCAGAAGGTGAGGACGCCGGTTCTGCTCGCCTACGGTTTGATCGGCCGCTACACCATGGCGGACCTTCAGGAGGACCGCTCCCTCGTCCGCAGTCTGTTGCGGCAGGGGCTCGATCTCTGGCTGGTCGATTGGGGGCAGCCGAACCGCAGCGAGCGCTGGCTGACGATCGACGATTATGTCGACGACTACATCCATGCCGCCGTCGAGCGCGTCTGCCGCGAGACCGGTCACGACAAGATCACGCTGCTCGGCATCTGCGAGGGCGGCGTCTTCACCACCTGCTACGCCGCGCTGTATCCGGACAGGGTCAAGGGCCTCGTGCTGACGATCACGCCGATCGACTTCCATGCCGATCGTGACGATCCCGACACCCATCACGGCTTCCTGAATGTCTGGACGCGCAGTCTCGATCGCGCCGACATCGACCGCTTGGTCGACGTCTATGGCGGCCTACCCGGCGAGTTCATGAGCTCGGTGTTCTCCCTGATGACGCCGATGCGCTCGCTCACCAAGTACAACATCGACCTGATCGACGTCATCGACGACGAAGCCAAGCTGATGAATTTCCTGCGCATGGAGAAATGGCTTGCCGACCGGCCCGCTCATCCGGGCGAAGCTGCCAAGCAGTGGCTGAAGGATCTCTATCAGGACAACATGCTCGTGAAGGGCGAGTTCGAGCTGTCGGGACGGCGCGTCGATCTCTCCAAGCTCATCGCGCCGGTGCTCAACGTCTTCGCCGTCAATGACCACATCATTCCGCCGACCTGCTCGCGAGCGCTCGGCGCGCATCTCGGGACCAAGGATTACTCGGAGATCGAGCTGCCCGGCGGCCATGTCGGCCTGTTCGTATCGAGCAAGTCGCAGGGCTCGCTGAGCAAGGGGATCTCGGAGTGGCTTTCCGCGAGGGACTAGCGCGATGAACAAGGACAAGATCGTTTCAGCCGACGAGGCGGTCGCCATCATCAGGGATCGCGATACGGTCTGTACATCCGGTTTCGTCGGCATCGGCACGCCCGACGAACTCCTGATCGCGCTGGAGAAGCGCTATCGCGAAACCCGACATCCCGCAGACCTGACGCTGATGTTCGCGGCCGCGCCCGGCGATGCCGGAGACCGCGGCCTCAACCGGCTCGCCCATGACGGCCTGTTGAAGCGCGTGGTCGGCGGCCACTGGGCACTGGTGCCCAAGCTCGGCGAGCTCGCGCTCGCCAACCGCATCGAGGCCTATAATCTGCCGCTCGGCTGCATCGCGCACCTCTATCGCAATATCGCCGCGCGCGGCCCCGGCGTGATCTCCAAGGTCGGCCTCAAGACCTTCGTCGATCCCCGTTTGCAGGGTGGCAAGCTCAACGAGAGCACGACGGAAGATCTTGTCGAGTTGATGCGGATTAACGACGAGGAGTGGCTGCGTTACAAATCGTTTCCGATCAACGTCGCGCTGTTGCGCGGCACGACCGCCGATCCCGCCGGCAACATCACCATGGAGCGCGAGGCGCTGACGCTGGACAATCTGGCGATGGCGATGGCGGCGAAGAATTCGCGTGGCTTCGTCATCGTGCAGGTCGAACGCATCGCGGCCAGCAATTCGCTCAATCCGCGGGAAGTGCAGATTCCCGGCATCCTGGTCGATTGCGTCGTCGTCGCCGATCCCACCAATCACGTCCAGACCTATGGCGCGGTCTATAGCCACGCCTTCTCCGGCCGCCAGCGCGTACCGATGGACCGCGTCAAGCCGCTCGAGCTCGACGAACGCAAGATCATCGCGCGGCGCTGTGCGTTTGAGTTGCCGCCGGGCGGCGTCGTCAATCTCGGCATCGGCATGCCCGAGGGCGTCGCGGCCGTCGCCGCCGAAGAGCACATGCTGAAGTTCCTGACGCTGACGGCCGAGCCCGGTATCATCGGCGGCATGCCGCAGGGCGGGCTCAATTTCGGCACCGCGCTCAATCCGGATGCGGTGATCCACCAGAACCAGCAGTTCGACTTTTACGACGGCGGCGGGCTCGATCTCGCCTGCCTCGGCATGGCGCAGGCGGATAGCGCTGGAAACGTCAATGTGAGCCGCTTCGGTCCACGGCTGGCGGGTGCCGGCGGCTTCATCAATATCTCCCAGAGCTCGAAGAAGCTGGTCTTTGCGGGCACGTTCACCAGCGGCGGATTGAAGGTCGCGGTTGAGGACGGCGCACTGCACATACTGCGCGAAGGTACGACTAAGAAGTTCGTTTCCGCGGTCGAGCAGATCACGTTCAGCGGCGATCATGCGGTCGCCACCGGCCAGCCGGTGTTCTATGTCACTGAGCGTTGCGTGCTGCAGCGGACCCCTGCGGGTGTGGAACTGATCGAGGTGGCGCCCGGCATCGATGTCGGCCGCGACATCCTCGCGCACATGGAGTTCGAGCCGCTGATCCGCAACGTCAAGCCTATGGATGCACGCATCTTCCGCGATGGGCCGATGGGGCTGGATCACATGCTGCTCGGCCGAAGTCTGGCTGACCGGATTGGCTACGATGCCGAGCGCAATACTCTGTTCGTCAACTTTGAAGGCTTCGACGTCCGGACGGTCGAGGACGTCGACTTGGTTCGCCGCGAGGTCGAGCGCGCCTGTCGTGCCGTCGGCAAGCCGGTAGCGCTCGTCGCCAACTATGACGGCTTTCATCTGGAGCCATCTGTCAGCGATACCTATTTCTCGATGATCGCTTATCTGGAGCAGCGCTACTACAGTTCGGCGTCGCGCTACACCACCAGCGCATTCATGCGTCTTAAGCTCGGAGAGGGCCTAGCCGAGCGACACGTCGCCCCGCACATCTTCGAAACCCGCGCAGAGGCACAAGCCTTCGCGCGCGGATTACGCAAGGAAGAAGCCAGCATCTAACCGAAGGAGCTGATCATGAGCCAGGATATCGAAGCCGCGGCGAGAGCCATGAAGGAGCAGTTTGCGAATTTCGCTGAGAACCCCAAACGGCCATTGCGAACGCACGCGAGCTTGCTGAAATGACGCTCAAGTCGAACACCGAGGTCTTCAACGTCGTGAGGCAGCGGGTGACGGAGGACTTCGAAAGGGTGCGCGCGTTCCTGCAGGGCGACGGCAAGAAGTAGGCGAGAACGCCATGGCCGTGTCGGGTTGCAGGGCATGGAGCTACCGATCAAGGGCGTGAGGACGACATGTTTGAAGCCGCTGGGGGCCTGATAGGGGATATGGCGGGTGGATCGCCGAAATCCGGGCAGCCGGATCGCGAAGGCGTTGTACTCGGCCTCTCGCCCTCCGGCTTTCACCAACTGGCCTATACCGATTGGGGGCCTCTCGAGGACGACAGGCCGGTCCTTTGCGTGCATGGACTCACACGGCAGGGGCGGGATTTCGACCATCTGGCAGAACAGTTGGTGGCTGCCGGAAGGCGGGTGATCTGCCCGGATCTGCCGGGACGCGGGCGCAGCGGCTGGATCGGCGATCCCGATCATTATGCGCTTCCGCAATATTGCGCCGACATGAACGCGCTGATTGCGCGTCTTGGCGTCACCGAGATTGAGTGGGTCGGAACTTCGCTCGGCGGGTTGATCGGCATGATCATGGCCGGGTTCTCCGGCAGCATCGTTCGCAAGCTCGTCATCAACGATATCGGCCCGTTCGTTTCGTCGACGGGGCTTCAGCGAATCGGCCAATACATCGGCAAGATGCCGGCCCTGTTCGCGACGATTGAAGATGCTGAGGCGTACTTTCGAACCGTGCTGGCACCTTATGGCGAACTGCTCGACGAGCATTGGCGCCATCTCACGATGCACAGCGTCCGTTGGGACGACGTCCGACAGGGATACGCGCTGTTATGCGATCCCAAGATTGCGAAGGGCTTTCGGTTGCCCTGGTTTCAGCCGCTCAATCTCTGGACCTATTGGGAGGCAATCAGGGTGCCCGTGCTCGTGTTACGCGGCGCTCACTCCGATTTGCTGTCATTCGACCTCGCGGTCGAGATGCGAAAGCGCAACCGATTAGCCAGTGTTTTTCAGTTCGATGATTGTGGCCACGTGCCGCCGCTGATGGTTCGCGAACAGATTGATGTGGTCGCTCAGTTTCTTCAGGCGTGATGGAACGACTGTGTAGAGGAGGACACGATGGATAGCCCGGTCGGAGATATGTCCGAGAAAATCTACGACGTCCCCGCGGAATGGGCCAAGCGCGCCTGGGTCGATCAGGCCAAATACAAGGACATGTATGCCCGCTCGGTCGCGGACCCCAACGCGTTCTGGGCCGAGCAGGCCAGGCGCATCGACTGGATGCACGCGCCGACCAAGATCGAGAACGTCTCCTTCGCGCCGGGCAACATCTCGATCAAGTGGTTCGAAGATGGCATCCTCAATGTCGCTCACAATTGCATCGACCGGCATCTGCACAAGCGCGCCAACCAGACCGCGATCATCTGGGAAGGCGACGATCCCTCGCAGTCCAGGCACATCACCTACAAGGAACTGCACGACGAGGTCTGCCGGATGGCCAACATCCTGCGCACCCGCAATGTGAAGAAGGGCGACCGCGTCACCATCTATCTGCCGATGATCCCGGAAGCGGCCTACGCGATGCTGGCCTGCGCGCGGATCGGCGCCATCCACTCGGTGGTGTTCGCGGGCTTCTCGCCGGATTCGCTCGCCCAGCGCATCAACGACTGCCAGTCCAAGGTCGTCATCACCGCTGACGAAGGCCTGCGCGGCGGCAAGAAGGTGCCGCTGAAGGCCAATGTCGACGCGGCCCTCGCAAAATCCGAGGGCGTCGACTGGGTCGTCGTCGTCAAGCGCACCGGCGGCAAGATCGACATGAACCCGACCCGCGACCTCTGGTATCACGAGGCCGCGGCGATGGTGACGACGGAATGCCCGGTCGAGCACATGCATGCCGAGGATCCGCTGTTCATCCTCTATACCTCGGGCTCGACCGGCCAACCCAAGGGGGTGCTGCACACCTCGGCCGGCTATCTCGTGTTCGCCGCGATGACGCACCAATACGTGTTCGACTATCACGATGGCGACATCTACTGGTGCACCGCCGACGTCGGCTGGGTCACCGGCCACAGCTACATTCTCTATGGACCGCTGGCCAACGGCGCGACCACGCTGATGTTCGAGGGCGTGCCGAATTACCCCGACAATTCCAGGTTCTGGAACGTCGTCGACAAGCACAAGGTCAATATCTTCTACACCGCTCCGACTGCGATCCGCGCGCTGATGCAGGGCGGCGACGAGCCCGTGAAGAAGACCTCGCGTGCCTCGCTCCGCCTGCTCGGCTCGGTCGGCGAGCCCATCAACCCCGAGGCCTGGGAGTGGTATCACCGCGTCGTCGGTGACAACAGGTGCCCGATCGTCGATACCTGGTGGCAGACCGAGACCGGCGGCATTCTCATCACGCCGCTGCCGGGCGCGACCAGGCTCAAGCCGGGTTCGGCGACGCAGCCGTTCTTCGGCGTGGTGCCTGAAATCGTCGATGCCGACGGCAAGGTGCTGGAGGGTGAGACCACGGGCAATCTCTGCCTGACCCGCTCATGGCCGGGCCAGATGCGCACCGTCTACGGCGACCATGCCCGCTTCGAGCAGACCTATTTCTCGACCTACAAGGGCAAGTACTTCACCGGCGACGGCTGCCGGCGCGACGCCGACGGCTATTACTGGATCACCGGCCGCGTCGACGACGTCATCAACGTCTCCGGTCACCGCATGGGCACGGCGGAGGTCGAGAGCGCGCTGGTGGCGCATGAGAAGGTGTCGGAGGCCGCCGTGGTCGGCTTCCCGCACGACATCAAGGGCCAGGGCATCTACGCCTATGTCACCCTGATGGCCGGCATCGAACCGACCGAGGAGCTGCGCAAGGAGCTCGTGACCTGGGTCCGCAAGGAGATCGGCCCGATCGCCTCGCCCGACCAGATCCAGTTCGCGCCAGGCCTGCCCAAGACCCGTTCCGGCAAGATCATGCGCCGCATCCTGCGCAAGATCGCCGAGGACGAACCGGGCAGCTTAGGGGACACCTCGACGCTCGCCGATCCCGCCGTGGTCGATGATCTCGTGAAGAACCGGCAGAACAAGAAGTCGGATTAGGAGAGGGCGGTAGATGAACATCGATGCGATTGCCATCGGTCACAACCCACCTGATGATATCAACGTTGTCGTTGAGGTGCCTCTCGGGGGAGAGCCGATCAAGTACGAACTCGACCAGCGTTCTGGCGCGCTTGTGGTCGACCGATTCCTCTACACGCCGACCCGTTACCCCGGCAATTATGGCTTCGTACCGCGTACGCTTTCCGAAGACGGTGACCCGATCGATGTGCTCGTCGCCAATACCCGCCCGATCGTTCCGGGAGCCGTGATCAACGTGCGCCCTGTCGGAGTATTGAGAATGGAAGATGACGGCGGGGGCGATGAGAAGATCATCGCGGTGCCGTCGGCCCGGCTCACCCAACGCTACCAAAACGTGCAGACGTACACCGATCTGCCCGAAATCACCTGGAAGAGATCGAGCACTTCTTCCTTCATTACAAGGACCTTGAACCCGGCAAGTGGGTGCGACTTGCAGGGTGGGGAGATGCGGACGAAGCTCGCAAATTGATCGAGACGGCGATTTCGCGCGCCGCGATCCGAAAATCGCGCTGAGGGAGTACTGGAATGAGGCTTGTCCTATTGGGACCTCCCGGCGCCGGAAAGGGGACGCAGGCGCTCAAGCTTTCGCAGATCCTCGCGATTCCCCAGCTTTCGACCGGCGATATGCTGCGTGTGGCAGTAGCTGAAGGAAGCGCGATCGGGCGAGAGGCGGCACAGATCATGGAGCGGGGCGATCTCGTGCCTGATGCACTGGTGCTCGAGGTGATCGCCGAACGCGTTGCGCAGCCGGATGCGGAGAGGGGTTTCATCCTGGACGGCTTTCCGCGCACCGTGGTCCAAGCGGAGAGCCTCGACGAAATGCTCAATGGCCACATGTTGAACTGCGTGCTGGAACTCAAGGTCGACGAGCGCCAACTGCTGGACCGAATACTTGGACGGGCGAGGCAGGCCCGTGCCAACGGAGAAGCAGTGCGAGCAGACGACAATGAGGAGGCGCTCGGCGCTCGACTGCTGGCCTATGCCAATCAAACCAAGCCTCTGACCGACTACTATGGTGCCAAGGGATTGTTGAGAACGGTAGATGCCTCGTTACCAGTCGACCGTGTCACAGCGGCGCTCCTCGAAGCCCTTAATTGAACAAGGTGGTGGGGCCTCCCCTGATTCAACTCTAACGCCCTATGCTCTCGGACCGCCGAGACGCAACCGGCAGCGCGGCCGCAGATCTCCGCTCGTTGGTTTTTCGAAGCGGAGAAGATCGGCCGGAGTGCTGTCCACGTTCTCCTGCGGCATGGTTATGGGGTGGTTCAGCATGATCTCGTGTCAGCCGTGGCGATTTTCGCGGCCGTGATCGTCGCGAGGTTCGCATGGATCTTCCCGACGACTTACATTCCTCGCGCGTTGATCCCCGCCCGAAATATTGACGTCGCACCGCGCGGATCACTTCAAGACCGTCTTGGCAACAATTTACGTTTCGACGACGTCCATGAGCTGGTCCCCGTCGTCGCGGAAAATGCCGGCAAGGCGGCGCAGTCGACGCTGATGACCCACAGCGGTCATACCCCCGACCCGAAATCTCGCACCGGGCCGTCTCCTGCCGTATCGCCGTGTGATATCCTCACTCGCAAGAAGTGGAGGGACTGCACAGTGAAACGCCGCGGGTTCATTCCGCTGCTAGGCGCCGCAGCGGTGGCGCACAGCGTGGTCGGTGAGCGCTGATGGGTATAGCAAGCAAGACGGTCAACCTTGCTTTACAGGGGGGCGGTGCGCATGGCGCCTTCACCTGGGGCGTTTTGGATCGCCTGCTCGAAGATGAGCGGATATCGTTTGAGGGGATCTGCGCTACCAGCGCTGGCGCCATGAACGGCACGGTCATGGCGTACGGCCTGACGATAGGCGGCCGCGAAGGCGCAAAACTCGCTCTCGCCGAGTATTGGCGCCGCATCAGCGAAGCTGCGGCCTGGGGACCGCTGCAGCCGTCCATTTTCGATCGTCTGTCGCAAAATCGTTCGATCGAGAGATCGCCGGCCTTCATGTTCTTCGACATGATGACACGACTGTTGTCACCTTATCAGTTTAACCCGTTGAACTACAACCCGTTGCGGGACGTGCTCGAGAAGACCATCGATTTCGACCGGCTGCGCAGGGAGAATGTCGTCAAGCTGTTCCTTTGTGCGACAAACGTCCGCACTGGAAAGGTGAAGATCTTTGAGAACCATGAACTCACCGTCTCGGCCGTTCTCGCTTCCGGGTGCCTTCCGCAGCTCTTTCAGTCTATTGAAATCGATGGCGAAGCCTATTGGGATGGCGGTTACATGGGTAACCCAGCAATCTTCCCGTTGATCTATGGCTGCCAATCCACAGACGTCATTGTTATTCACATCAATCCAATTGTGCGTGGGGAAATTCCTCGCACGGCGAGCGATATACTAAATCGATTGAACGAAATTAGCTTCAATTCGTCGCTGATGCGCGAGATGCGAGCAATTGCCTTCGCCAACAAGCTCGTCAGCAGAGGCGCGCTGCGCGACGAGATAAAGACGATGCTGATTCATGCCATAGAGGCGGAATCGTTCATGAAAGATCTGGGCGTCGCCTCCAAGTTTAATGCAGACTGGGAGTTTCTCACCTATCTGCGCGACGTGGGCCGTACCTGCGCTGAGGAGTGGTTAGCCGCAAATTATCGCCATATCGGTGTGCGTTCGACCATCGACATTCACGGCAGATACTTGTAGCGCGCTTAGATTCGTGCGGCAATGCAAGGAATCCCAAATTGTCACCAGGAATTTGGTGCTCCACAGTGGCATCGATCAAGCGCGGCGAGCAAACGGCTGGACGCGATCCCGGCGTCGGGCCGGCGCTGGCAACAGCCCTGGTCGCCAGCATTGCTGATCCCAAGGCCTCTCGATCGGGACGAGACTCCTTGGCTTGGGTTGGTCTTGCGCTACGCCGAGAGAGGTAGAGCCCGATCTGCCGTTCGCGGCCGATCCGGCCAGTCAGTGTCTCTCAAAGCGGCGGCGATGTTGTCCGCGCCTGTCTCTGCGTCAACGAAGATTTTGTGAGCTCGGACTTCCGCGATGCTGTAGTACGGAACCGACGCTCCCATGTTCGTGATCGTGGAGGCGCAACCACCAACGCTCGCTGACAAGGTTCGTAACGTGATCCCGGTGGGTGTCTCAGCAGACCTGCGAGTCAACCAAGCGAGACCGCCTGTGCCACCATGAGGCCGGCACCCAGGATGCAGATTAGGCCAGCAAAAAGCTCAAGGACCGACGGTCCGGGGCGGCCCACCGCTAGGAGCGCAAGGATGGTCGCGATGCCTAGCCGAATGCCCTGTGGCGTGAGGCTATCCCACCCGATAATATCCCAGCCCACCAAAGGAAAACTCATTCCTGCCTCCTGTGTTTGAACATTCTGTTCTCAAGATTACTGCACACGCAAAGCCTATGACGCCGTGGAAGGCCTGTGGCGGAGGCGACCGATGCGGAGGGTGCCAATAGGCAAAGACGCGCAGCCGCCCGCGTGGGGTCTATTACTGGTCATAGCCGGCTGACCCGGTGGAGAACACTGGACATCGGAGCCGCAGGCTCGAGGCCGTTGGCGTCTTGTGGCAAGTTTACCTGACGATCGCGAGCGGTCTCTGATCTATTGAAATAGAATCGACGAAGTTCAACTTGGTCTTCTCTCGTGTCGGACGGGGATCGTCGCGACGAAGGCAACAACGAAAGCGGCTGGGTGGGTCAGCACTGGCGACAGATATGGGCGAGCAATCGTCCTCGCAAACGAAGTCCCGTCGCACCGCCTAATGCTGCGGCAAACGGAAACAAAAGAGGCCGCCCTACCGAAGCGGCCTAACTGCCGTCGCCCCCGCTAGCAGGATGGCGTCACGATGCCGGCGACACCTTCACCTCTGTGGTCGGCCTTTCGTCGCCGAACGTAGCCATCCCCTGATATGCAGATCGGAGAACGCTCGCAACCGACTCAACCGCAACCTTGCGCCGGTGGACGATACGGATACGCGCACCGCGAATGGTCCGCCAGCTATGGGAAATCCTAATCCGAGTCATTTAACCTCCGAGGTTCAATGGATGGTGACGGTTGGCTCAGCAGCGTGCTTTCCAACTCACGCCCGGGATAGCCGATGCCAAGGTCAATGACCGTGATGCGCGTCACTGGAACTTCGAGGAGTGAATTGGCTCATGACTTAGCACTGGGACGGCGGGAGGTCGGTGCTCTTGGCCGGCACTCTCGGCGCTTATGCTGCACAAATCGACGCGTGCATGTTTAGCGGATTCGGACGCTCGCCAGCGATCAACGGCTGAGCGGCTTTCGCGAATAAGCACGCGGCGTGTTGCGGCATGTGACCCTGATCACGGCCATGACGCACGACTTATAGGATTGTCGCGTCTATCGGTTGTTTGCTGCTGTTCGAGGGAACACACTATGAGCGTCGTGATTCAAAGACTTAATGGACTGTGGCACGTCGTCGTCGGGTCATGCCAGCTCCGAACTCCTTTCCTTGAGACGCAGGACCGGGAGCGGGTGGTCACGTACGCCCGGCGAATTTACCCTGGTGCCAAAGTCTTCGAACGCAGCTGATCTCAAAGCGACGCACTCGACCGGATGCTGCCTGATACTTGAGGATTGGCAGGTGCCTTCGCGTGGAACCACTCGGCTCACTCGTTGGAGCGCGTCTGGCGAGCGTTCGGATCCGGTCACCCTTGGATGGGTATTGTTGTGTCGAGCTTCAATCGTGAAATGTCCCGACACACAGTGAAGTGTCCAGGCGAGATCAAGGAGCGACGCTCTCGCGTAATCGGCGGAGCTGCGACCGGAGCCGTTCGCAACTCAATTCCCGCTCGAAATTGGTGATCGCCTGAAGTGTGGGTTCAGCGCGCAGGCTCTGCAACCGCGCCATGTCGCGGGTGCAGGTATCTTCGGACCGGACATCCTCATTCCGGACCTGTTGCTTCGCAACCGCTTGGGGCGCCGCATTTCCATCAGAAGGCAGAGCGCCAGTGCTGGCGATACTCTCAAATAGGCGCTGTATTTGTGGACGCAGCCGCGTACAAGCGACCTCGCGTTGGAAGTTGATGATCTCGTTCGGCACAGGGGTGGCGCGCAGACGTGCCAGCCTCGCTTCGTCGCGGACACAGGGGTCCGTGGTTTCGGAGGGCGGCTGCGCGGGAAGCGGCTGCCTGGGAAGTTCCGCCTTCACCGCCGGCGGCGCGCTTGGCGGCGCTGGATTGACGACGACCGGCTTAGGTAACGCCGGCACCGAAACCGGCGGAGCGGGCGGCGGTACCGGCGATACATTTGTTGTAACAAACTGCGGCACCAGGGCGATAGTGGCGCCGCCGAGAGAACCATAGATGAACGGCTCCTGCCGTCCACCGGTCATGGTGATGACCTCATCGCGCACGCGGCCTAGCGCGATCCGAATGTCGACACCGGGCTCGGCAAGGTGCCGGAGCAGCGCGGTTGCATAAGGGCTGTTCACGCCGTCGCCGTCATAGGAAATCGAGCCTGCCTTCGCCGCGAAGGCCACCAGCGTGTCGGCGCTGATTTCATCAAGCTTCGCCAGACCGCCTCTTGTCGGCGAGCGGCTTGCGGACCGCAACTTGGCCGCAAACGGGTTGTCGCGGCATGCGTCGAGCAGTATCAAACGCAGGCGGCGTACCGGTTGCAGCGCCCAGATGATGCGATCGAGCGCGATAGCCTCGTCGTCGACGTCGTAGTCGTGGCTCAGCTTGGCATCCATCGGTATCAGATAATTCACGCCGCCGATCTCGATGCCGTGGCCGGCGTAATAGACCACTGCCACATCGGCATTCTCTGCAGTAATCAGGAACTCGCGCACAGTGCGCTTGAAGTCGACGACGCCGAGATCGTTACGTGCAATGACGACGTCGAAACCTATCGATTTGAACAGCGCTGCAATCGCTTTGGAGTCGTTGCCGGTATTGGGCAGCGGCGGTGCGTTCGTATAGGAGGAGATTCCGACCACCAGCGCGACCCGACGCTCCGCTACGGCCGCATCCGCGAACATCGCGCTGATGATGAGGCAGAGGACGTAGATCAGGAGCCGGCGCGGTTTCATCGTTGCATCAATATCCGTAACTCCGCCAAGGGCGATGGCGGTGCTTGCGCTTTTTCGGCGGCTGGCCGTTCTCCGTCACGGTGACGTTGATGACATCGGAGAACACCGCTGGATCGTGCGGCACGTGGGCATAATCGGCGAACAGAAGGCGCAACTTGTGCTGGCCGATCGGGAGCGTGATCTTCGCTTCGGTCTGGCCAGCGCCGAAGTGCAGGTGGTTGAAGTCGCTTGGGATTGGTTGGTCGAGTGGAGGCAACTCGGCATCCACGAGCAAATGATGATGGCCGGTGTTGGGCTTGTCGAAGCCCGCCGGCGCCACGCCCATGTTCAACAAACCGAAGCGGATAACCGGGTTCGGAGAGATATAGGAGCCGTTCTTTGGATAGATGAAATAGACCTTCGCGTCCTTCGGCGCGGAATGACGGCCACCCGCCGCAGGCGTTGCTTGCGCCACCGCGGGGCCGGTTTGGTCAGCTACCTTGACCTTGATCCGCTCGGAGATCACCGGCGGCGAATGCGGGACATGATTCTTGTCGGCGAACACCAGCTGCAAAGTGTGCTCACCGGGGGTCAGCGAAATCTCTGCCTCGGTCTGTCCAGCCCCGAAATGGAGGTGCTGGAAATCGTTAGGAATTTCAGCATCCAGCGCAGGCGTTGGCGAGTCGACGATCAAATGATGGTGACCACTGTTGGCGCGGTCCGAACCTGCCGGGGCAACGCCCATGCCGTGCAGGCCAAAGTGTAGAGTGGTCTTGGTTGGCAGCGTGTCGCCATCCTTCAAGCCGATGAAATAGACGGCCGCCCCGGGCGGCGAGGGCGTTGGGCCGCCCGTCTGGGCTTGAGCCTGAGCAGCGTGCCAGTGCATCAAGCCGCCGAAAAATGGAACCAGAACCGCTAGGAGCAAACGTTGCATCATCGCAATCTTCCTAATGGATAGACCACAATCTGGACCGCAAGAGCCGCGGGAATCTGAAATAGCTGCAACTTTCGATAATGGGCCCGTCCTATCGCCATCCAGAACGGGGCTGAAACGATATCCCTTTGCTCGCCAATGTAAACCACAATCGAGCGGGGCGACTGTCTCCTTGCCGGTCGCAGCCGAATGAAGCATTCTATGCGGCATTGAATGTGACGTATGCATACTCCTGATCGTTCGAGCCGACCGGAGATCACAAGATGAAATCCGCCGTCTTGTCTGTGATTTTTCTCACAGCACTATTTGCAAGTACTGCGGCAATTGCCCAGCGAGGGCTAAGCAGCGGCCCATCTGGCGACCCTTCATCCGCGCCATCGGACTCCAGAGTGGCTCAGCAACAGGGCGCCAGTCTGGACCCTGGAGAGTTGTTTCGCGATTGCGATAATTGCCCCGAGCTCGTGGTTGTGCCTCCGGCAGACTTTGTGATGGGATCCAATGACACGCCCTATGAGAAGCCCGAGCACCTGATCAGCATTCGCAAGCCCTTCGCGATCGGGCGCCGCGAGGTGACGTTCGCGGAGTGGGACTCGTGTGCCGATGCTGGCGCCTGCAAAGTGCGTCCCGAGGATCACGGCTGGGGTCGCGGTGACCGTCCAGTCATCAACGTCAGCTGGGAAGATACGAAGCTGTACGTCGCCTGGCTCTCGCAGAAGACCGGACAGAAATACCGTCTGCCCAGCGAAGCGGAGTGGGAGTATGCCGCGCGCGCGGGGACCAGAACGCCATTCTGGTGGGGCAAAGAGGCCGGCGCGGGTCATGCGCAGTGCGACGGGTGCGGAAGTCCAATCAAGCAGCAGGTCGTGCCAACAGGCTCGTTTCGGCCAAATGGATTTGGTCTCTACGACACTTCTGGCAATGCTGCGGAATGGGTCGAGGATTGCTGGAATGATTCCTATCGCAATGCGCCCAAGGACGCGTTGCCGTGGACGTCGGGCGACTGCCGCCTGCGGGTGCTGCGCGGGGGCAACTTCCTCAGCAAGGCCAGCGACGTCCGATCTTCGGCGCGATTTCGCTACGACGTTGACGTGCGCTACTATGCCAACGGATTTCGTGTCGTGCGGGAGTTGCCGTAATCATGCCGCGGACGGAAACGATGCGCGCGATCGTCGGAGCAATACTCGTGTTGTTTGCTGCAGCCCCTGCCGCCCGGGCGCAGTCCTACTCTGCCAGCGGGCAAATCGGCTATCTGCACGAATGGGAAATAACGGGTAATCTCGCGAAAACGGTGACGAGTCCAGGTACTGAATATTCAGGGACGATCACGCTGCGCCACGTCGGCCTTTGCAGCGTCAATGGCGTAGAGCAAAAGCAGGCTCGTTTGCAGCTGAAAGTGTCCTCCAGGCGGCTGGAAGGCGTATTGATCATGGACGGGGATCGATGCCGCATCGTCGCATCCGGATCATCAGGTTCGGGGCAGCTGACCTGCGGCAGCGGACAGGACGTTCCGATCAATCTTCTGATCGGCAAAGCGGTCGAGATCGAGGCAGCTGATCGCGCGCGACTTTAGAGCGCAAGGATTGCTGTCCTAAGTGCTGCTTGCTCGCTGCGCGAGCGTCTGCGACGACTATGATACCGGCGACCGCGACAACACACGCTGCTGCGCCCGCGACTGAGTTGGCCGCTCCGCCTCATCCGCAAACTCCATTGGAGAGGAGTGCACGATTCCGCGAGGCAAGAGCTTTGCGTGGTCGTTCCCAAATGTGCCGTTGGAGCCGCAGGCTGTTCTAGAGATCGTGTCCGGGCTGCGACGGAAGCGCCTTTGGGCGAATATCGCTCCGGCGAAGGCGCACCGGATGATTGCTGTCGTGACCGCATTCACCCCCTGACGGAGAAGTATCAATGATTGTAGCTCCGGCAGCATAGCACTCTCTCAGTGCGGATGGCCGAGCACGAATGCGAACGGCAGAACGAAAATCTCGTCGCCGGCCTCATCGCTGACATGCAGAGCCCACTGACGCCAATCTTCCAGGTTGGCAGCTGCGACCAGAGAGCGCACCCTGCGGGTGGCCTCCTCACACGCTTCGATTAGGTCGGATACGAACGTACCGCGACGATCCATCAGGACCCCCTTGGTGTTCGAGCAATGGAAATAGACCTGAGTCATGTACGCCTCCTTGCAATATTCGGGTCAGCAAGCCCGACCCTGCATGTCGGAGTCCTACTAGGCCGCAGAGCAGATTGTCCGTGATCACCCGCACATTGCGCGCCTTGGTGGCCCCCGCGGGGCCGTGGTCAGGCACGCCACATATCCCCCGGCAAGGTATGGATCCAACGTCTGCGTTAGGCCGATGGCTGGTATCAGCCGTGGCTGCTCTGTCAGCCGAAACCTCCGCGGCAGCTCGTCGATCGTATGTCGGGTTTGGCTCGGCCGGCGCCGCTGGAAGCGGGGCGCATGCCGGCAGAGATTGCAACAGAGCGCGGCATCATCTTGCAGTGCTTGCAAACGCGATGCAGGGAAAAGGCTGGGAGGTCTGTCTAGAATGGTGGCGGGACCGAATTGCCCCGCCCTTGGCCCACAGAGGGCCGTACGAGCATCTCTATATTGATCGGCCAGTCTAGGTCGTTACCCCCCGGCCATAGATAGAGCCCACCGCCAACTCTGAGTGATAAAGCGGTGGCTTCAGGGTGGTCATAAACGCCACAAAGCACAGCGCTCCGATCGCGAAGATGATAAGACTAAAAAAGTGGTTCAGGTTCATCTGTGTTCCTCGCTGCCTCTCGTTTGGGGCCCAATCATACAGCCGTGAACCGGAGGATGAAGAGATCGACCCGCTTCTTCCGTGACGCCGCTCACATCGAGAGAATTGCCTCCTCGGCCTCCGCCGAGTCACGCAGCGGCCATTGCTGCTTGGCTACCTTCGCGATGGCATGGGCGCGTTGCCGTGGCCGCCGCGTGATTTCTGTCACAGATCGAAAAGTCAACCTCCAATATGGTTCGAGCCACATGTTGTTCATTGCAAACCCTGAGGAGGGAACATGAGTGGAATGCGTGAACTGATCGATACGGAACTCGACACCGTGAGTGGTGGGCATCACGGGCATCATCATGGACATCACGGGCTGTTCAGCTTAGGTAACATCGGCAATATCGGCCAATTCGGCAATATCGTCATAGAGCAAAACATTGCCGTGCAGATTGGCGTGGCTATCGGCAATAACGCCAGTGTCACACAGCTGCTCGGTCAGCTGAACTTCAGCGCCATCCACTAACTGGCGGATCCCGAACACTGCTTGCCCGCTCCCGAGCGTGTTCGGTTACGAATTCAATCGAGAATTCTCATGGATACGGTCGCCGTGACTCGAGGCGCTCGAAGAGTATCGACACGGTGTCGATGCCCAGCGAGCGTACCTGTTTCTCATTCTGCAAGGCGCCAGTTCGTGTCTATTCCGATCGCGTTTGCGACCGTTTCTGCAACCGCTTCGTTCGCGGGGCCCTGCGTGCGGAGCTGGTGTCACGGACGCGCTTGCCGCGGCCAGTAGTGCCGCCGTCCAGATGATCGAAACCTCGATTGTCGGCGTAGATCAGCATTGAGCGTGCATCACCTGGAATAGAGTTCAATCAATGGGACGCTCCATTGGGTGGATTAACGCACAGTTTTATGCGGTAGTTGCCGAGCATCGGCTTGTCGGGAAGCTCCTGTCTCCACCTCAGGGCTGGGTCAAAATTTGTTGTCGACCGCGGCCGCAACGCCGATTTAGATCAAAGACCTCGCAATCAGGTGTGGCGGCTAGGCCAACGTCCGGCCGAACATGAATCGCGAGGCCAGGCTGTCTTTTTCCATCCCTCTACCGAACTCGAAATGTCGTGGAGCGCTTCGCCCTATGGCGAGCTCGTGGCCGTCTCACTCGCGCTCGATCAGCTTGTTGCGCAAAATGGGCGTTAGCTCCGCGCTCGATCCTTACGCGTCCTGCCTGAGACAGCCACATTCGTTTGAGACATGCGAGAGCCCAGGCCACATGAATCGGAAACGCCGTGGGAGCAAACAGCGTGGATCCGACGTGCCATATCGTAGCCGAAGCTGACTGCCGCGGGGCGCGCCCGTGATTTCTGTCACAGATCGAAAAACCATCCTTCAGTATCAACACGCATAGTGAGGCACCGGCTTGCTTTGAGCTGGATGTTGTTCACCCCGCAACCCTGAGGAGGGATTCATGAATGAAGTGCGTGAACTGGTCGATATGGAACTCGAATCCGTATCTGGTGGAGGGCTATTCGACGTGAGCAACTTGTCCGGCAATATCGTCGTACAGCCGCAGATTGCTACGCAGGTTGGTGTTGCCGTCGGCGGCTTCAGCGTCTTCGGCAATGGCGGCAACGCAAACCTCACACAGCTGCTCGCTCAGGCGAACGTCAGCTCGATCGGCTAGGTCTTTAATGCCCGCACACTCCCGGCTGCTCCCGGGAGTGTGCGGTTACAACTTAATTACTGTACGGTGCCCGCTGCAAGGCGTTCCGCCATCGGCTGAACGTAGCCACCAGGGTCAGTCAAATCCCCCAACTTAATTCGACACACCCCCGCCAGGTCTTTTGACCTGCTGATCCGGGAAATGGCTTTAACGTCCCGTCCGATAGGTTCGCAGAAATTGTCCACGTCAGTCTGAGAAGTCCCGCGCCGGCAGTCGCAACCGAGCAAGTACTGCGGCGCTAGCCACGACGCCGATTCCATCGGAGAACTCGACATCAGGAATTGCGCCTAGCCGTCATCCCGGCGAAAGTCGCCCATTCGTCTACCGAGCCAGCAATGTCGTTGAAGCGTCTTCCACAAGATCTAGTGTGTCGTCGGGTCGCATGCGCTTCGACGACCTAGCGGTCGACGGCCTCGCAAATTCGGCGGGTGATATCGCAGCCAAGGCAGACTGCGTACTGGGTCGCGCGTGATTCTTCTCACAGATAGAAAAACAACCCTCCGGTAAGAACACGAGCAGTGAGGCGCTGGTTTGCTTTGAGCCAGATGCCGTTCACAGCAACCCCTGAGGAGGGAAGTCATGATGAAAGCATGTGAGCTGATCGATCTGGAACTCGACACCGTGTCTGGTGGGTTCTTCGATTTTAGCAATTTGTCCAACAACATCGTCGCGCAGGCGAACACTGCGACGCAGGTTGGTGTCGCCCAGGGCGGCTCCAGCGTGTTCGGTGCCGGTGGTGCCGCTGCCGTCACCCAGCTGCTCGCGCAGGGGAATACCAGCTCGATCGGCTAAGTCACCAATACCCGCACACGTCTTGGTTGCTTCCGGGGGTGTGCGGGTACTCATTTCAATCGAGAACTCTCATGGACACAAGCAGCCCTGATAACGAGAGCGGTGGATCTGGCAGAGCCACACGATGCGCGGTTTGTGATCGCAAGTTTGGACTCGTCCGGCACTATTCGTGGCGCACCCCTTTATGCTCCAAGAAGTGCGTCAATCGCTACAGAATTCGCCAGGCGAGTGATGGAAACTGGCTATGCCGGCTTCTCACTTTAGACCAGGCGCCAGAGATCGAAGCGAGGGCTTGATGGCTTCCCAGATTTCACAACAAGGCAGGGAATACCGACAAATAGCACAGAGCTTGCTCCGCGCTGTCAAAACCATGACCGACCGAACGATTGCCGCCCAGCTCAAGGCTCTCGCCGACGACTACGAGCGACGAGCCGAGAAAGCTTCGCATGCTGGTGCGGCCAAAGCAATCACGCGATCGGCCTCCAGTGCTGAACGCGAGTGGCGCACGTGACCAAACGGGCAGATTCATAGCCTATGCGGAAGAAAGTTGCGGCCGAGGCGTCAAGTCGCGACAGTTTTCACGACCCAAGGCCACTCGGGTGAGTACGTGGCTGGTAGGGTGCTCGGGAATCCAAGCCTGACTGCGCTCGGCCGGGAGGCGCGGCATGGAAGCCCGCGTATTCGCGCTGGCAACAGCGGCGGGAAGAATATGAATACGCTGTGCTTATCTAATTGATCGCTGCTGGTAGGACATGAGTGGCTCGATTCAGCAGGAAGCTGCTTTACTCATCGCTTTAGTCTTCCGCGTCGCGAATGGCCAGATGATGGCCGGCGTCCGCCCATGTGAGAATTCTCTTCGTGCGCTGAAAGAAGACTCTTTGTGCCGCGTGCATCGCTGGACGCGATCGACGATGCGCCGCCCTGAACCTCGAGGGTGAGCAGGCGTCAACGCAGTCAGGATTAGGTGCTGTCCGCCTTTTAGCGATCCCGATTTAGCCGACGCGTTACTTCTCGAGTGCGTCAGGCGCACGATCGGGGTGAATCGCTCAGACCTATGAAGGCATGCGGCCAGTGTCGAGGTGGTTCGGTTGGTCGCGCCATGGCACTGCGACGGTCGAAGCAAATTCGTCTCGCCATCTTCGGTGCTGTGTCGTCCAAAGAGCTGATGCGGGGGGACGGCCTATCAGTGGTGTTATGTCTCGCAGCGGCTTCCGGTGCTCGCTGGGCGCGACGCTGCACCAGGTCGTTCGTGGAGCAGCCCAACGTCCCATTCAAAGCTGCGTGATAGCCGGCTACCGCTCATAGATGTGTCGGAGGAGTGCAGCTTCAGCAATCAAACGTCACGCGACTCGTCCATCGCATGATTGGCGCATTTCCGGGACGCGTGATGCCGGGTTGCGAAGCCAATCGCGAACCGAAACAGTTGCGGACTAACAAGCTAACTCCAGCGGCTGGTCAGAGCAGGATGACCGAGTAGTCGATTTCCGCAGCTCCATGCTCGGACAACAACAAGCATCTCAAGCCAAGGCTGACTGCGAACTGTGGGTCGTGCGTGATTCTTCTCACAGATATAAAAACAACCCTCCGGTAAGAACACGGGCAGTGAGGCGCTGGTTTGCTTTGAGCCAGATGTCGATCACAGCAACAAGAGGGAAGTCATGATTGAAGCGTGTGAACTGATCGATATGGAACTCGACTCCGTGTCTGGAGGGTTCTTCGACCTGAGCAATCTGTCCAACAACATCGTCGCGCAGGCGAACACGGCCACGCAGGTCGGTGTGGCTCAGGGCGGCTCCAGCGTCTTCGGTGCCGGTGGTGCCGCTGCCGTCACGCAGCTGCTCGCGCAGTCGAACACCAGTTCGATCGGCTAAGTCACAAATAACAGAGGAGGGAAGTCATGATTGAAGCGTTTGAACTGATCGATATGGAACTCGACGCCGTGTCTGGAGGGTTCTTCGACCTGAGCAATCTGTCCAACAACATCGTCGCGCAGGCGAACTCTGCCACGCAGGTCGGAGTGGCTCAGGGCGGCTCCAGCGTGTTCGGTGCCGGTGGTGCTGCTGCCGCCACCCAGCTGCTCGCGCAGTCGAACACCAGTTCGATCGGCTAAGCCACAGATACCAGAGGAGGGAAGTCATGATTGAAGTGTGTGAACTGATCGACATGGAACTCGACGCTGTGTCTGGAGGGTTCTTCGACCTGAGCAATCTGTCCAACAACATCGTCGCGCAGGCGAACTCTGCCACGCAGGTTGGTGTCGCCCAGGGCGGCTCCAGCGTGTTCGGTGCCGGTGGTGCCGCTGCCGCCACCCAGCTGCTCGCGCAGGGGAATACCAGCTCGATCGGCTAAGTCAGCAATACCCCGCACACTCCTTGGTTGCTCCCGGGGGTGTGCGGGTACTCATCTCAATCGAGAACTCTCATGGACACGAGCATCCTCGCGCAATGAACTGCGGGAATAGGCCGCGACACGGTGTCGATGCCCAACGAGCGTACTCGTGTCCACCTGCCGAGAGATCCTCATCCACGGGGAATGACCCGGCCTAGCGATGCGTCCGGATTATCGTCTCCTTCGCCGTTAGACTAGCGTTGAGCCGATTCGAGCAACTGCCGCTTGGCGAAATCCGCAAACGGCCCGGGCTCGTTCATGAGCTCCGCGTAGCTTCCCGCTTGCACCACCTTGCCGCGCGACAGCATGACAATACGGTCCGCATTGCGCACGGTGCTGAGGCGATGCGCAATCACAATCCTCGTAATGCTCAAGCGTTCCAGCGAGGTGGCGACGATGCTTTGGGTTTGGTTGTCGAGTGCGCTGGTTGCCTCATCAAACAGAAGAATCCGTGGTGAGCGCGCAAGAGCGCGGGCGATCAATAGTCGCTGCCGCTGACCGCCTGATAGCGTAGTCACGCCTTCAGCAACCAGCGTATGCATGCCCATCGGCATCTGCGCGATGTCGGCATCCAGCGCCGCCAGTCGGGCGGCCTCCCAGGCCTTCTCCAGCGGTAGATCAACGCCGCCGCAAATGTTGTCGTAAAGGCTTCCGGTTGCGAGCTTGGTATCTTGCAGCACTACGCCAAGCTGCCGGCGCACGGCGCTGATGTCGAGCGTGTTGAGGGCCTTGCCATCGTAAAACACCGTGCCGGCTTCCGCCCGCTCAAAACCGAGCAGCAAACGAAAGAGCGACGATTTCCCGCTGCCTGAGGGACCGACGATCGCGACGTAGTCACCCGTCGCAATGCTTAGGCTGACGTCGTCCAGAACCTTCGGCCCGCCCTTCATATAGCGGAAGACTATGCCGGAAAGTTCAATCTCTCCGGTGAGTTCTCCGGGCGATCGGCGTTCTTCGGAGATCTCGGCAGGAGTGGAAATCACGGGCTTGAGGCGGCTGAGGTGAGGAATGGCCGCCAGGGACTCGCTGACGCTCGAGGCCCAACTGCCGATCGCGGCCGTTGTCTGTCCGAAGGCTGCCAGAAAGCCGAGAAATGCGCCGAGGTCGAGTAGGATGTGACTCTTCGTGTAGGAAGCAAGCGCAAAGATGGTCAACGTCGCCAGCATCGGAAAAGCGGTGTCAAAGGTGCTCAGCGCGTTGGCCGCTTGCTGCGAGGCGATGAAATACCGCCTCTGTACGGCAAATTGTTGCGACCAGCGCGCTAACGCGCGCGCCGTTGCGCCGGCCACGCGAAGCTTGCCTACGCCCGCAATCAATTGCAGGACAAAGCCGCTGGCCTTGCCTTGCAGGTTGAAATGCTTGGTTTCGTAGTAGAGTCGCACGGCGCTCGCGGCTAGAATTGCTGCCGCTCTAACCATAGTGAGCAGCAGTGCAATGCTGCCCAGTCGGAGGTCATAGTAGAGCATCAGCCCAATGCTGAAGAAACAAAAGAACGAGGCCGTAAAACCGCCCAGCACACGTCCGGTGAAGATCCGGCGCGTGGCGTCGATGCCCATGGCGCGATCGACCAAATCGCCGCTGGTATATTCGCGAAACAGGGAGGTCGGTAGGCGGAGCAGTCGGTCGATCAGCGCGGCCTGAAGCTTGTAGTCGAGCAGACCTTCGAGCCTTAACGTGACCCGTCCTTGCATCACCTGTAGGCTGGCCATCGCCACAGCGGTGACCGTCAGCGCAAGCGCGCAAACAACGAGTTGGTCGATCTCGGTTCGCGGGATAACCGAATTCACCAAGACGTTGGTGATCAGTGGCGGCATCAGCGACAGTAGGCCGATTACCATAACGGCCAGCGCGATGCGCGCGATGCTGTCGGAAACGCCCCGCATCGCAAAGGCAAGCAAATCGCGATATTGGAGCGGGCGGGGCGGCAACGCCGGATAGAAGGTGATGGCCTCCGGCTTGAGCTCACCGGCAACGGAGCGATCGACGAAGCGGCGACTTCCACTCTTTGGGTCGAACATCGTGTAAGTGTTCGCACGCTTGCGCACCAGAGCCACCGGATTGCGTTCGGCTCCGTGCCAACCGAGGAGCGGTCCAGCATCGGTCGTCCACCAGACATCGCGCAGATGCACACGGCGGATCCGCAACTGGGCTGTGCGAGCGATCTCCAGAATGTCGCTGAAGGCCTGTCTTGTGGGTTGAGCGCGCTGCGAAAGTGCAACGGGTATTCCCAGTTCGTCTCCGACAACCCGGCAACTGCAAAGCAGCGGGTCTGCCGGATCCCATTCGGATTGCGCGCGATCGGCTTTCTTGACTACGACGTCGGCGAGCCGCTCAAACGAGTCGAGCGTTTGCGACACAGTGAGTTCGTCGCGGCGGACCAGGCGTTCCCGCTCTCGACTGAGGCCCGCTGCCAGGCTGCGCTCGAGATGGGATATGAATGCAACCTGGAATCGGTCAATGGCGGGCCAGAGAACCGGGGTATCTGGCGGGTTCGGGTCGAGACGCAATTTGCACCCATGCTGGCCAGCTTCCACCCACATCCCGGCGGTCAAAGGGAAGGGAGGCTGCCCGGGAGCGAAGCTCGAGCCGAGGTCCATGACGTTTGCAGTCCCGGTGTCGAGGTGGGCCCACACGAGGTCCCGCATCGGACCACGACGTCGTTCGCCTGGGTGCAGTTCAATCGCCTCGCCGCTCACCAACTCGGAGATGGCTTCGTTTGCCGCCGAGCGGACCATGAACACCGCCAATTGGGCGATCCAGCTAGACACAGAGCCAAATGACGCTGCGCTGCGCGGCACCTCCGAAATCGCATTCCCAGGCGGGCCGACAGCGATGATCTGCAGTCGGCTGCCCGAGGTTTCGCAGGCATTGTGGAGGTCCAGAATGCATCCGCCGTTTTCGACGCGAAACAAATGCTGGCGCGTGCCTGTCGGCCGAACTGCAAACAAATCGACGTGACCGGCGGCCACTTGAAGAACGTGTTCGTGGTCGCTGAGAAGCATTGGGCGACGCGCATCGAGCGAAGTCCGGTGCGGAAGACCGCTCGGCGCCTCGGGTTGTTGCCCAACGAAACTCTCGCTGACAAATCGATCGGTCATTCGCGCTCCACCAGTTTGGCATAGGAGGCCTGAAGCGCAAGAAGCTCCTCATGCGTGCCGCGCTCAACGATGCGACCGCGTTCAAGCACGACGATTTCGTCGCAATCGCGTATCGTGCTCAAGCGGTGGGCGATGATGATGCAGCTGCAGCCGCGGCGCCGCAGGTTGTCGTCGATGGATTTTTCCGTAATCGGATCAAGTGCAGCCGTCGCTTCATCCAAGACAACGATCGAGGGATTACAAACCAGAGCTCGGGCGATTTCGATGCGCTGACGCTGACCGCCGCTGAAGTTCGTGCCGCCCTCGTTTACGTGGCAGTCATAATTGCCCGGTCTCGTCGCAAGGTCTTGATGAATCAGCGCGTCCTTGGCCGCCGTCAGGAGGTGACGCTCATCGGTTGTTGAATCCCAGAGCGTCAGATTGTCTCGCGCCGTTCCCTCGAACAGAAAGACGTCCTGGTCGACATAGGCGACGGAGTTCGCAAAAATGTCCGGAGGGATATCCGTCAGCCTACATCCATCAAAATGAATCTCGCCGGACCAGGGTTTGTACAGTCCGCAGATCAGTTTGCCGAGGGTTGATTTTCCGCTGCCCGACATGCCAACGAGTGCCACGCGTGAACCGGCAGGGATCACCAGCGAAAGATCGGCCAAAAGCGGCGGTTCGAGCACCGAATAGCCGAAGCTGATGTTGTGAAGTTCGAGCCGGCCGGTAAGCTTCGGCGGCAAGGCACTCGCATGTGTCGGTGGTTGCGGGGCTAGAGGGTATCGGTAGACATCCTCGAGCCGTTCGAGTGCTCCCTTGATGGTTTGCAGTCCACCGAAATAGTTCACGAGATTGACGAAAGGCTCGGAGAAACTCAATGCTAGGGATTGGAAGGCGACGAGGCTTCCCAGTGTCAGGGAGCCCTCAATGACCCGCAAGCCTCCGACACCAAGAATCGCTGCGATCATGAGACCCGTGAGCAAGGTCGGGACCATGTCCAATATGATGGCGGAGGCGCCGATCCTCTGTTCGGCGTTGAGGTTCTTAGCTTGAAGACCGGCCCACCGGCCGAAGGCGTCGTCTTCCAACCCACTTGCTTTGATGGTTTCGATAGTCCGCACCATGCTCACGGTTGCCCCGAGCAGCTTTCCCTGATCGAGCGCCAGCCGATAGCTCAGTTCCTGGCGGCGTGAAGCGACAAGCCGCAGGAGCAGAACATTTATCAAAGAGATTGCGACGCAAAGAGTGGTCAGGCTGACGTCGTAGACGGCCATGGCTGCGGCGAACAAGACCACCGACATCAGGCTGAGCGCATTGGCTGCAATGCCGCTTGAAAGCAGACGGGCGATCTGTTCGTTGGCTGCGATACGACCCGCAATGTCGCCTGCGTGGCGTTGGGTGAAGAATTCCAGCGGCAGCATCATGAGGCGCCACAGAAAACGGCTGGTCATCACGACGGCGAGCTTGGTCTGCAGCCGCAATAGCAGCGATTGACGTATGATCGTCAGGACGGCCCGGAGGGTCGCCGTCAGCGCCATGCCGATCAGGAGCGGCACAAGCCAGTTGCGCGTGTGCTGAATCAAAATTTCATCGACAAAGATTTTTGAGAATCCCGCGGCAACAATATTGGGCAGGACCGCGGCGATGCTGACCACAACCAGCAGGGCCACCGCCTGCTTCGAGTGGCGCAGCTCCCGTATGAGCAGGCTTATTCCCTTCGGTTTGCTGCCAACTTTCTCGAACCTTTCGTCCCGTTCAAACACCAGAACGACGCCGGTGAAGGCGAGGTCAAGCTCGACCAGATCGATCCGCCGACGTCCGCTCGCGGGGTCGTTTATATAGGCGTGCTTCTTGTCAATTCCTTCCAGGACCACGAAATGGTTGAAATTCCAGTGAATGATGCACGGGGTTGGAATCGCGGCGAGCGCCGGAGGTTCGACGCTGTAGCCCTTCGCCGCCAGCCCGTATCGCCGCGCCGCCCTGATGATGTTGCTCGCCTTGCTGCCGTCGCGCGATACGCCGCATGCGATACGAAGCTGCTCCAACGGGATCCACGCACCGTAATAGCCGAGGATAATGCCAAGCGCTGCCGCTCCGCATTCGACGGCTTCCATCTGCAGTAGGATGGGTGTCCGCCGGATGCGTTGCTGCGGCAACCAGCTCGCCATGCGGCTGACGTAGGATTTTGGCCGGCCACGCTCGCTGGTTGGCTGGTTTGGAGAGGACTTATCCATCGATTCCCGTGAGGTGCTTGAGCAGGGGTATCACCAGATCGATCGGGCGCCGCCGGCGTGTTGTGATCTCGGCCCGCGCCAACGTTCCGCTGGTGAGATGGATGTTCGGCCCCTCGCCAACGGCCCATCTATATCCGGTTGCAGTGGAGGTATCTTCATCGAGTGCAACCATCGCGGCGTAAGGCGCACCGTCGCGCGAGAAGCGTGAAACCAGGCTTTCGTTATGCAGCAGCGCACCCATGCCTTGCGGCGTCATCGGGAAATCAGAGATGCTGACCACCTGGCCTAGCATCATGCCAAATTCCTCGCGCTTCACCGTGCTCGGCTCCAGTTGCACCTGCATGCCGGGCTTGATCTGTTTGCCCCGTTCGGCAGAAACATAGACGACGGCTTGGAGCCTGGTGCCTTCGCTTTCGATCGCAATAACCGGTGTACCGACGGCTAGCACCGAACCGGACGAAATCTTCACTTCCAAAACCCGCCCGTCCATCGGGCTGATCACTTGGGTGTTCTGGCTCAGCTGTTCGGCGGCGGCATTCATTTGCCGCCGGGCCTCGTTGAGTGAAAACTCGGACTGCTGAATTTCGCGCCCGCGCTCCGTTTCCAGATCCGTCTTCTGCGACCGCAGCTTTAAGATCTCGTTCTGGGCATCAGTACGGCGCTGTTGCGCATCGGTCAGCTCCTGACGTCGCTCTTCCAGATTGCGGCGCGTCGTGTATCCCTTAGCCAGCAGATCCTCCAGGTTTTTGACGTCGACGGTGAGATACTCGATACGTTGGCTCGTTGCCTTGATCACCTGTTGCAGGGCGATTTCAAGCTTTGCAAAGTTCTGGCTCTTGGCGGCGAGCTCGCTTGCAGCTTTCGATACCCGGTCGGCGTGCTCCCGCTCGCGTTCATGAAAGACCTCGGTAGCTGCGTTGTGCTTTTGCTGGATCTCGGTCTGAACGATCTGAGCGATGGGTTGGTCCTTCTTGACGTGATCGCCGACCGTAACTGCGACCGACTGCAGCCGTCCGGCTGCGGCGGATACGGCGTCGACGACCTTACCGCCACTGCCAATCAGGATACCCTCGCCTGAGACGCGAGTGGGCACGCGCCCGAAGATGCCCCACAGCACGGCCGCCACGAGCGCAATGCAGAGCACGAGGGTCAGAATCCAGTCAGCGGGCCTGGTGATGACAACGAGATGATCGAGCTGCTCGGGAGACGCAGCCCGGTCAAGGGCCGCGGCGCGAAACGCCCGTTGCGGCCGGTCGGTCATGCTCTTATGCTCCGGCTTTGGGAGCGGTTCAGACGCCGACATGTCTGCACGCAAAGCAAGTGTGAACTGAAGTCGACGATCGCTGATCTTTGCACAAGATCGACCGTCCAACAATAAGGGGCGAGCATGGAGAGCGGCTGAAATGCACGGGCTGATGGGCACCATGTTGTTTTCGTTCCCAGCGCGAGCGCACCGAAAGATGCTGGCCGCCGCCTTGGGGCTTGCCTTGGTCTTACCCGGTGTGTGCGGTGCGGGCGTCCTGTCCGAGAGCGATTTCCGGCAGGCGGAGAGCCTTAAGCCACTCTTTGCCAACCTCATGAACGACCTTGTTGCAACCGCAAAGCGCCCCGACGTTTCCAGCGGCGACGCCGAGTGTGTCAACTCGACTGTCCGGGAACTTCTGCAAATCTCCGACGAACTCGCAAGCTACGAGTATCTGATCACCATGGAGAAAGATCTGACCGACTTCGGCGACAAGAATCCGATGCGGGACATTGTCAAGTTTGCCGTCGACAAGAGCAGCACGATCCTGACCGGCGAAAGAAAACGATTAGTTCAGATCTCCGAGCGGTGTACCAAATATCCGTTGGGGCAAGGCAAGATTGAGCAGGCCGTAACCGTCATCGACACGACGACAGGCATATTGGCTTCCATTCGAGCGCGCCTTTGACCGGGCGAAAGGAAGCGCCCGCGCGGTCGGCGATCTCGACGTGCGGAGATGAGAGCGAAGGACAACTTGCAGATCCCAACGGAGAAAAGCGCGCCCAGGTCGACCAGTGAGTAGCCGAGCACCATCGAGAACACCTTGGTGCCACTTTTTGTAAGCTGGGCGGCAAGCTTCCGGCGATGGAGGCCCTGACTGTCTTTCGATCAGCCCGAAGTTGCTGGGCGAGGGGGGGACCCGACAGACCTTCGCGATGCAAATCCCGGATCATGACAAGTTCCCGAAGCAGGATCACCGCGCTCGTCCTGCGGCCTGCTCCAGCAGCGTCGACGTCTCGGCGGCTTGCCACCGCTGGTCGCGGGAGTATATTTTGTCAATGGCTGTCAGCTCGCCCGATCTGAAAGCATTTTTGCTTGCCACACCGTTCTTCGGTGGTCTCTCAGACGCGAGTTGCGATCTGTTGGTCTCAATGCTGGTCGAGCGCTGCTTCGGCGTCGGTGACACTGTCGTCGCGGAAGGAGAACCAGGCCGCTCGATGTTTGTTGTTCACTCCGGCGAGCTCGTGGTGAGCAAGCTTGCGGGATCGGGGCGCGCAATTCGAATGGCGAGTCTGGGGCCGGGAGACTTTTTCGGCGAAATGACGCTCATCGAAATGCAGAACCGGTCAGCGACCATCGTCGCGCAGAGCCAAACTCTGCTGTACGAGCTCACGGCTCGACAACTTTACGCGTACTACAAGGCCGATATCCACGCGTATGTGATGGTGATGCAGAATGTCAACCGCGAGCTTTGTCGGCGGCTTCGTCGCGCCGACAATCGCTTTGCGGAGTTGCAGATGCTTCACGCGTGTCGGTGACGAAGTGACCGATGCCCGGTTTCAGTGCCCAGACCGTGATTGACCGGGCACAAGAGGTTTACCTGGCACGCTCGAGGTACTGGTAATCGGCCGCTTTGCAGCGTCATTTGCGGGGCACCGCCGTGAGGGCGGGGCCGTAGGCTTTGGTGTATTCGGGTTTGATCACATCGATGCGCCCGATCCAATGCCCGTTCGGCATGTTGCCCGCCTCATCTTTGCATTCTCAAATCAAAAGGGGCCACTGGCGATTGAATTGCTCTGCGTGCCGATGTTCCGTTGGGTTGACGACACCGTTGGGCTTGAGCGTAGTGGCGCGGCGGGGCCAGGCTAATCGAAAGGTGACGGCGATCACAGACCGTGACGCTTCTTTGCCCGACTTATGCGCGACCGGCAACGTATGGCCGTCATCAGCAACAGGAGATAATGACCATGCCTAAAGATAAAGAGTTGGAAACGCGTCCCTTGGGCGACAAAGAGTTGGAGACGGTGAGCGGCGGCTTCACGAGGACGGGAGACTTCTACGGTGAGCCCGTCGTCTACACCGTTAAGGATTACGGTACCGCGTGGAATACGGTTTCTCAGCTAAGGTGAAGTGACGGCCTGCGCGGGAGGGCACTGCGAGGCGCAGTGCCCTCCCAGCCTTGTATGTACTGGAATAACCGGTTCGGGCCAATTGCGATTAAGGCGGCTGGCGCGGCAGGGAGTTGGCGCATCGAATCGGCCCATTGCTTTGGCTTCGGTGTTTTCATGGTGCGGCGCTCAGGCGGCGGCCAGATAACCAGCGAGCCAAGCAGTCGGCACTGGGGAAATTTACGGGTGGTCCGGCATGCGATGGGCACGCCGTCAGCGGCTCACGACACATCGCCCCGGCGAATGGAAGAGGCCGCCCACCTTGGCGGCCTCTTGGTTTCTCACGGCAGGTTATTGTTGTTGTCTATTGTGTCCCCAAAGGAACTGTTTCCAGTAAAGACGCTGCCAGGCGCAAAGTTTTTAGCCTTAATCCCCGCAATGATCTGCGCTTCATTCGTGGGTACGGACATTCCGCCGCTGATCTGGTCGAGCTGGGCGATCGACAGTTCGAGAGTTTCGGTTCGCGCAATCTGGGTCATGTTCATTCTCCCTGCTTCACGAGGGGATTGCTCCCCGTTCAATCTCATGTCGCAGGTTTAGACTGGATAATTAATCTGCGCCGTGACGAAGGTCACACACCAGCGATGAACAGCGCACCATTGCCGTGCTGGGAGCCGGGCAAAGACGGCGCAAGCCCCGCGAGCGAGACCGACCGAACGTCCTAAAACGACGCCAGAAGTGGCTGAACGATCAGCCCCCCGCTTGATCGCAAGCGCCTCCTCTTCGTCGACAACCTTCAAGAGCTCAGGGCCGAATGCTGGCATATCTCCCCTGAACCGGCGGCTGTTGAACACAGCAACCTTCAGCTCTTCGGTCCGGCGTGCCTCAGCGCATTCCAAGCAGCTTGGTTGGCCTGATCGAACGCTTTGCGGGATTCCGCGAGCGCTGCGCTCAGCACTGACCAGGAATCGCCGCCGGCCTGCTTCAGCTTCTGCAGACGAGCTTCTGCCTCGGAGGCGTCGGCCTTCATCTGCTTTAGAGCGGCGTCGACGTCGCCCGTATGCGATGCGGCGACCTTGCCGGCTGCCTCACGGAATTTGTCGGCGGCCTCGCGCCAGGCCTTTACCTGTGCGGCCGCGATGTCCTTGAAGGTCGCTTGCTGCTGCTCGACTTGCTTGCCGGCGCTTTCAACGTAGATCTTCATCTGCGCCTCGAAGCCGTTCCACTGCTTCTCGAGCTCCGCCTTGCTACGTGCCCAGGCCGCTTCGCCGACATCGGCTTGGGTCTTAAGCTGCACCTGGAATTCGTCACGACGCTTCTTCAGATCGGCGATGATCTGCTCGGCCCTGACCTTCGACTCGGCCTTGACATCGCCAGCCTTGATCTCGAACGAGGCCAGAGCGGCATCCATTTCGTCGATGCGCTCCTTGGCCCAATTCAGGTAGAAATGCATGCTGCTGTGCTCTGACATGATCGTCTCCGTTGACCGTTCTGGCTGGATGATCTTCTCCGAGTTCGGCTTTGCGCGTGTTGACTTGGGTCAACCGCACTCTGCGTGGCCGCCTCGCTCCTCAGGCCGCGAGACATGGAAAAAGCGTTGACCTTTCGGCCGTGGCCGTTGTCCGAGTGCGCCGCGGCCCGGAGGCAAGTGCTGCATAGAAGTCGGCTGGAGCCATCAACTCGGCATCGCACGGCAGCACATCCTCACTGAAGGCCGCCTCGGCCAGGCCCAGGGCGCCGGCAAGACCGCCATCGGCCGCAAGATCGAGCTGGAGGAAGTGCTTGCTCTCAATGACGAGGTCGGCAGCTTGGAAAGAAGACATGATCGAATGCTCCCTGCATTGAAAGGCGCTATGCGGCCGTCCAGCCCCCGTGCATCGCGAGGTTGGCGCCGGTGATCTGCGCGGCCTCGTCGCTGCACAGGAAGAGCGCGAGCGAGGCGACCTGCTCGACTGTGACGAACTCCTTGGTCGGCTGGGCGGCGAGCAGGACAACGTTGATGACCTCATCCCTCCGCATGCGACGGGCCTCCATCGTGTTGGGAATTTGCGAGGCCGATGCCGCTGGTGGAGCCGGTGACGACCGCCGTCTTACGGTTCAGAATTGCCATTTCTTACACTTCCTCGTAACATCAAAACCGGATCGGCGCCGCACCTCGGATCGGGACGCGCAGTTGAAGTCAAAAGACAAGAGCCTTCTCACTGGTGCGAATCGAGCCGCGCGCCGGTTGCTGCAGAAAATCGTGCACCACCGTTCCGAGCCCGAGCGTGAGGTCGGCGCGGATGTGAACGGCGGAGATGATCTCCAGGACCGGCAGTTCGGCCACGGGTGCCAGCGCATGTGGCGTCAACGCGAGGGCCGCAGGCCCGGTCCACGCACCCTTCAGCACGATGTCCTCAAGCCCGAATTGAACGAGCTCGCAGATCCGCGGGCTGCCGTCGACGTGCGGGATGATTTTGAGCAGGAAGTTCGGCTCGCCAAGGGCAGCCTTGACCTTCGCCAGATCGGCCTCGCGGTGCTTGTAGCCCATCGTCCCCGTCGCGACCCGCAGCGGCCCGTAGTCCAGCGTGCCGATCAGCGTGTCGATCTCGGTCCTCAGGGTCGGCTGTGCCAGCTTTTTCGGAAAGCCCCACAGCTCGCGTCCGCCCGCAATGGGGCCTTCGTCATTGAGGAACATGCAATGGGTGTAGCCGCCCTTGCGGCCGCGGAAGGAGACGGGGATCACTTGCCCGCTTTCCGTATAGTCGCCAAAGCCATTGGAATCGGGCATGCGGATGAACTCGTATTTGACGAGAGCCTCTCGCTCGTCCACCTCCAGCGGCTCCGGCACCACGGCCCGCAGCTTGGCCGGATCGGTACGGTAGGTGATGATCAGGTATTCGCGATCGATGAACCGGTAGGGCCCGGGAGGGTAGGCCGGATTTGTCAGCGGCATCGCGAAGGCTCGCCGTCTCACGTCAGTCTCACGCATAAGAAATCTCCGTGTCATCAGGGCACCGCTACTCGCGGCCGTCATGTTCGAGATCAAAGGTGAAGACCCCGTCGGGGCCAGAAGGGCGGGCGAGCACCTCCGGATGGCGCAGGGTGCGCAATGCGTCGTGGTAGCCGGCCTGCCAGTGCTCCTGCATCGAAAGACGCGAGAACTCGTAGTCCTTGGAGTGCCCCTCGTGATTGCGCGCGCGGTAGATCAGGTGGACGATGTTGTAGACGTTCCGTGAGACCGCTGTGCTGAGCAGTCTCACGTCCTCATCCTGGCTGAGATCGTCGGGCAGCCGGCCAAGCAGATCGGTGAGTGCGCGCCGCAGACGCTGCACGCGCTTGAACTGATCGGTGCTGGCGCGCGTGCGGCTCGAATACTGGATTTCCTTGTGCCGCGTGATCACCTCGGCTATGTTGCGGGGAATTTGGCCGCGCGCGCTCCAGAGATCGACCTGGAACGCCAGCATGTCCTGCGGGGCATCTGATTCGATCACCCATTGCAGCGGCGTATTGGAGACGAGGCCACCATCCCAATAATGTTCGCCCTCGATCTCGACGGCCGGAAAGCCGGGTGGCAGCGCGCCGCTCGCCATCACGTGCTCCGGCCGGATCGTATGGGTGGTATTGTCGAAATAGACGAAATTTCCGGTTCTGACGTTGACCGCGCCGGCACTGAAGCGCGTCAGCCCGGCGTTGAGACGATCGAAGTCGACCAAGCGCTCCAGCGTGATCCTGAGCGCGCGCGTGTCATAGATGCTGGTCGCATCGCTGGCTCCGCCGGGCTGCAGCCAGGGCAGGACGGGACGGGCGGAGAAAAAACCGGTTGCGCCACACGTGGCCGCCAGACCGGCGCTCATCTGATTGATGAGGTTGCGCGTGCTGTCGGTCTTCGACCAATCGCTGAAAGCGGACCACTCCCACGCCGCCGTCGAGGTGACCTGGGTCCAGAAATCGCGCAAACGGTCCACGCGGCACTCCGGCGGATTGCCGGCGATGATGGCGGCATTGATCGCGCCGATCGAAATGCCGGCGACCCAATCGGGGTGAATGCCGGCTTCGGCCAGGGCTTCATAGACACCGGCTTGATAGGCACCGAGCGCACCCCCGCCCTGTAACAGCAGGGCGATGCAATCGAAGGGCACGCGCCGTGAGGCGGACGAGATCTGTGATCGAGGCTGGAAGTTCATCGTGAGTGATTTCCTTCATTCTTGCGGGCGTAGTTCGCCGGGCTAGCGATGGATCGGGCCTTGCTTTGCGACCTTGGGCGGCTCGAGCATGACCTCCTTCAAATCATCGCCGGCGGCGACGACCACGACGAAGTTGAGCCTGCCGTCCTGTCTGACCAGCCCACCGGCAAGCGCGCTGCCGGCCGCGGCTCGCTCTGCGACCTGCACGGCGTCAGACAATTCCTGCTTGATCCATTTGAGTGCGATCATGTTGGCGAGGTCTTCGTGGCCGAGCTCCCGCAGCGAAGACGTCACTTCCTTTCCCGCGATGCCGCCGGAGTTTGCGTCGACGGTGTTCTCCCATACCTGTTCATTCCGGATCGTGCGGACGCGGTAGAGGGGGGCGCCGGCAGACTCGAAGCTGATGTCGGCTGTCTTCGAGCCCTCATGCAGACGCTCGGCGATCGCCATGGCGCGGCCGAGCGGGACGCGGACCGTGCGGAACTCCGTGAGTACGCGGCGGATCGTGCCGTCCTCGGCGTCGCCTGGCGCGGTCGTGCTTCTGGGATCGGTATCCGCAGGACTCTGGACGTCCGCGACGGCGCCGCTCGCTGTCAGCATGGCGGTCCAGACGATCAGGGCTAACAGATGTTGCTTCGGCATCGGATCAATCTCGGTCAGGTCGTTCGATGGCGCTCGCGGCTGCGTGGGCGACGACGATCTCCTTGGCGGAGGGCGCGGGCAGTGACTGGTTGGTGTCGATCACCACGAGCTCCGGTCCCTTCATCGCAGAATGGATGAGGATCGGAGGTGCCGCGGGTCTTGGCTCGGTAAAGCGGCCAGGCGATGGCGCCGGCAGCATGGAGCCCGCCGCCCAAAGCAAGCAGAGCAGCGCGCCGCCGACCGACAGAAAGTAGCCGCGCAAGGGCAGGGCGATTTCAGTCCCTTGGCCCGCGCGCATGGCGATGATGGATTGTCGGCTCACGACACGCGGCTCCCGATGGTCATATCGCTGTGTCGCATCATCAGATTCGCCACGGCCGCGGATGCTTGCGCGCAAGCTCGGCGTCGAGATAGCCGCGCTCGTCGAGCCAATCGGTCGGACAATAGGCCGCGATGTTCGGGTCAATGGTGAATCCGTCACGCCTCAGCGCCGTCCGCGTACCAGTGCGGCCCATCCACACGGCTTTGCCGCTATCGGGGTCCACTTCCATCACGTCGAAGACTTCGATGAAGTTCAGCATTTCCGCTCCAGGCGTCCCTTGCGCCGTGTGCGTGAGTCGGTCAATTTCGTCAGGCGCAACGCCTCTGTGTGCGAGCGCCTGCGTCATGCGACCATCCTCCGCTCCAGCCGGATAGGGCTCGGCCGGCGTTCGCCGAGCGAATGACCCCAGGCGATCATCGCGATCGTGATGCCCAACAGCAGGCTCAACACCACGAGTAACAGGGCGACGACGATATTCAGCGATGCGACGGCGAGCGCGGGGATCGGGTTTTCGCGCATCAACGCGAACAGCAGGCTTGACATTCTGCGCCTCATTAATAAACTATACCGTATAGTTCATATAAATCAGGCGCCGCGCCCGAAGTCAAGACGATGGCTTCACAAGGGCGTGTGCAGACCGGGGTTCACGGCCCGCCAGCAAACCAGAGTCTTACGCAAGAAAGGAACTGACATGACGAGATTGATGCCGGCGCTGTTCGCAGCGGCCGTGGTCGCGCTTGGCAGCGCAGCTGCCTCCGGGCAGGAAAACCAGGGCACGGCAGAGCAGAGGGCGGCGTGTACACCCGACGCGTTTCGCCTGTGCAGCAGCTACATTCCAGATCCGTCGGGGGTCGAAGCCTGTTTGCGTCAGCGTAAATCGGACCTGAGCCAGGCGTGCAAGGCGGTGTTTGAGCAGGCAAGCATTGGGATCGGTGCGGAGCCGATAAGACGCAACGTCGCGGCGGGCGCCCCTTGAGCACTCCGCAGAGGCGTCTGCACCGCGACCGGCGAGAGGAAAGACCGATGACCACGATGTATATTCCGGCGCTCGCCGCCTTCGGTGGCTCCGCCTTCGGAGCGGTCTCGACCATCATGAGTGGATGGTTCAACCGGCGCCGAAGGCTTCGAGAGCGACATCACGCTCGCTCGTTCGAAAAGCGCGAACGGTTGTACAAGAACTTCATCGAGGAGGCTTCCCGCCTGTATGCCGACGCGCTCGTCAGCGACAGGGCGGAAATTCCGCAGCTCGTCGGTCTCTACACGCTTATCGGTCGCATGCGAATCCTGTCCACCGACGAGGTCGTTCACGCAGCCGAGCGCACCGGTCGCCTGATCATCGAAACCTATTTGTCGCCAAACCGGTCAATCGTCGACCTGCCCGACTTCATCGAGGAAATCGATCCTTTGCGCGCTTTCGGCGAAGCCTGTCGCATCGAGTTGCTGAACCTTCCGTCGCGGTGAGAACATGAAGCGAGAACATGCTCATCATCTCGGCAAGCACCCCGATGCTCGGAACAGAATCGTCCAGGCGGCGACCGACCTCTCTTGCGAGATCGGTCACAACAAGACGGCTATCGCGGAGATTGCGCGGCGACTGTCGATATCTCCGGCCAACATCCATCGCTTCTTCGCATCAAAGCGCGCGATCATCGCAGCTGCATTTGAAGGCCGCTGCTGACGCTGATGCCTCCGGGGTCAGTCCAAAGCGGGCAGGTGGCCATGCTCCTATGACCAGTCCGTCTCGCACGCCGCCAGGAAAAAGCCGACACGTTCGCGCACGAAGCCGGGAAGCTCCTTTTTCAAGTCCCTCGGCGTCTCGCCGACGAGCGAGCGGAACAGCATCGGCAGCAGGATCAGGTCGAGGAAAATCTGTGCGGTGGCGCGGCTTCGTTTGGCGCTGAAAGGCCCCCTTGCGGTGCGGGCGAGCTTTTGCGTGGCTTCGTCCAGCAGCTGCGACACCGCATTCAGGGAGCGATCGCGCGCAGCGTCGTGGACGTTCCGGCTCAGTTCGGGAAACCGCTGCGATTCCGCGATGGTGGCGCGCACCATGCCCAGTGACTCCTCGACAACGCGGTCAACGATGGCTGTCCCGAGGCTCATCAACTTGTCCTCGATGGTGCGGCCTTCGGGCGAGAACCCCTCGAAATCCGTCAAGCCGTCGATGGTGCGCGCCACCACTGCCGCGAACAGCGCCTCCTTGCCGGGGAAATGGGCATAAATCGTCGGCTTGCTTGCGGGGGCGAGCTCCGAAATGTCGTCAATGCTGGCGCTGCGGTAGCCCTTTTCCAAAAACAGCTGCTGGGCCGCATCGAGAATGCGTGCCGGCGCGTCTCCGGCCAGATCCTTGGGCGGTCTGCCTCGCTTCGTTTTCTTCATTCTTAAACCTCCGAAATCACGAGTCTGTGCGTTTCGCTTTCCCGCTTGACACGGTCCATGAAGAAAGGCAAGAAAAAGAAAATATACGGTATAGTGTATTATCGTGCCGATCTCGGCGCTCTTGCGGGCCAGCCGGGTGGTCCCGAACGATCGGGTCGCAAAGCTGGGGGCGTTCGAGCCCCGATGGTCCGAGCCGAATGAGGAGAATGTCGTGACTGTTTCGTACCCAGACCCGTCCGGCGTGCGCCCAGGCGTGCTGCTGCGCGAGCTGCATCACAGGGTCACCAATGGTGTCGCCTTCGCCATCGAGCTGGTCTCTGCCGCAGCCATCCGGGTCGAGGGGACGGAAGCCAAGGGCGCGCTCAGCAATGTCGTCGAACTGCTGCATGGTTACGCCGACGTGCATCGCGCATTGTCCATGCCGGCGGGAGACACGCTCATCCACGCCGCCACTTCCATTCGCAAGCTGGGGTGTGGCATGCGGCGGGCGGTCCTGGACCGGATGGACATTCAATTGGCCTTCGCGACCCAGTCGCTTGCGCTTCAGCCGGAGCGCTGCTGGCACCTGGGGCTGGTCGTCCATGAACTCGTGATGCACGCGGCAAGGCACGCTTGTTTCGACGGGCGGGCCGGGCAGATCAAGGTCAAGTTGACACGCAACGGCGCGCTGGCGAACTGCGTGATCCTGGACAACGGCACGCGTCCCGCGCGGGACGTCTCCGATCGCGAATTGCGAATTGCCAAGGATATCGCGCGGGGGCTCAGCGGCCGGATCGAACAGGGTTTTGGCGCCGAATTCACCTCGATCGTCTTGTCATTTCCGCTGACCCAGCGCGAGCGGGACGCAAACTGGACCATCGCAACGCGCCAGATCAGGGTCCCGCGCCGCAGGAGAGTCGCGTCTTCAAATGAGGCCGCGCTCGGCGCCCGTCGACCCGCCGATGCGCTTGGCGGGGCTGTTGACGCTCTCCCATTCGGCGGACGCGCCATGACAAACCAGTTCTCCAATCCAATCCAAGCGATTCGAACGCCGCGAGCGGCGAAGACTCTCGTCGCAGCGGCCGTGCTTGTCAGCATTGCGCTGACCGGTTGCAACGATCACGCGGCGCAGACGCCCAACCGCGCCGCATTGGTCCGGACCGCGATCGTACAGCCGCGCGAGCGGCAGGCCACCATCACATTGACGGGCGAGGTTCAGGCTCGCTTCCGTGCCGATCTATCGTTCCGCGTTAGCGGACGTGTGGTTGCCCGCGCCGTGGACGTCGGTGCTCACGTCAACAAGGGCGAGGTCCTCGCCCGGCTCGATCCCGCCGAGCAGGCGGCCGACGTGGATGCTGCGACCGCGGCAGTGGCCTCTGCCGAAGCCCAGCTGCGCGTGGCGAAGGCAACGTTCGAGCGACAGAGAGCGCTGATCGCAAGCGGCTTCACCACCCGCACCCTCTATGATCAGGCCCAGGAGGGCTTGCGAACGGCGGACGGCGTGCTCGAAGCAACCCGGGCGCAGCTCGGCACTTCGCAGGATGCGCTTGGCTATACCGTCCTTCGGGCCGAAGCCGACGGCGTCGTGACCGCGCGAAATCTCGAGGTCGGTCAGGTCGTGCCGGCCGCGCAACCCGTCTTCTCCCTCGCGCAGGATGGAGAGCGCGATGCCGTCTTCGAGGTCTATGAATCCGTTTTCCTCGGCCAGACCGACAGCCGCCGCGTCACGCTGGCGCTCATCTCGGATCCCGACGTGACTGCAACGGGTGAGGTGAGAGAGATTTCACCTGCGATCGACTCGAAGAGCTCCACGATACGCGTCAAGGTGTCCATCAAGAATCCGCCGGCCGCGATGACGCTGGGCAGCGCCGTCGCCGGAACGGTCGACGTGAAGCCCCAGAACGAGATCGTCCTGCCCTGGACCGCGCTGATGGCCGCGGGCAGGAAGCCCGCGGTCTGGACCGTCGATCCGAAAACGCAGACGGCGTCGCTGAAGCCGGTCACGGTCGGCGCTTACGAGGCCGGTCAGGTGCTGATCAAGGCGGGCCTCGAGCCCGGCGAGCGCGTCGTCGTCGATGGCGGAAAGCTTTTGAGCGTTGGCCAGTCGGTCGCTGAAGAAGGAGGCCGGTCATGAAGCGACAGGTCATGATGATCGCTGGCACGCTCGCGGCGGCCTCGTTGCTCACAGGATGTCAGCAGGAGACGAACGCGCCGGAGCCCGTGCGGCCCGTGCTCTCGATGCTGGCCGAGCCGAACAGCGGCAACAGCGCGGCTGCCGTTGGCGTCGTCGAGCCGCGCTACAAAACCAACATCGGCTTTCGCGTACTCGGACGTCTGACATCGCGTCCGATTGACGTCGGCGACATGGTCCGCGAAGGACAAATCATCGGCACGATCGATCCCACCGCACTCGATCTCGCCGTTCGCGCGGCTAAAGCCCAGCTTGCGAAGGCCGAGGCTCAGCTTGCGACGGCCAGGGCCACGGAAGAGCGGCAACGCACGCTCATCAGCAGTGATGCGATCCCCAGGCAGACGCTTGATAATGCCGAGCAGGCCCGCGCCGGCGCTGAAGCAAGCATTGCGCAGGAGCAGGCGAGCCTGACGAAGGCGCTCGAGCAGCTCGGCTATGCCCGGATCAAGGCCGACTTCGGTGGCGTCGTCACCGCTGTCGGCGCGGAAGTCGGGCAGGTGGTCTCTCCCGGCCAAACTGTGGTGACGGTTGCGCGGCCGGACGTCAGGGAGGCCGTCGTGGATATTGGGGAAGACCTCCCCGTGCCGCTCGAGGTAGGTCTGCCGTTCACCGTCAGCCTGCAGCTTCTTCCGACCGTTCAGGTCGAGGGCAGGATCCGCGAAATCGCGCCGCAAGCCGATGCGGTGACACGGCTGCGACGGGTCCGGATTGCGCTCGACAATCCCCCCGAAGGCTTTCGTCTCGGCGCGACCGTCACAGCACAGCTGGCCAAGGATCAAGGCAAAGTCATGCGCCTGCCCCCATCAGCGGTGCTCGCCAAGGATGGCGCCGCTTTCGTCTGGGTGGTCGATCAAGCCACCAGCACGGTTGCGCTGCAGAAGATCGATGGCATCACCGAACCGGCAGGCATTCGCGTCACGGGCGGGCTTGCCGCCGGCACCCGCGTCGTCGCCGCCGGAATTCACAGCCTCAAGCCCGGGCAGCACGTCCGCATCGAACAGGATCGAGAGCCATGAAGTCGTTCAACCTTTCCGACTGGGCGCTCGGACATCGTTCGCTCGTCTGGTATTTCATGATCGCCTTCATGGCTGCCGGCCTGTTTGCCTATCTGGAGCTGGGTCGCCAGGAGGACCCTGACTTCACCATCAAGACGATGGTGATCCAGGCGCAGTGGCCCGGCGCCTCGCCCGAGGAGATGACGCGGCAGGTCACGGACCGGATCGAGAAGAAGCTGGAGGAGCTGGAATCGCTCGACTACACCAAGAGCGTCACAGTGGCAGGTCAGACCACCGTCTTCGTCTACTTGCGCGATGCGACCAAGGCGGCCGACGTCAAGCCGACCTGGGTGCGCGTCCGCAACATGATCGCGGACATCAGGGGCGATTTCCCGCAAGGCGTGATCGGACCCGGCTTCAACGACCGCTTCGGTGACGTCTTCGGGAACGTCTATGCCTTCACCAGTGACGGCCTCAGCCAGCGACAGCTCCGCGATCAGGTCGAGGATATAAGGGCCAAGGTGCTGACGGTGCCCGATGTCGGCAAGGTCGACATTCTCGGCGCGCAGGACGAGGTCATCTATCTCGAATTTTCTACCCGCAAGATCGCGGCCCTCGGCCTCGATGTCCACGGCATCATGAATTCGCTTCAGGGCCAGAACGCGGTAGCGCCCTCCGGCGTGTTCCAGGAAGGGCCGGAGCGGATCAGCGTCCGCGTCAACGGTCAGTTCACCTCGGAGGCGAGCCTCAAGGCGGTTAATCTGCGCATCAACGACCGCTTCTTCCCGCTGACCGATGTCGCGACCATCACGCGGGGTTATGCCGATCCGCCGTCAACGCTGTTCCGATACAACGGCCAGCCCGCCATCGCGCTCGCGATCGGCATGAAATCCGGTGCCAATTTGCTCCAGTTCGGCGAGGCGCTGAAAAAGGAGATGACTGCAATCATCGCCGACCTTCCGATCGGCGTCGGCGTGCACCTCGTTGCCGACCAACCCGTCGTGGTCGAGCATGCTGTTTCGGGCTTCACCGAAGCGCTGTTCGAGGCCGTGATCATCGTGCTCGGCATCAGCTTCCTGAGCCTGGGCATGCGGGCGGGGCTCGTCGTGGCCATCGCCATTCCGCTGGTGCTTGCGATCACCTTCGTCGTGATGGCCTATTGCGGCATCTCGCTGCAACGCATTTCGCTGGGCGCCCTGATCATCGCGCTTGGCCTGTTGGTCGACGACGCCATGATCGCGGTCGAAATGATGGTGGCGCGGCTCGAGATCGGCGATCCCCTCGAAAAGGCGGCGACCCATGTCTATACCTCGACCGCGTTCCCGATGCTGACGGGAACGCTGGTCACCGTGGCCGGCTTCATCCCGATCGGACTCAACAGCAGCAGCGCGGGCGAGTTCACTTTCACCCTGTTCGTGGTGATCGCGGTGTCGTTGATCGTCTCGTGGATCGTGGCCGTCTTGTTCACCCCGCTGCTCGGCGTCAGCATTTTGCCGGCCAAAATGAAAGGGCATCACGAACAAAAGGGCCGCGTCGCGCAGATGTTCGCGCGCCTGCTCCTGTTCTGCATGCATCACCGCTGGAGCACCGTCGCCGTGACGGCCGGCGCCTTCCTGCTCGCCCTGTTCGGCTTGCAGTTCGTGCAGCAGCAGTTCTTTCCCTCGTCCGACCGTGCCGAGCTCGTAATCGACTGGAACCTGCCGCAGAACGCTTCGATCACCGAGACCAACACCCAGATGGCGCGCTTCGAGCGCGACCAGTTGCAGGGCAATAATTCTGTCGAACATTGGTCGACCTATGTCGGGACCGGCTCGCCCCGCTTCGTGCTGTCGTTCGACCTGCAGACCGCCAACACCTGGTTCGGCCAGCAGGTGATCGTGACAAAAGGCGGCATCGCTGCGCGCGACAAGCTCAAGTCGCAGTTCGAGGACTATTTGAGGAAGACGTTCCCGGGCACCGACACCTACGTCAAGCTGCTCGAGGTCGGTCCTCCCGTGGGACGTCCGGTACAGTACCGCCTGAGCGGCCCCGATATCGCTGAGGTCCGTAACCTCTCGCAGAAGCTCGCCGGCGTCATTCGCAGCAATCCTGATCTCGGCAATGTGGTGTTCGACTGGATGGAGCCGGCGCGTGTCGTCAAGGTCGATGTGCTCCAGGACAAGGCGCGCCTGCTCGGCGTGACCTCGGAAGACATCGCCACCACCTTGAACTCGGTGCTCCAGGGCACGCCGGTCACGCAGGTGCGCGACAGCATCTATCTCGTCAACGTCACGGGACGGGCGACCGCGCCGGAACGAGCCTCAATCGACACGCTGCGCGACCTGCAGATGACCGGGCTCGGCGGCCAATCGGTGCCGCTCGGGGCCGTCGCCAGTCTGCGATACGAGCTGGAGCAGCCCACGATCTGGCGCCGCGCCAGGATTCCAACGATTACTCTGAAAGCCGCCGTCGTCAGCAATGTTCAGCCGAAGACGATCGTCGACCAGCTTGCACCGAAGGTGGCGGAGTTTGAGAAGCAGCTGCCCGCGGGTTACTCGATCAGGATTGGCGGCTCAGTGGAGGAGAGTGCCAAGAGCCAGGGCCCGATTATCGCAGTGGTGCCGCTGATGCTGTTCGTCATGGCCACGGTTCTGATGGTGCAGCTACAGAGCTTCTCCCGTCTGTTCCTGGTGTTCGCGGTCGCCCCGCTCGCGCTGATCGGCGTCGTCATGGCCATGCTGCCGAGCGGTGCACCGCTTGGCTTCGTCGCCATTCTCGGCGTGCTTGCCCTGATCGGCATCCTGGTCCGCAACTCCGTCATCCTGATCGTCCAGATCGAGGATCTGAAGAAAGAGGGCAGGCCGGCCTGGGATGCCGTGGTGGAAGCAACCGAGCACCGCATGCGCCCGATCCTGCTGACGGCCGCCGCCGCAAGTCTCGCGCTGATTCCGATCGCCCGCGAGATTTTCTGGGGCCCGATGGCCTATGCCATGATGGGCGGCATCATCGTCGGGACGCTTCTGACGCTGCTATTTCTGCCGGCGCTGTATGTCGCCTGGTTCAGAATTCATCCCGAGCATGCGGGTCAATCACCTTCAGATGAGCCCGAATCCGTTGCGAACGAGGCGCCGGCCGAAGACAGGTCGACTCACCACGCTCCAGAGCCTGAACTCGAGCCCCAGATCTAGAATGGAACTGACGATGCTCTCCAAGACGCTATCAACCCTTGCTTTCGCTGTGACGGTCGCAGCGAGTTCGCTCACCCCGACTACTGCAGTTTCCGCCATCGCCACCGCTCGCCGGCCCACCCCCGGTGGCTCCAGCAGGTCCCCGAGCCCTCGCGGGTCCTCCACAGACAGGCTCTCGCAGTCCGATAGGCTTCAGACCGCCCGGCTGTGAGTGGCCTGCGAGCGTGCAAGGTACGCGTCGAAAGCAGACGCGACACTCCGAACCAGGAACTCTGCGCCCTCGCTGACGGATATCCTGTCGCCGATCATCGTCACCACCCCATCGGCGAGGAGACTGTCGATCCTGGATCGATCAACGATGGCCGACCGTGGATCCCGACCGTGACGATGGGACACCTTGGGCAGATCCACGGACATGTCGCACATGACGCGCTCGATGATGTCGGCGCGGAAGCGGTCATCCTCCGTGAAGGCGTAGCCCTTCGTGGTTGCGAAACGGTGTTCGGCAATATGCGCGAGATAGTCTCTGATGGCGACGACGTTCTGCACGAACCCCTGCGGCATGCGGCCGATCGAACTTGCCCCCAGGCCGATGAGGGTTTCGGCGGCGTCGTCCGTGTAGCCCTGGAAGTTCCTGCGCAGCCTGCCCTCCCGCTTCGCCACGGCGAGCTTGTCGTCAGGCAAAGCGAAGTGATCGAAGCCAATGCGAACGTAGCCGGCATCGACGAGCGCCTCGGCGATCGTCACCGACTGCAGATGGCGCTCGATGCTGTCGGGAAGAGCGCTTTCGTCGATCTTGCGCTGATGCTTCTTGAAGGACGGGACATGGGCATAGCCGAACACGGAGAAGCGGTCCGGACGCAGTTCGATGCACTTAGCCACGGTGTCCAGGCAGGAGTCGACTGTTTGCAGGGGCAGGCCGTATAGCAAGTCGAAATTGAGCTTGCCGACCCCAGATCGCCGGAGTCGCCCGACGCACTGGGCAGTCTGCTCGAAGCTCTGTAGGCGATTGATGCCTCGCTGGACCTTAGGATCGAAGCTCTGCACGCCCAGGCTCGCGCGGTTGACGCCGCTGAACCCCAAGGCGTCCGTCATCGGCTCGGTCAGGGTGCGCGGATCGATCTCTACGGCAATCTCGGCGTCCGGCAGCACGAAGTACGAATAGCGCAGGCTGTCGAGGAGATCGGCGAAGGTGTCCGGCGTCATGATCGTGGGGGTGCCTCCGCCGAAGTGGATGTGCGAGATCGGGAGTCGGTGGCCGATCGTCTCGGCCACCATGTGCGCTTCGGTGCGCAGGCCAGAGGTGTAGACCGCGATCGGATCGTCTTTCTTGGTGAGGCAGGTGTGGCAGCCGCAGTACCAGCACATGGACCGACAGAAGGGGACATGCATGTAGATCGACGCGGACTGTCGGGCGGGCAGCGACTTGAGCCATTTTCGATAGTCGGCTTCACCGATCGCCGCGGAAAAGTGCGGGGCGGTCGGGTAGCTGGTGTATCGGGGTAGCCTGTCCTGTCCGTACGATTGCGCCAAGTCCGATCTCATCTCAAGTCTCTCCCTCGTCTTGCGCCTCGTATACCGGCGCCGCGAAGGGACGACATTGCTCTGGCGCAATCCAGTCGAAAACAGTCGCCAAGGCTGGCGCGACGAGCGCGCCGGCCATCATCGCCGTCTTCACTGCATGGAGTTCATCCGCTGGGACCGCGGGTCCTGGTCGCTTGGCATCGACGTGAAGAAGCTTGACCTCATCTCAGCCCGATCCTGATCGAATGAAAAGCGGCCTATTTGATCCGCGTCAATGAAGAGACCTGAAAACTAGCCATGATCTTGGTTCGGAGAAGACAAGGACAGATCAATGCTGGAAGAAGTTTTCGAGTTCGCAGGTGCGGCCTTGCCTGGTGGGAATGCCTTGCCGCCATACTCCGAGGCCCAATTCCTGGTCGAGCTCGGTGAGCGCGTGCGCAGCTCGCGAATGCGTTGCTGCATGTCGCGCCGGGAGCTTGCCCGCAGGTCCGGCATTTCGGAGCGCTACATTGCCCAGATCGAGGGCGGCAAGGGCAACGTCTCGATCATCCTCTTGCTCAGACTTGCGTCGGCGATTCACCGCAGCCAGCGAGAGGCGGCCTGACCTCTGCTTCATGTCCGGAAACCGGTGCCGAGAGGCTGCAATCTCCGGGCAACGAAGGCGAACCTCTTTTGCCGAGCGAGCGCGGTTCGAAACCTCTGTACCTACTAAGGAGGCCTACGCTGGATATTTAGCGACCCGCTGGCAGGCCACTTGCAACCTCCTCGCGTACGAGGTCGCCGGCGGGCGCTTCCAGTTCGCGCCCGAGCTTCTCGCGAGCAGCCTCTTCGATCCGGGCGGCGAACCCGGGCTCTCGGTCCATAAGACCGTGCAAATCAGCCGCATCCAGGACGAGTAGGCGGGTGGTTTGGGTAGCAATGACCGTTGCTGAACGGTGAGCACGGCGCAGTACGGCGATTTCGCCGAAGAAGTGGCCGGCACCCAGGCGCACCGGGTTGTGCCGCAGCTTGATCTCAACCTCGCCGTCGGCGATCAAGTACATGGAATGTGCCGGCTCACCCCGCCGCGTTACGACGGACCCTGCATCTAGCTTCTGAGCTCTGAGCATCTTCATGATTTCCCCGATCTGCACTGCGCTCAATTCACTGAACAACGGAATTTTGGCAACCAGACTCCAGGTGATGATGAAATCGCGTCGATGCACCTCGTTGGCAAAGGCCGTGGCAACGATGCCTACAGGCAATGCGACCATGAGCAAGCCAGCGAAGATCGTGCAGCCCGCAATGAGCCGTCCGATCGCCGTGATAGGAACAACGTCGCCATACCCAACCGTGCCAAGCGTCACGATTGCCCACCAGAGTGCGTCCGGTATCGTTCCGAATTTGTCGGGCTGAACCGTGCTCTCGGCAAGATGCATCAGCCCCGCTGCGATCAGCGCGGCGCCAAGAAGGATCACAAAGCATCCCGTGAGTGCGCGCCTTTCAACATAGAGCGCCTCCAACAGCGAATTAATGGCAGGTGAATAGCGCGTCAATTTCAGGAAGCGCACCAAGCGCAACACGAGCAACGTCTTGAGTTCGGGAGCGGCAAAATGAGTCAGCAAAAGCGGCAATATGGCAGCAAGGTCGATAATCCCGGCCAGGCTTCCCATGAAGCGAAGCCGCGACCCGAGGGCTCCAAAGCGCCGCCAAGGTGCGTGCTCCGCCGCGGTCCAGACACGCGCCAGATACTCCGCACAAAAGATCACGGCCACTGAAACTTCGATGGATTGAAAGCCGGACGCATGTCGATGTGCGAGCTCGGGAACGGACTCGCTTATCGTAGCCAGAAGGCTGACGACGATCGCGCATATCAGGCCGGTATTCACGGACAAGCTCGCAGAGCCACGAACGGAGCCCTGCTCCAAAATGAGGTAGATCTTGCGACGTAGCGTCATAAAACGATCCACGAACGCTACTTGTTATTGCGCGGAGAACGCTCGGACTGAATGCGACGGTTCTTCCCGACACGGATCGCCATGAGACTTTCCGCAAGTCCTTCCCAAGGGGTCTGAGACGATCACCTGCAAGTCATACCATCAGATGTCCAAATCGCGCAGGTGCTGCCGCTTGCGGAGCACGATCTGGCGCGCGCTGGCAAAGTCGAGTACACCCTCGTCGTTCAATTGCGAGAGGGCTCGTGAAACCGTTTCCAGCGTGAGGCCGAGATAGTCGCCGATATCGCGACGACACATAGGAAGCGCCATCATGCCGGTGACCGCAAGTCGCCGATCCATCTCGAGGAGGAACGTTGCGACGCGCTCCATAGCGTTCTTGCGCCCGAGAAGCAGCATGTGCTCTTCTGCGTGCCTGAGATCGGCTGCGGTCATGGACCAGAGCTTGTGAGCGACGTGAACGTCGGTGGCTGCGACTTGGTCGAGGCTGCGACGCTTTACCAGGCGCACGGTGGTGTCGATGATGGCTTCGGCTGCCAGGCGGTGGGTGGCGCCGGATTCGAGGCCGAATACGTCGCCGGGGAGGTGGAAGGTGCCGATCTGGCGGCGGCCGTCGGTGAGAAGCTTGTAGGTGCGGACCGCGCCCGAGACGACCTGGTAGACATATTCGGCCGGCTCGTCCTCACCATAGATCTCCTCGTCCTTGCGGTAGGAGAACTCGGTGGCCACCAGGCCGACATGGCCCGTGATGGCGCCGAACTGGTCCGAGACGGGATGGGCCGGGGCAATGGTGCCGCGAACTTGCGTGTCAATCGCCTGGGTGTTGAGCGTCTGGGCCAGCATCTGCGTCATCTCCGTTGTGATGACGCTTCCTACGCTGTGTCGGGTGCTTCGAAAATTTCGCGAGATATCTTAAGGGGTGGCCCTTACGTAGAATCCCGTAGGTCAATTGCCGTGCCGGTTCTGGATGGCCTGGCGGATGCGTTTGACCAGGTTTTCGTCGAGAAGCGGCTTCAAAATTACGTCTTTCACGCCAGCCGCGGCAGCACGGGCGGAGATATTTCCATCCGGATAGCCGGTGATCAGGATCACCGGCGTGTCCGCGTCGGACTGGCGCAGCCGTCCGGCAAGCTCAATGCCGTTGATTTCGGGCATCTTGTAGTCGATCACGTAGCAGTCCGCGCCGGGCATGCTCGCCGCATGAAGCAGCGCCGTGGCATTCCGGAAGGTCCGCACCGCAAAGCCGTCGGTTTCCAGCAGGAAGCGCAGCGATACCAGCACGGCGTCATCGTCATCAACCACGTAGACGACGGGACGTGCGAGTGATGCCATGGGCAGCCGCTGATGGTGCGAGCCGATTTCGATCATTCTGGTCGAGTAGCACAGCCGACGGAGCCCGTCTTGACCTACCGCAAGCCGGTTTGCCTCAATCCTTCAGCATGCCGGCGCGCATCGCCAGCCGCACCAGCTCCGACAGGCTGCCCGCCTGCATCTTGGTCATGACGTTGGCGCGGTAGACCTCGATGGTGCGCGGGCTGATGTCATAGTCGCGGGCAATCAACTTGTTGGAAAGGCCTGCGACCAGCCCTTCCATGACCTGGCGCTCCCTGGGACTCAAGGAGGCTACGCGGGCGGCGATGTCCTGTAATACAGCCTCGTTCCTGGCGGCAGGCTCGGCCTGACGGATCGCGCTCTCGATCATGGCGGTGAGGCGGTCGTCCTCGAACGGCTTTTCCAGGAAGTCGACGGCGCCGAATTTCATGGCCTCGACCGCGAGAGGCACGTCGCCATGGCCGGTCATGATCAGGATCGGAAAGGGCGAGCTCTGCGCCTTCATTCGCTTCAACAGCTCGATCCCGTCGAGGCCAGGCATCCTGATATCGGAGACGACGCAGCCGAAGGCGAGGGCGGGCAGGGAGTCGAGGAAGCTTTGCGCGTTGTCGAACAGGGTGACGCCGAAGCCTGCGGACTCCAGCAGGAAGTTGAGCGAGTCCCGCATCGCCTCGTCGTCGTCGATGACGTAAACATGTCCCTTGGTCGTCATTGCTCAGGCCTCATCGGCTGCCGGCAGGGTGAAGCGGAATGTCGCGCCGCCCGATGCGTTGTTCTCGGCGGCCATGCGGCCGCCGTGAGCCTCGATGATCGAGCGGCTGATCGACAGTCCCACGCCCATGCCGGTCTCTTTGGTAGTGAAGAAGGTCTGAAACAGATTTGGCATGACATCATCCTGGAAGCCGGAGCCGGTGTCGGATACTTCCACCTCGATCATGTCTTCACGGACGCGGGCGTTGGTGACGACGAGCTCGCGCTGCGGCGACTGCGCCATCGCCTCCAGCGCATTTCGGAACAGATTGACCAGAACCTGCTGGATCTGCACGCGGTCGGCGAGCACAAGGTCGGCGCCTGGATCGAGAGTAAAGCGGAGCTGCACGTTCTGCTCGCGCGCGCCGGCGAGCCCCAGCGCGCCGGCTTCCTCGATCAACTTCGACAGGCTCTCGACCCGTTTCTCGGATTCGCCACGGGAAACGAAATCGCGCAGCCGACGGATGATCTGGCCGGCGCGCAGTGCCTGCTCCGACGCACGATCCAGCGCGCCCTCGATCTTCGCAACGTTGGGATCAGAGCTGCCCGCGAGCAACCGCCGCGATCCCTTCATGTAGTTGCTGATCGCCGCCAGGGGCTGGTTGATCTCGTGGGCGAGCGCGGATGCCATCTCGCCCATCGCCGTCAGACGCGAGACATGGACGAGTTCGGACTGCAATTCGTGCAGCCTTGCCTGGGTCTGCTGATGCTCGGTGAGGTCGCGGACGAAGCCGGTGAAATAGGGCTCGCCGCCGGACTGCATCTCGCCGATCGACAGATGCATCGGGAACGTCGTGCCGTCGCGGCGCTTGCCGGTGACGATGCGGCCGATGCCGATAATGTGCGGATCATTGGTCGAGCGATAGCGCGCGATGTAGCCGTCGTGTCGGGTGCGGTCCGGCTCCGGCATCAGGATGCTGACGTTCTGGCCGATTGCCTCCTGCTCGGACCAGCCGAACAGGCGCTCGGCGGCCGTCGAGAACAGCTGCATGATGCCGCGACCGTCGATGACGATCATGGCGTCGGGAATGGTATGCAGGATGGAGCGGAGGTGGTTCTCGCGCGTGCGCAGCGCTTCCTCGACCTGTTTCTCCGGGTCGATGTCGAGGAGGATTCCGCTGAGATGCCGCGCGATGCCGGCGTCATCCCTGATGAGGCCGGCGCGAGCCCTGATCCACTGGCCCCGGTCGGAGTTGGCGGAAATCCTGAACGAGACGTCGAAGCCGCCGCCGCGCTCAATGACCTGGCTGATCGCAGCCTCGACGCGCGCGCGATCCTTGGCTTCGAGGCGCGACATCAGAAGGTCATAGCTCGCCGGCTGACCCCGCTCGACACCCAGCAGCATCCGCGCGGTCTCCGACCATTCCAGCTCGCGCGTCGTGAGGTCGAGATCCCAGGTACCGACGCCGAATCCCTCGATCCGGACCCGGAAATGCTCGCCGCGATGATCGTCCGGCGGATGCGTCACACGGGTCGGCGACAAGTCGTGGCTCCCATTCTGCAAGCCGCGGGCGAGGTGCTGCTAGCGTGCCGACAATCTCGCCCATGGCCGCGCCGGAGGCAAGTTCCGATGTCTGACCGCATCGGTGGATTTCCCGGCACCGCGCGGGGCAATTTGATCTATCTCATCCTGCCCGGCTGCAGCGGGCTTACAATGTTTGGTCAAAGCTCACCCCACGGGAGGCTCCCGATGACATACGCGACCGTGATGGTCAGCCTGGCGCTGGATCAGCTCAACACTGCGCGCCTTCAGGTCGCGGGCGAGCTGGCCGAACGGTTCGAGGCTGACATCGTCGGGATCGCCGCAGCGCGATTCGCCCCGCCGCTCTATTTCGCCGATGGTGCCCAGGCCCAGCGGCTGGTCGATCAGGAGGAGGGCTCCGTCAAGCGGCGCCTTGCCGATCTGGAGGCGCAATTCCGCGCCGCGACCAGGACGCGCGGCGGGCGCGCGGAATGGCGCAGCGCCGCGGATTTTCCCGCACGATACGTGCTGGCGCAGGCGCGCTGCGCCGACATCATCGTCAGCGGCGGGCAGGGCCCCACCTTCTCCGATGCCTTTTCGACGGCAAGCCCCAGGGATCTGGTGATGCAGATCGGCCGGCCACTATTGGTCGTGCCTGATCAAATCAACTGGCTCGATCTGCGCTGCGTGCTGGTGGCCTGGAAGGACACGCCGGAGGCGCGGCGCGCGGTGGCCGATGCGCTGCCGATGCTGCGCAAGTCCAAGGACGTCATCGTCGTCGAGGTTCCGGAAACGAACGACGACCGCTCGGTGGTGATGGCACATGTCAGCGACGTCGCCGCCTGGTTCGCCCGCCACGGCGTCACTGCGACGGCGCGCGTCCCAGCGGCGACGAACGAAACCGCTGCCGTGCAGTTGGACAGCATTGCCGACGATGTCGGTGCCGGCCTGATCGTCGCCGGCGCCTACGGCCATTCCCGCTTCCGCGAACTGATTCTCGGCGGCGTCACGGAATATCTGGTCACGCAAACCGCCCGCTGCGTGCTGCTGTCGCACTGACGGCGAGGCGGCACAGACAATCGATGAGGACGCGCTGTGTACAAATTCCTTGAGCAGACGGTCGAAAACTACATGACGCGCAACGTCAGCACGGTGCGGCGTGACCACGATCTGCTCGCCCTCAGTGAGATGTTCGAACAGGATGATTTCAACTCCTATCCGGTCGAGGATGACGGTCAGGTCGTCGGCATCGTCACCAAGTTCGACATCCTGAAGTGCTTTGCGTTCACGCCGAGCCAGATGCTGCCGCGCTATCACGACCTGATGAACCGCAAGGTCGGCGAGGTCATGACGCCGGAGTTCATCTATGTCGGCCCGGAAACGCGGCTGACGCGCGTGCTCCAGCTCATGGTCGAGCACCGCATCCGCAGCATCATCGTGCTCGACGGCGCTCAGAAGCTGGTCGGAATCATCGCGCGCGAGGACGTGATCGCGGCGCTCAAGGCGACGGCGAGCGACTGACGATCGACAGAAACACGGCGTTTTTCGGCCCCGTGAATTTCCGCAGAGGGCGGTCCGCCATGAGCTCGGCGCAATGCACAAGCGCTTGATATCGCTCGAAGACCAGCAACGGCCTCGTCTTAGCAGAAATCCATCTATCTTGATTTCAATCAATTCCCCGCGAGCGTGAATGTGGTTTCTGGCGGCGTGTTCTTTCAGAGAGAATCCGCGATGCCCCAGCCCTCCATCTCGAAAACCATGACGTTTGGCGAAGGCGGCCTGGCGTTCACCTTCGCGGTTACCGCCTTCCTGTGCCTGATTGCCTCGGCCAAGGCGGTCGACGCGCCCTTCGCCTTTCACGCCGGCCTGAGCGCGGCGGCGAGCCTGGCCGCGATGTTCTTCATCGTCAACCGCTACTACGACCGCCCGGCGGCGCTGCCGCCTGCCGAGATCAATGGTCGCCCCAACTACAATATGGGCCCGATCAAGTTCACCGCCGTCATGGCGATGGTTTGGGGCATTGCGGGCTTCCTGGTCGGGCTGATCATCGCCTCGCAGCTGGCCTGGCCCGCGCTGAATTTCGATCTACAATGGATTCAATTCGGCCGGTTGCGGCCGCTGCACACTTCCGCGGTGATCTTCGCTTTCGGCGGCAACGTGCTGATCGCGACATCCTTCTACGTGGTGCAGAAGTCCTGCCGCGCGCGGCTTGCCGGCGATCTCGCGCCTTGGTTCGTCGTGCTCGGGTACAACTACTTCATCCTGATCGCAGGCACCGGCTATCTGCTCGGCGTTACGCAGTCCAAGGAATATGCCGAGCCGGAATGGTACGCCGACCTCTGGCTGACCATCGTCTGGGTGACTTATCTCCTCGTCTTCCTCGGCACGATCCTCAAGCGCAGGGAACCGCACATCTTCGTCGCGAACTGGTTCTATCTCGCCTTCATCGTGACGATTGCGGTTCTGCATCTGGGCAACAATCCCGCTTTGCCGGTGTCGTTCTTCGGCTCCAAGTCCTACATCGCCTGGGGCGGCATCCAGGATGCCATGTTCCAGTGGTGGTACGGCCACAACGCCGTCGGCTTTTTCCTGACCGCCGGTTTCCTCGCCATCATGTACTATTTCATTCCGAAGCGCGCGGAGCGGCCGATCTATTCCTACCGGCTCTCGATCATTCACTTCTGGGCGCTGATCTTCCTCTACATCTGGGCCGGCCCGCACCATCTGCACTACACCGCGCTCCCCGATTGGACGCAGACGCTCGGCATGACCTTCTCCATCATGCTGTGGATGCCCTCATGGGGCGGCATGATCAATGGCCTGATGACGCTGTCGGGCGCCTGGGACAAGCTACGCACCGATCCCGTGCTGCGCATGCTCGTGGTCTCCGTCGCCTTCTACGGCATGTCGACCTTCGAGGGACCGATGATGTCGATCAAGGTCGTCAACTCGCTCAGCCACTACACTGACTGGACCATCGGCCACGTGCATTCCGGTGCGCTCGGCTGGGTCGGATTCGTCTCCTTCGGCGCGCTGTACTGCATGGTGCCTTGGGTGTGGAATCGCAAGGGGCTCTACAGTCTCAAGCTGGTCAACTGGCATTTCTGGATCGCGACGCTCGGCATCGTTCTCTACATCTCCGCGATGTGGGTGTCGGGCATCCTGCAGGGCCTGATGTGGCGTGCTTACACCTCGCTCGGCTTCCTCGAATATTCCTTCATCGAGACCGTCGAGGCGATGCATCCCTTCTACGTCATCCGCGCCGCCGGCGGCGCGCTGTTCCTGATCGGCGCGCTGATCATGGCCTACAATCTCTGGATGACCGTTCGCGTCGGCGAGCAGGAAGTCCAGATGCCCGCCGCTCTTCAGCCGGCGGAATGAGGAGCTTCCCATGTCGTTCTGGACGCGCCACCAAATCTTCGAAAAGAACTCGATCATCCTGGTCGTCGGCATCTTGCTGGTGATCGCGATCGGCGGCCTCGTCGAGATCACGCCGCTGTTCTACCTCAAGAGCACGATCGAGGTGGTCGACGGCGTCAGGCCCTACACGCCGCTGGAGCTCGCCGGCCGCAACATCTACGTCCGCGAAGGCTGCTATCTCTGCCATTCGCAGATGATCCGTCCGTTGCGCGACGAAGTCGAACGCTACGGCCACTTCTCGCTCGCCGCCGAGAGCATGTTCGATCATCCGTTCCAATGGGGTTCGAAGCGCACAGGTCCTGACCTTGCCCGCGTCGGCGCCAAATATTCCGACGACTGGCACGTCACGCATCTGACCAATCCGCGCGCGATCGTGCCGCAGTCGGTGATGCCGGGTTATCCGTTCCTCAGCTCAACCGAGGTCGATCCGGCGACGATCGCCGACCATATGCGTACGCTGCGGGCCGTCGGCGTTCCCTACACCGACGACCAGATCGCCAACGCCGCCGCCGACATGAAGGCCCAGGCCGATCCTGACAATGCCGGCAGCGACGCCTTCACGAAGCGCTATGCCAAAGCCGTCGTGCGCAATTTCGATGGCAAGACCGGCACGCCGACCGAGATGGACGCCCTGATCGCGTACTTGCAGATGCTCGGCACGCTGGTCGACTTCAAGCTCTACAACGAGAAAGCCAATCTTCGCTGAGAAGGCATCACCGATGAAAGCCATCCTGACACTCGACAATCTCGCTTCCGGTCTCGTGACTACGATCTGGACGCCGGTCTTCGTCGCGATCTTTCTCGCGATCATCGCCTACGCGCTCTGGCCCCGCAACAAGGCCGCGTTCGACGAAGCGGCCCGCCTGCCGCTGCGGGAGGAGTGATCATGAGCGAGCATCATAGCGAGATCGATTCCGTCAGCGGCAGGGCCACGACCGGTCATGAATGGGACGGCATCAAGGAGCTCAACACCCCGCTGCCGCGCTGGTGGGTGATCTGCTTCTACCTCACCATCGCCTGGTCGATCGGCTACTGGATCGTCTATCCGGCCTGGCCGCTGATTTCGAGCAATACGACCGGTCTGTTGGGGTACTCGACACGCGCCAACGTCGCGGTCGAGCTTGCCAAGCTCGAGAAGATCAGGGGCGACAAGATGGCGGCGCTCGGTGCAGCCGCGCTCGCCGACATCGAGAAGGATCCGGCCCTGCTGGCGCTCGCCCGCGCCAAGGGCAAGACCGTGTTCGGCGACAATTGCGCGCCGTGCCACGGTTCGGGCGCTGCCGGCGCCAAGGGCTTCCCGAACCTGAATGATGACGATTGGCTGTGGGGCGGCACGCTCGACCAGATCGTGCAGACCATTCAGTTCGGCGTACGCTCGGGTCACGCCAAGTCCCATGAAGGCCAGATGCTGGCTTTCGGCAGGGATGGCGTGCTGAAGGGCGACGAGATCGTCACGGTCGCCAATTATGTGCGATCGCTGTCGGGTCTCTCGACCCGCAAGGGCTATGACCCCGTCAAGGGCGAGAAGATTTTTGCGGACAATTGCGTCGCCTGTCACGGCGACGGCGGCAAGGGCAACCAGGAACTCGGCGCGCCGAATCTGACCGACAAGATCTGGCTCTACGGCTCCGACGAGGCCGCCCTGATCGAGACCATCACGAATGGCCGTGCCGGCGTCATGCCAGCCTGGGAAGGGCGGCTCGATCCCGCCACCATCAAGGCGATGGCGGTCTACGTCCACTCGCTGGGTGGTGGAAAATAGCTGAGCATTATCAAGCGGCGGCGAACAAAATCGCCCCCGCTTGAGCTGGATCAATCGACGCGGCGGCGGGGGATCTAGGTTTAATCGCACCTTCTCGAGACAACCCGCGCGATGAACAAGACCGTGAACCCGAACGATCTCACATCGGATGAAGACTACGGGCCGCTCTACGCAGCCCGCAAGAAGGTCTATCCGCAGAGCGTCCAGGGCACCTTCCGCCGGATCAAATGGGGCCTGATGGCGTTCTGCCTCGGCGTCTACTACTTCCTGCCTTTCGTGCGCTGGAACCGCGGCCTTGGCGCCCCCAGCCAGGCTGTGCTGATCGATCTTCCCAACAGCCGCTTCTATTTCTTCTTCATCGAGCTGTGGCCGCAGGAAGTCTATTATTTCACCGGCCTTTTGATCCTCGCCGCGGTGACGCTATTCCTGATGAACTCGGTCGGCGGCCGCATCTGGTGCGGCTATCTCTGCCCGCAGACGGTGTGGACCGATCTGTTCTACGCCGTCGAGCGCTTCGTCGAAGGTGACCGCCGCGAGCGGATGATGAAGGACAAATCCGCCGGCGCTTTGACGGTCAAGCGCGTCTCCGAGATCGCGCTGAAGAATTTCATCTGGCTGATGATCGCATGGTGGACCGGCGGCGCCTGGGTGCTCTATTTCAACGACGCCCCGACGCTGGTGAAGCAGCTCCTGACATTCCAGGCGCCTGTCATCGCCTATATCTGGATCGGCATCCTCACGGCAACGACCTACGTGCTCGCCGGCTTTATGCGCGAGCAGGTCTGCACCTACATGTGCCCGTGGCCGCGGATCCAGGCTGCGCTCACCGACGAATGGGCGCTCAACGTCACCTATCGCTACGACCGGGGCGAGAAGCGTACCTCGGTCAAGAAGGCGGCCGAGCTGCGCGCGGTCGGCCAGCATGTCGGCGATTGCATCGATTGCTATCAATGCGTCGCGGTCTGCCCGACCGGCATCGACATCCGCAACGGGCCGCAGCTCGAATGCATCCAGTGCGGGCTCTGCATCGACGCCTGCGACAACGTCATGACCAAGATCGGCCGGCCGAAGCGGCTGATCGGCTATGACAACGACATCAACATCCAGCGCCGCCAGGACGGCAAGGCGCCGATCTACCGCATCGTTCGCGCCCGCACCGTCGCCTACAGCGCGATCATCGCGGCCGTCGGCGGTATCATGCTTTACGTGCTGGCAACGCGCAGCCTGCTCGATGTCAACGTACTGCATGATCGCAACCCGGTCGCGGTCAAGCTCAGCGACGGCTCGATCCGCAACGCCTACACGGTGCGGCTGCTCAACAAGAGCGGCTATGACCGCGTCATCGCGATCGACGCGGACGGGCCGGTCAATCTGACCACGCATGTCGTCGGCGTCGATTCCGTGACGCCTGACAGGCCGATGATCGTGGTCCCGCGCGACTCCACCAGCGAGCTGCGCCTGCTCGTCACGGCACCCGCCGACAGCAATCCCGAGAAATCGATTCCAGTGCGCTTCCACGTCACCGATATCGGGCTCGGCGAGGTCGCCACCACCACCGACAATTTCGTCGCGCCGTAAGTTCAGGAGACTGAAATGGCCACCAAGCCGCTGACCGGAACGAAGGTGCTCCTGATGCTGGTCGCCTTCTTCGGGCTGGTGATCGGCGTCAACGTCACGATGATGAAGCTCGCGATCGCGACGTTGCCGGGCACCGACGTCGACAGCCCCTATGCCGCGGGCCTCGCCTATGACCACGAGATCTCGGCGGCGCAGGACCAGGCCGCACGCAAATGGAAGGTGAGTGCGCATATCGACCGGCGCGCCGACGGCAATGCCGTGCTTCAGGTCGAGGCACGCGATGCGGCGGACGAGCCGCTGACCGGGTTGCGGTTCGCAGGCCGCCTGGAGCGGCCGACCGACAAACGCGCCGATCTGGCCGTCGAGCTCGCGGAGGCCGGCATCGGCATCTATCGCGGCAGCGCATCTGCCGTTGCGCCGGGCCAATGGGATCTGGTGATCGAGGGCGACGCCAGGGGCGAGCGCGTGTTCCTGTCACGCAACCGCGTGGTCCTGAACTGAGGTCTCGCCATGCAGGTCACACGCGATTTCTCTCACTACGTCCGGGCCGCGGGCGCGGGTTTCCAGCATATCGATCTCGCGGTGGATGGCGTCCACTGCGCGGGCTGCATGGACAAGATCGAGCGCGGCCTGTTGGCCATTCCCGACGTCACGCTGGCGCGGGTGAACCTCACCGACCGGCGTGTCGCGCTGGAATGGAAAGAGGGCACGCTGGATCCGGCGCGATTTATCGATCGGCTCGAGGAACTCGGCTACAGGGCCTATCCTTACGAAACCGAGAGCGCTGAGGCGACCGAGGTCGCGGAAGCGCGCTTCCTGCTGCGATGTCTCGGCGTTGCCGCGTTTGCGACCATGAACGTGATGATGCTGTCGATCCCGGTATGGTCGGGCAACGTCTCGGACATGCTGCCGGAACAGCGCGACTTCTTCCACTGGCTGTCTGCGCTGATCGCGCTGCCGGCGGCAGCCTATGCCGGCCAACCGTTCTTCCGCTCGGCCTGGCGCGCGCTGTCCAACAAGACCACCAACATGGACGTGCCGATCTCGATCGGCGTGGGTCTTGCGCTCGGCATGTCCGTGGTCGAGACCATCAACCACGCCGGGCACGCATATTTCGATGCGGCGATCATGCTGCTCACCTTCCTGCTGGTCGGCCGTTTCCTCGACCAGAATATGCGGCGGCGGACCCGCGCGGTCGCCGGCAATCTGGCGGCGTTGAAGGCGGAGACCGCAGCGAAGTTCGTCGGACCTGACGAAATCTCGCAGGTGCCGGTCGCAGCGATCCATCCCGGCGACATCGTGCTGCTGCGGCCCGGCGAGCGCTGTGCGGTCGACGGCACGGTGATCGAGGGGCGCTCCGAGATCGACCAGAGCCTGATCACTGGCGAGACGCTCTATGTCACGGCCGAGCAGGGTACGCCCGTCTATGCGGGCTCGATGAACGTCTCGGGCACGTTGCGGGTGCGGGTCTCTGCTGCATCGGAGGCGACGCTGCTTGCCGAGATCGCCCGGCTGCTCGACAATGCGCTCCAGGCGCGCTCGCGCTACATGCGGCTGGCCGACCGTGCCTCGCGGCTTTATGCGCCGGTGGTGCATGCGACCGCGCTGATCACGATTCTGGGCTGGGTGATCGCGGGCGCGAGCTGGCATGATGCTGTCGTCACCGGGGTTGCGGTTCTGATCATCACCTGCCCCTGTGCGCTCGGGCTTGCGATCCCGACCGTGCAGACGGTGGCCTCGGGCACGATGTTCAGGGCTGGCGTGCTGCTCAATTCCGGCGATGCGATCGAGCGCCTCGCCGAAGCCGACCACGTCATCTTCGACAAGACCGGCACGCTGACGCTGCCGGATCTCGACGTGAGCAACGCCGCAGACGTTCCCGGCGAGATTTTCGAGCTGGCCGGACGCCTCGCATTGTCGAGCCATCATCCCGTCGCCGCCGCGGTTGCGCAGGCTGCCGGCGCGAGATCGCCGATCGTCGGTGCCGTCGAAGAGGCCGGGCGCGGCGTCCGCGCAGCGGTGGACGGTGTTGAGATCCGCCTTGGCCGTGCTTCCTTCTGCGGAGCGGAGGCGTTGGTGACCGGCGCCGATCTCGACCCCGAAGCTTCGGTCGTCGCCTTCAGCAAGGGCGACGCGAAATTCGCCCTCTCGGTGCGCCAGGGTCTGCGTCCGGATGCGCAGGCCGTGATCGCGGCGCTGAAGGATCGCAACATCGGTATCGAGATTCTCTCCGGCGACCGCGAGCCCGCCGTGATCGCGGCGGCTCATGCGCTCGGCATCGCCGAATGGCGCGCCGGCGTGACGCCGGCCGACAAGATTGCGCGGATCGAAGAGCTGAAGCGGCGCGGTGCAAAGGTGCTGATGGTCGGCGACGGCATGAACGATGCGCCGTCGCTCGCGGCAGCGCACGTCTCGATGTCGCCCATCTCGGCCGCGCATCTGAGCCAGGCCACCGCCGATCTCGTCTTCCTCGGCCGACCGCTGGCGCCGGTTGTCGCGGCCATCGATTCCGCGCGCAAGGCGCTGCATCTGATGCGGCAAAATCTCTGGCTTGCGATCGGCTACAATGTGCTGGCCGTGCCGGTCGCGATCAGCGGCGTCGTGACGCCGCTGATCGCGGCGGCCGCCATGAGCGGATCCTCGATCCTGGTGATGCTGAATTCGCTGCGCGCCCGCAGCACCTCGCGGGAGATCGTGTGATGGAGATCCTGGTCATCCTGGTGCCGCTGGCGCTGATGCTCGGCCTCGCCGGTCTTGCCGCCTTCCTGTGGTCGCTTCGCAGCGGCCAGTATGACGATCTCGACGGCGCCGCCTGGCGGGCGATTGCCGACGACGATGATGAGACCCGATCGCTCCAGCCGGGACGCGGCTCTCCACTCGGTGAAAGCAGCGGCAAGTCGGGGCCTGCATAAATATGCCTGGCGAGTGGAAAGGTCGATGAAGTCGGTATCCGGCAAGACTGATCCCGTGGTGCGGCGTATCGCGGTTGCCGATATTGTCGAAGCCTTGAGTGAGGGCTTGCGCGATTTTCAGGCGGTGCCGCTCTACGGGGTGGTCTTCGGCGCGCTCTATGCTGCGGGGGGCATCGCCATCATGCTCTGCCTGCTGAGGCTCGGCCTCGTCTACCTTGCCTATCCGCTCGCCGCCGGGTTTGCGATGATTGGTCCGTTCGTCGCCACCGGGCTCTATGACGTGAGCCGTCGACGCGAGAACGGGCTGACGATTTCGGTTGCGGCGATATGGTCCAGTGTGAAGTCCCGGGGCGAGATCGGTTGGATGGCTTTCGTCACGCTTTTCATCTTTGTTGTGTGGATGTACCAGGTGCGGCTGCTGATGGCGCTGCTGATTGGGCTCAATGCCTCGTTTTCCAGCTTGCATGAGTTCATGACGATTGTGCTCACGACCAACGAAGGGCTCTTGTTCCTCGCCGTCGGCAACGCCGTTGGTGCAGCCCTATCGCTGATGCTTTTTTCGCTTACGGTCGTATCGTTCCCGTTGCTGCTCGACCGGGATGTCGATTTCGTTACTGCAATGATCACCAGCGTACGCGCGGTTGCGGCCAGTCCTGGACCGATGTTGGGATGGGCCGCGGTTATTGTCGTGCTGTTAGCAGTCTCGGCGATTCCGTATTTTCTCGGCCTGATGGTGACACTCCCGGTGCTCGGCCACACCACTTGGCATCTTTACCGTCGCATTGTCGTGCCGGTGGACACTGGCGCGGCTTGACGCCGGCGAGCAGCCGGCCGTGGCGAATTGCTGCCGAGTTTGACCTGGCGCAATGCAAGGCGCCGCTCTTCAGCAGAATATTGCATCTGTTCAAAATCTTCGGGAGGTCGCCATGACAACAGCCATCGGGTCGGCATCGATCGCCAGCAGTTTGATCGGGAGAGTCGCGGACTGGCTCGGCCAGTTGCACCGTTCTGCCGACATCCGTGCACTCGGTACGTCGGAAGTCGAGTCGATTGCGCGTGATCTTCGCATCCCGCGCGCCGAGCTCGAAACTCTCGTTGCTCATAGCAGGCAGGGTGCCAAAGAATTGCCGCAGCTGCTCGAGGCGCTCGGAATTGACGAGGGATCGATTGCCGACAAGGAGCCGGGTGTGCTGCGCGACCTTACGTTGGTATGCTCACTTTGCTCGACGAAGTTCCGGTGCAACCGTGAGATGCAGGCCGCGACGGCGGCTCTGCACTATCCGGAATATTGCGCGAACAGTTACACAATCGATGCGCTCAGAAAGAAGCCTTCAAGGCCAGAAACAATTGACCTGCTTCGGGGGCCCGGCTGCTGCTGATTGTCTTGGCCGAGAAGGCGCTCGGCGGGCTTATCCGCCTCCTGCGAGGCGATGGCCTACGGAGTCCGGGCGATGCCGGGACGGCAAGCGCGAGCTCTGTCCGCAACTCGCTCGCTGTTGTGAGCGGTCATTTCAAGGACTGCCGAAGGCTGGGCGACGATGCCCGAAACCCATGCCGTTTTGCGTGCCAAGAATCTCTGACGAAGAAATGGTAGGCCGCGGACGGAGACGGAGGATCACATGGGAGCGATTAGCGAGCACCATCACGCCGATCGGGTCGAAGCTGCGATCGGCTCGGGCCAAGCGGCGAGATCCGCCGTGGTCGCGTCCTGGTGCCGTTCTTCCCGATTGCACTGTCTCGATCCGTCCGGTGTCCGACCGCCGCTACGGCTGACGGAACCCGAGGTGCGGCAAGCGATCGAACGAAATGAGTTATTGATCGGTGCCGCGCGGTTCGCAATGAACCGACTGTATCACGCCGTGGGCGCTATCGGATGCTGTGTGCTGTTGGCCAGTCGCGAGGGCGTCCCCGTCGATCGACGTGGAGCTCCAGCCGACGACCCCACGTTCGAGCGTTGGGGCCTGTGGACCGGCTCGCTCTGGAGCGAGGAGTACGAAGGAACCAACGGCATCGGCACCTGTCTGGCCGAGCAGCGCGCGTTGACGATCCACCGCGATCAGCATTTCTTCTCGCGCAACACGCTGCTCAGTTGTACGGCTGTTCCGATCTACGACGGCCACGCAAGGCTGGCAGGCGTTCTCGATGTTTCCTCCTGCCGCGCCGATCACACCGACACGATCGCGAATCTGATCACGCTCGCGCTCGGTGAAGCGGCGCGGCGGATCGAGACCGAGCTGTTCCGGTACGCTTTTGCAGATGCTCGGATCGTGCTGACGCCGCCGATTGATATCCGCGGCAGCGGGTTGCTGGCGATCGACCGGGACGACCTCGTGGTCGGGGCCACGCGCGACGCTCGCTTGGTGTTTGGCATCCCGCCCGATCGTCAGTTGCGGCCGGTCCCGGCCGCGGATCTGCTCTGCTGCGAGGAAGGGATCCATGAGCGGCTCGGCGACGCGCAACGCGCGACCTTGCAACGGGCGCTGACGCGCGCGGGAGGCAATGTCTCGGCAGCGGCGAGGGCGCTTGGGGTTAGCCGCGCCACCTTGCATCGCAAGCTCAAGCGCTTCGACCTCAAGCCGCTCGCTTGAATTCCTTACAGGCATTCGAGCACCCGCGCAGCGTCGGATGTCGCACCTTTGAGACAGGTTGCAGGTACGATCCGACACCGGCCGGCTGACATTTTCGCTTTCACCCGACATGTTCGATCTCGGCATCGCGCTGACGCGAGGCCGGTAATCAAGCAATGCAACAGCGGGAGTGAATCATGAACAAGCCGGAATTCCTCACGGCATCGCAAAATCCGTTTACCGAACGTTATGACAATTTCATCGGCGGCAAATGGGTCGCGCCCAGGTCGGGCAAGTATTTCGACAACGCCTCGCCGGTGACGGGGCAGGTGGTCTGCAAGATCGCGCGCTCGGAAGCGCCGGACATCGAAGCTGCGCTCGACGCAGCCCATGCCGCCAAGGAGGCCTGGGGCCGCACCAGCGTGGTCGAACGCGCTCTCATTCTCAACCGCATCGCGGACCGGATGGAAGAAAATCTCGAGCTGTTGGCGATCGCCGAGACCTGGGACAACGGCAAGCCCATCCGCGAGACCCGCGCCGCCGACCTGCCGCTGGCGATCGACCATTTCCGCTATTTCGCCGGCGTCGTGCGCGGCCAGGAGGGTAGCCTTGCCGAAATCGACAACGACACCGTCGCTTATCATTTCCATGAGCCGTTGGGCGTCGTCGGTCAGATCATTCCCTGGAACTTCCCGTTGCTGATGGCGTGCTGGAAGATGGCGCCGGCGCTCGCGGCAGGCAACTGCGTCGTACTGAAGCCTGCGGAGCAGACTCCGGCCTCGATCATGGTCTGGATCGAGCTGATCGGCGACCTGCTGCCGCCCGGTGTGCTCAACATTGTCAACGGCTTCGGGCTCGAGGCCGGCAAGCCGCTCGCGTCGAGTCCGCGCATCTCCAAGATCGCCTTCACCGGCGAAACCTCCACCGGCCGGCTGATCATGCAGTATGCCAGCCAGAACCTGATCCGGGTTACGCTCGAGCTCGGCGGGAAGTCGCCGAACATCTTCTTCAAGGACGTGGCGGCTGAGAACGATGACTTCCTCGACAAGGCGATCGAGGGGTTCGTCATGTTCGCGCTGAACCAGGGCGAGGTCTGCACCTGTCCGAGCCGGGCGCTGGTGCAGGAGTCGATCTATGAGCGTTTCATGGAGAAGGCCTTGAAGCGTGTCCGGGCCATCACCCAGGGCGACCCGCGCAACGCCGGGACCATGATCGGTGCTCAGGCCTCCGGCGAGCAGTTGGAGAAGATCCTGTCCTATATCGACATTGGCAAGAAGGAGGGCGCGCAACTCCTGACCGGCGGCGCGCGGGCCGATCTCGGCGGCGATCTCTCTGGCGGCTTCTACGTCCAGCCGACCGTGTTCCACGGCAACAACAAGATGGCGGATCTTCCAGGAGGAGATTTTCGGCCCCGTGGTCTCCGTCACCACCTTCAAGACCGACGAGGAGGCGCTCGCGATCGCCAACGACACGCTATACGGCCTCGGCGCCGGCGTCTGGAGCCGCGACGCCAATCGCTGCTATCGCTTCGGCCGAGCGATCCAGGCCGGCCGGGTCTGGACCAACTGCTATCATGCCTATCCCGCCCATGCCGCCTTCGGCGGCTACAAGCAGTCGGGTATCGGTCGCGAGACCCACAAGATGATGCTCGACCACTATCAGCAGACCAAGAATCTGCTGGTCAGCTACAGCCCGAAGAAGCTCGGCTTCTTCTAAAGGCCGTATCGCGCGCGGACCCAACTGTCCGCGCGCACGCTGACGGGCGGCTGTTTCAAACGCTGCTTTGTGTCTATTTCTGCTGGAAATGAATGGTGAGGAGCGGGACGAGTCTTCAAGGCCCTCGATTGCCGGTGCCGTCGGCGCGTCTCACTGAACGCTACCAACAAGTGCAGACGTACACCGATCTGCACGCGATCACCTGGAAGAAGATCGAACACTTCTTCCTTCACTACGGGGATCACGAACCCGGCAAGTGGGCGCGACTTGCGGGGGGAGACGCGGACGAAGCCCCCAAATTGCTTGAGACGGCGATTTCGCGCGCCGCGATCCAAAACTCGCGCCGAGGGAAGACTATTGGGACCCTGGCGCCGGAAAGGGAACGCAGGCGTCGAACTTTCGCAGATCCTCGCGATTCCGCAGCTTTTCGACTGCCGATACGCTGCGCGCGGCCCTCCCTGCGGGAACAGCAGTCAGACGAGAAGTTAAAGAGATCATGTAGCGCGGCAGGCGCGCCTGTGCCGGTGCAAGCAGTCGCTAGTCGCCTATTTGCCCGCGCCGGTCGTCAGCCCGCTGACGATGTAGCGCTCCAGGAAGATGCCGATCAGGACGAGGGGCGCGATTGCGGCCGTCGATAGTGCCGCCATCGACCACCAGTTGATGCCTTGCGAGCCGGTTTGGCTCGCAACCATCACGGGCAGGGTCTTGGCATCCGTGCTGGTCAGCAGCGCGGCGAAGAAATACTCGTTCCAGCACAGCACCAGCGAGAGAATAAAAGCCGCCGCCATACCAGGAAAAGCCAAGGGCAGGATGATGCGCAGAAACGCGCCCCAGGTCGACAGACCATCGACGAAAGCCGCCTCGTCGAGCTCGACCGGTATGGCATTGAACTGGTCCCGCATGATCCAGATGACGATCGGCAGCACTGTCAGCGTATAGAGCAGGATCAGGCCGAAGGTGGTGTCGAGTAGCGCGAGCGCCTTGTAGAGCACGAGGAAGGGCAGGGCGAGCACCACCGGCGGAAGGATGAGCTGCGACATGAAGAAGAACAGGATATCGTCGTTGCGCATCCAGGCGAATTTGTAGCGGAAGCGGCTCAAGCCATACGCCGCCAGCGATCCGAGGATCAGTGCCAGGACCGACGCGCCGACGGAGGTGATGATGCTGTTGATGAAGCGGTTGACGAACTCGGAGCGGGCGGTGGAGGTTTCGAACAGCGTATCCGGCGACAGCCCGAGCGAGCGCCAGCCCTTCCAGTCCGGATTGAAGTCCACCCACGGGATCAGGTGCGCCTGCGTCACGTCGACCGCCGACTTGAACGAGGTCGTGACAGTCCAATAGATCGGAAACAGGCAAATGAATGTCCAGAACAGCAGCGCGGCGTAGATCAGCGCGCGGCTCGCCATTCGCTTGGCGCGCGGTGCGACGGGGTGCCTGCGGGCGGATATCGCGGTCGTGACAGCCACGTGAGCAACTCCCTCAAGTAACCCGCTGCGTCCAGCGTTTGGACAAGCGCAGCACCAGCGTCAGCAGCACGATGATCAGAAGCAGATAGACCATCGCGAGAGCGGTGCCGTATCCGACGTTCGAGCGGTCGCGGTAGACGCGGTAGATGAAGCTCGACACGGTGTCGGTCGCGCCGCCAGGACCGCCGGCGGTGACGTTGATGACGATGTCGGCAAGCTTCAGCTTGAAAATGATGCGGATGATGAGCACGGTGATGCTGACCGGCAGCATGATCGGAAACGTCACGTGCCAGAACGACTGCCAGCCGTTCGCGCCGTCGACCTTGGCGGCCTCCTGCACCTCCTTGGGCATGGCCTGGAGGCCCGCGAGCAGGATGATCATGATGAAGGGAATGGATACCCAGGCGTCCATCGCCTGGATCGTGAAACGTGCCATCCAGGGGGAGGCGAAGAAGGCCGGGTTGTCCCATCCGAGATAGCGCGCCAGCGTCGCCGCCGGACCGAAGCGATATTCCAGGAGCGACTTGCCGATCATCCAGCTCACGGCGACCGGGCTCAGCATCATCGGCAGCAGGAATACAACACGAAAGAATTTCCGCGCGCGGATCTCGGCGCTGAGCAGCAGCGCGAGCGCGAACGCGATCGCATACTCGCCGAGCACTGCGACGGAGTAGAACACCATATTGCCGAGCGCATTCCAGTAGTAGGTGTCACTCAGCATGGCCCTTACGTTGTCGAGCCCACTAAAGTGCGGGCCCTCGATCGAGGACAGGTTCCAGTCGAGCGAGGCGATGTAGAGCCCGAAGATGGTCGGAAAGATCACCACGGCGACGGTGAAGAACACGGCCGGCAGCAGGAACAGCGCGCGCTGGCCGCGCTCGCCGCGAATGAGCACCTGCGCGGTCCCGAACGCGATCGCCCAGAGCAGGTAGACGATCAGGATCGGGCGCCAGGTCGAGAAGCCGGCGTCGATCGCGCCGGCTGCATGCAGGACCTGAACGACCAGCACGACCAGGAACACGAGCGAGGCGAGACCGATCAAGATGCGGCCGACCGTGGCGCGCCCGCGCACTGCGCGCTTGATCGCTGCTTTCGGGGCGACGGCGTCGGCTATGTCAACGGAACTTTGCATCGAATTCGATCTCGCCGGGCCGCGCTTCAGCTTTCCCGCGTGCGGGAGAGCATAGGCCGCCTTCGGCGACCGTCCTCTCGCGAAATGCCGAAAGCAAAGCCACGGCTCTGCCTAAGGCGCGGGTGAGGGCACTCTCCACTCCGGGACTCCCAATGCGGACGCATCCTCTCCCTGCCCCTCCCCCGCACGTGGGGGAGGGGGGCGCCTCTGGCTTCGAGGTCTGCAGCGAGATCATCCACCCTATACGCCGAAAGAGGCCTTGTAGAGTCCGATCTGCCGCTCGCGGCCGAGTTGGTCGGTCAGCTTCTCCCAGGCGGCGGCGATGTTGTTGGCGCCGGTCTGCGCGTCGAGCTTGCCGGAGAAGATCTTCGTCAGCTCGTCCTCGGCGACGCTGTAGTACTGGAAGATGCCGGGGATGCGCGGCTCGACCGCCCGATTGGGATGGTTGTACGAGTTGAACTGCGAGTTCAGATAGGACGTGATGTACTTCCTGTCGTAACCTGCCGCCACCCATTCATCGATGTGAGAGTGGCTGGTCCGGTGGACCTGGAAGCCCGATGGATACATCACCGTCCAGAGCGATAGATCCTTGCCGCCGAGATGCGCGGCCGCGCTCCAGGCCGCCTTGTGCTTCTTCTCGTCGCCATTGACCCGCGCCATCACATAGATGCCCCAGCCGAGATAGGCGCAGTTCGGTGCGTTGTTCGGCCCGCTCGGAAGCTTGTCCCATTGGCCGGTCTTGGAATTGTAGACGTCGTCCGACCCCGGCAAGATGTCGAAACCGACGGTATCGCCAATGACGGACGTGTCGCTCGCCTTCGCCACCTGGCCGATGTCACCCCACCAGGGGATCATCGAGCCGATGCCGGCCAAAAATTGCTGGAAGCCGGTGGTGTTCGGATCGGCATTGAGCTGGTCGGCCGGCTCGGAGGGCAACGCATCGATCACGTCCTGGATGGCGCGCACCCAGGCCGGATTGTTGATGCGCGGCTTCATCGTGTCGATGTCGAACAGCCATGCCTTGTCGTCGGGATGTTTGGCGTAGGCAGTCGCGCGGCTGCCGAGAAAATAGAAGCCGAACCCACCCCAGGGCTTTGGCGCGTCCAGATAGCCATAGACGCTCTGGCCCTTGAACTTCTGGCCCTTGAGGAACTTCGTGACCGCCTGCACCTGCTGCCAGGTTTTCGGCACTCCCCATTCGCTTGTGTTGCCGGCATCCTTCCAGGCCTTGGCGAGCGCGGCGTCCGAGAATACGTCGGTGCGATAGTTGAAGTTATGGCAATCGCCATCGATCGTGACGCGATAGGTCTTGCCGTTCCAGGTGCCGACCGGCGGCTTCAGGTAAGCGACGTAGTCATCGATATCGATTTGCTTCTTGACCCAGTCCGGCATTTCTGAGGCGAGACCCTTGCCGCAGACGTCGCCCTCGAAGGGCGCACCCATCTCGAGGATATCGAAATCGACGGTACCAGTTGCGATCGCCTGTTGCAGGCGTGGGTTGTAGTCGGCCTGCGCCAAATCGATCCAGGAGATTTTCGCGCCCGTATAGGCCTCCCATGGCTTCAGGAAGCCGCGGAACAGCAGATTGTGCAAGTTCTGATTATTCAGTCCCATGAAGGAGAGTTCGACGCCCTTGAACTCACCCTCCTTGATGCTTGCCTTGGTCGGGCCGAGGCAGAGCTCGCCGACCTTTTGCCAGTCGGCGTCGGTGGGCGCACCCTTGCCGACGCCAGGAATCTTGGTGATCTCCGCGCGCAGATTGGCCTGGGCGAATGCAAGCTCGGAGAACGTGCCGAGCGCGCCGGTTGTGCCAAGTGCGGCGGCTCCGGCCGCGCTCTTGAGCACCGTTCGCCGGGTCGGGTGCGTTGCGGGATGTTGATCATGCTCTTGCTGCTTCACCACGAAATCCTCCCTTTTTTGACGCTGCTTATGTTAAAGTGCTGGTCAGGTCAGATTGGGCCGCCTACGCACCACCGACATGTGAGGCTCGCCGAAGTTCATGTCGCGGCGATGGTGCTGGAAGCCGCGTCAAGTATGCAACGGCACCGATCAATGTCAACGAATCCGCGCAAAGCGGACGCCGTTCCTGCGTTGCAGTAGGGAAATTCGTATGGCGCGAGGTCCGCGATGGCAACGTGTTGCCCATTGCGCAAGCGTTTCCAAGACGCCGCTGGGCCCAACCGGTTCGTCGAAGGATCTCTCCATGCGGTGACCTGCCACCGCAGGCCCGTCGTCGCGATGGCACCCGGGCGACCTGACGACGCCCGGGTGCGATGGTGGCCGCCAGCGCGATGATGTCAAGCGCGTGCCATTGCCCGATCGGCTTCGATGGTTCGGAAGGTCAGCCACGCCAACCCATGATTTGGGGGCGCGATATCCGCTCCTAAATTCCAGCGCTCTGTCCGCCGTCGACGTGTAGGATCTCGCCGGTGGTGAAGCCTGCTCCTTCCAGGTACATCACCGCGTCGACAATTTCGTTCACTTCGCCCATCCGTCCGATCGGATGCAGCCCAGCCAGGAATTCATACATTTCCGGCGCATGCATGGGCGTTTTGGTGGCGCCCGGCGCCACCGCGTTGACGCGGATTCCTCGGCTTGCATATTCGACTGCGAGCGATTTCGTTGCCGCGTTCAAGCCGCCCTTCGTCAAGGCTGCTAGCACGGACGGTACGCGGCTGTCAGCGTTCTCGTCCAGACTGCTCGTGATCTGCACGATATGCCCGGATTTCCGCTTGAGCATTTCCGCGACAGCGCGTTGAGTGATATGGAAAAAGCCATTGAGATTGATCGCCACCATGCTGGCATAATCTTTGGACGTATATTCGGTGAATGGCTTGCCGATGAAGATGCCGGCATTGTTGATGAGGGTATCCACGCGGCCGAAGCGCTCGATCGCCTGCGACATGATGCGGTCCGCAGTGGCTGAATCGGTGATGTCGCCGGCAACCGTCGAGATATTGGGATCAGTCGAGGGCCTGATCGAGCGCGAATTTGCGATGACGCAAAAATCGCGATCGCGATAAGCCCTGACGAGGGCCTCACCGATACCCTGCGACGCGCCGGTGATGATTGCGACTTTCTGACTTGCACCCATGATGGCCTCCATGTTCTGGATTGAATCGGCGGGGGCGCCCGCCGTGTTTGTTTCGCTACTGCGCGGTCCAACCGCCGTCCACCGAGATTGCCGTGCCCGTGATCTGGTCTGCCGCAGGCGAACAGAGGAAGGCGACGGTGCCGCCAAGCTGCGAGGGCGAGACAAAGTCGAGGGATGGCTGCTTTTCAGCCAAGATCTCGTCGGCTGCCTCCTTCTGGCTTATGTGCTTTTGAGCGGCGATGTCGCTGATCTGCTTTTCGACCAAGGGCGTTCGTACCCACCCTGGACAGACTGTATTGCAAGTGACGCCGCTGCCCGCCGTCTCCAGACCGACCACCTTGGTCAGACCGACCAACCCGTGCTTGGCTGCGACATAGGCCGCCTTGTGCGTCGATGCGACCAGGCCGTGCGTCGACGCGATGTTGACGATCCGTCCCCATCGCTGCTTTTTCATCTGGGGCACCGCCGCGGCAATCCCGTGAAATGCGGCGGACAGGTTGATGTCGAGAATTGCATTCCACTTGGCGGCGGGAAACTCCTCGATGGGCGCGGTGAACTGTATACCGGCGTTGTTGACGAGGATGTCGAGGCGCCCGAATGTCTCGATCGTTCTGGCGATCATTCCGCGCACGGCGTGCTCCTTCGACATATCGGCGCCGTCGTAAACGACGCGCACGCCGTGCTCGCGTTCGATCCCGCTGCGGATGGATTCGATCTCGCCCGGTTCACCGAAGCCGTTCAATACGAGGTTTGCCCGGAGTCTGGCCAATTCCCTGGCGATACCCAGCCCAATGCCGCTGGTTGATCCGGTCACGACAGCTACCTTATTCTTCAACATGTGAGTCCCTTTCGGTTGAGGAAGACTAGTGGGCACCGCCGGCATCGAGGCGATCGGGCTTCTTGAGCATCACCGCCGCCAGAAGAGCGACGATCTGGGAGACGCCGAGCAGATAGAAGGTGTCGCTGAAGCCGAGGATGAAGGCCTGCTTCTGGATGATCTTGCCAATCGCGACATAGGCGTGATGAGCTGCATCGACGCGGTCGATCACGCCGTGACTCATGAAATATTGCGTGAGCTGATCAAGTCGGGTACGGGTCGCCTGCTCGAACATCGATACCGATTGCATCAGGATGTTGGAGTGGTACTGCTCGCGCTTGGTCAGCAGCGTCTGAAGAGCGGCGATGCCGATCGCACCTCCCAGGTTGCGCATCATGTTGAACAAGGCGGACGCAGACCCGGCATTCTCGGGCTCGATTCCGGCAGTGGCGACCGCCGACAGCGGCGCAAAGACGAGGGCTTGACCAAATGCCCGGATGACGTTTGGCCAGAACAGCTGGTCGGCCGCATAGTCACTGGTCATGTAGATGTTGAAGAAGTTGGACCCCCCAAAGAGCACAAAGCCGATGCCGATCACGAGGCGCGGATCGAGTCGCTGCATGAGGCGGGGTACGAGCGGGATCAGGAGGAGTTGCGGCAGACCGGTCCATGCCAACACCATGCCGATCTGCTCGGAATTGTAGCCCTGGATGCGCGATAGGTAGACCGGCAGGACATAGACCGAGCCATACAGTGATACGCCGAGCAAGAAATTCGCGAGCACGCCGAAGCCGAAATTGCGACGGAACAGAATGCGCAGATTGAGCAGCGGCTTCTTTCCGGTGAGTTCGACGGCGAGGAAGAGGGTCAGCGCGACTCCGGCAATGATGGCCAAGCGAATGATGAAGGGCGATCCGAACCAGTCGTCCTTGTTGCCCTCCTCCAGCACGGTCTGAAGCGCGGCCAGCCCGAGCGCCATCGTGGCGATGCCGGCCCAATCGCCGTCGCGCAAGAGGCGCAGCCGCATGGGCGTCGCTTCCAGCGATGTGTAGAGCATGGCGATCATGACCGCGCCAGGGACGATGTTGACGTAGAAAACGTACTCCCAACCGAAATTCTCGGTGAGGTAGCCCCCGATGGTCGGACCGATCGCGGGCGCAAATGTCGCTGAAATCGCGAACATCGCCAGCCCGATCGGCCGCTTCGACTTTGGCAGCAGCGTGATGATGAGGGTGAACGCCATGGGAATCAGCACGCCGCCGGTAAAGCCCTGGACGGCGCGGAGCGCGATCATCTGCGGCAGGTTCTGGGCGAGCGCACACGCCGCTGAAAACACCAGGAACAGGAAGGCATTGCTGAGCAGATAGCGGCGAACCGAGAACACCTGGGCAAGCCAGCCGCTCAAGGGGATCACCACGATCTCGGCGATCAGATAGGAGGTCGAGATCCATCCGCCGTCATCGATGCCCGCACCGATCCCACCCTGAATATTGGCAAGGGAGGCATTGACGATCTGGATATTGAGGACCGCCATGAACGCGCCCAGCGTGGCTCCGGTCACCGCGAGCCAGGTTTTTGCGGAGACGGCGGGAGCGGTAGCTGGTGACTGACCCTCAGTGGACGCGGCATCGATCGTGGTTCGCAGTGTCGTCATCGCGGTCTTCTCACGTGTGAAGGAGGTTGGTTTCGTCAGCCGCGGGGTTTGCCGCCGCGCGACGCGAACCGCTTCTCTGCGTCGCGTTCCGCGACGACCGCCGACTTGGTATTGACGGTCGGCTCCGCCGACATGCCCGGACGCAAGAGGCCGTTCAGGCTCTGGTCATCGAGGACGATCTTCACCGGAACACGCTGCACGATCTTCGTGAAATTGCCGGTGGCGTTGTCGGGCGGCAGCAGGGCAAACTCCAGGCCGCTCGCTGGCGACAGGCTGTCCACATGACCCTTCAGCCTGGTCGAATGGAAGCCGTCGACACGCAGTTCAACCGGCTGACCGTTGCGCACGTGAGTAAGCTGGGTCTCCTTGAAGTTCGCGACCACATAAACCGCATCGAGCGGGACCACGGCCATAAGCTGCGTTCCGGCCTGCACATACTGGCCGATCCGCAGCGTCCGCGCGCCGACCGTGCCGTCCACGGGCGCCGTGATTTGCGTGTAGGAGAGATTCAGAGCGCTCTGGTGTTCCACCGCGCGCGCGCGGTCGAGTTGCGCGACAGCCTGCGCGCGCTGGGTCGCGAGTATCCCGATCTTCTTGTTGGCTGCGAGCAATCCCGCTTTGCCTTGCTGCAGCTGGGCGGTCTGCGAGCGCAGCGCCGCGTCGGTCTGCTGAGCACGTTGTATCGTTCCGGAGCCCGATTTCATCAGCTCGTCATAACGGGCGCGCTCCTGCTGCGCGAATTTCAGACTGGCTTCGGTCGCATCCACCTCGGCCGCCTGCTGTTGAATCAGCGGTTCCTGCAATTCGATCTGCGCGTCGATGTTCTTCACCGTAGCTTCAGAGGCTGCAACGTCGGCCTTGGCCTGGTTCAGCGCCGTCCTCAGGTCGCGGTCGTCAATGCGAGCCAGCAACTGGCCGGCTTTCACGGGTTCATTGTCGGTCACCAGGACTTCGGCGACGTAGCCGGAAATTTTCGGCGCGATGATCGTGGTATCGGCTTTGACATAAGCGTCGTCCGTCGCTTCAAGGTAGCGTCCGGCCGTGAGGTAGTAGTGGCCGTAGGCCGTAGCTCCGGCGACACCCAGCGCCGCGGCGAACGCGAGCGCCGCGCGCCGGATCGCCTGACGCGACGGAGCAAGGCGGATTTTGACCTTGTCTTCGGGAGCGTAAGGAAGGGTCGTCATGGCGTTCTCCCAAACTACGTGGGCGGTTAAATCTTCAATCGTGGCGATGGACGTCATGCGTGACGATGCCGAGCTCGGGAGGCGGCAGATCCAGGCGACGCGGTTCGGCCAGCGTGCGGCGGATGTCCTCCAGGCCGCTTTGCCAATGCGCTCGCATCGCGTTCAGCCCGAACTCGTAATCCTTCGAGTGGCCCTCGTAGGTCTTGGACTGGTAGATCAGGTGAATGATGTTGTGGGAGCTGTGGCGAGCCAAATCGGCGATGCCCCGCATTTCCGGGTCCCGCTGCGCGCTCTCCGGCAGTTTCTTGATCGCTTGTTGCAATGCCCGGCGCATCTCCTGCATCCGCAGGGCCTGATTTGTAATGGCGCGCGTTCGGCTCGAATATTGAATGTCCTTCTGGCGGCTCGACACCTCCATCATGTCGTGCGGCACACGACCCTGTGCGGACCAGAGATCAACCTGGAACGTCAGCGTCTCGGCCGGTTCGCTAGAGAGCACGCGAGAAAGGGGCGTGTTCCACGCCACGCCGCCATCCCAGTAGTGCTCGCCTTCGATCTCGACTGCGGGAAATGCCGGCGGCAAGGCACCGGATGCCATGAAATGCTTCGGTCCCAGGCGGCCCTCGGCGGTGTCAAAATAGGTGAGATTACCGCTCCGTACGTTGACCGCGCCGACGCTGACCCGAACCTCGCCCGCGTTCAAGCGATCAAAATCGACGAGCCGTTCCAGCGTCCGGCTCAACGGAGCTGTGTCGTAGAAGCTCGTCGCTGCTTCACCCGAGAAGGGCGACCAGAACGGCGAGGGAAAGCGCGGCTTGAAGAAGCCGGGCTGTCCGTGAAATAGCGCCCGCATCGCGGCAAAGGCGTTATTCAGCGAGCGCATGTCGAATGCGAACGGCAACGCATCGCCCAACCCTTCGCCGGCCGGCCATCCCGTCGGACAGGCACAGATGGTCTCCCAGAACTCGCGCAGGCGCTCCACCCGCTCAGCTTCTGGCGAGCCCGCGATAATGGCAGCATTGAGTGCTCCGATCGAAATGCCGGCGATCCAGTTCGGCCGGATGCCGGCCTCGTGCAGGCCCTCATAGACTCCAGCCTGATACGCTCCCAGCGCTCCGCCGCCTTGCAAGACCAATGCGACGACATCGTAGGGCAAAGGCCTCGAGGGCTCTGCCGCGGCACTCGTCTGCTCACGCATCACATTCAACATGTTGCAAACTCCCGATATCGCGACTGATCCGGTCAGCCCGCGTTTGCTTCGATCAAGATTTCGGATTCGCGCCGCCGTGCGCCCCGGCCTGGTGACAGGTAGTCGTGGACCACGGTACCCATCCCGAGCGTGAGATCGGCGACGAGGTGCTTGGCTGACAACACTTGAAGAACCGGCAACTCGGCGACGGGAGCAAGTGCATGCGAATACAAGTCCAGTGCGGCTGGTCCCGTCCAAGCACCTTTCACCGCGATGTCTTCGAGGTGATATCGCACCAGCTCGCAGATGCGCGGCGTGCCGTCGACATGTGGGATGATCTTGAGCAGGAAGTTGGGTGCGGCGAGCTTGTTGGCTTCAGCAACAGTGTCGAGGGCACGGTGCTTGTAGCCCATCGTGCCGGTCGCGATGCGGACCGAGCCATAGTGCAGAGTGCCGACGAGCGTATCGATCTCAACCGCGAGTTTCGGTTGGGCGAGCTTCTTGGGAAAGCCCCACAGCTCGCGACCTCCCGCGATCGGCGGATGGTCATTGAGGAACATCTGATGGGTAAAGCTACCGGCCTGGCCTCGATACGACACCGGGATGACCTGTCCGCTTTCGGTGTAGTCGCCGAAACCGGTCGAGTCCGGCATGCGAATGAATTCGTAGTTCACCACAGAGTCGGTTACCTCCAGCGGCTCCGGCACGATCCGGCGGAGCGCTTCGGGATCGGTACGGTACTGAATGATGAAGTATTCGCGATTGACGAAGCGGTAGGGACCCGGAGGGAAGGCCGGATTGGTGAGCGGCATCGCGAATGCCGTCGTACGCACGGTGTCCTGTTTCATCGGATCAGATCCTGGTTGAACGCTTTTGATCGGGCCGCGCCCTTCGAGAGAAGCGCGGCCCGATGGTTTCCTACAGCTCGCCGACGTGCTCCGGATCGGCTGACGCCAGCGCCGCGGCGCGCTCGGCGCGTGGCGGGTAGATCCACACCGTGTTGATCTGCTGCTTGGTCTTCTTCGCCTCGTCTCCGACCAGTTTCAGTTTCCGCTCCCAGCCGAGCGTGAAGATCGCGCCCGCCTCTCCGAGATCGAGGCAGGTGGCGTATTCGACTTGGTGATAGGGTTTGGTCGGCAGGCCCAGAAGCTCGGCGGCGGCGTTGTTGCCGGCAAAAGCACCCATGCGCAGCGCGTGCTGGCAGGACATCAGCGCGTAGTTGCCGGCATCATCGCACGCGGCGCGAGCGGCATCGCCGGTAGCAAATACCCCCGCGACGCCTGGCACGCGCAAGTCGCGGTCCACCAGCAGCCGGCCCAGCTTGTCGCGCTCGGCGGGGATCTGTGCGGTCAACGGAGCGGCGCGCATGCCGGCGGCCCATATCACCGTCTCGGTCTCGATGCGTTCGCCGGTGGAGAGCAAGACGCCGGATCCGTCGAGCGATTCGACGCCGGCACCGATCCGGGTCTCGATGCCGAGCTTCTTCAGTGCGTTCTCGATGACGGGGCGGGAATCTGAGCCCATGTCGGGAGCGATCGCCTTGCTGCGATCGACTATCACGACGCGTGGCTTTGCATCCTTGCCGAGGATCGCACGAAGCCGCGCCGGCATTTCGGTCGCCGCCTCGATGCCGGTGAAGCCGCCGCCGGCGACGACGACCGTGTCGCGTCCATTCGCGGCGGGCCGGTCGGCGAGGCTATGCAGATGCTTGTCGAGCTCGATTGCATCGTCGAGCTGGTCGACGCTGAAGCCGTGTTCGGAAAGGCCGGGAACATTCGGGCGGAACAGCCGGCTGCCAGTCGCGACAACCAGCCGATCGTAGCAGAGCTGCTTCTTAGCGCCCTCCGCAGTGACGATACCTACCGCGCGCGACTTGGTGTCAATCGTCTCGGCGCTGCCTTGTACGTAGATGACGTCGATGGCGTTGAGAACCGCCGCAAGAGGTGCGGTCAGGGTTTCGGGTTTGGCTTCATAGAGCCGCGGACGGACCACCAGGGTCGGCTCGGGCGCAACCAGCGCGATCTCGAGCTCCTTGGGCGTGGTGCCCCTGATGTCGCGTAGGCGGGCTGCGGAAAGCGCGGCATACATGCCGGCGAAGCCGGCGCCAATGATGACAAGTCGCATTTGATCTACTCCTCTGGTTTGATTCTCGGACACGCGCGTCACCACCGCCGCTCCCGGATAAGGGAGAGTTTGCCGCGATCAGCGACGGCGCGTAGATGTAAAGCGAAGATTTGCCGGGTGCTTACGGAGCGCCGCAGTCCGGTGTTGGGGTCGTCGAGCGCTCGCATGCTGCGTGACAGTCTCGCGACGCCATGGGCCGGCCGAGCTGAAGCGCGATCGGCTCATTGCTACGCAGCGGCCAGCCGTCGTGGAAGGTGAGGGCTTCGTCTCTGCTGACGACCGACGCCGTAGCACCTGGCGAAATGTCCACTTCCTCGCCCGTTGCCGATGTGAAGCGGACGCTGAGTGACAGTCCATAGACCATCGCTGTCGCGATGACCCTCCGTGGCGGGACGCTCGCAAGGAGGGCGACACAGTGCTTCCAAGCCATTGTTCGTCTCCATCCGTTATCGGTGTTCGATGCCGTACGTCTACCGGATTGCTGCTTTTGCTGCGCCAGAGCGATTGATGCGGTTGCAGAGAGATTGCTGTCAGCGCATGCGCCTGCGCCAATCGCTCGGAGTCTCGCCCGTCAGCTTCCTGAATGCCGCGGTGAACGCGGTTTGGGACGCGTAACCGAGCTCCTTTGCCACCGAGTCGATAGGCGCATCCGACTCCTTGAGCAGGTTCATGGCACGCTCGAGCCGCTGCTGGCGTAGCCAGGCATGAGGCGAAAGACCGGTGCTTTCCTTGAAGGCGCGACAAAAATGGAAACGTGACAGATTGGCATCCGAGGCCAGTGCCGCCAGAGAGACGTCAGCGTCGCTGTCCGAACGCAATCGTTCGATCGCGCGTCGCAGAGCATGGGGTGCCAGTCCGCCCGAGATCGGTGCGAAGACGGTTGGTACGCCCGAGTGCTCAGCCAGGATGCGCGTCGCAAGGAGATCAGTCAGTCGCTGCCTGAACAGGGCGTCCAGCACGGCATTGCCCTCCAAGGCATCGGCCGCACTCATCAGCAAACCGGATGTGACGAGGTCGGGATGCCCGGTGCGCTCTAGAAGATCTCCGGGAGCTGGCGCCTCGGCTTCGCGGGCAATGCGTTCAAGCGTCGTATGCGGAAGATACAGTTGGACGACATCGACGGGTCCGGGAATATCCCATCTCGCGCTTGAGCCCGCGGGAATGATGGTCATAACTCCGGAGCGCGCCGTTCCAACCGCGACCGATTTCCCGGTGCGTCGCTCCAGGCGCTGAACGCCTGTGGGGTAAGCCATGATGACATGGTCGGTCATGGGCTCGACAACGTCGTGCAGAGCCCCGTGCTTCCAATGTGCGATGCCGCCATTGGATGGGTCCGAGGCAATCTGGAGCGGGGTGGTCTTGAGGATGCGGGCCATCTCCGCATCCGCAGGCCGTCTGTCGACGGCCGGCGAGGTGCCCGGGCGCGCGGTTGGTTCGGCAAGCAGAGCTCCCAAAGGATCGTGCGTGACCGGTTTGTTCATGGAGCTGTCCTCGCAGCCGGAAGGCACTTCGCTGTCCAAAGCGATTGTTGCTAGCGCATCTTCCGCCGCCAATCGCTGGGCGTTTCGCCGCTCAATCGCCTGAACGCTGCGGCGAAAGCCGTTTGCGAAGCATAGCCAAGCTCTGCTGCCACCATGGCGATCGATGCGTCGGTGTCGCGAAGCATGTTCATGGCCTGCTGGAGCCGGTGTTGGCGCAGCCAACCGTGGGGTGAAAGCCCAGTGCTCTCCTTGAACGCGCGACAAAAATGGGAGCGCGACAGGCCGGCATCGGAGGCGAGGGCGTCGAGCGAGACGTCCGTGTCGCTGTCCGAGCGCAAGCGTTCGATGGCGCGGCCCAGGACCTTCGGCGCAAGCCCGCCGACGATCGGCTGGAATGTCGTTGGCGAGCCGGTGTGCGCAGCCAGGAGGCGCATGGCCAAGAGGTCTATGAGCTGATGTCTGAACAGATTATCCAGGGCGCCATTGTTCTCCAGGGCGGTCACCGTGCTCAGGAGCAATCGGGAAGTAATGGGATCCGGGTGCGCCGTCCGCTCCAGGAGATCGGTCAGTGTGCCGGTTACCGCTTCGTCGGCAACGCGCTTCAGCGTCGCGTGCGGCAGATAGAGTTGAACGACGTCGACGGGCTTCGGAATATCCCATCGGGAGCTTGATCCCTCGGGAATGAGGATCACGACCCCGCGACGAAACGTGCCCGTCGCAACCGACCTTCCTGACCGCCGCTCCATGTGCTGCGTCGTGCCATTATAAGCCATGATAACGTGGTGGCTCATGGGCTCTACGATGTCGTGCAGTGGCTCATGTTTCCAGTGGGCGATCCCCGCGCCGGAGGCGTCCAACGCCATGCGAAACGGTGTGGTGTGGAGCACGCGCGCCATCTCTGCATCGGCGGTACGCCGCCCCGCAGTCGCCGGTTGGTCCCGGCTCCGCTCGGAAACGGTCACTGGATTTTCAAGCGCAGAATCGTGGGAGATCGGTTCGCTCATTGGAGGTGCTCGCTTCAGGGGCGTCACACTTGCGCCGCCAGGCGTGATCGCGGAACGGCGTGAAGCCATCGCTTCTTGTGGGCCGTACTGATGCGCCAGACGCCGTGGCCGGTGGGCGCGTGTTCTAAGCTCGGACAACGACGGGGTCTTTCCCAAATCGGCGCTGGCTTTCCCGATTCTGCTCAATGCGCCCATGTTCGAGATTTCGTGATCAGCTGCGGCAGACGTGTTGCCAGATCGACGAACGGCCAAGAGCCGCGACCAAGCGCGAATATCAATGAAATCGCTTCCGAAAATCGCCTTGTGACAGTTGAGACAGCCGGTCCTTGCAGTCGCGATGCAGGCCGCCGTCGACCTAGACGACCGCACTCGAATACCGGATACTGCGTGTCAAATTCCGGCGGCGAAACAAGGACAAGCTGCCGGTCGAAACTCCACGAACGGGTCGATCAATGGCGTACGCAAGCACCTTCGGACAGAGGGTCAGGCAGCAGATGCATCTGAGGGATGCGCCGCCTTCCTTGATCACGCGTTCACGGCGGGGGATCGAACTCGCGGTCACCGAAACCCGGAATGATAACCCCGTGCCAGGCCGTTCCGGCTCGGTGGCCGATGAGGCCTATTTCGTCAGCTTGAAGCTTCACAACTACCCGGATTGCGAGCTCTGGGACCGCGGCAAGTGTTTCGCGAAGGTCGATGTCAAAGCCGGTACGACATATCTGTACGACCTCAGGAGCGATCCGGGATTTATCATCGACAAGCCGTTCCACTCCCTGCATTTCTATCTTCCGCGTTCGGCACTTGATGGGTTCGCCCGCGAATCCCGGGCGCCCCGCATCGGCGATCTCGCCTGTCAGTTCGGCGTCGGCCACGAGGACGAGATCATGCGCCATATCGGCGCCTCGATGATGGAAGCGCTGCGCCGGCCGGCCGAGGCCAATCAGCTCTTTATCGATCATATGATGCTCGCGTTCACTGCGCATATTGCCCAGACCTATGGCGGATGGCAGCGCACCACCGAATCGGCCCGCGGCGGCCTTGCCCCATGGCAGGTGAAGCGATCCTGCGAGAGGCTCGACTCCGATCTCGGCGGACAGTTTTCACTGCAACAGGTCGCGACCGAACTTGGTCTGTCGGTCAGCCATTTCTCGCGGGCATTTCGTATCTCCACCGGGCTACCGCCGCACCAATGGCTGCTGCGCCAGCGCGTGAAGGCGGCCAAGCAATTGATGAGCGTGCGCGACCTGCCACTCTCCGAGATTGCGATATCGGCCGGGTTCGCCAACCAGAGCCATTTTACAAAGGTGTTCTCGGCGCAGGTCGGCGTGAGCCCGGCGGCATGGCGCCGGGAAGCGCTTGGGATCCGGGACGGCGAGGCGTGATCGGCTGATCAACGGCGCCGAGCCAGGGGGATTGCGTAGGTCGCGCGGCGAGCTGCAAAGATCTCGTCCGGCGGATGGCCGATGCCCTCGGCCAGGTTTGCCGGGTCGAATACAGTCGCGTCGCACGTCTCGTTCGCTTCAAGTGCAGTGACAACGATCGTTCCGAGCCGCACGGCTTCGCGGCTGTCCTCATCGGGCCATCGGATCGTGACGTCGAGCGCAGGGTCATCGGGCCGCCCGAGCAGTGCCATCAGGCTGAACCGGATATCGCTCGTCGCGATCCGTTTTTGGAGATCGGCCTCGAGGGCGTCCGTCGACATCGGATTGCCCTCACGTTCAGGCCGCGCAGTGCCGCCGCCGACAGGAGCAACCTTGAATTTGATCATCTGCCTCTCGCCGCGCACATTGATCGCCGGGAAAGCGTGGACCGCCCAGTAGGTCGTGTCGGCGAAGCTCGGGGGCAGCGGATGGGCGGCGATGTAGTCGGCCTGGTGCCGCGTTTCGGGATTGGCAGCGGAGAATGCCTTGATTTTCGCCGGATCCGGCCTCCCGCTCCCTCGCGGCGTCCGCACTTCGAGGAACGCCAGCATCTGGTCGAGCGTCCTCGCATAATGAACCGGGGCGCTTTGCGTAAGAATTTGCGAGCAATGATCAGCGTCTCCGAGTCTGAAGCTGAAGCCGCGCAGGACGAGATTGCCGCCCTCCGATCGGTTGAGCTTGCCGTCAACAGAGAAGCGCGCAAGCACGCGTGATGGCCTTGTGAAGCTCCGGGATCTGGTGACCTCGTCGGCTCGATCCGAGGGGATGTAGGTTCCCCGGACGCAGAGTCCCGCGGCAAAGCACGCGCGTGCCGAGGAGGTCCCGGTGATGGCTCTCATCGCGCCGACGATCGACGCATGCTTGACGGCTTGGGACCGGATCATGGCGATTTATCCGATCGACTTGCTAAAGTGGCCATGCGCGGCAATTTTTCTGGTGCAGAAAGACGGTCGGCTGGGAGCGCTTCCGCCGCAAGTTCCTGCAAAAGAGCGGAACGCTGTCCCCGGTCGTGATCGAGACCGTGGGATTGTGCGCATTGACCGGCGGCGCCGTGATCTTCTGTCCTGCCTCGATTGTCGAAGCAAAGCGAACCGCCGCTGAAAGGGCGCACATGAAGGTTGTTCTGAGGACTCTAGGCCGCGACGCGAGTGTCGCAGATTGGCTGACCAGAATGTTCCAAACCATCACTTGTCTCCCCGCTCGTTGATTGGCGTCGACACATGGATGGTAGTCAGCGGGCGCGGCGCTGCCCCAGAGGGATTGATCCCATTGCAGAGTGATTGCGGTCAGATGAGAGGGACGGAGAGTTTGCGCTTGATCGCCAGATGGTAGGTGCTGCCCCCGGCATCCGCTCGACTTGCCAGATCGGTATCTTTCGCGATTCTTGCCGATGCCTAGGCTTTCACGGAGGCAAATCTTCTCGCCGAACAAGACGTCGCTGATAGGGCGTCGAGCAAACGGGGTGAGCTGGCCGGCCCTTGAGCTTTCATACCCGTCGTGTCACCGAGAGGGTCAAGGCGCGCGGTGAATTCACACCGCATCTGCCGGCACAAAACAGCTGATGATGATGTTGCCGCGGTGATGCACGTACCACACCACGGCCTGACCGATCGGATTGCCGCGATCGCGGATCACGGCCCGCTCGGGTACTGCCATCCACTGCCCTTCGATTGGAACCCAATAAGCGCCGGCACGAAAATCATAATCGGTGCGATGTCCGTCGGCGATGTCGCAGCAGGGCACGCCATTCGGTGCCGTCACGGCCTTGAACCACGCGCGGATGTCAGGCGCAACGTTGTCGTATTGCCCGTTGTCGAAAGCCAGCGCCGTGCCGGTCAACGTGGAGACGATCGCCAGTAGAGCTACCTCCGCGAGCCGCCGCATCCGATCCTCCGCCAGATGTCTTCGTTTTCTCACCCACCATTCGTGAGCACGATTCGACGTTCGCCCGATTAAGCCCGAGGTTTGCCGGGGTTGCACGCTCAAAAATTGAGCGTTCCGTGACACTGCCAATGATGCGGCGCAAAATCGGCGATTCGTTTCGCCCTGGATCGGCGGCTTTCGGACTACGGCAGTCTTGCCGATGGGGAGCGATGCTTCGCTAAAGGATGCGCTTTACTGACTGCGCCGGTTTGCACGGGTTGCGATCGCGGCCGCCGCGGTGCGGTTTTCGACGCCGAGCTTGGAATAGATCTGCTCGAGATGCTTGTCGACGGTGCGGGGGCTCAATCCCAAAATCTGCGCGATGTCGCGGTTGGTTTTGCCCTTGGAGAGCCAGGACAGCACCTCGCCCTCCCGCGTGGTGAGGCCGAGCTCGCTGGCGAATTCGGCGGGCATGTCGCCGCTGGTGTCCTTGGCCAGCCGCAGCAGGAATTCGTTGGGACCGAGCTTGCCCATGAATTGCAGCCGCAGTTGCTCATTGCCGGGGAACGCAGCCATGGTCGCGGTTTTCGCCGCCGCTTTGCCCTTCTGCACCTGATCGAGCCATTGCGGCATCGGTTCGGGCAGGGTGAAGCCTCCGGTGTCGGCGAGCCTGTCTGACAGCAGCTTCTGCGCCTGCGGTGTCGCCCACAGCAGCTTGCCCGTGCTGTTTACCGCGAGCAGATAGCGCCCGGAAACGTCCAGGGCGGCGCGCGCGCTCTGCGTCATCCGCGCGTTGGCAAGGTGGACGCGGATCCGCGCCAGCATTTCCTCGATCACGATCGGTTTCGTCACGTAGTCGACGCCGCCGGCTTCAAGTCCGCGCACGATATGCTCGGTCTCGGCCAGCCCCGTCATGAAGATGATCGGCACGCCGTCCAGGCCGGCACCGCGCTTCAACCGCTGGCAGGTCTCGAAACCGTCCATGCCGGGCATCACCGCATCGAGCAGCACGATGTCGGGCGTGATCTGGTCGACGATCCGCATCGCAGAAGAGCCGTCGAGCGCGACCATGACCGTCATGCCGGCGCTGTCGAGCGCATCGGTCAGGAGCCGCAAGGTCTCGGGCGAATCGTCGACGACCAGGGCGACGTCGCGCTTCTTGGGATCTGCGATCTTGGGATCAGTGATCATAGCCGTGCAAGGTTTTCAGCGTCGCCATGTACTGGTCGAGATCGAAGCGATCGACCAACGCGCGCATATGGGTGACGAAATCGGCGTGTTCCGGCAGCTCCGTGCCGATCTCGTCGAGCTTGAGCTGGATCGCCCTGACGAAGCCGAGCCGACCAAGTCCGATCAGTTCCTCGACATATTTCTCCGGCGGCCACGAGCCGCTCTCCGGCTTCCACAGCGGCACCGGTGCCCGGTCGGCCTCGTACTGCCATTCGAGCTTGAGCAATTGGCCGATGGTCTCCAGCAGCCGCGGGATGTCGATCGGCTTCATCAGATAGCCGTCATGGAACGGCTGCGCCAGCGGCGCACCGTGCGCTTCCAGCGCGCTCGCCGACACCATCAGGATGCGCGCGCTGTGATGACCCTTGGCGCGCAGGGTTTCCGCCACGGTCCAGCCGTCCATGCCGGCCATGGAGATGTCGAGCAGGAACAGATCGGGCCGGCAGTGTTGCGCCAACGCGAGGCAGCCGGCCCCATCGGGCGCGCTGAGCAGGATGAAGCCGAGCGGCGCCAGCACCTCGCGCAGGAGATCGCGATGGGTCGGATCGTCGTCGGTGATCAGGATGGTCTTGCGCGGGCCGAGATAGCCGTGGATCGGGGCCTCCACCGGGGCGTCGCGCCGGGGGTTCGTCACTTCGGAAAGCAGGAGTTTGACGCGGAAGGTCGCGCCGGCGCCGACCGTGCTCGTCACCTTGATGTCGCCGCCCATCACACCTGCGAGCAGGCGGCTGATGGTCAATCCGAGGCCGGTGCCGGTTTGCGGCTGCGCCACGCCGAGCGCGCCGCGTTCGAAAGGTGCGAAAATGCGTTCCAGATCGTCCGGCTGGATGCCGGGTCCGGTATCGACGACCTCGAACTCCGCAACCGGGCTGCGATAATGCACGACGAACTTCACGCTGCCTGTTTGCGTGAATTTGATCGCGTTGGACAGCAGGTTAATCAGGATCTGCCGCAGCCTCTTTTCATCCGCATAGACCACAACCGGCAGCACCGCCGGCCGCTTGAACACGAAGTCGATGCCCTTGGCGGCGGCCTGAAGGCGGAACATGCCGACGAGCTGATCGAGGAAGTCGTTGAGGCGCACCTCGTCGCGCGAGAGATAGAGCCGTCCCGCTTCGATCTTGGAGATGTCCAGGATTCCGTCGATCAGGCCCGAGAGATGATCGGCGCTGCGACGGACCACGCGGACCTGGTCGCGAGGCCGCGCCTGCAAGCTGTTGTCCTGCTCGAGGAGTTGCGCGTAGCCGGAGATCGCATTCAGCGGCGAGCGTAGCTCGTGGCTGAGGCCGACCACATAGCGGCTCTTGGCGAGGTTGGCGGATTCTGCGACCTCCTTGGCACGCTGCAATTCGGCATCGGTACGCTTGTGCGCGTCGATCTCCTGGATCAGCAACGCGGTCTGCCGCCGTGTCTCTTCCTCAGCGGCGCGCCTGCTCTGCTGCGCCAGCACGAACAGCCAGACGACCACGCCGATGATGATAATCAGTGCGAAGAACACCTTCCACAGCACATCAGCCAGCAATGCGTCGGCGTGTAGGGTGGCCGAGGTCTGCAGGTAAATCAGCCCCAGCGTCAGCCCGACCAGGCCGGCCGAGACGGCGAACACGCCGATGTATTGGCCGAACTGCGAGTTGATCCGCGCATATATCGTTTCGGGCAGCAACTTGCCGAGCGCCCCCGATATCTGCGCACCGGCCCGTGCGTGCGGCTTGCAGAGATCATGGCAGCGGGCGTCGAGCGAGCAGCACAGCGAGCAGATCGGCCCGGCGTAGGCGGGGCAGGACGCCATGTCCTCCGGCTCGAACGAATGCTCGCAGATGCAGCACCGGATCGCCTCGACGTTCTGCCAGCTCCGCTTCGGCTTGCGAGCGATGTAGTATTTGCCGTCGGTTGCCCATGCGATCAGGGGCGCTGAAACGAAGGCGGCGACGAGCGCCACGAAGGCCGACAGAGCCTTCGCGCTCGGACCAAACAATCCGTAGAACGCCGAGATCGAGACGATGGTCGCGATCGTCATGGCGCCTACGCCGACCGGATTGATGTCGTAGAGATGCGCGCGCTTGAACTCGATCTGCGCCGGGCGCAAACCGAGTGGCTTGTTGATGACGAGATCGGCGACCAGCGCACCGACCCAGGCGATCGCGACGTTGGAATACAGTGCGAGCGTCTGCTCAAGCGCCTTGTAAACACCGATCTCCATCAGCAGCAGCGCCACGATGACGTTGAAGACCAGCCAGACCACGCGGCCGGGATGGCTATGGGTCAGGCGCGAGAAGAAGTTCGACCAGGCGATCGAGCCGGCATAGGCGTTGGTGACGTTGATCTTGACTTGCGACAGGATCACGAACGTGCCGGTCAGCGCCAGTGCGAGTTCGGGTTGCGACAGCACATAGCGAAACGCTTCGAGATACATGTTGGCCGGCTCGGCCGCCTGTTCGAGGCCGACGCCATGGCTCAGAGCGAAGTAGGCGAGGAACGAGCCGAGCAGGAGTTTCAGCGCTCCGAACATGATCCAGCCTGGACCGGCGCAGAGTAGCGCAATCCACCATGACGTCTTCGACGTGCGGCGGTCGCGCGGCAGGAAGCGCAGGAAGTCGACCTGTTCGCCGATCTGCGCGACCAGCGAGAACACCACCGAGGCGGCAGTGCCGAACAGCAGCAGATCAACATGGCCGTTGGGATCGCCGTGGTCGCCCGCAAATCCCCGCCACTCCGCGAAGGAATGCGGATTGGCCCAGGCGATCGCCGCGAACGGGAGCAGATGCAGGATCACCCACAGCGGTTGCGTCCACAGCTGGAATCGGCTGATCAGCGTGATGCCGTAGATCACCAGCGGGATGATGACGATGGCGCCGATGAGATAGCCGAGCGGGCGGGGAATGCCGAAGCACATCTCGAGCGCGGCGGCCAGGATCACGGCCTCGAAGGCGAAGAAGATGAAGGTGAAGGAGGCGTAGATCAGCGAGGTGATTGTCGAGCCGATATAGCCGAAGCCGGCGCCACGGGTCAGCAGATCGATGTCGATGCCGCATTTTGCGGCATAATAGGCAATCGGCAGGCCGCACAGGAAGATGATGACGCTGACGACCAGAATTGCTGCTGTCGCGTTGCTGGCGCCGTAGTTCAGCGTGATGGTGCCGCCGATCGCTTCCAGCGCCAGGAACGAGATTGCGCCGAGGGCGGTGTTGGCGACGCGGGCGGCGGACCAGCGCCGTGCGCTTTTGGCGGTAAAGCGCAGCGCATAGTCTTCCAGCGTCTGGTTGGCGACCCATTGATTGTATTGTCGCCTGACGCGGTCAATCCGCTGCCGCCCTGCCACTTGCGCAAAACTCCTGACCCGGTTGCCGGCGTTGATCGTCAGCAAAGTCCGTACCAAAAACCTACGTCGCTATTTTGCGGTGCAGTATACGCAATCCCACGTATCTGTGCGTTGCACAATTTTGAGCAATCCTCGCCTCACCAATAAGCGCGTTGTCAAACCAATGGGGTGCTCATGTCAGACGAAACAAATAAGGGCCTGCAGTCGGCATTCCGCCGCAAGCTGCTGATGGGAATGGCGGCGGTTCCCGCGATAACCATGCTTCCGCGATCGTCCTATGCGCAGGCGCCTGCAACTTCCGCGGTCAACACCACGGGCCTCGCAGTCACCGATAGCGAGGTGACGGTCGGCATCTTGCACTCGGCCACCGGCACGATGGCGATATCGGAGACCGGCTCGATCGAAGCCGAGAAGCTCGCGATCGAGCAGATCAACGCTGCCGGTGGCGTGCTCGGCCGCAAGATCAAGTTCATCCAGGAAGATGGCGCCAGCGACTGGCCCACGTTTGCGGAGAAAGCCAAGAAGCTGCTGGTCAACGACAAGGTCGCAGCGATCATGGGCTGCTGGACCTCGGCCTCGCGCAAGGCGGTGCTGCCGGTCATGGAGCAGTATAACGGCATGCTCTATTACCCGACCTTCTATGAGGGTCTCGAGCAGTCGAAGAACGTGATCTACACCGGGCAGGAAGCCACCCAGCAGATTCTCGCCGGCCTGAACTGGATCGCCAAGGAGAAGGGCGCCAAATCGTTCTTCTTCATCGGCTCGGACTATATCTGGCCGCGCACCTCGAACAAGATTGCGCGCAAGCACGTCGAGAACGTGCTGAAGGGCAAGGTCGTCGGCGAGGAATATTACCCGCTCGGCAACACCCAGTTCAATTCGGTGATCAACAAGATCAAGCTGACCAAACCCGACGTCATCTTCACGGACGTGGTCGGCGGCTCCAACGTCGCCTTCTACAAGCAACTCAAGGCGGCCGGCATCGATTTGTCCAAGCAGGCGCTGCTCACGATCTCGGTGACCGAGGACGAGATCGACGGCATCGGCGGCGAGAACATCGCAGGCGCCTACGCCTGCATGAAGTATTTCCAGTCGCTCGACAATCCCAACAACAAGGCGTTCGTCCCGGCGTTCAAGAAGATGTGGGGCGAGAAGACGGTGATCGGAGACGTCACCCAGGCTGCCTATCTCGGCCCGTGGTTATGGAAGTTGACGGTCGAGAAGGCCGGCTCGTTCGACATCGACAAAATCGCGGCGGCATCGCCCGGCGTCGAGTTCAAGGGCGCGCCGGAAGGCTACGTACGCATCCATGAGAATCATCATCTCTGGTCCAAGACCCGCGTGGGCCGCGCCAAGCTCGATGGTCAGTTCGAGCTGATCTACGAGACCGCCGATCTGGTCGAGCCCGATCCGTTCCCGAAGGGCTACCAATAAGCCCGGCGATTTTTCCCCCGAGCAACAGCTCCCTGACGCGGACCGTCAATCCGCGTCTCACGACCCCGCGTCGCGAATTTGCTCGCGACGCGGGACCTTGTCCCTCGATGGAGAAATCAGATGTTCGGCGACTACTCGATTGGCGACCTCGGCTCGATCTTCGTCATGCAGGGCTTTGCCGGCCTGATCCTGTTTTCCGTCTACGTGCTGATGGCGCTGGGGCTTGCGATCATCTTTGGCCAGATGGGCGTCATCAACATGGCCCATGGCGAGTTCATGATCCTCGGCGCCTACGTCACCTGGATGACGTCGAATCTCTTCCAGACCTATTTGCCCGGCCTGTTCAGCGGCTACTTCTTTCTCGCCATGATATTGGCCTTCTTCGCCTCCGGCGCGCTCGGGATGCTGGTCGAATGGGTGCTGATCAGGCATCTCTACAAGCGTCCGCTCGACACGTTGCTCGCGACCTGGGGCCTCAGTCTGATGTTGCAGCAGGCCTATCGCTCGATCTTCGGCGCGCGCGAGGTCGGTGTCGAGCTGCCGCAGTGGATGCTGGGCTCGCTGCGAGTCACGGACTCCATCGAGGTGCCGATCAACGGCGTTTTCGTGATGGGCCTGACGGTGCTTATTACGATCGGCGTCGCCTATGTCATGTTCATGTCGCGCTGGGGGCGCCAGGTGCGTGCCGTCGTGCAGAACCGCATTATGGCCGGGGCCGTCGGTATCAACACCGCCAAGGTCGACCGCTACACCTTCGCACTCGGTTGCGGCATCGCCGGCGTCGCCGGCAGCGCCTTCACCATGATCGGCTCGACCGGCCCGACGTCAGGCCAGCTCTACATCGTCGACACCTTCCTCGTCGTCGTGTTCGGCGGCGCCGCCAGCCTGCTTGGCACCATCGCCTCGGCCTTCTCGATCTCGCAGACCCAGTCGACGCTCGAGTTTTTCATGTCGGGTTCGATGGCGAAGGTGCTGACGCTGCTCGCAGTGGTCGGAATTCTGATGCTGAGGCCGCAGGGTCTGTTCGCCCTCAAGGTCCGCAAATAACGAAAGTGCAGGGGGCTGAACCCATGAACGACAGTCGCTTTACCTCGCGTTCGGAGCTGATCGGCATCCTGGTGCTCGGCGTCTTTCTTGTCGTGATCCTGCCGCTCTGCCTCGACGTCTTCCGTCTCAACTTGGTCGCCAAATACCTGACCTATGCCTTCGTCGCGCTCGGGCTCGTGATCTGCTGGGGCTATGGCGGCATTCTCAGTCTGGGCCAGGGCGTATTCTTCGGTCTCGGTGGCTACTGCATGGCGATGTTTCTCAAGCTCGAGGCGTCGAGTGTCGAGAACACCAAGATCCAGTCGACGCCGGGCATTCCCGATTTCATGGACTGGAACCAGATCACCGCGCTGCCGTTCTTCTGGAAGCCCTTCCACAGTCTGACCTTCACCATCGCCGCCGTGATCCTGGTGCCGGGCATCTTCGCCCTCGTCATCGGTGCTGCGATGTTCAAGCGCCGCGTCGGCGGCACCTATTTCGCGATCATCACGCAGGCGGTCGCGGCGATCCTGACCATCCTGATCGTAGGGCAGCAGGGCTACACCGGCGGCATCAACGGCATGACCGATCTGCGCACGCTGAAAGGCTGGGACATCCGTCCCGACCACGCCAAGATCGTACTCTATTTCTTCGAAGTTGGCCTGCTGTTCGCCTGCATCTTCATCGCGCAGTTCGTCCGCCACTCCAAGCTCGGCCGCATCCTGGTGGCGATGCGCGATCAGGAAGACCGTGTCAGGTTCTCGGGCTACAGCGTCGCCAACTTCAAGATTTTTGCCTTCTGCATCGCCGCGATCTTCGCCGCGATCGGAGGCGCGATGTTCGCGCTCAATGTCGGGTTCATGTCGCCGTCCTTTGTCGGCATCGTGCCCTCGATCGAGATGGTGATCTACACCGCGGTCGGCGGCCGCCTCTCGATCCTGGGCGCGGTCTACGGAACGATCTTGGTGAACTTCGCCAAGACCAGCCTTTCCGAGTCGTTCCCCGAGCTCTGGCTGTTCGGCCTCGGTGGCCTGTTCATCGCAGTGGTGCTCGCATTCCCGAACGGTCTCGCGGGCATCTGGGGAGATTACGTCCAGCCGCGGATCAGCAGACTGGTCGGTGTGCGCAAGCCGAAGGCCGGCTGGACCGAGAATTCGGTCGCCGACGGCGCACCCGCAGAGTGAGGAGGATCTTATGCTCGTCGGTCATCAGCCCAAGGAATTCCTGCTCGCGGTCTCCGGCCTGACCGTCTCCTTCGACGGCTTCAAGGCGGTCAACGATCTCTCCTTCTATGTCGAGGAAAACGAGATCCGGGTCATCATCGGTCCAAACGGCGCCGGCAAGACCACCGTGCTCGACCTGATCTGCGGCAAGACCAAAGCAACGTCGGGCTCGATCGAGTTTCGCGGCAAGGACCTGACCAAGCTGAAGGAGAACCAGATCGTCAAGGCCGGCGTGGGCCGCAAGTTCCAGACGCCGTCGATCTATGACGATCTCACGGTGTTCGAGAATCTGGAGATCTCCTATCCGCGCGGCCGCACCGTCTTCGGCGCGCTGACCTTCACCCGCGATGCCGCCGTCCGCGATCGCGTCCATGAAGTCGCGGAGATGATCTTCCTGAAGGACCGGCTCAACATGAGCGCGGCGCTGCTCAGCCACGGCCAGAAGCAGTGGCTCGAGATCGGCATGCTGCTGATCCAGGATCCGGACCTGCTGATGCTCGACGAGCCTGTCGCCGGCATGAGCGTCTCCGAGCGGGCCAAGACCGCCGAACTGCTCAACCGCCTCATCAAGGATCGCTCGGTGCTCGTCATCGAGCACGACATGAAATTCGTCGAGGACATCGCTCACAAGGTTACGGTGCTGCACCAGGGTCAGATTCTCTCCGAGGGCACCATGGAGAAGGTGAAGAACGATCCGAAAGTGATCGAAGTTTACCTCGGCCATTAAGGAGCGACATCAATGCTGGCAATCAATGATCTTCACGTCGCCTACGGCCAGAGCGAGGTGCTGCACGGCCTCAACGTCTCGGTCGCGCCTAACGAGATCGTCGCGATCATGGGCCGCAACGGCATGGGCAAGACCACTCTGATGAAGTCGCTGATGGGGATCGTGCCGACCAAGAGCGGCTCGGTGACCATGGACGGCGCCGAGCTCGGATCGCTGCCGAGCTACGACCGGGTCGCCAAGGGTCTCGCCTATGTGCCGCAGGGCCGCATGATCTTCTCCACCATGACGGTGAAGGAAAACATCGAGACCGGCCTCGTCGTCTCCGGCGGCTCGGAAGTGCCGGAAGATATCTACGAGCTGTTTCCCGTGCTCCTGGAGATGAAGGGCCGCCGCGGCGGCAATCTCTCCGGCGGCCAACAACAGCAACTGGCGATCGCCCGCGCGCTCGCCACCAAGCCGAAAGTGTTGCTGCTGGACGAGCCGACCGAAGGCATCCAGCCGTCGATCATCAAGGAGATGGCGCGCACGTTGAAGCGCATCCGCGATGAGCGGGGCCTGTCGATCGTCGTCTCCGAGCAGGTCCTGAGCTTCGCATTGGACATCGCCGACCGCGTGCTCGTGATCGAGAACGGCGAGATTGTGCGTGACGATCCGCGCGACGGCGTCGATGCCGCGCAGATCTCGAAATTCCTGTCTGTCTGACCAGTAGAACCAAGGGGAACATCTCGATGCCAGAGACACTGATCAAGGTCGATCTCACCAAATCGGCCTATGAAAACGACAAGATCCACAACCGCTGGCATCCGGAGGTTCCGATCGTCGAGTGGGTCAGCCCGGGCGACGATTTCATCATCGAAACCGTCGACTGGACCGGCGGCTTCATCAAGAACAACGACTCGGCCGACGACGTTCGCGATATCGACCTGTCGATCGTGCACTTCCTGTCCGGTCCGATCGGCGTCAAGGGGGCTGAGCCCGGCGACCTTCTCGTCGTCGATCTGCTCGACGTTGGTCCGCTGAAGGAGAGCCTGTGGGGCTTCAACGGCTTCTTCTCCAAACAGAATGGTGGGGGCTTCCTGACCGATCACTTCCCGTTGGCGCAGAAGTCGATCTGGGACATCAAGGGTCTCTACACCTCGTCACGTCATGTGCCCGGCGTGAATTTCGCCGGTCTGATCCATCCTGGCCTGATTGGCTGTCTGCCCGACGCCAAGATGCTCGCGGCCTGGAACGCGCGAGAAGCCGAACTGATCGCGACCAACCCGACCCGTGTGCCGGGGCCTTGCCAACCCGCCGTTCGCGCCGACCGCGCATGCCGGCCAGGCCAAGGGTGACGTCAAGGCCAAGATCGGTCTCGAGGGCGCCCGTACCGTGCCGCCGCGTGAGCATGGCGGCAATTGCGACATCAAGGATTTGTCGCGCGGCTCGAAGATCTACTTCCCGGTCTACGTTCCCGGCGGCGGCCTCTCGATGGGCGATCTGCATTTCAGCCAGGGCGACGGCGAGATCACCTTCTGCGGCGCGATCGAGATGGCCGGATGGCTGCACATCAAGGTCGACATCATCAAGGACGGCGTCGCGAAATACGGCATCAGGAATCCCGTGTTCAAGCCGTCGCCGATCACGCCGAACTACAAGGACTATCTGATCTTCGAAGGCATCTCGGTCGACGAGGCTGGCAAGCAGCATTACCTCGACGTTCACATCGCTTATCGCCAGGCTTGCCTGAACGCGATCGAGTATCTGAAGAAATTCGGCTACTCCGGCGCGCAGGCCTATTCGATCCTCGGCACGGCGCCGTGCCAGGGTCACATCTCGGGCGTGGTCGACGTGCCCAACGCCTGCGCCACGCTATGGCTGCCGACCGAGATATTCGACTTCGACGTGATGCCGTCCTCCGCCGGGCCGGTGAAGCACATCACGGGCGATGTGCAGATGCCGATCTCACCTGACAAGTAGCCCCCATGCGAAACGGATGCGGGGCGATGCGTCCCGCGTCCGACGTGCTACAGCGAAGAGAGCGACGATGCCCGTCTATGAATATCTCTGCAATGATTGCGGCCCGTTCACCGATATGCGTCCGATGGCCGAATGCGACGCGCCGCAGGATTGTCCGCGCTGCGAGATGGAATCGCCGCGCGTGATCCTCACCGCGCCGGCGTTCTTCTGCATGCCCGGTGACAAGCGCAAGGCGCACGCCACCAATGAGCGCAGCAAGCACGCGCCGAAGACGCTCGACCAGTACAAGGCCGCCCATGGTCCGGGCTGCGGCTGCTGCGGGACCGGCAGCAAGAAGAAACCGGGACGGCTCGTGACGAAGAGCAAGAGCGGCGCTGTCGGCTTCCCGACCGCGCGGCCCTGGATGATCAGCCACTGACGCGGACCGCAACGGATCAGAAGCTCGAACCAGAACCGAAGGGCGTTTTCAAATGCTTCATGGTGACATTTCTTCCAGCAATGACGTGGTCGGCGTTGCCGTCGTCAACTACAAAATGCCGCGGCTGCATACCAAGGCCGAGGTGCTCGACAACGCCCGCAAGATTGCCGACATGGTCGTGGGCATGAAGCTCGGTCTGCCCGGCATGGATCTCGTGATCTTTCCGGAATACTCGACCCACGGCATCATGTACGACGCCAAGGAGATGTACGAGACCGCCTCGCAGGTGCCGGGCGAAGAGACTGCGATCTTTGCCGAAGCTTGCCGCAAGGCGAAGGTATGGGGCGTGTTCTCCTTGACCGGCGAGCGCCATGAGGAGCATCCGCACAAGGCGCCCTACAACACGCTGATCCTGATGAACGACAACGGCGAGATCGTGCAGAAGTATCGCAAGATCATGCCGTGGGTGCCGATCGAGGGCTGGTATCCGGGCAAATGCACTTATGTCTCGGAAGGCCCAAAGGGGCTGAAGATCAGTCTGATCATCTGCGACGACGGCAATTATCCGGAGATCTGGCGCGACTGCGCGATGAAGGGCGCAGAGCTGATCGTGCGTTGCCAAGGCTATATGTATCCGGCCAAGGAGCAGCAGGTGATGATCTCGAAGGCGATGGCCTGGGCCAACAATGTTTATGTCGCGGTGGCCAACGCCGCGGGCTTCGATGGCGTCTACTCCTATTTCGGTCACTCGGCGATCGTCGGCTTCGATGGCCGGACGCTTGGTGAGACCGGCGAGGAGGAGTATGGCATCCAGTACGCCGGCCTGTCGAAGAGCCTTATCCGCGATGCCCGCCGCAACAACCAGTCGCAGAACCATCTCTTCAAGCTGCTGCATCGTGGCTACACCGGAACGATCAATTCGGGCGAAAGCGCGAAGGGCCTCGCAGCCTGTCCTTATGACTTCTATTCGAAGTGGATCGCCGACCCCGAAGGCACCCGGGATATGGTCGAGGCAATGACCCGCCCGACCGTAGGAACCGCTGAATGCCCGATCGAAGGCATTCCCAACGAGAAGAACGCCACGAACTACTAGTTCATTGCGCGGCAAGTTGCCGGTTGATCTGATGCGACGGCGGTAGCAGCAGCATTTGGCTGCTTAGCTTCCGCCCTCATCAAGCGCTCCACTACGGCTGCAAATCGCGTGGCTTTCGTTTCTTCGGCCGACCTGAACGATGCAGACCCCGCACGTCCTGCTGCTGGAAAAGCTCCCCGCACACGCCACGCAGCCATTGGCTTGCCGGGTCGTGATGGAAGCGGGCGTGCCAATATTGCTTCACCGTAAACCCGGCGATCGGCAGTGGGCAGTCGAACACGCGCAGTCCGTAATAATGAGCCAACGTTTCACCGATGTGCCTTGGAAGGGTGGCGATCAGATCAGTCGTCCCGACGATTGTGGGAAGCCCCAAAAAACCGGGGAGCTCGAGCACAACGTCAAGGACCATCCGCTGCTCCTTTAGTGCGTCCGCCAGCAACTGATGTCCAGTGCCGGAGTGTATGAGGACGTGCGCCTCGCGCCTGAAGTCCTTTGCGGTGATGCGGTCCCGGATCCGGGCATGTCTCGCATTCGCCAGACAGACCCAATCCTGCGGAAAGAGTGCCTGCTGGAAGTGTCCCGCGTCGAGATCCGAGATGTAGCCGAGCGCCAGATCGGCTTCGCCGGATTGTAGCATCCGTGGGGTGTCCGCGCCGATCTGTGCCGCCTCGATGCGGATGCCCGGCGCGACGCTGCGAACGTGAGCGAGGATGGCCGGAAGCAGCGTGACGTGGCTTCCATCCGTCATGCAGATGGTAAAACGGCGCTTTGCGATCGCCGGATCAAAGTCGATGCGAAGCTCCGCCAGGCGACGCAGCATTTCCAGCGCCTGTCTGGCCGTGCCGATGAGAGCCTCGGCGCGCGGCGTCGGCAGCATCCCCTCCGCCGACCGGATGAAGAGCGGATCGTCCAATTCCTTTCGCAAGCGCGCCAGCCAGATCGAAATGGTCGGCTGACTTTGACCGAGCTTCTCGGCTGCCTTGGTGACGCTGCCCGTGGTGAACAATGCGTCGAACAGCCTGAGCAGGCGCGGGTCCAGCAGATTGGTCTCGGCGTGATCCTGAAGCTTCATTGCAAATCACAATAACGATTATAAGGATCATAGTATATCCAAATATAGGTCAGCCTGCTACCTCGCTTCCAACGCCAGGCAAGGCGCGGGAGAAGCGTTCAGATGAGGATCTGCTTTATCGGAGCGGGGGCCTTGGGCTCCACCATCGGCGGCACGCTGGCACGTGGCGGGGCCGAGGTCTGGCTCATCGATCCGTTCCAGGCGCATATCGACGCGATCAATGCCGGTGGCCTCAGGTTGCTCGAAGCTGGCATCGAGACCGTCGTGAAGGTTACTGCGTGCACCTCCGCGACCCAGGTGGGGGTCGAGGCGGACCTCGTCATCGTACTCGTCAAATCCTACCACACGCGAGATGCCATTCGCGCAGCTGCGCCGATCATTGGGCCGCAGACTGTCGTGATGTCGCTTCAAAACGGGCTTGGTCACGAGGACATTCTGTCGGAGGAAGTCGGTCCCGACCGTGTCATGGCAGGCAAGACCTATGTTGGCGGCGTGTTGCTCGGCCCTGGTCATGTTCGCTCGGGCGTGATCGGCAAGGAAACCATCATCGGCGAGCTCGATGGTCGTTTGACGGAACGCGCACGACGAATCTCCGAAACGTTCAATCGTGCCGGCATTCTCACGCTGCTCAGCGACAACATCTTGGGCACGATGTGGGACAAGTTGTTCATCAACGTCGCCGGAGGAGGAATCACCGCCGTTACCGGGCTGACCTATGGCGGCCTCTATTCGTTGCCGATCCTGGAAGATTGCGCACTGGCCGCAATCTCGGAGGGTATCGCGGTGGCGCAGGCGGCCGGCGTGAAGATCTCGATTGCGGATCCGCGGCAGGCCTGGACGATGGCGTCTGCCGGACTTCCGCCCGAGTTCAAGACGTCGATGTTGCAGAGCTTGCAGTCCGGCAACCTGACCGAGATCGATTACATTCACGGCTCGGTCGTGCGTTGGGGTGCCAAGCTCAACGTACCGACCCCCGTCAATTCTACCCTCGTCGCATTGGTCAAAGGGCTCGAATACGCCCGCAGCGACTATCCGGGAAAGGCCTGAGACGATGTCGTTGCCCCGCGCCTACGTCGAACACGTCGCGATCCGGGTGCCTGACGTTGATCGTCACGTCGACTTCTTTCGTGAGGTCCTTGGTCTCGCTATTCGCGATGAGCAACCGGCTGATGGTGCGCGCCCGCGTCAGGTCTGGGTGCTCGGAAGCGTGCAACTGATCGAGGATCCGCACTTCGTCGGACCGGAGGGGCGTCTCGCCCATCTCGGCATCATGGTCGACGATTACGAAGGTGTGCTCGCCCGCGCCGCCGCGTGGGGTGCCAAAGCACTGCCCGCCGGACCGAACTGGCTCGAACTGCCGGGCGGGCTGAACGTCGAAATCTTGCAAGCCAGTGCGGGCGCGGTGGAAGCGGCGCTGGCGATCAATCCACGGGCATGAGGAAGAAGCGATATGACCGACGAACGCTACTGGGACGATGCCAAGGTCGGTGACGAATGCGTCACCCCCGCAGTGACGGTGACCGAAGCGATGGTGAATGCCTATGCCGAACTGACGGGTGATTTCACGCCTGTTCATGTCGACGAGGAGTACGCCAAGACCACGCCATTCGGCACGCGCGTCGCGCACGGGCTGTTTGGTCTGTCGCTCGCCGATGGTTTGAAGACCCGCGCCGACTATCGCTTCCTCCCGGGAATGTCATTGGGTTGGACCTGGGATTTCAAGCTGCCGATCAAGCTCGGCGACACCGTGCACGTGAAGTTCCGCGTCGGCTCGATGCGCGCAACAAAGCGGGAAGGGTGGGGCATCGTGGTGCTGCCATCGGAGCTGATCAATCAGCGCGGCGAAGTGGTGCAACTTGGCGAACACAGGTTGATGATTCCGATGCGCCCGAAGACCGAAGCCGCAGGAGCACAGGCATGACCGCGCAAGATCTGCCGCTCAAAGGCATTCGCGTCATCGACTACAGCCATTTCCTGGCAGGTCCGTTCATGGGCCGTTGCCTCGCTGCGATGGGCGCTGAGGTCATCAAGGTGGAGCGTCCGAAGGAAGGCGATGCGGGCCGCGCTCACGGGTATTTCAAGGACGGACAATCCGGCTACTTCCTGCAGCAGAACATGGGGAAGCAGGGATTGTGCATCGATCTGCGCGATTCGCGCGGTCTCGACATGATGATGAAGCTCGTCGACACGGCCGACGTCTTCATCGAGAACTACCGCCCCGGCGCACTCGAGCGCCTCGGGCTCGGTTACAAGGCGTTGTCGGCGCGCAATCCCAGACTGATCTACTGCTCGGTCTCGGCTTATGGCCACACCGGTCCCTATGCCGATCGTCCGGGCTTCGGCCTGATCGCAGAGGCGATGTCGGGTGCCTTGGCACAACTCGGCACCCCCGGCGAAGCGCCCCCGCTGCTTCGCATGCCGTTGGCGGACATGTACACCGGCATTCACGGTGTGGCCGCCGTCAATGCCGCGCTGGTCGGCCGCGCGTCGTCCGGGCGCGGCCAGCACATCGATCTCGCGCTATACGACTGCATGGTCTCGATGCACGATTATGCGGTGCAGCGTTACTTCTTCTCTGGCGGGACGGATCTGCCGAAGCAGACCGGAAGCGGACAGCCGGACTCGACCGTCTATGGCGTCTTTCCGGCAAAGGACGGCAATCTCGTCGTCGCCGCGCAAGTCGATGATGCGTGGAGACGATTGGCGAGCCTGATCGGGGGAGACAATCTGGCCTCCGACCAACGCTTCACCACCCCTGCCGCGCGCAACGCCCACTACGCTGAAGCGATGGAGATTGTGCGCAACTGGACGCTGTCGCAGCCCTCCCGGGACGCCTGTCTTGCGGCACTTGAGGAAGCAGGTGTGCCGTCGGCTCCCGTGCAGACCATCGAAGAGGTGGTGAAGGATCCGCAGATCCACGCGCGTGGCATGCTGGTCGAGCAGGAGCATCCTGTGCTCGGCAAGGTGACGCTGCCGAACCTGCCCTTCCGCTTCTCCGATTGCGACACCACCGTGCGGACCCCAGCGCCGCTGCTCGGCCAGGACAATCGCCGCATTGCCGCCTCGCTGGGAGTGGCGGCCGAAACCATCGAGGCGATGGTGCGCGACGGCGTCCTCTTCAACGAAGTCGCAGTGCAGGAGTGAGCGATGAGCGACCGTTATGCGGTGATCGGCAATCCGATCGGCTTCAGCAAATCACCTCTCATCCATGGCACTTTCGCCAGAATGACGGGACAGGACCTTGTCTATGAGGCGATCGAGGGGCCCCTCAACGGCTTCAGCGAGCGGGTTGATCAATTCCGGGCAGAGGGGGCCAAGGGGCTGAACATCACCGCTCCGTTCAAGCTCGATGCCTTCGCCTACGCAAACGAGCTATCCGAGAGCGCCGACCGAGCTGGCGCCGTAAACTGCCTGAAGTTCGTCGGCGATCGGATCATTGGCGAGAATTTCGACGGTGTCGGCCTGGTGCGTGACATCACGGTCAATCTCGGCGTAAGAATGGCCGGACGCCGCGTCCTGATTCTCGGTGCCGGCGGCGCGGCGCGTGGCGCGCTGCTGCCGTTCCTGCGCCAGGAGCCGTCCGAGTTGGTGCTCGTCAATCGTACCTTATCAAAGGCTGTGGCTTTGGCCGAAGAGTTTGCCGGTTATGGTCCCCTGATCGTCAGCGGTTATGCTGAACTGGCCGATCTTACCAAGGGGTATGACGTCGTGGTCAACGCGACGTCGGCCAGCCTGCGCGGTGAGATGCCGCCACTGCCGGGCAATGTCTTCCGCGGTGCGGAGCTGGCCTACGAGCTTGCCTATGGCAAGGGATTGACTTCCTTTCTGCAAGCGGCCCATGTCGAAGGCGTAGCCAAGCTGGCCGATGGCGTCGGAATGTTGGTGGAGCAGGCGGCGGAAGCTTTTGCCTGGTGGCGGGGGGTTCGACCCGGCACGGCTCAGGTCATCGCCGAGTTGACTGTCCCTTTGAGCTGACGAGCGATCCCGAACATGCCTCCCAAATCCAGCTTTCTCGTTGGTCTGATCGGCAGCGGCATTGCTGCGTCCCGCACGCCGCCCATGCACGAAGCCGCCGCTGACGCCGCCGGCATCCGCTATCTCTACAAGAAGATCGATCTGTCCGAGTTGAAGCTCGGCGTGAAGACCTTGCCGGAATTGCTCAGGGCCGCAAAGCGGATGGGCTTTGACGGGTTGAACGTGACCCATCCGTGCAAGCAGGCGATCCTTCCACTCCTGGACGAGCTCTCGCCCGACGCAAAGGCGCTTGGTGCCGTGAACACCGTGGTCATCAGGAACGGTCGAATGACTGGCCACAACACCGACTGGTTCGGCTTCGCCGAGAACTTTCGTCGCAACATGCAAGGTGCGTCGCTTCGTCGCGTCGTTCAGTTCGGTGCGGGGGGCGCAGGCTCGGCGGTCGCTTTCGCGCTCATGAAGCTCGGCGTGCAGGAACTGACCCTCATAGACATCGACCCGGTCAAGGCGCAGAGTGTGGTCGACGGATTGTCCCCCCGATTTGAAGAAGGGCGCTTAAAGGTTGGCCAGGATGTCGAGGCGGCTGTGGCTGCTGCAGACGGAATCGTCAACGCGACGCCGATCGGCATGGACAAATATCCAGGGACGCCGCTGCCGACGGCCCTGCTGCGTCCCGATCTGTGGGTCGCTGAGATCGTCTACTTCCCGCTGGAAACCGCGCTGCTGCGCGCGGCCCGCACCCTCGGCTGCCGCACGCTCGATGGCGCCGGCATGGCGATCTACCAGGGCACCGAAGCATTCCGCCTGTTCACGGACATCGCACCTGATCCAGACGTCTTCTTCGCAACGTTCGCATCACTGGGAGGATGACGTCAGGCCGATGGGCGAGCGGCACGAACAACGCCCGAGAGGAAACGCAAGATGGGCTACACGCTCGATTTCTCGGTGGTTTGGCATGCGATGCCCGCGCTGCTGTGGGGCTGTGCGGGTACGTTGGGCCTGGCACTTGCCGGCATGACGCTCGCGATGATGATCGGTGTCGCGGGCGTCGCGGCGCGCGATTCGAAAGCGGCCTGGCTACGTGCCCTCGTGATCGGCTTCGTCGAGATGGTGCGCAATACGCCTTTCCTGGTGCAGATATTCTTTCTGTTCTTCGCCTTGCCGCTCATCGGGTTGAAGCTCAATCCAACCGCTACTGCCATTATCGCACTCGGCGTCAATGGCGGCGCGTACGCCATCGAGATCATCCGCGGCGGGGTGCAATCCATTCACAAGGGGCAAATAGAGGCCGGCTACGCGCTCGGACTGCACAAAGGGCAAGTGTTCCGTTTCATCGTGCTCAAGCCCGCGCTTCGTGCGATCTACCCCTCGCTCACAGGGCAATTCATCATGCTGACGCTGACCTCATCGATCTGTTCGGCGGTATCGGCCTACGAATTGACGTCGGTTGCGCAGCGCATCGAAAGCGACACGTTCCGCAGCTTCGAGGTCTATTTTTCCGTCACCTTCCTCTATCTCGCGATCTCGTGGCTACTGATGCTGGGCTTTGCGGCCATCTCCCACCGCTTCTTCTCCTATCCGACACGCTGACGGGGAGATCATGGCACCGCATTTTGGTCTTCCCGAGTTTGGCTTCCTGTTGCGTGGGCTGCAATGGACAGTGCTGCTGACGCTCGTCGCTTTCGCAGGTGGCTGCACCGCGGGCCTTGCCGTCGCGCTTTTGCGCACTTGTGGTCATAAGTGGGTCGAATGGACCGTCCGCGTCTACATCGGGATATTCCAGGGCACGCCGCTGCTGCTGCAGCTCTTCGTCGTGTACTACGGATTGGCGTTGACCGGGCTGAAGCTCGACGCGTTCGTCGCGGTGGCGATCGGGTTCACCGTGAACGCCTCCGCCTTCCTTGGCGAGATCTGGCGCGGAGCGATCCAGGCGGTGCCGCGCGGGCAGACCGAGGCGGCGATGGCGCTTGGGCTGCACTATTCGTCCCGCATGCGCGACATCGTGCTGCCGCAAGCGATCCGCATCTCGCTGCCGGCAACCATCGGCTATCTCGTGCAATTGATCAAGGGTACCTCGCTCGCCGCCATCGTCGGCTTCATCGAGCTCGCCCGCGCCGGTCAAATCGTTTCGAACCAGACTTTCCAGCCGTTGCTCGTCTTCGGCGTGGTCGGCGCAATGTATTTCGTCCTCTGCTGGCCACTCTCGTGGTGGGGCAGCCGGATGGAGGCCAGGCTCGCCTTGGCCAGTCAAAGGTAGGAACGGCGCACCTGCCCAATCATATAAAGCCATCACCAGGAGGAGAAAATTCATGTTGCTTTCACTCAATCGTCGCCGGCTCGGCATCGCGCTGCTGATGCTGATGGCCATCGGGGCCGCAGGCAAATCGCAGGCCGGCACGTTGGAAGACGTGAAGAAGAAGGGCGTCGTCGTTATCGGCATTCAGGGCGACAATCCTCCGTGGGGCTATGTCGATAGTTCGGGAAAGCAGGATGGCATCGATGCCGACATGGGCCGCGCCTTCGCTGAATATCTCGGCGTGAAGGCCGAGTTCGTCCCCCTGGCGGTAGCCAATCGCATTCCGTCGCTCACCACAGGCCGCGTAGACATTCTGTTCGCGACCATGGCCATGCTGCCCGAACGCGCAAAGGCGGTGCAGTATTCCAAGCCGTATGTTGCCAATGAGATCACGCTTGTCGCGGCCCAGGCGACCCCGATCAACAGCAATGCCGACATGGCCAAGTTCGTGATCGGCGTTCCGAGGTCCTCCACGCAGGACACCCAGGTCACCAACAATGCGCCAGCGGGCACCGAAATCCGCAGGTTCGATGATGACGCGGCCACGATCCAGGCGCTGCTGTCCGGTCAGGTCCAGGCCGTCGGCGCAAACAGCTTCTACCCGCAGCGTCTGAACGCCGCAAAGCCCGAACTTGGGTTCGAGCCGAAGCTTCACTTCACGGCTCTGTACAACGGCGCCTGTACCCGCCTGGGTGACAAGGAGTGGAACGAGACGGTCAACAAGTTCATCGACCAGATCAAGACCAACGGCAAGTTGGCCAGCTTCTACGCCAAATGGATGAAGGCGCCCGTTCCGATCTTCCCGGACTCAGTCCCCGGCGTTCCGTTCACGGTTCAATAGGCAATGCGAGCGGCCGGCGCGCTGTGCGCGTCGGCCGTCGTTCGATGGTGGAGGCGGAATCCATGCAGGATCAGATCCTGATCGAAATGAAAGGCGTGCAGAAGTGGTATGGCGAGTACCAGGCGCTTCGCGATGTCGATCTCACGGTGCGGAAGGGCGAAAAGATCGTGCTCTGCGGTCCGTCCGGCTCGGGCAAATCGACTCTCATCCGCTGCATCAACCGCCTCGAGCCGATCCAGCAGGGCCGTATCGTGGTGAACGGGCATCGTTTGGACGACAGCATCAAGGCTATTGATGTGGTTCGCCAGGACGTCGGCATGGTCTTTCAGAGCTTCAATCTTTTTCCGCATATGACGGTCTTGCAGAACTGCATGCTCGCGCCTATCCGCGCGCGCCGCATCAGCAAGTCCGAGGCGGAGGCGACCGCGCGAAGATACCTGGAGCGCGTCCGCATCGGTGATCAGGCCGAGAAGTATCCGGCGCAACTTTCGGGCGGGCAGCAACAGCGCGTTGCGATCGCGCGTGCGCTCTGCATGCAGCCGAAGGTGATGCTGTTTGATGAACCGACCTCGGCTCTCGACCCTGAGATGGTCAAGGAGGTGCTCGATACGATGATCGGCCTCGCCAACGACGGAATGACCATGATTTGCGTCACCCACGAGATGGGCTTTGCCCGCCAGGTTGCCGACCGGGTCATCTTCATGGCTGAAGGACAGATCATCGAAGAAGGCGCACCCGACGCCTTCTTCCGCAATCCGCAGCACGCCCGCACCAGGCAGTTCCTTGGCGAAATCCTCGCCCATCACTGAACGGAGTACTTCCATGAGCCGTCTTGTCTACGTCCTGAACGGGCCGAATCTCAACTTGCTCGGAAAGCGTCAGCCCCACATCTACGGTCACGAGACGCTTGCGGACGTGGAGCGGGATTGCCGGGCGCTAGCCAAGGAGCTCGGCCTTGAGATTCGCTTCCATCAATCCAACAGGGAATACGAGCTGATCGACTGGATTCATGAGGCGCGCGAGACGGCTGCCGGCATCGTGATGAACCCGGCAGCTTTCACCCATACGTCGGTCGCCATCCTGGATGCTCTCAACATGTTCGAGGGGGTCGTGATCGAGGTGCACATTTCCAACGTGCACAAACGCGAGGAATTCCGCCACCACTCGTTCATCTCCAAACGGGCTGACGGGGTTATCGCCGGCTTCGGCAATCAGGGTTATCTGCTCGGCTTGCGGCGCGTGGCCAAGCTGCTTGATGAGAAGAAGGAATAGCATCGTATGATTGTACCGCCCGCCTGGCCGCGGCCGGCTCGGGCAGATTGTGGCGGTGCATGGCATGGCCGATCCAAGCGCCTGCGCGGAAAAGTTGAAGAGATCAGACGATCGTCCTGCACTTCGCCTTGGACGCGCGGGGAACCGGCAAGGTTTCCGATGCCATCCAGTCGCTTGGATCTCGGAATTCACCGCGGGTGAGAACCCGGCCGGCCGGCGGTGAGTGGACGCGAGGGGCTGAAAGCCTTCGGAGTGATCGACGCCGGACACGACCCCGCCGTCGCATTTAGGGGCCCCGATTGTTGCCCTTCCGCCACTGGCTGCGAGATCTTGCCCGGCGCGGAACCTGCACGACTGGCGATTCTGCAGCGATCGTCGCCCCGAAATCCTGTTTCTTCGTTCGATATTTGGCTCGCCCGTTGCGATGCATCGCAGTGGTTCTTCAGGTCTGCTCGATTCGCTTTTCCACGCCGTGGAGGGGCCCCGCGCAACCCATCCAGGCCGCATGCACATCGGAACGGTCGGTTTGCGCCCTAGGCTGTAACGAGGCTGTGAATGAATTTTTTCCACTAGTGAATCAATAGGTTGCGATATTTTTCGCGCTTCGGTCGGTGCGTGATTTTTGTGCAACACATGATCAGATTCGGGATATTCGAGGCTGTTCGCGCCCGTTCGGTTGTTGCGTGTGCAATGGCCATCGATCATGGTGATCAGGCGACGGAGGGGGGCATCCCAAGGTCGTCCCGTTTAGGTCTTTCGCTTAAGTCCCTCGCGTTCATGCGGGTGTGTCCGAAGACGCGAAGGTGGCCAGGGCGGTGATTTAGAGGGGGTTGGGGAATTGGCCGTCCGGGTCAGTGACCTTCCCTGAAGAGCAACTTGGAGGTTTAACATGAACTTTAAGAGCCTTTTGCTCGGCTCAGTGGCGGGTCTGCTCGCCGTTGGCGGAGCCCAGGCAGCCGACCTTCCGTTGAAGGCAAAGGCCGTCGAATACGTGAAGATCTGCTCGCTGTACGGTGCGGGTTTCTACTACATCCCCGGCACCGACACCTGCATCAAGCTGGGTGGTTACGTCCGCGCGGACATGATCCTCGGCGGCGCTAACGACTATGGCTTCCGGTTTAGCTCGGGCACCTTCAACGGCGGCTCGAACAACCGTCTGACGAACTACTATTACAGCCGCGCTCGTATGGACCTCACGGTCGATACCCGCACCGCAACCGAGTACGGCGTGGTCCGCACCTTCGCCGACATGGTGTTCAGCGTTGACTCCCAAACGGTCTCCGCGAGCAACCCGTCAGCCGCCGCGGGCGGCACTGCTGGTCTCGGCCTCTACCACGCCTTCATCCAGTTCGCTGGCTTCACCTTCGGTCGCACCGTCTCGATCTTCGATGCACCGTGGACGGGCTATCCGGCTGGCGGTCCCGATACCATTCCGGGCGGCTCGAACTTCGTCACCGGTGTGAACCAGGCCACCTACACGGCTGACTTCGGCCAGGGCATCACCGCCGCAGTGTCGATCCAGGATCAGACGACGGGCAATGGCGGCGGTCAATCGAACCTGTGGAATGCGACCGGCTTTGCAACGGCCGCAGCGGCTGGTACTGCCCTCATCCAGGGCAACTACGGCACGTACGATTGGGGTGCGAACCGTTCTCCCGACATCGTCGGTCAGGTTCGTGTTGACCAGGCTTGGGGCCTGTTCCAAATCGCGGCTGTCGCACATGAGATCCACAGTGCGTACTACGGTACGTTTGAGACCAGCGATCACCCCGCCGATAAGTGGGGCTGGGCTGTGCAGGGCGCCTTGTCGATCAAGAACATCCCGACCGGTGCGGGTGACTCGATCAACATGCAGGCCGTCTACGCCGACGGTGCGGCTCACTACGTCTTCGGCAACATCTCGTGGCCGCAGAACTTCTCGATGTACAGCGGCAGCGGCATCGGTGCTTACCAGAGCGTTGGTTTCGCTGGCATTACCGACGGCGTCTTCGGCGCTGGCACCGGTATCGAGACGACCAAGGCTTGGGGCTTCCGCGGTGGTTACACCCACAACTGGACCCCGAACTGGGCGAGCGCCATCTACGGTGGCTATGCTCATATGGGCTACGGCAACACGAGCAAGGGCCTGATCTGCGCGAACTTCGCCACGATTGCCGTGGCTGGTTCGACCTGCAACCCGGACTTCAACATCGGCGTGATCGGTGTCAACACCGTCTGGACTCCGGTCAAGAACCTGGCGTTCACGGCTGACCTGAGCTACACGATGCTCGACCAGAAGTACTCGGGCGCCGTCACTGGCCCGGCCACTGCAGTTGCCGCCTTCGCGAAGCCGGCTGCGACCTACGAGCTGAAGGATCAGAACTCGCTGACCATGATGCTCCGCGCTCAGCGCAACTTCTAAGATCAATCATCCGATTGATTGGAGAGCCCCGGCAGGAAACTGCCGGGGTTTTTCTTTGTTGATGGTCTGTCATGGCCTCAGCGAAGATGCCACCTGTGGTGCATCCGGGCTTCCATTCGATATCAAAGCAGGAGGGGGCGCCGCGAGGCGCGGGCCTTGTCTGATGTCGCTTATCCGAAGGGAATTGTGAGGCGGGACGAGGCCTTCCTATGTGATGATGATGTCCGATGACCTCTCCCGGAAGCCAGTAAGGGGCGGGGCATGAAGGGAGCATTCGATGAAGATGATCAAGGGACCGGCGATATTCCTCGCTCAGTTTGCCGGCGACGTGGCGCCGTTCAACTCCTTCGACGCGATCTGCGGATGGGCGGCCTCGCTCGGCTACGAGGGGGTTCAGATTCCGACTTGGGATCGACGGCTCTTCGACCTCACGCGGGCATCGGAGTCGCAGGACTACGCTGATGAGGTGAAGGGGATCGCGGCGCGCCATGGGTTGGCGATCACCGAGCTCTCGACCCATCTCCAGGGGCAGCTCGTCGCCGTTCACCCGGCCTATGACGCGGCATTCGACGGCTTTGCCGTGCCGGAAGTGCGTGGCGACGCCAAGGCCCGCACGGAGTGGGCCATCGATCAGGTCAAGCGCGCGATCCTGGCCTCCAGGCGGCTCGGACTCACCGCGCAGGCGACGTTCTCCGGTGCGCTTGCCTGGCCCTACGTCTATCCGTGGCCGCAGCGACCGGCCGGCCTCGTCGAAGCCGCCTTCGACGAGCTTGCCAGGCGTTGGCGGCCGATCCTCGACTATGCCGACGAGCACGGCGTCGATCTCGCCTATGAGATCCACCCCGGCGAGGACCTTCACGACGGCGTCTCCTACGAGATGTTCCTGGAGCGGGTCGAGAATCATGTGCGCGCGAATCTGCTCTACGACCCGTCACACTTCGTTCTGCAGCAGCTCGACTACCTCGACTACATCGACATCTACCACCAGCGCATCAGGGCCTTCCACGTCAAGGACGCCGAGTTCAACCCAACCGGTCGCCAGGGTGTCTATGGCGGGTTTCAGAGCTGGGTCGACCGTGCCGGCCGCTTCCGTTCTCTGGGCGATGGCCAAGTCGATTTCGGCGCCATCTTCTCGAAGCTCACGCAGAACGACTATGGCAGCTGGGCGGTGCTCGAGTGGGAGTGTGCGCTGAAGCATCCCGAACAGGGGGCGCGCGAGGGCGCCGACTTCATCAAGAGCCATATCATCCGCGTCACCGAGCAAGCCTTCGACGATTTCGCAGGCTCCGGCACCGACGACGCGGCGAACCGCAAGATGCTCGGCATCTCCTGAGCGAGGAGAAGAGAATGACCATCGAAGCAAGCAAGGAAGCCGGCGATCGCGGTCGTATCCGGCTTGGCATGGTCGGCGGCGGTCAGGGCGCCTTCATCGGTGCCGTCCACCGTATTGCCGCTCGCATCGACGACCGGTTCGAGCTGGTTGCCGGCGCGCTCGCGTCCGATCCGGTTCGAGCCAAGGCCTCAGCGAAGGAGCTCGGCATCGCTGATGATCGTGCCTATGGCTCATTCGAGGAGATGGCGAAGGCTGAAGCTGCGCGGGCGGACGGCATCGAGGCGGTCTCGATCGTAACCCCCAACCACATGCACAGTCCGGTCGCGAAGGCGTTCCTTGAAGCCGGAATCCACGTCATCTGCGACAAGCCACTGACGACGACGGTCGCCGAGGCCGAGGAGCTGGTGGCGTTGGTCCGGAAGACGGGCAGGGTCTTCGTGGTGACGCACAATTACACGGGCTATCCCATGGTTCGCCAGGCGCGCGCCATGATCGCGAATGGCGACCTCGGTGAAGTCAGGCTGGTCCGGGCCGAATATCTCCAGGATTGGCTGACCGAGCGACTGGAAGCAAGCAGCCACAAGCAGGCGACGTGGCGGACGGACCCGGCCCGGTCCGGCGCCGGCGGCTGCATCGGAGACATCGGCACCCACGCCTATAATCTCGCCTGCTTCGTCACGGGGCTCGAGCTCGACGAACTGCTCGCGGAGCTGTCGACCTTTGTCGAGGGGCGGCGTCTCGATGACGATGTCCAGATCCTCCTGAAGTGGAAGGGCGGGGCGAAGGGGATGCTGTGGGCTAGTCAGGTCGCGGTCGGCAATGAGAACGGCCTCACGCTGCGCGTCTACGGCAGCAAAGCCGGGCTCGAATGGGCGCAGGAGAATCCGAACCAACTCTGGTTCACGCCGTACGGCCAGCCCAAGCAGCTTCTGACCCGCGGCGGCGCCGGCGCCATGGGTGAGGCGGCTCGTGTCACCCGCGTCCCTTCGGGCCACCCCGAGGGCTACCTCGAAGGTTTCGCAACAATCTACGCCGAGGCCGCGCGCGCCATCCACGCGGCAAGAGCGAACGTGAAGCCGGATCCTGAGGTGATTTTCCCAACCGTCGAGGATGGCCTGGCAGGTGTGAAGTTCATCGATGCTGCGGTGAAGTCCTCGGCAGGCAACGGCACCTGGATTCGGATGACCTAACTGGCGCGAAGTCCGTCGCGAGGCATTGGTGCGCAAGGTGGAGCAGAGCGCTTGGGCTGTCATAGCGTTCGTGAGGGGAGCGCGGCCGTCCAGCCCTCACGATAGGCATCGAGGCCTGCGATCGAGATCGTTTGGACGGGGGTCGGAGCCGTGATGGAATAGGATGGCGGCCAATGCGCAAGCATCGCGGCACCGCGCGCCGTGCCTGCGGCGTCGCGCGCAGCGAAGATGCGCTGCCGCGTCCGCAGCGCGCCCAGTGTCTGACAGAAGGGAAGATTGCCGGCGAAGGTTCCTTCGACGATGAGATCGCCGCTGCTGGCGCCCATGCGCGTCAGCATCAGGTCGGCGACCAGCGCGCAATAGAGCGTTGCGAGTGCCGCCCGATCGCGCGTTGCGACGTCGCCGCGAATGACGCCATTCGTCCTCGCATAGGGGCCGCCCTGCCCGGAGAAGCAGGGGAGGGCCATGGCGCCCGAGGCGATGACGCGCTCGATCGCGCCAAGGTCCGGATTGCCGGCGCTGCCCGCGATGGTGGCGTATTCGCGTCCGCCCATGAAGCGCCCGCAGGCGATCGGGCGGCCCAGCGCGTCGACGTTGGCGAGCGTGTCGTCGCGGGGATCGAGCTGATCGAGCGAAAGACCCACGCACATCAGGATCACCCAGGTGCCGGTCGACAGCACGGTGAACGGCGCTTGACGCGAGACGAGGTAGGGCAGAAGTGAAGCGTTGGAATCGTGGATCCCGCAAAAGACCTGCGTTTCAGGCGCAAGCCCGGTCAGCGCGGCGATTTCAGGCCGAATCGGACCGAGCGGATCGAACGCGCGGCGCAGCGGCGGCAGCAAGTGATCGACGCCGAGAGCTTTGACGAGGCTGGAGACTTGTCCCCGTCGCGGAGCCCAGAGGTCGGTATGGGCGCCGAGCGAGGTGACTTCCGAGACCGCCACGCCGCTCAGGCGCCAGGTCCAGTATTGCGGATAGCCAACGAAATACCTCGCGTCGGCAAACAGGTCCGGACAGCGCCACTTCTGATAGGCGAGTTGCCGGCCGAGATTGAGGCCGGCGGGTACCTTCGGCGATAGGCTTTCCGAGAAAGAGGGCCGCAGCCCGGCATAGTCCGGTTCGATGGCCTCCACGCCCGCGAATTCGTAGTCCATGACCGGCGCGGCGAGTTCGCTCTCGCCGATCAAGGCGCCGGCTGCGCCATGTGCGGTCGGAACGATCGCACTGATCTGATGCGTGCGTGCGGCCTCACGAAGGGCATCGAGGAAGAAGGTCCATGCGCTCTCGACATCTTCATGCGGATAGGGCGGTCCCGCCAGGACGCGGTTGGGCGCCGACTTTTCCCAGAGAAGCCGGCCATCGCTGAACAAGGCAAGCTTTACGTTTGTCTTGCCGATGTCGAGCACTGCAACCGTCTGGCTCATCGTCAGCTACATCTCAACAAGCAACGTCATGCGCGTCATGGCCGGCTTGCCATGGCGATGACAATGAAGGGCCAAATTGTGCGCCCGGCCGCGTTCTGCGGCCGGGCGACGAGTCCGGGTCAGAAATCGAAATCCTTGATGTTCTGCTTCGTGAAGATGAAGGGCGAGCCGAGCAGGACTTCACTGCCATTGACCACGTTCAGCTTGCCGAGCTTGCCGGCCTCCACCGACGTCGCGCCGGACTTGAGCTTGCCGTCGACGACGGCACGCATCACATAGGTCGCGGCATAGCCGAGATCGACCGGATTCCACAGCACGACCGACTTGACGCAGTCCGCGTTGACATACGGCTTCATCGCATTCGGCGTGGCGAGGCCGACCACGGCCACCTTGCCGCAGAGCTTGGCCTTGGTCACGGCTTCCGCCGAGGCGGGGGTCGCGACCGAAGTCATGCCGAACAGGCCGGCGAGCTTGTCGCCATACTTGTTGATCAGCGTCGTTGCCTGGTTGAAGGACAGGTTATTGTCCTCCTGCGCCTCGACCGTCTCGAGCCAGTTCAGCTTGGGATGGCATTTCTGCGCATAGGCCCACATTTCGGCGATCCAGCGCGCCTGGTTCGGCGTCGTGAAGGTCGATGTGACGATCGCAAAGCTCTTGTCCTCGCCGGCCTCCTTGGCCATCGAGTCGATCATCGACTTGGCGATGCCGTTGAACTCGGCCTGGTTGACGAACCATTCGCGGGCATCGGGCGTCGAGTTGGCGTCGTAGCCGACGACATGGATGCCCTTTGACAGAGCCTTCTTCAGGACCGGTGCGATCGCCACCGGATCGTTGGCGGCGAAGAGGATGCCGTCGACGCCGCTGGTGATGTAATTGTCGATGAACTTGATCTGCTCGTCGATCTTGGCCTCGGTCGGGCCGTCGGTCTTGACCGTGACGTTGCCGAGTTCCTTGGCGGCCTCCTGCATGCCTTTCGACGTCGCGTTGAAATAACCGATGCCGATCAGCTTCGGCACGTCGACCAGCGTGATCGGTTTGCCGGCCTTGTCGGGGGGGTTGGTTGCCTGACCGCCGTCGTAAGGCTTGGCTGCGGGCGCGGTATTGGCCTCACCGGCCGAACAGGCGAGCGGATTGACCGGCAGGTCGTCCGCGCCGTCCCATCTCTTGTCCGCCGCAGAGGCCGTTCCGGCCAGCAGCGTCGCGCCGAGAAACACAAAGGCTAATCCGAGCTTCATCTTGTTGTCCTCCCATGTTTAAGCCGCTTTTTTCGCCGTCAGACACTCCATCAAACGCCGTCGCGGCGCCGCTGGAGCGAACTCGCCACAAGAGTTGAAAGGATGAGCACCGCCCCGATCACCACGATCGTCGCGTCGCCCTTGACGCCGGTCAGGGCCAGCCCGTTTTTCAAGAGCTGGATCATCGCCAGGCCGACCAGCGTGCCCCATATCGTGCCGACGCCTCCGAAGATGCTGGTGCCGCCGAGCACCACGGCCGCAATCACGTCGAGCTCATAGCCAATCCCCATGTCCGAGCGGGTCGTGGTCACGCGCGAGACGAGAACGCACGCCGAGAGGCCGGCCATGAGGCCCGACAGCGTGTAGATGATCAGCTTTGCGCGATCGACCGGCAAACCGGAAAAGCGCGCGGCGGTCTCGTTGTTGCCCATCGCATAGAGTGTCCGGCCGAAGGTCGTGCGGTCGAGAACGATTGCCGACACCACGATCGCGATCAGCAAGAGCCAGAGTTGCGCCGGCACGCCGAAGAGGTTTTCCTGCCCGACGAAGTAGAACCATTCCGGATAGCCGCGCACCGAACGCGCCTGGCTGATTCCCTCGGCGAGGCCGCGATAAAGTGCGAGCGTCGCGATTGTCATGATCAGCGGCGGGACTTTCACCCTGGTGATGACGATGCCGTTGAGAAAGCCCGCCGCGGCACCGACCAGCAGCGAGAAGCAGATCGCCAGCGGCAGCGGAAAGCCGAAACTCTTCCAGGAATAGCCCAGCAGGATGGCGCAGAGTCCGACAATCGAGCCGACCGAGAGATCGATGCCGCCGGTAATGATGATGAAGGTCATCGGCAGCGCGATCAGCCCGACCTCCGTCGTCAGCCTGCCTTGATTGAGCAGATTGTCGATCGTGAGGAAGCGGCTGTTCAAGCTCCCGAGCACGATCAACGCAACGAGCAGGATCACCGCGAGCATGGTCTCGTGACGCAGCAGCCACCAGGGCATGATGCGCTTTGCGGTCTGGGGAAGAGGAATTTCGCTCATCGCGCTCATGCTCCGGCCATGCGCCGGCGCCGCAGAATGTCGGCGATCACGGTCACGAGGATGAGCACGCCCTGGACCGCGCGGATCCAGTAGGGCGAGACGTCGATGAAGACCAGCGCGCTGGCGATCTCGGCGATGAGTACGGCGGCAAGGGTCGAGCCGACCACCGTGCCGACGCCGCCGAGGATGCTGACGCCTCCGACCACAGAGGCGGTAATGATCGTCAGCTCGAGATTGGGCGGCACGGTCGACTGGATGACGCGCAGCTGCGTCGCGTAGAGCAGGGCGGCCGCCCCTGCGAACAGGCCGTGCAGCGCGAAGACCATGACGATCGTGCGCGGCTGCGAAATGCCGCAGAGCCGCGCCGCTTCGGCGTTGCCGCCGACCGCGTAGATCGCGCGTCCCGAGGCCGAATAACGCATCCACAACGCTGCCAGGATCGTCGCCAGGATCATGAGAAAAACCGGAAACGGCAGCATACCCAGGATCTCGACGTCGGCGAGATGGAAGTCGTCGGGCAGGTCGGTGATCCATTTGCCGCCGGTCACGCTGATCAGGCCGCCTTTGAGGATCGACAGCATGCCCAGCGTGACCACGATCGCCGGAATGCGCAGATAGGCGATGATGACGCCCTGCAAGGCCATCACGAGAACGCCCGCGACAAGCGCTGCCGACCAGGCGACCGCGATGGGTGCGCCGTTGACGGCCAGGGTGCCGCTGATCGTCGCCAGGACGCCGATCAGCGCGCCGACGGAAATATCGATGTTGCCGGAAATGATCACCATCGACATGCCGACCGCGGCGACGGCGATATAGGCGTTGCCGAGCAGCACGTCGGACAGATTGCGCGCCGCCAGGAAGCGCGGATTGTAAAGTCCGACCGCGATGGCGAGCCCGATCACCGCGATCGCGAGCAAAGCCTCCTGCGAGGCAAACGCCTTCAGCCATCGTCGCGGATCCGCTTCGGTACCGGTCAACGTCACCGTCGTCATGCCGCTTTCTCCGCGTTGTCATGACTGCCCATCATCGCCGCGCCGATCGACTCCTGGGTTGCTTCTTCGCGCGAGAATTCCGCAACGATACGACCCTCGCGCATCACGAGAACGCGGTCACTCATGCCGAGCACCTCCGGCAGCTCGCTCGATATCATCAGGATGGCGAGCCCCTGCGCCGCAAGCTCGCCCATCAGCCGATGGATCTCCGCCTTGGCGCCCACGTCGATGCCGCGCGTCGGCTCGTCGAGGATCAACAGCTTCGGCCCGTTGGCGAGCCATTTCCCGAGCACGATCTTCTGTTGATTGCCGCCGGAGAGCTTGCCCGCGATCTGCTCGAGCGAGCTGGCCTTGACCGCAAAGCGCCGGACGCCGTCGCCGGCCAGCTTGCGCTCGGCGCCGCGATCGATGAAGCCGCCGAATGCGACTTTGCCAAGTGCGGCGAGGCTGAAGTTCTCGCGGACCGTCATCGGCCGCACCAGGCCCTGCGTGCCGCGGTCCTCGGGAACGTAGGCGACGCCCAGGGACCGCGCCTGGGCCGGCGAGCGAATGTCGACTTGTCGCCCGGCGATCCGGATTTCGCCATTCTCGGCCGGTGTGACGCCGAAGATGGTTTGCGCCAGCTCGCTGCGGCCGGAGCCGACAAGGCCGGAAAGGCCGACGATCTCGCCCGCGCGCACCGTGAGCGAGATGGTCTTCGTCAGCGGCCGTCGTTCGAGGTCCTTCACCTCCAGCACCGGCTTGCCGATCGGCGCCGTGATCTTCGGAAACAGGCTTTCGATCCTGCGGCCAACCATCAATTGCACGAGCTCGGTCGCGTCCGTCTCGGTGACGTGCTTGGTGGCGACATGTGCGCCGTCGCGCAGCACCGTGACACGATCGGCGATCGCGAAAATCTCGTCGAGCCGATGACTGATATAGATCACGGCGACCCCGCGGGCCTTCAGCTTGCGCACGATGTCGAATAGCCGTGTCACGTCGTACTCGGTCAGGGCTGCGGTCGGCTCGTCCATGATCAGGATGCGCGCATCCTGCGACAGCGCGCGCAGGATTTCGACGCGCTGGCGATTGCCGATGCTGAGCGAGCCGACGATGCGCTCCGCCTCCAGGTCATGAATCTCGAGCGACGCGAGCAACGCTTTTGTCCGTTCCCGCATGGCACGCCAGTCGAGCCGGCCGAGGCCGGCGCGTGGCGCATGGCCCATGAATATGTTCTCGGCAACCGTGAGCTCCGGAAACAGCAGCAGCTCCTGATAGATCGTGGCGATGCCGGCGCGCCTTGCATCGTCCGGCCGCGCGAGATCGACCGGCCTGCCGTCGACGACAACCTCGCCGCGATCGGGCGGGAATACGCCGGAGACGATCTTGATCAGCGTCGACTTGCCGGCGCCGTTCTCGCCGAGCAAGGCGTGGACTTCGCCTCTGGCGGCGTCGAAGGAGACGCCGGACAGCGCCCGAACGCCCGGAAAGGACTTTTCGATCGCGCGCACCGTCAGAAGCGGGGCGCCGGGAGTTGCACTGCGCGGGTCCGTTGTCATGGTCACGCCGCCGCATTGGTTTGAGTGCCTGCGTCGACGACCAGGACCCGGACACCTTGCGCGCGCAGCATGTCGAGTGCGTCGTCAGGTGCATCGGTATCCGTGATCATCGTATCGATACGCGAGAGCGGGCAGACGACGAGGCTGCCACGCGAAACGAATTTCGAGGAATCGGCGAGCACGATCAGCTTGTCGGCGCGCTTCAGCAGCTTCGTTTCGGCACGGGCGAGCAGGGGGTCGCCTTCGATGACACCGAGCGGCCCGATCGAGATCGCACTCATGAACATCCGCGTCGCCGAATAGTGCTGGATCGCGTCCTCTTCAAAAGGCGAAACGATCATGCCCTGCTCACGATAGACCTCGCCGCCCGGCAAGGCGACGCGGCATTTCGACGTGTGGATCAGCGCGTCGGCGAGCAGATAGGAATTGGTCAACACCTTCAGGCGCCGCTCGCGCAAATATTCGCCCATCTGGTACGTGGTCGTGCCGCCATTGATGATGATCGTCTCGCCGTCGGCGCAGAGGGCGACGGCCGCTTTGGCAATGGCGCGCTTGGCGCCGATATTGAGGGTCTGGCTGACGTCGAAGGAGCGGGTGGCAAGCGAGACGACATCGCCCGGCATGCTGGCGGTTTCCGGCAGGGCTTCGAGTCCGCCATGCACCCTGATCGCGACGCCTTGCTCGGCGAGCCTGGCGAAATCGCGCCGTATCGAGGCCTCGGAGACGCCGGTTGCGCGACAAGCGTCCGCGATGCGTACCAATGGCCGCTCCCGCAAGAGTGCCTTGATGACCTGCCAGCGTTCCCGCTCGTGCACGTCGCCCTCCCTTTTGCCCGTAAATAGGTCACGCTCTTTGCCAGCGGTCAACTGCAAACCGTCAAATTCGCTCAATATCGCGCTGCGTCAATCATATCGCGTCGCAGCGTTGACTGTCTTTGATTGACCTTGATTGAATCCGTGGCCTAATCTGGCCAGAGATCAACACAGGGAGGATGCTCATGAGCGAGGTCGCGGCCAAGCCCCTGCCAAACCTATGGGACGACGCGCTCGCCGCCGGGCTCGATGAGGCAGGTCAATTGCTTTACCGCTCGAACCTGCTCGGGGCCGATCTGCGCATCACCAATTTCGGCGGCGGCAACACCTCGGCCAAGATCGAGATGAAAGATCCGCTGACGCGCGAGAACGTGCGCGTGCTCTGGGTCAAGGGCTCGGGGGGCGACATCGGCTCGATGAAGCGCGACGGCTTTTCGACGCTGTATCTCGACAAGCTCGAGAGCCTGAAAGGCCTCTATCGCGGCCTCGCTCATGAGGACGAGATGGTCGCCATGTTCAATCACTGCACCTTCGATCTCAATCCGCGCGCGACGTCGATCGATACGCCCTTGCACGCCTTCGTGCCGCACCGGCATGTCGATCACGTTCATGCCGACGCGGTCATCGCCATTGCCGCCTCTGAAGACGCCGAGCGTCTGACCCGCGAGGTATTCGGCGGCAAGCTCGGGTTCCTGCCGTGGCAGCGGCCCGGCTTTGATCTCGGCCTGAAGCTCGGCGAGATGGCCGCGCGCCATCCCGACTATGTCGGCGTCGTGCTTGGCGGGCACGGTCTCTTCACCTGGGCCGAGACGTCGAAATCCTGCTACGAGATGACCTTGCGCGTGATTCAGCAGGCCGCCGATTGGCTTGCCGCGCATGAAAGAAAGCCGGCGTTCGGCGGCGCCAAGGTCGAAGCGGCCTCGCCGGAAAAACGCCGCGCGGTCGCGGCCAGGCTGATGCCGCTGATCCGCGGCAAGATCTCCGCGGACGAGCGCAAGATCGGCCATTTCACCGACGCCCCTGAGGTCCTGGAGTTCGTCAACTCCAGCGCGTTGGCGAAGCTGGCGCCGCTGGGCACCTCCTGTCCGGATCACTTTCTTCGCACCAAGATCCGTCCGCTGCTGCTGCCTTACGATCCCGCCCGCGACAATCTCGACCAGGTGATCGCCGGCCTCGACGACGTTCTCGCCGCATACCGCCGCGATTACGCCGCCTATTACGAGCGCTGCAAGCATCCTGACTCGCCGGCCATGCGCGATCCCAACGCGGTCGTGTATCTCGTTCCGGGAATCGGCATGTTCACCTTTGCCAAGGACAAGGCGACCGCCCGCGTTGCGGCCGAGTTCTACGTCAACGCCATCAACGTCATGCGCGGCGCCTCGGGCGTAAGCGCCTATGTGGGTCTCGCCGAGCAGGAGGCCTTCAATATCGAATACTGGCTGTTGGAAGAGGCCAAGCTCCAGCGCATGCCCAAGCCGAAATCGCTCGCCGGGCGGATCGCCTATGTGACCGGAGGCGCCGGCGGCATCGGTGGGGCGACGGCGCAGCGGTTGCTCAGCGAGGGCGCTTGCCTCGTCATTGCCGATATCGACGAGCAGGCATTGAGTGAGCGCGTCGCGGCGATCACGAAGCGCCATGGCCGGGACGCGGCGATTGGCGTGAAGCTCGATGTGACCGACGAGGCGGCGGTGATCGCCTCGTTCGAAGAGACTGCGCGCGCCTTTGGCGGCGTCGATATCGTCGTTTCGAATGCCGGGATTGCCTCGGCATCGCCGGTCGAGGACACGAGTCTTGGGCTCTGGCAGAAGAACATGGACATTCTCGCCACAGGCTATTTCCTCGTCTCGCGCGAGGCGTTCCGGCTGATGCAGCGTCAGGATATCGGCGGTGCCATCATCTTCGTCGCCTCGAAAAACGGCCTGGCGGCTTCGGCCGGCGCTTCGGCCTATTGCGCCGCCAAGGCGTCGGAGATCCATCTCGCCCGCTGCCTTGCGCTGGAAGGTGCGGTGCATGGCATCCGCGTCAACACGGTCAATCCGGACGCGGTGCTGCGCGGCTCGAAGATCTGGGAAGGCGAGTGGCGCCAGCAACGTGCGGCATCCAACAAGGTTGCGGAAGACCAGCTCGAGGAGGTCTACCGCCAGCGCTCGATGCTGAAACTGTCGGTTTTCCCCGAGGACATTGCCGAGGGCATCTACTTCTTCGCGTCCGACCTTTCGGCCAAATCGACCGGCAACATTCTCAATGTCGACGCCGGCAATGCCCAGGCCTTTACGCGATGAGCACGCCATTCTCGATCAGCGCGGATTTCATCGCCGAGCACAACGCGCCGCTGCAAGACGCGACCACTGAAGATTACGACGCCCTGAAGCGCGCACTGGGCCGGCGCGGGATCGACGCCGACGCGCTGCTGCAGAAGGTCATGGCGTTCGGCGTCGCCATTCCGACCTGGGGTGTCGGCACGGGAGGGACGCGGTTCGCGCGATTTCCAGGACCGGGGGAGCCGCGCAATGTCGTCGAGAAGATCGACGACTGCGCCGTGATCCAGCAGATGGCGCGGGCAACCCCGACGATCTCGCCACATATTCCGTGGGACAAGGTCGACGACTATGCCGCCTTGCGCGAACAGGCCGCGAGTCACGGCCTTTCCTTCGACGCGGTCAACTCCAACACATTTCAGGATCAGCCGGGGCAAGAGTTCTCGTACAAGTTCGGTTCGCTTTCGCACACCGATGCGCGTGTTCGCGCGCAGGGCATCGCCCACAATGTCGAATGCATCGAGATCGGCCGCAAGCTCGGCTCGAAGGCGTTGACGGTCTGGATCGCCGACGGCGCGAACTTTGCCGGTCAATCGAATCTGACCAGGGCGCTCGACCGCTATATCGGCGCGATGCGTGAGATCGTCGCGGCGCTGCCCGCCGACTGGCGGGTGTTCCTCGAGCACAAGCTGTACGAGCCGGCGTTCTACTCGACCGTGATCTCGGATTGGGGCACGAGTTTCGCGGTCGCGCAGGAACTCGGCCCCAAGGCGCATTGTCTCGTCGATCTCGGCCATCATGCGCCGAACGTGAATATCGAGCAGATCGTCGCCCGGCTCGTTCGCTTCGGGAAGCTCGCGGGCTTCCATTTCAACGACTCGAAATATGGCGACGACGATCTCGACAGCGGCTCGGTCGAGCCGTTCCGGCTGTTTCTGGTCTTCAACGAGCTCATCGATGCCGAGCGCCGCAAGGCGGAAGGCTTCGCGCCGGCCTATATGATTGACCAGTCGCATAACGTGACCGATCCGATCGAAAGCCTGATGCAATCGGCGATCGAGTTGCAGCGCGCCTATGCACAGGCTCTGATCGTCGATCGCGCGGCGCTCGAAGCAGCGCAGAAGGCCAACGACGCGCTGGGCGCGCATCTCGAGTTGAAGCGCGCCTTTACGACCGACGTCTCGCCGTTGCTCGCCGTTGCCCGCATGCGCGCCGGCGGCGCGATCGCGCCGATTGCGGCCTACCGCCGGTCCGGTTACAGGGCGCAAAAGGCCAAGGAGCGTCCCGTGGTTGGAGGGACTTCGGCGGGCATTGTCTAGACGAGGGCCCGGACACTGTCTCATGCATCCTGCGGCGCGGCTGTGCCGGCCATGCGTCGCCGTGCCGGCAGGAAAAGACCTGCGAGCGCGCCGGCCAGCGAGAGCATTGCGGCGAGGCTCATCGCAGCGGCGAATCCGCTCGCGAAATGCGTGGCCGAATCGATCGCACCGTTGGCCGAGAACTTCGCCATCAGCGCGGCGATCCCGAACATGCCGCCCAGGAACCGGCCCATGTTGAAGAGGCCGGACGCCTTGCCCATTTCGGCAACCGCGACGGAGCTCAGGATGGCGTTCTGCGCTGCCGGCATCGCCATCGATACGCCAACGCCTGATAACACCAGCGGCGCGACCAGGGCGGAGTAGGGCACCGCGGGGCTCACGATCTCCGCGATCCAGCCAAGGCCGACCGCCTGCATCAGCAATCCGGTCACCACGAGCGGCCGCTCGCCGAATCTGTTGACGACCGCGCCTGCGACCGGGGCGGTGACGAACAGCGTCGCGGTCCAGGGCAGCACGCGAAGACCGGCGCCGAAGGCGTCGAAGCCCAGCGTCGCCTGCAGGAACTGCGGCAGCAGGAACAAGACGCCACGATCAGCGCGGTCGCATTGCCCGCCAGGGCGTCCATTGCAGCGTCTCGACCGGGCTGGCGAATTCGGAGCGGATGGCCGCCAATGCCGTCGTCATGATCATGGCGTCCAGCGCCGTCATGAAGGATGCCAGCGCGGTGACGCCAAGCCCCCGGTTCTGCTCGGCGCGAATGGTCGGGGTCTGCATCGCCCTCTCTCCGTGTGTCGCGCCACCGGTCGCAGCGCGTTCTGCGGGCTAGACGAGGTCGGAGGCGCAAAGGATGCGCCCGGAAATAATTTCTACCAGGGCGAATCCTTCGGCGGCCGGCCAACGTCCTAGGGGCTGACGCGGTCATTCAGCCAAGGAGCACGCGATGAGAAGGACCTTGATCAGATACAAGACCAAGCCTGAGCTGGCGGACAGGAACGCCGAACTGGTTGCGGCAGTGTTTGCGGAATTGAAGGCGGCCAGTCCGGACGGGACACGCTATCTGACGCTGCGGCTGGAGGACGACACCTTCATCCATTTCGTCGAGACCTCCGCCGAGGATGGCTCGAGCCCGATCCCGAAACTTAGGGCCTTTCAGGCATTCCAGGACGGCATCCGCGACCGCTGCGCCGAGCCGCCGCTGGTTCGTGATGTGAAAGTCGTCGGCAACTACCGTATGCTGGACGAGTCCTGAACAGGCGAGGCGGAGGTTCAATGGCGCCAGAGCTACTGGCTGGCATCGACATCGAGGACCTGCTGGCACGGATGCGGCCGCGGCTGCATCGCTACTGCGCGCGCATGGTCGGCTCGGTCGTCGATGGCGAGGATGTGTTGCAGGACGCGCTGATCAAGGCGATGGAAGCGCTGCAATCGGTCGCGCCCGTCGTCAATCCGGAGGGGTGGCTATTCCGTATCGCACACAACACCGCACTGGATTTCCTGCGCCGCCGCAACCGGCAGGAGGCGCTGCATTCGGCTGAGGAGGTGGAGATGGTTGCCGATCAGCTCGATGACGTTGAAAGCCGCCAGACCGCCGCGACCAGCCTGCGAACCTTCATGCGGCTGCCGGTGGCGCAGCGCTCCAGCGTGATCCTGATGGACGTCCTCGGCTGCTCGCTTGCGGAGGTCTGCGACATCATGGATTTCAGTCTGCCGGCGGTGAAGGCCGCGCTGCATCGCGGGCGTACGCAGCTGCGCGAGTTGGCCGAGGAGCCGGACGATGCGCCGCAGTCGGGCCTGTCGGAAGCCGATCGCACCAGGCTCAACAGCTATGTCGGCCATTTCAATGCCCGCAACTTCGAAGCCATCCGCGCCATGATCGCAGACGACGTCAGGCTCGATCTGGTCAACCGCAAGAAGATGAACGGCAAGACCGAGGTGTCGAACTATTTCGGCAATTACGCCAGGGTCAGCGACTGGCGCCTGGTGACGGGACAGGTGGAGGGACGTCCGGCGATCCTGGTCTTCGATCCGAACGAGCCGAACGGACGGCCGAAATATTTCATGCTGCTGAACTGGTCCGCCGACAAACTCGCCACCATCAGGGATTTTCGTCACGCGGCGTATGTGATCGATGGTGCAGAATGCGCAGTGGACAGAGGGTGAGTGGATCCGGCAAAGGTCACGCAATGACTGTTGTTCGGCGGAATGGCTGCTAGGCAATCCCGGTGATGTCGCTGAGCTGCGACGCTAGCGACGGCGTGCAGCACAGGATCGCATTGCCCTTGCTGATACCGTCGCCCGCGAAGAAATCGTTCACAAAGCCGCCGGCCTCGGCAACGATCACAATGCCGGCGGCGACGTCCCAGGCATTGATGTGCGGCTCGGCATAAGCGTCGGTGCGCCCGTTCGCGACATTGCAGAGACCCAGCGTGCCCGAGCCCGAACGCTTGATCGAGCAGCCGGAGGCATTAGCGCGGCCGATCACCTCGAGATAGCGCTGCGACGGTGTACGGGCCGACCAGCCCAGCTCGATAGAAGCGCGTCGGATGTCATCGGCACCGGAGACGGCAATCTTCTGTCCGTTCAGCGTCGCGCCATGTCCGCGCTGTGCGACATAGAGCTCGTCGAGCGCCGGCGCGGCGACAATTCCGATCGTCGGCTTGTAGTCAAGCAGGAAGCCTACTGAGATGCACCAGTTGCGATCGCCACGGGCGAAGTTCGCGGTGCCGTCGATCGGATCGATGATCCAGACCGCATCGCTGGCATCGCCGCCGCCTTCCTCGCCGATCACCGTATCGTCGGGAAAAAGTGCAGCCAGCCGCGCACGCAGGAACTCCTCCACCGCGCCGTCGGCCACGGTGAGCCAATCCTGCGCCCCCTTCATCGTGACGCCGAGACTTTCCTTGCGGCTGAAATAGTCGAGTGCAATGCGCCCCGCCTCGGCGACGAGGCCCTGGACCGCGTAGCGGCGCAGCAGCAGTTCGGCCGGAATCATCGTCAGGCGGCCTTGATGGCGACGGGGCGGCCGGTGCGCGCCGACTCGGTCGCCGCGTCGGCGAGCATCTGGGCGCGCAGCCCATCGCGACCAGTCGGAGAGGGCGCGGCCTTGCCAGCGCAGGCATCGATGAAGGCCGCGAGCTCGGCGCGATAAGCGGCGGCATAGCGTTCGAGGAAGAAGTTCTGCACCGGATCGGCGCGAAAGCCCTGGCCGGTTGCGATTTCGACGGTCGTCTCGTGGATGTTGCCGGCTCTCAGCATTCCCTTCGAGCCATGCACCTCGATGCGCTGGTCGTAGCCGTAAGTGGCGCGGCGCGAATTCGAGATCTGCGCGATCCGTCCGCTCGCCGTCTTCATCAGCACGGCGGCGGTATCGACGTCGCCGGCTTCGCCGATGGCCTTGTCCACCAGCGCCGAGCCGAGCGCGAAAACCTCGACCGGCTCCTCGGCGAGCAGGAAGCGCGCCATGTCGAAATCATGGATCATCATGTCGCGGAACAGACCGCCCGAGCGCTTCACATAGTCGACCGGCGGCGGTCCGGGATCGCGCGAGATGACGCTGACGATCTCGATTTCGCCGGCCTCGCCGCTGCGCAGCCGTTTCTCCAGCGCAGCGAAGTTCGGATCGAAGCGGCGGTTGAAGCCGATCATCAGAGGCTTGCCGGATGTCTCGACCGTCGCCAGGCAACGGCGAATGCGGTCCGAATCGAGATCGACCGGCTTTTCGCAGAACACCGCCTTGCCGCCCGAGACGGCAGCTTCGATCAGGTCGGCATGCGTGTCGGTCGGCGTACAGATCAGGATGGCGTCGATGCCGGAATCGTTCAGGATCGCATCCGCATCGGCCGCTTTCGCACCTGTAGCCTGCGCCAGCGAGGACGCAGCCTCGCGCGAGGCGTCGGCCACCGCGACGAGCCGTGCATCGGCGCGCGCCGCGACATTGAGGCCGTGAATACGCCCGATTCTGCCGGCGCCGAGAAGTCCAAACCGCATTGGCATATTTTCTTCGTCTTGCTTGACTATTCGGATAAGCATTCCATTCTCTGCGCCGCCTAGTCAAGGTCGGACGCGTGCCCTTCTCGATGCCATCAGCCGCATCACGGCATCGTGCCAGATCGGACGACGACAAGGCGCAGTCGGCCGATGATGGAACATTTCGGCCGGCGGATGCGGGCCGAAACGGCGCGGTTGAGTGGGAGCGAGTGATGGCGACGATCAGGCTGACCATGGCGCAGGCGCTCGTCGCCGCGATGGCGGCGCAGAGGACGGTGATCGACGGGCGGGATCAACCACTTTTCGCCGGTGTTTGGGCGATCTTCGGGCATGGCAATGTCGCGGGTCTCGGCGAAGCGCTGTATGCCGTTCGCGATCGTCTGCCAACCTTGCGCGCGCATAATGAGCAGGCGATGGCGCATGCCGCGATCGCTTTCGCCAAGGCCTCGCGGCGCCGGCGCATGATGGCGGTGACGAGCTCGATCGGCCCCGGCGCGACCAATATGGTGACGGCGGCAGCCGTTGCTCACGTCAATCGCCTGCCGGTGTTGCTGCTGCCGGGCGATGTCTTCGCCGGACGCCGCCCCGATCCGGTGCTGCAGCAGATCGAGGATTTCGGCGACGGCACCGTCTCGGCCAATGATTGCTTCCGGCCTGTCTCGCGCTATTTCGACCGCATCACCAGGCCCGAGCAGATCATGCCCGCCTTCGAGCGCGCGATGCAGGTTCTTGACGATCCGGCCGAATGCGGACCCGTGACGCTCGCGCTCTGCCAGGACGTGCAGACGGAAGCCTTCGACTATCCCGACTGGTTCTTCGCCGAGCGCGTCTGGCAGCCGCGCCGGGCGCGGGCCGACGAGAAGCAGCTGGCGCAGGCCGCAGCCCTGCTCAAGGCAGCGAAGCGCCCGCTCATCATTGCCGGCGGCGGGGTCCTTTATAGCGAGGCGGAAGGTGACCTTGCCGCCTTCTGCACGGCGCACGGCATCCCGGTTGCGGAAACGCAAGCCGGCAAGAGTGCGCTGCCTCACGACCACAAGCTCAATCTCGGCGCGGTCGGCGTCACCGGCACCGGCGCGGCCAACGATGCGGCGCGGCGAGCCGATCTCGTGCTCGCGATCGGCACGCGCTTGCAGGATTTCACCACCGGCTCACGCTCGCTCTTTGCCGATCCCGCGTGCCGGATCGTCGGCCTCAATACGCAGGCCTTTGATGCCGGCAAGCATCGTGCGCAGCCACTCGTCGGCGATGCCAAGGTCGGCTTGGCCGAACTCGGCGCCGCGCTTCAGGGCTGGGCGGCCCCTGCCAGCTGGACCGAGCAGGCAAGGACCGGCCGCACGGCGTGGCTGGAAACGGCTGCGCGCTACACCGCTGCCGGCAACGAAACCTTGCCGAGCGATGCTCAGGTCATCGGCGCGGTTCAGCGCCGCAGCCAGCCAAGCGATGTCGTGCTTTGCGCAGCCGGTGGCTTGCCCGGCGAGTTGCACAAGCTCTGGCAGCCGGGTGCGCCCGGCGGCTACCACATGGAATACGGCTATTCCTGCATGGGCTACGAGATCGCCGGCGGGCTGGGCGTCAAGCTCGCCGATCCTACGCGCGAAGTCGTCGTGATGGTCGGCGACGGCTCCTATCTGATGATGAATTCCGAGATCGCCACGTCGGTGATGTCAGGTGCGAAACTCATCATCGTCGTGCTCGATAACCGCGGCTTCGGCTGCATCAACCGGCTCCAGAAGGCGACCGGCGGCGCACCTTTCAACAACCTGCTCCGCGACGCTCGCCACGAGACCCTGCCTGAGATCGACTTCGCAGCCCACGCCGCCGCGATGGGGGCGATCGCGCGCAAGGTCGCTGGCATCGCCGAGCTGGAAGCGGCGTTCGACGAGGCTCGGCGCCACGATCGAACCAGCGTCATCGTGATCGACACCGACCCGCTGCCCTCGACCGATGCCGGCGGCCATTGGTGGGATGTGGCGGTGCCGGAGGTCTCGGAGCGCACCGAGGTCGAGGCCGCGAGGCGCGGCTATGTCGAGGCGCTCGTGCGCCGCAAATATTAATCAAGCGAGGACGACATGCCTATCCGTATCGGCGCCAATCCTATCGGCTGGTCGAACGACGATCTCCAGGAGATCGGCGGTGCGACACCGCTCGAGACCTGCCTGGCGGAGGCGCGCGAGGCGGGCTTCGAGGGCATGGAGCTCGGCCACAAATTTCCGCGCGAGCCGCAGGCGCTGAAGGCCGCGCTCGCGCCCTTCGGCATGGCCTGCATCTCCGGCTGGTATTCGGCGGAGCTTCTGAAGCGCGATGCCGATGAGGAGATGCGGCATCTGCGCCCGCATCTCGATCTCCTGAAGGCAATGGGATCATCAGTGCTTGTGTTCGCTGAGACCTCGAATGCGATCCATGGCGATCGCAGCAAGCCGCTATCGCAGCGGCCAATCATGAAGGCCGGCGACTGGGCTGAGTTCGGCCGCCGTATCACTGGGGTCGCCGAGCGTACGCTCGCCGAGGGCGTCAGGCTGGTCTATCATCATCACATCGGCACCATCGTGGAGAGCGCTGACGACATCGACGCCTTCATGGCGGCGACCGGCGAGGCCGCTCATCTCCTGCTCGACACCGGCCACGCCACGTGGGGCGGCGCCGATCCAGCCGCGCTGGCCCGACAATATCGCGCCCGCATCAGCCATGTTCACGCCAAGGACGTGCGTCAGGCCGTCATGGAGCAGGCGCGGCGCGAGGACTGGAGCTTCCTCGATGCGGTGCTGGGGCAAGGCAGCGAGCTGGGTGTCTACACCGTCCCCGGCGATGGAATGGTCGATTATCCGGCGGTCTTCCGCGAACTGCCGGGCTATTCCGGTTGGGTCGTGGTCGAGGCGGAGCAGGACCCCGAGAAGGCGCACCCGCTGACCTACGCCAGGAAGGGCGTCGCCCATCTCAAGCAGAGCCTGAAGGAGGCTGGGCTCGCCTGAGTCCGGACGTTAGGCACGAAGCTGGCTGGTCAGAATCCGCCGGCAGGCATCGACAAACACCTGCGCGCCGGTGACGATATCGGCATCCGCGGTGTTCTCGGTCCAGTGATGGCTGATGCCGCCGATTGAGGGCACGAACAGCATGCCTGCGGGCATGATGGTCGCGAGCATCTGGGCATCATGGCCGGCGCCGCTCGGCATGCGCAGCGATCGTCCGCCGGCAAGCGCCTTGCTCGCAGCTTCGATGGCGTCCTGAATGCCCGCGTTCATCATGGCAGGCGCGCCGGTGCGGATTTTCACCACGGCGACGGAGCAGGGGCCTTTCGCGGTGACCTCAGCCGCCATCGTTTGCAGCAACTGCTCCAGCCGCGCGATCACGGCCGGATTGTCGTCGCGGATCTGGAACAGCATCTCGGCAGTGCCGGGAATGATGCTCGGTGCGCCCGGATCGAGCGTGATGCGGCCCGTGGTCCAGACCGTGCGCGTCCCACACGCAGCCGGGAAACGCTCGTCGATCGCGACGCAGAACTTGGCCAGGGCCAGGCCGGCATCCTTGCGCACCGCCATGCGCGTGGTTCCGGCATGGTTCTGCTCGCCGGTGAAGCTGATGCGGTACTGCCAGATGCCGACGATGGAGGTCACGACACCGATCGCGAGGTTGCCGCTTTCGAGCGTGTCGCCCTGCTCGATATGCGCCTCGAGATAGCCGACGTGCCGTCCCGGCTCGGCGCTGACACGCGGACGTCCGGCGAGCCCCATGTCGAGAAGCGCGTCGCGCATGGTGCGTCCATTGGTGCGATCGCGCGCGGCGTCGATCTCGGCCTCGCTTACCTGCCCGACATAGGAGCGTGAGCCGAGGAAGCTGCCGAAATGCCCCTCCTCGTCGCACCACGCGGCGACTTCGACCGCGCCCTGCACGGAAGGATCGGCATTGAGCACCCGTGCGGCCTCCAGCGCATACACGACGCCGAGCGGGCCATCCAGCCAGCCGGCGTAGTTCTGGCTTTCGAGGTGCGATCCGGCGAGCAGCTTTCGCCCGGGCTTCGCGCTGGTGCCCACGATGTTGCCGATGCCGTCGATCGCACCCGTGAGGCCGGCCTCCGGCAGCTTGCGCACCAGCCAATCGAGCGACTGCCTGTGCGGCTCCGAAAAGGTCGGCTTGTGCACGCCGGTCTTGTAGGTGCCGAAGGCGCGGAGCGCATTGAGATCGGCGAGGACACGCTGACCGTCGGCGTGCGGATTGGTGTCAGGCATGTTCGGCAACCTTCAGCGCCTCGGTGCGGATCTCCTCGACCAGGCGTTCCTTGAGCTGGACGAACTCGGGGGTGGTCTTGATCTTGTAGGAGCGTGGATGCGGCAGGTCGACGGCGATCTCGGCCTTGATCCGGCCGGGGCGCGCGCTCATCACGATGACGCGGCTGCCGAGGAAGATCGCTTCTTCGATGTCGTGGGTCACGAACAGCACGGTCTTCTGATCGCGCTCCCAGATGCCCAGCAGCATTTCCTGCATCAGGGCGCGGGTCTGGTTATCAAGCGCGCCGAAGGGCTCGTCCAGCAAGAGGATCTTCGGATCATTGGCGAGTGCACGCGCAATCGCCGTGCGCTGCTGCATGCCGCCGGAAAGCTGCTTGGGCCAATGGTTCTCGAAGCCTGATAGTCCCACCTGGCGGATGAACGCGTCGGCGACTTTGTTGCGCTCCGCTTCCGGCAAGCCGCGCTCACGCAGGCCGAAGGCGATGTTCTCGCGCACGGTCAGCCAGGGAAACAGCGTGTAGGACTGGAACACCATGCCGCGATCGGCGCCGGGGCCGGTGACTTCGCGGCCATCGAGCGTGACGCGGCCGCTGCTCGGACGGTCGAGGCCGGCGACGATGCGCAGCAGCGTGGACTTGCCGCAGCCGGACGGACCGAGGATGGTGACGAAGTCGTTGTTGCCGATGACCAGATCGGTCGGCTCCAGCGCCTTGGTCGGCGCATTGCCGTGACGGGCCGGGAAGGTGCGCGAGACCTGCTCGATCTTGAGCGTGGTCATGCGAGCCTCCACGGAAACAGCCAGGCATTGAACGCCTTGAACATGAAATCCGAGAGCAGGCCGATCAATCCGATCACGATGATGCCGAAGATGATCTGCCCGGTGTTGAGCAACGCCTGGCTGTCGGTGATCATATGGCCGATGCCGGAGGACGAGCCGATCAGCTCGGCGACAATGACATAGGTCCAGGCCCAGCCCAGCACCAGCCGCAGGATTTCCGCGATCTCAGGCGCGGAGGAGGGCAGCAGCACCCTGCGGATGATGCCGCGGTCGCTGGCCCCCAAAGTATAGGCGGCTTCCACCAGATCGCGTCGCGTCGCGCCGACGGTCACGGCGACCATCAGAATGACCTGGAACACCGAGCCGATGAAGATGACCAGCAGCTTCTGCAACTCGCCGATGCCGGCCCACAGGATCAACAGGGGAATGAAAGCCGATGCCGGCAAATAGCGCGCAAAGGACACGAACGGCTCGAGGAACGCTTCGATCGGCTTGTAGGCGCCCATGAGCACGCCGAGCGGCACCGCGATGACCGCGGCCAGCGCAAAGCCGCCGACGACGCGCCAGACCGTCATGCCGATGTCGAGCAGGAAGCCCTGCTTGGCCAGGAGGTCATAGCCCTCCTGCACCATGGTCAGCGGATTGGCGAGGAATGTCTTCGACACATGACCGCCGAAGGTCGCCCAGGACCAGAGGGCGACGAACAGCACGAAGAACGCGAGGCCGTAGGCCACGCGCTGCCTCGATGTCACGGAATCCAGAGGACGCATCGTTGGTCTATCCGAGTGGTCGAACATAGGCTGGTCCCGCCGCACGGCGGGACCAAGCGGCTTGTCGGGGCCTACTTGATGAAGCTGGCGTCGAAGAGGTCTTCGACCTTCGGCGCCGATTTGATGATGCCCATTTCGAGCAGCAGCTCGGTCGCATCCTTGTTGAAGGCGAGGAAATCGCCTGCAAAGAACTTCTGGTTCGCGGCCTTGTCCTGCCAGCGCAGGTACTTTGCCGAGTTGCCGAACTGCTCGCCGGTCTGCTTCACGTCGGCGCCCATGATCTCGTAGGACTTGGCCTGGTCCTTGGCGATCATGTCGAGCGCTTCGAAATAGCTGTTGGCCAGTGCCTGCGCCGCCTTCGGGTTCTCGCTGAGGAATTTCGGCGTGCAGCCGAACGTGTCCATCACGATCGGATAGTCGAGCGTGGTCGCGATGATCTTGCCCTTGTCAGGGGCGGCGCGCACGGTCGACAGATACGGTTCGTAAGTCATCGCGGCGTCGTTCTGACCGGAGACGAAGGCCTGCGCAGCCGCAGCCGGTTCGAGGTTCACGACGGTGACGTCCTTCACCGTGAGGCCATTCTTCTTCAGCATCCAGGCCAGCGCGAAATAGGGCGAGGTGCCGGGCGCGGAGGCCGCGACCGTCTTGCCTTTCAGCTCCTTGATCGACGTGATGTCGTTGCGCACGGCCATGCCATCGGCACCAAAACTCTTGTCGAGCTGGAAGATCTGCTTGGTCGCGACGCCGTTGGCGTTCCAGGAGATCCAGGTCTCGACCGTGGTCGCCGCGCACTGGACGTCGCCCGAAGCGATGGCGAGGTGGCGGTCCTTCTGCGGGATCTTCTTGATGGTGACGTCGAGGCCGTTCTTCTTGAAGATGCCGGCTTCCTTCGCCAGCGTCAGCGGCGCGAAGCCGGTCCAGCCGGAGATGCCGATTCCGACCTTGACGTCGTCGGCGAGCGCGGGCGGCGTGGCCGCGAGCGCAATGATGGTCGCAAAAATTGTCGAACTACGCATGATTGTCGTCCTCTTGCCCAGATGGATTGACGTCCTGTTGATCTCTGTCGGTCCCCATGGACCGTTGCCGGAAGCATTGCACGATTTGTGCCGACATCGTTCCCTCAGCCTCCCTTGAATCGCGCGACAAGTCGGTGAGAATCGCCGGGATAGAGCAGGCGCACCGCGGTGATGGTGCGCGCGCTGCGCCAGGTATAGCGGTCGATCACGAGGCATGGCGCGCCGATCGCGATGTCGAGCGCCTCCGCCGTGCGATCATCCGCGACGATGGCGCTGATCGTGTGCTCGGCCTCCGTCCAGGGGACATGATGAAGCAGCCAGGAGCCGGGCGGTTCCTGGGAAAAATCCGCGGTCGCCGCAGAAGGCACGGATGACAGATCGATCAGCCGATCCTCGACGGCGAACGGCACCTGGTCGGCACTGTGGCGGCAGGAGATCGCGACGACCTTGCCGGCCTTCTTGACGCCGAGACGTTCGCAGTCAGCAGCAGTCGCGGTGCGCTGCTTGCGGCTGATCAACTCGTAGCCATAGCTGCGGCCGAGCGCGGTGATCTCGGCGCGGATGTCGGCAATCTTGAGCACTGCCGACTGATGCTGCGGCCTTCGCACGAAGGAGCCGGCCCGGCGCCGCCGCTCGATCAGGTCGGCCTGCGCGAGCTCGGACAGCGCCTTGTTCACGGTCATGCGCGAGCAGCCGTAGCGGGCAACGAGCTCATGCTCGAACGGAATGCGATGGCCCGGCGGCCATTCGCCGGTCAGGATGCGCTTCTCGATGTCGGCGCGAATGCGCTTGTAGAGCGTCGGCTTATCGGCCGTCTCGGTCGAAAGGCTCATGCGACGAGCCTCCGCACTGCCGCCTTGAAGCGCTCGCGCGCAGCTTGGCGCCATTTATGCCGGCCGCCCTCGACGACCTTGTTGCCGCCGGCCCAGACGCAATCGATCGCGGTGCTGCCAGCGGCGAAGATCCAGCCGTCAATCACGGCGTCGCGCGCCCGTCCTGCCAGCGACGGGTGCGAGCCGTCGAGCGTGACGATGTCAGCACGTGCACCAGGGGAGAGACCGACTGCTGGCTGCGCCATCGCCTGCGCGCCGCCTGCGACGGCAGCGTCGAACAGCGTGCGACCGGTCGAACGGCCCGCGCCGCCCGACAACACGTTGCGCGCGCGATGCTTGAGCCGCTGGCCGTATTCAAGCTGGCGCAGTTCATCGGCGGCGCCGACCAGCACGTTGGAATCGGTGCCGATGCCGAACGATCCGCCGGCGTCGAGAAATTCGCGCGCGGGAAAGATGCCGTCGCCGAGGCTCGCTTCGGTGATGGGGCAGAGGCCCGCCACCGCGCCGGTCTTCGCCAATGCGCTGACTTCCTGCTCCGTCATGTGCGTCGCGTGAATGACGCACCAGTGCCGATCGACCGGCGCGTGCTCCAGCAGCCATTGCACCGGACGCCGCCCCGACCAGGCCAGGCAATCCTCGACTTCCTTCACCTGTTCCGCGGCATGAATATGCACAGGGCCGCCATTGGCGAGCGGAATGATCGCCGAGAGTTCGTCCGGCGCCACGGCGCGCAGGCTGTGCGGGGCGACGCCGATATTGGCGCCGGGCAGTTTTGCGATGGTCTTGCGTGACGCAGCCATGAGCTTGGCGAACTGATCGACCGAACAGATGAAACGGCGCTGGCCGTCATGCGGCGCGGTGCCGCCGAAGGACCCATGCGCATAGAAGCTCGGCAACAACGTGAGGCCAATGCCGGAGGATTCGGCCGCTTGCGCAATCCGCGCGGCCATCTCGGCGGGATCGGTGTAGGGCGAGCCGTCGCGGTCGTGGTGGAGATAATGGAATTCGCCGACGCGGGTAAAACCCTGCTCCAGCATCTCGACGTAAAGCAGCGTCGCAACGGCCGTCACGTCATCGGGCGTCACCGCCAGTGCGAAACGATACATCGTCTCGCGCCAGGTCCAGAAGGTGTCGGTCGAGTTGCCGCGCAACTCGGCAAGTCCCGCCATGCCGCGCTGAAAGGCGTGGCTGTGCAGGCTCGCAAGCCCCGGCAGCGCGATGTCGTGGCGCTCGTCGCCGCTATCAGGCGCCACATCAGGCGTCACGTCCGCAATCGCGCCAGCGGTGATCACCACCTGCACGTCAGTGGCCCAGCCCGAAGGCAGGAGCGCGGAGGCGAAATGCAGTCGGGACATGATGACACGCCGGCTGGACAGAACCGTCTTACGATTATATGTCTAGACATATAAGTCAAGCATCCCACGAAGGGACCGTCGCATGACACAGCGCTTCGACCGGATCTGGCATAACGCCCGGCTGGCCACGATGCGGGCCGATCGTCCCGATCTCGGCGAGATCGAGCATGGCGTGATTGCCGTGCGCGGCGGCTACATCGTCTATGCCGGCGCGGCGGCGGATTTCCCTGACAATGCCGACGCCATCCAGCGGATCGATTGCGAGGGGCGCTGGATCACACCGGGGCTCGTCGACTGCCACACCCATCTCGTCTATGGCGGCAACCGGGCCCAGGAATTCGAGTTGCGCCTGAAGGGCGCGAGCTACGAGGAGATCGCGCGCGCCGGCGGCGGCATCGTCTCCACGGTCGCCGCGACACGCAAGGCCAGCGAGGCCGAACTCGTCGCAAGCGCGCTGCCGCGGCTTGATGCGCTGATCGGCGAGGGCGTCACGACGATCGAGATCAAGTCCGGCTACGGCCTCGACGTCGAGACCGAGATGCGGCAGCTTTCTGCCGCGCGCAGCCTCGGCCGTCAACGGAAGGTCGCGATCCGCACCTCCTTCCTCGGCGCGCACGCGCTGCCGGTGGAAGCCGATGGCGACAAGGATCGCTACATCGATCTCGTCTGCAAGGCGATGCTGCCTGCGGTGGCACAGGCGGGGCTTGCCGATGCCGTCGATGCCTTCATGGAAGGCATCGCATTCTCGGCCGAGCAGACCGCGCTTGTGTTCGAGGCGGCAAGGTCGCTCGGTCTGCCCGTGAAGCTTCATGCCGATCAGCTCTCGAATCTCGGCGGCGCGGCACTCGCTGCAAGATTCTCCGCGCTCTCGGCCGATCATCTCGAGCATACCGACGAAGCCGGCGCCGCGGCAATGGCGAAGGCCGGCACGGTCGCCGTGCTGCTGCCTGGCGCCTACTACTTCATTCGCGAGACGCAAAAGCCGCCGGTCGAGGTCTTCCGCAAGCATGGCGTGCACATGGCGCTGGCGACCGACTGCAATCCCGGCAGCTCGCCGCTGACCTCGCTGCTGCTTGCGATGAACATGGGCGCGACGTTGTTCCGGATGAATGTCGCCGAATGCCTCACGGGCGTCACCCGCGAAGGCGCGCGGGCGCTCGGCGTGCTCGACGAGACCGGCACGCTCGAGGCCGGCAAATGGTGCGATCTCGCAATCTGGGACATCGAGCGTCCCGCCGAGCTGGTCTATCGCATCGGCTTCAATCCGCTGCACCGCCGCGTCTGGAGGGGCCAGTGACGGAGCCGGGCGCCGCGATGGTCACCATCAAGGGAACGGTCAGCCTCGACGATCTCGCGCGCGTGCTGGAAGGCGCGCCCGTCGTGCTCGATGTCGCATTCTGGCCGCGTGTCGAGGCGGCTGCGGCGATCGTCGCGAACGCTGCTCAGGCGGCTGCCCCCGTCTATGGCATCAACACCGGCTTCGGGAAGCTGGCCTCGAAGCGCATTCCCCCCGAGCAGACCGCGCTGCTCCAACGCAATCTCATCGTCTCGCATTGCTGCGGCGTCGGCCCGGCGACGCCCGAGCCGATCGTCCGGCTGATGATCGCGCTGAAAATCATCTCGCTCGGGCGCGGCGCCTCCGGCGTGCGCCGCGACGTGATCGAGCAACTGCAGGCCATGCTGGCGCAACGCGTGTATCCGCTGGTACCTCAGCAGGGTTCGGTCGGCGCCTCCGGCGATCTCGCCCCGCTCGCGCATATGACCGCGGTGATGATCGGCGAGGGGCAGGCGATCGTCGATGGCAAGACGGTGTCCGGCCGCGAAGCACTCGCTGCAGCCGGTCTCGCACCGCTGACGCTTGGCCCCAAGGAGGGGCTCGCGCTGATCAACGGCACGCAGTTCTCGACCGCCTACGCCATATCAGGCGTGCTGCGCGCATTTCGCCTCGCCCGCGCGGCGCTCGTCACCGGTGCGCTGTCGGTCGATGCCGCGATGGCCTCGACCGCGCCGTTCCGTCCCGAGATCCAGGCGCTGCGCGGTCATCCCGGCCAGATCGCCGCGGCCGCGACGCTGACCGCGCTGCTCGATGGCAGCGACATCAGGTTGTCGCATCTCGAAGGCGACGAGCGCGTGCAGGATCCCTATTGCCTGCGCTGCCAGCCGCAGGTCGCGGGGGCCGCGCTGGATCTGATCACGCAGGCTGCGCGCACGCTGATCGTCGAGGCCAATGCCGTCACCGACAATCCGCTGGTTCTGGTCGAGACCGGCGAGATCGTCTCCGGGGGCAATTTCCATGCGGAGCCGGTGGCCTTTGCCGCCGACACGATCGCGCTGGCGCTGTCGGAGATCGGCGCGATCAGCGAGCGGCGTATCGCGACGCTGGTCGATCCGGCGCTGAACTTTGGCCTGCCGCCGTTCCTGACGCCGGATCCCGGCATCAATTCCGGCTTCATGATCGCCGAGGTGACGGCGGCTGCACTCTATGCCGAGAACAAGCAGCGCGCCGCGGCCTGCTCGATCGACTCGACGCCGACCAGCGCCAACCAGGAAGACCATGTCTCCATGGCGGCGCATGCCGCGCGGCGGCTGTCCGACATGGCCGACAATCTCGCCGCCATTTTGGGCATCGAGCTGCTGGTCGCTGCCCAAGGTATCACGCTGCGCGCGCCGCATGCGACCAGCGGGCCGCTCGCAGCCGTCATCGCCGCGCTCCGCGAGCAGGTGCCTGCGCTTGGCGCCGATCGATACATGGCCGGCGATCTCGCCGAAGCCGCCGCGCTGATCGAAGCCGATGCATTGCCGTCGGCGGCGCTCGCCAGGCTTTCAACCGATCCGTTTCCGAGACTGAGCTGAAGAGGTCCGCATGAACCGCCGACTGGACAATGACCGCACCATCCGCGCCCCTCGAGGCAGCGAGATCAGCGCCAAGAGCTGGCTGACGGAAGCGCCGCTGCGCATGCTCATGAACAATCTCGATCCCGACGTCGCGGAACGCCCGAGCGAGCTCGTCGTCTACGGCGGCATCGGGCGCGCCGCGCGCGACTGGGAGAGCTTCGACCGGATCACCGCGGCGTTGCGCAAGCTCGAGAACGACCAGACGCTGCTGGTGCAATCAGGCAAGCCGGTCGGCATCTTCCGCACCCATGCCGATGCGCCGCGCGTGCTGATCGCCAACTCCAACATCGTGCCGCATTGGGCGACGCTCGATCATTTCAACGAGCTCGATCGCCAGGGCCTGATGATGTACGGGCAGATGACGGCGGGTTCCTGGATCTATATCGGCAGCCAGGGCATCGTGCAGGGCACTTACGAGACCTTCGTCGAGGTCGGCCGTCGGCACTATGGCGGCAGCCTCGCCGGCAGATGGATTCTCACCGCCGGCCTCGGCGGTATGGGCGGCGCGCAGCCGCTGGCGGCGACGATGGCCGGCGCCTCGATGCTCGCGGTCGAATGCCAGCCGAGCCGCATCGAGATGCGGTTGCGCACCGGCTATCTCGACCGCCAGTCCGCAACGCTCGATGAAGCGCTCGCGATCCTGGCGGAGGCCGCGGAGACGAAGAAGCCGGTCTCGGTCGGCCTGCTCGGCAACGCCGCCGAGATTTTCCCGGAGCTCGTGCGCCGTGGCGTCAGGCCCGACATCGTCACCGACCAGACCAGCGCGCACGATCCGATCAACGGCTATTTGCCGAAGGGCTGGACGCTCGCCGATTGGGAAGCAAAACGCGCCTCCGATCCGAAAGCGGTGGAGCGTGCGTCGAAGAGCTCGATGGTCGAACACGTCCAGGCCATGCTCGATTTCCACGCGCAGGGAATCCCGACGCTCGACTACGGCAACAACATCCGCCAGATGGCGCAGGACATGGGCCTGACAAACGCCTTCGTGTTCCCCGGCTTCGTGCCCGCCTATATCCGTCCGCTGTTCTGCCGCGGCATCGGTCCGTTCCGCTGGGCTGCGCTCTCGGGCGATCCCGAGGACATCTTCAAGACAGACGCCAGGGTCAAGGAGCTGATGCCCGACGACAAGCATCTGCACAACTGGCTCGACATGGCGAGAGAGCGGATCAAGTTCCAGGGCCTGCCGGCGCGGATCTGCTGGGTTGGTCTCGGCGATCGCCATCGCCTCGGCCTCGCCTTCAACGAGATGGTCGCGCGCGGCGAGTTGAAGGCGCCTGTCGTGATCGGCCGCGATCATCTCGACTCTGGCTCGGTGGCAAGCCCGAACCGGGAAACCGAGGCGATGAAGGACGGCTCGGACGCCGTGTCCGACTGGCCGCTGCTCAACGCGCTCCTGAATTGCGCCAGCGGCGCGACCTGGGTCTCGCTGCATCATGGCGGCGGCGTCGGCATCGGCTATTCCCAGCACGCCGGCATGGTGATCGTCGCGGACGGCACGCCGGATGCGGCCAGGCGCATCGAGCGCGTGCTCTGGAACGATCCGGCCTCCGGCGTCATGCGCCACGCCGATGCAGGCTACGACATCGCGATCGACTGCGCCCGCGACAAGGGCCTCGATCTGCCGAGCCTTTCGAAGTAGCGCCGCCTCACGCGACGACCTTGGCGTCGGCGCCGTCGAACCGCTCGCGTTCCTTCGCGAGATACTGCTCGATCGCCGCGCCGGGCATCGGCTTTGAGAAATAATAGCCCTGCACGAAATCGCAGCCGAGACGGCGCAGGCTGTCGAGCTGGGCGCGGGTCTCGACGCCCTCGACGACGCAGGCGATCTCCATGTCGTCACACAGGCCGGTGAGCGATTTGACGATCTTGTGGCTGACGGGATTGTCGTTGATGTCGGCGACGAAGCTGCGATCGATCTTGAGCTTGTCCAGCGGCAGGCGGTGCACATGGCTCAGCGACGAATAGCCGGTGCCGAAATCGTCCAGCGAGATGCCGCAACCCATCGCCTTGAGCGCGGCGATCGACTGCTGGGCGCGCACGAAATCGAAGGTGACGGCGGTCTCGGTGATCTCGAAATCGAGCCGGCGCGGAGCCACGCCGCTCTTCTCGATGATGCCGATCAGCGCGAGGATTCCGTCAGGCGAGCAGATGTCGTGGGCCGATAGGTTGAACGAGAGGCAGGTGTGCTCAGGCCAGGCCTTGGCGGCCCCGAGCGCGCGCACCAGCAGCGACTGGGTCAGGGGGCGGATCAGGCCGATGCGCTCGGCGGCCGGGATGAAATCGGCTGGCGAAACCCAGCCGAGGCGGGGGCTCTGCCAGCGAGCCAGCGCTTCGAAGCCTGCAGTATGCTCGCTCATGGCGTCGACGATCGGCTGGAACGCCAGCTCCATCTCGGTGTCGAAGTCCAGGGTGCGCAGCAGGTTTTCGATCACGCCGCGGCTGCGGATCTCCGCCTCCAGCTCGCTCGAGAAGGTGACGGTGCGGCCGCCCAGACGGCGCTTGGCATGATACAGCGAATAATCGGCGCATTCATACAGAGCCTCCGCCGTCGAGGCCGAGCGCGGGTACAGCGCAAAGCCGATCGAGCAGGACAGGCCGGTATGCGCCGTGCCGAGCTGGTAGGGCAGCTTGACCTGCTCGCCGATGCGCTCGCCGAGCCGCGCCAGATCGGCGTCCTCGGGATCGCCGCATACGACGACACCGAACTCGTCGCCGCCGAGCCGCGCAAACTCGACCCTTTGCGGCCCAAAGCCCTCGCAGACCTCGCGGATGCGGCGGCCGGCCTCGATCAACACGCGGTCGCCGACGGAATGGCCGTAATTGTCGTTGATCGGCTTGAAGTCGTCGAGGTCGATGATGCCGACGGCGATGCCGACGTGCCTGCGCTCGGCATCAGCAAACGCGCTCGACAACTCGGCGAAGAAGCGGCGGCGGTTCGGCAGTTCGGTGAGGGAATCCAGGTTGGCGAGGCGGAAGTTCTCGTCCGACAGGGCCTGCGTCGCCGCCTGCTGCGTCAGCAGCGATTTGCGACTGGCGACGAGATCGGCGAAGTCGCGATAATAGATGAACAGCACCATCACCATCGCGCCGGAGACCAGCAGGTTGTTGACTGCGATCGCCTTCAACGTCGGTTCGCCCGTGGCCCAGAAGAACAGCACATAGGGAACGTCGACGACCAGAGTCACGATCAGGGCCGCCGAACGCAGATGCATCAGCGAGAAGATGCAGCCGATCACGGTCACCGCCATGTAGAAGGCGATCTGACTCTTGCCGAAGGGATCTCCGTACGGGTAGAGCGCGAATGACCAGGCGGTGAATCCGGCGCCGATCGGCAGCGTCATCCAGTTCGTGGCGCGCAGATTGCGCAGGATGTCGGCATCGCTGCGCACCAGGTGGCGCTGGCGCAGCCACCAGAATGTCCGAAGCGCCGCGAGCAGCGTCAGCGCGCTCGGCACGATCATCGTCAGCCAGTTCGGTGCGACGTTGACGTAGCTGTAGGCGACCGCGATCGTGTTGCTGATCAGGACCAGGTACAGCAGCGGGATCTGCTTGGAGAAGGCATCGAATTGCGCACGCATCAGGTCCGGGTCATCAGACACGCGGAACAGCTGCTTCGCGGCGGTGAACTGGGCTTTCAAATCGACGGCAGGCATTGCAATACGCGCCCCAAATCCCTTCAAAAACGAAGGCGATCTTGCACGGTTGGGGTAAAGACCGCGTTAGATTGGTTCCACCGGGGAACACCAGCGCTGGTTGCAAATTGCGGCGGGTTCCTCAATCGGCGCGCATCGGTGAGGGCCTGTTAAGGATGGAAGACGGGAGCGGCGGGGATTGTCACGAATGATCCCGCATTCCAGTTACGTTTTGCTCACCATAAGCGTCCGGACGGTCGTAGCGGCGATCGCCTCCGACGATCGCCGCCCCTCGCATCTTGCCGAGCTGCGCACTGCTACTTCGCAATCTCCAGCGCCGCCGTCTGCTTGGCGAGCTGCTTGTCGAAATCCTTCGACAGGCCGCTGGCATACGTCGCAAGCTCACCCGGCTTGACGAACGGATTCGGCGTCTCGCTCTTGATCTGCTGCGCGCGCTTGTCCTGCATGCCATAGACCTCCGGGTGCGGCCCGAGCAGCACGTCGATCTTCATGGCCTTGGCCTTCGCGAAGGTTGCGCGATAGTCGTCGACGATGCCGGGATAGGTCGGCTGTCCCACCAGCCGGTTCAGCGCGACGGTGCCGCTGCAGAAGAACAGCACCTCGCGGTCCTGGCCGCCGTCTTTCACCGTCATCTCCCAGCTCGTGCAGCCGGGCGAGTGGCCTGGTGTCGCGTGTGCCGTCAGCGTAGTCTCGCCGAGCGTGACCTTGTCGCCTTCCTTCACCGTGCGATCGACCTTGACGGGCGGAAAGCTGAGATCGGCGTTCCTCTCGTCGCCCGGATAGTAGCCGCCTTCGAGCAGCGGCTTGTCGCGCTCGCCAGCCACCAGCTGTGCGCCGCTCTCCTGCTTGATCTCGGCGAAGCCGCCGGTGTGGTCGAGATGGGCGTGGCTGTTCAGGATGTATTTGATGTCGGCAACCTTGAAGCCCAGCTTGGCGATGTTGTCCTTGATCATGCCTGTTGACTGCGGCATCGCGGTGTCCATCAGGATCAGGCCCTGCGAGGTCTTGATGATGTAGACGGCGATGCCGTCGGTGCCGACGTAATAGATGTTGTCGATCAGCTGGAACGGGTCGAACGGCGCGGTCCATTTCTTCATGACGACCGCCATGAAGTCCTTGATCGATTGCGCCTGCGCAGCTGGTGCGAGGAGCGCCAGCGCACACAGCGCCGCCGCGAGCTTTTTCATGGATTGCCTCCCGATGTCATGTCGTTGCGACCGCGGCCGAGCTCCGCTGATCGACCGGCAGCACGCTAGTTGTTGCGTGGCGCGGCAGCAACCGCCTCGCGTTCGAAAAATTCCGCGTCATGCGCGGAATAACGGTCGCTGCCCGATGTGAGCATGACAGCTGTTGGCGCCCGGCCCGAGCTTCGACCATCGCGCCGTTGAAAGAATCAGGCGAGAGCGGCCTGGCGTTCCCGCACCGGCTCGCGGGTGCGATCCGTGCCGCGCGGCTCGGCGAGCCGGGTAAAGCTGCGCTGGCCGGCATGTACGGGGGCCTCGACGATGACGCCCTCGCAGACGATCTGTCCGCCCAACATCCTGAATTCGAGCTTGTCGTAGCGCGGCATGCTCTCGCCGGGCTCGGGCGGCAGCAGCCCGATGCGTCCCTGGATGTTCAGCGTCGCTTCGCCGGTGCCGTGAAGCCGCGGATTCCACATCCTGATCCCGGTCTCGGTCCAGCGCTGGCGGATCAGCGCGGCGCGATCGGCGGGCTCCACGATCTTTGCGCGCCCCTTTGGCGCGCTGGAAGTCTTCGGAGTGGGCAACGCAGGAGCCGGCTCCGGCTCGCCATGCATGACGACATCTGGCGCGCCGGCGGCCGCGTTCTCGGCTGCGATGAGCGGGAGATCGTTTGAGACCACCGGCTCGATCTCCGCCGCGACGCCGGGAGCGGGCTCGCTGTCGATGCTGGCTTCGATCACGACGGGTGCGGCCATCTCGGAACCGTCAATGTCGTCCGCGACGAGGGAGGTCTCCTCGAAGGCGTCCGGCTCGATCTCCACGGCAACGGTCGATAGCGGCTCATCGTCCGTGACGAGATCGGACGCCTCGAATGGAGTCTCCTCCATCTCGACAGGCGTATTCAAAACCTGCTCCGCGAGGACTGGCTCAACCTCGGCCGGCAGTTCCGCAGGTGGATCACTGCTGACGGGCTCATCGGCGTCGACGACTTCGATTGCGGCAGACAAGACCGGTGCCTCGTCCACGACCGCCTCGATGACTGCCGGCACCTCGGCGGTGGAATCTTCGGCAACGCTGACACCAGCAGGCGCTTCTGACGGGCCATCCGCGATCACCGCGATCACGGCGACGGCAGAATGCTCCCCGACCTCAGACGTCCCGGCTTCAAGGTCGGCCACGCAAGGCGGCTCGGCGCTGATTGTGTCACGTGCTGGAGTGGCTTCCGCGGCGACGGCCGGCTGTTCATCTGCGGCGCTGCGCGCCGCGTCGATGCTGCTGCCGTGCGGCAGGGGCCGAAGCCGGTTGAACGCCCATTTCACCGCGGGAATGCGGCTCAGCAACGATATCAGTCTCGAAAGCACCAGGAGTTGTCCAAGAGGTAGGCTGCCGTAGGCAATCGCTGATTCGCCAGCAATGTGAAAAACTGCCCCGCCCGTCACATCTCTGTCAATCTGGGCGAGACCAATTGCAGAACATCTGCACAGCCTCACGCGTCCCGAGCATTCATTCCCAATGCAACGATGCGAGCGGATCTTCGTCGCGTGTAGGCAAGCGCGTCGGCGCGGGGGGCATCGCAGCATGCTCGGTCTTGCGAACATGCGGATGCGGCAGCGCATGCCTCTGGACGAGGACCAACGTGAGCGCTTCGCCTGCGGCGGGCCCACTGCCCCACGCGCAGGCGGTGCTTGAGCATTGTCCGGGCCAGGCCTGCGCCGGCCCGGCGATGGCAGGCGACAGCATGAGCCGCAGGGCGGTGATGATGATCATAGTCTTCGTCATGGGATGCTCCAAAACGTTCCATCCCCAAGGGATCGGCCCGGCGCTCACGATATTCCGTCGCCTCCCGGGATCAGGCGGCAACTCACGCGGGGTTCAACAGACGTGAGGCAGGCGTGAGAGGCCTCTTCAGGCGAAGGATGCCGCGGAAGCCGCCCTGATACGCGAGAGCGATGGCACCCACAGGGCGAGCACGTCCAACGTCGGGCTTCCCCGCGTCATTCGCCCCGCCTAGTTTGCACCACCCAGGGGATGAGGACCTCGCAATGAAGAAGCTTGCCGCCATCGCAGCGATTCTGTTCTGGTCGACTTGCGTGATGGCTCAGGACCGCAGCATCACCGTGGCATCGACGACGTCGACCGAACAGTCCGGCCTGTTCGGCTATCTGCTGCCGCTGTTCACCCAGGCCGAGGGCATCGCGGTGAAGATCGTAGCGGTCGGCACCGGCCAGGCATTGGACATCGGACGGCGCGGCGATGCCGACGTGGTGTTCGTCCACGACAGGGTCGCCGAAGACAAGTTCATGTCCGAAGGGCAGGGCGTGAAGCGGTTCGACGTCATGTACAATGATTTCATCATCGTCGGCCCGAAGAGCGATCCCGCGAAAATCGCCGGCGACAAGGACGTCGCCGATGCCCTGCGCAAGATCGCAGCGGCAAAGGCGCCGTTCATCTCGCGCGGCGACAAGTCCGGCACGCATGCGGCCGAGCTGAGATTGTGGAAAGAGGCGGGCGTCGATCCCGCTGACGGCAGGGCCGGCTGGTATCGCGAGATCGGGCAGGGCATGGGCCCGGCGCTGAACATGGCCTCGGCGTCATCAGCCTATCTGCTGTCGGACCGCGGCACCTGGCTGTCGTTCAAGAACCGAGGCGAGCTTGCCATCCTGACCGAGGGCGACAAGCGGCTGTTCAACCAGTACGGCGTCATGCTGGTCAATCCGGACAAGCATCCCAATGTGAAGGCGAAGGATGGGCAGGCGTTCATCGACTGGCTGATCTCACCGAAGGGGCAGGATGCGATCGCCGGCTACAAGGTCGGCGGTGAGCAGCTATTTTTCCCCAACGCGTCCCACTAGCAGGAAGGCGACGGTCGAGACGGCGACGCTGAGCGCGAGCAGGATCAGCCCGAGCCCCAGCGCCAGCGGCAGATCGCCCTTGCTGGTCTCGAGCGCAATGGCCGTCGTCATCGTGCGGGTGAAGCCGCTGATGTTGCCGCCGACGATGATGATGGCGCCGACCTCGGCGATGGCTCGCCCGAAGGCTGCGAGAAAGGCCGTCAGCAAGGAGGTGCGGCCGAGCGCAAACAGCAGGCCGATGCTGCGCAGCGTCGACAGCCCGTCGATCCGCGCGAGGTCGCCGTATTCGGCCCACAGCAGGCTCGCCGGCCTATGTACCAGCGCGACCACGATCGGGGTCGCGAGCAGCGTCTGTGCGATCACCATGGCGGTCGGCGTGAACAACAGGCCAGCCGCGCCGAGCGGGCCGGAGCGCGACAGCAGAAGATAGAGCGCAAGCCCGACCACGACCGGCGGCAGCCCGAGCAGCGCGTTGGTCAACACGATGATGACCTGCCGCCCGCGAAAGCGCGTGATCGCAAGCAGGGCGCCGAACGGCGCGCCGATCAGCAGCGCGACGATGCCGGCCGTCAGGCTCACCCGCACCGACAAGCCCACGATGCCGAGCAGTTCGGGGTCGGCTTCGCCAATCAACGTGAACGCGGCGACGAGGGATCGTGCGAAGTCGCTCATCCGGCCTGATGCCTCAGAGCCGGGGCAAACCTGCCGGAATTATCGATGCCGAAGCCGCGAACTTGCTTCACACTGGTTTCCTGCCATCCGTCGGGGAATTCAAAGAATACAGCGGACGGGCAGTTTGGAAACTCCATTCATTTGTAAGCAGCAGCATGCTTTACATTCGCTGCGCCCCACAGCCAGCCTGCAAGCGGAATGGCGGCGACCGCTCCGATGAGCTGCGCGGCGATGAAGGCAGGCGCGCCCTGCGGGGCGATGCCTGCAAACGTGTCGGTCAGCGATCGGGCGAGGGTGACGGCGGGATTGGCAAACGACGTCGAGGCCGTGAACCAATAGGCCGATGTGATGTACAGGCCGACTGCGTAAGGAACGGCAGTCGAGGCTCGGGAGGCGACGCCCAAAATCGTCAGCAACAGGCCGAAGGTTGCCACCGCCTCGGCGAGCCATTGTCCGGCGCCGCCACGTTCCGTCAGCGAAATCTGGATGACAGGAAGCCCGAACATCAGATGCGCGATCCATACGCCGATGATGGCGCCTGATATCTGCGCAGCGGTGTAGACCGCCGCATCACTCCAGGCCGTCTCTCCGCGCAATGCATAGGCCAGCGTCACCGCCGGATTGAAGTGCGCCCCCGAGACGGGAGCAAACATCAAAATCAGCACGACGAGGATCGAACCGGTGGCGATCGCGTTGCACAACAGCGCCAGCGCGACGTTCCCGCCCGCGAGCTTTTGGGCCATGATCCCGGAGCCGACCACTGCGGCGAGCAGGAAGGCCGTTCCCAGCCATTCGGCAATGGCTCGCGGCGCGATGTTCGGGATCACAAGGCCCGGCATCATCGGGCGCCACGGTCCAATCTGATACGCTCGCCGTCCTCCTTGACGAACTCGCCCTGCTGCGCAGGCAGGAGATCAAGCACCAGCTCGGAGGGACGGCAAAGTCTTGCGCCTTTCGGTGTGACCACGATCGGACGGTTGATCAGGATCGGATGCGCCATCATGGCGTCGAGAAGCTGGTGGTCGGTCAGATCAGGGTTGCCGAGCCCGAGCTCGGCATAGGGCGTGCCTTTCTCGCGCAGCAGCTCGCGCACCGAGAGTCCCATGCGTACGGCAAGTTGCTGCAACAGGGCGCGCGACGGCGGTGTCTTGAGATATTCGATCACGTGCGGCTCGATGCCGGCGTTGCGGATCATGGCGAGCGTGTTGCGCGAGGTGCCGCAGGCCGGATTGTGGTAGATGATCGCGTCCATCGCTGGCACCTTCAGCAGCAGGCCTGGGACGGCTTCGCCTGCGACGCGCAACAGGCGGATTGTTTTTCATTGGCAACACGAGCACGGTTCTCGCCGGTGCCGTTGCCGTAATCGGTGCTCTCGCCGGTGGTGTGGAACGTCTCCCAGGCGATGCCGGCGGGATCATTGATCCAGGATTTCTCCGATTTGGCGTAGCAGCAGGTCGTTTGCCCCTGCTCGATGATGTCGCCGCCGGCCTGACGGATCCGCCCATAGACCTCTTGCAGCTCATCGCCGGTCTCGACCTGGATGCCGAGATGGTCGAGGCCGGGCGTGCGCCCGCGCGTCGAGATCGCGAAATTCACGCAGGGGTCTTCGAGCATCCATTTGGCGTAGTCGGATTTCACTGTCGATGGCTCGCTTGCGAACAGCGCTGAGTAGAACCCGATGGAGCGGGAGAGATCGTCGACGGACACGTGAACGTGCAGGCGCTTCATGCTCTGTCCTTTCAGGTCAAGACTTTGCTGCGTTTTCGCGCAGGTTTTGAAGGCGGGGTGGGCGAGCAGGACACCCCGCCGCAGCAGTTTTCGGTGAGGAAGCCGATCAGCGCATTCATGGTCTCGAACCGCGCCGCATAGATCATCGAGCGCCCTTCGCGCCGGACCGTGGCAAGGCCGGCCATGCGCAGCCGGTCGAAGTGAAACGTCAGCGTGTTGGGGGCGAGATCCAGCGCTTCCGCGATCGCGCCCGCGGCCATCCCGTCGGGGCCGGCCTGCACCAGCAGGCGGAACACGTCGAGACGATTGTCCTGCGCCAGCGCGGCGAGCGCCGTGACGGCATCTGTCTTTTCCATATTTCAACGATTATTGAAATGATGGCGGTGCGTCAACAGAAATTTGGCCGGCCCGCCCGGCGACACACCCGGACGAGCTGTCAAGCCCGGCCTGCAAAAACATTCTCCTTTACCGAAATTCGGAAACGGCGTATGTATCTCGTCACCTCACCCGGCACGAGGGACGGATCGCGAGTCGTCCGGTACGTGGGTGAGCCGCGGTGGACGCTGGCTTGCGTCGGCACGCAAAGGTTCGGGAGCAGGGCGAGCGGAGGATTGAGCCGAACCTCGTGAGCACCCGGCCGCGTGCGACGAACGCGCAAGCGGCGTACGGCAAAACCGTGTGGTCCTGGCTGTCGTCGCCACAGTCACGCCTTGCGGAGGCGGCTTGAGGCCAACCGGCCCTTACCGCCAACTTTTCGCAAGGCAACGGAGGCCAAAGGAATTCGGCTCCGGGGAGGGCACGGCATAAGCCGTCAAACCACTCGCGCAGGGAAGGTCGGGATGTCCTGGCTGCCCTGTACGTCGCTGTGCAGCTTCCTATTGCGCTACACACGCACAGCGAACCGCGGGTGCCAGCCGGCGCCCGGCCTTCCCTGCGCCCTCGGCATTCCCCAGGGCGGAACGAGCCGCAAAACTCGGGCCGATCAGGCCGCGAGAGCGTGAAATCATGCCCTCTGCCAGCGGAAAGGCGACTTTATTCTCGCCACGGATGCGCTAAGGAAGGACCTGGATGCGGTGCAGCACTCTTGGCGCCCGCGGCTCGAAATTCAGGTCAAACCGGGACGCTGCCGCAAGGCCGGCCCGCTCAACGAGAAGGACGTCATTCCATGATCAATACCGTTGGCATCATCGGAGCAGGGACCATGGGCAATGGCATCGCCCAGATATGCGCTGCCGCCGGGCTGTCGGTCGTGATGGTCGACATCTCCGATGCGGCTGTGAACCGCGGCATTTCGACCGTCGGCGGCAGCCTCGAGCGCCTGGTCAAGAAGGAGAAGATGTCGCCGGCCGATCGCGACGCGACGCTCAAGCGCATCACCGGCACGACTGATCGCACCAAGCTGTCCGATTGCGATCTCGTCATCGAGGCCGCGACGGAGAATGAGGAACTCAAGGTCAAGATCCTCAGGGATCTCTGCGCCACGCTGTCGCCGCGCACACTGGTTGCGACCAACACATCGTCGATCTCGATCACCAAGCTTGCGGCTGCGACCGATCGTCCCGACCGCTTCATCGGCATGCACTTCTTCAATCCGGTTCCGGTGATGCAATTGCTGGAACTCATCCGCGGCCTTCAGACCTCGGACGATACCCACGCCAAGGCGCTCGATTTCGCCCAGCGCGTCGGCAAGGTGGCAATCACGGCCAAGAACAGCCCGGGCTTTGCCGTCAACCGCATCCTGTGCCCGATGATCAACGAGGCGATCTTCGCGCTCCAGGAGGGCATCGCGACGGCGGAAGAAATCGACGCCGGCATGAAGCTCGGCTGCAACCATCCGATCGGGCCGCTGGCGCTCGCCGATCTCGTAGGACTCGACACCATGCTCTCGGTGATGGAGGTCTTTTATAAAGGCTTCAACGACCCTAAATATCGTCCAGCCCCCTTGCTCAAGGAAATGGTCGATGCCGGCCATCTCGGCCGCAAGACCGGGCAGGGCTTTTACAGCTACGGCGCCTGATCCTGGCGCGGGCGGCGGACTTCAATGCCCGCCGCTCAATCCCGCCATTTGCGCTACGACAAAGCTGTCGCGGCGCTTTGGCCCGACAATGTCGAACGGGCGGCTCGCGGGAACAACGAACGGAAAACCAAGGATATGTCAGATCGACTGAAGGCCGAGCGCGAAGCGGCGGCGACGCGGCGGAACCTGCTGACCCAGGATGCGATCGAGCGCACCGGGATTACCGAGGAGATGATCGGGGAACTCGTCACCCGCTTCTACGGGCGTGTCCGCGAGGATGCCCTGCTCGGGCCTGTTTTCGCGATCGTGCAGAATTGGGACGAACATCTCGCCAAGCTCAAAGACTTCTGGTCGTCGGTCGTGCTGATGAGCGGCCGTTATCATGGCTCGCCGATGCGAGCGCATATGCCGCTCAGCCTGGTCGGAGATCATTTCGACCGCTGGCTCGATTTGTTCGAACAGACCGCGCGCGAGGTCTGCCCGCCGCCGGCAGCCGCGCTCTTTATCGACAAGGCGCGTCGTATCGCCGACAGCTTTGAAATGGCGTCCGCCGGCATTGCCGGCCGCATCGCCGCGCCACGCCACCTGCTCAGGCCCTGATGGCGCACATCAACCAACGCTGCATCCTCATCCTCGCCAACGACCGCAACTTCCGTGCCTTCAACGCCAGGGGTCGGCGAGCTGTTGTGGGAGCAGAAGACCAACTCCGGCATCATGGGCATGCCGACGTCCTATGAGATCGACGCCAGCCGATACATCGCGATCGGGTCCGGGCGGGGCGTGGACGCGCAGCGCACCCGGGACGCGCTCGCGACCAACAATATCGGCATCGAGTCCAACGTGTCGCAAGGCGGCGTGATCTGGGTGTTCGCGCCGAAGAAATAGGCTCCGCAGGCGGATCGAGAGACGCGGAGCGACAGGGGGCAAATGCGGCGGACGGCAACGTCCGCCGCATCTTCGTGTGCGACCGGGGCTTACTTCCCCTCGCGTTCGACCTTGTCCTTCGCCTTCTGATTCATCTCCCGGATGTTCGGATCGGTGCTGCTCTGGCCCGTGGTCTGGGTGGTCGAGGCGGGCGGGGCGCTGGCGTTGGGAAGCGAACTCTGGTCCGGTGCGGTGGGGCGCGTCGCTGTCGTTGGCACCGTGGTGTTGCTGCTCTGGGCGAACGCGGCTGCGGTGGTCAAGAGAAAGGCGCTCGACAGCAGCGAGACTGCGAGCGCCCTTGGGATATTGGTCATCGATCTGCTCCTGTCAGATCGATGCAAACGGCGCGGGGCCGCCGGATGTTCCGCCTCTATGCCTCCAATTGCTTGCCGATCGGCAGCGCCCGGATGCGCTTGCCGGTCGCCGAGAAAATGGCGTTCATCAGCGCCGGTGCGAACGGCGGCACTCCGGGTTCGCCGACGCCGCTCGGCGGCGTGTCTGGTGCGGGTGGTACGATGTGGACATTCGTCACCAGCGGAGCCTCGTCGATTCTGACCACCTGGAAGTCGTCAAAGTTCTTCTGCTCCACCTTGCCGTCCTTGAAGCTGACCTCGCCATATTTGGCGAGGCTCAGGCCCATGATCGCCGCGCCCTCGATCTGCGAGGCGATGCGCTCCGGGTTGACATAGGTGCCGCAGTCGATTGCGGTGTCGACCCGTGGCACCGTAAGCTTGCCTTTTTCGTCGACGGCGACCTCGACGATGGTCGCGATATAGCTGACGAAGCTGCGGTGCACGGCGATGCCGAGGCCGTGGCCCTTCGGCACCGTCCGCCCCCATTCGCCCTTCTCGGCCACCAGCTCGACCACCTTGCGCAGGCGCGCGGTGTCGATCGGGTAGCTGTCATAGGGCTCGCCGTAGTTCCAGAGGTCCTTGACGTTGGGCTTGACGATGCGGGGCGTGCCGATCAGCGCCAGCAGCGTGTCCTTCTGGTCGCGGCCGGTCGCGTTCGCGATCTCGCCGACCATTGACTGCACCGCGAAGGCGCGCGGGATGTTCGAGACCGAGCGGAACCAGCCGATGCGGGTGAACGCGGCGGCTTCCGGGTTCTCGCAGGAGACGTTGGCGATCTCGAACGGCATGTCGACGAGGCCCATGCCGAGCTCGAACGGGGCCGCATGATTGGCACCGGCCGCAAAGGTCGAGCCGATCGTCGGCGCCACGCTACGGTGACGCCAGGCGATCACCTTGCCGTCCTTGTCGAGCCCCGCCTCGATCCGTTCCACCGAAACCGTGTGCAGGAAGTCGTGATGGAGATCGTCCTCGCGCGTCCACTGCACCTTCACGGGCACGCCGAGCTCCTTCGACAGCAGCGCGGCCTCGAGCGCGAAGTCGCATTTCGACTTGCGGCCGAAACCGCCGCCGAGCAGCGTGACATTGACGGTGACATTGCCCTCGGGGATGCCGAGCGTCCTGGCGACGTCCTCGCGAGTGCCGCCGGGGCTTTGCACCGGCGCCCAGATCTCGGCCTTGTCGCCCTTGACGTCGGCGACCGCGACCGGCGGCTCCATGCTGACATGGGCGAGGTGAGGCAGATAATATTCGCCGATCACGACCTTGTCGGCGGCCTTCAGCGCTGAGTCGGCGTCGCCCTCCTGGCGCACGACAAGGCCGGGCTTGCGCGCGGCCTCCTCGAGCTCCTTGCGATAGGCGACCGAGTCGTATTTGCCGTTCGCGCCGTCGTCCCAGACGAGCTTCAGTGCGTCGCGGCCCTTGATTGCAGCGCCGGTGTTGCGTGCGATCACCGCGACACCGCCGAGCGGCTGGAATTTGGACGGCCACGGCCAGCCTTGAACCTTCATCACCTTCTCGACGCCGGGTACCTTCAGTGCCGCGTCGAATTCAAACGAACTGAGCTTGCCGCCGGTCACTGGCGGACGCGCGATCACGGCGTATTTCATCCCGGGCAGGCGCACGTCGGCACCGTAGCGCGCTTTGCCGGTGGTGATGTCGTGCAGATCGACGATGCTGACCTGGCCCTTGCCGAGATAGCGGAAATCCTTGGGGTCCTTCAGCTTGAGGCCTTCGATCGCAGGCACCGATTCCTTGGCAGCGTCGGCCGCGAGTTCGCCGAAGCCGAGCTTGCGTCCGCTCGCGCTATGGACGATCTCGTGATTGGCGGCCTTCACTTCAGTCGCCGGCACGTTCCAGCGCTTTGCCGCAGCCTGCTCCAGCATGGTGCGGGCCGAGGCGCCGATCTGGCGCATTGGGATCAGATAGTGCCGCGTGCTGCGCGAGCCATCAGTGTCCTGGTTGCCGTACTTGACCTCGTCGCCGTGGGCCTGCTCGACCTTCACCTTGGACCATTCGGCCTCCATCTCCTCGGCGACGATGAGCGGCAGGCTGGTGCGTACGCCGGTCCCCATCTCGGAGCGATGAGCGAGGATGGTGACGGTGCCGTCAGGTGCGACCGCGACAAAGACGCGCGGATCGACCACGACGCCATGCGGCATCTTGCCGGCGCCGGTCTCGTAGGCAAAGGCCTGGCGCGACATGACGGGGGCGGAGAGCACGAAACCGCCGGTAACGCCGAGCCCCTTCAGGATGCTTCGGCGTGAGATTTTCTCGACCTTCAGATTCTTTTCAAAGCCTCGAAGCTTCCCCGGATTGTCGATGAAATTCATGTCACACCTCCATCGACGCGAGATGGATGGCGTTCTCGATGCGCTGGTAGCAGCCGCAGCGGCAGATATTGCCTGACATCGCCTCGCGAATCTGGTCGTGCGACGGCTTGGGATTCTCCGTCAGCAGTGCAGCCGCCTGCATGATCTGGCCGGCCTGGCAGAAGCCGCATTGGGGGACATTGACCTGGCGCCAGGCCTTCTGCACGGGATGATCGCCATCCGGATGCAGCCCCTCGATCGTGGTGACCTCGCGTCCGGCGACGTCGCTGATCGAGGTGATGCAGGAGCGCACCGCCTCTTTGTCGACGATGACGGTGCAGGCGCCGCACAGGGCCTGGCCGCAGCCGAATTTCGTGCCGGTCAGGCCGGCTTCGTCGCGCAGGAACCAGAGTAGCGGGAGATCCGGGTCACCGTCCCAGCTCTGTTCCTGCCCGTTGATCTTCACCTTGATCATGATCGTCCTCGCTCTTCATAAGCTTGCTGATTTCAACATCGCCGATCTCGGTCGGCGCAATGTCGGTAGGGTCGTGTGACCGCGCTCCAGCCCGTCGTCCCACGCAAGCAGGTCCCGGCAGGGGCTGGAAAGCGAATCGCAATGTCCGGATGTGCTCGATACCTCTCGTCTTGTTCTTGATTGATTGAACTCGCGGCATCGTGACGACGAGACCGTAGCAGAGATCGAGCCGCATCGGCATTCACAGCCGAGTGTTCTCAACGTGAACAGATTGCATCCGGGTTTGTCAAAAGCAGGGCGCGCCAACTCGTGGCGTCAAGAGCGAAGATGCAACGAAAAAAGCTTCGTCCGCCAGAGGGACTGTGCGGACGAAGCAGTTGTCCTCAGTCGAGGGAGGGAGAATCGCAGGGGCACGCTGACTTCAAGGAGGAAGAAGGCGGCACTGCGCAGTCATTCAGAGACCAGGACTGAGGGAGCGGAAAGCGATCGCATACGCAACGTGCACAGGCGTCGATATGCCGAGATCGTTCGAGCTCGAGGCATCTTGGGACGGCCTTGTTCAGAAGGTCCAGCTCAGGCAGCCTTGGCACTCGCGACGTGGGTCGCGATCGCATCCATCAGCGCCGGCGACAGGCAGTCATAAGGCTCGAGACCGATCTCCTTCAGCCGCGACCGGATGCCGGCCATCTGCTCCGGCTTCACGCCCGACTCGATCACCGAGGAGACGAAGGCGGCGAATTGCGGCGCTTGCGAGCCCTGCTCCTGGAACAGCTCCGGATGGACGAAATCGAGGCCATGGAACGGATGATTCTGGTTTTCGATGCGGCCGAACATGTGGGTGCCGCAGGCCTTGCAGGCGTGCCGCTGGATCACCGCGGACGCGTCTACGATCTGGAGCTTGTCGCCGTTCTCGAGCACGGTGACGTTCTGGCGCGGCACGACCGCGACGACCGAGAAGGTCGCGCCCTGCGGCTTCCAGCACTTGGTGCAGCCGCAGGCGTGGTTGTGCGCCACGTCGCCCTTGATGCCGACCTTGACCTGATGGTCCCCGCATTTGCAGGCGAGCGTGCCGCCGGCAAAGTGGCCGGTGCCTTGTTTGAGGCCATTGTCGATCGAGGGATGCAGTGAAGCCATAGGTCGATCCTCCTTGGTGTTACGCTTGCGAGCTAGAACACGACGACTGAACGAATCGATTTTCCCTCGTGCATCAGGTCGAAGCCCTTGTTGATGTCTTCGAGCTTGAACGTATGGGTGATCATCGGATCGATCTGGATTTTTCCGTTCATGTACCAATCGACGATCTTTGGTACGTCGGTGCGGCCGCGCGCGCCGCCGAAGGCGGTGCCGCGCCAATTGCGGCCGGTGACGAGCTGGAACGGACGGGTGGCGATCTCCTTGCCGGCTTCGGCAACGCCGATGATGATCGAGGTGCCCCAGCCGCGATGGCAGGCTTCCAGCGCCTGGCGCATCACATTGGTATTGCCGGTGCAGTCGAACGTGTAATCGGCGCCGCCGTCGGTCAGGGTCACCAGATGCGGGACGATATCGCCGGTGATCTTGTTCGGGTTGACGAAGTCGGTCATGCCGAACCGGCGGCCCCATTCTTCCTTGGAGTCGTTGATGTCGACGCCGATGATCTTGTCGGCGCCGGCCATCTTGGCGCCCTGGATCACGTTCAGGCCAATACCGCCGAGGCCGAACACGACGACGTTGGAGCCCGGCGTCACTTTCGCAGTGTTGACGACGGCGCCGACGCCGGTGGTGACGCCGCAGCCGATGTAGCAGCTCTTGTCGAAGGGGGCGTCCTCGCGGATTTTCGCCACCGCGATCTCCGGCAGCACGGTGAAGTTCGAGAAGGTCGAGCAGCCCATGTAGTGATAGATAGGCTTGCCCTTGTAGGAGAAGCGGCTGGTGCCGTCAGGCATCACCCCCTTGCCCTGCGTCGCGCGGATCGCGGTGCAGAGATTGGTCTTCTGGCTCAGGCAGCTTTTGCACTGACGGCATTCCGGCGTGTAGAGCGGAATGACATGATCACCCGGCTTCACAGAGGTCACGCCTGCACCGATCTCACGGATGATGCCGGCGCCCTCATGGCCGAGGATCGACGGGAAGATGCCTTCGCTGTCGAGACCATCGAGTGTGTAGGCATCGGTATGGCAGATGCCCGTCGCCTTGATCTCGACCAGAACTTCGCCGGCCTTCGGCCCGTCCAGTTCGACCTCGACGATCTCGAGCGGCTTCTTGGCTTCGAAAGCGACGGCGGCACGTGTCTTCATCGGTAACTCCTCAGATTCTCTCTGGATGCCAAGTCTTAAGTCTCTGGCAGGCTGCAAACGTTCACTTCTTGCCCATGCACGAGTCTTCATCCCTGGTATAGGCGTCGTTCTTGTCCTCATGCTTGCCCGGACGTGCGCGGCCCCAGGCGTCGTTGGAGCGGGCACGCAGATAGACGTAGAGATCGTCCATGTAGCAGGCGACGTTCGGATTATCGCCGAAGGCTGGCATCACATTCTCTGCGGCGGTCGAGATGTTCTTGCGGCCGGAGGCGACGGTGCCCAAAAAGTCGGCGTAGCTCATGGTCTTGAGCGAATCCTTCAATGCGGGCGCATAGGTCGAGCCCATGCCATCCGGGCCATGGCAGACGTGACAATCCGAATGGTAGCGGCGATATCCCGAATATGTGTACCAGTCCACGGTGTCCCCGTTGATCTTGTAGGTCGGATTGCCGTCCTTATCGAGCCATTCGCCGGTTTCGTTCTGCTTTACGGCAGCCGGATCCCCCGAGCCGTCGGCAACGGCAATTCCCCCGGATGCAACGCAGATGATGGCGGCAATGACAGAGCAGATTTTACGCAAGGGGTGTTCCTCGAAAGGCATCTGACGAGCCGGCGCGTGGAGTTGATCCACGCGCCGGAGCGATGAGAACGTGAGGCTAGTTCGACGGCAGCGAGAACACGGTCAGTGTACCGCCGAGCGCGGTATAGTTGCTGAGCGCCGCATAGCCGCCGACCGCGCCCAGGCCCGCGTTCGGATCGGTCAGACCCGCTGCCAGACCGATGCCGGCCCAGCCCCCAACGCCGGAGAGAACGGCCACGTACTGCTTGCCGGCGTTCTCATAGGTGGTGACGTTGCCGATGATGCCGGAAGGAGTCTTGAACCTGTAGAGCTCCTTGCCGGTCTTGGCGTCGACAGCTTTCAGGTAGCCTTCGAGCGTGCCGTAGAACACCACGCCGCCGGCGGTTGCGAGTGCACCCGACCAGACCGAGAACTGTTCCTTGTTCGACCAGACGATCTTGCCGGTCTTGCCGTCCCAGGCGATGAAATTGCCCATGTTGGTATCGCCCTGCGGCGGATACATCGAGAGCGTCGCACCCACATAGGGCTGGCCGGCGGTGTAGCTCACCTTGAACGGCTCATAGTCCATGCAGACGTGGTTGGTCGGGACGTAGAATAGCTGCGTGTCCGGCGAGTAGGCTGCCGGCTGCTCGTCCTTGGTGCCGAGCGCGGCCGGGCAGATGCCCTTCACGTTGTGGTCTTCACCCGCCTTGTCGGTCGAAGCCGCGTCGAGCACCTTCGGACGACCATAGGTGGCCGAGTTCTTGTCCATGTCGACGCCGGAGGTCCAGTTCACCTTCGGATCGTACTTTTCGGCGACCAGGAGCTCACCTGTGGCGCGATCGAGCGTATAGCCGAGGCCATTACGATCGAAATGCGTCAGCAGCTTGCGGGACTGGCCGTTGATCGACTGATCCGAGAGAATCATCTCGTTGACGCCGTCATAGTCCCATTCATCGTGGGGCGTCATCTGATAGACCCATTTGGCGACGCCGGTGTCCGGGTTACGCGCCCAGATCGTCATCGACCATTTGTTGTCGCCGGGACGCTGCTTCGGATTCCAGGTCGAGGGATTGCCCGATCCGTAATAGACGAGGTTCAGCTCCGGATCGTAGGAGATCCAGCCCCAGGTGGCGCCGCCGCCGATCTTCCACTGATCGCCTTGCCAGGTCTTCAAGCTGGAGTCCTTACCGATCGGCTTGCCGAGGGCGGTGGTCTTGTCGTCGACCAGGATCTGGTCATCCGGGCCTTCCGAATAGCCGCGCCAGGCCAGCTTTCCGGTCTTGATGTCGTAGGCGCTCATATGGGCCTGAACGCCGAACTCACCACCGGAGATGCCGATCAGCACCTTGTCCTTGATGACCATCGGCGCCGAGGTTCCGGTCTCGCCCTTGCTGGCATCGCCGTTCTTGGCGGTCCACGCAACCTGACCGTCGTTGGCGTCGAGTGCGACCAAGGTCGTGTCGGCCTGATGCAGGAAGATCTTGCCATCGCCGTAGGCCAGGCCGCGGTTAACCGTGTCGCAGCACATCACCGGGATCACGTTCGGGTCCTGCTTCGGCTCGTACTTCCAGACGATCTTGTTGTCCTGCGAAAGGTCAATGGCATAGACCTTGTTCGGGAACGGCGTATGGACGTACATCATGTTGCCGATGATCAGCGGGCCGCCTTCGTGGCCGCGCAGCACGCCGGTCGAGAAGGTCCAGGCGACCTGGAGCTTGCCGACATTTTGCGCGTTGATCTGGTTCAGCTTGGAGTAGCGGTTGTTGGAATAGTCGCCCGTCGGCATCACCCAGTCTTTCGGGTTCTGCGACATCTTGATCAGCTCGTCATTGGCTGACGCACTCCCGACGGCGAGAGCCGCCGCGGAGCCAAGAAAGGTCGCCAGTAGCACCTTGCGCATAGTCATTCCTCCGTTGGTCGCGTTTATTGTTTGCGAAGCATTGTTTAGTCACCGGGCATTGCGTCCGGCGTCTGCTCGTGCAGGGCGGTCACGTTGGGGACCGGAAACGATGCTGTGCTGTTTCCTCCTCGTAATGAGAGCCATGGGCGCGTGCAGGAGCGGCCCGTTCTTTTTGTTCCTGCCGCAATCCCTAACGACTTCGTCAACGAGAGACTTGCCCAAGAGTGAACCCGCTTTGCTCGACAGCGCACGAAGGCGAAGTTTTTGGTTTTGCGGCAGCGAATTCAGCGGCTTCGGTGCGGCGCGGCGCTCAACGATCAGGTTTCCCTTGACGACGCTGCAACTAAGGCGGAGGAATAACATTCAGGGGTGGCAAAGGAACGATGGCGCTCGTTTCAAAGACCACACAAATTCGAGGTAAACGTCACGCGGTCATGGCTGAGGGCTCCAGCAGGCTCAGGCCGCGATTGGCGTCGAATCTCCGGGTAACGCCAGTGGCTGGGTCGATGTCCGACACAATTCACACGCTCTCGACGACCGGGTTGACGCCGAAGCGACAGGTCCAGAGCTGGATCGACGGACTGACGAGTCTGTGTGGTCACTTCGATGTCGATCCGCTGGAAGCCTCATCGCTCGAAGGCCGTATCGACTACACCACGGTCTCGCGCCTGAAGCTCTGCCAGATCGAAGTGAGCCAGCATCGCATCGCGCACACATTGGCGCGCGCCAAGGCCAACGAACACCCTTACATCAAGATCCACTTCCAGACCTACGGCGTGTCCTATTTCGAGCAGGAGGGCCGCCAGATCGAGCTGAATCCGGGCGACATCATCGCCTATGACGTCTCCTGCCCGCACTTGATCGTCAGCCCCGCCTTCACGCGCCACGACGTGGTGATCGTGCCGAAGGCGTTGTTGCGCGATCGAGGTTTCCCGTCGCAGCGCATGCCGGCTTGCAAGCTGACGGCGAAGACGGGGACGGGACGAATCGCCCATGATTTCGTCCATGCCACGTTCGACGAGGCGGCGAAGCTGTCGGCCAACAGCGCAGCCGGTGTTGCCGATTCGTTGATCGATCTGTTGCTGCTGCCGCTGCGCGAAGCCGACACGATGTTCGATCGGGTCGGGCCAGAAGCGATGTATGTGCGCGCCCAATTTTTCATCCGCGAGCATCTGCGCGATGCCGATCTGTGCATCGACCAGATCTCCGCCGAGCTCGGCTGCTCCAAGCGCTATCTGCACATGCTGTTCTCCCAGCGCGGTACGACGGTGAGCGACTACATCTGGCAGGCGCGCCTGCAGAACTGCCGCCAGGAGCTCGAGGCTCACGGCGGCAAAACCATCACCGACGTCGCGTTCTCCTGGGGCTTCTCCAGCTCATCGCATTTCAGCCGCGTGTTCCGGAAATAATTTGGCGTGGTGCCGTCATCGATCCACAAGGGACAGCATGGCGTGGTCGCGGCGGACGAGACCTAGGCCGCACTCGAGTCGCTCACGGCATTCCGCTCCAGCGTGGCGGGGAGAACCGCGAGCGCATGACAGACGCGGTTTTGCGTCAGGGCTAGGCCGGCGAGGAAGCCCAGGGGCACGCCGACGAATGCGCCGATCGCGCCAGCGCGTCGGCTCGTCCCGGACCGAAGAGCGTTTCCGCTCATCGCTGAATGATCCTGGTCCAGACGTCGCCGAGGATCGCAGGCTCATGCGGCGGCAAATAAGTCAGGCCGGCCTGCCGGCCGAACTCGGCAATCTTGCCCTCGGCGGCAAGATCCGTCAGTGCCTTGTCGACGGACTCGATCAATGCCGGATCGCTGCCAAGCCCGACATAGCCGCGATTGGCGCCGATCGGATAGTAGTAACCGGAGGCGGTGATGGCCGTGTCAGCATGCCCGGCGCGATACGCGTCGAAGCGAGCGAGGTCGATCAGGCTCGCGTCATAGTCGCCGCGATCGAGCGCACCCATGAGATTGTCGCGGCCGGGGACGAGATGAGTAATGTTGTCGATCAGCCGTCCCTTGTCGAAGGTCATCAGGATGGCGTCACCCAAAGATCCGCTTTCGATCGCAAGGCGAAGACCGGCGAGATCGCCGATATCGCCGATCTTGCGGTCGCGCGCCTTCGGCCCAAGCACGACCGTCATGGGCGAATAGACATAAGGCTGGCTGGGCGCGAGCACCCCGAGTGCGACGCGGCGGCGCCGGTCGTCGCGCGTGGCGCCGGAAAAATCCGGCAAGCGAGCCGTCTTCATGCCGGGCTTGACCAGGGAATCCGTGGTCAGCGCGTAGCCGCCGATCAGCGAGCAGCGCCCGTCGGACAACAGGGCGTTGGCCTCGAGCTGGGGGCTGGAATCCTCATCCAGCTTGCTCTCGAACCATTGTATCCTGAGCGGTCGCCCCAAGCGGTCCGCGATCGCGTGCGCCAGCAGCACGTCGAAGCCCGAGTCGGGCTTGCCCTTGTGATGCGCCGAGAGCGGCGGGCGATCCTCGTCGAGGCAGACGCTGAGGGGATCAGCCGCCCGGGCCGCCGTCGCTGGCGCTGCAAGCATCGCAACGAGACCAAGCGCCGCCAATCGGCTCCTCATGGCTTCCTCCGACTTGAAATGAAGGCCCAGAGATTTCCGATATCATCATCGCTCAGAATGTCGCCCCAGGGCGGCATCTTGTTGTTCTTGCCATTCTTTACGGTGGTGACGAAGCGCGTCTTGTCATCAGGGAAGGCGCGCAGGTCCGGCGTGATGGTGCCGGAATTCATCATGTTGGGGCCGTGGCAGTGCGAGCACTTTTCGGCATAGGTCGATTTGCCATGGTCGATCTGCGCCTGCAGCGGATTGCCATTTGAATCATCCGCGGCACGAGCGGTCGCCGCAAGCGCGACCGTCAGCACCGCGACGGTGGCGAGGATCGCCACCGTCTTGTGAGATGTGTCTCTCAACGTATCTTGCCGTTACTGCTTCACCGCAAAGACCCAGAGCGAGCCGCCGGGTGGCACCTTGGCCAACCGCTCGTCGCCGGAGAACAGCGAGTAGACGCCGCCGTAACCGGAGGTGACGGCCACGTACTGCACGCCATCCTGCTGCCAGGTCACCGGCTGGCCCTCGATGCCGGAGCCGGTCTGGAACTGCCAGAGCTTCTTGCCGCTGTCGGCGTCGAAGGCCTCGAACTCGCCGGTCAGCGAACCCGTGAACACGACGCCGCCGGCGGTCGACAACACGCCGGAGAAGCGCGGAATGTCGCTTGCCGCTTCCCACTTCGCCTTGCCGGTCATCGGGTCGATCGCCTTCAGATGGCCGCGCGCACCGTCACCCCATTCCCAGGGATCGGTCAGGTCCATGCCGAGATACCATTCACCCTGCTTGAATGTGACCGGTTCCGACTTGTACCTGCCGCCAAAGGCGAGCGTGTTGGCGTAGGCGAGGCCGGTTTGAGGATTGAACGACATCGGCTCCCAGTTCTTGCCGCCGAGGATCGACGGATAGACCGTGACCTTCTTGCCGTCGCGCGCGTCCTTGACGACGTCGGTCTCGATCGGCTTGCCCGTCTTCAGGTCGACGCCGCTCGCCCAATTCACCTTCACGTAAGGATTGGCGGCGAGCACCTTTCCGTTGGTGCGGTCGAGCACGTAGAAGAAGCCGTTGCGGTTGGCGTCCATCAGCACCTTGGTCGGCTTGCCCTCGACGTTCATGTCGGCGAGGACCATCTCGGCCACCGCGTCATAGTCGAACGGATTGTTCGGCGAGAACTGGTAGTGCCACTTGATCTTGCCGGTCTTGGGATCCATCGCCAGCACGGAGCAGGTGTAGAGGTTATCGCCGGGGCGCACGGCCGCGTTGAACGGGCCGGGATTGCCGATGCCCCAATACACCGTGTTCAGCTCGGGATCATAAGACCCCGTGATCCAGGTCGAGCCGCCGCCGAGCTTCCAGGTATCGCCCTTCCAGGTGTCGCCGCCGGGCTCGTCCGGCGAGGGGATCGAATGGGTGCGCCAGAGATGCTTGCCGGTGGCCGGATCCCAGCCGTCGATGAAGCCGCGGGTGCCGAACTCGGCGCCCGAGATGCCGGTGATGACGACGCCGTCGGCGACCAGAGGCGCCACCGTCATCGAATAGCCTTCCTTGATGTCGGCCGCCTTCTGCCGCCACAGCTCCTTGCCGTTCTTGGTGTCGATCGCGATCACGTTGGCGTCGAGCGTGGTGCGAAACAGCTTGCCTTCGTAGAGCGCGCCGCCGCGATTGATGATACCGCAGCAGACGATGCGTGGAGTCTCGGCCGGATATTCGATCTTGGATTTCCAGATCTGCTTGCCGGTCTTGGCATCGACCGCCATGGTCGCATTGTGTGAGGTCACGTAGATCACGCCCTGGTACACCAGCGGCTGCGATTCCTCGCTGCGATCGTCGTTGAAGGAGTAGTTCCAGACCGGGACGAGGTTCTTGACGGTGTCTTTGTTGATCTGGTTCAGCGTCGAGAACCGCTGGAGATTGTAACCCATCCCGTAGTTGAGAACGTTCGATGTATCGGTTGCGCCCTTGACCAGTTGATCGGTCGTCTGTGCGCTCGCAACCGAGCATGCGGATATGACGAGGCTCGCGGCCATCGCAAAACGTTTCATCCGTTCCTCCCAATAGGCGCGCCTTTTGGCGCTGCAGGAACAACACTCCGTTGGAAAGCAAAACACGTCAATACGAAAGTCGAGAGTGCACTGCCGATATTTTGGCGCCGGAAGCCGGTCACCTGACGGAAACCTGACGATCAACCCTCACTTGCAACTCTCACTTGGCCCCCCACTTGCAACTCCCACTTGTGTGCAGGCGCTGAAAAAATTCCGTGGCGTGATGCAGGGCTTGCGACGGGCGCGCGCTGGAGCCGTAGGGGTTCGCCAGTCGTGCACTGAACGGCCAGCGGTTCCGGACTTGAACCGCGGCATCCTTGTGGACTTATGTCATTCCATGCCCGCGCGAATCGGCTCACGATCAGGGAGGTCCAAATGATGGCGCGTCGCTCAATTGCGCTTGCGCTTGCGCGAACCCCGCGGACGGTTAACGGCGAAAGAGCTCGCCGCTGCCGACGACCCCGATCACGACGGCACGCTCACGCTCGACGAATACCTGGCCGTGGTCGAGCAGCGTTTCAACGCGGCCAATCCCGACGGGGATGGAACGCTGGATGCGAAGGAGTTGAATTCGCGCGCAGGTCGCGCGCTTCTCCGGCTGTTGCGTTGAGAGCCACCACGTTTGACTGGGAGCGAAGGCGATTTGCCCGAGAGCGAAATTTGCGTGTGTTGCGCGATGGTTCGCTGTGTCTGCGGTCCAATTCCAGACTTGCGCCGTGCCTGACCCAGCCCTAGGTTTTGGCCGGCGCGATGTCGCGCTCAATACTTGGGGAGACCCCGAATGGCTTGGAAAGCTCCGAAGATCGTGGAAGTGCCGGTCGGCATGGAAATCAACATGTACGCCTGCGCTGCGCGCAAGTAGGACTGACGACCTGCCGCGGCTTCGATGGCAGATGCCGTCGAAGCCGTGGTAGTGTCAGGGATGCGCACGAGAGCCCACATCCTCTGGACCCTGGCCTGCACGGCTGCGCTCGCGCCGGCATGTGCGAGCGCCGAAGAGGGCTTCGATACCGAGCACATCTTCGGCTTCATGATCGGCAGTGACGTCGGTAATCCCGGCGAGCGCGAATTCCAGACTCAGACGACAGGACGCTTCGGCAAGGGCAGCGGCACCTATCGCGCGCTCGGCGAGGAGGTCGAGATCGAGATCGTGCCGCTGCCGAACTTTCGCATCGAGGCCGGCGGCACGGCGACGATGCACGACATCACCGGCGTCCCTGATGTCGACGACCGCCGCCAGTTCAACTTCCAGGGTTTCTCGCTCGACCTGCGTTATCGCTTGCTGGATCACGTGACCGCGCCGTTCGGCTTCACGATCGCCTCGGAGACCCATGGCGATCGCATCGACGAGGTCAGCGGCGCGAAAGGGCGGATGTACGGCACCGACTTCACGCTGGCCTTTGACCGCGAGCTGATCCCGAACTTTGTCGTCGGCGCGCTCAATCTGGTCTACCAGCCGGAATGGGCGCGCTTCGAGGTGTCGCGGCTGTCCGAGAAGAGCTCGACGGTTGGCGCCGCGTTCGCCGGCATGGTGCGCGTGAGCCCAACCATGCTGCTCGGCGGTGAGATGCGTTACTTCCGCCAATATGACGGCATCGGTCTCGGCGCGCTCTCGGGGCAGGCGCTGTTCGTCGGACCGACTGCTTATTTCCAGCTCTCGGAGCAATCGCGGCTCACCTTGAGCTGGAGCATGCAGGCCTGGGGCCGTCCCGCGGGATCAGCGGCCAATCTCGACCTGGTCAATTTCGAGCGCCATCAGGCGCGGCTGGTGTTCGGGATCAACTTCTAGCTACGCGGCTTGCCGGCCCGTCTCGCACCGAATGAAACTACCCGCAGCCCGGAGCGTAGCCTATTGTGCTCGTCTCAATCGCTCCCGCGCGAGGATCCCGGCATGAACCCGATCGACCTGGTGGTGACTGTGTGTGTGGTGCTCTCGCCTGCGACCTGCGAGGAGCTGCATCTGGTGTTCGACTTCGGCGGCTCACCGGCGCAATGCTCGATGGCGGCGCCGCCCCATATCGCGCAATGGATCGGCGAGCATCCGAAATGGCGGGCGGTGCGCTGGCGTTGCGAATATCCGCACACACATGACAAGGCGTGAGGCGCGCCTGCTACTTCGTGCAGTCCTTCAGATCTTTGTCCGCGATCGAGAACACCGCATCGGCCTTGATCTCGATGTCGCGGACGACGCATTGCCGGGAATTGGGATAGGTGACCTTGGCGTCGTAGCGGCCGGGTTCGACGCCGGTAATGCGCAGCCGCTCGTCGTGATCGACCTCCTTGTCCTTGTCGTTCAGGCACTGGTTCGGGCCCCAGTCGGTCTTGCCTGATGGCGCAAGCTGGAAGCCGGAGATCGTCTCGCTCGTGAGATTCCAGAGACGGATGCCTTTGCCCTTGGTCTGCGCGAGCGCTGTGCCTGGCATAGCCAACAAAATGCCAATCGCGATCAGCTGACGGCGCATTGGTGACCTCCTCGGGACGATCTCATTGATGCAGTTGACCACGAGTTCTCATGTCGATTCAAGCGGCAACGCCGCGAGCTCCGCCTTGATCCTCGCAAGCTCGGCTTCGCTGCGTTCGGCGCGCGGAATCGAGATCGGCACGTCCTGCACGATGCGCGCCGGGCGCAGCGAGAGAAAGAACAGGCGGTCGCCGAGACGGATCGCATCCTCGAGGCTGTGGGTCACCAGCAGCGTCATCACCGAGCGACTCGCGACGAGCGTCGCGATCTCGTCGCGCAGGCGGCCGGCGAGCGCGTCGTCGAGCGAGGCGAGGGGCTCGTCCAGCACGAGCAGATCGGGCTCGACTGCAAAAGCGCGCGCCAGCGCAACACGCCGGGCGAGGCCGAGCGACAATTCGCCGGGGAAGTGGCTGCGATGCGCCTCGAGCTCCAGTATCCTGAACAGCTCGGCAAGCCTGGCATCGGAAACATCAGGCGCCGCCAGCCGTACGTTCTGCTCGACGGTGCGCCACGGCAATAGCCGCGGCTCCTGAAACACCATGCCGATTCGCGCTTCCGCGGGGCGCCTGACACGGCCGCCGAAATCGCGGTCGATCCCGAGGATGATGCGCAGCATCGTGCTCTTGCCGCAGCCGGACGGACCGATCAGCACGCCGACTTCGCCGGATTGCAAGCCAAATTTCAGGGGCGAAAGCACCTCGTGCGTTCCGCCCGCGGCACTTCTGTAAGTCTTGCCGGTGATCTCGACCTCAAGCCGCACGGGGCCGCCACCGCGTTGCGCGGGCCTCGAACGGCTGCACCAGCGCGGTCTCGATCACGAGCACGACGGCCGCGAAGGTCAGGGAATAGGCGAGCAGCCGCGGCGTGTCGAACAGCTGGAAGGCGACACCGATCTCGAATCCGACGCCGTTCGGCCGTCCGAGCAGCTCGGCGACCAGAACGATCTTCCACACCAGCGAGAGGCCGGAGCGGGCGGAGGCCGCGAGATAGGGCGCAAGCTGCGGTAGCACGACGTGGCGGAAGGCGCGCCAGCGGGGCATTGCGAACACGGTCGCCATCTCATCGAGCGAACGGTCGAGCGCGCGCGCCCCCTCGCGCAACGTGACGACCGCGGTCGGCAGCTTGTTGATGGCGATCGCCCCGATCGCCGCGGCCTCGGTGAGGCCGGCCCAGATATAGGCCAGCACGATCACCACCAGCGCCGGCAGGTTGAGCAGCAGGATCAGCCAGGGATCGCCGAGCCGGTCCGCGAGCTTCACCCGGCCCATCAGATAACCGATGGCGCTGCCGACGGACATCGCGAGCACGAAAGACAATGCGACGCGCGCCAGCGTGGCGCCGAGATGCAGGAACAGCGCGCCGCTCGCGGCGTCCGCGATGATGACGTTGAGTACCGCAGGCGGAGAGGGCAGCTTGGCACCGCCGACGAACAATGCGGCGGTCCACCAGATCGCAACGAAGAGGACGAACGAGAGAAGGCGCAGCACCTCAATCTCCGGGAGCTGCATGATAGAACGTGCCGGGATCGAGCTCGGCCGCCGGCCCGACAAGGTCACGGCCGCCGATCCCGGCCAGCACGCGGTACAGCACGCGCGCATCCGCCTCCTCATCATTGATGGTCCGGCGCGGAATGCCGTCGCGATAGCGATCGCGGTAAGTCTTCAGCATAGCCGGACCGGTCGCGCCGGTGAGCGGCGCAATCTTGTCCCAGGCTGCGTCCGAGGTGACGAGCAACTGCTTGGCCTTGCGCGTCATGGCGACGAAGCGCGCCACGGCGTCGCGATGGCTCGCGGCCCAGCTCTCGTCGAAGACGTAGCCGACGGCAGAGACAGCGCCCTCGACGCCCAGCTTCGGCAGAATCTCCTCGATGCCGGCGAGGCGGCGAAAGCCCTTGGCCTCGAGCTGGGCGCAGAAATTCCAGAAATTCAGGGTCGCATCCGTCTCGCCTTCGAGCGCCTTGGCGGCGATCAGCGGCGGCGCGCCATAGACGATGGTCGCATCCGATTTCAGGTCGATGCCGTCCTGCTTCATACGTGCTTGCAGCAGCAGCCAGCTCTTGTCGATCGGACCGCCACCGACGGCGAGCTTGCGGCCTCTGAGGTCGGCAAGCGTCTTGATCGGGGAGGAAGCGGGCACCATCACCGCGCCGAGCGCGCTCGAATAGGGATAAAAGGTGAGCTTGGCGCCGAGCGCGCGCTCGCGCGAAACCCACAGCCAGTCCGACAGCATGATATCGGCATTGCCGGCGCGGAGCGCGATCTTGCCGGCCTCCGGGCTCGCAAGCTCGGTCACTTCCAGCGACAGATCGGCCTCCTTATCCAGCCCGGCCTCGCGGATCGTCGCCAGTTCCCAGGCGAACGTTCCGGTCTTCTGGACCGCCAGGCGGATGACATCAGCTGCCTGGGCCCGCAGGCCCGGCGTCAGTGCCAGCATCATCGCGAGCGCCAATATTCGTGCCAAAACTCTCATCACCTTGTGAGCCGCTTCCTCTGACAGAGTGCTTTTCAGGACAATACGCATAGCATAGCTTCCATCGCAACCAGCGGGAGGACGCTCATGAGTCTTGCGGGACAGGTACGACCGATCGTCGCCGCCGTGGTCGTGCTTGCGGCGACCGCCTATGCCTCCCGGGCCGAGGAGGCCAATGATTATCCGACCTCGGCGCGCGCGGAATATGTCTATGGCTGCATGAAGGCCAATGGCGAGACGCGGCAGGCGATCGAGCAATGTTCTTGCTCGGTCGATGTCGTCGCCTCGATCGTCCCCTATGACCGTTACGTCACCGCCGAGACTGCGCTCAGCATGTCCCAGGTCCGCGGCAATCTCGGCGCCCAGTTCCGGACGTCAGAGCAGGCGAATTCGGCGGTGAGTGATTTGCGCCGCGCGCAGGCCGAGGCCGAGGTGAGGTGCTTCTGATCAAGGCGCCGTGCCAACCGCATTCGTCATGGCAGGGACAAGCCCGGCCATGACGGTTGGGAGACCTACGTCCCCGGCTTGTCCACGTCCCATTCATTGCGGAACACGTGACCATCCGTGTCCTTGGCCTCCGCGCGAAAACGCTTGGCGCCGTTGGAGACACAGGTGAAGCGCAAATTAGGATGCCAGCAATTCCTCGCCCTCGCGCAAGCTGCCGCCGGTGTCGATGACGGCCACCGCTTCCGTCCCGACGATGAAGCCGACATGGGCAATATCGCCCTCGTTTTCGCGCGTCATCAGGGTGATTGTCCCCGAGTGCACGAAGATTCCCGGCGCGACTTCGCTTACAGGCAATTCGGCAGTCCCGGCGCGTGCTAACTCCCAGCAGGCACAGGACTGCGATCCTTGACGCGAGACGAGACACGTTTTCGCCTCAGTTTCAGGGCTTGCCGCACTGCGCTGCAACACGACGAAGCCAACACAAGGCTTGGCGGACATGGCGCATCCCGCGTTGCATGGATTGCATTCGAATGGAATGAGGAGGAAGCGCGATGGAAGCCGATCGGCATCGTCGCTGGTTGATTTCAGTGTGTATGATGGTGGCGGCTTGTGGGATGGGCGATGTCGCCAGCGCGCAGACGACTGACGGTGGTGACCTTTCGTTCGAGCTGGTCGATCCCAAGGTGCTGCGTGTCTGTGCCGATCCGCGCAACATGCCGTTCTCCAACGAGAAGGGTGAGGGCATCGAGAACAAGCTTGCGGAGCTGTTCGCGAACAAGCTGCACAAGAAGCTGGACTACGTGTTCTTCCCGCAGGCGACAGGCTTCGTCCGCATGACCCTGGGCGCGCACCGCTGCGACGTCATCATGGGCTTCCCGCAAGGCGACGACGTCGTGCAGGGCACCAATCCCTATTACCGCACGACCTATGCGCTGGTCGCGAAGGCCGGTGGCGGACTCGAGGATGTCGATACGCTCGAGGATCCCAGGCTCAAAGGCAAGCACGTCGGTATCATCGCCGGCACACCGCCGGCGACCAACATGGCGATCGCCGGGCTGATGAGCGACGCCAAGCCCTATCCGCTGATGATCGACACGCGCTACGACAATTCCGCACAGGCGATGATCGACGATCTCACCGCCGGCAAGATCGACGCCGGCGTGCTGTGGGGACCGATGGCAGGGTACTACGCCAAGAAGGCCGGCTCGCTGCACATCACGCCCTTGGTGAAGGAAACCGCAGGGCCGAAGCTGGTCTATCGCATCGGCATGGGCGTGCGCCCCGCCGACCAGAACTGGAAGCGGCTGCTCAACAAGCTGATCCAGGAGAACCAGGGCGAGATCAACAAGATCCTGATCGATTTCGGCGTGCCGCTGCTCGATGAGAACGACCGGCCGCTCGGCGCGGAGGCGGCCAGGAAAGCGCCATGAGATGGCCTCTTGCCGCTGCGCTCGTCGCCGTCGCGCTCCTGGCGCCGGCATCGGCGCAGCAGCAGAAGCCGTCCGAGCCCGACGGCTACCGGACCGACAATGACCGCGCGCCCGTGCGGCGACGCTGCAAGGTGCGCGCGTGTTGACGACGGCGCAGGCCGAGGCGATCTGGCGCGCGAAGAACGGTGCCTTCATCGACGTGTTGCCGCGACCGCCGAAGCTCAAGAACCTTCGGGCAGGTACCGTGTGGCGAGATGCACCGCGCAAAGACATTCTCGGCAGCATGTGGCTGCCGGAGGAGGGCGCAGCCCGAGCCGCGGCCGGACAGTGAGCCCGGCTTTCTCCACGTCATCGCGAGCGTAGCGAAGCAATCCAGAATCGTTCGGTGGAGGAACTCAGGATTGCTTTGCTGCGCTCGCGATGATGGTGTGGGTGCAGTATCGCAGCCCTCGACGGGTGATCCGCCTACTGCTTCTGCAGCTTCGTCAGCGTGCCCGACCCGTCGGTGTTCGTTGCGGTGTAGGTCACCCTGTCACCGGCGTGAACGGCATCCAGCATCGCAGCGTCCTTGGCCTTGTACTGCTGGAGCGCGCCGACGCCACCGGCACTGCCGCCGACCGTGCCCGTCTGCATCTGCTGGATCGAGATCGTGTTGTTGAGACGATCGATTCGAGTGACCATTCCGGTCATATCGTCAGCAAAAGCGCTGGATGCGAGCATGGTGACGGCTGCAGCGCCCGCGAAGATGAATCTTGCTGTTCCCATCGAGGCCTCCCGTTTCCAGAGATTCACATCGACAAGCCATCCTAGATCGATTTGGTTCCCGCAGATAGCGCGCCAAACATTAACGATGGTGTTGATATCCGGGAACTTTCATGAAGCCGTCAGGAAGGCTGACGCTATTCGATTTCCTGCTGGATGACGCGGCCGAGCGCAAACAGGCGCTGGTCGATCGTGGTCGGAACCTCGCAGACGAAGCGCACCACCTTGCGGCGGTCCTCGAAGATACGGGTCTCCCAGATCAGCTGGTTGCTCATGGCGTCGACCTTCGCCTCGTCGCGCGGCGTCGCGTCCTGCAGCGCCTGGAGCTGGATGGTCTCCTCGCGGATCTTGTCGGCAGCCTCGCGCTGCTTGCGGCTGACGCGTTCGAGTCCGCTCAGGACCTGGGAGCGCTGGGCGTTCAGCGTGTCGAACAGGCCGGCGAACAGCAATTTTGCATTGGTGGTCTTGTCGGTGGAGCCGGTCAGAAAGTCCTTCACCGACTTCTCGGCCTCGTCCAGCGGCGTCTTGCGCGCCGCGAGCTTCGAGACCAGCGCGCTGACCCGGCTGTCGTCCTTCCATTTGCTCTCGGCGTCGTCGAGCGCGGGGCCTGCCCAGACGGCGGCGACGGAGATCTCCGGCACCTTGGCTTGCGTACAAGGCCAGTCGGGATAGCGCGGATCTGCGGCGCGTGCGGCTGCCATCGAGACCGCGAACGCAAGGGTTGCCATGGCATATGTCCGGACCCTCATCCTTCGCCTCCCGCCGGCCCGCGCCGCGCCAGCCCGCGTGAGGGATCATAGGCGAAAATCGCGCCGGTCATGAACACGATTGTGCAAGCTCCAACCACGGCGAGCGAGATCCAGCTGATCTGCCCATACAGCGCGAACCGGATCAGCTCGACCGCATGAGTGAACGGATTGGCCTGACAGACATAGTAGAGATAAGGGCTACCCTCCTGCACCCGCCACAGCGGGTAGAGCGCGGACGACGCAAAGAACATCGGGAAGATGACGAAGTTCATGACACCCGCAAAGTTCTCCAGCTGCTTGATGCCCGAGGAGATCAGCATGCCGAGCGAGCCCAGCATCAGCCCCGACAGTATCAGCGCCGGCAGCACGGTGAGGTAGCCGATCGGGGGCGGCGTGATGTCCCAGAACCAGGCGATGATCAGGAATGCATAGACCTGGAGCAGCGACACCGCAGTGCCCGCGAGCAGCTTGCAGAACAGCAGGAAGCCGCGCGGCAACGGGCTGACCAGCAGCGTACGCATATTGCCCATCTCTCGGTCGTACACCATCGAGAGCGAGGACTGCATGCCGTTGAAGAGCTGGATCATCGCCATCAGCCCGGGCGCGATGAAGACCTCATAGAGAATGTAGGTCTCGTAGGGCGGGATGATGGAGATGCCGAGCACCTGGCGGAAGCCGGCGGCGAAGATGAACAGCCATACCAGCGGCCGCACCAGCGCCGAGACGAAGCGTTCGCGCTGATGCAGGAAGCGCAGACCCTCGCGCCAGACGATGCCGGTAAGGCAGGTCATGTACTCCGAGGTGGAGAAGCCGCGCGGTGCGTTGCGCGTGGCGATGCTGTTCATGTGCCGCCTCCCGGCATCACTTGCGCGCCCGTCAGGCGCATGAAGGCGGTGTTGACGTCCTGTGCGCCGGCCTCTGCGAGGACGCGGTCCAGCGGGCCCTGCGCCAGCACCTTGCCCTGGTGCAGCACCACGAGATCGTCGCCGGCCATGGTCTCGTCGAACAGATGCGTCGCCCAGAGCACGCCGATGCCCTGCTCGGTGACCAGCTGGCGGACATGGCCGATGATGTCGGCACGCGCCTTGACGTCGAGCCCGACGGTCGGCTCGTCCAGCAGCAACAGCCGCGGCCGGTGCAGCAGCGCGCGGGCAATCTCCAGCCGCCGCATCTGCCCGCCGGAAAGATCGCGCACCTTGCTGCCGGCGCGCTCAGTGAGGCCAATGCGCGCAAGCAACTCGGCGCTGCGCGTGGCCGCCTCGCGCCGGCTGATGCCGTGAAGAGCGGCGTGATAAAGCAGGTTCTGCGTCAGCGACAGATCGAGGTCGAGCGTGCGCGGCTGGAACACCACGCCGAGCAACCGCAGCGCCTCGCCGGGCGTGCGGGTGATGTCATGGCCGAAAATGGCGACGCGACCGGTCTGGATGCCGAACAGGCGGGTGATCAGCGAGAACAGTGTACTCTTGCCGGCGCCATTGAGGCCGAGCAGCGCGGTGAAGCTCGCCGGCTGCACTTCGAGGGAGACGTCGATCAGCGCCCGTCGCGGGCCGTAGGAATGGCTGACGCCGTCGATCGACAACGCCGGCATCGCGGCCGGATCACGCTTCAATGTCTCGCGTTGTTCTGCGATAGGGGCGGGGCTGGTCATGGCACGATCGTGATGCCCCAGGGCAGCTCGCCCACTTGAATGGTCTTGATCACCTTGTGGGCGGCGACGTCGATCACGGAGACGTCGTTGGAGACGCCGTTGGTGGTGAGCAGATATTTTTCATCCGGCGTGAACGCCATATGCCAGACGCGCTGGCCGACCAGCAGATATTTTGTGACTTTGCGCGAGGCGGTGTCGACCACGGCGATGCGGTTGGCGGGACCGAGCGCGACGAAGGCGGTCTTGTCGTCCTTGGTCATGCCGATGCCGACAGGCTGGATCGCCTCTTTCCGCAGGCCCGGAATCTCGAAGGTGATTTTGCCGGTCACCTCATGCTTTCCGGGATCGATGACCGATACCGTGCCGCCGATCTCGGACGACACCCACAATTCGGACGCGTCGTGCTTGAACTGGGCAAAGCGCGGGCGCGGATCGACCAGCACGTTGGCGACGATCTGGCGCGACGAGGTGTCGATGAAATGCGCCATGTTGGTCGTCTCGGAGGTGTTGATCAGGGTCTTGCCGTCGGGGCTGATGGTCATGCCCTCGGGCTCGACGCCGACCTGGATGTCGCCGAGGCGCGCGCGCTTCTCCAGATCGATCACGGTGACGGTGTTGTCGTTCTCGTTGGCGACATAGAGCGTCTTGCCGGCGGCATCCTGGGTGAACAATTCAGGGTCGGGTCCGGAGGGCAGCGTGTCCACCACGGCTTGGGTCTTGGCGTCGATCACCTGGATGGTGTCGTCGTCGCCGACCGCAACCATGACGAATTTGCCGTCACGGGTGAACTCGATGCCGCGCGGGCGCTGGCCGACCTTGATGGTCTCCGTCACGGTCCAGCTGTCGGTGTCGATGACAGAGACCGTGTTGCTTTTCTCGTTCGAGACATAGGCGATGACGGCATGCGCGGGCGTTGCTGCCAGCATCAGTCCGGCCAGCAATCCCGCACGCGACATTCGACGCCTCATTTCAGCTTGCATTTGCTCTCCGGGCGATCGTAGCCGAGCGTGTCGAGCTCGGAGACCTGGTGCAGGAAACCTTCCTGCGGCGACACCGACACTACCATGCGGCCATCGACCAGCAGGATCGGCTGGCGCAGCTGGAGATTCCAGTCGCGCACGGTCAGCCGCGTGCCCTTGAAGGCGGCGATCTCGAAATCCGGTTCCTTGATGAAATCCGAGACCTTCGTGACGTCGCCGGATTTGGTCCGCGAGGTGGCCTCACCGATCATGCGCACGGCGGTCCAGGCCTGCATGTCGAGCGCGGTCATCCGTCGCGCGTTCAGCTTGATGAAGCGGTTCTGCATCTGCGTCGCGCCCCACTGGTCCTGCGCCGCATCCCAGCTGCGCGGCACGAGGCCGGCTGAGCCGGCGACCGGCCGCGGGTCCCAGGTGCGATAGGGTAAATAGGCTGCGAACACTTCGCTTTCGTCGGCGGCCACCAGTACGTCGTAGGCCGGTGCCTGTTGCGTGACCACCGGCATCTGGCGTTGGATCAGCGTCACGCCGGAGTCCGTGCGGCGCGCGCCACCCTTGTCCTCGAAGGTCCGCTCCTGCACGATCTTGGCGCCGAACCGCGTGGCGGCGCGCCGCAGCGCATCGGCGTAGAGCTTGTCCTCGTGATGCGAGCCGACCACCAGCAGCCAGCGCGACCACTTCTTCCACACCAGGTATTGGCCGAGCGCATCCGCCAGCATCGAGCGCGTCGGCGCGGTGTGGATCACGTTGGCGCGGCAATCGGCCTCGCGCAGCCGCTCGTCGATGGCGCCGGCGTTGAACAGCAGCGTGCCGCGATCGCGCAAGGCGTCGGCCACTTTCAGAAGCGTATCGGCCGGCAGGTCAGCCACGATGAAGCCGTTCCTCTCGGCGAGCGCGGTCGCAGCCAGGACCGGGTCGTCGCCTTCCTTGATCCGGTGCTCCTCCAGCGTGAAGCGCTGGCCCGTGAATTTTCCGGTAGTGTTGTTGTCTTCGATCGCGAGCTTGGCGCCGGCGACCCCGTCATTCTCGGCGGGCTGCTCGACCAGCGACAGTGTCGATTTGGCACCGGCAACGCGGAGATAGCCGACGTGGATTTCGACGGGGTCCGCCAGCGCCTGCGTCGTCGCAACAGCGAGGCCAATCAGGCCGACCAACCATCGGATCATGCTTCCTCCAAACATCCCCCCGGCTTGACCGCCGGTGGAGAATTGTTTCTGCTGGAAGCATGACCGATTTGGCAAGGCTTGCAACCCCGCATTTCGTCCGCGCGCGCGCGAGCGCTGGAATCACGATCGTGCGAGCGTTGCTGTGTTTCGCAGCATTCCTGTTGACGGAATCAGCCGCGCTCGCCGATCCGCCTGCTGACGCCGAATGACGGCAAGCCGGAGTAGCTGGGAAGGCTCATCCCTTCAGTCTCTCCGCGTGCCAGTGCAGATGATCGCCCATGAAGGTCGAGATGAAATAATAGCTGTGGTCATAGCCCGGCTGGCGCCGCAGCGTCAGCGGGATGTTGGCTTTGGCGCAGGCCGCTTGCAGCAATTCAGGCTTGAGCTGTTCTTTCAGGAAATTATCGGCCTCGCCGACATCGACCAGGAAGCCGGAACATCTTGCGCCGTCCTCGATCAGCGCCACCGTGTCATGGCTGCGCCAGGCATCCTTGTTCGGCCCGAGATAGCCGGTCAGCGCCTTGATGCCCCACGGCGCCTGCGACGGCGCCACGATCGGAGCGAAGGCGCTCGCCGCGCGATAGCGGTGCGGATTGCGAAGCGCCACCGTCAGCGCGCCGTGGCCGCCCATGGAATGGCCCATGATCGTCTGCCGCTTGGCATCCACGGGAAAATGTCCCGCCACGAGTTTGGGCAGCTCGTCGGTGACATAGCTCCACATGCGATAGTTGCGCGCGAACGGCTCTTGCGTGGCGTCGACATAGAAGCCGGCGCCGAGGCCGAAATCATAGGCGTTGTTGGCATCACCGGGCACGTCGGGCCCGCGCGGTGAGGTATCGGGGGCGACGAAGATCAGGCCGAGCTCGGCGCAGGCTTTGCGGAATTCGCCCTTCTCGGTGACGTTGGCATGGGTGCAGGTCAGACCGGAGAGATACCAGACCACGGGCAGCTTCGCGCCCTCGGCATGGGGCGGAACATAGACCGAGAACACCATGTCGGTTCCCGTCGCCGCGCTCCCATGGCGATACACGCCCTGCACGCCACCATAGGATGTATTGGTCGAGACAGTCTGGATCGTCATGCCTGATGGCTCCGTGGCATCTCACCACATCGAGAATGCAATGCTCGTGTGACCGAGATTTGTCGCGCGCTTTTAGGCCACGCCGCTGTCGATCGCCAGCCGCACCAGCTCGATGGAGGTCCTCACCCCGAGTTTCTGGCGCATGATCGAGGAGGTGTTGGCGACCGTCTTGTAGGATGATTGCACCAGCCACGCGATCTCGGACAGGCTTTTTCCAGCGCTCAGCAGCCGCAAGATCTCCATCTCGCGCGCGTTCAGCTTCGACAACGGGCTCTGCGCCAGCGTCGGCCCTGCGAAAGCGATGCTGCGCGCGATCGCGCTGGGAAGATAGGTGCCGCCGCCGCCAACGGTGCGGATCGCCTCGACGAGGTCATCGGGGTCGCCGGTCTTGGAAACATAGCCCTTGGCGCCGCATTCGATGGCGCGTGCGGCGAAGGCCGGGTCGTCGTTCATGCTGAACATGATGATGCAGGCCTCCGGCGCGCGCTCGAGGATGCGGCGAGCGAGCTCGAAACCGGAGACGGTCGGCAGGTTGATGTCGATCACGCAGAGGTCCGGGCGCTCGACGATGAAAATGCTCTCGCCATCCTCGGCGTCCGCAGCCTCCAGAATCTCGATCTCGCCTTCGTCGGCCAGCACGGCACGGCAGCCGGAGGCGACAATGGGATGATCGTCGACGATCAGAATGCGCATAGGCGTTCCCCGCGGCAGCGCGTTCCCGTGACAGGATTTACCTTCATTATCGCGCCGCATGATGCCGAACGAGACAGCGCGTCGGGTCATGCAACCCGGCCGGGATTGCTGTACGTTCCGATTAGATATCGGGCGCTTCGCCTCTGTCAACGCTATCGGACAGGTGTGAACGATCCTTCGTGGGACAGGCGAAAGCAATGTGGCAAAATCTTTCCTTGCGCGGGCGCATCAACCTTCTGCTGGCGCTGCTGCTGGCGCTCGGGCTTGCCGTCAACATCGCCCGCGAGCTCGCGGAGGCCGGTCCCCGCGTGCAGGCCGAGGACCAGAGCGTGATCCGGCTGGCGCGCGAGTTCATCGAGATGATCGTCGCCGATCTCAACGAGGCGCCGGATCCGGATGCCAGGTTGGACCAGATCGCGCGCGACCTCAATCGCCTCCGCCATGTCAGCATCGCGCTTCGGGACGCCGGCGGCAACCCGCTGACGTCGCCGCGTGCCCATAGCGATGACGACACGCCCGGCCCACCGGCCTGGTTCGTCAGCCTGGTTCATCCCGACCAGACTGCCGTCAGCGTGCCTGTTTCGGTGCATGGCAAGCCCGGTTCGCTCGTCATCATCTCGCATCCCAATGACGAGATCGCCGAGATCTGGGACGCCATCGTCACGCAGCTCGAGGTCGGATCGGTCATCGCGCTGCTGCTGTTTCTCGTGATGATGACGGTGGTGGGCCGGGCGCTCGCACCGCTCGAGTCCCTGGGGCAGACGATGAGCGAGCTCGAAGGCGGCCGCTACGACGCGCGCGTGATGCCGGGCGGCGCGCCCGAGCTTGCCGCGATCTGCACCAGGCTCAATCATCTGGCGGCAACGCTCGGCGAAGCGGTCGAGGACAAGCGGCGACTTGCCGAGCGCGCGGTGTCGCTCCAGGACATCGAGCGCAAGGAGATCGCGCGTGAGCTGCATGACGAGTTCGGGCCCTATCTGTTCTCGCTGCGCGCCCATGCCAGCGCGTTGACGAAGCTCGCCGACGGGCGCGGGCCCAGTGCAGAGGCCGTGCGAAAGCACGGCGGCGCGCTTCTCGAGCAGATCAATGCGCTACAGCAGTTCACCCGTCGCGTGCTGGAGCGCTTGCGGCCTGTCGGCCTCGCCGAGCTTGGCCTCGGCAAGGCGCTGGAATCGCTGTGGCGGCTATGGCGTGAATCGCATCCCGAGGTGACGATCGAAACCACGATCTCGCCGGCGCTCGGGATCACAGGGGAGACCGCCGATCTCACCATCTACCGCGTGGTGCAGGAGGCGCTCACCAATGCCTTCCGCCATGCCGGTGCGACCGCGATCGATGTGGTGATCGAGCCGGCGGAGCGGCCGGGGCGCGACGGCCGTGGCTACGCCCGGGTGCGCGTCAGCGACAATGGCCGCGGCATGGAGCCGGGCCAGAAACTCGGCTTCGGCCTGGTCGGCATGCGCGAGCGGATTCTGGCGCTCGGTGGCACGCTCAACGTCGCGTCAGGCGAGGGCGGCGTCACCGTCGAAGCGCTGGTTCCGACCGCTTCGGCCTGATCGCATCAGGGAAATCTCCCGGTCGGGAAGAATTCCCGATTTCGTCGGGAAAACGGGTGCGGAGAATGCCGGACCTTTTGTGGCTAGTGCCACCCCAAGGACCGGCTACACTTCTCTGTGCAATCGGCGGCGTTCAGAACGGCCGATGCCTGGGAATGGGACGGCAGGGGATGGGCGCGCGAAAGCTTTTGATCGTCTCGATCTCGACGGGGCTGGTGCTTTGGACCGATGCTGGCCTGGCCGCGCAGGACGAGGAGACCAATGTCCAGAACCTGCCCGCGGTCGAGGTGGTCGCGCCGCAGCGGACGACGCGGCGTCCTGCGCCCCGAACGCCGGCGCGCGTCGTGAGTTCCGGCAAACCCAACAACCGCATCTACGTCTACCCGGCGGCGCCCGGCAATGCGAAGGGCGTCGACGTCGACAAGGTTGCCTCCAGCATCAGCGCGATCGATGCCAACCAGATCAAGCGTACCGGCTCGATGAACGTGAGCGACGCGCTGCGCGACAACGTCGCTGCGGTCAACATCACCGAGGTGAGCGGCAACCCGTTCCAGCCGAATGTCGAGTTTCGCGGCTTCGTCGCCTCACCCATCGTCGGGACGCCGCAAGGGCTTGCCGTCTACCAGAACGGCGTGCGCATCAACGAAGCGTTCGCCGACAGCGTCAATTGGGACCTGATCCCGACCGCCGCGATCCGGTCGGTCACGGTGGTGACCAACAATCCCGCCTTCGGCCTCAATGCGCTGGGCGGCGCGGTCAATCTGCAGATGAAGGACGGTTTTACCTACCAGGGCGCCGAGGTCGACACGATGGGCGGCTCGTTCGGCCGCATCCAGAGTTCGGCACAATGGGGCAAGCAGGTCGATGCCAATTACGCCGTCTACGCCGCGCTCGACGGCCTGCACGACAACGGCTTCCGCAATCTCTCGCAATCGGACGTGCGGCGCTTCTACGGTGATGTCGGCTACAAGGGCGGGGACAGCGAATTCCACGTCAATATGGGGCTCGCCGACAACAATTTCGGCGCGACCGCCACCGTTCCCGCCGAGCTGTTGCAGCAATATTGGGGCGCGGTCTACACCTCGCCGCAGACCACCAACAATCGCGTCGGCTACGTCAACCTGACCGGCAGGGTCGAGGCGACGCCCACCTGGACCTTCGAAGCGACCGCGCATGCGCGCGTGTTCGAGCAGCGTGTGCTCGACGGCAACCCCACCAGCGTGCAGGACTGCGCGACGGCCGGTTTGCTCTGCTTTGGCGACAACACGGCGCCGGCGAACGGCCTGGATGGCGCGCAGCTTGCAAACCCCTTTGCGTCCGGGAGCCTGCTCGGCGAGCTGGATCGGACCTACACCCGATCGACCACCTTCGGCGTCTCCGGCCAGGCGACCAACACTGACGAACTGTTCGATCATGAAAACCGTTTTTTGCTCGGCGCCAGCTTCGATGCCAGCGTCAACAGCTTCAACGCGTCGGCGCAGCTCGGGACCATCGGCACCGACTACGTCGTCAGCGGCAGTGGGATCTTCCTTGGCCAATCCGGCACCCCCGCGACCGGCGAGATGGGCCCGGTATCGCTGCGCACGCTCAATCAATATACCGGCCTCTATGCGCTCGACACCTTCAACGTGACGGATGCCTTCGCCATCACCGGCGGCGGCCGTTTCAACCACGCCCGCGTCACGCTGGAGGACCAACTCGGCACCGCGCTCAACGGTGATCACGCCTATGACCGCTTCAATCCTGTGATCGGCGGCACCTACAAGATCACGCCGGAGCTCACCGCCTATGCCGGTTACTCCGAGGCCAACCGTGTGCCGACGCCGCTCGAGCTCGGCTGCGCCGACCCGAACAATCCGTGCCTGATCGCATCCTTCCTGGTCTCCGACCCGCCGCTGAAGCAGGTGGTATCCAAGACGCTCGAAGCGGGGTTGCGCGGTACGAGGGAGCTGAACATCGGCACGCTCGGCTGGAAGATCGGCGGCTTCCGCGCCACCAATTACGATGACATCATGGGCCTGCCGGTGGCCGGACGGCAGGGCTTCGGCTTCTTCCAGAACGTCGGGGCGACGCGCCGGCAGGGTCTCGAGGCCGAGGTCAACCTCAAATCGGATACGCTTCAGTTCCATGCCGGCTATGCGCTGGTCGACGCGCGCTTCCTCGATGCGCTCGAGCTTTCGTCCAACAGCCCCTTTGCCGATCCTGGGACGGGGACCATTCAGGTCGTAGCGGGCAACCAGGTCCCGGCCGTGCCGCGTCACCGCATCAAGGCCGGTATCGAATATGCCGCCACCGACGCCTGGAAGGTTGGCGGCGATGCGCTGTGGGTTTCGAGCCAGTATCTGGTCGGCGACGAATCCAACCAGGCGTCGAAGCTGCCCTCCTATGCCGTGTTCAACCTCCATACCTCCTATCAGTTCACCAGGAATGTCCAGCTCTACGGCAAGGTCGACAACATCTTCGACAAGCGCTATGCGACCTACGGTACGTTCTTCGACACCACCGCGGTCCCGAACGTCGCCAACGGCGGCAGTCCCTTCACCGATCCGCGGTCGCTGAGCCCGGCAAGACCCCGCGCGTTCTATGCGGGTATGCGGGTGACGTTCTGAGACGGCTCGACGGGCGCCCGCCTGGTATAATGCCGGCGCCTCGCGCGGAGCCCGGATTCGCACGGGCCGCGCGATTAAGGGTTCCTTAGCGCTCGTGTGCGGATCATCGGTGCGGGTAGATCAGCGGAGACTACTCCCATGCTGAAGGACGGTACCTACGCGGCGTGGTACAAGACGCCACTCGACCAAGGCACCGGCATCGTCCATGTCGCGGACGGCCAGATTTGGGGCCGCGACAGCCTGATGACGTTTCACGGCTCCTGTAAGGTCGATGGCGATCGCTTCACCGCGACCGTGTCAACGAAGCGTCATACCGATGGGCGTGTCACGGTCTTCGGCGTCTATGATGAGCTCACGCTGGAGATCGAGGGGACATGCCCCGACAAGATCGCGACCTACACGGCAACGGCAGGTCAGGCGCGCGGAGTCGTTCTGCAGGGTACTCTCATTCTGACGGAACAGCCCGCGGCACTACCTGAACGGACCGGACAGGTCCCTGCGTTCGATCCCAACGCGCTTCCGAAGCTGCCGAAACGCCCGCGCTGAAAACTTTCCCTGCCGGCGCTTCTCAAATCGCCCGCGCCCCGTCATTGTGCCGCCGCACCCATCGTCCCGGAGCGGCATCAATGTCGGATAAGGTCTCGCGTCGCCAGTTCGCGAAAATCGCGGGAATGTCCGCAGCCGGCATCGCGGGTCCGCTTGAATCCGCCGAGGCCAGGCCGGCAGCGGCGCCGCGCGGCACCAGTAGCTTCCCGCCTGGCTTCGTCTGGGGCACGGCGACGTCGTCCTATCAGGTCGAGGGTGCGGTCAGTGAGGACGGCCGGGGGGCCTCGATCTGGGACAAGTTCGTCCGCATCCCCGGCAAGATCGAGGACGGCACCACGGGCGATCGCGCCAACGAACATTATCACCGTTACAAGGAGGACATCGCGCTCATCAGGGAACTCGGCTGCAAGGCCTATCGCTTCTCGGTGGCCTGGCCGCGGGTGTTTCCGGATGGCGACGGCAAACCGAACCCCAGGGGGCTCGACTTCTACAATCGCCTGGTCGACGAACTGCTGAAGAACGGCATTGAGCCCTGGCTCACGCTCTATCATTGGGATCTGCCGCAATCGCTGCAGGATCGTTTCGGCGGCTGGCGCTCGACCGAGACCTGCAAGATCTTCGGCGACTACGCGGCCTATGTCGCCGGGCAGCTGACCGATCGCGTCAGATGCGTATTCACGCTGAACGAGAGCGGCCGCTTCGTCTATTTCGGCTACGGCATCGGCATCGATGCGCCGGGCCTGACCTTGCCGCAGGCAGAAGTAAACCAGATCAGGCACAACACCGCGCTCGCGCACGGACTTGCGGTGCAGGCCGTGCGCGCCCTCGGCCGCCGCGGCACGCGCGTGGGCCCGGCCGAGAACATCGATGCCTGCATTCCCGCGATCGAGACGCCCGAGAACGTCCGCGCCGCCGAGATCGCGTTGCGCGAGCTGAATGCCGGCTATCTCAACGTCATCATGACCGGCCGCTACACCGACGCGTTCCTGAAATACGCCGGCGGCGACGCGCCGAAATACACCGACGCCGAGTTGAAGATCATCTCCTCGCCGGTCGATTTCCTCGGCCTCAACATTTACGCGCCGCAGCACTACATCGTGGCGTCCGACCAGGGCGCCGGCTTCATGCCGGTGCCGATCCCGAAATCATTCCCGCACATGAACTCCGACTGGCTGCGCGTCGGCCCCGAGACGATCTACTGGGTTCCGAAGCTGGCTGCAAAGATATGGAAGACGGATGCGATCTATATCAGTGAGAACGGCGCCTCCGGCGACGACCAGATGACGCAAGACGGCAAGATCTACGACACCGATCGCATCATGTACCTGCGCAACTATCTCGCCCAGCTCCAGCGCGCCACCACCGAGGGCGTGCCGGTGCGCGGTTATTTCCTCTGGAGCCTGATGGACAATTTCGAATGGGTGTTCGGTCTCAACAAGCGCTTCGGCCTCTACCACGTCGATTTCGACACCCAGGTCCGGACGCCAAAACTCAGCGCGAGCTTCTATCGCAACGTGATCGCGAAGAATGCGGCGGGGGCGTGACCCGTTCGGCTCTCCCCACCTGCGCGGCCCCGAGCGGGGAGAGGTGAAGAGAGGCGTGTCACATTGACTCCATTCTCCCTCTGATTCAAAACCGCCCTCAACACTCATAACCGGAGGACAACGCCCATGACCGACGCGCTGATCATCGATGCCTGCCGTACGCCGCGCGGTATCGGCAAGGCCGGCAAGGGAGCACTGTCAGGCATTCATCCGCAGCAGTTAGGTGCCACTGTGTTGCGCGCGCTCGCCGAGCGGACCGGTATCAACACGGCCGATGTCGACGACATCGTCTGGGGCTGCAGCGCGCAGGTTGCGACGCAAAGCGGCGATCTCGGTCGCATGTCGGCACTCGATGCCGGCTATGACGTGCGCGCCAGCGCCGTGACGCTCGATCGCTTCTGCGGCTCCGGCATCACCAGCGTCAACATGGCGGCCTCCTCGATCATGGCGGGCGCAGAAGACCTCGTCATCGCCGGCGGGTGCGAGATGATGTCGATGGAAGGACGTCGCGGCGGAGGTCCGATGATGATGGACTCCGGCAATCTGCGCCTGCGTGCGCGGCATCCGCAGTCGCATCAAGGCGTCTGCGCCGACGCGATCGCGACGCTGGAAGGCATCACGCGGCAGGACGTCGATGCGCTCGGCCTCGAAAGCCAGCAGCGCGCCGCACAGGCGATCGCTGGCGGTCACTTCAAGAAGAGCCTCGTGCCTGTTCATCGCGAGGATGGCAGCCTGGCGCTCGACCGCGAAGAATATCCGCGGCCGCAGACCACGATGGAAGGTCTCGCGGCGCTGAAGCCCGCATTCCCCGCGGTCGCCGATTATGCGCTGGACGACAAGGGCACGACCTATCGTGGCCTGATCCTGCAGAAATATCCGGACCTCACCATCGACTTCATGCACCACGCCGGCAATTCGTCCGGCGTCGTCGACGGCGCGGCGGCGATCCTGTTGGCCTCGCCGTCCTATGCCAGGGCGCATGGCCTGAAGCCTCGGGCGCGCGTCGTCGCGATGGCCAATATGGGGGACTCGCCGACGCTGATGCTGAACGCCCCGGTTCCGGCGACGCGCAAGGTGCTGGCCAAGGCCGGGCTCACCATCGACGACATCGATCTGTTCGAGATCAACGAGGCCTTTGCGGTGGTCGCGGAAAAATATATCCGGGATCTCAAGCTCGACCGCGCCAAGGTCAACGTCAACGGCGGCTCGATCGCGCTCGGCCATCCCATCGGCGCGACCGGTTCGATCCTGATCGGCACCATGCTCGATGAGCTCGAACGGCGCGACCTCAAGCGCGGTCTCGTCACCATGTGCGCCGCAGGCGGCATGGCGCCGGCCATCATCATCGAGCGCACATAACTCTCCGCGGCCCGTAAAAGACAGGGAGAAACGCCGCAGAGCGACGATCCAGCCTTATTTTTCAGGGTGAATCGTGCTTCCCCTCCGGCAAAGAGGCCGGTGGTCGCTTGTCGAAAGCCTCGAATCAGCTTTAGCAAGGCTGCTTGCGGGCCTTTGAAACAAGGCAAAAACCGCTGCCCGAGGCATCTTCCGCTCTGGAAGCCGCTAAAATGCAGGGGTTTTTGTCGCAGGGGGCCAAAAAAGCCCGTAAAACCGCGACAAAACTGTGCAGAGGGCTATAGGCCTTCGCCGGTTGGTCTAATATGCAACCGGCAACGAATCAGAGGAGACACGATGCCAACCCAAATGTCGAAATCGCAGTTGATCGAAAAGATTGCGACCGCCACCGAGCTTTCCAAGCGCGACGTCAAGAACGTCATGGAGACTCTGACCGACGTCGGCCACAAGGAGCTCAAGAAGAACGGCCTGTTCCTGGTGCCGGGCTTTGCCAAGTTCGTGGTCATCAAGAAGCCCGCGACCAAGGCGCGCAAGGGCACCAATCCGTTCACGGGTGAAGAGATGATGTTCAAGGCCAAGCCGGCCCGGAAGATCGTCCGCGCCCGCCCGGTCAAGGCCGCCAAGGACGCTGTGGGCTGATAACGCAAAGGCCCCCTCGCGGAGAGGGGGCCTTTTGGTTTGACGAAGTGGCTGCGAGGGCTGGAGCGGAGGGGTTCAGCCCTTGCGGCGCTTCACCCGGACCGGGATCGGCGCAAGCCGTGGCTCGGGTCCTGCGAGCGCATCGCGCACCCGGTCGATGGCACGACCAAGCAGCTGGCGCAGCCGCTGCGTTGTCCGGGATCGCTTCGTCTCTTCCAGCAATTTTTTCATTGCATCACTCCGCCGCTTCCACCTTGGTTTCCATCGGCTCGAGCGCTGCGGCGATGGCGTCGTCGACGCGCTCCAGCCAGATGAATTCGAGGTTGTCCCGCGCGCTCTTCGGGATGTCGTCATAGTCCCGCTTGTTGCGCGCCGGCAGCATCACCCGCTTCAGGCCGGCGGCGGCCGCAGCCACCACCTTCTCCTTGATGCCGCCGACCGGCAGCACCAGCCCGCGCAGCGAGATCTCGCCGGTCATCGCGGTGTCGCTGCGTACCGTGCGATTGGTGAGAAGGGACGTCAGCGCCGTGAACATTGCCACCCCCGCGCTCGGGCCGTCCTTCGGGGTCGCACCCGCCGGCACGTGAACGTGGATGTCGCTCTTCTCGAACACCGACTGATCGATGCCGAGCTGCGTCGCCTTGCTCTTCACCAGCGTCAGTGCCGCCTGCACGCTCTCGCGCATCACCTCGCCGAGCTGGCCGGTCAGGATCATGCTGCCGCGGCCGGGGACGCGCGAGGCCTCGATGAACAGGATATCGCCGCCCACGGGCGTCCAGGCGAGGCCGGTAGCCACGCCCGGAACGCTGGTGCGCTGCGCGATCTCGCCTTCGAAGCGCGGCTGGCCCAGCACATCGGCGATGTCCTTTGCCGTCACCACGACCTTGGCAGCCGTGCCTTCGGCGACCCGCACCGCCGCATGGCGGAACACCTTGCCGATCTCGCGCTCGAGGTTACGCACGCCGGCCTCGCGGGTGTACCCCTTGACGACCAGCTTCAGTGCCTCCGGCTCGATCTCGGCCTGTTCGGCCGTCAGGCCGTTGGCCTCCAGCTGCCGCCGCACCAGGTAGCGCCGCGCGATCTCCAGCTTCTCCTCTTCGGTGTAACCGGCGAGGCTGATGAGCTCCATGCGGTCCAGCAGCGGACCCGGAATCTGGTCCAGCATGTTGGCGGTCGCGATGAAGACCACGCGCGACAGGTCGAACGGCACGGCCAGGTAATTGTCCCGGAACGTCCCGTTCTGCTCGGGGTCGAGCACCTCCAGCATGGCGGCAGAGGGATCGCCCTGCACGCCGCGGCCCATCTTGTCGATCTCGTCGAGCATCATGACGCAGTTGCGGCTGCCTGCCTTCTTGATGCCCTGGATGATGTTGCCCGGCAGCGCGCCGATATAGGTGCGCCGGTGACCGCGGATCTCGGCCTCGTCATGCACGCCGCCGAGGCTGACGCGCACGAAGGGGCGATCCATCGCGCGTGCGATGGATTGTCCGAGCGAGGTCTTGCCGACGCCGGGCGGGCCGACGAAGCACAGGATCGGGGCCTTGCCCTGCGGAGCGAGCTTGCGCACCGCCAGATATTCGATGATCCGGCTCTTGATCTTCTCCAGGCCAAAGTGATCCGCATCCAGGATGCGGCGCGCTTCCTTGATGTCGATCGGCTTCTCCGCGGGGAGCGCCCAGGGCAGCTCGATCAGCCAGTCCAGATAGGTGCGGACCATGCCGGCTTCGCCCGCAGCCTCAGGCATCCGCTCGTAGCGGCGCAGCTCCTTCCTGGCATGCGCATCCGCTTCCGGCGGCATGTTGGCCTTGGCGATCGCTGCCGTCAGCTCGGCGACTTCGGCGGCCTTGCCGTCGCCTTCGCCGAGCTGGCGTTGAATGGTTGCCATCTGCTCGCGCAGGATCGCCTCGCGCTGCCGCTCATCGAAGCTGGCGCGGGTCTGCTGGCCGATTTCGTTGCTGATGCGCAGCACCTCCAGCCGTTCGGCCAGGTGCTTCGACACCTTCTCCACGCGCAGAGCGAGGTCGATGGTTTCCAGCACCTCCTGCTTGTCCTGCGGCTTGATGTCCATGAACGAGGTCGCCAGATCGGCCAGCGCGCCGGGCGCGCTGGTGTTCTGGAACATCGCGATCAGCTCGGGCGGCGCCTGCGGCAGCAGCTCGATTGCCTCGATGGCCTGGCGCTGCAGGTTCAGCGCCCGCGCCTCGATCTCGGGCGAGGACGTGGTCGGCTCGGGGATCTGCTGGATGCGCGCAGCCGGGAACGGCGTGCCCGGCAGGAAGTCGAGGATGCGCGCGCGCTGCACGCCCTGGCAGACGATGTGATGCGTGCCGTCGGGTGCGGTGATGTAGCGCACGATGTTGGCGATGGTCGCGACCCGATAGAGATCGTCCGGGCCGGGCTCCTCGATTGCGGGGCTGCGCTGCAGGACGATGCCGACCGGCCGCTGCTCGCGCAACGCCTGCTGTGCGGCGGCGATGGACTTCGCCCGGCCGATCGCGATCGGCGCGATGGCACCGGGAAACAGCACCATTTCGCGCACGGGGATGATGATCAGTGCGTCCTCGGGAATCTTCACGCCAGGACCGTTTTGGGAATTCGTCGGTTCGTTGTTCATCTGTTCATTGGCCATGATCGACCTCAGGATTTGGCGAGGCGCAGTGCGACGCAGCCGTCCATGACGAAGCGGCTGATGGCATAGCGGCCAAGGGGCAACGCGATGCGGCGCTCAAAACGCCCCTGCGGCAGCTCGAGCCGGTGGATGCGGGCGTTGCGAAGCTCCGGCGGCAGCGTGCGCTGGCCGGAGATGATGAGCACGCCGTCCTGGATTACCGTCTCGACATTGTCAGGATTGACGCCGGGAAGCGCGACTAGGATCAGGAGCTCGTGCTCGGTCTCGAGCACGTCGATCGGCGGCTCCCAGCAGGCCTCCTGGCGGCCGAACTGCTGCCGCATGCGCTCGCCGCGGGTCAGCTGGTCCAGGGCCTCGGACAGCATCCAGTCGAAGGGATTTTTCGGTTGCATGGCAAAAACTCGGGGGAGGCGCTGCGGTTGGAAAACGGGGATATGGGGATGGTTCCCCGGAATTCCAGCATCGCGCGGATGGAGCATGCCTGGCCCTCGAAGCAGCGGAGGCCCTTGCGGTCAGACGTATCGACGCCGCGAAAGATATTCCGCGGCGTCGATGGCAATGATTGGGCGAGATGCGCGGGATCAGGCGGCCTCGCGGTACTCGGCCTCCGCTTCGAGGTTGATCACCGAAGTGGCGAGCTCCGACAGCGTGTGGTCGGTCGCCTCCTCCTCGTCCAGCGTATCCTGAAGCAGCCTTGCCGCCTCGGGCATGCCGAGCTCCTCGGCCCAGGTGCGCAGCGTGCCGTAGCGAGAAATCTCGTAATGCTCGACGGCCTGCGCCGCGGCGAGCAGTCCGGCGTCGAGAGCGGGAGCGTTCTTGAAGTCCTTCATGATCTCGGCGCCCTCGTCGGTGATGCCGTTGATCGCCTCGCACGGCTTGCCGCGCGCCGGCTTGTCCAGCATTCTGAAGATCTGTTCGAGCCGTTTGACCTGGCCCTGCGTCTCCCGCAGATGCTTGTTGAAGGCGGCCGCAAGGTCCTTGGAATGCGCGGCCTTGGCCATCTTGGGCAGCGTCTTGATGATCTTGTTCTCGGCGAAATAGATGTCCTTCAACGTTTCCAGAAACAGATCACTCAGCATCTTGGGCGCCTGACGCGGACGGCGCGATGCGGTCTTTTTCTTGGATGCGCGTTTCTTTGCTTTCTTAGCCATAAATCCTCCTCATGAGGTGACACGGGAAGGCACGCCCTTCCTCAATCCACACGCGATCAAGAGCCAACGTTTGCAAATGTTCCTCGCGAAGGCCCTCGCGAGCCGCTAGGGGCCGGCCGTTCACGGCCGCCGAGACGTCCCCCGATGCTCGATTTCGCCCTGTCCGCCTTCGTCTGGCAGGCGGCGCCGGCTATGGGGCCAAGTCGCGATCATCGTTGTGGTGGTGCTCTCGGTCTGCCTCGTCGGCACGCTTTGTTTGGTCTCGGCTCACCTGATCGCGCGGACGCTGGGGCGCACCGGGAATGCCGTGCTGTCGCGGGGTCATGCTGCTTGCGGCCTATTCGGTGCAGTTCGTGATCCTCGGGATCGCGGCGGTTCGGGCCAGCTTGTGATAGGCTGCGCGAACTTTTAATCCATTGATTTTACAATCAATTTCTCGGGTTTGCGGGCCTGCCGGCAAGCCGGCGCCCGAACCGGTCCGCTTTCGCTTGCGCTGCCATATTGCTTTGACGTACTTCGGGTCTAACAAACGCCCGTCGCAACAAGGCCGAGGTAAAATCGAGATGTCGATCACAGCGGACGAGCTCGACAAGAGACAGGCCATCATCGACGCCTGCCGCCGTATGAACGCGCTCGGCATCAACCAGGGCACCTCAGGCAACATCAGCGTGCGTTTCGGCGAGGGGCTCCTGATCACGCCCACCAGCCTGCCCTACGACGCCATGACGCCGGACCAGATCGTGTTCATGGCGATGGACGGCTCGCACGCCCCCGATCAGAAACCGTCCAGCGAGTGGCGCTTCCATCTCGACATCCTGAAGGCGCGCGCCGACGTCGACGCCGTCGTCCACGCTCATCCGACCTATTGCACCATCCTGGCGATCATGGGCATGGAGATTCCGCCGGTGCACTACATGATCGCAGCCGCCGGCGGCGACAGCATCCGCTGCGCGCCCTATGCCACTTTCGGGACAGTGGAACTGTCCCGGCATGCGGTGCACGCGCTGGAGGGCCGGCTCGCCTGCCTGCTCGACCATCACGGCATGATCGCGCTCGGCAAGACGCTCGACAAGGCGATGTGGCTTGCCGTCGAGGTCGAGACGCTGGCCCGGCAATATCACGGCTGCCTGCAGATCGGCAAACCGCCGCTGCTCTCGAGCGCCGAGATCGAGCGGGTCCGCCAGCGCATGGCCGGCTACGGCCTGTCGGAAGGGTAGGGCGGACAGACGGTGTTTGCGCGGATCAGATATTTCGTCGACCGCAAGGGGACCAACCGCACCATGGTTCGGCTGCGCGCCCTCCTGCGCAGCAACGAGTTCTATCTGATCCCGCTGGCGCTCGTGATCGGTACGCTGGCCGGCGCGATCGTGACGCTGATGGCCGAGATCGCGCAGATCGCCCATGTCGTGATCTACGGCATCCCGATCGACGTGCGCCTCTCGGCCAACGCCTATGTCAGTCCCTTGGCGGCGATGATCGCGCCCGCGCTGGGGGGCCTCGTGCTCGGCGTGATGGAATGGTGGCGGCGACGGCTGAAGCTGTCGAGCGCCGTCGACCCGATCGAGGCCAATGCGCTGCGCGGCGGCAATCTGTCGATGCGCGACAGCGTGGTGGTGTCGAGCCAGACCCTGATCTCGAACGGCTGCGGCGCCTCCGTCGGTCTCGAGGCCGGTTACACCCAGATCGGCTCGGGCATCGCCTCGCTGTTCGGGAAGTTCTTCAACCTCCGCCGCAACGACCTCCGCCTCATCGTCGGCTGCGGCGCGGCGGCGGCGATCGCGGCGGCCTTCGGCGCGCCGATCACCGGCGCGTTCTACGCCTGCGAGCTGATCGTCGGCGTCTATTCGGTCGGCAGCGCCGCGCCGATCCTGGCGGCATCGCTGGCCGGCGCGCTCACGGCGCAGTGGCTCGGCGGCGCGCCGTACTCCCTCGAAATTCCCAAGGTCAGCGCCGTCGGCGTCGAGCAATATCTGGCGCTGATCGGGCTCGCTCTCGTCACCAGCGGCGTCGGCATCGCCGTGATGCGCTCGTCCTCGATGTTCGAGCGCCTGTTCAAATGGCTGCCGGTATGGCTGCGCCCGGTCATCGGTGGCCTCATGGTCGGCAGCTTCGCCCTGGTCACGCCGCAGGTGCTCGCGGCTGGCCACGGCGCCATGGTGCTCGATCTCTTTCACGACATGACGATCGGCCTGGTCGCGACCATCATCGCGCTGAAGGTGACGGCCTGCCTGATCTCGCTGGCCTCAGGCTTCCGCGGCGGCCTGTTTTTCGCCTCGCTGTTCGTCGGCAGCCTGATCGGGAAGTTCTTCGCCGCGGTGCTGCTCCTGATCAACCCGAACTTCGTGATCGATCCGCTGGTGGCGATGCTGACCGGCATGGCCACGCTCGGCGTCGCCATCGTCGGGGGTCCGCTGACGATGTCGTTCCTCGTGCTCGAGATGACCCGCAACGTCGACGTCACCGCGGTGGTGCTCGCCGGCTGCATCGTCACCTCGATCTGCGTCCGCTTCATGTTCGGCCATTCCTTCTCGACCTGGCGCCTGCATCTGCGCGGCGAAACCATCCGCAGCGCCAACGACGTCGGCTGGCTGCGCAACCTCACCGTCGAGCGCCTGATGCGCTCGGACGTCGGCAAGGTGCCGTCGAGCACCACGATCGCGGCGACACGGCGGGAATTCGCGCTGGGGTCACGGCCCGGCATCGTCATCGTCAACAATGCTGACGAATATGTCGGTCTCGTCCTGCTGCCCGATCTGTTCTCCAGCGACCTCGATACCATCGCCGACGACATCCAGGTCATCGAACTCGCGCGTCTGACGGACATCGTGCTGATCCCGGAAATGAACGTGAAGAGCGCGATGGCCGTGTTCGACGAAGCTGAGGCCGAAATGCTGGCGGTGGTCGATTCCACCGACAGCCGCAAGGTGGTCGGCTTCCTGACCGAGACCTTTGCCCGCCGCCGCTATGTCGAGGAAATCGACAAGGCCACGCGCGGCGTGCTGGGGGCGCTGTCTTGAGACGGCCCTGGGCAAGTTGACGCGGACACGCTAAGCGGACTTGATGCGACGGGCTACCATCCATAATGACGGCTGCCGTAGCTGGCTGCGAGGGCGGTGCCCTGTGTCGCCTTCAACGCCTGCCGGGAAAAATATTCCGCTTTACCGAAATTCGGAAATGGCTTCTGTGTTGCCCATCCCGGCTCGTCCTTGAGGGGCGATCGTACGTCGTCACGAATTGCGGGCCGGGGATGCGGTGGACGCGGCAGCGTCGGCACGAGGGGTGCGGGCAGGGCCGGTAGTCCCTGTGAGCCCGAAACCGCGTGCGGACGAACGGCGCCGTGATGTTCGTCTCGCCGACATTCTTGCGGCGTGTGCACACTGCCGCGAGACCCTGTGGCATCAGATGAGCGCGCGTACGGCAAAACCGTGTGGTCCCGGCCGTCGTCGCTACGGTCAAGCCTGTCGCGGAGGTGTGGAGCGTCCAACCGGATCAACCACATCGTCATCCGCGGGGCGAGGAATCCGGGATCCGCCGGCGGAGAGCCTTCGCTTCGTTCCGCTCGCAATGCCGACGACAGTGCCGGCCAAATATTCGGCAACCGCGCCTCGAACGCGCCGGTGGACTTGCCCGCTCCAATCCGGTTGAATGGGCTAACCGAGTTTCAGGCGCGACAACGATGTCGAAATATCTGCTGATCCTGCTTTTGATCGCCGCGCCGGCTGCGGCGCAGGTGAAACCCGCTGCCAAAACCTCGGCCGTGCGTCCCGACCCCTGCGCTCCGATCGGGCGCACCGCGGACGGCAAGCTGGTCTATTCCATGAAATGCGAGAACCTGCCGGCCCCGCCGCCGGCCCCGGCACAGGCGGAACTAAAGGAGGCTCCCGCACCGGCGGCCGCCCCCGAGCCGGAGACGCAGCGGAGCGGTATATTCGGCTGGTCTTACGACCGCAGGTAATGAGTTCTGCGCCACTTGCGCGAAGCCCGCCGGAATGCTCTTTGCTTGCGAGCTCCCGCGGGGGCATGCCCCCGTTCCTGAGAAGATGAGATGAGCAAACTCGTTATCCGCGCCGGCGATTTCACGTTCGACGCCCGCTTCGAAGAGCAGGCGGCGCCCAAGACCGTTGCCGCGTTCCGCAAGGCGCTGCCGTTCGAGAGCCACATCATCCATGTGCGCTGGAGCGGCGAAGGCGTCTGGATGCCGCTCGGCGATCTCGACTTCGGCGTTGGCTATGAGAACCACACCAGCTATCCCGCGCCGGGCCAGATCATCCTCTATCCCGGCGGCATCAGCGAAACCGAGATCCTGCTCGCCTATGGCGGTGTCCGCTTCGCAAGCAAGATGGGCCAACTCGCCGGCAACCATTTCATCACGGTGACCTCCGGCCTGGAGAATCTGGTGACGTTGGGCAAGAGCGTGTTGTGGAATGGCGCGCTACCGATTCGTTTCGAGGAAGTCTGAGTGACCGATACAAGCTACCCCCGCGATCTTCGCGGCTACGGCCGTAATCCACCCCACCCGCAATGGCCCGGTAACGCGCGCGTTGCGGTGCAGTTCGTCGTCAATTTCGAGGAAGGCGGCGAGAACAACATCTTGCACGGCGACAGCGCCTCGGAAGCGTTCCTGTCGGACGTGCTGGGCGCGCAGCCGTGGCCGGGCCAGCGTCACGCCAATGTCGAATCCATGTTCGAATATGGCTCGCGCGCCGGCTTCTGGCGGCTGTGGCGGATGTTCGGCGAGCGCAAATGGCCGGCCACCGTGTTCGGTGTCGCCACCGCGCTGAAGCGCAATCCGGAGATCGTCGCAGCGATGAAAGAATCCGGTTGGGACATCGCGAGCCACGGCCTGAAATGGATCGAGCACAAGGACATGACGGAAGCGCAGGAGCGCGCCGAGATTGCCGAGTCGATCCGAGTCCATACCGAGGCCACCGGCTCGCGCCCGCTCGGCTGGTACACCGGGCGCTCCTCGATCAATACCAACAGGCTGTTGATGGAGGAGGGCAGCTTCCTCTATCTCTGCGATTCCTATGCCGACGATCTGCCCTATTGGGTCAAGGGTGCGAAGGGCAAGCAGCTCATCATTCCCTATACGTTGGACGCCAATGACATGCGGTTCATCAATCCGCAGGGCTTTGCCGAAGGCGAGCAGTTCTACACCTATCTGAAGGACGCCTTCGACGTGCTCTATGCCGAAGGGGAGACCGCGCCGAAGATGATGTCGGTGGGCTTGCACTGCCGCCTCGCCGGCAGGCCGGGCCGCGCCGCGGGCCTGATCCGCTTCCTCGACTACGTCGGCAAGCACGAGCGGGTCTGGGTGCCGACGCGGTTGGAGATCGCGCAGCATTGGCACGACAAGCACGCGCATCTTGCCACCGATGCATTCGAGATCGGGTGAGAGCGAGATGTCGCAGATCCGGCTCGCCGAGCTGAACGCCGCAAGTCGGGCGGATTTCGTCGCCGCCCTCGCCAATGTCGTCGAATATTCGCCTTGGATTGCGGAGCAGCTCGCGGCGCAGCGGCCGTTTGCCGGTATCAACCAGCTGCATGCCGCGCTGATGGCGGCGATCCAGGCTGCCGAACCTGACGTGCAGCTGGACCTGATCCGGGCGCATCCCGATCTCGCCAACAAGACGCAGCGCGCAGCGGGCCTGACGGCGGAATCGACCGACGAGCAGAACAGCGCGGGCCTCGATCGCCTGTCGGAGGCCGAATATTCGGCGTTCGAGCGCGTCAATAATGCCTACCGCGACAAGTTCGGCATCCCCTATATCGTTTGCGTGCGGCGTCACACCAAGGATTCCATTCTGCGCGATTTCGAGACGCGCTTGCGCAATATTGCCAAGACCGAGATGCGTCGCGCGATCGAGGAGATCGGCCGCATCTCGGCGCTGCGGCTCGATCAGCTCGTCATCGCCGACGACCACTTGAAAGTGCACGGCCGGCTCTCGACCCATGTGCTGGACAATCACGCCGGCAAGCCCGCGCTCGGGATTGCCGTCGAGTTGGTCGAGCTCGCCGCGCTCGGCGAGAGCCGCGTCATCGCGCGCGCGGTCACCAACGCGGATGGCCGCACCGACCAGCCCCTGATCGGCGGGCGTCCGCTGCCGATCGGCCGCTATGAGCTCCGCTTCAGCCTCGCCAAGTACTACGCCGAGCGTAACGTGCAGCTCCCCGATCCGCCCTTCCTCGACGAGATCCCGCTGCGGTTCGCGATCAGCGAACCCGAGGGACACTACCACGTGCCGCTGCTGGTCACGCCGTGGAGCTATTCGACCTATCGCGGGAGCTGATCGCCGAACTTGTCGTGCAGCGCCGGAAACAGCCGATCCGGCTTGAACGGCGGCGCGGTGAAGCGGATGCCGGTGGCATCCGTGATCGCGTTGCCGAGCGCGGCGGCGACGGGGTTATACGGGCTCTCGCTCATCGACTTGGCGCCCAACGGTCCGATCGTGTCCGAGGTCTCGGCGAACAACACTTCCGTGCGCGGCACGTCCGCGAAGGACGGCAGATGGTAGTCTCGGAATTTGGGATTGGCGACGCGGCCTTCTGCGTCGACCACCATCTCCTCATAGAGGGCCGCCCCGAGGGCTTGAGCAACGCCGCCCTCGACCTGACCACGACACTGCATGGGATTGGCAACAACGCCGGCATCGGCGGCCTGCACGCTCTTGAGAATCCTGAGCTCGCCGGTGCCGGTGTTCACGGCGACGCGAAAGCCATGCACGTTGAAGCCGACGGAACGTGGCGATCCCGCGGAATTGCCCTGCGCCGCGAGCGGACGACCGGCCTCGCGCGCGATCTTCGCCAGCTCGGCAAACGACATTCGCCGCGCGCCGCTGACGACGAATTCGGCTTCGAGCGTGCAGCTCGCGGCATCGCAGAGCCACGCGCCGGCGGCCGCCGCCTTCAACTCTTCCGCAAGCTGCATGGCCGCGGCCTGGGTCGCCTTGCCGGCCACGAACGTGCCGGTGCTGCCGTAAGCGCCGGTGTCGTGGCCGCCATGGGCAGTGTCGGACTGGCGCAGGCGGATCCTGTCGACGGTGGTCGCCAGCACGGTCGCAGCGATCTGCCGGTGCACGGTGCTGGTGCCGTTGCCGAACTCGGCGGTGCCGACGGTGAGATCGAAGCCGCCGTCGTCGTTGAGCGCGACCGTCGCATCGGCGATGTGCCCGGCGGGCGGCACGGTGTCGATCATGCTCAGCGCAATGCCATCGCCGGTCAGCCATTCCGGCGACAATTCGGGCTGCTGCGTATCCGCCTGCATCGCGCGCTCGACGAGGTCGATGCACTGGTCGAGACCGTAGGAACCATAGAGCACATCGTGATCGTCGGACGCCGGTGGCGACAGCATGGGATCGCCGGGCCTGACGATATTGCGGCGGCGCATGTCATAGGGGCTGATGCCGAGCTGCTTCGCCAGTTCGTCGATGGCGGCCTCGACCGCGATCAGGGCTTGCGGCAGGCCATAGCCGCGAAACGCGCCTGCGGGCACCGTGTTGGTGTAGACGGCGAAGCCGTCGACGCGCTTGTTCGGGCAATTATAGACGGCGATGGATTCGGCCACCGCGTGGAACATCACGGAGGGGCCGTGATTGCCGTAGGCGCCCGTGTTGGAGAGCACGTCGAGCTGCAATGCCGTGAGCTTCCCGTCGGCATTGGCGCCGGCCTGGATGTGGACCCGCATCGGATGTCGCGTCGAGGTCGCGATGAACTGCTCCTCGCGCGTGAGCTCGAGCTTGACGGGACGCCGGGTCTTCAGCGCCGCCAGCGCCAGGATATCCTCGACGAACATCTCCTGCTTGCCGCCAAAACCACCGCCGACGCGCTCGCAGAACACGCGGACCTTGTCCAAGGGAAGCTCAAAGATGTTCGAGAGCGCGCGCCGGGTCAGGAACGGGACTTGTGTCGAGGTGCGGACGTTGAGCACGCCAGCGTCGTCGAGCCAGGCAAGTCCGCCATGGGTCTCCAGCGCCGCATGCTGTACGCGGTGGCTGTGGAAGGTCGCATCGAAGGTGACGGCGGATGCAGACAGCGCCGAAGCGACGTCGCCAAACTCGCCATGTATCTCCGCGACGAGATTGCGCCGCGCGTCGGCGACGCGGTTCGCGCTGGTTCTGTCAGGATGGACGAGCGGCGCGCCCGGCATCATCGCCTGCTCCGGATCGATCAACGCGGGCAAGATCTCGTAGACGACCTTCAGCAGGCGGCAGGCCTCCTCGGCGGCGCCTTCGCTGTCAGCGACGACAGCCGCGACCTTCTGGCCGACGAAGCGGACGACATCGTCGAGGATGCGGGTGTCCTCGGGGTCCATCCAGTCCTTCTCGTGCCGCGCCGTCGAGAACAGCACCGCAGGCGCATCTTCATGCGTCAGGATGGCGTGCACGCCTGCTACAGCCATCGCCGCGGATCTGTCGATCGAAACGATCCTGGCGTGCGCGTGCGGCGAGCGCAGCAGCTTGATATGCAGAAGGTCGCCGATCGCAGTGTCGAACGTATAGCGCGCAGTGCCGCGGACGATTTCGGGGCCCGCGGGCGCGGGCAGGCTGCGGCCGAACGCGTCGCCGGCTTCGACGCGCTCCGCGATGTTGGTCTTGCCCTGGATCGCGTCCTCGATCGAACGATAGCCGGTGCAGCGACAGATGTTGCCCTTCAGCGCGGCGCCGAGATCGGTGCGCTGGGCCTGGTTCAGCGCGGCACAGGTGAGGATCATGCCGGCGGTGCAGAAGCCGCATTGGAAGCCCTGCGCCTCGAGGAAGGCCCGCTGCATCGGGTGCGCACCGTCGTCGCCACCGAGACCTTCGATCGTGGTGATGGCGCGTCCCTCCGCACGAAACGCGGGGATCAGGCAGCTATGCACGGGCTCGCCGTCGATCAGCACGGTGCAGGCCCCGCAATCGCCGGCGTCGCAGCCCTTCTTCACCCCGAAATGGCCGAGTTCGCGCAAAAACGTGCGCAGGCATTGGCCGGCGCGCGGCGCTTGCGGGAATGTCGTGCCGTTGATCTCGAAGCTCATGGCGGCGTTGATCCCAGGAGCTCGGCACGGATCTCCTCGGCGAGCCGCAGCGTCATGTGCTTGCGCCAGAGCGGCTTGCCATGAATGTCGGTATGATAGAGATCGTCGGTGATCTCCGCGGAGATCGCGGCGCGAAGCGCGCTGGCATCGGTCGACCCAGGAAACGAGATCTGGATCGGGCGGACGGTCGACGCGGTTACGGTCAGCTTCAGCGCGCCCTTGCTGTCGAGGCTTCCGATCAGAAGGGCCGCGGAGCGGCCGGCCGGCGCCAGCGAGATCTGGCGAAAGGCGGAGCGGCGCTTCAGCGCTGCGATCGGAACCTCGATTTGTCGCAGCAGGTCGCCCGCCGACAGGCGATTGCGCTGATTGCCCGTGACGAACTCGGCGACCGGAATCCGCTGCTCGCCGCCGCTGGCCTTCCAGATGGTGCAGACGCCATCGAGCGCCGTGGTGAGCGAGATCATCGGCCCTGCTGGCAGCGACATGCAGAGATTGCCGCCGACCGTCGCCGTCTTCCAGATCTTGAAGGAGGCGAGAAAGGCGCGGCAGCATTGGCCGATCAGCGGGGCCGCGAGCCACTCTGCCGGGCAAGCGAGCGCATCGAGTTGCGAGATCGTGCAGGTGGCGGCGATGCTGAGGTGGCTGCTCGTGATCGCCAGCGCCGGCCATTTCAGATCGGTGAGATCGACGAGCCGCGTGAGGTGGGTCTGCGGTTCCGAGAACAACCAGGTGCCGCCGGCGAGCCAGGCATCACCCGGCGTCCAAATGGGCAGTTCGGTGCGCGTTTGCGGATGGGAGACCGCTGTGATGGTATTCAAGTCCATGGCCGCGATAATGCCTGCGCCGGTGATTTGACTGAAGGGAAAGTCTTGCAAGACCAGCGCCAAGTGGCAACAAGAAGTGGCACAACAGCTCGCGGTAATCGCGCTCTCGGGCTGGCCCCTGCGTTGCAGGCGCCTCAGCGGATGTCAGGAGAAGCAGGCGCATGAGTGACCCAAAGCCGATCTGGATCAGGGATCCCCTGGCGATCCTCGCCGATGGTGCAGGGCGCGGGATCGTCGTGAGGGATGGCCGTATCGTTGAACTCGTGCCCACAGGCGGCACGCCTGCAGCCGCAGACGTCACCGTGTTCGATGCGGGCGGACACGTCGTGCTGCCGGGTCTCATCAACACCCACCATCATTTTTACCAGACGCTGACGCGGGCGCTGCCGGCGGCGATGGACCGCGAGCTGTTTCCCTGGCTTCAGGCGCTCTATCCGGTGTGGGCCAAGCTGACGCCCGAATCGCTGGAGCTGGGCGTGACCGTCGCGATGTCGGAGCTGCTGCTCTCGGGCTGCACCACGACGACAGATCATCACTATGTCTTCCCGGTGGGACTCGAAGAGTCCGTCGATATCGAGGTCGGCGTCGCAAAGCGGCTTGGCATGCGGGTGCTGCTGACGCGCGGCTCGATGAACCTGTCGCAGCGCGACGGCGGCCTGCCGCCTGACAGCGTCGTGCAGGACGAGGACACCATCCTCTTCGACAGTGCTCGCGTGGTGGCGAAGCACCACCAGCGCGGCCCGGATGCGATGGTGCAGATTGCGCTCGCCCCTTGCTCGCCGTTCTCGGTGACGACGTCGCTGATGCGCGCCACCGCCGCTCTCGCCGACAAGCTCGATGTCCGGCTGCACACCCATCTGGCCGAGACCGAGCACGAGACCAGATTCTGCCAGCAGATGTACGGCTGCCGCCCGCTCGACTATCTCGAACAATGCGGCTGGCTCAATGCGCGGACCTGGCTTGCCCACGGCATCTTTTTCAACGCTGGGGAGATGAAGCGGCTCGGCAAAGCCAGGACCACCATCAGCCATTGCGCGTGCAGCAATCAGCTGCTGGCCTCCGGCTGCTGCCCGGTGTGCGAGATGGAAGAGGCTGGCGTCGGCATTGGCATCGGTGTCGACGGCTCGGCCTCCAATGACGGATCGAACCTGATTCAGGAGGTGCGCGCCGCCTTCCTGCTGCAGCGGGCCCGCTACGGCGTGAGCAAGGTCAGCCACAAGGATGCGCTGCGCTGGGCCACCAAGGGCTCGGCGGCTTGCGTCGGCCGTCCGGAACTCGGCGAGATCGCGATTGGCAAGGCGGCCGACCTGGCGCTGTTCAAGCTCGACGAGCTGCGCTTCTCCGGTCATGGCGATCCCCTGGCCGCACTGGTGTTGTGCGGGGCGCATCGCGCCGATCGGGTGATGGTGGCGGGGAAATGGGCCGTGATCGACGGCGCGCTTCCGGGACTGGACGTCGCGGATCTGATCCGCCGGCATAGCGCCGCGGCGCGCTCGATGCAGGCGGGATAGTCTAGGAAAATAGTAGGAGGGGGCGACCACAAGTGCCGGGTGCTTCTGACCACCCCCTCCGAACCTCCTCCGGGAGGAGCAGGTCATCTGGTGAAAGCAAGAAGCGTGCTACTTGCCCGGAAGCTTGTCGTCGATGCCCTTGACGTAGAAGTTCATGCCGAGGATCTGGCCGTCGGCGAGATTGGCGCCGCCCTTGCACTCGATCTCCTTGCCATCTTGCCCAACAACCGGGCACTTGAACGGATGCAGAGTGCCGGCAGTGATGGCCGCCTGGGCATCCTCGGCGATCTTTTTCACGTCGTCAGGCATGTTGGTATAGGGCGCCATCGCGAACATGTGGCTGTCGAGGCCGCCCCAGGTGTCCTCGGACTTCCACGTGCCGTCGAGCTCGGCCTTGACGCGTTCGATATAATAGGGACCCCAGGTGTCGAGGATCGACGTCAGCTGCGTCTTGGGCCCGAACTTGATCATCTCCGAGTCCTGGCCGAAAGCGAGCTTGCCGCGCTCGCTGGCGATCTGCATGGCGGCCGGCGAATCCGTGTGCTGCATGATCACGTCGGCGCCCTGGTCGATGAGCGCCTTGGCGGCGTCGGCCTCCTTGCCCGGGTCGAACCAGGTGTTGGCCCAGATGATCTTGACCTTGATGTTCGGGTTGATGGTCTGCGCCGCGATCATCGTCGCGTTGATGCCGGAGACGACCTCCGGAATCGGGAATGAGCCGATATAGCCGAGCACGCCCGATTTCGACATCTTGGCCGCGATCAGGCCTTGAATGTAGCGGCCCTGATACCATTTCGACGAATACGTCGACATGTTCTTGTCGCGCTTGTAGCCGGTCGCGTGCTCGAAATGCACGTTCGGGTATTTCTTGGCGACCTTCAGTGTCGGGTCCATGTAGCCGAACGAGGTTGTGAAGATCAGCTTGTTGCCGGCACGGACGAGCTGCTCGATGGCGCGTTCGGCGTCGGGACCTTCGGGGACGTTTTCGAGATAGGTGGTCTCGATCTTGTCGCCCAGCTCCTTCACCAGCGCCTGGCGGGCCAGCTCATGCTGGTAGGTCCAGCCGAGGTCGCCGATCGGGCCAAGGTAAATGAATCCGACTTTCAGCTTGTCGGCGGCGGACGCTGCGCTGAGGCTTCCGGCAAGCAGAAGGCCGGCAGCGAGCGCAAGAAGTGATTTCCTCATCATCAATCTCCAAGCATCAGGGGAAAGCTAAAATCCGCAACATGCGCGCCCCATCGCGCACGCTGCGAAAACGAAATCAGCGGTCAGGCACGAACACGGTGCCGAGCGCGGCCGGGGCGGTCGAGCCGCCGGTGCGCGCACGGGAGAGCAGGACCAGCACGATGACGGTCGCGAGGTACGGCAGCGCCGACATGAATTGCGAGGGAATGCCGACGCCAAAACCTTGCGCATGCAGTTGCAGGATCGTCACCGCGCCGAACAGATAGGCGCCGACCACGAGGCGGCCCGGCCGCCAGGACGCGAACACGACCAGTGCCAGCGCGATCCAGCCGCGGCCGGCGGTCATGCCCGGAATGAAGAACGGTGTGTAGGCGAGCGGCAGATAAGCGCCAGCCAGCCCGGCGCAGGCGCCACCGAACATCACGGCGAAGGTGCGAATGCGCAGCACGCGATAGCCGAGCGCATGTGCGGAGACGTGGTTGTCGCCGCAGGCGCGAAGGATCAATCCCGCGCGTGTTCGATACAGGAACCACCAGGCGCCGATGATGAGCGCGATGGAGAAATAGACGAAGCCGTCTTCGCCGAACAGCACATGGCCGATCAGCGGAATCTCGGTGAGGCCGGGAATGTTGAGATGCTCCGCCGGCGAGATGCGTTCGCCGACGAAGCCTGCGCCAATCAGTCCGGACAGTCCGACGCCGAAGATCGTGAGTGCGAGCCCGGTCGCGACCTGGTTGACGGCAAGCCCGAGCGCCATCAGCGCGAAGATCAGCGACATCAGTATTCCGGCGACGATGCCGAACAGTGCGCCGATGAAAATTGATCCGGTGAGCCACGCGCCACCAAAGCCGCAGGCGGCGCCGACGATCATCATGCCCTCGACGCCGAGGTTGAGCACGCCTGAGCGCTCGGTCACGAGCTCGCCGGTTGCCGCGATCAGGAGCGGCGTCGATGCGGCGAGCACCGACAGGATGATGGCTTCAACCAGCTCCACGGGCCACCTGATGGTTCGGGAAGACGAGCTTGAAGCGGTAGAGGATAAGGGAATCGCAGGCGAGCACGTAGAACAGCAAAATGCCCTGGAATACCTTGGTGACGTCCAACGGAATCTTCATTGCGATCTGCGCCTGCTCACCGCCGATAAAGGTCAGTGCGAGAAAAAGGCCTGCAATTAATATTCCAAGCGGATTCAACCGGCCGAGGAAGGCGACGATGATCGCGGTGAAACCGTAGCCCGGCGAGATGCCCGGCTGGAGATGTCCGACCGGGCCCGCGACCTCGATGATGCCGGCAAGGCCGGCCAGCGCGCCCGATACCGCGAAGGTCAGGATGACCAGCTGGTTGGCATTGAAGCCGCCGAACCGCGCGGCGCGCGGGGCGGCGCCCACCACGCGTATCTCGAAGCCCTTGATGGTGCGCCCGAGCAGGATCGCGGCCGCGGCGACCACCAGCAGCGCGATGATCGCGCCGAGGTGCAGTCGGCCTCCCTCGATCAGCACCGGCACCGTTGCGACCGGATCGAAATCGGCCGTGGTCGGGAAGTTGAAGCCGTTCGGGTCGCGCCAGGGACCGCGGACGAGATAGTCCAGCAGAAGGTCGGCGACATAGACCAGCATCAGGCTGGTCAGGATCTCGCTGGCGCCGAACTTCACCTTGCAGACCGCCGGGATCAGCGCATAGAGCGCGCCTGCGGCAGCCGCGAGCACGAGCATCACAGGTAGAACCCAGGCGCCGGCGTCGGTGCCTTGAGTCTTCACCGCAATCCAGCTTCCGGCAACCGCTCCGATCAGGAATTGGCCTTCCGCGCCGATGTTCCAGGCGTTCGCGAGATAGCAGAGCGACAGTCCGATCGCGATCATCACCAGCGGCGTCGCCTTCACCGCGATCTCCTGGAGCGAATAGCCGTCGGTCAAGGGCGCGACGAAATAGGCCTGCAAGGCCAGCAGCGGATTCTTGCCGAGGATCGCGAACAGGATGGTCATGGTCACGATCGTCAGGCCGATCGCTATCAACGGCGAGACCAGCGCGATCGTGTTGGAGCGCTCAGTGCGCTTCTCAAGCACCAAGTGCATGCGCGGCCTCCCTCGGCTCGAGGCTGCTGCCGCCCATGAGCAGGCCGAGCTTCTCGCGCGTCGCTTCGCTTGCCGCGAGCGGAGCCGATAGCCGGCCGTGGAACATCACGGCGATGCGGTCGGCGATCTCGGCGAGCTCGTCGAGATCCTGGCTGGTCACCAGCACCGCGGCGCCTGCGGTCGCGAGATCAAGCAGGGCCTGGCGGATGACGGCGGCAGCACCGGCATCGACGCCCCAGGTGGGCTGGCTGACCACCAGCACGGCCGGACTGCGCAGGATCTCGCGGCCGACGATGAATTTTTGCAGATTACCGCCGGAGAGGGATGCCGCTTCCGGATCGCGCTTGGCCTTGCGAACGTCAAACGTCTCGGTCGCCTTGTCCACCGTCTGCAGCGTCGCTGCCGTGTCGATGAAGCCGTGATGGACCATGCCGCTGGCGGCGTGGCCGGTGAGCAGCGCGTTCTCGGACAGCTTCATGCGGGGCGCGGTGCCGTGGCCGAGCCGCTCTTCGGGCACGAAGGCGGCACCGAGTTTGCGGCGCTTGGTGATCGAGAGGTGGCCGGCGGCGATCCCTTCGATCACCACCGTGCCGGGATCGTTCGACAGCCGCTCACCGGACAGTGCTGCGAACAATTCATCCTGGCCGTTACCGGCGACGCCGGCGATGCCGAGGATCTCGCCGCCCTTCAGCTCGAACGAGATATGCTCGAGCCGAACCCCGTGTGCCTGGTCGGGCGGGAGCGAGAGGTCGTTGACGACCAGCCGCGGGATCGTGGTCTGACGGCCGGCGGCCGCCTTCACTTCCCTGATCTCGCCGCCGACCATCATGCGAGCGAGCGAGGCGGCGGTCTCGCGCTTGGGATTGCAGGTCTGGATCTTCCTACCGCCACGCAGGATCGTCGCGGTGTCGCAGAGCCGCTTCACCTCTTCGAGCTTGTGGCTGATGTAGAGGATGGCGCGGCCTTCGGCCTTGAGGCGCTCCAGCACGACGAAGAGCTGGTCGGCCTCCTGCGGCGTCAGTACCGCGGTGGGCTCGTCCAGGATCAGGAATTTCGGGTCCTGCATCAGCGCCCGGACGATCTCGATACGCTGGCGCTCGCCGATCGACAGTTGCCAGACCTGGCGCTTGGGATCGAGCGGCAGGCCGTAGGTCTTCGACACCTGCTCAAGCCGCGCCGACATGTCCCTGAAGGATTCGCTGCCGTCGAGGCCGAGCGCAACATTCTCCGCGACGGTGAGATTGTCGAACAGCGAGAAGTGCTGGAACACCATGCCGATGCCGCGGCTGCGTGCCTCCGAGGGGCCGGACAGCACGATTCGTTCGCCCCGCCAGCGGATCTCCCCGGCAGAGGGCTGGATCAGCCCATAGATCGCCTTCACCAACGTCGATTTGCCGGCCCCGTTCTCGCCCAGCAGCGCATGGATTTCGTTCGGCCAGACGTCGATGTCGATCGAATCGTTGGCGAGGAAGTCTCCATACCGCTTGGTGAGCCCGACCGTCGTGAGCAACGGGGACTCGCCGGAATGCGGGCCGTTAGGCGTCGGATCTAACATTCGCTGATACGCTGGCATGGGACGAATTGCCTCAATAGTGGGCTAGTTTAAACCGCCGCGTAAGGTGTGAAAAAGCGTCATCCCTTGCTTAACGCTTCGGCACGGCCGGTAGCCGCGAGTCGCGGTCGTCGTCGGACCAAAATTCCTTCCTGGTGATGGGCCGGCGACCGTTGCGGCGTAGCCTGCAGGCGAGGCCTGTTGCAAATTTGTGACGGTTTAGAGCAAATCGGAACCCACTGGGCAGGCTTGACGTGATGTTGAGCAAAATCGCGCCAGCTTGCGTATGCAAGGCGGGTTCTCCACGACAGCCGTTGCCAGCATTGGCATTTGCGTCGCTCGGTCGGGATAAAACGCAAACGAAATCAACCGGGAATGTTTGGCATTGCGTTGCCGATCCTGCGCGGCATCGACACGCAAGAACCCTGAGATTCCCGCGCTGAATCGTCACTCATTGCCGAAACATGCGGCATGCCTTGAAAAAAGTTGAGGCTTCTCACTCCGGGACATCGGCGCAAGTGTCGCACCCAAGGGACGTTGATTTTACGTGTCCAAACTTGGGGGTATTCAGGATGTCGTTTCGTTTCAAGGCAATGGCAGCAACGGTGCTGTCACTTGCTACGCTGGCCAACGGTGGCTGGGCTCTCGCGGCGGATTTGCCGGTCAAGGCCGCCAAGAAAGCGCCTGACCTTCCGTTCTTCCTGGTGATCGACGACCGCGTGTCGTTCTCCTGGATGCCGAAGGGCACCGACCCCGGCATGTGGAGCACCCGCCCGGATGGCAGCATCAACGGCACCACCGCAAAACAGGTCTATTCCTTCACCCATTTCGATGCCTGGGCCTACGGCACCAACTTCTTCACGATCTCGATGTTCAAGTCGGGTCATAATGATCCCGCCTCGCCCTGCACCGCACCGGGCGTGACGATCACCGGCGGCGCCGCCGACTGCGCTGGCGCGACCGAGATCTACGGCCTGTTCCGCTCGACCTTTGGCTGGAATGAGTTGTTCAACACCAAGACCTTCACCGCGGGCCCACTGCACAACGTCTCGTTTGAAGTCGGGATGGACGCCAATACCGAGAACAACTTCCTGGCGCCCGCCAAGCGCGACGTCGTGGCCGGTCTGCAGTTCGCCTTCGACCTTCCGTACAAGGGCTACATCGACGTCGCGCCCTTGGTGTACTGGGAGTTCCTGAATCACAACGCGTTCACGCAATGCGGATTGTTCGGTGCGGGTGTTGCCGGCGTGACCTGTAATTCGGATGGCAATGTCAGCTATCGTCCGACCTGGGCGGTCGAAATCAACTACTACATGGACCTCGGCTTCCTGCCGCCGAACATGCAGTTCTGGTCGATCAGCGGGCGCGCCGGCTGGTACGGCCCGAAGGGCGATTCGAACGGTCTTCCCGCGCTCTCGGGCATCGGCCGGTTCTCAACCGCCTCCAAGACCGAGCTGAACAGCGAGCCGATCCGTCTGACGTTCGACGCGTCGAAGGCCGCCTGGGGTGACAAGTACTCGCACTTCGTCGACCTCTGGGTCGCCTACCGCTACTGGCAGAACAAGTTCGGCCTCGACCACAACGCCATGGCTGGTGTCTGCACCGTCGCCGCGACCGGCCAGAGCACCAACAGCTGCACCGAGTCCACGGTCTACGGTGGCGTCACCGTGAAGTTCTGATAGAGCCGACACTTCAGGATCGAGTGGCGCCGCGCAGGGATGCGTGGCGCCATTCGTGTTCGGGAGAGCCGCGGCCGGGTGGGGCGTGCCCACCACTTTTACTCCCATTGCACGAGACGGTGTGGCCGGTACTGGAACGCCTTTGCCCACCCCGTACTGTTCTGTCGTTCAGCGACGACCTAAACTCCATGCGCTCGTGTCGACCGGCCTCGACTTCAACCGCGCGCTGCGAAGCTTGCGCGGCTTGTGTGGGGTTGTCTTCATCGAGCCGATACGGCGCTTGGCAGCATAGCCCGAGGGCAACGTAGCCGTAGGATGGGTTGAGCCCTTGCGAAACCCATCGCTACTCTATCTCCGCTCTCCGTAGTCGCAGTCATCATCCGACAAATCGCCCGCCCAATCGGCCGGATAATTGCCCAGCTCCACGTGACGATGAAACGACGACGCAGCCCAGTCGCACACCCGGTCGACGAGCCCATGCTTGACGGGGTTGACGTGAACGTAATCGACGTGCCGCTCGAAATCGTTTTCGTCGCGAATGGTGTGCTCCCAATATCTGCGTTGCCAGATGCCGCGTTCACCCTTGGCCGAGCGGCTTTGGGATATCCGTTCGTTTGACGGCAGGCGGCGTGAGAAAGCGGACTTGATCAACCGCCAACGCATGGCAAAATCGGCGTCGCCTTCGGGCAATGTCCAGACGGTGTGGAGGTGATCAGGCAAGATCACGATGGCCTCGATCGTGAATGGATGACGCCGGCGCGTCTCCCGAAACGCCGCACGCAGCAACTCGACATGGTCCGTCAGCAACGATAGCTTTCGCTCCGCCAGATTGACGGTGAAGAAGAAGCATCCACCCTGAACGAAGTTGCGGCGGTACGCGGTCATGGCGCGACGTTACCACGAAACAGGTGCGATGGGTTTCGCAAGGGCTCAACCCATCCTACGGGCTGGACTGCACCCTGATATTGGACTTTACCACCGCGCCAGTCGGGACGTTGAGAGTCAGGGTCAACGTCTGATTTGATATGGGCGAGTTGGAGCCCGTAGGATGGGTTGAGCCCGTGCGAAACCCATCGCTACTCTATCTCCGCTCTCCGTAGTCGCAGTCATCATCCGACAAATCGCCTGCCCAATCGGCCGGATAATTGCCCAGCTCCACGTGACGATGAAACGACGACGGGGCCCAGTCGCGCACCCGGTCGACGAGCCCATGCTTGACGGGGTTGATGTGAACGTAATCGACGTGCCGCACGAAATCGTTTTCGTCGCGAATGGTGTGCTCCCAATATCTGCGTTGCCAGATGCCGCGTTCACCCTTGGCCGAGCGGCTTTGGGATATCCGTTCGTTTGACGGCACGCGGCGTGAGAAAGCGGACTTGATCAACTGCCAGCGCATGGCAAAATCGGCGTCACAGCATCCACCCGGAACGAAGTTGCGGCGGTACGCGGTGATGGCGCGACGTTACCACGAAACAGGTGCGATGGGTTTCGCAAGGGCTCAACCCATCCTACGGGCTTCGAACCACAGGTATTCCCATGAAAGAGCTCAGGAGATTCTGGTTTAAGTTCGAAAGACTTCCCATGCCGACGGCTCTAAATCTCGGTTGCGGGGTCACGGCGCACGATTATGATGACGCTATTAAGCTACTCAGAGAATTTGTGTTTGGGCCAAATGGACCCCCAACTATCGTGCAACTGGTGGAAGACGTCGAATTGTCAGCGTTGGAGCGAAACCATGTTCAGCCAAACCTCGGCAACACGGAGGTTCGCGGGATCTGGTTTCCACAAGGCTATGATGTTCCGCGATAGAGGTCTCAGGAGACAAGAATTGCAGTGACAGTGCTGGACTGCACTGGACTGCACCCCTTGAGTGAGACACGATATTTCAGTAGCCCGTAGCCCGTAGCCCGTAGGATGGGTTGAGCCCTTGCGAAACCCATCGCTACTCTATCTCCGCTCTCCGTAGTCGCGGTCATCATCCGACAAAATCGCCCGCCCAATCGGCCGGATAATTGCCCAGCTCCACGTGACGATGAAACGACGACGGGGCCCAGTCGCGCACCCGGTCGACGAGCCCATGCTTGACGGGGTTGATGTGAACGTAATCGACGTGCCGCACGAAATCGTTTTCGTCGCGAATGGTGTGCTCCCAATATCTGCGTTGCCAGATGCCGCGTTCACCCTTGGCCGAGCGGCTTTGGGATATCCGTTCGTTTGACGGTACGCGGCGTGAGAAAGCGGACTTGATCAACTGCCAGCGCGTCGCGAAATCGGCGTCACCTTCGGGCAGCGTCCAGACGGTGTGAAGGTGATCGGGCAACACCACGATTGCCTCGATCGTGAATGGATGACGCCGGTGCGTCTCCCGAAACGCCGTGCGCAACAACTCGACATGTTCCGTCAGCAACGATAGCTTTCGCTCCGCCAGATTGACGGTGAAGAAGAAGCATCCACCCTGAACGAAGTTACGACGGTACGCGGTCATGGCGCGACGTTACCACGAAACAGGTGCGATGGGTTTCGCAAGAGCTCAACCCATCCTACGGGCTCTATCTCCGCTCTCCGTAGTCGCAGTCATCATCCGACAAATCGCGCGCCCAGTCGGCCGGATAATTGCCCAGCTCCACGTGACGATGAAACGACGACGTAGCCCGTAGCCCGTAGGATGGGTTGAGCCCTTGCGAAACCCATCGCTACTCTATCTCCGCTCTCCGTAGTCGCAGTCATCATCCGACAAATCGCCCGCCCAATCGGCCGGATAATTGCCCAGCTCCACGTGACGATGAAACGACGACGCGGCCCAGTCGCGCACCCGGTCCACGAGCCCATGCTTGACGGGTTGATGTGAACGTAATCGACGTGCCGCTCGAAATCGTTTTCGTCGCGAATGGTGTGCTCCCAATATCTGCGTTGCCAGATGCCGCGTTCACCCTTGGCCGAGCGGCTTTGGGATATCCGTTCGTTTGACGGCAGGCGGCGTGAGAAAGCGGACTTGATCAACCGCGAACGCATGGCAAAATCGGCGTCACAGCATCCACCCTGAACGAAGTTACGACGGTACGCGGTCATGGCGCGACGTTACCACGAAACAAGTGCGATGGGTTTCGCAAGGGCTCAACCCATCCTACGGGCATCGCCTTCGGCGACTGGCTAGCCGCGTTTTCAAATGTGCAATGATGGCATCATGCCACTGTTTTGCCCGACGCATCAAGCGATATTCGAAAAATACGAAAAAATTCCGCAGCGGCCTCGTGCCGGCGAGCGGTCGCGCTTCTACTGTGCATGGGGTTGTTTTCGATTTTTTGGAGAACCTACTTCGCCCACACGCCGTCGTGCAGCGCTGCGGCCTCGTCTTCGAGCAACGGCCCCACCACCTCGGTCGGCCGCTGGCCACTGGCAAAGACATCGCGGCAGGGCAGGTCGAGCGTCGGGTTCTCCGGATGATCGCCGGTGATGGCGCGCAGGCGGTGCTCGCTGAGGCCGTAGACCACGCGGCCGATGCCGGCCCAGTAGATCGCGCCCGAACACATCGCGCAGGGTTCGGCGGAGGAATAGAGTGAGGCTGATGCCAGCACCTCGCGGCTCAGCGTGCGGCAGGCCTGGGTCGCCGCGAGGCGCTCGGCATGTGCGGTGCCGTCATGGTCAGGCATGTAGCCGTTCTCGGCTTCGACCAGCACCTTGCCGTCGGCATCGACGACGATGCAGCCGAAAGGATGGTTGCCGTGGTTGGAGGAGCGCCGGGCGACCGCGAAGGACAGACGCAGGAAGTGTTCGTCGCTCAGGCCGTCCATCGCGCCTCCGCGGTCAGTGTCCCGCCATGTGCCGGCCGACCTCGGTGAGATCGGCTTCGCTCGTGCGGGCTTCATACACGAATTCACCATGGAACATCACCACCAGTCGATCAGACAGCTCGAGCAATTCGTCGAGATCCTCGCTCACGAGCAAGACTGCGGCGCCGCGGTTGCGTGCGGCCATGACTTCTGCGTGGATCTGCGCCACGGCTGCGAAGTCGAGGCCGAAGCAGGGATTGGCCGCGATCAGGACCTCGACGTCACCAGCGAGTTCGCGTGCGAGCACGGCGCGCTGGACGTTGCCGCCCGAAAGTGCCGAGATCGGCGTGTCCGGCGTGCGGGTCTTGATCTTGTACTGGCCGATCTTCTTGCTGGCATCGTCGCGAAAGGCGCCCCGGTTGAGCCACCAGCCGCCGCTGGCAAAGGGCGCGCGGTCGAACTCGCGGAAGGCGATGTTGTCGGCAACGCTCATGCCGCCGACGCAGGCGTTCTTCAGCGGCTCTTCGGGCAAGAGCGACATCTTGTGACGCCGCATCTCCTCGCGGCTGGCGTGATAGGGATCGCCGGCGACGCGGATTTCGCCGCCTTCCGCCTCGCGCTGGCCGCCCAAGACCTCGACGAGCTGGCGCTGGCCGTTTCCGGAGACGCCGGCGATGCCGACGATCTCACCGGCGCGCACGGTGAGTGTAACGTCATGCACAGCAATCGCGCCGGCATCATCGAGTGCGCGGAGCTTCTCCAGCGCCAGCCTGACCGTCCCCGTTTCGCCGGTCCGCGGCGGCTGGACCGTCAGCTCCTCGGCGCCGATCATGGTGCGCGCCATCGCATCGGGCGTGAGCTCGGAGACCTTGCCGGCACCGGCGAGCTTGCCGCGGCGCAGGATCGTCACCTCATCGGCGAACGCCATGACCTCGCGGAACTTGTGCGTGATCATCAGGATGGTCAGCTCCCCCTTGACGACCATGTCTCGGAGCATGCCGAGCACCTCGTCGGCCTCGGCCGGAGTCAGCACCGACGTCGGCTCGTCCAGGATCAGGAAGCGGCGCTTCAGATAGAGCTGCTTGAGGATCTCGCATTTCTGCCGTTCGCCAGCGGAGATGTCGGAGACCTTTGCCGAGAGCGGCACCTTGAAAGGCATGCGCGCCAGGAAAGCCTCGAGCTCCTTCATCTCCTTTGGCCAGTTCACCACGGCCGGCACGTGGTCGCGCGCCAGCACGAGGTTTTCGGCAACGGTCATGGCCGGCACCAGCGTGAAATGCTGGTAGACCATGCCGAGGCCAAGCGCGTGGGCGTCCTTCGGATTGGTGATGGCCTGCTCGCGGCCGCCGACGAGAATGTCGCCCTTGGTCGCGTGATAGTAGCCCATGATGCATTTAACCAGCGTCGATTTGCCGGCCCCGTTCTCGCCGAGCAGCGCGTGGAACGACCCTGGTCGTACCTTCAGCTCGACATTGTCGAGCGCCAGGAAGTCACCGAAGCGCATGGTCATGGCGACGGCGTCGACACCGAAGGCGCCCGAGGGCGGAGGCTGCTCGCCGATGATCACGAAATCGCTCCGATGAAAGCGTCCGACGTCGAGACCGCGCCGAACACGCCGCCCTGCATCTTGATCATCTTGAGTGCATGATCGTGGTTGCTCTTGTCGGTCGCGCCGCAACAATCGTGCAGCAGCACGCATTCGAAGCCGCGATCGTTGGCCTCGCGCATGGTGGTGTGGACGCAGACGTCGGTGGTGATGCCTGTGAGAACGATGTTCTCGATGCCTCGCACGCGCAGAATCAATTCGAGATCGGTCGCGCAGAACGAGCCCTTGCCGGGCTTGTCGATGATGGGCTCGCCCGGCAGAGGCGCGAGCTCCTCGATGATGTCCCAGCCGGGCTCGCCGCGCACCAGGATGCGGCCGCAGGGGCCGGGATCGCCGATGCCGGCGCCGATCTGGCGGGAGCGCCAGCGCTTGTTGGCGGGAAGATCAGAGAGATCCGGGCGATGACCTTCGCGGGTATGGATGATGTGAAAGCCTTGGGCGCGCATGACCGCGAGCAGCTTCTTGATCGGCTCGATCGGCGCCCGCGTCAACGAGAGATCATAGCCCATCTTGTCGACATAGCCGCCAATGCCGCAGAAGTCCGTCTGCATGTCGATGATGACGAGCGCGGTGTTCTGCGGGCGGAGATCGCCGTTGTAGGGCCAGGCATAAGGCTCGGACTTGATGGTGCGCTCGGGCATGATGGGCTCTCTAGCGGGTGATCGACAGTTCGGCCGGGGCTCCGGTCAGCGTGCGTTTCGGCGAGCAGGTGATGATCATGATCGCCAGCGTCAGGACGTAAGGAGCCGCGTTGAAGAGGTGATAGCCTGAAGTCACGCCGACGGATTGCAGCGCCGGCCCGAGTGCAGCGGCGCCACCGAAGGCGAGCGAAGCCCACAGGCAGAGCAGCGGATCCCAGCGGGCGAAGATCACGAGCGCCACGGCGGTGATGCCTTGGCCCGATGACAGGCCCTCGTTCCAGCTGCCGGGATAGAACAACGACAGGAACGAGCCGCCGATGCCGGCAAGGAAGCCGCCGACCATCGTCGCACGCAGGCGGATCAGGAGAACGGAGTGGCCCATCGCGCGCGCCGCATCCGAACTTTCGCCGGCGGTCCGGATCAGCAGGCCCCAGCGCGTGATGCGGAAGGCCCAATAGAGGGTGGGTGCGAGCGCGACACCGATCAGGAACAGGACGTTGACGCGCAGGGCGGCGCGGACTTGCGGGATGTCGCTCCACCAGCCGAAATCGATGGCGGGCAGGCGTGGCGCGGTGGGCTCTATCAGCGGCTTGCCGAGATAGAACGCAAGGCCTGTGCCGAACAGCATCAACGCGATGCCGACGGCGACGTCGTTGACGCGCGGCAACGAGCAGATGCCGGCATGTAGCGCGCCCAGCAGTGCACCCGTGATGCCGGCGGCGAGCACGCCGAGCCAAGGCGATCCCGTGAGATAGGAAATGCCATAGGCGCTCATCGCGCCCATCACAAGCGTGCCTTCCAGGCCAAGATTGATGCGGCCCGAGCGCTCGGTGATGCATTCGCCGAGGCTGACGAACAGGAAGGGCGTGGAAACGCGAATGGCGCCGCCGAGCACGGCGAGGGGGACAGTCCAGAGTCCGATCGATCCATCTGCCATCTCAGGACTTTCCCTTCAGGAAACCGATGCGGCCGTAGAGCGCGTCGCTGGCGAGCACGAAGACGAAGATGATGCCCTGCAGGACCAGCCCGGAGGCATCGGGCAGCCCGAGGCGGCGCTGCAGCAGGCCGCCGCTGGCGCTGATACCGCCAAGCAGGATGGCGACGGGAATGATGGCGAGCGGATTTTGCCGCGCCAGGAAGGCAACGAGGATGCCAGTGAAGCCGTAGCCCGCTGCAAGATTGGCGTTGGTGCGGCCCTGCACGGCGGCGACCTCGACCATGCCGGCAAGCCCGGCGGCGCCACCTGCGAGGAAGCAGATGGTCAGGATCAGCTTGCTGACGCCGAGGCCGACGATCTTGGCAGCGCGGATGTTGCCGCCGGCAACCCGCGCGGCGAAGCCGAACACGGTGTGATAGATCAGGATGTAGGCGGCGACCGCGGCGCCGAGGCCGAACACCAGGCCCCAATGCACGTCGGTGCCGGGAATGGAGCCGATCATGTTGGCGGCGCCGATCTCGCGGGTCGACGGTTTGTTGAGGCTGGCGGGATCCCGCATCATGCCCTCGACGAGATGATTCAGGATTGCGAGCGCGATGTAGACGAGCAGCAGGCTCGAGATCGTCTCGTTGACGCCGCGATATTGCCGCAGCGCGCCAGCGAGCGTGATCCACAACCCGCCACCGATGACGCCGGCAATGACCATGGCGATCTGCACGACAAGCGGCGGCATGCCCTGAAGCAACAGTGCGGCGCTCGTTGCCGACAACGCGCCGATCAGCAGCGCGCCTTCGCCACCGATGATGACCATGCCGAGCTGCGCCGGCAGCGCGGTGCAAAGCGCGGTCAGGATGAGGGGTGCCGCACGCGTCAGCGTGTTCTGCCACGAGAACCAGGTGCCGAACGCGCCGTAGTACATGTAGAAATAGAGGTCGAGCGGATTCTTGCCGAACAGCATGACGAAGATGCCGAAGATCGCAAGTGCGGCGGCGACCGCTGCGCCCGGGATCAGGACATACTCGATTGTGCCGCCGTGACGCTGGAGAAAGCCGGGGTCTGCGGTCGGGGCAATTTCCCCGACCGCATCGGCCGAATCCGCCGCCTCTGTCGTCACGAAGTCGCTCCGATCACGCCTTCGACGAGATAGTCCATCTTTTCGAGCTCGGGATCCTTCTGGCCGCGATCGGTGCCGGCCGCAATGACCGTTTTGCCCTTGTTGTCGACCAGCCCGCCCTTGAAGATCGCGTAGCCTTCGGCCGAGAGGAATTTTGCCTTGATCTCGTCGGCGTGCTTGCGCGCCTCGGCGGAGACGGCTTCGCCATAGGGCGAGGTCTTGACGATCTCCTCCTTGAGGCCGCCGCGGTAGAAGTTCGGGATGCTCTCGCCGGCGGCGATCATCTTCACGAACTTCGGGTAGAGCGCTTCCCAGTTCCACTCGGCACCCGTGAGATAGGCCTTCGGCGCGAGTGGCGACTGATCGACATGATAGCCGCACACCATGGCGCCGCGGCGCGCCGCGTTCTCGACCATGGTCTTCGGACCGTCGACATGGCAGGTGAGGACATCCACCCCCTGATCGATCAGGCTGTTGGTGGCTTCGGCTTCCTTGACTGGCATGGACCAGTCACCGGTGAAAATCACCTGCGTGGTAGCTTTGGGATTGGCGAGCTTCGCGCCGAGCGCGAAGGCGTTGATGTTGCGCAACACCTGCGGGATCGGCTTGGCCGCGACGAATCCGAGCTTGCCGGTCTTCGAGGTATAGCCGGCAACGATGCCCGAGATGTACTGGGCTTCGTCGATATAACCGAAATAGCTGCCGGCGTTCTTCGGGTCCTTGTCGGTCCAGAGGCCGCCGCAGTGCTCGAAGTGAAGCTTCGGGTACTTGGCCGCCATCTTGACGATGTGTGGATTGTAGTAACCGAACGAGGTCGGGAAGAGCAGGCTGGCGCCGTCGAGATTGATCATGGACTCGATCGTCTTCTCGACCGCGTCAGTCTCCGGCACCTTCTCTTCCTCGACGACCTTGAGGCCGGGAATCTTCTTCAGCGCCGCCGCCCCCTGCGCATGTGCCTGGTTGTAACCGTAGTCGTCACGCGAGCCGACATAGATGAAGCCGATGGTGGTCTCGGCCGCGAAGGCCGGGCGGGCGCCCGCCGCTGCGCCGAGGGTGAGGGCCGCGCCCCCCTGCAACACATGACGTCGTGAAATCCTGCCAAAATCCATTGTTTGCTCCCCTTGGCGGCTGAACCGCCTCAATCTCGCGGCTGCGCCGGTCTGGCGGAGCCCGGGATAGGATGTCGCAAGCTTCATGCCAGAGAGGAAAGAGGCGCCACTTTCGTATAAGCTATTGAAATACAATACATATATGAAGTGTTTGAATCTTGGTCACAAATGGCATTGATCGAAAATTAGGCGAAATATCTGCGTTGTATGCAATCGAGTTGGGCAGGCCTGTCCGGTGCGGCGCCGTGTCATCGGGGTGAGACATGAATCAATCATGTTCGCGTATCAGCGGCCGGCCGGCGGCGGGATCACGAGCTACCCGGCCCATGGAGCAGCGATATTGCCTTGCGGTCACATCGCGGAAATCGGTTTTACCAGGGCGCAGCCGCGACCTTCATGGCCAATGCCCTTCAGGCGGTTAATTTTCTCGGTGATCGGTTCCTGAGACAGTCGCATCACTCATCGTCAGTGATCGAGGACCTCTACCGGCATTCGATGGACAGCGCCTTTTCGGTGACCGAGGCGTTCCTCGTTACGGGCGCACCGCATGCCTCCGCCTATTACCCGCGCGACTTCGCCTGGTTCTATCCTGATGTCCTCGACGCCGAGACCATCATGAATGCACAGGACGCGGTGCGCCGGGCTCGTCTGCTCGAAAAGAGCGTGCGCTTGCTGCTGGAGGCGGTCCGCGCCGGCGTCGTCACGACCACCATCGTTCCGGCGGGGCAGGACCGGTATCTCGGCGTGAACTATTTCTCGCCTCCTTCGGATACGCTGCTCGGCATTCTTGCCGGTCTCCAGCAGATGCTCTCGGCCGAGGAGCGGGCGTCGCCCTATCCGGCAATGTCGCAATGCGCGAGTGCGGGGCGTCTGCTGCTGGCCGAATACGGCGGCGATTTGAAGCGCGCGGTCCTGAAGCTGGCAAGCGAGCTCGAGCCTTTCGACGCCGACGGCATCAGATGCTTGCTCTGCGATGCCAGGGGGCCTCGCTCCGCGGCAACGGACACCCGCGCCGAGCGCCGGCGTTTCGTCACCAATGCCTGCGTTTACACGACCTTCGTGTGGGGCGTGCAGCTTGGCCTCGTCGATGAGAACGAGTTGAAGCGGCTGCTCGGTCGCGACCTCGCGGAGTACAAGAAAGGGCTGCTCAGTCTATTCGGCAAGGACGGTTATGTCAGGCATTCGCTGGATGGTCCGATAGGCACGCCGGCGTCCCTGGTCGCGCTGGATTTCGTCGGCGTGCACCGCGGCTTCTGGGATATGAACGATGCACGCGAGCGCGCGCTGTTTGCGGCCACGACCGATCTGATCATCGCCGAACCGCGCTTCCGCATCCCCAGCACGTTCCACTTCCTGATGTCGGCCGACAATCCGCGGAACAAGATGATCCACAGGATTGCGGCGCCAGCCTACCAGGGTCGCTCGTCCTGGCCGACATTCAACGTCGAGTTCGCGGATCGCATGATGGACTTCGAGGAGTTCTCGGAAAGCAATACATACCGCGCCTGCGCGCAAGCAATCTTGAAGGACATTCGCACCTCGACCGAGGTCCATGGTGGATATCAGGAGCTGATCTCCGAGCAGGGACTGAAATATCGCACGTGGGCCTATAAGGGCGCCGTGGCACATTCCTGGTTTCCGCGCTTCCTGTCGGTTTGGAAGAGGGCGTACGGAACGCCGCTCCTCCAGTGGAATGACCGATCCACGGGCACTATCCCGCGGTCACGTCCACCAGTTCTCCGCCCTCGAGAACCTTGGCGGCCTTGGCGCGGTCGAGGTCACCTTCCCAGGCCGCCACGACGACCGTCGCCACGCAATTGCCGATGAGGTTGCCGACTGCGCGAGCCATGCCGATGAACCAGTCGACCGACAGCACCAGCACGAGTCCGATCGCGGGAATGCTCGGCACCGCGTTCAGCGTCGCGGCCAGGATCACGATCGCCGAGCCCGGCACGCCGTGCGCGCCCTTTGACGTGATCAGGGAGACCCCCAGCACCAGCAGGAGATCGCCGAACGACAGCGGCGTGTTAGTGGCCTGCGCGATGAAGACCACCGCGAGCGTGAGATAAATCGAGAAGGCATCGAGGTTGAAGGAATAGCCGGTCGGAATGACGAGGCCGACCACGGAATCCTTGACCCCCATCCGCTCCAGCTTCTTCATGATCTGCGGCAGCACCGCGTCGGAAGAGGCGGTCGCGAGCACGATCGTCAGCTCTTCGCGCAGATAGGCGAGAAACTTGAGAATGTTGATTCCTGCAAGCGCCATCACGCCGCCGAGCACGCCCAGCACGAAGATACCGACCGAGACGTAAAACAGCATCACCAGCGAGACGAGCTGCTTCAGCGAGCCGACGCCGTATTTGCCGACGGTATAGGCCACCGCGCCGAGCACGCCGAGTGGGGCCACCCGAACGACGAGGCCCATGACACGGAACAGCACGGTGGACGCCGCATCGATGATCGAGGTGACGAGCGCGCCCTTCTCGCCGCCGACCAGCGCGAGGCCGACGCCGAACAGCACGGCGAAGAACAGCACCTGGAGCACGTCGTTGCGCGACAGCGCATCAAACGAGGTGGACGGGATGACGTTGAGCAGGAACGCGCCGATGCCTGCGCCCTGCAGCTTGTGGGCATTGTCAGCGTAGGTATTGAGCGCCTTGGCATCGAGCGTCGAAGGATCGATGTTCATGCCATGGCCGGGACCGAAAGCGTAGGCCAGGATGAGTCCGAGCAGGAGCGCGACTGTGGTCATCGCCTCGAAATAGACCAGCGCCTTGACGCCGACCCGGCCGACCTTCTTGAGGTCGCCGGCGCCGGCGATGCCGTGAACGACGACGCAGAACACGATCGGGGCCACGATCATCGAGATCAGCTTCAGGAAGGCATCGCTGAGGATCTTGAGGCTGATGGCGAAGTCCGGGGCGACCACACCAAGGATGATCCCCAGGATCAGCGCCACCAGCACCTGGACGAACAGCGAGGCGTAAAGCGGCTTGGGCTCGGCGGCCGGGGCCGCGGCAATGGTCGACATGATAACTCCCCGTTGTGACGACGTGCTGATGACCAAAGCTAGCAACTACCGTGCCAGATTATCGCGGTTTTGGAGGGGGCCGGAGGCTTTTTTCCACCGCCTGAGGTCCAGTTCGAACGATTGAGGGATTGGGCCAACGTCATTTTCAGGAGCGGGCCACAGTCGGCCCGTGCGAGGATCGCCAACCGCCGCAGCCCCTTGTTACGGCGCGGCCTGCCTCATGTCTCGGCTTGACCCTTAATCTGCGCGATGTCAGCTTTATGACATGAGTACAGCAAAGCGACAGATCGCCAGCCTTCGCGACGAATATGCCGAGATGACGCGGCAGCGCATCGTTGCGGCGTTTGTCGAAACTCTGGAGGACGAAGCGGCCGACGACATCTCCATGGCGGCGGTGGCCAAGCGTGCGAAGGTGGCCGAGCGAACCATTTACCGGCACTTCAAGACCCGCGCGGAGCTGTTCGCGGCGGCCGGCGAATGGATCGAGGACAACGTCTTCAGCTACATTCCCTTCACCTCGCCCGACGAACTGCCCGATATATTCCGCAAGCTGTGCAAGCGGTTCGATCGCCATCCGCATCTCGCGCGCGCCATTGCGATGACGCGGGCGGGTCGCCGGGTGCGCGCCGGCTTCAGGCGGCACCTGATTGACCAGCATCGCAAGGCGATGGCGCCGCTGGTGCAACATCTTCCCGCAAAGGACGCCCGCCAAGCCGAGGCGCTCGCGTCCTATCTCAACAACGTGCTTGCCTGGAACGCGATGCGCGAGGATTTCGGCATGACGAGCAGCGAGATCGCCGATGCCATCGAGTGGGCCCTCGTGACTCTCCTGAAGGATGTCCGCCAACGCGATGGCGCTGCCGCGCGTGGCGGCAAGACCGGAAAGCCGTCGCGGAAGCGGACTGTGGGTCGCGAAAATGCCGGCATAGAACGAGGCAGACAATGAATGCGATACCCGACGATCTCCTGATCAACGCGCCCGACGAGGTTCGGATTCGCCAGGACCTGGTGCTGACGGCGCTCGGTCGCCGTCCGGCCGATCGCGCCTTGCGGGTGGGTAAGTTACTCGACGTGCACAGCCGCACCTGGAGCAAGAACCAGGAAATCGTCTTCAAGGGCCGGCGTATCGCGTGGGTCGGGCCGGCGGGAAGCTATCCCGGCGAGGTCCGCGAGCGAGTGCATCGGCCGGATGTTGCGGCCGTACCCGGCTTCGGCGAGGTGCACAAGCATATCGAGAGTTCGCATCTGACGCCGGAATGGGAGGCGGCGCTGGTGCTGCCGCATGGCAATACCTGGACCTGCGAGGCGAGCCACGAATTCTCCAACGTCAACGGTGCACGCAATCTCGAATTCTGGTTCGAGGCACGCCGACGCGGCTCGCCGCTCAAGATATTTCCTCAGCCCGGCTCCGCGGTGCCGCCGACGGCTTACGAATGGGGTGGCGGCTGGTATGGCCGCGACGAGCAGGCGCGCTTCATGCGCGAGAGCCTGATGGTCACCGGACTCGACGAAGTCATGGACTGGCCGGCCGTTTGGAATCCAGATAATCCCTCCTACAAGCGGCTCTGGGGCATGATCGAGGCGACGTTCGCGGCGCGCGGCGTCGTCGAGGGACACGCGTCAGGCTTGCGGGATCTGCCCTCCATCAACGCCTTCGCCGCGGCCGGGCTCGCCTCCGACCATGAAGTGCAGACGCCGGAGGAGACTTGGGACAAGCTCACGCGCGGCTTGTTCGTCGAGCTGCGCGTCTACGCCATGGACGAGATCGTCAAATGGCTGCTCGCGAAGGGTTTGCAAGACTGGTCGCAGATCGCGTTCACCACGGATGATCGCAGTGCCAGCCATACGCTGGAGCTCGGCGCCAGCGATCACAATGCGCGGGTAGCGATCGAGGCCGGCCTCGCGCCGGAAATCGCGATCCAGTGCCTCACCATCAATCCGGCGCGGCACATGCGGCTCACGCCCTTCGTCGGCAGTCTGGCGCCGGGGGCGCTTCGGGGACGTCGTGCTGTTGTCGGATGTTGCCAAACTCGAGATTGCTGAGGTGTGGGCCGACGGTGCGCAAGTCGCCGACGGCGGGCGTTATCTCGCCGAAGTGCCTAAGATCGAATGGCCAGACTGGGCGACCAACACGGTCAACATCAAGCGCACGATCCAGCCCGAAGATTTCGAGCTGCGGGCCGAGCCCGGGCGGACCACGATGAAGGCCGCGGTGATCCGCCCCTTCCATTGGCATCCTGAGTTCTACACGCTCGAACTGCCGGTGCGCGACGGAGCCGTGCAGCGCGACGAGAGCGAGGCCATCACGAAATTTGCCATCGTCGACCGCTTTTCCGGCGACGGGCGCGTCGCAAAGATGTTTTGGCGGGGATGCGGACCGCGCACGCCGGAAACGGCGCTCGCCTGCTCGGTGGCGCATGACAAGCACAACATCTGGGTGGTCGGTTCGTCCGACGCGGCGATGGCAAAGGCGGTGAACGCCCTGATCGAGCTTCAGGGTGGATGGGCGCTGGTGCGTGAGGGCGAGCTCGTCACCGTGCGCTTCGAGGTCGGCGGGCTGATGACCTGTCGTTCGGCGCAAGCGCTCGATGCCGAGATGCAGGGGCTTTACGCCGAAGGCCGCAAGGTCGACTGGATGTACGAGCCGACATACCGGCCGCGCTGGTATCCGGGATTCCCGGAGCGGCTGATGTTTGCAACGCTGACCTGCGCGCCCTGGAGCTGGGTCCTGGTGGCGCCATGCGAGCAGGCGCCGCTCGGCTTCGTCAACGTGCAGACCGGCGAAACGCACCCGGTGGTCTGGTAGGGGAGGACTGGGATGAACGAGATGACGAAGGCGGAGCCCGCTTCCGCAGAGCCGGCGCCGGTCCCCGTTGCAGGGCTGCTCGATCGGGCCTTTCGTCTCACCGAGCGCGGCACGAGCATCGGCCGCGAGGTGATGGCCGGAGCAACGACTTTCGCGGCGATGGCCTATATCATCGCCGTGAATCCCGCGATCATGTCCAATGCCGGGATGGATCGTGCCGATCTCGTCAGCGCCACGGCGCTGGCTGCGATCTTCGGCTCGGTGATGATGGGGCTGTGGGCCAATCTGCCGCTCGCGGTTGCGCCCGCGATGGGTTCGAACGTCATCTTTACCTATGTCATCGTCAAGCAGATGGGCATGCCCTGGCAGGGCGCGCTCGCCATGGTTGCCTTCACCGGCGTGCTGTTCCTGATCCTCAGCCTGTCGAAGCTGCGCGAGAAGGTCGCGAAGGATGTGCCGGAAGCGCTGAAGATCGGCATCCAGGCGGCGGTCGGGACTCTCATCGTCTTCATTGCGCTGCGCGGGGCCGGATTCGTCGTTCAGAACCCGTCGACCTATATTGCGATGGGATCGCTGCGCAGTCCGCCGGTGCTGCTGACGCTGTTCGGCCTCCTGCTCACGCCGGTGCTGGTGGTTCGCCGGGTGCCGGCGGCGCTGATCCTGTCGATCGTGTTGCTGACCGTGATCGGCTTCTTCGTTCCGGGCGCCAACGGCAAGATGGTGACGTCGATGCCATCGGCCTTGCTGTCCTGGCCACGCTGGCCGGCCAGCACTTTCATGGCGCTCGACGTCGGCTATCTTTTCAGCCATTTCGTCGTGGCGCTGCCGCTGCTGTTCTATTTCCTGTGTGCCGAATTCTTTTCGACGCTGGGCACGCTGATCGGCGTCACCGGCGCTGCCAATTTGCGCAAGCCCGACGGCTCGATCCCGAATGCCAGCGCTGCGTTTGCGACCGATGCGACGGCATCTATCGTCGGTCCGTTGTTCGGCACGTCGGTGGTGACGGCCTATATCGAGTCGATCACCGGCGTGCAGGCCGGCGGCCGCACCGGCTTGACGGCGCTGACCGTTGCGGGGTTCTTCTTCCTCGCGCTGTTCTTCTGGCCGATCTTCGTCATTATCCCGGCGCAAGCGACCGCGCCTGCGCTGGTGCTCGTTGGCGTGCTGATGATGCAGGGTCTCGCTCGCATCGACATGAGCGATCTCGGCAACGCGATTCCGATCGTGCTGACGCTGCTGGTCACCGTGCTGACCAACAACCTCATCAACGGAATGGCGTTGGGCACTCTCAGCTACATTGCCCTGGAAGTCACGGTCGGCCGGCGGTCAAAGATCCCAGCGATGGTGTGGGGACTGGGCGTCGTGTTCATCGCTTACGCGATCGTGACAGCCCAGATTTTCTGACGCGCGCGCTACGCTGCCAGATCCAGCAATCTGCACGATCCGCGCACCAGAACCTTCCGGCCGGTGTCGGTTATCGCAGGTCCGCCGTCGCTGAACATAACAAGGCCGAGCCTGACGAGACCTTCGAGCAGATGACCCTTCGAGAGGCGACCGTTCGGCACCGGGCTGCGAAGCGTCTTCAGGGCTTCCCACTGGTCCGGTGAAAGGTCGAAATCGAAATCGGTGTTCATGTTGCCTCGATCGACAGTACCGTTCGCGCGCCCCTGTTAGCGGCGCTGCATGAAGACCATGCGACGACAATGAGTCGGGAATTCGATGCGCTGCTTGGAAACTCTCTTCACGAATTGCCGCTCGTCGTTGCGTCACAATGGTTAAGATCGTTTGGGCGCAAAGATCATCCCGCTCACTGATCACGAATTGATGATTTCTATTTGATGTTGCGTTGCGACAGCTGCAGGTGCAGGGGAAGCGTTACTGCCTCATTCTGCGACGCGATATGCTCAGAAGCCGAGGAATCGAAACAGCGCGCTCGATGAATTTCCCATCACTTCGCGACTGCAACGCCGGACCCGCGGAACTTCTGACGTCCGCGGACAGGCCTACCGGTAAATCGCAACGATGTCGGAGACGGCTCGCTCGAGCTGCTGAGCAGTGGCGCATTGCCGCACCACGCTGCAAAATGTCGCGTAACGCGGCATCTCGGAATCGCCAAAGCCCCAGGCAAGCCGTCCTTCGGGATTGAGCCAGACCAGCCGCTTCGAGCGTTCGGAGACGCGGCGCAAGATGTCGGCGCGCGGATCGAGATTGTTGCTGCGGGCATCGCCGAGCACGATCACCGTGGTCTGCGGCGTCAGCGTGCTCATGAAGTCCTTCTCGAAATCGACCAGTGACGAACCGTAATCGGACGAGCCGAAGCCGACTTTGGACATGATCTCGGCCATCGCTTCTTCCGGCGACTTCTTCTGCAGGATGTCGCTGACCTCGATCAGGTGCGAGGAGAATGCGAAGGAACGGACGTCGTCCACCACCTCGTGCAGCGAGTGGATCAGGAGCAGGAAGAAGTCCGAGACCTGCGCAACCGAGCCGGAGACGTCGCACAGCGCCACGATCTTCGGCCGCTCGCGGTGCTTGCGCTTCCATGCGGTGAGAAAGGGGACACCGCCCCAGGCAGCGTTGCGGCGAAGTGTGCGGCGGACGTCGAGATGTCCACGGCGTTGGCGCTTGCGCGGTTTCGAATAGCGCTCGCGCAGGCGACGCGCGATCTGGCGGATGAGAGCCCGCATTTCCGCGACCTGGCGCCGCTCGATGCGGGCCAGAGGCGCATTGCGCAGGATCTCGTTGCGGAGGTTTTCGGCCTCTTCGCGAGCATAGAGCGCAAGCCCTTGCGAGACGGTGTCGCGGACGGCCTCGCGCAGGGCGTCCAGTGCCGCGCGCAAGCGCTCGGCGAGTGCCGGGTTGCTTGCGGTCAACTCGTCGAGATCGTCGCGCAGGCGCTGAAGGCCCATCGCGTCGAGGATGCGGCTGGAGAAGATGCCGCGTTGGGTGGAGTAACGGATGTCGGAGAGTGAGGCTGCACCGGACGCGCTGGCGATCGCGGCAGAGATCGCATTGCGATCCTGCGACAGCAGCATCCGTGCGAGAGGACCTAATTCTTCGGGAGGCTGACCTTCGGCCGCTTCGCCGGTCGAACTCGATGAGGACGATTGATCGGAGTCCTGTGAGGCTTCGTCATCGTCGTTGGCTCCGGCTTGATCCTGAGGCGGCTCGGGTTGACTGAAGAAACAGATCGAAACAGTCGCCGAGCGCGAGCTTCTCGTCCTGCGACTTGGCGAGCGTCAGAAGCAGCGCGTCGCGCAAAATGGTGCGGTCGGTGAGGCCGACCTGCGCCACTGCGCGCATCGCATCGATGCTTTCCGCGGGCGAGACATGGACGCCGGCGCCCCGCGCCGCTCGAAAGAAACGATGAAGATTTTCGCGCATCGGCGTCAACCGAAGACGTTGGACCGTGCCGCCTTGGCAATGAAGGTCGTAATCTGCGGCGACGCAGCCTCGATGTCGGCCTCGTACTTCAGGAGCACGTTGAGCGTGTCCTTGACGATCTCGGTATCAAGCTCGGACGCCTGAAGCAGCACCAGCACGCGCGCCCAGTCGATCGTCTCGCTGACCGAGGGCAGCTTCTTCAGGTCGAGCGAGCGGATCTCGTGGATGAAGCCCACCATCTGCCGGCGCAGCGTCCGGGAGATGCCGGGGACGCGGCTTTCAACGATGCGCTCTTCGAGCCGCTGCTCGGGGAAGCCGATATGCAGGTGCAGGCAGCGTCGCTTCAGGGCGTCGCCGAGATCGCGCTCGCTGTTGGAGGTGAGGATCACGGTCGGTGGCGTCATCGCCGAGACCGTGCCGAGCTCCGGGATCGTGACCTGGAAGTCCGAGAGGATTTCCAGCAGCAGCGACTCGAATTCGGCATCCGACTTGTCGATCTCGTCGATCAGCAGCACGCAGCCGCCCGGCTGCTCCAGCGCCTGCAGCAGCGGCCGCGGCTCGACGAATTCCTTGGAGAAGAACACGTCGCCGAAATCATGGAGCTGGTCGAGGGCAGCGTGCAGCGTTTGCGCGCCGCCGAGGACTTCGCCGAGCTTGTCCTTGAGGATCTGGGTGTAGAGCAGCTGTTTGGCGTATTTCCACTCGTAGAGCGCCTTGGCCTCGTCGAGGCCTTCGTAGCATTGCAGGCGGATCATCTTCTTGCCGCGCCAGGCCGCGATCGCCTTGGCAAGCTCGGTCTTGCCGACGCCCGCAGGGCCCTCGACAAGGATCGGCTTCTCGATCTGTTGCGACAAATAGACGGCGGTCGCGATCTGCCGGCTCGCGATATAGCCCTGCGCGGCGAGGCCGCTCTCCACTGCCTCGATCGCGGTCGAGGCCTTCTGTTCAGCCACGAAGGGCGCTCCCAAAGGTCTTGCTTGAAGCTTGTTCTGCCTGCGTTCCCGGCAAAGAACAAGCCTCGTCTGGGACGGGCCTGATCCGCGCTGATGGCCACTTATTCCGTTCAGCGCAAATACTTGATGAGCGGCTGACGCCGCGATCAGTGTCGCAGCTGCCCCGGCTTGCGAATGGTCTGCCTGACCTCGGCGCCGCAATCGGCGCATTCATAGACGAAGTCGATCTTGGCCAGGCTCCAGTGCGGTTCGACCCCACGCACATGCATCGGCAGGAACCCGATGCACGTCGGACAAATCACAGGCGCGATTTCGATATCCTGACGATGCTGTACATAAGCTGGCATCTCGGCTCTCCTTCGCAGGCGACCACCAATCCCCGCGCAAAGGGTACTGCCGGTCGCCGCAGGACCGTCATCAACTCTTCCGAACAGAGGCGGAACGGCGCGGGTTTGTCGGTAGCTGTGACATTCTTGTTACGTCTTCTATACTGTAACGGGGCGGACGAAATGCCTATTTCACCGGCCGATCCGGTTTTCGGACCATCACATCACAACGATAAGGGAGCACGCCCATGACCCATGCCATTCGCTTTCACAAAACCGGCGGTCCGGACGTTCTGGTTTGGGAGGAGGTCAATGTCGGCAAGCCGGGACCAGGCGAGGCGCGCATTCGCCATACCGCTGTTGGCCTCAACTTCGTCGACATCTACAACCGCTCGGGCGTGTATCCGGCCCAATTGCCGAGTGGGCTCGGCAGCGAGGCCGCGGGCGTTGTCGAAGAAGTCGGGCCAGGCGTCACTGATCTGAAGCCGGGTGACCGTGTCGCATACGGCGCTTCGCCGCTTGGCGCCTATTCCGAGGCGCGGCTGATCCCTGCCGATCGGCTTCTGAAGCTGCCTGACGGGGTCGACGACAAGACCGCGGCTGCAATGATGCTGAAGGGGCTGACCACGCAGTACCTGATCCGGCAGACCTATCGTGTGAAGGCTGGCGACACCATTCTGCTGCATGCCGCGGCGGGCGGCGTTGGCCTGATCCTGAGCCAATGGGCCAAGCATCTCGGCGCAACCGTGATCGGTACCGTCGGCAGCGATGAGAAGGCCAAGCTCGCCAAGGCGCATGGTTGCGATCACGTCATCATTTATTCGCGCGAGGATTTCGTGAAGCGCGTCGACGAGATCACTGGCGGCAAGAAGGTGCCGGTGGTGTATGATTCCGTCGGCAAGGACACGTTCCTGAGGTCGCTGGACTGCCTCGCGCCGCTCGGCGTCGCCGCGCTGTTCGGTGCGTCTTCCGGTGCGGTCGAGCCGCTCAATCTCGGCCTGCTCGCGCAGAAGGGTTCGCTTTACGTCACCCGACCGACGCTGTTCACCTACGCCGCCAAGCGCGAGAACCTGGTCGCGATGGCGAACGAGCTGTTCGATGTCGTGAAATCCGGCGCGGTCAAGATCGAGGTGCACCAGACCTATCCGCTGAAGGACGCCGCCAAGGCGCATGCCGATCTCGCCGCGCGCAAGACCACGGGATCGACCGTTCTCACGGTGTGATTTCGGGTGGAGCAGTGGCGCAGGCGGCCTGGGCGCGCGTCATATTTTGTCGTGCCTGTGCAGGTCGCGGACGTGATCGAGACGGTTCGCCTGGAGATCGATATCCTCAGGCGGAATTTCGGGGAGGGCGGCCTCAGCCAGAATGGCTTCGGTCACGTCCTCGACCGAATCCCCCGCGATTTCGTGGACGAACGAGATGTTCTGGTATTCGCCGGAGCTGACTCGGGAGATGACTTCGCGCCTGGTGATTTCAGGGTCGACAATCGCCTCGCGACCGCGGCGCCCGTAATCGATCATCACGACGAAATACTGCATCAAACGATCCTGCCGCGCCCCGATGATCGGTGTGCGGCAGGAGTATTTCCGAAAAGAAGAATTAAGTCAAGGTGGATTTCCAAAAATCGGAAATCGCGCCTTACCGGCCTTTCTTGCGCGGGCGGGCGGACTTGGCGCGCAGCCGCTCGAGCTGGCCCTTCGGCATCGAGAGGCAGATCTCTCCGACCCAGTCGAGCTTGACGCCGACGATCGGCTTGGCGTTGAAGCTGGTGAGGTTGACGACGGAAGGTGATTTGCCCCGCTCGATGGTCTTGAGATAGCGCTCGCCGGTCTTGAGCCGGACCACGGCCTCTTCGCCGTAGAAGCTGGACAGCGGATGACGCTGGTCCTTGTAGACCACGATCACGTCGCCACTTTCATATTTGGGCAGCATCGAATCGCCGACGATCTCGAATGCGACGGTTTCTTCCATAATCGGGAAGGGCAGCGTGACGTCGCCGAGCCCCTCCGGCGGAACCTGCTCGACGTCAGGCTCGATGACGGCGCCGGCGCCGACGCGGCCCATGATCGGCGCGAGGTTGAGCTCCAGATATTCCATGATCGGAATGATTTCCGAGGCCTTCACCAGGCGTTCGCCACCAAGGATTTCCGACACTGCTCCGGGACGCACGCCCATCGCCGCGGCCAGCCCGCCCTTGCTCTTGCCCGTCTTTTCCAGGCCCCGCTCGATCATTGCAGCGTCCAACATGATGTTTCCCTCGATTGCCGTGGCACGTGGCTCTTGTAATCCGAAATTCGGAATTGATGCAATTATGAATATCAGAATTCCTGCTTGACTTCGTATTCGGAATAACGGAATGTATGTGTCCGCCGCCGGATCGAACGGTCGGGGCGCATCACAGGACAGCAGCATGGAACCGGGCTATTGGCCGTCGGAGCATTCCGACGCGCTTCGAGACTATTTTTTCAAGGGGTGGTCGTATGCGGAGATCGGAAGGAAGATTAACGCAAGGTTTGGAACGGTTTACACGCGCAATGCGGTGGCCGGCCGGGCCAGGCGGCTGGGGCTCGCAGCGCCCGAACGGGTGATGAGTCCGTCGATCGTGCCGTCCTTGTCGGGCGAGCCCTCCCAAGTCGCGCCGTATCGTGCCGCGTCAGCCAGCCTGAACCTGCCGCCGCCGTCAGCATTGAAGCCGGTCAATCCGGTCAAATTGCGCTGTGTTGGTATCCGGCCGCGCCTGATCGCGCTGGTCGAGCTCGAGCAAGGCGACTGCCGCTATCCCTATGGGGGTGACAGGGAGGGAGAGGAGATCCGTTTCTGCGGCCATCCGCGTCAGCCTGGTTCGGGCTACTGCGCGCCGCATGCTCACCTGACTCGCGGTCCTGGAGCAACGTCCGGCTGTACGGCCGGTGCCGTCGTACTGAGGCTGGTTTCCGCCGCCTGACCGGCACCGCCGTCCCGTCTCATGTCAATTCGAAAGGAGCTTCCGAGTGACACGTGCCAGACGCAATATGTCCTACAAGTTGACCGGACTTCACGACCGGCGGTCGCGCGATCTGCCGTTCAACGCCGAGGTCGTGGAGATCGAGGTCGATAATCCACTGGCACTGGATAGGGACGAGAAGATCCTGGTGATGCGGTCGATCAGGAACGATCCGCTCGGCCGGCTGCACTCGCACCACCAGATCGACGAGGCGCAATATCGGGGTGGTCGGGCCTATCAGAACGACTGGGAGAGGGCGGAGCGAGGCCCACAGGCCATGGATCCGACCCGCGAATATGTCGACGGCGCACGCCTCCGCGAGCCCATGAGCGACAGCCAGCGCCAGGCTGTGCTGCGGCTGAATCGGATCGAGCACGAGCTCGGCACCGACGGTGCGGCTCTGGTGCACGACGTGCTGGTGCACGGCCTGACCATGGACCAGATCGGGCAGCGGCGCGCTGTCCGCACCCAGCGCTGGAACGACTATTTCGCCCGGCGATTTCGCGAATGCCTCGATCGGCTGGCGCTCGTCTACGGCTTCGCGACCGACACAACAGCCCGGCGCGGTTGAGCGAAAGTGCCGGCGGCTTTCGCCGCCGGCACTTGGCCTCGCGGCTCCGCTTCCGACACTCTCGGCACAGGGCGCATGGGCGCAGGAGACCAAAATGAATCTGGGCAAGATCGTCACCGTTAATGATGAGATCATCATCGGCTTGTCGCGACAGCGAAATCTCCGGTCCGGTCCATTTGCCTGCGTGAAGCCGCAATACAAGGTGACCGACTACGCTCCCGACATGGTTTTTCAGGACGCGTGCGACGAGCACGCTGAAGAAGGTCCAGCCCCTGTGTTTGCCAGTTTCCGAGCATGCCGGAAGCAACCCGAAACGTTGGTCGAATTGACAGCGATCGGGGCCATGTGGTGACTGATGCTGCTTCTTGACGCAGGTGGGTGACGACGACGCCCTATGCCTGTCATTCGGAATTGCCGTGGCGCGGTGTCGGCGAAGCATCGCTAAGTGGCTTGCACGATGGGTTGTTTCTTGTCATGATTGCAACTTCTCGGGTCGAGCCGAGTCTGTCGAAATCTGCAGCTCGGCGTGATGGTCTGCTGAGATGGCCCTACCGAGAGTCGGTCGTCGCAATGGCGTTCGGTGACGGCATTTGGTCCTTTAGGGCTGCTGATGTACAACCCGAAGGGCCGATCCTGTCATAGGTGCGAGATGAAAAACCTCAATTTCGCGGCTGAACTGCATCTCAAGCTCGGCGCCCCCGCGACCGGTACGGTCGAGAGTCTCCGTCTGCTGCGCGCCTTTCTCAAGCTCGCTCCCCGCCAGCGTTTCGAGGTGATCAGGCTTGTCGAAGACCTCGTCACTGACGAAACGCTCCCTGAACATCCCGTGTCCTAGCAGGACCGACAGCGCCCCGACGTTCCGCTTTGTCCATCTTCCGGACCGGGTAGACCGCCAAGCTGCAGCCCTGGCGCGCGACTGACCGCTGGAATGCGGTGCCACAAATGTGATAATCAGTCAGGAAAAAGAGGGAGGAGTGCGACCATGATCGAACCGAAGCTCGAAGTTCCCGCTGAACTGCGCGACCTGGCCGAGAAAACCATCGACCAGGCTGAGAAGGCATTCGGGATGTTTTTCGATGCCGCCACCAAGTCGATGACCTCCGTTCCGGGAGCGGGGGCAGACGTCTCCAAGCAGGCGCTCGCCTTTACTGAGCAGAACATGAAGGCAGCGTTCGAGCATGCTCGCAAGCTGGTTCACGCAACCGACCTTCAGGAGGCGATGCGGATCCAGTCCGAGTTCCTGCGCAGCCAATTTACCAATGCCGGCGATCACATGCGCCAGATGACCGGCAACTTCATGCAGCCGGGCAAGGGCAAGTCCTGATCTGGCGTGTCGCTCATGCTGATCCCTGTCGGTTCAACCGGCAGGGATTTGCATTTTCGGGTGTCGTTCGCTCGGGCGCAAAGCTTCTTGGTCAGTAGTCGCCGGGATTCATGATCATCGGCGCGGTCGTATCGGCCGGAGCGAGTGCGCTGCTGGCGCTGTCGCGCAGGAAACGGTCAAGTGTCGCCTGAATCTTCTCCTTGACCGAGTCGGGTCCACGATCGCTCATCTCGGTGTGTTGCGCGCCGGTGTGGATGATGTCGATACCACGCGCCTTCGCCTCTTCGGGCGTCGGCAGCACACCGGGATCGGTCACGAAGTGCGGATCCTTGGAGCGGAACGACAGAATCTTCATGTGGTCATTGAGGACGAACGGCACCCTGAGATTATCGAGCGTAATGACCTTCGACACGAGCTCGGGATGCTGCCGGGCGACATACATGGAGACATCGCCGCCGTTGGAATGACCGACCAGCGTGATGTGGTCGTAATCGGCGTTTTGTTGCCGCCCCTTCAGCGTGTTCAGCACGAATAGGATGTTGGCCTCGCAACGCATATAGACCTCGCGCCGGCCGACATATGGCTGGCCGACGTGGGTCATTAAGGGGGGGTCGCTCGGCAGATCCTGCTGGATGCTGGCGACGAGATAGCCACGCGATGCCAGAACATTGGCGAGGAAGGAATATTCGGTCGCCTTGACCGTGTTGCCATTGCTGATGATGGCTACTGGAAGTTTCCAGAGGCCGAGATTGGCCTTCGTCTCATAGTCGCGGCGCACCGCGATATCCACCGAGATCGGCCGCTGACGCGAGGCGTCGAACAACGACAGCGTCTCGTGCCGGATCGCGAGCTTGCTGACGACGACATATTCGCCGGCTGCAAGGACGCAGAGAAAAGCCAGAATTCCAAAAACCCTCTTCATGGTTCCGTCTCAATCACTTTTGACTGAACATGGCTATTGGAAACGGCCCGATCGAGCGATCGTGAGCACCTCACAGGATTAAATTTAGGCAAGTCTCCGAGTGTGGCCCCAAAAGGGCCGCGTCGCGATCCCGCGGGGCTAGAGACAGCCGTTTCGTTCAGGGCGCAGCCGGAACGCGCTCGACAGGGTGAACAGGAAGCGAGGGCTGCGGCGCTCATTGTCCGGCGCCCGATAGCTCAAGGGCACGGCCACGCCAAAATCTGCCTGGAGATCGTGGGACAGAAACAACCGCACGCCGGCACCGGCCGATGTCAGCGAGAGGCCGTCGCTCAGCCGGTAACCGTCGTTCCAGACCGCACCGGCATCGCCGAAGGCGTAGAGCTGGTAGCCGCTCCAGTAACGGAAATTGAGGTTCTGGTCGAAGCGGAGTTCGAAGGAGCCGGCAAGCCCGTTGTCGCCACTGATCTCGGCCGCACCATAACCGCGGCCGAATGCTGCGCCGCCGAGATAGAATTGCTGCGAGGTGAACAGTGGCCGTGACGCGGTCTGGCTCGCTGCAGACAGCTTGAGCGACCAGGTGTCGGTCAGTGACTGGTAGCGAGTGAACCAGAAGTTCAGCACCGAGAAATTCGAGGAGGCGCCGTCGCGCGACAACAGATCATCGTCGAAATGCGAGGCACCGAAGACGTCGAGGCCCTGGCGAAAGGTCATCGTCGCAAAGTTGGTGCCGCCGAGGCCGTCCTGGAGCCGATAGTCGGCGGTGAGGCTCGCGGCCCTGATATGGTCATTGTACCAGGGCCCGTACAGATCGTGCTCCGATACATTGCTGAAGGTCGTGGCCGCAGTCAGGGTCAACGTGGAAGATCGCGATTGTAGCGGGACGACGCTGGCGCGCAGCTCGAACGCTTCGGTCGTGGTGATGTCGCTGGCGAGCCGACGCACATCGCCGGGCCTGACCGCGCTGTACAGCACTGATCCGCCGAGCCGTACGCCGTCGACGCCGACTGGAGCATCATAGGACAGCCGCGAGAAGCCGAGCTCGCGCGGGTCGTTGGCGACCGTCGACAGATTGACCGCGAGGGTGTCCCCCGGCGTTAGATAGGAGTTGAACGCGCCGGTCGCATAGGTCTGCCACGGGCCAACCGACGATGAGCCGAGATTGTCGAGCCCGAACGAGGTGAAGACGTGCCAGGACTTCAAACAGACGGTGAGGCGGAAACGGCCGGTCGCGCCGCCGATCTCCTCCAGCGCGGTATCGGTGATCCGGACTCCCGGCCAGCCGTTGATGAGGTAGAGCTGACGTTCGAGTGTTGCCAGGCGCGACGGCTGCTCTGCCAGGATCGGCCCGAGCATCGGCCTGATACCGAATTGCTCGGCGCCATCGCCTTTCAGTTCGGTCTCTACAATGGCGCCTTCGATGATTTGGATCCGGACACGGCCGTCTGCGATATCCTGCGCCGGCACGATTGCTCGGCTCAGATGGAAGCCCTGGGCACGGTAGAGATCGCTGATCGCGCCGGCAATCGCGACAAGGTCGGCCTGCGAGACGCTTTTGCCGAGATAAGGCTGGTAGGCCGCGGCGATGCGATCGGGGGAGATGGCGTGGGCGCCGCTGATATTGATTCCGCGCAGCACAAATTGCGCCTTGCTGTCCCCCGCGGCATTGGATTGGCCGGCCGAAGGGAGCTTCAGCGGGGGCCGGCTCAGGGATTCCCGCTCGCTTTGGTTTTCAAAATATTTCTCCGGCTGCCGCGGATCGAAGCCCGGGGCATGCGCCTGCTGCGCGAAACTCTGCGGAACTCCCGCGAAGATCGATGCCGCCAGCACCAGCGCGGTGAGGAGATGGCGCTTCTCAATGCGCGCAACGAACAGTTCTCCGTAGTTTGACGGAGGAGTGCCGATGAGCCGGTAAGACTTCGTTAGCTGCATGATTTTTCATATTTTTTTATGGTCAATGAATCGTTAATGCGACCGCTCTGCTGACCGTTTCCGGCTAAGTCTATGTTGAATGATTTCGGATACGCCTCGCGGCTGGCTGTCATGCGGACCGAGGATCATCATGCTGGGTAGAGTTGGAATGCGGTGTGCCCTAATCGCCGCGTTGATCATGGGAGCCGCGTCCGGTGCATCCGCTGCGGATGACGGCGTCTGGTCGGTCAGCAAGTCATCGGGGGAGGTCTGGCTTTCCACCAGTGGCGCCCAACAGGTCTCGTTAAACCAGGAAGAAACGCTGAAGCCGGGCGACACCATCCGAACCGGGCGGAACGGGCGCGTGCTGCTGGTTCGCGGCGAGGAGACGATTTTGATCTCGCCCAACTCGGTGGTCGGGGTGCCGGCCGAGAAGAAGGAGGGTCTTTCGACCACTATCATCCAGCAGGCGGGGTCGATCCTGCTCGAGGTCGAGAAGCGTAACGTCAAGCATTTCGAGGTCGAGACGCCCTATCTCGCCGCCGTGGTCAAGGGAACGCATTTCAGCGTTACAGTAGGCGCAGGCAGCACCAAGGTCGGCGTGCTCCGTGGTCAGGTCGAGGTCTCCGATTTCAAGACCGGGCAGATTGCCCAGGTCATGCCGGGCCAGGTCGCCACCGCCTTCGAGCACGGCAAGCATGGTCTCAGCCTGGGAGGCTCCGGCACGCTCAATCCGATCGAGCAAGGCAAGCCGCGTGCCTCGACGGTCGAACGCGTCCCAGTGCCGAAGTCAGGCCTGTCGGCGCCGCGCAACGCCGGGAATGGTGGTGCGATCCGCGCTCTCGGCACGGCCGACAAGAGCAAGGTGGCTGGTGCGCCGATGCACTCGCATCAGACAGCCAGCGCTCACGCGCCCAAGATCGGCGCCGTGCACATCTCGGGCTCGCTCGGTGAGGTCAAGCTGAACTTCCACAAGGTCACCCACGGGCTCGCCCACAACACCATCGCACCAGGACAGGTGCGAAATGCAAATGCCAGCACCGACACGGTGTGGAGCGGTAGCAAGTCGAGCACGACGACCACTGCCACCAACAGTTCCGCGATCACGGCGGTCACTGTCAGCGGCAGTGGCTCGAGTGCCGGCGCTGCGTCGACGTCGTCAAGTACAGGAGCAAGCAATGTTGCGACCAGCGCCGGTTCGAGCGGCGACGCGGCCGCCGGACCGTCGGATGGCAACGGCAATTCCGGCACCAGGAATGACAACAGCAAAACCGACGGTGATGACAGGGGCGATCAAGGTAAAGGTCACGGCGGCGCCACCGGCAACGGCAAAGGCAACAACGGTAACGGCAATGGGAATGGTGGTGGTAACGGCAACGGGAATGGGAACGGGAACGGCCATCACCACTGAGGCGATTTCCTAGAAGACGAGGGGGCGCGCCCGTTGATGCGGGTGTGTGGGGAGGATCGGGTGAAACGCTATCGGCCGCATATCCTTGTCGTGATCGCTCTGGCGGTCGTGCTGTCCACCGGGTGGCATGGCCCGCTTCGCAACGTGCTCACGGATCTCCGTTTCGCCTGGCAGTCCCGTTCCGCGACCGGCAAGGTCGTCGTGGTCGCTATCGACGCGCCTTCGATCGATCAGATCGGCGTATGGCCCTGGCCACGCAGTCTGCACGCCGATCTCCTGCACCGGCTTGAGGCCGCCGGAGTGCAGGAGGTGGCTTTCGACATCGATTTCAGCACACCGTCTGATCCGGTTGCCGATGAAGCCTTCCTCACCGCGCTTCGCGAGGTGGGCGGCTCGACGATCCTGCCGTCGTTCAAGCAGCCGACGCCAAATGGTGGCGCGGCTCACATCAATCGTCCCCTGAAGCCGTTCGGCAACCAGTCGTGGCCGGCCGTCGTCAATGTCGCGGTTGAATCCGATGGGCTCGTTCGCCGCTATCTCGTCGGAGAGAAACTCGGCGATGCGCAGATTCCGTCGATGGCGGTGGTTTTGGCCGGACAGGACGCCAATCGACGGCCGCCTTTTCTGATCGACTTCAGCATCCGGGCGGCTTCGATTCCCGTCGTTTCCTATGTCGACGTGTTACGCGGCGATGCCACAGCGCTCGACAAACTGCAGGACAAGAAGGTCATCGTTGGTGCCACGGCACTCGAACTGGGCGACCGCTTCAGCGTTCCGAACGGCCGCATCCTCGCCGGACCCGTTCTGCAGGCGATGGCAGCGGAATCTGTCCTTCAGAACCGGATGCTGCGCTGGACGTCCGATGCCGGCACGATACTGAGTCTCGGCCTGATCTGCCTCATCATGTTGTATACTTGGCGCCGTGTCGCACCGGGGGCTCGCGTTGCGATCCTGGTCGCAGCGGGAGCAGGCATCGAACTCGCAGCCGTCCTTGTCCAGGAACGCTGGCCGGTTGTCGTTGATACGTCGCTGTTCCACATCGCGATCGTCGCCTATCTGGCGGCGATCGCGCTGGACGAGATCGACTTCCGCAGCCTGCTGGGGCGCATCGCCGAAAGCCGCTTTCACCGCATCGCGATGTCGCTGGGCGACGGTCTGGTCTGCGCCGACGAAGATCATCGGATCACGGTCTGGAATCCCGGCGCGAGCGCGATCTTCGGCTATATGCCGACCGAGATGATCGGGCGCCCGTTTGAAACGCTTTGCGCGATCGCGGCCGATGGCGGCGGCAAGACTTTCGCCATGCGCGATGCAGCGCGCCAGGCCCTGCTGGTTCCCGGCGGGGCCGTCGTCGTCGAGTTCGAGGGCCGACGCAAGAATGGCGAAACTTTCCCCGTCGAGGCGAGCCTCTCGGGCTGGCAGGGAACGGACGGCTTCCAGTATGGCGCGATCATGCGGGACATTTCCGTGCGCAAGCGCGCGGCCGAGCGCGTCAGATATCTGGCCGAATATGACGCGCTGACGGGGCTCGCCAACCGCAACACGTTGCACGCGGGACTCATCGGTCTGATCGCTGCTGCGGACGGGCCTTCGGAGGTCGCGTTGCTCGTGCTCGGGCTCGATGGCTTTCAGCAGATCAACGACATGCTTGGACACGCGGCCGGCGACCTCGTGCTGCGCGCGGTGGCTGAGCGCCTGCGGACCCAAGCCGATAGCAAGGCACTCGTCGCCCGGCTCGGCGGCGACGAGTTTGCAATTGCGCTGGATTGCGCCGGTCTCGGTGAACCGATTGCTTCGTTGGCCGAGCGGATTGCGCGCGCGTTCGAGGCTCCGCTCGCAACGGGTACGCGCCAGCATCGGGTTAGGATCAGCATGGGTGTCGCCGTCTATCCCGACGGTGGACAAAGCGCGGACGATCTCCTCAGCAACGGCCATCTTGCGCTGAGCAAGGCCAAGCTGACGCGACGCGGCGGCCATGTGATCTTCGAGAGCGCGATCAGGCAGGAGCTGGAAAGCCGGCTGACGCTGGAGAGCGAACTGGCGCTTGCCGCAGACCGGGGCGAGTTCGAGCTGTTCTACCAGCCCCAGGTTCGCCTGGTCGATGGCGGCCTGGTCGGAGCCGAAGCGCTGATCCGCTGGCGGCATCCGGCGCGTGGCTACGTCTCGCCCGGCGAGTTCATGCCGGTCGTCAATACCTCGGCACTGTCCGAGCGGATCGCGAACTGGGTGATGGAGACCGCGGCCCGGCAGGCGCGCGCGTGGGAATTGTCGGGCAATGCTGTCCGCGTCGCCATCAATCTCTCGCCCTCGCAGCTCCAATCAGGCGACCTCGCGCATTCGGTTGCGCAGTTGCTGAAAACGACGGGGCTCAGTCCGTCGCTGCTCGAGATCGAAGTCACCGAGGACATCCTGCTGCACGACGAGGATCGGGTCCTCGACATGTTCAAGCGTATCCAGCAGCTCGGTGTCCGCATTCTGTTCGATGATTTCGGAACGGGCTATGCAAGCCTGAGCTATCTGAAGAAGTTTCCGCTCGACGGCCTCAAGATCGACCGCTCCTTCGTGCTCGACTTGCTTTCGGATTCCGACGATGCTGCGATCGTCGGCTCGACCATCGGTCTCAGCAAGCAGCTTGGCCTGACGGTGGTTGCCGAAGGCATCGAGAATGGCGCGACGGCCGACTTCCTGGTCAGTATGGGCTGCGAGGAAGGGCAGGGCTATTTCTTCGGCCGTCCGATGCCTGCCGAGGCGTTCGGAAAGCAGTTCCTGGCGGCTGAGCCTGAAGCTGTCAGCGCGGCCTGAGCTGGCTCGATCGTCAGCGCCGGCGCGCAACCGCCACGCCGAAGAGGAACGCGACGAAGAGGCTGGCCAGGGGGGCTTCGCGCGTGATCGCCGCGACTGTGGCGAGCGGCCGGCCCGGCTTTCGTGCTTCATCGATGGCGTAAGTGAGGCGATCGACGGCGGCACGCAACCCACCGGCGACCTCGCCGAAGGTACGGGACACCTCGGTCGCTGCATCGATGGCGCGCTCGGCCATGCCGGGCTCGGGATTAGGCTGCGGTATGTCCATGCTCAAGCTCGCGACCTCCAGACCCGACGACAATTGAGGCCGGCACCTTTGGCTATCCGCGCGTGCGCTCGTTTTGAACAGCGGGCCCGAAGGCCTTTGGCTATCCGCGACATGCGCCGTCTTGAACGGCGGGTACCGGCCTTGGGGAGAAAATGCGGCGCGCGGGAATTTGTTCCGGCATCCCGTGAAACGGCGGGTGCGAATCTCTGTTACGCTGGTGCAGCCTTGCTGATCTCAGGAGATTGCCGTGACCGATCGAACCATCACGGATCGAGCCCGGCGCATCGCATTGCTGGGCGCGCCGATCGATATGGGCGCTTCGCAGCGCGGTACCCTGATGGGCCCTGCGGCGCTGCGGACCGCCGGCCTCGCAACAGTGCTCGAAAGCTTGGATTTCGAAGTCGTCGACTTCGGCGATCTCTCAACAGCCGAAGTCGGGGATCTCACCGACAGGCCGCCGCAGCAGGCCAATCATTACCGCGAAATCCAGCGCTGGACCCGCGTACTCAGTCGGCGCGGCTATGAGGTCGCGCAAACCGGTGCCCTGCCGATCTTCCTTGGCGGCGATCACACGTTGTCCATGGGGTCCGTCAATGCGATGTCGCGCCATTGGCAGGAGCGCGGCCGCGACCTGTTCGTGCTCTGGCTCGACGCGCATGCCGATTACAACACGCCGGAGACGACGATCACGGCCAATATGCACGGCATGTCGGCCGCGTTCCTTTGTGGCGAGGCCGGTCTCGATGGCCTGTTGGGAGATGTTCCACGCGCCTCGATCGATCCGGACAGGCTCGATCTGTTCGGCGCGCGCTCAATCGACAAGCTCGAGAAGGAGTTGATGCGCGCGCGTCGGATCAGGGTCGTCGACATGCGCCAGATCGACGAGTTCGGCGTCGCTGTGCTGATCCGGCGCGTTATCGAGCGCGTCAAAGCAAGCAACGGCGTGCTGCATGTCAGCTTCGACGTCGATTTTCTCGACCCGTGCGTCGCGCCGGGCGTCGGCACCACGGTACCCGGAGGGGCGACCTATCGGGAGGCACATCTGGTCATGGAGTTGCTGCACGATTCCGGCGTGGTGGGATCGGTCGACATCGTCGAGCTCAATCCGTTCCTGGATGAGCGCGGCCGCACCGCGCGCGCCGTCGTCGAACTGATCGGCAGCCTGTTCGGTCAGCAGATCACCGATCGGCCCACGCCCAGCAACGCGATCGCGCCGGGCGAGTGACGCAACTCATCGTGCGTTGCAAGAAATGGAGGAGGCCGGCCTAAGCCAGAGGCCCGCATTGGCCGGGAACTCGCTTGAGCCGGAGCGGAACTCGCGGGCCGCGCTTGAATTAACTCACGACAGGAAAAATAGGGGTTATTCGATGAGGACCGACCGCTTCGCGAACTCCATCTCCTCAGCGCTTCGCCACCCCGGCGTGATCGCGTTGGTTGTGGCCGGCCTGACGATTGCTGCGATGCTGGTCGTCGATCACGGTCCCTGGAGCCGGGCCAAGACACAGCCGGCCCATGTCGCAATGTATGCGACCACTGGCGAGGCCGCCCGAGCGGCGGGCGCCAAGGTGCTTCCGACCGACCCAAAATCTCCGATTGAGCCGGAGCGGCCCGGGCCAAAGACGTCTCCGACCGTCAATCCGGTGACGCCCTAACGTTGAGCTCTTGCGGCCGCAGCTGAGGAAGCCGTTGCCGCCTTTGGCGGATGGCGCTTTCTCGACCGGTCAGATACCGCCATAACCACCTGTCGTCATGAAGTCTAGCCCATCACGGACGAGCCGAGCATGGCGAGGACGGCCAGCGCCATCAGCGCGGTGCCGAGCCATCCCAGCACGACGAGCCACGACCGCGCCTTGAAACGCCCCATGATCGCCTTGTTCGAGACGATGAGCATCATCATCGCCATGATCGGGACGGCCACGATACCGTTGAGAACGGCGCTCCACACCAGCATGTGAATCGAGTCGATTCCCGTGAAACCGAGACAGAAGCCGATCACGGTCGCGGCTGCGATGATGGTGTAGAAGCCGACCGCCTTCTCTGGCTTTGCTTCCAGCGTCGCGCGCCAGCCAAAGATTTCAGCAACGCCATAAGCCGCCGAGCCCGCCAGCACCGGGATCGCCAAAAGACCCGTGCCGATGATGCCGAGCGCGAACAGCGCGAAAGTGAAATCGCCGGCGAGCGGCCGTAGCGCCTCGGCCGCTTCGGTCGCGGAGTTGATGTTGGTGACGCCGTTTGCGTTCAGCACCGAGGCCGTGGTCAGGATGATGAAGAACGCGATGCAATTCGACAGCAGCATGCCAACGGAGGTGTCGGCCCTGATGCGTGCGATTTCGGGATCGCCGCCGCTCGGCAGATCGCGCAACGGCTTGTCGCGCTGGCCCTGATTCATCTCCTCGACCTCCTGGGAAGCCTGCCAGAAGAACAGATAGGGGCTGATCGTGGTGCCGAGCACTGCGACGACCATCATGAAATAGTCGCTGTTGACCGTCGCCTTCGGCCATACTGTGGCCAGCAGCGCCGTGCCCCAGGGGATGTTCACCGTGAAGGCGGTGGCGACATAGGCGAACAGCGCCAACGTTAGGAATTTCAGCACCGGCGAGTAGCGGCGATAGGGCACGAACACCTGGAGCAGGGTCGAGCCTGCCGCGAAGATCAGCGCGTGCTCGTGGTTGAGCCCGCCGATGACCAGCGAGAGCGCTTCGGCCATCGCAGCGATGTCCGCGGCGATATTGAAGGTGTTGGCCACGACGAGCAGCGTCACGAGCCCCATCACGATCCAGCGCGGGGCGAGCTGCAGGACGTTGGCGGCTAGCCCCTTGCCTGTGACCCGGCCGATCCGCGCGCTGACGAGCTGGATCGCGATCATGAACGGCAGGGTCAGAAATACCGTCCAGAGCAGCCCGTAGCCGAATTGCGCGCCCGCTTGCGAATAGGTGGCGATGCCCGACGGGTCGTCGTCGGCGGCGCCCGTGATCAGGCCGGGTCCGAGCCGCTGCAGCAGCATCGGTGCCGACTTTGTCGGTGCGACGACGCTGTCGCGTTTGTCAGCTGGACGTTTGGACCGGTTCGACAGGGCTCACCTTCCGGAATTGCGAATTCAGCTATCAAGCGCGATCGTAGCCGCAAAGTTCCATCGTCGCACGGCTTACGAGACGGTGCCTTGCGTGATTCCCTTGCTAGCACGTTCAGACTTTGGGGCGGTACGAGCCTTGCCCCGCTTGTGCATGGACATGAGCGAGGTGTTCGTTCGCTGAACGACCCGCTCAGGACGATGGCGACAAATGCAGATAGCGGCCGTCGAACTGGGCGAGCTCCTGGAGCTTGTATTCGTTGAGTATCTTCACGGTGCCGCGCTGAAGCTCCAGAACGCCGTCGATGCGCAGCTCGCGCAGGATGCGGTTGGTATGAACGCTGGTCACGCCCATGGCTTCGCCGAACTGCTCTTGCGTCAGCGGAGCTTCAAACGTGTTGTCGATCACACGGCCGATCAGGCGCAGCCGCTCGCGCAACTCCACGATCAGATGGGCAAGCCGGTTGTAGGTCGAGCGCTGGCCGACATTGACGATCCACTCCCGGGATACAGCGGCATCCACCAGCGTGTCGCGCCAGAACATATCGCCGACACCAGGCTGCTGGCGGATGAGGTCGTTGAGCGCCCTGTTGGCCATGAAGGCCAACGTGCAGTCGGACAGCGCGATCAGGTCATGGTCGGCGGTCGCGAAATGCAGGTTTTGCAGATTGGGCAGATCGCCGGGAATGTGGATCGACAGGATCTGGCGCCTGCCGTCTGCGATCGTCTTGGAGCGAACGCAGAAGCCGTCCACGATCAGGCAACATTCGCTCGGCTGCTCGCCGTCGCGCAGCACGGTCTGGTTTTCGCGAAAGTTGCGGAGTGTGAACGGCAGCGCCGCGAGAGCTCGGAGGTCCCGGTCATCGGCACCGGTCGTCGTCTTCAGGCGCTGGAACAGCGGCGCCCAGATCATGTCGCTTGTCACGTCTCTCATTCCCCCACGCGCCTTAACGCGTGAGGCCAAAAAGCACAGACGCCGGCTCGCTGCGGACAACAAAGGTTAAGTGACGCGCGCCCGGCTTCTCTACATTGTGGATGATGGGTTAGCGAGTGAGTCAAATACAACAAATGTTAAGTGACGCGGGTCTCGATAGGCCGCCGTTCGCTTTCGGAACCGCCGGTGGCCAGTGACGTTCTTTTGGGAGGAGGACGTCGGGATGGACCATCTGACCAAGCGCGAACAGCCGGATCGCAGCAAGATCAACATGCACGAGGCCCGGGAGGTCAAGTACTGGAGCCATGCACTCGGCGTCTCCAGGGAAGAGCTGCAACGGGCTGTCGACAAGGTCGGCAATTCAGCGGCGGCCGTCCGCAAGGAGCTGGCCCTGTGAGCCGGCCGGCGCGATCTACTTGATGCTGACGAACATGCCCCAGGCGGCCGCGAGCGCCGCGCCGGTGAAGACCACCAGCGGCCTGTCGCAGAACGCCCCGCCGTAGCTGCAGACGTCAGCGCCGAACGAACCAAGTTCGTGGCGGCCTGCCGAATAGAACAATCCCGAAAGTGCAAGCAACACGCCGGCGACGTAGTACATCGGCTCCCTCCTGAGCACGGACATGTGCCAGCGTGACGCGAACAGATTTCCTTCCGCCGAATCCGGCCGCGTGCATTCGATTAAAGCTTGACCCATCGGGAAAATGCAGGTCCTGCACCAGCGACGAAACCGTTTTGAAACACGGCTGAAACCAGACCATCCTGAACTCCGCCGGTGCTGGCCCCGACCAACTGAGCGAAAAGGAGATCACGATGATCCAGATTGGTTCGAAGGAAGAAGTCGCGTTGCTGCTCGCGCTGTTCGGGACGCATGCCCAGCCGGTCAGGAAGCCCAGGCCGAAGCCGCAGCAAGGCTGAGATGCGAAGCCATGCCGGGTCTGGCCGATAGCCTGAGCTTTTTGCGTTTGCTGATTGCCAGGGGTGACCGGAAAGGCATTAGGCTGGCCATGGGCACGATCGACGACCATCTCGCGATGGCACCGGCCAGCGCACGCAGACGCGGTCTGCGCGTGCTGCAGCAGGAGGCGATCGAGCTGCATGTCACGTCGGTCGGCGTGCAGCGCTCATTCGCCGAGACTGTGGACGCCTATATCGAGCGGAAGCTGGCGGAGGAGTGAGGCCTTCGGGTTTCCTGCTTCGGCTCCATCCTGAAGATCTGGCATCTCTCTTGCTGCATGATGTCTCAATACCGGCCCGGCCAGTCGGGCCGTTTCAGATTGAGGCGACCACATGCAAGCAACGTCCCGTTTCGAAGCGACCGCGTCCCTGCAGCTCCACGCTCTAATCTCCGACCTGCGCTGGCGGGTTCGGATGCTCGAGGGCGACATTGCCGAGGAGGAGCGCAACGCAGGGACGACCGATCCCGGCAGTCCGACCTATTCCATGCTTGCCCAGGCGTTACGTGCCCGCCGCGATAATTTGCGGACCTCGATCGCCCTGCTGGAGGCGCGGATCGAGCGGACGACGGGGCTGCAGCGAGCCGCCTAGCGGAGAGCTCTGTGTTCCCGGATCCTGCGTCCTGGGTCCTGTGCCAAGGTTCTTCGCCTCAGGCGATCCTTTCAGCAAGCGCCTCCGCGCTGCGGAAGAGGCCGTCTTCGCCGACCAGATAGGCACGATATTGCGCGCTCATGTCGGTGTCCTCAGGCCGGGCGAATGCAGCCAGGCATCGATCTGCATGGCCGTCTCGTCTTGCCGCGCGCGGCGCAACAGCGTCTCGCGGCGGCGTCCCGGCGCAAGCGTGCGGGCTTCCTCGCGCAATTGCGCCGCTTCTTCTGCTAGCCTCTCGTGAAGTGTCTTGGTTTGCTTGAAACGACGCCGCTTCAACATGGCGCTGCTCCCAAGTTCGAGGAAGACGGAGCGCGACCGGACGCTCTTATCACCGATGAACGTAAGTGGCCTTGTGGTGATGGTTAACTGAACGGCGCGTACTGAAGAGGAGTCCGTATCATTTGATAAATGGCCGAAAAAAATCCGTGATGATTGGATGGTGCAGTTTCGGCGTTTTGAGCCGCTTACTCATGCCGCGCCTTTGCGGGTCTAAAGTTCACTATTGAACAAAGGCAGCGTCGGGTCGTTTGCTCGGCCGAGGCTCTGCCAGTGGGAGCCGGTGGGTGAGAGACCGAGCGTGCTCCCGCCGGCAAGCCAGCAGCATCGCCATGCCGGAGACGGTCACTCTCCGATCCGCCGCGTCCACAACGAGGCGTCCGCAATCTCGGCGCAGGACGCCCGATCCATTTCCGAGTGAAGCTGGCGAGGGGCCGCAGCGCTGACCGCAAGCGGTGCCGCTTGCGCCTTTTAGGAACTTCCGCTTTCCGGCCGGACTTTGTTACGCGGCCGGTCTGCCGCCGATTGACCGGTCTGGAATGGCGGCTCCGGCGCCCAAGCCCCCGTCAGCGCCGGGGCCGTCCTCCGTCGCGCAACGAGCTGCGAGATGCGCGGCAGCGCTAATCGTCGCGGGAGAGATCGCCGGGCTTGGTCGGAATGCCGATGGTGCCGCCATCGCCGTGAACGAGATCGCGGTTCTTGTCGTCCGTCTTCGGTGCATCTTCGATCACAGCCTCTCGGGTGTCGCGTGTCTTGTCGATGCGCGGCTCCGGAGTGTGTCGCGAAATTGGCGTTGTTGTCGAACCGATCTTCGATGTCATGGCCGATCCTCCTGATCGACCAACGCGCGCGCGCGCCCGATCGTTCGTTTGACACGTCGGGCAAAACACCGGCATGATGGCACCATAGAGAAAGTTTGGTTTAGCCCGCGCGGAGGGATCCGTAGCGGGCTTTTTCGTTCTCGAATGGAGTTGCTCATCTCCCGTGTGGATTGCCGAGGAGGTCGTCAGCGGAGCTTGCACAATGAACTTCCGGGTTCGCTCCCGCTCCAGCGGTTCGCAAAAGCCTAAGTGTCCGAAATTACGACCTGGACACTGTTCCCGTTTTGTTCTAAATGAGTTCCCTCAACCTGTGAGCGAGCCTCGATCGACTTTGGCCCGTTCGCTCTTGGGAGGCGACGATGAGGAATTCATTTCTTGCTTTTGTATTGCTGGAACGTCCTGCAGCGCCTGTCATGGCGGCGCTCGCCGCTGCGCTTCGCACCCGGCACCCTGAACTGGCCGCGGAGATCCATCCAAGCGATGCGGGTATCCGCCAGGATTCGGCGGGTGCGTCTGTCCTCCGCTGTGGCGATCAACTCATTACGGTGAAGTCGATGCCGACGCCCATTCCAGGGGATCCCGGGCTATGGTCGCGCGCAACTACGGCCTGGCCGGAGGCGAGCACAGTCGCGGCGCGGCACAGCGGTCATTTGATGGTCTCGGTGCTCGGACAAAACCAACAATTGTTGCCCACGGCTCGCCTGATGACCGCTGCTGTTGGTGCCTTGATAGCGACCATGCCGGAATGCTGCGCTGTGGTCTGGGATGGCAAGGCTGCACGACCTGCTGATCTTTGGCTGCATCTTTCCATGCAATCCTATGCACCGTTCCCTGTCTATCCGTTCCAGCTCTGGGTCGATGTTCTGCCTTTCCGCTCGCAGAAAGGCATTGGCTCAGTGACGATGGGACTGACCGCTTTTGCCGGCCGTGAGGTTGAGTTCGAGACGTCCAGGCGGGCGCTAGGGGCCTTGATCGAAAAGGTGGCGGGCCTTGTTGTCTATCTCATCGAACACGGACAAGTGCTCAGAGACGGCGACACATTCGGGGGCGATGCGAAGGAGCGTATCGTCGTTCGTTACAAGAATTCCGATCGGTTCAATGGCATGCCCGTGTTTCACTGTACCGATGGCTCGTTGTAGTAGTGCCACACGGGATGCCCATGCATCCTCTATCGCGAAGCGTTTGCGCAAGCCAAAGCCGAAAAAATTCTATCACGTCGGGCCCGATTTCAGGTTTCAGACGACGCCGGGATGGCAGATGGAAAATATCCCTGTTCACGAGCGAAAAGCCTGTGTCGATCGTTCGTCGATCGTTGACAGATAGTTCGCTATCGAGACTCTTCCTCGAAATCAACACAAGAGAGCAGCTGCCGGTTTGCGGCAGAGCGGAGCGCTGACGCCATGCCGTCGGCTTAAGAGGCGACGTCGCAAACACGTGATCGCAGAGTAGCGATATCCGCGGCACGGCTGCATCTGCATGCCGTGCGCGAATTTAGCGGTCAGCTCTTGGCCCGCCGTTTCACCAATCACGGCCAGTCGGCGCATTCGCGGATGAACCGAGCTATGTCATTCCGCCGCCGATTTGGGAATCGGAAGCCTCAGCCAATCCGCGAGATGCTGCAGCAGAATGGTTCTCCCGCCGGATAAAGCCGCTCCGTCGCCGGGATTGAAGCTTGGCTGCGATTTTGAGTTGGCGCAACGCGTTTGACACGTCGGGCAAAACACTGGCATGATGGCATCATCGAGAGAGTTTGGTTCAGCCCGCACGGAGCAATCCGGAGCGGTTTTTTTCATGGTATTGCGCTGGCCGCGAGATTGCAGCGCGTGCTATTGCAATTCGAGGTTTGACACGTCGGGCAAAACACCGGCATAATGGCATCATCGAAACGAGTTTATGAGGCCCGCGCGGAAAGCATCCGTTGCGGGCTTTTTCGTTTCGATTTCGAGATCGGACGGCGTGCCGCGCATCGCGGCGTCGCCCTCGTTGAAACGCGTTCATGGAGCGCCGATCAGCGCGCCGCCGTCCGAACCGGTTATTGGCCGTGCACGCGCGAACGTGCCGGCCCGCGGCGCGAGCCTTTGCTTGCGCCGCCGCGGTCCCCGCAAGACGGGGATAAGGTTCGCGCCGAAACGATCGCGCCTCGTGCCGCGATCTGCCGCACTGTTGTTTTCTCGTGTTCGTCTTGGAGAAACGATGACGGTCTATCTGATATCGCTCGCGCTTGCGGGGCTGGTCGCAATTGTCGTGTGGGAGATTTCTGCTTGAGTGACGGTCTTGAATACGAGCCAAAAATCGCGGACGTTTACCGGCCTGTCGCGAAGAAGCCATCGAAGGCGCGAACGCTGACCGAGATCCGGTCGATCGCGCGCAGTCACACCAGGACGGCGGTCAACGTGCTCGTCGGCATCATGCGCAGCAGCGATGCGACCCCGGCCGCCCGCGTCTCCGCCGCCAACGCGATCCTCGATCGCGGCTGGGGCAAGGCGGCGCAGCCGATCGACAATAGCGAAGACGGAGTGCTGGAGTTGATCCACCGGATCGAACGCATCATCGTGCATCCGGAGAGTGCCGCTGTCAGTGAGACTGACGCCGATACTTGAGCCGTCAGAAAGCTCGATTGAGAATCCGCTAGATAATCGTTTGACACGTCGGGCAAAACACCGGCACAATGGCATCATCGAAACATGCAGGTTCAACCCGCGCCGGGCAAACGGTCGCGGGTTTTTCATTTCGGTGATGCTTCCAGGACCTTACTTCTTCCTGGTCTGCTTGCTGGCCTTGCCGCTGCGCAGCATAGGCGCGCTGAACCTGGTCGCTGCAATAGGACAGCTTTCGGCCCTCGCCAGTGAAATGTCCGTTGTTGATGATCCAGAGTACGGTCTTGTCGTCGATCTTCTTGAACATCAGGTTCTCGAGGCGAATGCGGTCAGCATCAGCGCCAACATCGCATGATTCAGAATCCTGAAGACCGGTAACATTCTCACACGAGTCTCCCGTGTCGATCAGATCGAGTGGGAACGGCCTCCTTCATCAGATCCTCCACACCAATGCCCGGCATGTGAAGATCGGCGATCCAGTGGCCGCAGGCCAGCTCATCGGGACCATGGGGAATACAGGCGTCTTTCGCAGCGATGGGAAGCCGGGGGATCCACATGTTCACTATCAAATCAAGGATACTGATGGACGTCTCATGGATCCAAGCGCCTTTGCCGATGCGTTGGGGCCATTCGATTCGAATCCGGCATCGCCAGCTCATGTCCCAGAGCATCGCCAATGCTTGCGGGATGCCCGCGTGGTCCCTGCAGCGGCTCCGGAAGATGTACGGATACTGACGAGAGTGCCTGCCGGAAGCCCGAACAAAACGCGGTTTCTCCTGATCTGAGCCAGGCTCCGGCACGCCGAACAACGAAGACTGGTCCGCGATATGGCGCAGGCGCACCGGCCTGCCCTAGGGCGAGAGCGAGCGCATCCATTGTCGATCCTCAAAATTCCCACCGCCAAGATATTCGAGTCGCTGCTCAAGCCCGCACGCTACAAGGGCGTCTACGGTGGGCGTGGCTCGGGCAAGCTCCTTGTCTGGGACAAGGTTCTCGGCCTCGGGTCGACGGATCCCCTGGCGGGCTTTGCGGCGATCACCGCCAATCTCGTGGTCTCCTTCTATTTCGCCAAGCGCGGTTTTGAGAATGTTGCAAGGATCATCAAGCGGTGAAAATGCAAGATGACGAGATCAGGGCGATTGTGGCCGAGACCCTGGCCGAACAGCATCGACTGCAGCAGGACAGCATCGATGCAATCGTGCTGAAGGCGGTATCGTCGGTGCTGGCATCCTTTGGAATCGAAGATGATGACCGGAAAGAAATCAGGGCGGATTTCCAGCACCTTCGGCGGTGGCGAAAGAGCGTGGAGCAGGCGCAGACCTATACTTTCAAGGCTGTGATCACCGTGATTGCCACCGGCCTGATGGGGGCCGTCTGGCTCGGCGTGAAGGTCGTGCTGAGCAAGTGAGCCCCTCGCGGCGATGGCCTCGCCGCGAGGCCAATCAAGGTCGTGCTATTGCGTTGGGTCATGCTATGTACAAGATTCGTATGGTGGACGGGTCCGACGACGATGTTGGCGAGACCCTGACAGATCTGCATCGGCAGACGTTCTTCGATGCCGCGGCCGTCCCGGATTTCGATCTCGGGGTGTGGTGGCTTGCCTATCGCGATGATGATCCTGTCGCCTTCGCAGGCGTCGTGCCGTCCACCCGGGCGCGAAACAGCGGCTACCTCTCGAGGGTCGGTGTCTTGCAGCGGCATTGGGGAAGGGGACTTCAGCTGAGGTTGATGCGGGCCGTCGAAGCACGGGGCCGTCGCATCGGATGGGAGAGTATCGTTTCGGATACAACGGACAATCGTTTCTCTGCGAACAACTTCATCAAGGCGGGTTACCGTCTCTTTGAACCTGAGATGCCCTGGGCTTGGTCCCATACGCTCTATTGGCAAAGGTCGCTTCGCTGAGTCGGGTTTCCGTGATGCGGAACGGGGCCTTGCACCGTCAAATTGCACAGCGCCTATATAGCCGGCCCTGTTCACCTGGAATGCCCTTTTGGGTTTGAAACGTCGTGGCTGAAGCACTTGCGCAGTCGGCTCAGCCGGGCTTTAAGTGCGCTAGCAGGAAATTCGGCGGGCACAAGCCGATGTAAGGGAGCGCCAAGGATGTCCACCAAGCCTCAATTGCCGGAACGTCCGTTGCGGGCGGCGGGAAAGCCAACTGCACTTGATGGTCTGCTGGTCATTGATTTCACGCGCGTGGTCGCGGGCCCCGCCTGCACGCAAACGCTCGCCGATTTCGGTGCGCGCGTCATCAAGATCGAAAACCCTGAGGGTGGCGACGACACGCGTGCCTATGAGCATGCCGAGATCGGCGGGGAGAGCGCGGCCTATCTCAGCCTGAATCGCAACAAAAATGGCATTGCGCTCGATCTCTCGGTGCCGGAGGCGCGCGAGGTCGCGCTGGATCTGATCCGCAAGGCGGATGTGGTGGTGGAAAATTTTTCCAGCGGGGTCATGAAGAAGTTCGGCCTCGACTACGAGGCTGTCGCTCCGCTCAACCCGCGGCTGATTTATTGCTCGATTTCGGCTTACGGACGTACCGGACCGTTCGCTTCACGCCCAGGTTTTGATCCCATCACGCAAGCCGAGAGCGGCTTCATGTCGCTCAACGGATTTGCGGATGGTCCGGCGGTTCGCACTGGACCGCCTGTTGTCGACATGGCGACGGGCATGTCCGCCTGCAATGCCATTCTGCTGGCGCTGCTGGCGCGGGATCGACTCGGCCGCGGCCAGCATGTGGAGGTCGCGTTGTTCGACGTCGCCATGGGCATGACTGGCTTCTACGGAATGGCCTATCTGATCAACGGTGAGAATCCCGGCCGGTTTGGCAATTCGCCGAGCGGGTCTCCGACAGTCGGCGTCTACGAAGCCTCCAACGGTCCGCTTTACATGGCTTGCGCCAATGACCGGTTGTATCGCCGGCTGGTCGTGGAGGTGCTGAACCGCCCGGATCTCATCAACAATCCGCAATTCGCTACGCGGAAGGCGCGCTCCGAGAACAAGGAGTTGCTGCGCACTGCCATCGCGGAAGTGTTCGCGAGCGACACACTCGAGAACTGGATGGCGAAGATGAAGCTGGCCAATATTCCGGTTGGCTATCTCCGGACCGTGGAGGAGGGATTCAATGCGCCCGAGGCGCGCGAGCGCGCGCGCCTGAGCCGGATCCCGCATCGCACGGCGCAGTGGGTGCCGAATATCGAGCCGCCGATCAGCATGAGCCTCACAGCGGCAGTTGATCCCGTCGCCGCGCCGCTGTTAGGTGAGCATACCGAGGGCGTTATGCGCGAGACGCTTGGTTACGATGCCGACCGGATTGCCACTTTGACCCAAAAAGGGGCATTTGGCCTGCGCAAGGCCGCGACGTCGGACTGAGCACTGCGCCAGCTTGATTTGAAGTGGTTCCCGCCGCATAAATGCATGAGAGCGAGGGACGCGAATGGTGCCTGGTCAAGACCCGAGCATGGGGCAGTCGGTAGAGGCCGGCGAAAGAGCCTATGTAACGATGATTGCCAAGGCCCGCTCGCTCGTGCCGCAATTGCGTGAACGCGCAGCTCGCACCGAGGAGCTGCGGCATCTGCCACCGGAAACCGAACAGGACCTGCATGATGCCGGCCTGTTCCGGATGCTTCAGCCGCAGCGCGTCGGCGGCGCCGAGCTCGACTATGTCGCCCTGATCGATTGCGCGGAGTTGCTCGGACAAGCCGATGCATCGGTGGCCTGGAACCTTGCCAATCTGGCAAGCCATCATTGGATGCTCGGCATGTTCGAAGAACGTGCACAGGATCTGGTCTGGGGCAAGACCCCGGACGTGCTGATCGCGTCATCGTTCATTTTCCCCGCCGGCCGCGCCAGCAAGGTTGCGGGCGGATACCGGCTGCGCGGAAGCTGGCCCTTCTCGTCGGGCGTCGGGTCTTGCGCGTGGAACATGCTCGCAAGCGTCGTCGCATCCGACGACGAGGCCGATGGCATCGAATATCGCATCTTTTTGTTGCCGAAGGCCGACTACAAGATACTCGATACCTGGAACGTCGCGGGACTGCGCGGGACCGGGTCGTCGGATGTCGAAGTCAGGGATGCCTTTGTACCCGATTATATGACGGTCGCGGTGGGGGACCTTGCGGGAGGTCCGACGCCCGGAAGCAAGGTGAACCCCAGTCCGCTGTATGCGCTGCCGGTGTTCTCGTTGTTTCCTTATGTTCTTTCCGGCGTCGCGCTCGGGAATGCACAGGCGTGTCTGGACGATTATGCGGAGGTCGCGCGTCGCCGCATTTCGACGTACAACCGCGCCAAGCTGAGCGATTTCCAGAGTACGCAAATCAAGATCGCCGAAGCTTCCGCCAAGATCGATGCTGCGCGCCTCATCATGCGCTCGGCCTGCACCGAGGCGATGGAGAACGCACGGCGCAGCCACACGCCCGATATGGTCACCAAAACCAGATATCGCCGTGACGGGGCGTTCTCGGTCAATCTGTGTACGGACGCCGTCTCGATGCTGTTTGCCGCGAGCGGGGCGCGCGGCCTGTTCACGACGGGGGGGTTGCAGCGGCAATTTCGCGATGCGCATGCGATCAATTCGCACCTCGCATTCAATTTCGATGCGGCTGGAACCAATTATGGACGCGTGGTCCTCGGCCTGCCGTCCGAGAATCTCACCTTGTGAGGCCGGCCGATGAATGATCTGCCGAAGCAGCCGGCCGCTCCTGATCCAGCCAACGAGTTCGCGAGCGACAACTCGCAGATTGATCCACGTGATTTTCGCAACGCTCTCGGCACTTACGGAACTGGGGTAACGATCATCACGGCTACGGCTTCCGATGGAAAGCCGTATGGCATCACCTGCAATTCATTCGCCTCGGTCTCCTTGAACCCCCCGTTGGTTCTCTGGAGCCTCGGAGTTTACTCATCGAGCCTGACCGTTTTCCAGAATGCCACCCACTTCACGGTCCACGTGCTGGACACCTCGCAGCAGGCGCTGGCGAACAAATTCGCAAAATCGTCCGAAGACAAGTTTGCCGGCGTGGAGTGGGCGCCTGGCCTCGGCAATGCGCCGGTGCTTGCAGAGAGTGTGGCGAGTTTTCAGTGCAGATCCGTCAATCGCTATTACGGCGGCGATCACGTGATCTTTCTCGGTGCGGTCGAGGCCTATGCCTATAGCGCGAAAGAGCCGCTGCTGTTTGCGCGGGGGACGTATGGCCGGTTTCTGGCCGACGATGAACGCAAGAAGTCTCCTTAAGAGCGTTCAGCGGTCTGTGGCGGAGAGCTTGTAGATTTCCAGAGCGTCCGCGTCCGGGCCGCGTGCAGCCTTGGCCAGCCTGAAGATCTGGCCCGCGAGGGTCGCCATCGGCACCGGCGTTGATGTCGCCTGGGCCACATCGGCGACCGTATCGAGGTCCTTGAGCATTGTCGCTATGTGCCCGAGCGGCGGCGAGTGGATGCCCTGGACCATGCGCGGCACGAAGAGCTGAAGCGGGATCGAATCCGCAAAGCCGCCGGCGAGCGCCTCGGGCAGACGGCTTGCTTCAATTCCAGCGTTCGAGGCGAGGCGCGTTGCCTCCGCAAGGACAGCCATTGCGCATCCGACGATCACCTGATTGCAGAGTTTGGTGGTCTGGCCAGCCCCAGTCGGACCCATGTGGGTGAACCTACGTGCCATAGCCAGCACGTAAGGCCGCACTTTCTCGATATCGTCAGCCGCTCCGCCAGCCATGATGGCGAGCGTGCCTTCTTCTGCCCCCTTGGTGCCGCCGGACACCGGTGCATCGATCAAGCCGGCGCCGTTCGCCGCTTTCAATCGCGCTGCGAGCTCGCGCGCAGCATCCGGATGGATCGATGAGAAGTCGACCACGAGCTTGCCTGCGCCCGGAGCTGCTGCAAGACCCTCCGGCCCGAAGATAACCGCTTCGACGGCGGCTGCATCTGTCACGCACATAAAGACGATATCGGAGTTCGCCAGCAGGTCGCGAGGTGTGCCCGCGCGCTTGGCACCTGCGGCGACGAGGGGAGCGACTTTACCCTCCGAGCGGTTCCAGACACTGACGTCATGGCCGGCCTTGAGCAGGCGTCGGGTCATGGGCGTCCCCATCAGTCCAAGGCCGAGATAGCCAAGCCTCTCGACGCCTTGCGGGTTTGCCCTGCTCTCATCAGCCACAGGTTGCCTCCTTCTGTCGCAGCGCAACGGTGCGCGACCGCCGCCGCAACATCATAACGCATCTGGCAGCGAAACCGGACCGGTATGCATGGCTTGCCTGACTGTTTGAACCATGAAACATTTGGGGTTGGTCGGGTTTGGGTGGCGTCGATTGGCGCCGGAGCAGTGGAGTGGGCACGATGCGGGCAGTTTCGAAGTGGATCCTGGCAACCGGGGCTGTGGCGGCCATGATCGCGGTCGCAAGCCCCTCACGCGCGCAGCAGACGATCCGCGTGGGCTGGACCATCCCGGCCGAGGAATCCAAATACTGGATGATGCGCCGGCCTGCCGAATTTCCCGATATCGGCAAGACGTACAACATCGAGTGGACCCAGTTTCAAGGTACTGCGCCGATGACGCAGGCATTAGCGGCCGGCGCACTAGATTGCGCGACTCAGGCGCCGCTGTCGCTTGCCAACGGTGTGGTCGGTGGCAACCTCAAGGCTTACATCGTGGCGCAGCACGTCTTCGAGAAGCCCGGCGGTTTCTCGGTCTATTGGGCGGTCAAGGACGACTCGCCGATCAAGACGATCGCCGATCTCAAGGGCAAGACGGTTGGCATTTCGGTGATCGGCGGCGGCACGCAGGGTCCGTTCAATCTGCTCTTGAAGCAGAACGGCGTCGATCCCGCCAAGGACATAAAGCTGGTCGAAGTCGGTTTTGCCGTCTCTGAGGATGCGCTGCGCCAGGGGCGGGTCGATGCGGTCAACATGAACCAGCCGTTTGCGGCACGCGCGGAGGCGAAGGGCGGCATCAGAAAACTGTTCTCGCTGTCGCAGGCGATGCCGAACATCGTGCACATTCTGGAAGCCTGTCGTGCCGATTTCGTCGACAAGAACCCGGACCTGGTCAAGGCCTATGTCCGCGACATCACGTCGGGCATGAAGAAGGCACTCGCAAACCGCGAAGAGACCCTGAAGGTGGTGTCCGAGGTGCTGAAGGCGCCCGTTCCGGTGCTCGATACCTATCTGCTCAAGGACAATGATTTCGGTCGCGATCCCGGTGCGGCGCCGAATTTCCCTGCAATCCAGAAGATGCTCGATATCTATGCGGACACGGGGATGCTGCCGAAGCTGGACGTGGCCCAGTTCAAGCATCCGACAATCGTCGCACCGCTGCAATAGCGACGGACGGTTTCCCGGATCAATGAGGTCGCAAATGTCCCCGCAGCGGGACATTGCATGAAGATGATGCAGGCATGAAGAAGCTGCGATCACGAATCACAACTGACGGCCTCGACCGGGCCCCCCATCGCGCTTTCATGCGCGCGATGGGCCTGGACGACGCGGCGATCGCCAAGCCGATGGTGGGCATCGTCAGCATGAAGGGCGAACAGACGCCCTGCAACATGACCCATGATTTCCAGGTGGCTGCCGCCAAGCTCGGTATAGAGGAAGCCGGCGGAACGCCCCGGGAGTTCTCGACTGTTTCGGTGTCCGACGGCATCAGCATGAATCATGAGGGGATGAAGTTTTCCCTGTTTTCGCGTGAGCTGATCGCCGACTCCATCGAGGCCGTCGTTCATGGTCTCGCCTATGATGCGCTGATCGGGTACGGCGGATGCGACAAGACGCTCCCGGGCGTGATGATGGGCATGGTTCGCTGCAACGTGCCTTCCATCTTCATCTATGGCGGGAGCTCGCTGCCCGGCCGCGTGGACGGACGGACGCTGACCGTTCTCGATTCCTACGAGGCCGTCGGCAGCTTCATGACCGGAGAGATCGACGCTGCGACGCTTGAGCGGATCGAGCGCGCCTGCTTGCCGACCGTGGGTGCCTGCGCCGGCCAATTCACCGCGAACACGATGGGGATGGTATCGGAAGCGATGGGACTGACGATTGCCAACGTCTCGATGGTGCCCGGAGTCTATGCCGAGCGCGCGCAGATCTCGCGCCGAGCCGGGCGTCTGATCATTGAGATGCTCGAGCGAGGCGGGCCGCTGCCGCGCGACATCGTGACTCGGAAATCCCTGGAAAACGGCGCGGCGATCGTTGCCGCGACGGGCGGATCGACGAATGCCGCACTGCATCTGCCGGCGATCGCGAACGAGGCGGGCATTGCATTCACGATCGATGATGTCGGCCAAGTCTTTGCCAGGACGCCGCTGATCGGGAACCTGCGGCCGGGCGGGAAGTACACGGCCAAGGATGTCTACGACATCGGTGGCGCTGCCGTTGTGATCCGCGAGTTGATCCAAAGCGACCATATCGATGGCGGCTGCCTGACCATCACCGGCCGTACGCTCGCCGAAGAATATGGCGCGGCCAATGCGCCCGATGGTGAAGTGGTTTATGCCGCCCGCGCGCCGATCATGCCCGATGGGGGTGTTGCTGTGCTGAAGGGCAATCTCTGTCCCGACGGCGCGGTCATCAAGGTTGCGGGTTTGAAGAGCCTGCTTTTCGAGGGGGTGGCGAGAGTCTTCGAGGATGAGGAGGCCTGTGTGGCGGCTGTTCGGGACCGCAGCTACAAGGCCGGCGAAGTGCTGGTGATCCGCAATGAAGGGCCGGTCGGTGGTCCCGGCATGCGTGAGATGCTCGGCGTCACCGCGCTCATTTACGGTCAAGGCATGGGTGAGAAGGTTGCCCTCATCACTGACGGCCGGTTCTCGGGCGCCACCCGCGGTATGTGCATCGGCTACGTATCCCCGGAAGCATTTGTCGGCGGTCCGCTGGCGCTCGTTCGCGACGGCGACAGAATCCGGATCGATGCTGCCGGTCGCCGCATGGACCTGCTGATCAATGAGCAGGAACTCGCTGGACGCCGACGCGATTGGAAGCAACGGCCGCCGCGTCATCGTGCAGGTGCGCTCGCAAAGTATGCGCGCCTGGTCGGTCAGGCACCCGGCGGAGCAGTCACTCACGAGGGGCCGGCCCAGTGGCCGTGGTTCGATTGAGCGTTGCGCGCGTGAGCGAAGCGAGAGGCGGGATGAAGATAATGCCTTCGAGCGGATGGGTGAGACCGGCGACATCACAAAAGCCGGCTTCTGCGATCCTCGAGATCGACCGCGTCTCGCAGGTTTTCCAGACCTCGGCGCGGAAGGAGCATTTGGCACTATCGGAGATCTCCTTGACGATCGAGGAGGGCGCGTTCGTTTCCATTCTCGGTCCGTCCGGCTGCGGTAAGTCGACATTGCTTTACATCGTCGGTGGCTTTGTCAGTCCAACCAGAGGCGCGGCAAGGATGAAGGGACAGGCGATCACGGGCCCTGGTCCGGATCGAGGGCCGGTATTCCAGGAGTTCGCGCTGTTTCCGTGGAAGACCGTGCTCGGCAACGTCATGTATGGCCCGCGCCAGCGAGGCGTGCGAGCCACCGAAGCGGAAGCGGAGAGCCGCGCGCTGATCGAGATGGTCGGCCTCAAGGGTTATGAGAACTTCTATCCGAAGGAGTTGTCGGGGGGCATGAAGCAGCGCGTCGCCCTGGCCCGGACGCTCGCCTACCATCCCGAAGTCTTGTTGATGGACGAGCCGTTCGGTGCACTCGATGCTCACACCCGGACGCGTCTCCAGAACGATCTCTTGAACATCTGGGAGCGTGACCGCAAGACGGTCCTGTTCGTCACCCATTCGGTCGATGAAGCCGTCTTCCTTTCAGACAAGGTCGTGATGATGTCGAACTCTCCCGGCCGTATCAGGGAGGTCATCGATATCGACCTGCCGCGACCGCGGCGCCGCAACGAGCTTTTGCTCGATCCGGGCTACCAGAAATACGTCGTCGACATCGAGCGCATGTTCGACGAAAGCGACGAAGCCGGGTCGCCCGTATGATCTCGCCGGCTGCCCTGGTGAAGCGAACTGCTCCCGTGCTGGCCTGCATCGGATTGCTGGCAATTTGGCAGGTTGCATCGCTTGCGCTGAAGAGCGACAGCTTTCCAACTGCGACCGATGCGCTCCGCGCAATCCCGGATATCCTTGGGGACAAGGAATCTTTGATCAACATCCTCGCTTCGCTCCGTCGCATGACGGTCGGGTTCGGTATAGCGGTGCTGGTCTCGATTCCGCTGGGCTTGTTGATGGGGCGTAGCCGCGCGGTTGCGGCCTTCTTCAACCCTCTTCTGATGGTGATTTATCCGGTGCCAAAAGCGGCGCTGATGCCGATCATCATGCTATGGCTCGGTGTCGGTGACATCACAAAGACGCTGGTGATCTTCCTGGGCGTCAGTCTTCCCGTGATCTATCACAGTTTCGAGGGCGCCAAAGCCGTCGAAGAGAAGATGCTATGGTCGGGCGCGGCGATGGGACTCTCGCCCCTGCAACGCCTCATCAGGATCGTGCTGCCTGCGGCGCTTCCGGAGATCCTGACCGGTTGCCGCACTGGCTTGGTGCTGGCGCTGATCACCATGATCACCAGCGAGATGATCGCACGCCAATCAGGAGCAGGGAACATCCTGTTCAATGCGCTTGATATGGGCCAATACGACACGGTCTACGCGATGATTATCATCGTCGGTGCGATGGGCATCTGCCTCGATGCGGTTTTTGAACGCGTCCGCGCGAGGCTCGTGCGCTGGTCCGAGCCTCAGTTCGACATGCCGATGAGCTTCTCATGATGCCCCGTTATCTCTCAGCAAACGTCATCTTTGGGCTTGCGCCGATCGTGCTGGTGATTGCGCTGTGGCAAGGCTTGGTGTCGTTCGGTGTCGCGCCGATGGTTTTGCTGCCTCCGCCGGGCCTCGTCTTCAGCCGGCTGCTGCAGCAGCTCGTGACATGGACGTTTCAGGAGGAAATCGTAGCCACGCTGATCCGGCTGTTTGCCGGTTTTGCAATCGCAGTCATCGTTGGTGTCAGCATCGGCCTTGCGGCCGCGGCCAGTCCCGTAATCAATGCGGTGGTCCGGCCGATCGTGCGTGTGCTGGCACCATTACCGAAGGTCGCGCTCTATCCGGCACTGCTGCTGTTGCTTGGATTCGGCCACGGATCGAAGATCACGCTGGTGGCCGCGGACGCGCTCTTTCCCATTTTGTTATCCACTTATTACGGGGCCTCGACGGTGGAGCAAAAGCTGGTCTGGTCTGCCATGGCGGCGGGAACGCCGCGCTATGAGATCCTGTTCAAGGTCGTATTGCCGGCGGCGATGCCGTCGATCCTGACCGGTTGCCGGATTGGCCTTGTCATTTCCTGCATCGTGGTGTTTCTGGCCGAGATGATCACGTCGACGGACGGGTTGGGACATGCGCTGGTAACAGCGGCTCGGACCTTCCAGGCCGTCGACATGTTCGTGCCGCTGATTGCGATCTCGCTGCTGGGGTTGATTCTGAATGGCCTGTTGGGCGCCGTGCGGTCGTACCTGCTACGAGGTTTCCCCGACGCGTGACCTGAAAAAAACCAGAAGACCAGGAGTGAATCATGCTGGCTGATCGCATCGAGGCAAAATGGATTGACGCGTTTTGCGAGATATTTGAGCGTTGCGCCGTCAGGGCCGGCGATACCGCGGCCATCCTCTCGGAGACGCAGTCGCGTGCGTTGAATGTGCATCTCGCAGAGCTGGCCCTGCTGCGAATGGGCGCGAAACCGTTTCACGTCGTCATGCCAACGCCGCGCAACCGCAACATCGTTCCAATCCGCTCAACCGGGGCCAGCGAAGCGATCCAAAGAGTCGGCCCGGTGATAAGCGCGCTTCAGCAGGCTGGGTTCGTGGTGGACTGCACGATTGAGGGCCTGATGCATGCGGTGGAGACGCCCGAGATTTTGAAGGCCGGTGCGCGCATCCTCGTGATCTCCAACGAGCATCCAGAAGCGCTGGAGCGGATGGTGCCGGATCCCGCGCTCGAGAAGCGCGTTCGTGCGGCTGCGAAGATGCTGCGCGGCACCAAGCGGATGCGGGTTACCTCGAAGGCTGGCACGGCGCTCGACGTCGACATGGTGGGCGCTTCGACGGTGGGCGTGTGGGGGTGGACGGACAAGCCCGGCACGCTGGCGCATTGGCCGGGCGGCATCGTCGTCAGCTTCCCGAAGAGCGGGACGATCAACGGCACGCTGGTGATGGCGCCAGGCGATATCAATCTCACCTTCAAGCGCTATCTGACCTCGCCGGTGAAGATGACCTTGAAGAATGACTATGTTGCCGAGCTCGAAGGCGAGGGGGCGGATGCCGCGATGATGCGTGCCTATCTCGCCGCCTGGGGCGACCGGGAGGCCTATGCCGTGTCACATGTCGGCTTTGGCATGAATCCGGGCGCGCGCTACGAGGCGTTGTCGATGTACGACCAGCGCGACACCAACGGCACGGAGATCCGAGCCGTCTCCGGCAATTTCCTGTTCTCGACCGGAGCCAACGAATTCGCTGGTCGCTATACAGCTGGCCACTTCGATCTGCCGATGATGGGGACAACCATCGAGCTCGATGGGGTTGCCGTGGTTCGAGACGGTGTGCTCCAGGATGTTTTCGGCTAGTTGCGGTCGAGCACCGGCGGACGAGCGAGGTCGAAGTGCCGAAGCAGGTCGACCATGGCCTGGAGGCGCTTTACACGATAGGCGTCGACGTCGAGGCCTGAATAGTCGAGAAACCCGGCCCCCGTGCGCAGGCCGATCCGGCCTTCGTGCATGTTGCGGGAGATCACCTCCGGCGCGCGATAGCGATCGCTCCCGAGTGCGCCCTCCAGATATCTGCTAGCGTAGTAGAGGATATCCCCGCCGCCCCAATCGATGAACTCGAGCAGCCCCAGCACGGCGTAGCGGAAGCCGAAGCCGTAGCGGATCGCCTTGTCGATCTCTTCCGCACTGGCGACGCCTTCCTCGACCATGCGCGCGGCTTCGTTCATCGCCAGCGCCTGGATGCGTGGAACGATGAAGCCGGGCGTTGCCGCGCAGACCACCGGCACCTTGCCGATGTCTTCGAGCAGCGCCTTGACCTCGTCGACTATGGCAGGATCGGTGAGCTTGCCGGGCGACACCTCCACGAGCGGGATCAGATAGGCCGGGTTGAGCCAGTGCACATTGAGGAAGCGGCGAGGGTTTACGATTGCGTCGGAGAGATCGTCGACGAGGATGGTCGACGTGGTCGATGCAATGATCGTGTCGGGGCCGATCTGTTCAGAAGCCGCCCCAAGCACCTCGCGCTTGAGTTCGACCACCTCAGGAACGCCCTCGAAGACTATTCCAGCTTCGGTCAGGGCAGCGCCGCTTTGGCCGGCCGAAACCACCGAAACCCGCGCGATCAGGGGATCAACATCGGTCGCGGTCAGCAGTCCCAGCTTGGACAGGCTGGCGAAGGTCCTTCTGACTTCGCCGAGTGCGTCAGCTTCCAGCCTTGCAAAATCCTCTGCTGAACGGGGCTTGATATCAATCATGGTGACCGCGTGCCCTGCATAGGCGAACGCGACGGCGATGCCGCGGCCCATGCGACCGGCCCCGAGACAGGCGATGTTGGCGCGGCGGGTCATCGATCAGAATCCCACCCGAAGCAGCTTCTGCAATTCGGCCTTTTGAAGCTTCCCAAGCCCCAGCGTCTCCAACGTGCGGCCGCCTTGCGCAAAATCATCGCCGCAGATTGCGCCACCGATGGCCAGGAAAGCATTGGCCAGCGGCGTGGCCACGCCCGCTAGCCTGGCGACGGACACCAGCAGCGACAACCCAAGTCGCAGATCCTCGAGCATGTAGCGGTGCTCGGTCAGCACGAGCCGCTCCCGCCAGTCGCCGGAGTCGGTCAGGCGATCATGCGAGCCGCGACCATACATCCAGATCTCGCCTTCCGTCGCGTAGTGATGGGCGAGTGGAAAATGCGGTGCGCCGTAGCCGAGCGCTGTGCGTACGGCGATCCGTTCGGCATCGAGCGCGTCCGTAACCCGGCGGATCGAAGCCTGCGTGCCCTCCTTGTGAATGTCCCACCTTTCGAAATGCTCGATCGGGCCCGCGTTCATCACGATCAGCGGTGGATGAATGATGCAGCCCGCATTCATTAGCGCGCCGGACAGCGCGTCACCGCATGGCTCGATCACTCCGGGAAAAGCACGTCCGATCACCTCAAGCGCATGTGCTGCCTGATCGAGCGGGAACACGCCGACCGGCAGCCGCTTGGCCCGGATGGTGATTGCGACCTCGAATGGCCCGTGTTTGCGGGTGAGCCAGGGCAGCGTCCCGGTTTCAGCGAAGCTCACTTTTGCGCGATTGCCGGCGTCCCGCGCGGCTTGCGCGAAGATGAGCGAGCCGAATGTGGCCGGCGGTAGGAAAACGACCTGTCCGTCCTGCAGATGGGGGGCGAGGAGGCGGGCGATGTCCGATTGAGCGAACGCGGGGGCCGGGCACAGGATGAGTTCGACCCCGTTGACCGCTTCCGCGATGTCGGTTGTCACCAACCTCAGCTTCACGTCGTGGCGACCATTGTGATCCTTCACCAAGATGCGCGAGCCGGCGGCACGGTGTGCTTCGACCTGCTCAGCGTCACGGCGCCAAAGCCGGACTTCATGCCCGGACAGCGCAAAATCGCCCGCTGCCGCGAATGATCCGTTTCCTCCACCCAGGACCGCAATCTTCAAGATGCTTCTCCTTGCGCGCGCGATTGCGAGTCAAGTTGCTTCAGCAGGAAATGCTGGACCTTGCCCAGCGCAGTGCGTGGCAGGTCGGTGACGAAGATGATATCGCGTGGAATCTTGTACCGGGCGAGCTGCGCCTGAAGGTGCGCTCTCAGTTCGTCGGCTTCGAGACGGCAGCCGGATCGCCGGATGACATAGGCGATCGGGACCTCGTCCCAGCGCGGGTCTGGCCGGCCGATGACGGCGCATTCGCTGACGTCGGGATGTTCGAGCAGGACGCGCTCGACCTCGGCCGGATAGACGTTCTCGCCGCCGGAAATGATCATATTCTTCTTGCGGTCCCGGACCCAGAAATAGCCGTCCGCGTCGCACAGGCCGATATCACCGGTGCGATACCAGCCGTCGTGCAGCGCATCGCGCGTTGCATCCGCGTTGCCCCAATATTCGAAGAAGACATTGGGCCCTCGCACTGCAATCTCGCCAGGCGTGCCCGCCGGCAGTTCGTTGCCCTCCTGATCTATCACCTTCGCTTCGCAGCAGAGACCGGCAAGTCCAGTCGATCCCGACGGTGAGAGGTCGGTGCCGAGGCGAGTATAGATGGCGATCGGGCAGGTTTCCGTCGAGCCATAAACCTGCAATACCGGCACGTCGCGCGCGACGCAACGATCGATCAGGTGCAGCGGTACGATGGTCGAACCGGTGGTCACCGCTTTGACCGAGGAGAGATCCGTCGCTGGCCAGGCGGGATGCTCGCTGACCGCCTGGATCATTGCCGGCACCATGACCGTCAAGGTTGGCCGTTCCCGCTCGATGGCGGCGAGCGCCGTATCAGGCGTAAAACGGGCGTGGATCGTGACGGTCGCGCCAAGCTGGAGTGCGGCGGTCGTCTGGATGTTGAGCCCGCCGACATGGAAGAACGGCAACACCGTCAGCACATGATCGTCGGACGTCATGTTGTGCATGTGCTGGCTCATGACGCCGTTCCAGAACAGCGCCTCCTGGCGCAGCACCGCGCCTTTCGGCCGTCCCGTCGTGCCGGACGTGTAGACGATCAGCAGTGGACAGGAGAGATCGGTGTGCGGATTGCGTCCGCTGCTTCCCTTGCGCGCCAGCAGGCTTTCGAAGGTTATGCCGCGCGGTGGTGCGAAATCCAGGCCGATGACGACAGTCCCTGGCGCGAGTTCGGGAAGAACTCCCTCAAAGGCCTGCTCCAGCAGCAGTACGTTGGCGCTGGCATCAGTGAGGATGAAGAGCTGCTCGGGGACCGCCAACCGCCAATTCAGTGGCACCAGCATTGCGCCGAGCCGCGCACACGCGTAGAGCAGGACCAGGTAGTCCGGCCGATTCAGGCTCAGGATCGCGACGCGGTCACCGCGTCCGACACCAAACTCCTGCTTCAACGCTGTTGCAGTGCGTTTGATGCGATCGGCGAACGCGGCGTAGCTCAGCCGTTCCCCCTCGAAGGCAATGGCCGTCTTGTCTGGCGAAAACGCCGCATTGCGATCGATCAGACTGCAGAGATCCACCGTCAGTCGTCCGTTTCGCCGGCGTCGTACAGCGCCTCCCGACCGATGCGGTCGAGGCAGAGCTCGGCCGTCCAGGGCAGCATCAGCGAGCCACACCGGCTGTCGCGATAGATGCGTTCCAGCGGCAGCGACCGCAGCATGGCCTGCCCCCCGCAGGTGCGGATCGCAAGCGCGGCAAGCTCGTTGGCGCCCTCCATCACCGAATATTGCGCGGCATAGGCGCGCAGCACCTGCTCCTTGCTTGGATTGGCCCGCGCCTCCGTGACGGCCTGGAACCAGATCGCCTTGATCTGCTCAAGCTTGATCTGCATCTGGGCGACCGCGATCTGCTTGGTGGGGTACATCCGCCGCTTGACCGGCGGCATGCCCGGCACCTCGCCACGCAGATAGCTTACCGTGAAATCGTAAGAAGCTTGCGCTAGCCCCATATAGGTGGGCGACAGCGTCAGGAACATATGTGGCCAGCGCATCGCCGCCTGAAAGTAGACGCCGCGCGGCATCAGCGCAGAATCATCCGGAACAAACACATCCTTGAACAGCAGCGTGCGTGAGACTGTTCCGCGCATCCCTAGCGGGTCCCAATCACCGATGACCGAGACGCCCTGCGACTTCGCGGGAATGGCGAGGTAAAGCGTGTTGCGGCGCGAGGCTTTCTCGCCCTCCTCGATCTCCGTGCAGAGAACGCCGTAATAATCCGCGTGGCCGGACAGTGACGCAAAAATTTTCTTGCCGTTGACGATCCAGCCGCCTTCGACGGGCTTTGCTTCCGTGCCGAAAGCAACGCCGCCGGCGGCTGCCGCACCGCCTTCGGAGAACGGCTGCGAGTAGATCGCTCCGTCTTCGACGATATGCCTGTAGTGGACGGCCCGCCGCTTTTCGTGTTCCGCGCGCGTCTCCGCGTCCATGTCGAGATCATCAGCCAACGGCCCCGACCACAGTGTCGAGCAGACATGCATGTTCCAGGTCAGCGCAGTCGCGCCGCAGTAACGGCCGATCTCCGCAGCCGCGAGAGCGTAGGTCTGGTAGTTCGCTCCCAGTCCGCCGTGCTTTTTGGGTATGGCGATGCCGAGCAGGCCGACGCGATGCAGGTCGCGATAATTCTCGGTCGGAAAGATCGCCTCGCGATCGTATACCGCCGCGCGGCCGGCGAACACGCGCTGGCCGATCTCCCGCGCTCGCGCGATGATGCCGGCTTGCTCGTCGCTCAGGCGGAACGCCACGGGATCGAAGATCGGCGCATCAAGCGCGACCTTGTCGGTTGCGCCGATGTTCTTGCGGACTTGCATGGTCATTGCGCGGTCACCCGTGTTTTGCAGCGACAGAGTCCAGGAACCGATCGAGAGCTCGGCCGAAGGCATCGGGTCGCTCTAAATTGGCAAGATGACCGACGCCGGGGAGTTCCACATATTCGGCCGCTGGAATGTAAGTCGCGGTCTTGGCCATCATCGACGCAGGCGCATTGTTGTCCTTCGAGCCGGACACTAGCAGCGTCGGGACGGAAATATCCTTGAGCGTGCTGCGCTGGTCGAACCCGATCAGGGCGAGCATCATGGCGCGATAACTGGCTTCGGGCACGCTTTCCATGCACTCGCGCGCAAGCTCCATCCCGTTTGGGTCCGGATCGTCACCGACAAGCTCTTGCACAAGCGATGGAGCCAGCGACTTCATGGTCTCGCCGCGATCGAGCGGGCCTAGCCGCGCCGCGATGAACGATTTCTGCCAGTCGCCGTCGGCTTTGCCGAAGGCCGGGCTGGTCTGTGCGAGGACGATCGCGCGCGCCAGCTTAGGTGATTGCACCAGCCATTTCTGGACGATCATGCCGCCGATCGAATGACCGACCAGAATGGGTTTTATCGCGCCGATCTGCGCGATGAATTGCTGAAGCGCATCTGCCAGGGTAGCGATGCTGACGCTGACGAGCGGTGCCGAACCGCCATAGCCAGGCATGTCCCAGGCGATGGTGCGGAAGCGGTTGCCGAACGTGGCAAGCTGCTGCCGCCAGGCCCGCGCCGCGCCGCCGATGCCATGCAGAAAAATCAGGGGCGTCGCACCCGGCTCGCCCGCGGCTTCATAGGCGAAACGTCCATCCCTTGTTATCATTGGCGCAGGCTGCGACACGCGACATCCTTTTGCTTGGTCCAGCAATGCTAACAGGCCTGTAGGGGATGGGAAGAGATAATTTTATACTTAAAGCAATTTTCGGGCCGCTCCGCGGTGGCAGGCGCTCGCGGCGTCGATCTGCGCTTTCGTTGCAAAAGCTTGAAGGTTAAAATATATCGGAACGACGATCAGCAGATCACAGGAGCAAGCGCATGTCCGGATTGCCGCTTTCGCCGCACGCGCTGGTGACCGGTGGCGGTCGCGGCATCGGCCGCGCGATTGCTGCGGCTCTCGTCGGCGCGGGCGCTACCGTAACGGTGCTTGGCCGGAATGCCGCTACACTCGAACAGGCGGTGAGCGTAGGTGCTGCGCACTTTGCGGCCCTCGCCGACGTCTCGGACGAAGCTGCGCTAAAGGCGGCGATCGCGGCCGCGCATGCGCGAAAGCCGATCGATATCCTGATCGCCAACGCGGGCAGTGCTGAATCTGCGCCGTTCGCGAAATCGGACAGTGCTCTTTTTGCACGCATGATGGACGTCAATTTCATGGGGGTGGTCCATGCCGTCCAGGCGGTGCTTCCAGGGATGAAGAATCGGCCCTATGGGCGCGTCATTGCGGTTGCATCGACGGCCGGGCTCAAAGGTTATGCTTATGTTAGCGCGTATGCGGCGGCCAAGCACGCCGTTGTCGGTCTGGTGCGTTCGCTTGCCCTGGAGCTGGCTGGCAGCAACGTGACCGTCAACGCGGTGTGTCCAGGCTTCACTGACACCGACCTGGTTGCCGGTAGCATCGACAACATCATGAAGAAGACCGGGCGAACCCGGGAACAGGCGATCGCCGAGCTCGCCAAGCACAATCCGCAGGGGCGGCTGATTGCGCCGCAGGAAGTCGCGAATGCCGTTCTTTGGTTGTGTAGTGAGAACGCCAGTGCGATCACAGGGCAGGCGATTGCGGTGGCCGGTGGCGAAATCTAGCGTGCGTGGCGCAGGCGGAAAGGAAGCTAAGGAGATCGCATGAGTAGACCAGCTAATCCCGTAACCGTGCCGCTCGCGGACTATTCCCCACAGCACTTCCTGCTGGCCGTGGTCGGCGGCGTTGCCACCGTGACGCTCAACCGTCCGGAACGAAAGAATCCGCTGACGTTCGAGAGCTATCGCGAACTGACGGATTTCTTCCGCGCTTGTGCGTTTGACGACGCGGTCAAATCGATCGTCATCACCGGGGCCGGCGGCAATTTCTCGTCCGGCGGTGACGTTTTTGAGATCATCGGCCCGCTGGTGAAGATGGACACCAAGGGGTTGACCGCGTTCACGCGGATGACAGGTGACCTCGTCAAAGCGATGCGGGCCTGCCCACAGCCGATCGTGGCTGCGGTCGAGGGCATTTGCGCCGGCGCCGGCGCGATCATCGCCATGGCATCCGACATGCGGCTTGCGGCGTCCGGCGCTAAGGTAGCGTTTCTGTTCAACAAGGTGGGTCTTGGCGGCTGTGACATGGGCGCCTGCGCGATCCTGCCGCGGATCATCGGTCAGTCCCGTGCCTCGGAGCTTCTTTACACCGGCCGGTTCATGACCACGGACGAGGGCGAGCGCTGGGGCTTCTTCAGCCGGATCGTCACACCGGAGCAGGTGCTGCTCCAGGCGCAGCTGCTGGCCAAGCAAGTGGCGGAGGGGCCGACCTTCGGCAATACCATGACCAAGCGGATGCTGGCGATGGAATGGGCGATGTCGGTGGAAGAGGCGATCGAAGCAGAGGCGGTTGCCCAGGCCCTGTGCATGACGACGGCCGATTTCGAGCGCGCTTTTGAGGCTTTCGCCAACAAGGTCAAGCCGGTCTTCAGGGGCGACTGAGCAGCCTTTTCCCGCCGAAAGGCCTCGAACGGGGGCTTGCCAGGAATTATTTTAGGCTTAAAATAGTTTCGTGGCCGGTTGAATTGGCGAGGCTCCCATGAAAGTCGCGATCATCGGTGGCGGACCTGCGGGTCTCTATTCTGCGATCCTGCTGAAGAAGCAGCGCCCGAGCGCCGACATCACAGTATATGAGCGCAATCGCGCCGACGACACTTTCGGCTTCGGCGTGGTGTTCTCGGATGCCACGTTGGACAACTTTGAAAAGCACGATCTTCCGAGCTATCGCCGGATCACCCAGGAGTTCGCCTATTGGGATGATATCGCCGTGCATTTTCGCGGCACGGTGCATCGGGTCGGCGGCAACGGTTTTTGCGGTTGCTCGCGGCAAAAACTGCTGCTGATCCTGCAGGAGCGAGCCCGCGAACTCGGCGTCAGCCTCCATTTCGAAGTGGATATCGACGACGAATCGCGCTTTGCCGATGCCGATCTCATACTGCTGGCCGATGGCGTCAACAGCCGATTCCGCGAGAAGCATGCTGATCAGTTTCAGCCGGAGGTCGACCTTCGGACCAACAAGTTCGCATGGATGGGCTCGACCAGGCCACTCGATGCCTTCACCTTCATCTTCCAGGAGACGAAGTGGGGGCCATTCATCGCCCACGCCTATCAGTATGAAGCCGGTCACTCGACCTGGATCTTCGAGACCGATCCGGAGACGTTCGAGCGCGCGGGCCTGACGGGCCTCAACGAAACCCAGTCCGCGGCACGGATGGCCGAGATCTTCGGCTGGTTCCTCGATGGGCATAAGCTGCTCACCAACCGCTCGATGTGGCGCAACTTCCCCATGATCCGCAGCAAACGCTGGGTCAAGGACAATATGGTGCTGCTCGGTGACGCCAAGGCGAGCGCGCATTTCTCGATCGGTTCGGGTACCAAGCTGGCAATGGAAGATGCGATTGCACTGGCTGAGGCCATGGCGAAGGCGCCCAACATCAAGGCCGCGCTGGATGTTTATGAGCACGGCCGCCGCGAGGAAGTCGAGAAGACGCAGCACGCCGCCGACGTCTCGTTGGTCTGGTTCGAGCATGTCGATCGCTTCTGGGATTTCGATCCCGTGCAATTCGCGTTCGGCGTGATGACGCGCTCGAAGGCGATCACCTATGACAATCTAAAACTCCGCGCGCCCGATTTCGTGGCCGAAGTCGAGAAATCCTTCGCCAAGCAGGTGCGCAGCAATGGCTTCGATGTCAGCATCGACAAGCCCATGGTGCCGCTGTTCCAGCCCTTTCGCTTGCGCGATATGGAGATCGCCAACCGCGCTGTGATGTCGCCGATGTGCATGTATTCGGCGAAGGAGGGCGTCCCGGGTGATTTTCACCTCGTGCACTACGGTTCGCGCGCGATCGGCGGCGCCGGCCTGATCTTCACGGAGATGACCTGCGTCAACCGCGAGGCCCGTATCACGCCCGGCTGCGCGGGCCTCTGGAATGATGAGCAGGAGACCGCGTGGCGGCGTATCGTTGATTTCGTTCATGGCAACTCGGCCGCAAGAATTTGCCTGCAGCTCGGTCACGCCGGCCGCAAGGGCGCGACCAAGCTGATGTGGGACGGTATCGACCGCCCACTGGACGAAGGTGGCTGGGACGTGGTTTCAGCATCGCCGCTGCCCTATTTCCCCGACAGCCAGGTCCCCCGAGAGCTCGATCGCGCGGGTATGAATGCAGTAAGAGAGTCGTTCGTCTCTGCTGCCGCGCGCGGCGAGCGTTGCGGCTTTGACATGCTCGAGCTGCACTGCGCCCATGGGTATCTGCTCGCGAGCTTTATCTCGCCGCTGACAAACACCCGTACCGACGAATATGGCGGCTCGCTTCAAAATCGCCTGCGCTTCCCGCTTGAGATCTTTGAAGCATTGCGGGCCGCCTGGCCGAAGCACAAGCCGATGTCCGTGCGTATTTCCGCGACTGACTGGGCAGATGGCGGCATTACCGGCGACGATGCCGTGGCCATCGCACGGGCCTTCGCCGAGGCCGGTGTCGACCTGATCGACGTCTCGACGGGTCAGACGGTTCGCGACGCCCAGCCGTTCTACGGCCGCATGTTCCAGACGCCATTCTCTGAGCAGGTCCGCAACGAAGCGCGCGTGGCCACCATGTGCGTCGGCAACATCACGACGGCGGACCAGGCCAACACCATTTTGGCCGCCGGCCGGGCGGACCTTGTCGCGCTCGGGCGGCCGCATCTGGTCGACCCCTTCTTTACCATGAAGGCGGCGGCCTGGTATGGCGCAACCGACGCGTTCTGCCCGCCGCAATATCTGCCCGGGAAGGACCAGATTTTCCGCAATAGCGTACGCGATCGGCAGGATCTCGAGGAGCTTCGAATTAAGGCTAAGCCCAAGACCCGGGCCGAGCTCAAAGCGGAGGCGATAAAGCCGCTTGCGGCGGAGTGAGCGCCCGTGCCACGTTAACCCCCGTTGCCTGTGTATTGAGTGGAGTTGAGGGCGATGAAGGCGATTATCGTCGGTGGCGGTATCGGTGGTCTCACCACGGCGTTGATGCTGCGGGCCCGCGGCATCGGCTGCGAGATTTTCGAGCAGTCGGATACGATCCGCGAGCTTGGCGTCGGTATCAACACGCTGCCGCACGCCATGCGTGAGCTTGCCAGTCTTGGTCTGCTGCAAAAGCTCGACGACGTCGCAATCCGCACCGATCAGCTCTACTATCTCAATCGCCTCGGCCAGGAGGTCTGGCGCGAAGCCCGCGGCGTGGACGCGGGCCACGACGTGCCGCAATTCTCGATTCACCGCGGCCGTCTTCAGGGTGTGATTCATCGCGCCGTCGAGGAGCGGCTCGGCGCAGATGCCATCCACACGGGCTGCCGGCTCGGCGCGTTCACGCAGGACGAAGCCGGTGTCACGGCCTACTTCTTCGATCGGGTCGGCTCGCACATCCACACCGCGCGCGGCGATATCCTGATTGGCGCCGACGGCATCCACTCACGTGTCCGCGACACTCTGTTCCCGAACGAGGGGCCGCCGTGCTGGAACGGCCTGATGCTATGGCGCGGTGCGCGCGACTGGCCGCTGTTCCTGACCGGCAAATCGATGATCGTCGCCGGTGGTCTCAATGCCAAGGTGGTGATCTATCCGATCGCCGAGGGTTCGAGCACGGCGAGCCGTCTGACCAACTGGGCGGTGCTGGTGAAAGTGGGAGAGGGCAATGCCCCGCCGCCACGGAAGGAAGACTGGTCGCGGCCGGGCCGGCGCGAGGAGTTGATGCCGCATGTCGCACGCTTCTCGGTGCCCTACATCGATGTAAGAAGCCTGATCTCGGCAACGCCCGAATTTTATGAATATCCGACCTGCGACCGCGATCCCTTGCCCTATTGGTCGTCCGGCCGCGTTACGCTGCTTGGCGATGCCGCACATCCCATGTATCCGGTTGGCTCCAACGGCGCCTCGCAGGCGATCCTCGATGCGCGCTGTCTTGCGGATACCCTGGTGCGTGCCGAGCATCCGCGGCAGGCCTTGGTCGAGTATGAGAAGAAGCGCCTGCCGATGACTGCGGATATCGTCCGCTCCAACCGCCGTGGCGGCCCCGAAGGCGTCATTGACGCCGTCGAGCAACTTGCGCCCGACGGCTTTGACAACATCGACAACGTCTTGAGCTATTCCCAGCGCGAGGCGATCGTGCGTGGCTATGCCACGAAGGCTGGGTTCGCTGCGGTGCCGGGCCTAGCCGCGGTGCGGGCCTAAAGCATCCGCTAGCCGGCGCCGGGAGGCGGCGGCAGGAAGTGGATGTTGAACTCGGCGGCCATCGCCACCACGTCCTCCGGCTTCTGCTCCTTCATGTTATGAAGGCCCCAGAACAGGTCGAACAGTTTTTTGGTCGGCGATACCCAGAACAGCACTTTCGCGGTCTGGTCTGATTTGTTGAAGATGCCGTGCGGCACGCCCATGCCGAGCCGGATCAAATCGCCAGGCGTGGCCTGCGCCTCCGAATTGCCGAGCACGAAGTCGAGCTTCCCCTCCAGCATGTAGAGATATTCGTCCTGGTCGGGATGGATGTGCGGGGGCACGAACGTGCCCGGCGGCAATGTCGCGTGCCAGGAGAAGCTGTTCTCGGTGTTGCTCTTTGGAACATAAGTCTGGCCGAGAATGTTCCAGGAAATGCCCTGGATCCCCTCATTGGCCCGGGTGATGCCGGTGATCTCGCTCTTCATTGCCGTCCTCCCTTCACGCGGCGCGCAGCCTTAGTTTGCCTTACAGTCCTTGGCATAGCGGTCGCCGTAGTTCTCGAAAACTTTTTGCACGATCTCGGTCTGGAATTTGCCATCCGGACGCTTGGCGACCTTGGTCAGATAGAAATCCTGGATCGGATAGCCGTTGGTGTTGAACTTGAACGACCCGCGCAGCGATGTGAAGTCCGCCTTCTTCAGGGCAGCCGCAACGGCGTCCTTGTTGGAGAAGTCGCCCTTCACAGCCCTGACCGCGCTGTCGATCAGCATCGCGGCGTCATAGGCCTGGAACGCGTAGGTGCCGGGCACAGTGTTGTAGGCGGCCTCGTAGGCGGCGACGAACTTCTTGTTCTGGAGATTGTCGAGGTTGGGCGCCCAGTTCGCGCCGCCGAACATCCCAACGGCGGCATCCTGCTGAGCGGGCAGAGTCGATTCATCCACGGTGAAAGCCGAAAGCACCGGAATGCTGTCGGCAAGGCCAGCCTGCTTGTATTGCTTGACGAGGTTGACGCCGAGACCGCCCGGCATGAACGTGAACAGCGCATCGGGCTTCTGCGCGGAGATCTTCGACAGCTCCGGTTGGAAATCCAGCGTGTTCAGCGGCATATAGGATTCTTCGACGATCTCACCCTTATAGTCGAGCTTGAAGCCGGCAACCGAATCCTTGCCGGCCTGATAGTTCGGCACCATCAGGTACATCCGCTTGTAGCCGCGATCCTGCGCCACTTTGCCAAGGATCTCGTGCACCTGATCGTTCTGGTACGATGTCACATAGAAGAACGGGTTGCAGTCCTTGCCGGCATAGGTCGACGGGCCGGCATTCGGGCTGATCAGAAAGGTCTTCGCCTCGGTCACGGGCCGGTGGATGGCCTGAAGGACGTTGGAGAACACTGGTCCGACCACGAAGTCGACCTTGTCGCGTTCGAGCAGACCCTTGACCTTGGTTACCGCCGCGTCAGGCTTCAGTTCGTCATCGACCACGACGACCTCGACATCGCGACCATCCATCTTATTGCCGAGATCCTTCATCGCGAGCGCAAAGCCGTCGCGAACCTGCTGGCCCAGCGCGGCGGCCGGCCCCGACAGGGTCACGATCACGCCCAGCTTGATCTTTTCCTGCGCCAGGGCAGGGCTCATCGCGGCACCGAGCAGCAAGGCGGCCGCAGCCAAGGTCCGTTGCATTTTCATGATTTCTCCACCGTGACATCAGAGCTGCGTTGCAAGCCGCGTACTCCGATCGAAGATTATGCCGATGACGGCGCACGCGGCAAGCCAAGCTCACGGCGTCACCTTGATGCGCGCAGCGGAGCATGCAAGCGGCGCGCCAAATTGCTTCAACCTTAAAGAGATCGCTGTGCGATCGATTGTTACAGCTTTAGGCTTGCGGCCGGCGCGGATTTACTTGAAGCTCAAAACATTAGGGAATCCGGGGCGGCGCCAATGCCGGCCGTGAGTGATTGCACCAAGATGCTCGATTCCGAGACCAAGGCCGTCGAAACGCCTGAGGACCACGCCGAAGAACTTCGGCTGTGGTTGCGCCTGCTCACCTGCACGACCCTGATCGAGGGTGAGGTCCGCGGTCGCCTGCGGCAGCGCTTTGATGTCACGCTCCCTCGTTTCGACCTGATGGCGCAGCTCGACAAGGCGCCCGACGGCATGACGCTATCGGATGTCTCCAAGCGCATGATGGTGTCCAACGGCAACGTCACCGGCCTCGTCGAGCGCCTAGTGGAATCCGGCCATCTCGACCGCCGTACCTCGGAGACCGACCGTCGGGTCCAGGTGATCCGCCTCACAAAGGTCGGCCGCGCGGAGTTCCGCCGAATGGCCGCAGAGCACGAGACCTGGATCGCCGATCTCTTCGCCGATTTGACCCCGAAGGACGTGCGCGAGCTGATGCGGCTCCTGGCCAAGACCAAGGGGTCTGCGCAGAAATCCGCCGCACGGCGCCGCCCCTGACGTTGCGGGTTCCCCGGCCGCCAATTCCACCTTGCCGGACGAAAATGCATAGGATGCCCAAATCCGCTATTGCGCCGAATTGTTTTAAGCCTAAAATGTTTTTCGTTGAGTGCTGCCGGGTGCTTTCCATGCTGAAAGGAGCGTGCGATGGCCAACGCTGCCAAGGTGCAAGTCTCAGGCTCGCATGACGGCGACGCCGCGACGGCCCATGTCGATACATTTGCGCGGCAACATCTGCCGCCGCCCGAGCTCTGGCCGGAGTTCATCTTCACGCGGCCGGAACTCCGCTATCCGCCGCGACTGAACTGTGTGACCTATTTCCTCGACCGTTGGATCGAGCAGGGCCACGGCGACGCGCCTTGCGTCATCAGTCCCGCCGTGAGCTACACCTATCGCGAACTACAAGAGCTCGTGAATCGCATTGCCAATGTGCTCGTTGGCAAGCTCGGTCTCGTCACGGGTGGACGCGTGATGCTGCGCTCCGCCAATAGCGCCATGATGGTTGCGACGTATTTAGCGGTGATCAAGGCCGGTGGTATCTGCGTGGCGACGATGCCGCTGCTGCGCGCCAAGGAGCTGTCCTATCCAATTCTGAAGGCGGAGATCACGCTCGCGCTCTGCGACGGAAAACTCTCCGATGAGATGGAAAGAGCGAAGCTGGCGGCGCCCGGTCTCAAGCACGTGGTGTATTGGGGCAATGGCGCTTCCGATTCGCTCGAGGCGCTGATCGCGGATGCAAGTCCGGAGTTTACCGCGGTCGATACCGCCGCGGACGATGTTTGCCTGATCGCGTTCACGTCGGGCACGACGGGCGATCCAAAGGGCACCATGCATTTCCACCGGGACATGCTGGCGGTGTGCGACGGTTATGCGCGCAATATTCTGCGAGCCGAGCAGAAGGATCGATTCATTGGCTCCGCGCCCCTGGCCTTCACCTTCGGCTTTGGCGGCGTGCTGTTTCCGTTGCACATCGGCGCTTCCTTCGTGGTGCTGGAGAAGACGACCCCGGACGATATGCTGTCCGCTATCGAGCGATACAGGACCACAGTCTGCTTCACGGCACCGACTGCATATCGCGCGTTGATAAGCAAACTCGCGGGCCGCGACATCTCCTCGCTTCGCAAATGCGTATCCGCGGGCGAGACGTTGCCTAAGCCGACATTCGATGCCTGGCTGAAGGCAACCGGCATCAAGTTGATGGACGGGATCGGCTCGACAGAGTTGTTGCACATCTTCATCAGCGCGACTGAAGACGAAATACGTCCGGGCGCGACCGGCAAGCCGGTGCCCGGCTATGAGGCGAAGATCGTCGATGATGAGGGCAATGATTTGCCGCCGGGGACGATGGGGAAGCTCGCGGTGCGCGGGCCGACCGGCTGCCGCTATCTTGCCGACGAACGCCAGCGGAAATATGTTCAGAACGGCTGGAATATCACCGGCGACACCTATCTGATGGATGGCGATGGCTATTTCTGGTACCAGTCGCGCTCTGACGACATGATTGTATCATCCGGATACAATATCGCGGGCACGGATGTGGAAGCAGCCCTGCTCACGCATCCGTCGGTCGCCGAGTGCGGCGTCGTCGGTGCGCCGGACGAGGCGCGCGGGATGATCGTGAAGGCTTACGTCATCGTCGCCGCCGGCGTGATGCCGGACGCAAAGCTCGCAGCCGAGTTGCAAGAGCACGTCAAACGTGAGATTGCGCCGTATAAATATCCGCGCGCGATCGAGTTCGTGACGCAGCTGCCGAAGACCGAGACCGGAAAATTGAAGCGCTTCGCCTTGCGGCAATTTGCGCAGGCGGCGGTGACGTCCTCAGGCGTCGCGGCGGAATGAGATGAGGATCGAGAATTGTCCGTGACGACGCCGAAAGGCCCCCAGCTCGCTGTGCTGCAGACCGCTGCCGAGGATGACGCCCGTCCCAGGGCGCAAGTGCTCCAGCCATCCGGTTGGCCGATGCCGAAGGGCTATGCCAATGGAATGGCTGCCGAGGGACGCATTGTCGTCACCGGCGGCGTGATCGGCTGGGATGCCCAGGAACGTCTTGCGGACGGTTTTGTTGCGCAGGTGCATCAGGCCTTGAGCAATATCGCCGAGATTCTTGGCGAGGCCGGTGCGCGGCCCGAGCATCTCGTGCGGCTGACCTGGTATGTCGTCGACATGGAGGAGTATCTGACGAACCTGAAGGAGCTCGGCAGGATCTACCGCGTCGTCTTCGGCGCGCACTATCCCGCGATGGCGCTGGTCCAGGTCGTTCGTCTCGTCGAGAAAGCGGCGCGCGTCGAGATCGAAGCCACCGCTGTCATTCCCCGCTAGGCCGCGCTCAGCTCGCCTTGGAGAGATTCTCGTCCTCGGGTGAGTTCAGATAAACGCCCGACATCGTGTCGACCCAGCAGAGATGGTCGTGCACCTTCTTGACACCTTCGACGTTCTCAGCGGCAACAATCGCGGCCTGCCGCGCCCGTTCCTCGGTAATGACACCGTTCAAATGAACGATGCCGTCGCGCACGATCACGTTCAGCCCGAACGGACACCAGTCGTATGTCTCCATGGCATTGATGATGCGGCTGCGGATGTGATCGTCGTCGGCCGTCGGATCCGGCACGTCGCGGGCGAGACCCGCTACCGCCTGTAGAAGGTTGGTGCGCGACACGAGACCGACGATCTTCTCGCCGCGAACCACCGGAAGGCGTTTCACGTTGTTCCGCTCCATGAGATCGACGATCTCGGGAAGCGCGGTATCCTCGGTGATGGTCACAGGTGAGACAGTCATGACTTCCGCGACTTTGCGGCCATGCTCGTGGACGAAATCGCTGGCTGATTTTCCGGACCCGAGAATGAAGCGCAGCCAGCGGCCATGCTTGCGACCGGTACCGATTTCGCTGCGCCGGATGAAATCACCTTCCGAGACCACTCCGATCAGCTTGCCGCTGTTGTCGACAACGGTGAGGCCGCTGACGTGGCGCTTCAGCATGATGTTCGCAGCCTCGACGATGCTGGTGTCCGGCGTGACCGAGATGACCGATCGCGTCATGATCTGGTGAGCGCGCATGGGAGAACTCCGCAGGTTCGCATGAATATCGATGTCCGAGGTCTAGATCAGCGGCGAAGGTGGAAGTTGACCCAGGTCAAGCCGCGCTTGCGAATGCCTAATCCTCTGCTCGCGCATCCGGTGTCAGGTCGGAGACGCGGAACGGCTTGCTCTTCTCGACCTTGCGATAGGCCGTCGAAGCCGTTCGCAATAGCTTCTTTTCCCGCTTGCGGTCGAGGAAGCGAATCCCGGCTCCGGGAACTGCCTCGTTCAGTGAAGCGGCCAGCGTCTGACCGCGCGCATCGTCGTTCAGCTGTCCAAGGGATTTTTGTGCCCTGCGCAATTGCTTGAGGATCGATTTTTGTTTCGTCAGCGACTTGTCGGCGAATAAATCCTCCAGCGACTCGATCGAATAGGTCAGCCGCTTGTTGAGAATCCGCAACTTGTGCCGTTTCCCGACGTCGAGCTTGCGCAGTTTCCGGGCCTTTCTGAGCAGCGTCTTTTCCCAATCGGTCAACTGCGCCGTCGCGTGCTCGGCGAGGGGACAGCGGCGCAGTCTGATGGCCTCCTTGCTACGCCTTGTCGACCAGGGGCCGCTCTCGATCCAGCTCGAGGTCTGTTCGACCAGGCGGCGATAGCGCGCCGATTGCAGAGCGCGAGCCAACAGGCGATGGCTTTCGGCGCGTTTGTCGTCCCAGTGCTGCAGTTCGGCAACCACGGCGAGCTCGTCACCTGTTTCGGCCACCACGCGTTCAATCGCGACGTCGAGATCCCGCACCATGCCGAGCTGGCTGTTCAGCCATTTCAGCTCGGCCCAGACTTTGGGGCGCAGCGCATCGTCGAGCATTGGGAAAAAGAAGCGGATCGCGGTCCGCAGATGGGTTAGTGCGATGCGGATCTGATGCAGCGCTTCGGGATCGCCTCGGCAGGTGCCCGCATGCTGGGCGAGGACGGCGGCGAGGTGACGGCGGGCGATGATTCGAAAGGCGGTGTCGCAAGCCATGCCCGAGCTGAGGCGGCCGGGCAGCATATTGCGGCTCGCCGCCGTCTTGGTGCGGGCGGTCGCCGTCGAACTCCTGGTGGGTCGCGCCATCCTTGTCCGCGCCAATCAGATTGCCTTACCTGCCCTTGGCGATTGCATCCCGGCAGCTCTGGAGCGTCTGCGCTTGTGTCCCGGATGCATCGATGGTCGCCCAGCCGATATGGCCGATATCGTAGCGCTCTTGCAACGCGGCAACCTCTTGCGTGGCATCCGAAGCGTCGCCGCGGCGGCCGCCGATGCGAGCCTGCCGGGTTGCCAGATCGGCGACCAGGAAGAGTCCGGTGAGAGGCACGTTGCAGTCGCGGGCGAGGGCGGCGAAGGCATCCCGCTCAAAATCACGAGCGAACACACCCTCGGCAACAGCCGAATGGCCCTGGGCCAGCACGCGCCGGGCGCGTTCGGCCAAAGTCGCGTAGACCCGCTCGGCAAGCTCGGGCGTGTATGCAGTCGGCGGCAACCGCTCTGTGTCGGGGACCCCGAACAACTGCTTGCGAATGACGTCGCTGCGCAATACGACGGCGCCTGGCTCTGGTGCTACGGTCGGCGCGAGCGCCCGTGCCAAGACGGTCTTGCCGCTACCCGACAGGCCGCCCACCGCGACAAGATGGGGACGGGGAGGTTGGATCAGCGCCCGGGCAAGGTCGAAATAGCGACGCGCTTGGTCAAGAACGCCGACATCTTGGGAATGCGTTGGCTTCAGCCGTGCCAAGGCCACCTGGGCGCGAACGGCCGCGCGAATGGACATGAAAAGTGGCAGCGCGCGGAGCGCATCGAGATTGTCGACTGACGTCGTGGCAAGGTATCGGTTGAACATGCTGTTTGCGGCCAGCGGCTGATCGTGGCGCAACAGATCCATCAGCGTGAAAGCGAAGTCGTACAGCACGTCGACCGTCGCCATCTCTGCGTCGAACTCGATGGCATCGAACAGCACGGGCTGCTGCTCGATCAACACGATATTCGCAAGATGCAAATCGCCATGGCAACGGCGCACGAAACCCCGGCGGGCGCGCTCTTCAAGCAAAGGTCGAACACGCAGGAACGCTGCATGCGAGGCCTGCCCAAGCTGCTCGATCGCCGCAGTCGGGAGATGATTGCCCTTTCTCAGGCCATTGCTGTTGCCGTCGATCAGGGCGAGGATCGAAGCAACCCATCTTTTGCCGTCGATGGGAAACGCTGCCGCGTGTGAAGCCACGATCGCGTCGGCGACCGCCGATGCAAGGTCCGCGTCGAACCGTCCCGCCTTGGCCAGATGATCGAGCGTCCGGTTCTCATCGAAACGCGACATATCGACTGCATATTCGATAGGCCGGCCGTTGCCGTCGATCGTCACGGACCCGTCGGGTTCTTCCGTGACGGCGACGACGCCACGATAGATCTCCGGCGCGTGTGGCCTGTTGATCCTGACTTCCTCCTCGCAGGCCGCCTTGCGTTTATCGGGGGTCGAATAGTCAAGAAATGGATACTTCACCGCGCGCTTGATCTTCAGCGCACGCCTTCCGTCGAGGAAGACCGAAGCCGCGTGCGTGTCGATCCGCTTCACGCCGGCGTGCGCGGTCAGAGCCGCGAAGATCCGTTCCTGGGTCGCAGAACTGTCCGTCATCCCTGCCGGCATGTTGCAGATGGTAGCACCAAGCGGTCCGGCCGCAAGCCAGGGTAACCTCTAAGTCGTGACCGCCGCTTGACTTCCATCAAATGCTGTCGTGGGCTGGCGAGGCGGAGTTTTCCCGGCTTGAGGAGGATCAAGCATCCGGACCGGAGGTGGCCTATTCTGGCGTGCGAGGAGAATCCGATGCCCATCAAGGACGTCTTTCTGCCGCTCGTTGGCGAGCCGCGTGCGCCCACGCTAGCCGCAATTGAGAAGTGCGTCGCAGTCGCCGCCGACCTCGGCGCCCGGATCACGGGGCTCGCGCTCGAAGACGATGCCTTCGTGCGGCCGACGGTCGTGTTTCCCGATGACCCCAAGCCTGCCGAACTCAGCAATATGGGCGAAGCGGGAGATATGCAGCAGCTCGTGAATGCATTCACCAACGCGACCTCCCGTGCCGGCATTCGTGCCCAAGGCCGATCGGGCAAGGTGCCGGCGGATCAGATCGCGTCGACCCTGGCGGAGCAGGCACGCGTCAGCGATCTCAGTTTGATCCCCGTGAGGCCACACGACAGCAGAACCGAAAACATCGTTGAAACGTTCCTGTTCCAGTCCGGCCGGCCGCTGTTGCTATGTCCAGAGCAGCATGTGGAGAGGCTGCGGCCGGAGTTCGAGAATGTCGTGATTGCCTGGGACCATTCGGCGCGCGCCGCACGCGCGGTCGGGGACGCGCTGCCGATCCTGCAGACCGCCGCCGTGGTGCGGGTGATCACGGTGGCCGGTGACGAGGGCGACGCAATCACGCAATCGGGCGACAGCCTCGTCCATCACCTGAGGGAACACGGGGTCTATGCGTCCTTCGAAACCGTGAAGGACAGCGGGAGCTCGATCGGCAAGGTACTGGGGAGTTGGGCAGAGGCCCACGCCGTCGACGCCATCGTCATGGGCGCTTACCGACATTCGCGCCTGAACGAGACCGTCTGGGGCGGCGTGACCAAGACCGTCATCGGTCAGCCACCATGCTGGGTGATGATGTCGCACTAGGTGCGTTTCAATCCCGGTCTGGGTTAGCTTTTGTCGCCCCGTTGCCCGATCGGACTGGTGTGATCATGTCGACCTACCGCCTGAAAACCCTGCTGTCGCCCCGGTCGGTCGCACTCGTCGGCGCAAGCGCTCGCCCGGTGTCCGTCGGACGGGCGGTCCTGGAGAACATTCGTAAGGCGGAGTTCAAGGGGCCGTTCGGTTTGGTCAACCCGCGCCATGCCGAGATCGGCGGTATCGCGGCAGTGAGCAGCCTGGACAACCTGCCGTTCGTGCCCGAGCTGATCGTCATTACTGCGCCGGCGCGTGAGGTCCCTGCGATCATCGACCAGGCTGGTCGCGTTGGCTCGGCCGGGGCCCTGATCGTTTCGTCGGGACTCGGCCATGGATCGGGATCGCTCCAGGAGACCGCCGTTGCGACCGCCCGCAAATACGGCATGCGGCTGATCGGCCCGAATTGCCTCGGCATCATGATGCCCGGCGCAAGCCTCAACGCGAGTTTCGCCGCGCACATGCCGAGGGCCGGAAACCTCGCTCTGATCTCGCAATCGGGCGCGATCGCGGCCGGCATGGTGGATTGGGCTGCGCAGCGTGGCGTCGGCTTCTCCGGCATCGTCACGATCGGCGATCAGATCGACGTCGATATCGCTGATTTGCTCGACTATTTCGCGATGGACCAAAAAACGCGTGCGATTCTGCTCTATATCGAGGCCATCAAGGACGCACGGAAGTTCATGTCGGCAGCGCGTGCCGCGGCGCGTGTGAAGCCCGTTGTCGTGGTGAAGTCGGGGCGCATGACGCAGGGGGCGACGGTGGCTGCCACGCATACGGGCGCGCTCGCCGGTGCGGATGCGGTCTATGACGCGGCCTTCCGCCGCGCCGGTGTTCTTCGGGTGTCCGATCTGCGCGAGCTGTTTGATTGTGCCGAGACGCTCGGCAGGATCGGGGCGCCGGCGGGAAAACGACTCGCGATTCTGACAAATGGCGGTGGCATCGGCGTCCTGGCGGTCGACCGGCTGGCCGAGCTCGGCGGAATTCCCGCGCCGATGATGCCGGAGACGCGCGAGAAGCTCGCTGCGGTGCTGCCGCCGACCTGGTCCGGCACCAATCCAGTCGACATCGTCGGCGACGCAGATGCCTCGCGCTATGCTGCGGCACTGGAGGTCCTGCTCGACGATCCTGGCAATGATGCGATCCTCGTGCTCAACGTGCAGACCGCGATTGCATCGGCCAACGCGATCGCGGCGACCGTTACCGAGCTCGTTGTCAAATATCGTGAGAAACATCGCAGTTGGGCCAAGCCGGTGCTTGCGGCCTGGGTCGGCGCGGATCAGGACATCATCGCGACGCTGTCCGCCGCTGGCATCCCGAACTATCCGACTGAAGACGACGCGGTGCGCGGCTTCATGCATATGGTCCGGCATCGCGAGGTGGTCGACGAGCTGAGCCAGGTGCCGCCGGCGATACCGGATAGGTTCGTGCCTGATGTGGCGGCTGCAAGACAGGTCGTTGCGACGGCCATGGCCGACGGACGTAAATGGCTTGAGCCCGTCGAGATCAAGCATCTGCTCGGGTGCTATGACATCACGATGGTGCCGACCTTTGCGGCTGATGATGTCGATCAGGCGGTCGCCTACGCGGACGGGATATTCGCCCAAGGTGCCACCGTCGTGCTCAAGATCCTGTCGCGCGATATCGCGCACAAATCCGATGTCGGCGGTGTCGTGCTCAATCTGACCACGCCGGCCGCGGTGCGCGCAGCCGCGGTCGATATACTTGCGCGAATGAGAAAGTTAAGGCCCGAAGCCCGTATTGACGGTATCATCGTTCAAGCGATGGTCGTCAAAGCGAAGGCGCGCGAGTTGATCCTGGGCCTCGCCGACGATCCGACCTTCGGCACCGTCGTGGTGTTCGGCCGCGGCGGCACGGCGGTGGACATCATCAACGACAAGGCTCTGGCGCTGCCGCCGCTCGATTTGCAGCTCGCCCGTGACCTGATCGAGCGTACACGTGTGTCCCGGTTGTTGCCTGCGTACCGGGATGTGCCGGCAGTCAAGCATGACGCGGTCGCACTGGTGCTCGTCAAGCTGGCGCAGATGGCAACCGACATCCCTGAGATACGCGAGCTCGACATCAATCCGCTGCTGGCCGACGAAACCGGCGTGACCGCCGTCGATGCCCGCGTCGCGGTGCGGCCGCCGCAGCGCAAATTTGCGGGCTCAGGCCCGGCCAATTTCGCTGTCCGCGCCTATCCCTCGCAATGGGAGCGCCGGCTCGCACTCAAGGACGGCTGGCGCATTTTCGCGCGGCCGCTTCGCCCCGAAGACGAACCGACCATCCACGAATTCCTGCGTCACGTCACGCCTGAGGATCTCCGCCTGCGCTTCTTCGCGCCGATGAAGGAGTTCACGCATGAGTTTATCGCGCGCTTGACGCAGCTCGATTATGCGCGCGCCATGGCTTTCATCGCCTTCGATGAGAAGAACGAGATGGTCGGCGTGGTGCGACTCCACTCGGATTCGGTCTACGAGAGCGGCGAGTACGCGATCCTGCTGCGGTCCGACCTCAAGGGCAGGGGGCTCGGCTGGGCCCTGATGCAGCTGATGATCGACTACGCGAAGTCGGAAGGGCTCAAGACGATCTCGGGCGACGTGCTCAAGGAGAACGTCGTGATGCTGGAGATGTGCCGGCAGTTCGGTTTCGAGATCAAGCCGGATCCGGCCGAGCCTGATATCTGCGACGTCTGCCTGAAGCTCTGATCCGCCCAGTTGTGGGGACGATTCGGGCGTGTTTGCCGCGGAGTAGGGCGGGTGTGTGGCCAAGATTGATCCGGCTCGACAGGCATTCCCCAGCGCATTCTTGCCCTTCCGGCGTGCGCAGGGGCCTCTTTTGGCTTGCATCCCTGCAACTGTGCATGGGCTGAAGCGCATCAGCGCACCCTGCAGGTGCGGCTCCGGGGCGCAATCGCGGCATTTTGGCAGCCTTTCTCTCGAGGTCTGTCCGTGCTTTCCGGTTGAAAAGCCCGCTAACGTTGACTACGGAGGAACTCCAGTGCCTCGCAGTCTTAGGAGTCCCGGCGTGCCTCAGGACAAGACCGGCGACCCCCGGCAGTTGTCGGGTAACAAACTGTCCGTCCTGCGCAAGCATCCGATCTTCGCAGATCTGGATCCGGAAGCGCTGGATCAGCTGTGCCGCTACGCCAAGCACACCACCGTCAAGCGTGGTTCGACCATCGCCGCCAAGGGCGATCCCGGCAATAATCTGTTCGCGGTGATCACGGGAACGGTGAAGATCTCTAGTTCGTCGCCCGACGGGCGGAACGCTATTCTCAATCTGATCGGCCCGGGCGAAATCTTCGGCGAGATCGCCGTACTCGATGGTGCGCCGCGGTCGGCGGATGCGACCGCAAACACCAACTGCGAACTCTACATCATCGACCGCCGCGACTTCCTGCCGTTCGTGAAGAGCCAGCCGGCGCTCGCGATGAAATTCATCGAGCTGCTCTGCGCGCGGCTGCGCTGGACCAGCCAGCAGGTCGAACAGGTGATCTTGCAGAATCTGCCGGGCCGGCTTGCAAGCGCGCTGCTGGGTCTCACCGAGGAACGCAAGCTCGATTCCGGCAGCGGCACGCTCGCGATCACCCAGCAGGAGATCAGCGAGATGGTTGGGATGACGCGCGAGAGCATCAACAAGCAATTGCGCGCCTGGGCCGCACGAAGCTGGGTGCGCCTCGAGCATGGCGCTATCGTCGTGCTCGACATCGATGCGCTGCGTGAGCTTGCCGAAAGCGGCCTCGACGGCGAGTGAGAGCCTAGCCGTCGAGGTTTGTGCAGCTTCTCGATATGGCAGGAGCCGACGTGCCGCCCCGCCTTGTGACCCTCGAGCCGCTGGCGACAAACCGGCGCGACCTGATTCAGTGCAGGATGTGACGCGGCAGCCAGAGCGAAATCTCCGGCAGGAAGGTGACGAGCATCAGCACGAACAGCATGACGCCGTAGAACGGCCAGATCTTGCGCATGACGTCTTCGAGCGAGACCTTGCCGACGGCGCAGCCGACGAACAGGATCGCACCGACCGGCGGATGGCACAAGCCGATGCCGAGGTTGAGCAGCATGATCATGCCGAAGTGCACCGGATCGACGCCGAAATTCTGCATCACGGGAAGGAGGATTGGCGTTGCGATCAGGATCGACGGCGCCATGTCGAGCAGCGTGCCGAGCAGCAGCAGCAGGACGTTGAGCAGCAACAGGATGACGTATTTGTTGCTGGAGATCGACAGGAAGAACGCCGTCATTTTCGCCGGCATCTGCGTCAGCGCCATGATGTAGCCGACGGCGGAGGCGCAGGCGATCAGCGTCATCACCATCGCAACGGTGCGCAAGGTCCGGTGCAGCAGCACCGGCAGGTCGCGCCATCTGTAGTCGCGGTAGACGAACATGGTGACGAAGAATGCCCAGATGCAGGCGACCGCGCCGGCTTCGATCGCGGTGAAAATGCCGCCCAGAATGCCGCCGAGGATGATGACGAGCGTGATCAGGCCCCAGGCCGCGTCGATCGTGATCTTGACGGCTTCCTTGGCCGGCACGGTACGGCCCTGCGGGTGACCTTCGCGATAGGCAATCACCAGGCACAGCATGATCAGTGAGAATCCGATCAGCAGCCCCGGGAAAACGCCAGCCATGAAAAGCGCGCTGATCGAGATGGTACCGCCGGTGGCGAGCGAATAGAGCACGGCGTTGTGGCTCGGCGGCACCAGCAGCGCCTGAACCGACGAGGAGATGGTGAGGTTGGTCGCAAACACCCGCGGATAGCCGTTCTTCTCCATCTGGGGGATCATCACCGAGCCGATCGCCGACGTGTCGGCAACGGCAGAGCCGGAGATGCCGCTGAGGAAGGTCGTCGCGAGCACGTTGACGATCGAGAGGCCGCCGCGCAGTCGCGTCAAGCCGACCAGAACGTCGGCAAAGGCGACAAGCCGCCGCGCCATGCCGCCTTCGGCCATGATGGCGCCGGCGAGCACGAAGAACGGAATCGTCAGCATCGCAACTTTGCTGACGCCGTCCGAGATCTTCAGCATCAAGGCTTCGAGCGGAATGCCGACCGACAATGCGCCGGCGATCGCCGCCATTGCCAGCGAATAGGCGATCGGCATGCCGATCAGGAAGCAGACGATCATCGTGCCGAGGAGGATAAAGATGTCCATTGCGAGAACTCCCGGCTCACTCGAAGGGGGCGGTTTCGGAGTGCCTGCCGATCGGGTCGGGCGGCACGCCGAGGAAAATTCGCTCGATCACGAAGAGCAGAAGGCAGAGTCCGCCGATCGGAATCGGCAGATAGGTGACGCCGACCGACAGCGAGGGGAAATCAGGGATCGTGTTGTACCAGGTGACCTGGACCAGACGTTCGCCCCAGATCACCATGAACAAGGCGATCAGCGCCATCAGCAGCTGCACCAGGATGTCGGTTGCCTTTTGCAGCGGCGGCGGCAGTTTCTTGGCAAAATAGCCAACGCTCATATGGAGGTTGAGCCGGTAGCCGGCGGCTGCGCCGATGAAAGTCAGCACGATCGTCAGCAGAACCGCCGTCGGCTCTGGCCATGAAGCCGCACTGTTGAGCACGTAGCGCGTGAACACCGCCCACGGAATCACCGCGGAGATCGCGACCAGCGCTGTGCAGCCGACGATCACGCATAACAGGTAGAGATAGTCCATCGCTCGGCGAAACAGTGCGGCCATCCGCGTTTCCTGCTCTGTCAGTGGTTCAGATTGTCGAGGCCGAAGCGCGATGAGTGATTGTCGCGCTTCGGCTTTGGTTCGAGAACGTTCAGAGCGTCTGGATGCGCTGGATCATGGCCTGGTATTTCGGACCATACTTGTCCCACACCGGCTTGACCGCATCCTGGAATGGCTTCTTGTCGGCAATCTCCACGATCTCGCAGCCAGCGGCCTTGGCCTTCTCCATCGCCGTCGTTTCGTACTTCTTCCAGAGCTCGCGCTCCTCGAGCTGCGCCTCGCGGGCGAACTTCTTGATCAGCGCCTGGTCGTCGGCGGACAGCGCGGTCCAGGACCGCTTGGAGAAGCAGAGAATCTCGGGGATGATCAGATGCTCCGTCAGCGAGTAGTATTTCGCCACGGTGTAGTGGTTGCTGAAAACGTAGCTCGGCGGGTTGTTCTCGGCGCCGTCGATCACGCCGGTCTGCAGCGAGGAGAATACCTGGTCATAGCCCATCGCGATGCCGTTGCCGCCAAGCGCATTGACCATGTCGATGAAGATCGGGTTGCCGATCACGCGAAGCTTCAGGCCGTGAACGTCGGCGACCGATTTGATGGGGTGCTTGGTGTTGTAGAAGCTGCGTGCACCGGAATCCATCCAGCACAGGCCGACCAGATTGGCGTTGGGGCTCGCGGTGATCTTGTCGAGCAGCTCCTGGCCGACCTCGCCGTCCATCATCTTCCAGGATTGCGCCACGTTCTTGAACAGGAACGGCATGTTGACGACGTTGATGTCGTCGACGATCGGACCGACGGCGCCGGCGCTGACGCGCAGCATCTGGATCGCGCCGATCTGGGTTTGCTCGATCGTTTCCTTCTCGGCGCCAAGTTGCGCGGAGGGATAGGTCTGGATCGAGAGGCGGCCCTGGGTTGCCTCGGCGAGCTTCTTGCCCATGTTCTCGACGGCGGCGACTGTCGGATAGCCGACCGGCTGCACGTCAGCGGCCTTGAAGACGGCCTTGGTCTGGGCGTGGCCCGACGAGATCGGAGCCAGCGTGGCAGCTCCCAGTCCGGCGCTCAATTTGATGAAGTCACGGCGTAGCATGGTCGTCTCCCTCATTAGTTCTTTGTGTCGTCTTGTTGACCGGAAAGCCGGTCACTCTGTGCTGGCGAAAAACTCCGGATTGGTATGTTGCGTCTCCGAGATGTCGCGAAGCAGCCGGTCGAGATGGCGCTCCATCGCAATCCCTGCACGTTGCGGATCGTGCGCCTCGATCGCCGCGAGGATCGGTTCGTGCTCTGCGATGACCTGCGTCATGCGTCCGGCGACCGGCAGCGTCAGTTGGCGATAACGATCGACATGCATCTTTACATGCAGGATCAGCGTCCAGATCCCGGGATGTCTGGCGACATCGGCGATGGTGGCGTGGAACAGCTCATCGGCCTGATGAAACGCGGTGCGGTCTCCAGCTTCATCGGCCTCCCGCTGGCGTTCCACGATCGACCGCAATTGCAGGATCTGACTCGTCGTGGCGCGTTCGGCCGCGAAGCGCGCGGTGGTCTCTTCCAGCGCCTTGCGGATGATGATGGCCTCGGGCAGGGCGGCGAGCGGGATGCGGGACACGAAGATGCCGGACTGCGGAAAAACGTCCAGCAGGCCTTCGTCGGAAAGCTTGAGAATCGCTTCGCGCACCGGCGTGCGGCTGACGCCGAAGCTGAGCGCGATCTCGGATTCCGAGATCACCTCGCCCGGCCTGCGACGCATCGAGACCAGCTCGCCGCGCAGCTCGCTGTAGATACGCGCCGAAGCCGTCGCTCGCTGGGGTGGCTTACCGCGGCGAGGACTGGTCATGGCTGAAGCCGCGGCTTCCGTTGTCTTCGTCGAGCGGACGGGCATGCGTGCTCTGCAAATTGATATATTAGTATATGAAGCGGTTTGCGAGAAGATCAACTAGGAGATTAGGAGGGGGTGTCCCTGTTGCGCTGCAGCAAGCGGCAGCGGTTCTCGCACCGAAAGCCCGGCGCGAGATTTCTCTGGCGACGATGACGGATAATTCCGCGCTCAAGCGCCCCTCCCTGGATCCATTTCCCCGTTCGCCTTCCTAAGGGCGCGCCGAGCAAGGAGTCCAAGTTGAAGCGAGTATCGATCGATGCCGTTTTTAGATTGATGAGGCGATCGCCGGGGACGCGAACGTTGTATTTGAACCTCTCGTATCCCGGCCGCTTGGTTCGCAACAAGCGACCTGACCGCAACAAGAAAAGGATGTAACCGTGACTGATTATCGCAAGCTCTTCGATCTCACCGGCAAGACGGCCGTGGTGCTCGGGGCCGCATCGGGCATCGGCAAATCGTCCGCCGAGGCGCTGGCCGGACTTGGTGCGCAGGTCGTTTGCGCCGATCACGCGCTTGACGCCGCGGAGGCGACAGCTGCGGGCATTCGGGAGAAGGGCGGCTGGGCCGAGGCCGCAGGGTGCGACGCTGCTGGCGCCGCCGATGTCAACGCGCTCGCGAAAACCGTGATGCATAAATTTCCGCGGCTTGACATCGCCGTGACGACGCCCGGGCTCAACATCCGCAAGACCATTCTCGACTACACCGAGGAGGACCTCGATCGCGTCCTGAACCTCAACGTCAAGGGCACCGTCTGGTTCTTCCAGGCCTTCGGCCGCATCATGGTCGAGCAGAAGGGCGGCAGCATCATCGCGTGCTCCTCGGTGCGCGCGGTGACCATCGAGCCGGGCCTCGGTGTCTACGGCTCGACCAAGGCTGCGATCGGCCTTCTGGTGAAGGGCTTTGCCTCCGAGGTCGGGCATGCCGGCGTGCGCGTCAACGCGATCGCGCCGAGCATCGTGGAGACTGCGCTGACCAGCCCGTTCAAGCAGCGGCCCGACATCTACAATCTGTATGCGGGCCACACTGTGTTCAATCGTTGGAGCAGTGCCGACGAGGTCGCGACAGCCGTCGCCTATCTCGCTTCGGATGCTGCGAGCTATGTCAGCGGCAGCACGCTGTTCGTCGACGGCGGCTGGACCGGCGTCGACGGCCCGCCGACCGGTCTCACGCAGCTGCACAAATGAGGTTCGCATCTAGCCTGCAAAGCCGACGCGCTGGCGCAGCTCCCTCTGGTCGGCCCCGGTCAGCAGTGCGATCAGCGCCGCCGCTTGCTTCGGATGCGCGGCCTGCATGGCGATGCCGGCCGTATACATCGTCACCAGCTCGCACCGCGGTGGTAGTGAGCCCGACAGCACAACGCCTGCGGTCGCGATGATCTCGGTCGCCTGGGTGCATCCGATCGGCCGCGTCGCGGTGCATGCCGCCAGTTCGCGCATGGCCGTTGCGCCGTTCGGAAAGATCTTCACGCGCGATGTGACCTCATAGGAGATGCCGAGCTGATCCAGCAGCTTTGCGACGTGCTGGCCCGCGGTCGAGGCCTGGGTATCAGGGACGTAGATGGCGTCCGCGGAGCGCAGGACCTCGCGCAGGTCGGCTTCGGTCCTGACGATCGCCTTGGCATCGCGACTGCGGACGGCGAGGGCAGTCTCCACGCGCCCGAGATCGGCGATCGAGGAGGGGACAACAAGCTTCTCCGCAGCGAGTTTTGCAAGCAGGGCCTGCGTCAGGATCACGACATCTGCCGGGGTGCTCGCACGCAGCTTGTCCGCCATCACGCCGACCGCGCCGAACGCGCCGTCGATGTCAAAGCCGGTCTGCGCCTTGAAGGCGTTGCCGAGGCCACGCACCAGGCCCTGCGCCGCGCCGCCGCTCAAAATGTTCACTGTGGTCACGGTGCACGCTCCATGGCTGCGATGATTTTGTCCCGCGTGATCGGCAGGTTGCGGATGCGTATTCCGAGGCAATCCTGGACCGCATTGGCGATGGCCGCCGTCACCGGGCCATGCGCGGCTTCGCCGGCACCGACCGGCTCGATCTCCGATCGCTGGATGATTTCCACATCCACTGCCGGGACCTCGCTGAAGGTCAGGATCGGATAGTCCGTCCAGGATGTCGAGGTGATGTGCGTGCGGTCGAATCGAACGCGCTCTTTCAGCACCCAGCTCGTTGCCTGGATGGCGCCGCCCTCGATCTGGTTGATGACGCCGTCCGGGTTGATGGCTTCGCCGACATCGACCGCAAGGGTCAGCCGTCTGACGCGGATATCCTCGGCGCTTTCGATCTCAGCGATTGCAGCGCAATAGGCGCCGCTGTTCTTGTACCGGGCAAAGCCCACGCCATGTCCGATGCCGGATCGTCTCTCAGGCTTCCAGCCGGCGCGTCGCGCCGCCGCGCGGACGACGTCGCGTGCGCGCTCATCCCTGAAGTGCCGCAGGCGGAACGAGATCGGATCTTCGCCGCGCAAGGCGGCGATCTCGTCGAGTAAGGATTCGATCGCGAACACGTTGCCCTGCGCGCCGAGGGTCCGCAGCGACGAGGTGCGCACCGGCATGGTCAGCAGGCGATGGCTCGTGATGGTCCAGGCCGGGAGATCGTAGAGCGGAACGGCGTTGCGGTCACTGCCGCCACCGTTGGCAACGGGTGGATTTGTCGAGGTCATGCGCGGATAGGGATTTGTGATCTCGCTTGCAGCCAGCAGTGCGGGCTGCGCGGCACGCCCAGGCCGTGCGGTATGTCCATTGCTCCAGATCGCATGGCGCCAGCCGACGATTTCGTCGTCGGCATCCAGATCGGCCTCGATCTCGATCGCCATCGCCGCACCAAACGGTGCGTGGGACATCTCGTCGCGGCGCGACCATTGCACCCGGACCGGGTGGCCGCCAGCGGCTTTCGCCAGCAGCACGGCGTCGAGCGCGACATCGTCGGCCGCATTATGCCCGTAGCAGCCCGCGCCCTCCATGTGCTCGACGACGATGTTTTCGGTCGGCAGCTTGAGCACGATGGCGAGGTCGGCGCGGAGCGGATAGACGCCCTGGCTGTGCGTCCAGACATGCACCCGGTCACCGTCCCATTGCGCCATGGCACATGACGGCGCGAGCGAGGCGTGCGCGATATAGGGGCGGGTGTACTGCCGGCGGAGCGTGCGGGTCGCCATTCCCGCAGCCGCTGCCCTGGTGTCGATGACCGTGGTCTCGACCGGCTGACTTCGTAGGAAACCAGCCGGATCATTCTCATCGGGCAGTGCCTCGCCGGCCGACCACGTCGCGCCCTTGCGTAAGGCTTTCAGCGCAGCTTCCGCGGCGGCCTCGCTGTCGGCGGCGACGCCCGCAAAGCCGCCGTCGCGGACGATCGTGGCCGGTGCGGACACGGCGCGTGCGGCCGCTTCGTCGAGCGCGACCAGCCTCGCGCCGGCGACGTCCGGCCGCAGCACGCGTCCGTGCAACATCCCCGGCCGCGCATGATCGTGGATGAAGCGCGGCCGCGCGAACACCTTGTCGGGAATGTCGACGCGCTGGACCGAATGTCCGGCGACGGCGCGTTTGGCAATGGTCTTTGCCACAGTGCCCGCAACGGCATCGTGGTCGAGCGACACCTCTCCCGACAGCTCCCAATAGCTGGTCCTGATGTTGCCGGGGCCCGAGATCGTGCCGTCGTCGATACCAAGCAGCGCCGCGTCGACGCCGAGACGCTCCGCTGCTGCTGCGAGGAAGCGCCGGCGCACCTCGGCGCAAACGTGGCGTAGCGCGCGGCCGGATTGCTGGATCGACAGGCTGCCGGAGGTGACTCCCTCATTTGGGCTCGCAGCCGTCGAGGTGCGGATCATCTCGATGCGGCTGACGCCGACGTCGAGCTCGTCAGCGGCAATCTGCGCCAGTGCCGTGACGATGCCCTGGCCGATCTCGACCTTGCCAGGCGAAATCGCCACGCGGCCTTCGCTGGCGAACCGCACCCATGACGACAGCCTTGGATTGGCCGCCAGGCTGACCGGCAGTTTCGGAGCAGGGGGCGGCGCGGTCATGATGCCGCCATCTCCGATGCCGCCCGCAGCACCGCGCGGACCATGCGGTTATGCGACCCGCAGCGGCACAGATTGCGATCGAGTGCAGCCCTGACCTCGGCCTCCGCCGGCGACGGATTACGTTCGAGCAGCGCCGCAGCGCTGATCAGGATGCCCGAGACGCAATAGCCGCATTGCATCGCCTGTTCGGCGATGAAGGCGCGTTGCAACGGGTGCGGTCGCTCCATCGTCCCGAGGCCTTCCACCGTGACGATGTCCTTGTCCGCCGCCGACCACATCGGCATATCGCAGGAGGCCATCGCATGGCCGCCGACCAGGACGTGACATGCCCCGCATTCACCGGCGCCGCAGCCGAAATGCGGACTGGTGATTCCGAGCCGGCTGCGCAGCACGTCGAGCAGCGTCTGATCCGGATCGACATCAACGGAGACTGCAGCTCCGTTAAGCTTGAACTGAATATCGGGCATGATCGGCATGGCTCATGACTTCTCGAACTTCTTGACGACATCGGCCCATTTCGCGATGTCGCCTCGCAGGAACTTCTCGAATTCCTCTGGTGTCATCGACATGGGCACGGCACCCTGCTCGGTCCAGAGCTTGATGATGTCTGGTCGCTTCACCAGCGCGTTGACGGCTGAATTGAGCTTGTCGATGACAGGCTTTGGCGTACCCGCCGGCGCCATCAGGCCGAGCCAGATTGTCGCCTCGTAACCGGGAACGCCTGCTTCGCCAGCGATCGGCACGTTCGGGAGCACCGCCGAGCGCTGCTGGCCGGTGGTCGCGAGCGCACGGACCTGGTTCTCGCCGATATTGGGCGCCATCGCCGGCAGCGCGTCGATCATCATCTGCACCTGGCCTCCTATCACGCCGCTGCGCGCCTCGCCGCTGTTGCGGTAGGGCACATGAACGACATCGATGCCGGCCATAGCTTTGAACAGCTCGCCGGCCATGTGGTACGGGGTGCCCTGACCGGAGGACGCGTAGTTCAATTTACCCGGCTGCGACTTGGCGAGCGCGATGAATTCCTGGAGCGTCTTCGCCGGGACTTGCGGATTCACCACGATGACGAGATCGGAATAGCTCACCGGCGCGATCGGCGCGAGGTCGCGCATCAGGTCGTATTTGCGCTGCTCCGGCGTCAGCAGCGATTCATTCGCCGTCTGCGTGTTGGACATCATGAGCAACGTGTAGCCGTCGGCCGGCGATTTCGCCGCCTCGACGGTGCCGATGACGCCGCCCGCGCCGGTGCGGTTCTCGATCACGAACGGCTGGCCAAAGCGCTGCTGGAGCCCCTGGCCGATCAGCCGCGCAGAAACGTCGGCCGGTCCGCCGGCGCCGAAGGGCACGACAATGCGGACAGGGTGCGCAGGATAATCCTGTGCCAAGCACCGGCTTGCGGAGAAGGCAGCGAGCAGGCCGGCGACGAGCACCGAAATTAGATGTCGAGCAGTCACGCCCACCTCCCTGACCTCGCTCTTGTTGGCTGCCACTGTAACGGCTGCGGGCGCGAACTGTCGACGTCTCACAAAGTCGATTGTATCGGCGACATCGGACCAATTTCGGTGTGGCCGCAGGGCATTTTGCGGACGCGGCAAGCACATGAGGCGCGTGCGGTTTGAGCATTTTGCATGGGCGTTGCCGGATAAATGCCCTCGGCTCGCAGGTATTTTGATGTTACGAAATCGGACATGAACCAGCACGCCAAGATCGAGATTCGCCACTCCACCTGTCCGCACGATTGCCCATCGGCCTGCGCGCTCGATGTCGAGGTGGTCGAAGGCCGTAGCATCGGCCGTGTCCGCGGTTCGAAAAAGCAGACCTATACGGCCGGCGTGGTCTGCGCCAAGGTCGCACGCTACGCCGAGCGCATCCATCATCCCGAACGGGTGATGTATCCGATGCGCCGCACCGGGCCGAAGGGCTCCGGCCAGTTTGCGCGCATCAGCTGGGACGAGGCGCTCGACGAGATCGCCGATCGCTTCAACCAGGCCGAGCGCGATTTCGGCGCGGAATCGATCTGGCCGTACTATTACGCCGGCACGATGGGGCTGGTGATGCGTGACGGTCTCAACCGTCTCACGCATGTGAAAAAATACTCGCGCTTCTACCAGACCATCTGCGCCAATGTCGGCCGCATCGGCTTTGCCGTCGGCACCGGCAAGATCGCCGGCGTCGATCCGCGCGAGATGGCGCTGTCCGATCTCGTCGTGATCTGGGGCACCAATCCCGTCAACACCCAGGTCAACGTGATGACGCATGCCGCGCGGGCCCGCAAGGAGCGCGGCGCGAAAATCGCAGCGGTCGACATCTACGACAACGAAACCATGAAGCAGGCCGACATCAAGATCCTGCTGCGGCCCGGCACCGACGGCGCGTTCGCCTGCGGCGTCATGCATGTTCTGTTCCGCGACGGCTATGCCGATCGTGCCTACATGGACAAGTACACCGACTGTCCCGCCGAACTCGAGGCGCATCTGAAGACACGCAATCCCGTATGGGCGTCGGGAATCTGCGGCGTGCCGGTGGCGGAGATCGAGGCCTTTGCCAAGGCGGTCGGCGAGACCAAGCGGACCTTTTTCCGCCTCGGCTATGGCTTCACGCGTTCGCGCAATGGCGCGATGCAGATGCACGCCGCGAACTGCATTCCCGCCGTGACCGGCGCCTGGCAGTACGAAGGCGGCGGCGCGTTCTTCAACAATTACGCGTTGTGGCACTTCAACGAATCCGTCATCGAAGGCCACGACGCGCTCGACAGGTCGGTCCGCGCCCTCGACCAATCGCAGGTCGGCCGGATCCTCACCGGCGATGCCGAGGCCCTGCTCGGCAAGGGCCCGGTCAAGGCGATGCTGATCCAGAACACCAACCCGATGACGGTGGCGCCGGAGCAGGCGCTGGTGCGCCAGGGCTTTGCGCGCGAGGATCTGTTCGTCGCCGTGCACGAGCAGTTCATGACCGAGACGGCTGAGATGGCCGACATCGTGCTGCCGGCGACCATGTTCATGGAGCATGACGATCTCTATTACGGCGGCGGCCACCAGCATATCTCGGTCGGTCCCAAGCTGATCGATCCGCCCGGCGAATGCCGCTCCAATCATCAGCTGTTGCAGGCGCTGGCGCCGCGGCTTGGCGCCAAGCATCCCGGCTTCGAGCTCACGGCGCGCGAGTTGATCGACACGACGCTGAAGCTCAGCGATCACGGCGACATCGCCGGTCTCGAAGCCGACATCTGGCGCGATCTGCAGCCGGACTTCCGCACTTCGCATTATCTCGATGGCTTCGCTCATCCCGACAAGAAATTCCACTTTAGGGCAGATTGGGCGCATCCGCCGTTCGGCCAGGCCATGGGTGATTTCGACAAGATGCCTGGCCTGCCGGATCATTGGGCCGTGATCGAGCACACCGATCTGGCTCATCCATTCCGCCTTGCGACCAGCCCGTCGCGCAGCTTCCTCAACACCACCTTCAACGAGACCCCGTCCTCGCAGGCGCGCGAAGGCAGAGCGAGCGTGATGATCCATCCGCTCGATGCCGCCGCACTCGACATCGCCGGTGGCGATGCCGTGACGCTCGGCAATAACAGAGGGGAGACCACGCTGATTGCCGTGCTGTTCGACGGCGTGCGCCGCGGCGTGCTGATCGCGGAGTCCGTGCATCCCAACAAGAATCATATCGGCGGCCTCGGCATCAACATGCTGACCGGTGCGGACACCATTGCCCCGATCGGTGGCGCTGCGTTCCACGACAACAAGGTCTGGATCAGGAAAGCGGCTGCGACCTGAGCCGCAGATTTGCGTCGAGGCGCTAAAACGCCGCTGCCCTTCAGATTGCCCTTGCACCTCGCTCCGGAGCTGCCGCAAATGGCTGCAGACCTGGAGCGAGGATCAAGCGTCATGACCGACATCACAGCCGTCATCACCGAGAAGCGCGGGCAGGCGTTCTGGATCACCATCAACCGGCCGGAGAAGCGCAACGCGCTCAACGGCGACGTCATCGCCGGCATCGCACGCGGCTATCGCGACGCGCATGAGAACAAGGACGTCCGTGTCATCGTGCTGACGGGCGCGGGCGACAAGGCGTTTTGCGCCGGCGCCGACTTGCAGAATTCCGGTGCGGCTTTCGCGATGGATCATTCCAGGCCAAATGTCGACTATGCCGATCTGTTGCGCCTGGCGCAGAACGCGACCAAGCCCGCGATCGCGCGTGTGGGCGGCGTCTGCATGGCCGGCGGCATGGGGCTTCTTTGCATGACCGACATGGCGGTTGCAGCCGATCATGTGATCTTCGGCCTGCCGGAAGTGAAAGTCGGCGTGTTTCCGATGCAGGTGTTGAGCCTGTTGCAGGAGATCGCACCGCGGCGCCTGATCAATGAATGGGCGCTGACCGGCGAGCCGTTCGACGCGGGGGCCGCAAAGGATGCGGGCCTGTTGAATTACGTCGTGCCCACGGCCGAGCTCGACGCCAAGGTCGACTGGCTGATCGGGCGCATCGTCGACAAATCCCCGACCGCGATCCGCCGCGGCAAATACGCCATGCGCGCCATCGCCTCGATGTCGTTCGACGAGAGCATTGCCTATACCGAAAGCCAGATCGCATTGCTCGCGATGACCGAGGATGCCAAGGAGGGCCTGAAAGCGTTCAGCGAGAAGCGCAAGCCGGTCTGGACGGGGAGGTGAGGGGGCGGCGCTCGCTGCTGTCTCCTCGTCATTGCGAGCGCAGCGAAGCAATCCAGAATCCCTCCGAGGTGACAGTCTGGATTGCTTCGCTGCGCTTGCAACGACGGAGTATGAGGCAGCAGCCTCGCCCTTCCAGTTCGCACCTTGACTTGCAGACACACTTTCGCCGCCTCGCGGCCCGATCCGCCCGAGGTTTGCGCTTCGCATTCACGCCCTCTGAAAACGAAGGGCGCAGGGAAGGCCGGGTGCTGACCTCGCACCCGCGGTCCGCTGCGCGAGGTGTAGCGCAGAAGGAGCCGCACAGCAGCATACAGGTGTAGCCGAACACACGGCCTTCCCTGCGCAGTGGTTGGACGGCTTATGCCGTGCTCTCCCGGGAGCCGAATTCCTTCTGGCCTCCCTCGCCCGACGGAAGTTACCGGCACCGCGCCGGTTGGCGCTATGCCGCATCCGCAAGACTTGGCCGTAGCGACGACGGCCAGGACCACACGGTTTTGCCGTACGCGAGCTTCCCGCTCAGCCCAGGGCGTCTTCGCCCGAGGGCCTCACCAGCATCGAGCGCCGTTCGTACAACGCGGCTTGCGAGGTGCTCACGGGGTTCGGCTCAATCCATCGCCCCGCCCTGCAACTCGCATCCGCGACGGCGCTGCTCGCGTCCACCGCAGCCCGATCCGCGGTTCGTGACGACGTACGACCGCCCTTTTCGCCGGATCAGGATGGGAAATGTGTACGACAAAACCGAAATTCGGTAAAGTGGAATATTTTGCGGCGAGGTGGTTGACCGAGGGATCGGGCGTTTTGCCCGTCGGGTAGCGCAAGGGATGGTGCGTAGGGTGGGTTACCCCGCGTTGGCTTTCAGGCCCGCGGCCTGGATGCCGGCGACCGCGCAAGCCTCGTCATTGTCCGAGGTGTCACCGGATACGCCCACCGCGCCAAGCAGCGTCGCGCCGTCCATGATCAGCACGCCGCCGGGGACCGGCACCAGCGCACCCTTGACGATGGTGTTCACGGCGTCGATGAAATAGGCCTGCTCCTGCGCCCGCTGGTACAGCGCGCGCGAGCCCATGCCCATCGCGAGGGCGCCATAGGCCTTGCCGTGGGCGATCTCGGCGCGCATCAGGCTGGTGCCGTCCTGCGCGGCGGCGATCTTGAGCACGCCGCGCGCGTCCAGGATCGAGACGACCAGCGGCTTCAGCTTCAGCTCGGTGGACTTTGCGAAAGCGGCGTCGAGGATTTTTCGGGCGGTGTCGAGGGTGAGGTCAGCCATGGCTGGGGTCCTTTGCAGCTGGAGAAGTTGAATTGGTGTCTGCGCGATCGAGGCTCATCGCTAGCACGCGCGCGACGTGCAGCGCCTCGCGTTGAGCACCATCCTTGATCTGGTGCCGGCAGGACGTGCCGTCGGCAACGACCAACGTGGTCTGGTCGGCGCGGCGCACGGCAGGCAGCAGCGACAGCTCGGCCATCGCGATCGAGGCGTCATATGTGTCGGCGCCATAACCGAACGCGCCGGCCATGCCGCAGCAGCTCGAATCGATGGTCTCGACCGCAAGGCCGGGGACGAGCCGCAGCACCTGCTCGACCGGCCTGAGGGCCCCGAAGGATTTTTGATGGCAATGGCCGTGCACGACGGCGTTGTCGGCGATCGCGCCGAGCGGCAACTGCAGCTGGCCGGCTTCGGCCTCGCGCACCAGAAACTCCTCGAAAGTGAGTGCGTGCGCAACGACCGCCCTGGCGTCGTTGTCCTGGCGCAGCGCCGCCAGCTCGTCGCGCAGCGTCAGGAGGCAGCTCGGCTCCAGGCCGACGATCGGCACGCCGCGTGCGGCGAAGGGCGCGAAGGTGGCGACGAGACGGTCGAGCTCGGAGCTGGCTTCATCGACGAGACCAGCGGACAGGAACGTGCGGCCGCAGCAGAGCGCGCGGTTTCCACGCGCAGGTTTTGGCATGTGCACGCGATAGCCGCCTGCGACGAGCACCCGCAGAGCGGCATCGAGGTTTTCCCGCTCATAGATTCGATTGAACGTATCGGCGAACAGCACGAGCTCGCGCCCATCCACGGGTCCGACCGCTTCCGCAGGCGGGGCGAACGGATCGCTGCGGAAGGCAGGCAAGGCGCGGCGCGCGCTGATGCCCGCACAACGCTCGAACAGCTTTCGCAGCAGGACGCTGCGGTTGCGCAAATTCGCCAGCGGCGCGAAGCGCGAGGCGATACCCGCATAGCGCGGCAGATAGCCGACCAGCCGGTCGCGCAGCGTCAAGCCGTGAGACGCGACCCGCGCCGCCAGCACCTCGATCTTCATCTTGGCCATGTCGACGCCAACAGGGCATTCGTGGCGGCAGGCCTTGCAGGAGACGCAGAGTTTCAGCGTCTCCATCATTCCATCGGAGGACAGCGCGTCAGGGCCGAGCTGGCCGGAGATCGCGAGCCGCAAGGTGTTGGCGCGCCCTCGGGTGACATCCTTCTCGTTGCGCGTGGCGCGGTAGGACGGGCACATCACGCCCCCCTCGAGCTTGCGGCAGGCGCCGTTGTTGTTGCACATCTCGACCGCGCCCTGGAAGCCGCCGCCGGCGCCGGGCCAGGCAGACCAGTCGAGCTTCGTCTTCAGCTCGCCAACGCGATAGTCTGGCTTGAAGCGGAACAGCGAGCGGTCGTCCATCCTGGGCGCATCGACGATCTTGCCCGGGTTGAGCACGCCAGCGGGATCGAAGCGCCTCTTTACCTCCCGGAAGTCAGCGACAAGCCGCTCACCGAACATGCTCTCGTGGAATTCCGAGCGCACCAGGCCGTCGCCATGCTCGCCGGAATGCGATCCCTTGTATTCGCGCACCAATGCAAACGCCTCCTCGGCGATCGCGCGCATCGCCTTGACGTCTTTTTCCAGCTTGAGATTAAGTACCGGGCGCACATGCAGGCAGCCTTCGGAGGCGTGCGCATACATCGTGCCGCTGGTGCCGTGTTTCGCAAACACCTCGTTCAGGCGCGCCGTGTAGTCGGCGAGATGCGGCAGCGGCACCGCGCAGTCCTCGACGAAGGAGACCGGCTTGCCCTCCTGCTTCATCGACATCATCACGTTGAGGCCGGCGGCGCGAAAATCGGCGATGCCGCTCTGCAGGGCGGGTTCCGATATCTCGACCACGCCGCCCCATTTGCGGGTATCGTTGGTCCAGCCGAACCCGAGGTCGCCCATGAGCTCGCCGAGCTGCTTCAGGCGTAGCAGATTGTCGGCCTGATCCTCCTCGGCGAACTCGACCACCAGCACGGCGTCGGGATCGCCCTTGATCGCGGCGGAGATGATCGGCTTGAACATCGCGATGTCGCGGCCGAGCGCGATCATGGTGCGGTCGACCAGCTCGACCGCGATCGGCTTCAGCTTGACCAGATGCTGGGCCGCATCCATCGCCTCGTAAAAGCTGCCGAAATGGCAGACGCCCAGCGCCTTGTTGCGGATCACGGGCCACAGCTTCAACTCGACCTTGGTGGTGAAGGCGAGGGTGCCTTCGGAGCCGACCAGCAGATGCGCCATGTTGTTGCGCGCGTTGCGCGGGGTGAGCGCGTCGAGATTGTAGCCGCCGACGCGGCGCTGGACTTTTGGAAAGCGCGCCGCGATCTCGTCGGCCTCGCGCGCGCCGAGATCGAGCATGTCGCGGAACAGCGCGCGCGTGCTCTCGCCGGCGTCGACATCCGAGAGATCGCGCGAGACCTCGCCGAAACGGCTCAACGTGCCGTCAGCGAGTGCGGCCTCCAGAGACAGCGTGTTGTCGCGCATGGTGCCGTAGCGAAGCGAGCGGCCGCCGCAGGAATTGTTGCCGGCCATGCCGCCGATGGTGGCACGGGAGGCGGTCGAGACATCGACCGGAAACCACAGGCCGTGCTTTTTGAGCTGGCGGTTGAGGTCGTCGAGCACGATGCCGGGCTCGACTACGCAGGTGCGGCCGGCGACGTCGAGCGACAGGATCTTGTTGAGGTGCTTCGAGAGGTCGACCACGAGGCCGTCATTGACGGTCTGGCCGCATTGCGAGGTGCCACCGCCGCGCGGGGTGACCCTCACGCCCTGATCGCGGGCAATTGCCAGCGCCCGCAGCGCCTCGTCCATGGTTTTGGGGACGACCACGCCCGTGGGCATGATCTGGTAGAACGAGGCGTCCGTGGCATAGCGGCCGCGGCTGAAGCCGTCGAACAGGACGTCGCCGCTGGTTTCGCGGGCCAGACGCGCCGCCAGGCCGTCCTTTGGGGCCAATTTCAGTGATTTTCCGGCCACTTCCGCCGCCATGATCCGCTCTCGTCTGTTTGCCAGCCCGTCTTGCCTACGGTGGCCGCCCTTGGCAAGGCGAGCCCTGCTTCTTGTGCATTGACGGCCTCGCGCGGGCGAGGGACAAGCCCGGCGAATAGTGATATGCGAGCGGCGCGCCGGACCCGTGGATCGGGCCGCCAGACGCAAAGCCAAGACAGACTTCAAGACCGGGAAGGACGCCTATGACCGTGCACACTGGAAGGCATTTTCTCCAGATTCCAGGGCCGACCAACGTGCCCGACCGCGTGCTGCGGGCGATGGACATGCCGACGCTGGACCATCGCGGCGCGGAATTCGCCGAGCTCGGTTTTGCCGCGATGGCCGCGATGCAGCGGGTGTTCCGCACCAAGCAGCCCGTAATCATCTTCCCGTCGTCCGGGACCGGCGCCTGGGAAGCGGCGATGGTCAACGTGCTCAAGCCCGGCGACAAGGTGTTGATGTGCGAGACCGGCCAGTTCGCCGTGCTGTGGCGCGGCATCGCCGATAAGTTCAAGCTCGCCGTCGACTTCATCCCGAGCGACTGGCGCCATGGCGCCGACCTCGCCGAGATCGAGAAGCGCCTCGCCGCCGACAAGCAGCACGCGATCAAGGCGGTCTGCGTCGTCCATAACGAGACCTCGACCGGCTGCGTGACACCGCCGCTTGAGGTGCGCAAGCTGCTCGACCGCGTCAAGCATCCGGCGCTCTTGATGGTCGATACCATCTCCGGCCTCGGCTCGATGGAGTACGAGCACGACGCCTGGGGTATCGACGTCTCGGTCGCGGGCTCCCAGAAGGGCCTGATGTTGCCGCCGGGCCTCGGCTTCAACGCCGTCTCGGAGAAGGCGCTCAGCGTTGCCAAAGCCAACGAGGGCATGCGCTCCTATTGGGACTGGCAGGAGGTCATCAACTTCAACAAGCTCGGGACTTTTCCCTATACGCCCGCCACCAATCTGCTGATGGGCCTGCGTGAAGCGGTCAGGATGCTCGAGGAGGAAGGGCTCGAGAACGTCTGGTCACGCCACAAGCGCCACAGCGCCGCGACCCGTGCGGCGGTGAAGGTCTGGGGCCTGGAGACGCAGTGCGCCGATCCTGCCGCGCACTCGCCGGCGTTGACCGGCGTGCGCGTGCCTGACGGACACGACGCCGACGCCTTCCGCAAGGTGGTGCTCGAGAACTTCGACATGTCGCTCGGCACCGGCCTGAACAAGGTCAAGGGCAAGGTGTTCCGCATCGGCCATATCGGCCATTTCAACGATCTGATGCTGATGGGCACACTCGCCGGTGTCGAGATGGGCCTGGATCTCGCAAAGATTCCGCACCGGAGCGGCGGCGTGCTGGCAGCTATGGACGTCCTGAAGGGGCGCGACGCAACGCCGATGACGCAGGTGGCCTGATCTATCTGACTGAAGAGGAATGAGCGCGCGATGAACGCACCGACTGCCAACGAAGACCTGCTCTACTCCGTCACGGACGGCATCGCGCGGATCACCTTCAACCGCCCGCAGGCCCGCAACGCCATGACCTTCGCCATGTATGACCGCATGGCGGAGATATGCCAGGAGATCAACGCCGACCGCGCGATCAAGGCGCTGATCCTCACCGGCGCCGGCGACAAGGCGTTTGCCTCCGGGACCGACATTTCGCAGTTTCGCGCCTTCAAGACGGCGCAGGATGCGCTTGACTACGAGGCACGCATCGATCGCGTGCTTGGCACGCTCGAGCAGTGCCGCGTACCCGTGATCGCGGCCATCGCCGGTGCCTGCACCGGCGGCGGCGCCGGCATCGCTGCCTGCTGCGACCTGCGCATCGGCACCGCGACCACGCGCATGGGTTTCCCGATCGCGCGGACGCTCGGCAACTGTCTGTCGATGTCGAACATCAGCCGCGTCGTCGCGCTGGTCGGACCTGCCCGCACCAAGGATCTGATCTTCAGGGCGCGTCTCGTTGAAGCGCAGGAAGCGCTGTCGCTTGGCCTGCTTACCGAAATCGTGCCTGATGTCGAGACGCTGCAGCGCCGCGCCGACGAGACTGCGAAGCTCGTTGCGAGCCACGCGCCGCTGACACTGGAGACGACCAAGGAAGCGGTGCGCCGTATCCGTCCGACGCTGTCGCGCGAACAGGGCGAGGACCTGATCCTCAAGGCCTATATGAGCGAAGACTTCCGCGAGGGCATGGACGCCTTCCTCAACAAGCGCACGCCGAACTGGAAGGGTCGGTAGCTCCGGCATCGCGGCTTCTACGCAAGGGCTCCCGTTTTTCTGCGGGGCCGCCGCGGTTGCAACCAATCTCATTCCAAAGTCATAAGCGGTGCGTCGCCGGGCGGCTTGAACCGGCCGGCGTTCGCCAGCACAATGCAGTTCGACTTTCGCTTCCGCGAATTGCCAATCCGAACAAGAACATAGAGAATAATCTGGAGAAGACACGCGTGGGACATGGAATGAAGGCCGCAATGACCGTGGCGGCCGCGCTTTGGGTTGCGCCGGCACTTGCCGGCTGGGAACCGACCAAACCCGTCGAGATCGTGGTGGCGGCGGGTGCGGGCGGCGCTTCCGACCAGATGGCGCGGATGATGCAGGCCGCGATTCAGAAGAACAATCTGATGAAGCAGCCCATGGTGGTCTCGCTCAAGGGCGGTGCGTCCGGCGCTGAAGCGCTGATGTACATGAAGTCGAGCGAGGGCGATCCGAACAAGGTGCTGATCGCCTATTCGTTGATCTACATGCTGCCGCTCTCGGCCAAGATTCCGTTCAACTGGCGCGAGCTGACCCCGGTCTCGGTGATCGCGCTCGACCAGTTCGTGCTGTGGGACAACAGTGCCGGCCCGAAGACGGTGAAGGAATTCGTCGAGGCCGCGAAGGCGGCGAGCTCGCCGTTCAAGATGGGCGGCACCGGCTCCAAGCGCGAGGACCACGTGTTGACCGTTTTCCTCGAGCAGAAGACCGGCGCAAAGTTCTCCTATCTGCCCTACAAGTCCGGCGGCGAGGCCGCGACCCAGCTGGTCGGCAACCACATCGAGTCCAACGTCAACAACCCGAGCGAAAATCTGGAAGTCTGGCGCGCCGGCCAGGTGCGTCCGCTGTGCGTGTTCGACAAGGAGCGCATCTCCTACACAGCTAAGGTCACGGACACGCAGTCCTGGGCGGACATCCCCACCTGCAAGGAAGAGGGCGTCGACGTCCAGTATCTGATGCTGCGCGCGATGTTCCTGCCCGGCAAGGTCACGCCGGAGCAGCAGGCCTTCTATGTCGAGCTGTTCCACAAGGTGACGCAGACGGCCGAGTACAAGGACTACATGGAAAAGCAGGCGCTGAAGCCGATCTTCCTCACCGGCAAGGACATGGTGCAATTCCTCGAGGAGGACGACGCTACCAACAAGTCGCTGATGACGGAAGCCGGTTTCGTCGCGAAGTAACTGCTCTTCTTTCTTCTCCCTCTCCCCGTTCTTACGGGGAGAGGGAGAATTGGCCGCACTCCGTCCCTGACAAAGCATGTCCCAAACCGATCTCGAAATCGTCGTCGACGATCCGGCCGCGCCCGAAGAAAATTCGCCGTCCGTCGCGAGCTCGGGCACGGTCGAAATCATCACCTGTATCCTGCTGCTCGCGCTCGCCGCCATCCTCGGCTATGACAATTGGCGCACCGGTGCGTCCTGGGATTCGACCGGGCCCGAGCCCGGCTATTTCCCGTTCTATCTCTCCCTCATTCTCGGCGGTGGCAGCCTCTACGGCCTGATCGCCGCGTTCCTCGCGCGCCGCGGGGCAAGCGAGACCTTCGTCACGCGCGCGCAGGCGCGCCGCGTGATGGCGGTATTCGTGCCGACGCTGCTGTTCTGCGTCGTGACGCAATTCCTGGGCCTTTATGTCGCGAGCTTCCTGCTGATTGCGGGCTTCATGCGCCTCGTCGGCAAGATCGCGATGTGGAAATCGCTGCTCACGGCTTTCCTGTTCACGGCGATCATGTTCGTCACCTTCGACATCGCCTTCGACGTCATCATGCCGAAAGGGCCGCTCGAAGCGGCGTTCGGCTACTAGGCGGACCCGCGATGGAAGCTTTCGGTCTCCTGCTTCATGGCTTTGCCGTCCTGCTGGCGTGGAAAACGCTCGTGCTGATGATGGTCGGGCTGGTGCTCGGCATCTTCGTCGGCGTGCTGCCCGGGCTCGGCGGCCCCAACGGCGTCGCCATTCTGCTGCCGCTCACCTTCACGATGGATCCGACCTCGGCGATCGTGATGTTGTCCTGCATCTATTGGGGCGCGCTGTTCGGCGGCGCCATCACCTCGATCCTGTTCAACATCCCGGGCGAGGCCTGGTCGGTCGCCACCACCTTCGACGGCTATCCGATGGCGCAGCAGGGCAGGGCGGCGGAGGCGCTGACCGCGGCGTTCACCTCCTCCTTCATCGGCTCGCTGGTTGCGGTGCTTCTCATCACCTTCCTCGCGCCGATGATCTCGTCGTTTGCGCTGAAGTTCGGCCCGCCCGAGTTCTTCGCGGTGTATCTTTTGACCTTCTGCTCCTTTGTCGGCCTCGGGCGCGAGGCCAAGCACAAGACCGTCATCTCGATGTCGCTCGGGCTTCTGCTCGCCGGCATCGGCATGGATACGGTCTCGGGCCAGCTGCGTATGACCTTCGGCTCGTCGGAGCTCTTGCGCGGCATCAACTTCCTCGTCGCCGTGATCGGCCTGTTCGGCATCAGCGAGATCCTGCTGACCATGGAGGAGCGGCTGGCGCTGCGCGGCCACGCCGCCAGCATTTCACTCCGGGTCGTGCTTGGTGTGTGGAAGGACTTGCCGAAATACTGGGTGACGTTGCTGCGTTCCTCCTTCATCGGCTGCTGGCTCGGCATCACCCCCGGCGGCGCGATCGCGGCGTCCTTCATGGGCTACAATCTGGCGAAACGCTTCGCCAAGGATCCCGAGAGTTTTGGCAAGGGCCGTATCGAGGGCGTGTTCGCACCCGAAACCGCGGCGCACGCTTCCGGCACTTCGGCGCTGTTGCCGATGCTGGCGCTCGGCATTCCGGGCTCCGGCACCGCTGCGATCCTGCTCGGCGGGTTGATGGTGTGGGGCCTCAATCCGGGGCCATTGCTGTTCGTCGAGCACAAGGATTTCGTCTGGGGCCTGATCGCCTCGATGTATCTCGGCAATGTCGTCGGTCTCGTGCTGGTGTTGACGACGGTGCCGATCTTCGCCTCGATCCTGCGTGTGCCGTTCGCCGCAGTGGCGCCGATGATCGTGGTGTCCTGCGCGATCGGGGCCTATGCGATCCAGAACGCGATGTTCGACATCTGGCTGATGCTCGGCTTCGGTATCGTCGGCTACGTCTTCAAGAAGATCGGCATTCCCTTGGCGCCGTTCACGCTTGCACTCGTGCTCGGCAACCGCGCCGAGGATGCGTTCCGCCTGTCGATGATCGGCTCCGGCGGTGATCTCAAGGTGTTCTGGTCAAACGCTCTCGTCGGCTCGATTACGACGCTGGCGATCGTCCTGTTATTCTGGCCGGCGATCGGTGGGCTGGTCGCCCGGATCGGGTTGACGCAACGGACCAGAGCGACATCGCGCTGACGCTTTGCGGCGTGAGCGCCGGGCTTTTTCGTGGGCTATCTCAAGCGAGATGCTCAAACCACCTTGGCGGCTCTGAGCTGTGCGATCTCGTCGCCGCCGAAGCCGAATTCCTTCAGCACCTCGTCGGTCTGCTCGCCGAATTCCGGCGGGCGTGCCACCATCCGGCTCGGCGTGCGCGACAGTGTCACGGGCTGGCCCACCAGGCGGATGTGGCGGTCCTCGTCATTGGGCACGTCCTGCGCGATGCCGAGATGCTTGACCTGCGCGTCGTCGAACATCTGGTCGATGGCATAGATCGGGCCGCAGGGCACGCCGGCTTCGTTGAGCTCGCGCACCCAGGTCTCGGTCGGCTTCGTCACCGTGCGCTTCTCGATCTCGGCGTTGAGCGCATCGCGGTTCTTGGAGCGGGCAGGGGCCGTCGCGTAGTCGGGATGATCGTAGAGTTCCGGCGCGCCGATCGCCTGCGCGCAGCGCTCCCAGATCCGTCCGCCCGTGGTTGCGATGTTGATGTAGCCGTCCGAGGTCTTGAACACGCCCGTCGGAATGCTGGTCGGATGGTTGTTGCCGGCCTGTTTGGCGACTTCCTTATCCATCAGCCAGCGCGCTGCCTGGAAGTCGAGCATGAAGATCTGGGCCTGGAGCAGTGAGGTCTGCACCCACTGGCCCTTGCCGGAGACCTCGCGCTCGAGCAACGCGGTGAGGATGCCGATGGCGCAGAACAGCCCCGCGGTGAGGTCGGCGACGGGGATGCCGACCCGCATCGGGCCTTGACCCGGCGCGCCGGTGATCGACATCAGTCCGCCCATGCCTTGCGCGATCTGATCGAAGCCCGGGCGCTTGTGATAGGGGCCGTCCTGGCCGAAGCCGGAGATGCTGCCATAGACGATGCGCGGGTTGATCGCTGCGACGCTCTCATAATCGATGCCGAGCTTCTTCTTCACGTCGGGGCGGAAGTTCTCGACCACGACGTCGGCCTTGGCGGCGAGGCGCTTGAACACGGCAAGCCCGCGCTCGTCCTTCAGGTTCAGCGTCATCGCCCGCTTGTTGCGGTGCAAATTCTGGAAGTCCGCCCCGCGCCGCGGGCCGCCCGGTTGCTCGCCGGCGGAATCCTCGGTCAACGCGTCGATCTTGATCACCGTGGCGCCCCAGTCGGCGAGTTGCCGCACGCAGGTCGGCCCGGAGCGGACTCGGGTCAGATCGAGCACGGTGAAGCGCGACAGGGCTTCCGAGGCATGCGGAAAGGGCATCTTGAATGGCTCCGGGAACAACTTGCGGGGCTACCATAGTGCCGAAAGATGATGCGGCAAGCGTCGACTGCCGCGCCAACGCACCGACCGGAGAATATCTCGTGGAACCCACCTTGTGCTCGTGATCGCGCTCACGTCCAGCTGCGTGCGGTTGGTGGTGACGTCGTGCCAGCCATAGGCGAGCGCGGCCGCGATATGGGCCGGGCCGAAATTGCGCCGGCCGTAGACGCTGGCCTGGAACAGGTCGGCGCAGCCCGTCGCGTCGCCGGTATGCTGTTTTGTCAACTGCTTTGCCCCGAGAAACGGAAAATTAACTTGGTAGCGTTGAACGTTCGGGTCTAATGGTGTGGTAACTTTGGGGCAAGCGTTCAGCTTCACTTTGCCCTCCCCTCGGAGCTGAACTCTAGTCGAGAGATAGCCGTTGAGATCGGACCCTACCCTGAATGAAGATCTGGTCTCCGACGATCCATTCTACACGGTCGTTGGTAATAGCATTCAGGGAAGTTACATCCCGGCGGGTTCGGCAGGCTCGGGATCTGGAGGGACGACGCCCGGCTCGGTCGTGTCGGTCACCACTGGCGGCATCACAATCAATCTCATTCTCGATGCCGCTGCGCAGGCTGCGCCGGCGAGCTTCAAGGACGGCCTGCAGCAGGCGGTCGCGATCCTGGCGGCCAACATTACCGACAAGATCACCGTTAACATCAATATCGACTACAGTGGCACAGGCGGTGGTGCAGCGGCCGGACCCGACAGCGGCCTCTACGAGAATTATTCGTGGGTCCACTCGCAGCTGGTGAACCACGCCAGCTCAGGCGACACCACCTTTAACAGCCTCCCGAGCGGGACTGCGATCCAGGGACAAACCAACGTCGCGGCCTGGAATGCGCAGCTGAAGCTTTGGGGTGTCATTGGTGCCAACGACACAACGACCGACGACGCCAGCGCGTATTTCTCAACCGACATCAATCCAAATCAATTAGTCGGTGTCGCGCTGCATGAACTGACCCACGCCATGGGCCGCGTGCCCTATGGCTCGGCGCCCGACGTGTTTGATTTCTTCCGTTTCACAAGCCAGAACGTCCGCCTTTTCCAGGGCGGCGCCACCGCGCCGGCGGCGTATTTCTCACTCGACAACGGCGCGACCAAGATCGCGGATTACGGCCAAAGCTCCGACCCGAGCGACTTCCTGAACAGCGGCGTGCAGGGGCCGAACGATCCCTTCAACGAGTACTACAGCGGCAGCACCACTCAAGGGCTGACATCGGTCGACCTGAAGCAGCTGGATGCTCTCGGATTTCACCTCGCCATCAACAATCCGATCGTGATCGAGTCGTTCGGCTCGACGAGTGTGGTGCAGATCGGAAACTACTATTACCTCGATCCCGTTGCCGGGGGGACCGGGCCGGAGTTGAAGTACGGTGGCAGCCCGTTGTCAGCCGCATCGTTGAATGGCTGGACGGTCATAGGCGCCGAGCAGACTTCCGGCGGCTATGAGGTGGCGCTGCATTCGCTGAGCGCCGATCAGTACACGGTCTGGACGACCGACAGCAGCGGCAATGTGGTCGGCAATGCAACCGGCGGGATCGTGTCGGGCGCAAGCTACGCGCTGGAGTCGCTCGAGCCGAGCTTTCACCAGGACCTCAATGGCGATGGGCAGATCGGTGCGTCCAGCACGGTGATCGAGTCGTATGGTTCGACCAGCCTCGTGAAACTCGGCGACAATTTCTTCCTCAATCCTGTGTCGGGCGGCACCGGGCCGGAATTGAAGTTTGGCCCCAGCCCGTTGTCAGCCGCATCGTTGAATGGCTGGGCGGTTATCGGCGCCGAGCAGACCTCCGGCGGCTATGAGGTGGCACTGCATTCGCTGACCGCTGATCAGTACACGGTCTGGACGACCGACGGCAGCGGCAATGTGGTCGGCAATGCGACTGGCGGGGTCGTGTCGGGCACGAGCTACGCGCTGGAGTCGCTCGAGCCCAGCTTCCATCAGGACCTCAATGGCGATGGGCAGACCGGCGCGCCCAGCACGGTGATCGAGTCGTATGGTTCGACCAGCCTCGTGAAACTCGGCGACAATTTCTTCCTCAATCCTGTCTCGGGCGGCACCGGGCCGGAATTGAAGTTTGGCCCCAGCCCGTTGTCAGCGGCATCGCTGAATGGCTGGGCGGTTATCGGCGCCGAGCAGACTTCCGGCGGCTATGAGGTGGCGCTGCATTCGCTGAGCGCCGATCAGTACACGGTCTGGACGACCGACAGCAGCGGCAATGTGGTCGGCAATGCAACCGGCGGGATCGTGTCGGGCGCAAGCTACGCGCTGGAGTCGCTCGAGCCGAGCTTTCACCAGGACCTCAATGGCGATGGGCAGACCGGCGTGCCCAGCACGGTGATCGAGTCGTATGGTTCGACCAGCCTCGTGAAACTCGGCGACAACTTCTTCCTCAATCCTGTTTCGGGCGGCACCGGGCCGGAATTGAAGTATGGCGCCAGCCCGTTGTCGGCCGCATCGTTGAATGGCTGGACGGTTATCGGCGCCGAGCAGACCTCCGGCGGCTATGAGGTGGCGCTGCATTCGCTGAGCGCCGATCAGTACACGGTCTGGACGACCGACAGCAGCGGCAATGTGGTCGGCAATGCAACTGGCGGGATCGTGTCGGGCGCAAGCTACGCGCTGGAGTCGCTCGAGCCCAGCTTCCATCAGGACCTCAATGGCGATGGCCAGACCGGCGCGCCCAGCACGGTGATCGAGTCGTATGGTTCGACCAGCCTGGTGAAGCTTGGCGACAACTTCTTCTTCAATCCTGTTTCGGGCGGCACCGGGCCGGAATTGAAGTACGGCGGCAGCCCGTTGTCAGCGGCATCGTTGAATGGCTGGACGGTTATCGGCGCCGAGCAGACCTCCGGCGGCTATGAGGCGGCACTGCATTCGCTGACCGCCGATCAGTACACCGTCTGGACGACCGACAGCAGCGGCAATGTGGTCGGTAATGCAACTGGCGGGATCGTGTCGGGCGCAAGCTACGCGCTGGAGTCCCTCGAGCCAAGCTTCCATCAGGATCTCAACGGCGATGGAGCGACGGGCGTTGCTACGGCACCGGCACCTCAAACAACTCCGGCGACGCAGGTCAATGTTGTCTTGGCCCATCTATTGGCTAGCCATGACCTGATCCAATAGTTCCAACACGGCCGGCTGCGTCGTCTGCGCCATCCGGCCCTCCAGGCCGAGCCGGCTGCGTCCTTTTGTTGGAAGTCGACGCAATCACTACCGAGCGGTGCCGGCGAGAGGCTGGAATCCTGCCGCCTATCTCCCGGGAAAGAGGTTTCAAATTTCCCGTTTTGATTTGATCGGGGTTGAAGGCACAGGGCATCGGAACTAGTTTGCCGGCTTGGTGCTTCCGCGGCGCCGGTGGCGGATGGTCTTTGAGCTTGTCGTACCAGGATCAACGGCTCTTGGGCCAGGAAGGTTCTGGGTTTGACCGACGCGCAAAGTGATGTGGCAGGCAACACAGGAGAGACTGCCGGGCCAGGCGGTGGCCGCCTGCGTCGCCTTGTCTGGGGCTGGTCTGCAAATCTTATCCAGATGGGGCTGGGGCTGACGCAGCAATTGCTGTTGATCCCGGCTTTCCTGCATGTCTGGAGCGGGGACGTGCTCGCGGCGTGGCTCGCCATCTATGCCGCAGGCGGGCTCGTGGTCGTGGCGGATGCGGGGTTGCAGCTTCGTGCGATCAACCGGTTTCTCGGCTTCAGGTCCTGTGCCGCCGCCGACGGGCGCACCGCGTATTTCTATCGGGCCACGCTGCGGATCTACCTCACCCTCGTCGCAGGTCTCGGCGTGCTCCTGTGCGCGGCCGTCCGTCTCGCGCCACCTTCCGTGGTGCTCGGTTTTCAGGCGACGCCGACCTTCGATGCCGCGATGCTGGTGATGACGCTGGGCATGATCCTGGGCTTGCCCGCCAACCTCGCCTCCGGCCTGTATCGTGTGCGCGGGCAGTATGGTCGCATCGTCTGGCTGCAAAACGCCGCCCTGCTGCTCGGCCAGCTCGCGCAGCTTGTCGCGCTATTCATGTTCGGAAGCCTGCTCGCGGTGGCGATCGCCTTCGTGTCGATGCAGCTGCTGTTCACGGTCTTCGTCGTCGCCTTCGATGCGCCGCGTCTGTTTCCGTTCCTCCGGCGGACCGCGAAGCCGGGTCACGTCGCGCCGTCGTGGCGCTGGGGCATTGGTCAGCTCGGCCGTGCGCTGCCCTTTGCAGTCGCCAGCTTCACCGAGCTCGCGCTCGTCAACGTTCCGGTCCTGCTCGTCTCCGCGCTCGTCGCCGACCGCGTCGCGGTGGCGCAATGGGGGCTGACCCGCGTGATCGCGAGCCTGGTGCGCGGGCTGTGTCTTCAGCTGACTTTGCCGTTCGGCGCCGAGCTCGGCCATGATTACGCGATCGGCGACAACGAGCGGCTGCGCCGCCACTATGCCTATGGTTCGGTTTTCGTGACGGGGCTCGCCTGCCTGGTCGTTGCCGGCATGCTGCCGTTCTGGCCCGACTTCTTCGCGCTGTGGACCCATGGCAGCATTCCCTATGATGGTCCGCTGGCGGTGACGCTGCTGCTCGGCTCGGCTGCGGTCGCGCCCTCGCTGCTGGCGCTGGTTTTTGCCAGTCACAGCAATCGCGGTGAGCTTTTGATCCGGACCAAGGGCCTCCAGCTCGTCGTCTTCCTGGCGCTGTCGTTCGCGCTGATCCCCCGGCTCGGACCGCTCGGTGCCGCGTTTGCCGTGGTCGCGAGCGACATCCTCATCCAGTTCGGCCTGCTCGGCCTGGTGATCATGCGTCAGACGCTGCATGGGCCATTCAGGCACATTGCATTCCTGCTGCTCATGGCGGTCGCCATCGTGGCGTCGGGCTGGCTGATCGGGACGACGATCACCGCGCTCGTGCCGGGGAGCGGGCTTGCACACTTCCTCGCCGAATGCGCGGCCTGGCTGATCGTGTTTGGCGTGCTTGCAAGCCCGCTTGTGAGCACGACGGTGCGTGAGCGGCTGATGGCGCTGGTTCCGGCGTAGAGTGGACTAGACTAACGCGGCGTCAGCGCCAACCGGTGCTTCAGCCGTTCCAGACGGCGGGCGAATTCCGCCTGGCCAGCCTTGGTCTCCTCGGCAAATTGTGCGAGCCGCCGGTGACCGGCCTCGCTCAGACGCGCGCGCGTGCCTTCGGTGCGGAGATTGACGATGGCGTCCGCGAGCGAGTTCGGGTCGTCATAGTCGAACAGGATCGCGGCGTCTCCGGCCTGCACCTTGAAGGCCTCGGGATAGATCACGGGTGTACCCACCGCCCATGCTTCGAGCGGCGGAAGGTTGGTCGGGCCAAAAAAGCTGGGCATCGCCAGTGCCGCGGCGCCACGGTACAACGCGCCCAGTTCGGAGGATTCGACGAAACCGATGATCGAGACTTGCTCCGATAGTCCATAAGCCTTGATCGCCGCAACGATCTTGTCGCGACCGCCGCGATCCGAGCCGCACAGCACCACTCGTTCGGTGATGCCCCGTTCGCGCAACAAAGCGATCGCGGCGAGCAGCGTGATGTGGTTCTTGTGCGGCCAGAATTGCGCCGGATAGAACAGATAGCCCGGCTCAAGCCGGTATTTTGCCAGCACGGCCGCATCCGCGGCGGCATCGGGCACGGACTTGCTCACATAGGTCGACGGCGAGAACGGAATGCAGATCGCGCGCTCCCGCTCCATGCCGTAGCGGCGATAGAGAGCCTCGGTCAATTCCGGCGTATTGATGATGACCATCGCCGCCTTGATGCTCGCGAGGCCGAACAGAAGTTCACGCCGTTCAAATTCGCCAAACGTCCTGACCTCCGGAAATTCGGGCGTGTCGCGATGCGAGCCGTCGAAGATCGTGATGATGAATGGCAGTTGATAAAGCAGCAGATGACGTTTCGATGTCGAGGTGAAATGCACGACATCGATCCCGTCGCGGATCAGGGCTCGCTCGAAAGCCGACCGGAGCTCCAGCCCGATCTGGACCAGGTCGAACGGCCGGCAATATTTCAGGAACAGGAAGACGTAGTCCAGTAAGCCGAATTTCAGCAGGCGCGCCTCGACCCCGAACTCCCTCACGATCTCCAGAGTTCGCGGGTAGGGCGAATAGACCACGATCTCGTTGCCGGAGCCGGCAGCCCAGTCGCGCAGCCATAGCAGGTCGTTCAGAGGCTGCTGGAATCCGCCGCCGACCTCGAGCGCCTGCTCCAACATGACGGCAAGTCGCAACGGTCTCATGATGGGACGCTTCTCTTCGCGATCCGAGGGCGGGCCATGGTCTTCCGGAGATGATCCATCGCGTCGTCGGTCACGACAGAATCTCCTTCAGCGCCTCTGCGGAGCGCGCGATCTCGTCGTCGGTCAGGGCAAGCCCGCTCGGCAGGTAAAAACCGCGCCGGGCGATGGTTTCCGCATTCGGATGGGATTCATCGAGCATCAGCCCCATCCGGCGCAGCACCGGCTGCTCGTGCATGCACCAGAAGAACGGCCGCGTGCCGATGCCCTTGTCGCCGAGGCGGCGCATCGCCTCCCTGGCGTCGAACGGGACCTCGTCGCTCAGCACGACGCCGTAGACCCAGTAGATGTTGTCGGCGTAGTTGGTGCGGGCGACCGGGCGGCGGATGCGATCGATGCCGGCGAGGTGCTCGTCATAGAGCCGGCCGATCCGGCGCTTGAGCTCGACCGTGCGCGGCAACCGCTCGACCTGGGCGACGCCGAGCGCGGCCTGCAAATTGGTCATCCGCGCGTTCCAGCCGAGCTCCTCGTGCACGAAGCGCTGCTGCGGCTGGAAGCAGAGGTTGCGATAGCCTTGCAGCCGATCGGCGAGCGCGTCGTCGTCGGTGAGGATCATGCCGCCTTCACCGGTGGTGACGTGCTTGTTGGGATAAAAGCTGAAGGTCGAGACATCGCCGAAGCTGCCGCAGGGTGCACCGCGATAGGTCTGGCCGTGCATCTCGGCGGCGTCCTCGATCACCTTCAGATCGTGCTTGCGGGCAAGCGTCAGGATCGGTTCGAGATCGACCGGCAGGCCGTAGATGTGGACCAGCATGATCGCGCGCGTGCGCGGCGTGATCGCAGCTTCCACGCCCTCGGCCGTCATGTTCCAGGTCGCGGCATCGCAGTCGACCCCGACGGGAACGAGGCCGGCGCGCACGATCGCCGCCGCGCAGCTGATGATCGTGAAGGTCGGCATGATGACCTCGGAGCCTTCCTCGATCCCGAGGGCATGGACGGCGATGTCGAGCGCGACAGAGCCGTTGGTCACCGCGATGCCGTGGCGCCGCCCGGCCGCCTCCGCCATCGCCTGCTCGAAGCGCTTGATGAAGGGACCCTCCGACGAGATCCAGCCGGTCCGAATGCATTCGGCGAGATAGTCGGCTTCGTTGCCGTCGAGCAGTGGCGTGTTGACGGGAATGAACGGCGCGGTCACGGATTGGGGCCCTTGATCCGGATTTCGGAGGGCGCGGCCTCGGGAAACCGGGTCTTGTCGTTCTCGCCGGAATAGGGGCCCTGCTTGATCTCGAACATTTCGAGCGGCTCGAGCACGTGGAAGCCGTGGGCGCCGCTGCACAGCAGGATGATGTCGCCCGCGCCGAGCACGCGGCTCTCCAGGTATTTTTCGTCCGTCGTGTAGAAGTCGACCTGGAGCTTGCCCTTCTGGATCAGCAGGACTTCCTGGGTGTAGTGCACCTCGCGCGTCACCTTGTTGTGGCGATGCGGCTCGATGCTCTTGCCCTTGGGATGGCTCATGAAGGCCAGCTGTTGCGACAATTCCGGCGTCGAAAAGAAGTGGATACCCGGCTCGCGAAACGAGGCGCGCACGATGATCGCGTAGAGCTGGTCGCCGAATCGAACATGTTCGACGTGTTCCATCCTGAGCCTCGACAAAAAGTGCTGTAATTAGAGTGACATAGCGTCAGCGCCGGGCACTTTGGCCATTTTGGCCGGGACCGTCAAGGGTTGAGCGGAAATACGACCGAGGCGGACGTTGCCGCCTGGATTTACGCGACGAATGCCAGGATATCTTCGACGCGGCTGCGAAACGTGTGGGCGGCAAATGTTCTGGCCTGTCCCGCCCGGGCGGTGGACAGGCGTGCCGCGTCGTCGGCGAGATAGCGCTCGATCATCGCAAGGCAGTCCTCGACACTGCGCCAGGCCACCACCTCGTTTTCGGAGAACAGGGTGTGGAGGTTGTCCTTGAAGTCGGTGAGCAGGAACGCGCCGACGCCGGTCGCCTCGAACAGCCGGGCATTGCCGGCCTCGCGGCCCGCCATGTCGATGTGCGAATTGAGCGTGACGCGCGAGGCGCGCAGCGCCTGGTACATCTCCACGCCCCACACTTCGCCCTGATAGCAGCGGTGCAGGGGCGAGGAGGCGGGGAGGGTGTGCAGGCCGCTGCCGAACAGTTTCAGATCGTAGCGACGCGCCACGGCCTCGAGTTGCGCGACGCGGATCTGGTGGTCCGCCGACACGGCGCCGACGAAGGTGACGTCGAAGCTTTGCGAGGGCGGCGGCGGCAGGACGTCGAGGATCTCGGGCTCGAAGGCGAGGTGGACCACTTCAGCGCGCGCGCCGTGCCTGCGGAAGAACTCCACCACATGGACCATCTGGGAGATCATGAGATCGTAGACCGACCAATCCTCACCGTGCGAGGGCGAGATGCCCACCTGGCCGATCATGACCGGGCGGCCGATTCCCTTGATCCGTCGCGCCAGACGGGTGTCGATATGAAATAGATCCTGGTTGAGCACGAGATCGGGCTTGAAATCCTCGATCTGCGCCAACAGGACATTTTCCGCCTCCGCATCGAGGCGCGGGCTCAGGCCAACCTTGCGTGCGAGCGGTCTCAGCATCGGTTTGAACGGGGCGACGGCGCGGTGCAGCCAGGATGGAATGGCATCGCGCGCGACCGTGCCCGGTGGCGGCGGCGGCGTGACCGCGAGGCCGTGCTCGCGCGCCCAGGCCGCCTGCATCCAGACATTGTTGACGTGGATGTCGGCCGCGACGTGTCCGAGCCTGGCGAAGTTGCGGGAATAAAAGTCGGCAACGCCGAACATGCTGGCGTTCCGGGCCGTCATCTGCGCGCCGTAGCCGGCGTTCCCTAGCCCGGCATGACGCCGGTAGAGCCAGGAGAGAAAGCGCGGATAGTCGGCGTTGAGAATCAGGATGCGCATGTCGTCACGGCTTCGGTTCGAACAGGCTGCGGGGCATCACGTACCAGAGCAGGAACAACAGGATAAGGCCGTGGGTGAGCAGGGCGACCGAGAGCGGCACATTGAGCAGGATGTGCGGCAGCACGCCTGACGACATCAGGATGAAACGGGGCGGCAGGCCCGCCGCGGCCCTGTTGCCGAGCGCCAGCACCAGGCCTGATGCCAGCGCGCTCACGGGAGCGAGCCAGAGACCGACGGAAGCGACGCCTTCGGTCGCAAACAACGAGGCGTTCAGGTTACCCAAGCCGTAGGTGTTCTGCATCACGACGGCAATTGGCTCCTGGTAGGGGCAGTGCATCAGCGGCTTGAGGACGGATATCTGACAGAACCAGGTCAGCGGGTGGCCGGCGAAGAAATGGTTGTAGATGTCGAGCGCGCTGGATGGGGTCGCGATCATCCTGATGTTGATGAGGTCGAACATCCGTATGCGGGCTGCGTCCGCTATCGGATAGAAGGCGGTATGATAGACGGATGCCAAGCTGATCGATGTCAGGATGACGCCGGCGAGCATCGGAAGGAAAAGCGTCAGAAGTATCGAGGTCCGCGCTGCGAAGATACGAGAAAGGACGGCTAACCCGATGATCCAGACCGGCGTGAAGAAAGCGAATTTGGTCAGGGTGATGGGGTAGAGCAGCAGAAGCAGGACCAGGATCAGCGCCGCTCGCCAGCGATATCCAAGCAGCCAGTAGCAGGCGAACGCAAAGGGCAGCAATGTGCTGGAGACCCAGCCCAACAGGTATCGCAGCGCGCCCGGAAATTCGAGTGAATCGCGGTAGTCGTAGATCTGCGCGATCGAAACCGTGCGGAAATTGTAGGTCGAGGCGACCACGATGGTGCCGATGGAGACCACCAGGATCAAGGTGAGCAGATGCTCGAATTGGGCCGCGCGTCGGCGTGACGATTTGCCGAAATGGCGCCTGGGTGAACAGCGCGGGCAGCAGAAACAGCACGAGCGACAATGCTGCCGAAAGCCCTGCGAGCAAACGCGGGTAGCTGTAGTCGGAGAACACGACGATCCAGAGGAAGCCCAGGATCATCGTGTAGAAATAGAACCCGGCGAAATAGCCGAAGCTGAAGCGCGCAACGGCGAACAGCAGCGATACCACGGAGAAGGCGAGTGCGACGGCGACCGCGATCCAGAGACGCTCGTCGCTGAAATGGATGTAGGACTGGACGGTCGCGACCTTGATCAGCGACAGGCAGGTGACGGCGCTGTGCAACAGCAACAGGATCGTCAATGCACTCTTCGAATCCAGCCGGGATCGGATATCTCCTGTGAAGCCGGACATTGCCTTCATGGCCGACGGCGCGCTGCGGTCATGGGCGTAGCGAGCCGGCTCAGGCGATTTCAAGCGCATGCTTGAAATAAGCGATCGTCTCCTTCAGGCCGTCCTCGAGTGCAACCTTCGGCTGCCAGTTCAGCGCCGCCTTCGCCTTGGCGAGGTCGGGCTGGCGCTGACGCGGGTCGTCCTGCGGCAGCGGCTTGAACACCAGCTTGGAGCGCGAGCCCGTGAGCTTGATGACTTTCTCGGCGAGCTCGCGGATGGTGAACTCGGAATTGTTGCCGAGATTGATCGGGCCGGTCACGTCCTCGTCCGTCGCCATCAACCGCATGATGGCCTCGACGAGATCGTCGACGTAGCAGAAGGAACGGGTCTGGCCGCCGTCGCCGAACACGGTGATGGGCTCGCCCTTGAGGGCCTGGACGATGAAGGACGATACCACGCGTCCATCATTGGGCTGCATGCGCGGACCATAGGTATTGAAGATGCGCGCCACCTTGATTGGCAGGCCGTGCTGGCGCCAATAGTCGAAGAACAGCGTCTCGGCGCAGCGCTTGCCTTCGTCGTAGCAGGAGCGGATCCCGATCGGGTTGACGTTGCCCCAATAATCCTCGGTCTGGGGATGGATCAGGGGATCGCCGTAGACCTCGCTGGTTGATGCCTGGAAGATTCGCGCCTTGAGCCGCTTGGCGAGACCCAGCATGTTGATCGCGCCGTGCACCGACGTCTTGGTGGTCTGTACGGGGTCGCGCTGGTAGTGGATCGGGGAAGCCGGGCAGGCCAGGTTGAAGATCGCGTCGACCTCGATGTAGAGCGGGAAGGTGACGTCGTGCCTGACAGCCTCGAACAGCGGGTTTGCGATCAGATGGGCGATGTTGCGGCGGCTGCCCGTGAAGTAATTGTCGGCCGAAACAACTTCGGCCCCGGTCGCGAGCAGCCGCTCGCACAGATGCGAACCGATGAAGCCGGCGCCACCGGTCACGAGGATGCGGCTCGTCTTGTAGCTTTCAAACGGCATGTATCGGGTTCCAACTAAGTCTCGGGACGGCCTTGTGCGATGGGGCCGCCAGAGTGGTATCGGCAACGGCCGGAGTAGCCAATAGCCAAGTCGCCAGCGGGGATGAGGTATTTTAATACCTGAATCTCGCGGATCGCCCGGGATGGGCAGCCCGGGGCTAGAATTCCCGCCTCTTTAGCCACGCGCGCGCGCCCCAATGGCCGAAGCACCAGGCCGATTTGACGAGCGGCAGCTTCTCGACGTTCCGGTAGATGTTCCAGACCCATTTGGCTGACCGCATCGGCCGGCTGGAGACCGAGGAGCCCCTGACGCGGTAGCGCGCCAGATCCTCGTTGAGGCCGTGGGCGAGGTGGCCGCGCCTGAGGATCGAGAGCCACAGGCAGAAATCGTCATAGCCCTCGTCCGTCATCGCGACGGGCCCCGAAATCTCGCGGTCGACCAGAGCCGTCAACGTCGCAATCGAGGTGTTTTTCAGCAGCTGGTCATAGCTCAACTGCGGCGGCACCTCGATCAGCCGGCCGGACATGGTGTTGGCCTCGTCGATGCGGCGGAACGCGGTGTAGCTGAGCGCGGCGCGCTTTTCGCGCGCGAAGGCGAGCTGGCGTTCGAGCTTGGCGGGGAGCCAGAGATCGTCGCTGTCGAGGAAGGCGAGATAGCGGCCCTGAGCCTGGTCGATCGAGGCCTGGCGCGCCAGTGCGGGGCCGCCGTTCTTCGCCTGCCGGATCAGCTTGACCCGAGGGTCGCGCGTGCCGATGGCGGCGATGATCTCGGGCGTCCGGTCGGTCGAGCAATCGTCCGTGATCAACAATTCCCAGTCGTCGAAGGTCTGTGCCTGCACCGAATGAATGGTTTCCTCGATGAAGCGCTCGACGTTCCAGGACGGCATGATGATGGAGACGAGGGGCATCGCGTGATCCGTTCAGTCCGCAGCCGCGGTGTCGACGACGGCGCTGCGCAGCGAGGCCGCGAAAGTGTCGAGCAGCTTGGGATCGCTGATATAGAGCTCGCCCGGATACGACCGTCGCCAGGCCGCCTCGAAATAGGGCGCTGTCGCAGCCGGATCGAACGCCCCGGCGGCAAGCGCCTCGCGCAGGCGTGCCGGCACGTCACGCAGGCGGTCGGCGGTGGTGATCAGCGGGCACGAACCGTAGAAGGCATCGCCCATCACCACGACCGGCTTGCCGAGCAGCAGCGCTTCGGCGCCGGACTTGCTGTTGACGGAGATCACTGCATCGGCGCGGTTCAGCACAGTGTAGTTGTTGGTGTGCGGCGGCAGCAGCACGAAATTGTCGAAGCGGCGCGCCAGTTCGAGCAGGCGATCGGCCGCAATCGCGCCGATCTGGGCGGGATGCTCTTTCGCGACCAGCACATGCGAATCCGGAATCGTCCGCAGCAGGAAGTCGACGGTCGCGATCTGGTCCAAATAGTCAGGCGAGCGCAGCGTCAGCGCCATGTCGGCCGGCACGTGGAAGGGATAGTACACGAAGCGATTTTCCGGAATCGGGCGGTACACCTTCTTCAGCCGCGTCGCGTTGACGGCCATCACGGCGTGCACGCGGGCATGGCGCAGATTGTGGCCGAACTCCTGATGCTTGCCGAGCGCGAACTGGTCCCAGAGCTTTTCGGCAAGACGGCGCGAGTTGCGCAGATTGAGGACCTTCTTGAACGCCGCCGAATAGTGATGCTGGTCCTTCTTCGGGATGACGATGGCCTGCTGCTTGAGGGTATCGTCGAGATAGGCGCGCACCTCAGGCGAAACCGCTTCGGCAGGCCGAGCCATCACCTGCGGCGCGGCGAGGCTGTCCGGCGTGAAATACATCCGTCCGCGGAAGAACGACGGTTCGATGAACCAGTTTCGTATGCCACGGCGCTTGGCGGCATAGAAGCTCGAGATCACCGACAGGAAGCCGCCCAGCTCCTGGACCAGCACCGCACGTTTGCCTTCTGCTTCAAGCCGGTCGAGCAGCGCTTCCATGGCATTGGCGTAGATCATGAAGCGGCGGCGCAACGCGGCGGTGTCGCGGATGCCGAAGGTGAAGCGCTCGTGGCTGAACAGGAGATTGCTGCCGTCGAGGCCGTAACTTGCAATGCGTGCATCGAAGGCCTTGGCGTCGCCGGTCGATGCGCCGGTCCGTTGACCCTCGCGGTACATGTTCGTGACCGGAACGCCCGCGGCCTCCGACATCTCGGCGCTGCGATCGTCGAAGGCGAGCAGTTCGACCTCGTTGCCGGCCGCGCGCAGGCGCTGCGCCACCGGAATCCAGAACCGGGTCTGGTATTCGGCGAGGGTCGTGATCAGGATTGTCTTGCCGGCTTGCATCGGTGGCGAGAGCGCTTTGTGTGGGGAGGGCGAGCGTTTCAATCGGTGCGGGGGCGCACGCATCGGAACAAGCGGGCCAATATCGCAACTTGGCCCAGCTCACAACCTTCACGATGGAGCGATTCTGCGCGCAACGAAGGGCGGCAAGACAGCGCGGGTTCCGCGCGCGCCGCCAGGCCGGTCGGAAGCGCGGTCATGCTGCACCCGGTCGTTTTTCGACCGCGATGCTGGCGAGCGGCAAGCCCGTAGTCGCGCAGCGCGCTCGCGCCGCAACGATGCGCACCGACGCGGCATGATCGTGCCGCGCGATGCGCTCCAGCAGGCTCGCGACGGCGGCGGGCGCGATGCGCTTGTCGCGGCGGGCCGGATTGACCCGGGCCCGCAGGTTCTCCGTCACGGCGGAGCCCAGCACCAGGCTGGCAGCACCCTTGGCGATCTGTCCGAGGCTCGGATTGGAGCGGGCGCCGTTGAGGGCGCTCGCGAGTGACACGTAGCGTCGGTTCGGGCGCTCGCTGGTGAGAACCTCGGCCACGCGGTCGGCCGCGAGGCCGTCATTGCGGTGGAAGAACGCCTCGACATTCTCGGCGTGGACGCGGGCGAAGTCGAAGGCCCTGGTTTCCCTCTCGATATCGTCGACCACCGCCAGCAACGCATCGAAGGAATCCACCGCACGGCTGACGCGGGCCGGCAGCGAGGCGTGTCCTGCCGTCACCGGCGTGTTGAGGTATTCCAGCTGGATCGGCAGCTTGCCCAGCAGCACGGACTCGACCGCCGTACCGCAGTTGAGATGGATGATGGCTGCGGCATTGCGGATGCGGTCGAGCACGCTGCCGCTGCCGTCGACGACGACGTTGGCGTGACCGGCGACCGCGTCGCGGTAAACCTGCTCGCTCTCGAAGGGATGGGGCCGGATCAGGATCGTTTGATCCGGCCGCGCTGAGGCGAGCTTGCGGACGGCTTCGAGATAATTCGCGAACACCATCTTCAAGTCGGCCAGGAAGCGGTCGATATAATCCGCGTCCCAGCCGGCGCGGACCATAGTGTCGCGCTCGGCGCCCGGCTTGTTGCTGAAGCGCGAATTGACCAGCGGGAAATTGGCGTTCACCAGCAGATAGCCGCGTGGCTCGCCGTCGAGCAGCGCGCGCCAGCGCGGCGCGGCAAAGTCGAAGCGCGGGCAGCCGGTGAGATGCAGTTGCTGCGGCTTCATGGTGGCGGCATCGTTGAACGCCGCGTACAACCGGCTGCCCCAGAAGAAGTAGCCCGACAGGATGTCGGCATAACCGCTGCTGCGGACATAGGCGGCCATCGCCGGCGGCGAATTGCCGCCGGTGTCGGCGAGCACGCCGCCTTCGGTGTCGAGCACGTAAAGCGGAAGCCCGGCCTTGGCGAAGTTGCGCATAAGGTCGAGATTGGCGTCGCGCGCATAGTTGACGACGAGCGCATCGAGCCCGAGCCGGGGCACGTCGACCGCCTGCTCGTACATCGGGACGATGACGACGGACGCGCCGCGCAAAGCGAGCTGATAGGCGAGCAGCACGGCCCCCGGCAAATCGCGCTTGGGGTGGTCGACCACCAGTCCGACACGCATGATCGGGTTCCTGTCTGGATCGATCAGAGCCGCATCACCGCGCGCTCGAGGTCCGAGAGCGGGCCGGCGGCGCGGAAGCGCGGCGCCGGTTCGGGATACATCCGCGGCGGCTGGATGAAGGTCGCGGTGTAGAGCAAGCGCGTGCGGTCCGAGTGGATTCGGCTGCCCATGTGGAGGGCAGCGCGCGGTGTTGACAATGAACGACGTCAGTCGCGGCGCAACCAGCTCCTTCACCGCCGAGCGGTCGACCTTGGCGAACACCTTGTCGTCGCTCATGTGGCTCTTGATGGTGTTGCGGAACGGCTTTGATGACGGCGCCGGGATAAAGGTCAGAGGTCCGTCGGCGGTGTCGCGCACGTCAGTCAGGTAGATGAAGAGTTTGCAGACGCGCTTGTCGTCGTGATCGAGATGCCAGAGCTGCGAATAGCTCAGAGGCTTGTCCGGCGTCGGCTGCGACAGGGTCAGCAGGACATCGGAGAGCTGGGGCAGATCATGCATGAAGTCGCCGATGATGCGCAACGCTGCTGGTTGCAACGCGTAGCGAACGAAGGCATGGTCGACCGGGAACGATCCGTTGACGAGATCTTCGTCCAAAAGACTCACCCAGAACGATTTGTGTCCGAGCTGCTGCTTGCCAGAAAGTTCGTTGAGGCGGCTCACCTTGTCGTCGGCGACTGCGGCGACGGCTTCTGCACGGCTGCGGTCCACCAGCGAGGAGACGTCGACATAGCCGTCCCTGTCGAGCTTGCGGCTCGCCTCGCTCCATTCAGCCTTCGTGGGAAGTTGCTTCAGGAGTTCGAGGCGCCGCGCGCGCGCGCCCGGCTGTAGCGAGGTGAGGGCCGCCTTGGTGACCCAGCCGAGATCGGTCCGGTTGATGTGCCACAACAGGCGGCGAAACTGGCTGATCTTCTGCTTCTTCGAAGTTTTCACGCCGGCATCGATGGTCGTCATAAGGGGTCGCCTGATCGCAGGAAAGAAGGACTCTTTAACCTCATGGCGCAGCCTTTTGCTACCCTAAAGTGTTGCCGGCGAGACACCTTTTCGGCCGAAATAGGACCGCCCGAGACCGGCAACCACGCTGCGCTGTTCCTGGCTCAAGACCAGGAAATACTGTGCTCCCCATATGGCGGCGCAAAACGCGACCATCAGCGTCGCCAGGGTCCCGATTCCCGCGCTGGGCGCAAAATGCAGGACGACGGCGAGAAGAAGTGCACCGATCAGGAGGATCGCCCAATGGGTCAGGATCGCGAACCAGAACCGCCGCGGGTCGATTTCGAGTTCCCTGACGAAAATCATCAGCTGCCAAGGGACGATCGCGGCGGTTCCGATCGTCTGTCCGAGAATGAAAGCACGCTCGGCCAAAAAATGCACGGCCGCAAGGGTGACCGCCGCAAAGATCATCAGATGGATCAACATCAGCATGTTCAGCCGTGCCTGAACCTTGGTACGGGTCATAAAGAGCGTGTTGCCAAAGATCACGTATTGAAAACACATCGTGACGACGAACATCAGGCCCATCCAGTGGGCGAAAGGAACGATCTGTGGCCCGATCCAGATCTGCATGATGGCGGGTGACATCACCGCGGCCGCGACAAAGGGCGGTACGGTCACGATCGGCAGCATCATGATGCCGGCTTCGCCAAATCGATTGAATTGCCGGTGGTCGTTGCGCTGATCGAGCCGGCTCACGACCGGAAGCAGCGCGGACGTGAGTAGACTCGCGACCACCTTGGCGAGGCGCGGGATTCTCACGAGCGTATCGTAAATGCCCACGCTTTGCGGGCCGAGGTAGATACCGATCAGAAAAGGCTGAATCGGCGCGATAATGCCGCCGATCAACTTGCCCTGCATGACGAGGATGCAGCGCGTCATCACCTCTCGGCTGACCGTGGATGCGGGCATGGAGAGCCTGATCCGCGTGCGGCTGAGCGCGGCAATCGAGGCGCAAAGCAGGATCACCGCGCGCAACAGCGCGGCGAGGAGGAAACAATAGGTCACTGCCTCGTAGGGTTGTCCCGATCGTGCGGCATAGATAGTGGCGCCGACGTAGAGAAGGGTGGTCAGGAACTCGCAGATCCGCAGCAGCCCATAGCGTTCGAAACCCTTGACGATGCCTTCCCACACCAAGGCGGGGAAAAGCAGGAGATTGCTGGCAGCCGTCGCCAACAGCATATTGGCGAAGCTCCCGGCGTGAGCCGTTTCGACCTTGAATTGGGCGACGATCAGCGGCACGGCCAGCCAAATCGCAAGGCTCAGCACAAACCCCAGGAGCAAGGAAACCAGCGTCAAAAACAGGATCTGGCTGCCGCCCAGTCGCCAGTCGCGATGTTCCCTGGCACGCGCCACGACTTGCGTGGTCACTTCAGGCAGCCCGAAATCGATGATGCCGATCAGGCCCGAGGGCAGGAAAAGGCGGGTGAGGACGATCAATCCAAACTCCGCAACGCCCCAGGTGCGGATGATGATGGGAATGACGACGACGCCCAGGACCGCGACAAGACCGAAGACGATCGCGGACACGACGGTATTCTGAACCAGGCGCTTCAGCATGGCATTGGCCAGGTCACCACGCGCTCAGCCCGCCATCGACGGCGATGTTCTGGCCGGTCACGTATGACGCCGCATCGGACACCAGGAACAGCATTGCGCCCACCATCTCGTCGGCGCGCGCCATGCGGCCGAGCGGGATACGGGCGCCATAGCGCTGCCTGAAGGCTTCGTTCTGTCCGCTCTCGACCCCGCCAGGGGTGAGGGTGTTGACACGAACGCCCTTGGCCGCCCAGTAGGTCGCCAGGTGCTTGGTCAGGCCGATCACGCCAGCCTTCGAGGCCGTGTACGCCGCGGGGGTATTGATGGCACGTCCGAGATATTCGGAGCCTTCGTAGATGCGCTGGTCGGGCGCCATCAGCCCGTAGATCGACGCGGTCTGCACAATCGCGCCGTATCCGCGTTCGGCCATCAGCCCGCCGAATACCTGCGCGACGTTGAACATGCCCTCGAGATTGACCGACATGATTTCTCGCCAGGTTTCCTGCGAGAATTTCTCGACGGGCGCGAAGAAAGCGTCGACGTCGCGGGACTTGCTGGCGGCATTGTTGAGCAGGATCGAAACCGGTCCAAGATCGGTTACAATGGCGCTCGCAACGTTGCGCACCGCGTCCGGTCGGGTAATGTCGCAGGCATAGCCCCTGGCGCGGCTGGAATGGCGTGATGCGATCTCGGCGGCGGCACTTTCCGTCGCCGTCTGGTCGAGATCGACGAGCGCGACATCGGCGCCAAATTCCGCGAGTCCATCGGCGAAACGGCGTCCGAGAATGCCGCAGCCGCCGGTGATGACCGCCGTGCGGCCGGTGAGGTCGAACAAGGCCTTGAAGCTCGTTGCCATCGCTTTGTCCTCAAGCCTTGAGCCGTTGACGGAGCAAGAGCTCCACCAACGCGAAATCGAGATCGGAATCGATGTCGACCGAACGTTCTTCCGGCATTTCGAATAGCTGGGTGTCCGAATAGAACACCGCCGGATGTTTCAGGAACGGCTCGACACGCCAGACGTAGATTGACGCATTCATGTCGAAGCAGCGCGGCGCGTCCTGGCGTCGGACAATCGGATGATCGGCGGATTTCGACAAGCCGACGCTGCCGTCGGCGCGCTGCTCGACCAAATTGAAATAGGGCGAACGGCGCGCCGGCGCGCCGGTGATGACGTTGCGCGCTCCGGACCGTTGCAGCAGATTCACGGCGCCGGTGATGTCGGAGGCAAGGCGCAGCGGCGAGGTGACGTCGAGGTCGACGAAGATTTCCGGCATCTTGCCGGTGCGAGCGATCGCCTGTTCGAGGCAGTGGCGGATCGCGGGTAGCTTCGGGGCGGTGTCGGTCGCCATCTCGTCGGGACGCCTGATTGCGATGTCGGCGCCGGCCGTCAGCGCAGCCTCGAGCAGCGCGTCGGAATCGCTGCTGAAGGCGATCGTATCGAACAGCGCAGTCTCGCGTGCCTGTGCGATGCTCCAGGCGAGCACTGGCCTGCCCATCAGATCGCGGGAATTTTTGCCCACGACCCCCTTCGAGCCGCCGCGCGCGCAGATCGTGCAGATTAGACTCATGGCGAGATCCAGCTCTCCGAGTGCAGCGCGCGTTCGCTGGCATCGATCAGGTGCATGACGCCGCGCGCTTCCGGCAGAGAGCAAGCCGGGCTCGCGCCACGCATGGCGGCTGCGTGCATGTCGCGATAGCTCTGGTCCCGCTCGCTGGCGATGTCCGTTGCCTTGCCGTTGACCGTCAGGCGGCTGCTCACGAAGTCGGCCTCGATGGTGTCGTTGTCGAGATTGACTCGGATGCGGCGGATGCCCTGGCGGTCCAAATAGTCCATGTGGACGTGAACCGATTCTGCTCGCTGCATGTCGAGCAGGAGATCGAGGTGATCGTCGACGTCGATGCCGCGTGCCCCCGACGCGCCGCCAAGCGCCGCGACGCGGTGCCACGGGCCGAACAGCCACAACAGATAATCGAGCTCGTGACTTAAATCCCTGAGCACGCCACCGCCGGCATCGGCGGTTGCGGAGGCCGTTGTGCGATGATCGCGGCCGGGCCGCCAATCTCTGATGTCCTGTCCGACATAGGCCGCGACGGTGATCGCCTCGCGCCCTGCGAGATTTTCGACGAGCGCAGTCATTACCGGGTGGAAGCGAAGATTGTAGCCGACGCTGACATGGGCAAACGGGTAATCGGGCACGGGCGCGGCTTTTGCGAACAACGGCTTCTCGACCAGCACAGATCCGCGAAAGCCAGCCTGTGCAAGCGCCAGCAAATCGCCCGCGTGCCGCGCGGTCTCGGTGGCGACGACCGCGTAGTCGGGGCGCATCTGGGTGACTGCGGTCTCGATGGACTTGTAGTCGCCGCCGTCGCGGCGGCTCACGGTTGCCACTTGCAGACCGAGTTTACGCAGCACCCCGGCGTGGCGGAGTCCGATCGAGCCCAGGCCAATCACGACGGCGGTCCCGGAGGTCACAGGAAGACCTCGTGAAACTCCGCATGCGCCTGTTCGAAATCCTCCATGCGGCCAATATCGAGCCAGTATTCGCGGATCGGATAGACTGCGACACGTCCCTTGCTGGCCATCACACGCTCCAACACGGCGGGCATGTCCACCCGGACGCCGGGTTCGACATGGCGAAACACCGAGCGGCCGATCACATAGATGCCGGCGCTGACGAACCAGCTCTCCGTCGGCTTCTCGCGGATGGTTTGTAGATAGCCTTCCGACGTCGATACCACACCGTAGGGCACGTGCACCTTGTGCTCGCGTACCGCCATTGTCGCTTCGGCCGGCATTCCGTTGTGAAAGTCGAGAAGCGCGCCGTAATTGATGGTGGTGAGGATGTCGCCATTTGTGACGACCATCGGCAGGTCCGGCGGCGCCGGCAACAGCCCGAGAGCGCCGGCGGTCCCCAGGCGCTCCGTTTCATGGACATACTGGATGTTCGCGCCGAAAGCAGCGCCGTCGGCAAAATGGTCCCTGATCAGGTCGGCCTTGTAATTGACCGAGATGAGGATGTTGCCGAAGCCCTGCTGCACGATGTTGCGCACGATGGTTTCGAGCAGCGGGCGGCCGCCCACATTGAGCATCGGCTTCGGTACGTCCCGCGTCAGCGCACCGAGACGCTCGCCGAGTCCGCCGGCCATGATCAAAACCGGGTTCGGATAGTGGCGCGCCTCGAGCAGATCATCGAGCGTCTCGACCAGGACCAGGTGGCCGCCGTCGTCCACGAGCGGGAGCTGCTTGATCGATTTTTGCCGCATCAGATGCAAACGGTCGTCGCGCGACAGCGTCGACGGCGCCGATACGGGCGCGCGGTTCATCACGTCGGTCGCAAGTCCCGTGAGCGAAATGCCGCGAAGCAGGCCCCGCCGGACATCGCCGTCCGTGACCACGCCAAGCAGGCGATTCTGGTCGTCGAGCACGAGCGCAATCTGAATGCTGCCGCTTTCGATCGCAGCAATGGCCTCGCCCACAGTCGCCTGCGTTCCAACGATGGCTCTGCGCCAGGATTTCATGGCAATCTGCCTCGTATACGCCGGACTTTTTTAAGGGCGACCCGCGGGTGATTGAGCTATATCGCGGCTGGGCGGGGCGGCGTCAACCCCAAGGGGCCCTACCTCGGATTGTCGCTGTTGGACGACGCGACCTCCGGTCCGGATCGGGGGTTTGAAGACCCGGAACCCGGGCGGTAGGGTGACGGCGCAGGGGAGTGTAATGGACGATCTCATCATCATCGGCGGCGGCGAGCACGCCATCATGGTTTACGAGGCGGCGCTGCTGTCCGGTCAGTTCAATATCGTCGGGTTCGTCGATCGCCAACCGGTCACGCTCGGCGAGCTTCCTTATCTCGGAACAGATGAGGACGTGCCGAACTACCCGGACGCCGCCTCCGTGATTGGAATCGGGACGCTGCAGGCCGGGCCGGCGCGCGCGCAGATGATCGGCCGTGTGCCGGTCAAGCGCTGGGCTTCCGTCGTTCATCCACGCGCGTTCGTCTCGCCATCGGCCAGGATCGGAGTGGGCACTGTCGTCATGCCGGGTGCCATCGTCAATGCGAGAGCCGTGATCGGCGACCATTGCATCATCAATTCCGGGGTCATCGTCGAGCACCACGTGCGTATCGGCGACTGCACCCATCTGTCGCCCGGAACTGTTGTCGGTGGTGGCGCAGAGATCGGTGAGAACTGCTTCGTTGGTCTCGGAAGCCGTGTGCGGGATCACATCACCATCGGCAAGGACTCGTTTGTTGCGATGGGCTCGGTGGTCACGGCCTCCTGTCCCGACGGATCGGCGCTCAGCGGGATTCCTGCAAAGCCTCGAAGCTAGACAAGATCGTCCGGTTCGAGCGCGCGCGACGCTGCCGTCCCGATCAGCGACCAATATTCGATTGGAGAACGGCCGGATCCCGGACGCTTGGCAGTGATGTCATCCGGGCCGATGATTTCGCCTGCCTTTAGCGACCGCGCCGCGACGAGGCTCTTGCGCGCGACCGGCACATTGCCGATCTCCGAGTTTTTGGGCGCCTTTACGCCATCGCCGAGTGAGCTCTCAACATTGCGGATCGCCATCACCATTCGCTTGAATTCTTCCGGCTCTATCGATGCAGCATGATCGGGACCTTCGGCCTTTCGATCGAGCGTCAGGTGCTTCTCGATGATGCTCGCGCCGAGCGCGACCGCGGCGAGCGAAATCTCGAATCCGTCGGTATGATCGGAATAGCCGACCGGCAGCTGGAATGCAGCCCGCATCGTCGCAATTGCAGCGAGATTCACATCGGCCGTCGGGCAGGGATATTCGGTGGTACAATGAAGCAGGCTGACGTGCCGCCCGAGCGTGGCGCGCGCGGTCGGGTCGCGCCATGCCGCGCGGAAGGCGGCAATGCCCGGCGGATCGCTGTGGCTGTAGCCGTGTGCCAGCACGCCCAGCGCCTCCTCGATCTCTCCCAACGTGGCCATGCCGGTTGAAAGGATCAGCGTCGCGCCGGCCCTCGAGACTGCGTGCAGCAGCGGTGCATTGGTGAGATCGCCGGAGCCGAGCTTGATACGCTTCAGCTTCAACGACAAAAGAAAGGCGAGCGAGGCATGGTCGAACGGGGTCGACAGGAACTCGATGTTGCGGGCGGCAGCCCGTGCGATCAGGGCCTGATGTGCGGCCTGCGGCAGTTCGAGCCGCGTCAGCATGGCCAGCTGGCTCTCCGCAGCGTCCGTCGTACGTTGTTGATAGCCGGCCTTTTTCGCCGCGCTGGCCGCGAGCGACTTGGCGTTGAACGTCTGGAACTTGACGACGTCGGCACCGGCGTCTGCTGCAGCATCAACCAGCGCCAGCGCCTTCTCCAGGCTGCCGTCGTGGTTGACTCCCGCTTCCGCGATGATGAGCGTACGGCTTGCCGTCATGGGCGCACTCCAGGCTCATAAAATCCCTTCTTCAGGAGCGGCCTGAAATCGGGGATGCCGGCGATGATCTCCACAAATCGCCGACTGGATTCGCCGTCACCGTAGGGATTGACCGTATCCTGACGCCCGCGCGCCAGAGCCTGCGCAATGGCGGCGGCGATCGCGGCGCGCCCGGGTGGTGTATGAAACACCGACGCAGCGCGCTCGCGGCCCTGCTGACGCTCGCCGATGTCGACCGTTGGAATGCCGAGCGAGGGTGCTTCGAGGACGCCGCTCGAGGAGTTGCCGATCACGACATCCACCTGGTTCATGAGGCTGAGATAGCGAAGCTGGCCGAGCGATGCGACCGCGACACTGTTGGGCCGTCCGGCTACGAATGCCTCGATCCGCTCGTTCAGTGCGCGCCCCTCGGCATCGGCGTTGGCGAGCGTGAAGACCAGGCCGAAGCCAGGATCGAGCGTTGAGAGCGCTGCGAGCAGCTCCTCCAGTTCAGCGACCGATCGTCCCGCTTCGACCGTGACGGGATGGAACGTCACCAGCGCATTGCGACTCGCGAGCGCCAACCCCGCCGCGCGACCGGTGCCGTCGCGATCCAGCAACGCCAGGCGCTTGATCGCGTCGATCCCCACCGAGCCGATCGTGTGAATTCGCGACGGATGCTCGCCGAGCTGGATCAGCCGCCGGGTCGAGCTCTCGTTGCTGGTGAAATGGAGATGCGACATCTTGGAGATGGCGTGACGGATGGCTTCGTCGATCGCGCCTTCAGTGACGTCGCCGCCGAACAGATGCGCCATCGGCAGTCGCATGAACATCGCGGCCTGGGCGGCGGCAAAGGTCTCGTAGCGGTCGCCAAGCACGACGACGAGGTCCGGCTTGAGACGGGCGAAGGCATCGGCAAATCCGATCACGCCGAGGCCGACCGACTTGGAGACGCCGATGCCGGAATCACTCGACAGCAGCGATTCGACGCTCTCGTCGACGTCGAAGCCTTCGGCGCGAATATTGTCTATGGTATAGCCGAACTCCGGCGACAGGTGCATGCCGGTGGCAACGAGCTGGAGCTTGAGCCCGGGCGTTTCGCGAATCGTGCGCATCGGCCAGATGATCAGGCCGAAATCGGCGCGGCTGCCGGTGACGAAACAGATTTTTCGGCTTGGTTCACTCATCGCGGGGCCGGATGCTGGCGCTGGAGGGAAGATTGATCAGGCGCCGCTCGATGGATTCGGCGTTCGCGAGATCGCCGCGCGGGCTCTGCGCGAACATTGGCAGGCGGTGCATCAGGGTCCAGGCCGGCCGCGCGCCGAAACCGGCTTCGTTCAGCTCCGTGAGCACTTCGTCGCGGCGCGCCGCGCAGGCCTCGTCGAGCAAGATCGCATTCAGCCAGTAATTGCTGGTGGTGCCTTCGGGCTCGCGCGAGAAGCGCACGCCGGGCACTTCCGCGAAGACACGCTCATAGGCGGCGGCCAGGCGGCGCTTGCTCGCCAGGAAACCGTCGAGTTGTTCGAGCTGCGCGCAGCCGAGCGCGGCGTTCAGGTTGGGCAGGCGGTAGTTGAATCCGATCTCGTCATGCACGAAGGCCCATTTGTGCGGCAGCTTCGCGGTCGTCGTCAGATGCTTGGCGCGGCGTCCCAGTTCCTCGTCATTGGTGAGGACGGCGCCGCCGCCGCCGGTGGTGACGATCTTGTTGCCGTTGAAGCTCAGCGCGGCGAGGCGCGCCTGGGATCCGACGGCATGACCCTTGTAGGTCGATCCCAGCGATTCCGCGGCGTCCTCGACCAGGGCGATGCCCCAGTCTCGCGCGATTGCGGCGATCTCGTCGAGCGCGACCGGATGCCCAAATGTGTGCATCGGCGAGATCGCGGCGATGCGGCGACCGGTCTCGCGATTGATCGTGCCCTTCTGCGTGCGCTCGGCAATCGCTTCGAGCCGCGTGGCGAGGGCGCGCGCGTCCATGCCGAGCGTCATGAGCGAACTGTCGACGAAATGCGGCACCGCCCCACAATAGGCAATCGCATTGGTCGTCGCGATGAAGGTCAGTGCCGGCGACATGACCTCGTCGCCGGGCTCGACGCCGGCGAGCTTGAAACAGACGTGCAGAGCCGCAGTACCGTTGACGACGGCGACGGCGCGTCTGGCGCCCGTGACTTCTTCGAGCATGCGCTCGAAGCGGTCGACGAACGGGCCGACCGAGGAGACGAAGGTGCTCTTGATGCACTCTTCGAGATAGCGGACTTCGTTGCCGGCAAAGATGGGCTCGTGCAGGCCGAGGATGCCGTTGGGCGTGCCCGCGGCACGACGGACGGCATCGACCACGGCCTTTGGCTCGAAGGCGGATTTGGTCACGGCCACTCCCAGACTTGCCTCAGACATTGTAGACGTCCGCCTTGTAGCGGCTCAGATTGGCGGGATTGGTGAACCAGCCCACCGTCTGCTCGATGCCGCGGCGCATGCCGTCGAGCCCGCCGAATTCCGGCGCCCAGCCAAGATGCTGGCGCGCCTTGGAATTGTCGGCCCAGAGCCGCTCGACCTCGCTGTTGGCGGGGCGCAGGCGCGCCTCGTCGGTCTCGATCTCGATCCTGACGCCCATCACGTCGGCAATCATCTCGACGGTTGCTCCGACCGAGATCTCGAAACCGCTGCCGAGATTGATGGTCTGGCCGACGGTCTGCTCGGCGGGCGCGGTGAGCCCGGCGATCAGGCCGCGTGCGGTGTCGGTGGCGTAGGAGAAATCGCGTGTCGGGCTGATGGCGCCGAGCCGGATCTTGCGCTTGCCCGTGGCGATCTGACTGATGATGGTCGGGATGACCGCGCGCGCGGATTGTCGCGGTCCGTAGGTGTTGAACGGTCTGATGACGACCACCGGCATGTCGAACGAGGCCTGGAACGACAGCGCCATCTGATCGGAGGCGATCTTCGAGGCCGAGTAGGGCGATTGTCCGACGAGCGGGTGATTCTCCTTGATCGGCACGACCTGCGCGGTGCCGTAAACCTCACTGGTCGAAGTCTGCACGAAACGCCGCACACCGGCCATGCGCGCGGCCTGGAGCACGTTCACCGTTCCGCGCACGTTGGTTTCGACATAGGAATCGGGCGCGACATAGGAGAATGGAATTGCGATCAGCGCGGCCAGATGCAGCACGTCAGTGCAGCCGCTGGCGGCCGCGATCATGAAATGCGGATCGCGGATGTCCCCGGCCACGACCTCCACCGATTTCATGACGTCGGTCGGAACCGTGTCCAGCCAGCCCCAGGAGTTGAAGGAATTGTAGTAGACGACCGCTTTGACCCGGGCCCCGGCTTTCACCAGTTCCTCGACGACATGCGAACCGATGAAGCCGTCGCTGCCGGTAACGAGGACGCGGGCGTCCTTCAGATCTGCCATGTCGGACCCCAAACGCGATTAAACCAGTCTTCCCAATAAGATGGCGCTATAGCACACTGGCGGTTGTGCGCAACAGAGCAGCCTTTTCGCCATGCGCCAAGTGCGCGCTTATGCTGCACTTTTTGATGGCGCGTCGAATCGGGCGCGCCCGCCTAGGCATTGCCGGTCGAACCTAGCCGTTCCCTGACGAACGCCTCGAGGTTGCCGCCCTCGAACAGATGGCCTGCTATGCCAGCGGCCTCAGCGGCCTCCAAGTCGCTCGCCTTGTCACCGATCACCATGCTGCGGGACATGTCGACCGGGAAGCGCGCGACGAGATCGGTAATCATGCCGGGTGCCGGCTTGCGGCGATCGCTGGCACGACAATAGCGCGCAATGGTGCCGTCCGGGTGATCCGGGCAATACTCGAAGGCGTCGACATGGGCGCCGATCATCGCCATCTGGTCCGCCATCCAGCGATGCAGCGCCACGACGTGCTGCTCCTCGTAATAGCCGCGCGCGATGCCGGACTGGTTGGTGATGACAAAGGCGAAGTATCCGGCATCGTTGACGGCTTTCACGGCTTCGCGCGCGCCATCGATCCATTCGAGCTTGTCTGCCTCGTAGGCATACCCGGAATCATGGTTGAGCACACCGTCGCGATCGAAGAACACGGCCGGACGCCGCAGCTTCTCGCGCAGTTCGCGGTCGGCGCGCGCGAGATCCTCGGGAATGCCGATGTCGATGAAATAGCCCCGATAGGCCGTGCCGTGCAGCGCGTCCCGTGCAACGAGGGATGGGAACACGTTCTGCTCGAGCGAGGCAGGAAGCGTTGTGATGCCTGCGACGACGGATTTGTTGACGACGTAGACGCCAGCGTTCACAGGTCCCGTAGCGCCCGCACCCGGCGCGACAAACGCCCGCACGACGTCCCCGTCCAGTACGACGCGGCCGTAGCGGTCGCCCTCGACGCCGGCGCGCAGCGCCATGTGGACGCCGACAGGGCGCGCGTGCGCGATCAGGTCCAGCAGATTGAAATCGAACAGCGAGTCGCCATTGAGCAGCAAAAAGCGGTCATGGAGGAGAGGGCTCGCATGAACCAGCGCGCCCGCAGTGCCGAGCGGCTCCGTTTCCCGCGACACGATGATTCGTGTGCGGCCCCGGCTTGCCCCGGCATACCGCGTCTCGACGAGTTCGGCCTTGTGGCCCGCGAGGAGCAGGATCTCGTCGAACAGATCATAACGGGCGAGTTCATCGATCAACGTGTCCAGGAACGGTTGCCCGCCGACCTCGAGCATCGGCTTGGGCACGGCCCTGGTTCGCTCGCCGAGCCGCGTGCCGAGCCCGCCGACGAGAATGGCGGCCTGTCTCAGCATGCGGGATGGCCGTTACATCGCAACGCGATTGCCAGCGCGAAGCATCTCGGGCGGGTTGAGATCATCTTCAATTATCGTGTTGCCCTAGGTTGGAAGTGTTGTCCGATGAACCCGAGCCTGGTTGCAAGCCAGCGGGGGCGGATCATGGCAATGGCCCATGGTACGAGTGGTAATCCGGCACGAGCAAGTCCGGATTCCAGAATCAGAGCGATCGCCAGTGCTGCGATCTTGAGCCAGTAGCTTTCCACGATAGCGAAATTGAGCATGCCGCCGATGTACATCACGTGGAACCCGTACAGCACATAGAGGGCCAGAAATGCGGATGAATAGCGTCCGAGCATCGCGCCTTTCACGATCAGGGCGGTCAATAAAGCGGCAGTGAACCCGCAGCCGAAAAGAAATGGCCAGGCGTAGATCGGACCGAACAATTCAAAGAATATCTCCGGAAATCCGCCGGCAAACTGGAACCCCCGGAATATGTGTTCGGACGTGCGGGGCTCGCCGATTGTTTCCAGCATCAGATATTGCGGAGTTGTATTCTTGTTCGGGTCCAGCGGGCGCTGAAATAGAAAATCGTAGACAGAATCGGGCTGCCAGTGGTTATGGACGAACACGCGCTCGTAGGAAATCCAACCCATTTCGCTCGGCTGGATGAGCAGGCGCTCCCAGAATTGAGACGCGACCTCAGAGCCTTCATAACCGCGGACACTGACCAGATTGTTATAGATCGCCGTGGCGGCCAAGAGGACGGCGAGCGAAATGCCCGCGCCGATGATTGCAATCTCGCGCGTGCCAAAGGTTTGCCTAATCCAGCCAAACGGCACCTTCGATCGCTCGGCCGCACCCTGTGCAACGATTGCAGATGACGGAATGACGAAGAAGCTCAGAAGGCTGTAGAATGCCGAAAAGCGATTGCCGGTAAGGAACATGTAGGCGAGCAGGATCGCGAGCAGTCCCAGATAGCGGACATCGGTCCTGCGATTTCGCAACCATTCCGCGGCAAACATGATGCCCCACCAGAATGTGAGGAAATTGCCGTACCTAACCAGCCACCGGTGCGCCGCGCCGGCCATCTCCGCCGTGTAAGCATAGCGCTCAACATGCGCAAACAGCGGAATGGAGCCGTGACGCAGCATGTCAAGAAACAGGTATCCGAGGAACAGGGCTGACAGCACGATCGTCAGATCCGAGAGCGTCAGCATCCCCTGCTGCGCTCGGCGGCGGTCGATGGCCTCACCCCAGGCGCTGATCACGCTCGGCCGCAGCACCATGACAAAGGGTACGAGTGTCATGAAATAGGCCAGCACGTGCAGCGGCGTTGCAAGGCCGGGGCCGATGTAGCGAAGGGTCTGGGATGACCATACCGGACCAGCCAAGTCGATGAAGGTGATCGATGCGGTGCGCCAGACAAAGGTGAACAGGATGAAGAAGAACCCCAGAAAGATCACAGGCCGGTAGGCTGCCAGGAAAAGAACAAACAAGCAGAATGCGCTCGTCGAAAACGCGACTACGACCTGGTCTGGGAGGGCCGACATCTTCTTGAAATCAACACGACTTGGATAGACGTATCTTTATGCTTTTCACGCTCCGGATCCTCTCCGCGGGCCCACGGCCAGAGCGAGAATGCTCATCGCCGCAATCATAACAAGGCCGGCCAAAATGGACGCCCTCAGCGTTCCGATCGAGCGAGAGGCCATGGGTGAAATAGCGGCGCTCAGCTGCACAACCGTAGGCTCGCTCATCTCTGCCAGATTCTCGCCGGTCTGAATACGATCCTTCAACTGGTTCCAGGCTGGAATCGCCGCGGGTACCGTGGGCACGATCGGCGCGCGAATATTGTCGGCGGGCTCTGGCGACAGGAGACGGGCGTTGACACTGTCGTTCGATTTCTCGATTTGAGCCACCCGTGCTTTGGCATCCTCGATTTGGGCCCGCAGGGGTTGCAGGCGCTGCTTGAGGAGGGCGCCGTGCGCCTCGCTGATTTCCGCAGCCAGGGCGGCGAGCGCCGCCTGAACATCGGCGGAAGAGCCTGCCGAAAGCTCGACTGCGATGTCACGTTCGCTGTCCAGAACTATGCCGCGCAAGCTGGACGCGACCATCATCTTGGAAAAGCTCGAGGTCTTGGGATCAAGGGCCGCACGGTTGGCGACCTTTTCCCTGAATGCCTGATCCGAAATCCGTGCGACGAGGCTCCGGGGAGGTTCGAGCGGAGCCAGCGGAGGGCCAGACAGCTGCAAGACAAAAGCCGCCGGCGGGGCGATTCCGATCGTCACGGTTGCCTTGCCGGTCCAGGCTTGTATGGGTTTCGGCTCGTACAGGGCAAATGTCAGCACGACCGCGGCCAGGGCCGCGCCTGCGATCGGGAGTTTGAATTTCCAGAGCCGCGCTCCGATGAACTTCAAAACGCTCCTCGCATCCGGTGCTGTGTCCGAATTGTACTGATCCACGATTGCCCTGACAAAAGTCGTAGCGCCCCGCCACGCGGATTTCTAGCTGTGGTTCTCCTCCAGGGCAACCCCGCCAAGCACTCTTATTGAGCCGGCCTCTATTGAGCAGGGCATCGTCCTTGCCGTCCCTGCGAGGGGACGAGCCGAAAAACGATGATCAAGGCCTTACGCCAAGGTCTTGGTGGGCGAGCACCACCGTGGACTTCTTATAAAAACGTGCAATGCAGTCGTTTGGCAGCTGCAGTGGGGTTTCCTTGAGTTCATCACCCGCCAAGAGCCGCGGCATCGCGGTGCGGCGGGAGACAGTGACGTCTGCGTCGCTGGTTGTGGAGAGAAGCGAGTTTCTGGCGAGGCTCTCACGCCAGTAGACGACAAGCTGCGGCCATTCATCCCTCAGCTGTACATACGTAGGGGCGCCGGTTACCGGCAGGATCTGCCATGTTCCGAACGCGACGACGAGAAGGGCGGCGACGCCTGCCGTTCGCGGCATTTCCCTCTTCTGGAACTGAAGCAATGAGCCCAAGACAGCTTGGACCCAGATGACAATGCAGGTCGTCAGGAGCGTGACCTCAACGGCAACAAGTTCGTTTCTCGCTCTGAGCGCAAGCACCTCGCCGGTGCTATAGGCGCCGATGAAGTAGGACGAGAATGCCCACACCGCACCGAGGCAGAGCAGGCCGACGGCAAACAGCATGTTCTGAGCGGCCGTCCTGAACGATATGCGAGTGGTGGTGGCGATGCCGAAGCAGACGGCCAGAATTCCGAACGACTGAACAGCCTCCAGCTTGCCCAGAAAGATCGCGTAATCGGCGAGGTAGATGAGCGCAGTATCGAACGAAGCGCCGATGTCGCCGCTTCGCCGATACGCTCCGAGCCGAATGGCATTGCTGGGTGAAAAAAACACGACGCAATAGCTCAGGAGGATGGTCGCGATGATGGCCACGTGGTACCCGGCCTGAGCCTCCCGCCGCATGACCAACACCCTGAACAGCAGCGACAATAGCGCAGCGCCGAGGAGGAAGAATGCCGTGAATTCATTGAACATGGCGGTGAACGCGCAGACGAGAATGGCAAGGCATAACGAAGAAATGCCGATGCGATTGCGGTTCAGCGCGACGCCGGTTGCCCAGGCCGCAAAGAGCGATGCGCCGACAGCGGCGGTCAAATAGCAGGCTTCGCCGGTCACCCAGTAGACGAACTCGCTGATGTTGGGGACAAGGCTCAAAATCAGAGTGCTCGACAGCAAGCCAAGTAGGCCACCGAGGAGATAATCGTCCGTCCGCAACAGCCATGTTGCCGAAACCATCATGGCGCCGGCGAACAAGACAATGACGACGACGTTGAAGACCGGATAGACGGCAAAAAGATCGAGGCCGGTGGCGCTTGCCAGCAGGGAAGGCATGGTGATGATCGCCAGCGCGGGCAATCGTCCAGTCACCGACACGTAATATTGGTGGACAGCCCCAACTGCCTGCCCGAGGGTGCTCGAAGCCAGGCAGAAATCATCGGTCGAGGGGCTGCTGTAGAGCGCGGCTGAGGCGAAGGGCAGAAGATACCACAGGGGAGATGAACCACAGCAGGACGTATCCGAACCGTGTGACGATTGAAATTGCGGGGGGGCCTTTTGTACCAACGGGCATTGCAGCTGATCGATCCGCTTCGGTGCCGGCCTGCAGCGAGTTCATGCCCGGAACGCTTTCTTCAAGGGGCCGCCTTTCCGTCGAGCGGAACGATGTCAGGGATCGGGCCGATACGGACCGAGGTGCTTGCCTCTGCGTCGAGGAATTCCTGCCGGTCGCAAAAGCGGATCAGGCAGCCATAATAGCGGGTGGATAATTCATAGTTGTTCAGGACCGGCGCCTTTGGAACAAACTCGATCGTCGCCTGCGGACCGCGCAAATCCATGTTGCGAAACGCTGACCCGTCCATCCGCATGGCCTGGTCTATTTCCTGAAGAACCGTCGGTCGCTCGTTTCTCCCGGTGAAGCCGAACAGGGGGCGGTTGTCCCAGGCGACGTGCAAGGCGCCAGTTATCTCGCTGATCCCGTAATAGGTATTGCCGGGATAGTCGAGGAAGCCATCGACCAGATTGAACACCGCCGCAGGCGGCTCGCGATAGCTGCGCTGCAGCTGTTCGATCATAGCTGACTGCCGAATCCATCTGGCCTGTTGAAAGAAATAGCTGTTCCAGAGCGAGCAAAGATTGGCCGAGAGAACCAGTGCGCAGACGGCGTAACTGACGAATTTACTGGAAGCATGCTGCACGACACGAAGGATCGAGACGAGAATGAAGCCGAGAGGAATACCAAAAAGGATCAAGTGCCTTGATTCGTAAAAATGACCGGTTGGGGATATGCCGACGCTGATATAGGGCAGCGCGCAGACGACGAAGAGCATGATCCCCGCGACCGCTGGCCAGATCAGGTCGCGTGGCGACGTCCGCGAACGGCTTGCGGCAATCCTGCTCTGCCACAAAGCCAGGGACACAAACGCGACGCCGGCAACGAGCGACAGGATGGCGGGCAAGCGGGATTGCGCGGCGAGTTCGATCGCGTTGAGGAAGGGTTCGTAGGTGCCCCATCGCACGAATTGCCGCAGCTGAACAAGCGTGTCGTCGAGCGCGGGGACCCGGATCAAATAGTAGTCACGGTAGGGACCGATCTTGGGAAAGAAATAGTTGGTCGAGACCCAGTAAACGAAGGGAACCGCAAGGTAGTCTGCAAAGCGCTTTGCCGATTGAGCGAGGCGGTTCGCTATCGGCTGCTTGCGGCCTTCGTCGGATTTGATCAGCCAAATGCCGGCCAGCAAGCCTACGAAGTAGACGACGATCATCGAGTTGATCGCGAAGCTGCAGAAGATTGCAACGAGGCTCACGAGCCGTAAACCGACGCTTGGACGGCGTGAATTTGCGATGCCGGCAAAGAGATTGAGCCCAAGGCAGAGCAGAGCGAAGCTGAAGATGTATGGGGCGGTGATCTTGGTCGCCCAGTCACGGAAGCCAGCGTAGGTCCACACGAGGAAGACAACGCAGGACGTCTCGAATTCGGACAGAATCCGCAGGTGAATCAGAAAAGATCGCAGGCTCAGGGCGCCGATCGCGATCCCCGCCAGCGCGAGCCCGTTCATGAAGAGCATGGGATAGCCGGTCAGGTTGGCCATCGCGCAGTAGAGGTAGGTGATCGGATGCCCAGCGCCGTGAAGCAGGAAGGAAATCAGTGTTTGGTATCCTGGCTTGACCTCGAACATCAGCCAATCGTCGCCGAACAGTCCATTGTCGAAGGCCAGGGGGACGTGCACGATCAGCAGGAAGCCGACCAGAAGGCAGCTCGTTCGGTCCAGCAAGGCGGCGCGCGGCAGGTCGCTGTGTGCGTCGGCGCGGGACGGATTCGGCGTCAACATGTTGCCCCTAGACGATTGTGCCGGCACGGCCCCAGTTTGTTGTCAGGTCGACACAGCGCCCGACCGCCGGAGAACAGCTCAGTCAAAATTGATTCGTTCGCGTTCCACCACAATCGGCCGCCGCCGCACCTGATTGAAGATCGCAACGATGTATTCGCCGAGTACACCAAGGAAGAAGAGCTGCACGCCGCCGAAGAAGAACAGGCCGATGACGATCGTGGGAATGCCGCGCGGGCCAATGTCGAAGCCCGCGATCTTGAGCAGCAGTACGACGAACGCATAGGCGAAGCTCAGCGATGAAATGATCAGTCCGAAGAAGAACGCCGAGCGCAGCGGCACCGTCGAGAAGCTGATGGCGCCGAGCAGCCCCTGGTCGATCAGGCTCGACAGCCGGTTGCGCGATATGCCGTGCTTTCGCGCGAGCCACGTATAGGGCACTCCGATGGAGCGGAAACCGCATTCGAACGGCATCATGCGCATGAAGGGCTGCACGTCCTCGAATTGCTCCATGGCGTCGAGCACCTTGCGGTCGACCAGCTGGTAGTCGCCGACGTCGGCGGGATAGTCGACATAGGACATGCGGCTGATCATCTTGTAGTAGAGATGTCGCGCCGTGCGGCTCAGGAACGGCTCCTCGCGCCGCGCCCGGATGCCGAACACGATCTCATAACCTTGCTCCCAATGCTTGACGAAGGTCGGGATCAGCGCCGGCGGATCCTGCAAATCGGCGGGCATGAACAGCACCGTGGCGTCGCCGGTCGAGGCCAGCACGCCGTTGTAGGTGTTCCTCAGCACGCCGAAATTCCGGGCGTTGACGATGACCTTGACCGAAGGATCCTGCGCCGCGATCTCCTTCAGGATCTCCACGGTCCGGTCGGTCGAGGCGTTGTCGCAGAAGATGTGCTCGCGCTCATAGCCCGGTAGCTCCCGATCGAAGATGTCCTTGACCGCTGCGTAGCATTCACGGATTCCCGCTTCCTCGTTGTAGCAGGGGGTCACAAGGCTGATCTTCTTCGGCATCAATCCTCCAGGGCGTCCATTCAGTCACCCGCGGTCGGTATCAGGCGGATGGCAGCCGGCCCGGGGCGGTTGATGCGCTGGTGGTGGGGTTGCCATCTTTCAATCCTTTCTTTAGCAGGTAAGCGGACAACTTCAACCGCTCCCAAAGCGGGTAATAAATGCCTGATCTCGTTGACAAGACTGGGCTGATCGTTCTGATGTGATATTCCTGCTGGATGGGTGTGAGCATGAAGGCCGTGATTTTGGCGGGTGGGTTCGGCACCCGCATCACCGAAGAAAGCCACGTCAAGCCGAAACCCATGATCGAGATCGGCGGCAAGCCGATCCTGTGGCACATCATGAAGATCTTCTCGTCGCATGGCATCGACGAGTTCGTCATCTGCTGCGGCTACAAATCGTACGTCATCAAGGAATACTTTGCGAATTACTTCCTGCATATGGCTGACGTGACGTTCGACCTCGCCAACAATTCGATGGAAGTGCACAACAAATTCGCCGAGCACTGGAAGGTGACGCTGGTCGACACCGGCCTCAACACCATGACCGGCGGGCGGCTCAAGCGTGTGAGGGATTACGTCGGCAACGGGACCTTCTGCATGACCTATGGCGACGGCCTCGCGGACGTCGACATTGGCGCACTGCGGGATTTCCATCGCGCCCACGGGCGCCACGCGACGGTCACGGCGATCCAGCCGCCGGCCCGTTTCGGCGCGCTCGATATCGATGACGATGTCGTCCAGCATTTCGAGGAGAAGCCGCGCGGCGACGGCCGCTGGATCAACGGCGGCTTCTTCGTGCTCGAGCCTGCGATCTTCGACTATCTCGGCGACGACGCCACGATCTGGGAGCAGGAGCCGCTCAAGCGCTTGTCACAGAATGGACAGCTCGCAGCCTACCGCCACGCCGGCTTCTGGGAGGCGATGGACACGCTGCGGGACAAGCTGCATCTGGAGCAGCTCTGGGACAGCGGGCGGGCGCCCTGGAAGCGTTGGCCATGAATGCCGGTTTCTGGACAGGCAAGCGCGTTCTCGTCACCGGCCACACCGGGTTCAAGGGCGGTTGGCTGGTCACGTGGCTTCGTCATCTCGGCGCCGAGGTCGCAGGCCTTGCGCTGGCGCCGTCGACGACCCCCAATTTGTACGACCTGGCGCAGGTCGGGCAGGACGTCGTATCGGTCTTCGCCGACATCCGCGATCCCGCTGCGGTCAAGTCCGCGTTCGAGCGGTTCCAACCCGAGATCGTGTTCCACATGGCGGCGCAGGCCATCGTGCGCGCCTCCTATGAGGACCCGGTTGGTACCTACGCGACCAACGTCATGGGCACCGTCCATGTATTCGAGGCGGTGCGGACTTCAGGCGTGCGCGTGCTCGTCAACATCACGAGCGACAAATGCTACGACAACAAGGAATGGGTGTGGGGATATCGCGAGGTCGATCCGCTCGGAGGCAAGGATCCCTATTCCAACAGCAAGGCCTGCGCGGAACTGGTGACGTCGGCCTATCGCTCGTCGTTCTTCAGCGGGGCTAACCGGATCGGGTTTGCCAGCGCCCGCGCCGGAAACGTGATCGGCGGCGGCGACTGGGCGCAGGACCGTCTGATCCCCGATGTGATTGCGGCGATCCGCAATAGCCAACCGGTGCCGGTTCGGAATCCCGAGGCGGTGCGGCCCTGGCAGCACGTGCTTGAGCCGCTGTCGGGCTATATTCTCCTTGCCGAGCATCTGTGGAGCGACCCGGCCGCTTTCTCGAGCGAATGGAATTTCGGCCCCGACGCCGACAGTGTGCGCACCGTGCGCTGGCTGGTCGACCACCTGGCCGTCCTGTGGGGTGTTCCGCCGCAGCAGATGCCGCAGCCGGGCGAGCACCCACATGAGGCGCGGCTATTGTCGCTCGACAGTTCCAAGGCGCGGGCCCAGCTCGGCTGGAGGCCGCGCTGGGGCCTCGACCGTGCCGCATCCGCCGTCGTGGAATGGTACAAGGCATTCGAGCAGGGCGCCGAGGTCAGACCGGTGATGGTTGACCAGATCGACGCTTTCATGAACACAACACGCGGCTAGCTCAATTTTCTCCGGCCCTGGCGGGCCTCAAACCGGATCAAATACAATGGCGACCACGTCGACGAGACCGATCACTGAGATCAAGGGCTGCGAAGTCTGTGGCAACGACAAGCTCGTGCCGGTGCTCGACCTCGGCCTGCACCCGCTGTGCGACGATCTGGTGAAGGTCGGTGATTCGCGCCAGTGTCAGGAATATCCGATTTTGATCGATTTCTGTCCGACCTGCGCCACTGGGCACCAGCGCTTCCAGGTTCCGAAGGAAGATCTCTTCCCCAGGGATTATCACTACCGCTCGCGCTTCACCGCCGACGTGCTCTCCGGCATGAAGAGTCTCGTCGCGACATGTGCCGAGCAGATGGGCTCACTGGCGGGCAAGGTTGTGCTGGACATCGGCTGCAATGACGGCAGCCTGCTCGACTTCTTCCGAGAGGCCGGCGCGAAGACGGCCGGCATCGAGCCGACCGGCGCGGCCCAGGATGCCGCGGCCAAGGGCCATTTCGTGGTGCAGAACTATCTCAGCACCGAGACCGCAGCCGAGATCCTTCGCGGCGTCGGCACGCCCGACATCATCACCTTCACCAACGTGTTCGCGCATATCGAGGACCTGAAGGGCGTGCTGGGAGCGCTGAAGGCGCTGCTGGGACCCAACACGGTCATCGTGATCGAGAACCACTATCTGGGCGCGGTGCTGGACCGGCATCAGTTCGACACTTTCTATCACGAGCATCCGCGCACCTATTCCTACAAATCGTTCAGCTTCATCGCGAAGTCTCTCGGCCTCGAGATCGACAATGTCGAATTTCCGGCGCGCTATGGCGGCAACATCCGCGTCATCCTGGGCCGCGCTGCGAAGAGCGATACGGCCGCGGCCGACGTGGTGGCACGCGAAAACAGCTTCCAGACCGAGTTCGCTCGGCTCGCGCGCGACGTCGAGCTCTGGAAGGCGCACAAGGGCGAGGAGCTGAAGAAGATCTTTGCAGCGCATGGTCCGATCCGCGCAAAAGCCTTTCCGGGCAGAGCGGCCATTCTGGTGAAGCTGCTCGGCCTGACCGAAAAGGAGATCGTCGCGGTCCACGAAAAGCCCGGCTCGATCAAGATCGGCCACTATGTACCGGGCACCCGCATTCCGATCGTGTCGGACGACGAGTTGTTCGCGCGTGGCGACCAGGGCAAGCCGCTGCTCAATCTCGCCTGGCACATCTCGCGCGAGATCCGGCAATATCTCTCCGACAACGGATACAAGGGTCCGGTGATCGACGTTCTCAGCTCCGACGACTTCCATGGCTGAGGCGCCCGTATTCACGATCCTCGGATCGGGTTTCGGGATGTATGGATATTTGCCCGCGCTCATCGAGTGCGGGATGAGGGTGGCGTTGCCTGAGCGCTATCAATCTACCGTCGGTGGGCGGCCGGAGCTGGTTCAGTACATGTCGCAGGTCGCGTGGTGCGCAACCACGGAGCAGGCGCTGGCGCAAGCCAACGGCGCAGTGGTTGCGCTCCGCCCGGCCGACCAGGCCGACTGGATTCCGCGGCTCGCCCGTATGACTGATATCCGCGACCTGATCCTGGAAAAGCCGGTCGCGCCCACGCCACAGCACGCCGCCTCCCTGCTCGACGAGTTGGAGAAGGCCGGGAAGCGCTACCGTGTCGGTTACACTTTCCGGTTCCTGCCCTGGGCAGAGCGGCTCCGCGTAGCCCTCGCTTCAGGTGTCGACGGCATTTCTCTCGACTGGATGTTCCTTGCGCACCATTACCGGGCCAATCTCGACAATTGGAAGCGGTTCGACGCCAGCGGTGGCGGCGCACTTCGCTTCTACGGCATCCACCTGATCGCGCTCTTGGCCGAGTGTGGGTACGATGAGGTAGCGGAGTCAGCACTGTCCGGCCCCTCGGACGCCGAGACGGTTGCCTGGGAAGCGACTTTCACCGGACAGGCTGTGAGCCCCTTCTTGCTGAAGATCGACACCCGCGCGGGGGAAACGCGCTTCAGGATCAACGCGCGACAGAGTGCTGACGGCGACAGGATCATCGCAGAGCAGGCCGATCCATTCTCCTCGGTGCAGCAAACGACCGTGCACGTCCGCGACCCGCGCGTCGAAGTGCTGAACCGGCTATGCCGATCACTGGATGAGGCGGACGGCGGCTACACGCAGCGTCAGCGCGCCATTGTTCGGCTCTGGACGCGTGTGGAGGAGCAGTCGCGGCGCCGCTAGAGCATGATCCGGAAAAGTGTGAAGCGGTTTTCCGAAAAATCATGCTCGAACAAAGACCTAAAGCGGGATGACGATCCCAATTTCATCGCGCTTCAGGTTTCTGGGCTATTGAGGTGCCAGCTCCAGCGCCTGCCGGCGCGCGGCCATCCAGATGTCGCCGTCCACCCTTGGATTCTGGACCTCGGGATAAGGTCGATAGCTTTTCTCCACGACCTCGAGCGAAGAGGCGGGAAGCAGGATGGCGGACCTGTAGGCCTCATACGACCACGCCAGCCACAGCCCGAAAATGATGGATGTCGTCGCCAGGCGTGACCGCATCGACTGCCCGAGTTCGCAACAAGAAACGACCAGGAGGATACCGTAAGCCAACGCGGGAAGCGCAAGGTGACGGTCACGCGCGTAAGAGTATGAAAACAACGTACCGCCGACAATCGTAAGCACCAAGATCACCAGCCACACCGGAACATCCCGTCTTTTGATCCGCATAGCCAGTCCGATGGCGATCAGGACAGTTGATGCGGCATGCAACAGCACGTGATAGGTCACATGCGAGATGATGATGCCCCATTGGGTTGCGCGAAACAGCAGCGCCGCGAGCTGCGCAATCACATTATAGACGTAGAGCCTGTAGATGGCATGCCCGGGAAACAGGCTCATTCGCTGCTCGTGAGTCAGATAGTCGAAGAAGTATCCGACCGACTCGTTGACCCCGCCGGCCCCGATGGATGGGCCGAGCACGAGGGCGCGCAAGAGCAGATAGCCCGCCGTGATGCCGCCAAACACAAGCGCCGCCCTGATCGGCGCGGTGCGCAGGAAATAGAGATAGAAGATCGCGAGTGCGAGACCGTTCTCTTTCGATAGCACTGCAACCGCAAAGGCCAGCCCGCAGAGCACGAGCTTGGTGTTGATGGACTGCTCGGACAAAATCGTGGTCAGGGCGGCCGCAAAGCAGATCAAGATGATGACGTGCGGCAGCTCGCTGATCCAAATGAGGGAGCCGGGCAGGAAGGGAGATCCAAGCGTAAAGGTTACCAGCAGGAGGGAAGATTCCCAGGGCAGGCGAAGTTGCCGAACAACGACAAAGCCGAGCCACATCAGCAAGAGAAACGCGGCGAATTGCACCCAACGATAGGGTGCGAGGTCCATGCCGAACAGAAGGTACAGACTCTTCAGACAGATTTCCGCCACCGGCCGGTAGAAGGGACTCTGCAGGATCCAGGCGGGCGAAAGCGGGAGTTCCCAAAAACTCTGCTTTCGCAGCTTGGTGAACCAAATGAGATCGTCGTTCGGCTCGAAGGGCTGCTTGAGCATGACGTAAAAGAGCAACCCGGCGAGCAAGACGGTTCCGATCGCCATGACCGTGAGCAGGGCTGCGCGAGGTTCGATCCGCCCAGTCCAGCCTTGCAGCTCGATCCTCTCATCCACGGTCTTTTCACTCATTGTTTCGACCTAAGGGCATGGAGGTATCCTCGGGATGCGGCATCGGCAGCGGGGGGCGCCACTGCATTACCAAAGGTGATCGGTGCGGTCGATTTGTTTTCGGCTGCGGCGACGCCGCCATCATTGATTGCTGCAGCATGGCGCCCGACAGACACCCCCGATCGGCGCAGTCTCTCGCTCCACTCGAATGGCACCGTTGCCCGATGCGCCAAGCCACTGGCCGATGCTCCGAAAAAAGCCCGGCGGCTCTCCGACGGCAACCAGTCTTGCCGTTTCGATCTGGCCGTTTGAGGTGAAGCCGCCGAACCCGTATTGCGGATCGGCGCGGTGGCTCTCGCAAAGTGCGGCGAGGGCGGTGATCACGGGTGGAACGGCGGATTTGGCATAGTCGTTCGTCGCGGGATCAAGAACTTCCCGGTTCGAGATCGCAAGGTTCGGGCCGCTCTTTCCTCCGTTGACCAGGAAGGAAAGTTCGTAGAACGGGAAGAAGCGGCCGAACGCGCGGTACTTCCTGTCCGCCTCCATGACCAGCATCATCGTCCCCGGGGGCGAGGGATTCTGCGCGAACTCTTCGAGCAGCATGTGGGTCTCGCGCGCGTCCGCGAGCAGCCGCTGCGTGAAGGACAAGTCGAGCAGCAGAAACACCGCCGCGATTGCCGCGGCTGCCCGCCACAAGTACCGCGGGGGCACGATCAACCGCAATACTGCAACGATGACGAATCCGCTCACCATCAACAGCGTCGTCTGGTGGCGCGTTTCCCACAATCCGGTAAAGCGAGGCGGCTGACCGACCATCACGTAGGGGAATAGCGCGCCGATGATGAGCGCTCCTGCGGCGGCGAGCGTCACGGCCGTGACGAGCCAGCGCGGCCTGTCCAGATGATCGCCCTTTGTCGCCAGGGGGAGCCGCCAGAGCCACGCCAATGCGGCGAAGGCCGTGATTGCCATTGCAGCCGCGACGACAAGCTCCGGCAGGTCGCCCCGCGTGGGCAGAAGCGTGCCGGCATCCCTGAACTGGTCGATGAAGGCGACGGCTGTTTGCTTGAGCGCGGCCGGAATGCTCATCCTGAACTTGTTGTAGTTCGCGTAGAGACCGCTCGTCGGCTCGAGCAGCTGCTTTGCCGGCCAATAGACAAGGGGCAGCAAGAGGAGTTCGCCCCTGTTGGCCACGCCCCACAACATCGCGCTGATGCGCTGATCAAGAGGAGAGGAATGCTTCGTTTCCCGCCAGGCGGCGAGTGCGACGATCGCAGGGGCAACCCATGCCAGCACAAGAAACGAGTTGGTCGAAAAGGCCATCGTCAGAAGAATGACGGTCCCGACTCGTTGCGGGATCGAGGAGCGGTTCAGATCGCGCAGCAAAAGTAAGAGTCCCAGCGCGAAGAAGAGGCTCGAGAACGTGTATGGGATGGTCGACAGAATGAAGCGGGCCTGGTTGAGCGGCGCGAGGGCGGTCAATAGCGCAGCCCAGAATGCACTTGCTGCCGACCATTGGGTGACCCGTCTGATGATGTTGTATATCAATGGCGGCATGGCGCACCACAGTACCATCGCTGCGATGATCCAGACGCGCGGTTGTGCCAGGTCCGCAAAGGGGGCAGCCAACACAAACTGCTCCCGGCGCCCCATCTGCTTGAAGAACTCCCAGAACGAGCCGAGTTCGGAATACGCCAGCAGGACCCAATCATCCCAGAGCGCCTGGTTGATCAGGATGATCGGTCCCCAGGCGGCAAGGACGGCAAGGACCAGCAAAGCCTGGTATTTGACGTCATAATCTGCAGCTTTCATGCTCATGGGGTCAGTCACGCTGGCTTTCGGCGCTCGCGGGTAGTCGGACGCGGCGGCTTCTACCACACGCTCCTGCCGCCATCCATGACCAGGTTCTGTCCCGTCATATAGCTCGATGCATCCGAGCACAGGAACTGGACGGCGGCACGATATTCCTCGACGTCGGCCATGCGTCCCATCGGGATCAAGCGCGTCAGCCGCTCGACGAAGGCTGGATCCTGGTTGTTGAAGACGCCGCCCGGCGAGATCGCGTTGACGCGCACGCCATGGTCGGCCCAGTAGGTCGCCAGATATTTCGTTAATCCGATCAGGCCGTGTTTGATTACTGAATAGGTCACCGGCTTCACCGGCTGCTCCTCCTCGCGCGCGACATTCGGTTGCCGGTAGATGCGCTGATCCGGTGCGATCACGCCGAGGTCGGATGCGATGTTGAGAATCACGCCGTGGCGCCGTGCCGCCATTGCGCCGCCGAACACCTGGGCGCACAGCATCGCACCGGTGAGGCCGACGGCGATCTCGGTCTGCCATTGCGGCACCGGAAAGGCCTCGAAACGCGAGGAGTGCATCACGCCTGGCGCGGACGTCACTTTCGGATCGATGGCGGCATTGTTGACGAGGATGTCGATTGTGATGCCGCGGGCGGCAAGCTGCTCGCTCGCCGCGCGCACGGAGTCGGGCGAGGTGACGTTGATCTCGAGTGCAATCAGGTCTGCCGCAGGCGTGGATTGCTTCAGCGCCGCCACGGCCGACTCTGATTGTGCCAGGCCGACATCGGTCACGACCACGCGCGCGCCGGCTTCGGCGAGAGCCGCAACATGCTGCTTGCCCAACAGGCCGCCTGCTCCGGTCACAAGCGCGGTGCGTCCGGTCAGGTCATAGCGGGAAGAGGGGTTTGGCATCCAAAGCTCCTGTTCAACTTCTGAGCTGTCCGCCATCTGCCACCATCACGCTGCCGGTGATGAAGGCTGCGCGCGGCGAAACGAGGAAAGCAACGAGGTCGGCGATCTCTTCCGGCTTGCCGAGCCGCCGTAGCGCCACCTCGCGCTGAAGCATGTCGTCGACCGCCTGCTTGTTTTCTGCGATCTTGCGCGCCCAGGTGCCGTCGGAACTCAGGATATTCCCTGGGGCTACGGCATTGATACGGATCCCCTCCTGGGCCAGCGGCCGTGCCAGCCCGCGGACCGTCGCGTTCAGGGCAGCCTTCGCGGCATAATAGGTCACCGGCGCACCGAGTGCGGCCATGCCCGCAATCGAGGAGATGCAGACGATGGCGCGGTCGCCGCTACCGCGCGCCATCAGCGGTCGTGCGGCCTCGATCATGTTGGTGGTGGCGAAGAAGTTCAGGTCCATGACCCGCGACCATTCCGGCGCGGTCTCCTTGCCGGGCGGCACGGATGCACCGCTGCCGACATTGCAAACGAGAATATCGAGGCGTCCCCACTGCTTTTGGACGTCCTGCACCAGCGCGGCGGCGGCGGTCGGATCGGTGACGTCGGCGACGTGAACCGAATTGTGCGCGCCGACCGCGGCACCCGCCGCGTTCAGGGCGTCGGCGCCGCGTGCCGCGAGCGCGACCCTGGCGCCCTCCGCGGCGAGGCCAGCGGCAATGGCAAGACCAATGCCGCGGCTCGCGCCGGTGACGAGGGCCACGCGGTCGTCGAGCTCGAGCTTCATCGCGCGGCGTCCTCGATCCAGCCCGCCGTCATGTCGCGGTATTTGGCCAGCGCGCCGGAATGGTCACCGTCCGCGGCGCGCGCGGTTTGCAGGATGTACTGCCCCTTGTAGCCGGACTGCTCGATCAGCCGGATCGTCTTGGCGAGATCCGCATTGCCGGTGCCGAGCGGCACCGTGGTGCCGCCGCGAATACGATCCTTGATGTGCACGTTGAGGATCCGCGGCGCGTAGGCCGCGATCTCCTCGGCGCTGTCATAGCCGAGCGAAGCGCTGTTGCCGCTGTCGTAATTGATGCCGAATACTTCGGCCGGAAAGGCCTCCATGAAGCGGGCAAGTTCGCGCGGCGGCAGGTCGGATTCAAACACGATCTTGACGTTCCGCTTTGCCAGCTGGTCGCGGCGCGCGATCAGCACTTGCTTGAGCGTATCGCTCTCGCTCTCGCGTTCGATCTTGCCGTTGTCGACCAGCGGGATCACGACGAATTCGATGCCGATCCGGCTGCAGGCCGCGACCAGGAGATCGAGATCGTCGACCAGCGCGTCGCGCACGGCGCCCTCGACCTTCCAGAACGGCGCCTGCATGAAGCAATCGCCAGTCAGGCTTGGAATGCGCAGGCCGTTCTCGCGCGCCAGGATTGCGATCTCGCTCTGGCCGGCTTCAGTCGCGAGCGGATTCTCCCGCAGCCGGTCCTGATCGATGGTCCATTCCATCCGTGTCAGGCCGAGCGCTTTCGCGCGGGGGAATTCCTCGCGCCATTCGGTCCAGGGGAAGGCCTGAATCCTGCCGTCGACGAGAGCCGACAGGCGTCCCTGCATGAAGCCGATGCGTTGCAGCGTTGAGGTCACGATTTGCTATCCGAGCTGATGGCGAGGCCCTTGGTCGTCCAGCCGCCATCGACGAAGATCTCCTGGCCGGTCACATAGGCAGAGGCCTCCGACGCCAGGAAGATGGCGGCTCCGACCATGTCGGCCGGCTGTCCCCAGCGGCCGAGCATGGTGTGTCGGCGCCGCTCCTCGTGCATGACGGGATCGGCAAAACTTTTCGCGGTCATCTCGGTCGCGACATAGCCCGGCGCCAGCGCGTTGACGCGGATGCCGTCGGGCGCGTAGTCGCCGGCGAGCGCGCGCGTCAGGCCCGCGAGGCCCGCCTTCGCTGCGACGTACCCGGGATTGCCGGGAAAGCCGCGGGTCGAGTTGATGCTGGTGACGTTGATGATGGCAGCCGCGCTCGCGTTCTTCAGCAGCGGATAGGCGGCGAGGATGGTGGCGTAGACGCCGGTGAGGTCGGTCGAGATCGTGGCGCGGAAGCGCGCGAGCTCGCCGTCGGCGCTTTGGGCCGGGAGGCTGACGCCGGCTGCGTTGACCAGCGCGTCGATTCGCCCGGCTTCTCCGGCGATCACGGCGAATGCACGCGTGATTGCGGCATCGTCGGAGAGATCGCAGGCGATGGCCCTTACGCCATGCGGCGCGGTTCCCGAGCGGCTGAGGCCGAACACGGTCGCGCCGGCATTCTTCAGGCCGTCAGCGATCGCAGCGCCAATGCCGCGCGAGGCGCCGGTCACGACGGCGATCTTATCCGCGAGAGAGAAGGCGCCGAGATCAGGCATAGCCGTAACTGCGCATGATGGCGGCACAGAGCTTGACGTCCTCGGGGCGGTCGATCTGGAACATCTTGTGACGCTCCATCAGGTGAAAGCCGATCTTGCCGCCGAGGCGATTGCTCTGCTCGCGCAGGAGTGAAGGGACGAGGACGTAGAACGAGCCGTTCTCGAGGTAGCGCTTCTCGATCTGCTGCCGCATGCGGCGGTTGCGATAGTCGTAGTTGATTGGCTCCGGACCGCTTTGGCCGATGCGCCAGTTGAAATAGTCCTCCACCTCGCAAACGGAGAGCAGGCTGTCGAGATGATCGCGATCGAACGTGTCGAGCGCCTGTTCGATGTCACTTGGCTCGCGGATCGGCGAGGTCGCCTGCAGCGCGACGATGCGTTCGAACCGGCCCATCTTCCCGTCGATGGCATCGAGCGCGTTCAGCCAGGCGGATTCGGAGGAGGCGAGGTCTCCCGAAATGTCGTCCGGACGCCGCACGCCGACTGCGCCGGCAGCTTCGGCCGCTTGCAGAATCCTGTCGCTGTCGGAGGACACCGCCACCACGTCGACGCCACGCGCCGCGCGCGCCTGTTCGACGGTCCAGGCGATCAGCGGCTTGCCGCAGAGATCGAGCAGGTTCTTGTGCGGGATGCCCTTGGAGCCGCCGCGTGCGGCGATCACGGCCAGCGTCTTGCGCGCCATCAGATGTGTCCCTCGAGACGTTCGAGCGCAGTCCAGAAGCCCTCGCCCATGTTCTTGTGGCCCTGCCAGATCTCGGGAATGAAGGATGCTGTGGGGGCGTGCTTGCGCAGCACCTGTCCGATCTCGTCGAAGTCGATCTCGCCTTCGCCGACCTGGAGGCCTTCGCCGTCCAGTCCCTTGGCGTCGCCGAAGTGCAGATGCGCGGTGTGGGGGCCGAGCTGGGCAAGGCCTTGCGCGAAATCGAAGCCGAAATGGTTGGCCGCAAGTTTCGTGTGCGAGATGTCGACGCACATCCGCAAATCATGGCTGGCGCAGAAGGCTGCGGATTCCTCAGGGAAAATGAAGATGTTCTGGTGGCGCTGACCGCCGAAATGCCAGGGGAACGGTGCCATGGTCTGCGGCGTCAGCTCGACACCGTCCATGTCGAGTTCCTTCAGGCTTTGCGCGAAAATGCGATAGCGTTCGGCCTTCTCGTCCGGCGGCAACGGCTCGTCCATGGTGAAGCCGCCGATATTGGCGACGATCGGCGGACGCTTTGTCTTGGGGAAGAATTTCTTCAGGCCCCGGGTGATGTCGATCACGGCCTGGGTCTGCTCCAACGAATAGCGGCGCAGCGCCTCGTCCGGCGTTGCAAGGTCCATCAGCTTGGAGCCGGCGAACAGTTCCGGCGCGTGCACGACGAAGCCGAGATCGTAGGTGCCGGAGAGATAGGCGCCGGGATCGCGCTCCATGTCGCTGTAGCTGAGATGGAACTCGACGATGTCAGGCTCGCAGATTTCCAGGAAGCGCTCGGCGTCGTGATAGCGCACCGGCACGCCCCAGGGGCGGTCGAAGCGATAGCGCCGGGCCTTGGCGGCACCCGCGTCGAGGTCGCTCTGGAAGAAGTAGTCGTCGACCGCCATCCTGCGCTTGAGGGTTCTGCCGATCAGCGCCGGCATTTTCAGCGGCGAGAGGCCCTGGCCCGGACTCTTGACCGCAATGTCGTCGTCGGAAATGACCGTGCCGGCTTCGATGTCGCGTGCGGCGACCAGGCTCTTGGCCAGGTTCTCGCGATTGATGAGCTCGCCCTGGCTGAGCGCGCGCTCGGCAAGCTTCTCGCCGCGCGCCGCCTCGACCTCGCGGATGCCGGTGACGAGCGCCTTGAATTCCTCCGGCTCCAGGCTCGCGGCATGATCGGGGCCTTCCATCTCGCGGTCGAGCGTGATGTGGCGCTCGATCACGGCGGCGCCGAGGGCGACGGCCGCCGTCGACACCGCGGTGCCGCGCTCATGGCCGGAATAGCCGACGAGCGGGTGGATCTCCCGAAGCGTTTCCATGAAACGCAGGTGGATGTTGTGGAGCGCGGCCGGATAGGTGCTCTGGCAATGCAGGAGCACGTAGTTGCCGTTGCGCTCGTCGAGGAATTTCGCAGCGGTCTTGATTTCCTCGGTCGTGCTCATGCCGGTCGAGACGATCAATGTCTTGCCCGTCGCGGCGAGCTTGGCGAGCAGAGGAAGGTTGGTGAGGTCGGCGGAGGCGACCTTGTAGGCGGTCACGCCAAAACCCTCGAGCACCGCGACGCTTTTGGCGTCCCAGGGCGTGCAGAGATATTCGATGCCCTTCGAGGCGCAATAATCGGCGATCCTTTTCTGCTGCTCGGTCGTAAGCTCGAAACGGCGCAGCAGGTCGAGCGTGTACTCGACGGCAAGGTCGTCGTCCTTTCCGGAGAGCGAGGAGGCGCGGTAGACCTCGTCGAGCTTGCGCATCTGGAATTTGGCGCAATCCGCGCCGGCCGCGATCGCTGCATCGACCAGCGCGATCGCGCGATCGAAGTCGCCATTGTGGTTGTTGCCGACCTCGGCGATCACGTAGCAGGGCTGGCCGTCCCCCAGAAGGCGGTTGCCGATGCGGATCGGGGCGGTCTTATGGGACGAAGTCATCGATAATCTCTTCTCACTCGTCGGCCGGCTGGGCCGGGAAGCGCGATTTCCAGGTCCTGAGGCCGTTCTCCTCGAACATGATGCGGGCACAGCGCAGGCCCTTCTGCTCCAGCGCGGAGATCAGCGGGTAGCGCTCGAACGGCCGCACGAAAAACAGAAAATAGCCGCCGCCGCCGGCGCCCAGCAGTTTTCCGCCGACCGCGCCGTGCGACTTGGCGAAGTCATAGATATGGTCGAGCTCGCTCGAGGAGATCTTGGAGCTCAGCTTGCGCTTGGCGTGCCAGGCCTCGTCGATCAGTCGGCCGCATTCGAGCAGCCGGCCGCGCAGAAGGTGCTTGCGAATCTCGCGTGTCACCTCCTTCTGCTTGGCGGCGGCGGCGACTGCATCTGAGGTTTCGTGTTGTGCCTTCTGGTCGCGGTGGATCGCGCCGGAGTCATGACCCGAGCCGGTATAGCAGAGCACCAGGCTCTCCTCGAGCTCGGCGATGATGTTGGGGTCGAGGCGCAGCGGCACGATGGTGTTCTGGTCTGACGAGAACTCCATGTGATTGAAGCCGCCGAACACGGTGGCATATTGATCCTGCCAGCCGCCGGGGATATTGAGCATCAGCCGCTCGGCCTGGAATGCCATCTCCGCGATCTCGTGGCGGTCCCACTGATCGCCGCGGAATTCGTTGAAGCAACCGATGATGGCCGAGGACACCACGGCCGAGCCGCCGAGCCCGGAGCCGACCGGGAAGTCGGCGGAGACCTCGAGCTCGAATCCGTAAATGGGCTTGATCAGGCGGATCACCGATCTGATCAAGGCGAGATCGCCGCCCGCGGCGAGCTCTGCGAGACTGCTTGCCTCGACCGTGCAGCGGAAGTCGTGCGAGTAGATTCGGATCCGGGGGTCGCTGCGTCGCCTGAGCGTTGCATGGGCGTACATCTTGATCGTGGCGTTGATGACTGCGCCGCCGTCGTTCTCCACGAAGTAATGCGTCAGGTCGGTGCCGCCGCCGGAGAAGCTGATCCGCACCGGAGAGCGGGCGCGCGCAAACACCTCGCTCTCTTCCGAGAGGTTGAACAGCTCGCGGCTGAAAACGTCGACCAGCCGTCCCTCGCCGTCGAGGATGGGCACGACGTGAACACGCTGATCGAGCAGTTTGAGAATTTGCTCGCGCGGTCCGCCGGCGCGCGCCCACACGAACTTGCGATTGACGCACGCTGCGACGCTGTCGTGGATGGTGATGCCGGTCAACATCCGCCTACGGATGTCGCCATCTGTCACCGCGCCGACGATCCGCCCGCCGGCATCCTGCGCAAAGAGGATGCCGAGCATATTGGCATTGAGGCGCCGGAAGGCTTCCTCAATCGTCTCGGTCTCGGCGATGGTGACGATTGTTCGCTCAAGCACGCTTTTGGGTCCGGAAGAAGGCTGATTGCATGGGCCGCGATCAATGGCGCAGGCCCCAGCTAATACGGTAGCAGTCGGTGCGATGCAAGGTTCCAGGTCCCACCGGACCCGGTCATTCGGCCGGTCTGCGGCGATCCCAGGTCACTTCCGGAGGCAACGATCGAATGCGGGCGTGGCGTCGCGCAGAAAGGCCTCGGACCATCGTTCGGCGCTCGCCGCGTTCAGATGGCTCTCGTCGAGGGTCGCAAGGTGATCGAGATGTGGCACGATCACCGGCAGCTGGAACTGTTTGCCGATGCGATCGGCGATGGGCTCATCCGTCAATATGCTGTTGGGAACGGCGGTGAGAATGATGCAGTGACGCGGCAACCGAAGCCCGCGCAGGAAGATGTCCGCAGCCTTTTCGAATTCCAGCAGTGCTGCCTCGTCGGGGGCGGGCGGACGGGTGGCGGGGTCTATTGGAATAGACTTGTTCAACTCGGCAAACGTGCCCTGCCAAAGCCAGTCGCCCGTGTCGCGCCGGCGCCACAGCGTCTGGAGCTTCTGGGTGCATGCGAAGGCAAGTGTCGCACAGATAGGTCTCACCACGCGGGTGAAGGTAGCCTTGAGCAGATACGCGTACAGCGTTGTCCAGTACAGTGATTTTCTCTTGGAGCCGAACATCTCGGCCGGTGTCGACAGCAATTTCTCGCTGAAGAATGTTGCGTCGGAATTGATGACGACGATGTCCGGATTCAGGTCGTACTCCTCCATCAGCCGTTGGATGAACACCATGTTCTCGTAATAAGTGAAGCCTGCGAGGTAGTACGGCAGGCGCTTCTGCTCGAAATAGCGTCGGGTGGCTCCGGTCGAGAAGCCGAACTGCAAACGGCTGTTGCCGAGGAACAGGATTTTGGCATTGCGGAGCGACTTCGTCGCCTCGGGTTCGAGATTCCAATAGAACGCGCCGTGTTCGTAGTCGCCGTAGTCGTTGCTGTTGCAGTAGGTGAGGAAGGCTGAGGGATCGGCGTTGGTCCTGCACGAAAGTGCTTTGGGAAACCAATAGACGAGCGGAAAAATCGCGGTGGAGATTGCGGCGGTCGCGACAAAAACCGTGATGAGGACGAGATTGCGCACGGGTCAGAAGCGGAAATACAAGAAGGCGGTCGGCTGGCCGCCGAGAATGGCGGCGAGGCTCGCACCGAAGGCGACGCCGCCGAGCGCGGACCAGCGCAGTGATGGCTTCCAAAGCTGCTGCTCGTCGGCAACGAGATAGCCCTTGGGCGTGAAAATCTCGATCGTGTTGGGAAGCAGGAGCGCGATCGCCGCAAGTGCCATGACCCAGGCCCAGCCGAGCGGGCTTGCGGCCGTCTCACCGCCGCCAAGACCGAGCATCGCTTTCCAGAGGGCGGTCGCTGAGGCGAGGTTCGAGGCGCGAAACGGCACCCAGGCGAGAATGACGAACATCAGCGTCAGCGCCCAAGAAAGCAGAGCGGGAAGCTGAATTCGTGTCGAGCGCCAGGCGTGATTGACCAGCAGGCCGAGGCCATGAAGCGCGCCCCATGCGACGAAGGTCCAGGCTGCGCCGTGCCAAAGACCGCCGAGCAGCATTGTGACAAAGAGGTTGAGATAGCGGCGAAGGGGGCCATGCCGGTTTCCGCCCAGCGCGATGTAGAGATAATCGCGCAGGAAACGCGAGAGGGTCATGTGCCAGCGCCGCCAGAAATCTATCAGCGATCGCGCCTTGTAGGGGCTCATGAAATTCGGCGGGAAGACGACGCCGAGCGTCAGGGCGAGGCCGATCGCCATGTCGGAATAGCCGGAGAAGTCGAAATAAAGTTGCAGCGTGTAGGGGAGCGCGCCGAGCCATGCTTGTCCGAAGGCGAGCGTCTGCCCCTGGTCGACGGCGCCGAATACGGCGCTGGCATGAGGCTCGATACCGTCGGCGAGGACGACTTTCTTGAACAGGCCGGCCGCGAACCAGCACAGGCCGGTCAGCAGCGTGGTGGTATTGAGCGCGTAAGTTTGCGCCCTCGCGAATTGCGGCATCATCTCCTTGTGATGCAGGATCGGGCCTGCGATCAAATGCGGAAAGTACGAGACGAACAGCCCGTAGTGGATCGGATTATATTCTTCGGCTTCGTCGCGATAGCAGTCCACCAAGAACGCGATCTGCGTGAAAGTGAAGAAAGAGATGCCGATCGGAAGTGTAACGTGGAGCGAGAGAGCACCCAGAAACGCGAAATTCTCGGCAATGAAATTGGCATATTTGAAGTAGGCCAGCAGGCCGAGGTCGATCGCGATACCGAGTGCGAGGATCGATCGGTTGTGCATCGCTGTAATCGTCCGGCCCATGACGTAGTTGAAGACGATCGATGCCGAGATGAGCGGGATCAGGAAAGCAGGATCGTCCCAGCCGTAAAACACCAGGGAAGCGACGAACAGAAAGGCCGATGCCATTCCGCGGCCGATCCTGCCAAGTGCGAAGAAGACCAGGAAGACGATGGGGAAAAAGGCGAAAAGAAAATTCGAAGAATTGAACAGCATCAGCAATTGCCCGTGTCGGCCACAAAATACGGGAGGCGAGACGGAAGATCAACCTCCCGTAGCATTGAAGCAAAACAAGCGCTGTGTTAGCATTCGTCGGCTATCATCTGCCGTCGTTCGGCAGCGCGCCCGGGCTCACCAGCTCGACATTGCCACCAAGCTTCATCACCGCGCGCAACGTGGCGGCGATCTCCTCGCGGAACGCCGCGTCCAATCCCGCCGTTGGCGATCAACGTCATCGCAACCATCTCGTGTTCGCGGGGGATGACGAGGCGCAGGCGCCCGAGCGCGGCATGGCGCTTGCCGATCTCGGCGATCTGCCCGGGGCGTACGAACATGCCATTGACCTTGGTAGTCTGGTCGGCGCGACCCTGCAGCCCTCGATGCGCATGTTGGGACGGGAGACGCCCGGCGCGCGGGAACGCCGCGTCGCGAAATCGCCTCGATTGGCCGGCCGGAATGCCGGTCCGCAGGCGGAATCCCGTTTGATTGCACGATTTACATTGCCCTCAGTTCCTTTAGAAGGCCTCCCCGGAGGTATGCACGAATGTATGTGATCGGGATCAGCTCTGGCATCAAGCACGGCCACCACGACGGCGCGGCCATCCTGTTGCGCGACGGTGAGCTGATCGCTGCGGCCGAGGAGGAGCGCTTCACGCTGGCCAAGCATGCGCGCGGCGAACTGCCGCGCGGCGCGATCGGATTCTGCCTGAAGCAGGCCGGCATCACCATGCGCGAGGTCGACTGGATCTGCTCGCCGCTGAAGACCTACACGAATTACGCGCAGCGCCTCACCGAATATTTTAGATACCAGTTTGGCCACAGCCCCAGGATCGAACTCTACGATCATCACCTCTGTCACGCCGCGAGCTCGTTCTACGGCTCCGGTTTTTCCGAGGCGACCGTTGCCTGCTTCGACTTCTCCGGCGATTCCAGCTCGGGCCTCGTCGCCCATGCGCGCGGCAACGACTTTCGCGTATTGACGCGTTTCGGCCGCAATAACAGCCTCGGACTCTATTACGGGATGCTGACCCAGTATCTCGGCTATCAGATGACCAATGACGAGTACAAGGTCATGGGCCTGTCCTCGTATGGCAGCCCCGAATATCTCGACAAGTTCGCCAGGCTGTTGCGCCCGGCCGGCATCAATTACGAGCTCGATCCCGAGCTCGACAAGCGCCGGCGGGACGCGGAGATTTTCACGAGCGATTTCTCGACGCGGCAGGAACGCATCTTCACCGAGAAGATGGAGGAGGTCCTGGGGCCGCGTCGCCTGCGCGGAGCGCCGCTCGACCAGCGCATGACCAACATCGCGGCGAGCGGCCAGAAGCAGCTCGAGATCGTCGCTACCGAAGTGATCCGTTCCGCGATCGCCGAAACCGGTTGCGGCGATGTCTGCATCGCCGGTGGCGTCGGGCTGAACTGCAAGATGAACATGGAGATCGCGGCGGAGCCGTCCGTGAAGCGCCTCTACGTTCCGCCCGTGCCGCACGATGCCGGCGTGGCGCTGGGAGCCGCGATGATGAAATGCGCGGAGGCAGGCCACGCGATCTCGCCGCTGTCCCACGCCTATTGGGGACCGGAATACTCCAACGACACGATCCGCGAGACGCTCGACAAGATCGGTGCGCGCTTCGAGCTGCTCGACGATCCCGTGGCGCGCTGCGTCACCGATCTCGCCGAACAGAAGACGGTGGGCTGGTTCCAGGGGCGGATGGAGTACGGACCGCGCGCGCTCGGCAACCGCTCGATCCTGGCCGATCCGCGTCAGGCCAGCATGAAGGACCGGATCAACCTCACGATCAAATATCGCGAGGAATTCCGCCCGTTCTGTCCGTCGGTGCTGTACGAGCGCCAGGCCGAGTATTTCGAGGATACGTTCGATGCGCCCTTCATGGTGGTGACGTTCCCGGTCAACGAAAAGGTGGCCGACACGATGCCGGCGGTCGTCCATGTCGACAACACCGCGCGCATCCAGAGCGTCCATGCGGACAGCAATCCGCTTTACAGCCGCCTCATCGGCGAGTTCGCGAAGGCGACCTCGCTGCCGGTCCTGATCAACACCAGCCTCAACATCAACGAGCAGCCGACCGTGAACGCACCGCTGGAGGCGCTCCACACCTATTTCTGCTCGGGGCTGGACGTGCTCTATCTCGGCAATTACCGGCTCTCGAAAGCGGCCTGAGGTCAGCGCTCGTCTGCGATCACCTTGCCGTCGTTCGGCAGCGCGCCCGGGCTGACCAGCTCGACGCCGCCGCCGAGCTTCGTCACCGCGCGCAAGGTGGCGGCAATTTCCTCCCGCAGAGCATCGCTTGCCTCGGCGCATTCGGCCTTCAGCGTCATCGCGTCGGCCTCGCCCTGGCGGACGACGACGAGCCGCAGCCGCCCGAGCGCGGGATGGCGCTTGCCAATCTCGGCCACTTGCTCGGGGCGGATGAACATGCCCTTGACCTTGGTGGTCTGGTCGGCGCGGCCCATCCAGCCCTTGATGCGCATATTGGTCCGGCCGCATTTGCTTGGGCCCGCTAGCTCTGCGGTGAGGTCGCCTAGCGCCAGGCGGATCCAGGGATGGTGCGGATCGAGCGAGGTCACCACGATCTCGCCGACGTCGCCCGGCGTCACGGGATCACCGGTGCCGGGCTTGACGATCTCCATGATCAGGTCCTCGTTCACGACCATGCCGTCGCGCGCCGCGGTCTCAAACGCGATAAGGCCGAGATCGGCGGTGCCGAAGGCCTGGTAGGCGTCGATGCCCCGCGCCTTGATCTCGGCCTGGAGCGAGGGCGGGAACGCCGCGCCCGAGACCAGTGCCCGCTTGATCGAGGAAACGTCGCGGCCCGCGGTCGTCGCGGCGTCGAGCAGGATCTTCAGGAAGTCGGGCGTGCCGCTGTAGCCGACCGGACGATAGGCCTCGATCAGCTCGAATTGCTGCTCGGTATTGCCCGGACCGGCAGGGATCACGGCGCAGCCGAGCGCGCGTGCCGACGAGTCAAAAATGAACCCGCCGGGCGTCAGGTGGTAGCTGAAGGTGTTGAGCACGATGTCCTCGGTGCGGAACCCGGCCGCGAACAGCGCCCGTGCGCCGCGCCAGGCATCGGCCTGCCGTCCCTCCGGCTCGAAGATCGGCCCCGGCGAAGTGAATAGCCGGGCGAACGACCCCGGCGCCGCCGCCACCAAGCCGCCGAAGGGCTGGGAGGCCCTGTGCAGGGCGGGCAGTTCCGACTTGTGCAGCACCGGCAGGGCCGCCAGCGCGGCCCTCGAGGTCACCGAGGCGGGATCGATGCCCTTGAGCCGCTCGGCATGGGCCGGCGCGGCCATGGCGCCGCGCAGCACGTCCGGCAGGCGGGCGAACAGGTCGGCCTCGCGCGCCGCATGATCGCGCGTCTCGAGGGCGTCGTAATAAGCGGTCATGGCGGGTCTTTCCGGGTTGGCATCCGTTGCGCGCCGCCCCCTGCATGGGTATCAGACGGCCTTTGGCAGGGCGTGGAGAGGACGCGATGGCGGACGAAAGCATCATTCCAGCGGACGAGACGGCGGGCGTCGTCGCGCGCCTGAAGCGCCGCATGATCGAGGATGCGATCCCGCTGTGGTCGACCGTCGGCTGGGACCAGGCGACAGGCGGCTTCATCGACCGGCTGCACCGCGACGGTACGGCCGACGTGGCTGCGCCCCGGCGCGTGTTCGTGCAGGCGCGGCAAATCTATTGCTACGCCAAGGCGGCGCAGATGGGCTGGTATCCGCAAGGTCGCGCCATTGCGCTGAAGGGGCTCGAGCACATGCTGGCCAAAGCGAAAGCGCCGGACGGCAAGCCCGGCTATGTGCACCGGCTGACGCCTGATGGCTCGGTGCTGGATGCTCGGCGCGATGCGTACGACCATGCGTTCATCCTGTTTGCGCTCGCCACGGTCTACTCGCTCGACCAGGACGCGCAAATTCGCGCCGAGATCGATGCGCTGCTCGCCTTTCTCGACGGCCATCTGCGCTCGCCCCATGGGGGCGTCCATGAAGGCCTGCCGCTGTCGCTGCCGCGCCGGCAGAACCCGCAGATGCATTTGTTCGAGGCGATGATCGCGTGTTTCGACGCGACCCACGATTTGTCGTTCCAGAACAGAGCCGGCGAGTTTTTCGCGCTGTTCCTCGCCAATCTCTACGACAAGCGGACATGTGCGCTCGGGGAATATTTCGAGGAGGACTGGTCCAAAATCGAGCCTGTCAGCGTCGAGGCCGGCCATCAGGCGGAATGGGTCTGGCTGCTGAAGGGATTTGAACGCATCACGGGCTGTCCCACCGCCCAGCGCCGCGCCGAGCTGCTCGCGACCGCGCAGCGCTATCGCGACGCGGCCACCGGCTGTCTCGTCGACGAGGGCGACGACGCCGGCAACATCCGCCGCTCGACGCGCCGGCTGTGGCCGCAGACCGAGATCGCGAAGGCCTGGATGGCGCAGGCCGAGTCCGGCGAGGCGGGTGCGGCTGAGGAAGCGCGTGCGGCGCTGGTGCGGCTCGAACGGCATTACCTCAGCCATCCCGTGCGAGGCGGCTGGTACGACCAGTTCGACAGCGACGGCACATCGCTGATCGACACCATTCCTGCGTCGTCGTTCTATCATGTTCTCTGCGCGGTCGCGGAAGCGGAGCAGGTGCTTGAATAAGACGCTTGTGTTTTGACGCGTTTTCTTCACGCGAACCGGTTCCCGCTTCGCTTGAAAACGCTTTGTTAAAGCCACCTTTTGCGCCGCTTGAAACTCTTGAGGTTCTTGAAACTCTTGCGCTGGTCGCCGGCGCCGCCGAGATAGAATTCCTTGACGTCCTCGTTGTCGCGCAGCTCGTCGGCGGTGCCGTCGAGCACGACCTTGCCCTGCTCCATGATGTAGCCGTGGCTCGCCACCGACAGCGCGGCGCGCGCGTTCTGCTCGACCAGCAGGATGGTGACGCCGAGCTCGCGGTTGATCTTCTGGATGATCGCGAACACCTCTTTCACCAGCAGCGGCGACAGGCCCATCGACGGCTCGTCCATCAGGATCATCTTCGGACGCGCCATCAGTGCGCGACCGATCGCGAGCATTTGTTGTTCGCCACCCGAGAGATAGCCGGCGAGGCCCGTGCGCTCCTTCAGGCGTGGGAAATAGTTGAAGACCATGTCGAGATCGGCGTCGATCGCGCGATCGCTGCGGGTGAAAGCGCCGAGCTTGAGGTTTTCCAGCGACGTCATGTCGGCGACGATGCGCCGACCCTCCATCACCTGGAAGATGCCGCGGCGGACGATCTTGTCGGGATCGATTCCGGCGATCGGCTCGCCCTCGAACAGGATCTCGCCGCGCGTGACCTCGCCGTCCTCGGTCTTGAGGAGCCCCGAGATCGCCTTCAGCGTCGTCGACTTGCCGGCACCGTTGGCGCCCAGCAGCGCCACGATCGCGCCCTTGGGCACGTCGAGGCTGAGACCGCGCAGCACCAGGATGACGTCGTCATAGACGACCTCGATGTTGCGCACGGCAAGGAGGGGCGGCGCCGGGACGACACTTGGGGAGGGACGAGCGGCTTCTGCGGTTTCGGTCATGCTTAATTACTCCGCTGTCGTCGCCCGGCTTGACCGGGCGACCCGGTATTCCAGAGACGCCTGACGTTCCCCGAGGGCCGCGGCGTACTGGATCCCCCGCCTTCGCGGGGGATCACAGTTGTGGGTGTGGTGAAAGCTGCGCTCACCAGCCCAGCAGCTCTGCCTTGCGCGGCAGCTCGACGGTCTTGACCTTCTCGAGCTTGATCGTGCCCTTGGCCATGAGGTCGTTGAGATCGCCGTCGGTCGCGCCTGTGATGCTGGTGCGATAGAGATCGACCTTCAGCGTGCCGCGATGGTCCTTGTCGGTCCAGGTCGAGGGATTGCAGACGCCTTCCATGCCTGCCGGGACCCAGTCCTTCTTCTGGTAAAAGCCCTTCGCGACGTTCTCGCCGGTGGCGCCGCCGTTCTTGGCAGCCCAGTCGAGCGCCTCTTTCATGTACAGCGCCGAGCAGACGGCGGCGATGTAATGGACAGGACGATAAACCTTGCCTGACGGGTCGGACATCTTGGAGATCTCCATCACCGTCTTCATGCCGGGCGCATCGCCGCCCCAGCTCACCGCGGTGCGCAGCGGGAAGATCACGCCATTGGCGGCATCTCCGGCAGTCTTGGCGGCGTTCTCGTCCATGCCCCAGACATTGCCGAGGAACTGGATCTCGACGCCGGCGGTCTTGCAGGCCTTCATCACCGAGATGTTGGAGGCCGCAGTGTTGCCGAGATAGGCGTAGTTGGCGCCCGAGGATTTCAAGCTCAGGCACTGTGCGCTGTAGTCACCCGGCGCCAGCGCGAACACCAGCGGCGGCAGCACCTCGAAGCCGAGCTCCTGCGCCATGGCTTCTCCGGCGGCCTTCGGCGCGTTCGGGTAGGGGTGATTGGCGCCCATGTGCACGAATTTCGGCTTGCCTGATTTGCCCTTGGCCTTCCAGTCCTCGGCCGCCCAGATCAGCATCGCGCGGAGCGAATCCGAATAGCTCGGGCCGTAGAAGAAATTGTAAGGAGCGGGCTTGGCCTTGCCGCTGGTGCCTTCGGGATCGGTGAGAGCGGCGGCGTAGGAGCCGGAGAGGTCTGGAATCTTGTCCTGGGCGAGGAAGCCGGTCAGCGCTTCGGTGTCCGCGGTGCCCCAGCCCATGATCGCGGCGACCTTGCTGTCCGGTGCCGACCACTTCTTGTAGAGCGCGATCGCCTTCGGCACCTGGTAGCCGTAATCGTTGGTGTCGACGGTGAGCTGCTTGCCGCCGACGCCGCCGTTCTTGTTGACCCAGGCAAAGGTGTCGGCGACCGCCTGGCCATAGGGCGTACCGACGTCGGAGGTGCCGCCGGAATAATCGGCGAGATGGCCGATCGCGATCTGCGCCTGCGCGCTGGCCGAAAAAGCCGCGATCACCAGGGCGAGCGATGCGGTGCTCAAAAGGGATTTCGTCTTCATTGGTTGCCTCCTCCTGTTATTCGTTGGTTAGAGCGTTGCCCGAGCTCAATGCGAGAACGGGTAGAGTTTCCAGTATGCCTTGATCTGCCGCCAGCGATGCGCGAGGCCGTCAGGCTCGAACATCAGGAACACGATGATGATCACACCGATCGCGATCTCGCGCAGGAAGGTGATGTTGTTGTTGAGTGACAGCGCCTTGTCGATCGCTCCGCCCTTCAGATAAAGGCTGATCAACTCCATCGTCTCAGGCAGAAGCACCACGAAGGTGGTGCCCATCAGCGTGCCCATGATCGATCCGGTGCCTCCGATGATGATCATGGCCAGGAACAGGATCGAGCGCTCGATGCCGAAACCCTCCTGCGACACCACGAGCTGGTAGTGCGCATAGAGCGCGCCGGCGATGCCGGCGAAAAAAGCGGCGAGGCCGAACGACAGCGTACGGTACTTGGTCAGGTTGATGCCCATGATCTCGGCGGAGAGATAATGGTCGCGTATCGCCACCAGCGCGCGGCCGTCGCGCGTTCGCATCAGATTGGTGACGAGGATGTAGCTTGCCAGCACATAGGCCAGCACGACGTAGAAATATTGCCGGTCGCCGCGCAATGTGTAGCCGAAGATCGAGAACGGCTCGGCGCTTGCCGGCACCGAGCCGCCCGAAAACCACTCGGCGCGAGAGAAGAAGTCGAGCAGGATGTATTGCGCCGCAAGCGTCGCGATGACGAGATAGAGGCCCTTCAGCCGCGCCGCGGGAATGCCGAAGATCAGTCCCACCAGCGCGGTGACCACGCCGGCGAGTGGGATCGCGAAGAACACCGGGATCGGCGCATTGTTGGATATGTAGGCGGACGTGAACGCGCCGAGCAGGAAGAAGGCGGCGTGGCCGATCGAGATCTGCCCGGTGAATCCGACCAGGATGTTCAGCCCCAGCGCTGCGATCGAGAAGATGCCGATCTGGATCAGCATGCTGAGCCAGTATCCGCCGAGGAATTGCGGCACGAGGCAGAGCAGCAGCACGCCCAGAATCGCAAAGTTGCGGCTGGTCCTGGTCGGGAAGATCGTGGTGTCGGCCGCGTAGGAGGTGCGGAAATCACCAGCGGGAATGAGGGCAGGGCCGGCCATGGATCAGATCCGCTCGATGTCGTGGGTGCCGAACAGGCCGTAGGGCTTGATCATCAGCACGATGATGAGGACGTAGAACGGCGCGATCTCGTAGAGATTGCCCCAGTGCAGATATTCGCTGTCGACATATTGCGCGACGTTCTCGAGCAGGCCGATGATGATGCCGCCGAGCACGGCGCCGCCGACCGAATCGAGTCCGCCGAGAATTGCCGCGGGAAACACCTTGATGCCGTAGGCGGCAAGGCCCGAGGATACGCCGTTGACCACTGCGACGACGACGCCTGCGACCGCTGACACTGTCGCCGAGATCGCCCAGGCCATCGCGAACACGCTTTTGACGGAAATGCCGAGCGACTGCGCCACCTGCTGGTTGAACGCGGTCGCGCGCATCGCGAGGCCGTATTTCGAGGCTCGGAAGAACCAGGCCATGCCGATCATCATTGCGACCGACACGACCAGGCTCATGACGTAAACGGTCTGGATCTGCAGCCCGAACAGGCCGACCGATTGGCTCTCGAACACCCGCGGGAAGGGCTGCGGGTTGACGCCGAACATCCATTTCAGCGTCGCCTGCAGCACGGTGGAGAGGCCGATCGTCACCATGATGACGGAAATGATGGGCTCGCCGATCATCGGCCTGAGGATCAGGACCTGGATCGCGATGCCGAACACGAACATGAACACCAGCGTCATCGGCATGCCGATCCAGAACGGCACCTGGTACTTCGCCAGCAGCGCCCAGCACACCCAGGCGCCGACCAGCAGCAATTCCCCTTGCGCGAAATTGACGACCTGCGTCGCCTTGTAGATCAACACGAACGACATCGCGACCACGCCATAGAGCGTGCCGACGACGAGACCGTTGACCAGGAGCTGAACGAGGAAGGCGGTGTTCATGTATGGTTTCCTGACGCACCCACAGCGTCATTGCGAGCGGAGCGAAGCAATCCAGCATCTTTCCGCGGAGACGGTCTGGATTGCTTCGCTTCGCTCGTCATGACGGAGTGCATATGAGATACGGCTGCCGCAGGCGGGGAGAGGCGAAGGGCAGCAGCATTCTCGGATGAAAGCATCATCACTCCGCCGCCTCCGCCATGTGCCCGCCCCCGCCAAGATCCACCACGCGCAGCGTGGTTCGTACCCGCTGTGTGGTGCCGTCCTGGAAGCGGATCACGGTGTCGACGGGGATGTCGGAGGCGCCGCGGTAGATCGCGTCGATGATGGCTTCGTACTTCTCGTTGATGACGCCGCGGCGCACTTTTCGTGTGCGGGTGAGCTCGCCGTCGTCGGCATCCAACTCCTTGTAGAGCAGCAGGAAGCGCGAGATGCGTTGGGCCGGCGGCAGCGTGGCGTTGACGGTCTCGACCTCTTTCTGGAGCAGCTTGTAGACCTCGGGTCGCGAGGCGAGGTCGCTGTAGGTCGTGAACGAGAGCCGGTTCTTCTCCGCCCATTTCGAGATGATGGAGTAGCGGATGCAGATCATCGCCGCGAGCGCGTCGCGGCCCGCGCCGAGAACCACGGCTTCGGCGATATAGGGCGAGAATTTCAGCTTGTTCTCGATGAACTGCGGCGAGAAGCGCTCGCCGCGCGAGGTCTCGGCGAGATCCTTGATGCGGTCGATGACGACGAGCTGGCGGTTGACGTTGAAATAGCCGGCGTCGCCCGACAGCATCCAGCCGTCCCTGATATCGGCGACGCTCGCCTCCGGGTTCTTGTAATAGCCGAGGAACATGTTGGGATGCCGCACCACGATCTCGCCGACGCCGTGGACGTCGGCATTGTCGATGCGGATCTCGACGCTGTCGGCCATCGGCACGCCTGTCGTATCAGGATCGACCTTGCCCTCGGGATGCAGCGTGTAGGCGCCCAGCAGCTCGGTCTGGCCGTAGAGCGTGCGCAACGGCACGCCCATGGCCTGAAAGAACTTGAAGGTGTCAGGCCCGAGCGCGGCACCGCCGGTGGCGGCCGAGCGCAGGCGGGTGAAGCCGAGACGGTCGCGCAGCGCGCGGAACAGGACCGCATCGGCAAAGCCGGAGCGCCTGGCTTGGTCGAGCGCAGCAAGCCCCGACTTCATGCCGATGTCGAACAGGCGCTGCTTGAACGGCGTTGCGTCCATCACCTTGGCGCGGACATCGGCGGCGATCGACTCCCAGACGCGTGGGGCAAAGAGCACGAAGGTCGGCGCGATTTCGCGCAGATCGTTCATCATCGTATCGGGCTCTTCGACGAAGTTGATCTTCATCCGGCAGAGCAGGCCTTTGCCGAGGACGTAGACCTGCTCCATGATCCACGGCAGCGGCAGCACCGAGACGTACTCGTCATCAGGGCCTTTGGGGTCGAAAGCGAGGTAGGTCGCGCAATGGCCGAGCACGCGGCCGGCGGCGAGCATCGCAAGCTTCGGATGCGAGGTGGTGCCCGACGTGGTGCAGAGGATCGCCACGTCCTCGCCCTTGGTTGCGTCGACGAGGCGGTCGTAGAGCTCCGGCTCGCGGGCGGCGCGGGCGCGGCCGAGCTCGGCGAGGGTCTCCGCCGGCATCAGCCTGGGGTCGTCGTATTTCCGCATGCCGCGCGGATCGGAATAGATGATGTGCTTCAGATCGGGCACGCGCTCGGCCAGCGCCAGCAGCTTGTCGACCTGCTCCTCGTCCTCGGCGAAGACGAGCTGGGCTTCGCCGTAATTGAGAAGATAGGAGGCCTCTTCGTCCAGCACGTCGCGGTAGAGCCCGAGGCTCAATCCACCAATCGCGTGGGTCGCGATTTCCGCAGCAACCCAGTCCGGCCTGTTGTCGCCGATGATGCCGACGACGTCGCCGCGGCCAAGGCCGAGCTCGATCAGGCCGAGCGCGAACTCGCGCACACGGGTCTGGTATTCGTTCCAGGTGAAGGGACGCCAGAGGCCGAGATCCTTTTCGCGCAACGCGATCTCGTTGCCGTGCTCCCTTGCGTTGAGCCGGAGCATCTTCGGATAGGTGTCGGCCTTCGCGATGCGCCCTGCATAATCCATCATGCCGCGGTCTCCTGCGCCGGCGGGGCGTCGTCAGGATCGACCAGCGCCTCGTCCTCTTCGCCGAGATAAGCGCGTCGGACGTGGGGATCGGCGAGCACGGCGGCGGGATCGCCATCGGCGATCTTGCGTCCAAAATCCAGCACCATGACGCGGTGGGAGATGTCCATCACCACGCCCATGTCGTGCTCGATCATGACGACGGTCATGCCGAACTCCTCGTTGAGGTCGACGATGTAGCGGGCCATGTCCTCCTTCTCTTCGAAATTCATGCCGGCCATCGGCTCGTCGAGCAGGATGAGGCGCGGCTCCAGCGCCATGGCGCGGGCGAGTTCGACGCGCTTGCGCAGGCCGTAGGAGAGGGTGCCGGCTTGCGCTTTGCGCACCGACTGGAGATCGAGGAAGTCGATGATTTCCTCGACCTTGCGGCGGTGCACGAGTTCTTCCTTGCGTGCGCCGGTGAGCCAGTACAGCGAGCCCGTGAGGAAGTTGTTGTTCAGCAGGTGATGGCGGCCGACCATGATGTTGTCGAGCACGCTCATGTGGTGGAACAGCGCCAGGTTCTGGAAGGTGCGGCCGATGCCGAGCTTGGGACGCGCATTCGGCGTCAGGCCCGTGATGTCCCGGCCCTGATAGAACAGCTGACCTTCGGTCGGCTTGTAGCGGCCGGAAATACAGTTGACGATCGAGGTCTTGCCGGCACCGTTGGGGCCGATGATCGAGAACAGCTCGCCCTCGTTGATGGCGAAGCTGATGTCGGTCAGCGCGCGAACGCCGCCGAATCGCAAGGACACGCCGCGCACTTCGAGACTGGTAGCCACCAAGCAAATCCCTCCGGTGATGGCGCATTCAGGGGCGCTCTTCGTCCGTTCCTCCCGGGCGATCCTAGTACGGCCGTGCCGGCGAGGCCATGCAGCACATGGTCCCGGCCGGAGCCGCGCCACTTTCGTCCCCGTTGGGATCAAAAGCCGCATCACCCGAAGTGGCTCTCAATAGGGGAAAGCGCTATTTTGAAATGTCTCGGGCCTGACAATTCTGCGACAAAGTTTTTCTGGGCGGCCGCGGCCCATCTTTCGTCCGATGGTGGGCCGGGGCGATCATGCTGCAATGCAATAATGGATGGAGTGACGAAACGGTGCGGCTGGCCTCTCGATCATGATTTCAGAGGGTCAACTGAAGCGGGTCGCCGCCTGGTCGCGCGAACTGACGCCGGCGGAGATCGAGGTGGCCCGCGCCGGCATTACGGAGCGATCCTACGGCACCGGCGAGACCGTGTTCATGCGCGGGGATAAATTCGAGTATTGGGCCGGTATGGTAAGCGGCTTGGCCCGCATGGGCGGCGTTTCACGCGACGGCAAGGAGACCAGCCTCGCGGGGCTGACCGCGGGCGCCTGGTTCGGCGAGGGGAGCGTGCTCAAGAACGAGCCGCGCCGCTACGACGTGGTCGCGCTGCGCGTCAGCCGTGTCGCGTTGATGGAGCGCCCGGCGTTCATGTGGCTGTTCGAGAACAGCGTCGGCTTCAACCGCTTCCTGGTGCGCCAGCTCAACGAGCGGCTCGGCCAGTTCATCGGCATGCTCGAGGTCAACCGCACGCTCGATGCGACCTCCCGGCTTGCCCGGAGCATCGCCTCGCTGTTCAATCCGATCCTCTATCCGGAATCGACCGCACATCTGGAGATCACCCAGGAGGAGATCGGGGCGCTCTCCGGCATGTCCAGGCAGAACGCCAACCGCGCGCTGAACCGGCTGGAGAAGGAGGGGCTGCTGCGGCTGGAGTACGGCGGCGTCACCATCCTCAACGTCGAGCGGCTGCGCGGATATGGCGACTAGCGTGCATTGGCGGGGGCGTGCACCGGCCAGAGGTCGGCGCGCCAGCGGACGGCGATGGCCAGCATTGCGATGAAGCCGGCGGCGGCGTAGAGCGATCCCGTCGCGGAATAGCCGATGATGTCGATCAGGCTGCCGGCCGCGAGCAATCCGATCGGCAAGCCGTAGATCACCATCATCCGCACCCCCATCACACGACCGCGCAGATGCGCGCTGGCCGTCCGCATCAGAATCACGGCGGCAGAAATCATCGATATGCTCTGGGCGACGCCCGCCAGCACGAGGCAAGCCATCGCGACCGGCATGGCCCTGATTTCGACGAACACCAGCAGCAGCGTGTACCAGGCCAGCGTGGCGCCGATCAGGAGCCGGGCGATGCGCAGGCCGCTGACCAGACTGAGCGTGACGGAGCCAATCAGCGAACCCAAGGCGAAGCTCGCCGAGAGATAGCCGAGACCGGTCTGGTCGGTATGAAAGATGTCGCGTGCGATGTAGGGCAGCAAGCCGTTCGTCAGCGGGAACGCGGTGAGATTGACAAGGAACGCGACGCAAAGCGCGGCCAGCATGGCCGGCCCGTTCCAGGAATACACGATGCCTTCCTTGAGATCGCGCAGCAGCCGCGAGCCCGAATGAGCCTCGACCGCACGATGCTCGGCGGACTTCGCCGGTCGGGCCAGGCACAGCATCAGACCAGCGGCCACAAAATAAAGGCAGGCGATCACCATATAGACCTTGCCGATGCCGAAAGTCGCGAACAGTCCGGCTCCCGTGAGCGCCCCGGCGATGCGCGCGCTGTCCTGGGTCGTGCGTGACAGGCTGATCGCACCCACCAGCAGCTCGGCCGGCATGATGTCGGCGAGAAGCGCGCTGCGAAGGCCGAGATCCGAGGAGCGGATCAGGCCCATGATCGTCACGATGATCATCACCTTGAGCGGCGCCAGGTGACCGGTCAGCGCCAGCACCATGATGGTCGAGGCGAGCACGGTATAGGCGAGGCGCAGCACCACGAGAAGATCGCGGTGACCCATGCGATCGCCGACCATCCCGAGCACCGGAGCGATCAGCGTCCCGATATATTGCAGCGACGCGAGAATGGTGAGCAGCAGCACCGAGCCTGTCTGGACCAGGATGTACCAGCCGAGCACCAGAGTCTCGATCTCGAACGCCCAGGAGGTGAGCAGGTCCGAGGGCCATTGGAAACGGTAGTTGCGGATGCGGAACGGCGCGAGCGCGGAAGGTCTCGGGGGTATGCTCAAGATGCGTTGACGGGTTTCACGACGATTCCCGGCCCTTGTTATTTGTTCTTCTGTTCGGCAACGTAGCGGTGATGGTGCTCGTGTCAATTGACGCTGTCGCATGCCGATATGCGGCGGCTTGCGTGCGGGTTGGCGCGCCGCGGCGATCCATCAGTTGCCAGTGCAGCCGCAGCATTGCTGCCCGCTGAGCCCGGGCCGGGGAGGGGTTACACCGGACGCGCGCTTGCTCTTCTGGCGCGTCAAGCCCATGCTGGTCCGGTCTCGGGCCACGAAAGGTCTTGGGCATGGCGTGCGCGGGTTGCGGTTCTGAGGTTCAGAGCGGCTTTGCCTTCTGCCCGAAGTGCGGCACGAAGCAGCCGAAAGCATGCCCCGGCTGCGGCTATGACTGCGCACCGGATTTCGCGTATTGCCCGAAATGTGGCGCCGTCGTCAGCGAGGCCCTTCAATCGGGGGGCCAGGCGGGGGCGAACCGGCCGATGGCGCCGATCAGGGCGTCCTCACCGCCGCTGGCACCGACAACGGACCCTGAACAGCACTTTCGAACGCAGCCGGACAGGATCGACAGCGAAGCCAATCGCCGCACCATCACCGTGCTGTTTGCCGACCTTAGCGGCTTCACTGCGATGAGCGAACGCCTCGACCCCGAGGTCATGCAGACGCTTCAGAACGAATTGTTCGCGGAACTGACGGCGGCCGTGCAAGACTTCGGCGGCTTTGTGGACAAGTTCATCGGCGATGCGCTGTTGGCGCTGTTCGGTGCGCCGGCCGCGCACGAGGACGATCCGGAGCGGGCGGTCCGGGCTGCCATCGACATGATCAAACGGACGGAGCGGCTCAGCGAACGGGTGAGGGCGTTCGCCGGTTCACAGCTGCTGCTCCATGTCGGTATCAATACCGGGCATGTGGTTGCGGGTGGATTGGGTGTGGGCGTTGCCAAATCCTACTCGGTGACCGGGGACACCGTGAATACCGCTCAGCGATTACAGTCGATGGCGCCGCCGGACCAGGTGCTGGTCGGGCCGTTGACCTATCGTCTGACCCGGCATGCATTTGCGTATGAATCGCTCGGCGAGGTCTCGCTCAAGGGCAAGATGGGCAGCGTCCTCGTCCATCGTCTCAAGGGGCTGCTCGAGATGCCGCGCGCGGCACGAGGCCTGGACACGCTGGGTCTCAGTGCGCCCTTGATCGGCCGCGATGCCGAGCTTGCCCGCGTGATCGGCAGCCTCGATCGCGCCTGCGGCGGGGCGGCGCAACTGGTGCGGCTGGTCGGCGAAGCGGGCATCGGCAAAACGCGCCTCGTGAACGAGTTCGTCGCTCGTATTCGCGACGAACAGCGCTTCGAGGCTGTGGCGATCCGGCAGGCCGTCTGCTCGCCGCTCGGCGAGCAATCCTACGGTACCCTCGCAGCCGTGCTCCGCAGCGCCTACGGCATCGCGCAGAAGGCCAGTGCCGCCGAGGCTGAGGCGCGGCTCGCCGAAGCTCTGTCCGAGCTTGGCCTTGCGCCTGCGGAAGCAGAGCGATTGATGCCGCTCTATGTCCATGTTCTCGGTCTCGGCGGTGCGGACGTCGTATTGCAGCATGTCGAGCCCGAACAGCTCCGGCGGCAGATATTCTTTGCGATCCGGACCGTCTTCGAACGGCGTCTGGCCTTGTCGCCGCTTCTGATCATTGTCGAGGATCTGCACTGGGCCGATGCCGTGTCGCTCGAAGCGCTCCGGTTCCTGATGGACCGGTTGGAGCGTACGCGGCTGATGCTGTTGTTTACGCATCGGCCAATGCTGGAGCTGGATCAGTTCAGTTCGGGCCGGATCAGCCACACAACCATCCGATTGCCTCCGCTCGGTGATGCCGACGGACAAAAGCTGCTCGCGGCTTTTTTCAGTCACGGTTGGCGGGAGCCGCCGGGAAATCTGTTTGGTCGCATCCTGGAGCGCGCGAGCGGCAATCCGCTTTTCCTCGAGGAGATCATCCGCGGTCTCATCGAAGCCGGCGCGCTGGAACGCGACGGTTCGCAGTGGCGGATCAAGTCGGATGAAGCCGCCGCCGATATCCCGGCGAGCATCCAGGCACTGTTGTTGGCGCGGCTCGATCGGCTGCCGCATGAGGTGCGGCGGCTGGCGCAGGAGGCTGCGGTGATCGGCCCGCGCTTCGATGCGACCCTGCTCGAGGCAGTAGCGACAGGGCAGGCGAAGGTCGAAATGGGAGTAGAGCTTCTGTGCGACGCCGAGATTGTCGAGGAAGTCGCGGGCGCCAATTCGATTTCGCTGCGGTGCTACCGTTTCACGCAGACGATGCTTCAGGACGTGATCTATCAAAACCTGTTGTTGCAGCGGCGGATCGAGCTTCATGGACGCATTGGTGCCGCGCTGGAGCAGCTCTACGGCGACGAGCCCGAGCGGCTCGAGGACCTCATTCTGCTCGGACATCACTTCAGCCTCAGCGCGCGCAAGCCAAAGGGCGCGCGTTATCTGCGCGCCGCCGGCGATCGAGCACGTGCAACCTACGCCAATGACGATGCCATCCGTCTCTATCAACAGGCCTTGTCAGTGCTGTTGACCAACGGCGAATGCGATCCGGAGCGGGTTGTCCTGTACGAGCGGATCGCGGATCTCTGTGGCGCGACCGGTCGTCGCAGCACGGCCGAGGAGCACTATCAGAGAGCGCTGGAAGGGAACCGCGCTGCAGCGGATCGCGTCGGCGAAGCGCGCATTCTTCGCAAGCTTGGCCGACTGTTGTGGGACGCCGGCAAGCGGATCAAGGCAGAGTCGCATTACGCCGCGGCGGCTGAACGCCTTGGCGGAACAGAAGCGCCCATCGAATGGGCACACCTCTCCCAGGAGCGCGGCCGTCTCGCCTTTCGGATGGGCGATCATGTGGCCGCCGCGAGATGGGCGGACGAGGCACTTGGCTACGCCCGATCCGCGCCAGCGGCCGCGGACGAACAGGGCGCACTCGAGGCGGCCCGCGCCGTTGCCGAGGCCCTCAACACCAAGGCGGTTGCGCTGGCGCGGCTTGGACGACACCAGGATGCGGTGCGCGAGGTGGAGCAAAGTGTCGCAGCAGCCGAGGCCGCCGGCCTTCTCAACGTGGCCTGCCGCGGCTACACCAATCTCGCGGTGCTCTACACGATTGTCGACCCGGCCCAGGCCATCAAGGTTTGTCGACGTGGGCTCGATGTCGCGCATCGCATTGGCGATCTCGGGTTCCAGGCGCGCCTTCTTGCCAATTTTGCCGTCGCTTGTTGCACCTTCACGGATAGATGCACCGACGAAGGCGTGCCCGCCGCCGAAAAGGCGATCGAGATCGACCGGGCGCTCGATCAGCGCGAGCATCTCCCCGTACCTCTGATCGTACTCGGGCAAATCCATCAGTGCCACTTCCGGCCCGATCAGGCTGCCCGGTGCTACAATGAGGCGATCGAGGTCGCGAGCGAAACCAGCGAGCCGCAGCAGCTCTTTCCATGCTATGATGGTCTTGCGACACTGAATCTTGATCGCGGCGACATGCCCGAAGCCGAGCGCTATTTCGCGCTGGCCGATGATGTCTGCACCAGGCACGGGCTCGATCCCGCCGGACTGATTGTACTGCCATTTCTTGACTAGGTCATGTGAGGGAGTTCAGCCATGTCAGAACGTCGTTTCGATGGACCGCTTCAACCAGGCGATCGCGCACCCAACATCGTGCTGGACGCAATTACGCGCGAAGGAAAAATCGCGCTTGACGATTTCCGCGGGCAAAGTCCGATATTGGTCGGCCTGTTTCGAGGCCTGCATTGCCCGTTCTGCCGCCGCCATATCGCGGCACAGGCGCAGCTCGACACGGCCCTGCGCGACAAGGGCGTTGAAAGTCTCACTGTCGTCAACACGCCGATCGAGCGCGCGCGGCTCTACTTCAGATATCATCCATTGCCCAATCTGCTCGCTGCGTCCGATCCCGAGCGGGTCTCGCACCGCGCGTTCGGACTGCCCAATCTCGAGTTTACCGAGAGCGAGACTGAATGGCCGCACAAGGTGGGCATGAACGTCGTGATGGGCATGCGGATGGATCTGCCGGGCGAATTGCCGGAGCCGATGAATCCGGTTGCGGCGTCTGACATCCTCAACAACAAGGACGGCTACGAAATAACGGAGGCTGATCAGCGCATGCTGGCTGCCGGCCACGGCCAGTTGTTCGGCCAATTCCTGCTCGATCGGGAAGGGGTCGTACGCTGGAGCTTTACTGAAGTGCCCGAAGGCGGCCAGCGCATGTTCGGGATGCCGAACCCGCAGGAGTTGATGTCGGCTGCCGCGCAGGTCGCGGGCTAGGTGTCGACGGCTGCTTGGCGCGCTGCCCTTGGCCGCAGAGGGCATGAGCCTTCGCGCTCGAGGTGCAGCCGCGACCAGGCGTTTGCGTGACGAAGGCAAAGACCCGGGCGTGCAATGACCCAGATTCAGGAACGGCTCCTCGAAAGCAAGATGACCGAGATCGAGCAGGCCCGGCCCTGGAGCCCCCGCGTGATCTCCAAATTCGAAACGCTGATCCGGAGCGGTGACGATTTATCGCTCTACCGCGTCAATCCTCTGGCATTCGCGCGCGACCGCGCCGTAGCGGAGCCGGAAAGCATCGACCTGTTTCTCTACGCAACGAGAAGCGGGCTGTTCGAGATGAGGTGGGACGTTGTTTGTCCCCAATCCGGCATGGTGCTCGATAGCTTCGGTGCCTTGCGGACGCTCAAGACCCACTATGTCTGTGGCTTGTGCGACGTCACAGGCGAAACCGATCTCGACGACTTCATCGAGGTCACGTTTACGGTGTCGCCGCAACTGCGGCGGCTTCCGTTCCATGAGCCCGAATCCCTTTCGGTCGAGGATTTCCATTGGAAGCTTCGATTTCTGAAGGACGCGCGGATACCGGGCCAGCAAATCCGCTTTCTCGACCATTTGCATGCTTTCGTTCGTGGCCTTTCATTCTTGCCGCCGGACTCAACCACGACCATTCGCTGCGAGCTCGGTCCCGGTGCTCTGGCGGGGGTCAATATCCAAACCCAGGCTGCGTTCGTCGTTGCGGTGGCTGGCGAGCCGGCACCCACGCCGACAATCCTGCGAATTGGATACGATGGGCAGCGCTTTTCGTCTTCGCTGGCCGCGGTCCCGCCGGGACTCGTCATTGTCGAGACCGAGAACTCCGGAGCGATGCGAGGCTCCTTGCTGCTGATCAATTGGCCGCCTGAGGTTCTGGCTCAAGCGACCAAGCCGCCGCTTGATTTCGATCCCTACATGTCCGGCGGGATGTTGCTTGCCAGGCAGACGTTTCGCCGGCTGTTCAGATCAGAACGCGTGGACGAAAGAGAGGGACTGGGTATCCGGCAGGTGACGTTGCTGTTCACCGATCTCAAGGGTTCGACCGCCATGTACGAGCGGTTCGGCGATCTCAACGCCTATGCGCTGGTCCGGGAACATTTTGCCTTGCTCGGCGCGACCATCCAGGAGCATTGCGGGGCCGTCGTCAAGACGATCGGGGACGCGGTCATGGCGGTTTTCTCTCGTCCAACGGACGCGGTTGCGGCGGCGCTCCACATGTTGGGCGAAATCGAACGCCACAACGCAGAGCATGGCGATCCCAGCATCATTCTGAAGATTGGCGCCCATTGCGGCCCTTCCATCGCCGTTACCCTGAACGACAATCTCGATTATTTCGGTCAGACCGTGAATGTTGCTGCGCGTGTGCAGTCGCTGGCGGATGCCGGCGAGATTTGTATCTCGGAAGCGCTGTTTTCCGCGCCGGGAGTGAGCGATCTCCTTTCCGGGCACGCAATCGCGGTGTTTGATGCGCCTCTCCGCGGCGTTGAAGGAAACGCCAGCGTGTATCGCGTCACGCGCGGGTAGGGCACTTAGGTCCCCTCGACCTGCTTCTTCGCGAGCGCTGCCGCTATCGCCGAGATCAACGGGCGCATGAAATAGTGGTCTTCCACCGGCGAGACGTCCGTGCGCAGGCCGTGCGCGGCGAGTTCGCCCGAAACTGCGGGTCCCACCGACGCGATCAGCGTCCGCTCCAAGCCCGTGCGCAACTTCGCCTCCCTGCCACCCGCCTTCGCGGCATCGATCAGGCGGCGGACCTGGCCGAGATTGGTCAGAGCGATGCAATCGATCCGCCCTTCCGCCATCTCGTCGATGGCCGTGATGATGTTGGCGTCCGCAGCCTGGGCGTCATAGGCATAAGGCAACACGGTATCGACCTCTGCACCTTGCGCGGCCAGCGCGCCGGTCAGCGCGCTGTGGTCCTTGTCGGGATAAAGCTGCAGGCCGAGGCGATGCGCGTTTAGATCGAGCTTGCCCAGCATCTCGATCACGCCTTCGGTGGTCGGCTTCTCCGTGGTCTGCTGCGCATCGAGACCGATTTCGCGCAGCGCCTTGCCCGGTTTCGGGCCGCGGGTGAATTTCCGCGACTTGGCGAGCGCCGCGATCAGGGCCTGGTCGAGGGCGCGCGCGCGGGCGAGCTTCATGATCCGCCGCAGGCCTTCGCCGGTCATCAGCACGAGGTCGTCGAATGGCTTATCGATGGCGCGGCGAATCCAGGCGTCGACCGGAGCCGGGTCCGGCGCATCCTGGATGGTGAACATCGGACATTGCACGACCTCGGCGCCTTGCTCGGCCAGGAGCTTTGAGAACTGCGCCTCCTCGCGGCTTTCCAGGATCAGGATGCGGGTGCCGCTCAAACGGTCGGCCATGGGCGTGCTCCGGTCAGTCAAACAAATTGCAATCGTCGATTCATCCTGACTCCGTCGTCGGGATTGGCGCAAGGGTCGCCCTGGTGCTAGAGCAGGGCGCAAATCGCGGGTCGTTCCGCGAAGCCTGCCCAAATCGTCATCACGAGCGGTTTCTTCAGAAGTCATGACCGATCATCAATACGTTCTGACCCTGTCCTGTCCGGATCGTCCCGGCATCGTCTCGGCGGTGTCGACCTTCCTGGCGAATTCCGGACAGAACATTCTCGATGCCCAGCAGTTCGACGACATCGAGACCGGGAAGTTCTTCATGCGCGTGGTGTTCACCGCGGCCGATCTCGCAGTGGAACTGTCCGCGCTGCAGACCGGCTTCGCTGCGATCGCCGAACGCTTCGGCATGGAGTGGCAGATGCGTGACCGTGCCGCGCATCGCAAGGTGATGCTGCTGGTGTCGAAGTCCGACCACTGCCTGGTCGACATCCTCTATCGCTGGCGCACCGGCGAATTGCCGATGACCTTGGCCGCGATCGTCTCCAACCACCCGCGCGAGGTCTATGAAGGGCTCGATTTCGGCGGTATCCCGTTCCATTATCTGCCTGTCACCAAGGAGACCAAGCGCGAGCAGGAGGCGCAGATCCTCGATCTCGTCACCAGTACCGGGACCGATCTCGTCGTGCTCGCTCGCTACATGCAGATCCTGTCGGATGATCTGTCGGCCAATCTGTCCGGCCGTTGCATCAACATCCATCACTCGTTCCTGCCGGGCTTCAAGGGCGCAAAGCCCTATCACCAGGCTCATGAGCGCGGCGTGAAGCTGATCGGCGCGACAGCCCATTACGTGACCCGCGATCTCGACGAGGGCCCGATCATCGACCAGGACGTCGAGCGCATCAGCCACCGCGATACGCCGGAAGACCTCGTCCGCAAGGGTCGCGACATCGAGCGCCGAGTGCTGGCGCGTGCGATCCGATATCACCTCGATGACCGCGTCATCCTCAACGGCCGCAAGACTGTGGTGTTCGTGGACTAGCGAATTGTGAGTGGCGAACTGAAAACGGGGCATGCTCGCCAATGCCTATCGCCATTCGCCCCGCTCAGCGTACCGCATCGCTCGAAGTGGTGCCCGTCGCGCCCTTCTGCGCCTGCTCTTCCTTCTCGCGATCCGCCGCAGGCATCAGCCGCTTGCGCTCGCGTTCCTTCATGTAGGCATCGTATTGCGGCGTGCCCGGGCGCGGCGGGGCGTCCGCCGGCAGGCCGCCGGCCCATTGCGGGACGTAGTCGCCCATGCCGGCCGAGAGCTTCTCGTTGACGGTGCCGCAGCCCGCAAGGCTCAGGGCCAGCAGGACGACTGCGGCAGCTATCGAAAACAGACGGAAGCGCATGAGCATTTTCTAGAGTGCGCGGTCGGGCGCAGGTGATGAGACGCGGGACAGAGCCCCGCGGCGGGACTCCCTTCAAGTGGTAAAATGGGCCAATTTCGAGGAGCGATTCAGGTGTATACAACCGAGGTATTATAATAGGACATTTTTGTCCTTGAGACGGCGATTGAATCGATTCTAGTATACATTGCGTATTCAGCCTCGGAGATTGGAGGCGTGGGTATCTCGGACGCCGGAGCGGCCAAGCGTCTCGCGTGTTCAAATTCTGCAAGTGAGAGGCTGGAAACTCCATCCACATCGCGATGGGGATTCTTAGGATGCCAATAGGGTCGCGATCGGCTGGGGCGCGCATCTAGTTGGTTTTTCGTTGACAGGTCCATTTTATTTGTACAAGCGTACAAACCTCTGAGAGAGAATAAGATTCGGTAATTCAATACCGCAGATCATCTCCCCCTCTGCTGTCGTCGGTCCAGTCACGCGCTTGCGCCGAATGGTCGCCGAACGTCCGATTGACAGCGGGGTTGCAGAGGACGCCATGTGGCCGCGCTACATGGCTTGGTTGTGAGCTAGGGTGAGGCAAGAGCCGGGCACTCGGTTCAAGGCGAAAGAAAAAGGGGAGGGACATCTGATGTTCGAACGCAGGATTTTCTCACGGACCGCAGCAGCGGCCGCCATCGCGAGCCTGGCGGCCGTCGCGCCGGCCAAGGCGGAAGACACTGTCAAGGTCGGCATGATCCTGCCGATGACCGGGGGTCAGGCCTCGACCGGCAAGCAGATCGAGAACGCGATCAAGCTCTACATGCAGCAGAACGGCGACACCGTCGCCGGCAAGAAGATCGAGATCATCGTCAAGGACGACGCGGCGATCCCGGACAAGACCAAGACCGCGGCGCAGGAACTGATCGTCAACGACAAGGTCAATTTCATCGGCGGTTTCGGCGTGACGCCGGCGGCGCTCGCCGCCGCGCCCCTCGCGACGCAGGCCAAGATTCCGGAAGTCGTAATGGCGGCCGGTACCTCCATCATCACCGAGCGCTCCCCCTATATCGTTCGCACGAGCTTCACGCTGGCGCAGTCCTCGACCATCATCGGCGACTGGGCGGTGAAGAACGGCATCAAGAAGGTGGCGACGCTGACCTCGGACTACGCGCCGGGCAACGACGCGCTCAACTTCTTCAAGGAGCATTTCACCGCCGGTGGCGGCGAAGTGGTCGAAGAGGTCAAGACGCCGCTTGCCAACCCCGACTTCGCGCCGTTCCTGCAGCGCATGAAGGATGCCAAGCCTGACGCGATCTTCGTGTTCGTCCCGGCGGGCCAGGGCGGCAACTTCATGAAGCAATATGCCGAGCGCGGCCTCGACAAGGCCGGCATCAAGGTGATTGGCCCCGGCGACGTCACCGACGACGACCTGCTCAACAACATGGGCGATGCCGTGCTCGGCACCGTGACCGCGCATATCTACTCGGCCGCGCATCCCTCGCAGCTGAACAAGGACTTCGTCGCCGCCTACAAGAAGGCGTTCGGCAGCCGTCCGGGCTTCATGGCGGTGAGCGGCTATGACGGCATTCACCTGATCTACGCGGCGCTGAAAAAGACCAATGGCGACACGGATGGCACCAAGCTTGTCGAAGCCATGAAGGGTCAGAAGTGGGAGAGCCCGCGCGGTCCGATCTCGATCGATCCGGAGACGCGCGACATCATCCAGAACGTCTACATCCGCAAGGTCGAGAAGGTCGACGGCGAACTCTACAATGTCGAGTTCCAGACCTTCGAAGCCGTCAAGGATCTCGGCAAGACCAAGAAGTGACGCGCTCTTCCGACCTCTCCCGCTTGCGGGAGAGGTCGGCGCGAAGCGCCGGGTGAGGGCTTCCTCCTCTGGGAGTCTTCGTTGTTGAAGCGCCCTCTGCGCGGCCAGCGGGGAGGGGGTGCAGGACGGCAACAGGCCACACTTGAGATGATATTCGACGACCGATGACCTCGATCCTCACCAACCTGTTCGATGGCGTTGCCTACGGCATGCTGCTGTTCGTGCTCGCTTGCGGGCTTGCGGTCACGCTCGGCCTGATGAACTTCGTCAATCTCGCCCACGGCGCCTTCGCCATGGCCGGGGGGTATGTCTGCATGCTGCTGGTGAATCAGCACGGCTGGCCCTTCTTCGCGGCCTTGCCGCTTGCCTTCGTCTCGGCCGCGGCGATCGGCATCGTGCTCGAGCGCACGCTCTACCGGCACCTCTATGCGCGCAGCCATCTCGACCAGGTGCTGTTCACCATCGGCTTGACGTTCATGTCGGTCGCGGCCGTGGACTACATCCAGGGTTCATCGCGCGTCTTCATCAACCTGCCGGCCGCGCTGCAGGGGCAGTTCGACGTGTTCGGCGTCGGCATCGGCCGCTACAGGCTGATGATCATCGTGATCTGCGGCCTGCTCACCGTCGGCCTCCAGATGGTGCTGGCCAAGACCCGCTTCGGCAGTCGCCTTCGCGCCGCGGTCGATGATCCCCGTGCCGCGAGCGGCCTCGGCATCAACGTGCCGCAGGTGTTCGCCTTCACCTTTGCTTTCGGCTGCGGCCTTGCAGGCCTCGGCGGCGCGCTCAGCGCCGAAATCCTCGGCCTCGATCCGTATTTCCCGCTGAAGTTCATGATCTACTTCCTGATCGTGGTCACGGTCGGCGGCTCTTCCTCGATCACTGGACCATTTTTGGCCTCGCTCCTGCTCGGCATCGGCGACGTCGCCGGCAAATATTACGTTCCCAAGATGGGGCCCTTCGTGATCTACACCATGATGATCGTGATCCTGATCTGGCGCCCGAACGGCCTGTTCGGCCGCGCGGCCGCGCGTTGAGTCCGCCGATGAGCGCTTCGTCCGACGTCGCTTTCCACACCCAGCGGCAGGCGCGCTGGCACTATGGCGAGGCGGCCTTCTGGCTTGTCGTGCTCGCCTGCGGCTTTCTGTTTCCCTCGCGCTATCTGATCATGACCGACATCCTGCGGCTGGCGCTGTTTGCGATGTCGCTCGATCTCATCCTCGGCTATGCCGGCATCGTTTCGCTCGGCCACGCCGCCTTCTTCGGCGTCGGCGCCTATGCGGCGGGATTGCTGGCGTTGCACGGCATCATCAATGAGCCTGTGCTGGCGCTGATCGCGGCGGGCCTCGCCGCAACGGTGCTCGGATTCGCGGCCAGCTTCCTGGTGATCCGCGGCGTCGACCTGACCCGCCTGATGGTGACGCTCGGCATCGCGCTGCTGCTGGAGGCGCTCGCTGAACGGTTCTCGAACATCACCGGCGGCACCGATGGTCTGCAGGGCATCGACATGCAGCCGATCCTCGGCCAGATCCCGTTCGACATGTTCGGCAAGGCCGGCTTCTTCTATTCGCTGGCTGTGCTGTTCGTGCTGTTCCTGCTCGCCCGCCGCATTGTGCACTCGCCGTTCGGCCTGTCGCTGCGCGCGATCAAGAACAATCCACTGCGTGCCGCCGCCATCGGCATCCCCGTCAACCGCCGCCTGATCGCGATCTATACGCTGGCCGCGTTCTATGCCGGCATCGCGGGCGCGCTCTTCACCCAGACCACGGCCATCGCCTCGCTCGACGTGTTCGCCTTCGAGCGCTCGGCCGATCTGATGCTGGTGCTCGTCATCGGCGGCACCGGCTATCTCTACGGCGGGCTGATCGGCGCGGTGATCTTCCGCATCCTTCAGGAAGTGTTCTCCACCATCACTCCGCAATATTGGCAATTCTGGATCGGCGTCGTGCTGGTCGTGATCGTGCTGGTCGGTCGCCAGCGCCTGCATTATGGCGCGTTGTACCTTCCTAACCTCCTGATCAAGCAGATTGGGGGCCGCAAGGCGATCGTGACCGTGCCGGAGAGCGACGCATGACGATTGCGCTGGAAACCCGAAATCTTGAAAAGACCTTTGGCGGCCTGCGCGTCACCCGGGACTTGTCGCTCAGGATCGAGCAGGGCGCCCGCCATGCACTGATCGGACCGAACGGCGCCGGCAAGACCACCGTCATCAACCAGCTCACCGGCGTGCTCAAGCCGAATTCCGGCCGCATCCTGCTCGAAGGCCAGGACATCACCGATCTGCCTGTGCACAGGCGCGTGCTGCGCGGTCTGTCCCGCACCTTCCAGATCAATCAGCTCTATGCTGATTTGACCCCGCTCGAGACCATCGGCCTCGCCGTTTCCGAACGCCTCGGCCACGGCGGCGACTGGTGGCGGCGGATGGGGACGCGCAGCGACGTCAACGGCGAGATCGCCGACCTCCTGACGCGCTTCCACCTGCTCGACGTCATGAACGAGCAGACCGTGACGTTGCCCTACGGCAAGCAGCGCCTGCTCGAGATCGCGGTCGCCATTGCCGCCAAGCCGCGCGTGCTGCTGCTGGACGAGCCCGCCGCCGGCGTACCCGAGAGCGAGCGGCACGACATTCTCGCGGTGGTGGGCAGCCTGCCGCGCGACGTCACCGTGTTGCTGATCGAGCACGACATGGATCTCGTGTTCTCGTTTGCCGACCGCATTTCGGTACTGGTCTCCGGCGCCCTGCTGACGGAGGGGCCGCCCGACCAGGTCGCGCGTGATCCGCAAGTGAAGGCGGTCTATCTCGGCGAGGAGGCGGTCAATGTCTGACTTGCTCGCGATCGAGTCCCTGCGTGCCGGCTACGGAGAGGCCGTGGTGCTGCCCAACATGTCCTTGCGCCTTGCCGAAGGACAGGTACTGGCGCTGCTGGGACGCAACGGCACCGGCAAGACCACGCTGATCAACTCCGTCGTCGGCGTCACCCGCCGTTTCTCCGGCTCGGTCACGCTCGCCGGCACTGACGTCACGAGCTTGCGGCCCGACCAGCGGGCGCGTGCCGGAATCGGCTGGGTGCCGCAGGAGCGCAACATTTTCCGGTCGCTGACGGTGGAAGAGAACATGACCGCGGTGGCGCAGCCCGGTCCCTGGACCGTCGAAAAGGTCTATGAGATGTTCCCTCGGCTGAAGGAACGCCGCAGCAATTTCGGCAACCAGCTCTCCGGCGGCGAGCAGCAGATGCTGGCGATCGGCCGCGCGCTCACCCTCAATCCGAAGGTCCTGCTGCTGGACGAGCCGACCGAGGGCCTCGCCCCCATCATCGTCGAGGAGCTTCTGAAGGCAATCGGGGCCATCACCCGCGCGGGCGGCATTTGCTCGATCATCGTCGAGCAGAACGCGCAAAAGATTCTGGGGCTCGCCGACCGTGTTGTGATATTGGAGCGCGGAACGATCGTCCACGACGGCCCGAGCGCCGCGCTGAAAACCGACCCGTCGGTCCTGGAGCGCCATCTCGGCGTTGCAGGAGCGGCGGCCCATTAAGAAGCATCTTGGGAGTTAAGAAATGCTGCGAACCAAAGCCCCCTTCCGCGCCGACGAAGTCGGCAGCCTCCTGCGTCCCGCCAAGATCAAGGAAGCCCGCAGTCGGCTTGAGAAGGGCGAGATCTCGGCCGAGGATCTGCGCAAGATCGAGGACATGGAGATCGAGAAGGTCGTGCACAAGCAGGCCTCGGTGGGCCTGAAGCTCGCGACCGACGGCGAATTCCGCCGCTCCTGGTGGCATTTCGACTTCCTGGCCAAGCTCACCGGCTGCGAGCTATTCCACCCCGACACGGGCATCCAGTTCGCGGGCGTGCAGACCCGTCACGACGCGGTGCGGGTGATCGACAAGCTCGATTTCCCCGACGATCACCCGATGCTCGACCACTTCCGCTTCTTGAAGAAGGTCGCCGACCAGGCCCACGTCACCGCCAAGATGACGATCCCGTCGCCGGCGGTGCTGCACTTCCGTGGCGGCCGCAAGTCGATCTCCAAGGATGTCTATCCGGATCTCGACGCCTTTTATGAAGACCTCGGCAAGACCTACCGCAAGGCGGTCAAGGCGTTCTACGACGCCGGCTGCCGCTATCTGCAGTTCGACGACACCGTATGGGCATATCTCTGCTCGCCCGACGAGTTGCAGAAGGCCCGCGAGCGCGGCGACAATCCGGACGGTCTCCAGCAGATCTACGCCCGTATCATCAACTACGCGCTGGCCGAGAAACCTGCCGACATGGTGGTGACCACGCATGTCTGCCGCGGCAATTTCCGTTCGACCTGGATTTCCTCGGGCGGCTATGAGCCGGTGGCAGAGACCATGCTCGCGGGCACCAATTACGACGGCTACTTCCTCGAATACGACAGCGACCGCGCCGGCGGCTTCGAGCCGCTGCGCTTCCTGCCCAGGGGCAACAAGGTCGTCGTGGTCGGCGTCATCACCTCGAAGTTCGGCGAGCTCGAGAAGAAGGACGACATCAAGCGTCGTCTCGAAGAGGCTTCCAAGTTCGCGCCGCTGGAGCAGCTCGCGCTGTCGCCACAGTGCGGCTTTGCCTCCACGGAAGAGGGCAATATCCTCTCCGAGGAAGAGCAGTGGGCCAAGCTAAGCCTCGCGGTCGAGATAGCGAAGGAAGTTTGGGGCAATTAAGCTGCCTCGTGCTGCCGTCATGCCCCGCGAAATCCGGGGCGTGACCGACGTGTACCCATACGGGCGGCGTGACGTGAACGACGCCCGCTTTGCTCTCTATTGCCGTGCGGCAGCACAATTTGGCGCGACCGCTAACGGCTGTCATTCTCCACCATTAGTCTCCACGATTAGTCGGTAGGCCGCGGCGTCGTGTTATTCCGCGGCAGCGCGAGCGGGCTCGGCGGCATGTCGGGTCAGGGCGCTCACCGCGATCAGCACGATGAAATTCACGATCAGCGCGACAATGCCGATGTTGAGGTCCTGGATCTCCGGCGGCAGCCACGGCAGCTTGTGGAAGTTCACGCCGGTCAAGCTGACGACGGCGACCGTGGCAACGCCGGCGATAATGCCCGCCATCGCGCCTTCGCGCGTCGCGGCGTTGCGTTGCGCGAGGCTGAGCACCAGCGATGGAAACAGCTGGGTGACCAGGCTGTACCCCATCAGCAGCAACGCCACGATGGTCTCTCCGCCCTTCAATGTGAAGAACACCGCAACCAGCGCCACCACCGGCACCAGCAGTTTTGCGAGCAGAGACACTCTTCGATCGTCAGCCGACGGGTCGAGGGCGCGGTAAAGATTGTTGGCGATCAAGGTCGCTGCAGTCATCAGGATCATCGATCCAGGTACCAGCGCAGTGAGCACACCGGTCGCACCGATCACCCCGACAAACCAGGGGTCGAATGTCTTCACCGAGAGTTTGAACAGCGCCAAATCGATGTTCGGGCCAGTGAGCCCCGGAACCTGAAGGATCGCTGCGAAGCCGACGAAGAACACGAACAACAGGATGAGCTGATATAGCGGCAGCACGATCGCGTTCTTGCGAATGACCCTGGCGCTCCTCGCCGTATAGATCGAGCCGAAGCTGTGCGGCCACATGTAGAACCCAAGCGCCGTGAGCAGCACGGTCGAGGAGAACCACCACAGGCTTTCACCGTGCGGCGGCAGCACGGCGAATCCGGGCTTCGCCTGCTCGATCGCCGAGAACATCGACGCGAGCCCGCCGTAGTAGTGATGGGGCAGGTAAATCCCGAGGAAGATGACGACGACGAGGATCAAGAGATCTTTGGCGACGGCAGTCCAGGCCGATCCGTGCACGCCCGAGACCATCACATAGGCTGCCACGACTATTGCGCCGGTCCAGATCGCGACGGTGGAGGAGATCGCCCCATAGCCGGCGACCTCGACGATGATACCGAGCCCCTTGAACTGAAGAACAAGGTAGGGGATCAGCGCCACGATATCGACGATTGCGACGATGACACCCAGAGTCGGGCTATCATATTTGCGCACGAAGAAGTCCGACTGGGAGTAGAGCCGGTGCTCCTTGGCATAGCGCCAGATCGGCGGCAGCATGAAATAGGACAGCACGTAGGCCAGCGTGCCATAAGCGAGAATGTAATAGGCTGGCGCACCCTTGCCATAGGCGTAGCCGCTGCCCCCGAGGAAGGTGAAGGTGGTGTAGATCTCTCCGGCGAGCAGCAGGAACACGAAAATCGCGCCGAAGCCGCGCCCGCCAACGGTCCACTCTTCCAGGTTCATGTTCTTGCCGCGACGGGCGAGAAAGCCCAGCGCGAGCGCCAACAGCGCGGCGGCCGCGATGAAGGGTAGCGCACCGTTCACGTCTCATCCCCCCGGTTGGCCGGATCAGCGGCGTAGATCACGGCCATGATGACTGACGTGATCAGGATCCACAGCACGATCCAGGCCAGCAGGAACGGCAGGCCGAGGATCAGCGGATCCACCCGGTTGACGAAGAACGGGCCGACAATCAGCGCGAGGAACGGGATAATGGCAATCCAGCGGATGTTGCGCATGGACAAAAGACTCTTGTTCCCGGTGAGAACAGATGCCTTTTGTGAAAGTTCCTGCCCGCTACCAATGGCTAAGAAAGCGTTCAGGCGGCTCTCGACCGGTCTCGCGCCGAATTGCTGGTGCCTCCTTGCTTGCCCTGACTCGGCAATTGGACGCGAGGTGCTCGCTCACTTCTCCGCCAGATAGACCTCTCCCAGCAGCGACGAATTCGACCACGGCACCTGCTTGCTCTTCGTGGTCGACACCACCTCCGCCCGCACCCGCGTCAGCATCTGCTGGACTTCGAGGCCGGGCGTGCCGAGATGGCGGGAGAGCGCCGCGGAGAACGGTGAATTCGCGCCTTCGCCGTCGAGCGCCACCTGACCTGGCGCCGTTGCGAATGCGATCAGCGTGCCGGCCCCTAACGTCGCGCCGGAGCCGAGGCTCGACGGCGCGGCAAGGCCAGGTGCGGCTTCGAGGCCGCGGCTGTTGCCGCTTGCCGTCTGCTGCGCCATTGGATTGTTACGGCAGGCATCGAAGATCAGGATGTTGGTGCGGACCTGGTCGTCGAGGCCGGCCAGGATCGTGTCCATGTCGATCATCGCATCCGTCATGCTCGTGCCGGGCTTCAGCTCGACGTCGACGGGAATGAGATAGTTGCGGGCATCGACCTGCACGCCGTGGCCGGCATAATAGACCAGGGCTACTTTTGCCCGCGACGCCTCACGCAAGAAATCGCGCGTCATCTTCTGCATCGCTGCGCGGTCGAGGTCGATGCCCTCCGAGACGGTGAAGCCGACGTCGCGCAGGCTTTTCGCAACGGCGCGTGCGTCGTTGGGCGGATTGGGCAACGCCTTCACATGGGCGTAGGCGCCGTTGCCGATGACAAGTGCCATGCGGATGCCGCGAGCGGCAGGTGAAGGCGAGGACGCAGGCGAGAGTGGAGGCTTTGCCTCCGTCTGCTGTGGAGGAGGAGCCGCCGTCGGCGAGGGCGCCTCCTGCGGGATCGGCGCGGCGGCGTCCGTCACCAGCGACAGCCTCACTCTTGCGGTGGCCTGGTTGGCCTTGCTGCCGGCATCGGAGGCCACGATCGCAAGCGTGGCGTTGTAGTCGTCTTTTGCGTGCGCGTAGTCGCCCTTGGCTTCGTAGGCCAGGGCGCGATTTGTATAGGCGGAGATCAGCACGCTGTTCGGCGGCGTCAAGACGTTGACCGGCGGCTTGTCCTTGGCGAGCCGGATCGCAGCGCTGCCGTCGGCAATGGCGCGATCGAGATCGCCTCTGGCGCGCCAGATCGCGGTACGGTTGATCAGCGGCTGCGGCAGCGTCGGATCGAGCCGGATCGCCTGGTTGATGTCGGTGAGCGCTCCGTCCAGGTCGCCGAGCGCCTCCTTTGCAATGCCACGGTTCTGGAACGAGAACGCCGATCTCGGATCTGATTTGATCGACATATCGTAATCGGCGATCGCCTTGGCGTAGTCGCCTTTGCCGCGCCAGGCATTACCGCGGTTGTGGAAGATGATGCCGCTTGGCGGCCCGATCTTCAGCGCATCGTCGAAATCCGCGATCGCGATGTCGTAGTCGCCCTTGTCGTAATAGGCCGAGCCCCTGAGATTGTAGACCGCCTGGCCCGGCTGAAGCCGGATCGCTTCCGTGGTGTCGGCAATGACCTTGGCGTAGTCGCCTTTCTTGTTCCAGGCTACGGCGCGCCAGAAATAGACGGTCGCGAGCTGCGCGCCCTTGAAAACCTTCAGCGCGATGATCTTGCTGCAGGCGTCGACCATCTGGTCGGCTGGCGTGGTCTCGGTGGTGCAGAGCGGGCCCAACTGGCCGCGCGACTGAGCTGATGCAGGTGCGGACCAAAGGGGTGCGGCGAGCAAGGCGAGCGCGATGAGCTGGCGGCGCATGGGCGGTGATTCCCGAGGAGAAGTGCATGTTTGTTGCCCGGTGACCCACTGGGGTTCACGCCCGCGTCGTAGGACCTGGGGTGAAGCAGCCAACGGTATTCCCTGAGTGGGCAGAAGCTGCTAGGAAGCGGGTCCCAACTTTTCTGCCCACTCTTGTCCCATCCATGAAAAACGACGAAATCCTGAGCCAAATCACCGAGTTCTGCCGCAAGGCGGACATGGCGGAATCGACGTTTGGCCGGCGTGCGGTGAACGATGGGAAGCTCGTGCACCGGCTGCGCGAGGGCAAGCGCATCACGATCGATACGCTGGAGCGGATCCAGGCCTATATGGCGGCCTCCATGACCGGCGGCATGCCGCCGCCGCGGGGACTGCAGGTACCCCCGGAAAAGCGCGATCCACGCGGCAATTTCCGCTTCTTCGAGAACCGGCAGAAATACCTGCTGTTCGTCCACACCTGCAGCGAGAAGCGGGTGATCGCAGACCGGGTGGCACTCGAGCTATCCACCATCCACCCGCGCCCGCCGGCGCTGCGCATTTTCGACGCGGGCGTCGGAGACGGCACGGTGCTGGCGCGGGTGCTGCGCGCCACGCATCAGCGTTACCCGCACATGCCGTTCTATGTCGCCGGCAAGGAGCTCAGTCTCGAGGATCTGCGCCTGACGCTGGAGAAGGTCCCGGACCGCATTTTCGAGCATCCGGCATCGGTTTTCGTCTTCACAAACATGTTCTACTCGGAGGCGCCGTGGCTGACGCCGGCGTCGCCGGCAGCAGCAGCTGCCACCGTCTGGCACGAGGTCCCGCTGCGCGGCGCGTCGTCAGGCGAATTCGAGCAGCAGATCGCCGAGCTCAGGCCATTCCTGGAGCAGAACTGGCGCGCAGCCATCAGCCCGCGCACGGCCATGCCGCTCTATGAGCGGCCGGTCGTGCTCGTGCTCTACCGCGACGACCACAGATTTTTGCTCGATTCGACGATTCCGCGGCCGGGCCAGACCGAGGCCAATTTCGACCTGGTGATCGCATCGCAGCCATACCGGGCTCTTTCATCAGTCAATTTCCGGGCCAAGCGGATCATTGCACCACTGGCCAAGGCCTTGCGGCCGGGTGGCCGCCTGATCGGTATTCACTCCCATGGTCACGATCCAGGAATGGAAATGATCCAGGCGATCTGGCCCGGAGAAAATCCTTTCTCGGTAAGCCGCCACGAGCTATTGCGCGCCGTTAAGTATGAGCTTGGGTCGTTGGGCCGTGACTTAAATTTTAATGCCTACGCGGATAACCGTTCGATCTTCAGGTATGATATGGAAGCGCTGCCCAACGAGGTAACGGGTACTATCGGAACCTCGACAGCCTTTGCAGCGTGGAATGCGGCGGTGTATGTCGCTCAGATTGAGGACGACCGGTTGACAGATATGACTCAAAACGGCCGCACTCTGGATGCCGCCAGGGATGTGCTGCGAAAGTACAACGGGCTCTGGTTTCTCGACGAATCCTACGTCATCTCGCGCCGGCGTGATTGACATAATCCAACGGTAAACATCGCAAACGAACCGCCGAGAGCGGCGGGACAAGGGGTTACTGATGCGCGCGTCCTATCTCTTCACCAGCGAGTCCGTGTCCGAAGGCCATCCGGACAAGGTCTGCGACCGGATTTCCGACGAAATCGTCGACCTGTTCTACCGCGAAGGGCCGAAAGCCGGCATTGACCCGTGGCAGATCCGCGCCGCCTGCGAGACGCTCGCGACCACCAACAAGGTCGTGATCGCGGGCGAGACCCGTGGCCCGAAGTCGGTCAGCAATGAGCAGATCGAGAGCGTCGTGCGCGACGCCATCAAGGACATCGGCTACGAGCAGGACGGCTTCCACTGGGAAAAGGCCGACATCGAGATCCTGCTGCATCCGCAGTCAGCCGACATTGCCCAGGGCGTCGACGCGCTCCAGCCGGGCGAAGTCAAGGAGGAGGGCGCTGGCGACCAGGGCATCATGTTCGGTTACGCCACCAATGAGACGCCCGACCTGATGCCGGCGCCGATCTTCTACGCCCACAAGATCCTCCGCCTCATCTCGGAAGCCCGTCACTCCGGCAAGGAGAAGGTGCTCGGTCCTGATTCCAAGAGCCAGGTCACCGTGCAGTACGAGAACGGCAAGCCCGTCGGCGTGCGCGAGATCGTGGTGTCGCACCAGCATCTGGTCGAGGACATCTCGTCCAAGCAGATCCGCGACATCGTCGAGCCCTATGTGCGGGAGGCGCTGCCGAAGGACTGGATCACGCCGAAGACCATCTGGCACATCAACCCGACCGGCAAGTTCTTCATCGGCGGCCCCGACGGCGACTCCGGTCTGACCGGCCGCAAGATCATCGTCGACACTTACGGTGGCGCGGCTCCGCACGGCGGCGGCGCGTTCTCCGGCAAGGATCCGACCAAGGTCGACCGTTCGGCGGCCTATGCTGCGCGTTACGTCGCCAAGAACATCGTCGCGGCTGGTCTCGCCGACCGCTGCACGCTGCAGCTGGCTTATGCCATCGGCGTGGCGCGTCCCCTGTCGATCTACATCGACACCCACGGCACCGGTAAAGTGTCCGAGGATCAGCTCGAGAAGGCCGCCGCGAAGGCGATGGACCTCACCCCGCGCGGCATCCGCAGCCATCTCGATCTCAACCGCCCGATCTACGCGCGCACGTCGGCTTATGGCCATTTCGGCCGCACGCCCGACAACGAGGGCGGCTTCTCCTGGGAGAAGACCGATCTCGTCGAAGCGCTCAAGCGCGCTGTCTGATTTTGTGCGTCCTCCCGGGTTCGCTCGCGACAGGCAAACGAACCCGGGATTCCCATCATCAAATCGAGAATCTCAGGTGCGCAACTGCGCACCGTAGTTCGCCTCGTCGAGGCGCCCGGAATGACCAATACAACAACAGGACACTCGCAATGAACGCGAAGCCCGGCTTTACCGATTACATCGTCAAGGACATTTCGCTCGCCGATTTCGGCCGCAAGGAACTCTCGCTCGCCGAGACCGAGATGCCCGGCCTGATGGCCACCCGCGAGGAGTACGGCCCGAAGCAGCCGCTGAAGGGGGCGCGCATCGCAGGCTCCCTGCACATGACCATTCAGACCGGCGTGCTGATCGAGACGCTGGCAGCGCTCGGCGCCGACATCCGCTGGGTCTCATGCAACATCTATTCGACACAGGACCACGCTGCTGCCGCGATCGCGGCCGCCGGCATTCCGGTGTTCGCCGTCAAGGGTGAGACGCTGAAGGATTACTGGGACTACACCGCCAAGCTGTTCGACTGGCACGGCGGCGGTCACCCGAACATGATCCTCGACGACGGCGGCGACGCCACCATGTACGTCCATCTCGGTCTGCGCGCCGAGAAGGGCGACACGGCGTTCCTGGACAAGCCGGGCTCGGAAGAAGAGGAAGTCTTCTTCGCGCTGCTGAAGAAGCAGCTCAAGGAAAAGCCGAAGGGCTACTTCGCGGGTATCGCCGAGAGCATCAAGGGCGTTTCCGAAGAGACCACCACGGGCGTGCATCGGCTTTATGACATGCAGAAAGCCGGCACGCTGCTGTGGCCGGCGATCAACGTCAACGACAGCGTGACCAAGTCGAAGTTCGACAATCTCTATGGCTGCCGTGAATCGCTGGTCGACGGCATCCGCCGCGGCACCGACGTGATGATGTCGGGCAAGATCGCGATGGTCGCGGGCTTCGGCGACGTCGGCAAGGGCTCGGCGGCTTCGCTGCGCCAGGCCGGCTGTCGCGTCATGGTGTCAGAAGTCGATCCGATCTGCGCGCTGCAGGCTTCGATGGAGGGCTATGAGGTCACGACCATGGAAGATGCCGCGCCCCGCGCCGACATCTTCGTCACCGCGACCGGCAACAAGGACATCATCACCATCGAGCACATGCGCGCGATGAAGGATCGCGCCATCGTCTGCAACATCGGTCACTTCGACAACGAGATCCAGATCGCGTCCCTGCGCAATCTGAAGTGGACCAACATCAAGCCTCAGGTCGACGAGATCGAATTCCCCGACAAGCACCGCATCATCCTGCTGTCGGAGGGGCGTCTGGTGAACCTCGGCAATGCGATGGGCCATCCGTCCTTCGTGATGTCGGCCTCCTTCACCAACCAGACGCTGGCGCAGATCGAGCTGTTCGCCAACAACAAGGACGGCAAGTACAAGAAGGAAGTCTATGTGCTGCCGAAGACGCTCGACGAGAAGGTCGCGCGCCTGCATCTCGCCAAGATCGGCGTCAAGCTGACCGAGCTGCGCAAGGACCAGGCGGACTACATCGGCGTCAAGCAGGAAGGGCCGTACAAGAGCGATCACTATCGCTACTGAGCCGATCGCCTCAAGACATCAGAAGCCCCGGAGCGATCCGGGGCTTTTCTGTTTGTGGGCTGGAGACGACGGGCGCTGCCCCCGGTGGTGCCGGCGGCCGATTGCCGATTGACGGGCGTCAGCGATGGTCTGACAATCCACGTCCGGCGGAGGTAACCATGCAGCAAGAACATTTCGACGTGCTCATCGTCGGTGCCGGGCTATCAGGCATCGGCGCGGGCTATCATCTCCAGACCAGGTGCCCGGGCAAGAGCTACGTCATCCTGGAGGGGCGCGACTGCATCGGCGGCACGTGGGACCTGTTTCGCTATCCCGGCATCCGCTCCGACAGCGACATGTTCACGCTCGGCTATTCCTTCAAGCCGTGGACCGATCCGAAGGCGATCGCCGACGGACCGCAGATCCTGAATTACGTCCGCGAGACGGCAGTGGAGAACGGCATCGAGAAGCACGTTCGCTTCCGTCATCGCGTCAAGCGTGCGGCATGGTCCACGGCTGAGGCGCGATGGACCGTGGAGGTCGAGCGCACGGCAGGCGAGGGAGCGATGGAGCTTGTGCGCTTCACCTGCAATTTCCTGTTCATGTGTGCGGGCTACTATAAATACGAGGCAGGTTACACACCGGAGTTTGCGGGCGTTGCGGATTTCGCCGGCCGCATCGTGCATCCGCAGAAATGGACGGAGGATATCGACTACGCCGGAAAGCGCGTTGTCGTGATCGGCTCGGGTGCGACCGCGGTGACCCTGGTGCCGGAGCTCGCCAAGAAAGCCGCACAGGTCACCATGCTCCAGCGTTCGCCCACCTACGTCGTGTCGCGCCCCGCGCAGGATCCGATCGCCAACAAATTGCGCCGCAACCTGCCGACGCGGCTTGCCTATCATGTGATCCGCTGGCGCAACGTCTTGTGGGGGATGTTCTTCTTCCAGCTCAGCCGGCGGCGACCGGACAAGGTGAAGAACCTGATCCTCGGCGGGGTGCGCGCTGCGCTCGGGCCGGATTACGACATCGCCACGCATTTCACGCCGCGCTACAATCCCTGGGACCAGCGGCTCTGTCTCGTGCCCGACGGCGACCTCTTCAAGGCGATCAGAGAAAAGCGCGCCACCGTCGTCACCTGCGAGATCGACACTTTTACGCACGACGGCATCCGTCTGAAGGACGGCAGCGAACTCCGCGCCGACATCATCGTGACGGCGACGGGCCTGGTGCTTCAGGTCGTCGGCGGCCTCGAGGTGAGCGTCGACGGCCGCGCCGTCGATTTCGCCAACACACTGACCTACAAGGGCATGATGTATGCCGACGTGCCGAACATCGCGTCCGCCTTCGGCTACACCAACGCCTCCTGGACGCTGAAATGCGATCTCACCTGCGAATATGTCTGCCGGCTCATCAACTACATGGACCGGCATAATTTCCGCCAGTGCATGCCGCACAATGCCGACCCGGATATTACCGCGCAGCCGTCGCTCGATTTTACCTCGGGCTATGTGCAGCGTTCGGTCGCGAAGATGCCCAAGCAGGGCTCCAAGCAGCCGTGGCGGCTGTACCAGAACTACGCCCTCGACATCGTTTCCTTGCGCTTCGGCCGAATCGACGACGGCGTGATGCAGTATTCCTGATCCCGCTCCGCATGTTACCGGCGAGGCCTCGCGATCTCTTGAGACGAATCGCGACCTCCGGTAGTGTTGCTGCGTCGCAATGCAATTTATTTCCGACAACGCATGAGTTCCGGTTCGTTGCCGTCTTAGGGAGAGCGCGCGACATGCACGTCCTTGCTGTGGTCACGCAAAAAGGCGGAAGCGGTAAGAGCACCCTGTCCGTTGGCCTGGCGATGGCAGCGATGCGGCGCTCTGAGCGCGTCGCTCTCATCGAGGCGGACGCGCAAGGTACGATCTCGAAATGGAGAGAACGCCGCGAGAATCCCTATCCTCGCGTCGAGCGCGTTGCGGATGCCGCCGAAATCGAGCCGGTGATATCTCGTCTGCAGGCTGACGGGATTTGGCTCGCAATCATCGACACCGCTGCCACGAACAACGTTTTGGCGACGCGCGCCATCGCCTGTGCCGATCTTTGTCTCATCCCGGCGCGTCCGAGTCCGGCCGATATCGAAGCCGCAATACCTACGCTAATCGCTATTCGCAGGCTCAATCGCCGGTTTGCCTTCGTCCTCAATCAAACGCCCACACGGGGGTCTCGGCTGAGCGAAGCTGCCGCGTCGCTCAACTCGCTCGGCGTGCTTGCGCTTCCTTTCATCGGGCAGCGTAACGACCACCAGGATGCGCTCGGGGCTGGGCTGGGCGTGACCGAGTTCGCGCCGGAGGGAAAAGCCTCGGAGGAAATTGTGGCGCTATGGGGGTGGATCTCGGAGCGTCTTACCGTGGAGTCGAATGATCATGGGCAAGCCGCGCTCAAGACAGCCTGCTGACATTGCACGCACCGGGCGTCGCTCACTGCTGGAACTGGCGGCCGAAGTGAGCCGCGCCGTCGACGAGGGCTTGGCGATGGCGCCGGGCTCGGTCACCGCAACCGTTCAAGATGCGCCGCAGATCGCGCAGGCAGTACCCGCTCCGATGCCTGTTCCGGCACAAGAACCGGCCAGCGTTATCGCTGCAAGGTCGGAACCTCCGGACAGCACCAGCACTGATCTCATCGTGGACTTGGCCAAGGAGTGCCAGGCCCGCGCTCTGGACGGCATGAAAACTGGTGCTCACGCTGCGCTGGATTTCGCCAAGAACCTCGCAAAGGACCTCGCAAAGCCGCGGCTTGACGGTACGACATCGGATGCCAAGGCAACCGGCGCCACGGAAAGTCACCTCATCGAGGCGATTGGAACGGCAGCTGAGTGTCGTCTGGTCGTGCTCGAACTGATGAAAATCAATGCGGGTGCGACCTTGGAGTATGCGCGGGAATTGGGCCGGGCGAGAACGCTGGCGGAGTTGGTCGAGCTGTCGAGCACGCATGCGCGAAAGCAATGTGAGTTGGTCCTGAAGCAAGCCGAGTTGCTGAAATCGGTTGCTCAGAACATGATGAATCCCGGGCCCAGATAGCACCGCGCGCCTGGCGTCATCGCGCTCGGGATCTGCGCGGGACAATGAGGGCGAGGCCAATGTCGATCGCGAGCGCCAGCACCACGGCGCCGCCACCGGGGCGAACAAGACGAGATAGTCGCCGCCGGTCTGCCGCGTAAATCCCGGAGAAGCCGCAGGCGGCGGCCGCCTGGAGCAACGCAAGGCTTGTCGTGGCGTGGCTCCAAGTCGCGCGTTGCTGTTCAGCCGAGTGCGGGACAACCTCGTGGATGCGCCCGAGCACCAGCGGCTCAGGAATGCAGCGCTGTTTTGCGTATAGGGCCACCGGGGGGAATCGGGCATCCTCGCGGAACGGTTAACGCCTGATTAACGGATGTGTCCTAGCCTGTTTCGGCCGGGTTACTCGCAAGGCCGAGGTGAGCCCAATGGAAGCCCAGAAGATTGCGGTCGACGCCGTCGTCGCGCTGACCGATTGCGACCGCGACGCCGTCATCGCCTTTATTCGCCAACTCTATCTCGCTGGCGTTACGGACCCCAAGCGCCTGACTTTCAAGGGTCTCCAGGCACTGTCCCGGGCGTGACCGAACACGCGCAATCGAATCTACTTGGTCTCGACGGTCGGGCCGGTGATCCCGGTCGAGCAGTTTCCCGAGCTCAAGCCGCTCAGCCAGAATTGGGAGACCATGCGCGACGAAGCCGTTGGCCTGTTCGACGGAGGTTTTATCGGCGGCCGCCAAGAACAACGATTGGGGCCTCTACTCGTCCTTCAAAAATGGCCGGAAGGACCGGATAAACCGCGGCACGACATCCGAGACATCCGTGTCGTGTTTTGATGCAGTCTGTGCGACCGAATCTTGCTGCACGCGTCGGTCCATGGCAACAAGGTTGCCGCGATTTAGCCGCCAAACCTGGAGCAGGCAATGGGCCCGTTGCCAATTGCGAACACCGAGATTGTCCAATTCTTCCGCGAGTGGTTGGATGTCTTTGCTCGCTATGTCCGCGAGGTCGACTATGCTTCGGCGCGGCCGCTCTTCCATCCGGATGTGCTGGCCTTCGGTACGCATAATGACGTCATCCCGGGCCTGGACCAATGGGTCACCACGCAATGGGACAACGTCTGGCCCAAGACGACCGACTTCCGCTTCGTGCTTGATCAGATCTCGGTTCTGGCATCGCCTGACGGCGCGATGGCGACAGTGATCGCGCCATGGACGAGCACTGGCTATCATCCCGACGGCAGCGTATTTCCCCGCCCGGGCCGGGCGACCATGATCTTTTCGAGGAATGCCGTTGGTTGGCTGTGCGTGCACTCGCACATGTCGCTCAACCGCGGTGTGCCGCAGGCGAGCTACGCCAATCGGGCGGTGAAGGCCCGGTAGTACAGCAGCCATTGCCGGATTTATCGGCCGACTAAAGTGTTAGCTGCTCATTCCGCCCCGGCTGGAACCCTTGGAACCCGATATCGTTGGTTCCGCAACGAATAACCGATGAAACGCGCAACCGGGGGCCTGTCCGGGAGAACATTCCCATGGCAACACTCGGCTTCGACGCCACCCGACTCACTGCATCCGAGCATCAGCTCCAGCTTCGTCGCGCCGTGATCGCCTCCACGATCGGGACTGCGATCGAGTGGTACGATTTTTTTCTCTATAGCACCGTCACGGGTCTGGTTTTCGCAAAGCTGTTCTTTCCGCACTCCGATCCCTGGGTTGGTACGCTAGAGGCGTTTGCGATCTATGCGGTCGGCTTCGTCGCGCGCCCAATCGGCGCGGCAATCTTTGGGCACTATGGCGACCGCATCGGACGTAAATCGACGCTGATCGCGACGCTGCTCCTGATGGGACTGGCGACCGCCGCAGTGGCCGTGGTGCCGACCTATGCCAGCATCGGCATCTGGGGCGCGGTGATCCTGACCGTGCTGCGATTCATTCAGGGCGTCGGCGTCGGCGGCGAGTGGGGTGGCTCGGTGCTGATGTCGATGGAGTGGGCCCGCAACGACCATTCCCGGGGATTGGTCGCATCATGGCCGCAATTCGGCGTGCCCTGCGGCCTGTTCCTGGCCAATCTCGCCGTGCTGGCGTTCAGCCAGATGGCGGGCGATCAGTTCCTGGCGTGGGGCTGGCGCATTCCGTTTGCGCTCAGCATCATCCTGGTCGGTGTCGGCCTCTACATCCGGCTCGGCATTCTCGAAACGCCTGTATTCTCGAAGCTCGTGGCTGAACGTCAGGTCGACCGCACGCCGATGCTGACCGTCATCCGGGAATACCCGAAGGAAATTCTTCTGTCGGCCTTCGCCCGCATGTCCGAGCAGGCGCCGTTCTACATCTTCACCGCCTTCGTGTTCTCCTATGGCATCGGTACCCTGCACGTTTCACGCGACTTCCTGCTGACCGCGGTGCTCTCGGCGTCGGTGCTGTCGTTCGTCTCGATCCCGCTGTGCGGGCACATCTCCGATCAGATCGGCCGCAAGAACATGTATATGCTCGGCGCTGCCGCGACGGGCATCTTCGGCTTCATCTATTTCGCGATGCTCAATACCGGCTCGCTGAGCATCATCTTCCTGGCAATCATTCTGTCGCTGATTCCGCACGACATGCAGTACGGGCCGCAAGCCGCCTTGATTGCCGAGAGCTTTACCGGACGCCTGCGCTACAGCGGCTCCTCGCTCGGCTATCAACTCGCATCGGTGATCGCCGGCGGTCCCGCGCCGCTGATCGCCACCTGGCTGTTCGGCAAGTTCCAGTCGGCGACCGCCATTGCCGTCTACATCGCGATTTGCGCAGTCATGACGCTGGTCGCGACCGCGATGATGACCGATTACACCGGGAAGGACATCAACGCAGCGGGCGCGCACGAGCGGCGAACTTGAGAGCACAAAAGCCCCGGACGCGATGTCCGGGGCTCTGCCTTTCCCGTGATCTCGAGATCAGCCTTACTCCGGCTGCCCGATCGAGACCTTCAGCGTGCCGACGCCGTCGACGCCGCATTCGAGCTTGTCGCCGGGCTGGAGCTGCGACACCCCAGCCGGCGTGCCCGTCATGATGATGTCTCCGGCGGCAAGCTTCACCTGTTGCGAGAGCTGCCAGACGATCTCGGGCACGTTCCAGATCAGCTCGGTCAGATCGCCTTTCTGAGCTTCCTTGCCGTTGACCGTGAGCCAGATCTTGCCCTTGGCGGGATGGCCGATCTTCGAAGCCGGCTGCACCGCGGAGCACGGCGCGGAGCCGTCGAACGACTTGCCGACCTCCCAGGGACGCTCCTTCTTGCGCGAGGCGATCTGGAGGTCGCGGCGGGTCAGGTCGATGCCGACGGCATAGCCGTAGACGTGGTCGAGCGCCTTGTCGGCGGGGATGTTCAGCCCGCCGCTCTTCATCGCCACGATCAGCTCGACCTCATGATGCAGATCCTTGGTCAGCGGCGGATAGGGAATGGTCGCGCCGTCAGGCACCAGCATGTCGGCGTGCTTGGCGAAGAAGAACGGCGGCGCGCGCTCGTCATTGCCCATCTCGCGGATATGTTCGAGATAATTGCGACCGACGCACCAGATGCGGCGCACCGGATAACGGCCGGTCTCGCCGACGACGGGGAGCGAAGCCTGAGGGGGAAGCGGGATGACGTAGGAGGCGGCGTTCATGAAGAAGTCTCGCTGCTCTTGGGGTGGAGGGAATTCTATGCGGTTGCGCTGATCGGCGCCAGCGCGCCGGCATCGTAATGCTGCAGGCGGAAGAACGACGCGTAGCGACCTCCGCGGCGCAGCAACTCGTCATGCCGACCCTGCTCGACAATCTCGCCGCCCTCGACCACCACGATCGCGTCGGCGTGCATGATGGTGTGCAGGCGGTGCGCGATCACGAGGGTGGTGCGGTTCTGGCAGAGATGCTCGATCGCCTCCTGCACCTGCCGCTCGGACTCCGAGTCGAGCGCGGCGGTGGCTTCGTCCAGCAGGATGATCGGTGCGTTCTTGATCAGCGCGCGGGCGACCGCAATTCGCTGGCGCTGCCCGCCGGAGAGCTGCGTGCCGTGCTCACCGACCGGCGTGTCGTAGCCGAGCGGGAAGCCCATGATGAAATCATGCGCGCAAGCGGCCTTCGCCGCCTCGATGATCTCGTCCTCGCTCGCGCCCGGTTTGCCGAAGGCGATGTTGTTGCGGATGGTGTCGCGGAACAGATAGACGTCCTGGCCGACATAGGCGGTCTGCGCCCGGAGCGATTTGCGCGAGATCGTGCCGATCGACTGGCCGTCGATCACGATGTCGCCTTGCGTCAGCTCGTAGAAGCGCAAGAGCAGCGCCAGCACGGTCGACTTGCCGCCGCCGGAGGGGCCGACCAGCGCCGTGACCTTGCCGGGTTCGGCAACGAAGCTCATGCGGTTGAGCACGGTCTCGTTGGTGCGGTAGGCGAAGCTGACGTCGCGGAACTCGATCCGCGCGTCGGACAGCTTCAGTGCGGGCTTGTCGTCGTCGGAATGCTCGCTCGCCGGGCTGTCGACCACTTCGAGCAGCATACGCGCGCCGACCAGCTGGCTGTTGAGATCGATGTTGAGCCGCGCCAGCCGCTTGGCCGGCTCGGTCGCCATCAGGAAAGCGGTCATGAAGGAGAAGAACGCGCCGGGCGTGGCGTTGAGCGCGACAACGCTGTAGCCGCCATAGAGCAGGCAGCCGGCAACGGCGAAGCCGCCGAGCATTTCCATCAGCGGGTTGGAGCGGTTGGCGACGCGGGCCATCTTGTTGGCGTTGCGCTCGACGATCGCGATGTTCTCGTCGATGCGGCTCTGCATGGTGTCTTCGAGCGTGAACGCCTTCACCGTGCGGATACCCTGGAGAGACTCCTGCATCGTCTCCAGGATGTCGGCGGTGCCGGTGAACTGATTGTGGGCGAGACCCTTGATGCGCTTGACCAGCTTGCGCAGCACCAGCATCGCCGGCGGCACCGCGACGAGGCCGATCAGCGACATCAGCGGATCCTGCCACACCATGACGCCGATCATGGCGAGCAGCATCATGAGGTCGCGCCCGACGGCGTTGACCAGCATATTGAGGACGTCGGTGATGGATTTCGCACCAGCAGTCAGCCGCGCCAGAAATTCGGACGAATGCCGCTCGGAAAAGAAGCCGACGCTCTCGCGCATCAGCTTGGCGAACAGCTGGCGCTGGTTGGTGGCGAGGATGGCGTTGCTGATCTTGGTCATGATCACCATGTGGCCGTAGGTCGCCACGCCCTTGATGAAGAGCAGGATCACCGTGATGCCGGAGAACATCGCGATGCCCGGGATGTTCTTGTCGACATAGGCCTGGTTGATGACCTGGCCGAGCACGTAGGTCGCGCCGGCGGTTGAGCCTGCGGCAGCCGCCATCAGCGCAAAGGCAACGAGGTAGCGCCGCCAGTAGACGACTCCCTGTTCCAGGATCAGGCGGCGAATCAGAATCGCTGCCGCATAGGGATCGTCGGTGATTTTCTTTGGAAACTGGGCCATCCGGGGTCCATTGACGGCCAAGGCGAAAAGCCTGCCCGCGCGTCAGGGATCGAAGGGCCTCTGTGCCCGCTAAAGCTGCGGTTTTCAAGCCCAATTAAGGGCTTGCGCCCGGACGGATTCTAGGCCGAGGCCGCGCGGCGGAGCTCGCCGTGGCGCTCGCGGAACAGCTTGTCCTCCCAGGCCAGGGCATGGGCGGCGATGGTCTCCAGATCCTCGTATTGCGGCTTCCAGTCGAGCAGGCCGCGGATGCGGCTGGTGTCGGCGACCATGGTCATGATGTCGCCGGGCCGGCGCGGGGCGTATTGCACGGCGAAGCTGCGACCGGACACCCTGCGGACGGCATCGATGGTTTCGAGCACGGAATAGCCGCGGCCATAGCCGCAATTCAGCGTGGTCGAGGCGCCGCCATCGCGCAGATAAGCCAGCGCCGAGCGATGCGCCTGCGACAGGTCCGTGACGTGGATGAAGTCGCGAATGCAGCTGCCATCCGGGGTCGGATAGTCGGTGCCGAAGACGTCGATCTTGGCGCGCTGGCCGGTCGCGGCCTCCACTGCGATCTTGAGCAGATGCGTGGCGCCGACGGTGGCGAGGCCTATACGCGCCTGCGGGTCGGCGCCTGCGACGTTGAAATAGCGCAGCGCCACGTACTGCATGCCGTAGGCGGCGGCGACGTCGTGCAGCATGATCTCGGTCATCAGCTTGGACGAACCATAGGGCGAGAGCGGCCGGGTGGGCGCGTGCTCGGGCACCGGCACCTGGTCCGGGTTGCCATAGACGGCAGCGGTCGAGGAGAAGATGAAGCGGCCGATGCCGCGCTTGACGGCGACGTTGAGCAGGTTGCGCGCGGTCGTGAAATTGTTGTGGTAGTAGCCGAGCGGATCGCGCATCGAATCCGGCACGACCACGGAGCCCGCAAAATGGATGATGCTCTCGATGTCGTGCTGGGCGATCACGCCTTCGAGCAGGTTCTCGTCGCCGGCATCGCCGATGAACAGCGGCACGCCTTCGGGCAGATACGCGGAGAAACCCGTGGAGAGATCGTCGATCACGACGACGTCCTCGCCGGCTTCCGCCAGCGTCAGGACCGTGTGACTTCCGATATAGCCGGCGCCGCCGGTGACTAGCACAGTCATGATCTCACCCGTCCTCGATCAACGTGCCAAGTTAACGTTTGCGCGGTGAAGAGGGGGTTTCGGCGCCGCTGAACTGGTCACTATGCTTAATGTTGCGTATAGGGGCTCACCGAACGGAGCATGACGTGGCAAATTTCCCAGCCGATCTGCAAGTGATCGTGCCAAATCTGCACAGGCGCTATTCCGGGGTCACCGCGACCAACCGGATGGTGGCGCCGCGGCTGGCGAAACTCTATCGCTCGGCCTGGTTTGGCTCGGACGCTCCGGAGGGGATTGCGCGATTGGGCGTCGCCGATCTCCTGAAACTATGGGGGCGCAAGATGCCGTTGATCTGGCATGCGCGCCGCAACAACGAGATGATCGCGGGCGTCCTGCTGCGGACCCTGGGCTGGCCGCTGAAACTGGTCTTCACCTCGGCAGGGCAGCGGCGTCACACCTGGATCACGCGCTGGCTGATCCGCCGCATGGACGCGATCATCGCGACATCGGACGTCTCGGCCTCGTTCCTCAAAGTCGAAGCGAAGGTGATCCCGCATGGCGTCGACACCGACGTCTATGCGCCGCCATCGGATCGCGCAGCCGCCTTCGCGGAAAGCGGCTTGCCCGGCCGTTACGCCATCGGCTGTTTCGGCCGCGTGCGCGCGCAGAAGGGCACCGATGTGTTCGTCGAGGCGATGTGCCGCCTCTTGCCGCGCCATCCCGAATTTACGGCCGTGATCGTCGGCCAGGTCACGGCCGAACAGGCGCCCTTTGCGAACGACCTGAAGAAGCGCATCGAAGCGGCTGGCCTGCAATCGCGCATCGTCATCACCGGCGAGCTTGCGATCGAAGACGTGCAGCGCTGGTATCAGCGGCTGACGATCTACGCCTTCACCTCGCGCAACGAAGGATTCGGCCTGACGCTGATCGAGGCGATGGCATCAGGCAGCGCGCTGGTCGCCGCGCGTGCCGGTGCTGCCGAGCTCGTGGTCGAGGATGGGTTAAGCGGCGTGCTGATCCCGACCGGCGACGCCGATGCGCTGGTCGCCGCGCTCGAACCGCTGATGCGTGACGTGGCTGCCGCGACCGCGATGGGCGAGCGCGGGCGGGCGCGGGTGCTGGAAAAGTTCAGCCTCGATGCCGAGGCGGCCCGGATCGGCGAGGTCTATCGGCCGTTGCTTTGAGCCGCTTTTCCCAAGCGTGAAAACAACCCCATGCACAGTAGCCGGTGCAAGCAAAACCAATGGCTTGTCGGGCGCGTGCGGCCGGAATGCGGATTTTGCGAATTTCGCTTGTTCCGTCGGGCAAAACAGGTGTAGATTGGCATCTTCCAAGAATAGCGGACGAGCTTCCGCTGGCGCTCTCGCGCTCCTTCCCCTCGGGCATGCCTAGTGCTTGATCTGCGTCTGCGAATGCCGAGCTGCAAGTCTTGGCGCGGCATGCGGCGCCGGGCGAAGCCTGCGCTCGTAAGTGTCGGCAAGATCGAGCAGGCGCTTTCGGGTGAACGGGTCCGCCTTCGCCGCAAGCTCGCGAATGTCTTGAGCGCGTTCCTTGATGAAGTCTTCGTCCATTGGCTTTTCCCCCGAAGGTGAGAGAATGCCAATTCTTCCGATGCGTGTATCCAACATAAGTTGGGTTGGGCACGACCCCTGCAAAAGCCGCCGATCCGTTCTGCGCGGATTTTCCTTTCGGTGACGAAGGTTCTTTTTTGACCTGAACGAGGTCGCCTACTCATAAACGGGGCACGGCTGGGGGATGTCTGCTCACACTCCAGTAGCGGCGCAAAACCGGACATCGCCGGACTTCGCCTGTGGGCCACTTTGAGCCATTCCGGTCGACGGACATTTCGTTGCGGTTGGGATCACAGCCGACATTCACTGGCCGTCAGGACCGAAGTGCCCGAGCGGAAGAGGCGCATCAGCTTTGAGGGATTGAATGGCGATGTTGCTGCGCGCGTCGCGAACGATTGGCAACTCCAGAAGTTTGCCGACAAGAAATTGCTGATAGCGCTCCATGTCGGGCACCACGACTTCCAAGACATAGTCAGCCTCGCCTGCCACGAGATGGCATCCGACCACCTCGGGCATAGCGGTTACGGCGTGCTCGAAGTCGAGGGCACGATCGTTGGCGTGGCGATCGATCTTCACGGCGAGGAAGACCGTGAGGCCAAGACCGACGCGGTTGCGATGTAGCACGGCGCGATATCCGGCGATGACACCTTCGTCAGCCAATCGTCGCACCCGGCGCAGGCACGGAGACGCGGAAAGTCCGACGCGGTTAGCCAACTCAATGTTGGTCAGTCGCGCATCCGCCTGCAGTTCGGCAATAATGCGGCGATCGATCTCGTCCAGCTCTGGATTTGGCATAGGTGCTCACTTCTTCGATCCTGTGGGGCGATTTATTGCGCGATCTGGCCCTCTCATAGCCTAATTCGCAAAGACGTGCCCGGGGATCATGAGACATAGTTTGTGCAGTCAATGAATGGAGCTGCCTCATGCCAACCGACGCCGCCGTTGTTCGCTACCTGAACCCGCCCGCTCTCGAACGGCCGCCTGGCTACTCCCACGTGGTCGACGTGCGCGGCGGCCGTCTGATCTTCATTGCCGGACAGGCCGGTGTTGACGCTACCGGCGCGATTGTTGGAGGTGACGACATAGAGGCACAGGCTGAGCAGGCATTCCGCAATCTCTCGGCTGCGCTGGAGAGCGCTGGTTGCGCCGCCTCGAATTTGGTGAAGCTGACGGTCTTCGTCCGCGACATGGACAGGTTGGCGGACTACAGGCGGGCACGCGATCGCTTCTTCAACTCGGTGACGCCGGCCGTCGCATCCGCGGTCACCCTGGTTGAGGTTTCGCACCTCTATTTGGAGAGCTTGCTGATTGAGATCGAAGCAGTGGCGGCCGCATAGGTTCAAGGAAGCCGGTCGCGAACGGAACAACTGCGGACGACATCGCGGCCTTGCAGGTCTTCAGCAGGCTGTGGCTCCGCCCTGATGAGTCCGCGTCCTGGTCAGCCCGCCACCTCAGCCAGCACCCTCTCCGCAATCGCCGCCACCTCTTCGGCCGCGATGTCCCGCATACACCTGTGGTCGTTCATTTTGCAGATCGTGCTCTGGCAGGGCTGGCACGAGAGCACGCTCTTGTCCTGCACCACGGTTGCGGCGAGGCCGTTGAGGGGAGCCCAGAGGTAGGGGCTGGTCGGGCCGAAGATGCCCATGGTGGGCGTGCCCAGCGCGGCCGCGATGTGCATCAGGCCTGAGTCGTTCGAGATCGCGACGCCGGCCGCGGCCATGGCCAGCACGCCGTTGCGCAAATCATTGCCGGTGAGGTCCCGCACCCCTGGGCCGCCAGCGGCCCCGGGGCCTCCCGCCGCGACGATTTCCTGCGCGAGGCCTTTTTCCGCGGGGCCGCCGACCACCCAGACCTCCAGTCCGCGCTCGATCAGCAACCGGGCGGCCTCCGGATAGTAGGTCCAGCGTTTGGAGACCCCGACGGAGCCGGGGGCGAGCGCGACGGCGGCGCCCGCGCTGAGGCCGTTGGCCTGGCGCCAGCGGGCGATCTCCTCGGGCGAGACCCGCAATTGCGGCACCGGCCATTCCGGCGGCAACGGGGCGCCGTCCGGCAGGCCGAGGGCGGCATTCTCGTCGATGAAACGGGGAAGCTTGCTCTCGCCCCAGCGCCATTGGTTGATCAGCCCGAACCTGATCTCGCCGACCCAGCCGACCCTTTCGGGAATACCGGCCAGCGTCGGCGCAATGGCTGCCTTCCAGGTGCGGGGCAGCACCAGGGCCGTGCCGTAGTTCCGCTCGCGCAGGAGCTTTGCCAGGCCGAACTGGCGGCGTACCGCCAGGCGACTGCGGGGCAGGTCCCAAACGATGCCTTGGCGCACGCCGGGCATGTAGTCGACCAGAGGGGCGCAAAGGGTCGTGGTGAGCAGATCGACCGGCCGGTTCGGCCAGCGCTCTTTCAGCACCCGGACCACGGTGTGATTCCGGACGAAATCGCCGATCCACATATAGGGGACGATGAGAATCGGGCGGGTGTCGCTCCGCTCGTCGTTCCCGCCAAATTGCGAATCAATATTCATCAGTTAATGGGGCCGCAAACGCTCTTGATGTGGTGGTTCGGTTAGCCGCTCCGGGCCGGCAGGTAAAGCCGGCAGAAGCGAGTCCAAAGCGTCTGCCCAAAATGCTTACACTTTGGCGGATGATGCGCTACGGCAGGTATCGGGCCGTCAAAATCAGGCAGGGATGTTGGAATGTTGCTGGTGACCGGCGGGGCCGGTTTTATCGGATCGAATGTCGTCGCCGCGCTGAACCTGGCGGGGCGCAGCGATGTCGTGGTCTGCGACCTCTTGGGCAGCGACGGCAAATGGCGCAATCTCGCCAAGCGCCAGCTTGTGGATATCGTTCCGCCGGCGGAACTGCCAGGATGGTTGAAGGGCCGCAAGCTCGATGCCGTGATCCATCTCGGGGCGATTTCCGAGACCACCGCGACCGACGGCGATCTCGTGATAGAGACCAATTTTCGCTTTTCGACGCGCCTGCTCGACTGGTGTACGGCGAACAAGGTGCCGCTGATCTACGCCTCGTCGGCTGCGACCTATGGCGACGGCGCCGAGGGTTTTGACGATGATGCATCGCTACCGGCGCTGAAGAGGCTGCGGCCGATGAATCTCTACGGCTGGAGCAAGCAGCTGTTCGATCTCGCGGTCGCCGAGCGCGTCGCGAACGGCGCTTCGATGCCGCCGCAATGGGCTGGACTGAAATTCTTCAACGTGTTCGGTCCGAACGAATACCACAAGGGCACGATGATGAGCGTGCTGGCGCGCCGCTTCGATGACGTCAAGGCGGGCCGCGTCGTGCAGCTGTTCAAGTCGCATCGCGACGGCATCGCCGACGGCGATCAGCGCCGCGATTTCATCTATGTCGACGATGTCGTGCGCGTCATCATGTGGCTGCTCGCGACGCCTGCGGTGTCGGGGCTGTTCAACGTCGGCACCGGCAAGGCGCGCAGCTTCAGGGATCTGATGCTCGCGACCTACGCCGCGCTCGGGACCCGGCCGAACATCGACTATATCGACATGCCCGAGCAGATTCGCGGCAGCTATCAGTATTTCACCGAGAGCAAGGTCGATCGGCTCTGCCGTGCCGGCTATAACGGCGGCTTCACCCCGCTCGAAGACGCGGTGAAGGCCTATGTCGGGGATTATCTCGACCGGCCCGACCGTTTCCGCTGAGGCCCATCACCATGCCGACGCCCATCCTCGATTTTGATGCCCTGGCGCACGATATTGCGCGCCGCACGGTGCTCTGCATCGGCGACATCATGCTGGACGAGTTCGTCTACGGCGAGGTGTCGCGGATCTCGCCGGAAGCGCCGACACCCGTCATCGCGGCCCAGCGCAGCGAGATCCACATCGGCGGCGCCGGCAATGTCGCGCGCAACGTCGCTGCGCTTGGCGCGCGCTGCATCTTCGTCGGCCTCGTCGGCGAGGATGAGGCCGGCAAGCGGCTCGCCGCCGCGCTGGCAGACCATGCCGGCATCGAAAGCGCGCTGGTGCGCGATCCGTCGCGGCCGACCACGCGAAAAGTCCGTTTCGTCTCCGAGCATTTTTCCACGCATATGCTGCGCGCGGATTGGGAGCAGGCGGTCGCCGCCTCCGAAGAGGTCGAGACCAGGCTGATCGAAGCGATCCTGCCGCAGATCGCCCGCGCCGATATCGTGCTGCTCTCCGACTATGCCAAGGGCGTGCTCACCGCACGCGTGATCCGCCACACCATCGACGCCGCGCGCAATCTCGGCAAGCGCGTGATCGTCGATCCCAAGAGCCTGAACTGGGCGATCTATCGCGGCGCCACACTGCTCACGCCCAACCGCAAGGAATTCTCGGAGGCCACCCGCAGCCGCGCCGACACGCCGCAGAGCATCGTCGATGCCAGCGAGGACGTGATGCGGCTTGCCGATTGCGAGGCGATCCTGGTGACGCAGGGCGAGCACGGCATGACGTTGGTCCCGCGCAGCAACGAAGCCGTTCACGTGCCGGCTTTCCCGGTGAAGGTGCGCGACGTGTCCGGCGCCGGGGACACCGTGGCCGCCGCGCTCGCGGTTTCGCTCGCGGCGGAGGCGGACTGGGACACGGCGCTGCGCGTGGCGAGCGCGGCCGCTGCGGTCGCGGTCGGCAAGCAGGGCACCGCCAGCGTGAGCGCCGACGAACTGCGGCGAAAGATCCTGCCGCATGCCACGCTCGCAGCCGAGGAGAAGGTGGTGAGCGCGCCCGACACGCTGGACGCCCGGCTCGCCGAATGGAAGGGGCAGGGGCTGCGCGTCGGCTTCACCAACGGCTGCTTCGACATCCTGCATCCCGGCCACGTCAAGGTGCTGACCGCGGCGCGCGCCGCCTGCGACCGCCTGATCGTGGGGCTGAACAGCGACGCCTCGGTGCGGCGGCTCAAGGGCGAGGAGCGTCCGGTGCAAGACGAGCGCGCGCGTGCAGAGGTGCTGGCGGCGCTCGAAGCGGTCGATCTCGTGGTCATCTTCGAACAGGACACGCCGATCGACCTGATCAGGCGGATCGCACCAAGCGTGCTGGTGAAGGGCGGCGACTACACCCGCGAGCAGGTGGTCGGCCACGAGGTCGTCGAGGCCGCCGGCGGAACCGTCGTGCTGGTCGACATCCTCCAGGGTTTCAGCACCACCGCGCTGGTGCATCGTGCGCGGGGAGGCGCCAAGTGATCGCGCCGACGGAAAAAACGACCGCCCCGATGCTGTGGCGGCGTCTCCGCAGTCCGGCAGCGTGGAGCGAGACGGCCGACCTGTTCGCGATTCTCACGGTGGTCTCGCTGCCGTGGTCGACGTCGCTCACGGCGATCTTCAACGTCCTGTTCCTGGTCTGCCTGGTGCCGTTTCTCGACTGGACGGCATTCCTGCGATCGCTGACACGCCCGATCTGCGCGGCGCCGATCGCGCTGGTTCTGCTGGCGCTGGTGGGAACGCTGTGGTCGGACGCGGCGTGGGGGGCGCGTCTCTATGCGCTCAATCCGACGGTCAAGCTGCTGGTGCTGCCGGTGCTGCTCTATCATTTCGAGCGTTCGCCGCGCGGGCGCTGGATCTTCATCGCCTTCCTGGTCTCCTGTGCCCTGCTGTCGGTGATGTCGTGGCTGGTCGCCTTCTATCCCGATTTGACGCTCCGGCACGACCAGCTCGAGCGCGGCATCTTCGTCAAGAACTACATCGACCAGAGCCAGGAATTCACGCTTTGCGCGGTCGCGCTCGCTTATCCGATCGTGCTGCTGCTGCGCCAGAAGCGCCACTGGCTTGCCGGATTGCTGACCGCACTGGCCCTGAGCTTCTTCGTCAACATGGCCTTCGTGGTGGTATCGCGCACCGCGCTGGTCACCATTCCGATCATGTTCGGCGTGTTCGCGCTGCTTCATTTGAGGTGGCGCAGCATCGCGCTGATCTCGATCGCCCTGGTCGCCGGGGCGGCGGTCGCCTGGCAGGCCTCGCCGCAATTGCGCAGGACCGCTGACACCTTTGTCAGCGACTACACCCGCTACAAGGAGAAGGGCGAGCCGACCTCGATTGGCCTGAGGCTCGAATTCTGGCGAAAATCCCTCGGCTTCTTCGCGGAGGCCCCGATCAAGGGGCACGGGACCGGTTCGACGCGCGGCCTGTTCGAGCAGGTCGCAACCCCGAGCGGCCAATACCTGGCGTCCGCCGAGGTGATCGGGAATCCGCATAACCAGACGCTGAACGTCGCCGTGCAATGGGGCGTCATCGGCATCGTCGTTCTCTACGCGATCTGGATCCTGCATTTGTTGTTGTTCCGCGGCGACGGACTGGCCTATTGGATCGGGCTGCTGGTGGTGGTGCAGAACATCTTCACCTCGCTGTTCAACTCCCATCTGTTCGATTTCCACGAGGGCTGGATGTACGTCATCGGCGTCGGGGTCGCCGGCGGCATGGTGATCCGGGCACAAGGAAAGGCGGCGAAGGTGGGGCAAGCCGGTTCCTGAACGGTCGCGCGGCCGGCAACCTCCGACTGGCAACTCTTGTTGCTAGAAAGTCTTGCCGAGATGGGCTATCAGCGCGGTCAGGTTGCACCCATCGGGATATTCATCGGTCGTCGGATGACGCGTCTTTCGCATCTCACATTGCGCAATTTTCTGATTGCACTCCACGACCTGCTGGCGACCACGGCGGCGCTGTTTGCGGCTTTCTACCTGCGTTTCGAGGGCGGCGAGGGCTTCTACGACCGTTTGCCGCTGCTGTTTCAGATCCTGCCCTATTTCCTCGCCTTCAGCGTGGTCGTGTTCTTCATCTTCAACCTGACCACGACGAAATGGCGGTTCATATCGCTGCCCGACGCGCTGAACATCATCCGCGTCGCGAGCGTGCTGACGGTTGCGCTGCTGGTGCTCGACTACGTCTTCGTCGCTCCCAACGTTCGCGGCGCCTTTTTCCTCGGCAAGGTGACGATCGTCCTCTACTGGTTCCTGGAGATCACCTCCCTCAGCGCGTTGCGTATGGCCTACCGCTATTTCCGCTACACGCGGGTGCGGCGCCATGCCCGCACCCAGGATGCCGCGCCGACGCTGCTGATCGGCCGCGCGGCCGATGCCGAGGTGCTTCTGCGCGGCATCGAGAGTGGCGCCATCAAGCGAATCTGGCCGGTCGGCGTGCTGTCGCCGTCGGGTTCCGATCGCGGCCAGTTCATCCGCAACGTGCCGGTGCTGGGCGACATTGACGACATCGAGGACATCGTCGCCGACTTCGCCAAGCGCAGCAAGCCGATCGCGCGCGTGGTGATGACGCCGTCGGCGTTCGAGCCGGAGGCCCATCCGGAATCGATCCTGATGCGCGCGCGCAAACTGGGTGTGATCGTCAACCGCATGCCCTCGCTGGAGAGCGGCGACGCGCCGCGGCTGACCGCGGTCGCGGTCGAGGATCTGCTGCTGCGGCCCAGCGAAAAGATCGACTATGCGCGCCTCGAGGGCTTGATCCGGGGCAAGGCCGTGATCGTCACCGGTGGCGGCGGATCGATCGGCTCGGAGATCTGCGAGCGCGTGGTCGCCTTCGGTGCCGCGCGCCTGCTGATCCTGGAGAATTCGGAGCCGGCGCTCTACGCGGTCACCGAGGCACTCGCTGCGCAGGACGCGGGGGCCACGATCGAAGGGCGGATCGCCGACATTCGCGATCGCGAGCGCGTCATGCGCCTGATGGCCGAGTTCAAGCCTGATATCGTGTTCCACGCGGCCGCGCTGAAGCACGTGCCGATCCTCGAGCGGGACTGGAGCGAGGGCGTCAAGACCAACATCTTCGGCTCGATCAACGTGGCCGACGCGGCGCTTGCCGCCGGCGCCGAAGCCATGGTGATGATCTCGACCGACAAGGCGATCGAGCCGGTGTCGATGCTCGGCCTCACCAAGCGTTTTGCCGAAATGTACTGCCAGGCGCTCGACCATGATCTTGCGACGGGCGGCGGCGCCAAGCCGCCGATGCGCCTGATCTCGGTCCGGTTCGGCAATGTGCTGGCCTCGAACGGCTCGGTGGTGCCGAAGTTCAAGGCCCAGATCGAGGCCGGCGGCCCGGTGACGGTGACCCATCCCGACATGGTCCGCTACTTCATGACCATCCGCGAGGCCTGCGATCTCGTCATCACCGCGGCAACGCATGCGCTCGGCACAGCGCGCGCGGACGTGTCGGTCTACGTCCTCAACATGGGGCAGCCGGTGAAGATCGTCGATCTCGCCGAACGCATGATCCGTCTCTCCGGCCTGCAGCCCGGCTACGACATCGAGATCGTGTTCACCGGCATGCGGCCGGGCGAGCGCCTGCACGAGATCCTGTTCGCCTCCGAAGAGCCGACCCGCGAGATCGGTGTCGCCGGCATCATGGCCGCACAGCCGAACGAGCCGCCGATGCAGACCCTGCGCAAGTGGATCGCGGCGCTCGACCAGGCGATCGCACGCGACGATCGGGCAACGATCAAGACCATCCTGAAGGATGCGGTCCCCGAATTCGGGTCGACCGCGGCCTGACGATGCAGCCGCAGGACAAGATCGCTGGCAAGATCGTCGTCGCGAGTCAGCACTATCCGCCGGATCCGAGCACGACCGCGGCCATCATGGCCGAGATCGCCTGCCGCCTTGTCACCGAGCACGATGTCGTCGTGCTCTCGGGCTCGCCCGGCGCGCTGCCGGGCTCACAGACCGGCCCGGGCAAACCGCGCGTCATCACCGTCAGGAACCGGATGGCGGGGAAGGCGGCGCTGGTCCGGCGCGGCCTGTCCGAGCTGCTGTTCGTGCTGCGCATCTTCATCGCGCTGTTGCGGCAGTTGCGGCGTGGCGACGTCGTCCTCACCGTCACCGCGCCGTTCATGCTGCCTTATGTGGTCGCGGCGGCTGCGTGGCTCAAAGGCGCGCGCTCGGCGCTGATCCTGCACGACCTCTTTCCCGACGTGCTGGTGATGGCCGGCCTGTTGAAGCCGCACTCGATCGTGACGGGCGCGATGCGCGCCGCCAACGGCCTGATGTTCCGCGCGCTCAATGCCGTCATCACCATCGGCCGCGATGCGGAAGCGCCGCTGCTCGGCTATTCCGGCATGACGCGGAGCAAGATCCGCTTCATCCCCAACTGGGCGACGCTCGTGCCCGCGGCGCGGCCGGTGACATCGGACAATCCGTTCCGCGAGCGGCTTAGGGCGCGCTTCATCGTCGGGCTATCAGGCAATCTCGGCTTCACCCATGATCCCGACATCGTGTTCGAGGCGGCGCGCCTGCTGAGGGATGAACCGGATATCGGCTTCCTGCTCTCGGGCTGGGGCATCGGCTTCGAACGGCTGAAGCAATTGCAGGCCGAAGCCAACCTGCCCAACGTCGCCTTCGTGGCGCGGGTCGAGGATGCGGAGCTCGAGGCATTCCTGGCTGCGGCCGACCTCTGGATTATTCCCTACCGGAAGGACGTGGCGGGGGTGTCGGTGCCCAGCCGTTTCTATAATCTGCTGGCGGTCGGCCGCCCGGTCGTGCTGGTTTCGGAGCCTGAGGCCGAGGCCGCCCTGACGGTGGTCGAGAGCGGGCTCGGCTGGGTGGTGACACCGGGCCGGGCCGATCAGCTCGCAGAAGCGATCCGGGCGGCGTCCCGTTCCGATGACGACGCCATGGCCGCGCGGGCGGTGAAGGCGGCCGCGAGGTTCGATCGCAGCGTTGCGATGAATGCCTATGCGGGCGTGATCAACGAGCTGTTGCGCAACCCTGTTCTTTCGGAGCAACCATGAGCGCGCGAAAACCGGTCGTGTTGGTAACGGGGGCGAGCGGCTTCGTCGGCCGCCACGTTGCGCCGACGCTCGCGGGCGAAGGTTGGTCGGTCCGGCGCGCGGTCCGCAGGCCGGGGGGCATGGACAACGAGGTCGTGATCAAATCGATCGGCCCCGATACCGATTGGACGGCCGCGCTGAACGGCGTCGATGCCGTCGTTCACCTCGCCGCCCGCGTGCATCACAAGTACGAGGAGCACGCGGTCCAGCTCTACCGCAACGTCAACATCGCCGGCACGCTGCACCTGGCACGCTCCGCCGCGATGGCGGGCGTGCGCCACTTCATCTTCATCAGCACCGTTCTCGTCCATGGCCGGAGCAACGAGGGCCGGGCCCCGTTCAGCGAGGACGACATCCTGACGCCGCGCGGCCTCTATGGCATGTCCAAGGCCGCGGCCGAGGCGGGCTTGAGGACGCTGGCGCGCGACAGCAACATGAAGATCTCGGTGATCAGGCCGCCGCTGGTCTACGGCGCGGGTGCCAAGGGCAATTTCGCGTTGCTGTCCCGCGCGGTGAATTTGGGACTGCCGCTGCCCTTTGCCGCGATCCACAACCATCGTGCCTTCCTGGCCGTGCAGAACCTCTCGTCCTTCATCCAGCGCCGGCTCGCGCAAGGCGACCACGCGAGCAATTTCGAGATATTCCTGGTGGCCGACCGGGAGCAGGTCTCGACGCCGGAATTTGTCGAGCGTCTGGCGAGGGCGTCCGGCAAGAGTCCCCGTCTGTTCGGGATGTCGCCGAAGCTGCTGAGCTCCCTGCTCGTCATGCTCGGTCGGCAGGAAACGCATGACAGTCTGATCGGCTCGCTCGAGCTCGACGTCTCCAAGGCGATCGCAACGGGATGGCAGCCAGCGGTGTCGCTCGACGAGGGCTTGCAGCTGGCGCTGGCGGCTCAGGACGCCTGAGGGCGGGAGAACCGCCGCAGCACGACAGCGACGGCGATCGCGCCGGCGAGCAGGGCGAGCAGCGTGACCGTCGTCGAGCCGGCGTGAACGCTGAGGATGGCCAGCGCCGCCAGCAAGAGATTGAGCACGAACGCCTCGCCGATCACGCGCGGGACGCTGAAGCCGTTATCGGTCGCGCGCTGGTAGAAGTGCGAGCGGTGCGCCGACCAGAATTGTTCGCGCCGTGCGATCCGGCGGAACAGCGTGATGGTGGAATCCGCGAGGTAGTAGGCCGGCAGCAGCAGCGCCGCGGCCGGTTGTCCCTGCCAGGCAAGCTCAAGCAGGCACCAGCCGAGCAGAAGGCCGATCGGCAGGCTGCCGACATCGCCGAGAAAGACTTTTGCGACCGGTTTGTTGAACGGCGCAAAGCCGAGCATTGCGCCGCAGAGTGCCGCTGCGAGCAGTACGGCCGGCCAGGACAAGTCCCCGAGCAGTCCGAGCAGCAACAGTGCGGCGCTGATTGGCACCATTTCGGCGACCGTCATCAGGTCCAGCCCGTCCATGAAGTTGACGAGGTTCACGAACCAGACACCGGCGAGCACGATCAGGCCGCGCTCCAGCGCCAGCGGCAGGGCAGGCACGATGCGCGCAGCGTCAGGCGCGGTGAACACGACAGCGCCGACGCAAGCGGCCTGCAGCACGAGCCGCACCAGCACCGGCAGCGAGACTATGTCGTCGGCGAACCCGACCAGCGCGATGATGATAGTTGCAATCACCAGCGCCGGCGGGATGGCAACGTTCGCCCATACCGCCCATCCGGAAGCGACGACGAGCGTCGCCGCGATCACCGCGATGCCCGCGCCTTGCGGGGTGGGGATACGATGCGAGGAACGCGCATTCGGCCGCGCCAATGCGTAGCGCTGCAGCAGGGGGCGGCTGATCCAGGTGATGAGCGCCGAGATCAGCGCGGCGATCGCGACGGCAAGCAGCGACGGCGCGATTGGAAGCGCGTTCACTCCGGGACCCCGAGCTGCGCCGAGCCCTGTGCGGCCTTCTCCGCGCTGAGGATCCAGACCAGGCCGCCGACGGCCCCGACGATGAAGAAAACCGCGCCGAATAGCAGGGAGACGTTGACGCCTTCGTTTGCGGCCAACCCGGCGAAGCCGAAGGCCAGGCCCATGCTCGCCTCGCGCACGCCCCAGCCGGCGATCGAGATCGGCATCAGCGTGATCAGCATCACGGGCGGCACCAGCAGGAAGACCTGCGCGAAGCTGACGGGCGCATCGATCGACTTCACCACGCACCAGGCGATGACGACCGCGAGCACGTGAACCAGCAGCGACAGGATTGCGAGCATCGGTCCACGCCCGGGATTGAAGATCACGCGGTTGGCGATCACGGCGCAGGCGTGGAGGTGGTGAGTGGCCCACCACGTCTTCAGCCACCGCCACTTCAGCGCGCCGAAGATCAAGAAGCCGATGCCGCCCGCGAGTGCAGCGAAGTCGACGAGCAGCAGCGCCGAGCGGCCGCTGGAATCGGTGATGAGCTGATAGCTCCAGGGCAGGCTTGCGACGATCAGGACGGCGAGCGCGACGAGGCCGATCGCGCGATCGACGAAGATCGAATAGGTCGCCGCGCGCCACCCGGCGCCGGCACGCGCGACCAGCCACAGCCGGACCGCGTCGCCACCGATCGCGGACGGCAGGGTCTGGTTGAAGAAGGAACCGATCACGTTATAGCGCATGGCGCGGCCGAGCTCGAGCGGCGCTCCGCATGCGGCGCTGACCTCGCGCCACCGCAACACGCCGACGAAGATCTGCAGGAACGCCACCGCGATCGCCACGCCGATCCAGAACAGGCTGGTGGCCGTGAAGCGCGAGACCAGCTCGGTCAGGTCGACCTTGCGCAGCGCCAGATAGAGCAGCGCCGCAGAGATCAGGATTTTAGCCGTCGACAGCAGGATTCTGCGCATCTCGCCCGCATTGAACTGGGTTGGCGTAGGTTGAAGTTCACCCGACGCCGGGCGCCGAATTCGGCCGCTTTGGTATGGTTTTGGCGCCGATCTTGCAATAGCGCTGATGAAAATGGGCGCTGATGAAAAGGGCGCTGATGAAAGGGCGCCCATGGAAGCGGTTGTGAACGTCTGAGGGCTATTGCGCCCCCTCGATACCGGCTAAACTGGCCGCGGCGGGTCGGGCTTGGTGATCGCTTGGGAACAGGATGACGGATCAGGCGATTTTGGTCACGGGGGCGGCCGGTTTCATCGGCTTTCATGTTGCCCGCCAGCTGCTGGCGGAGGGGCGGGCGGTGGTCGGCCTCGACAATCTGAACAGCTATTACGATCCAGCGTTGAAACGGGCGCGTCTGGGGCTGCTCGGGAACGAGTCCCGCTTCTCCTTCGTGCAGGCTGATCTCGCCGACCGCGAGACGATGGCTGCGCTGTTTGCACGGCATCGCTTTGCGGAGGTCGTGCATCTCGCCGCCCAGGCCGGCGTGCGCTATTCGATCGAGCATCCGCAGAGTTACGTCGAATCCAATCTGCAGGGCTTTCTCAACGTGCTCGAAGGCTGCCGCAACAACGGCTGTCGTCATCTCGTCTACGCCTCGTCATCGTCCGTTTATGGTGCCAACACGAAACTGCCATTTTCCGAGCGGGACCGGACCGATCATCCCGTCAGCTTCTACGCCGCGAGCAAGAAGGCGAACGAGGTGATGGCGCAGTCCTACAGCCATCTGTACCGGCTGCCGGTGACGGGCTTGCGGTTTTTTACCATCTACGGTCCCTGGGGACGGCCTGATATGGCCATGTTTCTGTTCGTAAACGCCATCATGGCTGGCAAGCCGATCCGGCTTTTCAACCATGGCAGGATGCGCCGCGACTTCACCTATATCGACGACGTCACCCGTGTCGTATCCAAACTGATCGATCTCGTTCCTGTGGACGATCCGGCTGCCGCAAATGCGCCGTCTAAAGTCTACAATGTCGGAAATCACCGCCCCGAAGAGCTGATGCATGTCGTCGAGCTTCTGGAGCGGGAGCTGGGTCGGACGGCGATCAAAGAATTGCTGCCGATGCAGGCTGGAGATGTGGTGGAAACGTTCGCGGATGTCGAGGATTTGATGCGCGACACCGGCTTTGCACCGTCAACGCCGATCGAGCGCGGGGTCCACAATTTTGTCACCTGGTACCGCGACCACTACAAGGTTTGAAACGAAGATGGACAAACGCATTATCCCCCTGATCATGTGCGGCGGCGCCGGCACGCGGTTGTGGCCGGCTTCGCGTGAGGTGCGCCCGAAGCAGTTCCTGCCGCTGTTCGGGTCGCGCTCGACCTTCCAGGACGCGCTCTTGCGCGTCTCCGACGCCGCGCTGTTCGACCGCCCTGTCGTCATCACCAACGCCGCCTACCGCTTCATGGTGTTGGAGCAACTCGCCGAGATCGGTATCGAGGCCGACGTGATCCTCGAGCCGATGCGCCGCGACTCCGGTCCTGCGATCGGCGCTGGCGCGGCGTTTGCGCAAGCCCGCAGGAGTGAAGCGATCGTGCTCGCGCTCGCCGCCGACCACGTGGTCCGGGACAACGCCGCCTTCGTCGCGGCCTGCCGCGAAGGCCTCGCGGCCGCGAGCAAGGAACGCATCGTCACCTTCGGCGTCAAGCCGGAGCGGCCGGCGACGGAATACGGCTATATCAGCCCGGGCGAGGTGATATCAGGCGAGGTTCACGCCGTGGCGCGCTTCGTCGAGAAGCCGGATGCGGTGAAGGCCGCGGATTACGTCAATTCGGGCTATCTCTGGAACAGCGGCAACTTCATGTTTCCGGCCGCCTTGCTGCTCGACGAATATCGCAGGGTGGACGCGGCGAGCGTGGAGGCGGTGTCCAATGCGGTGACCAGCGCGGGGCGCGATCTCGGCTTCGTCACGCTGGAGCCTGAGGCGTTCGGCGCGGCCAAGGCGATCTCGATCGACTACGCCGTGATGGAAAAGACTTCGCGCGCGGCTGTCGTGCCGGTGTCCTGCGGTTGGTCCGACGTCGGCTCCTGGCGCGCGGTGTGGGAATTGTCCGACAAGGACGCGCAAGGCAATGCGGCGCACGGCGCCGCCGTGTTCGAGAATTCGCGCAACTGCAACGTCACGACCGATCACGCGCTGGTCGCGCTCGAAGGCGTCGACGATCTCGTCGTGGTCGCGACCGCGGATGCGGTTCTGGTCTCGCGCCAGCAGGATGCCGACGGCCTGAAGCGTCTCGTGACCAAGCTGAAGGCGGTCGCGCCCAAGGTCACCGAGGAGCATCTGAAGGTGCATCGCCCCTGGGGCAGCTACCAGTCGGTCGACAATGGCGAGCGCCACCAGGTCAAGCGCATCGTGGTGAAACCCGGCGGGCGATTGTCGTTGCAGAAGCACCACCACCGTGCCGAGCACTGGATCGTGGTCCGAGGTGCTGCGCGTGTCACCGTGAACGAGATCGTGAAGACCGTGCACGAGAACGAATCCATCTACATCCCGATGGGCGCGGTGCACCGGATGGAGAACCCCGGCAAGATCATGCTGGAACTGATCGAGGTCCAGACCGGATCCTATCTCGGGGAAGACGACATCATCCGGATTGAAGACGACTATCAAAGGTCGTAACCAGCAAACTCCGAATCACGCGATCCGGGCTCCAAAAACCCGCTTCTGGCGGCTAAGGCCCGGAGAACGTGTAATTTTTTGAATCAAATCGTGTCCGGTCAGTCAGGCCGACATTCGCCACATCTGTGGCACCCGTGCTAGAAGCGCCCGGGGATTTGCGTTGAATCGGGGTTCGATCAGATGAGTTCCATGGGATCACAGCCGGCAAGGGCCGGCTTGCGCGTCGGTGTGATCGGCGCCGGCGTGATGGGCAGCAACCACGCGCGCGTGCTGAGCGGCCTGCCCGGCGTCAGCCTGGTCGGCGTGGTCGATCCTTCGCCGGCTCATCGCGCGCGCGCGACCGAGCTTGCCGGATGCAACAGCTTTGAGACGCTCGACCAGCTCCTTGCCGAGGGCGTCGAAGCCGTCACCATCGCGGCGCCGACCCATCTGCACCACGAGGTCGCGCTCGCCTGTATCGCCAAAAATATCCACGTGCTGGTCGAGAAGCCGATCGCCTCGACGGTGGAAGAGGGCCGCGACATCGTCGCCGCCGCGCAAAAGGCCGGCGTCACGCTCATGGTCGGCCATGTCGAGCGCTTCAATCCGGCGGTCGCCGCCGTGAAGCAGGCGATCGCGGGCGAGGACATTCTCTCGATCGCGATCACGCGCGTCGGTCCGTTCCCCCCGCGCATGTCCAATGTCGGCGTCGTCATTGATCTGGCCGTGCACGACATCGACCTGATCCGCTGGTTCACCGAATCCGACATCGTCGACGTGCAGCCGCAGCTGTCGAGCGCGGTCGCCGAACGCGAGGACATCGCGCTGCTGCAATTCCGCACCGCCAGCGGTGTGCTCGCGCACATCAACACCAACTGGCTGACGCCGTTCAAGGCGCGCAGCGTCACGGTCGCGACCCGCGGCAAATACGTGATGGGCGATCTCCTGACGCGCCAGGTCACCGAATGCTTCGGCTTCAAGCCCGACGGCAGCTATTCGATGCGGCACCTGCCGGTCGGCCATGACGAGCCGCTGCGGGCCGAGCTGATCGCCTTCCTCAAGGCCGTGCGTAACGGCGAGACGCCGGCGGTCACCGGCGACGAGGGCGTCGCCAGCCTCGAGATCGCGACGCAATGCCTCGAGGCGCCCTCACGGCCCGCGGCCACATCGCCCGCCAGCAAGGCGCCGCGCCGCGTCGCCGGCTAAAACCCTTTCCATGTCGATCATTGAAGAAGGCGCCATGAACCAGCATCTTCGTTCCGAACCCATTCCCTTCATCGACGTCGCCTCGCAGCGCGTCCGGCTCGGCGCCTCGCTCGATGCAGCCGTCAAGCGCGTGATGGACCATTGCCAGTTCGTCAATGGCCCCGAGGTTTTCGAGCTTGAAAAGCAGCTTGCGGCCTATTGCGGCGCCAAGCATGTCGTCAGCTGCTCCAACGGCACCGATGCGCTTCTGATGGTGCTGATGGCGAAAAATGTCGGGCCAGGCGATGCCGTGCTGTGTCCCTCCTTCACCTTCATTGCGACTGCATCGCCGGCGGCACGCACCGGCGCGACGCCTGTGTATGTCGACGTCGACGAGACGACCTTCAACATGAGCCCGGAATCGCTCAGGCGCGGCATTGCGGCCGCGCGCAAGGCCGGATTGAGGCCGGTCGCGGTGATTCCGGTCGATCTGTTCGGCCAGCCCGCCGACCACGATGCCATCGCCGAGATCGCTGCGGACGAAGGCCTGTTCATCATCGATGACGCCGCGCAAGGTTTCGGCGCCAGCTACAAGGGTCGCAAGCTCGGCACCTTCGGGCTCGCCACCACGACCAGCTTCTTTCCCGCAAAGCCGCTCGGTTGCTTCGGCGACGGCGGTGCGATTCTGACCGATGACGACGAGCTCGCAGCGACGCTGCGCAGCATCCGCGTGCACGGGCAGGGCGTCGACAAATACGACAATGTCCGCCTCGGCCTGACCGGCCGGCTCGACACCATGCAGGCCGCGATCCTGATCGAGAAGCTGAAGATTTTCGACGACGAGATCGCCGCCCGCAACAAGGTCGCGGAGCGTTACGCACGCGGTCTGTCCAACGTGGTCACGGTGCCGCGCCTCAGCCCCGGCAATACCTCGGTCTGGGCGCAGTACACGATCCGCTTGCCCAAAGGCACCGACCGCGACGGCTTCGCCGCGGCGCTGAAGGCCCAGGGCGTGCCGACCGCGGTCTATTACGGCAAGTCGATGCATCAGCAGTCCGCCTACAAGCAATATCCAATCGCCGAGGGTGGCCTGCCTATTTGCGAGACCCTGTCGCAGGACGTCATCAGCCTGCCGATGCACGCTTATTTGACCGAAGCCGATCAGGAGCGGGTCATCGCCGCCGTCCGCGGCGCGCTCGCGGGGTGAGTTTGGTTCGCTCTCCCGCTTGCGGAGAGGTCGGATCCCGCAAGCGATCCGGGTGAGGGTTCTCTCCTCTGGGGGGATCTTCGTCGTCGAGACACCCTCTCCCCAACCCTCCCCCGCAAGCGGGGGAGGGAGCAAACCTCCGCCGTGGTTGGCACCTAGACCTAATCGCGCCATGCTCTAAAACAGACGCATGCTCGGACGCATCTTCACCGTTGGTGGTTACACGCTGCTCTCGCGGCTGACGGGATTTGCCCGCGACATCATGCTCGCGGCCATCCTCGGCGCGGGTCCGGTGGCCGATGCCTTTTTCGTGGCGCTGCGGCTGCCCAATCATTTCCGCGCGATCTTTGCCGAGGGCGCCTTCAACGCCGCCTGGGTGCCGGCCTATGCCCACGTCCATGGCGAGCGCGGGGAGGGGGCGGCACGGCTGTTCGCCGATCGCATCTTCACGCTGCTGCTGGCCTCCCAAGTGGTGCTGCTGATCGTCGCGTGGTTGTTCATGCCGCAGGCCATGAGCATTTTGGCGCCGGGCTTTAGTGAGGATGCCGAGCAGCGCAAGCTCGCGATCGAGCTGACCCGGATCACCTTTCCCTATCTGCTGCTGATCACGCTGGTGACGCTCTACGGCGGCATGCTCAACGTGATGCAGCGCTTTGCCAGCGCGGCTGCCGCGTCGATCTTCCTCAACGCCGCGATGATGATGACGCTGGCGCTTGCCGCCTGGTTTCCGACCGCGGGCCACGCCGCGGCCTGGGGCGTGCTGATCTCGGGCTTCCTGCAGTATTTCCTGCTCGCCGGCGATCTCGCGCGTCATGGCGGCCTGCCGCGCTTTGCGCCGCTCAAGCTCGACGAGGATGTCCGCGCTTTCTTTGGGGCGCTCGGGCCGGCGACGCTGGGCTCGATGGGCACGCAGGTCGCATTGTTCGCCGACACCATCATCGCGACCTTCCTGCCCGCGGGCGCACTGTCGGCGCTATATTATGCCGACCGTCTCAATCAATTGCCGATCGGCGTGATCGGCATCGCCATCGGCACGGTGCTGCTCCCGGAGATGTCGAAACGGATCACCGCCAACGACCATGACGGCGCGATGAAGGCGCAGCGCCGCGCCTTCGATTTCACGCTGCTGTTCTCGATCCCCTTCGTGGCCGCCTTCCTCACCGTGCCCGACGAGATCATGCGCGCGCTGTTCGCCCGCGGCGCGTTCTCCAAGGCCGATGCGGTTGCCGCCGGGGGCACGCTCGCGGCCTACGCCATCGGCCTGATCCCCTTCGTGCTGATCCGCAGCGCGGTCGCGACCTTCTATGCCCGCAAGGATACCGCGACGCCGGTTCGCGCGTCGCTGACCGGCATCGCCGTCAACGTCGCTCTGAAAGTTGCCTTGATGGGCTCGCTCGCCCAGATCGGCCTCGCGCTGGCAACCGCCGTCGGCGTCTGGACCAATCTGCTGCTGGTGCTGTTCTTCGCCGTGCGGCGCGGCTTTCTCGTGCTCGATCGCGCCTGGCTGATGTCGCTCGGCAAATTCCTGCTGACCGGGATCGTGCTCGCCGCCGCCTTTTGGCTGATCGCGCGCGTCAGCGGGGCGTCGCTCGGCGCGATGCGCTTCCACGATGAGGTGACGCTGGTGCTGCTCGCCATCGGGGGCACGATCGTCTATGCCCTCGCCATCCTCGTGCTGTTCGGCCGTAGTTGGCTGGTCTCGCTGGTGCGCGGCTAGTCGCGAGCGAATGGCAAAGCGCCGGCCCGGGACGGTTGGTCGCTGATCGGGCCGTTCTGCGCGATCAAGGATTGGCTGCCCGCGGTGGGTCAGTGCATCGAGGACGGCAAGGCGCCATCGACGCGCATTCTCGTCACGAAGGACGGGATGGCCGCTTTCGTCGAGACGCAAGTTGCTCGGACTGAAGCCGAGTACAGCTACTCCTACAAGTTTCTGACGAGCCCTCTTCCCGTCTCGAACCACACCGCAACGATCAAGGTGACCGCGAAAGCCAATGGCTCTTCCACCGTGACCTGGAACGGCTATACTCCCGAGCGAGGGCAGGAGAAGGCCGCCAGTGATGCGTTGCTCGGGGTCTATGAAGCGGGCCTCGCTGAAATCCAGACAAGGTTCGCGAAACAGGGCCGAAGCTTCGGACGTCCAACCGATCGGATCAAGGAGATCGACATCATGACGATTTTCAGCGGCAAGTGCTTTTGTGGCGCGGTTGAAATCGAAGCGGAGGGAGCACCGGAGGCAATGGGATATTGCCATTGCTCGTCGTGCCGCTCCTGGTCGGCCGCCCCGGTGAACGCATTCACATTGTGGAAGCCGCAGAACGTGCGAGTGACCAAAGGCGCCGAACACGTCGCCACCTACGCACAATCGGAGCTGAGCCATCGGCAATACTGCAAGCGCTGCGGAGGGCATCTCATGTGCGACCATCCGCCGCTTGGGCTCGTCGACGTGTACGCAGCCACATTGCCGACGCTGAAGTTCGCGCCGGGCGTGCACGTCAACTATTCCGAGACGGTGTTGCCGATCAGGGACGGCCTCCCGAAACTGAAGGATTTTCCTGCCGAGTTCGGAGGCTCAGGTGTCGCCATTTCTGAATAGCGATCCTTCATGATCTCAGCTGAGCTCCTGCGCAAGAGCGGCCGTCTCGTCGGCTGGCGATCTCTTTTCCGCGGCGTGCGGCCGCGGAAAAGAGGCTTGCCTTGACCGGTCCCTGCAACGCCATTTTGGGTGCTCGCGAACACCTGTTGCGACTCGCCTCAAAGGAGTGCTTGGCTCCGATGCATCTCTTGATTTTGCGCGGTTGCCGTGCTACTGGCAGCGCATGATTAAATGCTCGCGCAAAATGAACTTCTGGAACATGACCCGCTTCGGCTGGGCCGTGGAAGGAGTCGTGCGCTAGCATCTCGACGACGACATCTTTTCCACCAGGCCCCGCCGGCATCGGACGGGGCCTTTTGTTTGGCCACGCTCCCTGCCGGCACAACAGCAGGAGCGTACGATGCCACCACAACTAACGGATATTTCACCCGGACTTGAGGGCGCGGCCGCAAGGCGCGGCGTCAACCTTTCCATCGTGTCGGCCAAGAGCGCAGTCGACGCGGCGTTGGCGGCGCGCCTCGAGGCGTCCGCTGCGGCGCTGGACGACGCCCTGTCCGAAAGGAATGCTGCCCAACTACCGGCGCGAAGCGTCCTCAGCCTGCTCAAGCGGGCCTGGCTTGCGATTTGGGAGCGGCGCCGGGGCCGGCACCTCAGTTTGCAGGATTTGAGTGACAGGGAGCTGATGGATATCGGTCTGACGCGCAGCGAGGTTGACTACCTCTCGCCCCAGCGCGTGATCGATAATTTGAGGGACAGCACGCGCTATTTCTGGAATGGCGGTGGGATGTAGATGATCAGCCGCGAGATTTGGACGCGCATTCCGAGACCAAGCGGCGGTCAGCCCGGCCGCTTGTTCTCAGGCGTGCCCGGCCCTGCGTGCTCGGCGACCATCCGGCTCGCCGGCGCGAGCGCATCCGACCAATCATCGATCTTCACAGGGAAATGACCGCGCCGGCTGCGACGCTCGAGGTCCTGGGCATTTTTTCGCGGGTCCCGCCTGCCTAAACCCGTTTGCCTTGCCAGTTTTTCCACGGCAATATGCCGCCAAAACAACCATGAGAAACGGGAAGATAGAATGGCAGCCCCCATCAAGTTCGGCGTTGGCCAAAGCGTGCTCCGCAAGGAGGACGACGCGCTGATCCGCGGCAAGGGCCGCTATACCGACGATTACGCGCCGCAGGCCGCGCTGCGCTGCCTGGTGCTGCGCTCGCCGCATGCCCATGCCAAGTTCACCATCGACGCGAGCCGCGCCCGCTCGCTTCCTGGTGTCGCGCTGATTCTGACCGCCGCCGAGGTCGCCGATCTCGGCAATCTGCCCTGCCTGTTCAATCTCGAGACCGATCCGTTCACCGGACCGCCGTACCCGATCCTGGCCAAGGACGAGGTGCGCCATGTCGGCGATTCCGTCGCCTTCGTCGTCGCCGAGACCATCGACCAGGGCCGCGACGCCATCGAGGCGATCGACGTCAAATGGAGCCCGCTGCCTGCCGTCACCGGCGTCGTCAACGCCGTCAAGACGGGCGCGCCGCAGGTCTGGCCGGACAAGCCGGGCAATGTGCTGTTCGACGTCTCGATCGGCGACAAGAAGGCGACTGAGGCTGCGTTCGCCAGGGCGCATGCGGTGGCCGAAATCTCCATCGTCAATCCGCGCGTGGTCGCGAGCTTCATGGAGACGCGCGCGGCGGTCTGCGAATACGATGCGAAGGCCGATCATCTGACGCTGACCGTCGGCAGCCAGGGCAGCCATCGGCTGCGCGACATCCTGTGCCAGAACGTGCTGAACATCCCGACAGACAAGATGCGGGTGATCTGCCCCGACGTCGGCGGCGGTTTCGGCACGAAGCTGTTTCCGTATCGCGAATACGCCCTGATGGCGGTCGCGGCGCGCAAGCTGAAGAAGGCGGTGAAGTGGTCGGCCGACCGCTCAGAGCATTTCATGGGCGACGCGCAGGGCCGCGACAACGTCACCACCGCGAAGATGGCGCTGGCCGAAGACGGAAAATTCCTCGCGATGGATTGCGACCTGATGGGCGACATGGGCGCGTATCTGTCGACCTTCGGGCCCTACATTCCGCATGGCGGCGCCGGCATGCTGCCGGGCCTCTACGACATCCAGAACTTCCACTGCCGGGTGCGCACCATCTTCACCAACAGCGTGCCCGTCGATGCCTATCGCGGCGCGGGCCGGCCGGAGGCGGCTTACGTCATCGAGCGCCTGGTCGACGCGTGCGCGCGAAAACTGGAGATGACGCCGGACGCCATCCGCCGCAAGAACTTCATTCCGCCGAAGGCGCTGCCCTACAAGACGGCGACCGGCAAGGTCTATGATTCCGGCGATTTCGCCGCGCATCTCAAGCGCGCGATGGAGATCGCCGACTGGAAGGAGTTTTCGAAGCGCGCCAAGGCGGCCAAGAAAAACGGTCTGATCCGCGGCATTGGCCTAGCAAGCTACGTCGAGGTTTGCGGCACCATGGGAGAGGAAACCGCCAATGTGCGGATGGACCCCAATGGTGACATCACCGTCCTGATCGGCACGCAGTCGAGCGGGCAGGGCCACCAGACTGCCTATGCGCAGATCGTGGCCGAGCAGTTCGGCGTTGCGCCCGAGCGTGTACACGTCCACCAGGGCGACACCGCAATGATCGCCACCGGTCTTGGCACCGGCGGCTCGGCCTCGATCCCGTCGGGCGGGGTGAGCGTCGAGCGCGCCACGCGTGAGCTCGGCCAGAAGCTGAAAGAGATCGCGGCGCAGGCGCTGGAAGCCAGCGCCGGCGACCTCGAGATATCAGACGGCCTCGTGCGCATTGCCGGCACCGACCGTTCGATCTCGTTCGCCGATCTCGCCAAGCGCCCCGGCGCGGATCCATCCAAGCTGAACGCCAGCGCGACCTTTGCCAGCGCCGACGGCACCTATCCCAACGGCACGCATGTCGCCGAGGTCGAGATCGATCCGGCGACCGGCATCATCAGAATCGTCAATTACGTGATCGTCGACGATTTCGGCAAGACGCTCAATCCGCTGCTGCTGGCGGGCCAGGTGCATGGCGGCGCCATGCAAGGCATCGGCCAGGCGCTGATGGAGCAGGTGGTCTATGGCGCGACCGACGGCCAGCTCATCACCGCCACCTACATGGACTACGCCCTGCCGCGCGCCGCTGATGGTCCGTCCTTCGTGTTCGAGACCAACAACATTCCCTGCACGACCAACCCAATGGGCGTGAAGGGTGCGGGCGAGGCCGGCGCGATCGGCTCCTGTCCGGCCGTCGTCAACGCGATCGTTGACGGTCTCTGGCGCGAGTACAAGATCGATCATATCGACATGCCGGCGACACCCGAGCGGGTATGGATCGCGATCAACGAGCACCATCGCCGCCACAGGCTGTGAGGCGGCGCATCGCCCGCGGGAATTAACGGCCCTCGGCCGGGTTCTATCCTCATGAGCATCCCCCAAAACCGACTTGCGAGCCGGAGTCACGAGCCGATGAAACGAACGTTGATTGTCGTGGGCACCCTTGTTCTGGGGGCAGGCGCCGTGATGGCGCAGCAGGAGATTGCCGTGCAGCAGGACAATCTGATGCGCTCGCAGGCCAAGAGCATGTACGGCGTCATCCTCAAGATGGCGAAGGGCGAGATTCCCTACAACCAGAAGGCCGCCGACGAGGCGATCGCCAATCTGGAGGCCGACGTCGCCAAGATCGCCAAGACTTTCGAGGTGAATCCCAAGCAGGCCGTCGTGAACGCGACCTATGGATCGTCGCCGAAAGTCTGGCAGAACAAGGCCGATTTCGATTCCAAGATCCCGCCGGTGCAGAAGGCGATCGCCGACGTCAAGGGCAAGATCCACGATGTGGCGAGCCTGAAGGCCGCCTACACCGCGATGAACGACCGTTGCAATGATTGCCACGAGACGTACCGGGTGAAGCTGAAGTAGGGCGGCACAGCCCGTTACTCCGTCTGCGGCACAGCCCGTTACTCCGTCTACGGGCATCATGCCTTTCTGATTCCATCAGCTAATTCTCCTCCATAGTCTGACGGATCGTCGTCAGAATGGTTATGTTTGCTTGCGCCGAGCGGCGTCGATGCCTCAGGTTCGGAGCTCCGACGCGCGGGCGGCGATCGCAGTCAACAGCGAGACAGGCCATGGCAAAACCGTTCCCGTCGAAAACCCATATTGGCAACCATATGCTGCATCCGGAAACGCTGATGCTGACCTATGGCTACGATCCGCAGCTGTCGGAAGGCGCCATCAAGCCGCCGGTGTTCCTGACCTCGACCTTCGTGTTCAAGACCGCCGAGGACGGCCAGGACTTCTTCGACTACGTCGCCGGCCGGCGCGAGCCGCCGGCGGGCATGGGCGCGGGCCTGGTCTATTCGCGCTTCAACCATCCCAACAGCGAGATCGTCGAGGACAGGCTCGCAGTCTACGAGCGCACCGAGGGCTGCGCGCTGTTCTCCTCAGGCATGGCGGCGATCTCGACCACGATTCTGGCGTTCGTGCGGCCCGGCGACGTCATCCTGCATTCACAGCCGCTTTATGGTGGCACCGAGACGCTGCTGACGAACACGCTGTCGCGGTTCTCGATCGGCGCGGTCGGCTTTGCCGATGGCATCGACGAAGCGACGGTCAATAGCGCCGCGGAGGAGGCGATGCGCAAGGGCCGGGTCTCGATGATTTTGGTCGAGACCCCCGCCAACCCGACCAACGGCCTCGTCGACATCGCGCTGATGCGCCGCGTCGCCGATGCCATCGGCAAGGCCCAGGGCCAGACGCCGATCATCGCCTGCGACAACACGCTGCTCGGCCCGGTGTTTCAGCGGCCGATCGAGCACGGCGCCGACATCTCGCTGTACTCGCTGACCAAATATGTCGGCGGGCACTCCGACCTGATCGCCGGCGCCGCGCTCGGCACCAAGGCGGTGATGAAGGGCGTCAAGGCGCTGCGCGGCGCCATCGGCACCCAGCTCGATCCGCATTCCTGCTGGATGATCAACCGCTCGCTCGAGACCTTGAGCCTGCGCATGGAGAAGGCCAACAGCAACGCGCGCCTCGTCGCGGATTATCTACGCGGTCACGCCAAGGTGGCGAAGGTCCATTATCTCGGTCACCACGAGGAGGACTCACCCTCGGGGCGCGTGTTCGCACGGCAATGCCTGGGGGCGGGATCGACATTCTCGTTCGACATCGTCGGCGGCCAGGCGGCGGCGGAGAAATTCCTCAACGGCTTGCAGATCTTCAAGCTCGCCGTGAGCCTTGGCGGAACGGAGTCGCTCGCCAGCCTCCCGGCGACGATGACCCATTCCGGTGTCCCCGCCGATATCAGGCACAAGATCGGCGTGCTCGATTGCACCATCCGGCTGTCGATCGGCATCGAAAATCCCTCCGACCTGATCGCCGACCTCGAGCACGCATTGAGCGCGGCCTGAGCTACGGCAGATTCAGAATAGAAGGGGTCGAGCGCTGCTCGCGCCCGGCCCTCGCCGATGCGATTGCTATGAACTTACTTGGTCACCTGGCCGCGGATTTCGCCGCCCGGATTTGCCGCCGTGTGGACGTTGACATAGAGCTTGCCGGCGAGGAGATCGGAGGCCTGCGCGTCGGTCAGCGTCGCCGAGCCTTCGACCGGGCTGTTCGCGGCGCCGGGGATCGGCACCATGACGCCGGCGTTCTTGCCAGGCTCGGCCGGACCGTGGAAATGAGCGGCGGTGGCGGGGCCGGAGAGCCCGGAATAGGTCAGCTTCCAGGAGAGCTTCTTGCTGGCGGCGTCATAGTCGATGTCAGCCGTGCCGGTACCGGCGCTGGCATTGGCGGGGACTTCGGACTTGCCGTCCAGCGTCGCCTTCAATTTCTCCGCGCTGGCCGAGCCTGCGAATGCGACGGCGGCTCCGAGTGCCAGCGTGGCAAAAAGGGCTTTGTTCATGGGTCTCTCCCTGTTGACGCCTGATTGCGGTCAACTTGCAAACAGTGCGATTGCAAGTTTATTCCCGGATTCCGATCGAACCATCTAAATTATTCGTGGCTGGAGCGGCTGCGGGTTGATCCGTAAATTCGCCGGAGCACGATGGGATCCGCAATGCTGCGACGAACAATTTATGTCATTCTCGTCACGACCGTTGCAGCTGTTGCCGCTTATTGGTGGCTGACCGCGCCGACTGCGCTGGCCTTGCCGGCGCCGACGCGCGGGCCCGATCTCGCCAACGGGCAGGAGCTGTTCAACGCCGGGGGCTGCTCGTCCTGCCATGCCGTGCCCAACCAGCCGGATCGTCTGCGGCTCGGTGGCGGCCTGGCGCTCGGCTCGCCGTTCGGCACGTTCTATGTCCCGAACATTTCGCCCGATCCCAATGACGGCATCGGACGCTGGAGCGAGGCCGATTTCGTCAATGCGGTGACACGCGGCATTTCGCCAGAGGGCACACACTACTATCCGGCGTTTCCCTACACGTCCTACCACATCGCTGATATTAACGACGTCCGCGATCTCTTCGCTTACCTGAAGACGCTGCCGCAGGTCTCGGGCCGGCTGCGCGACCATGATCTGCCGTTTCCGTTCAACATCCGCCGCAATGTCGGCATCTGGAAATGGCTGTTCATGGATGTCAGGCCGTTCGTGCCAGATCCGGCACGTTCAGCGCAATGGAATCGCGGCGCCTATCTCGTCAACGGCTTTGGCCATTGCGCCGAGTGCCACAGCCCGCGCAATGTTCTCGGCGGCGTCATCGGCTCGCAGCGCTTCGCCGGCGGCCCCAATCCCGAAGGCGAGGGCTGGGTGCCGAACATCACTCAGAAGGGCTTGGGCAGCTGGAGTGAGAGCGACATCGCCGACTTCCTCGAGACCGGCGACATGCCCGAGGGCGACAGCGCATCGGGCTCGATGCGGCCGGTGATCAAGAACCTCGCGCAGCTCAAGCCTGAGGACCGCGCGGCGATGGCCGCCTATCTGAAGTCGCTGCCGCCCGTCGATGGCCCGACGCCGCCCAAGCGCAGGGAAGGTGGCGGCTAGCTGGCGCCGAACGCCTTGAAGGTGATGATGGTGAGGGTGTCCTGGATGCCCGGCAGCACCTGCACCTTCTCGTTCACGAAGTGGCCGATATCGGTGTCTTTGTCGACATAGAACTTCACCAGCAGATCGTATTGGCCTGCCGTGGAGTAGATCTCGGAGGCGATCTCGGCTTCGGCGAGCGCGTTGGCCACCGTATAGGACTGGCCGAGCTTGCATTTGATCTGGACGAAAAAAGGAACCATAGCAGTCACTCCGAAGGCCTGTTCCCGGCCAATAGGCCAAAACCGGCCCGATTTAGCAAGCCGCCAGCGGTCGCGACAAGGGCCACGAGGTCATCGGCGCCGCGAGATTCGGCGGCTTGCTGGGGCTGTGGGAGGGCGCTAGGACAGGCGATGGCCGAGTTTTGTTCAAGCAAGCGTGTCCCGCGATGACGACATCAGTGGCGCTCACCATCGCCGGTTCCGATTCGAGCGGCGGCGCCGGCATCCAGGCCGACCTGAAGACCTTTGCCGCACTCGGCGTCTACGGCACCTCCGCGATCACCGCGTTGACCGCGCAAAACACCAAAGGCGTCACCGGCATTCACCCGGTGCCCGCTGATTTCCTCACCGCGCAGATCGATGCGGTGTTCTCCGATCTCGACGTCGGCGCCGTCAAGATCGGCATGGTGGCGCAGGCAGGCAGCATCGATGCGATCGCCTCAGCGCTGTCGTACTGGAGGCCGCGCCATGTCGTGCTCGATCCCGTGATGGTCGCAAGTTCGGGCGATCGCTTGCTTGCCGCGGAGGCCGTCGAAGCGTTGCGCACGAAACTGATGCCGCTCGCGTCGGTGATCACGCCCAATCTGCCCGAGGCGGCTGCGCTGCTGGACGAGCCGGTCGCGCGAAGCGAGAGCGATGTCGAAAGCCAGGGGCGTCGCCTGCTTGGCCTCGGCTGCCGCGCCGTCCTGATCAAGGGCGGGCACGGCGAGGGAGCGGAGAGCACCGACTATCTGATCAGCGCCACCGCCATGATCGCGCTTGCTGCACCGCGCATCGCGACCCGCAACACCCACGGCACCGGCTGCTCGCTATCCTCAGCGGTTGCGGCGGGTCTTGCCAAGGGCGAAGATCTCGAAACGGCCGTGCGCAATGCCAAGAGCTGGATCAGCGCGGCGATCGCTTCTGCCGACCGCTTCAGCGTCGGTCACGGCCACGGGCCGATCCATCATTTCCACCGATTTTACTGACGCTCATTTCGCGGCTCGCAAGCACCCGCCGGGACCCATGGCTTCCCGGCATTTTGCGGGGCCCCATCGCGGGCCATGTCGCCTGTTTGTCGCATGCGGCTGATAATCGCGGGGAGGGCGAGGCAAGGTCCGATTCGTATCCGAGGGTGCCTCAAAGGTTCAATCGTCATCCCCCTGTCACGGGACATTGTTACAGGCTGTCGCATGGGAAGTTACGATGTGAGTGACGAAAGCCCGGAGCGGCGCTTTCGCACGTTGTTCATCTCCGACGTCCATCTCGGAGCCCGCGGCTCTCAAGCCGATCTTCTGCTGGACTTCCTGCGTTACCACGATGCCGACACGATCTATCTCGTCGGCGACATCGTGGATGGGTGGGCGTTGAAATCGAGCTGGCATTGGCCGCAATCGCATAACGACCTCGTCCAGAAGCTGCTGCGCAAGGCGCGCAAGGGTGCCAAGGTCGTCTACGTGCCCGGCAATCACGACGAGTTCCTACGCAACTATTACGGCACGCATTTCGGCGGCATCGACGTCGTCGAGAACACCGTCCACACCGGCGTGGACGGCAAGCGATATCTCGTCATCCACGGCGACATCTTCGACCTCGTGGTGCAGAACGCGCGCTGGCTCGCCCATCTCGGCGACAAGGCCTACGACTTCGCGATCCAGATGAATCGCTTCGTCAACTTCTTCCGCCGCATGTTCAAGGTGCCCTATTGGTCGCTGTCGCAATGGGCCAAGCAGAAGGTCAAGAACGCGGTCAACTATATCGGCGCGTTCGAGCAGGCGCTCGCCGCCGAAGCACGGCGCCACGACGCCGATGGCGTGATCTGCGGCCACATCCACTACGCCGTGATCCGCGACGAGAACGGCATCCGCTACATGAACTGCGGCGACTGGGTCGAGAGCTGCACTGCGCTGGTCGAGCACGACGACGGCCGTTTCGAGATCATCACCTGGGCGGATCACCTGCAGAAGCCGGCAGAAGTGCCGCAGGTGGCAGCCAGAGCTGCTTGATGAGAGCTGCCTGATGCGCATCCTGGTCGCGACCGACGCCTGGCACCCGCAAGTCAACGGTGTGGTTCGGACGCTGACCAAGCTCGCTGACGCCGCGAAGGCGCTTCAAGTCGAAGGTCTTGGCGTCGAGTTCACGTTCCTGACGCCGCAATCGTTCCGCACCTTTGCGATGCCGAGCTATCGCGACGTGCGGCTGGCGATGCCGCGCCCGGCGCGCATTGCGAAGCTGATCGAGGAAGCCCGGCCCGACAGCATCCACATCGCGACGGAAGGACCGATCGGCGTGATGGTCCGCCGCTATTGCCGCCAGCGCAAGCTGCCGTTCACGACCAGCTTCCACACCCGCTTCCCCGAATATGTCCGCGCCCGCGTGCCGGTTCCGGGCTCGCTGATCTGGCGGGCGCTGCGCCGCTTCCACGGCCCGAGCCGGGCCGTGATGGCGGCGACGCCAGCGCTGGCCCGCGAACTCGGCGAGCGCGGTTTCGACAATGTCGTGCTGTGGCCACGCGGCGTCGATACGCATCTGTTCCACCCCCGCGCCATCGATCTTTGCCTGCCGGCCCCCGTCTTCCTTTCGGTCGGCCGCGTCGCGGTGGAGAAGAATCTCGAGGCGTTCCTCGATCTCGATCTGCCCGGCACCAAGGTCATCGTCGGCGACGGCCCGGCGCGCAACGCGCTGGAAGAGGCCTATCCCGATGCAATTTTCCTGGGCGAAAAGCACGGGGAGGAGCTGGCCGACATCTATGCGGCGGCCGATGTCTTCGTGTTTCCGAGCAAGACCGACACGTTCGGCCTGGTCCTGCTCGAGGCGCTCGCGAGCGGACTGCCGGTCGCGGCGTTCCCGGTGAAGGGGCCCCGCGACGTCATCGGCGATGCACCTGTCGGCGCGCTGGAGGATGATCTGCGTGACGCCTGCCTTGCGGCGCTCGACATCTCCAGGCAGGCCTGCGTCGAATTCGCCGCCGCCTATACCTGGGAGGCCTCGGCGCGGGCTTTTGTCGAGCGCATCCGCGCCGTTGGCGCCGTGCTGCCTGGCCGGGCTGGAGCGGAACGGCCGCGGTTCGTCGCCTGAGCGCAGAGGATCCTCGCCCGGAGGTGTCTTGCCCGCGGCTCGTCCGCCGCGATAAAATCACGCCATGTCCGAACAGCCCCTTCCGGTCGGCCCCGCCGATATCGACGCCGCAGCGCGCGTGCTCGCGCCCTTCGCCGTCCGCACCCCGTTGTTGTCCTTGCCCGTGCTCAACGAGCGCGTGGGTGCAAAAGTTTTCCTGAAGCCGGAGATGCTCCAGCGCACCGGCTCCTTCAAATTCCGCGGCGCCTTCAACAAGGTGTTCTCGATCCCGCAGGACAAGCGCCCGGGGGGCGTCGTCGCGTTCTCCTCCGGCAACCACGCCCAGGGCGTGGCGGCGGCGGCCAAGATCCTGGACATGCAGGCGACCATCGTGATGCCGGCGGACGCGCCGCTGTCGAAGCGCGAGCGCACCAAATCCTATGGCGCCGAAGTCGTGCTGTACGATCGCGACCGCGACGACCGCGAGGCGATCTCGCGCGGCATCGCCGAGAAGCGCGGCGCGACGCTGGTCCGGCCCTATGACGATCCGTTCGTGATCGCTGGCCAGGGCACCGCCGGCCGCGAGATCGCGGAAGACATGGCTGCGCTCGGCCTTGCGCCCGATGTCGTGGTGGCACCGGCCTCCGGCGGCGGCCTGATCGCGGGCGTCGCCACGGCGGTGAAGGCACGCTATCCGCAAGCCGAGATCGTGGTGGCCGAGCCCGAGGCGTTCGACGATCACGGCCTGTCGCTGACCGCAGGCCATCGCGAGCCGCATCCGCCCGCGGGCCGCACCATCTGCGACGCGCTGATGGCCTTGATCCCCGGTGAGTTGACGTTTGCGATCAACAGCAAGCTGCTCGCGCGCGGCGTGACGGCGTCCGACAAGGAGGTCGGCGCGGCGGTCGCCTTTGCCTATCGCGAGCTGAAGCTCGTGGTTGAACCCGGGGGCGCCGTGGGCCTCGCCGCGCTGCTCGCGGGGCGTCTCGATGTCGCCGGGAAGAACGTCGTCATCGTGCTCTCCGGCGGCAATGTCGATGCGGATCTGTTTGCCGAGCTGGTGGCGTGATTTTCCCAATTTCGTGAGACAAACGAGGGGCAGAGCGTTTCCGCTCTGCCCCTTTGTACGTGTTGAGTTCGAGCTTGCCGCTTGCGCGGTGCAACCTCTCCCGCTTGCGGGGCAGGTCGGCGCGAAGCGCCGGGTGGGGGATGTCTCCTCTTGGGGATTGTCCCATTGTGGAGACACCCCACCCCGGCCCTCCCCGCAAGCGCGAGAGGGAGCGCACCTTTTTCGTGGCATCAGTGCATGAAGCCGCGGTGGTTGTTGCCGCCGTTCATGTTTGACTGGTTCATCGATTGACGGACATTGTTGCCGCCGCTCACGATCCGGTTGGTCGCGTTGAGCTGCGGGCGGGTGTTCTGCACCTGCACCTTGTTCACCGGGTTGTTGTTGAGCCCGACGCCGTTGTTGATATGGATCGGGTTGTTCTGCGTCGGGACGTTCGCGGGCTTCGCGCCGACCGTCGTGCCGGCCTTGCCGATCGTCACCGGCATGCTCACGACCTTGCCCGCCGCGCCGGTATTGGTGTTGGTCACCGGCAGCGTCACGATCTTGCCGATGCTGTTGTTGTTTGCTGCCGTGTTGGTCGGTGCGGGCAGGGTGACGATCTTGCCGAGGTTGCCCTCGACCGGCTTCTGCACGACAGGCAGGTTCACGTTGGTCTGCGCGCCATTGCCCTGCTGGATCAGCGGCATGTATTTGGGCTGGCCGAGATTGCCGATCTTGAGCGTCGGGGCAATGTTCTGCGGGGCGAGGAATTTCGTCGCCTGCATCAGGGGAATCAGCTTCGGCTGTGCCTCGAGCTTCAGCGCGACTTGCGCGTAGGGGCTGTTGCCGTAGCTGTCGTAGAAGGCCTTGTAGTCGAGCGGCGAGTTCGCCAGCACCGCCTGGTGCCAGGCCTGCGTGAGCAAGAGGTTCGCAAGCAGCCAGCGGATGTGATCGCACAGCGGGTCGTGCGGATACATCGCGACGAACTCCTGATAGTATTCAGGCTTGCCCTCCGACAGCACATAGTCATATGCTTGGCGCGCCGTGCGGCTCGGCAGGTTGGATGCCATCTGCACGACAGGCGCATGCACCGGCGCGCGGTTGGCGGCGACGGCCGTGTCGCCGAAAAAGGTGAAGTCGGAGGTGAGCGAGGAACTCTCCCAGGGCACTTGCGCGCCGCTGGTGGTCTGGTTGACCGCCAGGCGCACGCGCTTGAACAACTGCTCGATCGGCACGTTGGGCTCGCGCGCGATGTTCAGGAAGGCCTGCGTGTAGGGGCTGTGGCCATTGGTGCCGTCGAGCGCCTCGGCGCCCGGCGCAGTCGAATAGCCGACGATCGAGCCGTTCGGCGCGTCAACGATGGCAAGGCCCCGGCCGGCGTCGTTGACGCCGGGGAACGGGTTGTTGCGGCAGGCATCGAGGATGACGATACGCATCCGGCTCGGGATCGTCTCGAGCGTTGACATGACGTCGACCAGGCGGACCGAGTCGTTGACGAGCTCGGTTGGCTTCGACACCTTCGCGTCGACGGGGACGAGGTAGTTCTCGCCGGCAAGCTGCACGCCATGACCGGCGTAATAGACCATCGCCACCGTGTTCGGGCCGCGCGCGGACACCTTGGCCGAGAAATCCTGCACGACGCGCAGCATGTCGCTCTGGCCGAGGTCGGTGGCCGAGATCACCTCGAAGCCGGCCGAGTTGAGGAATTGCGCCATCGACTGCGCGTCATTGTCGGGATTGGCGAGCTGCGGCGCGTTCTGGTAGTTCGAATTGCCGATCACCAGCGCCACGCGCTGTTCCGGGCCTTGCAGCGTGGTCGGGGCGGGTTCGACAGGGGCGACTTGCGCGGAAGCCGGGCCGCAGGCGAAGCCGAACAGGCTTCCCAGCAGGCCAGCCGTCATCAGGGCGGATGTCATGCGGAACATGGGGTGTGCTCCCTCGGGGCTGATCTCGATGCGAGATTGGTTGCGAGGAAGCTAGGTCGCGTTCGAATCCTGGTCCGTGATCGCAATCACGATGGCGCGCTGCGTGATCTGAATCACACTCGGGAGCCGGCATGTTCATTCAGCTTGGAAGTGCAGGCCCCAACTTGCCGTGTCGTTGCCGCCGAGACGTGGATTGGTCAGGGGTCTCCTGGCATTGAGAATGGGCAGCAGGCGCGGATCGTGAAAGCGGGCGTAGTACGGCTCCATCCAGGCGAGATCTCCCTGAAAGGTCCACGGGAAGAGCTGCTGTGGATCGTGAGTCAGCATGCTGAAACTTTGCTGGTTTTGAACCGCGCGAATGATCAATTCGGCGAGGCGCTGGATCGCCCTGTCGTTCTCCGCGTAGAGATCGATCTTCCGGCGGCTTGCCAGCTCGGCACAGAACACCAGCGGGATGAGTGCCGACGCTCCGGTGCGCTCCAAAACTTTCCCTCACACTCCGTCATGCGAGCGCAGCGAAGCAATCCAGAATCCCTCCGCGGAAAGACTCTGGATTGCTTCGGCGGAGAGCGCGTCCCCCTTACGAGAAGAACGCGATCTTCTCGGCCTGGGTCATGCGGCGGATCGGCGCCAACGCATCGTTTGCGGCGGGGCGGGGCTTTTGCACGATGCCGCTGGCGAGGATGGTGGCGCCGAGCGAGGGCTCGGGAAGGGGGGACGGCATCGGCAGGCTCGCGGACGGCGCTGCGGCGAAGGTAGCCACGGCCGCCATCGCGGGCGCCGGCTGCTCCATCATTTCGGCGGCGGCTTCCGCGATGGCCTCGGTGAGGCGCGCGAGCGATTCCATCGCGATCGGGGCGTCGGTGACCGGCTGCTCGGCGACCGGCTCCTCAACGTGTGGCGCGGTCGGCGCCTCCATGGCGACCGGCTCCGCGACCTCCGCAATCATCGGCTCGGGAACGGCTGCTCCCACCTCCATGGGCTCGGCGATCGCGTCGAACTCCGGATCGGGCGCGGCCATCTCCAGCGCGATCGCCTCGAGGATGGCTTCGTCCTCGGCTTCCGCGGCAGCATCGAGCGGGAATTCGTCGGTGACCCCGGCGACGCCCACGGGATCGGCGAGGCTGTCCTCGAGCGCAGCAAGACTCTCTTCCGCGACGGCGTGGCTTTCGGCGATCTCGGGCGCGCCGGCGACGTCCATCGTCTCCCCGGCGGCGCCGCTCAGGTCGGCGGCGGCCTCGGGCTCGGGTGCGATCTCCTGTGGCGCCTCCGTAAAAGCCACGGGCGCTTCACCCGCCATCGCAGCCGGCGCCTCGATAATTGGGGCTTCTGCCACCGGCGCTGTGGACTGGGCGGGCGCAGGTCGCGCCGCGGCCTGCGGCACCGCGACGCCATCTGCTTCGGTCTGCTCGATCCGGTCCTTGAGCAGATCGAAGGCAGCCTTGAGGTCGCCGCGCGGGTCGATCGCCGACACCTGGGCGCAGGCCGCCTCGATCGAGGCGAGCTGAGAATCAATCAGGTCGCAGATTCGCCCATCGGCGCCGATCTCGCGCCAGCGCCAGGAGATCTCCTTGATGATGCGCACGCCGCGCGTGACAGGTGCGAGGCCGGCTTCGATCGCGGCAGGATCGAACGCCTTGCCGGCGGCGCTCTCGGCGTCCTCGACCGCGCGGCGGATCGCGGCCAGGGCTTCGGGCAGGCGGTCCACCACGACGGGTTGTCGCTGTGCCGCAAGGGTTTCCTCGATTTTCGCGACCGCATCGAGCACCATGCGCGTGTCGGCGTTGCGGTTGCGCTTGGCGTATTCGCCGAGGAACCAGCGTCCGCGCGCGGTCTCCATGAAGGCTTCGCGGATCGCGTCGTAATCCTGCTCGTTCGGCTCGGCCGCGCGGGCAGACATAGGCGAAAGGGCGAATGCTTCAGAGGCCATGTCAATCTCGTCGCGCAAATCACTGCGCGTTGCTGTAACGATCACCACGATATCGACCGAATCGCAATTGGTTTGATGCTACCCGAATCACAAATCCCCATCGCAGCCTCGGTCAAGCGGCGATTCGCCGTGCGGCTCGCGCTGTTCTATTCGGCAGTGTTCGCGGTATCAGGGACGCATCTGCCGTTCTTCCCGCTCTGGCTCAAGGCGATCGGCATCGACGCCTCCTGGATCGGCCTCATCAATGCGCTGCCGGCGCTCACGCGCTTCACCACGTTGCCGCAGGTCACCGCCATTGCCGAAAAGCGGCATGCCATTCGCGGCGGCATGATGATCTCGGTGCTGGGGACGGCAATCGGCTTTGCTGCCGTCGGCTTGCAGCAGCAGCCGTTGGAGCTGTTCGTGATCTACGCACTCACCTGCATGATGTGGACGCCGACGACGCCGCTCACCGATGCCTATGCGCTGCGGGGCGTTGCGCGTTACGGGCTCGACTACGGTCCCCTGAGGCTGTGGGGCTCGGCGGCGTTTGCGGCCGCGGCGCTCGCCTGCGGTTATCTCGTCGACATCATCGCGGCGCGCGATCTGATCTGGATCATCGTTGCGTGGGCCGTCGTCACGGTCCTGGTCAGCCTGCTGCTGCAACCGCTCGACGATGCCAGGCGCAAGACGACCGGGACGCAAGCCGATAATGCGCTGCTGCGCGATGGCGGCTTGTGGGCGGTGATCGCATCAGCTGCGCTGATCCAGGGCAGCCACGTCGCCTACTACACGTTCTCCGCCATCAACTGGCAACTCCACGGCTTGAGCGGGCTGACGATCGCGGGATTGTGGACGCTGGGCGTGATCGCCGAGATCATCGTGTTCGCGCTGTCGCCGCGCTTCTCGCTTCATCCGTCATCGCTGATGGCGATCGGGGGCTTGAGCGCCGTGCTGCGCTGGATCGTGACCGCGAACGAGCCGCCGCTCGCATTGCTCGCGATCGCCCAGTTCGGTCATGGCCTCACGTTCGGCATGACCATCGTCGGCACCATGAATCTGCTGGTGCAGCGCGTGCCGTCGCATCAGATCGCGCGCGGACAAGGCTATTACGCCGCATGCAGCGGATTGTTGAGCGCAACGACGTCGATCGCGTCAGGCGCGATCTATGCCCGCATCGGCGATGGCCTGTATTACGTCATGGCCGCGATGGCCGGCGCCGGCGCGCTCGTGATCTGGTCGGCGCGGCACCGGCTGATCGCTCAGCCCCAGAGCGAAGCGTCCGGCGGATAGACCAGGCTCTCGTCATAACGCAGTCCATGATCGCGATCGCGCGCCAGTAGCAAGGGACCATCGAGATCGACGAAGCGTGCCTGCGGCGTCACCAGCATGGCGGGCGCCATCGACAGCGAGGTCGCGACCATGCAGCCGATCATGATCTCGAAGCCGAGCGCCTGCGCGGCATCGGCCATGGCTAGCGCCTCGGTGAGGCCGCCGGTCTTGTCGAGCTTGATGTTCACGGCGTCGTAGCGCGCACGCAGCGGTGCAAGCGACTTGCGGTCGTGCACGCTCTCGTCGGCACAGACGGTGAGCGGTCGCTTGATCCGCGCCAGCGCATCGTCCTTCCCCGCCGGCAGCGGCTGCTCCACCAGGGTGACGCCGACAGCGGCACAGGCGGCGAGGTTGGCTTCCAGATTGGCCTCGGTCCAGGCCTCGTTGGCATCGACGATCAGTTCGGACTCGGGCGCTGCCATGCGCACCGCGGTGATTCGCCGTGGATCGCCGTCGCCGCCGAGCTTGATCTTGAGGAGCGGCCGGTGTGCAGCCTTGGCGGTCGCCGCAGCCATGGCCTCGGGCGTGCCCAGCGAGATTGTATAGGCGGTGGTGCGCTCCCCGGGCACGGGGCGGTCCAGCAGGCTCCAGGCCCGCCGGCCTGATGCCTTGGCCTCGAGGTCGATCAGGGCGCAATCCAGCGCGTTGCGAGCGGCTCCGGGCGGCATGGCGGCCTGGAGGGCCTGCCGCGTCAGCCCATCCGCCACGGCCGCCTGCATGGCCTGGATCGCGGCCAGGGTCGCCTCGGGCGTCTCGCCATAGCGGGGATAAGGCACGCATTCGCCGCGGCCGGTCAGGCCATTTTGCCTCACTTCGGCCACGACGGTGACCGCTTCCGTCTTGGCGCCCCGGCTGATCGTGAAACTGCCGGCGATGGGAAACCGCTCGATTCGCGCGGCGAGGACGGGAACTTTGCTGGTCATTTTGAACTCTGGCGAAAACTGAACCTGCTGGTTACCTCTAACAACTAACATTAACCAGTTGGGGATACCTTTTCTGGGTAAGGGCGCGTGCGCAACGATCTGATTTCCTCCGCCCTGGTATGGGAGCGGATACCTTGAGCGGCGATCCGAAGCTGGAACGGATTGCCAAAGGCAACGAGCTGGCCCTCTGCGCCACCGGAACCTGGACCGCGAGCTTCGCGCCGGTCCTGGAGCGGATGGTGGCCGACGCCGAGAAACTTGCCGGCGGCCCGCAAAGCATTTTCATCGACGTCTCCGAGGTCGCCAAGCTCGACACGTTCGGCGCCTGGCTGATCGAGCGGCTGCGCCGCAGCCTGACCAAAGGCGCCGTCGAGGCCCAGATCGCGGGGCTGTCCGCGAACTATGCGAGCCTCGTCGACGAGGTGCGCCGGGTCCGGGCGACCCCGGTGGTCGAAACCTCCGCGATCACCATCACCGGCATGCTGGAACAGATCGGCCGCGGCGTCGCGGGCCTTGGCGGCACCATCGCGAGCCTGGTCGACATGCTGGGTGCGGTGCTCGCGGCGGGCGCACATGTGCTGATCCATCCGCGCTCGTTCCGCCTGACCTCGACCGTGCACCATCTGGAGCAGGTTTGCTGGCGCGCGGTGCCGATCATCGTGCTGATCACCTTCCTGATCGGCTGCATCATCGCCCAGCAGGGCATCTTCCATTTCCGCCGCTTCGGCGCCGACATCTTCGTCGTCGACATGCTCGGGGTGCTGGTCTTGCGCGAGATCGGCGTGCTCCTGGTCGCGATCATGGTCGCGGGCCGCTCGGGCAGTGCCTACACTGCCGAGCTCGGCTCGATGAAGATGCGTGAGGAGATCGACGCGCTGCGCACCATGGGCTTCGACCCGATCGAGGTGCTGGTGCTGCCGCGCATGCTGGCGCTGGTGCTGGCGCTGCCGATCCTCGCCTTTCTCGGCGCCATGGCCGCGCTCTATGGCGGCGGCCTCGTCGCCTGGCTCTATGGCGGCGTCGATCCCGAAGCGTTCCTGCTGCGCCTGCGCGATGCCATCTCGATCGACCATTTCATCGTCGGCATGGTGAAGGCGCCCGTGATGGCCGCGGTGATCGGCATCGTCGCCTGCGTCGAGGGACTTGCGGTGCAAGGCAGCGCGGAATCGCTCGGACAGCACACCACGGCCTCCGTGGTGAAGGGCATCTTCTTCGTCATCGTCATGGACGGCGTGTTCGCGATCTTCTTCGCCTCGATCGGGATGTGACGATGGCGCAAGAAACTCAAAACGAAATTCAGAACCCCATCATCCGCGTTCGCGACATCACCGTGCAGTTCGGCGCGACACGTGTGCTCGATGGTCTCGACCTCGACGTCAAGCGCGGCGAGATTTTGGGCTTTGTCGGTCCTTCAGGCGCCGGCAAGTCGGTGCTGACCCGCACGATCATCGGCCTGGTGCCGAAGGTCGCAGGCTCGATCGAAGTGTTCGGCGTCGATCTGGATTCCTCCAATACGTCGCAGCGCCGCAACGTCGAGCGGCGCTGGGGCGTGCTGTTCCAGCAGGGCGCGCTGTTCTCCTCGCTCACCGTGCGGCAGAACATCCAGTTTCCGATGCGCGAATATCTGCGGGTGTCGCAGCGGCTGATGGACGAGATCACCATGGCCAAGCTCGCCATGGTCGGTCTCAAGCCCGAAGTGGCCGAGCGTTTTCCGTCGGAGCTCTCAGGCGGCATGATCAAACGTGTCGCGCTGGCCCGCGCGTTGTCGCTCGATCCCGATCTCGTCTTTCTCGACGAGCCGACCTCGGGCCTGGATCCGATCGGCGCCGGGGACTTCGACGAGCTGGTCAGGACGCTGCAGCGGACTTTGGGACTGACGGTTTTCATGGTAACCCACGACCTCGACAGCCTTTACACAGCTTGCGACCGCATCGCCGTCCTGGGGAACGGCAAGATCATTGCGGCAGGGTCGATTGCCGACATGCAGGCCTCGCAGCATCCCTGGCTGAGGCAATATTTCCATGGCAAGCGCGCCCGCGCGGTAATGAGTTGAGTAGCCGGAGCACCTGATGGAAACGCGGGCGAACTACGTATTGATCGGATCCTTCACGCTGGCGGTGATCGCAGCTGCGATCGGCTTCGTGCTGTGGTTCCAGTCGCTGCACACCACCAAGCAGCGGATGCCCTTCCGCGTCGTGTTCGAGGGACCGGCCGCGGGCCTGCGCAACGGCGGCAGCGTCAACTTCAACGGTATCCGGGTCGGCGAGGTGGTCTCGGTGAAGCTCGACAATCCGCGGCGGGTCGTCGCGCTCGCCATGATCGAGAACAACACGCCGCTGCGCAAGGACACTCTGGTCGGCCTCGAATTCCAGGGCCTGACCGGCGTCGCCGCGATCTCGCTCAAGGGCGGCGAGGAAGCCGCACCGCCGCCGCCGCTCGACGAGGACGGCATTCCGACGCTGACGGCCGATCCGAACAAGCTCCAGGACGTCACCGAGGCGATCCGCGGCACGCTGCAGAACATCAACAAGATCGTTGCCGACAATCAGGAGTCGGTGAAGAACTCGCTGAAAAATCTGGAGACCTTCACCAACTCGCTCGCGCGCAACTCCGAGAAGATCGACGGCGTGATGGCCAAGGTCGACGGCGTGATTCTCAAGGCCGACGGTGTGATGCTCAAGGCCGACAACCTCATGCTCGGCCTCAACACCCTTGCCGGCGGCAAGGATGGCGGCGAGCTGTTCCTGACGGTCAAATCGATCCGCGAGCTCGCCGAGGATTTCGACAAGCGCTCCGGCGCGCTGATGACGGACGGCCGTCGCACCCTCGGCGACATCAGCCGCGCCGTGAACAATTTCGACCGCAACCCGACCCGCGTGCTGTTCGGCGCCAGCAACAGCAGCGCACAACCGGCGCCGCCGCCGGCCGAACCGGCGAAGCCGGCGCCGGCCGCGAGTGGCAGGCGGCAGTAGAGTTTCATCGGCGGACCTCGGGCCATGACCCCAATCCGGGTTCTTTGCTCGCCTTGCAATGACGGGCTGAAACGAAAACGGAGGCCGTGAGGCCTCCGTTTGCATTCGCTATTCGCTGGGGGTCGCGTCTTACCCCAACCGTCCCGCCGCATGCGCGAGCAGGGTGTAGACCAGACCCGTCTCCGAGGTCAGGTGGCTGCGCAGCTCCTGCGGGCCACGGCCATCGCTGGCGACCTCGTCGAGCAGGCGTTCGAACTCGCTGATGTAGCGGTCCACCGTGCCCTTGAAGTTGCGATCGGCGCGGTACTTGCGGGCGACCTCGTCGAACGCCTTCTGGCCGGCGGGCGTGTACAGGCGCTTGGTAAAGGCCTTGTTCTCGCCGCGCTGGTAGCGGTCCCACATCTCGGCGGCGAGATTGCGGTCCATCAGCCGGCCGATGTCGAGCGACAGCGATTCCAGCGGATTGCCGCTGCTCTGCGCGGCCTGCGGCAGCGGAGCAGGCGCAGCCTGGCGGACGCGCGGAGCCTCACGGCCGGCCGGAGCAGGCGGGTTGGCATCGGTGCGGTTCAACAGGTCCGACAGCCAGCCGTCGCGGCCCTGGTCGTTGCCGCCGGGGGCGACCGGCGGAGCCTCGGCGCGGCGCGAGGCGGCGGGCATGCCGAGGTCCGGCGGCGGCAGCGTCGAGGCACTGCCGGTGTCGCGCATGCGGGTCTCGGTGCCGCGAGCTGCAGTCGCCATCACCGGCTCTTCCTGCCGCTGGACGGCGACGGACGCACGGCCCGTCGTGGTGACGTCGAGGCCGCGGCCGTGCTGGGCCACGATGCGGTTGAGCTCGGCGAGCGCCTCGATCTGGTCGACGATCACCTTGCGCATCTGCGCGGTGCTCTCGGCGGCCTCCTGTGGCATCTCGAGCACGCCGCGGCGCAGTTCGTTGCGGGTGGCCTCGAGCTCGTTGTGCATCTCCAAGGCCATCTGCTTCATGCTGGAGACGAGGTTGCTGAACTTCTCGGTCGACTGCTTGAACATCGCATCCGCCTCGTCGGTGGTTTGGCGGTAGATGTCGTGCATGGCGTCGAGGGTCTGCCGGTGCTCCTCTTCGGAGGCGGCCCGCACTGCCTCGAACTGGCGGGTGATCGCGGCCGAACCTGCGCCGGCGGTCTCGGCGACCACGCGGGCGATGTCGCGCGCACGCTCTTCGGCTGCAGCGAGCGACTCGTCGAGCAGCCCGGTGAAGCGCGACAGGCGCTGGTCGAGATCGGCGGTCCGCAGGTCGATGGTGGTGACGAGCGATTCCAACGCCGCCTTGCGTTCGGCAAGCGAGGCGGTGGTGTTCTTGTTGCTCTGCTCGACGACCTGAGCGGCATCGACCAGCGCCTTGCCGTGTGCGTCGAACTGGGTCGACAGCTCGCCGAGATCCTGCAGCGCCCGGGTGGTCTTGCTGTTGAACACGTTGAGCTGGTCTTCGAGGTTCTGCGTCGCAGCACCGTTGCGCGAGGTGACGTCGTTCATCGCCGACACGAAGTCGGCAACGCGCGTCACCAGCGCCCGCTCGAGCGAGTTCAGGTTGTCGTGCGCACCGGTCAGCACCTCCTGGAGCAGGATGTTGCCTTCGCGCAGGCGCTCGAACAGCGCGACCGTGTCGGTGCGCAGGATCTTGCTGGTCTCCTGCATCTCGGTGACGGCCGCGATCGAGACCTGACGCGACTGGTCGATCGCCGCGCGCGAGGCCGACTCGAGGTCCTTGAGCGACTTGCTGACCGCGCCGGTCGCGATCTCGCTCGCCGCGTTGATGGTGCGGGCGACTTCGTTGCCGTTGCCCATCATGGTCTGCGAGAAGGCCTGGCCGCGCGTCTCGATCGACTTCAGCGCGTCGGAGGTGACGCGGTCGATGTCGAGCGTGAGCTGGCTGGTCTTCGAGCCGATCGCGTCGACGAGCGAGCCGCGCTTGGCGTCGATCATGTTCGAGAGGCGGTCGGCCTGCTGCTGCACATAGGTGACGATCTCGTCCGTCTTGCCGGTCATGGCCTGGCCGAAGCTGGAACTGGCGGCGAGCACCGAGCGCTCGACGTCGGCCGAGCTCGACTTGACCCGCGAGCTCGCCTCGTTGGAGGCGGAGATCAGGGCGTTCTGGGCGTTGAGCGCGCTGGTCTGGATGTCGTTGGTCGCATTCGCCGTGGCCGTGCTCAGCGCGCGCTCGATCTCGGTCGAGATCATGCGGATCTGGCTTGCGGCGTCCGCCGAGGTCGAGGTCAGCGAGGTCTGGGCCTCGCGTGCGCTGTTGAGGATGGTGGAGGCGGTGTCGGCGCCGACCGAGGTCAGGGTACGCTCGATGTCCGTCGTCAGCGACTTGATCTGGCTCGCCGCGTCGGTCGAGGCGGTGATGAGCGTGCCCTGGGCCTCGCGCACGCCGCTGGTGAGCGCCTCGATGGTGGCTCCGCCGGCGGTCGCCAGCGCGCGCTGCATTTCGGCTGCGAGCGAGCGGACCTGGCCGGTCTGTTCCGCCGAAACCGCGAGCAGGGTGCTCTGGGCGTCGCGGGCGCTGGCCGTGATCGTCTCGGCCGTGGTCTGGCCGACCTGCGAAAGCGAGCGGTGCACTTCGGCCGCGAGCGACTTGACCTGGCTCGCCGCCTCCGCGGACGCGTTGACCAGGGTGCTCTGCGCCTCGCGGGCGCCGCCCAGGATGCTCTCTGCTGTCGATGTGCCAGCCATGGAGAGCGACCGCTGCACGTCGGCGGTAAGAGCCTTGACCTGGTTTGCCGCATCCGCAGATCCGGCGACGAGCGTGCTCTGGGCCTCGCGCGCGCCCGTCATGATGGTCTCGGCGGTCGAGGTGCCGGCCATCGAGAGCGAGCGCTGCACGTCGGAGGACAACGCCTTGATCTGGTTGGCGGTCTCGGTCGAGGCCGTGATCAGCATGCCCTGCGCGTCGCGGGCGCCGGCCGTGATCGCTTCCGCCGTGGAGGTGCCGGCCATCGACAGCGAGCGCTGCACGTCGGCGGTGAGCGACTTGACGTGGTTGGCCGCATCCGAGGAGGCGCTGACGAGCGTGGTCTGCACCTCGCGGGCGCCGGCCAGGATCGAGGCCGCGGTGGCCGAGCCGGCCGCGGACAGAGTGCGCTCGACGTCGGCCGCGAGCCCCTTGATCTGGTTGGCGGCATCGCCCGAGGCGGCGACGAGGGACGACTGCGCTTCGCGGGCGCTGGTCAGGATCGAGTTCGCGGCACCCGTGCCGACGGCGGTCAGCGCGCGCTCGACCTCGGCGGAGGTCATCTTGAGCTGGGCGTTGACGTCGGAGGAGACGGTCATGAGCGACTGCTGCGCGGTGCGCGCACCGGTCTGGATCGTCTCGCTGGTGTTGACCACGAGATTGGTGAGCGAACGCTCGGCGTCTTCGACATGCGAGCGGATCGCGGTCGAGATCATCTCGGCCCGGGACATCATGTCCTCGCTGGCCTGGCGGCCGCTGCTTTCGATGCGGCCGGCGACGGCCTCGACACGCGAGCCGAGCAGGTCTTCGAACTGCGCCACGCGGACGTCGATGTCGCTCGCGACCGAACCGACCTTGGTTTCGATCGCCTGCTGGATGTCCTGGAAGCGCGCCGTGACCGTGTCGGTCAGGTGCATGCTGCGGCCGTCGATGAGGTCGGCGACGCTGGTAATGCGGCGGTCGACTGCCTCGATCGCCTGCGCCGTACCGTCCGTGAGCGTCGAGGTAAGCAGGGTGAGGCGGGTGTCGATCGACTGCACCGCCTGCGAGGCGCCGCTGGTCAAGGCGCTCGTCAGATAGCTGAGGCGGCTGTCCACGGACTCCAGCGCCTGCGATGCACCGCTGTTGAACGTCGTCGTCAGATGCGTCAGGCGCGTATCGATTGCCTGGATCGTCTGCGAGGCGCCCTCGGTCAGCGTCGTCGTGAGGTGGGTGAGGCGGCCATCGATGGATTCGAGCGCCTGCGCCGCGCCGCCGGTGAGCGTCGTCGTGAGATGCGTCAAGCGCGTATCAACCGACTGGATCGCCTGGGCCGCACCATCGGTCAGCGACGTCGAGAGCGTGTTGAGGCGTTCGTCGATGGTTTCGGTTACCGACTTCGCACGCGCGTCGAACGACTGCTCGAGCGCGCCGACGCGCCCGCCGAGCTGCTGGTCGAACGTCTTGATGTGGCCTTCGATGGTGCCGTCGAGGCTGGCGATCTTGTCATTCAGCGAGGCGTCCAGATTGGCGACGCGTTCGCCGATCGTGGTCTCGAACTGCACCAGGCGCTCGTCGAGCACGGCCGTGATGGCGCCGCCGTTCGAGGTGAAGCGAGTGTCGAAATTATCGACATAGGTCTTCAGCGACTCGTGGATGTCCTGGGTGCGCTGGCCCAAGCGCTCGACGATCTCGCCGCCGAAGGTCTTCACGGTGCGGTCGAATTCGGAGATGTGGCGCGTGATCAGGGCACCCAGGGTGCCGGAATCGCGGGCGAACTTCTCGACCAGCTCGGACCCCTGGTTCTTCACCAGCTCGTCGAACGCGCTCATCTGCAGCGACAGCGAATCGTGCGCGGTCTCGGTCTGGCTGACGACCTTGGCGACCAGCGTGTTGACGGTGGCGTCGAGCGCCTCGCTCGCCTTGTCGCCCGAGGTCATGATCTGGCCGGCGAGGCGGTTGCCGGCGTCGTCGATCTTGGCGGAGATGTCGTTGGAGCGCAGCTCGAGCTCGAGCAGCAGCGAGTCCGACGAGTTCTTCAGGCTGTCGTGCACCTGCTCGGTGCGCTCGGAGATGCCGTCGACGATCGCGGCGGAACGCTGCTCGAACTCGCCGGTGATGCGGTCGATGCGTTCGTTCAGCATCTCGTGGACGCGGTCGGCGAGGTCGACGAACTCGTCGTGGACGTGGCCGGTCTTGAAGTTGAGGCTGGTGGTCAGTCGCTCGCTGGCGTCGAGCACCGCGCGCGTGGTCTCGGCGCTGGCTTCCTCGAGCCGGTCGAGCAGGTCGCCGCCGCGCTCGCCCAGCGCGAGGATCATGTTGTCGCCGGCGTGGCTCAGGGCGCCCGTGATGTGAGCGCCGCGCTCTTCCAGCGCGCCGGTGATGGATTTCGCGACCTCGTCGACGCGAGAGGCGATCGCGTCCGAGATCAGCGCGATGTCGTGACGAAGGTCGATCTGCACGCCGGAAATGGCGCTGCGGACCTGCTCGGCCTGGCCGACCAGGTTGTCGCGCTGATGCGCGATGTCCTGGAGCAGGGCGCGGATGCGGACCTCGTTGTCGGAATAGGCGCGTTCGAGCGCGGCGACCTCGTTTGCGACGAGTGTTTCGAGTTCGCCTGCCCGCGCGATGGCGCGCTCGATGCCGTCGCCCATTGCCGCGACCTCGCGGCGGATGGCCTGACCGACCGTGACCATGGAATCCGACGCCGAACCTTCCGGCTCGGAGAAGCGGATCGCAACCTGCGCCATCGCCTGCGCGACCTGGCTCATCTGCTGGCCGCGCCAGACCAGGCTGGCGAGGAAGTAGAACAGCATGATCGGCGCGAAGAACATGGTGACGAGGCCGGCGATCGCCAGCACGCCGCCGCTCTCGCCCATGGCGGCCCGGATCGAGGGCAGGAAGCCGACCGTCAGGGCGGCACAGGCGGCGAGCCAGATCACGGTGAAGATGGTCGCGCCGGTGTAGATGTTGCGCGCGGGGCGGCCCGTTTGCAGCGATTGGAGCAGCTGGCCGATGGTCGCGCGGTCGTCGTTGGCGGCGCGGCGCGAGGTGCGCGGTTCCTCGATCGGATCGAACACGGCGCGCTCGTTGGCGGCAGGCCGCGGCTCGAAGGCGGGCTCGCCGTCGAACACGGGGGGCGCGGGCGGTGGGACCGGCGGCGCCGTTTCGTTGCGCATCGAGGCGTTGCGGCTGGTATCGGCAGCCGTGTCGCTGATGTTGAGGGCTTCCTGGATCGCAGAAAGCGCAACTTCTGTGGGGTCTTTGACCTTTTTGGGAGTATTGGCCATGTTCAGTCCGAGCCCTCGTTACTTTTACGCGTTCCCCCGCGAGCCCTGCGCGCTACGCAAGCCCACAGACCGGATCATGCCGCTTGGGCGGATCTCCAAGCCGTCCCCACCCGGACGGCTTGTCCGCCAATTTCCGCAACATCCTATTGGCAGAGCGTCGCGAATGAAATGCCCGCGATTAAGACATTCTTAATCATCGTTAACAGGAAAAGGCCGTAACGCCTTAGCCCTAAATGAAATTCTCCACCGGACTCAGCCGATTGCGGCAACTTTTCGTCATTAAACGGGCGGTTTTGCGTAAATCGGCCGAAACGCTTCGTTAACCATTTCCATGCTTCGGTGGTCGGAACCGCCGGACCGGCGGACTATCGCGCGATGCCGGGGCCTGCGCCATGATGCCTGAACTGCAACGGATGGACTGGATGCCCTCGCCGCCGCTTGCGCCCTTCGACAGCCCCCTCGATCTCGACCATCTCTCGCGCATGACGCTGGGCGATTCCGAGATCGAGCAGGAAGTGCTTGCAATGTTCGCAGAGCAGGCGGTCCGCCTGATCGCCGCGATGACGGCGTTGCCGGCCGAGACCGGGGCGCTTGCGCACAAGCTCAAGGGCTCGGCACGCGGGATCGGCGCCTTTGCGGTCGCCGATGCGGCCGCCAGCCTGGAGACCGCGATCCGGATCGGCCAGAATCAGCCCCACGCCCTCGCCGCGCTGAAAGAGGCGGTCGCCGAGGTTCGCGCGGCTATTGCCGCGATGCTCAAGCACTGAGCCGGATCTCGCCGGAGCCGGTCCGGGCTGCGCACACACCCGTCTTGTGTTTCGACGCATTTTCCGCCCGCGAACCGGTATCCACTTCGCTTGAAAACGCTATGGCGCGGTCCGGATCGACCCGTTATAGGACAACCCGAACCTCCTTTTCCCCAGATCGCGGCAGCACGAGCACAATGGCCAAAATTCACTTTGTCGACCACAAGGGCGAAACCCGCACGGTGGAAATCGAGAACGGCGCGACCGTGATGGAAGCCGCCATCCGTAACAGCATTCCCGGCATCGAGGCCGAGTGCGGCGGCGCCTGCGCCTGCGCGACCTGCCATGTCTATGTCGACGAAGCCTGGCGCGAGAAGGTCGGCAGCCCGACGCCGATGGAAGAGGACATGCTCGACTTCGGCTTCGACGTGCGCCCGAACTCGCGCCTGTCATGCCAGATCAAGGTCTCCGACGAACTCGACGGGCTCGTGGTGGGCACGCCGGAACGTCAGGCCTGATCCTTGCTGCTCAAGTGCGCGGCGGCGCGACCTCGATGCCGCGCTTGTGCCAGGGCCTGAATTTCTCGACCACTTCCGCAGTCAGCGGTGCTGGCCGGCGCGTCGCCTCGTCGAGCAAGACGCCGACCGAGGTCGCCGAAGCGATGCACTTCCCTTCCGAAAACACGACCTGCTCGAAGGTCACCGACGTGCGCCCGAGCTTCACCACGCCGAGGCCGAGCTCGATCGTGTTCGGCCAGTGCAGCTCGGCGCGGAAATGGATGTCGAGCCGCACCATGATCCAGGCGAGGCCCGGCGGTGTCAGCCCGTACTCCGGACTCTTCATCAGCGTGACGCGGCCGGTCTCGAAATAGGTGGCATAGACCGCGTTGTTGACGTGCTGGTTCGGGTCGAGATCGCCGAAGCGGACGTTGTCGCTGAGGCGAAACGGGAAGTCCTCGAGGCGTGGCGTCGTATCGAGGCGGCTTGGTGCGTTCACCTGATGATCTCCGTCATATCCAGCCTCGTTACAGCCCAGTTATTTTGACCCGGCAAGTGGGTGTGCTTGCGGTGCGCTCCCGCTTTTATGCCTTCCCTGATCCATTCCCGTTGGCTAGACAGGCAGGGTCACCTCGGCCCGCCGGGCGCCGTCCAACCGATAATGACCGATAAAGAGACGACATGAGCGACGTGATCAAAACCGACGTGCTGATTATTGGCGCCGGCCCTTGCGGTCTGTTCGCCGCCTTCGAGCTTGGCCTTCTCGACATGAAGGCGCACTTCATCGACATCCTCGACAAGGTCGGCGGCCAGTGCGCCGAGCTCTATCCGGAAAAGCCGATCTACGACATTCCCGGCATTCCGCAGGTATCGGGGCAAGGTCTCACCGACGCGCTGATGGAGCAGATCAAGCCGTTCCATCCGACCTTCCATCTCGGCGAGATGGTCGAGACCGTCGAAAAGATCGGCGATCCCCTGTTTCGCTGCACCACCGACGCGGGCAAGGTGTTCGAATGCAAGGTCGTGGTGATCGCGGCCGGCGGCGGCTCGTTCCAGCCCAAGCGTCCGCCGGTGCCGGGTATCGAAGTCTATGAAGGCACCTCGGTGCACTACGCCGTGCGCAAGATGGAAACGTTCCGCGACAAGAACGTGCTGATCGTCGGGGGCGGCGATTCCGCGCTCGACTGGACGCTCAATCTGCATCCGGTCGCCAAGCGCATCACGCTCTTGCACCGTCGTGACGATTTTCGCGCTGCCCCTCACAGCGTCGAGCAGATGCGCGCGCTGGTCGCCGACGGCAAGATGGATCTGCGGCTCGGTCAGGTCACCGCGCTCTCCGGCGCCGACGGCAAGCTGACCGGCGCCACCGTCAAGGGCAACGACAACGCCGTCAGCGATATTGCCTGCGACGCCATGCTGCCGTTCTTCGGCCTGACCATGAAGCTCGGTCCGGTCGCGAATTGGGGCATTGCGCTCGAGAACAATCTGGTGCCGGTCGAGACGTCGGCATTCGAAACCAACGTGCCGGGCATCTTCGCCATCGGCGACATCAACACCTATCCGGGCAAGATCAAGCTGATCCTGTGCGGCTTCCACGAAGGCGCGCTGATGTCGCAAAAAGCCCACCGCTACGTCTATCCGGAGAAGCGGCTCGTGTTCCAGTACACGACCTCATCCTCGAGCCTGCAAAAGAAACTCGGTGTCAACTGACCGCGGCGCGAACGGGGCCGAGCGTCCCATGTTTCTGGTGCTGGAACCGTTCGCGAAATCGCCGTAGTCTGCGGCCATTGCAGTGGCGGCTTAGCAAGGTGATCATAATGCGGAATCTCGTTTCCAGCTTTCGGCTGCTCTCGCTGCTTACGCTGGGTCTCGTGCTGTCGCTCGGCGCAACAGGGAAGGCTGCCGCACAGCAGCCGACGGCTGCGGGCTTGTGGCAGAAGGTCGAGGACGGCAAGCCCGTGGGCTGGTTCCTCTTCATCGACCATAACGGCATTTTCGAAGGCGTGATTGCCAAGACGTTTCCGCGCCCCGGCGACAATCCGAGCGAGGTTTGCGCGAAGTGCACGGACGATCGCAAGAATCAGCCGGTGCTCGGGCTCTCTTTCATCCGCGACATGAAGCGTGACGGGTTGAAATATGAAGGCGGCAACGTCGTCAATCCGCGCGACGGCAACATCTGGAAGGCCAAGATGACGGTGAGTCCGGACGGTCAGGTCCTGACCATGCGCGGCTTCCTCGGCATCTCTCTGTTCGGCAAGGACGAGACCTGGCAGCGCCTGCCGGATTCCAGCATGGCCGAGGTCGATCCCGCGATCATCGCCAAATATCTCCCCGCGCAGGCCGCCGCGCCCGCGCCGAAGGCCGCACCCGCGGTCAAGAAGGGCGGCGCGATGATGATGGCGCCAGCGGCGAAGAAGTAGGCCGCCCGGCCGAGCCTTCGAGGCACCTGTTCGCCCTGGACGGACGCGGTGTCGGGCGCTCAGGTCACCGGCGCCGGATTGAACAGCGTGAGGTCGTTGTGGATGCCCCAGCGATCCGACCACGGCTTGGTGCGGCCGGAGGCAACCTCGAGGATCAGGCGGAAGAGGTCCCAGCCGGTTTCCTCGATGGTCTTTGCGCCGGTGGCGATGCCGCCTGCGTCGAAATCGATCAAATCCTTCCAGCGGCGCGCCAGCTCGGTGCGGGTTGCGACCTTGATCACGGGCGCGGCCGCCAGGCCATAGGGCGTGCCGCGGCCGGTGGTGAACACCTGCAAGGTCATGCCGGAGGCGAGCTGGAGCGTGCCGCAGATGAAGTCTGACGCCGGCGTTGCCGCGAACAGCATGCCCTTCTGCGTCGCCTTCTGGCCGGGCGAGAGCACGCCGGTGATCGCTGATGAGCCTGATTTGACGATCGAGCCGAGAGATTTTTCGACGATGTTGGCGAGGCCGCCCTTCTTGTTGCCGGGGGTTGTGTTGGCGCTGCGATCGGCGCCGCCACGGGCGAGATATGAATCGTACCAGGCCATCTCGCGCACCAGCGCCCGGCCGACGTCTTCGTTGATGGCGCGGCGGGTGAGGAGCTGGATGGCGTCGCGCACCTCCGTCACTTCCGAGAACATCACGGTGGCGCCGGCGCGCACCAAGAGGTCGGCGGCGAAGCCGAGCGCGGGGTTCGCAGTGACGCCCGAGAAAGCGTCGCTGCCGCCGCATTGCAGGCCGACCACGAGATCGGACGCGGGGCAGGTCTCGCGGGTGCGTTTGTCGAGGATCTTCAGGCGGGCCTCGGCTTGCGTCATGATGGCATCGACGATCGCGCCAAATCCGTCGAAGGCTTCGTCCTGCATGCGGACGATGGCATCGCTGACGCCCTCCGGCACCAGCCGTTCGGGCGCGAGTTTTTCACATCCCAAGCTGATGACCAGAATCTCGCCGCCGAAATTCGGATTGAGCGCGAGGTTTTGCAGCGTGCGGATCGGCACGACGGCATCGGGCGCGGTGATGGCGACGCCGCAGCCATAAGCATGCGTCAATGGCACGACGTCGTCGACGTTCGGATAGTTCGGCAGCAGCTCGGCGCGGATGCGCTTCACCGCATATTCCATCGTGCCCTTGACGCATTGCACCGAGGAGGAGATGCCGAGGATGTTCTTGGTGCCGACGGATCCGTCCGGATTGCGAAAGCCCTCGAAGGTGAAACCTTCGAGCGGCGGCAGCGGTGCGGGAACGGCGGTGGAGATTTCGAGCTTGTCGAGGGCAGGGGCCTCAGGCATGCGGATGCGCGCCTCATCCACCCACTCACCGGCCAGAATCGGCGAGAGCGCGTAGCCGATCACCTCACCGTAGCGGATGATCGGCGCGTCCTGCGCGATGTCGACCAGAGCGGTCTTGTGCCCTTGCGGCACAAAGGCACGCAGCGTCAGCCCGCACGCGAAGCGGGAGCCGGCAGGGAGCCCGAAATCATTGACGACGATCGCGACATTGTCGCGCTCGTTGAGCTTGATGTAGCGGGGCTGCTCTTTCGCTGCGACGTCCTGGTCCATGGAGGACTCCAAAGTGTAGGGTGGCTAGCCCTGCGATTGCGCGGAGCGCAATCGCAGGGCGTAACCCACCAAGGTCTCTGTCCGCGGAAGCAGAAGAGGTCGGTTACGCCGGCGGACCGCGCTTTGCGCAGCCGCTGCGCCAACCCACCCTGCGATCGTGGCCCGTCAACCCGGATAGGTATAGGCGGTCTTCACCGTCGTATAGAACTCGCGTGCGTAGGAGCCCTGCTCGCGGGCGCCGTAGCTCGAGCCCTTCCGGCCGCCGAACGGCACGTGATAGTCGACGCCGGCGGTGGGCAGATTGACCATCACCATGCCGGACTCGCTGTTGCGCTTGTAGTGCGAGGCGTATTTCAGGCTTGATGTGCAGATGCCGGAGGCGAGGCCGAACTCGGTGTCGTTGGAGATCGCCAGCGCTTCCTCGTAGTTCTTGGCGCGGATGACGGCGGCGACGGGCCCGAATATCTCCTCGCGCGCGATGCGCATGTTGTTGTTGGCTTCGGTGAACAGCGCCGGTTGCAGGTAGTGGCCGGGGTTGTCGCGCTTGAGCAGCTCGCCGCCGAAGGCGAGCCTGGCGCCCTCGTCCTGACCGATCTTGATGTAGCGCAGGTCCTGGTCCAGCTGGCTCTGGTCGACCACGGGGCCGATATGCACGCCGGCCTTGAGCGCGTCGTCCACCGAGAGGCTGTTCAGGCGCTCGGCCACCGCGGCAACGAAGCGGTCATGGATGCCTTCGGTGACGATCAGCCGAGACGATGCCGTGCAGCGCTGACCGGTCGAGAAGTAGGCGCCGTTGACGGCGACTTCGACAGCAGTCTTCAGGTCGGCGTCATCGAGCACGACCAGCGGATTCTTGCCGCCCATCTCCAGCTGGAATTTCTTCATCGGGTTGGAGAGCACGCAGGCCTGCGCGATCTTGCGGCCGGTTTGCACCGAGCCGGTGAAAGAGATCGCGGCCACATCGGGATGGTCGAGCAGGGTCTGGCCGACCACGGAGCCGGAGCCGACCACGAGGTTGAACACGCCGGCCGGAAGGCCTGAGCGGGTGATGATCTCGGCGAGCGCGTGTCCCGAGCCGGGCACCAACTCGGCCGGCTTGAACACCACCGTGTTGCCGTAGCAGAGCGCGGGCGCAATCTTCCAGGCCGGGATGGCGATCGGAAAATTCCAGGGCGTGATCATGCCGATGACGCCGACCGGCTCTCGCGTGAGCTCGACGTCGATGCCGGGACGGACGGACGCGCCCTTCTCGCCGATCAGACGAAGGGCTTCGCCGGCGAAGAACGCGAAGATCTGGCCGGCGCGGGCGACCTCGCCGATACCCTCGGGCAGCGTCTTGCCTTCCTCGCGGGCGAGCAGGCGGCCGAGCTCTTCCTTGCGGGCGAGGATTTCGGTGGAGATCTTGTTCAGTGCATCGTAGCGCACTTGCGGCGTCGACTGCGCCCAGGCGGGGAAGGCGGCTTTCGCTGCCGCGATCGCCTTCTCGGTCTGCGCCTTGTCGGCCTTGGCATATTCGCCGACGAGGTCGTTGGTGTTGGAGGGGTTGATGTTCTTGGTGACGCCGGAGCCGTCGACCCATTCACCGCCGATGAAGTTTTTCAGGATCGCAGTCATCTCTTCCTCCAGAGTTATTTAACGCACGAGGCAGGGCCGCTTGTCGTCAAACGTCCAGCCGGGGATCAGGTCCTGCATGGCCATGGCATCATCTCGGGCGCCGAGTCCATGCTGCTTGTAGAGTTCATGCGCGGCCTCGATGGCCGCACGGTCGATCTCGATGCCGAGGCCCGGACGATCCGGGACCGCGATCCTGCCGCCCTTGATCCGGAGCGGCTCCTTCGTCAGTGCCTGGCCATCCTGCCAGATCCAGTGGGTGTCGATCGCAGTGACCTTGCCGGGGGCGGCCGCGCCGACATGGGTGAACATCGCGAGCGAGATGTCGAAATGGTTGTTGGAGTGCGAGCCCCAAGTCAAGCCGTTGTCACGGCAGGTCTGGGCAACGCGCACTGAGCCTTGCATGGTCCAGAAATGGGGGTCGGCGAGCGGAATGTCCACCGCACCGAGCCGCAGCGCATGGCTGAGCTGACGCCAGTCGGTCGCGATCATGTTGGTCGCAGTGGGAAGGCCGGTGGCGCGGCGGAACTCGGCCATGATCTCCCGACCGGAGAAGCCGGCCTCGGCGCCGCAGGGATCCTCGGCATAGGCGAGGATGCCGTGCATGTTCTTGCAGAGGCCGATGGCCTCATCGAGCGACCAGGCGCCGTTCGGATCCAGCGTGACGCGGGCATTGGGGAAGCGCCTGGCGATGGCCGTGACCGCCTCGATCTCCTGCTCGCCGCGGAGCACGCCGCCCTTGAGCTTGAAATCGGCAAAGCCGTAATGGTCCTGCGTGGCTTCCGCCAGCCGTACCACCGCCTCCGGCGTCATTGCCTCCTGATGGCGAAGGTTGAACCAGTCGGGCTTGCCGGTCTCGCCCTTGACGTAGTCGAGCTTGGACTTGTTCCGGTCACCGACGAAGAAGAGATAGCCGAGCGTCTCGACGCTCTTGCGCTGCTGGCCTTCGCCGAGGAGCGCTGCGACCGGCAGATTGAGATGCTGGCCGAGCAGATCGAGCAGGGCGGATTCGATCGCAGTGACGGCGTGGATCATCACGCGCAGATCGAAGGTCTGCTTGCCGCGGCCGCCGGCATCCCGGTCGGCAAAGGTCGTCCTGACGTCGGCGAGGATGTTGTTCATCGCGCCGACGGTCTTGCCGATCACGAGATCCCTGGCGTCCTGCAGCGTCTGCCAGATCTTCTGCCCGCCTGGCACCTCGCCGACGCCGGTGTGGCCGGCATTGTCGGTGAGGATGACGATGTTACGGGTGAAGAACGGTGCATGCGCCCCGCTCAAATTGAGGAGCATGCTGTCGCGGCCTGCGACCGGGATCACCTGCATCGTTGCGACGACCGGCGCGCCGGGGATCGGCACCCCGGAGATCTCAGTCTGGGCCATTGCACGCTCCTCCCTGCATCCTCGAGTTATTCTGCGGCCTGTTGTGTCGATCCTGCGGCAGGCAGGTTCCTCACCAGCGCGGCCAGTTCCGCCATCTCCTGCTCGGTGAGATCGGTCAGCGGCGAGCGGACCGGGCCGGAATCGCGGCCGATCACCTTCATGCCGGCCTTGATGATCGAGACCGCATAGCCCTTCTTGCGGTTGCGGATCTCGATCAGCGGCAGGATGAAATTCTTCAAGCCGGCGCGGATGGTCGCGTGATCGCGGCTGCGCACCGCGGCGTAGAACTTGGTGGCGAACTCAGGCACGAAGTTGAATACGGCCGACGAGTACGTCGTCACGCCCATGTCGAGATAGGGCAGCGCGAAGGTCTCGGCGGTCGGCAGGCCGCCGACATAAGTGAGGCGGTCGCCGAGCTTGGTGTAAACGCGCGTCATCAGCTCGATGTCGCCGATGCCGTCCTTGTAGCCGACGAGGTTCGGGCAGCGCTCGGCGAGGCGGGCGAGCGTGTCGGGCTGGAGGATGGCATTGTCGCGGTTATAGACGATGACGCCGATCTTCACGGAGGCGCAGACGGCCTCGACGTGGGCGGCAAGGCCTTCCTGCTCGGAATGGGTCAGATAAGGCGGCAGCAGCAGCAGGCCGTCGGCGCCGGCCTTTTCCGCGCCGATTGCGATCTCGCGGGCGATGGCAGTGCCATAGCCGGTGCCGGCGAGCACGGGCACGCGGCCCTTGGTCTCGTCGACGGCGACCTTGATGACGGCGGGCACTTCGGTCGGGGTCAGCGAGAAGAACTCGCCGGTGCCGCCGGCGGCGAACAGGCCTGCAACGTCATAGCCGCACAGCCAATCCATGTTGGCGCGGTAGGTCGCTTCGTCGAACGAATAGTCTGCCTTGAACGGCGTGACGGGGAAGGACAGGAGGCCGGAACCGATCTTCTGGGCCATTTCCTGCGGGGTCATCTTGCTCACGGGCGCTGCTCCCTGCTCTCGTGTTGTCGGGGACGCAAGTGAAATCCGCGCGTCCATGCGCTGGTGTTTAGGAGACGGTTCGATGCGCGTCCAAGCCAAAGCCTATATCAACTGATACGGATTCAGCATCAATCTTCCATGACGTCCGCGGAGGACAATTCGCTCGCGATTTTGACCAGCGCGGACAGCAGCGGATTCTCGTCGTCGCGGCGCCACACCATGAAAAGCTCGACCGGAACGCGGGTGCGCAGCTTCAGGGGACGCAGCCGGACATCGGAGATTTTCAGCCCGGCGGCGGCGGCCGGCACGATGGCGAGGCCAAGGCCGGCGCGCACCATCGCGAGGATCGAGTGGATCTGGCTGAGGTGCTGGACGTAGCGCGGCAGGATGTCGGCGCGGGTGAACAGCGCCACCAGCAGATCGTGGAAATAGCGGCTCTCATAGGGCGAATACATCACGAAGGGCTGGCCGTCGAAATCCTTGATCGTGATGCTGTCGGCATTGGCCAGCGGATGCTTCTTCGGGATCGCGGCGAGCAGGGGCTCGGCGACGACGCGGCGGCTGGCAACCTCGGGCCGCGCGATCGGCGGCCGCAGCAGGCCGGCGTCGATCTGGCCCGAGGTCAGCGCCTCGAACTGGTCGCCGGAGACCATTTCCTTCAGCGAGAAATCGACCTCCGGCAGCTTGGCACGGCAGGCCGCGACCAGTTCGGGCAGGAAGCCGTAGGCGGCGGCCGCGGTAAAGCCGATCTTGAGCGAGCCGGTCTTGCCGAGCGCGATGCGGCGGGCAACCTGCGAGGCGCTTTCCGCAAGCTTCAGGATGCGGCGGGCCTCGGGGAGGAAGCTGCGGCCGGCCGGGGTCAGGCGCACCGAGCGGCTGGTGCGCTCCAGCAGCGGCGCGTCGATGATGTGCTCGAGCACCTGGATTTGCCGCGACAGCGGCGGCTGAGTCATGTTCAGCCGCGCGGCGGCGCGGCCGAAATGCAGTTCTTCCGCCACCGTGACGAAACAGCGGAGCTGGTTGAGGTCGAACATCGATACATGTCTTAGATGAATAAGGCGTTTCCCCGGCACTTCTAGCATCGATCATCCCCAAAACAAAGACGGCGGCCTTTTAGAGCCGCCGTTGAGTTGCCTGTCCCACTCCGATGACTCGGAGCGCTCAGGAGGAGCGTTTGAGCACCACCCGCTCGATCTTGCCGACGACCACGAGATAGGCGACCGCAGCCACCAGCGCGTTGATGCCGACGAACACCAGAGCCCCGTTGAACGAGCCGGTCGCGGCCACGATGTAGCCGATCACGATGGGCGTGGTGATGGAGGAGAGGTTGCCGAAGGAGTTGAACAGGCCGCCGGAGACGCCGCCGGCCTCCTTGGGCGAGGTGTCGGAGACAACAGCCCAGCCGAGCGCGCCGATGCCCTTGCCGAAGAAGGCGAGCGCCATGAAGCCGACCACCAGCGCCTGGCCGTCGACATAGTTGCAGGCGATGATCGACATCGACAGCAGCATTCCTCCGACGATCGGGATCTTGCGCGCCATGGTCAGCGAACCGGACTTGCGCAGGATGGCGTCGGAAATGACCCCGCCGAGCACGCCGCCGATGAAGCCGCAGAGCGCCGGCAGCGTCGCCACGAAGCCGGCCTGCAGGATCGACAGGCCGCGCTCCTTGACCAGGTACACCGGAAACCAGGTCAGGAAGAAGTAAGTCAGCGTGTTGATGCAGTACTGGCCGAGATAGACGCCGATCATCATGCGATTGGAGAGCAATTGGCGGATATGGTCCCATTTCGGGCCGGAGTTCGCCGCTCGCGCGTCCTTCAGATCGTTCTTGGGCGCATCGAGATCGACCAGCGCGCCACCTTCCTTGATGTAATCGAACTCGGCCTCGTTGATCGAGGGATGCTCCTTCGGACTGTAGACGGTCTTGATCCAGACGAGGCCCATGATGATGCCGAGCCCGCCCATCACTGAGAACACGTAGCGCCAGCCGTAGTCATGGGCGATCCAGCCCATCAGCGGTGCGAAGATCACGGTGGCGAAATATTGCCCCGAATTGAAGAAGGCCGATGCGGTGCCGCGCTCGTTGCCGGGAAACCAGGCCGCGACGATGCGGGCGTTGGCAGGGAAGGACGGCGCTTCCGCGACGCCGACGAGAAGCCGAAGCGCAAACAGCACGACGACGGCAGCGCCGGCGCTGAGGAAGCCGATCCAGCCCTGCATCATCGTGAACAGGGACCAGACGATGATGCTGAAGGCATAGACGAGGCGTGAGCCGTAACGGTCGAGCAGCCAGCCGCCTGGTACCTGCGCGACGACATAGGACCAGCCGAACGCCGAGAAGATCCAGCCCATGGCGACGGGATCGAGACGGAGCTCCCTGGACAGCGCGGAGCCGGCGATCGAGAGCGTGGCGCGGTCGGCGTAATTGACGGTCGTGACCAGGAACAGCATGGTCACGATGAACAGCCTGACGCGAGACCTCCTCACGTCCGTCGCGGACACCACTGCGCTCATCGTGCGCCTCCTTGGACCTTGAAATGTTTCCTCACGGCGACTCCTAGAGGCGCGCGCGGGAAAGTGTCCAAGTTCAAGGGAGTATCGATTGATGCCGTTTTTAAATTGATGGAACGGCAGGCCGGTGGCCGTCCCGGTGCGAGCACGCCGAATGGGTCTCGTCCGGGCTGGCTATACCAATGCCAGGTTCGTCGGGTGCACGCCGGTGAAGATGCGCTGGATGCTGTCGTTGCCGAGACCGAAGACGTGGCCGAACAGATCTGCAAACAGCGCGCGATAGTCGGTCAGAACCGGATAGTCGCGGTTCTGGAACAGATGCGGCTGCTCGACCTTGACCTGCTCGCCGAGAATGCGGCCGCCGTTGATGCCGCCACCGAGCACCCAATAGACGCTGCCATGACCGTGATCGGTGCCGCGGTCCCCGTTTTCCCGGAAGGTGCGGCCGAATTCGGAGATGACGACCACCACCGTATCGCGCCACGCCGTCGGCCCGACCTCCTCGGAGAAGCCGACGAGGGCGCGTCCGAGCTCGCCGAGCCGGTCGGCGAGATAGCCGTTGGCGGCGCCCTGGTTGACATGCGTGTCCCAGCCGCCAACGTCGACGAAACCAAGATTGAACTGCTCGCGCATCAATCGGCCGATGCGCCGTGCCGATAATTCGAAACCGCGCGGCGAGACGGCGCCGCGGTTGGCGGCATTCATCTCTTCGGAGACCGAGCGATAGACGTCGTCGCGTACGCGAAAACCCTCCGACACCGAGGCCGCCAGGTTGGACTGGACGTACATCTTCTTGATCAGATCGGCCTGACGATCGTCGACGCCGGGCTTGCCGACGTTGCTGATCCCAGTGTTCGGCACCTGCGACTTGCCTCGGAAGATGAGCGGAAGCTGGTCGGTGAACGCAATCGGCTTGACCCGCGTCAGCTCGCCTGCGAGCCGGCTCATGAAGCCGGAACGATAGTCGCGCGTCCCCCCCGCGGACTGGCCGAGTTCGATCGTGTCCTGGGTCTCGAAATGGCTCCGGGTCAGATCGTCGCTGGTCCCGGCGAACGGAATGAAGGCGATCTCGCGCCTGGCCCAGAGCGGATAGATGCTGTCGCGCAGGGCCGGATGCAGTCCCCAATCGGCGTCGAGCGCCAGCGCCGCGTTGGGGTTGCCGACATCGGGCCTGGCGATGGCGAGCGTTGGTCGCGAGACACGGTAGAAATCACTCGATACCGGCACGACGACATTCGCCGCGTCATAGGCGCCGCGCAAGAACACGACCAGCATGCGGGCATCGGTCGCGGGCGCTGCCCAGACGCGGCCTGCCACGGTGAGCGGAGCGAGGGCGGCAAAGGTCTTGATCAGCTCGCGACGGTTCATGGCAATCTCCCGTGCTCAGTGCATGAATTCCGGTGACGACAGGAACAGCGTGTTCCAGTCCTGCGGTGAGATCGCCCTGTCGAGCGATGCCAGCGTTGCGGGGCCGAGAGTCTTGCGAAGGCCGTTGAAGTAGAGCGCGTTCTGCAGTTGCGGGAACGCGGGCAACTCGACCGGATTCGGCCCGTCGGATTTGAACAGGCCGGACGATCCGGATCCGATCTGGCGTGCGATCTCGAAGCGAACCATCATCTGACCGGGGCCGTTCCACGACGCCGAGGTCAGCGGGTAGCCGTCCGGCGTCTCGTGGTTGAACAGGCCTTCGCCGAGGCGATTGATCCAGCCCTGGATCGGCGCCGTGTTCAATATGACCCGGTCGTCATAGGCGAGACGGACCGCCGAAAGCACGTATTGCACGGGATCCTTGAAGCGCGTGCCCGGCTTCAGCGCGGCCTCGAATTCGGGTGAATGGACCATCGTGGCGAGTATCGCGGCAATGTCGCCGCCAGTGGATTTGAAGGTCTGCGCCATCCGCTGTACCAGCGCTTCCGGCGGATTGTCGGAGACGAAATAGGTCGCGATCTTGCGCGATACATGATTTGCGGTCGCGGGATGGTGGACCAGGATGTCAATGGCCTCGTCGACCTCGGCGAGCCCACGGCCCTTGATGGTGTGACCGAGGAAGGCCTTGTCGCTGTAATCGTGACGGGACGGGTTGAACTCGAAGGCGCCCTCGCGCACGAGCTGGGATTGCAATTCCGGCTTGAGCTTCGGGTCTTCCGGCTTGGTGTCGATGCCGACGCCCGTGAGGATCTTCGCCAGCGCTTCCACGTCGGCCTGGGTGTAGCCGGAGCCGACGCCCATGGTGTGCAGCTCCATGATCTCGCGGGCGTAGTTCTCGTTCAGATGGCCCGCCGCGTTGTCGGCATTGTCGAGATAGCGCAGCATCGCGGGATGACGAACGGTCGCCGCGAGCAGGTCGTGAAACTTGCCCAGCGAGTTGGGACGAAGGGCATGATCGACGTAGTCGCCGACCAGCACGCGCAGATTCGATTTGTACTGGTGGACGTTGAAATGATTGAACCAGAACCAGACCATGCGCTCGCGCAGCTGGTCGGGCGCGTAGAGCGCGCGCAGGATGGTGCGCGCCGCCGCCTGCTTGGCGCGATCGTTCATCGCCTGCTGGAACACCTGCTGCGCCGCTTTCTTCTGCTCGGGGTCGATGACCTGGCTGGCGCTCTTGGACTGCTGCTCGAAGGCGACCGCAATGTCGAACGGGAAGCTGTGGACGTCGGGCATCGCCTCGATCTGCGCCTTGGCCGCGTCGGGCAAGGGAGGGTTGCCGGCCGGGTGCAATTGCTCCTGCAGCCAGCGTTCCGCACCCATCCCCTGCATGTGTGCGGCACTCGAGGTGCTGACACCGAAGCTCAGCCGATCGAGCAGAGCGAGATCGTGCGGATTGAGATCGTCGGCACGGGAGATGTTCGGTGTCAGGCCTGTGGCTAACGCCACGAGCGCCGCGATGCGCGACCATTGCAGCCGACGATATGCGCTTCTGCTATCCACGATAGGTCCCGTCCCATGACGCGTGCATATCATGCGCGGTGCGGCTGAACCTGCCCTGAATGGAATGGACTCAATTCACGGTAGTGCCATCAAATTCCAGCGAGCGGCGACAGTGCGCTGTTTCCGGTTTCCTACTTCTGCGCGCCCGGCAGGAGCGGAGCCAAGAGGCTGCGCGTGAAGCCGGGCGGCACGGCGTCCAGCCCCAGCACGGAGCTTGCGGCCGGGAGAGTGGCATCCGCCATCGCGGCATGGCCTTCGGCACTCGGATGCACGGCGCCGCCATAGACGGCCGAGAGCACGCCCCAGGTCGCGTCGTGGATGTCGGTCGGCTGGCTCGCCGCCGGCAACCCCTGCGGATAGGTCATCGCCGCGAAATAGCTGTCGTTGGCGTCGCGAATCCAGCGTGCGCGCGGCAGATAGGCGCGGTACTCCGACGCGCCGCGGCCGCACACCATCGGCTGGCTCGCCGCGCTGACGATGTCAGGGTTGAAGCTCTCTCCGTTCTCGGCAAAGCAAGTGCGGTCGAACTCGGGATCGTTGCCGGAGTGAGCACAAAATCCGTGATCGGCGAATGCGGACTGGTGCGCATCGACGAAGGTCATACGGTCGGCCTCGGGATCACGGCACAGCGCGCCCCGCGTGCAGGTGGCCAGCCCCTTCAGTTGCGGCAGGAACTCGGTGTCGACGAAAGTCGAGACGCGGGCGAGGCGCTGTGGGTCGGCGTTGAAGGCGGGATGGATGTCGAAACCGGCGCGGCCGCCGCGGCAGGGCACGCCGCCGTCGGCAAGGGCCGGGTTGGCGTAGGAGACGTAGACCACGTGCGAGAGATCGCCGCCGACCAGCGGTTTCAGCGCCTCGCGCAGCTTGACGAAATTCTGCGGCAGCTCGCGTTGTAGCGCGTCGCGGGATTCGTCGACGCTCGCCATCACGCCGGAGCGGCGGAACAGCGCGCGCTCGGTCGCGGTCTCGACGATGACGTCGGCGACCAGGCCGGAAAAGTAGACGTCATTGGCCCCGATCGAGAGCAGCACGAGATCGAGATTGCGATCCGGCTGCCGCTTCTTCGCCGCGGTCAGCGCTTCGCGCAGCTCGGCGACCTGGGCATTCACGCTGGTGTTGCAGACGCCGCTCTTGCCGGGCGGGCATTCGCGGGCGCGCTGCGAGCCGAGCAGCCCGTCGCTGATGCTGGCGCCGGTGCAGGCGAGCGGCAGATAGGTCACGGCGATATGGGTGTAGCGCACCGCGAGCGCGAGCGCCGTGCGGGCCTGATAGCTGTAGAGAGAGCGGTGGCAGGGCGAGTTGAACCACAGCGCGCCGAAACGTTGCCAGTTGCCGAGCGTGTCCGGTGCCTCGCAGGCGCGGCCGCCCTTGAAGCCGGCGCGGCTCGGCCGGTAATATTGTGTGCCAGCGGTGCCGAGATAGGAGCGGAAGCAGAAACCCTCGTCGGATAGCGCCAGCGGTCGGTCCGGATTGCCTTCGCCGGAGGCGATGCTGTCGCCAAGGCCGGCGATAAAGATGTCGCGGACCTGGATCTCGGTCTGGATGCGCTGGGTCGGATCGGAGCCGGAGGAAACGTCGACGGTCGCGACCGTCTGCTTGCCGTAGCGGACCCGCAGATTGACCGGCTCGGCGCAGTCGAAAGTCGAGGTCTGCGGCCCGTCGCCGTCGTCGAACGACCAGGCGCAAGTGGCCCCGACCGGCACCGCGCCGGCCAGGCGTACGGTGATGGGGTGGTCGATCGGCGTGAGGTAGTTCTCTTTGACGTTGTCGCGGGTACAGGGCTGGTTAACCCGGCCCTGCAGGTCGATGCAGAGGCGGTTGACCATGTTCCGGGCCCAGCCGCGGCCCTCGCTCTGCAGCTCGAGAGACTGCTCGGCGGCGAGGATGCTGCGGTTACGCGCATTCTCGACATGCAACAGGAAATCGCGCTCCTCGCGGAACAGGCGGAAGCGGTTGCGGACCTCCCAATTGATCTGCATGGCCCCGGCATCCTGCGCGACTGCGCGTTGGGGCGGCAAAACGGCGAGGGACCCGGCCAGCAGCAGGGCGGCTAGAAGAAAAGTACGAAGGGAAACAGGGATCATGGCCCGCGTCTTCAACGGCAAAGTTGAGGCGGAAATAAGAGAGATCGCTGCGCCGCCTGCAACCTCTTGTCTGCAGAGCTCCCGGAACGTAAGCGTCGGCCGGCCTTAACGCTTGCTGGCCTGACGCACCAGCCGCTCGCGCTCCATCGGCGTCACCTCCTTGGGCAGATTGGCCTGCGCGCAGGCTTCCGCCAGCCGACGGCGCTCCTGCCAGGGCCGGACCACATTCATCCAGAGCTCGCGGGTGCCCATGATGGAGATGGCGAGACCAAACGGGATCACGAAATAGAGGATGCGGAAGACCAGCAGCGTCGCCAGCAGCTGCTCGCGTCCGAATTCGGGCAACGCCACCAGCATGGCGGCGTCGAACACGCCGATCGAGCCGGGGGCATGGCTGGCGAAGCCCAGGAGCGTCGCCAGGATGAACACCACGGCGAGGGACAGGAAGTCGATCGGCGGATTGGCCGGAACCAACAGGTACATCGCCAACGCGCAAAATCCGAGGTCGACCACGCCGATCAGGATCTGCACCAGCGTCAGCGGCGCCGACGGCAGCACCACCTTCCAGCCCTTCTGGCCGAGCTCGCGGCGCTTCTCGCCCATGCAAAGCCAGACCAGATAGGCGCCGATCGAGGCGAGGCCGCCGATCGCGATCAGACGATTGATCGACGATGGCAGCTGATCCATGTAGGAAGCTGCATCCGGATGGATCGACATGCCGATCGAGAGCACGAAGATGTTACCGAGCCAGAAGGTCAGGCCGGAGAGGAAGCAGATTTTTGCGACGTCGATCGCGTTCAGCCCATAGTCCGAATAAATCCGGAAACGGATCGCACCGCCCGTGAACACGGTGGCGCCGATGTTGTGGCCGATCGAATAGGACGTGAAGCTGGAGAGTGCTGCGATGCGATAGGGCACGTGTTTCTTGCCTATCGTTCGCAGCGCAAAAAAATCGTAGAAGGTCAGCGTACAGAACGCCAAGAACACACAGAGCGCAGCCAGGCCGATATTGCCACGAGGGATATCGGCAAGCCCCGTGAGGATGGCGTTCCGATCGATCCCATGGAGCGTTCGCACGAGCGTGGTGACCGCGAAGGCGATGATCATCACGCTCGCGGCAATGCCCAGCCGTCGCCAGCCGATCCATCTCGTGAAGCCGCGTTTCAGCGCGGGCAGCAGTCCGTGCATTCATCCTCCCGGCAGGGGGCAAGGCCGACCGGGCCAGACATTGGACGGTCGGTTGCGATCACTGCCCGAACTGGGCGTCGATCGCTAGGCATGATGTAGCTCATTTAAGGCAAAAACAGAGACTTGTGCAGCCCTTGACAAGGACGGGATCCGCACGGAAGCGGCTCGTTTTGTCATATCTGGTTCACATGGGGCGCACGTTAAGCATATGAGTCGAGCGTCAGGCTTCGATTGCGCGTCGGTATGTTCAGATGGTTTTCACATCCCCCCGCTGCAAGCATTGTTCCGGCGCAAAAGGCTGAGGGTTTCCTTTGGAACGACGGCGCCGTCGACAGGTTAGCGCCCCATCAGCAACCGAACACGGCGAAACAAGCGGCTTTCGTGCAAGCCTGTGCCCGTCGTGTTCCCGAGACCCGCGAGGATCAGAACGATGGGACTGTTCACAAAAGACATCAAGACCATGAACGACCTGTTCGTGCATCAGCTACAGGACATCTATTACGCCGAGCAACAGCTCACCAAGGCGCTGCCGAAAATGGCAGATAAGGCGACGGATCCGCAGCTGAAGCAGGGCTTTTTGACGCACCTTGAAGAAACCAAGCAGCACGTCACGCGGCTCGAGGAAGTATTCAAGATGCACGGCGCCCAACTGAAGGCGGTCGATTGTCCGGCCATCGACGGCATCATCGAGGAGGCTGATGAAACCGCGGGCGACGTCGCCGACAAGGCGGTGCTCGATGCGGCCCTGATCAATGCGGCGCAGGCCGCCGAACATTACGAGATCGTTCGCTATGGCAGCCTGATCGCCTGGGCCAAGCAGCTCGGCCGCACCGACTGCGCCGCTGTGCTCGCCAAGACACTCGAGGAAGAGAAGGCGACCGACAAGAAATTGACATCGCTGGCCGAGAGCAAGGTGAACCTGAGGGCAGCGAGCTAACAGCGAGATAGCTTCCGCCTGGAGACGCCGTGCATTCCGCACGGCGTCGCTTTTTTCGGCTGCGCCTAGCCGGCCTGGTATTGCAGGCCGAACACCAGCGCGACCAGCGCGAACATCGCAATGGTCACGGCGAAGACCAGGCTCGCCACAGTCGAGCTGATCAGGGTCGCGAGGACGCCGATACCGATCACCGGAAGCGCGTTGCCGAGAAAGCAGCAGATGAAATAGGCCGAGACCACTTCGGCGCGGCGGTCATCCGGTGCGACCTGGTTCACCACCTGAAGGCTGCCGCGATAACCGAGGCCCGCTGCTACGCCGCAGATCGCGGTCGCCGCGATCATGACGCCGAGTGATTCTGCGAATTGTGCGGTGACGAGCAGGGCTAGGCTCGGCAGCATCAGGCCGATCGACCACAGCATCGCGGCGCGGCTCGACAGCGCCGCCGGCCGACCTGATCGGACATCCGGCCGAAGATCATGAGTGCCGTCAGGTTTCCGACGACGTAGACGGCGTAGATCAGGGTCAACGTGATCTGCGAGAAACCCAGCTGTTGTTTGTAGATGACGTAGAGCGGGGTTGCGACCGTGCTGCCGGCGAACAGTGCGCCGATCAGGCAGGAGACAGCAATGACGGTTGCGGTCTTGCCGAACTGTGATCCTGCAAAAAACCGAGGGAACCGAGGTGTTGCCAACTCTTGCCATGACCGTCGGCTCCATGACTGTCGCTGCCTCGACGAGCAGACAGGCGGCTCAACACGAAGCAATCTGACGTTGTTCCCATGCCTCTGCGCCGAGCGGACCTGCATCGCGGGCAGAGCGTCGCGAGTTTCCGGGGCTGATTACAATCGACTTCGCGGCGACGTTTCGATCAGAACCGAAGCGTTGTCACGCAACGAAGGCCTAACGGTGGCGTTCCCCCTCCAAACACGAGGTGGATCATGTCGGCAGAATTTCTTCAGATGGATTCCTTTCCGAAAGCGTGGAGCAGGCGAGGTGCGCAAGCATCGTCCGCTCTGACACTCACTGCAATGAGCCTCGGCTATGGTGTGGTGCAGCTCGACGTCACCATCGTCAACACCGCACTCGACGCGATGGGCAAGTCGCTCGGTGGTGGCGTCGCCGAGTTGCAATGGGTGGTCAGCGCCTACACCATCGCCTTTGCTGCCTTCATCCTGACCGCCGGCGCACTCGGCGACCGGATCGGTGCCAAGCGCATCTTCATGGCCGGGTTTGCGATCTTCACCGCAGCCTCGCTGGCTTGTGCGCTGTCTCCCAACGCCGTTGTGCTGATCTGTGCACGGCTGGTTCAGGGGTTGGCAGCGGCAATCCTGGTGCCGAATTCGCTGGCGCTGCTGAACCACGCCTATGCGGATGATCGTGCGCGCGGACGTGCGGTCGCGGTCTGGGCCGCCGGCGCAAGCCTGGCGCTGACTGCAGGTCCCTTCGTCGGCGGCGCGCTGATCACGCTGGTCGGCTGGCGCGCCATCTTCCTGGTCAATCTGCCGATTGGCCTCGCCGGCCTGTGGCTGAGCTGGCGATATGGGACCGACACGACGCGGGCGCGCTCGCGGGAGATTGATCTGCCTGGCCAACTCACTGCGATCGGTGCGCTCGGGTCGTTGGCTGGTGCGATCATCGAAGCCGGTGCGCTTGGATGGGCACATCCCGCGGTGATCGCGGCATTCGTAGGCTCGGCCGTCCTCGCGGCGCTGTTCGTCTGGCGCGAGAGCCGCACGGCGCAGCCGATGCTGCCGCTGTCCTTGTTCGGTCACCGGCTGTTTGCCCTGACCACGGTCGTCGGTCTCCTCGTCAATATCGCGATCTACGGCCTGATCTTTGTGCTGAGCCTCTACTTCCAACGGATCAACGGCTTGTCGGCGTGGTGGACCGGACTTGCCTTCGTGCCGATGATGGGCGCGGTGCTGCCGGTCAATCTGCTGGCGCCGCGCATTGCCGAGCGCATCGGCCCGTGCCCGACCATCGTCGTCGGTGCCTCGATCTCCGCGCTCGGCTGCCTCGGCATGGTGTGGATCGAGGCCGGGACGAGCTATTGGGCGATCTTTGCCCAGATGATCGCGATCAGCGGCGGGCTTGGCCTTTTGGTGCCGCCGCTAACCTCGACCTTGCTCGGAAGTGTCGAGAAAGCGCGCTCCGGTATCGCGGCCGGTGTCCTCAACGCGACCCGGCAGACCGGCAGCGTGCTCGGCGTCGCGCTGTTCGGCTCGCTGCTCACCTCCGACGGCGCCTTCATGAGCGGCCTTCACCAATCGCTCATCATCTCGGCGGCGGTCCTTCTGATCGCGGCGGCCGTGATCGGCCTGGGCGCGAGGGTGCCTGCACGACCAATGTGAGCGGTCAGACACACTCCCCGTTCACCATTCCGGTAACCGGCGCACGGCCGGTTACCGACTGTCCATTTCTGCTGGTTCTAGTGCCCGGCAGGATAGGGGCCGGCAATGTATCAAGTTCTGTTTTGTCTCACGGACCAGCATGATTGGCGTCTGGTCGCACTCGGCGGCGCGGTCTGCCTGCTCGCGAGCGCGGCGGCAATCAGCCTGTTTCACCGGGCGCGTGCGGCGAACGGCGGTGCTCGCCTCGTGTGGATCACCCTCGACGCCGTCGTCGCTGGCTGCGGCATCTGGGCAACCCATTTCATCGCGATGCAGGCCTATGGGCCGGGCGCCGGTGGTGCCTACAACATTCCCGTGACGATCCTCTCGCTTATCTTTGCGATCGCGGTCACCTTCATCGGTCTCAGCATTTCGGTTTCGACCAGGCGCGGAGCTTTGGTCGCGCTTGGCGGGGCTGTCGTTGGCGGCGGTGTCGCTGCCATGCATTACACCGGAATGATGGCGTTCGAGATTCCTGCCCATATCAGTTGGACTGCGGGAACCGTCGCGGTATCGATCCTGCTCGGCGTCGTCTTTGGATCGAGTGCCCTGTTCGTCGCGGGACGAGGCGATAATCTGTCCAACGCGCTTGCCGCCACGGCCCTGATGACGGTTGCCATCGTCTCGCACCATTTCACCGCGATGGGCGCCCTGCAGTTGACGCCCGATCCGACGCTTGCGATCGGCGGTCTTTCGATCCCGCCGGCCTCATTGTCCATCCTGACCGCCAGCGCGGCCGTCGCCATTATCGTTATCGCGCTCGCGGCCGCCGTGCTCGACCGTCGCTCCAAGGGCGAGATCGGGCGCCAGCAGGTCGTGCTCGACACCGCGCTCGAGAACATGTCGCAGGGACTGTGCATGTTCGATGCGGAAGGCAAGATCATTCTGTTCAACGAACGCTATGCGGCGATGCTTGGCCGCTCCGACATGCAGCTCACCGGCCGTGTTCTGCGCGACATTCTCCGCGAGGAAGCGGCGAAAGGGCAGTGGAATGGCGATCCCGAGCAATTCTTCGCGCGCCTCGTCGCCGATGCCCGGCAGGGGCGCACGACGACGGACGTCGTTCGCCGGTTCGACCGCTCGATCCGTGTCGTCAACCAGCCGATGCAGGGTGGCGGCTGGGTCGCCACCTTCGAGGACATCACGGAATGGCTGGAGGCGCAGGCCAAGATCTCGCACATGGCGCGCCACGATGCGCTGACCAACCTGCCGAACCGCGTGCAGTTCCACGAGCAGCTCGAACAGGGCTTGCGCCGGGCGGGTTCGAACGACCAGCTCGCGGTGCTCTGCCTCGACCTCGATCATTTCAAGGACATCAACGACTCGCTTGGTCACCCGATCGGCGACGCGCTGCTGAAGGAGGTCGGCCGCAGGCTGAAGGCGACCGTCGGCGAGCACGACACCGTGGCCCGCCTCGGCGGCGATGAGTTCGCCGTGGTCCAGATCGGTCGCTCCGAAGAGGCTGCCGCGCGGGCGCTTGCCCGCCGCCTCGTCGAGGTGATCTCCGCGCCTTACGAGATCGACGACCATCAGATCGTGATCGGCGTCTCGATCGGCATTTCGCTGTCGCCGCAGGACGGCAGCAATCCTGATGAGCTCTTGAAGAACGCCGACCTGGCGCTGTACCGCGCCAAGGCCGACGGCCGCGGCACCTATCGTTTCTTCGAGACAGGCATGGATGCGCGCGCGCAGGCGCGGCGCCTGCTCGAAATGGATATGCGGGCTGCGCTCCAGCGCGACGAGTTCCAGCCCTATTACCAGCCGATCCGCGACGTCGCCAGCGATCGTGTCGTCTCGTTCGAGGCATTGCTGCGCTGGAACCATCCGCAGCGCGGCCTGATCTCGCCTGTCAGCTTCATTCCGCTTGCCGAGGAGACCGGCCTTATCGTCCAGCTCGGTGAACTCGTGTTGCACGGCGCCTGCGCCGATGCCGCGACCTGGCCTGACGACGTCGGCGTCGCCGTCAATCTGTCGCCCGTGCAGTTCCGGAACCCGAACCTGATCGCATCCGTGACGGAGGCGCTGGAGAAATCAGGGCTCGCGGCGAACAGGCTCGAGCTCGAGATCACCGAATCCGTGCTGCTGCAGAACAGCGAGGCGACGCTGACCACCTTGCACGACCTGCGCGCCATGGGCGTGCGGATCTCGCTCGACGATTTCGGCACCGGCTATTCCTCGCTGAGCTATCTGCGCAGCTTCCCCTTCGACAAGATCAAGATCGATCGTTCTTTCGTGTCCGAGCTCGCCACGCGCGAGGATTCGGTGGCGATCATCCGCGCCGTGACCGGCCTGGGCCGCAGCCTCGGCATCGTCACCACGGCGGAGGGTGTCGAGAATGACGCGCAGCTGGAGCTGCTTCGGCGGGAAGGCTGTACCCAGGCGCAGGGCTTCCTGTTCAGCAAGCCGCGGCCGGCCTCCGATATCGCGATGATGCTGAAACGGCCGCTGCTGCGCGCGTCGGCCTGAGGAGCTAGCCGCGGCGTAGCGCGAAATGCGCGCCACAGAACGCCATCACCGCGCCGAGACACAGCGCCGCGAGACCGGCAAGCACGCCCGAAATGGTCGGAAGCGGGCTCGGCGCCGCGGCGGCCTGTCCGGCGCCGGCAAGCAGGAGCACGCCGACCGCGATCAGGAATTGCCGCATCCTCTGCGGAATTTGGCCGGAGACGGCGCTTTGCATCAATGTCGCCGTGAAATAGCCGCCGGAGAATCCGACAGATGCGATCAGCCACCAGGCGATCGCAGCACCGGTCGGCATGAACTCATGCGTGTCGGCGCGCCAGAGCCCGCCGAGGTCGAGCCCGTAGCGAGCACCCAGCATGTGCACCGCGAGCGCGAGCAGCACGCCCGCGATGACGGCGGCTCCGAGAATCAGGCGGCGCGGAAAATAGATCGTCTCAGCCATGCCTCGCTTGTAGGATGGCGGAGGGCGATTGCGCAAGCGGATCGCGGACGGGATTGAGCGATGCAGGTGTCGGACGGGTATGGCGGGGCGGTCACGAGCTATGCCTACAAGGCGTCGCTGATCGGTTCGGCGCATCGCTTCGAGCTGACCGACGAGGGATTGTCGTGGCGCATCGCCGGGCGCTCCGGCCTCTGGCGCTATGACGAGATCAGTGCAATCAGGCTGTCGTTCCGCCCGGTCTCGATGCAGCAGCACCGCTTTCGCGCCGATATCAGCCGCGTCGGAGGCGGTCGCATTGCGATCCTGTCGACGAGCTGGCAGACCGCGGCGCTGATGGCGCCGCAGGACAGCGGGTTTCGCGATTTTCTCGTCGAGCTTCACGCGCGGTTGGCGAAGGCCGGCAGCCGCGCCGAGCTTACCGCCGGTCTCGGCGTCAAGACCTACGTGGCGGTGTTGGCATTCCTGGCGCTGCTGGCCGTGGCGATGACCGGACTGTTGATCCGCGCGCTCTTGATCGGCGAATTCGCCGGCGTGCTGTTCATCCTCGGCTTTGCCGCGCTGTTCGCCTGGCAGGTTGGGGGCTTCGTGCAACGCAACAGGCCGCGTGCCTACAACTTCGACCAACTGCCTCGCTCCCTGCTGCCTTAGGGCTTGCAATCCGCCGCAATGAAAATTGACTTCGCAGCCGCGCGCCGGTCCCGCATCGTGGTGCGATGACATCTGGGAATCGCAGCATGCGCCTGCCGACGGCGGACGAGATCGCCGGGATCAACCGCACCCATCTCGTCGATACGCCGCTTCGGCCGGCCGATTTGCTGTTCGTGTTCGGCACCCGCGAGGACGTCGCGCTTCGCGTCGAGACCGCCGCCCAACTGTGGCGTGACGGGTATTTCCGCTGGTCGATTGTCAGCGGCGGTGTCACCTCAGGCTCGGAGCAATCCGAGTGCACCATCATCAAGGCGGCGATGGTCGCTGCGGGCATTCCGGCGGACCGGACCCTCGAGGAGCATCGCGCCACGAACACCGGTGAGAACGTGATCTTCTCGCTGCCCATCATCGATGCGACGCTGGGACTGCGCAACATCCGCAGCGTGATCTGCCTCGGCAACACCTGGACGGCGCGGCGTTATCCGATGACGCTGCACCGGCACTGGCCGGAGGTGACGAAACTGCTGCTCACCGTCGATAGCTTTACGACACCGCGCGCGCTTTGGCACACCGACCCTGAGTTTCGCCGTCGTATCCTGCACGAATGGGACAAGATCGAGCCGTACAAGGCGAGGGGATTCATCGCGGAATGGCCGGAGCGCTGAGCGCTTCCCGCGCGTTATTCCGTCGAGTCGAAATCCTCCTCCTTGGTGCCGAGCAGCGACACGATCGTGCGCAGGCCGGAATCGAGCTGCTCGAAGGAGGGCGGGGCGAGCGCCAGGCGCACCGCGTTCGGGGCGTGGCCATGCGCGACCGCGAAGGTCGAGGATGGGGTCAGCGCGATGCCGCGCCGGGCTGCCGCGGCAACGAATGTCTGCGAACGCCAGTGCGGCGGCAGCGTCAGCCAGAGATGATAGGAGCGCGTGTCGGCGGCGACCTGGTAGCCGGCGAGCAGCCGTGCCGCGGTCTGCTGGCGCCGCGCGGCGTCGATGCGCTTCAGCCGCGTCAACTCGGCAACGGTGCCGTCGGCCATCAACCGCTGGCCGGATGCGAGCGCGTGGCCCGAGGCGATCCAGCCGCCCGTGCGCACCGCGCTCATCACGCTTTCGCGCAAATGAGGCGGCGCAACGAGGATACCGAGCGCAAGCCCCGGCGCCACTTTCTTGGAAAGGCTGTCGAGCACGATGCAGCGGTCCGGCCCGAGCGCTGCGAGCGGAGCGTCGTCTGCGAGGAAGCCGTAGACGGTGTCCTCGATGATGGTGAGATCGAGCTTTTCGGCGACCCGCATGATGTCGGCGCGCCGCGTCGCGTTCATGGTGACGCCGAGCGGATTCTGGATGATGGGCTGGAGATACAGCGCCGACAGATGCGCTTCGCGGTGCGCCTTCTGGATCGCGTCGGGCCGCGCGCCATGTTCGTCCATCGGGATCGGCACCAGCGTGATGCCGAGCCGAGCGGCTATGCTCTTGATGTAAGGGTAGGTGAGGGCTTCGACGCCGCAGCGGCCGCCGGTCGGAACCAGAGCTGCGAGCGCGGCCGCGAGCGATTGCTTGCCGTTGGCGGTGAACACGATCTGCTCGGCCTGCGGCGCAAAATCCTTGCGCGCGAGATAGGCCGCGGCGGCATTGCGGGCGCTCTTCGTGCCGGTGCTGGTCGAGGCGCGCAGCACGGATTCCAGGGCGTCGACGCGCTCCAGTCCGGCGAGGCTCTTGGCGATCATCGCCCATTGCTGCGGCAGCAGCGGATAATTGACCTCGAAATCGATGCGCGCATCGCGCGGCTCGGCGATGCTCTCGACTTCGCGCCTGATGTCGCCGGAGATGAAGGTGCCGCGTCCGACTTCGCCGACCACCAGGCCCCGGCGCAACAGCTCCGTATAGACCCGGCTCGCGGTCGAGACCGCGATGCCGCGATCATAGGCAAAATTGCGCTGCGGCGGCAGCCGGTCGCCGGCCCTTAACGTGCCGTTAGAGATATCTGCGGCAATGGCATCCGCAAGCTTCACGTACTCGAACTTGGACATTATTGCACCGAGAGCAATGTTTTTCTTGCTCCGAGTAATGTACTGGAGCATTTAAGTTCCATCAAGGTCCGCGATTAGCCGGGGAGAGCGAGAGCAATCCGACGGCAAATGAGGTGCAAGCGCTCAAGCGTTTGCGCCAACGGCATCTGCATCGCCGCGCGGGACTTCAGGCCGGAGAAGAAACATGACCATGATCTCGCAAACTGCCGGGCGGAGTTTACGCCCATCCTCGTCGAGCGGATTTTTTGCCAAGCTCGTCAACGCCGCCTACGCGCTGTTCGACAGCCTTGAGCGCCGCACCGCCATCAAGACGCTGAGCGAACTCGACGACCGCGCCTTGCGCGACATCGGGATCAACCGCAGCCAGATCGAAGACGCCGTCTACGGCCAGTTCAAAGCCGAACTGACGCGGTATCTGTGAGGCGCCTTGCCTGAGTCCCGGATGCGCTGCAGCGTTCTGACGCTGCTGCGCAGCCGTTACATCAAGCGCGCGTCGGCCTTCGGCCGGTGCTAAACTCGCAATGACGGGGTGGCGAGGTCTCGGACCAGCATTGTCAGCATCAGGCCAACGCGACCTGACCCCACAAACCTCCACACGCTCGATCGGTCTCGGACCGGTCGGGCTTGCGGCGAGCGGGACCCCGTAGGTCCATCTCCGCCACCACTGCTTCACGATATTGCTCCGAGGTTAATGGCGCACCACGAGCACCGAGCATTTCGCGTAACGCACCACGTGCCCGGCGTTCGATCCGAGGAAATAGGTGCGCATCGCAGGCCGGTGCGAGGTCATGACGATCAGATCGGCCTTCATCTGCGCGGCTTCCTCCAGGATCTCGTGATAGATGCCGCCCTGGCGAACGACGCTGGAGATATGGGAGGCGTCGATGCCGGATTCGCGCGCGACGATGGCGAGTGCCTCCTCCGAGGTCTGGCGCTGCTGCTCGTCGAAATCGGCCGGGACGTATTCCGCCAGCATCACGGGCGTCATCGGCAGCACGTTGAGCAGCCGGATCGATCCGTTCCAGTTCTGCGACAGCGTCGTCGCGGTCGCGATCGCAGGCTTTGCCAGATCGGTGTCGGCGAGGTCGATGGGTACGAGGATGGACTTGAACATCTGCGCCTCCCTAATGACCAAGCTGGATCAACATGGAGAAGGCGCCAGCGCGTCTCACCCCAGTCGAAGCAACTTGGGGCTGACGAACAGCACCAGTTTGCCGCGGCGGTAGGCCACGTCACTCCAATCCTTGACGGCAAAGTCCAGGATCGCAAGCCCCGCGGTGGGCAGATTGTCGGCGAGCGACTTGGCGGCTGCCGGATCGCCGCCGCCCATCAGCATCAGGGCAGCCTCGTGCATGCCTGGATTATGCCCGACCAGCAGCAATTGCCTTGGGTTGGCCGGGACGGTTGCGGTGCGAACGGTTTCGAGAATCCGCGCGGGGTCCGCGCCGTAGAGTTCCGGCATTATCTCGACCTCAGGCGCTGCGACGCGGTCCTTCATTGCCTCCCAGGCGATGTCCCAGGTTTGCCGGGCGCGGACCGCATGCGACACCAGCACCATCTCGGGGACTGGCTGATGGGCAGCGATCCAGTCGCCCATCTCGGCGGCATCCCGCTGGCCCCGATCGTCGAGCCGGCGGTCCTGGTCGCGGCCGCTCGGCGCGTCCGTCTCGGTCTTGGCGTGACGCAGCAGCATCAAACGGCGCATGGCATTCTCGAATCGTTCCACATCTTGAATAATGTACAGGCGCCCGTTGAGGACAAGGTGACAAGCGCCCGATTGGTATCTTAAGAAACGCTATGAGCGAGACTTTCACAAGCGTGTCCCAGGAAGAAGCCGGCTTTCGCGAGCGTGTCCGGCTGTCCTTCGATCTTGACGCCGATATCTGCATTATCGGGGCAGGGCTCGCGGGCCTTTCCATCGCGCTTGAGGCGGCCCGGCTCGGGGCTAGCGTCGCGGTGCTCGAAGGCCGCCATATCGGCTGGAACGCCTCCGGCAACCAGCTCGGCACGGTGATGCCCGGTTTTGCGCTGCCGCTCACCGAGCTGATCGAGCGCATCGGCTTCGAGGACGCCATCGAATTGTGGATGCTCTCCAAGCAGGGCGCCGAGTTCGTGCGCGCCAATGCCAGCGAAGAAAACATGCCTGATATCGGCCTCACCGACGGCGTGCTCGAGGTCTCCAACGTCGATGCCGGCGATCGGCTGATCAGCCGGCTGCAGATGCTGAATGAGGATTTCGACACCGAGGCCGAGGGCTGGCAGGTCGATCGCGTTCGCGCGGCGCTCAAGACCGATCGTTATTTCCACGGCGTCCACTACCCCAAAGCGTTCCAGGTCGACGGCCGCAGATATGTCCACGGCCTCGCCGCGCTGGCGCGGCGCGCGGGTGCGCGCATCTTCGAGGATACGCCCGTCGTCAGCATCGATCATTCCGGTATCCGCAAGCGCATCGTGACGCCCTCGGCACGGCTGCGTGCCAGCCAGATCGTGCTCGCCGGCAACATTCATCTCGGCGCGCCGTTGCGGCGGCTGTCGGAGACGCTGCTGCCGGTCTGGCGCTATGCCGGCATCACCGCGCCGCTCGGCGATCGCGTGCACGAGATCATCGGCTTCAAGGGATCGGTGATGGATTCCGATGGCATCGATCATTTTCGCATCGTCGATGGTGACCGCCTGATGTGGGAGAGCCCGGAGACGACCTGGGCCGTGCGGCCGCAGCGCTTTGCGGGCAGCGTCAAGCGACGGATCCGGTCGATCTTCCCTGAGCTCGGCAACGTCGAGATATCAGAAACGTTCGGCGGCGCCACCGGGCAGACCGTGCACGGCATGCCGCAGATCGGAGAATTGCGCAAAGGTCTGTGGGTGGCGAGCGGGTTCGGCCGCCAGGGCATGAACATTTCAGCCATGTCCGGGCAGCTGATCGCGCGCGGCATCCTGTCGGGCGACGACCGATGGAAACTGTTTTCGCCATTCGAACTGGTCTGGGCCGGCGGCAGCGCCGGGCGGGTTGCCGGCCAATTGGTCGGCCTATGGGGCAGGGCGAGTTCCGCTGCCGCGGGGTCGCTTGCGCGCTATCGCGAGCGGGCACGGGTAAAGGACCGGAAACGCGAGGCCAGGCTCGCTGAGGCCAACCGGGCTGCTGGCATCGGTCCGCGCCGTCAACCCTCAGGGGTTCGGCCGCGTGTGGCCCCGCCGGCGCCGCAGCCGGCTGCGCGGGAGGTAGCGGAACCGGTTGCCCAGGAGCAGGGCGTCTCGCAATAAGGGCGCGAAAAATTCCGCCTGGACGTGTAACATCGGCCGTTAGGGCCCGTATCTCAGGGCATGGACTCCCTGCGCACGGAGAATGAGATGTTTGACCGCCGCATCCTGCTAACGACCGTCGCCGGCCTGTTTGGCCTTTCGGCCTTCCGCTGGCTGAGAGCAACGCCGGCGCAGGCTGGGGAGAAAGCCGCGCAAAAATTCGAGATCGAGAAGACCGACGCCGAGTGGCGTGCGCAATTGACGCCGCAGCAATATGAGATCCTTCGGAAGGAGGGCACCGAGCGGCCCGGCTCCAGCCCGCTGCTGAACGAGCATCGCAAGGGCATCTTCGCCTGCGCCGGCTGCGACCTGCCGCTGTTTGCGTCCGAGACCAAGTTCGAGAGCGGCACGGGCTGGCCGAGCTTCTACCAGCCGATCGAGGGCAATGTCGGCAAGACCGAGGACCGCACCTTCGGCATGGTGCGCACCGAGGTGCACTGCCGCCGCTGCGGCGGCCATCTCGGTCACGTCTTCGATGACGGTCCGAAGCCGACGGGATTGCGCTATTGCATCGACGGTTTCGGGCTGGTCTTCCACCCCGCGACGCCGTCGGCGACCTGAGGTTTGTTCCCGGCAATTGTTGCCGGTCCGGCAATTATGCCCCGGTCATCGGATCGGGGCATATCTATTTAAGTCGTTGATTTCATGAGAATACCCGCATTGGCATAGGCCTTGCGACGTCTCCTCCGACTGCGGCCATTGGTCTGCCGGCCGCCGAGATCGGATTTGGAGACAAAGTTATGGGTATCTTCGATGCAATGAACACCTCGGTGGGTGGCCTGCAGGCGCAGTCCTACGCGCTTCAGAACATCTCGGGCAACATCGCGAACTCGTCGACCACCGGTTACAAGGGCATCGGGACCAGCTTCGAGGATCTCATTCCCGACGCCTCCGTGCCGAGCAAGCAGGTTGCCGGCGGCGTCACCGCGCACGCGCAGGCGACCATCACCACCCAGGGCACGATCTCGTCCTCCTCCGTCGCCACCAACATGGCGATCACGGGCGACGGTTTCTTCTCGGTGCAGAAGGCCACCGGCACCGTCGACAACGCGCCGGTGTTCGACGGCGTCTCCTATTACACCCGTCGCGGCGACTTCCAGATCAATTCCAACGGCAACCTCGTCAACGGCGCCGGCTATTATTTGATGGGCGTCGCGGTCGACCCCAAGACCGGCAACCCGACTGGGAACGTGCCGACGGTGCTGCAATTCCAGAATAATTTCGTCCCGGCGCAGGCGACGTCGTCGATCCAGTACGCGGCGAACCTGCCGACTCAGCCGAACACGCCGGCGAGCTCAACGGGAGCGAGCGGGTCGTTGCTTGCGGCCGGTGGGCTGAATCCATCCGATTTCACAAACAACCCGTTGATCTTTGGCACGCCCCCCGCGCCCTATACGAGCGTGGCGGTCACCGGGTCGGCTGCCACCGGCAACTTGCGCTCAGCCTATACGTCCACCACCGCGACGGGGGCTGTCGCGCTTCAGGACAGCGCCTCGGCCGCAGCCAATAGCGGCACGTCCCTCGATACCGGAACGACCCCGCATCTTGACCTCAGCTCGCTCATTGGTCAGACGCTGACGGTTAACGGCAACACCATACAATTCAACAACACCACCACCGTCTCGCTCGGCACAAGCTCCACGATCGGCCTCGGCGCAGGCACTGGCGCGAAGGTGTCAGACGTCCTGAGTGCGATCGCGTCAGCCGCCGGCGTCCCCGCCGGCAACGTGACGATGACCGCCGGTGGAAAGATCCAGATCGCTACCGGCACCGCCACCGATGTGACAGTCCTCAGCAGCCAGGCCGCAACCACGCTCGGCCTCAGCACTGTGACGCGCGGCGGCAATGTTCTGTCCAATCCAGCGATCACCGGCACAACGTTGCTGAGCGGTACTGCGACCGCCGGCGGTCCGGAAGTCCTCTCAACGGGCTTTCAGGCGGGCGATACGATTACGGTCGACGGCAAACCATTGGTTTTCATGGCGTCGGGTGCCTCCGGGGCGAACCAGATCAACGTCGGCGATGACATCAACACCTTGCTGGGCAAGATCGACGCGCTCAGCGGTGCGAATGGATCCTCGGTCAATTCTAGCGGGGTCGTTACGCTGAACACCGGCACGGTCAATAACCTGTCAGTATCGGTGTCTGGCTCGGCCACCGCCAGTGCTGCCTTCGCCGCCCTCGGCTTCACGTCATCCATCTCCAAGAATCGTGGCGGCGGCGGTGGCTCCGGTCAAGGCACTGTGCTCAGCAGCGAGGTTGCGACCTTCACGAAGGAATCCATTAGCGGCGGCGCCGTCACCGCCTACAACGCTGCGGGCACGCCGGTAAACCTGCAACTACGCTGGGCCAAAACCGATAGTGCCTCGTTGGGTGCAGGTCATGCTGACACGTGGAACCTGTTCTACCAGAGCAACACGACCGGCGCGGATCCTGCATGGACGAACGCGGGCCAGGCCTTCACCTTTGCCAGCGACGGTTCGCTGACCTCGCCGGGCGGCTCGGGCATCACCCTCAACAATGTCTCCGTCGACAATCAGTCGCTCGGCTCGGTCGCCTTCAACATCTCCTCGGGCGGGCTGACGCAATATGCGAGCACCAGCGGCGCGGTGACCATCAACACCATCACGCAGAACGGCTACGCTGCCGGTCAGCTTCGTTCGGTCGCCGTCAACAACAACGGCATCGTGGTCGGCACCTTCTCCAACGGCCAGAACCTCGACCTCGCCCAGGTCACGCTGTCGCACTTCAACGGCACCAACTACCTCAAGGCACTCGATGGTGGTGCCTATGCCGTGACCGACCAGTCGGGACCGGCGATCGCCGGTGCTTCGGGCACCATCAGCGGTTCGTCGCTGGAAGGATCCAACACCGACATCGCCGACGAGTTCACCAAGCTGATCGTGACCCAGCAGGCCTATTCGGCCAACACCAAGGTGATCACGACGGCGAATTCGATGGTCCAGGATCTTCTGAACGTGTTGCGCTGATCGGCGCGCAACGTAACCGAAGGCGGCAAGTAAGATGGGTTTGAGTTCAGCCCTTGCCAGTGCGATGAGCGGTCTGCGCGCCAACCAGGCTGCGCTCTCGATCGTGTCGTCGAACGTCGCAAACTCGCAGACGCCGGGTTACGTCGCCCAGACGCCGAACCAGATCGAAGTCACCACCGGTGACTTCGGCTCGACGGCGAAGACGACGGGCGTCAGCCGCGACATCGACAGCTATGTGCAGAACCAGCTGCGCACCGAGACCGGCGGCAGCGGCTACGCCGATCAGATGGCCAACATTCTGAAGCAGCTTCAGAGTGTCTACGGCACGCCCGGCAACAGCGGCACGCTCGAAAACGCGCTGAACAACTTCACCTCTTCGCTGCAGGCGCTTTCTACCAATGCCGGCTCCTCGTCGGCGCAGACCGTCGCGCTCGGTGCGGCGCAGTCACTGGCAACGCAGCTCAACGTCACCACCAAGGGCATCCAGTCGCTGCGCTCGAACGTCGAGCAGGATCTCGGCACCTCGTCCCAAGCCGCCAATGCCGCGCTGAACCAGATCGCCGACATCAATACCAAGCTTCAGGGCCTCGCGCCGACCGACCCGTCCGCGGCGACGCTGATGGACCAGCGCGACCAGGCGATCAACTCGCTCTCGAAATATGTCGATGTCCGCGTCACCACCGACGGGTCGAACCAGGCCAACATCTACACCACCACAGGCATCCAGCTGGTCGGCGCGGGGCTCGCCTCGCAATTCTCGTTCGCATCCGTCGGGGCGCTGTCGGCGACGTCGCTCTACAACGTCGACCCGGCCAAGTCCGGGGTCGGCGCGCTCACCATCAAGCTGCCGAACGGCTCGTCCATCGACGTCGCCGGCAACAATGTCGTCTCCTCCGGCCAGATCGCGGCCGACCTGAAGCTGCGCGACCAGACGCTGGTGCAGGCGCAGAACCAGGTCGACCAGCTCGCCGCGACGATGTCGAGCGCGCTGTCGGACAAGACCACGGCGGGCACCACCGTCGCCGGACCGCCCGCCGGCTTCGATATCGATCTCGCCGGCGCGCAGCCCGGCAACACCGTCAACATCACCTATACCGACTCCACCAACACCCAGCGCCAGGTTACCCTGGTGAACGTGACCGATCCGACGGCGTTGCCGCTGCCGAACGGCACCAATGCCAATCCGGTGCAGATCGGAATCAATTTTTCAGGCGGCATGGGCGCCATAGCAGCGGCGCTCAACGGCGCGCTCCCGGGCTCGCATCTGTCGTTTTCCCCAGCGCCGTCGCCTGCGAGTGCGACGACGCTGCGCGTCACCGATGACAATTCCGGCCTTGCCAAGGTTACAGCGGCGTCGAGCAGCAAGACGGTCTCGTCGCTGACCTCGGGCGGTCCGCAGCTGCCGCTGTTCACCGACGGCGGCCAGGCACTCTATACCGGGGCGATCACGGGATCCGGCTCGCAGATGACCGGCCTTGCCGGCCGGATCGCCGTGAACACGCAGCTCACCGCCGACCCCACCAGGCTGTCGATCTACAGCACCTCGCCGGTGACGCCCACGGGCGATACGACACGATCGGACTATCTCTACTCGCAGCTTACCACCACGACTTATTCCTATTCGCCGCAGACCGGTCTCGGCTCCGCGAGCCAGCCGTTCACCGGCAGCATCTCGAATTACCTGCAGCAGTTCCTGAGCGTCCAGGCCAATGCCTCGACCCAGGCGACCGCGCTCCAGCAGGGCCAGAGCGTCGTCGTCTCGACGCTGCAGGCCAAGTTCAACTCGACCTCCAGCGTCAATCTGGACTCGGAGATGTCGAACCTGATCCAGCTTCAGAATGCCTATGCCGCCAACGCTCACGTGATGTCGGTGGTGCAGAGCATGATGAATACGTTGATCCAGGCTCAAGGGTAGTCAGTAGGGCTCTGAAACATGTCGATCAGCAGCATCAATTACGGCTCGTCGGTCCTCGGCGCACAGATCCGCAACATCAACCAGCAGCTCACCGACCTGTCGACGCAGCTCTCGACCGGCAAGCTGTCGCAGAACTACTCCGGCATGGGCACCAACGAGGGCTTTGCGATCGCCTCGCGCGCGCAGCTTTCGAACATCGCCGCCTATACCGACACGATCACCAACGTCAACGTCAACATCAACCTCGCCAACACGGCGCTGCAGTCGCTGACGACGATCCGCAACACGGTGCAGACGGGCTCGGCCACCAGCTCGCAGGATCTCAACGTCAACGGCCAGACGGTGGCGCAGAACACCGCCGCCGCGCAGTTCGGCTCGATGGTCGGCGTGCTCAACACGCAGTCAGGCAACCGCTATCTGTTCTCCGGCACCGCCTACGATACCCAATCGGTCGCCAATGCCGGCGACATCATCAACGGCACCACGACGCAGGCGGGCCTGAAGACGGTGATGGCGGAACGCCAGGCCGCTGATCTCGGCGCCAACGGCATGGGGCGGCTGGTGCAGTCGCAACCGACCACCACCTCGGTGCAGGTGGCGGAGGACAGCCCGGCATCGCCGTTCGGGTTGAAGATCTCAGCGGTCTCCTCGAACCTGACGGGCGCAACGGTCACAGGTCCGAGCGGCTCGCCGGTGTCGTTCTCGGTCAATTTCGGCGCCACGCCTCCCAGCAACGGCGACAAGATCAGTGTGCAGTTCTCGCTGCCTGATGGTTCGACCGAGCAGGTCGACCTGACCGCGAGCACCGCAACGCCGGTGCCGGTCGGCAGCTTTGCGGTCGACACCGGTAATCCCTCGGCCGTTCCGCCGGTTGCGCCCAACCCGGTCACCACGGCGACGAACTTCAACACCGCGCTGAACACCGCCATCACGAAGCTCGCCAACACGTCGCTGGTGGCGGCATCGGCCGTGACCGCCGGCGACAATTTCTTCAACACCGACAGCTCGGCGATCGGCGCTGCCAAGAACAACCAGGCAAGCCCTGCGGCACCGATCAGCGGCACCACCGCGCTCTCGGGCACGGCGCCCTCCGACTCGATCTCGCCGGGCTTCTCGGCCGGCGACAGCATCGCCATCAACGGCACCACGGTGAGCTTCGTTGCCTCAGGCGCGACCGGCAACCAGCTCAACGTCACCGACAGCATCCAGACCCTGATGAGCAAGATCGACCAGATCACGGGCACCTCGAAGCCATCGGCAATCCATGGCGGCTCGATCACCATCAACACCGACAATGCCGCGACCTTGAGCATCTCCGGGTCGACGGCGGGCGCGACCGCAGCGCTCGGCGCGCTGGGCTTCGCGTCTTCGCCGATCGCCGCGACGCAACCGCCGTTGCGGGTCGGCTCATCGCCGGCGAGCTCGGCGACGACGCTGGTGAACGGCTCGGCCACAACGGTGAAATGGTACACCGGCAATGACGGGCCGGGCTCGGCGCGCTCGACCGCGGTGGCACGGGTCGACGATTCGGTCACGGTACAATATGGCGCGCAGGCCGACGAGGACGCGATCCGCAAGCAATTGCAGGCGATCGCCGTGTACGGCACGTTCTCGACCTCGCCGACCGGGCAATATTCGGGTGGGGCGGTCGCAGCCCTGAGCCTGCGCACCACGCAGGCGCTGACGCCGCAGCAGGGCCAGCAGAAGATCGAGGACATCCAGACCGACATCGCGATGGCCCAGAACACCATGAAGGACGCGACCACGCGCCAGACCCAGGCCAAAGCGCAGCTGCAGACCATCGTCGACCAGGCGGAGTCCGCATCGCCCGATCAGGTCGCGAGCGAAATCCTGTCGCTTCAGAACGCGCTGCAGGCGTCCTACCAAACTACCGCCAATCTCGCGCAGCTCTCGCTGGTCAAGTACCTGTAGCGGCGCATTAAGGCGCCATTAACCATGCCTGTTTACCTCTTGGAGAGGATTTAAGCAGGGCGCGGAGCCGTCAATGTCGGACAAGATGCAATTGGTGGTGGCCACGCCCTGCTTCGGCGGCCAGGTGTCGAGCATTTACGCGAGCTCCATCTTCGCGCTCCAGCGCGCCGTGCACGGCATGTCCAATCTCGGGCTCAAGGTGCTGCTGCGCGACGGCGATGCGCTGATCACGCGCGCACGGGCCAATCTGGTCGCGATGTTCCTGGACGACCCCGATGCGACGCATTTCCTGTTCATCGATGCCGACATCGGCTTCAGGCCCGAGCAGGTGTTCCGGCTGATCGAATCCGGCGCCGATGTCGTCGCCGGCTGCTATCCGATCAAGCGGGTCAATTGGGACAAGGCGAAGAGAGCGATCCAGGCCGGCCGCACCGACGTGACGGCGGCCTCGCTCGACTACGTGCTCGAGATCGAGGATCCTGATCGCATCGTGGTGGTCAACGGCTTTACCCGCGTGCGTTATGCCGGGACGGGTTTCCTGATGATCCGCCGCCAGGCGCTGGAGGTGATGTGCCGCCATCCCGACTACGCCAATCTGCAATTCTTCCGCGAGCATTCCCATGACTCGCTCGCCGCGAGCCAGAACCGGTTCGCGCTGTTCGAGTGCATGATCGATCCTGCGACCGGCACGTATCTCTCCGAGGACTTCGCGTTCTGCAAGCGCTGGACCGATATCGGCGGCGAGATCTGGGCCGATATCCAGAGCTCGCTCGATCATGTCGGGCCGTCGGTATTCCATGGCGATATCGCCTCGCAATTTGCGCCAGCCCCCGGGGCGGCGGCCGACGCGGCGTGAGTGTGTCGGGATGAGCATCGGCGCGTCCCGCCCCCCCGATATCGACCGCGCGTCCGAGCGCGGCTCGCGCTATCGCCTGCGCGACCTCTTCACTCCGCTGGATACCTTGCTCGTCTCCGGCGGAGATCGGCGACTGGCGCTCGACCCCCATGACCGCGTCAATGCCTATGGCTGCGCGGCGTCGCCGGAACCCGCGATCTGGAATTTCGCCTCGTCGACGGCATCGCCGATCTCGCAGGCGGCCTATGACCGCGCCGCGCTGGCACGCGAGGAGCTGGTGCACAAATCGTTGTTCGACGAAGTCGAGATCGCCTTCGATCGGCGCTGCGAGGATGTGCGCGACGAGCTGCGCGGCCACTTTCAGCTGCCGTCGAGCGTTGACGTGGTGTTCTCGGCGTCGGGCACGGACTCTCAGCTTCATGCCTTGTTCCTCGCGCGCGCGGTGCTCGGTGCGGCGCCGGTAACGATCGTGGTTGGCGCCGACCAGACCGGCACTGGCACCGTTCATAGCGCGCGCGGGCACCACTTCAGCACGATGACGGCGAGCGGCATCATCGTGCGCAAGGACGCTGCGATCGCGGGCCTCGCCGGCGACAGCATCGCGATCCCGCTGCTCGATGCAGCCTCCGGCCGTTCGATGCGTATTGACGCGGATGCGGAAGTCATGCGTGCCATCGAGAGCAGCCTGAAGCAAGGCCGGCGCGTTCTGTTGCACGTCATGGATTCGTCAAAGCTCGGCTGGCGCGCGCCGAGCGCCGCCTGTCTCGATGAGATCGCGCAGCGCTGGCCGCGCAAGGTTCAGGTGGTCGTCGATGCCTGCCAGGCGCGGCTCGGCCGTCGGCGGCTGCGGTCCTGTCTCGATCGCGGTTACATGGTGCTGATCACGGGCTCGAAATTCTTTGGTGGCCCCGCCTTCAGCGGCGCGCTGCTGATGCCGAAGGGACTGTCCCGGGCGCTCGACCGGATCGAGGGGATCGCGCCTGGTTTCCTCGACTATGCGGGCCGTTGCGACTGGCCGATAGCCTGGACGCCGCTACGCTCGCGCTTCGAGCGTCGTCCGAATTTCGGCCAATGGCTGCGCTGGGAAGCGGCGCTCGCCGAGATCGGCAGCTACTATGCCGTGCCCGGCGCGTTCCGCACCAGGACGCTCGCCGCGCTTGCGTCCGGCATCGAGAGCATGATCGCGTTATCGCCGTCGCTGCTCGCCATCCCGGCGCCCGCTGACACCGCTGATCCGGATGATGAAGAATTTGCGCAGCGTTCGATCTTTCCGTTCACGCCGTTGCGCGATGGCAAGCCGGTATCCATCGCCGACACCAGCGCTGTTCACCGTGCGTTGGCGCGCGATATGAATGATGCCATCGGCGGCAGCGCGGCCGACCGGCAGGTGGCAGCGCAGCGCTATCTCCTCGGCCAGCCGGTGCGGTTGGAGCAACCCGATGGCGTTCCGCGGGCTGCTCTGCGGCTATGCGTCGGTGCGCGGCTCCTAACCGACGCCTGGTCGCCCGACGGCGCGCAGGCGCAACGCAATGTGCAGCACATTCTCGATCGCATCGCCCATGCCCTGGTGAAGATCGAGCTGCTGCTCGACCGTACCGCCGCCGTGCCGGCATAGCCTTGTTTGAGGTGTGAGATGTTGCATCCGCTTGCCGCGCCTGATTATGCCGATCGTATCGGCTTTGCGCATCTGACGCGCCAGGCCTTCGAGGGCGTCGATCTGCACCCCTTGCGCGCGCATCTGCTGGCGCGGATCGCGGAGGGGACGGCGCAGGCGGGCGAGGGACTCGATCTGTCGCTGATTGCCCAGCTTCAGGGCGAGAAGGAGGCCGGGCTCCTGATCCAGTCCGAGGTGCTCTCCTTCCATCAGTTGTTTCGTACGCCGTCCAGCGCGCCGAAGCCGGGCCTGCGCCTGCTTGCGCTGGCGGCCGACATCGACATGGGCGGCAACACGCCGATCGAATTCCTGCTCGAAGGCTCCGATGTCGAGCTGTTGACGCTCTATGTGACCAAGACAAGCGGACTGCCGGATACGCTACCCGATCATGACGTTGCCATCGTGGTTGCGTCCGATTCCGAGGAATGCCGCGAACCGCTTGCGCTGATCGAAAAGGCTGCGCCGCGCTGGCCGCGACCGCTGCTCAATCGCCCGGAACGGATCGGCAATCTCGATCGCGACAAGCTGTTTCGGCTGTTGGCTGATATCCCGGGTCTCGACATTCCCGTCACCGCCCACGCCACCCGCGGGCAATTGACTGCTCTCTCGGAGGGGCGGATCGCCTGCAACGAGATCACGGGCGAGTTGCACTTTCCGATGATCGCGCGGCCGCGCGGCACCCATGCCGGCGTCGGACTTGCGAAGCTCGACGATGCGGCGGCGCTCGCGGCCTATCTTGCCGCGCGGGAGGAGCAGGATTTTTTCGTCGCACGTTTCGTCGACTATGCGGGTCCCGACGGCCTCTATCGCAAGATCCGGCTCGCCATGGTCGACGGCAAGCCCTATGCCTGTCACATGGCGATCGCCGATCGCTGGGACATCTGGTATCTCAACGCCTACATGGCGTTCAGTGAAGAGAAGCGCGCTGAAGAAGCGGTCTTCATGCAGGATTTCGACAACTCCTTCGCGGTACGCCACAAAGGCGCGCTCGACGAAATGAGCCGGCGCGTCGGGCTCGATTATTTCATCGTCGATTGCGCCGAGGACCAGAGCGGCGAGCTTCTGGTGTTCGAAGCCGACAACACCGCGGTCGTCCACAACATGGATTCGCCACTTGTGTTTCCCTACAAGCCGCCGCAGATGCGCAAGATCTTTGCCGCATTCACCGCGATGCTGTCGCGGCATGCCAAGCCGACTGACAAGGCCGGCGCCGTGAGCGCAGCATGAACGAGATCATCCGCAACACGCTGACCGGCGTCGCGAACGGATCGCTCGATCCGCAGGACTGGAGCGAGTTTCGCGCGCTGGCGCATCGCATGCTGGACGAAGCGATCGACGGCATCGCCAATGTCCGCGGGCGTCCGGTCTGGCAACCCATCCCCGACGCGGTTCGCGCCGCTGTGAGAACCGACCTGCCGCGCGAGGCAAGCGATGTCGCGGAGGTCTATCGCGAATTCTCCGAGCACGTTGCGCCTTACGCGACCGGCAATGTTCATCCCGGCTTCATGGGCTGGGTGCATGGTGGCGGCACCGCCGTCGGCATGGTTGCGGAAATGCTTGCGGCCGGCCTCAACGCCAATCTCGGCGGGCGCGATCACATGCCGATCGAAGTCGAGCGCCGGATCGTCGCGTGGATGGGCGGCCTGTTCGGCTTTCCGCAAGGTGCGAGCGGTATCTTCGTCACGGGCACGTCGATGGCCAATCTGATGGCCGTGCTGGTGGCGCGCACGAGCGCGCTCGGCGCGCCGGCACGGCAGCACGGCATCGGCAACGATGGCGCGCTGCTCACGGCCTATGCGTCGAAGGCTGCGCATGGCTGCATCTCCCGCGCGATGGACATTGCAGGATTTGGCACCGATGCACTCCGCAAGATCGATGTCGACGCCGATCATCGCATCGACATCGCCGCGCTGCGCGCGCAGATCGCCGTCGATCGCAATGTCGGCCTCAAGCCGTTCCTGGTCACCGCATCTGCCGGCACCGTCGACATCGGTGCGATCGACGATCTCAAGGCGGTTGCAGAGCTGTGTCGTGAGGAGGGGATCTGGTTTCACGTCGACGGTGCCTTCGGCGCACTCGCGATCCTCTCGCCCGAGCTCGCGCCGATGCTCGAGGGCATCGAGCTTGCGGACTCGATTGCGCTCGACTTCCACAAATGGGGACAGGTGCCTTATGACGCCGGCTTTCTGCTGGTGCGCGACGGCGAAAGTCACAGGGAGGCCTTTGCGCAACCGGCGGCCTATCTCGGTCGCGAGGCGAGGGGGCTTGCGGCCGGCGCGGTATGGCCGTGCGATCTCGGTCCCGATCTGTCGCGCGGCTTCCGCGCGTTGAAGACTTGGTTCACGCTGAAGACGTTCGGCACAGACAGGCTGGGCGCGGTGATTGCGCGAAGCTGCGCGCTCGCGAAATATCTGGAAGCGCGTGTGCTCGCCGAGCCCCGGCTCGAGCTGCTCGCGCCCGTCAATCTCAACATCGTCTGCTTCCGCTACCGCGCCGAGGACGCGGTCAATCGCGAGATCGTCGCCGATGTCCAGGAGTCCGGCATCGCGGCGCCGTCGAGCACGACGCTGGATGGCAAGTTCGCGATCCGCGCCGCGATCGTCAATCATCGCACCGCGGAGATCGATATCGACGCGCTGGTGGCGGCCGTGATCAAGTTCGGCGCGCAGCGAACAGGCGGATTGATCGAGGTCGAGGCGCCGCCGCTCGCCGCGCAATGACAGCGCTGGGCTGAAACGACAACGGCCCCGGAGATGAGCCGGGGCCGTCGTCGTTGAGGCGGTTTGCGATCAGGCGGCAGAGCTCACGTCAGCCTCGGGATGCGTGGCCTTGTATTGGTCCCGCAGCTTCTCTTCGTAGGCGATCAGCTTGCGGGCTTCTTTCAGCGCGCGGTAGAGATCGCCGCTCATGATGTTGTTGTTGATGCCCTCGATGATCGACCAGGAGCTCGGCACCGCGGTGACGATGTCGCGTACCAGGTTGAAATAGGTACCGTGCTGGGTCTGCGGATCCGGCGAGATGTACATCAACTGGACCGCTAGATAGACGAGCTTGGCAGGCGTATCGGCGGTCTCCGGGGTGAGGATGTCGCGCTCGCGCAGGATCGGCACGTTCTCGCCGTCGATCAGAAGGCGGGCGCGCTGGTCGGTGTTGGTTATCACGCAGTTACCGACGATGATGCGTTCGTGCGGTTTGAGCTCGACCTTGAGAGCCATGCCTGTTCTCCATCAACTCGTTCTTAACGACCGATCGGCGGCTCGGATGGCGAGGGCGATCAGCTCTGATCTGGAGCCAATCCTTGCGCAACATAGTTAACGGGTCGTGAACGATTTGGGCGGCGGCAGAAACATCAAATATTTCAATGGTGTCTACTGCTCTTTGATGCCGTCGTCGCACGTTCTGCGAGCATTCGGCAGGTCGACTCGGACAAACCACCGGTTTCATTTCACGGATTGTTAGAGGCTCGAAGGCACCGTCCGCCGGTCGTTTGATCAATGTCGGTCAGACAGGACGCGTAGCTACCAGAAAGGTAACAGTATGTCCGGTATCGTTCTCTCCGCCTCGGTTCGCCAGAACCTGCTCTCCCTCCAGTCCACCGCCGATCTGCTCGCCACCACCCAGAACCATCTGGCCACCGGCAACAAGGTGAACTCGGCGCTCGATAACCCCACCAACTTCTTCACGGCCCAGTCGCTCGACAACCGCGCCAGCGACATCAACAACCTGCTCGATGGCATTGGCAACGGTGTGCAGGTGCTTCAGGCCGCCAACACCGGCATCACCTCGCTGTCGAAGCTGATCGACTCCGCAAAGTCGATCGCCAATCAGGCGCTGCAGACCACGGTCGGCTATTCGACCAAGTCGAACGTCTCGACCACGATCGCGGGTGCGACCGCGTCCGACCTGCGCGGCACGACGACCTACACCAGCGCGACTGCGCTGACCAACGTGCTGTTCTCCGGCGCCGCCGGCGGCGCAACGGCGGCTGCGGGCAGCACCACGCTCGGCGGCACCATCGGCGCGACGACCGGCAGCCAGGTGAAGGACAACCAGACCACGGCAACGGCCATCACCACCGGCACCCTGCTGTACGGCACCGGCGGCGGCACGCCAGCCAACGCGGGTCTGTCACTGATCGGAGCCACGCAGTTCACGGACGGCACGAGCTTCACGGTCAACGGTCACTCGATCACCTTCAAGTCCGGCGACCTTCCGAGTGTTACGGGGTCGACCAACACCCTGCCGGCCGGTTACGGCCAAACCGGCAACATCGCCACCGACGGCAATGGCAACTCGATCGTCTATCTGGGCTCCGGTGCGTCCAACTCCACCGCGACAGTGGGCGACGTTCTGAACGCCATCGACCTCGCGAGCGGCGTGCAGAACGCTGTGGTGAACACGACCGCCGGTACTGCCGCTCTCTCGACCCCGACGGGCAACACTGCGTCCTCGATCACCGGCGGTAAGATCACGCTCGAGACCTCGACGGGCGGCGATCTGAATGTCGTCGGCAAGGCTGACCTGCTGGGTGCCCTCGGATTGACCAGTGCGACCGGCTCGGGCAACGCCACGGTCACCGCGACCCGAACGACCGCCTCGGGCAGCCTCGGCTCGCTGATCTCGGATGGTTCGACGCTGAACGTCAACGGCAAGACCATCACGTTCAAGAACGCGGTGGTGCCTGCGGCGGCCAACGTTCCGACCGGCTCCAGCATTGCCGGCACCGGCAGCAACGTGGTCACCGACGGCAACGGCAACTCGACGGTGTATCTGCAGGCGGGCAAGGTGTCCGACGTGCTGACCGCGATCGACCTCGCCACCGGCGTGCAGACGATCAAGTCCACCACCTCGGGCACGGCGACCTTGCAGACCACCGCGGGCGCGACGAACTCCTCGATCGTCGCCGGCGCGCTGCACATCTCGACCGGTGCGAACTCGGATCTGTCGATCACCGGTGCGGGCAACGCACTGTCCTCGCTCGGTCTCACCGGTTCGACCGGCACCGGCACAGCGTTCACCGCGAGCCGCACCGCTGGAGCCGGCGGTATCTCCGGCAAGACCTTGACCTTCACCTCCTTCAACGGCGGTACGGCGGTCAACGTCACCTTCGGCGACGGCACCGGCGGCACGGTCAAGACGCTCGATCAGCTCAACACGCAGCTTCAGGCCAACAACCTGACCGCCACGATCGACGCCAACGGCCTGCTCACGGTGTCCGCGACCAACGACTATGCGTCCTCGACGATCGGCTCTGCCTCCGCCGGTGGTACGATTGGCGGTACGGTTACGACGTCGCTGACTTGGTCGAACGCCTCCGCGCCGGTTGCTGACGCGGTTGCCCAGGCCACCCGTACCAACCTGGTGTCCCAGTACAACAACATCTTGCAGCAGATCGACACGACTTCACAGGACGCGTCCTTCAACGGCGTGAACCTGCTCAATGGCGATCAGCTCAAGCTGGTGTTCGACGAGACCGGCAAGTCGAGCCTGAACATCACCGGCGTGACCTTCAACTCGAAGGGTCTGGGTCTGGCCTCGCTGGTGCAGGGCACCGACTTCATCGACAACTCAGCCTCCAACAAGGTGCTGGCTAACCTGAACACGGCGTCGAGCACGCTGCGTTCTGAAGCTTCAACCCTTGGTTCGAACCTCTCCGTCGTGCAGGTGCGTCAGGACTTCAACAAGAACCTGATCAACGTGCTGCAGACCGGTTCGTCCAACCTGACGCTGGCCGACACCAATGTCGAAGCCGCCAACAGCCAGGCGCTGTCGACCCGCCAGTCGATTGCGGTCTCCGCACTGTCGCTGGCCAACCAGTCGCAGCAGAGCGTGCTCCAGCTGCTCCGCTAATAGCGGCTGACATCACGAAAGAAAATCGACGGCGGGGCTTCGGTCCCGCCGTTTTCTTTGTGCGCATGCAATCGAAACGCGCTTTTGCAGCTGCCAAAAAGTAACCGCTGGTTATGGTTAACGGGGAGCAAACGCGAGAGAAAGCCGAGAGATTTCAAATGGATCATCATCGCGTGAAAAGGACTTCCGCCGCCTTATGGTGAATCGGCGCTTACGGTTCGAGATTGGATTTCACCCTTTGTTAGCCATGTCCGCGCAGGCTGTGCGCGTCACTCGATCCGAAGCGATCGAACGAAGACGCGTAAACCAGAAGGGTAAGAGTTATGTCCGGTATCGTTCTCTCTGCGTCGGTTCGTCAGAACCTGCTGTCTCTCCAGTCCACCGCCGACCTGCTCGCCACCACCCAGTCCCGTCTGTCGACCGGCAAGAAGGTGAACTCGGCGCTCGACAACCCCACCAACTTCTTCACGGCCCAGTCGCTCGACAACCGCGCCAGCGACATCAACAACCTGCTCGATGGCATCGCCAACGGTGTGCAGGTGCTTCAGGCCGCCAACACCGGCATCACCTCGCTGTCGAAGCTGCTCGACAGCGCAAAGTCGATCGCCAACCAGGCGCTGCAGACCACGGTCGGCTATTCGTCCAAGTCGAACGTCTCGACCACGATCGCGGGCGCAACCGCGGCAGATCTGCGCGGCACGACCACTTATTCCAGCGCGACCGCGCTCTCGAACGTGCTGTTCTCCGGCACCGCCGGTGGCACGACGGCGGCTGCGGGCAGCACCACGCTCGGCGGCACCATCGGCGCGACGACCGGCAGCCAGGTGAAGGACAACCAGACCACGGCAACGGCCATCACCACCGGCACCCTGCTGTACGGCACCGGCGGCGGCACGCCAGCCAACGCGGGTCTGTCACTGATCGGAGCCACGCAGTTCACGGACGGCACGAGCTTCACGGTCAACGGTCACTCGATCACCTTCAAGTCCGGCGACCTTCCGAGTGTTACGGGGTCGACCAACACCCTGCCGGCCGGTTACGGCCAAACCGGCAACATCGCCACCGACGGCAATGGCAACTCGATCGTCTATCTGGGCTCCGGTGCGTCCAACTCCACCGCGACAGTGGGCGACGTTCTGAACGCCATCGACCTCGCGAGCGGCGTGCAGAACGCTGTGGTGAACACGACCGCCGGTACTGCCGCTCTCTCGACCCCGACGGGCAACACTGCGTCCTCGATCACCGGCGGTAAGATCACGCTCGAGACCTCGACGGGCGGCGATCTGAATGTCGTCGGCAAGGCTGACCTGCTGGGTGCCCTCGGATTGACCAGTGCGACCGGCTCGGGCAACGCCACGGTCACCGCGACCCGAACGACCGCCTCGGGCAGCCTCGGCTCGCTGATCTCGGATGGTTCGACGCTGAACGTCAACGGCAAGACCATCACGTTCAAGAACGCGGTGGTGCCTGCGGCGGCCAACGTTCCGACCGGCTCCAGCATTGCCGGCACCGGCAGCAACGTGGTCACCGACGGCAACGGCAACTCGACGGTGTATCTGCAGGCGGGCAAGGTGTCCGACGTGCTGACCGCGATCGACCTCGCCACCGGCGTGCAGACGATCAAGTCCACCACCTCGGGCACGGCGACCTTGCAGACCACCGCGGGCGCGACGAACTCCTCGATCGTCGCCGGCGCGCTGCACATCTCGACCGGTGCGAACTCGGATCTGTCGATCACCGGTTCTGGCAACGCACTGTCCTCGCTCGGTCTCACCGGTTCGACCGGCACCGGCACAGCGTTCACCGCGAGCCGTGCCGCCGCACCCGGCAGCATCTCCGGCAAAACCTTGACCTTCGCCTCCTTCAACGGCGGTACGGCGGTCAATGTCACCTTCGGCGACGGCACCGGCGGCACGGTCAAGACGCTCGATCAGCTCAACACGCAGCTTCAGGCCAACAACCTGACCGCCACGATCGACGCCAACGGCCTGCTCACGGTGTCCGTGACCAACGACTATGCGTCTTCGACAATCGGCTCGGCTGTTGCCGGTGGTGCGATCGGCGGCACGATTACCACAGCCCTGACGTGGACCAATGCGACCACTCCGACCGTCGATCCGGTTGCTCAGGCCACTCGTTCGAACCTGGTTGCGCAGTACAACAACATCATGTCGCAGATCGACACGACCTCGGTCGACTCGTCCTTCAACGGCGTAAACCTGCTCAATGGCGATCAGCTCAAGCTGGTGTTCGACGAGACCGGCAAGTCGAGCCTGAACATCACCGGCGTGACCTTCAACTCGAAGGGTCTGGGTTTGGCTGGCCTGGTGCAGGGCACCGACTTCATCGACAACTCCGCGACCAACAAGGTGCTCACCAGCCTGAACGCGGCATCGAGCACACTGCGGTCGGAAGCGTCGACCCTCGGTTCGAACCTCTCCGTGGTGCAGGTGCGCCAGGACTTCAACAAGAACCTGATCAACGTGCTCCAGACCGGTTCGTCCAACCTGACGCTGGCCGACACCAACGAGGAAGCGGCCAACAGCCAGGCGCTGTCGACCCGCCAGTCGATCGCGGTGTCCGCGCTGTCACTGGCCAACACCTCGCAGCAGAGCGTGCTCCAGCTGCTTCGCTAGTAAGCAACTGAAATTACAACATAAAAGAGAGCGGCGGGGCTTCAGTCCCGCCGCTTTTTGTTGCCTCCAATTGGCGGGCAGGGCGCTAACCCGGCATTAACCCTATCCCTTAAGTCGCCGTTAACCATACTTTAAAGGACAGACCCTAAAACTCGACCAAAGCCCGCTTTCAGATCGGCGAGCCCGATTCGTATCCGGTTCAAAAGGAAGACCGCCAATGTCCAACATCGTTCTCTCGGCGTCAGTTCGCCAGAACCTGTTGTCGCTGCAATCAACGGCCGACCTCCTCGCCACCACCCAGTCGCGCCTTTCGACCGGCAAGAAGGTCAACTCGGCGCTGGACAATCCGACGAATTTCTTCACGGCGCAGGGGTTGGACAACCGGGCGAGCGACATCAGCAACCTGCTCGACGGCATCAATAACGGTGTGCAGGTGCTCCAGGCGGCGAACACCGGCATCACTTCGCTGCAGAAGCTGATCGACAGCGCGAAATCGATCGCCAATCAGGCGCTCCAGACCACCGTCGGTTATTCCACGAAGTCGAACATTTCGACCACGATCCCCGGCGCGACGCCTGCGGACCTGCGCGGCACCACGAGCTATGGCAGCGCAACGGCGTCCAGCAATGTTCTCTTCGACGGCACGGCCGGTGGTACGACGGCTGCTCTGGCGACGACCTTGCTGGGCAGCGCCACCCAGGGCAGCTACGTCACCCCCGCTGCGTCTGCGGTGAAGGCTTCCGACAACTCGACGTTGCTGGCCGGCACTGCGACCCTGATCGGCGTCGGCGGTGCTTCAACCCTCGTCGGCTCGTCTCCCTCGGACGGCGATACGATGACCGTCAACGGTCACACGATTACCTTCCGCGCCGGCTCTGCTCCGGCCGGCACGGCCATTCCGGCCGGATCGGGCGTCAACGCCAGCGGCACGATTCTCACTGACGGCAACGGCAATTCGACCGTCTATCTCGGCACGACGGGTGCACCGGTTGCGAAGGTCAATGACCTGCTGAGTGCGATCGACCTCGCCAGCGGCGTGAAGACCGCTTCGATCAACAACAGCGGTGTTGCGACCATCGGCGTTGCCTCCGGCGCGACGCCTTCGTCTCTTGCCAGCGGTATCGCGACGATCGAGACCTCGACGGGCGCCGACGTGTCCATCACGGGCAAGGCCGACTTCCTCAACGCCTTGGGCCTCACCACTGCAACGGGTGGCGGCAACGCGACGCTGAATATCGCGCGCGCGACCGCTCCCGGCTCCCTCGGTTCGCTGATCCAGGACGGCTCGACGCTCAATGTCGACGGGCACGTCATCACCTTCAAGAACGCACCGGTTCCGGGTTCGACGAATGCTCCGGCCGTTCCGAGCGGCTTCGGCGTCAGCGGTCACGTCGAGACCGACGGCAACGGCAACTCGACGGTCTATCTACAGACCGGCACGATCGCCGATGTGCTGAAGGCGATCGACTTCGCGACCGGCGTGCAGACCTTCACACTGAACGGCAGTGGCGGTGGTACGCTTGCGACCGCGTCGGGGCAGAGCGCTTCGTCGATCAATACCTCCGGCCAGCTCAAGCTGTCGACCGGCATCAATGCTGATCTATCGATCACGGGCACGGGGAATTCGTTGGCCGCGCTCGGACTGGCCGGCAACACCGGCACCGCGTCGGCTTTCACCGCGGCCCGCCAGAGCGGCGTTGGCGGCGTCAGCGGCAAGACCCTGACCTTCACCTCGTTCAACGGCGGAACGCCGGTCAACGTCACGTTCGGTGACGGCACCAACGGCACGGTCAAGACGCTCGACCAGCTCAACGCGCAGCTTCAGGCGAACCACTTGACGGCAACCATCGACGCCAATGGCGTGCTTACGGTTTCCACTGTCAACGAATACGCGTCCTCGACGCTGGGTTCCACGATCGCCGGCGGTGCGGTCGGCGGTACCATCACGAGCTCGCTCACGTTCACGACCGCGCAGCCGCCGATCCAGGATCCGGTCGCGCAGACGGCGCGTTCAAGTCTCGTCGGCCAATTCAACAACATTCTGGCGCAGATCGATACGACCTCGCAGGACTCCTCCTTCAACGGCGTCAACCTGCTCAATGGCGATACGCTGAAGCTCATCTTCAACGAGACCGGCAGCTCGACGCTCAACATCAACGGCGTGGTGTTCAACGCGGCGGGTCTCGGCCTCAGCAACCTCGTCAACGGCGTCGACTTCATCGACAATGGCGCGACCAACAAGGTGCTCGCGAGCCTGAACGCCGCCTCCAGCACGCTGCGCTCGGAAGGCTCGGCGCTCGGCTCCAATCTGTCGATCGTGCAGGTGCGTCAGGACTTCTCGAAGAACCTGATCAACGTGCTGCAAACCGGCTCGTCCAACCTGACGCTGGCCGACACCAACGAGGAAGCGGCCAACAGCCAGGCGTTGTCGACCCGTCAGTCGATCGCGGTCTCCGCGCTGTCGCTGGCGAACCAGTCGCAGCAGAGCGTGCTGCAGCTGCTCAAGTAATTTCGCCGCGAGATCGCCGGCCGATGAGTCGCGGCGGGGCCACGCCCCGCCGTTGTTTTGAGGGAGTTCGCTAAGACTGGATTAGCTGCGATCGCTGGGCATGATGCAGTGCAGGTTTACAGCTTGCGTCTTGCGCTTCTATCATCGCGCTCAGGAAGTGACCCGTAATAATCCGGAGAGCTTCCAGGCGCACATGTAAGCAAATCTTAAGCGGCGCTGCATAGGGTTGGGAAAGAAATCCTTAAGTCCGTTCAACGGGCTAGGAAGATTCCAAGGTGTGATTGATGTCGAATTCCGCTGCCTCGGCCTACGCGCGTGTCGCAACGACCACCGCATCTCCTCGCGACGTTGAGGCGCAGACCTTGTTGAAGGCCGCGAACAAGCTCCAGGACGCGATCAACGCCGCCGATCCGTTCAGCGAGCAGACCACACAGGCGCTGATGTTCAATCGCAAGCTCTGGACCATCTTCCTCAGCGAAGCGATGCGCGAGAACAATCCGCAGCCGCTCGACGTCCGGCAGAAGATCGCCAATATCAGCGTGTTCGTGCTGAGCCAGACCGCAGCGCTGCAGATGAGCCCGCAGTTCGATCATTTCCGCCCGCTGATCGAGATCAACCGCAACATCGCTGCCGGTCTGTCCGGCCGTCCCTGAGCGGAGCGCAGCCATGGCCGACGTCATGAGCATCCTGTCGAGCGCGTACAAGTCGGCAAGCGTATCTGCGCCGAGCAAGACAAGGTATGTGGCGGTCGACCCGACGCTCTATCAGGGAAGCTGGAGCGGCACCTATTCCGACGGCAAGAAGTTCTCGCTCAACATCTCGCAGGTCAACGGATTTCGGGCGCAGATCCGCTACCAGAGCAACGGCACGTCGCAGTATCAGCAGGTGCTGATCAAGGACAACTCGTTCCGATTCGGCAACACGAAGTTCACGCTGACCAATGTCGGAAAGGCGCAGATCAAGAACGTCGTCACCGATCCCGCGACCGGCTCGACCTATCTCGACACCGCGCAGGCCACGCTCGGTACCTGATCGTCAGGCGCTGAGGTCCGTATTGAGCGGACGGTTGGGTTCCGATTTCAAATCAATTGCGTGGAAATAGGCGCGCCGGCGCAGCATCGCCTCGTCGGGGAACTGGTTCACCACCGCATCCGTCTTTTCATTGACGACCTGGAAGACCATGGATGCAGCCGCCTGGTCGAACACGACCTGCCGCGAAATGTTCTCATTGCTGCTTTGAAGATCATTGCGCGCAGGCGCGGTCGTATCGCCTGCGGCGACCGTCTGGCTCACCGGCAAATCGGTTTGTACGGCATCGTTCGCCGCCGAATTCGACGTCGTTACGATCTGTACGGGGGCCGGTATCCCCACCGGCCTGATGCTGAAATCTGTACTCATGGCAGCCTCCTGGTTGCCTTATGTGAGTCAAATCCCAACCCCTCTCAATACGCAACCATGGAACACCAGGATTGAACATCCAGTAAGGAAACGTACCTAACCGCGCAACGCTTTTGGCGTGCGGTTTTTCGTAAAATTGGAGACAGTTCTGTGTGCGCGCTCAGAGCGTGCGACTGACCGCGAGCGGCGTCATGTGACGCGGGCCGGGCGTCGCGCGGCGTCCCGCTGCAGTATAGGTATTCGGCACGTTGCGCTTCTGGATCTCGGCGTTGACGCCGCGCACGACGCTTTCGGAAACCGCATGCGCGGTCGCGAGCACGGTGAGGTTGACCTGAAGCATGGCACGGAAAGCGTCGTGGTGGCGGTGCAGTGTCGAGAGCAGCTCGGGCGCGGATTTCGCCAGCCTGTCCTGGTTGGCCTTCAACTGGCTGACGGCCCCGACGTAGCGCCGCGACAGCTCCTGCTTCTTGCCTTCCATCGTCATCGCCTCGCGGACCTTGCCGGCGCGGACCAGTTCGGTCTCACGTTCGATCAAGCCGAGCAGGGCGTTCATCGCATCCATCAGGTCTTCGGCGAGCTTGCGCGCCTCGGCGTTGCCCTGCGCGTCGTTCGGGCGCTGTGCGGGCATCGGCTGACGTGACGCGTTGAAGTGGTTCATCTCGTTTGACCCTATGCCGTGCGAAGAGTGGTTTTGGCCTGCTGCATGATCAGGGTGCGGTACACGTCGCGGGAAATACCGACACCCCCGGCGCTGGCGAAGTTCTTGGAATATTGCTCGGTCAGCATCGAGCGCCACACGCCAGTGCCCGGCGTATCCCCGAACGGGCCTTCGCCCTTCAGGCCCGAAGTCATCTGCGCGAACATGCTGTTGAGGAACATGCCCTCGAAGTCGGTGGCGGTCTTCTGTGCCTTGGCTTGCTGCTGCGGCGAAACCTTTTGAAGCGCGGCAGCGAGTTCGAAGTCGGGCCGGCCGTTGCGGCTTTCGACCGAGAAGGCCGGATTCGAGGAGAGGGCGGCGGTGACGCGCGCGCTGTTGAGCATGCCCGTCTGCATCACATCACCTCGATGTCGGCTTCGATCGCACCGGCGGCCTTGATCGCCTGGAGGATGCTGATGAGGTCGCGCGGGCCGATGCCGAGGCCGTTGAGGCCGTCGACGAGTTGCTGAAGCGAGACGCCGTCCTTGACCACGGCGAACTTCTTGCCGTCCTCCGTGACGCCGACGCTGGAGCGCGGCGTGACCACGGTGCGGCCCCGTGACAGCGGGTTGGGCTGGCTCACCTGCGGGCTCTCGGAGATCGTGACCGTGAGATTGCCCTGCGCGACCGCGACTGTGGCGACGCGAACGTCGCGGCCCATCACGATGATACCCGAACGTTCGTCGATGATGATCTTGGCGGCGAGGTCAGGATCGACCTGGAGCTGCTCGATCTCGGTCAGGAAGGCGACCACGTTGCCTTTGAACTCCGGCGGGATCGTCAGCTGCACGGTCGAGGGATCGATCGGCTCGGCGCTCTTGACGCCGAGATAGTCGTTGATCGCAGCCGCAATGCGCTTGGCGGTGGTGAAGTCCGCGTTGCGCAGCGCGAGCCGCACGTTCGGCAGGCGGTTCAGCGCAAACTCGATCTCGCGCTCGATGATGGCGCCGTTGGCGATGCGGCCCACGGTCGGAACTCCGCGCACGATCTTCGCCGCTTCGCCCTCGGCATTGAAACCGGAGATCGCGAGTGAGCCCTGCGCGACCGAATAGACGTTGCCGTCGGCGCCGAGCAGGGGGGTGACGAGCAGGGTGCCGCCGCGCAAATCCTTGGCATCGCCGAGCGCTGATACGGTGACGTCCATGCGCGTGCCTTGCGTCGCGAAGGCCGGCAGGTTGCCTGTGACCATCACGGCGGCGACGTTGCCGGTGCGGATGGTGGCGCCGCGGATGTTGACGCCCATGCGCTCGAGCATCGCCTGCAGCGACTGCTTGGTGAAGGGGATGTTGTTGAGGGTGTCGCCGGTGCCGTTGAGGCCGACGACGAGGCCATAGCCGATGAGCTGGTTCTGCCGCACACCTTCGATATTGGCGAGATCCTTGATGCGCGAGGTCGCGTTTGCGGACGCGGCCGAAATGGCCAGCGCTGACAGCGCGGCACAGGCCAGCCCAAAAATCCTCACCCAACGAACGCCTGGCATCCTCTGCTCCCCAAGGCTCCTCAAAGAGCCTCCTCACACCTCGGACCTGCCAGACACTCCCATGACGAGCTGGTCCGGCGCTTTCCCTGCGAGCACTGTGCCAACCCGGAGCAGAGGGACTAGGCGATTGAAAAGGTTGAATAAATCTCTTTAGATCGAGGCTAGCCGCCGTTCGCCCTGAGGAGCGAAACTGCCGCCTGTCGGCAGATATTGCCGGGCCGTTTACGCCCCGTTAACCATAAAGCGGCGAATGTGGCGCATCGATCACCCGGATTGCTCCGATGCGCATCTACGGACCGAATGGCACCACGCTTGGGACTCCGGCCAGCCAGGCCAGGCGAACGAGCTCCGGCACCTTCGTGCTGCCCGACACCTCGTCGGCGCAGGAGGCACGCAGCGCCGCCGCACCGAAGGCCACCGCCAACATCGACGGGCTGCTCGCGCTGCAAGGCATCGTGGAAGATCCCATCGAGCGCCGCAAGCGCTCGGTCGCCCGCGGCAAGACCGCGCTCGACGTGCTCGACGATCTCAAGATGGGGCTGTTGTCCGGCAATCTCGACGCCTCGACGGTGATGCGGCTGCGCGATGCGGCGGCAAACCTGAAATCGTCCTCCGGCGATCCCGGTCTCGATTCCGTGCTGTCCGAGATCGAGCTGCGCGTCGAGGTCGAGCTGGCGAAGGCCGGGCAGGCGTAGTCGTTATCCGTCACCCTGTGAGGTGCTCGCCTGCAAAGCAGGGCAAGCCTCGAAGGGCGACGGTCCGGCTGTATCTCGGCCGTTCATCCTTCGAGGCTCCCGGCGCGATGCTTTGCATCGCGCCACTCGCAGCTCAGGATGACGGTCCTCTAGCGGTCTGCCTCACGTTTTACGCCGCTTCCTCCTGCTGCTGCGCGTCGTAGCGGCGCTGGGCGGCGAGCACGTCTTTCAGATTCTCCTCGGCCCAGTCGCGCAATGGATCTACCGCGGCGGCGAGTGTCACGCCGAGTTGCGTGATCGAATATTCAACCGTCACCGGCACGGTCGCGATGGCGCGGCGCTTGAGCAGGCCGTCGCGTTCGAGCGACTTGAGAACCTGGCTCAGCATCTTCTGCGAGATACCTTCGATCGTGCGGCGCAACCGATTGAAGCGCATCGGCTCCTCGCGCAGCAGCAACAGGATCAGCACGGCCCATTTGTCGCCGACTCGATCGAGGATTTGGCGTGTCGGGCACTCGGCGGCATAGACATTGGGTTTCATCTCGGTTCCTTGCGCTCGCCTGGCTCGGCTTCGGTTACTCCCGCGTAAGCAGGTAAGCACAAAGTGCTCTCTTAACACCAGCATTCTTTGCGATATCTAGTCACCAGTGGTTACTATTAGAAGCAAAGGAGCCTTCCATGAAAATCGCAGTTGCCGGCGCCTCGGGCCGGGCCGGTTCGGAAATCACCAAGGAACTGTCCCGCCGCGGCCATGCGGTTACCGCCATCGCCCGGAACCCCGAGAAGATTGCGGCACTGCCAAACGTCACGCCGACCAAGGGCGATGTGCTCGACCAGGTCGGTCTCGCCAAACTCTGGACCGGGCATGACGTTGCGGTGAGCTCCGTCCACTTCCTGGCGAGCGACCCGCACAAGCTGATCCGCGCGGCCAAGGATTCGAAAGTTGGCCGCTATCTGGTCGTTGGCGGCGCTGGCAGTCTGGAGGTCGCTCCCGGTGTCAAACTGGTCACAACCCCGGGTTTTCCGGCCCAGTACAAGGCCGAGGCGGAAGCTGGCGGCGTCTTCCTCGACCTGTTGCGGCAGGAAAACGATCTGAACTGGACCTTCATCTCGCCATCCGCATTGTTCGTCGAGGGGGCCCGCACGGGCCAGTTCCGGCTCGGCACCGACCAGCTTCTCGCAGATGCGAACGGGAAGAGCTGGATCAGCTTCGCCGATTACGCCATCGCGCTTGCCGACGAGATCGAGAAGCCGGCGCATCTGCGGCAGCGTTTCACGGTCGGCTACTAGGCTTTTGGCCGCCCCCCGGGTATTTGCGGATAAACGTTCCTGTGCAAGGGCTTGGGGGCGGTAACTGCGCCATTAAGGAAATATTGTCTGTCACAAGGGGTAGCTATATAAGCCCCGGCTCAACGGACCCGTTTCGTTGCGAGTCGTTGCTTAAATAGATAGGCCGCCCTTGGAAAAGTTGAAAAACTACCGACCGACCGAAAAAGAGCCTTTCATGAACGACCGGCAGAAGGAGTACTTCCGTTTGAAGCTCCTCGCCTGGAAGGATGAGATCCTGAAAGAGTCCAAGCTCACCCTGCAGGCTCTGCAGGAGGAGAACGTGAACCACCCCGATCTTGCCGATCGGGCATCGTCGGAAACCGACCGTGCTATCGAACTCCGCGCCCGCGACCGCCAGCGCAAGTTGATCGCCAAGATCGACGCCGCGCTCCAGCGCATCGAGGACAATACCTACGGCTATTGCGAGGACACCGGCGAGCCGATCTCTCTGAAGCGGCTCGAGGCCCGGCCCATCGCGACGCTCTCGGTGGAAGCGCAGGAGCGCCACGAGAAACGCGAGAAGGTCTATCGCGACGAATAGAGTCCGGGCCGCAGAGATGCGGCTCTTCGTTTTTGGACGCAAGGCGCGCCGTTTCGCGCCGTAATCTGCGCTGTGCCTATCGCTTGCCGCGGCGTGCTTGACGGGTACGCGATGGCGAAAAGCGAATCGCGATCAATGGGCTAGAGTCCATTGCTGCAAGCTCACGTGAATTCACATGAGACATAGCCTTCGCTTCAGGTGCGGGAGGTTTTGCGAGTCGCATCAAGGAGATCGACTCGCATGCTGAGACTCTGATCAAGCTGCATCAAGCCTCGCTGCAATCCGGCCTCGTGCGAGGCTGCAACGCGCATCCCCATGAAGCCTGGACCAGCTCAATATTTCCTTAAGGCGGATAAGAGGCCGTCGGCCGCATCCGTCAGCGCGCAATCCACCCGCATGGGCGCATGCCTCCGGCGCTTGTCAGGCTCCGGCGGGGATGCTGAAGTGCCGGCCATGCTTGTGGTCGCGTGGGAGGCGGCGCCGATGGACAAAATTCTTGAAGCCGCAAAGGCGATCGCGCTGGCGCGCCGCAACCATGCGCCGCTCGCGGCGCTCGAAGTTCCGCCTGCTGATGAGGCCGCGGGCTATCAGGTCCAGCGTGCGCTGCATGATCTCCTGCTGCCTCATGTCGGGCCGCTGGTCGGCTACAAGATCGGCTGCACCAGCCAGGTCATGCAGGAGTATATCGGCATTCCGCACCCCTGCGGCGGGGGTGTGTTCCAGACGGGTGTGCACGACAGCGGCGTGGAGCTCGCGGTCGCCGACTATGTCCGTGTCGGTGTCGAATGCGAGATTGCGGTGCGGCTAAAGCGCAACCTCGCCGCCGGCGAGGCGCCGTTCACCGCCGAATGGGTCGGCGAAGCCGTTGAAAGCTACCATCCCGCCATCGAGATCGTGGACGACCGCTACGTGAAGTGGGAGACGATGGGCGCGCCGACGCTGATCGCGGATGATTTCTTCGCCGCCGGCTGTGTGCTGGGCGCCTCGGTTCCGCGCTCGTCGGTACCGGACCTGAAAGCGGTCAAGGGCCGCGCCATCGTCAACGGAGAGGAGGTCAGCCACGGCACTGGCGCTGACGTGCTCGGCCACCCCCACAACGCCCTCGCCTGGCTCGCCAACCACCTCGCCGCCGAAGGCAAGGGCCTGCACGCGGGACAGCTCGTGCTGACGGGCAGCCTGGTGAAGACGCTGTGGCTGAAAGCCGGCGACAAGGTGCGGATGGAGCTGGACGGCCTGGGCGTGGCGGAGGCGGCGTTTACGTAGCGCTCTCTCCACCGTCATTGCGTCGATACGATTGCACGGAGCTGACTCGGAGCCACAGCGACACGTCAGGCCCAATACATGCGGCCCTCGCCAGGGGAGCTAGCGAGGGCCGCGTAGTACATCGTCGTTCGCGCCTAGGTTCGCGAACACGATGTGGGAGCTCCTAGAGAGGGCTAGAAGGGCAGCAGCACGTCCATGACTTGCTGGCCGTAGCGGGGCTGCTGCACGTCCGTGATCTGGCCGCGGCCGCCGTAGGCGATGCGGGCCTGGGCGATCTTGCTGGAATCGATGGTGTTGTCGCTCTGGATGTCTTCGGGGCGGACGATGCCGGCGACCACGAGCTCGCGGATCTCGTAGTTGACGCGGATCTCCTGCTTGCCTTCGACCACGAGATTGCCGTTCGGCAGCACCTGGGTCACGACGGCCGCGACGTTGGTCTGCAACGCTTCCGTGCGGTTGACCGAGCCCTTGCCATCGCTGGAGGCGGTGGAGTCGGCAGTCAGGATACGGCCGGGCAGCACCTTCTGCGCCTGCGCGCCGAGCGTTTTCGCGCCGATGAAATCGGTGATGCCCGAATCTTCCTTGTTGGACCGGCTGCGCTGGGTCTCGTTCTCGATATTGGCCTTGTCGGTGATGTTCACGGTCACCGTCAGGAGGTCGCCGACATGGGTGGCGCGCTGATCCTTGAAGAAGGCGCGGCTGCCGTTACGCCACAGCGAGTTCGGGTTGTAGGAGGCGACTTCCGGCTTCGGCATCGGCATCTGCACCGGCTTGTAGCCGGGCTGCGTCGTCGGATTGTCGATCGCCGACAATTTCGGTTGCTCGCCGATCTGCGACAAGCGGTCGATCGAGGAGCAGCCGCCCAGCGCGCTGGCTGTCAGCAGCAGGGCAGAGATCGCGATGCGACGAAGGCGGTAAGCCGAACTGAAAGCGGACATGACTAACTCTTACTTTGCCTGTGCTTGCGAGACGCGAGCTTGCGGAATCTGGGCTTGTGCAATCTGGGCCGGCGACGAAGGCGCCTGGACCAGGTTGCGGACGAGGGCCTCGGTGTCGACCGGGGCGGGCGCTTCGTCGCGCTTGAGCGAGGAGGTCTGCTCGACCGCGGCCGGCATCGGCGCGGACTGGCTGGCGCCCTGCACGGTGACCTGGCCGCGGCCGGTGACGACGCCGGTCAGCGTCCGCTTGGTCTGCGGATTGAGGACACTCACGGTGTCGCCCTCGGCACCGCCCTCCATCGCCTTGCCGCGCGTGGTGAGATAGATCCCGGGGACCTGGTAGATGACGGTGACGCTCTGGTCGCGCGACACGAATTCGGGCTTGGCGAGGTCGGCAACGCGGATCGGCATGCCGGCGCGCATCGGCCGGCGCAGCTGCATGCCGACGGCGCGTTCGCGCAGCGCGGGCTCGCCGGTCACTTCGGCCTTCGGCCGGCGCTCTTGCGCGACGTCGGAGGATTTCAGCATCTCGCTGCGGTCGATGTCGCGGGTCAGAACGGCAACCTCAACCGTCTCGATCGCGGTGCCGGTGAAGTGCAGCTTGGTCGGGACCGTACCCTCGTTCCCGACCTCGAAGGAGATGTCGAAGCGGCCGCTGCGGGCATCGTAGCGGGTCGCAACCGCCTGGAGCGCGCCGGTGTTGGTGGCATCGAGCCGCATGTCGGACATGCCACGGTCGAAGGTGACCGTGATGTTGGCGGCGTCGCCAAGGCCGAAACGGCGCTCGAGTGCGGAGGCGACTGCGTTTTCGAGATCCTTGCTGGCAAGGGTGCGGGCGAGCCGGGTGACCTGGACTTCCGTGATGTCGCCGGTCATCACGCCGATCACCTGCTTGGCGCGCAGCACGCTCAGGACCTGGGCGACAGGCAGCGCGCCGGTGGTGCCGAGATCGGGCGAGCGATAGACGGGGATCTGCGCGGCCGAACCGGCATTGTCGATGAGATCGCCGACCCGGACCACGTCCGACGTCACGGTGACGCTGGCGCGCAGCGTCGGCGTTGCGATGCCGTCGTCGGCAGCCTGCGCCGGCAGCGCCAGCACGAGCAGCGCGGAGAGGGTGAGAAGCGCGGTGCGGATCATGTTCATCACCTCAGCGGAACAGCGCCGTGGTCGATTGCATCATCTGGTCGGCGGCGCTGATCACCTTTGCGTTCATCTCGTAGGCGCGCTGCGCGGCGATCAGGTCGCTCATCTCCGAGACGACGTCGACATTGGCCTGTTCGAGGCTGCCCTGGGTGATCTTGCCGTAGCCTTCGGAGTTCGCGGTGCCGTCCTGAGGCGTGCCCGACGACGTCGTCTCGACGAACTGGTTGCTGCCGACCGGCTGCAGGCCCGCCTTGTTGATGAAACGGGTCACGCCGATCTGGCCGAGAATGGTGTTGGTCGACGAGCCCGGCAGCGTCACGGTCACCTGGCCCTGCTCGTTGACGGTGATGCCCGAGGCGTTGTTCGGGATCGTGATGGTCGGCTGCACCGGGTTACCTCCCGCGGTGACGACCCGGCCCTGATTGTCCATCTGGAACGTGCCGTCGCGTGTGTACTGGAAGGTGCCGTCAGGCATCAGGATCTTGAAGAAGCCTTCGCCCGAGATCGCGAGGTCGAGATCGTTGCCGGTTTGCGACAGCGTGCCCTGGGTCATGCTGCGCGGCGTGCCGACGGTCTTGACGCCCCCGCCGATGTCGACGCCGACGGGCAGGATGGTGCCCTGGTCCGAAGCCTGCGCGCCGACGCGACGGATGTGTTCGTAGATGAGGTCCTGGAACGCCGCGGTCTGCTTCTTGAAGCCGGTGGTGCGCAGGTTGGCGATGTTGTTGGAGATCACCTGAACGTTCAGTTCCTGTGCCGCCATTCCGGTCGCTGCGGTGTGAAGCGCCTGCATGTCAGTTCTCCCTCAATCAGGCCGGAACGTCGGCGAGCTTTTCGATTGCCGATTTGTGGAGGTCGCTCTGCTGCTGGAGCAGGTTGGCGATCGCCGTGTAGCTGCGCATCACCTCGACCATGCGGCTCATCTCGCCGACCGAATTCACGTTCGACTTCTCGATGTAGCCCTGCTGCAGGGTGGACTTGGCGTCGGGCTGCTGGTTGGCGGAGCCGACGTCGTACAGATTGGCGCCGAGCTTGGTGAGCTTGGCCGGATCGTCGAAACTCACCATGCGGATCTTGCCGCGGATCGAGTCCGTCTTGGCGGTCCCCTCCAGCACCGTCACGGTGCCGTCCGGGGCGACGTTGATGTCGTGGTCGGTCGGCTGGAAAACGATCGGGCCGGCGGTGCCGAGCACGAGATTGCCGTCGGAGGTCATGAGCTGGCCGGTGCTGCTGAGCGCGAATTTGCCGTCGCGGGTGTAGCGCTCGGCGCCGTTGGCCTGCACGGCGAAGAAGGCGTTGCCGCTGATCGCCATGTCGAGCGGGTTGTTGGTGGCCTCCATCGGCCCCTGGCCGACGTCGCGATAGGTGCCGCGGTCCTGCACATAGGAGACCCGGCGGTCGGAGCCGACGAAATTGTCCTCATGAGCGTTCGAGCGGAGAAACTCCTCGAACAGCGAATGGTCAGCCTTGAAGCCGTTGGTGTTCACGTTGGCGACGTTGTTGGCGATGACATCCATCTGCCGTTCCAACGTCATCTGCCGTGACAAGCCGATCAGAAGCGCGTTCTGCATCGGTCAATCTCCCCTCGAGTGAGCCCGGCCATTTCGCTCTCCCAAGCGCCTTGGCCGATCCCGTGAAAGAGGCCGTCTGGTTCTCCCAAACCGTTCGGTCTCGGCCCTCTCTCAGCGAAAGTCGTGCCAATTTGAAATGATATGTAATTACAATGGGTTGGTGATTTTTTCGGGGCTCGCGGCAGGGGGCAGAAAGGTTCTGTTAGCCATGTTTGCCCGGCAGATTTTTCCTAGCAGGGGCCCAATCGAAAGGTTCCGTTAACCATTATTACCGTAGCGTTTGCAGCGAAGAGGAGCGCTTTGCGCCGGGACATTCGTATCGCGTCACTGTCTGCCAGGAGGCTTTGCTCTCTCGCCCTCTATGAGATCAGCGAGCCCGGACGACCATGGCAGAGAGTGAAGCGGAAGGCGGCGCAGCCGCCGAAGGTGCGGAAGCCGCTGCCCCCAAGAGCAAGTTCAAGCTGATCCTGATCGTCGTTGCCGCCCTGGTCCTGCTCGGCGGCGGCGCTGCGACCTGGTTCCTGTTCTTCCGTCACGGCGACGAGGAGCATCATGCCGAGGCCGCGCCCCCGCCGAAGCCGCCAGCCTTCGTCGAGGTGCCCGACATGATGGTCAACCTCGCCGGCGCGCCGGGCGAGCGCGTGCAATATCTCAAGCTCAAGATCGTGCTCGAGCTGAAGGAAGAGAAGCAGATCGAGGCGATCAAGCCGTCGATGCCGCGGGTCACCGACATCTTCCAGACCTATGTGCGCGAGCTTCGTTCCTCCGACCTCAACGGCTCCGCCGGCGTCTTCCGTCTCAAGGAAGAGCTGACCAAGCGGGTCAACGCCGCCGTCGCGCCGATCCAGGTCAGCGCGGTGCTGTTCAAGGAAGTCGTGCTCCAGTGACGACGCTGCGGAAGGGTACGGGCTAGCGTCATGGCCGGCACCGAACAGATGGACCAGGATGCGATTGCCGCCCAATGGGAGGCGTCGCTCGATTCCGAGGATCCCGCGGAGGCCGCGAAGGCTGCTGCTGAAAACGAACTTTCGGAGACCATGGCCCTGCAATGGGCGGCCATGGTCGAGGACGGCAGCCGCGATCTCGGCAACGGCAAGAACTCCGGCGAGCGCGTTCTCTCGCAGGAGGAGATCGACAATCTTCTCGGCTTTACCGTCGGCGACGTCACCCTCGACGATCATTCCGGCATCCGCGCGATCATCGATTCGGCGATGGTCTCCTATGAGCGTCTGCCGATGCTCGAAATCGTCTTCGACCGCCTGGTGCGGTTGTTGACGACGTCCTTGCGCAATTTCACCTCCGACAACGTCGAAGTCTCGCTCGACCGCATCACCTCGGTGCGCTTCGGCGATTACATGAACTCGATCCCGCTGCCTGCCGTGCTCTCGGTGTTCAAGGCCGAGGAGTGGGAAAACTTCGGCATGGCGACGGTCGATTCCAACCTGATCTACTCGATGATCGACGTGCTGCTCGGTGGTCGCCGCGGCTCGAGCCAGCTTCGCATCGAAGGCCGGCCCTACACCACGATCGAGACCGAGTTGGTCAAGCGCCTGGTCGAAGTGGTGCTGGCCGATGCCGAGCAGGCGTTCCGGCCGCTGTCGCCAGTGACCTTTACCATCGACCGGCTCGAGACCAATCCGCGCTTTGCAGCGATCAGCCGTCCCGCTAACGCCGCGATCCTTGTGCGCCTGCGCATCGACATGGAAGATCGCGGTGGCAATATCGAGCTGCTGCTTCCCTACGCGACCATCGAACCGATCCGGGGCGTGCTGCTCCAGATGTTCATGGGCGAGAAGTTCGGCCGCGACCCGATCTGGGAAGGCCATTTCGCAACCGAGATCAACCAGGCCGAGATCGCGGTCGATGCCGTGCTCTACGAAGCCGACATCCCGCTCAAGCAGCTGATGCGGCTCAAGGTCGGAGACACGCTGCCGCTGGACATGCGCGCCGACGCCAACGTGACCGTGCGCTGCGGCGACGTCACCCTGACCGAGGGGCGGATGGGTCGGGTCGGCGACCGCGTCGCGATCCGCGTGACGAAACCCTTGCGCAAGCCAAGTACGACGCTTGCGATGTTCGAGAAGGTGGACGAACAGAACAAGCTGATGGAGGCCCCATGAACCACTTCCTGGGAATGGCGATCGAGACGCTGGTGGCTATCCTGCTCATGCTCACGATCGGTTTATTGCATGCTGCTCAACAAGCGGCTGACGCGGCTGAAGGCGGACGAGCATTCGCTGAAGGCCGTGATCGGCGAGCTGATCACCGCGACCGAGATCGCCGAGCGCGCGATCGGCGGGCTCAAGCTGGCGGTGCGCGACGTCAACGAGAATCTCGGCAGCCAGCTGGCCGCCGCCACGCACATGTCCGACCAGCTCTACAAGCAGCTTGGCGAAGCCGACAACGTGGTGCGCCGGCTCTCCAAGATCGCGATCGCGGCGCGCCCCGTGACGAATCCCGAAGCCGCAGCCGCCCCCGCCACCAAGCCGTCTGCGGCCAAGGCGGTTGCAGCTGCTGCCGAAGCCTTCTCCGAGCGCCGAAGGTCCAACGGTCTCGCCGCATAAAGTCAGGGTATGAAGTCCTTCCGTAACATCCGCGTCATTCCGGTCGTCCTGGTTGCGGTCGCAGGTCTCGCCGTGCTGAAAGTGGCGGGGCTCGTGATCAATGGCGGCTATGTCTTCGACTACCAGCCGAACTCGATGAAGAAGTCCTGGGCGCAGGAGAACCTGAACTTTCCGACCGGGCGAGACGACCCCGACATCACCGGCTCGACGCATGGCGCGCCGAAGGAAGCACCGAAGCCGGCTGCGCCCGAGACCAAGCCCGAGGGCACCCCGGTGAAGATGGACGAGGCCCAGCCGCAGGTTTCGGCCTCGGAGCGCGCGATCCTGGAACGCTTGCAGTCGCGCCGTCAGGAGATTGAGGCCCGCCAGCGCGAGATCGACATCCGCGAGAGCCTGTTGAAATCGGCCGAGAAGCGCATCGAAGGCAAGGTCGAGGAGATGAAGGCGGTGGAGTCCCGCATCACGGCGACCCAGGCCGAACAGAAGGCCGCCGAGGCCCAGCGCCTGAAGGGCCTCGTGACCATGTATGAGGGCATGAAGCCCAAGGACGCCGCGCGGGTGTTCGACCGGCTCGAGATGAGCGTGCTGATCGAGATCGCCTCGGCGATCGCCCCGCGCAAGATGTCCGACATTCTGGGACTGATGTCGTCGGAAGCCGCCGAGCGGCTGACGGTCGAGATGGCGCGCCGAGCCAACGGGGGCGGGGATCAGGCTGCTTCCGCCGGCGATCTCCCGAAGATCGACGGCAAGCCGACGCAAAAGCCGAATTGAGGGCTCATACTTAAGAAGTCCTTAATTGCGAAAACCTACATTCGAAGGCATGGGCCGGCACCAGTGCCGGCGTGGACCGTCGAACCGGAAGAAATGCCGCCAATGGGGCGAGAGGCTGCCGCTGGATTTGTGTCGCGAGCCCGCGCCCTGGCGCTGGGGCTGTCGCGCCATGTCCGCAACGCGCCGGTGCTGGCAGCCTGCCTCCTGATCGGCCTCGGCGCGCCCGCCGCCCGGGCCGGCGATGCGGTCCGCGGCGAGGCGAGCTTTTCAGCGAGCGGCGGCTTTGCCCGCCTCGTGATCAAGCTCGGTGAGGACGTTCCCTCCGAGGTCACGACCGCGGGGTCAATTCTCATCATCCGTTTCGACCGCCCTGTCGACGTGCCCGTCGAGCGCGTGCCGGAAGGCGCGCCCGATTACGTCAACTCTGCCCGCCGCGATCCTGACGGCAGCGCGATCCGTCTGTCGCTGGCGCGTCGCGTCACCGTCAACACCATGAATGCGGGCGAGCGCACCTTCATCGACCTGCTGCCGGAAGGCTGGAAGGGGCCGCCGCCGAGCCTGCCGATGGACGTGGTGAAGGAACTCGCCGAGCGCGCCCGCGTCGCAGAGCGCGCGCTGCGCGCCCAACGCGCGGCGGCCGAGAGCAAGAAGCGTCCACCGATCCGCGTGCGCGCATCGGTGCAGCCGACCTTCGTGCGCTTCGTGTTCGAGATGCCGGACGGCGTCGGCGTCTCCTCCGTTCTGAACGAGCAGAAGCTCACGCTCGCCTTCAACGCCAATCTCAACTTCGACCTCGCCGATGCTGTCGTCGCGGCGCCGCCGAACGTCGCCTCGATCAAGCAGAAAAGCGATATCGACCAGACCAGCGTCGAAATCGCGCTGATTGGCGATTCCGACGTGCACTCCTTCCGCGACGACAAGAACTACGTGGTCGACATCGCCTTCCAGCCCGACAAGGGCAAGACGGCCGCGACGCCCGAGGCCGCCATCGCGCAGGTGGAAGCGAGCGGTCATGGACCGGCCGCGGAAAAGCCGGCAGCTCCAAAGCCGAAGGAGATCGCGCCACCGACCTCGGAGGCGATCGCGCGAGAAGCCAAGGTTGAGATCAAGGCCGAGCTCAAGTCGGAGGCACCCGCCGCGATGCCGGCCGCTGAGGCGCCGAAGCCGGCACCGGCGATGACGGCACCGGTAACCGAAGCTCCGCACGCGGAAGGGCCGAAGGAGGTATCCAAGGAAGCACCGAAAGTTGCGATGCCGGCGATGCCTGCGGTTGCCGCGGCGCCCAAGGAAGTCGCCAAGGCGATGGTCCCGGAGGAAGCGGCCAAGGAGCCGATCAAGGATGCGCCCAAAGCGCCCGTGAAAGCCGAAGCCAAGCCTGCAGAGGCTGCACCGCCGCCCGTGACGGCCAGCGTCGATGCGCGGCGTGACAGCGACGGACTGCTTGTGACGTTCCCGCTTTCCGTCGCGACGCCAGCTGCCGCGTTCCGCCGCGGCGACACGGTGTGGCTGGTGTTCGATTCGCAAAAGCCCGTTGATGTCGACGCGATCCGCAGCAAAGGTGGTGCGATGATCGGCGAGGTCAGTCGCATGCCGCTCGAAAAGGGCCAGGCGGTGCGCATCCGTCTCACCCGTCCGCTGGTCTATTCGCTGACCAGCGAGGAGGTCGGCAAGGAGACCAATTGGCTGCTCACGCTCGCCGACAAGATCCAGGCGACGCCGCTGCCGCTGATGATGTCGCGCAACATCACCGATCCCGCGCTCGCCAACATCGCCATTCCCTTTGCGAATCCCGGCCTGCTACACAAGCTCACCGATCCTGACGCCGGCGACGTGCTCTATGTCGTCACCGCTCGGCGGCCGGTCCGTGGCTTCATCAAGCGGCAGGATCTCGTCGATCTCTCGCTGCTGGAATCCGCGCACGGCATCGCGATCCGGCCGAATTCCGACGAGGTCGGCGTCGAGGTCGGATTGGACAAGGTCATTCTCGGCAAGAAGGGCGGACTGACGCTGTCGCCGGTCGATGTCTCGGCCGAGCGGGCACCGACTGCGGTGCGGCCGATCTTCAATCCCGAAGGCTGGCGCAAGGGCCAGTCGGAAGATTTCTGGACGCGCCAGAGCGAACTGATCACGGCGATCTCGGCCGTCGATCCGGCGCAGCGTTCGCTGCCGCGGCTCGATCTCGCGCAGTTCTACATGTCGCGCGCGATGTATCACGAAGCCAACTCCGTGACCGAGTTGATGCTGAGCGATCCTCTCAACAAGGAGGAGAGCGGGGCGCTGATCATGCACGCGATCTCGAGCATCCTGATCGGGCGACCGGCACAGGGCCTGAAGGATCTCGCCAATCCCGTGATCGGCAACAGCCACGATTCCCAGCTCTGGAAGGCGCTCGCCTATGCGCGGCAGGGCAAATGGGCGGACGCGCGCGAGAAATTCAAGAACGTCGAATTTGCCATTGCCTCGCTGCCGCTCGACATCCAGCGCATCGTGACCATGGATGCGATGCGTGCCTCGCTCGAGGTGAAGGACTACGCCGGCGCCTCGAAACGTCGTGGCGAGATCGAGGTGGTCGGTGTGTCGCCGGAGGCCGCGCCCGGCTTTGCCGTGCTGCGCGGCAGGCTCGCTGAGGCGCTCGGCCACGACAAGGACGCGCTCGACGATTACAACGTCGCTGTCGAATCCACCGATCGCCAGGCCGCGGCCGAAGCCAAGCAGCTCCAGGTCGCGCTCCTGCAGAAGCGCAACGAGATCAGCAAGGAAGATGCGCTGCGCGAGCTCGAGACGTTGTCCATGACCTGGCGCGGCGACTCGATCGAGGTCAAGACGCTGCAGATGCTGTCGCAGTTGTATGCCGATGCCGGGCGCTATCGCGACGCGTTGACAGCCGCGCGCACCGCGACCAAGCTGCAGCCGAACGCGGAAGCCTCGCGCCAGGCGCAGGACCTGGCGTCGGATCTGTTCACGCAGATATTCTTGGGTCCCAAGGGCGACGAGCTGCCGCCGATCGAAGCACTCGGGATGTTCTACGAATTCCGTGAACTGACGCCGATCGGCCGCCGCGGCGACGAGCTGATCCGCCGCCTGGCCGATCGTCTCGCCTCGATCGATCTGCTCGATCAGGCCGCCGAGCTCCTGCAATACCAGGTCGATCATCGTCTTGAAGGCGCTGCGCGTGCCCAGGTCGCCGCGCGCCTCGCCATGATCTATCTCGCCAACCGTAAGCCGGACATGGCGATCACCGCGCTGCGCGCGAGCCGCATCAGCGATCTCGCCGGCGAGTTGCGGCAGCAGCGCCTGCTGCTGGAGGCCCGGGCCCAGAGCGACGTCGGCCGCCATGACCTCGCGCTCGACATCGTCTCCAACGTCTCGGGGCGTGAGGTGCTGCGGCTGCGGTCCGACATCTTCTGGGCGGCGCGGCGCTGGCGCGAGTCCGCCGAGCAGATCGAGCTGTACTATGGCGAACGCTTCCGCGACTTCAAGCCGCTCAACGCGGTGGAGAAGAGCGACATCATCCGCGCCGCGGTCGGCTATGCGCTCGCCGACGATTCGATCGGATTGTCGCGCTTTCGCGAGAAATACGCTCCCTTGATGAGCGAGAGCGCCGACCGGCTCGCCTTCGATATCGCCAGCAAGCCGGCTGCCGCCTCCAGTGCCGAATTCGACGAGATTGCAAAGCTCGCGGCAAGCGTCGACACCCTCGACGGCTTCCTGCGCGAGATGAAGCAGCGCTTCCCCGACGCCACCGCCCGGGCCCCGGCCTCGCCGCAGGCCAAGGACGACACCGAGCACACCGGCTCGCTGCCGACGATTCCCGTCGTGCGGCAGATCAAGATGACGCGGTAGAGCATGATCCGGAAAAGTGCGTAGCGCTTTTGCCGAAAAGATCATGCTCAAGCAAACCCCAAGGCGCCCCTCGTGCTTTAGGACTCCTGCTACTCCTGACCTCTCGACAGTTGCCCGACGAGGCGGCACTCTGTGCCTTCATGCCGGGAGAGCGTTGACATGACCAAGCCTGCCAAGACCGAAGCCGAACTCATCGCCATGGCGCGGGCCGAGTTGAAGGCCCATGCCGACGGACCCGAGGGCTTGACGATCTCGATCGTCCGCGACGGGGACAGCTGGGAGTTCCGCGCTGACGCCGACCAGGCGACACGGGACAAGCCCGGTTTCCCCGAGAGCGTCGCCATGCTGGTGCAGATCGGTGATCACCTCAGCAAGCAGTATGAGGTCGAGGGGTAGGGCGGAGGCCCAACTACCCCCCGTAACTCTGCACCAAACTCCCCGCCACCAGCGACCAGCCATCGACCAGCACGAAGAAGATCAGCTTGAACGGCAGCGAGATCGTCGCGGGCGGCAGCATCATCATGCCCATCGACATCAGCACCGAGGCAACGACGAGGTCGATGATCAGGAAGGGCAGGAACAACAGGAAGCCGATCTCGAAGGCGCGTTTCAGCTCGGAGATCATGAAGGCGGGAACGAGGATCCGCAGCGCGAGTTCGTCGGGTGTAGCCGGCGGCGGCTCGCCGGAGAGGTCCAGAAACAGCTTCAGATCCTTCTCGCGCACGTTCTTCTGCATGAAGCCGCGCAAGGGAACGGAGGCGCGCTGGAGCGCATCTTCGACGCTGATCTGGTTGGCGACGAGCGGACGGATGCCGTCGTCGTAGGATTTTTGCAGCACCGGTCCCATCACGAAGAAGGTGAGGAACATCGCCAGGGCCAGGATCACCGAGTTGGGCGGCGCAGTCGCAGTGCCCATTGCGGTGCGCAGCAGCGACAGCACGACCACGATGCGCGTGAACGAGGTCATCATGATCAGGATCGACGGCGCGATCGACAGCACCGTGAGCAGGGCGATCAGCTGGATCGCGCGCTCGGTGACGCCGCCGCCGCCAGCACCGCCGCCGCCGAGATTGATGCTGATGTCCTGCGCATGCGCATGGCTTGCGAGCAAGGCCGCGGCGATCAGGACAGAAACAAAGAACACTCTACGCGGGAAGGACGGCAGCCTCACGAAGATGGCTTCGGACGGCCGAGCAGCGAGGCCATCTCGTCTTCGAGATTTTCAAAGCTGGTCTTCTCCGCAGCTTGTCTCGCCGGCGGCGGAGGGGACGACGGCTCGACGCGTGCTGCGCGAGGTGGGGGGACGGGCGGGTCCGGCGCGACCGGCGGCGCGATGGTCTCGCCGCCTGGACGACGGAGCGCCGCCTCGAGGCGCTGGGCCATCTCGGCGAGATTCTGTTCGGCGCTGGACGGCGCGGCCGTAGCAGCGGCCGGAGGCGGAACGGGCGGAGCAACTTGTGGTCCTGGCGGGGCCTGCGGGATGGGCGGAGGCGGCGGCGCCGGGGCGCGCTCGGCGCGCACCGGTGATATCTTCGCCGGCTCATTCTGGCGCGGGGGACGCGGCATCAACGGCGCCTCGCTGCGCGCAATGCGCGGCGGCATCGGTTCGGGACGGGTCTCACGCTCGGTCCGCGGCGGCATCGGTTCAGGTGAGAAGCCGCCGAGCTGCGGCTCACTGCGGCGCTCGGCCAGGGCGGCCGGGCGGCGGAGCTCGTCGGCGAACGAGGGGCGTGCCGGCCGCGGCGGCGGCTCGGGCATTTGCGGCTCGGGATGGTCGAGCACTTCGGGCCGCGGCACTTCGTCGGCCCAACCGCCGGCATCCGGGATCGGGGCGAGGCGCGGCGGCTCGGCGGCGCTGGAACGCGGCGGAATCTGATCGCGGCCGGCTGCGGCACGGACGATGTTCGGCTCAACGACGATGTCGGTCGGGCCACCGATCATCAGGAGATGCTCGACATTGTCACGGCGGACCAGGACCAGGCGCCGGCGGCCATCGAGCGCGGCGGCGTCGATCACGGCGAGCCGGGGCATCCTGCCGCGCTGGGTGTTGGCGCCGAGCCGGGTCGAGGCGAATCGGCGGAGCAGCCAAAAGACGACGCCGATCAACGCCAGCACGACGATGAACGCGACGATGAAGGTGATAGGGCTACCGTTCATACCTGTCCCCGGTAAATGGCGCTTCTCGCGTGCCTATGGTCGGCGGTGCCGGCCACCAGCTTGCGATGCCCCAAAACTGCGATCTCTTAATGTCCCACGGCAGGTTTTGCCGTCCCCAACTCTTAATAGCCTATGAATCGCTCGATCCAAAATGACTTCTTGGCCTCTACGGAGGGGCGGCCAAACGGCTGGGTTAATACGGTTTTTGGAATGGGCCGAATCACGGGGGAACGCGATCTATGTCCCGGCCCGAGACACGGATCCGGCCATGCCTTAACCACCTGTTAACCATACACGCGGCAAATTCTGCCTAGCCCCGGAGCACGGGTCTGCAAGGGGCGGAAGGAGCCGCAACGATGTCCATCAACGATCTTCCGGTGCTGTCGGCGCTTCGCACCAAGATGCAATGGCACCAGGAACGCCAGCGCGTCCTGTCCGAGAACGTCTCCAACTCCGACACCCCCAATTTCCGGCCGCGCGACCTGGTCGAGCCGAAATTCGACAAGACCGGCGCCGCCACGGGTTCGATGGGGACCCTGGCGATGACGGTCACCAGCGCCTCCCATATGACGCCGTCCGGTGCGGTCTCCAGCTTCGACCAGAACAAGAATGCGGGTTTCGAGACCCGCCCTGCGGGCAATGCCGTCAATCTCGAAGAGGAGATGATGAAGTCCGCCAACAACCAGATGGATTACGCGGCGGTGACCTCGCTCTATTCGAAGAGCCTGCATCTCCTGAAGACCGCGATCGGCAAGGGCTAGAGCTAGAGGAGCCGTATCATGGCGAATGACAGCAGCGACTTTGCCCGTTCCATGGCGATCGCAACCTCCGGGTTGCGGGCGCAGGCCGGGCGGATGCGGGTGATCTCCGAGAACATCGCGAACGCGGACTCGACCTCGGCGACCTCAGGCGGCGATCCCTATCGGCGGAAGGTACCGACGTTCTCGTCGGCGCTCGACCGCACGCTCGACGCGCAGGTCGTCACGCTCGGCAAGATCAGGCCCGACCAGTCCGCCTTCCGCGTCAAGTATGAGCCGAGCAATCCGGCGGCCGATGCCACCGGCAACGTCAAATACCCGAACGTGAATTCGGTGGTCGAGATGACCGACATGCGCGATGCGCAGCGGTCCTACGAGGCCAATGTCAACATCATCAGTGCGACGCGCCGGATGATCCAGCGCACGCTCGACATCCTCAAGAGCTGAACAGGACCTCAAAGCCATGGCAACACCGACAATCGCGGCCAATGCCTATGCCAACCTTGCGCGCGTGCTGGAAAACACCGCCGCCGGCAAGGGCAGCGAACCGAACGGGCAATCCTTTGCTGCGCTGCTGAAAGACGCCGTCGGCAGCGTCATGGAATCGGGCCGCAGATCGGACGCGCAGACGGTGGCGATGGCCAACGGCAAGGCCAACGTGATGGACGTGGTGACGGCGGTTGCCGATACCGATGTCGCGGTGTCCACGCTGGTCTCGGTCCGCGACCGTGTGATCGCGGCGTATGAAGACATCATGAAGATGCCGATTTGATCTCGGGGGCGAGTGGCGAATGGCGAGCGGCCCCCATTCGCCATTCGCTACTCACCATTCGCTTCTTTCAAGCCGTCAAGACAACCAGCAGCGGAAATTTGAAATGACCGGACCTGAGACCCTCGACGTCGCCCGCGACGCGATCTGGACGATCGTGATCGTATCCTCACCGCTGATGGTGGTCGGGCTCGTGGTCGGCGTGATCGTGTCGCTGTTCCAGGCGCTGACGCAGATCCAGGAACAGACGCTGGTCTACGTGCCGAAGATCTTGGCCATTTTTGCCACAATGCTGCTGGCGCTGCCGTTCATGGCTGACGCACTTCATTCCCACATGCTGCGGATCTCGTCGCGAATCATCGGCGGCTGAGGCACAATGCGCCGGTCATGCGCATCGACGTCTCGCTGTTGCCGGCGCTTGCCGCGGCCTTCATGCTCGCCTTCGCCCGGGTCGGTGCGATGGTGATGCTGCTGCCGGGGCTCGGCGAGACCAACATCCCGACGCGGGTGAAGCTGTCGATCGCGCTTCTACTCACGCTGATCATCCTGCCGCTGCATCGCAATGCCTATCAGGTCGACATGGGCTCGCTCGCGCCGATGCTGGTGCTGATGTTGCATGAGATCGTGATCGGCATCGTGCTTGGCGCGACCGCACGCGTGACACTGTCGGCGCTGCAGGTCGCCGGCGCCGTGATCGCGCAGCAGATGGGGCTCGGCTTCGTCACCTCGGTCGATCCGACTCAGGGACAGCAAGGCGTTCTGGTCGGCAATTTCCTGACCATGCTGGGCGTGACGTTGTTGTTCGCCACCGACAGCCATCATCTGGTGATCGCGGCGCTGAACGACAGCTACGCCATCTTCGCGCCGGGCGAGACCGTCTCGAGTGGTGACGTCGCCGCGCTCGCCACGCGGGCCTTTTCCGCAGCGTTCCTGCTCGGCCTGCAGCTTTCCGGGCCGTTTCTGGTGTTCGGCCTCGTCTTCAATATTGGTCTCGGCGTTCTGGCGCGGCTGATGCCGCAGATGCAGGTTTATTTCGTCGGCGTGCCGCTATCGATCTTCGCGGGCTTCATGGTGCTGGCGGTGGTGCTCACGGCGATGATGGGCACCTATCTCGACTACTTCATCGGTGTCATGCACCAGATGCTCCCGTTGAAATAAGAGGGATCGATGGCAGAAGACAACGATCCGGAAAGTCAAACAGAAGACCCGACGCAAAAGCGTCTCGACCAGGCGCTCGAACGCGGCGACGTTGCGAAAAGCCAGGAGATCAACACCTGGTTCATGATCGCGGGCGGCACGCTCGTGGTCTCGACCTTCTCCGGCTCGGTCGGTAGCGGGCTGCTGACGCCGATGCGCAATCTGCTGGCCAATTCCTGGATGATCAAAACTGATCCGGGAAACCTGCTTGCGCTGATGCAGCAGATCGAGGTCGCGGTGTTGGCTGCGGTCGGCGTGCCGCTGTTGATGCTGGTGATCGCGGCCATTGCCGGCAACATGCTCCAGCACCGCTTGGTGTGGTCGGCCGAATCCCTCACCCCCAAACTCAGCAAACTCTCGCCGGCGGCCGGCTTCAAGCGCATCTTCGGCAAGCAGGCCGGGGTCAATTTTCTCAAGGGCATCGGCAAGATCGTCGTGCTCGGCACCGTCATGACCACGATCCTGTGGCCAGAGCGGCACCGCACGGAGGCGATGGTCAAGCTGGATCCGATGGCCATGCTGGGCGCCACCACCGGCATGACCGTCCATCTGCTCGGCGCCGTGGTCGCCGCCCTCGCGATCATCGCGATCGGCGACTATTTCTTCCAGTATCGCAGCTGGTTCCAGCGACAGAAGATGTCGCTTCAGGAGATCAAGGAAGAGTTCAAGCAGTCGGAAGGTGACCCGCACATCAAGGGCAAGCTTCGGCAATTGCGGCAGCAGCGCTCCAAGAAGCGCATGATGGCGGCGGTTCCCAAGGCCTCGGTGATCATCACCAACCCGACCCACTATTCGGTGGCGCTGGCCTACGAGCGCGGCATGTCGGCGCCGATCTGCGTCGCCAAGGGCGTCGACAACCTGGCTTTCAAGATCCGGGAGATCGCGCGCGAGCACGATATCCCGATCGTCGAGAACGTGCCACTGGCCCGCGCGCTTTACGCCACCGTCGAGATCGACCAGGAGATTCCAATGGAGCATTACCATGCGGTCGCCGAAGTCATCGGCTACGTCATGCGGATGAAGCGCGGTTTCAGCGCGGCGCGGCAATAAAACCCCCGAAAAGTACCGGAAATGGCTGTAAACTGGGAATCAGGGTACGTTTCGCTCCTGCCGCCCTTGCGTCCGCGGGTCCGATTCAGGCAGGGAGGACCCCACGTGCCCCGTGGCACGTTGATTCTCTGACGATAGGCTGCACTAGCGTGAAATGACCGCCGAGACCGACCACGACCTGTCACGCGAGCCCGTTGCGGCGCATGAGCCGTCGCCGCGCTCGGGCAGCATTGCGCTGGTGCTTCTGGTGGCCACCGGCCTCGTTGCGGTCGCCGTCGGGCTGATGACGCTGGGGCGCGCGCAGGCGCAGCCCTACATCCTCGGCATCCTCGCCGTGCTGGCGATGATCGGCCTGTTCAATTTGTTTGCCTTTGCCGCCGGGATCATCCGCTTCGCCGACCGCAATCTCGATGATCCCATCATCGGCCGCATCTCCGATTACGCCTTCGACGGCCTCGCGGTGACCGATCCGCGCGGCCATGTGGTCTATTCCAATGCGGCCTACCTGACGCTGACGGGCGCGGCCGGTCCTCAGGACGTCCGGCCGGTCGAGCGCGTCTTCATCGGTAATCCCGACGTCTCCGAAGCGGTGTTCCGCCTGCTCAAGGCGGCGCGCGAAGGCAAGCGCCAGCAGGAAGAGGTTCGCATTTCCGGCCAGGACGGCAGCCAGGGCCGCTGGCTGCGCATGCGGGTGCGTCCGCTCGGCACCGGAAAGCGCGAGGCCAAATATGCGGTATGGTCGATTGCAGACATCACTCGCGACCGCGAGCGCCAGGAGGATGTGTTCCAGGAGCTCCAACACGCGATCGAATATCTCGATCATGCGCCGTGCGGCTTCTTCTCGGTCAATCCTGCCGGCGAGCTCGCTTACGTCAACGCGACGCTGGCGAACTGGCTCGACTACGATCTCGCCGAGATCGGCTCGGGCGGCTTGAGGCTCGCCGACATCGTGTCGGGCGACGGCGCTTCGCTGCTGAGTGCCATCGTGGCGGTGCCGGGCGAGGTGAAGACCGAAGTCTTCGACATCGATCTGCGCATGCGCACCGGCAAGACCATGCCGGTGCGGCTCTATCACAAGCTCGCCTTCGGCGCCGACGGCGCGCCTGGACCGTCGCGCACGCTCGTCATCAGCCGGGCCCGCGATGAGCGGAGCGACCCGGATCGCGCCGCCGAAGTGCGGTTCATGCGCTTCTTCGACCATACGCCGATGGCGATCGCCACGGTCGATCGCGCTGGTAACGTCGTGCGGGCGAATGCGCGCTACGCCAAGCTCGCGCAGGGTCTCGGGTTGGACAGCGCCAGCAAGTCGATCTTCCGCGCCATCAATGCGCGCGACCGCCATCTGGTGATCGCCGCCATCAACCAGGCCGCCGAGGGCAAGGCCGACATCGCCCCGGTCGAGGTGGCGCTGGAAGGAAGCAAGGAGCGCTGGGGCCAGTTCTTCGTCACGCCTGTCGATGCGGCCGAGAACGACGCGGAAGCCGCGATCGTGCACATGCTCGAGACCACCGAGCGGCGCGCGCTGGAGAACCAGATCAACCAGTCGCAGAAGATGGAGACGGTCGGCCAGCTCGCCGGCGGCATCGCTCACGACTTCAACAACGTGCTTTCCGCCATCATGATGGCGAACGACTTCCTGCTGAACGCGCACAAGCCGACCGACCCGTCGTTCCAGGACATCATGCAGATCAAGCAGAACGCGACGCGTGCTGCGACGCTGGTGCGGCAGTTGCTCGCGTTCTCCCGGCGCCAGACGCTGCGGCCGCAGGTGCTCGATCTCGGCGACGCGCTGTCTGATCTCACCATGCTGCTGCGCCGGCTGATCGGCGAGAAGGTCAAGCTCGACCTGATCCACGGCCGTGATCTCTGGCCGGTCAAGGTCGACGTCTCCCAGTTCGAGCAGGTCATCGTCAACCTGGCGGTGAATGCGCGCGATGCCATGCCGGACGGCGGCAAGCTGATCATCCGCACCGCCAATGTCGCCACCGACGAGGCCGGCAAGCTCGCCTACAAGGGCATGCCGGCGGCGGATTATGTGCGAATCGAGGTCGCCGACACCGGCACCGGCATCCCCGCCGATATCAGGGACAAGATCTTTGAGCCGTTCTTCTCCACGAAGGAAGTCGGCAAGGGCACCGGACTGGGCCTCTCCACCGTCTACGGCATCGTCAAGCAGACCGGCGGCTTCATCTACGTCGATTCCGAGCCGGGGCAGGGCACCTCGTTCTACATCTTCCTGCCGCGCCACCACGTCGAGCCTGACGTGCAGGTCGAGCTTCCCGCGGTGCCGAGCGCGACGCATGGCGCCCCGAAAGAGGCCGCGCCTGCGACGGTGGATGCGAAGCCCCGCACCGACCTCACGGGGCAGGGCACGATCCTCTTGGTCGAGGATGAAGAGGGTCTTCGCGCGCTGAACGCTCGCGGCCTGCGCTCGCGCGGTTACACCGTGGTCGAGGCCGAGAACGGCGTCGAGGCGATGGAGGTGCTCGAAGAGCAGAGCGGCGGGATTGATCTCGTTGTCTCCGACGTCGTGATGCCTGAAATGGATGGCCCGACGCTGCTCAAGGCAATGCGGGAGAGGAACCCCGACATCAGATTCATCTTCGTCTCCGGCTACGCCGAGGATGCCTTCGAGAAGAGCCTGCCCGAGGGCCAGCAGTTCGACTTCCTGCCCAAGCCGTTCACCCTGAGCCAGCTCGTGGCGGCGGTGAAGGAGACGATGACGAAGCAGGGATGAAGGCGGGACGGCGCGCCGGCCCTTTCTCGCTGAAAGATCGCCGGTAACGCGCGACCGCAGCTTCGCCAGTATTTGACCAGGCCCTCGGCAAACATGGGGTTTTGCCACGTCCCCGCGACCGAGGGCCGCAGGAGGGGGTTCCGGAACCGGCTTCACTTTTGCAGAAGGCTGCCCATCTTAGGATCACGTCCCCATGCCGGGGATTTGGGAAACGCACATGAATTTCTCGCAATGGTCCCGCAGTCTCGTGAAGACGATTGCCATCGTTTTGGCGCTCGCGCTGCCAACGACGCTTGCGATCTCGTCCGCCGACGCCCGCGTCGGTGGCGGGTTCTCGTCGGGTTCGCGCGGCTCGCGCACTTTCTCGGCCCCGCCGTCGACCACGACGGCGCCGGGCTCCGCCTCGCAATTCAATCGCACTTACAGCCAGCCCGGCGTCGGGATGAACTCGGCCGCGCCTGCGCGCGGCGGCCTGTTCGGCCGGGGCGGCGGCTTCCTCGGAGGTCTCGCCGCCGGCTTCCTCGGTGCAGGCCTTCTCGGCATGCTGTTCGGTGGTGGCCTGTTCGGCGGCCTCGGCGGCCTGTCCTCGATTCTGGGTCTGATCATCCAGATTGCACTCGTGGTGTTCGTGGTTCGTCTGGCGATGTCCTGGTGGCAGCGCCGCAACGCGCCGCAGGCGGCCTATGCCGGCGCGGATGCTGCTGCCGGTCCCGGACCGCAGACGAACTATCGCAGCGGCCTTGGTGGCGGCTTCGGCTTCGGCGCCAACAACGCGCCGCTCGAGATCAAGCCTGATGACTACCAGGCGTTCGAACGCCTGCTCGGCGAGATTCAGTCGGCCTGGTCGAATGAGGACGTGGCCAAGCTGCACACGCTGGCGACGCCGGAAATGGTCTCCTATTTCGAAAGGGATCTCGCAGAGAACCGCGCGCGCAACGCCGTCAACAAGGTGACCAACGTCAAGCTGTTGCAGGGCGACCTCGCGGAAGCCTGGCGCGAAGGCCAAACCGACTATGCCACCGTGGCGATGCGCTTCGCGCTCACCGACAAGACGGTCGATCGCAACACCGGCGCCATCGTCGCGGGCAGCGAGCAGCCGGGCGAGGTCACCGAAGTCTGGACGTTCGCGCGCCGCGCCGGCAGTCCCTGGGAATTGTCGGCCATACAGCAGACCAACTGATCGCGCACAGCGGAAAACGCGGGCGTCGTGCTTCGGCACGGCGCCCTTTTTTGTTTGGCTGCTTGTTGTCTGCCTACGACGACGGAACTTGCGTCACGTGATAGGCTTGTCCCGCGCGCCTCTCAAAGGACTGTCCCATGAAATACGAGCTCTACTACTGGCCCGAAATCCAGGGCCGCGGCGAATATGTGCGCCTGGCGCTGGAGGAGGCGGGTGCGGCTTACGTCGACGTCGCGCGGGGCCCGCTCGGCTCCGGCGCGATGATGAAGATGATGGATACCCAAAAGGGTACGCCGCCCTTTGCGCCGCCATTTCTGAAAGCGGGCAAGCTCGTCATCGGCCAGACCGCCAACATCCTGCTCTATCTCGGCGCGCGGCATGGGCTCGCGCCGAAGACGGAAGCGGGAAGAATCTGGGTGCACCAGCTTCAGCTCACCATCACTGACCTCGTGCTCGAGATTCACGACACTCATCATCCGCTCGGGCCGTCGCTGTACTACGAGGACCAGAAGGCGCCGGCGAAGAAGCGCACGGCCGAATTCTGGGACGAGCGCGTGCCGAAATATCTGGGGTATTTCGAGCAGCTTCTCGACGGCAATGGCGCCGGGTATGTCGCTGGTCGTCGTTTGACCTATGTCGACCTCTCGCTGTTCCAGATCGTCGACGGGCTGCGCTACGCGTTTCCCAAGCGCATGAAGGCGTTCGAGAAAAACATCCCCGGTCTCGTCGGCCTGCACGACCGCGTTGCCGCGCGGCCGAACATCAAGGCCTACCTCGCCAGCAAGCGCCGCATTCCCTTCAACGAGCAGGGCATATTCCGACGCTATCGCGAACTGGACGCCTAAATCACCACACGCCCGGCAGCAGCCGATAGCGCACCCGCGCCGCGTAGTCCGAATAGCCCGGCAGTCCCGCGCGCAACGTGCGCTCCTCGATCCGGATGCGGACTGCAAGCAGGACCAGAAAAACAGGCGCCAAGGCTAGCCCCCACCATGAGCCCAACAGCAGCGGCACTCCGGTGAAGAACAGGATCATGCCGCTGTACATGGGATGGCGGACATGGGCATAGGGCCCGCTCGAGATCACGTGTTGGTCGCGCTCGGCCTGCAGCTTCACCACCGGCGCGGCGAACGAGTTTTCGCGAAAAACCCACATCGTGAACAACGTGCAGGCGAGGTACAGCAAAAAGCCGAGAGCCTGCAAGGCGAGCGGTACGTTGGAAGCAGCAGCGCGTCGGTCGAGACCGATGGCGATGAGCCACGCCAGCATACCCGCCATGAAGGCGATGATGAAGACCTTGTCGGCGGCCGGTTGATCGCGCTGGATCACTGGACGGAGACGCTCTGCGAGGAGCGCCGGATCGAACCGGTAGAGCCACCACCCGCAGAGCGGGCCGATCGTTGCGGAGGTCACAAGGAACACCCAGGCGGACGGCCAATGCAGCGTGCCGGCGGATGCCAACAACAGCGCACCCATCGCGGCGGTGAAGATCGTGTTTTGCAACAACAGGCGTGCGATCATGCGCGGTCCCGGCAGGCTCGCATGAGTCTGGCTGTGCTATCCGGCAAAGATGCGGCCGGACGCGCGAAAAGCCCGGCCGTCAGGACCGGGCTGTTCATCGCAGGCAGGCGCGGTCAGGCGAGCTGATCGATCCGCGTGCCCTGGCCGGGCGGCAGCGGCGCAGATTGCGTGGGCTGGTTGGTCGGGTCGTTGTCCTTCGCCTTGGTCTGGTCGTCCGGCTGCTTGGTGGTGTCGTAGCTCGCCACCACGATCGTGACAGGGGGCGGTGCAACGCTTGAAACGCTCATCCACGGATCCTCATAGATTGAAACAACTGACCCTGCGCCGGAGGAGACAAAACTTCCGTCAAGCCAATCGATAAAATGCGAGGGATCTGGTGCGGCCGTTACATCAAGCGCGGGTCGGCCTTCGGGCGGTGCTCAACTCGCGCTGACGGGGTGTGCAGCAACCGGTATCTAGACCCCATGCGCACCGGGTCTGTCGTGAAAGCGCCGCGCTACTCGTCCTTCAGCCGCGTGATCGCGATCGATGCGTCCGTCTTGGTGCGCGTGCATTCCATGTTGAGGCGCTTGTAGCGCATCGTGATCTTGTCGCCGCGCAAGAGGCCCATGCGCTTCAGGCAGCGCGTTGCGCCTGTCGTGGTGTCGTCCTTCGTCACTGTGAAGATGATCGCTGCCGCCGACCCCACCAGATCATAGAACTGCGGTGTCGGCTTGCGGTCGCCCTTGGCGTAGAGCTCGTTGGAATAGGCCTGTCCCCGCGCGCGGCAGCCGAGCGAAAGCTCCCTTGCCGCCGGATGCGTCAGGTAAATGATGTTGGCGGCCTTGAAATTGACCTTCAGCCCGTCGATGCCGCCGGCCAGCTGCTTTGCGATGTCGTCGCACTGGTCCGCGCGCGCAGGCGAGGCAAGCGTCGAAAGGCCGGTGATTGCGGCGGCGACCAACATCGCGCCCCGAAAGTCCAATCTGAAAATCATGATGAAAAGCCCCTTGAGGGCGCGCATTCAACCGTTGCCGCGCGCGAAGTGCAAGGGGGTGCAACCCGCCTCCGTTGGGCACGATCAACACCACCCATCGACGAAGCCGGCCACCAAAGCGGTTGCCGCGGCCCGAATCGGGATGCTCCGGCCGTGCCAGAACGCCTTCCCTTTGCGGTAAAAAAGCTTAGAACGCTTCTCAGCCAGGGCCCGAACGAGGGCTCGCGAACCCCGAGATTTGCCTCATGAACGCACCAACCGCCTTCCCCGACGCCTCGAAGCCCGTGCCGCCCTACAAGCACACCCCGCTGTTTCCGCTGGGCAAGGACGAGACGCCCTACAAGAAGATCACGTCCGAGGGTGTCAGGGTCGAGAAGGTCCTGGGCAAGGACATGCTGGTGGTGTCGCGCGAGGCGTTGCGGGCGCTGTCCGAGGCGGCTTTCGGCGACATCAACCATTATCTGCGTCCCGGCCATCTGAAGCAGCTCCGCGCGATCCTGGAGGACGGCGAGGCAAGCCCGAACGACAAGTTCGTCGCGCTGGACTTCCTCAAGAACGCCAACATTGCGGCCGGCGGCGTGCTGCCGATGTGCCAGGACACCGGCACGGCAATCATCATGGGCAAGAAGGGCTGCAACGTCCTCACTGACGGTGACGACGAGGCGGCGCTGTCGGAAGGCGCGCGCGATGCCTATCTGCGCCGCAATCTGCGCTACTCGCAGGTCGCGCCCTTGTCGATGTACGAGGAGAAGAACACTGCCAACAACATGCCGGCACAGTGCGAGATCTACGCCGAGGGCGACGACGCCTACAAGTTCATGTTCATGGCGAAGGGCGGCGGCTCCGCCAACAAGAGCTTCCTGTTCCAGGCCACGCCCTCGGTGCTGACCAAGGACCGGTTGCTCGCTTTTCTCAAGGAGAAGATCCTGACGCTCGGCACCGCGGCGTGCCCGCCGTATCACCTAGCCATCGTGATCGGCGGCACCTCGGCCGAGCTCTGCATGAAGACGGTGAAGCTCGCCTCTGCCCGCTATCTCGATGCGCTGCCGACCCACGGTTCGCCCGATGGCAACGCCTTCCGTGACGTCGAGATGGAGAAGGAAATCCACAAAATGACGCAGTCGCTCGGCGTCGGCGCGCAGTTCGGCGGAAAGTATTTCTGCCACGACGTGCGCGTGATCCGTATGCCGCGTCACGGCGCTTCGCTGCCGATCGGGCTGGGCGTGTCCTGCTCGGCCGATCGCCAGGTGCTGGGCAAGATCACCAAAGACGGCATCTATCTCGAAGAGCTCGAGCACAATCCGGCGCAGTATCTGCCTGAGGTCGAGGAGTCGCTTGGCGGCGAGGTGGTCAAGATCGACCTCAACCAGCCGATGAAGGACATCCTGGCGACGTTCTCGAAGTACCCGATCAAGACGCGCGTCTCGATGAGCGGCACCATGATCGTCGCACGCGACTCCGCGCATGCCAAGCTGCGCGAGCGCCTGGACAAGGGCGAGCCGCTGCCGGACTATTTCAAGAATCATCCGGTCTACTATGCCGGTCCAGCCAAGACGCCCGAGGGTTACGCTTCCGGTGCGTTCGGTCCGACCACCGCAGGCCGCATGGATTCCTTCGTCGACCAGTTCCAGGCCGCCGGCGGCTCCATGGTGATGGTAGCGAAAGGCAACCGCGCGCCCGCGGTGCGCGAGGCCTGCAAGAAATATGGCGGCTTCTATCTCGGCTCGATCGGCGGCGCGGCGGCGAACCTCGCCGAGCACTGCATCAAGAAGGTCGAGGTGCTCGAATATCCCGAGCTCGGCATGGAAGCGATCTGGCGCATCGAAGTCGTCGACTTCCCCGCCTTCATCATCATCGACGACAAGGGCAACGACTTCTTCAAGGAGTTGAATTTGGGCTAGTCGTCACCTCGCCCCGCGAGAGCGGGGCGAGGTAGAGGCCTAAGCCCGCGTGCCCGTGAAGGGGAAGCTGCCCATCGGGCCGATGCCCATCTCGCCGCTGATGCTGTCGCCGGCAACCGTGCCGGTGAATTCGAGCGTCAGCGGCATCGGATTGGTGATCGAGACTTTCCAGGAGACGTTGTCGCCAGAGACGGCGCCGTCAAAAATATCGGCGGTATTGCCGTCCGCGCCCTGCGTGCCCGTGAGCGTGCCGCCCGCGGTCTTCAGGCTCAGCGTTGCCTGGCGTTCGCCCATCGGCGTCGACATGGTGAGATTCCAGTTGCCGTCCACGGCCATTCGCGTCTCCCGAACATGATCCCGGCGGGCTGCGATGATCCACAGCCAGTCCTGGGCTGAGCCTATAGCGCAAGTCGGGGCGGGTTCCTAACGGCCCTTCAACGCCCGCTGGGGTCCTTCAGGCGCGGGCGGCAGCGCGCCGGCGGCTGGTGACGACCAGCCTGAACACCACGTACTGCACGGCAAAGGCGAGGGCCTTGGCGCCGCCTGCGACCGCCGAGATGTAGAACGCCCACAGCTTCAGGTCGCCGGTGGAGGCGACGGCGATCGTGCCGGCGCCGAGGACGAACATCAGCGCCGCCCAGGCATAGCCCGCAGCGGTGACATATTCCGGCGCGGTCTCGACCACGACCGGCGGCATGTAGCGCAGCATCCAGCCGCGCTTGAGCATGATCGCGCCGATCGCGAAATGCGCGATCGCAGGCTTTGCCAACATGAAGCGAGGGTCGTTGGTCAGCAGCGTCACCGTCCCGAGCACGACGACGAGCGCGAGGCTCGCATAGGTCATGTAGCCGAGCTCGCGCCCCTTCACGCGGGCATAGATCACTTGCGCGATCGCGCCTGCTATCGCCACCGACGTCGCCAGGATGACGTTGTCGGTGATGAGATAGATCACCAGGAAGACGATGGCCGACAGGAAGTCGGAGGCGAGGCGGGCGAATGCGTCCTTCATTGTCGATCCTGTCTCACTGGACTTCGGGCAGCGCGCCACCGGGCGCACCATACTTGAGCTGGCGATATTCGGGATACCATTTGGTGAAATAGATCGCGCTGTTGCGGGCAGCGAAAGCGACGGCGATGCCGAGCCAAACCGGCAGGCCCGGGAAGTAGAGCAGCACGATGTTGGCGGCCATCATCAGAAGAGCAGCCAGGGTCCATGCGCCGGTGATGAAGTAGTTGGCAGTCAGGAAGCCTGGCATCGCCGCGGTTTCGGCCGGCACGGATTCGATCGCGTATTGCAGCGTGAACGGGCGGCGCGCCAGCATTGAGCCGAGCGAGATGACGAAGATGCCGATGTCGACCGAGAGCTTGACGCCGAGCGTGCTGAGCCAGGGATCGTGCAGCGCGAGGAAAAGGCCGATGCCGGCGAACAGGATCGCCGAACCCGCAGCCAGGATCTTCACAGAACGGCCGCGCGCAACGTCGATTGCGATCGTGGCGAGGCAGATCGCACAGGCCGCGAATACGGAGATCGTGGCCGAGGTCATGAGCATCAGAAAGGTGTAGGCGCCGTAGGGAGCAAGGATCAGGAAGATCGTCATGTTCGCCTCGATCGAAGCCATCTTTACGATGTCAAGATTGGTAGTTCAGGGCCGGCGCCGGGTCAAGCAAAATCTTTACAGTGTCAAAATGACGTGAATGACCTGTAAAAACTGAATTGCTGCAATGGCTTGGTCGGATATTTCGTCGGCGACGGCAGCCCAGGGCAGGCGCGACAGGATGGTCAGCGCGCTGGAGACCAGAAGACCGATGGTCAGGAAGATGCTTCCACCGCGGCAGATCACGAATCTGCGCGAGCCCGGCGTCGCGTACATGCCGAGAGGATGCAACAGCCGCGACAGCACGAGGGCCCCCATCAGCAAATGAACGCGCAACGGCGATACGCCGGACATTTCGAGAAACGCGATCATCAGCGTGATCATGGGGACGTATTCCATGAAATTGCCATGGGCGCGGATCGCACTGCGCAGGCGTTCGTTACCGCCGTCGTTGAAGGCGGCACCGTTGCTCCGACGCAGCCGGATCACCTGGAGCGCAAGCGCAGCGTAGATCAGCGCCAGGACGGCGAGATAGTTTGCGGTAATCGCGGGGACGTGCATGCGCGGTCTCGCTGATGATGGGTCCGCAGTGCCGGAGTGGCGAGGAGGCGGGCTATTGCGCTTCCACCCAATTGCCGTGAAAGCCGTCGGGCACGCGATGGCCGAGCTGCACCAGAGCGGCGGGGCCAGCCTCGATGTCGGTGGCGTTGAACACGGCGAGGTCGCTGCGGTTCTCCCGCGCTCGCCAGACCACAGCCAGCAACCAACCGTCGCCCTCGGGCGCATCCTTCGACCGCTCGACGAAGACCGGCTCGGAGATGGTGTCGCCGCCCGGCAGCAGATACTGGCCGAGCCGCTTGCCGGTGCCATCGACATGGACGATGCCGCACAGCGCGCCGAACATCGGCGCCTTCGGATTGGCGCAGGCGTACCAGCCGTGACGGCTCTTCAAGCCCGCGCGGCGATCGTCGACGCGCGGGAATTCGCCGGTGAGATCGTCGAGATAAGTCTGCTGGAAGCGGTCGGTATTCCCCGCGAGATCGAAGGTCCAGCGGCAATGGCGGGCGAACGGTGTCTCACGTTTGACGGGCGAGCCGTCGGGATGCGGAAACAGCGGCGCTTCGTCGAATTGCATGACGTCGGCGATGATGCGATTTCCTTCTTCCCACGCATTCATGATGTGGAAGACGTAGCAGGCTTCACCGCGGAACCAGACGATGTCCTTGCTCGATCCGTTGCGTTTCATCACGCCGACATAGGCTCCTTTCTCAGGCTCCCAGGCGTAGGGCGGCTTGCCGGTCATCGCGCGCTCCTTGCTGCCGGTGAGCGGCAGGATCGGAAACAGCACGTGATTGTCGGTGACGATGAAGTCGTGCACCATGCTGGCATAGGGCGTCTCGAACCTCTCGAAGCGCGTTGCCTTGCCGGACGCATCGATTAATCCGTACGAGAGCGCCGATGTCAGCGGCCCCGCCGCATTGTAGCCGAAGAACACCAGCTCGCCGGTGACCGGGTCGATCTTCGGATGCGCGGTGAAGCTGCCGGCGACGCGGCCCTGATAATTATGATAGCCGCGCGTCGCCAGCGTGCCCGGCTCGATCTCGGTCGGCAGATGCGCCTCTTCCAGCGCGAGCAGCTTGCCGGCGTGGAAGATGATGTTGGTGTTGGCGACGCCGCCGTCGGTGACATGGGCGGGCGCGTCCGGCAATCTGTTGCCGAAGCCCTTGCCGAAGAACGCCCGGCCGGCATCGTGCTCGGCGAGCCATTTCGGCGTCCGGACCCAGCGGTTGCGGTAGGAGGCACGCCCGTCTTCGAGATGAAAGGCGTGCAGCATGCCGTCGCCGACGAACCAGTGTGCGCCAGGGGATTCGAACTGCGGATTGGGACCATTGCGATAAAGCGTGCCGTTCAGCTCGCGCGGCAATTCGCCGATGATCTTGAGGAAAGGCGCGTCCGCCTCGAACGGAATCGGAGCGATGTTGTTGCGGCGCTCGGCGGTCGCATCCTGAAACACGGCGTATCCCCTATCTTTACAGCGTAAAGATGGCATAGGGCTGATCGCTGCTGACGTCAAGTGAAATCTTTACACTGTCAATATTGCGTCATATAGCTTGTAAATGGCTAAGAGCGATACCAAAAGCGAAACGGCTCGCCGCGCGCGCGCGCCCAAGAAGACACCCTCGTCACCTCGCCCGGCTCGCCGCCCGGCGAGTGTGAAGAACGAGGCGCCTTATCACCATGGCGCCTTGCGCGAGGCTCTGCTCCAGGCCGCCGAACGAGTGCTGGAGCGCGACGGGCTCGCCGGCCTGACGCTGCGCGCGGTGGCGCGCGAGGCTGGCGTGTCGCATGCGGCCCCGACGCATCATTTTGGCGATCTCACGGGGCTTGTCAGTGAGCTCGCGGCGATCGGTTTCCGCCAATTCAACGCGGCGATGGCCGCGTCCTGCGAGGCGGTCACTTCGCCGCTGGAGCGGGCGCTGGCGCGACCGAAAGCCTATGTGGCTTATGCTCAGGCCCATCCCGGCATGTACGGTCTGATGTTCCGCACCGAGCGGCTCGACTATTCCAGGCCCTCGCTGCACGAGGCGGCGGAATCCTCTTTTGCCGGACTTGCCAATGCCATCGGCGCGATGCGCCAGGAGCCGATCCGCGGCGACAACCTGACCGTCGAGCAGGGCGCGGCGATCGCGCGGGCCTGGTCGATGGTGCACGGTTTCACCATGCTGCTGCTCGACGGGCGGCTAGAGGATATTTTGGAACGGCTGCCCGCGGGCACGACGGCCGAGCAACTGCTGGAAGCGATCCTGAAGTCGACGGTGGCGGGGAGGCTGCCGACCTGACGCTGGCCAACGGAATGTGACAGGCACCGCCCGTGTCTTGCGGAACTCAAGCCATCGACACCTTCACTATGGGCAAGTTGACTGTGGGCAAGGCCTGAGCGCGGTGAGATAGACCTGACAGCGGCGCGGAATCGTTCTAGAAGAGCGGCTTCGCTTGGGGCATCCGGCCCTATTTGCGTCCTCATGCCTCTCGATCATGCCAGCCATCGCTTCCCGCAAATCCTATCGCGTCGGCCGCTCCAAGACCGGACTTGGCCTCTTCGCCACCATGCCGATCAAGAAAGGCACCCGGATCATCCGCTATTTCGGGCCGATCCTGGACTGCCGCATTCCTGAGCACGACGAGATCGAGAACAAATATCTGTTCGAGCTCAACGGCCGCTGGACCATCGATGGCTCGGTGCGCAAGAATCTCGCGCGCTACATCAACCATTCCTGTCGGCCCAACGCGGAATCCGACGTCCGCCCGCGCGAGCGCAAGGTGTTCATCCGCGCCATCAAGAACATCGAGCCGGGCGAGGAGATCAACTATGATTACGGCACCGACTATTTCAAAGCCTATCTCAAGCCGATCGGCTGCAAGTGCCCTTCCTGTGAGAACAAGCGCAAGAAGCAGCGCGCCGAGGCGCGTGCGGAACGTGCCAAGGTGAAGGCGCGCGCGGAGCGCAAGGCGCAGAAGACGGGTGCCAAGAGTCTCAAGAAGGGTGCCAAAAAGAAGAAGCTCAACGGCCATGCCGTTGCCAAAAAGAGCCGCGCACGGGCATAACCCGCGCGTCGCCCCTTTGGGCCCACCGTCATGCCCGGCCGAAGGCGGGACATGGGGGTACATTGTTGTTTAGGCAGCCACTGCGCTCCCGCTCTTTCGCAAGCCCACATATTGCAGCTCGGCGAATACGCCGGTCGCGATTGCCTGCGCCATGATCATGAGTTCGCCGGCGAGGTTCGGTGACACCGTGCCCGAGAACAGCAGTGCGATGCTGCCGACCGTCCAGGCGGCGTTGCCGACCACGACCAGCAGCACGAGCGGCTTCGGCACCACTGTGCGCGAGGCGAGCCACCCCACCAGTGCGGTGTAGGCGATCAGGAACAGGCCGGTTTCGCGCAACAGCGCTTCGGGCAGGTTGAATACCGTCGCGAACGTACCGGCGCCGACGGTGAAGCCGAGTGCGGCAACGCCGCTGAAGAGGGCGTCGGCGAGCAGGGCGCGGCGCAGGAAGGTGGATGCGTCGATCATCAGAGGTCTCTTTGGCTGGGTTGGGCGCGGGGGAACTCAGTGCAGTCCGCGCCACCAGGCGCGGAGCAGCCGGCTGAGGACGGGGAAGAGGCTCCTGCCGACGCTGTGCTCGAGCGCCGTGACCTGCGCGACGACATAGTCACCCGTCGAGTGCACCAGCGGCTCGGGCATGTTGAGTCCCCGGGCCAGCATCCGAGCCGCGAACGTGACGGCCCAAGAGGCGATGCGAGGCAACACGTAGTCTGCAAGGGTCCGGTAGAGCAGCAGTGCGATCATGGTCATCTCCTGTCATGACCGAAGATGCGCCGATGCGGGACCCAGTTCGATTACCTCGGGGGTAATGAACGCGATGTACGCGAAATCATCTGTTCTTCAGCGGCTTCCGCGCCCGTGCGAGCAGGCTCGAACCTTTTCTTACGGCTTGACGTAGGTCCATCCCTTTTCCTGCAATTCCATCACGCGCACGACGCCCGACTTCACGACCTCCGCCTGCCGAACAATCGGTATGTCCTTGCTCTCGCTTTTCTGCATCTTCTCCCGGGTGTTGCCGCAGGCCTTGAACGAAACCTCGGGCGTGCTCAGGGCCATCTCTTCAATGCGCGCCTTTACCGGCGATGTGTCTTCACGCAACATGTGCAGGCCGGGCCCGAACGTCACCACCTCGATCTTCACCTTCTCGCCGGCGTCCTTGTAATATTCCGCCACGTTGGTTGCGTTGTTGAGCGCGAGATTCATCGCGGCGGGGTCATTGGTATTCACCTGAAGGATCAGGTGATGTTCTTGCTTCTTGGTTGCGGCCGGATCATCCATCCGGGCAAACGCGGACTGTTTTCGCCTCGCCGTCGTCTGCTTCACTATGTGTTGCCTCGCATGGCTCGCCCTGTACAGGGCGGGTTGCCCGTCTGCCGGCGTCCAGTACTTGCCGCCTTGCTCCGCGCCCGCAGGCGATGCAGCAAGCAGAGTGGCGAACGCTGCCATCGCGGCCGCTTTGGCATTAAGATGAAAGTTGATCATTATGTGCCTCCATCGAACAAGATCATCTGTTCGCCATCAATGATTAGGTGCTGCAATCGCGCGCGGCCACCTGCATGCCGAGGCCATCTTCGCGCGCGCCGCGTCCAGCCCGGCGAGGGAGAACGTTCCGTCATGCGCAGACCCGCCCCTTGCCGAGAGGAGGACGATAAGGTCCCCGCCGTCCGGAAGCGACTGCACCAGGCGAACAACATCGCCCGCGAACGCGACGCCAGGACCGAAGGCCGGCGCGGCCGCTGCGACCTGCATTGCCGGATTGTCGTTGACGCGATAGGAAATTGCATCATCACCGCTTCCGCGTGAGATGCCCGGGCCCGCGAGCGCCAGTTCCGTCCGGCCAGCGCGGCAGCGGATCGATAATTGCATCGTGGACTCGCCGGCCCCGCTGCGTGACGACGTCGTAGCGGTCGCGATCGGCGAGTAGTCTATGGGGGAGGTCGTCAGGCTGACGATCCAGTCGTCTTCGGGCGTCATGCCATTTTGAGGCGCGATGGAACGCGTCAATTTATTCAGACACCCCAGGCGGTCCGCGTGTTCCTTCTGAAGGCAGGAACGCAGCTCCGTCGCGGGATCCTGGGCCAGCGCAATGCGGCCTGTACCGCCGAGTGCAACAAGAAGGAGGATCGCGGCGCGTTTCATTGTGATGCTTGTGTTGCGCGAGGCTGCCGATCCAGCCATGCCTGCGCCGCAGGGACGCGCGCGAGACCCGGAACCGTCGCAGCGAGGTTGATGGATTTCCACTTCGGATCGAAGCCGGGGGCCTGCAATCTGTCGATCCGGGAGAATAGGTGATCGATGAAGCGTGTGACGCGCTCAGAGCGATTGGACTTTGCCGGCCAATTGAAAGCGACCAATGCAGTCGGCACGGCGATCGTTGAAACGCGTTCGCCCTGCTTGATCAGATTGGGATAGTCGGTCGCATCGAGGCTGGCGGGAAGATAGTAGTCTTCGAACTTGCTCTCGTATGGGAGGGGCAGGAACTTGAAGCCGGGCTCCCAACGGCCTCGCACGAAAGCATCCACCGGCTTCGATGTGATGAAGACGACGGCGGACATCTCGCCTTTGCGCATCTGCTCGAGTGCGATCTGGTGCGGAATGAACGTCTTCTCGACGTCGAGATTGAGGCGGCTGAAGATCAGCGGCCCCGAATAGGCCGCAGCGGTGCCCTGCGTATTGAAATTGACTTTCTTCCCGGCGAGATCACTCAAGCTCCGAATCTCGGGTCGAACGAAAATATGCAGCTCGGACGGGAATAGATTCAGGACATACGCAATTCGTCGCTGGATGTCCGGAACCTGGCTCTTGTATTCCTCGAGCGCGTCGGAGTTGATGATGGCCGCATCGATGCCGCGCAAATAGAGCAGGGAATTGAGGTTTTCCGCGGCACCGCGAGTGACGACCGGCAGAACATGCAGGTTATCCCCATCGTCGACCACACGGGCGATCTCGGCCGCGAGGCGAATTGGTGCGCCCTCGAGCAGACCCCCGGCGAGGCCGACCGTCCAGGCGTTCATGGAGACCACCTCAGGCCGTGGCAGCGGCGGCTCGGGCCGCGCCAGGCGAACCTTGCGCGGTCGTATATCTTGCGGCTGCGCATCTGCCCCGAGCTGAGGGGTCAGGAGCAATGGTGCGAGCGCCGCGAGCAAGAGCAGCCGACGCAATCCTGTAAGCCTTTTCATCGACCAACTCCTCTACACATGCGGCGGCCGTGGCGGCGCTTTCGATCCTTGATTGCATCGTCGCTTTGGAGATCGCCTCACCAGACCGTGCTATCGGCGCAGCGCTTCCGCTCGCGTTTTCGCTTCCTTGATTCCTCCAGCCTCGGCCCGCGCATAAAGAGTCTGCGCTTTAGTGGGATCGCCTTGCGTTCCGTACGTTCCAAAATTTCGAAGGATCAGCGGATCGTAGGTTTCCGCGAGCAGGAAGCTTGCTTGCGCGCTCCCTAGCTCGGCGGCGCGCTCCAGCACGATCCGCGCCGCGCCGATGTTTCCCTGTTCAAGCAGCGCGCTGGCGCGCGCGATCAATTTCACCGCTTGCACCCCGTCGTTAGGATTGACCTGAGCATCGCCCTGGCTGCGCGCCGCTATGGCCTGATCTTTGACCGGCTTGTCTTGGACGGCCACGTCTTGGATCGCTCCGTCCTGGACCGCTCGGTCTTGGACAGGCCGGTTTTGGATTGGCCGCGCCGGCGCTGACACCGGTTCCTGGCGTACTGCCTTGCCGGTCGTAGCCGGCGGAGACGCGGCGTAGGGAGCCTTCGCCACGAGTGCGCCGTTATCTTGACGCGCCAACGCCAGATCCCTTTCCAATCCGTCGGCGCGCTCGCGCTCGCGCTGCAATGAGCTCCGCAGCGCGGCCGAGTCGCGCTCGGCGGCCTGCTTGATCCGTGTGACTTCCTCGCTCGCGTTGGACGCCATTCTGGTCTGTGCGTCGAGCTCGCGGCTCGTTTTCGCAAGATCCTGAGATAGCTGTTCAGCGCGCTCGTGTTCCCGCTGCTGCGATTGCTCCAGCGAGGCCGTATCGCTCGCCGCTCGTCTGAGCTGTGCCGCTTCCTCACTGGCTTGGGCGGCTTGAGCTTCGTATGCGTAGATCTTGCTGCGGGCCATCGAGAGATCCTGCGCCAGCGCATCGGCTCTCTCGTGCTCCTTCTGTATCGACCGTTTCTGCTCTTCGGCGTCAGCCTTTGCCGCTAGCGTCAGCCTGGCGACCTCGTCGCCCGCCTTTGCGGCCAGCGCCGTCTGCGCATCGATGTCTCGTCGAGCGGCCGCGAGCGCCTGCTCGAGCTGACCGGTCCGCTCCCGCTCCTGTTGCACGGATTTCTGCAACTCGCCGAAGTCACGACCGTCTCCCGATTTTTGCAGCGACGTGTCGTCGCTGGCCTTCGTCAATAGCGTGGTTTGCGCCTGGTATGCATAAATAGCGCTTCGCGTCAGAGAAAGATCATGCGCAAGCGCGTCGGCCCTTTCGCGCTCCTTCTGCATTGATTGCCTTAAGTCCGCGGCACCAGCCTCCGCCGCCCGACTTCGATGCGAAACGTCCTCGTTTGCTTTTGCCAGCAAGGCAGCCTGGGACTTGACGTTTTGCCGCGCGGCTTCGAGATCCTGCCCCAACCGCGCCGTTCGCGCGCGCTCCTGCTGTAGGGCCTTCTGTAGCTCCGCGGCTTCGGTCTCTCCTGCCTGTTTCAGTCGGGAAGTTTCCTCACTTGCTTTCGTCGCCAAAGTAGTCTGGGTTTCGACATCGCGCCGGGCGGCTGCGAGATCCTGCTCCAGCCGCGCCGATCGCTCGCGCTCCTCTTGTAGCGATGCCCGCAGCTCAGCAGCGCCACTCTCCCCCGCTTGATTCGGCCGGGAAGCTTCCTTTAGTCGGGAAGCTTCCTCGACCGCTTTCGCTGTCAACGCCTTTTCGGCTTTGACCTCGCGCCGCGCAGCGTCAAGACCCTGCACCAGCCATTTGGCCCGATCGCGCTCCTGCTCGAGATGTTGCAGCAATTCGATGTCGCGCTTTGCAAGGGCAAGTTCGCAGGATAGTGATCGGGCCCGGTCGCGTTGCTGTTCCGGAGGCTGCTGAGGGGCTCCTGTGTCGCTGGTCGTCGCTTGCGCAACCTGCATGGAGTTCTCGCTGCCGCCTGGGCGCGGAAGCAACGCCTCGAACTCGTCAAAACCGGGATTGCGGGCAGTCGTCGCCTGTTGCGCATGTGCGAGGTGCCACGCCTGGTCCGAGGAAGCCTCCGTTTCCGACGCCCATGTCATAACGAGCATGGCCGCTGCCATCCACAGGAGGGCACATCTTCCCCGTGTGAGGGAGATATTCACTTCCTCGTTGAGCATGACGGTGCGACCCATCTGCAATGATCTGTCGCGCGGAGGCGACTTCCATCAGATGCATCATTATGCTCTCCATATTTACGCGAATCATATAACTCGCATGGAGGACCCTCCCCACCACTTTTGGATTAGGCTACGGATTGTCCCAATCATCGAAGCCGTAAACAGATCAAAGTTCTTCCCGTTTATTTTGCGATCACACGGTTGGTAGGCCGTTTGCCGAAACAAGCGGGTTCGTCACGTGCAACACAATCAACCTTGCGAGAAATCTGACTTTTGCTGTTTGAAGAACGGCAGGAGCTTCTCGAAAATGCCCGATAGCGGTCGAGTTCCCGGGTGAGCACGTCACAAAGGCCGGGCGCATGGGCAAGGATCGTTTCCCGGTCTGCTGAGACCTTCGCCGGCTTTCCCTGGAGGTCTACCCAGCCGCTCAGGGTTTTGCGGTCCCATTCTATGGACTGCGTGCGACTAATCGACAAGTTGGCCCCAGGGTAGCGCCTTCCTGGACCGCCATTTCATTGCCTCAACCTTTGCCAAGAAACAACGCTTTAATCCAGCTGCCATGGATGGAGACTCGCTGTCGGGCAGCCTGTATCAGCAGCTATTTAAAGTTGTATGCCGAGCGTCCAATGAGTTTGCACCTGGTCCGGCGGGTGCCGCTCCAGAGCGCGCAATCCCGCAGCGTCGAGGAGTTGCAGGAGGCCACGTCTGGATCGTGGCTCAGCGTCCGATCAATCCCTTTAGAGGACTGAATTCTGCACGCATGTGTCAGGAGGAGGTGATAACTTTTGGTGTTCCACCGTTTAGGCGAGGCATGAATTTGGTCGAACTGGTGTCCGCAGCACTCGGGACTGCCCCAGAGTAACCGGCGTTCCGGCCGGGACGAATGCTACTGCACACGAACAGCCCTGCTGCAGCGCCATAAGCTCAGCGTGGAAAGTGGCAGGTCGATCTGATCAAGCTGGGGTTGCTCCAGCCGACTCGATCGCCCAATTCGCGGCAAGGGCGCAAGCTTACGAAGAATATTTGCTGAGAGGGGCACGAGTATTGATGTTGCCTTTGCGGTGGGTAAAGGAGCATGCTCTTGAAATCGACGCTCAGAAATGAAGCGCCTGGGGCTATCAATCGAGGCGCTTTAGTGGTTATTGCCGCTCTTCTTCGGCTCGCAGCGTGGCTGCTCGCGGTCGCAGTCACTTTCGTAACGCTCGGACCTCCGGACGTTCGGCCTCACCCTGTTCTCGAACAACAAGGCGATCACGTCTTTCCTTCCTGCTGGTCGGGATTTTGTTCGGGCTCGCCTATCCGCAACGACGCTGGACTGTTTCAGCGGTCACCGTTGTCCTGATCGGCCTGATTGAAATCATCCAACTATGGGTGCCGGGACGGCACGCGAGATTTGAGGATTTTGTGGTTCGATGCGCTCTCCGCCGGTGTTGGCTTCGCGCTGTTCGCCGGATGGTGGCGCGATTTGGCGAAGAGCCCGACCGGATCGACACGTGACCGTCCTAGATGAGCAGACTGATCTGCCCCGTCCAAGGGTTCTTGCAAGTCACGGCCCAGCGGGATCACACCTTTTCTAAAGCGCGGGGGCCGCTTGGCGCACGTCAGCCGCTGCGACGGTCATGGTGTTACCCGTGTCCCGGTGATGTTCCTGTCGCCTTCGCGGCAGAGATATTTGCCATGGAAGCGACGTCCTGGCCTCCGGCAGGCGGCGCAACGTGCTAAGGTCGGGATGCGTCGGCGGCAGTAGGCGTCCAACGAGGAAGTCGCGTTGTGATCCCGAGTCTACCGACTTCGTGGGGCAGGGGCCGTTTAAGCGCGAGCGAGGGGATTTATAATGGGAGAGCAGGACGTTCGGGTTGCTGTGATTGCTGCAGACGTTCGCGAATTGCCGCCGCGACATGGCGCGCAGTGAGCGCGGTGCCGATCGGCGGGATCGGAATGTATAGTTGATTTATTTTCCCGTTCCTGATTTTGCCGCCTGCGGCGGCCCATCTGTCGCTTGGTCTTGCTGAGCGGCCGCACTCTGGGCTGCTCTCGAACCAGCGCGAGCCGGCGAGTGGTTCGCAGTCGAACCGCATGCGAAGTTTTAAGCGGAGCTGTCCCGAGGCGATCGCGCGGGTTTCAATCGAGCGCTCAGTGCATTGGTGCCCGGATGGTTCGCCGCCGCTTGGCTCGGTGCTGCGGGTCGTCAAATTTGAGCTCGGCGACCAGCCGCCAAAGCTGAACCTCATGACCATCCGCCAACCGCCCGGCCCGCTCGGTTGCGGAAGCATCATCCGGGCAGTTAAGGTTGACCACGCCCCCCAATCGGCCGTGTTCGTCCAGAACGTATACACGATAGTGTGGCATCGCAGATCCCCATGGCGATAGCATCTTACCTACAGGCTTGCTCCCCGGCGCGGAGATTTCGGGTCATTACGAGCTACCTCTGATGGACGGTATGCCGGCTACCGAGGCTCGTCCCGAATTCAGCTCATGCGATTCGGCTCAGGTGGTCGGCCAACCTTGGGCCGGAGCGCTTCGAATGTGCGACCGACGTCCAGGATGCTATCGCCGCTGACCGTTACAAGATTGGCGGTGAGCATACCGGGCTGCCTGAGCTGCTCGCGCAAGGCACTCAAATACTCAGATGCGAAATCGATCACATGAATGAAGTCACGTACGGGTGGTGTCATAGTAGCCTCCCAGATCGGCACCTTTTGGGGCCCGTTTAACTATTACCTGCGCGACAAGCGGTAATAGGTTGCTGGTAACGCCCACCGGTTCTTCTCCGACGAGGCCGCTTTCGTGTGCGCCAACTGGGATTGAAGTAGTGGAGAATGCCGATCCGCCATTCGTCGTGCAAGCGATGAAGATCCTTCAGTATTTCCTCATGAAGAACTTTGCGCGGCCGTATGCATTTGTTGGTGCGAGAGGATGAGAATGCCTCTCGTGGAGGGGCAAGTAATTGGGCATCCCGAAGGCGGACCAAAGACGAGTGTTTTCACGTTCGCCTCATGGTCGACACTACTACGGCAGGCCGCACAACTACCCTGCGCTCAACCGCTTCTACCGGGAAGTGCGTCGGGCGTGGATGGGCAGTCTAGCGCAGCCAGAAAAGTCGGCACATGGGCTGGTCGGAGTTCGAGACCCCTGACGGCATGCTTCCGTCTGCCGTTTCATGCATCACCTCGCACAGGGGCGCAGGCGCGGATATGACGCAGGTTACCCTCGCGGAAGAGCCGTCCGGATCTATGAGGGCGAGAGCCAAATGGCTGAGCTGCTCGACCACGGCTCAATGAGCTCGTGGTTACCCACTTATTGCCCGTACCCATCCAGTTATTGCCAATTTCCATCCCGCGACCCGCACTGTACTAATTCGGCCTAAGTTGCGAGTGATCGGGCGGCGGACTGCCATGACTTATGCGTCCTTCACCAATTTGCCGGCCTCTCCCAAGCTTCAGTCACATTCGTTCGATGATGGCAGGACGACCGCAGGCGGCGTTGGAAAGAGGAGATTGGCTGCTCTATTGGTATTGGCGGCAGGTACCGAGTTCCTGCTTGTAACCGGTGCGGCCTATTTCGCAGCTCTCCTCTATCATCGATTGGTCCTGCTGCAGTCACCGACTTCCGCCAGGTACATTCAGGAATCCCTTCTGATTTCCACATTGGAGTTGCTGGTTTCCATAGGACTTCGGCAATATTCCCGAATCCTGACGCAGCCCCGTCACCTTTTTCTATCGAGCGGCGCGAGTAGCGTCCTCCTCGTATTCTCCTTCTTCGTCTCGACGATATTCGTTCTGAAAATCTCTGAGGATTACTCGCGGGCGACTGTCATCGTCCAGGCTGGGAGCGTTCTTCTTACGGTGCTCTGCACACGGGCAATATGGTTTTCAGTTCTACAGCCTGCAATTGCGTCTGGGTTGATCGATGCCAGGCGCGTTATCCTCATAGGAGATCCGGGTCATTGCTTGCAATTTGCTGCGCGAGTTAACGCCACCGGAATTCGGACCATCCGCTCGTTCGACTTTCCGCGGGCTCACGCCGATTCCTCAGTTCGGGCGCCCCCCGACACCGTCCAGCCACCACCTGATGTCCGCCAATTGGTCGCGGACTGCCGACCTCTCCGGGTGGATGACGTTGTCATTTTGATTTCAGAATCAGATTTTGGCTCTGCTCGCGCGCTTGCCGCCGCCCTATCAGACTTGCCAGTAGACGTTCACGTCGTGCCTGTTGGGTCCATGGATCTGATGGCCGTATCGCGGATCACTCAGTTCGGCAATATGGTGACGATGCGGATATTCCAATCTCCGCTCACTCCTTACGACCGAGCAATAAAAAGGGGACTGGACATCGCCGTTGCAAGCGCGGGCCTTGTTCTAACCAGCCTCCTTTTTGTAATTGTTCCGCTCGCAATCAAACTCGAGTCTCGTGGGCCGGTGTTTTTTCGACAGACACGGCACGGCTACAACAACGAGCCCATTCGCGTGTTAAAATTCCGATCGATGACCGTCATGGAGGGTGGCGACAAATTCAAACCGGTCACCAGACACGATCAGCGCGTGACCCGTGTTGGACGTATTATGCGCCGGACCAATGTCGACGAGCTTCCGCAATTGTTCAATGTCTTGATCGGCAACATGTCGATCGTCGGTCCTCGTCCGCACGCAACCTCGCAAAACGAGTTGTTCAATGAGCTGATTTCGTCATTTTCCCGCCGCCACAACGTCAAGCCGGGCATTACAGGTTGGGCTCAGGTCAACGGGTATCGTGGTGATGTCGATACGCTCGAGAAGATGCAGCGCCGGGTGGAGCATGATCTGTATTATATCGAGAACTGGTCAGTCCTTCTCGACCTCAAAATCATGATCATGACCTTCATTTCGAAAAAAGCTTATTGGAATGCCTATTGATACGCTGGCTTTAGCCGACCTTTAGTAATCGCGGCCCCTTCCGGTTTGTATCTCGCGATCCCCTGATGCTGCCGCGGGCCGCGGATGACCGCCGACCGCGAAAGGCCGCAAGCTCAGTCGACTCATTTCTACCGCTCTCGCAGCGATTCCTGCTTGTATCTCGCCAGGGGTGAGAGAAGGTAGCTGATGATCCTGCGCGCGCCGGTCTTGACCTCAACCGTTACCGCCATGCCCGGGCCGAGCTTGACGAGTTTGTCCTCCACCTGCATGTGCGTGCGGTCGAGGGAAATGCGCGCCGCATATTCCAGTTCCTGGCCCTTCGGCTCGCTGCTGCCTTGCGCTGTGCCCGGCGCGCGGTCGTTCGATCCGCCCTGCCTGTCCCGCGTGATGGCGTCGGTCGATACGCTGAGCACGTCCCCGTGCAGCAGCCCATAGCGCGTGAAATTGAACGTATCGACCTTGATCTCAGCCTTCTGTCCGGGATGGACGAATCCGATGTCGCGGTTCGAGAGCATGGCCTCGATCTCGAGCTGACTCTCGCTCGGAACCACGACGGCCAGTGCCTGCGCCGGCGTCACCACGCCTCCCACCGTGTGAACGGCGAGCTGTTGCACGACGCCGTCGACCGGCGCAGTCAAATGCTGAAGCTTCGTGCGCCGTTCCGCCTTGACTACTTCCTGCGCAGCGTTCGCCGCCTTCTGCTCGGCTTTCGCAAGTGCGTCATAGGTTGCACGCCGATACTCCGCGGCAGTCTTTTGTTTCGTTTCCTTCAGCAAGGCGATGGCGGCATCAGCTTCGCGGAGCCTGCTCTGCTGGAGGACCAGATCCTGCTGAAGACCGACCAGCTCCTGATACTCGGAGAGATAGACAACTTTCGAAGCCAGGGCCTTGTCGACGAGACCCTTGCGAATGTCGACCCGCTCCTGGAGCACCGGTATGGTCGCCTGGAGCTTCGCCACGCTCGCCGACGTGGTCGCCCGCTCCGCTTCCTTCTGACCTTGCTGGCGCTCGATCTCGGCGAGCTTCGCGTTCTGCTCGGCGCGCTGGCTGATCAGAAACTGCCGATGCATCTCGATCTCCGCGGCGCTCGCGTCCTGCGGTGCTCGGAAGGCGGCAAGCGGATCGTCGGTGAGTGCAGCGCGCAGCCGCGCAACGTCGAGTTCGGCCGCAACGAGATCGCTTCTCTGGCGTTCCTGATCGGCTTCCGTCATCGTCGGGTCGAGCTCAATCAGGACGTCGCCGGCCTTGACGCTCTGTCCGTCGCGTACGTGGATGGCGCGAACAACGCCCGTTTCGAACGGCTGGATCAGCTTGGTACGCCCGCCGGGCACGATCTTGCCCGTCGCGGTGGCAACGATATCGACGCTGCCGAACGACGCCCACAGCAGTGCGACGCAAAAAATCGCGATGATGCTCGCCCCGATCGCGCGACCGATCGGTGACGGTGGCGATTCGGTGATCTCGAGCGCCGCGGGCAGAAACGCAATCTCATGCTCACGCCGTCGAACCTGGGCTCTGGGAAACGTAACAATATTTCGGCTAGCGGACGTCATGGATACCGGCCTGCAGGTAGTGGAGGTTGGCGTATCGCCCGTTCGAGCGGATCAGCTCATCATGGCTGCCGTCTTCGACGATGCGGCCATGCTCGAGAGTGATGATTCGGTTCGCATTGCGGACGGTCGACAGCCGATGAGCGATGACGAATACAGTACGGCCAGCGGCAATCCGTTTCATGTTCTGCTGGATAGCGCGCTCGCTCTCGTAATCGAGCGCGCTGGTCGCCTCGTCGAGGATAAGGATGCGCGGGTTGGTAATGAGTGCGCGAGCGATCGCGACACGCTGTCGCTGTCCACCCGATAGACTGCTCCCGCGTTCGCCCACGATGGTGTCATAACCCTCGGGCAGCTCCAGGATGAAGTCGTGAGCACCGGCGAGTGACGCTGCCTCGATGACGCGCTCCATGGGCATGGTCGGGTCGGCGAGCGCGATGTTCTCGCGAATCGAGCGATTGAACAGCACGTTTTCCTGCAAAACCACGCCGATCTGACGTCGAAGCCAGGTCAGGTCGACCATCGCGAGGTCGACGCCGTCAACCAGCACGCGTCCGCTCTCCGGTACGTAGAGACGCTGGATCAGCTTGCCGATGGTGCTCTTGCCCGAGCCGGAAGAGCCCACGATACCGACGAACTGGCCGGGCTCGATGCCGAAGGATACGTCATGGAGCACTTCGGGCCCATCAGCGCGATAGCGGAAGGTTACATGCTCGAACGTGACCTTGCCGCGGATGGGCGGCAGCGCGGCGCGGGCCGAACTGAAGCTTGGCTCGGGAATGGTGTTGAGAATGTCGCCGAGACGATCGACCGACAGACGGGCCTGATGGAAATCCTGCCAGATCTGCGCGAGCCGAAGCACCGGCATGCTCACCCGTCCCGCCAGCATGTTGAACGCGATCAGCTCGCCGACCGTCAAGTCGCCGCCGATCACGAGCCTTGCGCCGAAGTAGAGCGTCGCGGCGGTGACCAGCTTGTTGATCATCTGAACCGCTTGACTCGCCGTATTGTTCAGGCTGAGCACGCGGAAGCTCGCACCGACGTAGCCGGCGAGTTGCTCCTCCCAGCGGCGTTGCATTTGCGGTTCGACCGCCATCGCCTTCAGCGTCTCGACCCCTGTCACGCTCTCGACCAGGAAAGCCTGATTCTCCGAGCCACGATTGAACTTCTCATCGAGGCGCCGGCGAAACAGCGGCGCGGCCCCGACGGAAATTCCGATGTAAAACGGGAACGATGCCAGAACGATCAGCGTCAATGACGTCGAATAGTAGAACATGACCGCCAGGAAGACGACGGTGAACAACAGATCGACGACGAGCGTGAGCGCCGAGCTCGTCAGGAACTGGCGGATGTTCTCGAGCTCGCGAACGCGTGCGACAGAATCGCCAACCCGGCGCGTCTGGAAATACGCGATCGGCAACGCCATCAGGTGGCGAAACAGCCGGGCGCCGAGCTCGACGTCTATGCGGTTCGTCGTGTGCGCGAACAGATGGACGCGCAACGTGCCGAGAACGGTCTCGAACAAGGTCAACGCCACGAGGCCCGCAACCAGGACGTCGAGCGTGCTGATGCTTCGATGCACGAGCACCTTGTCGATGACGACCTGGAAGAACAGCGGGGTGACGAGCGCAAAGACCTGAAGGAAGAACGACGCGATCAGCACTTCGCCGAGAAGACGGCGATACTTGTGGACCGCGCCGAGAAACCAACTGATATCGAAGCGCCGGGAGAGATCCGTCAGCGCGGCGCGCCGGGTCATCAAAATGATGTCGCCGTCCCAGATGACCTCGAGCTCAGCCTGGGTCATGGACTCGGGTCGGGGGGACAATGGGCGCTGAACAAGAAGCTTGTCGTCGATGACTTTGCCCAGGATCAGGAAGCCGCCGTCGCGCAGCACGGCGATTGCGGGCAGCGGCGTAACGGCAAGCCTGTTCCAGCTCGACCGCTGTGCACGCGCCTTCAGCCCGTACTCCCTGGTACAACGCAGGATTTCGATCACACCGATCCGCGACGCCCCCATGCGATGCCGAATTTGCTCCGGGTCGGCCGCAATGCCATGGCAACGCAGCAATATCGCCACCGCAATGAGCCCCGACTGATCGCCACTCTCAGGCTCAGGACCCGCCTCCTGGACAGGCATCTCGCGACGATCGGCGGAATAGGCACGCGTCAGGGCGTCACTGGCCTGGCCAACCAGATCACGCCCGCGCGCAATCAGACCGGCAAAGGCATGATGTGCCCGAGCGGCGAGGCTTTGAGAGCCGGCCAGGATCAACCGCCCGTCCCAGATTTCCTCAAATTCCGCACGCGGCATCAACTTCGGATGTGACGCGGTTGGATGCAGCACAAGCGCCGCATCGCCCTCAACCTTCCCGAGCAGCAGAAATCCGCCATCACGCAGCGCTGCAATTCCGGGCAGGCGGATGCCTGCGAGCCGCTTCCAACGTGTCGTGCGCGAACTGACCTTCAGCCCGAAATCGCGGGCGCAGCGCAACATCGCATGGATGCCGATTGCGCTCTCTCCACAGCGATCGCGGAGCTGGTCGGGCTCGGCGTTGAGGCCATGAAGGCGCAGGAACAGAGCCAGGGATCGAAACCCGAGATCCTCGGCGTGGGCATTTCCATTCTGGATCGCCATTTTTACTCAACCTTTCGCGGCTACCGACCGCGGACGTGGTTCCTTCTCATGCATTCACTCAGATCGACGGTGCCGCACCCAGGCGCCGGGCCTGGGTGCGGGCCGGCATTAATGTTGCGGTCGGGCCAGCAACGGTTCGTGACTCAAACCAATCGCTTGCGACACAGCCGACACGATCTGACCGGCATCCACATGGCCGGTGTGGCCGGCCAGATACTGGTTCAGCAGCGCAAAACTCTGGCTTGCCGAGGACGCCATGCCGGTCGCAATCGGATGGTCCGCCGCAGCAATCGACTGCGGCGTGGTCGTTGCCAGAGTGCTGGTGGCCGGGTCAAAATGCTGTTGGAGCAGCGCAAAGCCCCGGCTTGCCAAGGACCCCGTATTCGCAGCGGTCGCCTGCGGATGAACCGCAGTGTCGATCGTCAGTGGCGGCGTCGGCGTCACGGCCCTCGTGGTGGTATCACCATGCTGATGATCCATCGCGATGTGGTGGTGGTGCTGGTGGTGGTGCTGGTGCTGGTGGTGGTGGTGGTGGTGGTGCTGGTGGTGCTGGTGGTGGTGATGAACCGCGGAGCCGATCGTGTGTGGCGACGTCGGCATCGCGGCCGTCGTGGTGGTGGTAGCAGCATGCTGCTGGTCCGTCGCGACGTGGTGCTGTTGCGACGACGTGGTGGTCGTGACGGCCGTGGGTCGAGGATCGGTCACGGTGATGGTCTGCGGCGAAGCAGTTGAAACTGCGCCGGTTGACGGATCCTTCGCACTTGCCGTTAGGCTAAGTGTCGCAACCGGATGGCCGCCGCCGCGATAGCTCGATGTCAGCTCCAATCCGCTGTCGACCTGCGCGGCCGTCAACGTGATGTTATTTCCGCGGAATGTTTGACCATCGAGCTTGTCAGTGATCGATTCATATTTCGGCAACCCTGTGATGTTCACCGTCACGAGATCGTTTGAATCGGTCGTTGTCACCTTGGCCCCAAGATCCACTGTGCCGCCTCTCCCGCCCACCGTGAGCGAGTGATCCGCAATGGTGAGGACCGGCCTGGTCACTGACGGTATCGAGGGTGGCGTCGTCGGGCCCGATGCGGTAGGGCTACCCGAGGACGTGGTGCCGGAGGAAGTGGTGCCAGTTGGATCGGTGACAGTGGTGCTACCCGACGACGTGGAGCCGGTGGTGCTGCCCGACGATGTCGTGCCACCGGAAGTCGAGGTAGTAGTGCCCGACGATGTCGTGCCACCGGAAGTCGAGGTAGTAGTGCCCGACGTTGTCGGGGTGCCGCCCGTGATCTCCTCCAGCATTGGCGCGATCGACCCCATGTCGTGCGACAAGGCGTTTATCGTCGTGCTGTTATAGGCATTTGCCTGAACGCGGATGGCAGCACCGCCCGAACCAGCGACATCGACTACATAGGCGCCGTATTTCTGCATCGCGCGGAATACCTCCTGCCCGAGAGCTGACAGCCCGCTTGGCATCGGTGTATTGGGCGAGATCGCCAGGTGATCACCCTCTTGAACGATGCCGGTGCTGGAGCCGCCATCGGAGGCGATGGCACTGCCCGTAAATCCCGACTTCACAAGGCTCCCATCGACCGTGAGCTGGAGCGCGTGATTGATCGTGCCTGTGTCGGTCTCGGCCTGGACCAGAAGCCCGCCGAGTTCGCTCGAACCTGAGGCCGTGATCCCCGCGCTCAGGAATGGTGAGCGCGTGCCCCAGCCGGTACCTGTCACGACATTCGATTCGCCGTACGCCTTGGCCGTCGCGGTCGTCGCGCCTGTTCGATTGAACTGCCAAAAATTGTAGGCGATATCGCCATCGACGACGACGAGCTCGCCGTCTGTGCCGGTCGCACCATTGGCGGCGGTTGGCATGTGAACACTGACCGTCCCGCCCGGCCAACCCCAGGTCGCGGGAACGCTGACTTGAACGACAGGATCGGTCGACGAGGCGACGTAAACCGAGGGCGAATAGCTGCTCCAAGACGCCCCGTAATTATAGCCCGTCGATGGATACCAATTGAGGTGGGTATAGGTCGCATTGCTGTTGACCGGCGTGTTCCACGAAGACGTCGCCGCAAACGGTGAGGTCGCCAAGTTGAAAGTCAAGGTGGCACTCCTTTAGTTGGGTAAACAAAATTCCACTGCCGCGCACTGAAGTGCACGACATATCGCATGCTCGCACGCCGCGAGCAGATTCCAACGCAACACAGTGTTCGACCGCGAGCGCATTTCGGCGCAACCAGTCTCGAACCGCGAGCGGATTCAAAGCAGTGGGAAATTTTGGAAGCTGGCCCCCCCGACTGCTAGGTCGGGTGGTTAATTAGGAAGTATGGCAAAAAAAATTTCAAAATGTGATTTATGCGCGCACATATGTGGAAGCAATACCTGCCCCAAGTGTGGCCGGGATAGCAACATCTGGTAGGTGAGCACCTCAGTCTTCTTTGGTTCAGAAGCAGGCGTCAGAGGTTGGATCGGCTGTCGGCACGACGGCCCCCGCAAGAGAGATGAACCGCGCGTGCGCAGCGGCGGAGAGCCGCGCGACAACACGATTGATTGAGTCTGAATCGCGCGCCGTGTGCCGGACTACTGAACGCCAGCGGCATCATTCGTTGATTGCTACATTGGGGAGCGGCGTCAGCCGCGCGTGCGAGCCTTGCGACCTCGGTCAAACCAGACCGGCGGTGCTATCCGTGATATGTGGAGGATTGCAATCCAAATGGGCGAGCCACGCTCTGTTTCGCGTGCGTCTACAACCGTCATCGAACGAGCTTGAGCAAGCGTGGATGCAGTTCTTTCTGTAGGGCAGCTGCTGGTCGAACTGCCACGAGATCATGAAAGGCTTTCATTTCGGAAAAATCGTCAACTCGCACCAAGCGCATCTTTAGAGGGTGCCGCTTCAAACCTAACAGATAAAATCCTAGATCCCTAACCTCATCATACAACTGCCTTTGATTGTGAGCCGCCTCGAAGATCAAAAACACAAGATTTCGTTGCGAGAGCAGCCAAGGCATAATCTTGGGTTCAGAACCTTCTATGTCCAGTTTTGCGCCGAATGGTCGACCACGTACCAATGGATCGACATAGGTGTCGACTGCGCGAACCTCACATACTTCCTGATGGTCAAAAGTCGGGGTTGTCCCGTGCTGAGCGAACGTAGCCCTTCCGGAGTGATGGTCGGGAGACCGAAGCGAGAGAGTGGCATCACGGTCCAAAAGTCCGACGCGATGCAGGGTAACGTTTGTGTAGTGCCCCGCCTTGATGGCGAGCTCGACGGAGTTCGATATCCTTCTTTGAGGCTCAAAAAGGTGGACGGCCCCGGTTGGCCCCACCACATGCGATGCCGAGAGTCCGATCGTTGAATAGTTCGCGCCGATGTCCAGGAAGACATCTCCTGGCCTTAAAAGGGCAACCGCCGTCTGCTGGACCTTCGGATCATTGGTCCCAAACAGGTATAAAATGCGGCCATGATAGTCATTCATAGCTACATTAATAGGCGCACCGTCATGCAAAGTGGCGAACGCGTTTGACGGCGCACTCTTGAATAGGAGATTCATCGCCGGATTAAAGGCTAGCGGTGTTAGCCCGCTAACTATCGGAAGCCTGCGGTATATGCCCGAAATCAGATCGATCGCAAGCATGCTCATGGGGTGATCTTTCATGCGAACTGGATTTAGAACAGAGCGGGTGATCCGTCCGGATCAACCTCGTTGTCGATCGTTCGGAGGAGCTCCTTAAGCCGCGTTCGCGCCCGATAGATACGGCTTCGGATTGTCGCCACCCTGATTCCGCAGATTACCGCAGCCTCTTCGTTCCGAAGTCCCAAGCCGCCGACGAGCATAAGCACTTCCTGCTGATTGGGAGGAAGCGTCGCAAGTGCCGCGAGGAATTCGTCCAATGCTATCCGGGCGTCCTGCTCGGGAAGCGATCTTAGCGTGTCCGCGTAATGACCCGTTGTGTCCTCCACTTCCCGGCGATGCTTACGAGCCTCGGATAGATACTGATTGCGCAGGATGGTGGTCAACCAGCCGCGCAGGTTTGTGCCAGGCTGGAAGGAATTGATATTAGTGAGAGCACGCAGCAGGGTTTCCTGCACCAGATCGTCGGCGCGGTCGATGTTGCGGCAAAGGGACATCGCGAAGGCACGCAAGCCCGGGATGGCCGCCAGAATTTCGTCCCGCGTCGATGATGCAAGGGACGGCCGACTTCGTCCAGAGTCCGGATCGCGAAGCACGGGCCGCTCCTGTCGTTCGCAATCATAGTCCGACGGCAGGTTTTCAGAGCCAGCCCGAAGATTGATGCGTGATCGAGTCCCGCGCCGGCGGCTCGGCGTCCAACGCGCTGATTTACTGGAAGCGGTCAAAGTTGCTGGTTGGGTCGTGACGCGGGTCTCGCGACGAGCATCCATATTGCTTTACTCCATTGCATAGTAAGGCTAGATCGTCGGGTGCTCGAAAGCAGCCTGGGACCCCTTTGTACCATGCCGATTTTCGCTGTGCTTTGCCGCCACTCGCGAATTCGGTGGTACTCAGAGTGGATACGTCATCCCGAGTAGGGCCCTGGACTGCGCGAAGGCACTGCGGCGCCCCCAAGGGTGAGCCGCCAGAACCACTCCATCCCGAGTGACTGCACCCAGCGCGGACTCGCTTGATGAAACCTGCCAACACGTCAAAGCTGCCGCCCACGCCCACGACAAAGATGCGAGGCATTGGCCGTGATCACAGTACGCGAGGTGCGTGGGCCCGAGCAGAAGTCAAGGCACCGAGCCACCGCAGCGTCCATTGTCACGGCGTCGAAGGAGAGACCGAGCAGCTCGGCCGCTGCCGTGCGTTTCAACACCTATCGTCTTCCATTGATTGGACTGAATAAACCTCAGCCAAGAGCGCGGCCTCGACGATCTAGAGCGATTGCGAAGAGCATGTCAGGTTGGGATCGCATCGTCTTTAGTGAAAAATATCCGCAGTGCCGGACCGCACATGCAAGTACGAAAAGCAACTAGGCGGACGAAAATGCAGGGTACTGCGTCCGGGGTACTTCCTCCATTCTCCCTTCCGCGACGACGATAATCGATCCATTCGAATTCGCCATGCCTCCTCGGCGTGATTGGAGCTTTTACAATTTGCGGGATTCCCGCCACGCGTCGATCCCGGCGTCGTTCAAAGCGCTTATCCGACGTCGGCATGGTCAGTGCTCGACGACGTCGACAATCGCCGGCCTCTCCATATTGGATGGCCTGCGGTTATACAACGCGCGCAAGTGAAGGCTTGTCTGGTGAAGCTTGTGCGCGCGAGAAAAGCATTCTGGATAACGCCATGCTAGGGCGCTCGATCGTCCGCCACATGAGGTAGGCAACGCCTATACAGGCGGCTATCGAAACGCACCAGATGACGACCTCTGCAAGGGAACCGTCGCCAATCAGCCGTTTCCCAATCGGAAGGTCGCACCGGTTATTGGGTTGTGGATCAGGTAAAGCGAATACGATATGGTGCCCAAAAATTGTAACCATTGCCAGTTGAGGTACGTCGTCAGCCGACTTAATGCGGCCCTTACTGCGAATGATTGCTCCTGCTGTTACGCAGCTCGCCAGGAGGCCGAACAAGGTGCGTAGCATCAAGAATGGATCGATCGGCCAGCCGCTGGTCATTGAGACCGGCAGTTTCCGGAGTTGCTGTTTGACGGCATCGATCCGGTCTGTGCCGCGGACCGCGCGGCGAGATGGTCACATCATTGAACGCGCTCGAGCAAAGGTGTAAGCTTGAGGAGATCGTGCCGGAGGCGAGCTATCGTTTGCTCGTCGTACGCGTTCGCCTGGGCGCGCAGGTTGGTTACTCCGCCCGCGACGTCTACGACGAAGGCGCCGAATTTCTGGTAAGCGCGGAATACCTTCTGGCCCAGGGGTGACAAGTCGCTTGGCATGTTGATATTCGGCGGAATAGCCAGTCGATCCCCTTCCTGGATAATCCCGGTGGGATTCGTGCCATCCGATGCGATCGCTTCGCCGCTATGGCCTGGTTTGGCGAGCGACCTTTCAATCGAGATTTGCAGTGCGTGCTCGATCTCGCCGCTGTCCGTCTCGGCTTGGACAAGAAGACCGGCCAGTTGGCTCGACCCCGCAGCCGTGATCCCCGCACCTCGGCGTCGCTCTCCCCAGCCGCTGTCCTTCAGAAGGTTTGCCGCGCCATACGATTGAGCTGCGGCGAGATGCACGCCCTGTCGCTTGAATTGCCAGAAATTATGAATGACTTCACCTTCGATCACGAGCAGTTCACCGTCCGTACCGGCGGCGCCACTGGCCTCAAGCGGCATTCGGACGTGGATTAAACCGCCCACGTAACCCCAACCGGGCGGGTAGGCTACCGATACCAGGGGATCCGAGGCCGAACCCTGGCGGATCGATGGAGAATAGCTCTCCCATGCCACGCTGTAATTGTATCCATTCGGCGCGGGCCAGTTGAGCTTGGTAAATGCCGCGTCGGCCCCGACCGGCCTGTTCCAGGACGATGACGGCGAAAATGGCCGCTGTCCGAGGACAAATCCGCCCCGCGATAGTGACACCACAGGAGAAAATCCCGCCGTCATGACGCACAAGCATACCGCCCCCAGGGCGACGACGCCGGCTAGGGGCCGCGCGGCGCGCACGCGGTTGGAGCAAGCCTCGCGATCCGACCAAACCCTCATGACCTTTCCGTTCGGATCCAGTCCAGTGGGCGTCTGGTAAGGAAGTGAACCAAAGTGGGCACCTTTAACGCACAATAGACCGGTACGGCCAGCAAGTCGCGTGGCGACACGATATCTCGGGCAGCTCGCCACCACGCGAGCGCGATGCCGCAGCCAAACAGAACTGCCGACAACGAGGCGATTACGAACAGCATCGCGTGAGCAGTTGCGACAAGCCAAGCAAAGCCGACGCACAATGCGGCACCCAGGAGCAAGGTGAAAAGCGCCAACGGCGGGACGGAAAGGTCAAGCGCAAAAAGGGCCAGCGAAGCGCTCCGGCGTGACACCGCGTGCGCCAGGAGCCGCGGGACGTAGTCTCTGATCATCGCCAGATGTCCAAGCTCCCATCGCAGCCGCTGTCGCTGCTCTGCATTCCTTCCAGCCGGAAACCAACTCGTCACCTGCGCATCGCAGCAGAAGATTGGCGCCTTCCCGGCAAGCGCCAGTTCGACGCCCAGCTTTTTATCCTCAGCGAGGTGGCCGGTCGCGAGATCGACCGTGCTGATCACCGACCAGGGAAAAGCCATGCCCGTACCCATCAACTGGCACGGCAAGCCGAGCCAGCGCGACCCAAGCGGCCGCAGTCCGGTCGTCACGCGCCATGCAAACTGCGCGATGCGTTGGAGCGACCCGGCCGACGGTGGAAACAGCACGACATTGCTGGCCTGCACCGGGTTGCCGGAGGCGAGACTGAGCCGCGCAAGACTGTCGAGCGTGCCGGCACTGACCACGCAATCGGCATCGACGAACACGACCACATCCGGCGGATCGGTTCGTGCCAGGAACCGTACGCCGCAATCCAAGGCATAACCTTTGCCGACGCGCATCGTATCTCGCCGCTCGATCACCTCGGCGCCCAACCTCATCGCCAGGCGTGCGGTATCGTCGGTACAATTGTCGGCGACTACGAGCAAACGCCCGGCCGGAGGCAACTGCGCCCTGATCGACTGGATTGCGCGCCCGATGACGGCGCTTTCATCGTGAGCCGGCACGACCACCGCAATGCGGGGACAATTCGCGATGGAGATGGGCTCGGGCGCGCTAAATTTTGATGCCGATATTTGGGCAAACAGCAGCAACGCCTGCATCAAGATCAGCAACGCCAGCAGTACTAGCAGTGAATTAGCTAATTCAAACATGATTCTGGTCAACCCTCCGACTCGAAATTAATGCGCGGTGTTGCCCCCACGTTGCGGCCGCATTGTTCCCTTTGCGGCAGATTGCATGCCCCACGACGCACGGGATGAAGTGTCGGATCGATCGATAGGCCGTGCGGATTGACGCACTGAGAGCCGTTCGTCGTTTCAATGCGAGAGCCACGAGATCAAATACGCAACCTGGTGCGCATTTCGCCCCACGCCGGCCGCCTGCATGCAGAGCGAACGTCATGCCCTTCGGGCGCGTTTATAGGGCCCGGTGATCTTTTCGGCAGGCGGATATCGGGGCCAACATCACGGAATCGGTCCCTTGGACACTACAATTCGGCCTGTGCCACGGCTGGCAGCGATTTCCCGCAATCGGAACGGACACGCTTCTTTTGGGGCCGCCACGGCGGCAAGCATGCGCCCACGTGAACGGTTTACGTGGAGAGACGGACACGGCGGAGAAAATGCGGAAACGCATGGAATGCAATCTCAATTATATAATCGACTTTCAGGCGCATAGTGGGACAGGGCATGAAGTTGTGCTATTTCGTTTCCGCCTATCCTGCGGTCTCGCATAGCTTCATTCGACGGGAAATCGTCGAGCTCGAAGCCAATGGTGAGATCGAAGTCTTGCGGGTATCTGTTAGAAGGAATCTACCGGGGCGTTCGCGCGAGGTCGTGGATCCGGCAGACCTGAGGGAGAAGGCGCGGACCAGGTACATTCTCGACGAAAGCGCCTTGGCCTTAGTCTATGCGCTCGTGTCCCCGCTGATACACAGACCCGCGGCGCTATTCAGTGCGGTTCGTGGTGCGCTGAGGATGATGCGCCGCTCTAACCGTCCAATCTTCTTCCATTTCGCTTATCTCATGGAAGCTTTGGTTCTCGCCCGGTGGGCGCTCGAACAGCGGGTCAGCCACCTTCACGCGCATTTCGGGAACAATGGCGCTGAAGTTGTGATGCTCGCACACCTCGCGTCCGGCATTCCCTACAGCTTTACGGTTCATGGCCCCGACGAATTCGACCGGCCCGAGTACATTGGGCTATCTGAGAAGGTCAAGCATGCCGCGTTCGTCTGCGCCATAAGTTCGTTCACGATCAGCCAGATCTGTCGCTGGGTTCCCGCCGCGGAGTGGCGGAAGATCAAGCTGGTGCGTTGCGGGCTCGATGCCCCTTTCTGGTCACCCTCTGCGCCCGTCAAGCTCTCGAGCACCCAACTCGTCAGCGTCGGTCGTCTGTGTGAGCAGAAGGGGCAGCTGATCCTGCTCGATGCGCTTGCCGCACTGTCTCGCGAAGGCCTGCGTTTCGAGATGACGATCGTTGGCGATGGGCCGTTGCGGCCAGCGCTCGAGCGACGAATCCAGGAACTCGGTCTGGAGGGGCAAGTCGCCATCACCGGCTGGCTCTCGAACACCCAGGTTCGCGAGCGGATCCTGGGTGCGAGGGCGCTGGTTCTTCCCAGTTTCGCAGAAGGCTTGCCGGTCGTTCTCATGGAAGCCGCGGCGCTCAGCAGGCCCGTCATTGCGACTTATGTCGCAGGCATCCCAGAGCTTGTGCTTGATCGGGTAAGCGGCTGGCTCGTTCCGGCAGGCCACGTGGGCCGGCTGCGGGACGCAATAAGGGAATGCCTGATTGCGCCGGATTCCCGCATTCGAGCCATGGGGGAGGCCGCGCGACACCGGGCTATCGAGTTGCACGACATCGTTAACGAGTGCCGTAAGCTGGCGGGTCTCTTCCGCGGCAACGACACGGCAGCTCCATCACCCGCGGATCCGACGTGCATCGCCCCGGTCGATGAAACGTTATCGGTACAACCGGCGACTTTCACATCGGCGTAGATACGATGAACCGATGAGGGCTTTGTGCCGGACGAGGTCGCTCAATGCATGCGAGGGGCACGAGCCGATGACTGACAATGGACGTGAAACGGACGGCGAGGCGGGTGCTTCATGATAGACGTGACGGTGGTCATCCCGACCCATAACCGGCTTCGCCTTCTGCGCGCAGCGATCGCAGCAGTGTTGAATCAAGAGGCGGTCTCTCTGGAGGTCGTCGTGGTCAATGATGGCTCAACCGACGGGACCAGTACCTGGCTCGATCGTCGCGCGGCGCAAGACGCGCGCATCAAGGTTGTTCATCACGAACGGCCGAAGCTCATGTCCGCGGCCCGAAACGCCGGGATAGCTCACGCGTCTGCGCGCTGGGTCGCGTTCTGCGATGATGACGATCTCTGGGCGCCGGACAAGCTTGTCAGTCAGCTTCGCGCCCTGAGCTCGAATGCGGCTGGGTGGGCCTGCACCGGCCTGGTCGCGGTCAACGACGGGCTAGAGATCATCGGGCATCATCGCGTAAGAGGTGGGCAGGTTCTTTCGGAGCTGCTGCAAGAAAATACCATCCCCAGCGGCTCTTCGGTGATTGCGGACCTGAATCTCATCCGGCGGGTGGGCGGTTTCGACCCGACGCTCCAGGGTTCCGAAGACTGGGATTTGTGGATCAGGTTGGCCCAGCATTCGCAGCTGGTAGCGGTCGATCGCCCTTTGCTCGCCTATCGACTGGGACTATCGTCGATGTCGATGGACGTCGAGCGCATGCGTACGGGCCGTGCGATCATCGTCGACCGGTACGCTCCAATAGCTGCACAGCAAGGGGTAAGCTCGACCGAGGTGACGCACGAGCGCTACCTCGCCAAGCAATTGTTGCGCGCCGGATCAGGGCAAGGAGCGGCCTCGATCTTCGCATCGCTTGTCGTTAAGCACCGACTATGGCGGGAGCTGCCACGCGTACCAGCAGCGCTGATTGCACCTCGCTGGACTGATCGTCTCGGTACCGCGCGAGCGGCCGCCGCCGTGCCCGCGGACTGGAAGAACGAAGCGGAGGATTGGCTGAGGTCTATGCGAACGGCGGGCGAGCGAACCCGGCCAGATCATCGGGGCTGGCATGACAACCAGCGATCCGGAACGTTGCAATGATGACCGACACCGCCGGCCTCGATTGTCCCGCCAAAACGGCGCTTGCGCCGCTCTCCTTCACAGCAACGTCCATTCGGTCGGGCAACGTGGAAACGTTGTTGCGATGGGTCGTGTTCGCCATCCTGCTTACGCGTTCCGTCTGCGATCCGATATTTGGGCTGTCGTCCACGGACCTTGGAGGATCCACTATTAGCTTCGGCGCGGTCGTCAATGTTCTGGTTATCGCGATCGCGCTTCTGTACATGGTGCGGCGCCCGTCGACGGTGCCGTTCGCGATCTTCGCGATGTGGGCGCCCTTTCTGATAGTCACCTTCGGCGCAACACTCTACACGCCACAATTCACGTCCGCGGCGAAACTGGCGGTCGGTATTCTCTCGAATTGGGCGATGTTCGTCCTGCCGCTATACATGTTTCGGTCGCCGGCCGATCTTCGGCGGTTCGTGCTGTTGATCTTCGCTTCGTCCATCGTTCCATCCGGCTATGGCGTTTGGGAGATCTTGATGGGAGGTTCCTACGCCGACGATTTTCGCCTGGCGAGCACGTTTACGCACCCCAACATCTTCGCGTTTTATCTGGTGCTGTTGATCGGATTGGCGCTTTTCGTTTTGGCATCGCCGTCCGGCCGCTGGCCGCGCGGCGAGCGTTGTCTGATCGCATTGTACATGCTGGTCCTAATTCTCCTTCTCGTATTCACAAAGACCCGCGGCGCGTGGGCAGCAGGCGGCCTCACGCTTCTGTTTTATGCCGTGTGGCTGGATCGGCGGCTTCTGGTCGGGTTCATTGCCTTGCCGCTGTTGCTCGTTACGCCGACGCCCATCTCAGACCGGCTGTCTGATCTGGGGAACGGCCAGGAGATCGAGAGCCTCAAACAGCTCAATGCCAACTCGCAGTTCAATTCGGCCGCCTGGCGCGAAGCGTTGTGGCGATCCGCCATTCCATCGATCGTCGAACAGCCGATCCTCGGCCATGGGCTGGATTCGTTCCGAACGTCGACACCCGAGTTCTTTCCGCTTGCCGATCCTGCGGGGATCGACGCCCATAACCTGTATCTGCAGCTCCTCTTCGAGATGGGCATTGTCGGCCTGGCTGCGTACCTCTGGTTGCTCGGTTCGGCCGCGCGATGGATCCTAGAGGGTCTGCGATACGACCCGAACGCAATCGCGGTGGCCCTGAGCATTCTGGCTGCCTATGCGCTCGAGTCGTCCGCCGACAACATGATCTATTACCTGGCTTTCAACTGGTATTTCATGTTTGCGCTGGGAACAATCGGCGCGTGGATCGAATACCACAAGCGCACGGACCGCGGCCGCCGGCCGCGCCGCCACGTTGGGGGGATAAGCATCGATGCACATGCGCGTGACAAATTACCGCCCTTTGAGCCACGACCTCGTCGATGGATTTCAGCCTGGCATCGCGCCGCGGCCGAAGGTGTTTTTCGGACTGAGCAGTATTGGCCGACACAAGCGATTACTGTTGCTGAGCTGCGTTTTGTTCGTTGCGGCGTCGCTGATCTATGCAATCGTGAGGCCAGTGACCTTTACGGCAGCGGTCCAGCTGCTGGTCTACGACCGGCAGGTTGCGACGGGTTCGCTGGCGGTGATCTTGCCTGGCAGCGTCGACATTCCGCTGCTACAAAACCAGGTCGAGCTGCTTGGTTCGAGGGCGGTCTTGGCAAGAGCCATCGATGCATTGAACCTGACTAAGGATCCCGAATTTTCTTCTCGCGGCGGCGGCGTTCTTCAATTTTTGAAGGCTCTGATCTTCTCGCAGCCGGCCTCGCTGGTGGATGAGCAAGGTCTGACGTTTGGGGTCACGCTCGAGGCCCTGCGCCGCAACCTGACCATCAGGCAATCCGGGGCAAGTCACCTCGTCGGGGTGAGCTTCAAGGCCTCCGATCCTCAGAAGGCGGTTCGCATCGTGGATCAAATCACCCGCTCTTACCTGGAAGAGCGAATCCACGTTTTCGACGAAAGGCCTACGCTGCGCGAGCTGCATCAAGGGCTTGGGCCGATCGCCACCGTAATTTCCCGGGCGAAGGCACCGATCAGGCCAGACGGCCTCCCCATAGGGGCGCTTCTTGTCGGCGCAGCGCTGCTTGGCCTCGGCGTCGGCGCGGCCGGAGCGGTGCTCCGGGACGTTCTGGACAACACAATTCATACGCCCGAGGAGCTGGAACATTGTGTAGGTCTGGAATGCATCAGTGTGCTTCCTCGCCTGGGTAGCGAGAAGCGCGTCCGGGGGCCGGAGCAGGGGCCCCCGCCCGGCCAGGCTGTGCCGTTCGAACAGGCCTCCATACCGGCCGGCTTCGATCCGGCAATACTGGCTGGAGCTCTGCGGCGCGTCGCGGCAGTCATCCAGGATAACCCGCTCCAGAATCTGCAGAGTCTGGCTGTCACCTCGTCAGTGCCGTTGGAAGGCACTTCGACTGTCGCGTTTCATTTTGCGAAGCTCGCTTCGCGTGCAGGACGGCGCGTCTTGCTTATCGACGCCAGCTGCCAGCAGAGTGATACCGATGCAGGCACGACGATGCAGAGTGTGAACACCGGTTCTGCCGGTTCTAACGATAGCAAGCCCGTTCCCGAAGGGGGCGTCGCATTGAACGAACAAGCGAGTTTGCGTGTTGTCCGGCTCGGCGCGCCGTCCGATGCAGATCGTTGGTACGACTGGGGGCGCCTAAAAGATCTGGTTCGCGAGGCGACGGGTTCGGGCGAACTCGTGATCGTGGACCTGCCGTCGCTTGCCTCCGGTGCCGATGTGCGGGCTGCCTCTGATGCGGTCGACGGATTGCTGCTGGTCGTGAAGTGGGGCGCGACCGATTCCGATCTTCTCCGTCAGGCGGTTCGCTCTTCCGGCGAGGCGCGCGCCAAATTCGTCGGAGCCGTGCTCAATATGGCCGACGAGCGGACGATCGGGAGGTATGGAGATCCGGCGCCCGCTCCCATGGATTTGGCGGCAACAGTGCAGGCAGACGCGCCGCGCCCCGCTGACGCGGGCGGTTATTGGGACGACGGCGGAAAAATCGGGCCAAAGCCGGAAATGGAGAACGTCTCCGCGCGTTAACTGGTTGGATCATCGACGCCAGCGACGGCGTTTCATGCTACGAAGGGCTACAGGAATGCTGGAAGAGACTCGACCGCTCATGCCGACGCGCGGTGTTGAGGACGATAACCGCGAGCCGGTCGGGCCAGATCGTCTATTCGGCATGGCAAGTCTTCTGCGCCGACGGAAGATGCTGACGCTCTGGGCGGCCGCATGCTTTGCGCTTGGGATCCTGTACGCTAGCAAGCCACTAACCTACACCGCTTCCACACAGCTCCTGGTGTACAACAATGAGCTGCACTCCGGCCCGCCGCCGGTCGTTTCTCCGGGGCCAGCGGACATGCCGTTGGTCGAGAATATGATCCAGATTCTCAAATCGCCCGCAACGCTGACCGGCGCGATCGAATCGCTGCAGCCGAGTGAGGCCGCTGAGTTGATCGCCGGCGGGCCGGGTGCGTTCTTGAGCAATTGGCTCACGAGCGGCTCGATAGCGCAAGCAGATGCCAGCCAGCTGGCATTCGATCGCGCGCTTACTTCATTGAGGAGCAACCTTTCCGTTGGGCAGGTCGGATACAGTCACACGGTTCTCGTCAAGTTTACGTGGTCCGATCCGAACGACGCCGCTACCATCTCCAACGCGATTGCCCGAAGCGGCATCCAGGTACTCGGCAAGTCGGACGTAGGGGCGACGGTTCTGGATGAGCGTTTTCAGGGGCTCGGGCCCAGCGCTTACGTCATTTCGGCGGCCGATCCGCCGATCCGGCCCGATGGGCTGTCGCGCAGCAAGACCGTCCTCCTTGTGACGCTCGGAGGGCTCGCAATCGGTGTTGCGCTGGCCCTCGCGTTGGACTTTCGAGACCGGTCGATCCGCACTGCCGAGCAGCTCGAGTATCATCTGGGCATGGAGTGCCTTGAGGTCGTTCCTCGCATGGACCTTGGCACCGCCGACGGAGTGCTCCGCCGCGCGAGCGTAGTCATTCAGTCGGTCCGACGACTGCGCAGCATCGGCGTGACTGCAGCGGCGGCGGGACAGGGGGCGACCACCATGGCGGCAAGGCTCGCTGATCTGATGGCGCTCTCTGGAAGCAAGGTTCTCGTCATCGACAGCGTGGGCGGGAAACGATCGCTCTTACCGGCGAAAGAAGCCGAACAAGGGGGTCTGGTGTGCTCGTTGTCGGAACGACGCTTTGATCTTCGTGCGATCGACGGACCGGACGTTGCCGCCTCTGATATTTCATGGCGGAAGCAGATTGATACTGTCGTCCGCGGAGCGACACCGTCATACGATTTCGTCGTCGTTGACCTGCCGCCCCTTGCATCAGGCCCGCAGGTTAGAATGGCCGCAGAGTGTCTCGACGGTTTGCTGCTCGTTGTTGAGTGGGGAGCACTTGATGCGGAATTGATCCAACGCACGTTGAATCTGTGCGGAGGCGCCCGTACGAAATTTGTCGGAGCGGTTTTGAACATGGCCGACAAGTTCGTGATCGGTAGATACGGGGACAAATTGGCAGGGGCGCAAGCCGCGGCCGCGGGCGGGCGTGTGCCCCTCGATCATGTCATGCAAAACTTCATTCAAGTCAGGTGGTCGAGCAAGATCCGTGAGGTGCTAAAATGAGAAGTTCAGTCCTGGCCAGCAAAGTCTGGCAAAGTGCAGTGGTCCTATTTTGCCTGCTTGGCAGTACCGGCATTGTCGCCGCCGATGACTACGTGCTGCACCCCGACGACAAGCTCAACATCAAGGTGTTCCAGTTTCCGGAGCTGAGCGGAGAATACACAGTCAGTGGAAGTGGCAGCATCTCGATCGCGCCCATAGGGGAGCTACGCGCCGCTGGCTCAACGGCGGTTGAGCTATCGAAGGCGATCTCGGACCGGCTCGTGAAGGCTGGCTTCTCTTCCAAGCCGGGAACAACGGTTGGCGTCGTGCAGTCGCGGCCGATCTATCTGATGGGTGATGTGCAAAAGCCCGGCGAATACCCCTATCGGCACGGCCTGACCGCCTTGCAGGCCATCAGCCTTGCCGGCGGATGGTTTCGAGAAACGGATCTTGGCTCTCTCGTGCGCCTTGGCCGCGAGAACATCTCGATCGGCGGTGATGCGCGCTATCTCATCACTCGCTACTACCAACTGCTCTCCCAACGCGCGCGCCTGAACGCCGAGCTCACGTTGAAAGACGACATGATGGTTCCCGTCGAACTTGTGCGACAGGCCAAGGACGACCCCACCGTGGCGCAACTGCTGCAGCGGGAACGCGCGCTCCTTCGAGTCAATGTGGAGGCCGTGAAGGAACGGGTCAGCAATCTCGAGCAGACGCGCAACCTTTACCAGGAGCAACTCGACACGATCACTCACCAGATTCAAGCGAGCAAGACGCAACGGGAAAGCGTTCAAAATGAGCTCGGCGCGGTAAAGACCCTGTTGAAAGATGGACTTTCGCCCAAGAGTCGTCAGTGGAGCCTAGAACGCATGGATGGGCAGATTGAAATGACGGAACAGGGCTACCAGTCCCTGCTATTGCAGACACGTCAAAACGTGACCCAAATCGACCAGAAAATCCTCGACCTTAAGAACGAGCACGAAACGGCGGTTAATACCCAGTTGCAGCAAAATGTGATGGGTCTGGAGGAGGTTTCGGTCAAGCTTGGTACCAGCCGGAAACTCATGGTGGACGGGCAAGCGCGCAGCAACATCATAAACGCGTCATCGACCAATGTTGTTGATAGCCGCAGGCTGACCGTCACTCGGACGCTGAACGGAAAAACGACGACGATTGAGGCAGACCAGAGCACCGAGCTCCTTCCCGGCGACGTGCTCAACGTGGACCCCCCGGTGGCGTCCGGAAAGGGAGAAGCTTTGGCCCCGCTGGGAGCCGCTTACGAGGGTGCGATGAACCCCAAGCAGCTCGCCACCGCACCGGACGCGCCCGTGTCCAGTACGATCGGCGGGTCGGTCGAGAACGTCGATCAATGCGTGCGACTGATGTTGCAGGATCAAACGCCCGCCGAGCTGGGGCGCGCCGAATGCCTGGCGCTGTTCGACGTCTTGCGGGTCAACGTCGTTGTTCCTGCCGAGCCAACGGGGCCGACAGCCTTGTCGGGCTTTCAAGTGCAGGGGAAAAAGCAATGAATTGCGGCTGTGCGTGGGTCTGCAGCGCGAGCCGGGATCGCACGGGCCAGGTCGACCTGCCACCACCGAAGCCGACATGGTCCAAGGTCTAAAGAGCAGTACTGGCGTCCATGGGATCGCGAATGAACAGGGCGGCTGAAGGCGCAAAATCGCCATCGGCCGCGAAGGCGAGGGCCATCATAGTTCAGCGGCAAGTCGTGGGATCAGTCAGTTCTGCTCCAAAGCGGCAGCAGTTTTTTCTCGGGCCCCATCTCGAACCCGACGGCGTAACAGTGGTTGAGCTGGGCTATGCTGGCATTGCGTAGGAGGGCCGGCGTGCGGCCGCGTGCCCTGCCGAATTGCGCAAGTTGAAAGAGCTGCGATCTCGCCGAAGAGGCGTGGCGACCTCGAATATTGTCACCCTTGGGGAAGAGAAGATGGCGGGAGTACCTCGAAGGCAGTACCCTGCATTTTCGGCCGCCTAGTTGCTTTTCGCACTTCCATGTGCGGTCCGGCGCGGCATATTTGCGCTACAACGCAATCCGATCCAAACCTATCCGATCCCAACCTGGCGTGTCTTCGCTGCCGCGCGAGATCGTTGAGGCTGTTTTGGGGTCGGTACAGCCGCGGCTCGATGCGGCAAAGGAAGAAGATAATGTCGAAAGTCGTTCTTTCCCCAACCGAGCTCAGTGAAGTTGCCGACCGGATCAGATCCCTCCGTCAAGCGGCCACGTTGAACGCGATCGAAATCGGCCGCGAACTGCTTCGCGTGAAGGCGAGCTTGCCTCATGGTGCCTTCGGCAAGTGGGTGGAGATGGAGTGCCAGTTCAAGATCAGAACGGCCCAGGATCTTATGAAACTCGCGCGAGAAGTCGATCCCGAGGCCGAACTGGCGACCCTCATGGTGCCGTCGACCCTTCGCGTCTATCTCTCAAAGAACACACCGCCGGCGGCCCGTCGGTTAGCGAAAACACGACTGCAGAATGGCCAGTGCGTTTCGCGGAAGGATCTCAACGCGTTCGTCTCAAAGGTCGATCGCATTGCAGGACCGGAGCTGCTCAGATCCGGAGACAGCACCGCTGAATCGGAGATTAACCGATCCCGCAAGATCGCTGAGCTTCTCGCCCGGCGCCTTAGTCAGGACGACTATCAGTATCTGATGGATGGAATGACCTGGGGAGTATGGAATCGCGTACTGATCTGGTTGCGTACAGCAACGATCGCGACGCCGGATCGGGCGGGGACGCTTGCACTGCCGCACCAGACGCGCGCTCCCGCGGCGTGAATTCGAGCAAAGCCAGGACTAAGCGCCGCCCCGGATCAGCGCCGTGTTTGGCCCCGAGCGCGACGGAAGCGATAGGGCTGTGTGCCCGAGGAGCTACTCTCGTTCGCCTCACCTGGTGGTCCTCCCTCGCGGCAGCTCATAAGCCAATCGCCAGTATTACAGATGTTCAATGAGCGATGCCGCCGGAAGCGAATGCGTTTGCGTTCTGGCCGCGCAGACGGCACGGCTGCAATCTAGACTCAGTTCGTTACCGAAATACTCACGATTGGGTAGCCACTCAGCTCCGATAACAACCCCTTTTGCTCGTACTTGCCCGACGCGCCTAAGGCTATCGTAACATGAGTAGAAGTGGTGAATTGCGATGAAAATTGCTGTGTTTGGGCTTGGTTATGTCGGCATGACGGCGGCTGCTTGCCTTGCAAAGCAAGGCCACGAGATCCTCGGTGTTGACATCAGCGACGAAAAAGTGGCGATCGTCAATTCCGGAAAGTCGCCAGTCACGGAGCCCGGACTCGACGAGCTTGTAGCACGTGCCGTAAGGAAAGGCTTGCTTAGCGCGACCAAGAATCCGGACCGTCATCTCGACAATTGCGCCATGGCCATAGTCTGCGTGGGAACGCCCAGCGCGCCGGACGGATCTCACAATATGAGCTTTGTCGTCGAGGTTTCTCATCATATCGCAGAATTGGTTGGTCCGGCTCGAGCGACGCCGTTGACTGTCGTATTTCGTTCGACGATGCGTCCCGGTACGATCGAGGAACTGGTGCTCCCGATTTTCGAGGACGCATTGAGAGATCGGATCGGTCAGGTCGAGCTTGTCTACAACCCTGAATTCCTGCGCGAATCAGTGGCGATACAAGATTTCTTCAATCCGCCGAAGATAGTGGTTGGGACCAAGGACGGGCAAAGGTGCACGGCCCTTGACGAGTTGAATGGAAGAATTGACGCGCCGGTCTTTTATACGACGTACCGCGCGGCGGAGATGACAAAATTCGTCGATAATACATTTCACGCCCTGAAGATTGCCTTTGCCAACGAGGTTGGCCGCGTTTGCGACAGGCTTGGTATCAGTGCGGTGACTGTTCACAAGATATTCACCTCTGACACGAAGCTCAACATCTCACCCTACTACTTGAGGCCAGGCGGCGCATTCGGCGGCTCATGTCTGCCAAAAGACGTTCGCGCGCTCCAATACATCGCGAGCGATGTCGGAGCACATACTCACCTTGTCGATTCGCTTCTAAGGTCGAATGACGCGCACAAGAACTTTCTGTTTGAGAACTGCTTGAAAGCGGTTCCGGCGGGGGGGCAGGTGCTCATGTTGGGCCTCGCCTTCAAAGAGAACAGCGACGACCTTCGCGAAAGTCCTAATATCGACTTGGCTCGAAAATTCCTTCAATCGAGCATTCATCTGTCGATCTATGATCCGCACGTCGAGCCATCCAAATTGCTGGGTCAGAATCTCGGCTATGCGTTCTCGAATCTTCCGGCCCTCCGCAAGCTGCTGGTCGCAAAGTCGGTCGCCGAGTCGGAACTGTTCGATCTCGTCGTCGACACGAGAGGATGGGCGAAGAGCATGGCGTTACGCAGCAAATGGATCATTGATGTTAACACGCTTTCATAACGATCGTGGCGCGAGCCACAAGCCACGCAAGTCGGCCGGCGTGAAGGGCGAGTTTTACGAATTGACCCGTTCGGATGTCGCTTCTGAGGGATCGGCTGGTGTGACGTCGGCTACCCGATCCGGTATCAAGGGTTCGGTTCGCCGCAGGGTGCTCATTATCGTCGAAAATCTTCCAGTGCCGTTCGATCGCCGGGTATGGTCGGAGGCCACCACTCTTTCGCGGCACGGCTATCAAGTAACTATAATCTGTCCCAAGGGACCGCAAGCGACGGCCTCATTTGAAATCATCGATGGGATAGCCGTTTACCGCCACTGGTTGCCGAGAGAGGGGCATGGGCTGCTGGGGTATCTCGCCGAGTACAGCACGGCATTATTTTGGGAGTTCGTCCTCAGTTTGAAAATTCTTGGCCGTCACGGTTTTGATGTAATCCACGCTTGCAATCCGCCCGATCTGATTTTTGCAGTCGCAGCAGTTCATAAGTTTCTGTTCGGGAAGTCGTTCATTTTTGATCATCACGACATCAATCCGGAGCTTTACGAGGCAAAGTTCGGGCGGCGCGGCCTCTTGTGGCGCGCCATGCTACTGTTTGAGCGCTTGACGTTTGCATTAGCCGACGTGTCAATAGCAACAAACCAATCATATCGGACGATCGCCCTTGAACGAGGGCGAATGAAACCGGATCGTGTATTCGTCGTGCGCTCCGGTCCCAACCTTTCGCGCGTGCGGTCGCTACCGCCAGATCCGTCCTGGAAGGGGGGCCGGAAATTCCTTGTCGGGTATGTGGGCGTCATTGGAAAACAGGAAGGGCTCGATCTGCTCCTTGAGTCGATCAAGCATATCCGCCAGGGGCGAAACCGCGATGATGTCCAGTTCGTCATTGTCGGAAGTGGACCAGAACTGGAGGAGGTGAAGAAGCTTGCAACGGCCTTTGAGCTGGACGAAATGGTGACATTCACCGGCCGCGTGGATGATACGACGCTGTTCACAATACTCTCGACTGCGGACGTCTGCGTGAATCCAGATCGCCCCAATCCGATGAACGACAAGTCGACCATGAACAAGATTATGGAGTACATGGCGTTGGGCAAGCCCATTGTCCAATTTGATCTCACCGAAGGGCGTTTTTCCGCTGGCGATGCATCTTTGTATGCAAAAAACGTGGATACTGCGGACTTCGGGGACAAGATACTCGAGCTTGTGGATGATCCTGCACGGCGTGACCGTATGGGTGCGATTGGCCGGAAACGGATCTCCGGCGAACTCGCCTGGGACCACGAGATAATAAAGCTGCATAGTGCTTATGAGAAAGCATTCGGACTGAGAGACTCGTCAGCCCGGCAGCGCCGCTACCGTACTTCAATTGAGCCGACACGATAGCCGCTCTAATGCGTGCGATCTCGATCTCGGGCAACCACGTTCTCAGCCTTTATGACTTTGTTCAATTTGATTGGTGGTCTTGAACCCGCCTTACTCTAGACAGGGCATTGAGTCATGTGCGGGATATTCGGGTGGGTTCTCGGGGCAGCGCAGAGGCGCGATCGCGAGACGCTTGTGAGCCTTACCGACCGGATGTCTCATCGAGGGCCGGACGGCTCGGGCTACTGGCTTCGCGAGACGTCTGATGAGCGATTTCAGATTGGTTTCGGTCATCGCCGGCTTTCGATTATTGACATCGGCGGCGGCGCGCAGCCGATGTCGAGTGAGGATAATCGCTTCACCTTAATCTTCAACGGCGAAATTTATAACTACGTTGAGCTACGACAGCTGCTCGTTGGCCTAGGCCATCGTTTTCGCACAAACTCGGACACAGAGGTGCTTATCGAGGCGTATCGCACCTGGCAACTCGACGCAGTGGGCAAGTTTCGAGGCATGTTCAGCTTTGCCCTGTGGGATGAAGCGGAGCAGCGCCTAATACTAGCCCGCGATGCTTTCGGAAAAAAGCCATTGTTTCTCGCTGAACTGCAAGGCGGTCTTGTCTTTGGCTCGGAGATCGACCCGCTCGTTCAGTTTCCCGGTTTCGAGCGGGCGTTCGACTACGAAGCATTCGGCCACTACCTTCTTAATCGCTATGTTCCAGGGCCTTCCACGTTCTTTCGTGCGGTGAAAAAGCTGCCGCCTGGTCACTACGCCGTATGGCAGGCCGGAACGCTGAAAACGACGCGGTACTTTACGCCACCCCTTGCGACGACAGTGCCGGATATCATGTCAATCGGCGAGGCGATCGACTTGTTCGAACGGACATTCGATGAGGCGGTGCGAATTCGTATGCGTAGCGATGCGCCTTTTGGCGCTTTCCTTTCCGGTGGGATTGACTCGTCGGCGGTCGTGGCAACGATGGTCAAACACAGCACGGAGCCTGTGCGAACGTTCTCGGTAGGATTTCGCGAGGCGGAGTATTCGGAGACTGATCATGCTCGTGTCGTTGCAGGTCGGTTCGGTACGATTCACAACGAACTATTCGTCGAACCCGCCGCCTTCATGTCACATTGGTCGACTGCCGTCTCGCGCCGTGGTGCCCCGGTCAGTGAGGCATCTGATGTCCCAATCTTCATGCTTTCGGAGTTGGCCTCCACCAGCGTGAAGATGGTACTCACGGGCGAAGGTGCCGATGAGTTAATGGGTGGATATCCAAAGCATCGGGCTGAGCGGTGGATAGGTCTGTACCAATGGTTGATGCCGCACCTGTTGCACGAGCGGGTGATCTATCCGATTGTGCGTTCATTGCCTTATGGGATGCGGCGTATGAAGGTCCTTGCATTGGCCGCGGGCGAGCGCGACGTTGTGAGCCGCATGCGAGTATGGTTCGGTGGTCTCTCGGTCCGCGAAAGCGAAGCGATGCTGGGTCGGAACCTATCGGCAACGCCACCCGACCTATTTCCCTATTCGCCGAAGATAGAATCCAACCTGCGGCGTACGTTGTTCTTCGATCAGACCTCTTGGCTTCCGGATAACCTGTTGGAGCGCGGCGATCGGATGATGATGGCCGGCTCGATCGAGGGACGGATGCCATTCATGGATACGGTGCTGGCCAGCGTCGTAGCGCGGTTCCCGGACGAATTTCTCACTGGAGGCAAGGGTGGGAAGAAGGTGCTACGCGCCGCGATGGACAATATTTTACCGCCGGAAATCGTGCGGCGGAAAAAGATCGGCTTCCGTGTGCCGATCGGTGATTGGTTCAGGGGGCCTTACCGTGATTTCCTGCAGGACATGCTGGTGAGCGAAACGTCCCGATTAGCGCAGATGATGAGCGGCCCAAAGCTTCGTACGCTTGCGACAGAGCACCTTAGCGGTCGACAGAACCACGAAAGAATTCTTTGGTCATTGATAAATCTCGAGATCTTCTTGCGTACATTTAAGATAGCAGCATGAGAATAAGAGGCTCTTGACTATCCGAATTGCTCCTGCAGTCGTCACCGCCGATCGTCCACCGCGTAAAGACCGCTCGCTTCTGTTGATCCCTGAGAAATTCCCAGAATTGTTCGATAATACCCCGTCGCGAACAAGACAGCGGCATAGAACACCAAAATTGCTGCAGGCCCGACCGTTGCAGCAATTGGGGCCGACGGTTTCACGAGTTCGGCTGTAAAACGTACGATGATCGCGCAGACCGCCGATACGCTCCAAATTATTCCAAGGCTTTTCCAATCCTGCAATCGAGCGATAGGAACGTTCGTTACCGTCGAAAGTCTTCTCAGGCACAGTGCGTACATCACGAAAGTGGCCAGAACCGATCCTATGGCTGCGCCCGGCAAACCGTAATACCAAGCGCTGACCAGACTGGTTCCTATGGCAAAGGGAAGAATTGCGGCTTCGTAACGCATATTAGCTGAACCTTGTCCGAACACGTTCAGCAGGGTGGTGATCTCAGTCGATATCAACGTCTGAACCAGATAGATGCGTAGCACTGGCGAGCCGCTCACGTACTCCTTCGTGAACAGGAACTGGATGACTTCATTAGAAAAGGCGAACAGCGCCGCAATAGCGGGGAACATGACCGCGCTGATGATCACATTGCCCTGATTGTTCAGGTTCAATAACTCTTCGTGGCGGCCAAGTGAATGGAGATGGCTCATTCTAGGCAAAAGCAGGTTCCCCAGAACGGCTCTCAGAACTTCAAACGGCACAAGGAGCGTAGTTGCAATTGAAAAAATGCCGAACGTTCCTGATGAAAATACCGTGGCCACAATCCATTGCTCGGCTTGCTTCCGCATGTTCCATAGCAAGCCGCCCACGCCAAATGGAAGGGCATAGCGAAGCTGCACACGGAACTGCTGCTTGTCCAAGGGGAAAAGTAGAATGCCGCTATATCGCCCAATGAAATAAGCCAACAATCCAAGTCGCATACAGGCAGCGATCAAGGCGGCAACCAACACCTCTTCAAGCCGTCGAAATATGAGTGCTGCGGAAATTATGAGCGCGGCCCTGAGTAAAGACGTGGCAAAAACAGCTTGCGCTTGCCACCGAATTTGTCCAGCGGCGTTGGGTAAGACGTCCAGCAACAAGCCCAAATTCGAGACAATCAGGAAAGCCGCGAGTAAGAATCCATGCTGGTGCAGCAGGTCCCTCATGTCCAAGGGAAGGGAACCACCAAAGACAAAAATTATAAACACCGCAATCATCGTTGTGGCGAGCAAGAACAGCACCGTCTGCCCGAGGTAAAGCCGGCGTTCTCTTGAATCCAAACGAACAAAGAAGAAAAGCAGGCTGCGCGGCATGTCAAAGGCGATCAACAGGGACACGGTAGTTACAAGCAGCCAGAACAGCCGATAATCGCCGAAGGCTGTAGGGCCGATCGTTCGCACCAGAACCACCGGCGTCAATAACCCGGCGATCAGCTCGATGTAGCGCGCACCGGAGAGTGCAAGGCCTTGACGGAAGATTGATGCCATGGATCAGCGACCTGGCCTGGCGTTGAAGACAACAAGCTGCTTCAAATGGCGCTCCATTTGAAGAAGGCGCGACAATCAGGATGAGAGCGCGCGTCGAAGAAATCCAATCCAATTGTCTCTCGGCATCCCTTTACCAATCACGCCTGACGGTTTGCTTGACTCGATTCACGAGAACGGGGGCGCCGCAAACATAGGCACGGAACGCCGCGGCGGAAATGGGCTCGTCGGGCACAGCGATCCGCGGCAATGTCATTGCGTCGCTGCTGATTGTGATGAAATCCGGCCGCGTTAGAAAGGCGGCTGTGAACCCCGATGACTCCAGTTCGCGCCGCGTAGTTTGGCTGTGGTATTGGCTGCCGCCATAAGGGTATGCAAACGCGTCACAACGAGCCACTAGCGCCTCGCACAAATGCTTGCTTTCGGCGATTTCAAACTTGCATCGCACAGGCGAGGTCTGGGATAAGTTGACGTGAGTGACGGAATGCGCGCTAATGCTGACGCCGGCGCTGGCGAGACACCGCAATTGCTCCCAAGTACAGCACCTGGCTTTCCGCGAGGCCAGGACGCCGCACCGCGGGTCGCGCAAGGCCAGGTGTTCAATCTTCACGCACAACTCCTCGAGACAGGGCAATACGTGCTCCCGTTCCGCGATTAGACTATCGATATTGCGGTCCTTTAAATCCCGCCGCAGGGTCATCCGGCGAGAGCCAAACGAAACCTCGACTTCGTCGCCCTCATACCACGCAATGTTTGCAGTCGCGCGCGCCAACAAGTCGACTCCAGTTCCCGCGCTCGCAATCGCCGTCCATCCCGCGCAAGCGAAAATCGAAAGCGGAGTTTTGTATTTAGCGAATTCTTCCGCAACCTCAAGAAGGTCAAGCTCCGCATCGTCCGTCGTCACGAGCACAGCCGAATCAGGCAGTGAACCCTGACGTTGCCCGGCCACGAACTCTGGCAAAGAGATGGGGAAAAACTTCGAACAAAGCCAATCGAGATTGCGGCGCAGCCGGTCTATTCCCGCTCGGCGTGTTTCGCTCTCAGCAAAAAAACGATGAAAGAGAAGTGCGGTAGCACTCGGACCAGTTCGTGTTAGGAGCTGCAGTTGGCCATCGAAGAAGCCTGCGGTTGAGTAGGCACCGCGGCGAAGCATTGCTAGCATATCCTAAACCCTTTGGGAGTTGGTAAAGGTCTCATAACCTTGGCACTCGACCACCAGTCCTCTGTTTGTCCGAATGAAAGCAGCCGCAATGTCGCTATCATCCAGGTTCCGGAGTGGGAATTGCTATAAGTGGGTAGCGCAAGGGGGTAGCTACAATGGTCATTGAGGCGCGGCAGCGCTGGGTTGGAAGTGCCAGCGCCAATGAGCAGGCGCTACACTGGTTTTGCAGATACCTACCTCGCCTTCAACCGATCGCAGGCTCACCCGCTTGGAATTTGCAAAGACGATAGCATTCATAAGCCTGGCGGCATCGTCCCGGTTACTCCCCTACCAGCTTCTGCACCGCATCCATAAGCATCGGTTTCGCTTGTCGCTCCGCCGCAAAACTCATCGGTCTGCTCCGGATGTTCCGATAACGGCGAAAAAGGTAGTCGTCATTGCGCCGCTGCTTTTTGTCGATCTTTCGGCCGCTATTTACGTTCGGGACGGCCACCCGACCGGCAATCATTGTCAAGAACCAAGCGCGATTGCATTCGTGAACGCCGCATAGGAAGGTACTCAGCCCGTTCGATCTATCGCCTTTGGTTCGTGGGTCCGACATCCGGCGAAGGCCGCGCGCCGGACCGCCAATGGAGTGTGGGATTTCGCTGAGATCATCGCAGCGATGTCGGTAGGACGGGCGCCCCGAAGGAATTCGATCGCGCAGTCCCTTTCAAGCGGAGTGGTATCCCAATATGAAAGGCAAAGAGAATCGCCCGAGACGAATGAGTTGGCCGGTGCGCCGATAACGTGATCGACGAATACCCCGTAGAGCGTCCACTCGGAGAAATGAAGCTGTCCACCGATTGTGGAAGTCCACCTACGGCTTGTGGTTTTCTCGACATGCGTGAGCATTCGCCGTACGATCCCCGGATCCCAAGCCAGTAAAGAAGAGATGTAGTCGCTGTACGGCGGTTGTGTTGGAGGCAATCCCAACAGCGTGCGCGCGACCCGGTGCCAGATGACGTGGCGCGGCAGGGTATGGTCAATCTGGTTCAGCTTTCGATAGAACCTCACCACTCCATTGCGAACAAATGTTTGCAGACTGAATGGCCGGATGAACTCGATGTCAGAGTCCACCAATACTACCACGTCATCCTCGCTTGCGGCGACTGCGGCCAGCTTGATTAATTGTTGCAGGATCCAGCCGCGAACGGGCGGGAACGGCCGTCGCAGATTAATTGTGAATTTGGTGGACGGTAGGCGCGCAAAAGAATTGGGCAGGAAGTCGGCCTCACATCGTATGTGCGTACGCGGACCGGCCAGCCGGGCGAACAGCTTCATGTCTGAACGGGGCACAATAATGTGGTGGTGGACGGATTCAGGCGAATACTCGATGACCGAGCGGTGGAGTTCCGCGCATATCTCAAAATCGGCCGCGAAGCTAGGCGTAATTACTGACATGCGTTTCATTGGTATTTTTCCTGGGGCGGGCCTCGTCTGTGATTTGGCGTTCTCACAAACGACACGTGGCGACATCGAGGGGAGAAGTCACCGACGCAAGGGCTAAGACCGATTAATTGCGTCAGATCATACGTCTGTAGATTAGAGCCTTTAGGACCGAAGACTGAGGGAGCGATGTGGGTAGTCCATCGGTTTGCGCGCCAGGGCCGCGCGGAGGTCCGCCACCAGATGTTAAGGTAAGCAGCACCAAAGATCTGAATTTTCGTGCTCGAGTTCCTCTCGGTAAACCCTGCGTCCCTCATCAAAGCGCAAACAGGCAGTTCTGTTTCGCGCTGCCTCGTGGTGCGCCGCCAAGGAGTCCGAACTGCTTGTGCCCGGGACGGCCTTGCTCGCGACCATCGATGGCGGACTTGAGGACAACCGGCAAGAGGTGCCACAGAAGGGTAACGCGCCGTTCTCAGTCGCGGCGTTGAGATGTTAACAGCCAATAAGCCGATGGAAGCAGTTGATGGATGTCCCTGTCTGGATGGCCGTTGACGATTCTCGTGTCGAGGACAGCTCATTTTTTAAGCGTGATCGCACTGATCGACCTGGCCGAGTCCTCCCCGGTGAGCGGGATGGCGGCGGTCCGCCCAGCCGACCGCGGCTGGTGGGTCCAGCCCGCGGGCCAGTGTAAGTCCGGCGGCGCCTCGGTCGGCTGGGCGCGAACACGTTGCTCCAATGTGAACGAACCTGCTGCCGGGCACCGACGGCACTGGCGAGGTCCGGCGCATCCAGATCAGGGTAGAAAGGGTATAGCGTCTGGCCATAGGTCAGCGCCGCGCCCAACGTGACGCTCCGGTGTCGATGATCGGGCAAACCGGATGACCACCCATTCCCCTGAGGCGTGCATTAGCGTGGTCGTCAGCCTGATTAAGCCGGTGTCGCGGTCGAGATGGTCGTGGCCCGAACGGTTGCGATGTGCTAGCCCCCAAGCACTTGCGGGCGATGTCGAAGCGACTGAAATCGGGGCATACTGACATCTGCATCCGGAAAACACTTCGCTGCGCCAATGCGGGGCGCCGAACTCAGACTTTTTAATTGATTTACCCTAGACATAAGCGCTTGCGAATAGTCACCTCAAACCCTTGAGGCCGAGGCGCGGAAGATGCGATCCAGGTCGGCAGAATCGTGGATGGGCACGGCGCTTGGCGCCAACCTGTTTTTGGCGGCCATCATACTTGCGACGCTGGCTCTGGCGCTCATGGCACTTCACTGTCGCTCGCCGCCACGGCGCGACTGGCTTTTCTTGGTTCTGGGCGGCATATCCCGGAGGGGCGTTGCCGTTGCGACGTTTCTGCCGCTGAAGCAGCTCGGCCCGGGATTTGGCCTCGTTTTTGCCGCCGCGCTTCTGGTTCCCTATCGAGTTACAAGCAGGAGGCGCTGCGGGAGCGATAGGCTCCGCAGCCGTTGTGCCCGGGCCTCATTAGCGTGTTCGGAGATCTCGCCTGCTGCTCGCGCAACAGCAGCAGGGAAGATCTTGCCAAGCACCTGGACGTCGGCAAGTCGGCGACAGTGTCGTGGCTTTACGCCCGCGACCGCAGCCGTTCCGGGTCACTGCATCTACTTGCAGGGCCGTACCGCAGCGCGAGCTCCTTGCACTGCGCCTTTGCTGAGTAGGCCGTCAATAGAGGGTACCGCGACGTGACTGGCGTGGGGTACCAATGGAGCCGGCTCCTCGAGCTGCTTGATTTCGGAGATCACCTCGAGAGTCTTCGCGATCCCTCCGCCTGCATCGATGGCTGAGTGGGCGCGACCGCCTGCCGCTCGTACCTGCGACCCATGGTTCATTCCCCAGATCGCCGCTTGTGTCCGGTTCTGGACCCGGATCTTGCGCAGGATCGCCTTGACGTGAACCTTTACCGTTGCCTCGGCGATATTGATCTTTCGGGCAATGCACTTGTTGGAATCGCCTTCGATAAGGCAGGATAGAATCGCCCTTTCTCGAGGAGAGAGCTGCGGCAAGATCGCGTCCTCCGCAACGGCGAGAACAACTTGTTCACATTCGCTCGGTTCGGCCGCTCCGCGCTCGCGATTGGCATCAAGGGCAAATGACAGGAGCGCAGGCGGGAAGACGGTCTCGCCCATCGTCACTAGCTCGACGGATTTTATGAATGCGTCGCACGAATTAACGTTCACGAAGTAGCCGTTGGCGCCTGCACGAAATGCGGAGGCAAGGTCAACAGGTCGGTAATTGTCGGATACGATCGCGATGCGCGCGTCCGGATAACGATCCTTCACAAATCCGATTTGCGCTATCGCGAGATTGAAACCCTCGCCCGTGTGGACGATGAGAAACATCAGTTTCTCCGCTTTAAGTGAGCCTGGCAACTCCTCGGGGCTCGACGCCGAGATCTGAATGTGAAAATTTGCCGCGTGCAGAATTTTAGCAATGCCTTCTCTAATCAAAACGTTCTTTCCAATGAGAACCGTCTCGCAAGACTGCCGCCTCCTCATTTTACCCTCCAGCCTACTACGCAATGACACAACAGCGATGGGCGGTTGAACTGAACTCAAATTGTTAGTTCCTCGATGGACGAATGATCCCTTGTTGTTCGTTGGTCGTCCTCCCTCGGGTTCTGGTCTTCAGAAATATTGAGTTACCTCGATTGCGATCCTCCCTTCCTATTTTGTTCTATTTTGCCTCACCTCGTCGGTGAATTTCGAGAATCCACGTTTATTAAGATTTTCTGAATGTTAGAGGCGAATTTCAGATCCCCCTATATATCGTTAGTTATAGGGTGGGAGCTGAATGCACCTGCGCAAGTACCGTGGATAAAATAACTTTCTGGCACAGCTTCAGCGTGAATTAGGTCGCAAGGTTCATTGAACATTGAAAAACCTGACGAAGCTTTTGTCCGTCGATACGACTTCTGCGCGAAAGCACTCCGCGGGCATGACACGATTGACGATAACGCCGTAATCCGGACTAGCTAGCCATAGAGGCTAGCGCGCCGAAGCCTGATCACCGCATTCTTAGGGGCATTTTCGAGTCGCAAATTGCTGGGGGTGGGACTCGGGAAAAGGGCATGAGCGAGCCTATTGACTCTAGGTATTGCCCGCGATGTCGACAGTTGCTTGTATTTGTGGAAATTTCGGGCGAGTCTCCCAAGAGCAGGTGAAATAGCAGAAGGGTACGCGGAGTTTAGGATTTGGAGGCGACACGCTGAGGAACGCCCAATGCGACGTATTAGTGTAGTCATTGCAGACCGGCATCCGGTCGTCTTGCGGGGAATGAGCAGCGTGCTCGGTGCCGCATCCGATTTCAACATCGTTGCAACTTATAGCGACGCGGCGAGCTGCATCGAGGCGATCCGGGACCTGGCGCCCGATATCGCGATTGTCGATCCCGCGATGCCCGAGCTTGCCGCCGCGAAAATTCTTTCGACCGTCAAAGAAAATCGATCGACGCACGTGGTGTTTTTCGCCGCAAGTGAGGATTGCGAACTGGTGCTCGCGTCGACGCCCGTGACCTGCAGTATCATCCTGAGAGACTCCGATCCTGACGCGCTGGTTCAGTCGCTCCGGCTGATCGCCAACGGTCACAACGTGCTGCCGTCCACCCCATCCGAATCGATCCTGTCGCACGAGCAGGGCGCAAATTCGGAGAATGGGCTGACAGCGCTGACGGAACGCGAGCGTCAGATCATGCATCTGGTCTCCGAAGGATTGTCGAACAAGGAAATCGGGCGGCGGCTGAACATTGCCGACGGCACTATTAAAGTTCACCTACACAACATCTTTCAAAAGCTTGACATCAGCAATCGGACGGTGCTCGCGGCCCTCGCCATCTCGCAGCATGATCGCGCGACGGCCGCGCGGGAGAAACCTCCGCACTCCGGATTGAGTCCGACGAATGGCGATCGCTGAGAAGGTCTGCATGCATCACCATTCTTCGTCGAAGCTGCGATCGGCTGTTGGAAGCGCCGGCCGCGGCGGGAAAGGCCCGGGCTCGGCAGCGATGCGGCTGAGGGCGCCGGCACGACCCATCCGGGCAATCTGCCGGTTCGGGACCTGATCCTGATACGTGCGCAGTGTCGTAAGCTTCAGATCGGCATCGGCGGGCCAGCGATGCAGGTGTATCCGTCACGGCGCGCTCCCGATCAGGCTGGACGAGCAGCTTCAGGGGCACTGAATATCAAGCGCTGCTTGATTGGCTGAACCAATGTCCGGAAAGCTAAATGGGTAGTCCGTCAGGAGTGGCGGTTGATCCAGAATTGCAGCCGAGACGGCCGAAAGAAAGTGCAATTATTCGGAATCTGCAGCTCTGGGTTCATCGCGGTTCGTCCGTTGTCAGGTAGAACAAGTCGCGGGTAACCAACGGCATCCAGATGCAGACGCAAAGGTGTGCCGACTGCACTCGGCACATCTGGAGCGGCGGCCCTGGCCCTTTCCTGCCCTGCCCCCCAAGTGGCCAGGGCCGTCTCCGAAGTCGGCTTGCCAACGGGACTGAGACTCTGTGGTTGAAAGCGAGTGCGCGGACGCATCCTGATGCCCCTTCAGTTTCACCGTGCCGTCGAGGACATGGAAATTTGGAGCGCGGCCCGCGACGGCTTTTCCTTTGTGATCACGTATGAGACCCCTGCTGGTGCCGGCTTTCATGGACGTCCTGGGTATGTGGCGTCGTGGCGGCCGCTCTATCGAGGGAACGGCGCGATCAGGATTGCCGGTTCGGCGTTTGCGACCTTCGCGGAAGCGGAGACGGCCTGCGATACGATACTCGAGTATTTGAATGGGCTGTCGCTGAAATGACTGCACGGCCGGGAGTCGAGACTGAGTGGTTTTGAGCCGAGGGGAGGGTCTGCAAAATCGCAAGCAGCACCGAGTGGCCGGACGACTCGCAGGATCTGCCAGTCAAGGAGCTGTGCTGAATCATGCCCGCCGGCGACACAACGGGGCATCGGAAATGCTGCGATTCTTGGACTCCTGCCCGAGATACTGGCGCAGCGCGATGATGTCAGGCGGGGACATTCTCGTAGGCTCTCACAAACTCACCGAGGGTAGACGGGAAAGCTGTGTCCTCGGCGACAGTGAATGGATCGATACCGAGCTCATCCTCCAGCCTCGCAACCAGGATGGCGAATGCCAGCGAATCGAACCCGGTTTCGTTCAGCGACAGATCGTCCTCAAGCGGCGGAAGCGTGACCGTCTGTTCCTCGGCGATCAGCTTCATCGTGGCAAAAATCTTGGACTTGACTGACATGGTGCACCTCACATCTCGGCTTTCCGAGCCGACGCTAGACCCTGATTTCGCCCGCAATGAGTCGCTCGTAGACCGCCTGGTCAATCGAACGATAGTCGCCTGTCACCGGATCGCGCAGGAACAGCGGATCGTCAATCACCGAAGGATCAAACCCCTCGCGGATCAGCCGCTGCTTGTTCTGCTTGAACGTGTCGGTCGCATCGAGCGCCCGGCAAAGCCTGACGAAGACTGGAACTGCATACCGCGGAAGCCGATACGAAAGATGTTCTCCGAATATCCCGAAATCGAAACGTCGATCCACCACCAGGGCCGCCATGCCGGCGCGGCCATCGGCCTCCGGTACGGCAACTCCATAGGTCGAGGCGTCGAGAACGCCGGGGCAGTCCCTGATTGCGTCGTTCACTTCGTTGGTCGCGACGTTCTCGCCCTTCCAACGGAAGGTGTCGCCGACACGGTCGACGAAGTACAAATAGCCCTGCTGATCGCGCATCATTAGATCACCGGTGCGGAACCAGGCGTCACCTTCAGCAAAAACGTCGCGCAGAATCTTTTTCGCGGTCTCGGCCTGGTCTGTGTAACCCTCGAAAGGTGCGCCACCGCGATCGGCACTGCCGATATGCCCGACAGCCTCGCCGGTCTCGCCAGGGGCGCAGGCAATGCAGAGCCCGGCGTCACTGCGGAGCGGATTGCCGGTGTCGGCATCCACCTTGATGATCGAGGCGGGGAAGCGATGCGCCAGCACTGGCGGGATCCGGCCGATCGCACCGGGTTTTCCTTCGACGTTGAAAAGGGAAAAATTGCCTTCCGTCGCGGCATAGAATTCGAGGATCTGCGGAATTGCGAACCGGCTGGCGAACACCTCCCATATGTCGCCGCGCAATCCATTACCGACAGCCAGTCGCAGCCCGTGTCGCGCCTCTCGCTCGGATGCCGGCGCCTTCAACAGATAGCGGCAGAGCTCGCCAATATATTGGAAGATGGTACAGTCGAAACGCTCGATATCGTCCCAAAAGCTACCTGCGGAAAATTTCTCCGCAATCACGACCGAACCTCCAGCGCGGAGCATGCTGCACGGAGCGGCGACGCCGCCGACGGAGTGATGGAGCGGCAGGCAATCGTAGAGACGATCGTCGGGGGACGCGTCCGTCAATCCGGCAAACCATCCGCCCCAGGTGAGAATCCGGCGATGACTGACATTCGCCGCTTTCGGGAGCCCCGTGGTGCCCGAAGTGAAGATGAGGAGCGCGCGTCCATCGATCGAGACGTGGCCACGTTCGGCGGAGGACAGCGGACGTGCCTCGAGGGCGACGAGCGCCTTATCCAGATCGCTTTCGTCGCCGGTCCCGAGGACCCAACTTTGCGGCACGCGGTCTAGGTGCGGACGTGCGCTCTCAAACACATCTACGCAATCGGAAGCCAGAATGAGATGGTCGGCCTGCGCGACGTCGATGCAGTGGGCCAGGGACCGGCCGACCAGCCTCGTGTTGATCAGTGCCACCGTTCCGCCGACGCTGCTGATACCGAGCCAGCAGGCGAGGTAGTCCGGCCGGTTCGGCATCAGCAAACAGACGGTGCGGCCGGCGCGAAGGTCAAGGTCCCGCGCCCACCGCGCATACCGGTTGATCCGGGCGGCGAGTTCGCCATAGGTGAAGGATTGGCCATCCGAGAGCAAGGCAAGTCGGTCGGGCTGACGCTGTGCCCATTCTTCCACGACGTCGGCGAACAACCGACGCGGCTGATCTTCGAGCCGCGCGGTCAGTGCGATGCCCTGCAGCCAGGTGTTGGCAGTAGAGCGTCTGCGCCGCGGAGCGGTGCGTCCGGTCGCCCGCGGGATCACGGCTGTCTTCACGATGCGATCATGCGGGTTGGCTGGATCGGCGTCCGTGTGCAGCCGCTTGCCGGTTGGCGTAATCGTCCCCGCAGCGATTTTGCGATTATGGTCGATGCGGCTTGCTTGGATGTCGAGGCAGAATCGCCGTTCAACTGACTTCATCCCGCCACGGATCCGAGCTGGTTGAGGATCATCCGCTCCATCGTCTTCACGGATTGAAAATTTTCGGGCGTGATTTCGAGTTGGGGAAGGATGAGATCGAACTCCGCTTCAACCTTGAGCATCAGCTCGACCATGCCCATCGAGCTCAGCCCGATATCCACCAAGCGCGATTCCAGGTGGACATCGGCGGTGATCGCGTTCTGCTGGAGGACGCTTCTGACGACGGATAGAACACGGTTCTGAACGTTGACGACAAAGTCGTGCATTTCACTGGCTCCTCGCCGTAGTCGAGCGTGATCACAATCTAGTCAACGATACCCAACTGCTCCTCAGGTCAATAGCTCTGCTTAGGAGGTACCTCGCCTGGGAGTGGTAGCTCCTTGACACCCACTTCTGCGCCAACGACGCAGCAAGGGAAGTGGGCTAGCAGTTTGAGCGGGACCAGTCTCGACCCGGTTCGCATCGTCCCATGATGAAAAAGGGAGGCTCTGGCGCATGAGTGTGCAGGAGGTCAAGCGTCGCAATTACGCAATGGAAGTCGGCCGAGCAGCTTTCTGTCCCGACGATTCCTTGTTCGGGCAACGGCTGGCGAATGTCGCGGAGGTCGCTGCGACGGAGGCCGAGGCGGTCGATCGCGAGGCGCGCTTCCCGCGGAAGGCGATCGATGCGGCGCGCAGGGAGAGACTTCTCGGCGCTCAGATACCGATAGAGTTCGGTGGGGACGGTGCATCTATCTCCGAGGTGGCCGATATGTGTTACGGGCTCGGCCGTGCGTGCGCCTCTGTCGGGATGATCTTCGCCATGCATCAGACCAAGATCGCGTGTCTGGTCCGCCACGGCGCGGGCAGCGGCTGGCACGAAAGCCTCATGCGCCGTGTGGCTGCCGAACAGCTGCTGCTGGCGTCATCGACCACGGAAGGCCAGAACGGCGGAAACATACGCTTCAGCTCGGCCGCAGTGGAGCGCGCTGATACCGAGATTTCGCTGGTGCGCGACGCGACGGTGATTTCGTACGGGGCCGAAGCCGACGCCATCGTCACTGTCGCCCGCCGCTCCGACTCCTCCGCCGGATCCGATCAGGTGCTGCTGGCCATCACCCGCGACGACTATACGCTGGAGCCCACTCTCGCGTGGGAGACGCTTGGCATGCGCGGAACGTGCAGCGCCGGGTTCAAGTTGAATTTCAGGGGCGCCGCCGACCGGATATTCCCCGTGCCCTACGAAAGGATCCATGCGCAGACGATGACACCCGTCGCCCACCTGTGCTGGTCCTCGGTCTGGGCGGGTATCGCGGCTGCGGCGGTGGATCGAGCGCAGCTCTTCATCCGTAAGGCCGCGCGCGGGGCGGGCGGCAATATGCCTCCCGGGGCGGCGCATTTCACCGCCGCCAAAATGACACTGACGAAACTGCGCGCCGTCATCACTGCCAATCTCCAGTTCTATGAATCTCGCGAACGGGACGAGCGCGCGCTGTCGTCCGTCGATTTCCAGTCCTCGATCAATCTTCTCAAGGTGGAGGCCTCCGAGCTCGCCGTCGCGGCCGTGATGCACGCAATGCGCGCCTGCGGCCTGTCCGGTTACCGCAACGACACCGACGTAAGTATCGGCCGCCACCTGCGCGACGTGCTGTCCGCTCCGATCATGATCAACAACGATCGCATCCTCGCCAGCATCGGCACCGCCACGCTGATGAGCAGCGTCCCGGAGACCCTGCGCGATTAAATTCTCCCCAAAGGAATGGACTGATGAACCTGACCATTGTCGAAGCACCGGCGGACTCCACTCCGTTTCCGGCCGATCCGTTGGACCATCTCGCTGACAAGCTGTTCCATGAGATGGGATCCCCCGGTGTCTACGGCCGCACCGCGCTCTATGAAGAGGTCGTAGAGCGAATTGGGGCGGTGATCTCGCGGAATCGAGAACCGAACACTGAGGTGATGCGCTTCCCCCCTGTCATGAACCGGGCCCAGCTCGAAAGGTCGGGCTATCTGAAGAGCTTTCCCAACCTCCTCGGCTGCGTCTGTGGCTTGCACGGCACGGCAAGCGAGATCGACGCGGCGGTCAACCGCTTCGATGCCGGGGGCGACTGGACCGCGTCGCTGTCAGCGGCCGATCTCGTTCTGTCGCCGGCCGCCTGCTACCCGGTCTATCCGATCGCGGCGAGCCGAGGTCCGGTGCCGGCTGGCGGCTGGAGTTTCGACGTGGCGGCCGATTGCTTCCGTCGCGAGCCCTCCCGCCATCTCGACCGGCTGCAGTCCTTCAGAATGCGCGAATTCGTCTGTATCGGCAGCCCCGATCATGTCTCGTCGTTCCGGGAGCGCTGGATGATACGCGCCCAGGACATCGCCCGGGATCTCGGACTGACCTTCAAGGTCGACTATGCGAACGACCCCTTCTTCGGCCGTATCGGTCAGATGATGGCGGTGAGCCAGAAGCAGCAGTCGCTGAAGTTCGAGTTGCTGGTGCCGCTACGCTCCGAGCAGCGACCCACCGCTTGCATGAGCTTCAACTACCACCGAGATCATTTCGGCACGGCTTGGGGCATTGTCGATGCAGCCTCCGAGCCGGCCCACACCGCCTGCGTGGCTTTCGGAATGGACCGTCTCGCCGTCGCCATGTTCCATACGCACGGCAAAGACGTCGCCCAGTGGCCGATCGCGGTGCGGGACCTTCTGGGATTCGCGGGGGGACCTTCGGTGTCCGGGGAGCTCTGATGCGCGACGGAAGTCGGGAGCTGGCCCGGCAGGGAAAGGCCGAAGGGCAAGCCTTCATGAGAAGAGAGACTCTCGCCGTCCACGGCGGCTTCGAAAGTGATCCGGCAACGAAGGCCGTCGCCGTGCCGATCTACCAGACGGCCTCGTATGCATTCGACAGTGCTGATCATGGAGCCGCGCTCTTCAATCTCGAAGCGGACGGATTCCGCTACACCCGGATCGGCAATCCGACCAACGCCGTGCTGGAGAAGCGCGTCGCCGCCCTGGAAGGAGGCGTCGAGGCACTCAGCGTGGCCTGTGGTCAGGCCGCGGTGAACTATGCGGTGGTCAATATCGCGGAGATGGGCACCAATATCGTCTCGGTTCCGCAGCTGTACGGCACCACGCATACGTTGTTCGCGCACATCCTGCCGAGGCAGGGCATTGCGGTGAGGTTTTCGGAGGATGACCGGCCGGAGAGCGTGGAAAGACTGATCGACGACGATACGAGGGCGGTGTTCTGCGAAAGCGTCGGGAATCCGGCCGGAAACGTCTGCGACATTGAAGCGATGGCCGAAGTCGCGCACAAGTACGGCGTCCCGCTGATCGTCGACAACACGGTGCCGACACCGATTCTGCTCCGGCCAATCGAGTATGGCGCAGACATCGTCGTGGAGTCGCTGACGAAATTCATGGGCGGCCACGGCACTACGCTCGGCGGAATTATCGTCGACAGCGGCAGGTTCCCATGGGCGGAGCACCGCCGGCGCTTCCCGATGATGAACGAGCCGGAGAAATCCTACCACGGGCTGGTTTTCACCCAGCGCTACGGGGCCGCCGCCTACATTGCGCGTTGCCGCGCCGTCTCCCAGAGGACCACCGGCGCCGTCCTGGCGCCGATGAACGCTTTCCTTCTGCTCCAGGGTATTGAGACAGTCGCGCTCCGCATCGAGCGGCACGTCGAAAATGGCGAGAAGGTCGCGCGGTTCTTGCGAGATGACCGCCGAGTCGCATGGGTGAACTATGCGGGCTTTCACGACAGCCCCTATTATGCACTGACGCAGAAGTATCTAGGTGGCCTGGCCTGCTCGTTGCTGACCTTTGGCGTGGCTGGAGGCTTCGAGGCGGGCAAGCGGTTTTACGACGCGCTGAAGCTCAGCAAGCGGCTGGTCAATATCGGCGACGCGAAAACACTCGCCTGTCATCCCGCGTCGACAACGCACCGGCAAATGTCGCCCGGAGAACAGGACAAAGCCGGCGTGCGGCCGGAGATGATCAGGCTGAGCGTCGGAATCGAGCACATCGACGACATCATCGCGGACCTCGATCAGGCCCTCTGTGCTGCGAATTGATGCGTCGTGAACCATGAAGGCATTCGCATGACTGTCTTGATCGACATCGATTCGCACGAACATCACCTCTTCTCGAGAGCGCCGAGCGCAGGCGCTTACGCGACGGCATCACCGGGAAACCGGGTGGAGTGCCTCGACATCGGGGTCATTAACAACATGTCGGATGCTGCCTTGATGTCGACCGAGCGCCAGCTGTTCGATCTCATCAATGCGGCGGCCGGACGCCTTTTCGTCAGGCTGCATTTCTATACGATGGCGGCGACCCCCCGTTCGGAATGGGGCCGCGATTACGTGCGGCGATACTATCGTGGCATCGACGATCTGCTGAACAGGCGGCTCGATGGCGTGATCGTCACCGGCGCGGAACCCAGGGCCGCCAGTCTGACGGAAGAGCCATATTGGGCGACTTTCGCAGCGATCGCCGACTGGGCCGCGGAGAATACCGTGTCGTCGGTGTTTTCCTGCCTGGCCGTGCATGCGGCCGTCTTGCACATGGACGGCGTTGCCCGTCGCAAGCTGCCCAACAAATGTTTCGGTGTCTTCGCTCAAACAAAGACGAGACATCATCCGTTGCTGCAAGATGTGCCGAAGACATTCAGAATACCGCACGCCCGGTGGAACGAGGTGGAGGAGGGGGATCTCGCGAATAGCGGATATTCGGTTCTCACCTGGTCGGCTGAGGCCGGGGTCGACTGCTTCGTCAAGCAGCAGGGGAATAGCCTTTTCGTCCATTTCCAGGGCCACCCGGAATACGAAACCCAGAGCCTGTTGGGCGAATATAGGAGAGATATGGGGCGCTTCCTCCGGGAAGAGAATGACGTCTGTCCGACGATACCGAAGGGCTACTTCGGCGACGAAGCGTTAGAGATACAGATCGCGTTCCGACAGAAGGCCCTTTCCGACAGACGCCCAGAGCTTTTCGCCGACTTTCCGGTCGATCCAGTGGCCAAGGACCTGATCAACGTCTGGCATCTGCCAGCCAAGCGCATATATCGCAACTGGTTACTGTACCTGGTGTCGCACCGAGCGGGACGATCAAAGCCGTTAGCAGCGCGAGAAGCGGCTCTGTCTGCAACCGGGAGTCCGGCGCGTCGCCATGGACGCAAGTTGGCTGCCGCCCAATCTGCTCGCCTGGCGCGCTCGCCGTGACCAAGAACACGGCGCGGCTCGAATATTAAGAGTGAAAGTTCGGACCATGATCCGATGCCGCGAAATAGCATTAGCCGATCTTGACGCCATTGCTGATCTTCTGACACGCGGCTTTCCGATCCGCTCGCGCGACTACTGGATCGACGGACTGCGGCGCCTGTCCGAGCGCGACACGCCCGACGGTTTCCCGCGTTTCGGTTACATGCTCGAGCTCGAGCATCATCGGACGCCCGTCGGCGCTCTGCTGCTTATTCACACCGCACGGAACTATGGCGACCGTGTCTCGATCCGCTGCAACCTTTCCAGCTGGTATGTGGAACCTGCCTTTCGCATCTATGCGCCGATGCTGACCAAGGTCGCGCAGCGCAATAACGACGTTACCTATGTCAATATCAGTCCAGCGGAGTGGACTTGGCGAGCCATCGAAGCGCAGGGATTCCGCCGCTATTGCCGCGGCTTGTTCTTCTCCTTTCCAGCGCTGTCCCGTGCGGTCAAGGGTATGCGTGTCGAAGTCATCCGGCGGGATGCACAGGCAGTCGGCGGGTTGTCCGAAACTGACGTCGCGCTGCTTGCACGTCACGCAGCCTACGGCTGCCTCAGCCTGGTATGCCGCGCCCCCGATGGCCGCGCCTTTCCGTTCGTCCTGCAGCCGATGCGAATCCGCAGAATTGCGCCCATTGCCATGCAGCTGATCTATTGCACCGATGTGGCGGACTACATCGCCTGCGCCGCCGCCCTTGGCCGTTTCCTGCTCTGGCGCGGCCGGATCTCCGTCGCTCTGGACGCCAATGGCCGCATGAAGGGCCTGGTCGGGCTGTTTAGGGAACGCCGCAAATACTTCAAGGGCCCGCATTGCCCTCGGCTTGCCGATCTGTCGGATTCCGAGCTGGTGATCTACGGTCCATAACCCGTCCTCCCAGAATGGAGGTTTCGTCATGGTTTTCACCACGATGTCCGTCAGCCATTCGCGGACATGGACATTTTTCCAAGGCCAATGGCACGAAGGCAACGTGCCGATCATGGGACCGCGCACCCACGGGCTCTGGCTCGGTTCGACCATCTTCGATGGCGGGCGCGCCTTTGAAGGCGTTACACCCGATCTCGATCGTCATTGCGCCCGCGTCAATCAGTCCGCGGTCTACTTCGGCCTCAAACCAGTCGTCGACCTCGATATGTGGCTTGGACTGGCGCGTGAAGGTATCGCGCGCTTCCCGCCCGATGCCGAGCTCTACATCCGCCCGATGTACTGGCCGCAGAACGGCGTCGGCGGCGGCGTGCTGTTCGATCCGGAAACGACGGACTGGTGCCTCTGCATCTACGAAGCGCCGATCCCCAAGCCGGTCGGCAGCGCGATCACGCTGTCGCCGTTCCGCAGACCAACCGCCGAATCCGCGCCTGTTGGTGCCAAGGCCTCCTGCCTTTACCCGAACTGCTCTCGCGCGCTCATCGAGGCCGCCTCGCGCGGTTTCCAAAATTGCCTGATGCTGGACATGCTGGGTAACGTTGCGGAGTTTGGCAATTCCAACGTATTCATGGGCAAAGACGGCGTCGTCTATACGCCGGCGCCGAACGGCACGTTCCTGAACGGAATCACGCGGCAGCGCGTGATCGAACTTTTGCGTAGCGACGGCGTCACGGTGTTGGAGGCGACGCTGCGCTATTCCGATTTCGTCACTGCAGACGAGATCTTCTCGACCGGAAATTTCGCAAAGGTCGCGCCCGTGATCCGGATCGACGATCGGCACCTCGCGCCTGGGCGCTTTTATGCGCGGGCACGAAAGCTATATTGGGATTTCGCGCACGGGATAAAGCTTGCTGCGTGAGAAGAGGCAACCACCGGCCCGGAATGGCGAGAGGCGATGCTACCCCAGTCCTCGTGTCGCCACGTCTGGTGGAGCGAACGAAACAAATCGACCGATCCTCTACCATGCATTCATCGATACAATTTGAGAAGGCAGCTTTTCATGACCATCTGTTCGAACACGAATGCAACAACTATCTCGAACCCAATCGATCGCATCATCGCCACTGCTTGTCCTCAAGGTGATCCCAAAGGCGATGAACGCCAAAGCGGTTCTCGGCCGCATGCAGATCCGCGCGCCCTACACGGGACGAGTTGTTGGCCTCACTGTCTTCTCGGTCGGTGGCGTAATTCAGCGCGGCGATAAAATCCTCGACATCGTTCCTGATGAGGATTCACTGACCATTGAGGCACAAGTCGGCGTCGATGACATCAGCGACGTGCATCCGGACACGCGCGCGGAGGTTCACCTGACCGCGTACAAGCAGCGCATCATTCCGATCATTCATGGGGACGTGATTCAGGTCTCGGCCGATCGGTTGACCGATTCGAAGACCAACGCGCCCTATTTCACGGCGTTCGTGCGGGTTGATCGGGACGAACTCGCCGGCATGCCGAACATTCGGCTGTACCCGGGCATGCCGGCAACAGTGATGATCCCGACTGTGCAGCGGACGGCTTTTGAGTATATCGTTGGGCCGCTCGTGATGTCATTCAATCAGTCATTCCGGCAGAAATAGCAGCGACGCCATCGCAGTACTGCGTTGCCTTGCATTGGATGCTAAGCTCAGCAGGGCGCTGAAGCGCTACATCCTCCCCCTAGAGCGTTTCACATTTTGACGGAAGCATAACCTGCGTTGGCGAAGTAGTTGGCGCATTCGCGAGGCTGGATGTCCTGGATGAGGTGACCGATGTGGCGCCAAGTGTCCTCGATGGTGCGCTTTTGAGCTTGCCGCATCCAGTGCTTGATCTTGGAGAATGCCTGTTCGATCGGGTTGAGGTCGGGCGAGTATGGCGGCAGGTACCAGAGCCTGGCGCCAGCAGCCTGGATCATTTGCCTGACAGCTTTCGACTTGTGGCTTCCGAGATTATCGAGAATGACGATGTCGCCTTCGCGCAGCGTTGGCAGGAGAAGGTGCTTCACATAAGCGCAGAAGCATTCGCCGTTGATCAGACCATGCAGCGTCAGATGCGGCATCTGAGTGATCCGCTCGACAATGAAGGCGCGGTGCGGATCAAGCACGGGCTTACGGTGACCGCCCATCTTGCCAGGCGCAGCCGAGCCGGTCGTCCGCTGTCGCTGTGACCACTTCACCACTGACGAGACCGCAACACCAAACCGTTCCGCCACAGACCGGCAACTCTCGCCTGCCAAAACCGACGCCACCACACGCTCGCGAAGATCTAGGGATAGAGGTCGGGCCATGCGATGCTGGCCTCCAATCCAGCCAGCATCTTGAATCACAATCCGCCAAAAACCGGAATCCCCCCGGTTCAATTAAGCAGGGAAATGCTCTAATGCAATGCCCCAGATCGATCCTTGGCCTGCCGGATCCCACCAGCAAGTGCCTTTGCGTATAGCTCGCGCGCCTTCGGCACATCGCCGCGTGTTCCGTGGGTCTTTCACGCGGAAAGAACGAGGGGATCATATGTTTCCGCGAGCATGAAGCTCGCCTGCGCGCTACCCGTCTCGAAAGCGCGCTCGAGTACGATACGCGCTGCGCCGATATCGGCTTGGCCGAGCAGGACGCTGGCGCGCAACATCAACCTGGCCGCTTCCGGACCGTCTTGCGCTTCACCGACCGCTGGCTGCTCTGTCGCAATCGCCTCCGCGGATTGAGTCACCTGGGCGATCTGGCTGTTCGACGCACATTCGACTCGCGCCCCGATCGTGGACTGCGTCGGTTCTTCGCGCCCCGGCGCCGACGCCTCGGCCCGGTCGCGCTCCTTCTTCAGAGGCTGTCGCAGCTCTGCCGTCTCGCTCTCGGCGGCCTTCTCCGCTTGCTCCGCCTCGTCACCGGCCTTCCTTGACAGCGTCAGCTGGGTCTCGAGGTCGCGCCGCGTTTTCGCAAGCTCGGCAGTCAGCGTCTCGGCTCTGTCGCGTTCCTTCTGCAGCGACTGTCGCAGCTCCGCCATCCCGCTCTCCGCGGCTTGACTGAGCTGCGTCGCCTGATCGCGCGTCTTGTTCACCAGCGCTAACTGCATCTCATAGCTCTGCTGCGCCCTCGCCAGTTCATTTGCTAGCGCCTCTGCGCGGCGCCGCTCGTTTTCAAAAGATCGTTGCACTTCCGGCTGCATTGCCACCGCAGCTTGCTTATCCTGCGCAGTACCGTGCTGTGCCTGTGAGATCGCCCGGTCGGCTTGCTGATGAAGAGCCAGATCCCGCGCCGATGAATCGGCTTTCTGCGGGTCTTGGCTTGCGACCTGTGTTTCTTGCTCGACGGCCTCCCCACCTGCTGTGCCGGCCCGACGTTATCCTGCTCACCAATGTATCGCGTCACATCGGCCACCAACTCTGGGTGGAAGTGCCAGCCGATGAGCGACGCCCCAACCATCGCTGCGGCGACCGAGGGGACGGCAAACCAGCGCCGCGCCTGGCTCCGCGCTCCGGCTTGCTCTGCGCGGCCAGCGCTTCGACCCGGACGCCAGTGACTGCATCCGCGTTCGCAACCTGACCAGTTAATTCCGTCGCCCTCGCGCGCGCAGCCAGGCCCGAGGGAAAACGAAAGGAGCGGGGCTCTAGCGACGCCGGGGAGGCGATCGATCCAGTTTCCTTTGTCGGAACACATTCATCTTGCAGAATAAATTCATGACCTTCTTCTGGGAGATGCATTGTTTGCCAATGCCTCGCCGTGATCTCGCTTGGCTCGCCATTATCCCTAACCCACCCACGCCGCTTAGCCGACCACTGACCAAACTCGAAGCGTCCGCTTACGTCATCCTCTAGAATGACGAATCTCCCATCCTTTTGAGCGGTGTCGATCGGGTGGCGCATGTAAAATACCTATTTAAGCAGTCATTTAACTCTCAAGAAAAACTTAGTGAATGCACTAAGCCTACTCCACCCCATCAAAGGCCTCAAGATATCAGGACGGCAGGAAGTGCGGGGAACCGAGTGGTGGGCTTGGGCAACCCCCTCGCTGTCAAATTAGACTGTTGCAACGCAACAGACGTTGGGCGAGAAGGCGGTCGTCAGGTCCTCGCATGCAGAGCGAACCCAACCAAAGCGCAAGGATCCAGGCTTGCGATTTCGGCCGAAGCGGCCGGATCTCTCAGGGAGCCAAAAAGGGGCAGGAATTGCTCAAGTAACCCGCGCGGGCGTTCAGGTTAACGAGCAAGTCTCATTGCGGATTTGTAGAACTGCGGTATCGTTCAACTATCGCATAGCGGGCGTTGCAACTCCTGTCGATGGCCGGCTTGGCCGTTTCTGCGCTCATTTCTCAATCGGGCGCTGGTATGCTTGCAAAAGGTTTGTGGAGTGAATTTAACCCGGGCCTGCCGACGAATTTCGGGCGAGAGCCGCATTGGCGGCGAACTAGCACAATGACGTTGCTCTTCGAGCCCGAGCCGACGCGGCTATTCCTCGCCAAAAAACGCGCCGGCCTCGGCCGGACGGGATGGATTGAGGATCAGTGCAGATGAACATACAGATCCCTGAGAAGAACGATAGTTCGGTCCGTCCTCTTTCTGAGAGCTCTAGTATACGTCCCCGGATATCGATAGTTACGCCGATCTTTAATGAGGTCGAAAACATAGACCTGCTGATCGCGTCCCTCAATACTGCTCTTGAGGGACGCGGATCCTTCGAAGTTATCTGTGTCGACGACGGCAGCACCGACGGCAGTTTCAAGAAATTGAAGGCCTGCATAGCGCAGCATTCGTGGCTCAGGGTTATCCGATTCCGCCGCAACTATGGTCAGACCGCCGCGCTGCAGGCCGGTATCAATCACTCTGTGGGCGAAATAATCGTCACGATCGATGCCGATCTGCAAAACGATCCGCGAGATATTCCGATGCTTGTGGATCTAATTGAAAACGGCGCAGACGTCGTGTGTGGATGGCGCAAAAATCGAAAAGATGCAAAACTCCGACGAAATTTTCTTAGCCGTGTCGCCAACCGAGTGATCTCTAAAATATCCGGCGTTTCCCTACACGATTATGGCTGTACCTTGAAAGCATTTCGCGCTGAGATGATTCATGGCGTGCGCCTTTACGGTGAAATGCACCGCTTCATCCCGATTTACGCTAAATGGATGGGCGCCAACATTGAAGAAGTTGAGGTTCGCCATTATCCGCGAAAGTTTGGTACATCGAAATACGGACTGGAACGCATTCTTAAAGTTCTACTCGACCTGTTGCTTATTACGTTCCTCGATCGCTACCTTGCAAAGCCGATCTACGTGTTTGGAGCGTTCAGTGCATTTTGCCTGGTCATTTCTGTGCTGGTTTTGTGTTATTCATTTTTTCTAAAGTTCGCTGAAGGCACTTCACTTATCCAAACACCTTTGCCTGTCCTCTCTGCAACGGCGCTCCTCATGGGGGCAGTCAGCATGTTGCTGGGACTTCTGGCTGAAATCGTGACGCGCACCTATTTCGAATCGCAGGGCCGCTTCGGTTATGAAATCCGCGACGAGACCAATTTCGCGAATATTCAGAAAACACGCTGATGTGTGGCATCGTAGGATTTGTTGGCCGCGGAAAGAAATCCGATATCGTCTCGATGACGGAGCGTCTCAGGCATCGCGGTCCGGATGGCGCCGGTTATCACGTCGATGCAACTCTGCAGGTTTTTCTAGGACATCGCCGGCTCTCGGTCCTCGATATCAAGGGCGGCGCACAACCGATGTGGAACGAGGACGAATCGGTCGGAATCGTCTTCAATGGTGAGATCTACAATGCGCCGGAACTCCGCGAGCATCTTGAGGCTGCCGGCCATATATTCACGACCACCCACTCCGACACGGAGGTCTTGGTCCACGGCTACGAGGAGTGGGGTCATCAACTTCCGCTTCGGCTCAATGGAATGTTTGCATTCGCGGTACTCGACAAGCGACGACGCGCAAGTTATTTCTGGCGCGCGATCGGTTCGGCGAAAAGCCGCTCTATTATACGCAGCAGCACGGTCTTTTTGCGTTTTGCAGCGAACTCAAAGGCTTTCAGGAACACCATGAACTCGAGCTCAACTTCGAGCCGCGGCTGATTGCGAAGTATTTCGCTTACGGCTTTCTACCAGCGCCGCATACTCCATATCGAGAGGTCTTGAAGCTGCCCGCCGGCTGCCAGATGAGCGTCAATCTCGACGATCACCACTGCGATGTGCAAAGATACTGGGAGTTCCGCCTCGAGCCGGACGACAATCTCCACGAACGTGACGACGAGCGGCTCGCGGACACATTTCGGCAGCTCCTTCTGAACGCGGTCAGACGTCGTCTCATTGCAGATGTTCCGCTTGGGGTCTTTCTCAGTGGCGGGCTTGATTCCAGTTCGATTCTTTGGGCGACCAGGCAGTTTCGATCTGAGTCGAATGTCAAATGCTTTACCGTTGGCTTCAACGAATCTTCATTTGATGAAACAGAATACGCCCGCAACGTCGCCAACCATTTCGGTTGCGTGCATCGGGTCGAACTGCTGAACTTGGATGTCGCAAAAGAGCTGTTTGTTGAAATCTTGCGTCGGATGGATGACCCGATCAGCGATGCCTCGCTGATCCCTACATTTCTCCTCTCGCACTTTTGCCGTCGAGAAGTGACAGTAGCTTTGTCCGGCGATGGCGGAGACGAGCTTCTTGCTGGCTACGACCCCTTCCGTGCGGTGAAGCCGGCGCAATGGTATTCAGCTTGCGTGCCGCGGCCGTTGCATCAGATGGTGGAGAAGCTCGCCAATCGCCTGCCGAAATCGGAAACCAATATGAGTCTCGATTTCAAGCTGCGACGCACGCTGCTCGGCCTCAACTACAAGGCCGCGCTTTGGAACCCGATTTGGTTGTCGCCCGCAGACCCGCGACTTTTGGCCGAAATTATGCACGAAGCGCCGAGCGCTGAGGAGCTGTATTCGGAGGCTATTGAGCTGTGGGAAAGTAGTAATTTGGCAAATCCGCTCGACAAGGCACTCGAGTTTTACACGCGCCTTTATTTGCAGGAAGATATTCTGGTGAAAGTCGATCGAGCCGCGATGATGAATTCGCTAGAGACGCGGGCCGTTTTCCTCGATAACGACCTCGTCGATTTTTGTCGCCGGCTGCCTTCTCATTTCAAGCTACGCAATGGCGTCAGCAAATACATCATGAAACGTGCAATGCGAGACCTCCTGCCCCGACAAATCATTGACAGGCCCAAGAAGGGTTTCGGCATTCCTCTCGCATCCTGGCTGAAAGAAATCCCGAGAACGCCTACGGTCAGAGAGCTGCCCGGCTTTCGCCAGGATCAGCTAGAACGGATTTGGCGGGAGCATCGTCAAGGCACGGCGGACCATCGTTTGATCCTCTGGGCATGGTTGGCCGTGCAACATGGATTGCTCAAAGAAACGAGGGTCACAGAGTGCGTGGCCTAGTTCTCTGTTCGTCAACGTTCTGTTGTTGGTGCAGTTCGGTTTTAATGTCGCTGCGATGCACGCCCGTTAAGCTCGGCGTGTTCTCAGGTGACGCTGCGGCCATCGTGCTTGATAACGTCGCCAAGCTAGACTGTGGCGGGCCTAGTCTGCTTCGACTTCGTATTCTTATTCTACCCACTCGTGCTGCATTGTTGCTCTTCGTAGTGCAGTACATCTTCAAAGTTGTGAGCGAATAGGCCTGGCTGTTATCGTGGGTGCTGGAATCGTTTCCTCTACGCTTTGAGTTTTCGCCGAACCATTTGGCAGACCAGAGACGACGTAATGACCGAACCTCGCGTGCTACAAGATCCAGTTGATGTGAAGGGCGGCTCGCCTGATCGTTTCGGCTATTCTTGGGAGAAATTCAACGACTTGACGCCCGATCAAGAAGAGCAGTTTCGGCGCTGGACGGCCCCGCTGGATCTTGAAAAGGATTGGCATGGCAAGCGCTTTCTGGATGTCGGATGCGGGATGGGTCGTAACAGCTATTGGCCTATGATGCATGGCGCCGTCGGTGGCGTCGCCATCGAGGTTGATGAGCGCTCGTTAGCGGCCGCCCGTCGCAATCTCGCAAGATTTCCGAGCGTCGAGGTTCTCCATCGAAGCGCGTACGATTTCGACGAACAGAACGTCTTCGACATTGCCTTCAGTATCGGGGTCATTCACCATCTCGCAGATCCCGTTCGAGCAGTCCAGCGCATGCGGCAAGCCGTCAAGCCTGGTGGTACCGTTCTGATCTGGGTATACGGCTACGAAAACATGGAGCACTACGTCTGGGTGCTGAACCCATTGCGAAACTATGTCTTCAGCAAGATGCCCGTTTCCGTTGTCCGGCACTTGGCTTTCATCCCGACCGCCTTACTCTGGATATTCCTTCGCCTTGGCTGGTCGCGTGTCGAATATTTTAGATTACTTAGACGATTCTCATTTCCCCACCTGCATCACATTGTGTTCGACCAGATGATTCCGCGCATTGCAAACTATTGGCGTAAGGATGAGGTCGAGTTACTCATGCAGCAGGCAGGGCTCAATGATATTCGGCTGTTTTGGGTCAATGAAATGTCTTGGGCAGCGGTTGGCTACAAGGCGGTGGAAACAACATTGGATTCCGGGGCGCGGCAGACATCGCAAACCCATTCCAGTTGATACGCTGTGATTCAGGGGAAATGCAATGCCGGTGCGATCAGACGAGCGTGGCAGTTCATCATTGGTACGACGCCGCATTCGCGGAGTACACGCTACTCTCGAACACGGTTTGGCACGTGCCATGATTCAGATCTTACGGAATAATCTTCCAATGGGGAGCGTTCTCGACGTTGGGTGCGCAACTGGAACGTCGCTGAAAGAATGGAAAGCAAGCGGAGTCGTAGATATCCGCGGATAGACGGTGAGAGGGGGCCGTGTCGGTTAGCTGCTTGGCCAGTAGTTTCAAGAGCCTTACAGCTGCAGGACATTGGACCGCTCGTGACCCAAGTTTCGGCGTCCGCTGGGTTAGTTTTGGCCACCTCTTGTCGATCGGCACAGCGCGAAACAGAGAAGCTAATAGTCAGTAGCTGGAGATTATCGAAGCCATTGTTCGGCAATTGGGGAAACCGTGGCATGCAAGAACCCAAGTCATTTGCGATAGGGATCCGCGGCAAGCACGTCGCGCTCGTCGTAGTCGCGGTATTGAGTGGATTGAGCTGTTTGCCGTTTCTGCGAAGCATTATCATGCTCGGTGACGAAGGCGTGCTCCTGCAAGGTGCTGATCGCCTGCTTCGCGGCGAAAAGCTTTATCGTGATTTTTTTCAGTTTCTGCCGCCTGGTGGATTTCTCTTAACTGCGGGCTGGTTTCGACTAACCGACGTTTCACTTTTCTCCGCGCGCTTGCTTGCAGCTTTCACATTCGTCGGAATTGCTTGCGTTCTCTATTGCGTAGCCCTTCGTGTCTCGCGCAGCACGTTAGCATCAGCTGTCGCCGTCGCCGCTTTCGTCGTTATGTCGCAAGGCGCTTGGGTGCAAGTTAGCCACCATTGGTTTACGACGTTGTTCTGTATATCGGCGCTTTTCGGCGCACTCATGTGGATCCACGCGCGTCGGCTTTCATGGTTGATTTTCGCCGGTTTGGCTGGAGGAGCGGCTGCAATGATTACGCCGACTCGAGGTTCGTTGGCAGTTACAGCTGGCTTATTGGCGCTCACTGAAGGAAAACGGTTTGATGTAATCGCTCTGACAAATTACATGGCTGCAGCTGCAATTTTGCCAACGTTATGCATGACATACGTTGCCTTTCAAGGCGGGCTCGGTCCAGCCTTTAACTGCGTTATTGTCTATCCGGCGCTACATTATGCCAATATTCAGAGTGTGCCCTATGCCTTTGCGGCTGACGCTCAAAACATGCCACTGACCCTTACGTTTCCGATCGCGGCGTTGCTGGCGATGGTTCACTTTGCGCGCGAGTGGCCCGCGGCTATCCGCGACCGGACGCTGCACGTTTGCCTAGCATTTGCGTTGGCTGCATTTGTCGGACTGTTGGTGCGGCCGGACATTGTTCATATCACATTCGCAGCACCCTTGGTGCTTCCAGTAATCTTGTATTCGGGCCGACGCTTTGTTGCCGTTTTCAGGCCGATTCGGTTTGCGACTATAGCGGCACTCGTTCTTGCAATGGCGCTGTCAACCGCAGTCCTTCTGATAAATAGTTACTTGGTGATGCAATTACCAAATATTGAGACGCCCCGCGGCAGGGTGAAAGTTTTGCGCGAAGACGTAAGGCTAATCATTCGTCGGGTCGCTGACCTGCCCATCGACAGTACTGTGTTTTATTATCCTCTTGATCCGCTCTTGGCGTTTCTCACGGCTCGTGGGCATCCTTCAAGATCAGATATCTTTATTCCCAATTACACGACCGCAAATCAATTTGAAGAGGAATGTAGAGCTGTTATTCGCGCGGCGGATTGGGTTGTCCTTGATCACGCAATGATAAATAATTGGCAACTTTATTTTCCTGCGATACGGGATCCAGCTCCTCCCGAACGTATTCTATTTGAATCTGCCATTGAAAGATCATTTAGCCTGGTGGCGAATGAGGGCAAGTTTGATTTGCGGAAAGCTTTCAAGAGGGATGAGACCATTTGTAACGACATTAGCGGTCGCAGCTGAGAAAAACCCTTTACTTAAGACCGAGCGCAGATCCCGTAACGTTGCCGCCGGCTCCTATCCAGTTGCACTCGGGCTGTGGGAGTTGGTGCGGTAGACCCTTTGTTGCATCAGACACTTCGAGGTTATTCAACTTGGTCGAGCTCGCCTGGCCGCGAGAAGTCCGACGCGACGGCTTTTTGTTAAACCCAGATGTCAAGATCGCGGGAGATAAATTCCGATCCCTGGCCGCCGCGGATCCTCTTGGGTAGCCAACGGTTTTGCAGATGCGCTCCCGTGTCAACACGACCTCCTCGCCTCGATAGCTAGAGCGGTTCACGAATTTATTGAATCGGAAGGGATTCCGGATCAGAGACGAATATGATTCAAGATGCTGGCTGGGATGGAGGCCAGCATCCGATGGTCCGACCAATTTCCAATGATCTGCGTAAGCGTGCGGTTGCGGCAGTTGTAAAGGGCGAGAGCTGCCGCTCGGTAGCAACACGGTTTGGGGTTGCGGTTTCGTCGGTTGTGAACTGGTCGCAGCGTTATCGGACGACCGGCTCGGTAGCGCCCGGAAAGATGGGCGGCCATCGCAAGCCCGTGCTTGAGCCACATCGCGCCTTCATCAAGGAGCGGATCAGTCAGACGCCGCATTTGACGCTTCACGCCCTCAAGGACGAGCTTTTCGCGCGCGGGGTCAAGGTCTCCCACAATGCGGTTTGGCTGTTTCTACGGCGCGAGGGACTGCGGTTCAAAAAAAACGCTGCTCGCCCTCGAGCGAGCTCGCTCCGACATCGCGCGTAGACGCCAGCGCTGGCGCTCATGGCAGGCCAAACTCGATCCCCGGCGCCTGGTCTTTATCGACGAGACCTGGATCAAAACCAATATGGCCCCACTGCGCGGATGGGGACCAAAAGGCGAGCGGGTGCGCAGCTTCACGCCACATGGTCACTGGCGGACGCTGACATTCCTTGGCGCATTGCGCTGTGACCGTCTCACCGCACCCTGCCTGTTCGATGGCCCGATCAACGGCGAATGCTTCCGCGCCTATGTCCAGCAGGTTCTCGTCCCGCAGCTTCAGCCGGGTGACATCGTCATCTTGGACAATCTCGGCAGCCATAAATCGGCTGCCCTGCGCAGCCTGATCAAAGCCGCCGGCGCCAGGCTCTGGTACCTACCGCCATACTCCCCCGACCTCAATCCGATCGAACAAACCTTCGCCAAGATCAAGCACTGGATGCGCTCCGCCCAGAAGCGCACGATCGACGACATTTGTCGCCATATCGGCGGCCTCATCACAACCATCCAGCCCAACGAATGCAGCAACTACTTCGAAAACGCCGGATACGCTTCCATCAAAACGTGAAACGCTCTAGAGCGTGGGATCGACCGCTGGCAAAAAGCGACTGAAAGTATCGACGGCGGTCAGCACGCGGATCTCGCGGCCGATGGCAAGCTGGTCGTGAATCAAATCCATCGCCCAGGTCTCGACATGCATTGGTTCGATCCCCGCGCAGTTTGGCCCTGATGCGACGTTTCGGCGTTTTATGGCACAATTCCAGGCTTAATTCCCGTAAAGACGATAGATGCGTTGACGTTGATGGCCCAGCAGTCGCTCGTTGCAGGACATGGACCGGCCATAGCCGCATCTCACCCGCGTCTCGCAGATGTCCTTGATCCGGCGCTGCGCTATGCTGAGGGCTCCGCGCCGGCTCCCATCGCTATCGCCGCCCAAATGGGCAAATTCAACGACCCCGGGGCGAACTCAGGGCTGGATAAGACTTGGGAGCAAGGTGAACCGCATCACCAAAGCGTTGAACACCGTCACGGCTTTGAATCGGGCTGACCCGGTACAGGGTGAATAAGTTTCCACCAATAAGTTCCTCAATCCGACCGGGGAGGGGGTTTGCGATGTGCGGTCCCACCAGATAGAGATAGTCAAACTCGCTCGTCCAATGGTGCAGGAATCGTGGCACATGCGGGTCGTCGGTGCCGGTTGCCAGGGACACAAGTATCGGGAGCGGCACGGGGACGAAGTAGAGAGCATCAGCGACTGCCTCGTTTCGGTGTTCTTTAACAACATTGATCGACACGACTCCTGGCAGCGCCGAGAGTGTCGTCACCATTGCCTTAGCCGAGGCGGCGAGAGTCGGGGCGTGATCGATCGGCGATAGAAGCAATCCTAGCGGTGCATCGGTGCTGCGCCCGACCAGAATGCGAGACGGGCCGTCGAGTAGTGCGAATGATGCTTTGATTTTTGCGTAATCATCTTGATAGCTGAACCAGACGGCCGCGGTAACCGCTACGTTAATGAGTGCGATGCCGATTGGAACGGCGACCGCCAGGGCAGCAGCACGCCCCGTCATCGAGATCGTGCTGTAAGCCGGAAGAATCAGGAGGGCGGCGATCAGCACGCGAACATCGACACCCCATACCCCGAGCAGGCGGAAGGGCATCACAAGGAATAACAGCGCGAAGCCAACTGCAAGCCAGAGACCCGAGCGGCACAAGGATAGCCTCCCGGTACGGAACAAAACGTAGCAGAGTAGGATCAACGCAGCAGCCTCAACCGCGGCTAGTTCCGCGTTGTTGCCGTTGAGGAGTCCAAAGATGGGCAATATCTTCGAGACACTCCACTCGGTAGGGCCGTTTCCTACATGAGTGGGTGAGGCGAGAAAGACCGCAAGGACACCCAGCGTGGGCGCGCACAAGATGGCGAGTTGCACGATGCTGGTACGCCAATTGAAGCGCGAGAGTACAAGAAAGCCGAGCGTTGCCGCGTAGAGCCCCAGCGCGAACAGATGCGCAACATAGAGCACCGTGACGAAAAGTGAATGCACGATCAGTTGCAGAACGACCGGGCGATCACGCATCAATTCCCAAGTAGCCAACCCCCATAGTGCGACCCCAAGGCCAAACTGGAAATTGATAAATCCCCACGCGAATGGGAAGGAATATAGCAACATCACCGCAGCGAGCCCCGAGATTTCATGCCGCCGCTTCACTGCCAGTTCGAGCGCAATCGCGCCGCTCACGATCAGAAGTTGACACGCAATCAGGAAGACTTTGCTGGCCGGTTCGACGCCGATAATCCGCGCAAGCGGCGGAACAAGAAGATCCATAGCGAGGTTGGAGTAGAGTGTTTTACTAACCTCGTAGAAAGGGTTGGCATCTGGCGTGCCCGCTGCAGTTAGCACATACATGCGGGCCACGTGGAAGGGATAGTCCATCATCGCCGGAAGAGCGACCAACAGTACTGGGCAGATCGCGACAACAACAATTGCGGCGACGGAGAAGTTAATCAGCAGAGAGTACCGTTCGTGAGGCGCAACTGCAGTTAGCCCGGACGGAGTCGATTCTAAAACGCAAGAATGAACGAGCTGACGATCGCGGAATGAATTAATCATCTAAGAGCTCCGTCTTATATACCGTTTCCCAGCATTATTTTCCTGTGCAGTAGCTGCTCCGACCCTCAACATGTGATTGCAAATAGGAGGGAAGCCCTGAATGCTTTCGCGGGACATGTTTAATGATCCCACATGTAGTTAAGCAGCGAAGGCTGCCAATCAGGCCAACTTCGTCGAGCGCAGCGGCTCAGGAAAAAACGACGCATTGTATCAACGCGGGAGACTGTCATCACCGAAGCGTTGAACACCGTCACGGCTTTTGAATCGGGCTGATCCGGTACAGGGTGAATAAGCTTCCACCAGTAAGTTCCTCAATCCGACCGGGAAGAGGGTTTGCGTTGTGCGGTCCCACCAGATAGAGATAGTCAAACTCGCTCGTCCAATGGTGCAGGAATCGTGGCACGCGTGAGTCGTCCGTGCCGGTTGCCAGGGACACAAGTATCGGGAGCGGCACGGGGACGAAGTAGAGAGCGTCAGCGACTGCCTCGTTTCGGTGTTCTTTAACAACATTGATCGACACGACTCCTGGCAGCGCCATGAGTGTCGTCACCATTGCCTTAGCCGAGGCGGCGAGAGTCGGGGCGTGATCCATCGGCGATAGAAGCAATCCTAGCGGTGCATCAGTGCTGCGCCCGACCAGAATGCGAGACGGGCGGTCGAGCAGTGCGAACGATGCTTTGATTTTTGCGTAATCATCTTGATAGCTGAACCAGACGGCCGTGGTAACCGCCACGTTAATGAGTGCGATGCCGATTGGAACGGCGACCGCCAGGGCAGCAGCACGCCCCGTCATCGAGATCGTGCTGTAAGCCGGAAGAATCAGGAGGGCGGCGATCAGCACGCGAAAATCGACACCCGATACCCCGAGCAGGCGGAATGGCATCACAAGGAATAACAGCGCGAAGCCAACTGCAAGCCAGAGACCCGAGCGGCACAGGGATAGCCTCCCGGTACGGAACAAAACGTAGCAGAGTAGGATCAACGCAGCAGCCTCAACCGCGGCTAGTTCCCCGTTGTTGCCGTTGAGGAATCCAAAGATCGACAACAACTTCGAGACATTCCACTCGGTAGGGCCGTTTCCTACATGAGTGGGTGAGGCGAGAAAGACCGCAAGGACACCCAGCGTGGGCGCGCACAAGATGGCGAGTTGCACGATGCTGGTACGCCAATTGAAGCGCGAGAGTACAAGAAAGCCGAGCGTTGCCGCGTAGAGCCCCAGCGCGAACAGATGCGCAACATAGAGCACCGTGACGAAAAGTGAATGCACGATCAGTTGCAGAACGACCGGGCGATCACGCATCAATTCCCAAGTAGCCAACCCCCATAGTGCGACCCCAAGGCCAAACTGGAAATTGATAAATCCCCACGCGAATGGGAAGGAATATAGCAACATCACCGCAGCGAGCCCCGAGATTTCATGCCGCCGCTTCACTGCCAGTTCGAGCGCAATCGCGCCGCTCACGATCAGAAGTTGACACGCAATCAGGAAGACTTTGCTGGCCGGTTCGACGCCGATAATCCGCGCAAGCGGCGGAACAAGAAGATCCATAGCGAGGTTGGAGTAGAGTGTTTTACTAACCTCGTAGAAAGGGTTGGCATCTGGCGTGCCCGCTGCAGTTAGCACATACATGCGGGCCACGTGGAAGGGATAGTCCATCATCGCCGGAAGAGCGACCAACAGTACTGGGCAGATCGCGACAACAACAATTGCGGCGACGGAGAAGTTAATCAGCAGAGAGTACCGTTCGTGAGGCGCAACTGCAGTTAGCCCGGACGGAGTCGATTCTGAAACGCAAGAATGAACGAGCTGACGATCGCGGAATGAATTAATCATCTAAGAGCTCCGTCTTTCTGTGCATTTCCCGCGTCGCGGATATGCACGACAGCGGTCTCGTCTGAGTAGACGCGCTGCCAACCGTCAAGATGATCAAGCAGACCTGTCGCCGGTGTTGCCGGCATCAAGAGTACTGCATCAATTTCGTACTCTTTGAGTAAGCTCAGGAACTGGTTCACGTCCTTAAGCTGCAGCGCTCGGAAATAAGCCATGACGAATAGTTCACCATATAACTCGGCTCGACTATCGATGAAGACCGGGATCTGTCGCGAGATCAGATACCCGCCAAACGGGTAGTCGTTGAGAACGCGCTTGGCACCTTGGAGTTTGAGCACGTCAATGGCAGCCGCAGGCGAATGGACGAGCGGCGGGGAAAACCTATGATGGGCCGCAAATAACCATGTCGACGCACCGAAAGCGGCGACCAGCATCGCGGCCGGCACGGTCGGAAAGATCATCTTGCCGGTACGATCCGCTCTGAGGCTGAATTGCGAAGCCACAGGCGTCAGCACCACAAGCGGCATCAGAAAGGCGAAGATATCGGCGTTTCGAACGTGGGAGAGCGCCATGTGAAACAACCCCATCGCCAAGATAATTCGCGGCGGCGAAAGTTTTAGGCCGAAATAAAGCGAACACGCTATTAAGGCCAATATAGCCCCTTCGAATATGCTGAAGTGGCTGAAATCCGCCGCGCTCCATTCGGAAATGAGATTCAGCAACTCCCCGAGTGCTAGAATTTTGCGGGCCGCGAGGATCGACCCCCACCCGTAGGGCGTCGCGCAACAAGCGACAAATGCGCAGGCGCCGAAAACGATCCAACGCAGCGCCAATGGTCCTCGTTGCGAACCCTCTGCATTCCACCAGGCGTCAAATGCGAGTGGTACAATCAAAGCGAGCCCGAAAACAAATCCTCCATGAAGGTTTGCCCAGAGCGCCATTAGTGGCAAAAGCCAGAACGACGGTGGTTCGCGTCTCTCGCTTGCATTCACAAGTCCGTTTACCCAGGCAAGCATGACCGGCAACGCAACCACATGTGGGCGCGCGAGCAAGTGAGACGCCGTAACTGCCAAAGCGGCCAGCGCGATCATGATTGCATGGGGCGAGCGAATGCGTCGGCCGAGAATGAAGGCGAAAAAGGCGAACGTCCCGGCGACACAGGTCGCAGCGAGGATTATCGGCCCGGGCCAGCCGCCAATCTCGAAACTACCGGCATAGAGAACTTGCGCCAGCCAGGAAGTCGAGATCCACGGTTCGCCTGCTTTCGTAAAGGAATAAGTATCGACGCGCGGAAAGGTGCTGTGATCAAGGATCCATTTCCCCACGGCGATGTGCCAATGGGTATCGGGATCCATCAGAAGAGCGTCGCCGTTGACCAGCAGGAGCGCGTACACACCGGCCCCCAGCCAAAACCACGCCGGTAGGACGAAGTCCACCTTTGCCGCTGCGAATAAGGGCCTTTGGACAATCATAGCGGCCTGTCTCCTGCAAGCGGGACCTATGTCCAACAATACGCGTGATGTTCCGTCGGTCCCCGAGACGAAGGACGTTTTCTTAAAATCGCTTCGCTATTCGGTGACACTGGCTGGGCGCCGAACAATCGGTGAGGTTAAGCGGGTACCATAAGTATCCGACTCGCTATACAAGCAGGATTATTCTGCCGGGTTTCGCGTCCTAGTCTACTACTGATTATGACAACTTAGAATTGCGTCTGGAACGCCAGCCTCGCGCAACCTGCGCAGCCGTGGTTTGGCGTTTCCGATTTCTATGTGATCGCCCGGCGAGGATTTAAAGCCCCACACGGATAGAATGTTAAAAGCAAGACCACCAGGATGATTAGATGCCGAAGCCGAGCCGCTTCACTGCCGGGGGTCGTCGCTGTTGCTGCTTCCCCGGTTCGCAGCACTCGTAGAAGGCCTCACTTGTCATTTGGCGTGCCGGTATTAATCATTGTCTGCTGTGTATCCTTCTATGCCCCGCCGCAGCACAAGCGAAAAACCAGGAATTGAGGCTTTCACCTGACGGAACAGTTACCAGCCGTAGCCGAGCTTCGCTGGTTTGCGACCAAGTTCGCAACCCTGCTGGTTCTATTGAGCTAGGTCGTCGGTGCGTAATCAGTCGAATCGTACTCGATTTATGCGGATCACATGGCGAGCGTCATGCTCGCCTGAAAACCAGCTTTCGGAAAGTAGCCCAGAATAGCGTTCCAAAGGAACCTGATGATGTCGAGGGACGGCGATGGCCAAAGCCGTGTAGGGGTGAGAGGCGGACTTTTTATGCCAGGGGAGCTCGTAAATCAGCGAAGTCTGATCCTCGTCGGTCTGCTGTTTGCAGCGGCGGTGGTTCCGGTGCTGTCAGTCGAAATTCCCGCGATGATCGATTATGTTAACCACCTCGCCCGGATGCATCTTCTTGTGGACGCTGCTGCGGGTCGTCCAAATCCGGCTTACGAAATAGATTGGCGGCTCTATCCGAATCTTGCGGTCGACCTCATTGTCCCAGTGTTAGCGCGGTTCGTAAGCGTCGAGACGGCCGCCCGCCTTTTCCTACTTGTAAGCCAAACATTGGTGGTGAGTGGCGCGATAGCGCTGGAACTGAAGGTTCGTGGGCGTCATCACCTGTCGGGGTTCGCCGCACTGATCGCGCTTTACAGTTTGCCGTTTCTTTGGGGGCTGATGAACTGGGAATTCGGATGTGGCATCGCAATGTGGGCTTTCGTGTTTTGGATTCACTTTCGCGAAGCGCCTTGGCTTTTTTTGGTTGTATTACACACCTGCTTTTTCATCGTGTTGTTCTTCGCACACTTGTTCGCGCTCGGTATCTATGGGTTGACGATTGGCTGCTACGAAGCAAGCCAAATTCGCGGATATCGTCAGGCCGCGCGAATCTTTGGTGCGATGGCGTTTCCGGCAGTCGCGGCGTACCTGTTTCTGATGTGGTCGGGCGGCGCGCCCGGGCAGCCAGTATTTACGTGGTGGTTCGGACTGAAGCTGATGTGGCCATTGCTGGTCATGAACTGCTACAACATATTTCTATCGATCGCACTTGCGGTTTCGATTGCCGGGCTATTGGTATTCCTGGGGTACAACCGCATACTGGGTATGACCCGACCAGCCGTTTTTATCGGATCCGGATTTCTCGTTGCGTACCTGTTGATGCCGGCCCGTCTGTTCGGCGGTGCCTATGCTGACGTTCGCCTGATTCCTGCAATAATGCTAATCCTGCCGGCGTTTTTGACGGTGCACTGGCCGTCAGCCGCTGTTCGATCGGTGGCCGCATTATTGGCTGTAAGCATCATACTCATTAATGAAGCGAATGTAGCTTCGATTTGGTCCGCCTACCGTTCCGACTACGCCGAGATCATCGCGTCGTTTCGGCTACTTCGTGCCGATGCAACAATCCTGGTCGCGCGCAGCGATGTTGAGGTCGGCCGCATAAATGCGCCGATGTTCTATGCCCCAACCCTGGCAGTACACTATGCGACTGCGTTCGTGCCGTCGCTATACACGCTGTCCGGTCAGCAACCCGTCAAGAAGTCGACTTCGAAATCCGCATTCGAAATCGAAGACGCGCTTGATTACCTACCAACAACTATTTCGCAATTGAACAGCGCTCCGGCGGGAGGAACAGTGCCATCGCATGTTCGCGCCTGGCGCACCGACTACGATTACCTCTACGTTGTCGGAGATCAGCCCGCCAGCATCCCGGACCGCTTAACCGGTTTGATGCACGGCCGACGATTCAGTCTTTATGCGATCGATAAATAGCGATAGCTAATGGAAGCGAAGGGATTCAGACGCAGATCCCAAAGGAGGCTCTGACTAGCTTCGCTTAGCACCTTCTAAATTCTCTGACGATTGCTACAATATGCTCGCAAATTCCCGGGAATGCGAAGGAGCAGAGGGGAGCATGAGCCATCTCGATGATTTGGCTAGGTCCGACGCCGGATATGCAGTGGCTCCGGTTACGGTCAGCGAGAAGCCCGAAAGGCCGCGCGCCAGCGATCAAGACGTTCAGCGGGCTACAAGGTTCATATTCGTGCTGTTGGTCGCGCTTCTTTTACTCTTGTACATCGTGCTTCTTCCTGCCGATCGGCTTCTATTAGATCCGGATCTGTATTGGCACATAGCAACTGGGCGCAAGATTTGGGAAAGCGGATCGTTTCCTCAAGTCGATGAATTCTCGCATACCTTTCGTGGGCATCCCTGGATAGCGAGAGACTGGCTGAGCGATCTGCTCTTTTTCGGCGCGTATAGTCTTTCAGGCTTCCGCGGAGTCGCGATGATTACCGGCGGAGCTGTGGCGCTCGCCTACGCGTTGCTTTTCCTTATGCTAGCACGCACGATGCGGCTCACGGTGGCAATCGTGGTCGCAACAGCGGCGCTTGTGCTGTCGGTCAACCACCTGCATGCTCGCCCGCAGGTATTTGCCGATGGCCTGATGGTGGTCTGGGTCGCGGCGCTGGTGAGAGCTGTCGACACCAAGACTACCCCGAGCTTGATGCTGCTCCCGGTCATGACGCTGTGGGCGAACGTCCACGGCAGCTTTGTGGTAGGGCTTGCCCTGACGGTCGCGCTCGCTACAGAAGCCCTATTTGAATGTCCACGGAGTGAGCGTCTATTAGCGGCCCGACGATGGGCTGTCTTCTTTGTCGCCGCGGTCGGCGCCGCGTGCGTGACGCCCTACGGCGCTCGCCCGTTCCTGATGGACTTCCAACTCATCGGGGCACATGAAGCCAAGCCTTACATTAACGAGTGGCGCGCCGTGAGCTTCGAGACGGCGCCGATTACACTGTTCGCTGTTCTAGCGCTCCTATTTTTCGCTTTGCTGAACGGGGTCAAAGTTCGGTTTTGTAGACTAACAATATTGATATCAATCACGGCGTATATGCTCACCGCGGTGAGATTCATCTTCTTATTCAATTTGTTTGCGCCTCTACTGCTCGCGACCCCGTTAACAAAGCAATTTCAATTTTTGCGCCTCTCTGAGCAAATTGCGACTCGCCCGCAATTCTTCACGACAACGTCTCATCTAGGGAGGCGCGGTCTCAACGGGGCTTATGGAATAATCGCGATCATGATCCTTGGAATCTGCATCTTTGGTGATTCTCTTGAGCGCCCGCGATTCAGGGAGATTTCTCCAAAGGGGGCCGTCGATTACATTTTTGGGCATCAGTTAAACGGCAATATCTATAATTCGTACAACTTCGGCGGCTATTTGATTTTTAGAGGACTTCCTACCTTTGTCGACGGTAGAAATGTTTTCGATGACGGCTTTATGGATGAAAATTGGACAATTGTCGCAGCACGCCCGCGTGAATTTATTCAATACTTGGATAAGTACCGCGTCTCTATCGGTCTCGTCGCGCCAAACTCTATGGAGTCTCAGGAATTTCGCGCGTCATCGGAGTGGGTCGGCGTATATTCTGACGACATTTCCGAGTTATTCGTGAGGCGAAATGAGCTAGACCAGCTCCGCCGAGATTAGTTGATCAGCCTGAAGGATCGTCCAGCAGATCGACTGTAACGCTTGGATCCCCCCATGGTAGCGACGCCGCCAAGTGCGCTGCGACCGCGCATCTGCAGGCTTTCATGAGTCTATCTGACGGCGAGCCTAAACATTCGTGGGCACCAACGATGGTTGCAAATGGCCAACGCCTTGGCCACCAGAACATGTTCGCGCTTGGCGCACCGATTTAGATTACCGATCGTTTCGTCGGCAGATGGTCAACATCCGGACCGCTTAACCAGGCCGTTCCTTTGCTCTTTATGCCAGCGGCAAATAGCGATAGGGTGACGTCCAGCGAGGAACTCGATGGATCCATTTGGCATTAAGGTTATATTTATCACCATTCTTGTGTTCATACCGCTCGAGCGGCTGTTCGCCATGCATCCGCAGAAGGTCTTTCGTCGCAATTGGGCCAACGATCTGATCTTCTTGTTCTTGAATGGTGTGCTGATCAAGCTTGGTCTGCTCGCCGTTGTCCTGGCGGTCATCTTTACCGCCGCATGGATTGTCCCGGCATCCCTTCAGGCCGTGGTCGGTGGCTTGCCCTATTGGGTGCAACTGCCGGCCGTCATCGTCCTTGCTGATTTGGGATTCTATTGGACCCATCGCATGTTCCATGCCGTTCCCTGGCTATGGAGATTCCACTCCATTCACCACAGCATCGAAGAGCTTGACTGGCTGGCCGCGGCCCGGGTCCATCCGGTCGACCAGATTTTGACCAAGGGGGCCTCGCTAATCCCGCTCTTCGCACTGGGTTTCTCCGAATGGGCAATTGGAGTCTATGCCGTGCTCTATCAGTGGCAGGCTGTTCTCATTCACTCCAATGTTCGCTTGGGGTTTGGCCCGTTGCGCTTCCTGTTTGCTTCGCCGGAGTTTCATCATTGGCATCATAGTAACCAACGTGAGGCCAGGGACCGGAATTTCGCCGGCCAGCTGTCCTTCCTGGACGCGTTGTTTGGAAGCCTTCATTTGCCGCGAGGGCAAAAACCGACGACCTACGGTCTGGATCGGCCGATGCCGCAACGCTACCTACCTCAGTTGCTTTATCCCTTCATCGGCGAGCGGAGCTTCCAGTCCAAATCGGATACAGCGGCGCTGGCGGAGGCGGTGCGGCCCCCAGAGGAGGCGCCCAATCGTTCGCCCAGCCTCGGTCATTCGTCCGGTTAATTTGCAGCCCGAAGCTGTTTACCGATGACCTATCTTGCTTGGGCGCCGAACGGAGGCAAAACTCTAGGGCTTGTGGAACACTTGGGCCGACGACGAAAGCATGAGATCGAGACGATGATGAATATCAAATTTGATGAGATCGATCGATCCCAGGCGGAGACGGCGACCGTGGAGTTGACAGTCAATCGTTGGCTCGATTGGACTGCGAGAGCGACGGTCGTGGTTGTTTTTACCACCCTTGTTGTGATTGGCATTGCAGGAATTCCCGGCCTCCTTCCGTTGGATAGCAGCCACAAGCTGCTCATAATCTTGGCCAGGCTTGCTAACGTCCTTTTCCTCAGTCTGGTTGCAGCGACAACGATTACCCGGTTGGCACCGATACAGAAGTCCAAGGGCATCGAGCCGCGGATCTCGGCCTTGCTGGGCACGTTCTTGAGCACGCTACTTGCTTTGCTACCGAAGGCAGAGTTGGATCCTGTTTGGTCGGTCGTGTCGACGACGTTGATCCTGATGGGCAGTTCGCTTTGTTTTGTGGTGCTCCGCTGGTTGGGCAAATCTTTCAGCATTTTTGCCGAGGCAAGGCGCTTGGTGACAGAAGGACCTTATCGGATCGTCCGGCATCCGCTCTACCTCTGTGAAGGAGTTGCTTTGATCGGTATCACATTGCAGGTGCTTTCTCCGCTTGCCGTACTGATGGCCATGGCAATCCTGATGGTTCAATGTCGGCGTATGATCAATGAAGAAGCGATTTTACAGGCGGTTTTTCCCGAATATCGCGTCTACGCTGCGAATACATCTTTTCTGATCCCCAAGCTTGGCCAGTTTTTTACAGGATATCGAACCAGCAAGTAGGTGGTTAGGCTGGCGTTTGATGGGTAAAATCCAGTTGTTCTGAGCATCCGTTCTGCGACCGAGAGAAACCGTACAGCTTGTGCGCAGGGTCGATGTTTGTTGCGCTGTAATATAATCTGTAGTTGCTGGCGCCATGATGGCCTGACTTGCGGACTGCAGCATCTGCCGCCTACACGAGCATTCGGGTCCGGCGTCGTTCATCCGAATAACGATTGGGCGGAAGTCGCAGTAGCAACCCGGATCAGGCTGCTCAGACTGTCGCGCCGGGCAGCCTGGATCATCTAAGCGTGCCATCCGCGAGATGCCGCCGCGCCATGGCCGTTCTCGATGATAACCTGCGTTCGAGCAGCCGATCGAGCCTCTCGCAGGGCTCATGCTCCTCCGTTTGTCCAGGCCCAAGATCTTGCCCAGGCTTCTCGTTCCCATCCACCGCTGCACGAAGCCGACCTTTGAGTACGTGCCGATCAGGCAATCGAGGTAAGCGCTTAGCCGTCACCCTATTGATGCGGGCTTGACGCTTTGCGGAATCGCCACGGCATGAGGTCTTCGATCCTGCTGTGGGGATGGCCGTCGATGATCGCCTCGAGTGTTTCGGCAATGTAGGCAGCAGGGTTTACGTCGTTGAGTTTGCAGCTGGCGACGATCGAGGCGAGCAAAGCCCAGTTTTCCGCCCCGATTTCATGTCCGGCGAAGAGCGCGTTTTTCCTGGTCAAGCAGATCGGCCGGATGGCGTTCTCGACCGGGTTGGTGTCGAGCTCGAGACGCCCGTCTTCGAGGAAGCGGGTCAGCCCCTGCCAATGATTGAGCGCATAGCGGATATCCTCGGCGAGCGTCGAACCGCTGGAGATCATCGACAGCTGTTTCTCGAACCAGGACTTCAACGCAGCGACCATGGGCAGCGAGTGCTCCTTGCGCGCGGCCAGCCGGATGTCCGGCAATGCGCCGCGCACCATGGCTTCGGTGGCGTAAAGCTGGGCGATGTGCCGAATGGCGGCCTCGGCGATCGGCGACTTGCTGTTGCGGGCCAATTTCACAAAGCGCCGGCGCAAATGGCTCCAGCAATGCACGAGCGTCCAAGGCCCTTGCGGTCGAACGACTTCGGTCATCCGGTCATATCCGTCATAGGCATCGCATTGCAGGAACCTTCCGCCAAAGCCGTCCAGGAACTGCTCCGCGAAGGCGCCGCTGCGACCGGGGGCATATCGGAACAACACGATCGGTGGACTTGGACCGCTGTGGCCACGGTCGTCTGACGCGATCGCCCAGAAGTAGCCTTTCTTCGTTTGACCTCGCCCCGGATCAAGCACCGGTGCCGTGGTCTCGTCCATGAACAGGCGATCCGCCACGGCCAGGTGGCGGCGCATGTGGTCCGCGATGGGCTGAAGATGGAAGCAGGCGCGGCCGGACCAGTTGCCCAGAGTCGCCCGATCAAGCCGAATGCCTTGACGCGCATAGATCTCGGCCTGACGATAAAACGGCGTGTGGTCGCCAAACTTGGAGACGATCACATGAGCGATAGCCGCTTCGGTCGGCAGCCCGCCGGGCACGACGTGTTCCGGTGCGTGCGCCTGCGCGACAGGGCCCGAGCAGCGGCGACAGATGTATTTCGGGCGGCGTGTGACCAGCACGCGCCATTGCGCCGGGATCACGTCGAGTCGCTTGCTGACGTCCTCGCCGATCTTCGTCATGGCGCCGCAACCGCACGGATAGAGCGTGCTCGCAGGCTCGATGATCCGATCCACTCGCGGCAAATGGGCAGGCAGACAGCCGCGATTGCGATGGGAGCCTCGATCCGGATCGCTGCGCGATCGACCCTGGATGACCTTCTCGGCTCTTTCCTGCGCCGCGTCCAGAATGCCTTGCGCGATCTCCACGTCTTCGAGCGGCAAATGGTACTGATCTGGTCGTAGCTTCTCGGATTTCGAGCCGAACTTGTCGCGTCGCAATTCGCCGAGAATGACCTCCAGCCGACGCCGCGCTTCCTCCGATGCCGCCAGTGCCCCCTGATGCTCGCTCAAGGCCGCCTGCGTTTGCGCCAGAAGTGCCTTTAGGCGTTCGTTTTCGTCGCGCAGTGTCGCGATGCTCATGCGCTATTTCGAGCACATCGCCGCCGCGCGTGCCACGTTCAAAATAGCTTCCGAGTCATTCTGCCGCAGTTATCCAGCCGCCTGAGGACGCCGCGCTTCTTCCGGGCGAACCAACCTCCAATCCAGCCCCTCGAACAGGGCAGCGAACATCGCCGGCGATATCCGCATCACGCCGTCTGCGATCGTTGGCCAAACGAACTTGCAACCTTCGAGACGCTTGTGCACCAACACCAGGCCCGTTCGATCCCAGACCAAAATCTTGATCCGGTCCGCTCGTTTCGATCGGAACACGAAGGCAGCTCCGCTGAACGGATCGAGACGAAGCATCTCCTGTACCTTCGCCGCAAGCCCGTCGTGGCCACAGCGGAAGTCGATCGGCCGCGTGGCAACGTAAATCTTCAGATCAGCACCGGCGGCGATCATCGTGACGCTCGCACCGCACGGATCACCCGGGATAGCTGGTCAGCATCTATGGCTGTGTCAGTCCGCAGCACGACATCGCCGATCGCAATCTCAAGCTTGACCGCCGGAGCCTGACGCTTCTCCAACGCATCTTCCACAACCAGCGGCGCAAACGTTGGTGGAGACGCCTCGCACGGCGGCAACATACCTCGCTGTCGAAGCCGCCGTCGCCAATCGTAGACCTGCCAGCGCGTCACTCGTGCTTGCGCGCTACCTCGGATACCTGGACGCCGGGCAACAGACTCTCCGCGGCGATGCGAGCTCTCTCAGCTTCCGACCGCACACGACGTCCTGACGGCCCTTCAAGAATCTCCAGCCGGCTCACCGACCCCGCCGATGAGCCGTCCAAATAGACGTCCTTTTTGCTGTCCAATCCCACCCGAAGCCTCCGTCCTAACCGGAGGCTTCTTCGCACAGCCATCCCAGTCCCGAAGCAAGGGTTCCCGCCTAGCGCTTACCAATCGAGCGTCATCGCCACCACAGATCTTCTCCAGCGACGCCGGGACATAACCAACCATGCGGCAGCGAGCTCGATCTGCAATTCCTCCGGATCGGAGCCGATCAGCGTGCCGCCTCGGCAGCTTGCTCAGATTGGCAAGCGTGCGTCTGCGCAGCCATTCTCCTCTCGATAACAGCGCCGCCGGGGGATGCCGCGCATCAATCTGGTACATTTCGCCAGTACTCTTTGGGAGTAACCACTCAGTCGTCACTCGCCGCTTGAACGAGAAAACGCAGAAATTGCTCAACAATTTGCGTTGTTGCCCCCACGCGACACCGGGATGTCACGGTTAAGGTTAAACCACTGTAAACGTTGACTGAGCGGCCGCTTTAACAGAAAGTTTACCCAGTTGGCAGGGATTTGTCAGCGAGCAGTAAGAGTTGCGTTTCATCTTGCAAGAAGGATATTCCCTCATGTTGAAGTATTATTTCAAGGCCACGGAAGCGTTGAAGCGTCTGCGCACGGACAAGGACGGCGTGGTGTCGCTCGAATACGTGATCGTCGGGGCTTGTGTCTGCGCCGTCGTGCTTCTCCTGTTTACTGGTACGGGTACGAACACCCTTAGCGGAGCGCTGAATACCGGGTTCGGCAAGATCGCCACCACCATGTCTGGTCTGCCATAAGCGGAGTCTGGAGCGCGGCAATTGGATATCCCAATGCCGCGTCACTCTTTCGAAGGAGGGATTCTGCTATGTTGAAATATTATGTTGAGGCCACCAAAGCGTTGGAGCGTCTGCGCACGGACAAGGACGGCGTGGTGTCGCTCGAGTACGTGATCGTCGGGGCTTGTGTTTGCGCCGTCGTGCTTCTCTTGTTTACTGGTACCGGTACTAATACCCTCAGCGGAGCGCTGAACACCGGGTTCGGCGCGATCGCAACTACGATGACTGGACTGCCATGACTAGTTTCTGAGTCTCATGACAGATCCGTCCACAGCGTGGCAGTGGATGTCCCAATGCCACGCCCGTTTCAGGCATGCATTTCATGGACTGGATTGCTCCCATGGATTGGATTGCTCCCGCGGCGTCGTTTCTTGAAATCCTTTTGTTGCTCTATGTCGCAACGATCGATATCGCGACACGATTGATCCGAAATGAAATTTGTCTGGTGCTGGCGCTCCTCGGGCTCGCCGGGCATTTTGCCGGCCCGATGCATTTGGCAGAATCTTTGGTCGCCGCGACAATCCTGTTTTTGCTGCTCCTAGTCATCTACCAACGGGGATGGATGGGCGGCGGCGATGTCAAACTGCTGGTCGCGTTGTCGGTTGGCCTCCCACTGATGGGCGTGCTTCAGTTGTTGACTATCACCGCTCTGGCCGGCGGCGTCCTTGCCATGGTGCATCTGATGATGCGTCTTCTGCCGTATCCCAGGCTCGCGCCAGCGAGATCGTCGTTCGCGCGCCGCGTTTACGCGATAGAACGTTGGCGCCATTTGCGACGCGCGCCGCTACCTTACGGGGTTGCGATTGCGTGCGGCGGTATTTGTACCATTTTCAGTCAAGGGCTTTGAACATGTCATCTACTCTGCGTCTTTCGATCATAATGGTTTTTTTGCTCGCGGCCACTGCGCTCGGGCTTATTGCCTACAGCCTGAACCTGCCGCTTGCACAGGCCCCGGTAGTACAGGCCACGGAGAAGGCGCCAGCAGCCCCTCTCACTCGTTACCTTGTCGCGGCACGTCCGCTGAAGGCTGGTACGTTGACACGCGAGGAAGATTTTCGCGCCGATCCGTTGGATAGCGTTCCAACAGGGGCGATCCGTGATACGAGCGACGATAGGACCAGACTTCTCGGTTCTCTGGTTCGCAAGAACCTCGACACGGGCAGTCCTATCACATCCGAAAACGTCTTGCTGCGGGGAGATCGCGGTTTCCTTGCCAGCGTCTTGGAGCCGGGTACCCGTGCCATCAGCATCAAGGTTGACGCAGAATCTGGTGTCTCGGGGCTGATCAAGCCGGGTGACTATGTGGATGTTGTCCTGACCCAAGTAGCCGCGAACGCAGATGTTGCGCGTCGCGCTCTCAGCGAAACCATTCTGCAAAATGTTCGAATTATCGCGATTGACCAGGAGATTGTGCAAACCGGCGGACCCAATAACACCGGGGCCGCGAAGGTCGCACAAACTGTGTCGCTGCAGCTTGCGCCAGAGCAGGTCAAGAAGATTGCAGTGGCAAAAAATCTCGGAACGCTCTCCTTGGCTATGCGATCAGCCGTCGAGCCACGCGACATAGCGGACAGTCGCACTATTTCCAGCTGCGACGTGTCGGCGGAAATAGCCCGCCAGAATGCTGTTGCCGGCCAAACTGCAGCGGTGGTGGTTTATGGCGGCGGCAAGGTTCAGGAATACTCAGTCAGGAAGCAAGATTCAACTGCGGGCTGTGGCGTCTTGCCGAGAATGGCCCGCGAGAGTGACACGGTGGTGGTTCATGCAGCTGATGAGGTTGAGGCGGTAAAGCCGCAGGAGAAACGGCGATGAGCGTTATGGCTATAGTCAACCCGCTTGATGAAGCTCCATCTGTTGCAACGCGCGACCGAATTGTCTGTTTCGTAAACGACGAGCTGAGCGCAGCGGCGTTGCGCAAAGGGCTCGAAGGCAGCAACCTATCGATCAGGCGTGGCACCATTCGCAACGCTATACGGATGCTCGAGACCGACACCGAGCTATTCGCGTTAGTGGCCGACATCAGCGGGATCGATGATCCCTTCACCGAGCTGGAGCGATTGTCCGCCGTCTGCCCACCTGATGTCCTGGTGGCCCTGATCGGGGAGAGCAGAGAGATTACCTTCTACCGCGAGCTGATGGAAATCGGCTTGACCGAGTACCTTCCGAGGCCGCTCACGCGCGATATGGTGCTGCACCAGCTACGTCCGAAGCTGCTCGGCGACACGGCGCCCGCCGCGACCGATCGTGGTGGGCAAGTGATCTCGATCTGCGGCGCACAAGGGGGCGCCGGGGCAACGAGTATCGCTATCAATCTCGCCCTGCAACTGGCCGAGACCACGAAGGCCAAGGTCGCGCTGCTCGATCTTCATTTACAGAACGGCGAAACCGCGGTGATGTTGGGGGTTCGGCCTGGGCCAGGGCTGCGCATCGCTCTGGAAAACCCAATGCGTGCGGACACATTGTTTCTCGAACGCGCAGCCATTGATATCAACGAGCGTGTTTGTTTGATTTCCGCCGATGAGGATTTGGATGCACAGCTGGACATCACTGAAGCGGGAGTGAGACACGTACTGGGTCTGCTCCGTCAACGGTTCAACTACATCGTTGTCGATGTACCAGTGCCGTTTCCGCCATCCATCCATCCGGTGATCATGCTGTCTCGCCAAGTGCTGGTGCTGCTGGAGGCTGAAGTGACCGGACTTCGCAATGCGCATGCCCTCCGCGCTGCCGTCACCAGCATCGCTGGTAAAGACCGAGTTTTTACTTTGCTCAATCGTGCCGGTCGTCCGGGGGGGCTTCCCAGAGCAATGGTTGTCAAGGCCTTAGGCGCAGAACCGGACATGGTGATTCCCGATCTCGGCAAGGGGATGACCCAAGCGGTCAATCTGGGAATTCCAGCTTTGAAGCACGTACGAAAACTGCGCCGTCACCTCGCGCCCATTGTCCGGGAGATCACTGGCGTCGGCATCGTGCGGCAGGGATGGTTCAGGAGGCTGTTCCGGTGACGAAAAAATTCGGCTCGCGCGAACGCGAAGGCGCGTCAACCCGTTTTCCTGCATCTGCGGAAAGGGACGGCGCGCCAACCGGCTTGCCCGCGTTGACGCCAAACCGCGACGAACCTTCGATCGACCAGGCCGTGATGCAAGTTTTGTCGCACGAACGAGCCGACCTGCCGGCTTCGCTGCGCGAAAGGGTCATTGAGCAGATTGAACCATCGGTGGCCGCGACTGTTTCCCGCGATGTTCTTCGGCGGCAGATCGAGGAAATCATCCATGGAATCGCCAACCAGGAACGGCTCGAATTGTCCGGCCGTGAGCAGTTTCAGCTAGCGGACGAGATTGCGGACGACATGACCGGCTACGGGCCGCTGCGTTCGCTCCTGCTGGATGAATCGATCAACGATATCATGGTCAACGGACCAAGTAACGTTTATGTCGAGCGATACGGAAAGCTGGAACGGGTCGCGCTGCGATTCCGCGACAATGAGCACATCGCGTCGGTGGCGCAGAAGATCGCGGCCCGAGTTGGCCGACGGGTTGACGAATCCAGCCCGATGGTGGATTGCCGGTTGCCGGATGGCAGCCGAGTCAACATCATCTTCCCGCCGCTAGCGATCCATAGTCCCTGCATTTCGATCCGAAAATTTCCAAGTCGCCGTTTGAATTTGGCCGGAATGGTCGAAAACGGCACAATGACCGCTGCCATGAGACAATTGCTGGAGATTGCCGCGCGATCTCGGCTCAATGTTCTGGTCTCTGGCGGTACCGGTTCTGGCAAGACGACACTGTTGAACGCCCTGAGCCAACACATTGATCACAGTGAGCGCATTGTCACGATCGAGGATGCCGCAGAGTTGCAGCTGCAACAGCCGCATGTGATCAGCCTGGAGACCCGGCCTCCTAGCCTCGAGGGCACGGGGCAGGTGACACAACGCGATCTGGTGTGGAATGCCCTGCGGATGCGTCCTGACCGGATCGTCGTAGGCGAAGTGCGCGGTGCTGAAGCGTTTGACATGCTGCAAGCGATGAACACCGGCCATGATGGGTCGATCTCCACGGTGCATGCTAACAGCGCCCGCGACGCACTGACCCGCATTGAAAACATGGTGCAGATGGGACAGCCAAATCTGCCGCTGCGGGCGATTCGAGCTCAGATCGTTGCGGCGTTGGATGTCATTGTGCAAGTGGAACGCATGCGAGATGGACAGCGGCGCATTGTCCAAATCAGCGAGGTGACCGGCCTGGAAACCGACGTGATCACCACCAATGACATCGCGGCGTTTGAGTACCAAGAGGATGATGTTCACGGGCGGATTTTGGGCGCCTACCGGTCCACCCATTCAATCCCGAAATTCAAGAGCCGTCTTGCCTATTATGGGCTTGATCGAGCTTGGGCTGAGGCTATGAGGCAACTATAATGCTGCCAGTATTGATCATCGTTATCCTGGCGCTCCTGATCTGCGCAGCGGTCGTGTCGTTGTGGCTCGACGGTCGAGAGAGCCGCATCGTACGTCAGGTAGCGATAGCTTTACCAACCTCACATTCGGCGAGCCGGCCCTCCATCCGTCGGCTACAGGCCGGATCCCGACAGCGGTTGTTCCACCGCTTGGTCAATTATAACGCAGAGACAAATTACCTTTGGCACCCTGCGTATCCGCTCCTTGCCGGCGTTATCGCGGCAGCGGCAGTCCTTTATGTTACTAGCCTGCTGGATTTCACCACCCTCTACGCATATCTGGCGGCGGCAATTGTCGCCATCATGGTGGTACGCGGTTTGTTTGGGTGGCAGCAACGTCGCGTCGCCGATCAACTTTTTCGACAGCTACCTGATGCGATCCAGATAGTGGCAAGTACTGTTAGATCCGGGCTGCCTGTGAACGAAGCATTCCGCACCATCTCACGCGAGATGCCGCAACCAACGGCTGGGCAGTTTGCGATCGTATGCAGCGAATTGAGTGTGGGGAGGCCTCCCGAGGAAGCTGTAGAGGCGGTCTATCGGCGAACGCAAGTGGCAGAGTATGCGATGTTTGCGGTGACACTGGCAGTCCAGATGAAGTCTGGTGGCAGTTTGGCTGAAACTTTGCAGACTCTGGGAGACACCGTAAGTCAGCGCGTTGCGCTGGCTGCTCGCGCCAAGGCGCTGGCAGCCGAGGTGATCTTTTCTTCGCGAGCCCTTTCATGCATGCCCGTCATTGTAGGTGGGATATTCTACTGGCTCAGTCCGGAATCGATTTCTCTGCTGTTCACGGATCCGACCGGAAACAAACTGCTAGCGTATGCGGTATGCTCGGTGCTTGCCGGGCACTTTGTGATACGTTGGATGATCAGAAGGGATACGGCACTATGAGTGTTGTTCTCGGTCTAGCGGCCTCCGCCATAGCAGTTGCGACTGCGGCCGCGGTGTTGATCATCCGCGAAATTCACCTTCGTGCATTGAACACGAGGGTGTCGAACGCCGTGATCGGTGTTTCTGGCCAGTCAGCCCCCATCCAGAACGTGACCGGTTTGTTTTCATCGCTCGGCGCGAGGTATCAGCGCTTCTACGCTCCGGAAAATCTGGAACAACTGCGAACGATCCTTCAATCATCCGGCTTCAATCATTTTCGAGTCTTGCCAATCTGGATCGGTGTCAAAACCGTCAGCATGTTCTTGTTTCCAATCGGGGCGCTTGTGGTTGCGCAGCTTTCGGGGAAGCCACTGACCGATGTGTTGATCTTCACCCTCGTTGGCGGGGTGATCGGCATCATGGGGCCGCGATTGATCCTGTTGCTGCTCAAACGGCGCTTTGATGCGGCCATTCGGCTCGGCACGCCGGACGCTATCGATTTGCTGGTTGTATGCACCGAAGCAGGAATGGGGCTGGAGAGCGCGGTGCAACGCGTTGCGGAAGAAATGAACGAGACGAATCCTGCGACCGCCGGGGTGTTATACGATCTTCTTGATAACCTCAGGGTCTTGCCAAACCGCAGCGAGGCGTTTGAGAAATTCGGATCTACGTCAGAGGGACTTCGCCGATTCGGCACCATTGTCAGCCAAAGCCTGCAATACGGAACGCCGTTGAGCCAGGCTCTGCGCAGTGTCGCGGTCGACCTACGGCGAGAGCGTATCACCAAGCTGGAAGAAAGAGCACACAAGTTGGGCGCCAAGCTGACGGCTCCGATGGTGTTGTTCATGCTTCCAGCCATGTTCGTCATCTTGGGCGGAAGTCCGTATCTGCGCCTCATAGCGACGTTCACCAACGCAGGGAAGTAAGCCATGGGCACGTTTACCCTGTTCAAAAGCTGGTCTTACGATTGGATGATACACCTCTCGCCGGCGATGAGGTTCGTTCCAGCCTTGGATGGGTTGCGGGACAGACGCGGTGTGAGCACATTGATGTTCGCCGCATCTTCAGCCTTGTTCTTGGGGATTGCCGGCTTCGGAATGGAGGTCAGCTCCTGGTACCTTGAGCGGCGGCACGGACAGAATGCTGCCGATGCTGCGGCCATTGCAGGTGTTTTGGGAGGGCTCAACTACGCCACCACAACCATCGCGGGCGCAACAGGCTTTTCCAACGCCCAGACAGCAGGTACCAGCGTTGCGACAGACAACGGATATACGTCGGGATCGAATACAACCGTCACCATCCAGCCGGGCAACTGGAGTGGCGGCAGCTTCAGTGCTGACAGCAGTGGATCCTGTACGCCATCGTGCAACGCAGTCCAGGCGCAAATGGTTCGGGCAGAACCGCGGAGCTTCAGTTCCTTTATCGTAGGATCGGGCTCGCAGAACGTCCGCGAGGTGGCGACTGCCGCGCTGTTAGTGACCGGACCCGCATGTGCTTTGGCCTTGGGCGGGGGGCTTGCGTTTAGTGGCAACGGGTCAGTCACGGGAACAAACTGCTCTTTGGCTTCGAATAGGACCGGCGGAGACTCCATCACATTCAATGGCGCCGGCGCCAACAAAACACAGACCAACCTCATTTTGGTCGGAGCAGGCGGCTGTACGCAGTCTGGCTCTGCTACCCCATGCACTGCGGGAGGCAATCTGATGTACCAGCCCCCCACGACCGATCCATATGCAGCTCTGCAGGACCCGTCCGCGATTCCCGCGGCGGTCAACAGCACGAATTGCACGAATTCGACAACTGCCCAGTCGCCGTATGTCATCTCCTCTGGCGTGTTCTGCGTAGGAAAAACCTTGACCGTCCATAACGCCGGCGACAGTGCCGTGCTTGCTTCGGGAACCTATTTCTTTTTCAATTCTGGCATCACGGTTTCGGGCGGATCGCTCAGCTGCTCGGGTTGCACCTTCATTTTCACCGGTCCGTCGCCAAATTATGGTGGTAACTCAGCCAGTTTGAACATCACCGGCGGAACGGTGAACATGAGTGCTCCAACGACCGCCAGCTACGCCAACACGAATTATAACGGCATGCTTTTCTACATGGACTACCGGAATTCACAGCACACCAGTTCCTGCGGTAGTGCGCCGGTCTCAATTCAAGGCAGCTCGACCATTACGCTGAATGGCGGCATGTACTTCCCCGACGCGAGCGTCTGCGTAACCGGCAACACATTCTCTAGTTCGACGACGTGCATGTCGATCGTCGGCTGGTCGCTAACCTTCACCGGCAGCGCAACGGAAAACGTGACGGGATGTGGCACGACCACCAAGACCGCCCAAGTTCAGGCTATAGCCCTCGTGCAGTAGGAATACGCTATGTACCACAATTTCCTCCGGGATCAGCGTGGGGCCGCGGCGTTGGAGTTCATAATCGTCGCCGTCTTTGTGCTGGTCCCACTGCTGTTCGCTGTCGTGGAAGTTGGCGACGTAACGCAACGCCAGACCGCCATACAGTCAGCCGTTAGAGCAGGCGGAGAATATGCCCGTTACTTCTTCCCCACCGATTCGAGTGGCATTCAAAATACCGTAACGAGCGCTCTTCCCTCGGGATGGAGCTTGAGTGGAACGCCGACGGTAACTTGCTCCTGCGCGGGGACAGCGACCTCGTGCAGCGCGATCGCGACGGGAACGACGTGCAATACTCCGTTCTTGATTCAAATCTCGGCCAGTATGCCCGCTTCTTCCATAATAACCCCTTGGTGGTCGCAATCATTCAGCAATAGAGTAAGCTATGAAGTCCGCGTCAAGTAGAACCAAGATGCTTGATAACGCGGGGGCTGTCGCCCTTGAACTCGTTATCATCTTTACGGCGTTTTTTTTGATGTTGGTCGCGATATCTGATGTGGCGAGGTTCTATGTTACGCAAAACTCGGTTCGCACGCTGGCGAGCGAACTGGTGCGACAAACCCTAATCTACTGCGCTGGGCAGTCGCAACTCACACAATGTGCACTGCCATCGACCGGGACAAATAGTGTCGCCACTGCGCAGGGGGCCGTGCCCTTCCTCGCAGCGAGCGGCTTTGCAACGACGCCGGCCGCTTCTCGGTCGACGGCCGATGCTACCACAGGGGTGATGGCGGTTACTGCGAGCGCGAGCTACAATTTCGGCTTTATCCTGCCTGTATGGCAAGGAACCATAACCCGGGTCGCCCAGAATACTCAGCTTAGCTACTGAGCGAGATGTATGTCGGAGCGCTTCGGCTTCGTAGGGGAATTCCCGAAAGGACCGCTGTACTGTGGCGGGCGCGTTACGACCTGTGGTTGCCGCTTTTGGAAAAGGTCTTAATGCTCCGCGCGCTTCCATCGGCTCCCGAGCGGGTGGTGGTGCTCGTTGGCAACATTGGGCAATTTTCTCTCGCGTTGGGAGTGTCGGGTGCAGTTCGCTTCTTGCAAACGCGCCATGTGCTGGATGATGATCTTGCCGGAGCTAGGCGACAGACGAGTGTGCTCCGCCGACCGGAATTGGTTCGTGCGTGCCCGCCAGGAATTGGAAATACGGCTGTAACGATTTATCACGAAACCGGTTGTAAGCTCTATGACGTGCGCGGAGGCGAGTTTTTAGCGCATGGCGTCCATTTGCGGGACAGGCGCTGGATTGCGGCGAAGGGGGGGGTGGAATGAGCGGCCGGCGCATTGCCAGCAATGAAGATGGGCGGTTTCCCGCCTTGGGCGTGATCGTCCTTGGCGCTGTGCTTGCCGCATTTGGCGCGGCGAATGGCGCGGGGGCGGCAGACCGGCAGAGTTCCTCCGGCGGCGTCTTCGTCAGCGAGATCGGCGACGTCCAGCGCGTCAAGGTGATCGTCAACAAGTCGCGCACCTTTAGGGTCGAAACGGCGTTTTCTACGATTGTGTCGGGTTCGCCCGAAATCGCCGAGGTGAGGTCGCTGAGCGATCACGTGATCTACGTCCAGGGCAAGCAGGCAGGCTCGACGAACGTCATCCTGTTCGATAACTCGATGAAGCAGATCGGGATCCTTGATGTCGATGTGGTGGTCGATGCGGAGAATCTGCAACGTGAATTGCAGCAGCGGGCGCGCAGTCTGCAACAAACGATTCAGTCATCAGGCACCAGCGGGGTGCGTGTCGCTGTTTCGCAAGGCCAAGTGGTCCTGAACGGAACGGTGGCCGATGCGGTCGCCGCCGAACGAGCCACTTCGATCGCGACCGCCAGCTTTCCGTCAGACTGGAAAATCGTCAACGCCATTAACGTGGCGGGTCCGCAGCAGGTCATGTTGGAGGTTCGCTTCCTCGAGGTCTCGCGAACGGCTGGCCGCGAACTGGGGGTGAACCTCCACGCGGGGAACGGCAGTCTCAATCAGGTTGGCCAGAGCGGAACGTCCGGCCCCCCCATCGCGGCCAGCACCCCCCAAGGTGTTCCTCTTATCGGTGCCGCCTCGGGGCTCATAGGTACCGCAACTCAACCATTCGGTAGCCTCTTAACCAATGTACTGAAGCTGAATAACGGTACGTCGGTGGATCTGTTTGTCCAGGCACTTGAAGAGAAAGGCTTGGTGCGTCGTTTGGCCGAGCCCAACCTGATGGCACTGTCGGGCGACGCGGCGCGATTCCTGGCTGGCGGTGAATTTCCGGTGCCGGTTGCCTCCAACACCACGAACGGCTTTCCGACCGTCACCATCGAATTCAAGAAGTTCGGCGTTGAGCTGGCCTTTGTGCCGACCGTGCTCTCCCGCGGCGTAATCAACCTTCGGGTCGAACCGTCCGTAAGCGAACTCGATTTCACCAACGCAGTACAGATTCAGGGAACGACCGTCCCCGCCTTGACCAGCCGCAACGCCCGAACCACGGTTGAGTTGCGCGATGGGCAGAGCTTTGCGATCGCCGGGTTGCTCCAAACCCGCAACACACAAGATGTCCAGCAATTGCCATGGATCGGTTCGGTACCAGTCCTGGGGGCGTTGTTTCGAAGCGCATCCTATCAACAGAAAGAAACAGACTTGGTCATCATCGTGACGCCGCGGCTGGTCGCACCGGCTGTGCCTGGCCAGCAACTGGCGTCGCCTCTCGATTCGCGGCTGCCCGCCAATGATGTCGATTTCTTCCTCAATGGCCAGATGGAAGTAAAGAAGCGCTACAATGACTACGTCAATTCCGGCGGGGATCTTAAAGGGCCTTACGGCCACATCATCGCGCCCGATGTGCGCTTACCGGCGCCGGCGGTTGTCGTCGACCAACCCGTTGTGAAGACTCTCAATTGAAGGACGACCGATATGGGATGCACGGCGCTTTTTGCGGTCTTTACGTTAGGGGCCTGCAACGGCCTGGCCGGCCATGACGAGATGGATCGTTATTTCCAGCGTTCGGACACGATCACCATGAGCGCCGGCGACGCCAAGCAGGTCAACGCCGCGATCCACACGATCAATCCCTGGCCGAGCTACGTTGGTGATCGCCGGATCGTGTCCCAAGCGGCGAAGACTGATGGCACTATCAAACGCTATCGTGTCGGCAACCAACCGCGCGATCCGTTGCCAAGATTCGGCGGAGACGGGCCGGGCCTCGCGCACGAGCCAATGGGAGCCGCGGGCGCAATCGGGGCGGCCGTGGACGCAAACAACGGGAGTAGCATCTATCTTGGATCAGGAAGTGCCTTGGCGGGCGTAGGCGCCTCGCCCCCGCCACGGTAAACCAATGATTCGTTGGAAAACCCTCATGCGGCGAGCTTTTGTTTGGCTAACTTGCGCCTCGCTGGCCACGGCCTTGGCGGCTTGCGAGACGGTGCAAGATTATACGGTGCGTGACGCTGCTGTCGTTGCGCCCGGCGCTCCAGCCGGTCCAGACCCTGTGCAGGAGCCGACCGACGTCAAATATTATCCATCCGATGAACCTGTACGGATGGGGTTGGAGCACTACAATCGCGGCAATTTCGGACTGTCCCAGCGGTATTTTAAGGAGGCGGTCGAAAAGGCTCCGAAGGACGTCACCGCCTGGATCGGGCTGGCGGCGAGCTACGATCGGCTGCGCCGCTTTGATCTTGCCGATCAGGCCTATGCACAAGCGATTCGGCTGGGCGGTGAAACCGTTCAAGTCCTGAACGATCAGGGATATTCGTACATGCTGCGGGGCAATCTGAGTGCGGCGCGGCGAAAGTTCGACAGGGCCTATTCGCTGGATCCGGGCAACCCGGTGATCGCCAACAACCTCGAGCTTCTCAATGGGAGCCGGCGGTTCATTGAGAGGCCGCCGAACAATCAGCCTTAAAGTGGGGGCGGAGTGTCGATTTTATAATTGGCGCTGGAAGCCGCGCCTTGGGCTAGGTGGCGGTCGAGGATGTCAGCGGCGCGCATCCGAATACGCGCCTCAAGCATGATGTCGATCCTTGTCAGGACGTCCGACAGGCAGCGCCGGCCGCGGTGGCTTCGTGAGGGCACCGCGGTGGCGGTGCGGCGGTGCGGCGGCTCATACCGGAACTGCGCAAACTAAATCGGTACGCTGCGAGCATGCGCCCCGAAGGATAACGCGTTACGCGCGGTATCCTTGAAAATGTCCGGCCAAGCCGAAACAGGTCTCCCAAGCTGCGGCCTGCCAGGTCAGCCGATTCGATCTAGGTATTACTTTACCCGAAATTGACTCGACAGAACAATGCCCATTTTCGTACGCAAGAATCAAACGAATAATTGAAAATTGTGCTGAGCGGCCTTTCGATGAACCGCCGGCTGCCATCGAGAAGCTCGCGGTTGCCTGGTGTCACCGGGTTGCCCGGGTCGAGCGAATAGGCCCTCTCGAACTTTCGCCGCGCCGCAGTCAGGTCTGCGCTCAACCTCCAGGGCGGGCTTCCGACTGCAGCAGTCCCATCGTGCCGCCCGAGACGTCACGAGGCCGGCCCCTTGATTTTATCGATATGGGCAAAAAAGCGAGCCCCGCGCCAGGGAACAATTAAGACAACCTAAACGTTTCTGACGTAAGCCAGACCAAGCTTTTCTTAACCTACTGGCGTTCCTCTGATGAATCGTCTTTTCAGGTTGCAATTCGTCGGACCGTTGGCGCTCTTTGTCGCCACGCTTTGCGCCGAACTGGCCGCGCGTGCTCTTCAATATGCCCCCAGCTCCGAACTTCTCTGGTTCGTCAACCTCAGAATGTTCGGGATCTTTCAGCGAAGCGATGCACTCTTGAGCTACATCGTTACGATTGAAGGGTTTCAGTTGTTCGGGGTCGCGCTTCCGATTTTCCTGCTGGCCTGCTACGGGTTGCTGGCCAAATCGAGGCTTCCCTTTACCGTCGCTACCCACTTGAGCGCCGCCTATGCGGGCTTCTTGGTCATTTCCTGGCAGGCTTTCGTACCCACCGTTACGCAGGCATCGCTACTTCCTGTGGCGGTCCCGACCGGTGCCGGTCTGTACGTGATGGCGACCATTTTGGGGACTTGCCTTCTCTCCTTTGCGATCACGCACCTTCTCTATTTCCTTCACGTGCGAAGGGAAATCAGCGCTTTGGTAAGTTGGTTGCGTACGATTTCGTCTCGTCCAACAACCGCATGACGTCGCCTCGCCGCGCCGCCGAACTGCTGCGCGTACAGATGCCGGAATGGCCGCGCTCGCGGTCGGCAACTAAAAGGGGTCTGGCAAAATGTCGGCGGAAAATCGCGGGTCGGCTGACAATGCGGCATTGAGCAGGCTCAGGCTCTCGAACCGAAGATTTCGCGGGCCTTGCCGCGGCGCCGAAAGGGGCCCCGGGTGCGAAAGCAAAGAATGCAAGCGCTCTTAACCGCGTGCCGGAAAGCAGACTGCAGAGCTGCGGCGGAAAAGGTGACCGCTAGGGCGGGATGCGGGACGATTGATCCTGCTTTTTGTCACGCTTCAGGTCCATGCGATCGATGCGTTCATCGATCAGTCGATTCAGTTTCTCGTCCCGCAGCGTATCCCTCCTGAACAGCCTGCCATGCAGGTGATAGGCAAGGAGAAGCAGGATCACTGCAGCCCCCGCGAGATAGTAGGTCCAGTCCATACTCAGAACCGCGCCTAGCAAGCTTCGATTTCCGCAATAGGCGAAGCTTAGGATCGGCTCGGCCGCTTGTCCAACGCTATCCTCTGCGGTCGCGCCTGCGGGACGTGTTTCGAAACCCGCGGCCGCCAATTGAGGCCGAAAGCGAGGGCGGCCGAATGGCCTTGCCATGCGTGTTTCGCTTGGAGCTCATGTACTCGGAGCCCTCATTTGGCTGTTCCGACTGGGTTTGTCCACTCAGGCACGGCAGGCATCGTGGTGGCGGAGAGACGGCTAGCTGGTGGGGCGACGCCCCCTATAAGTGCGCTCAGCGACGCCGAGCAGTTTTTGTGGTCGTGAGATTGAACTCAGAAATTTCGCTGGCCGGTTTCTGCGGTAGAGATGGCAATACAGCCGAGGAGGTTCGGAAGTTTCAGGAACTGGCTGCGAGCGTGTTCGCTCCCTCGATCAGCCGAGCGCAGCCGTCCACGGTTGATCGTCGGTCAATGCGACCGCCGCTGGCGCGGGCTTCTCCTTCATAATTTCGAAAAGAGCAATGACGGTAATCAGGTAAGCACGCCTGCAACAAAACTGAGGGCGGCAATTGCCCAGACTGCACGGGTCATTGAAATACCCAGAATGAAAGCGGTCAGCGTATCGTAGCCGCGTAGCCGCGCGGGGCGGGAAAGTGAGATCCGGACGGCTGCAGGCGCGTGATTCGGTCACGGTTGATCAGGAGATTTTCGCAGACCCACCCAGTGTCGTTGCAAAGCACGCAGGCCGGCCCATCGACGATCTCCTTGGCTTCAACCAACCGAAGAAGCTTGGCGCTGGCCGGAGTTTCGCCAGATTCGTATTATGTTGCGCGCTGGCCTCTCGAGCGCAAAAAAGCTGCATACCGAAACGGCGAAGGCAGCGACGATCGTGACGGCGTAGAGTTGCATCGGCCATGTATCGGGTAGCCCGAAGACGAATCCGAACGCCATAAGCACGATCACATGCGTCATGTAGATCGAGTAGGAGATGACGCCGATGAAATGTAACCCGGTAGATGCCAGCACCCGCGATGTTAGTGAGGCGGGATTTGTCGCAGCAAGTATCACGAACGGAAAGAGAAATATCAGGGCCTGCGAGCTGACAATTCCGAAGAACTGAAACACCAAAATGGCGACAAAAGTCAGCCAGATGTATGTCGAATGCCTCCCGCTGAAGACGCATAGATCGTCTTGCGTGTTGAAGCAGAAGAAGGCGAGCCATCCAGACGTGAATTCAAGGATGCCTCGGATTGGATTTACCCAATAGCTCCATTGGCTCTTTGCGACGTATAGCTCGGGTACGGTTAGGTGCTCGTCGAAGTATTGCACGAAAATAACATATGAAGCTGCTCCGAGTACAACAAGGCAGATCAGTCGAGCGTTAGGTGAGCGCGGTGCCTTTGCATGCAGTAAGAGTGGAAACAGCACAAGATAGCATAGCCACTCGACGGATATCGACCATGCCGGAGGATTCCAGAAGACGCCTGAACCAATGACCGGCAAGGAATTAAGCATCGATAGCTGCAGCAGAAAGTCCGTGCTGGCAGCGCTTACGGGATAATTTTCAGGATTAATGGCTATCGGTAAGATATAGCCCGCGCCAGCAATGATCAGAGTGACGAAGTAAAGGGGGTAGATCCGCGCAATTCGAGCGATGATATAGCTCGAAAACTGAAAGTGCTCCCTGCGATAGACGTAAGACAGCGTGAACCCGCTGAGGCAGAAGAATAAGTCAACGGCTGCGTGCTGCCACGCAAAGAGCCCGTGAGCGCTTCCCGATAATTGCTGGAAGTGTATGTAGGCGACGGTCATTGCCGCCACACCTCGAAGCCCCGTCAACGCCCTGAATTCTGGCCGCATGCCCTCGCCCAGCTTCTCGACACTCGCGGCAGCGTCCGCGTCCTGGCGTGAACCTACCACTGTGGACTCAGTCCACTGTGGACTCAGTCTGAATGACAGGCAAGACGCCGCGGATGGTCCACCCCGATCTCACGCGGCTGGCGGAATAGGCGCTCCGTCAGGTCGCCTTCGCAGCGCTTGATGATCGTTACATAATCGCAGGTTTCATTCCTGCGCGGCTCGCGCATGTTTGGATTTTGGTCCGGGCAAGGCTTCTCGAAGCCCATATAACTTTTCGCAGGTGCTCGAGACGACGACAAAGGTTGTGGTCCGTTTGGCCTATCCTCGGCCGAGCCGGGGACAGCAAACAGGAAGTAAACGGCCAGAAACGACGCCGATCCAAGAAACTTCATGAACAATCCCCAGTGCGAATACCTAAAACATATCACTACGATTAGGAGGCGAGCAACGCCGCTGGACCAGTTGCGTTCTGGGAATAACAGGAAGCGACCGATGAGGCCCGACTGCAATGGTGCCGACTGTGGTCCACTTCTCGACCAGCCGGCCGCGCCGGCTCGTCGTCTTGGATGCTTGCTAAGGCTCGTTTCGCGCCGGCAACCTGCAACAGGTTGCGCCAGCGTGCGGCTCCGGCATTACCGGCGACGCCATGAAGATAAGGCTCCCCTAATTCAGACTTAAAGCGGCCGCCGCCGGATCCGCTAATCAGCCAGCATGGACCTGAAGTAACCGTGCCGACAAGTGAGCCCTATGTCAATTTAGGACGAGGGCTGGCGTCAGCGTAATGAACTGCGTCTGTCAAAAGCAAGCGGAGGTCGGGGCTTATCCGAAGGGATTCATCGGTCTTTGGCTCTGTTTCGCGTTCGCGAAACCGTGAAGAGACTTCGTTCGTCCGCGCAAGCACGAAACAAAGACCTCGGATTGGAACCCGTTTCCGGCAACCGCGAAGTCACGGCAAAACGCGGCCGACCTAATGTGGGAGTGTTCTAACTCGGAGAGCCAGCAATGCGGTCTCACCAAACTTTAGTTGCGCCAGTCATCATCTTGTGCTGCTCGGCCTTGAGCATCTGAGCATCTCCACTCTTGTAATGGTCGGGGTGCGGTGAGTTCGTTGTCGAAACGTATTTGCGTGAAGAATTTACGTCTCTTGCCTTTTTGGCGGTTACGCTCGCGGGCGTGATTCTGCTCGGCTCCGGTCTGCTCGCACGGATCATCGTGGAACAGAGCGCGACGGGACGCACGCTGTAGGCCTAGTCAACGCACTGCCGGAACCAGTAAACCACCGCTCACCGTATCCATTGGCATGGACTAGGGGGAGGCTCCCTCACGATCGGCCAGCCGTGAATGTCGTATGTTTGTCGGTGCGGTTATGCCGCGCCAAAAGCGGAAGGGCCCGGTGATGGCCGGTCGCCGGACGCAATGCTTCGTCTGATCTGACTAGGTTGGGCGCCGGAGCGGCAAGGGTAATTCCCCGGCCTCGTTCCTCACCCGACGGTCAAAACTACCCAGGATACGGATGCGGCAAAGAGTGCTTGAGAACTGACGCCGAGCGGCCAACCAAGCCTCCGCTTCGTGTGGGCCCATCTATGAAAACGTTGCAAGGTCGTCAGGGGCTGCTTCGGAACCAACCTGTGCACGACCTGCAGGGGATCCGGCCTCATGCCTGCGAGGGCGCCGAGCACGATCACTTCAATCGTTGCCGGCGTCGCGAAAAGCCAAATTGCTATTAATAGACCCGCGCACGCATCGCAGCCGATAAGAGCCAAATCGAGGAAAAGCTTCTGATCTACTAGCAGGCGGTGATTGTTGGCGCGGGACTTTGACGTGATCCCTCGAAGTGGATAATCCCAATGCGGGATCGTATCGATCGCAAAGTGGCTTGCGAAGGCCGCAACCGCAACGAGGACCGGTGCGACGGGAATAGGCATGCGATGGCGCCGCCGACAACTGCGTGGGTGCTTAAGATCATATCGCCTCGGCTCGTCTGGCCGCACGGTTGGTGCAGCGATCTCCCTGGCCGTCCAGCCTGTTCTGCTCAGCCCGCGCGAGTGCCTTCGCCAGTTGCTTGGTTGTGGCACTGTCGACGATAGCGGATGGACGTTAACGATAGCTCCAATTGGGCCGCGCGCTCCAGGGGGATTTCTCGGGCCGAAGGCTAATTTGATGGGTCGTCCAATGAAAAAACGCAGGCCGCCTGTTTTCTGGACCACTTTGCTCTTCTGAAATCCGGCGCGTTGGGGGTACTCCCTGGTTCAATCGCGCGAAGGAGCGGTAGGCTCGGCTATAGTCTTGCCTGGTCGAGGTGGCCGAATCCGCATCTGGATAGTTTTTGACCGTCGGCTGACGAATTAACGTGCGATGAGGTGGAAGGGCCGTGGATCACGACAAACTCAACGATCGCCTCACGTCTCTGGAAGGGCAGGTCTCTCGGTTGCTAGTTGCCCTTTGCTGCGCGCTTGGCGTCATCCTCGTGCTTATCTTCTATCAGAGAGCGCCATTTTCTTTCGATCAGGATGTGGGTGACGCCTTCGTAAGAATGATCGGTGCGGTCGCGTCGTCCGTCGTAGTGGGCTGGCCCATCGTGAGATGGGTCGTTGGCAAAAAGTCAGAATAACCGCTTGCCCGTCCGCACTACTATGACCTGTGCTGCTCAGCCGGCGCGAGCTGCGCCAGGTTCTGTTTCCATCAGGGATAGCCACCGAAGATCGTCGCCGCCTAGGCCTAGGATGTCAAAGGCGAAGAGCTGAACTTCATGGTCATGCTTGCGCGAGTGTAGCCCGCTGAAATCGGAAATCCCGTCGACACCCAGCACATCGCGTCCAGATGAGGCCCAGAAGAGCGTTATCAGCCAGCCGCTGGGAGCTTCTATCTTCGTTTGGTGCGCGGCAGCTTGCTTGAAATAATCCTGCCGCACGGGGAGCACTTGAAAATGCTAACACTGGGCAAATGCGACACCTCGGGCAATTCGCCCACAAGCGACATTCGACGCGAGCACTTTTCACAAACGGGACGCCGGACATCGTCGTCATTGGAGCGCGTCATAAGAGGGCCAAAACCTGAAGAACTACTCCTATAAACTTCGGACAAACGGTCGGCCAATCGAATCGGAATAACAGCCGGCCCCGCTCCGATCCGAGCGAGGCGCTGAAGCACATCGCCGCATTCAATGCGATCGAGAAGGAGATCCGCGGCCGCAGCACGGAGGAGTGTCGCCTCGTGCGGCAGCAGAAGAGCCGACTCACTGGCAGTGCCTTCGAGGTAGGGCTGCGCGCCAAGGTGACTCTCATCAGCCAGAAAATCAAGCTCGCCGAGGCCATCCGCTACGCCCTCTCGTGTTGGCAAGGCTTAACGCGCTTCATCGATGACGGCCGCATCGAACTCGACAACAATAGTCGAACGATCAATCCGTGGTATCAAGCTCAGTCGCAAGGACGCGCTGTTTGCCGGATCCGACGGCGGTGCCCAACACTGGGCTGTCGTCGCGTGCCTGGTCGAGACTTGCAAGCTCAACGACGTCGATCCGCTCGCCTATCTCTCCGACGTCCCGACCAGGATCGTCAACCGGCATCCCAACCGCGACATCGACCAGCTACTGCCCTGGGCCTACCGCGCTCAAGCCCTCAAAGCCGTGCCTAATAACGACGCTTACTGTGCACCGCCCCTAGACCTATCTTGCGCTCGCCTCGGCCTTCGAAGCGGCGCGGCTGCACCCCAGCACGGCGTCCGTCCTGATAATCAATCCACCCCCCAACGCCAATCGCAAGACCATGGGGCTTTCCGAGACGGGCTTTTTTCGGTGCTCCCAAGACAACAGGTTCCCTATTCGCCATCAGAAAATTCCCTGTTCTGATGTGGGCGCATCCTGGGGCCCTGGGGATTTCTGAGGATTTTCGGGTGCTTCTTGCCAATTGTCGTTTTGCGAAGACTGCCTGCGAGGGGTGTTTTCCCTGTAAATTTCCCTGTTAGCAGGGAAATGATAATTTGGCTTTCTTTGATCGGCTTTTGAATCGAGCGGGCGGGGCAGGGACGTCTGCCAACTGCGGGGTCAATTGGGCCCGATCACAACGTCGGCGCGATTGCTGCCGTTTCGAGTAATGAGAATGACGCCGTTGCGAATGGTAAATCTCGCGCCAGTCAATTTCCGCACCTTCTCCGTGACCTGAGACGGGAACGGGATGGTTTCTCCCAAAACGGGATCGCCAATCTTAATCGCATCAGTCGCGGAGCCTGCGATGGGGGCAGGCTTGATATAATCCCGGACCAACTGGATCTCTTCGCGCGATAGCTGCAGCAAAGCCTGGTCAGGACGAGCTTGCGCCGGTGGCTTGGGTGTCCCGCTTGACTTGTCATGTGTTTCATTGGCGAGAGCGATCTGATCAAGTTTAGCTAGGCGAAGCTTAAACGCAATGATCTCGCGTTGCAGCGTTGCGATCTCCCCTTTGAGCGACTTGACCTGTATGAAAACTATGGTCGCAGAAACGCAGATCACGATGACAACAACGCTCAGCAATGCGAGCAACCAGCGCTCGATGTTTCCGATCGCCCCTCCGGTCGCCTCGGGGAGTTGATCGTGCTGGAGGTGCCTGCGCCAAATATGGTGTCCTTGCTGCATCCACTCCGCAATTGCGGTTGCACGTCCGGACTTCTCTGGGCCGTAACCGAAGTGTGCGCCGATGACAGGGCGGAGGTCTCTTGGGGAGGATGAACTATCGGCGAACTGTCGCTTTGATCGATGGTTGGATCCGGCTCTCGGTCCTCGGTGACGTTATCGTCCGCCGGTGGTTGGGCGGCGTGCGAATGAGGGCGGGACGGATCGTCCTCCATCTGGTGATTGAACCGGCCATTATCCGTTCTCATGGAGCCATCTGTCAACATCAGCGGTTGTGCCGACGGTCCATGAGAGGGGCAGTTGACCGTCGGTCTGGACGCTGCGCGTTGTGAGCAGACGCAGCCGGAACTGCAAATCCCTCTAGCATGGACCTCGACGTAGACCGTGCCGATAAGCGAGCCCTATGTCAATTGAGGACAATGACAGCAGTATTGGAGCAGGCTTTCCGAGGCCGCAGATGGTCTTCGTCGCGCATGCCTGGGCTCGGGCCGCGCACCGCGGTTCACCTTGCAGACGCCGCCCCTCTCGACGCACGAAGTCCGGCCTCAGCAGCCAATACGATGTTCAGCTTGTTGATTGGTCCTCACAGCACTTCGTCGGACGTCATAACCAAATACCGACGAGATGTTCGCTGGCTTCAGTTCGAGGTTGGGTCCGAGATCGAGAGAATTCGTCGGTTTCCGGCTTCGGTTTGGCCAGCGAATGCGCCAGTCTCGTTGTCGACCTCTTTGGGGCTCAACAGCGCGTCCCCACGAGGCAGGCTATCACGGCCACGATCAGCCGACGGTCAGCGCAACGAACGCGCTGACCAAGATCGTTGGCATTGCGAGACAAGCGTGGCACCTCTGCCAGAAGCGGCATTCCGCTGAAACAGTGTCGTCCCCTAGTTGGCTATGATTACGATCCCACTTTCGTCGGCTTCGTTTCGCTGACAAAGGCGAGGGCGATTCCTCGCTGCGAGGTCGCAGGTACGGGAGACGAGGACGACTTCGCGACTGCATCTAGTAGCGGCGGCGGCCCCAGCAAGCGGAAGAACGTCTGCGTTAATGTTACTTGGGCTGCTTAGCGACGCCTGATTCCCTTCGCAGATGGTTCTGCGCCGCGATCGCTGCAAGAGTTTGCAGCGATCGTCTGAATTTGGAGCGCAGACGTTGCGCGTGCGCCGCCTCCTTTGGCTCTGACAGGAACGCAATCTTCACTAGGAAGCGACTTAATCGCGATGTAACGAGACGATTGTCAGACTTTTGCGAGGGATCTGTCTTCGTAGCTCAGCGAGATCCAACGGGTCATGGTCGGGTTCATTCGCCAAATGAAGCTCTCGCGCTTGCGGCGGATAGAACGAAGCCGACACGCCGAGTATGATGGCGCGCCGACTTCGCCAGGGTAGCCCGAACGGGGGGAAATGTCGGCTATCAACAACACTAGCCGTGGCCGACGTGCTTGCAATCTCGGCTTCGAATTAAGCTTGATATCGCGCGGTCCCGTTAATTCTGGAACTCACCGGAGAGACAAGGGTTCAAGGCTGCTCCGCTACAACAAGCTGCTTTTCCAGCACAGCAATCGTCGCCATAAGGTTGTCACGCCGGGACCGGTGGTTTCTGGCGAGGATTGAGTATGCTCGGTCCGAAAGATTTGAGATGTGCGTCCGCTGCTCTTCCGCGACGATATCGGAGCTGAGCAGGTGAACTTTCCAATGAAGGTCGGCGAGTAGGGCTTGCAGCTTGATCCTGGTGCTTAGGGGATGCGAAGGCGTCTTGAAGCGGGATGGCATCCGCATGTGCTTGCTCCAGTTTGGCACGGATCGAGGGCGGCCGTGCGGTCCTAAGCTGCGTCTCGCAACCTCCGTGCCAGCCTCTCACAGTCCGGTCCTGCGCCCTTCGTCAGCACATTTGGCTGTGGATCAGCGCTTCAGTGTGAACTTGCGATGATGAGGAGATTGTTCAGTACCGGCGTACAGCAAAGCGACGACGAGAGCGATGTTGTAAGGATTCTTGCTACGCCAAAGCAGCCATATCAGGAAATAGGTCAAACCGAGCTTCGGGATAAGCCACCAAGGACCAAGTCACGTCTGAGCAATATGCACGAATGGATTCAACTCGCCAAGGCCGAGATTGAGGATCATGTTAGTAGTGAACAGATCCGTGAACCCAAGCAGCAAGACGGAGAGCACCAGGAGCGTTTTAGCCACATAACCACGGCCCAAAATTATCTCGTAAGCGAATGGATTTGAAAACTGACAGAATTGCAGTCGGCATTCGTTTCAAGATCAGCAAGCTCGAAATGATTCGTTGCCTAGAATTCGCGGACAAGGTTGGGTCATTGTCGACGTAACCCCGTAGCACCGGCATCACCGTTCGGTTCGCTCAACGACGAACCGTCCTAGCCTCGAGTTTCCCCGCTGCAACGGATTTGAAATTTTCCAACACGTTCATCTTGGACGGGGGAGCTTCATGGAATTTCGCGCGGAGAAGATTTGCGTTGTTGAGCACAAATGCCAACACTTCCGACAACTTCGTCACGGCTCAGCGCAGAAAGGGCGGGCACCATCCTTTGATGATCGCGGCTTTTCGAACCGCAAACGTCGCGCCGATCAATTTGGGCAGCTTTTGCGCAAAGCAGACGGAAGAGGGGATCGTCGGGCCGGTGATGGGATACTACCTTAGGGATAGATAACCGCATTCCCTTCAGGGCTGTGGGTCAGTAGTGGTCCGGGGTTGCCGAACGTAACCGGTGTTTGACAATCCATCGGATCAAAAGTCGCTCTGGCCTAGACCCCTGTCATCAAGAACGCGGCTGTCCGGAAAATAAGGGTTACTGGAAATGGCGGTCGCGTTGCAGATCAATTTCGCGCTGTGGGGCATGATCGTTTGTGCCGCGATCAAGATCAGCCAGCTAGCAGCGGCCGTTTAACCTAAGAGCCAACCGGCGAGTTTTAGCGCAGCACGCACTATGGTGTAGAGCCAGCCAGCCGTCGCGACGCCGACCGCTAGTGCGTAGGCAGCCACGAAGGCGCGAGCACGAAAAGTCCTCTCATGAACGGCGTTGTGTTCTTGCGCGGTCACGTTGACCCCAGGCTTGCTTGGCCGGTTTGTATCAGACATGACTCACCTGCGAGTGTGAAGTAAGTCACACACCATTCTTGCGCCTATCTGGAAAGCAGCGGGCGAAAGCCGCACCAGCGCGAATCTTCGCTAGCTGAGATCTGCGGGCGGTTTCTCTTTTGGGCGCCAGCTTTCCAGCCAGTATCCGCTGGTAGCTACCAAGGACGGGCGCCGATAACGATGCCGGTTTGATGGGCAGCCTGCAATAACGCGGTGAAATTAAGCTAACCGCTCAAGGTTAAAGGGGAGAACCGCTCCCTTAGGATCTAGAAACGCTTCTCGCGAAACTAGCTCCGCGCGACCACGAGCCGTTCCGCTGTTTTTTTCGCCTTCAGTGTGCAACGAACGACGCTGCCTGAAATTCCGGCGGCGACACGCCTTACGATTGCTTCGTAACCAACTTCGGTGCGACTGGGTTAGCTACGCCGGCCCGGCGGGATTCGCAGTCGATTGGGCCCGGAATGGGACCGCGCCTCAAAACTCCTCAACCTGAAGAACAATGAATGCTGTTAAATGCTCACTTGCCGCCAGACGCAGCCAAGTTGTTTCGAGAGGCGTTAGCAGTCGCGCAACGTTCGACCGCCCGGCTTCGAACACCACGCTCTCAAACGGAAATCTGGCGGCCGCGCACGGCAACATGAATATCGGCGGTGGGAGATCGAGCACTTACAGACGTTTCGGCAAACATGCTCGAGGTCATCGTTGATGCGCATCCCGCGGACGACGCCATCGGATTGGCCACGTCGTCGCTGACTTAAATGTTCCGCGGAAGGCGTCGAAACCTATCCAATCTGGCAGTTGGCGGCGGCCGATCTTCATAGTCGTGGTTACACTGGAAAAATGCTCGTCTCACTTTCGTAGGTGATGTGGTCGGCGTAGTCGTGTCCCCGGCGGTGGTGTAGCTCGGTAGAGCAAAGCCGCCCGGACGCGCCCCCCCAGATAGCGCCGTAGCGGGAAGGCGGCTTGCGGCACGGAGGGAAGCTTGGACCGATAGTATGGTTTCGGTGCTGCTGATGAGCTGTCGGGCGGCCTTTGATCGCCAATTCTTCACCAACCGCTGCACCGTACGCCGCTGATGGCCACTGAACTCATCGGGCGGATGCGCGGTCAGCCGGCAGAGAAGATCGACCGCGGACGAGTGCGGAGCCGCGGCAAGCCATTCCTCGATCATGGGAATGTATGGGTCGAGCTTCGATGACCGACGTGGCACAGGTTTGCGCCGCACATAGCAGCGCCGATGAATACCCCGCTGCTCACCGTGTTTCCAACCATCGCCGAGCTCTCGGGCAAAGGCGGCCAAGTCGCTTTGCAAAAGCGCGACGGTCATCCCTGGCTTTCCGGCGCGCTGATCAACGCGCTTGCCCAGCTCATTTTGAGCGTCCCGCATCTGGGCCAGCAATGCCACGGGATCAAGCGTGCGGTAAATCTCCCGCAGCCGACATTTGAATGCCTCATTGAGATGCGGGTGGACCAATGCTCGTTCGTACGGAGTAGCAGGAGGAAGATAACGCTTGATCACCTTGGCACCTTCGCGGTGCTTCTCCTCCAGCTTAAACGAGGGTTGGAAGAAATTGATGTGCAGCCGTGCCGCGGCAAACAGGCGAGCCAATGAACGAGCGGCATCAATACCTTCAAATCGCCCGTAGCCCACGAGGCGACGAACGATAGCTCCGTTCTTCTGTTCAACGAACGCTTGATCGTTCTTCTTGTAGGCCCTGGAGCCAGTGACTTCGACATCGTGAGAACGGCACCACGACACGACCGTGTCGTTCATGAAGGCGCCGTCGTTGTCAAAATCGAGCGCGCAAACGGGCCAGGGAAATAGGTTCTGCGCGCGCTTGAGGGCCTCGACCACAAGCGCTGCTTCACGCACAACGAGCGGAAAGCATTCGGTCCACCCCCTTTGCGATATCCACCATTGTTAGCGTCTGAATGAAGGCGCCGGATACGGACATGCCGCCGTGCGCAACCAGATCCGCTTCGCAGTACCCCGGCGGAGGTGATCCCCAGTCGTTGAATGTACGCACCGGGACTTGCCGCCGTACGGCACTGGAAAAGCCCGACCGTCCTCGGCGTCCTCCGGCTGCTGCGATCCTTACGTCGCTCAGCAGGCGATCGATCGTCGCCGCGCTAACCCTCAAAACCTTCGACCGCTCATCGGCCGAAAGCTTCAATCTGCCGTGCCGTTCAAGAGCCGGAAGCAAGAACGGGATCATTGCGACGAGCCGCTTACTGCAGAGCCGGTCGGACGCGTCCCATAGCACAATCAGCGCCATGCCAATGGAAGCTCCGTAGGTCCGGCCACGCCGCCGCGGCACGGCCGATCCCGATGCCCCGTCCGCTGACAGCGTTCGGATCGCGTGCTTGCGATGCCATCCCGCAACGGCGCACAGCTCGTCTAGATCCGTCCTTCTCGAGCCGCCCGCTCGCCCGATAACGATCGGCCAGCGCTGATGTGATCTCGCTCTTTGCGCGCATGCTGATCTTCCCTGCCCTAGCCGCCACCGAACTGATTCCGCAGCTCCGCCCCAGATACAACAGGGAAGTTGTCCGGTAACATTTTTAACGAGGCAATGCGGGGGCAGTTCCGGATGGCGTTTGACAGCAGAGGCTAATCTGATCACTTCATTTCTGTTTCCAATCGTCCCTAAAGTTGTCGAGGGAACCAGTCTGGGAACGTTCGCCGACTTGAAAGTTGCGACAACGTGGCCTCTTCACACTGTTTGCGGAAAAGCGGATTTTCAATCCAGGGAAAGCTCGGCAAACCCTAGGCGCCCTTTGTACGAGGTGAAATATGCCGCTCTCGCTTATTGAAACCGGCCATTGCAACTTGGATCTCAAACCTTCGCCGATTGAACCATCCTGGATCATCGAAGGAAATCCCGAAGCTCGCTCGGGCCTGCTGTCGATCAGTGCGTGCAAGACGGCCCGCACTCTGATTTGGTCTTGCACCGAAGGCAAGTTCAACTGGCACTACGATCTCGACGAGACCATTATGATTTTAGAAGGATCAATCGTGCTTGAGAGCGAAGGCATGCAGCCAAAGCGTTATGGCGTCGGTGACGTGATCCATTTTCGCAGGGGTGCGCAAGCCAAATGGCACGTCGAGGGCTATGTAAGGAAGCTTGCTTTCCTACGCCTGACCAATCCGTTCCCGTTCGGTATTGCCATCCGCGCCGTCAACAAGCTCAGGTCCTTAATAGCGGGGAGGGCGACCGGCGGGTTACTTGCGGAATAGATCGCCGAGTGATTGCATGTTGCCTGCCACCGAGGATCGCTCCGTGGTTAAGCCTTGCCACATATCACTCGGTCATTGATCTACAAAAGGCCGGCTTGAGCGCACGATCGGACGTGAAGGATGTTTCTGCTGATCCGGGGCCACATGCAACGGTGGCCTGACATTTTTTTCTCATTTTATTGAGGCCGCGCGAAGTTCTAGGGATTCGCCGCAGTTCGGCCCAAAATTGGAGCGGCACGCTGATGGGGTTCGTGTCCCCGTCGTATCGCCTTGCAACGCTTCCAGTAGCAAGAACTTAGCCGGGATTGCCTCGGTAGACGATTTGTTGCCGTCCCAACGCACGCGATGCCAGCCACCCCTAGAATTGCTTTCGATGACGCCGCGGCGATATCTCCAGCGCGCGTGAAGCTTTGGATTAGGCACCATCCAGCGCACGCCTTCCTCTGTCAGCATTACCAGATCGCCGCGGTTCAAGCAGGAAGATGCCGACATGCCGAGCCCCCCTTCGATAGTCGAGAAACGCGAGGTCGATTCCGAGTCACCGCTCGCTTCGCGCTGATGCCCAGATCGAGATCGTCAGAACCGCCCCGTTTCCGATTCCGAGCAACACGAGAATGCTTTCCGGCATCGCGAATCAACGCGCTCCGGCGCGTGACGAGCGAATTATGAGAAACCGGGGACTGCGCGAAAGTCATCTTTTGGTTTATCCCCCGGCAGTTGAGATATCGGACGATTGCCCGTCCGGACCGCCGCCCCAGCCGAGCCATCGAAACGGTATACTCCGTTCGGCGGCTTCGTTTCACCCAACCACTCGGCCGAGCAGACGGATGCGGGTGAGGGGCTGGCCCTACATGGCCTGAGCGGTCTACAACCTCGGGCAAGGGGGTGGAGGTCGTGGTGTCGCCGAGCGGGCTCTGGGCGACCAATTGTTCGGCAGCTCTCCGTCTGAGCGCCCTCAGCAGACGTTGCTCAATCAATGCTGTCTCTTCCAAACTCCTCGGGTATTTCTTGCTTGGGCCGGGCCGACGATTGCGAGCGCCCAAAGCTGCAGCTGCTCTGTGAGCCAGTCTTCGATCGTAGCAATATGCGGGTCTAGCTTGGACTGCGAGACCGGATCGAGCGAGCGATACTGATGGCGTAGCCGTTTCTTGACGGCCGACGTCAACGTAGGATGCGCCAATGCACGCTCATAGGCGGTCGATGGGGGATTATAGCGCTTGCAGACTTCCCTCACGTCGCTCCTTCTTCAGCTTGAACGACGGCTGGAAGAAGTTCGAGGCCGCATAGAAGCGGCCCGTCGCGCACGCCGTATCGACGGCAGTCAGCGAGGCCATAAATGGCTGAGCCGCTCCAGCTCGATCAGTACATCAAGCTGCTGCGCGCGAGGCAGGAAGAATGAGCGCACCCGATTCAGGTCAGCGGTTCTCCCGCGGCGGAGAAAACTGAATTTCGATGCTCTCTTTCATGCCTTGGCCGAGCGATCATCGCACTAGCATATACCGCGACTGCAAGTGCCGCGAGCGGTGGTAAGCAAAGCAATAGCAAAACATGCACCATCTAAGTTCCCTAGCAGCAGGAGACTTCGGCCTGGGGCGATGCTCCGAAATTTGAGCCACTTTGAGGCGCGCCGGTGGCGAGAGCAAGAAAGCCCGAATACCAGCGCTCACTTTTTGAGCGCGCTGGAGCTGGTCTGAAAAGATCACGGCTGAAACGCGGAGACGTACCGACCGGCATAGAGGTTGCAGTTTAGACGATGCTGGGACTTCGGTGTCCCAGTTCAAGTTCAAACTGCCGCCTGGTGTGCAAATTTGAAACCAGCGGCCCGACCAAGTGGGAGGCTAACGTTGGCCAACAACACGCAGCCGCCAGGCCCCAGGTTCATCGTTCGGAAGGGAAGCGTTGACTGGATGGTCTACGATCGAGAACTCAAGAGGCCAGCGCAGTTGGGAAAAGATGGTCGCTTCGGTGAGAGGTTGACCAAGGAAGAGGCCGAACAGCTAAAGCAGAAGCTGATGGACGACCTCGTTAGGCAGCAGGGAACGCGCTCTGTCGCTCAGCCAAAGCGCCCGGCCAAGCGCCCGCCATGATGGTCATTCAAGTTCCGCACGGATGAGCCGGCGCATCCTTTGAGTTGAGGCTGCTTTGTACCGGCCTCAGGATGGCGAAACCACGTGAAGCTCTCAAGCAAGTTCGAAACGGCACCGGCAGGAGTGATCTTGCCGTGGAGGCATTGCCTAATTCATCAACGCAGAGCGTCGATCGCGTGCGCGATCAATATCGCTGACTGTGGTAAGCACTACAAGCAGCCGCGTTATCACCGTTCACCTCTGTCATTGGGAAGGTGAACGCGCTCAGCTATAGGGGGACAGACCATGAAGCCACTAATCGGAATCGTCGCGCTGTTTTTTACGGGTAGCGCATTTGCTCAAACTGCTCCACCGAAAGCGAGTAACAGGCCAAGCTGGCAGCGCAGCCCAGGTCGCTGCGCCAATGGGTTGCAAATTAGTCTGCACGGCCAGGGGGCACCAAGATCTGGGCGGGTGACGGCACTTCTGCGGCAGCCTCGGCGGAAACACCTCCGCCGCCCTCCCGGGCTGCACCGCCGCCCGCCGAAATCACCGGCCCCGAAGCGAAGCAGTGATCGCGTTCGCGACTGCTGGGAACGAACGGCGCTTCTCCGAAAAACCCGCCGGCCTTGTGCGGCTGGCCGGAGTTATTCAGATAGCGAGAGACGGACACCTATCGCTTCCTTTGTTTAATAGCACCGCAGCCAACGGCCGTGAAAGGCACCATCAATTTATCCTTAATGCCATGCACATAGTTTAGGCTTGGGACGGGGCCGCGGGGACATACGCGGCCTTGTGCTTGGGGTTGGGGGCTCGCCAGTTTGCCAGCCCGGGCGGGCCCTCCCTCACCTGCTGCGCCTTAAATACATTTCCAAGTGTGTCTTAGATGACATTGCGCTACGGCAGAGTTGCAGTACGTTGGGGCTCACCGGGGCTGGCTCCATATTTCACTTAAATCTTTTCACCCGGTTTTTTTTGACCAATGCGCGGGGCCGCAGCTGCCTCCAGCTGCGGCCTTCGTATTCTCCGATTTACTTCTAGGATTGAGTATAATGTCTAATGAACATTGCCTTATCGTCCACGCAGCTGGAAGACAGTTAGATCTGCTGCGCGGAGAAGCTTCGCGCATCGCAAAGGGAAAACGGATCAACTGGTGGACCGATCGCGTCGAAATTGGCACACGCTTCTGTTTCGAAGATGTCGCGGCGAAAGAAACTTTTGCGCTAACCTGCGACAATTTTGGCATTCGTTGCCGAGATGGCTAGCCAAGTAACCACTTGCCAGACTAGCCAGCCTGCCGATAAAGTCGCGTGCGATCGCATTGAAGTTCGCGCGGCGCGTCGTAGGGCGAGTTGTTGAAGCAATTCGATGCGCGTGGTGGCGACCAAAGCGGCTATTGCCGGTACTCATATCGCTGACATCGGCGATCACCGCGCTTCACCGTCGTGATCTCCTGGAGATTGTTTTTTGGGTCACAGTGCAATAACGCGTACTCAGACAAATACGGATATGCTATGCGCCAACAGAGGCTAACGCCCGCTGCAACCTCTCGTGGATATCCACCTATCGTATACGTGCAGGCATTGTTCAGGCCAGGATCTGATCTTCTAGGCCTGTCGGTAGTGTCTTGAGCATGAACCTGGACTAGCGAACCCAATGCAAAGAACGAGACAGATAAAGCGCGCATTTTCGCCTCCTCTTGCTTTCAAGGGCTCGTGCTTCAAATCATCAACCAACTGTGAAGGGTAACCCTAACACTAGCCGGCCCGCCGTTTTGGATGACAGTGTTGGACCGGCGGTCTGTTAGACGGAGCAGGGACCCGCCTCTCGAAAGCTTAGACCCGGCTCATGCCTGCACAAGTAACCCTTTCGAATTATACGGGGCATCAGCATCGCGGATGGCCGAAAGATCATCAGTTTCGATGAAGGTGTTACTTCTCTAGGTCCCGAGGTCTGGTCCGCCTAGGCCTGCTTCCGCCACACCGCACCTCATAGCCAATGATCGAAAACGTATCTCGTCACCTGGGGTTCTGTGAATCTGATTGGCTAACCACTCAAATTCGAAAGTCTCGTCTGGAGTGAGACTAGCCAAAATGATTTGGCCACGCCGGTTGGTACGGTAAGGAAAATTTCGCCACATGGGATGGGTACTCAGCGAGGTCTAGCCTGGGCGGGATCCGACGCAGTTATGCTGCGGCAAATCCCTGACAGCTCGCCAACGCGCTAAAGAGGTGGCCACGGTTGACGCACAATAGAAGGCTCCCGATCATCGACAACTTAACTTCACTGTTAAGCTTGATGTCCGCGCTGCAAGTTAATTCCGGAACGGGAAGATCGCGGGCATTAGGCGACCATAAATTTCTTTTGATCCGATATGCCGAAGAGCGATGTACGAACTCAGTTTGCGGCCGCGATGATGAGGAGGAGATTGTTGATCACCGCGTAGAGAGAAACGCCGCGACAAGGGCAATATTGTAGACGTTCTGGCTTCGCCAAAGCAGCGCCATGACATGGGCACCGGCGGGTTTCGTAGCAGATGAACATGCCCCGGAACGTTGTCTGCTGTACTTGCGCGCCTGCAGGAAGCTCTGGATCTTCGTTATCGCTTGTTCAGCGATCAAATTCGTCGTTGTCGCTGCTCGGCTTGAAGGAAGTCTGACGCTGATCATACTACCCGCGCCGCTCGCGCTCGCGCGCCACTTGCCGCTCGGACGGATTGCGGCCTATCTTCGTCTCCAGCTCTGCTAGATCGATGAACACGTCTGCCTGGCGGCGTAGCTCGTCGGCGATCATCGGTGGCCGCGTGACGATCGTCGAGACCACGGAGACACGGACCCCGCGCCGCTGCACCGCCGCGACCACAGGCCGAAAATCACCGTCGCCGGAGAACAGGATCATCTCGTCGAGCTGCCCAGCGAGTTCCATGGCATCGACCGCGAGCTCGACATCCATGTTGCCTTTGACCTTGCGACGCCCGGAGGCGTCGACAAATTCTTTGGTCGCCTTGGTTACGACCGTGTAGCCATTGTAGTCGAGCCAATCGACCAGTGGGCGGATCGACGAGAACTCCTGATCCTCGATGACCGCCGTATAGTAGAAGGCCCGGAGCAGCGCGCCGCGTTCCTGAAATTCCATCAGAAGGCGCTCGTAGTCGATGTCGAAGCCAAGCGTCTTGGTCGTGGCGTAAAGATTGGCCCCGTCGATGAAAAGAGCGATTCTGCTAAGTGCCGAAGGCATTCTGACTCCCGAATGCGGAAAGTACGCCCGCAAGCAGCGCCTTGACCCATCTATCCGGAGCCGGTGGAGCGGCTTGGCGCCGCTCTATCATTCGTGGTGGCAGCTGAACTCCGGCTACGACAGGCTATCTTCGATCTCTTGCCGGTGAAAGTGTTTTCGTGGGCTAATGGACTCGTCGGCGGGATGCTTCCAAGCGTGGCGGCATCCCGTCTCGAACGCGCCGGCGACAGGCGGCCAACGCAGTCCGAATTTCGCTGCGGCGGAGGGAGAGGGGACTGAGCGCGACTGCTGATCAGGCGCGACGATGCCGAGACGCATATCGATGTGGCCAGTGGGATGCAAAGCCTGACGTCGCTCGGAATTGGGATCATCTTCGTCGCAGGTGTTCAGAAAGCGCTGGCCTTCCCTAGCACTAGACCGCTGGTGGGAAGGCCCGCCGGGGCTGGCGAACGGGCATGCCAGGGAAACTTTGGGTCTACAGGAAGGTGTTTTGCGAGCTTCCGCAGTGCAGCGCTTGCCGGTTAGCTCGAATAAGTTACTCTTCAACCTTTTGTAGAGGAGCTACATTGCCATCAAGCATTGAAGCGATCGTTTCCGCCTATGTACGTTTAGAAAACCGGCGAGCCCTGGAGAGCATGCGAGACCTTCGGGGCAAGTTGCTGGAGAAAGTACAGGCCACATCTAGCATTGACCCGGCTCAGGCGCGAGATGCTGTACTTGCGGACCTTCGGGTGATCGAGGAGGGACTGGAGCAACTTCGGCGGCCACCCGGGACAGTGCCTGAGAACGAATGGCGCTAAAATCAAAGATGCGCCTTCTGTAGGAGGTTTGTCTGCCGTTCCATCTGCAGTGCGAGCTGCTTGCGTTCGAGCTTGAGCGCGGCCTGCTGCTCCACCGTGTTGTGACCGTCCCGCTCCAGAACACTGATCAGGAATGCTTGGTCTTCAATATGCCGCTGGCGCTTCTTTATCTCTGTCATCAAGGCTTCGAGCTCGCCCCGCAAATCCAAATCCACAACGGATGCTCCTTAAGTAGTATCGGCTGAAAGGGGACACTATGGGCATCGACCGCTTAAGCAAGGATAGCTGAGCCATAGGGTTGGGCGCAGTCACGACGAAGGCCGCAGCGATTGGGTTCGCTGCGGCCCGCGCTTGGTCAAAAGAACCGGGTAAAAAGATCTAAGTGAAATATGGGCCAGCCCCGGTTAATGGGGTATACGGAATGGCGAGGGTTCCCGCTCTTACAGGTGTGAATCGAAAGTTAACAAAACGGGAGAGGCTCCTCAGACTTGGGTTGGAGACTCCGGCAACCTGCGGTGCGCGTCCGCACAGCCAATTGGGACACTAGTTTTACTTTTCAGAAAATGGAGAAGTTTAAGTGGCTATGGGTACAGTTAAGTGGTTCAATCCGACAAAGGGCTATGGGTTCATCCAACCCGACAACGGCGGCAAGGACGTATTCGTCCATATCTCGGCGGTTGAGAAAGCCGGCTTCACCTCGCTCGCAGAAGGAGCGAAGGTTAGCTTTGATGTGGTGAACAATCGCGGCAAAGACTCAGCGGAAAATCTTCGGATAGGTTGATCGGGGCGACCGCCGGCTCAAAACGCCGGTCGCCGGATGTTTGTTTGGCTCAATCTGAGTTCGTACCGGCGAATCTCGTTGAGGCGTGTCAGGCAACAATCTTCAATAAGTGCCCACATGACCGCAATCCCCCTTGTTCATGGAGGCAAAGCTAGACGAGGTTTGTTTCCGGAGTGCTTCTTGCGTCATGAAAATGGCCCGCCGGTTCACTAGCGGGCCTACATCTTCGATCAGGTCGTATTCGAAAGCGACGTCCTCCAGGTCGTTCTCCTCGAACCACTTTTCCGCGGCATCCACCGTAGTGAAAACCTTGATGTGATCCTTGTCGCCCACGGGTCCGGCGGGTATTGACGTACACGAAGACGGTCATCGATCCCTCTTGAGCTTGGGCCATCACATGTCGGAGAGACCGCCCCGGCTCCGCAGGAGGCTAATTTAGGGTATGGGCCGGAGCTGCTCCGCCGGCTCCTACCGGCGAGCCGACGAGACTTACAAGCCGGGATGATGACCGTTGTTGCTCTCCACGCCACCTGCTTCGCGCAACGGCCTTTGTTCCGGATCGGACGGCCAAAAGAATACGCTGAGTCAATGACACGCTACTACTTCGATCTGGTTCACCAAAAGCGGCCTTAGGGCTGACGAGGAAGGGTTAGAGTTCGCGGAATGGAGTGCGTAGAACGGGAAGCCACCCAAGCCATGGCCGATGCCGCCGAGGAAAGTTGCAGCGGCATCAAGCCCGAAGAAGCCACCATTGAGGTTCGTGACGATTCCGGTCCCGTGACGCGGGTTTCGATTCGAGCGAATTAGGGGCAGTAGGCACCATGTCTTCCGCGAAGGGCCTGTCGGCCAATGTCATTTCGGACACGCCGACCAGCATGATGACGTTTAGCCTTTGCCAACGCTTCAGGAATTGGCCGAGGCGCTACCTCGCTTTCGGTTCTCTGTTAGCTGTATCCGGTGCTGCTGCCTGGTGGTAGTCATCCTCCATTCATACGGAAACACCCGGCACATCTTCGAACAGATGGAAACCAGCTACCGGTTCTAGCTGAGCCAGGAACAGTTGGAATGCTCAAAAAGGGACGTCAACGACCTCGACAAGCGGACAGAGTCCGCGTGGTCACGCGTCACGCGTGTCGAATGCATTGACCTCCTTATAGTTTTGACTCATGCGTCACCCGGCAGTCATAGCTCAGCTGAGCCGTTCGTTAATAGAAATTAACGCGGAAATAAAACGGCTCGTCCCCGCAACAAATATCAGCGAATCATAGTATTCGTTTGATTCGACGCGCCGAGTAGTCGGAGTAACAATTGGCCGCCAAGATTCCGGATCAGTCACTGGATTTTTCGTCGAGCCAGTTCTGCTCGAGGGCGAAGACCCCAACCTATATTGGAAGATTGCGTCCTTAGCGATCGATGGGCACCGACCGCAGAGTGTGTTGTATTGGATTGCGCTGAAAGACCTTGTTACAAAGCTGTGGGAAGAGCGTGTTTTTCGGCGCGCTACGAGCGCCATCATCCGCGGTGGGCCGTGGCTTGCAGTGGAGTAGTTCTTAAGTGAGATCCTCCCCGGTGAAGATCGATTGAAGTCGGCGGAACAACAATGCTGCTCGCCGGGCGAATAGGCGTTTCAGCGCGAGCAATAAGGAAAGAGACGAGTCCGGTCGCAGCTTGCGAAGTATGAATGACGGAAGCAGAATTGCTCGCGCGGTCAGGACAGAATAACGCGACGCCATCTTGATGTTTGAGGGGATAATTTTCATCACGCGAACGCAGTCGCCGAAAGCTGCAAAATGAGATGAGGGCGGTCTTGCCAAGAGGTGAAGTCAGGAAGGCAGGTGCAATTGCCCACCAAGAGCGGCACAGGTCTTGCCAAGAGGTGGAACCGGCAGAGGGCATGGATCTTGACGCGCATCGCCATGGCGAAGCCCGAGAACGCAAAGCGGAGTACGGGGCCGAAAAGTCTAACCGGGCGGATGAGGCCGCAATGCCCGCGCCATGGTCTTTCAATTCGGCAGCCGATGGTCCTTCTGCCGGGATCCAGGCTTACGGATCGCGGAACTCCTGATCCCAGAAGGCGCCAGCCAGCTAGAAAAGCCAGGCGCCCCAGAAATGGCACGGGCCGAAGCACAGTTGTTGCGAGTGGCAGCTATACGAAAAAGCTGGGTTCCAACGCTGGATCTGCAATCTCTGTCTCATGGGCAGGTACGGCGCCTGGTGTCACTGGAACGCCATGAATCTCGCTCCCCGCCGTCGAGCGGCAGGCCTGCTTCGCGAGGAACGACGGATGTTGGGATGAGAAAGCGCAAAAGTTGGCAAAACGAACCCAATTTGATCGAGCATTTGAGGGGCTCGGCTATAGAGTTAGTTACCTGATCCAGACGTTTGTTAAGTGCCCGTGTGAAGACTTCGGAAAGTTGCAGGTCCGCCGTCAGCCTTGCCGACCCCGAGCTTTGGTTCGACCGGCAGAGAGAGCCTTCAGCGAGAGCTCCAATTCCGCTCGCGAGCTCCGAATGACGCGCCTCCCGTCTCGCAGGAGCCCGGCAGGGCCGCCGCGGCTCGCGAGCCAGAGCTATCCGATCAAAGCTTGGTTCGCACAAGCAGTTTACGCCTGCAATCGAGAAGGAATGACTGTTCAAAAGAGGCAGGCCACCGCCTGTTTTGACCTCCCAGGCCGAGGTACCTCGAAAGGCAGGGCGCTTGCGGGAAAATGGCTCTTCACGCGCTTGCCGGAAGCCTGATGATGCTGTTCCGGAAAGATCGGGAGCGACTGCGCCGGGATGTTTTGAAGCCGTGATTGCAATCGGCCAGGTGCCGACATCCATTACCTCGGGGGTAATGGATGGGGCGAAATGTGCGTGGTAGGTTTTCGACCATGAACGCACATGCATCCGCGGCACGAGCCGAACCCAGCCAGCCGGCCCATATCGGCGACCATTTGCGCGAGTGGCGGCAGCGCCGCCGCATGAGCCAGCTCGATCTCGCGGGCGAGGCCGAGATATCGGCGCGCCATCTCAGCTTCGTCGAGACCGGCCGCGCCGCGCCCTCGCGCGAGATGGTGCTGCGGCTCGCCGAGCGTCTGGATGTGCCCTTGCGCGAACGCAATGTGCTGCTGGTTGCCGCCGGCTACGCGCCGGCCTTTCCGCAGCGCACGCTGGAGGATCCCGCCTTGAAGTCAGCCCGGCAAGCGATCGACCTCGTCCTCAAGGCCCATGAGCCCAATCCGGCGCTGGCCTATGACCGGCACTGGAACCTGGTCTCCGCCAACCGCATGGTGGCTCCGCTGCTCGCAGGCATTCCGGAACGGCTGCTCGGCCAGCCCGTCAACGTGCTGCGGCTCGCCTTTCACCCCGAAGCACTGGCACCGCGGACGGTCAATCTTGCGGAGTGGTGCGCGCATCTGCTCGAGCGTTTGCACCGGCAATGCGAGGCGACGGCCGATCCTGAATTGATCAAGCTCTACCACGACCTGAAGAGCTATCCGATTCCGGCGCGCGCGGGGCCGCTGTCGGGCGACAATGTCGCGATCCCCTTCAAGCTGCGCCAGGACGGGGAAATACTAAGTTTCTTCTCCACCACCATGGTGTTCGGCACGCCCGTCGACATCACCTTGTCGGAGCTGGCGCTGGAGACGTTCTTTCCGGCGGACGAGCGCACTGCCGAGCGCCTCAGGCAGATGGCCGCAGCCATGTGCTAGCGCACTTGTCTGGGCGGGGGAGCGGCTTATCTTGGGCAAAACCCGCACCGCCGAAGGAGGCGCTCATGAGCACCCTGAAACCGCTCCAGATCGATGTCGTCTCCGACGTGGTGTGTCCGTGGTGCTATATCGGCAAGCACCGGATCGAGAGCGCGCTCGCGCTCGTGCCCGACGTCCCGGTTAAGCTGAATTTCCGCCCTTTCTTCCTCAATCCCTGGGTGCCGCGCGAGGGCATCAGCCGCGAGGAGTATCTCACCACCAAGTTCGGCTCGGTCGAGGCCTATAAGGGCATTGCGGGCCGCGTGGTCGCGGCGGCAAGTGAAGAGGGCCTCGTCTACAGGCCCGAGCTGGTCGCGCGCCAACCCAACACGACCGACTGCCATCGCCTGATCCTCTGGGCCGAAGCAATCGGCAAGGCGCCCGAGATGAAGCAGCGCCTGATGGAGCTGTACTTCCGGGATGGCGGCGATCTCACCGACGTCGACGTGCTGGTGCAGGCGGCCACCGACATCGGTCTCGATGCCGAGGAGGTGCGCAAGCGCCTCGCCACCGACCAGGATGTCGCGCGCGTGTCGGCCGACGCACAGGAGGCTGCCGAGAAGGGTATCTCCGGCGTGCCCACCTATGTGTTCGCGCAGAAATATGCCGTCTCCGGCGCGCAGGATCCGCACATGCTTGCGCGCGCCATCCGCCAGGTCTCGGCGGAGATCAACGCACAGGCGGCGGAGTAGCGCCGGCTTAGTTGCTGAGCAGCTGGATCGCGCGGCGTGCCGTCTCGCGGGCATAGCCACGCGCGACCAGCGCTGCATGGATCAGCCCGACCACCGGATCGTTCCGACGTAGCGGGATCAGCACGTCACCGATCGCAAGGCGGCCGCGCCAGATCGGGTTGATCATGGGATGATCGGCGCTCGCGGTGGAGTCCGCGCTCGCAATGGACGGATCGGCGCAGAGATGGCGGGTCAGGTCGAGCGTAAGCTGTACGCCCGGCGAATATTTGGCGAAGCGCTCGTCGATGCCGAGCTTGAAGAAGAAGGCGCGATCCTGGTGGCGCAGCACGATGCCGGCGGCCACGGACGTCGTGCCGGCGCGCAAGGTGACGATCTCGCATTGAGCGGTCTCCGCGAGCGCGGGAACGGCGCGGCGGATGAAGGCTGCATCGCCGGCGTTCTGGATCAATGCCGTGCCTCGCAGGCCCTTCCAGCCGCTGGCTTCGAGTTGCAGGAAATTTTCGAGTGCCGGCCTGATCTCCTCCGCCTTGGTTGCGACGTCGAAGCTGATCGAGCCATGCTCCGCCAGGCGACGGCGTTGCCGGCGCAGCTCCTTGAGTTTCCTGGTACCGAGCGCGGCGTGCAGTAATCCGTCGCCGTCCTGCGTCGCATCCAGGCTGGCGCGGACATAGCAGTCGAGCACGCGCGGTTTCAGGCCGGCCCGGCCGAGTGCGTCCTTGAGCGAACCCATCGCGGCGCCGTCGAGCGCGACGTCGCGCAGAATCAGCGCATGTGCTCCGGCCTCGCGCGCCCTTTGCAGCAGCCGCGTCGCGGCCTCGATCGAGACGTCGCGGTCGATCAGCGGGCTGCACAGAGTGCCATAGGGATGCGCGCTCACCAGCGCGGGCAGCGGTATCTTCCAGGCCCGCCAAAGCGAGATCACCGGCATCAAGCCGATCAGACGCGTCGCGGAGCCGCCGCAAACCGACAGGGCCGAGGCACCGACACGGCCGCGCGCGCTGGCACTGACGGCCAGTTCCCACGCTGGCAGGTAGTAGCCATTCGGCTCGACGGCCCGCTGCGCCAGCGCGCGCCACTGGCCGGGCTCGACCGCCGTGAGCGGGACAAGCGCGCGCGTTGCATCCTTCACCGATGCCGGTTTCATCGCAGCCTGGTGCGCGATATCGACCACGTCCCGTCGTCCCCGTTCACGCTGGGCGTGCGACCAGCGTTACGCGGTCATGCTTAGCGCAAAGATTGGAAAATACAGTTGGGACGCCACCTCAATTCGAGTGGTATTGTTAACGTCTCATTGAGCATCAGGCAGGTTCCCCGTCCGATGCAGTAGGGGAAGCCCTCGAGCCGGAGGATCAAATGGTCGCCACGCCTTTCACGCCGATTGCCTCGCTGTGCGGGGGCGCGCTGATCGGCCTGTCCGCCGTGCTCCTGATGTGGGCGACGGGGCGGATCGCCGGCATCAGCGGGATCGCGTCGCGATTGTTTCCACCTTATGAGGATCGCGCATTCGCCGGCCGGCTCGGCTTTGTCGCGGGCCTCATTGCGTCGCCCGTGCTGGTGCGGCTCGTCACCGGCAGCCTGCCGGAGCAAACGATCGCTGCGGGAACACTGGTGCTTGTTGTCGCGGGACTGCTCACAGGATTCGGTTCGGTATGGGGCAGCGGCTGTACCTCAGGCCATGGCGTCTGCGGTCTGTCGCGTTTGTCGCTGCGCTCACTGATCGCGACCGTCACCTTCATGGCGACGGGCGTCGCCACCGTCTACTTGATGCGGCACTGGAGCTGATTGCGATGACCGTTCTCGTCCAATTCGCTATCGGCTCGCTGTTCGGCCTCGGGCTCATCATCTCGGGCATGTCGAATCCGGCGAAGGTGCTGAACTTCCTCGATCTCGGCAGTATCCCGGCAGGGACATGGGACGCCAGCCTCGCCTTCGTGATGGCCGGCGCCGTCGCCGTGACCTTTGCCGGCTTCAGACATGTCCTGAAGCTTGCGCACCCGTTGTTCGCGGATCGCTTCCACGTGCCGACGCGCAGCGACATCGATCCGAAGATCATTGTCGGTCCTGCGATCTTCGGCATCGGCTGGGGGCTAGCCGGCTTCTGTCCTGGACCGGCACTGACCGCGCTCGGCTTCGGATCGATCTCGGCCTTTGTCTTTGTCGTCGCGATGTTTGCCGGCATGGTGCTTGCTCGCTTCCTCGCGCAGCTGCCCTCGTCGACGCGCCTCGCCGCGCCGGTCGATCCGCTTGAGACCTGAAACAGACGGGACCGGGCGAACTGCCTCGTCCGGTCCCGTCCACCGTGATTTGTTGCTTACCAGCGGTCGCCGTCAACTCCGACGCCCACGCTGACACCGGGCGCGCGAATGCCGACGCCGGCGTGCGGACCATCGTCCCAGTCGCGATAGGAACGGCGCTCGTAATAGCGCTCGCGCGGCATCCGCGCATAGGAGTCGCGTACGATCACGCGCGCGCCGCCGTGGGTGCGATAGCAATTGCCGGCGTCATCGCAGACGAGCCGAACTTCCTGAACGAGATCGGGACTGGTGTATTCGCTGGTCGTGTAGAAATCCGCGGCCCTCGCGCTGCTCGCCGCAGCGAGAGCCCCGACACCGGCCAGCAGTGCAATCGTGAACGTCCTCATCCTGTGCTCCTCCGAAACTGCCCTCGGCGGTAACAAGAATGGGAGGCAACGATCGTTCCGGCCGAGTTACAGCTTTTTCCCGGAACCGGATGATCGTTGGTGCGATCCGTCGCTAAATCGGCTCATAGGCTTCCGACCCGCAGATGTCGTCGGCTTCCGCGCGCCGCCGGTCGATGACCTTTCCGCCGTTGATTGTCACGATGTAAGTCTGGATGCCCAACGCAGAGCCGGTGGCGGAGGTGAGTTGCGCGCGGACGCAGGCGGTCCAGCCCGCTCCACGGACCTCGTGATGGGGCAGGGCGACTTGCACGTCGCGCGGATACGACGTGTTGAGGAAGACCACGTCAATCTGCTCGCGGACGACCCGCTTGACGTCGGGCGGCGGTTCGGGAGGCGGTTGCTCGGCTTCCTTGAGGCGCATGAACTCAGGCACCGGCGCACGACTGTCGGCAAAGCCGCACGCGCCGAGCGCGAGCGCGCCGGCAAGCAGCAACACATGAGCAACAATCCGCGACATCCGTGAAGGTCCCCCGCGGGGCAACAAATAGGCTTGAATTCGTCGAGACGAAGTCCCGCCAAATCAATATTTGCTGAAGAAGCGGAGGTCGCCACATTGGCTAACATGGGATTGCACGCTAGTTTGTACCTCAGATCAGGGGGATAGCACCAATGAGGATTTTGGTCATTGCGACCGCGGTGCTGGCGCTGACGGTAGCCGCCGCGCAGGCGCAGATGGGGGGCGGCGGTCGGCGTCATGCCAACGACAGCCGGAAGACGGACAACCAGCCTAAGGTCGACGATAGGGCTTACAAGGCCGCGCTCGAGCGTATTCCGGAGCCGAAGGAAAAGTATGACCCATGGGGCGGGGCGCGTCCGAGCGGGTCGGCGACGAAGCCGAAATAGAACGAGGCGGTGTGGCGGGACGGCTGCAGATCACGCCGGCTTGCGTCCTCGTCCTGCAAACGGCAGTTCGCGGAGGCCCGCAACGACGGCCCGTTCACGCCGCCATCGACGAACGCACGCTGGTGTTTCCGTTCACGCCGAGGCCACCGGATCCAATCCGCCGCCGGGCACAACGATCAGGCAATCATGATCGTGATGTCGATGCGATGCGAACAGTCGTTCACATCGCGTGCGCTACCGCAGGAAAGCGATGCCGATGCGCCTGTCGCACCGCCAAACGGTACGGCAATTCCGCACGAATTTGTCGCGTGCGATGGAGAGCGTGAACGAGTGTGGCAACGTGACAGACGTATCGAGGTCGATCGCCGCGCCGCCGTCCGACATGTTTCGTACGGTGCACGCGATACCGCTATTTTCAAAGCAGATCGTGCCACCTTTGAAGACCCGGTGACGCTGTGCTGCGCGTTTCTCAATCATCTGCGTTCATCCGTAGTGACGATCGTAAACTAGTGCATGGAAATTGCGTTGATCTAAACTCAACCGCGGCGCTACTTGCGCGGCGATTCAGAATTCGTTTACGACGTTGAGACGGCGAGTCATTTTCCGCCGAGTTTACCCGCAAGCCTTTCCTTAATGGCGTTTCGCCCCGGTGGAGATTCCGATCAAGATCACGCTTTCGCTGTCGTCCATGCCCGCCCACGCCACCAAGCTCGATCTCGCGACCATGAGCTGCAAGCAATTGCTCGAGAGCGGGGACGACACCATCAAGATGGTGCTGACCTGGATGGACGGCTGGTACAAGGGCGATGAGGACAACGCGATCATCGACACCGACATGTTTGTCGAAAACGCCAAGAAGTTCGGTGCCTATTGCGGCACCAACCCGAACGTCAGCATCGTCGCCGCCGCCGACGAAGTCGGCGGCAAGTAATGATCGAAGCGTGCTGACGGACACGCGATCACGTACCGGTCCATCGCTTCGGCAGGATCGTCATCGAGAGCCGCGGTTTGCTTTTGCGCTCACGCGGCTCTGTTATATTCGGGCGATCGTCAGCCCGGAAGCATCGCGAATGCACTCGACACCATCGCGACCTGCTTGTTGTCGATGGCGGAGAGCAGGGTGACGCGGCCGAAGCTCATGGTGCGACCAAGGCGCACCACGCGCGCATCCGCCAGCACGTCCGACGAGGACACCGCGCGCATGAAATGCGTGGTCTGGTCCACCGTCGTCATCGGCCGATAGCCGCTGTTGGCGGCGAGGTTTGCGATCACCATTGCGGTGTCGGCCAGCGCCATCAAGGCCTGGCCGCAGACAACGCCGCCATTGCGGCATAGCCGCTCCGAGAATGGCATGCGGAGCAGGGCGCCCGGCTGCCAGTCCGGCGTGTTCGCGGGCGGCGCGTGCTCGATGCGCTCGACGGAGAGGTTGAGATCCTGCACCCAGGGCGCAAAGACCTCGCCGAGGATGCGTCTGGCCTCGATGATCCCGAATTCGGCTTCTGGCTGCGAAGGCATTGCTGTCGTTCTCTCCTGGGTTGCCGGATGTTTCGCCCATTTTGCCCGCTTGCGACCGGCCAAGTCACCGGCCGGCGGTCGGCTTGAAAATGCCCGACTTCGCCCGGTATGATGCCACGCTTGGGAGCGGGTGGACGATGTCGCGTCGATATATCCTGGTATTTTGCCTAGCCGTGCTTGGTCTGGCGCTGAGTGGCTGCACCAGATGCGGCCCGATCTGGGACGACTGGCTCCAGGGGCCGAAATCGTGCAGATCGGATCGGCTCTAGCAAATTGAGGCGCCGGCGGCGCCGAGACGATGAATCAGGAGTGAGTGATGAAGCTTATTCGTTTGGCGGCGGTGCTCGCGCTGATGGCTGGACCGGCCTTCGCGCAGGATTCGCCCCACATTAATCTGATGGCGGACGGCCCGTCCAAAACTGACGACGAAAAGGCCGCGGATGCCGCACGCGATCAGGCTTACAAGGAAACGCTCAAGAAGATTCCGGACGCCAAGGCGGCCAACGATCCCTGGGGCGGAATGCGCGCCGATGCGCCGAAGCAACCCGCGCCGAAGAAGGCCACGGTCGTCACCAGCACGCCCAAGAAGACCACCAAGGCCGCCAATTGACCCGGCCCCGGGGCGAGTAAACCGACTTTCGGGACTCCCCTTGGCTCGGCCCTGATCCTACATTCTCTGGCAGTATTGCGTTGAGGAGGCTGGATATGGCGGATCGCCCGCGGGACCTCGCCGATCGGATGGCGCGCCGGCGCAAGCAGGCCGTCGCACCGGCTGACAAGGCCGGCGACGGCTATCTGCGCGAGAGTTTCACCCTGCCGCGCGATGCCGCACGGGCGAGAGCGCGGGCCTTCTTCGCGCGCTATCCCAAGGCGGGCTACATGAGCGAGGTCGAGAATTGGCGCGAATTGCCCGGCGGCGACATCGAATTCACCATGCGACGCCTGCCCAGCGCCGATTAGCCCCGGTTCGGCCGCTCTGCCTTGTGCCCGATGGCCTTCAACTCCCGATCGATGCGCAGCTGCACGCGACGGATTGCCAGAAGATCGATCTTCGTCTCGGTCCTGCCCGTCTTGGTCTCATCGCCGATCCGGAATTGCCATTGCCAGACGCCCGGGATCGCCGTCTTCGCAATCGTGAACTCAACGCCCCTGTGATTCATGGTCACCTCCACGATTCACCTCTCCGTGTCGGCTAACATGTTGAGCGCGACAATATTCCACAAGAGAAATTTGCCGTTAAGTCGAGGAAAATTCACGAAAATCCCGAAAGCGCGCGTGCTTCGAAACAAGCGAAATCAGATTCCGAAAGGCCGAGCCGATGGACGCGCGCTTTCGGCCAGGAACTCTGTTCATGGCCGGAGAACCACGGGCAGGGATTCCGGGCCGAGCGGGTCCGGCGTTTCGAAGACTTGTCGCGTGATGGCGACCCGGACGAGTCGGACAGACGCCGATGACTCACGAACTCACGCACGCGCGCGCCGCGAGCCCTCACAAGAAAAAACCCCGCCAGGGGAGAGCCGGGCGGGGAGAAGGTTATTGGAGGCTGAGGTGCTGGGCTGCAACACCATAGCCCTGTGACCGTAGCCCGCTCAGCTTACGACAGCCTGACAAGGCAGGATCCGACCCGATGTCGACTTGCGCAGTCAAGCTTCAGACCCACGCGCCGAAAACAGAAAACCCCGCTCGGGGCAGAGCGGGGTCGACTGGGTATGGAGACCCGATGTTGGTCGATCGGGTGAAGCAACGCTAGAGCATTCGGCTGACAAACGCCTTACGCAAGCTTGTGCGTGGCTTGCGAAAAGGCCGCGCGTCCCAATTCAGACATCCGGCCGCACAACTTAGGACACATCCGTTGGCGACACTTTGCGGGCACGGCGAAGCCATGGGGGATACGTGGCGCGTCGATAGCGGGGTGGCATCATGGATAAGGTTGAGCGGTCATTTGCCGCCGCGACGGCGGCCGGCTTCGTGGTGTTGGTGATCGGGGTCGTGCTACTGGTGCTGATGTAGCCGCACGGGCGCTTGCGGCGTGTTGCCGGAAGCGGCTTGCCGCAAAACGCGAAAACAACCCCATGCACAGTAGGCATCGACCGGTAAGAAGCGCGGCCTTACTTGCAACAGTGTACCGGTGTGGACGGACGCGCACGGAACCGTGCCGTAAGAGCAAAACACGCATCAGTCCGCCCAGTCTGCGAATCAACTGGGGCCGCTGGAACGCTTGGCTCATTGCCGAGTTTTCCCGATGCCCTTCCCCAAGGGCGACCCCAAGTGAATGGCCCCGGCTCATGCCCCCCAACCCTGCGAGCCGGGGCTTTTTTGTTCGCCCGGGAGCCAGATTAGGACAGCATTGCGAACGGTAATTGTCCGGAATCCACTTGGCTTTTTGGTGACGCTACGGTGGTTATCGCCGGGGCTGGATTTCATCCCGAACAAGATTGTAACCGGCAAGGGGTCGCTGAGAAGCGGCCCCTTTCGATTCAGGCACCCGCAGAGGTGAATGCCAGTCCATCCGCCGCGCTTCTGCTTCTTGCCGATGGAGTCCCACGTCTCATCAAGCTCGATGCGACGGGACGCTTCTACACCACGCGCAGGGGTCCAGCAGATTCAGCCTAGTAGGACGCTTGGGGCCGAATACGACCGTACCCGGTACGACGGCCGAGTTGCGCGAGAAGTTGACGATGTATCTTGACGCATCAAAGACATGAAAGAGGCCGCCAACTGAAGGCGGCCTTGATCTCTCCCTCGGAAATTTAAACGGCCCCGATGGGAGGGGCCGCCAACCCGCGTGACGCGGGTTTTCCTCCAGCAGTCGGGGGGCTGTCCTATCTGGCTGGGGGCTCCGAACAGACGCGCGGCGAAAGCCATCGTTCCTGAAAAAAAATGCCAAATTTCTCGGTGGGAGAACGACGGCGTTGGCTGGACGAACTCGCCCAACCGAGGCGGCCTTATTGCCGAGTTTGGTGGTCCAAGATGTAAGCGCGGTGGTCCATGGCAGTCGTTCCCGAAGCCCAGCTACATGGCTGCGGTGCGCCAGGAAGGTACGAGGCAGAGCCTTGTCGCGGCGTGCCAGGTGTATTCGAGTTGGTGCGCTCGCGGCCCCGGCGTCAGATCCTCTCTCCAGTCCCACAAGGTACCCGGAGCCGCTGCACCGCACACGTTGATTAGGATACTCCGAAATGAGTGCTCCTTTGTTTCAAGCACCATTATAGGCGGATGGGCGTACAGTCGGGTGGCCTTCGGGCTCGGATTCCAGCCCCGGAGCTCGTTGAGCAGGCGGCCCCGCCATGTGTATCAGCGTTGGTGGGGCCGCTGCATATTTGCAGCCTCAGAATTCTGATAATCAGACCAATTGGGCCGTAGCGTAGCCGTAGCTCATGCCGACCTACATGCGTGTGTATCGCGTGATTTTTGCTATGCGCGCGCCATGCATTGACGAGCATCTCCCATCGATCGCCTCAACGCGGCAAAGCCCATCGGGTATTCCTCGCCAAGCGGTCCCGTCGATAAGGGTGAAGCCCGGGGACGGAGCGTGCTCGCGACATTTTGCACGCGAATTCAAAAGAGCATCGCACAGCGCGCCTCTTTGATGCGGCCATGCAGCCCGAGCTTCTCCGCGGATTGCGAGATCGATGTGTGGGAATGACGGCGCCGCCGAACGACGGCGTTGCGGCGGTTAGAGACCTGATGCTCGGCAAGCCATCGCTAGTCGCCAGTCACCATGGGTGCGGCCAGGCCGGGGCTCAAATCAGGTTGAGTTCCTTGGATCCGGAGACTGCAAGCCTGTTACCGGAGGCAGGTCCTCCTTTGGGAAGGGCTCCTGGGTCTTGCGTCCGAGAAAGGTGTCTGGCTTTGGCAGTTTCAGCACCTCGCATGCTTGCGCGATCAGCTCCCGTATTCGGGCATTCTGTTCGGCAATCTCCGCAGCAAAATGGCGGACAAAATAGACGGGCTTATCCGTCATGGCGGTGCTCCCTGTTGTGCAGGCGGGAGCGCTCTCGGTCTCTCAGCCACCGACGCCTACGGGCAGAGCCTCGGCCGGTGATGAGGGGCAAACTATCTCACGTCACTTTGGTTCAAAAGTGAACTTAGGACGCTAGCCAGAACAAACTGGGACAATAAGGGGCAAATACGGACAGTACCGATTGCTTGGCGCTGGCCCCCCAGTGGCCCAGTTTGGGGCCACCTCGAACGTCTATTCGTCCGGGGAACACGATAGGCTTCAAATCCATTATGGGGACGGAGACCCAATTGAGGGATTGGTGTCATGGGCATCGAGCGTATGCATTCACCCACGTACTTCCGAAATCGAGCGGAAGAGTTCCGCACCAAGGCTGATAATTGCGAGCATGAGGAAGTGAGACAGTCGCTCCGCAAGGTGGCCAAGAACTACGACCAGTTGGCCCAGCGCGCCGCACGCATCCGCACCGTCCAAGACGCCGCGGAGTAGGTTGCGGCCTCTTTCATTTCTGCAGGGACCTGCAACTTGGTTGGCGGCGCATCAGTGGCAATCAGAGGATTCCGCTCGCCAAGTTCGTCAGCGGCAAGACATACATCGTGGAGCGGCAACGGCTGGAGCTTGATCCGTCTGTCGACCGATACAAGCGCGGGATGGCAAACCTATCAGCCGCGCTCTAAATGAAAGAGGCCGCAACCGAGGCGGCCTTAGTGCATCTTGCGCCCTAGCTTTTGGATGATCTTCCGCAACTCGGCGGCGTACTCCTCAATGCGGCGCCGCGCCTTCTCTAGCCGGATTGGCTTGGGCTCAGGGCGTTTCTCTGGGGTGGACTCCTCCACAAACTGAGGCTTGAGCCCGGGGGACCATCGGCCACGCCAAATCAATGGCCTTACCGTTCCAGCTCCTTCAATATGCGGTCACGGTCGTCAATATGCAGCGACTGCGTTTCCCTCATGGTCGCCAGCACGGCCAGCGCGCCCTCGATATCGTGTTGGTGCCGGTCAAGCTCCGATATCAGCGCCTCCTGCTTGGCAAGAAGCTTCAGGCCATCGGCAATGTGGCGCTCGGCTATCGCTAAATGCTCGTGCAGCATGGCGCGGTCCATCCCGCACCTTACAGCGAATTAGGACAGTGCGCAGAACAAACTGGGACACCAGGGGTCAAATACGGACACTACCCCTTTTCCCAAAAGAACATATTGCGAACCTAGAACAAACGGTGTACGTTGTTTTTATCGACGAGCCGCCCCGCCAACCGTTTGTCCCCCGCGCGAATCCTCGCCATAAGGAGCACGACCCAATGTCCACCACTGCCCTGCGTATCGTCGAAGGATCTTCCATGGACAAGAGTAAAGCTCTCGCTGCCGCGCTCTCCCAGATCGAGCGTCAGTTCGGCAAGGGCTCGGTGATGAAGCTCGGCAAGAACGACCGTTCGATGGATATCGAGGCGGTCTCGTCGGGCTCGCTGGGGCTGGATATCGCGCTCGGCATCGGCGGCCTGCCCAAAGGGCGTATCGTCGAGATCTACGGGCCGGAATCCTCGGGCAAGACCACGCTGGCGCTGCACACGGTGGCGGAAGCCCAGAAGAAAGGCGGTATCTGCGCCTTCATCGACGCCGAGCACGCGCTCGACCCGGTCTATGCCCGCAAGCTCGGCGTCAATATCGACGAGCTCCTGATCTCCCAGCCGGATACCGGCGAGCAGGCGCTGGAAATCTGCGACACGCTGGTGCGCTCGGGTGCGGTGGACGTGCTGGTGGTCGATTCGGTCGCGGCGCTGGTGCCGAAGGCCGAGCTCGAAGGCGAGATGGGCGATGCGCTGCCGGGCCTGCAGGCCCGTCTGATGAGCCAGGCGCTGCGCAAGCTCACGGCCTCCATCAACAAGTCCAACACCATGGTGATCTTCATCAACCAGATCCGCATGAAGATCGGGGTGATGTACGGATCGCCGGAGACCACGACCGGCGGCAACGCGCTGAAGTTCTACGCCTCGGTCCGCCTCGACATCCGCCGCATCGGCGCGATCAAGGAGCGCGACGAAGTGGTCGGCAACACGACGCGCGTGAAGGTGGTGAAGAACAAGCTGGCGCCGCCCTTCAAGCAGGTCGAGTTCGACATCATGTACGGCGAGGGCGTCTCCAAGATGGGCGAGATCCTCGATCTCGGCGTCAAGGCCGGCATCGTCGAAAAGTCCGGCGCCTGGTTCTCTTATGACAGCCAGCGCCTCGGTCAGGGTCGCGAGAACTCGAAGGCGTTCTTGAAGTCCAACCCCGACATCACCGCCAAGATCGAGACCGCGATCCGCCAGAACTCCGGCCTGATTTCCGAGCAGATCCTGGCCGGCACGCCCGAGAGCGACGCCGACGGCGAGGAGCCGGCGGACGAGTAGACCGGGTTGTTGTTTTGAGCATGATCTGATCGGAAAACCGCTACACACTTTTCCGGATCATGCTCCAAGAGTTTTCGCGAGGAGCGGGCGCTGAGGACGTTGAGTTGCCGACGTCGGCAGTGCCCGTTTCTTTTTGCGCGTTGTCGTGATCGGCTGGTGTGATGCGAGCAAAGACGAAGCTCATCGTGACGACTGACTCGTCCATCGCCGGCGCCATCCAACAGGCGGGCTGTGCCGACCTCGTGATCGCGATCGAGCGTCGGCTCGTGTGGGGACGATTGCCGTCCGCTGCGGAGCGCGATGCGTTCTTTGCGCCGCGCGCGACGCAGCCTCAAGGGCTTCACTGGCTCGACGATACGCCGTCCTGGCGTCTCGATGAATCGGGCCTGAAGGGTCACGGATTGATCGAGCTGTTGTCAGAATGTGGCTCGGCCGAATTGTGGATCGGGTGGGAGCCGAACGCCCAATTGCTTCTGCTCTGGCTGCTCGATCATTGCAGCAGCGAGGACGCGGCGGTCTCCAAGCTCATGATGCGTCAGCTGGACGGCGCTGCTGGTGCTGCCGATCCAGGGCAATTTGCGCAACTCAACCCGCGGATGGTCAGGCCTACACATGATCACCTCGAACTGGCCGGTCGTCTCTGGCGGGCTTATCGTGAGCCGACGCCGCAGGCTTGGTTCGATCTCCTCAAGGCGGATTTGAGTCTGTTTCCACAACTTGAGCAATCGATCATTGATCTGCTCGAAGAGCTTCCGGGCGTCACATCTGGTCTGGGAGCTACGGAGACGCGGATCCTGGAACTGGTTGCGCCTGGCGAAGCGCGGCCCTTCGACGTCTTTCCGGGACATCAGAAGCGCAACGAGAGTCGCGTGTTCGACTATTGGGAAGTCGGAGCGCTGCTCGACGGGCTCGTCCGCTCTCCGGTGCCGGCCGTGTCCGGGCTGGAGGAAGGGCCATTTACATTCGACATGCACAACGATGCCCTCCGTCACGCGCGGTACAAGCAATCCCGGTTGTTGCTCACCGAGTTCGGCAAAGCGGTGCTTGGTGGCTGCGAGAATTTTCTGCGGCACAACCGGATCGACCGGTGGTGGGGCGGTACCCACCTGACCAGCGAACGGCTGTGGCAGTGGGACCGGGAGGCCTTTTCACTCATCGCTCCTGATTAATGCGTACGCGTCGTCAGAGCGTTGCGTAGCAATTTTGACAGACAATCGTGTCCCATTTGATCTTAGCCACGAATGATCCTGCCGAAGACGTGCTCCGGGGGTCAGGCCTCGCGAACCTCACGCTCGGGTTCTATCTTCGTTTCGTTTGGAGGAAATTGCCTTCTGAAGAACAGCTTTTGATGGGGCTGGAGCGGCGATCAGCCAAGCACTGCAATCCCGGCGACCATTGGCTCGACGGCGTTTGTCGTGGCTCGCTGGAAGGCTTCGGCAGCCGCGATATCGGTTTCTTCGAGCTTTGTGCAAAGTTCGACTCGATTGAAATCTGGGTCGATCCTCTCGCTAACGATCAGCTCGTGCTCGTCTGGCTGCTCGACCTTCTTCGCCCTTACAAGGAGATCACGACGAAGCTGAGCTTCGTGCATACGGACGACATTGTTGCAAATTATGCACCGGAATCGGTCGCAAAATGGAAGCTGCCGGCCTTCAAGGTGACCGACAACCATTTGGCGACGGCGAGCCGCGCCTGGAGAGCCTACCGGGCTGAAACCCCAGAGCCCTGTTTCGATTTGCTGATGACGGATCTGACGATCCTGCCGAGACTTCGATCGGCGCTCATTGCGGTGCTTGAAGAGCTTCCGGACAGCGTGACGGGCCTGGGTGCCAGCGAAATGGACCTGCTGGATTTTGTGGACCAAGGGTACACCGACCCGGGGCGCATCTCCGAGGCGAGGTGGCTTCGCGATGTATTCGACGGATCCGACGCGCAAGATGCCCTGATCGAACTGGGGGGACATTCGGTCCCGCCGGTCCTGTTGGGCGATCCATCGTTCGACAATGAGGATCGCTACTTCGGCAGGAGCGAGTGGAGGTCACGCTGACTGAGCTTGGGCGTTCACTTGTAGCGCGCAAAGACGATATGTGGCGTCACAACCGGATCAAGCGCTGGTGGGGCGGGACCGAGTTGACCAGCGAGCGGCTCTGGCGATGGGATCGCAAAAGCCGATTGTTGGTTGCGCCTTAGAGGCGCGCTCGGCGCCACAGCTGGGCAAAGGCGCGCAAGCGCCGTGCCCACCATCTTTCACACCGGATGCAAAGGTTGTGGGCACGCTTCGCTTTGCCCGCCCTACGAAACCACCGTCGCGTCCTACTCCGCCGCCTCCGCGTAATCGCTCACCGGCGGGCAGGAGCACACCAGATTGCGATCGCCATAGACATTGTCGACGCGCCCCACCGGGCACCAATATTTGTCGGTGCGCGAGACGCCCGCGGGGAAGCAGCCTTCGCTGCGGGCGTAGGCACGCTTCCAATCGTCATCGGCGATGTCGTGCACGGTGTGCGGGGCGTGGCGCAGCGGCGATGCCTCGATCTTGAAGCGACCGGCCTCGACCTCGGCAATCTCCTTCCGGATCGCGATCATGGCATCGCAAAATCGATCCAGCTCGGCCTTGGATTCCGACTCCGTCGGTTCGATCATCAGCGTGCCCGGCACCGGGAAGCTCATGGTCGGCGCATGGAAGCCGTAATCGATCAGGCGCTTTGCGATGTCGTCGACGGTGACGCCTGACGTTGCCTTCAGAGGACGAGGATCGATGATGCACTCATGCGCGACGCGGCCCCTCGTGTTCCTGTAGAGCACCGGGAAGTGCGCATCGAGGCGCGCCGCGATGTAGTTGGCATTGAGGATCGCGATCTCGGTCGCGCGCTTCAGACCTTCGCCGCCCATCATCAGGATGTAGATGTAGGAGATGGTGAGGATCGAAGCCGAGCCGAACGGCGCGGCCGAGACCGGGCCGACTGGAGCATCCGCCTTCGTCGCGGGGTGACCGGGGAGGAACGGCGCAAGATGCGCCTTCACGCCGATCGGGCCCATGCCGGGGCCGCCGCCGCCATGCGGAATGCAGAAGGTCTTGTGCAGATTGAGATGGCTGACATCGGCGCCGTAATCGCCGGGCCTGCTAAGGCCGACCTGCGCATTCAGGTTGGCGCCGTCGAGATACACCTGGCCGCCATGGCCGTGGACGATGTCGCAGATCTCCTTGATATGCTCCTCGAACACGCCATGGGTCGAGGGATAAGTGATCATCACCGCGGCGAGATCGTTCGAATGCTTCTCGGCCTTCGCACGGAGATCGTTGACATCGACGTCGCCGTTCTTCTCGCAAGACACAACCACCACGTCCATGCCGACCATCGCGGCCGAGGCCGGGTTAGTGCCGTGAGCGGAGGAGGGGATCAGGCAGATCTTGCGGTGACTCTCTCCGCGCGCGGCATGATAACCCCGGATAGCCAGAAGTCCGGCATATTCGCCTTGCGCGCCCGAGTTCGGCTGCAGTGAGATGGCGTCATAGCCGGTGATGTCGCAGAGCCATTTTTCAAGCTGCGCGAACAGCGCGTGATAGCCGTTGGCCTGCTCGCGCGGGGCGAACGGGTGCAGGCTGCCGAATTCCGGCCAGGTCAGCGGCATCATTTCAGTCGTCGCGTTCAGCTTCATCGTGCAGGAGCCGAGCGGAATCATCGCGCGGTCGAGCGCGAGGTCGCGATCGCTGAGCTTGCGCATATAGCGCAGCATCTCGGTTTCCGAGCGATGCGCGTGGAACACCGGATGGGTGAGGAAAGAGGTCGTACGCTTCAGCGTGTCCGGCAGCGCCTCGTGCGTCGTGGCATCGATCTCCGCGTAGGACAATTGGCCGCCGAAGGCACGCCAGACCGCTTCCACGGTCGCAGCCGTGGTGGTCTCGTCGAGCGCGATGCGCAAGCCGGTCTCACCGACGCCGAGATTGATCTTCTCGGCCGCCGCGCGCGCGATGATCTCGGCGCGCCCTGTGCCGGCATCGACGCTGAGCGTGTCGAAGAAGCTCTCGGACTGCGGTGCGAAGCCGAGCTTGCGCAGGCCGCTCGCGAGCACGGCGGTGCGGCGATGCACGTTGCGTGCGATCTGCGCGAGCCCCTCGGGACCGTGATAGACCGCGTACATTGCGGCGATCACGGCGAGCAGCACCTGCGCGGTGCAGATGTTGGAGGTCGCCTTCTCGCGGCGGATGTGCTGCTCGCGGGTCTGCAGAGCCAGGCGATAGGCAGGCATCCCGCGTGAATCGACGGAAAGGCCGACGATGCGGCCGGGCAGCGAGCGCTTCAGCGCATCGCGCACCGCCATATAGGCCGCGTGCGGGCCGCCATAACCCATCGGCACGCCAAAACGCTGCGCCGAGCCGATGGCAATGTCGGCGCCGAGTTCGCCGGGCGAGGCGAGCAGCGTCAGGGCCAGGAGATCGGCGGCAACGATCGCAAGCGCGCCCTTCGCTTTCAGCGCTGCGACCGCAGGCCTGAGGTCGCGCACCGCGCCCGAACTTCCCGGATATTGCAGCAGCGCGCCGAGCACGTCTGCCTTGTCGAGATCGGTGAGCGGATCGCCGACCACCAGATTCCAGCCGAGCGGTTCGGCGCGCGTGCGCATCACGGCCAGGGTCTGCGGATGCACGTCCCTGTCGACGAAGAAGGCCTTTGCTTCGACCTTCGAGTGCCGCTCCGCCAGTGCCATGGCTTCGGCCGCGGCGGTTGCCTCATCGAGCAGCGAGGCGTTGGCGACATCGAGCCCGGTGAGGTCGCAGATCATGGTCTGGAAGTTGAACAGCGCTTCGAGCCGGCCCTGGCTGATTTCGGGCTGGTAGGGCGTGTAGGCCGTGTACCAGGCCGGGTTCTCCAGAATGTTGCGCTGGATCACCGCGGGCAGGATCGTTCCTGAATAGCCCTGGCCGATCAGCGAGGTGAAGACCTGGTTCTGACGAGCGAGCTCAGCCATATGCGCGATCGCCTCCGTCTCGCCGAGGGGCTTGCCGAGATCGAGCGGAGTGGCCTGCCGGATCGAGGCCGGCAGCGTTTCCGCCATCAGCGCCTCGACGCTTTTCGTGCCGACAGTCTCGAGCATTGCGGTGACATCGCGCGCCGACGGGCCGATGTGGCGGCGAACGAAAGGGGTGGTCTCGCCGTTGGATTTGCGCTGCGCGGTCATCATGGGTCCTCGCTTCAGGAGTTGTTGTCATGCCCCGCGAAGGCGGGGCATCCAGTAAGCGCAGGCGCTTCGGCCAGAGCCGATGGGCCGCGGCGTACTGGATCGTCCGCCTTCGCGGACGATGACAGTGAGTATGTTGAGACGGTTCGACTCATATCCTCACGCCGTGTGGGCCTTGTAGGCGGCTTCATCCATGAGCCCGCCAAGCTCGCTCTTGTCGGCGATTTTAATCTTGAAGAACCAGGCCGCGGCTTGCGCGTCCGAGTTCACCAGCGCGGGCTCGGCGGCGAGCGCCTCGTTGGTCTCGAGCACCTCGCCCGAGATGGGCGCGTAGACGTCGGAGGCGGCTTTCACCGATTCCACCACGGCGGCGGCTTCGGCCTTCTTCAGGGTGCGGCCGACCTTGGGCAATTCGACGAACACGACGTCGCCGAGCTGGGACTGCGCGTAATCGGTGATCCCGACGGTTGCGACATCGCCGTCGATCGCGAGCCATTCATGGTCGGAAGTGTACAGCCTCGTGGTCATTGTCTTGTCCTCAGCGTTTGTAGGTGTTTTTCACGAAGGGCATGGCGGCGACGATGAGCGGCAGACGCTGCCCACGCACTTCCGCAAAGAGTTTCGTGTCGAGCGCGCTCAAAGCGGTGGGCGCGTAGCCCATCGCCACGGGCGCATTCAGGCTCGGGCCGAAGCCGCCCGAGGTGACCCTTCCAATGGCCTGGCCGCCTTCGTTCCCGGCAAACAGCAGCGCGCCCTCGCGCACCGGTGCGCGGCCTTCGGCACGCAGGCCGACACGGCGGCGGGATGCGCCGTGATTGAAATGCGCGAGAATCTTTTCAGCGCCGGGAAACCCGCCGGCGCGGGCGCCACCGGTGCGGCGGCTTTTCTGCACCGACCATTCCAGCGCGGCTTCGACCGGCGTGGTTTCGGTGTCGATATCGTGGCCGTAGAGGCAGAGCCCGGCTTCCAGCCGCAGGCTGTCGCGGGCACCCAAGCCGATCGGCATCACGTCGGGGTTTTCGAGCACCGTCTTGGCGAGACGTTCGGCGTCGGCCGCGGGCACCGAAATCTCGAACCCGTCCTCGCCGGTATAGCCGGAGCGCGAGACGAAACAGCCGAGGCCGGCAACCTCATGCGGGCCGGCATCCATGAACTTCATGGTGGGCGCTGCTGCACATAATCTCGCCAGCGCTGACTCGGCTTTCGGGCCTTGCAACGCGATCAGCGCGCGGTCGGCAAGCGAATCGATGATGCAGGTCTCCGACAGGTTCGCGCGCAGATGCGCCTCGTCCTCGGCCTTGCAGGCAGCATTGACCACCAGGAACAGGTGATCGCCGAAATTCGCGACCATCAGATCGTCGAGAATGCCGCCGTCGTCATTGGTGAACTGGGCGTAGCGCTGCCGTCCCGGCGCGATCGCCACGATGTCCTGCGGCACCAGCCGCTCCAGCGCGCGAGCGGCGTCCTCGATCCTGCCGGATTTCGGCCGAAGCGCGATCTGGCCCATATGGGAGACGTCGAACAGGCCGGCGGACGAGCGGGTCTGAAGGTGCTCCTTCAGCACGCCGGCCGGGTACTGCACGGGCATGTCGTAGCCCGCGAACGGCACCATCTTGCCGCCGAGCGACACGTGCAGGTCGTAAAGGGGTGTACGTTTCAGGGAGTTCTTGTCGTCCGACGCAAGCATCACGGGGGCCCTCGGCGGTTCCCCGGGGACGATTCCCCTGGGACACCGGTCGAAGCCCCATCTGTCGCTGTGCCTGAGAGTATTATCCCGTCGGCGGACGCTATCCAGGTCTTAAGCCCGCCAGCGCCTCTTTCCAGATGTCGTCAAAGCCACGCGGTCCTTTTGCCTGAGAGTTTCCGGGGCGGTTGCTCCTTCGGCGCCGGCAGTGAAGCCGGTCTCTCCCGACGTGGCCGTACGATACAAATGGGTACAGACCACAGGCCGGCCAAGCCTGTCAACGCGCGCTTTGCGGCTTTCCAAAGGGGATTACGCGCCTGCGGCAACCCTCTGATCTCTTTGCACAGTTTCTGGACAGGGAAGCTGGCCTTGTCTAAAAGCGCTTTGGCCCGCAGATATCCGCCCAAATCGCCAGGTTTGGATCAGGGATAAGCGGGTCCAAGCACACCCGATTGGATGAACATGAGCGGCGTCAACGAGATCAGGTCGACCTTTCTGAACTTCTTTGCCGAGAACGGGCACGAGATCGTGTCGTCCTCGCCATTGGTGCCGCGCAACGATCCGACGTTGATGTTCACCAATGCCGGCATGGTGCAGTTCAAGAACGTCTTCACCGGCGTCGAGAAGCGGCCCTATCAGCGCGCCACCACGTCGCAGAAATGCGTGCGCGCCGGGGGCAAGCACAACGACCTCGACAATGTCGGCTACACCGCGCGCCATCTCACCTTCTTCGAGATGCTCGGCAATTTCTCCTTCGGCGACTATTTCAAGGAGCGTGCGATCGAGCTGGCCTGGAAGCTGATCACCAAGGATTTCGGGCTCGACAAGGACAAGCTGCTCGTCACCGTCTACCACACCGACGACGAGGCGCACGGGCTGTGGAAGAAGATCGCCGGCTTTTCCGACGACCGCATCATCCGCATCCCGACCTCGGACAATTTCTGGGCGATGGGCGACACCGGCCCCTGCGGCCCGTGCTCGGAGATCTTCATCGACCGCGGCGACCACATCTGGGGCGGCCCTCCGGGTTCGCCTGAGGAGGACGGCGACCGCTTCCTCGAATTCTGGAATCTCGTGTTCATGCAATACGAACAGGTGACGAAGGAGGAGCGCGTGGATCTGCCGCGTCCCTCGATCGACACCGGTATGGGCCTCGAGCGTATGGCCTGCATCATGCAGGGCGTCGACAGCGTGTTCGAGACCGATCTGTTCCGTCATTTGATCGATGCGGCCGCGTCCGCGCTCGGCAGCGGGCCGAACGAGCAGACCGTCGCCTCGTTCCGCGTCATCGCCGACCATCTGCGCTCGTCGGCCTTCCTGGTCGCGGATGGCGTGCTGCCCTCGAACGAGGGCCGCGGCTATGTGCTGCGCCGGATCATGCGCCGCGCCATGCGCCATGCGCAGCTGCTGGGCGCCAAGGAGCCGCTGATGCATCGGCTGGTCTGGGCGCTGGTCCGCGAGATGGGCCAGGCCTATCCTGATCTGATGCGCGCGGAAAACCTGATCGAGGAAACGCTGCGGCTGGAAGAGACCCGCTTCCGCAAGACGCTGTCGCGGGGCCTTGCCATCCTCGACGAGAAGAGCGCGTCGTTGAAGAAGGGCGACATGTTCGACGGTGACGTCGCCTTCACGCTGTACGACACCTACGGCTTCCCGCTGGACCTGACGCAGGACGCGCTGAAGTCGCGCGGCATTGGCGTCGACCAGTCTGCGTTCACCGATGCGATGGAGCGGCAGAAGGCCAAGGCGCGCGAGTCCTGGAAGGGATCGGGCGAGGCGGCGAGCGAGGCGATCTGGTTTCCGCTGCGCGAGAAGCTCGGGGCGACGGAATTTTTGGGCTACGAGACCGAGAGCGCTGAAGGCGTGGTCTCGGCGCTGGTCAGGGACGGCAAGGAAGTCGCCCACCTCAAGGCCGGCGACACCGGCGCGATCGTGCTCAACCAGACGCCGTTCTATGCGGAGTCGGGCGGCCAGGTCGGCGACACCGGCGTGCTGACGGGCGAGAGCGGGATCAAATTCCGCGTCACCGACACGCAGAAGAAGCTCGGCGATTTCTTCGTGCATGTCGGCACGGTCGAGAGCGGCGAGCTGAAGGTCGGCACCGCGCTGCAGCTCGAGGTCGATCATTCCAGGCGCTCGTCGATCCGCGCGCATCACTCGGCGACGCATCTCATCCATGAGGCGCTGCGCCAGGTGCTCGGCGATCACATCGCCCAGCGCGGCTCGATGGTGGCGCCGGACCGGCTGCGTTTCGACTTCGTGCATCCGAAGCCGATCACGGCGGAGGAGCTTGCTCGCGTCGAGGACATCGCCAACGACGTGGTGCTGGAGAATGACGAGGTCACGACCCGCGTGATGGGCGTCGACGAGGCTCGCGAGGCCGGCGCGCGCGCGCTGTTCGGCGAGAAGTACGGCGACGAGGTTCGCGTCGTCTCGATGGGCAAGACCGCGCGCGAGCGCGGCGCCAATGCGCTCGGCTGGTCGGTCGAGCTCTGCGGCGGCACGCATGTGCGGCGCACCGGCGATATCGGCCTGATCACGCTGACCGGCGAGAGCGCGGTGGCGTCAGGCGTGCGCCGCATCGAGGCGCTGACCGGCAACTACGCCCGCAAGCATGCCAATGAGACCATGGCGCTGGCGAAGACCGCAGCAAGCGAGCTGCGCACCTCGGTCGACGACGTTCCGGCGCGCATCACCGCGCTGATGGAGGAACGCAAGAAGCTCGAGCGCGAGCTGTCCGACGCCCGCAAGAAGCTCGCGATGGGTGGCGGCGCAGCAAGCGGCGGCGGCGCGGCTTCCGGCGTGCGCGAGGTCGGCGGCGTCAAGCTGATGGCGCGCGCGGTCGAGGGCATCGAGATGAAGGATCTCAAGAGCCTCGCCGACGAGGCCAAGAAGCAGATCGGCTCCGGCGTGGTCGCCATCGTGGGCGTCACCGAGGACGGCAAGGCCGGTGTCGTGGTCGGCGTCACCGCCGACCTCACCGCGCGCTTCAACGCCGTGAATTTGGTGCGCGTCGCCTCCGAAGCGCTCGGCGGCAAGGGCGGCGGCGGCCGGCCCGACATGGCCCAGGCCGGTGGCCCCGACGGCGCCAAGGCGACCGAGGCGCTGGCGGCGATCGAAAAAGCGATGGCGGGCGCTTAGGCGTCTGCGTCGCGTTGCTCTAGCCCTTCTTCAGGAACACATACTCGGCCGAGTAGGGCGCGCTTTTGAACTCGCCGGCCTTGTCGCAAGCGCCGTCGAGCTTGCCGCCATGGGTGTTGATGCGCTGGACCGTGGTGACCGGCGTCAGCACGCCACTACCGCGATGGGCGGTGACCTCCAGCTTCAGCCAGGGGATATCGGCCGGCGTGGCGCCCGGCGCGCTGCCTGCGACCTTGCCGGCGACGGCGCTGCCGTCGGCGTGCTGCCAGTTCGGCCCGGCATAGTGGCGGCCGATCGTCTTGCCCTCGGCGAGCAGCGTCGCGATCGGCTCGCGGAACGCCCAGGCGAGCTTGCCGTCGGCGCCGGCCTTGCACTCATAAATCTGCGCGCCCTCGGCGTGGACGCTGAGCACGACGTTCTGGCCCGGTGCGGCGATGGCGTCGGGAAGCGTCCCGCCCGCCCCCGCTGGCGCAGTCACGGCCGCGAGAAGCAGGCAGGGGACGGCAAGCTTGGTGGACATGGTCGGATCTCCGCAAGGGGGCTCTCAAAAAATTCGGGCCGCGCTGAAAGACGCGGCCCGTGATGATGTCTAGCCCAGGCGGGTGAAATCCGGACGGCTTACGCCGCCAGCGCCTTCACAAGGTTGTCAGCGACCTTGTCGAGGAAGCCGGTGGTCGAGAGCCAGCGCTGATCGGCGCCGACCAGCAGTGCGAGGTCCTTGGTCATGTAGCCTTGCTCGACGGTGTCGACGCAGACCTTCTCCAGCGTGGTCGCGAACTTCGCGAGCTCGGGATTGTTGTCGAGCTTGGCGCGGTGCGACAGGCCGCGGGTCCAGGCGAAGATCGACGCGATCGAGTTGGTCGAGGTCTCCTTGCCCTTCTGGTGCTCGCGGTAGTGACGGGTCACCGTGCCGTGGGCAGCTTCCGCTTCGACGGTCTTGCCGTCAGGGGTGAGCAGCACAGAGGTCATCAGGCCGAGCGAGCCGTAGCCCTGCGCGACGGTGTCGGATTGCACGTCGCCGTCGTAGTTCTTGCAGGCCCAGACATAGCCGCCGGACCATTTCAGCGCCGAGGCGACCATGTCGTCGATCAGCCGGTGTTCGTAGGTCAGGCCCTTGGCGTCGAACTCCTTCTTGAACTCCTTGTCGAAGATCTCCTGGAAGATGTCCTTGAAGCGGCCGTCATAGACCTTCAGAATCGTGTTCTTGGTCGACAGGTAGACCGGATAGCCGCGCAAGAGGCCGTAGTTGAAGGAGGCGCGGGCGAAGTCGATGATGGAGTCGTCGAGATTGTACATCTCCATGGCGACGCCGGCGCCGGGAGCCTTGAACACTTCCTTCTCGATCACGGTGCCGTCCTCGCCGACGAACTTCAGCGAGAGGGTGCCCTTGCCCGGGAACTTGATGTCGGTGGCGCGGTACTGGTCGCCATAGGCATGGCGGCCGATGATGATCGGCTTGGTCCAGCCGGGAACCAGGCGCGGCACGTTCTTGCAGATGATCGGCTCGCGGAAGATCACGCCGCCGAGGATGTTGCGGATGGTGCCGTTCGGCGACTTCCACATCTGCTTGAGGTTGAACTCCTTCACCCGCGCCTCGTCGGGGGTGATGGTGGCGCACTTCACGCCGACGCCGACCTTCTTGATCGCCTCGGCGGCGTCGATGGTCACCTGATCGTTGGTGTGGTCGCGGTACTCCATGCCCAGGTCGAAATACAGCAGCTCGACATCCAGGAAGGGGTTGATCAGCTTGTCCTTGATGTACTGCCAGATGATCCGGGTCATCTCGTCGCCATCGAGCTCGACGACGGGATTGGATACCTTGATTTTTGCCATGATCGGAGAAGCCTTCTTGGAACTGGTGGAAATCTCCCGCGCTATAGCACCGCGCGGGGGCGGGCGAAAGCGGAGCGGTTATGCAGTTTCAGCCCATCTTTTCGCCGGGATCAGCCCCTCTAGAAGGCAGCCTGGGTGGCCGTGCCGGCCACGATGTACCAGGTTACGAACAGGCCTGAGATCAGGGCGCCGGGCAGGCTCGATCCGGTCCGTCGCCAGGTGAAGGTGGCGATCACGGCGACGATGGCGAGCAGCGGCACGAACTGGATCGCGACGATGGTCGAGAGCGGCACGAAACCGGGGTCGGGCAGCGGGTTGAACAGCTTTCCCGTCAGCCAAAGCGTGCCGTATTGCAGGACCAGCAGCACGACGAAGCCCAACGTCAGCGCCAGGATGTTGGTCAGATAGAGTGCGAGCCGCGGCGCCTCCATGGTCGAGAAATTCCGGTGCAGCACGTGCAGCGCCACCACGAAAAACGCCGTGAATGGAATCAAATAGGTCAGGAAGATCAGAACCTGCTTCGGGTTCATCAACTTCAGCGCGACGATCCAGAAGCGGAAGTCGATCTTGAAGGCGAGGTCGGCAAGCCAGAGCGCGGCATAGCCCACTGCGACCGAGGCGACCGCAATCACGAGTGACTGGCCAAGCAGACCGGCCCGGCCCTTGCGCTTCGGGGCCAAGCCCATCAGCGCCAGCGTGATCAGCCCGTTGATGATGGCCCAAACCAGGATCTGGTTGGTGATGCCCTGCGGCAGGAACGCTGACGGCGTCACGAAGCTGCCGCCCAAAGCGAAGGCCGGGTAGTAGGTCAGTGCCGGGATGAACGCGGACAGGATGAACGCGGCGGTCCAGCGCCTGCCGGTGGCGGCGTGATGGGGCGGCATGGTGCCGTCGGGGACAGCGGGAAGGCGCAGACGGGAGAACATCGGCGCCTCGAGCAGGCCATCGAAAGTGCCGATCAACAGCACGACAAAGCCGACGAACGCAATGAGCGTGCCGAGTTCTTTCCGGAACCAGATCTGGTCGTCGGCCGGCCGGGGCGTACCGCCTTGCAACGTCCTAGCGAACCAGTCGAGGCTGTATCCGATCGCTTCATGCGAGATGTGCTCGGCCGGGTGCGTCATCGCGGGGGTGTAGAGCACGCGGGCGGTGCCGGCCGCCGGGTCGCCATAGACCTTGCCCGGCTCGACCGGCCCCTGCGTGCCGAACATCGCCCACAGCTTCGGGCTCTTGGTGACATCGCGGGCAACATCGACGCCCCACATCAGGGTGGAGAATTCCTCATACTGGGCAAACACCAGCGCCGCATTGCGCGGCCAGTTCGGTGTGCCGTCGGCCGCGAATGGCTTGCCGGTGGAGGAGCCCTCCAGCACCATCGACTTGTAGCCGTCGGGCATCGCGGTGGCTGCGGCCAGGACTGTCCAGCCGCCCATCGAGTGACCCTCGAGGCCGATATTGGCCTTGTCCACCATCTCGAGGCTGCGCAGATAGGCGAGGCCGTCAGGGCCGCCGAAGCCGTTGGCGAAGGCGGGCGGGTCGCTGTAGCCGTGGCCGGTCTGGTCCAGTGCCAGCACGACATAGCCGCGGCGGGCGAATTCGATGGCGAAGCCGTCCTGCGTCTCGCGCGAATTGATGTAGCCGTGGACGGCGAGGATGCCGGGTGCCGGGGTCTGCGCAGTGGCATTGGCGGGGATGTAGAGCAGGGCGCTCATGGTGTTGCCCTTGGCGCCCTTGAACCTGACATCCTGGATCCGGATGCCGCCCGAGGTCTGGGTCAGATGGGCGATGAAACCGCCCACTGCGATCAAGACCAACCCCAGAAGCGCCAATTTCCATCGGCTCAGCATCACCATCCCCCCACTCAATTGTTGCTTCAGCTCAGGCCCTTTCGGCTTCGCTTTGGTTGTGCTTGATAGCCTTATCCGAAAGCAAAGCGCGCGCAAGCCGGGCGGTGAAACCGTCCCCAATTGAGGTGCGATTGCAGTTTCGCAAACGCCGCTAACCCTGTTATCTCCGCTCAAGAAATTGCGCCGCACGGAAGGCGGGCGGGTGGCCGCGGATGAAGCTTTGGATCAGCGTCTTCAGACGGAGGTTCGGGGTCTTTCCGAAGCGGAACGAGACGAAAGCTGAAGCAGAAAGTGGAATGAGATGTCCGGCACCGACAAGACCAAGGTTGGGCTCGCCCTCGACGGTCCCATCGTGATCCTGGTCGAGCCGCAGCTCGGCGAAAACATCGGCATGGCCGCACGCGCCATGGGCAACTTTGCCCTGAGCGCCTTGCGCATCGTCAACCCGCGCGACGGCTGGCCCAACATCGCGGCACAGCGCGCCGCCGCCGGCGCCGACCACATTCTGGAAAAGGTCGAACTGTTCGACACGGTCGAGCAGGCGGTCGCCGATCTCGATTTGCTGTTCGCCACCACCGCACGCCCCCACGACCAGGCCAAGCCTGTGGTCGGGCCGGAGGCCGCGGCCGCCGAGATCTCCGGGCATGTTGCGACTGGCGGAAAGGCCGGCATCCTGTTCGGCCGCGAGCGCTGGGGCCTGACCAACGAGGAGGTCGGGCTTTCCAACCGCATCATCACCTTCCCGGTCAATCCGGGCTTTGCCTCGCTCAACCTGGCCCAGGCGGTGCTGCTGGTCGGCTATGAATGGTTCAAGCGGGCGACGGCGGGCGCGCTTCCCCATGCCATGCCGGAACGTTCCGAGCGCGCCTCGCAGCACCAGATGCAGGCCTTCTTCGACAATCTCATCCGCGAGCTCGACCGGGTCGAATTCTTGCGCCCGGCGGAGAAGCGCGACACCATGCTCGTCAACCTGCGCAATATCTTCAGCCGGATGGAGCCGACCAAGCAGGACATGCACACGCTCCACGGGGTGGTGATGGCGATCGCCGAGGGACGCAAGGGCCCGGCCAAAGGCGGCGTGCTCGACGGCGAACAGGCGACGCGCCTGCGCGCGCTCTTGGCCGAGCACGGGCAGGGCGGCGGCGTGCCCGACAGCGGCTCAACGGTGCGTGGGCTGGCCCGCCTGCTCCGCCGCAACCCGACCGATGCCGAGCGCCTGCTGTGGCAGGTACTCACGCGCGACCGCCGCTTCGCAGGTCAGTTCAAGCGCCAGACCCCGGTCGGCCGCCACATCCCTGATTTCGTCTCATTCCCGCACCGGATCGCGATCGAACTGGTCAATCCGGGCGAGGGCGACACCATCGCGGCCGACCGCGCCTCGCGGCGGGCCTGGCTGGAAGCGCGGGATTACCGGGTGATCGATATTCGCGCCGTGGATGTGGAGCGCGCTCTCGAGGCGGAGCTGGTGCGGCTGCAGGGGATGATGGAGCAGACGACCTAGCCCAAGCGCATCGCGGTTTTCGCAACCATGGGCTGTGCAGAGGCTTGATTGGTTGCTATGACAGTGCCCGGAATCCGGTTGGGGACTGCATGTTTGGAGTGACGGGCCGTGCACTCATTGGCGCGGCAGCAGGCGGAAGCGCGTTGGCGATGACGATCGTGTTCGGCATATCAGGCGCTCGCGCCGAAATGCCTTTGAACGCCAAGTGCTACACGCCCGTCAGCATTGCGCTCGATGACCGCATCGCGGGCTGTACCGCCTTGATTCAGGCGGCAACTGCTATGCAGCAAAGCGTTATCATGACGCATTTTCGCCGCGCCATGCTTTACCGTCAAAAAGGTGAGCCCGGCCTTGCGATCGCGGATTACGATCGGATCATCGAGCACGATCCAGGCAATTTGGACGCCCGTCTTCAGCGAGCCTTTGCGCATAGCGAGAGGCGCGAAACCGACGCTGCGCTTGCGGACTACGACAAAGTCGTCGAGCTCGATCCCAAGTCCGTATACGCCCGTCTCGGGCGTGCCCGAATCTATCAATCAAAAGGAGATCTTGAGGGCGCCATCGCTGATCTCGATCAAGCCCTTCTGGTCCATCCCGACAATGTCATCGTCCATGTCGACCGAGGCCTCGCCTATCTCCGCAAGGGCGATTTGGATCGGGCCATGGCCGACTGTGACCGAGCAGCCGAGATCAGCCCGGAAACCGGTGGCGGCCAATTGTGCCGCGGCCGGGTTTACTTCGCCAAGGGCGACAGAGGGCGCGCATTGGCCACGCTCGATCAAACGATGCCGATCAAGCCAAGAAAGGAGTATTTCTACTACTTCCGAGCTGCGTCGTTTTCTCAACTGGGCGAATTCGAACGCGCTATCGCCGACTATGACCGGATCATCGAGCTGAACCCCGGAAGCCGATTTGTCTACGGCTGCCGCGGCGTCGCCTATGCTCAAAAGGGCGACTACGATCACGCCATTGCCGATTACGACCAGGCGATCCAGCTGGCCCATCGGGAGCAGGAAAACCGAGGCGATCGGCAGGCTCAGGTTCAAGGTCAGGACAGTGAGCCCATTTCCCCGTCCGTCGGTGGTGACTCATTGGCACTTGCTTCGGGGGACGGCCCTCTGCTCCGCGCTCGGGGAGCGGCCTACCAGGCGAAAGGCGACCTCGACCGTGCGATCGCAGACTACGATGAAGTGATCCGCCTTAGTCCCAAGGACAAGGATGCACTCGGGCTCCGTGCCAACGCGTACAAGGCCAAAAAGGACTTCGATCGCTCGCTTGCGGACTACGATCAGCTGGTGCAAATCGATCCCAAGGATGCCCGCGCCTATTTCCACCGCGGAAGACTCTATTGGCAGATTGCGTCATTCACAAAATCGCTGGCCGACTTCGATCAGGCGACGCAGCTCGATCCAAAGTTTGCCTATGCCATCCTATGGCGCGAAATCGTTGCAAAGCGCAGTGACCAACCGAGCCAGCTGAGCGAGGCTGCCAGGCAGCTCGACGCGACGAAATGGCCCGCGCCGATCGTCAATCTCTTTCTCGGTACGATGACGCCGGAGCAAGTGCTCGACGCTGCCGACGACGCCGACCCCAGGAAGAAAAAAGGGCAGGTCTGCGAGGCCAATTTCTATAGTGCCGAATTAGCTCTGCAGCGCGGCTCCAGGGACGGGGCGTTGAAGCTGTTCGAACAGGCTGCAGCCGATTGTCCGAAGACCTTTATCGAGAAGCCGGCTGCCGACGTTGAGCTTGCCGCGCTGCGAGCGAGCCGGTGAGTGCAATCAGGCAAGGTCTCACAGGGTGAGCAAGGCGACTTGTTCGAGATGGGGGCCGGCGTGAAGCCCTCTAAGCCTCATTTATTGGCACGTTTCGTGCCTCCCAAGGCGGCAAGGCCCACAATGCCTGCCCAAGGGGAGACCTGACATGAAACGCGACGACCTCACCGAGAAGCTGCTCGACATCAAGCGTGAGAAGGGCTGGAGCTGGAAACATGTCTGCGAAAAGATCGGCGGCTATTCCGAGGTGCTGATCGTTGGCGCGATCATGGGCCAGATGAAACTCACAAAACCACAAGCCGCCAACGCTGCCGAGCTGTTCGGCCTCACCAAGGCCGAGACTGCGATGCTCAACGAGGTGCCGATGCGCGGCACCGGCACGCCGATGCCGCCGACCGATCCGCTGATCTACCGCTTCTACGAGATGGTGATGGTGAATGGTCCGGCCTGGAAGGCGCTGATCGAGGAGGAATTCGGCGACGGCATCATGTCGGCGATCGACTTCGACATGGGCATCGAGCGCGTCGCCAACCCGAAGGGCGACCGCGTCAAGATCACGATGTCCGGCAAATTCCTGCCCTACAAATATTACGGCGCCAGCGGCAATGTGCCGGAGTACGGCTTCAAAGAGGGCGAATAGCGAAGTGCGGGTAGCGAATGGAATCTGCTTTCCATTCGCTACTCCCCATTCGCCTCAAAGGATCGCGCCGGGCGTGTACTTGGCCGCCTCGGGCTTCGCCTTCGCCAGCGCATCGACCTGCTCGGCGAAGTAGTCGACCTGAGCGCCGGCATCACCTGAATTGGCACGGCCGTGCTCGAGCACTTGGCTGAGTTCGGCTTCGCTGAGGCCGAGACGCTGATCGGCGGCGAGGCGCTTGAGCAGGTCGTTCTGCACGATCTTGCCGGTGCGCAGGTCGCGGATGGCCGCGACCGCGTGCTCCTTGATCGCCTCATGCGCGCCTTCGCGGCCAGCGCCCTTCTTCACCGCCTCCATCATGACGGTGGTGGTGAGCAGGAAGGGCAGATACCGATTCAGCTCGGTCGCGACGACGGGCATCGAAGATTTCCATCTGGTCGAGCACCGAGAGTAACGTCTCGAGCAGACCGTCCATGGCAAGGAAGGCATCGGGCAGCATGACGCGGCGAACGACCGAGCAGGAGACGTCGCCTTCGTTCCACTGGTCGCCGGCAAGGCCCGCGGCCATCGCGAGATAGCCTTTCAACACGACATGCAGGCCGTTGATGCGTTCGCATGAGCGGCTGTTCATCTTGTGCGGCATCGCGGACGAGCCGACCTGGCCCTTGGCGAAACCTTCGCTGGCGAGCTCATGGCCTGCCATCAGGCGCAACGTCTTGGCGAAATTGCCGGGCCCGCTGGCGAGCTCCGTGAGCACGCTGACGGCGCGGAAGTCGAGACTGCGCGGATAGACCTGGCCGACCGCATCGAAGCTTTGGGGCAGGCCGAGGTGCTTGAGGATCTGCTTTTCGAGCGCGCGCGCCTTGCCGGCGTCGCCGTTGAACAACGTGATCTGGTCCAGCCTTGTGCCGACCGCGCCCTTCAGGCCGCGGGCCGGGTAGGTGTCGAGCACGCCAACCAGGCTCTGATGCGACACCAGCATCTCCTCGCCGAACATGGCGATGCGCTTGCCGAGCGTCGTGACCTGCGCAGCGACGTTGTGCGTGCGCGCCGTGAACGGCATGTCGCGCAATTGCTTGGCGTGTTTGGCGAAGCGAATGAGCGCGGCGATGCTCTTGGTTTCGATCAGCTGCAGACCGCGGTAGACCTGGAGCTGCTCCACGTTCTCGGTGAGGTCGCGGCTGGTCATGCCCTTGTGCAGGTGCTCGTGACCGGCGAGATCGCAGAACTCCTCGATTCGAGCCTTGACGTCGTGCCGGGTGATGCGCTCGCGCCGCATGATGGAGTCGAGGTCGACCTGGTCCTTCACGCGCTCGTAAGCTTCGATCACGCCATTGGGCACCGGAATACCGAGATCGCGCTGGCCTTTCAGCACGGCGATCCAATAGTCGCGTTCGAGGCGAACCTTGCCCTCGCCACTCCAGATGGCGCGCATCGCGGGCGAGGCGTAGCGTTGGGCGAGGACGTTAGAGATGTGATCGTGTGACATGCCGCCCATTTGGCATTGCCAGGAGCCGGCTGCAAGCCCGAGAGGGCGGGCGGCGCGTGGCCATCCGCCGCCCGCTGTGAAGCTTACTTCCCGGCCTTCACCTCCGCAGCCGCGACCGCCATCAGCTCGCTCATCTTGCTCCGAATCGCCTGCTCGGTGAGGGCCACATTCCCAGCAGCGAAATCGGCCGCGAGCTTGCGCAGGACGCCGCCGCTGCCGGCCTCATCGAAATCGGCCGCGACCACCTCCCTGGCGTAGGCGGCGGCGGCATCGCCCGTGATTCCGAGCTTTTCGGCCGCCCACAGCCCCAGCAGCCGGTTGCGGCGAGCCTCCGCCCTGAATTTCTGCTCCTCATCGAGGGCAAATTTCTTCTCAAAGCCTTCTTCGCGCTTGTCGAATTCGCTCATGCGTCTTCCGAGTCCTTCGGTCTCTGGCCGTGGTGGCCCTCGTTGCAAGGGCCCCCACGCATGCCTAGATAGAGGGCAGGATCGGCGAAACAACGAGCCGTAAAGCCGCAGGCAAGGCGGTATAAGTCAGCGTCGGAAGGGCCGGATCGATTGTGCTGGGACAGCCAATCGGATAGGTTGCCTGAAGGCTCGGTTCCCGTTCTGTTTCCTTTGGTTTTCTTTGGAAATTTGATGGGTTCCAGGCCGTTCACGGCAGCTCCGCTGTGGGTCGTAACCTGGTAACCGGAGCACACCAAATACATGGATTTCAACAAAACACGGTACATCCCAATGAGCCGTCGGCGTCGCATTTATGAAGGCAAGGCAAAGGTTCTTTACGAAGGTCCGGAGCCCGGTACCCTGATCCAGCACTTCAAGGACGACGCCACCGCGTTCAATGCGAAGAAGCATCAGGTGATCGAGGGCAAGGGTGTCCTCAACAATCGCATCTCGGAGTACCTGTTTCAGCACCTCAACGACATCGGGGTGCCGACCCATTTCATCCGCCGTCTCAACATGCGCGAGCAGTTGATTCGCGAGGTCGAGATCGTGCCGCTCGAAGTGGTGGTGCGGAACGTTGCCGCCGGCTCGCTGTCGCAGCGCCTTGGCATCGAGGAGGGCACGCAGCTGCCCCGTTCGATCATCGAGTTCTATTACAAGAACGACCAGCTCAACGACCCCATGGTGTCGGAAGAGCACATCACCGCCTTCGGCTGGGCCACGCCCCAGGAGATCGACGACATCATGGCGCTGGCCATCCGCGTCAACGATTTCCTCACCGGCCTTTTCCTCGGCATCGGCATCCGCCTCGTCGACTTCAAGATGGAGTGCGGCCGCCTGTTCGAGAACGAGATGATGCGCATCATCGTCGCTGACGAGATCTCGCCGGACAGCTGCCGTCTGTGGGATATCAAGTCGAACGAGAAGCTCGACAAGGATCGTTTCCGCCGTGACCTTGGAGGCCTGCTCGAGGCTTACACGGAAGTCGCAAAGCGCCTCGGCATCCTCATGGAGAACGAGCGACCGCAGGGCACGGGTCCCGTGCTGGTGAAGAGCTGAAGAGGATTTCGACGTGAAGGCACGTGTTACCGTTACCCTGAAGACGGGCATCCTCGATCCGCAGGGCAAGGCCATCGAAGGCGCGCTGAAATCGCTCGGCGTCGATGGCGTCGCCAGCGTGCGGCAGGGCAAGGTGTTCGACATCGAGCTCGCCGGCGCCGATAGGGCCAAGGCCGAAGCCGCGCTGAAGGATGCCGCGGACAAGCTGCTCGCCAACACCGTGATCGAGAACTATCGGGTCGAGCTGCTCTGATGAAAGCCGCCATCCTCGTCTTTCCCGGAATCAATCGCGAGCGCGACATGGCGCGGGCGTTGAAGCTGATCTCGGGCCACGAGCCCGCGATGGTGTGGCACGCCGAGACGTCGCTGCCTGCGGGCACCGACCTCGTGGTGGTGCCGGGCGGCTTCTCCTATGGCGATTATCTGCGCTGTGGCGCGATCGCGGCGCGGGCGCCTGTGATGGACGCGGTGCGCGACTATGCGGCCAAGGGCGGCCTCGTGCTCGGCGTCTGCAACGGTTTCCAGATTCTCTGCGAATCCGGCCTGCTGCCGGGCGTCTTGATGCGCAATGCGCGGCTGAAATTCATCTGCAAGGACGTGCATCTGCGCGTCGAGCGTTCCGATACGCCGTTCACCCGCGGCTACAATGCCGGTCAGGTGATCCGCGTGCCGGTGGCCCATGGCGAAGGCAATTACGAGGCGGATGAAGAGACCATCAAGCGCATCGAGGGCGAGGGGCGGGTGCTCTATCGCTACTGCTCTGCGGACGGGCTGGTTGATGAAAGCCACAACATCAACGGCGCGGCGCATTCGATCGCCGGCCTCGTCAACGACAAGGGCAACGTGCTCGGCATGATGCCGCATCCCGAGAACCACGTCGAAGACATCATGGGCTGCACCGACGGCCGCGGCCTGTTCGCCGGCCTCACCGCGCATCTGGAAAAGGCGGCGTGATCTCGCGTTGAAGCTATGCGGCGGCCTCAGGCCTTCCGCTTCACCCGCTTGATCGTGCCCGAAAACGTGAACAATTGCCGCGTGCCTGACATCATCTTGCCGCGCAGGAAGATCAGCGAACCGCCGGCGCGGCTGACTTCGCCGGTGCATTCGATCAGCTCGCCCTCCCGGGCCGCATCGAGGAATTCGCAGGCAAAATTGGTCGTCACGGCCCTGCTATCCAGGACATGGGTGGCGATCGCGAACAGGGAGTAGTCCGCGAACGCCATATAGCAGCCGCCATGGACGTTGCCGGAGCCGTTGAGGTGCTTTTTCTCGACCCGGAAGGCGCAGCGGACGCTGCCGTCGGGCTCGATCCGATGCCAGAAGGGGCCGACATGGGATTCAAAACTGTCGCGAATCCAGGTCCGCCAGCCCTCAAATTCCCCCTCGGTGGCGATGTGGAGGTCGGGACGGCGGGGCGGCGGGGCTTTGGTCAGTTCGTGCAAGGAAATAGGCCTTCAATTGCGGGTCTTTGGCCCTTAAATCCGATCCGTCAGCGCCTTGCAATTCCGGATCGCCGCCGACCCCGCTTGCAAAACGTGGGACAGCGGGAAAATGCGCCATAAAGGGCTTTTCGAGAGCCCCCGATGTTCCTAAGAACGGCCAAACGCCGCCGAAAGCCCAAAATCCATGAAGAACGAACCCAAGATCACCCCCGAACTGGTTGCCGCCCACGGGCTCAAGCCCGACGAATATGAGCGCATCCTGAAGCTGATCGGGCGGGAGCCGACCTTTACCGAGCTCGGCATCTTCTCGGCGATGTGGAACGAGCACTGCTCGTACAAATCCTCGCGCATCCATCTCAAGGGCCTGCCGACCAAGGCGCCCTGGGTGATCCAGGGACCGGGCGAGAACGCCGGCGTCATCGACATCGGCGACGGCCAGGCCGTGGTCTTCAAGATGGAGAGCCACAACCACCCGAGCTACATCGAGCCCTATCAGGGTGCAACGACAGGCGTTGGCGGCATCCTGCGCGACGTGTTCACCATGGGCGCGCGCCCGATCGCCTGCCTGAACGCGCTGAGCTTCGGTGCGCCCGAGCATGCCAGGACGCGCCATCTGGTCTCCGGCGTCGTCGCAGGTGTCGGCGGCTACGGCAATTCCTTCGGCGTGCCGACGGTCGGCGGCCAGGTGCGCTTCCACACCCGCTACGACGGCAACATCCTGGTCAACGCCATGGCGGTGGGCCTCGCCGATGCCGACAAGATCTTCTATGCGGCGGCCTCCGGCGTGAACATGCCGATCGTCTATCTCGGCTCCAAGACGGGCCGCGACGGCATCCACGGCGCCTCGATGGCGTCGGCCGAGTTCGACGACAAGTCCGAGGAGAAGCGCCCCACCGTGCAGGTCGGCGATCCCTTCGCCGAAAAGCTGCTGTTAGAGGCCTGCCTCGAGATCATGGAGAAGGGTTGCGTCATCGCGATCCAGGACATGGGCGCGGCGGGTCTGACCTGCTCTGCAGTGGAAATGGGCGCCAAGGGCGACCTCGGCGTCGATCTCGATCTCGACGCGGTGCCGACGCGCGAGCCCGGCATGAGCGCCTATGAGATGATGCTCTCGGAGAGCCAGGAGCGCATGCTCATGGTGCTCAAACCCGAGAAGGAAAAGGAAGCCGAGGCGATCTTCAAGAAGTGGGGTCTCGACTTCGCCGTGGTCGGCTACACCACGCCGAGCAAGCGTTTCGTGGTCAAGCATGGCGGCGACGTCATGGCCGATCTGCCGATCAAGGAGCTCGGCGACGAAGCGCCGCTTTATGACCGTCCGCATGTCCCGTCTGCTGCGTTGCCGATCGTGCATGCGCGCGAGGTGCCGGCGCCGATGGCGCTCGGCGCTGCCCTGGAGAAGCTGATCGGAACGCCCGACATGTGCAGCAAGCGCTGGGTCTGGGAGCAGTACGACCACGTCATTCTCGGCAACACCATGCAGCGCCCCGGCGGCGACGCCGCCGTCGTGCGCGTGCAGGACGGGCCGAAGGGCCTGGCGCTGACCGTCGACGTCACGCCGCGTTATTGCGAGGCCGATCCGTTTGAAGGTGGCAAGCAGGCGGTCGCGGAAGCCTGGCGCAACATCACCGCGGTCGGCGGCAAGCCGCTCGCGATCACCGACAATCTCAACTTCGGCAATCCTGAGCGCCCTGAGATCATGGGCCAGTTCGTGGGCTGCCTGAAGGGCATCTCGGAAGCCTGCCGCACGCTCGATTTCCCGGTCGTCTCGGGCAACGTCTCGCTCTACAACGAGACCAATGGCCGCGCGATCCTGCCGACACCGTCGATCGGCGGCGTCGGTCTGCTCGACGACTTCACCAAATCGGCGTCGCTCGCCTTCAAGGCGGAGGGCGAAGCGATCCTCCTCGTCGGCGAGACCCATGGCTGGCTCGGTCAGTCCGTCTACTTGCGCGACATCTGCGGTCGCGAGGAGGGCGCGCCGCCGCCGGTCGATCTCGCCGCCGAGAAGCGCAACGGCGATTGCGTGCGCGGCATGATCCATGCGGGCACCGCGACCGCGGTGCACGACCTCTCCGACGGCGGTCTCCTGATCGCACTCGCCGAAATGGCGATCGCGAGCGGCATCGGCGCAAAGCTGCTTGCGGCGCCGACCTCGCTCGTCTCGCAGGCCTATTGGTTCGGCGAGGACCAGGCGCGCTATCTCGTCACCGTGCCGGAAATCGAAGCCGGCCGCGTGCTCGCCAAGATGCGCGGCTGCGAGGTGCCCTGCGTGCGGATCGGCACCACCGGCGGCGATGCCATCGCGATTGCGGGCGAGACGCCGGTTACGATCGAGCGCCTGCGGACATCGCACGAGCGCTTTCTGCCGGAATATATGGGTGGGAAGGCGGCCTGAGCCGCCTTCACACTCACAGGACCTTCTTTGCCCCGGGGATCTGGCGCAAGGCCCGCGTCAGCGCCCAGCTGAACGCGACCGTCAGCACGAATCCAATCGTCGCCTTGATAATCGCCGGCAGCTCATAGTCGAACAGCCAGTATTGCAGCCAAAGCGCGATCGGGTAGTGCACCAGAAACATGCCAAAGGCGTCCGCCTGCATCGGATCGAGGAGCTTGGCCGAGCCCGATTGTCTGAACCTCTGGAAAAAGGCCAGGATCAGAAACATGATGGCCACGCTGAAGACGGCGAAGCAGAGCGCATAGAGCCCCTCATACCAGTTCGGCAGCGGTGACGGATTGCCCAGTATTTCGCGCTTGATGTAGATCAGCACCCAGAGCAGGCAGTACGGAACGATCGCCAAGACCATCCAATCCCAGCTGACCTTCGCCATCCGGCCGTCGGGCGCGAGCAACCCGCGATCCATATTCGCGACGCCGACGCCGGCCCCGAAAAAGAAGTAGCTCGCATAGAGCAGCACGCGGCCGTGCTGAACCGAGAACGGTCCGAACTCGAACCAGCTGCTTGGCCCGAAATACATCAGCCCGGGAACATAGAAGGCTGCAGTGACGGCAAGCATGACCGCGAAGAACGCTGCGGGCCGGCGCCGACCGTGCAGCGAAAGGCGATTGATGGGATCGAGCAGGTTGGGCGATAGTCGATGCAGGATGCAGGCGACTACATCGAAGGCGAGCAGAACCCAGAGAAACCAGATCGGCCCGCTGGGCCACGGGCCCTTCGTGACCATGTTCCACCAGTATTCCGAGAAGCCGATCTCGGGGTTGTGCCGGAGCGAGATGGCGTAATAGGCGAGCGGAATGATCGTGAATGCGCAGATCACGAACGGCAGGCCAAGCCGCAGCAGGCGATCCGCCAAATAGGTTCGTGCTCCCTTGCGGGCGATGCCTGACCACGCAAACAAGCCCGACAGGAAAAAGAACATCGCCATGAAGAAGCTGTCGGTGGCGAGCACGATCATGTCGAAGCCGAAGAAGAACTTCGGGTCGGTATGGCCGAAATAGGTGTAGGGAATCACGGCGTGATGCAACAGCACCACCAGCGTCAGGAAGGTGCGGGCGCGGTCGAGCGACAAATTGCGCGCCTTGGCCTTCGGTTCGGCTTGCGCCTCGGCGCCGAGTACCGCGGTCTGTGACATCGTCATCATGGTCGCCCCGATTGCGCTTCCGTACCGGCCGGACTGTGCCGCCGGGAACCCGATTCAGCAAGCGTAGTTTGTGCCGGGACAACCTTCTGTCGTGACCCTAGGAACCCGTTCCGAGCGACGCGGTTACCGTTCCGAAACGGGTAAGAGGCCGCCGATGGCGGTGGCCAATGCTGCGGAGCGGGCGATGACGATCTTGAAATGGGCGCTGATTTTCCTGCTGATCTCGATCGTGGCCGGTGTGCTCGGCTTCACGGGCATCTCGGCGGCTTCGGCCGATGTCGCCCGTTTACTGTTCTATGTCTTCGTCGTGATCTTCCTGGTGTTACTGATCCTCGGGCTCACGATCTTCAGGGCGTAGGGCGCAAGCAGCCATGAAGGTGGTTGGCCGGGACGGCGCCCGGCGATGACTGTGGCGCTGCAGCGCGAGCCTACCCCACTTCCTCGATCTTCACCTTGTCCGGGTAGAAGGCGAGATGGCCTGATATCTCCGTCATCGCGGGGAAGGGTGTCTCGTAGGTCCAGATCGCGTTGTCGAGCGTCTTGCCGTCGACCTTGATGCTGTAATAGCTGGCGTCGCCCTTGTAGGGGCAATGGGTGGTGCGGTCGGTACGCTCCAGCAGCGCCATGTTGGCATCCTCCCGCGGCAGATATTGCACCGCCGGATATCTGGCCTCCTTCAGTGTCAGCGCCTTGGCGCTCTCGGCAATCACGAGATCGCCCGCCGTGACGCGCACGCGACGGGGGTTTCGGGTGATCGTGATCGGGTGGTCGGGGCCTGGAAGCTTCATGATGTCACGCCTTTTCGATCGATCCGCCGCGCGCGGCACTTTGTCGTGGCTTTATCCTGACGGGATCAGGGATATAGTGCCGCAAGGCGTGACGTAGAAGGCCGTTCACGCTAAGTTTGGCGCTGCCGGCGAGGGGACCCCGGCAAGCGATTCGACGCCGAGGCTGTGAGCCGACGACACAGGAGCAAGACCCGAATGCCCATGGACGCCCACGATATCGAGGCGATGATCAAGGCAGCGATCCCCGATGCCGAGGTGACCATCCGTGACCTAGCCGGCGACGGCGACCACTATGCCGCGACAGTGATTTCGGAATCCTTCCGCGGCAAGTCCCGCGTCCAGCAGCACCAGATCGTCTACCGGTCCCTGCAGGGCCAGATGGGCGGCGTGCTGCATGCGCTGGCGCTGCAAACCGGCGTGCCAAGCCCTTGAACGGATTGCACCTGACCTGATCGCGCGACGGGGACGCTGATGGCTGCGGACAATCCGCGCGGCGCGATGTTTCGCGTGATCGTGCCGAACCAGCCCAGCCGCGTCACCAATGCCGAGCTGTTCTTCGACCTCGTCTTCGTCTTCGCCGTTACGCAAGTTTCGCACACCCTGCTGCACCAGTTCACGCCGCTCGGCGCGATCGAGGTCACGCTGCTGTTCCTGGCCGTGTGGTGGGTGTGGGTCTACACCGCCTGGGTCACCAACTGGCTCAATCCCGAGCTGACGCCGGTCCGCATCCTGATCTTCCTGATGATGCTCGGCGGCCTTGTGCTGTCGACGACCATCCCGAGCGCGTTTGACGGTCGTGGCCTGTGGTTTGCGATCGCCTATGCGGTCATGCAGGTCGGACGCACCGCGTTCTGGCTGTTCGCAACGCCGCGCCATCGCACCGCCGTGCGGCACAACGCGCTCCGCATCCTGGTCTGGCTCTGCGGCTCCGCGGTGCTTTGGGTCCTCGGCGGCTTGGCGCATGGAGAGGAGAGGCTGTGGTTCTGGATCGCGGCGCTCGCGATTGAATATGTCTCGCCCGCCGTGCGCTTCTGGGTGCCGAAGCTCGGCTTCTCCTCGGTCGAGGCCTGGGCCGTCGAGGGCGGCCACATGGCCGAGCGCTGCGCCGGCTTCATCATCATCGCGCTCGGTGAGGCCGTCGTCGTCAACGGCGCGACCTTTGCTGAACTCGACTGGACCGCGGAGAACATTCTGGCCTTCGTCGCCGCGCTGGTCGGCAGCATCGCGATGTGGTGGGTCTATTTCGACAAGGGCGCAGAGGCCGGCTCGGAGCGGATCTCGAAATCAGCCGAATCCGGCCGGCTGGCGCGGCTCGCCTACACTTATCTGCACATGCCGATCGTCGCCGGCATCATCCTGACCGCGGTCTCGGACGAATTGGTGCTGAAGCACCCCTCGGGTCATTCCGACGTCCGAACCATCGTCAGCACGATCGGTGGTCCCCTGGTGTTCCTGGTCGGTACCATCCTGTTCAAGCACTCGATCCGCGGCTTTCTCCAGCTGTCCCACGGCATCGGCATCATCCTGCTGCTGGCGCTGTGGTGGTTCGCCGCCGATCTCTCGCCGCTGTGGCTGACGGTGGCGACCAGCGTGATCATGATCGTCGTCGCGGTGTGGGAATCCGTGTCGCTCGGGTCGCAGCCGGACGAGGCTGAGAGGCATTAAGGCGCCGGAGCCTTACTCCGCCGCCTCCAGCGCGTGCACCGAAAACATCTTCGCTGCATCCGTCCAGCTCTCGCGCACCCGCCACCCGGCGCCTTGTGCCAGCGCGGCGAAGCGTTCGAGGCTGTATTTGTAGCTGTTTTCGGTGTGGATGCTCTCGCCGGGCCGGAACGAGAAGCTGGTGCCGAGCAGACGCACGGTCTGGCTCTTCCGGCTGATCAGGTGCATCTCGATGCGGTGCCGGTCGTGATTGTAGATCGCGCGATGGGTGAAGGCGGAGAGGTCGAAATTGCCGCCGAGCTCACGGTTGATCCGCACGAGAACATTGAGGTTGAAGCGTGCGGTGACACCGGCCGCATCATTATAGGCAGCGTGGAGCAGGCGCTCCTCTTTCTCGAGGTCGGCGCCGATGATCATCTGCGCGCCCTTGCCCAGGATCTGGCGGGCGCTCTTCAGGAATGCCTGCGCTTCATGCGGCTCGAAATTGCCGATGGTCGAGCCCGGGAAGAAGCCGACCTTCGGCATCGACGCGACTGCCTTCGGCAGCTCGAACGGCGTGGTGAAGTCGGCGGCCACCGGATAGATGCCGAGCGAGGGGAAATCGCGCTTGAGCCCGTTGGCCTGCGCCTTCAGGAAGTCGCCGGAGATATCGACGGGGACATAGGCCGCGAATTTGGACTGGTTCAGCAGCAGCCGGACTTTCGTCGTTGCGCCGGCGCCGAACTCGACCAGTGCGGCATTCTCGGGAATGATCTTTGCGATCTCGCTGCCGCGCTCCCTCAGGATCGCAAGCTCGGTGCGCGTCGGATAATATTCCGGCAGGCGCGTGATCGCCTCGAACAGCTCCGATCCGGTCGCGTCATAGAAATATTTCGGCGACAGCTTTTTCGGCTGCTGGGAGAGGTCCTCGATGGCCTCACGGGCGAAGGCGGTGGTCTGCTCGTCGGGGAGATGGGCTTCGGCCAAAGCGATGGCGTGCACATTCATGATACTCTCCTGAACGCGCTGTCCGGCGCGCATTTGTCGTCGGATGAGAACTAGTCGTAGTCAGCGAGCCGCAACCCCGTGAATTGCCACCGGTGGTGCGGATAGAAGAAGTTGCGATAGGTGACGCGGCTGTGACCATCAGGCGTCGCCAGCGAGGAACCGCGCAGCACCAGCTGATTGACCATGAACTTGCCGTTGTACTCGCCGAGCGCGCCTTCGACGGCGCGATAGCCCGGGTAGGGTGAATACGAACTGCGGGTCCACTGCCAGACGATGCCGAAGGGGTCATTGAGCTGGCCGGCGCGTGCCGCGACCTCCCATTCCATCTCGGTCGGCAGATGCTTTCCCGCCCAGCGCGCGAACGCGTCGGCCTCGTAATAGCTGACGTGGCAGACGGGCGCGTCTGGATCGACCGGCTTGAGGCCGGCGAGCGTCATCACCTGCCATCCGCCGTCGGCCTCGCGCCAATGGCCCGGGGCTTGCCAGTCTTCCTTGGTTGCGGCGGCGAAACCGTCCATCAGCCACAGCGTCGCACGCTGGTAGCCGCCGTCGCGCATGAAGGCGAGCCATTCGCCGTTGGTGACGAGATTGCGCGCGATCTTGACGGGGCCGACGAGCGCGCGATGTGCGGGCTTCTCGTTGTCGAAATGGAAGCTGTCGTCGACATGGCCGACGGTGTGGATGCCTTCGTTGAGCGTCAGCCAGTCGTCCCCGGCGCGCGTTGCGGACGGAAAGCGCCACTCCTTGTCGTAGGCCGGATAGACCGGGTTCTGCGCGAAGGCGTGCAGGATGTCCGTGAACATCAATTCCTGATGCTGCTGCTCGTGGTTCAGCCCGACCTCGACCAGCGGCGCGACGGCGCGGAGCTTGTCCTCGCCGGCCTCCCGGAAGAATTTGACGACGGCGGCATCGACATAGCTGCGATAGGCGCCGACCTCGGTGGCGCTGGGCCGGGTGATGTCGCCGCGATGATTGCGGGCATGGCGCGGCCCCGCGCTGACGTAATAGGAATTGAACAGGAACGCGAAATCAGGGTGAAAGGACCGGTAGCCCGGGGCATGCTCGCCGAGCAGAAACTGCTCCCAGAACCAGGTGGTGTGGGCCCGATGCCATTTGACGGGACTGGCATCCGGCATCGACTGGATCTGCTGGTCCTCCGGCGAGAGCGGTGCGGCGCGGCGTTCGGTCTCGTTGCGGACGGCGAGAAAAGCGCTCTCCAGCCTCCGGGTGAGGCCAACAGAAGCGGCCGATTGTGACGAAAGCGGCGGACTGGCCGGTGCGGAGGCTTGTTTCGTCACGTTTTTCTCCAGACAGGACAAGAGAACGTTGTTGGCGATACCAGGTTCCAAAACCCAGGTTCGTCCTAAATGGGGGCTCCGTTACGGTATGAAAGTCCTCCCAAGTGATGATATTCGTGTCATCATGTAATGGCGCCGGGGCTGCCCCAGCCTGATGTCGGGGGCTGCTCTTTGCCATTTTACTTTGGATGCACAACGGTTTGGGCTACATATATACGCAGGTATCGGGTCAGATCGGCTGAGCCGGCCCGAAGCAATTGGTGAGGGCTCTGCCCCAGAAGGACACGGATATGAGCATCGCGGAATTCATCGACAACGAAGTGAAGTCGAACGACGTGGTTCTGTTCATGAAGGGGACGCCGCAATTTCCGCAGTGCGGTTTCTCCGGCCAGGTCGTCCAGATCCTCGACCACATCGGCGTCGGCTATAAGGGCCTCAACGTCCTGGAATCCGCCGAACTGCGCAACGGCATCAAGGAATTCTCGAACTGGCCGACGATTCCCCAGCTTTACGTCAAGGGTGAGTTCATCGGCGGCTGCGACATCGTCCGCGAGATGTTCCAGGCCGGCGAGTTGCAGCAGCTCTTCTCCGAGAAGGGCGTCGTCGTCGCGGCTTGATCCGTGACGGTGCTGACGCGCCGGATCGGCGCTGTCCAGCTTGACGTCATTGTTGCCGACATCACCACGCTGAGCGTTGGCGCCATCGTCAACGCGGCCAATTCGTCGCTCCTTGGCGGGGGCGGCGTCGATGGCGCGATCCACGACGCTGCGGGACCCGAACTGCTGGCCGAGTGCCGGACGCTCGGAGGATGCCCGACCGGTGATGCCAAGATCACGAAGGGCTATCGTCTGCCCGCGCGCCATGTGATTCATGCGGTCGGCCCTGTCTGGTATGGCGGGGAGCGCGGTGAGGCCGAGGCGCTCAGTTCCTGCTATCGTCGTGCGCTCGAGCTCTCGCACGCCAATGGGCTGACCTCGCTGGCATTCTCTGCAATCTCCACCGGCGTGTATCGATTTCCGGCCGAGCAGGCCGCGAAGATCGCGGTCCAAGCGACGATCGACGCGCTGCCGGCCGCGCCGACGGTCGGACACGTCATATTTTGTTGTTTCTCGGAGGCGAGTGCCGCGTTCCACAGGGACGCTTTGGCGCGGTACGGCAGCCCTTGTGCCTCATGAGGCGGCAAGTACACTCGGCTCGGCCATGTTCCGGGGAGGGGATATGATTTCAAATACTGGACTACGTGGGCTGGTCTGTGGCGCGCTCATATCATTTGGCACGATGTCGCTTGCGCGCGCGGAAGGCACCTACGAGATTCCGGCCGGAGCGCATTTCAATCAGGACAAGCTCGGCAAGATCAGCGAGTTCTTCAAGAACGAGGTCGCGACCGGCAAGATCGCGGGCGCCACCGTGCTGATCAAGCAGCACGGCAAACCGGTCTACCACGAAGCCTTCGGCGTGCAGGACGTGGTCAGCAAAGCGCCAATCACCGACAAGACAATTTTCCGCCTGTTCTCGATGAGCAAGGCGATCACCTCCGTCGCCGCGATGCAGTTGATCGAGGAAGGTAAGATCAAGCTCGACGATCCCGTCTCGAAGTACATTCCGTCCTTTGCCAATGTGAAGGTCGGTGTCGAGAAGAAGGCCGAGGACGGCACCAGATCGCTCGAGCTGGTGCCCCCGAACCGGCCGATGAACGTGCACGATCTGATGACCCATACGTCGGGCATCACCTATGGCTTTTACGGCGACAGTCTCGTTCGCAAGGCTTATCGTGACGCCAACATCTATGCCGGCGATTTCGACCTCGCCGAGTTCGCCGAGCGCATCGCAAAACTGCCGCTGCACAATCAGCCGGGCGCACTCTGGCAATACGGCCATTCCACCGACATTCTGGCGCGTGTCATGGAAGTTGCGGCCGGCAAGCCGTTGCTCGATATCGAGCGGGAGAAGCTGCTCGGCCCGCTCGGCATGGTCGACACCGGCTTCCTCGTCACCGATCCCGAGAAACAAAAGCTTCTGGCGCAGCCGGTGCCGAACGACAGCGATTTCCGGGTCGGCCGGATCAACGATCCGACCGTCGTCAAGAAGATCCAGTTCGCCAGCGGCGGGATGGTGACGACCATGGCCGATTATGAACGCTTTGCGCAAATGCTGCTCAACGGCGGCTCTCTCGACGGCAAGACCATCCTCAAGCCGGAGACGTTCAAGTTGATGGTGACCGACCAGGTCGGGCCAGGCTCCGGTGTCGACCGCGACTACTTCTACTTCCCCGGTGACGGTTTCGGCTTCGGCCTGGGCCTCGCCGTCCGTACCGATCCCGGCAACGCCAAACCGCCGCCGCCCGGCGATCTCGGGGAATTGAAGTGGGACGGCGCCTCCGGCTGCTATTTCGTGATCGACCCCAAGCAGGACATGTTCTTCGTGCTGCTGGAGCAGACCCCGAGCGAGCGCCAGCGTATCCAGCGGACTTTGAAGCAACTGGTCTATGAATCCATGGAGAATTGACATGTTCGGGCGCCGCGCGCTCTTCGCGGCACTCGTTCTTTTGCTGGGTGTGGTCGGTGCGCAGGCGGGCTCCGAGGATCGCGCGCACAGCTTCACGCCCGAGGGTCTGGCCAAAGTCTCCGACTACATCAGGAACGAGATCGCGACCGGCAAGATTCCGGGCGCGATCCTGTTGCTGCAGCAGCACGGCAAGCCGGTCTATTACGAGAATTTCGGCGTCCGCGATGTCGCGACCGAGATCTCGATGAGCGCCGACACGATCTTCCGGCTCTATTCGATGTCGAAGCCGGTCACCTCCGTGCTGGCGATGATGCTGGTCGAGGAGGGCAAGCTCGCGATCAACGATCCCGTCTCCAAATACATTCCGGCCTTTGCCGACATGAAGGTCGGCGTCGAGAAGAAGGCCGAGGACAACAAGGTCTCGCTCGAGCTGGAGCCGCTCAATCGTCCTGTGACGATCGAGGATTTGATGCGCCACACAGCCGGTATCCCCTATGGCTATTATGGCGGAGACCTGGTGAACAAGCTCTATGCCGATGCCGGTCTGTTCGACAACAAGGACAGGACCAACGCCGAATTCGTCGCGAAGATCGCCGCGCTGCCACTCGCCGAACAGCCCGGCACGATCTGGGATTACGGCCATGGCACCGACGTGCTCGGCCGCATCATCGAGGTGATCTCAGGGGAATCGCTCTACCAGTTCGCGAAGGAGCGGTTGCTAGATCCGCTCGGGATGAAGGACACCGCGTTCTATGTTGCCGATCCCGCCAAATGGCCGCGGATCGCCGAGCCGATGCCGCAGGACCGCGCGATCAGCCCGATGACTGAGGTTCGCGATATCAGGAAGCCACTGAAATGGGAGTCGGGTGGCGGCGGACTCGTCGGCAGCATCGGCGACTACGCGCGCTTCTCACAGATGCTGCTCAACCGCGGCACGCTTGATGGCCGACGCTACCTCAAGCCCGAGACTATCGCCGTGATGACGTCCGATCACGTCGGTCCTGAAACCCATGTCGAGCGCGACAGGAATTATTATCCCGGCGAGAGCTCGGGCTATGGCCTCGGCGTCGCCGTGCGCACGTCGGTACCACCAGGCACCTCTTGGCCGGTTGGCGAATATCGCTGGGACGGCGTCGGCGGCACCTTCTTCTTCATCGACCCCGAAGACGACCTGTTCGGGATCTTCATGGTGCAGACGCCGTCGCAGCGCGGCCGCATCCAGCTCGCGCTGAAGACGCTGATCTATCGGGCGATGGGGCGGTGATCACGCCCCCCGCACGATCTCTCTGACGTAGCCGATCGTTTCCTCGATCTGGCTCGCATTGACGTCGAGATGGGTGCAGGCGCGGATGCGGCCGTCCATCATCGCGAGGGTCACGCCGCGCTGGCGCAATGCCACGACCATCTTGTCGCCGGGTACGCCGGCGCCGTCGGGCTTGAAGAACACGAGATTGGTCTCCGGCTCCTGCACCTCGATGCCTGAGATCTGCGAGAGCCCGCGGGCCAGTGCGCGCGCATTGGCGTGGTCGTCGGCGAGCCGCTCGACGTGATGATCGAGCGCGTAGATGCAAGCCGCGGCACATACGCCAGCCTGCCGCATCGAACCGCCGAGGCGCTGCTTCCACTGCCAGACGGCGTCGATGAAGGCACGCGTGCCCGCGAGCACGCCGCCGATCGGCGCGCCCAGGCCCTTGGAGAAGTCGATCCATGCCGAATCCCAGCCCGCCGTCATCTCCCGAGGCGAGATGCCGCTCGCGACTGTGGCATTCAGCAGACGCGCGCCGTCCATATGCGTGACGAGGCCATGTTGCTTGGCGATCGCGACGATCTCGTCGAGCGCAGCCTTCTTCCAGATCGTGCCGCCGCCGATATTGGCGGTCTGCTCGACGCTGACGACGCTCTGCGTCGGCTGGTAGCGCGTGCGCGGGTGCAGAGCTTTGCGGAACGTCTCCGGCGTGAACTGGCCGTCGGCGCCTTTGAGCTGCGTCACCTGGAAGCCGCCGATCGCGGCATGCGCACCGCCTTCGCGGGCGATGATGTGCGCGGTTTCATGCGCGAGAATCTCGTCGCCGGGACGGCAATGCACCAGCGTCGCTGTCACGTTGCACATCGTGCCCGAGGGCATGTAGACCGCCGCCTCCTTGCCCATCAGATCAGCGACGCGCTCGCACAGCGCATTCACGGTCGGATCGTCACCCACCTGCTCGTCACCCACTTCAGCCCGCGCCATCGCCTCGCGCATCGCAGCCGTCGGCTTGGTCTGCGTGTCCGAGAGCAGATTGATGCGCACCGGCGGCGCCTTGGGATCGATCGGGGGAGGGGTGTAGAGCATGGACGGCTCCTATGGGCAGTGCGGCCACTGAAATGCGGCTCTTAAGCAAAAAGGCCCCGGCGAACCGGGGCCTTTCGATAGTGAGATCTTAGCGCGAATAGAATTCGACGACCAGATGGGGCTCCATCTGCACCGGGAACGGCACGTCGGAGAGGCCGGGGACGCGCACGTATTTGGCGGTCATCTTGCCGTGGTCGACTTCGAGATAGTCGGGGGTGTCGCGCTCGGGGAGCTGGCTCGCCTCGAGAACGTGGGCGAGCTGCTTGGAGGCTTCCTTGACCTCGATCACGTCGCCCACCTTGATCTGGTAGCTCGAGATGTTGACCTTGCGGCCGTTCACCTTGATGTGGCCGTGGTTGATGAACTGGCGGGCCGCGAAGATCGTCGAGACGAACTTGGCGCGGTACACGACGGCGTCGAGACGACGCTCGAGCAGGCCGATCAGGTTCTCGCCGGTGTCGCCCTTGAGACGGCTGGCCTCGACATAGATGCCGTGGAACTGGCGCTCGCTGATGTTGGCGTAGTAGCCCTTCAACTTCTGCTTGGCGCGCAGCTGCACGCCGAAGTCCGAGAGCTTGCCCTTGCGGCGCTGGCCGTGCTGGCCGGGGCCATATTCACGGCGGTTCACGGGGCTCTTCGGGCGGCCCCAGATGTTCTGGCCCATACGGCGATCGAGTTTGTACTTCGCCTCACTGCGCTTAGTCATCGCGTCCTCTTGGGTTGCATGGTTTGAGGAAACGCGCCCTCCTGGGTGACGGGCTAGCCCGGCACTGACAGGTCCGATCCCCAAAGCTTAAGGGAAAGGACCACGGGTCGCGAAACGCTTCGCGGGCCGAAATCGGCCCGCGAGCAGGGGGCTTTTAGGGGAGTTTGGGGTCCGCTGTCAATGCGAATGGCCCGGATTCAGGTCCTGACCGCCCGGATCGGCGTGGGGCCGGCCGCACGCAATTCCGCAGCAATTTCAGTGTTCAGGACCTGTTCCAGCCGGGTCAGGACCCGGGCGATGGGAGCCGCATCCGTAACCCGGTGATCCCAGCGGATCACCACATGGATGGTCTGGTCGGATTTGACCAGCCCGTAGCTGACGATGAAGGGGCCTGGTGTGATGGGGTGGAGTTCGCCGCCGCCATAGGCCGAAACCGAGCTCACCGCGAAGCTGCCGAACCAATTGCCGCGCTGGCGGCCGAAATTCAGGCCCACCGTCCAGAATAGCCGCCGCAGCGGCAGGGGCAGCCGGGTGACCCGCATGATCTTGCGGAACATGGGGACGTCGTCGACCGGCGCCGTCTTGGCGCGGCGGATCTCGGCGTCGATCGCAGCCAGCGTGATGGCCTCCGGGGCTGCGATTCGCTGCGGCATCACGCATTCCTCGCCGTTCTCGACCCGGGCAATCGCAACCGACGCCACGCTATTGCGGAACTCGTAGAACGAAGGCCAGGGCCATTTGGCGTAAACGGTTCGCAGGACCGGCTCGTCCCTGGCCACCAGTGCGAAGGCCTTGACGAACATCGCGGCCCAGCCGGCGGGCGCGGCCGCACCAGCGCGCGCCTCCAGCAGGGGGCGGATATCGAGTGAACGCGAGAGCGAGACGAATGGCACGCCCATCGAGGCGCGCATGAGGTCGACAATCAGTCGGCGCGGAAGCGAAATCTTCTTGGGTTGACCGCGCATCGTTCTTTCGGTTCCCGCGGGCTGACATCAGGGGCGGCGAGCGGCGGCGACCCTAGCAGCACTGCCGGTCCCGGCAAGCCATAATGGCCGAGTCCACCGTTCAGCGCTTGATCCCGTCGAACGCGGCCATGATGCCGCGCTGGAACAGCGACCAGTCGAAGCCAAGCGCGATCGCACGGTAGCCGCGGTCGATCAACTGGTTGGCCTGGTCGGCGGTGCGCGCCACGCCGCCGATCGGCACGCCGCTGTTGAGAATGCCGGCTTCGGCACGCGCGATCAGCGCAAGCAATTCCGGATCGTCCATCTGACCGCGCTTGTTGATGGAGGTGGCGAGATCGCCGGGGCCGATGACCGCGACGTCGATGCCCGGCGTCGCCATGATCTCGTCGATGCGGTTGACGGCCTCAACATGCTCGATGGTGATCATGCAGATCATCTCCTCGTCGGCTGACGCCATGTAGTCGGGCATCGACTGGCCCCAGCGGAACGGCGCGTGGAAGGGGCCCCAGAGGCGGTCACCCCGCGGCGGATAGCGCACGCTCCGCACCGCCTTGTCGGCTTCGTCGCGATTGGTGATCATCGGGAAATTGATGCCGAAGGCGCCGATGTCCATCGGCGCCTTCGCCAGCCAGGGCTCGTTCGCGGCAATCCGCACCAGCGGCGTGCACGGCGTGCCCGTCGTCGCCGCGATCATCGCATGGGCTTCGGTGAGGCCGATCGGCCCGTGCTCGAGATCGACGATGATCCAGTCGAGCGAGCGCGCCATGATCTGCACCATCTGCACGCTCGGGATCGTTGCGATCGCACCGAAGGCGGGGCGGCCTTCGTTCCACATCTGGCGGAGGCGGTTGAGCGGCTTTGCGGGGACCGGCATGAATGACCTTGCGCGCGATGACGACGGCGCAGCCTAGCAGCGCGCCCTGGCTGCGAAAAGTCAGGCCAGCGCGCGGCCGCCGAAGAACGGCATCAGCGTGGCGCTGAGGCCATGCACGCGGTTCGACGTGAAAATCATCTCGGCGCCCGATTGGGCCATGCCGCCATTGCTCGGGCCAAGCAGGTCGGAGACGCGGCGCGCAATGGCCGGTGCCGGATCGATCCACTCCACCGACCAGGGCGCCAGCCGCTCCATCCGGTCCAGCAGCAGCGGATAATGAGTGCAGGCGAGCACGATCGTGTCGGTGCGCGCAGTCCTATCCTCGGGGTTTCCGACGAAGCAAGGTTTCAGCTCCGCGAAAATGTCGCCGTCGTCGACGGTGGTGCCGCTGAGCGCAGCCTCGGCGAGCGTGGCGAGTTCGGGCGAGCCGACCAGTGTCACCTCACAGCCTTGGCCGTGATCCCGGATCAGCGCCTGGGTGTACTCGCGTTTGACGGTCGCTTTCGTACCGAGCACCGAGACGCGGCGGGTCTTCGACTGCGCGCAGGCCGGCTTGATCGCCGGCACCGTGCCGACGAACGGCACGCGATAGGCCGCGCGTAAATGGCTCATGACCGAAACGGACATGGTGTTGCATGCGATCACCACCAGGTCGGGCCTATGCGCGGCAATCAGCTCTCCCATCAGCGGCACGACGCGGGCGACGATTTCGTCCTCGCTGTGATGGCCATAGGGGAAAAAGGCGTCGTCGGCGACGTAGGTATAATGGGCATCCGGGCGTGCGGCCACCACCTCACGCAGCACCGTGAGGCCACCAAGGCCGGAATCGAATACCAGGATCGTCGGGGAATGGGTCACGTCGTTACCTTAAGGCCTGATGGTTACCATTCGGTTTTTGGGCGGTTTTGCGGCGGGATCGGCCACCCGCCCAGTTTGGAACGATTCAATTTCGCGTATGCCGCATGTTCCCGCTATCAGCAGCCGTGCCGCGCTGCGGTCGGGATATCCGCAACTGTCCGGGAGCCGACATGATCAGAAATACTGGGAATAGCTGGGGCAGCGTTGCCCGGTGGTTTCACTGGGGCCTGGCACCGGCGATCATCGGCATGATCGGCTTCGGCTGGTGGATGAATCACATTCCGGCGCGCGCCGACAAATTCTTCTACCGCTCGATCCATGCCGATATCGGCTACGTGATCCTGCTGCTCACGGTGCTGCGCCTGGCCTGGCGCGCCATCAACCCGACGCCGGCGCTGCCGGCCGAGTCCTTGCACTGGCAGAGGATTGCGGCCCGCGTCAGCCAGGGCGCGCTCTATCTCGTGGTGATCCTGGTCGCGATGTTGGGCTGGGCGCATTCCGGCGCGCGTGCGACCAACTATTCGGACTTCTTCGGCCTGTTTCACGTGCCGCAATTCACCTCCCCGGACAAGGCGGCAGCGGACGCCTTCGAGGACCGGCACATTTTCTTTGCCTATGTGCTGCTGGCGCTGATCGCCGTCCACTTCGTCGCCGCCCTCTGGCACCACTTCATCCGCCGTGACCGTGTCGTGGCGCGGATGGTGACCAACGAGGTGGGATAGAGCGCGGTCTCTCCACGGGTTAGGATCTGGCGTCAGTTTGCTTCATCTCGTCAGGAGACGCTCATGCTCACCGTCCATCACCTCGGCAGATCGCAATCCGAACGCATCGTCTGGCTCTGCGAGGAGCTCGGGATGCCCTACGAGCTGAAGCGCTACGCGCGGGATTCCGTCACCATGCTGGCGCCGCCGGATTACAAGGCGCTGCATCCGATCGGAACTGCGCCGGTCATCACGGACGGCGATCTCGTGCTCGCCGAATCCGGCGCTATCGTCGATTACATCATCGCCACATACGGCAACGGTCGACTCGTTCTCCGCGCCGATGATCCCGACTTTGCGCAATTCCTGTTCTGGTTTCACTTCGCGAACGGCACCTTGCAGGCCGGCATGGGCCGGCTGATGCTGTTGAACCGGCTCAAGCTCACCGATGACAATCCCATGCTGGCCGCCACGAAGGCGCGGGTCGATCGCGCCTTCGATCTGGTCGATGCGCGCGTGCGCGAGGCCGAATATCTGGCCGGCAGCAGCTTCACGACGGCCGACATCATGATCGGCTTCTCGCTGACGACGATGCGTTATTTCCAGCCCTATGATCTCGCGCGCTGCCCGAATGTGGTCAGATATCTCGGCCGCGTCGGTTCGCGTCCCGCCTACCGGCGCGCGATGGAGAAGGGTGATCCCGGCATGGCGCTGCTGCTGAGCTGAGCGGCGATCAGGCGATCTTGTTCGTGGTCGCTGTCCGGGCTGCCGCCAGCTGCTTCTGCAGGCGATCGATGTTTTGCAGGAGGCGCTGGCTGGTCAGCACCAGGAAGTAATAGCCGAACTGCGGATCCTGAAAGTAGATCTCGAGCAGGCGGTCATAGGTGATCGTCAGCACCTGTCCGTCCTCGATGCATTCGATGGTTCCGGTGCGCCGGTTGTCGGGCGTCAGGAAGCCGAGCTCGCCCATGAGAGCGCCCGGGCCGATCTCGACGTTGATCTCCTTGACCAGGAATTTGCCGGTCACGGTGAGGAGCATCTCCTTGGCCGGGTCGCCCAGCCTGAACAGCGTGTCGCCATGGCGGTACTTGCGCTCGGTCATGAACGGCTTGAGCCACTCGATCGACATGTCGCCTTCGGCCGCATGTCGCGCCTTTTTCACCAGCTTGAGCATTTGCCGCAGGCGAAGAGCGTTGATCGGAAGCAGGAGCAGATACAGCAGGAACGTCGAGACGTTGGCCGAGAGCGCGCCGAAAATGGCGAAGAAAGCGCAACCGATCATGTTGGCGACGCGCAAGGGGACCATCGTCCGCATCAGGAGGGTGGCGACGAAGAAGACGGCGCCGACCGCGGCGAACATGTTGGCCAGCGTGATGTTGTGAACGAAGATCTCCAGCATCCGGTTGAAGATCGCGTCCCAGGTGACGTTGTTGGGGTCGAGGCCCATCTGGACCAGGATCTTCGCGATCCTGAGGTTGTCCGTCGCCGCATCCAGAATGCGGTCGAGGATCGAGGAAATGTCTGCGCTGCCGGACGGCATGGTACTATCCCTGCGTAAGGCCTCTAGTCCTGGTCGGTATCCGCGGCACGTATAGCCGAAATCGAATGACGACCGCTTGAAAGAAACTTTCGGTCGCCCTGCTGCAAGGGACGAATTTTAGCCCGATCGGCGGTTTCGGCAATTGCCCGTTGGTTGCGCGCATGATCCCGGCGCGGCCCGTGATTAGGGTTGGCGCCGCAGGCAGAGCTAGGCATCCGGGGCGGGCGGCGGCGCTAAGAAATGGCCCGGTGGGTGCTATGGCTTGGCGGCGGGCTGGATGACCTGCTGTTCGACGAGGGTCAGATGCCCGGGCAGGGCGCCGGCACGCAACAGCATGGCGACACTGTTGGCCTCTTCGAGAGTGAAATTGCCCGAGATCTGGCCCGAGCCGCCGGCGATCGGTTCGCGGATCACTGGCGCGGAGATCACCTTGTCGTCGAGCACGATGGCCAGGGGCCTGCCGACGTTCTCCGCGGTGACGTGGGCAAAACGCCGCGTACCGCGCCCATTGAAGCGGAATTGGGCGATCGGATCCTTGGCGCCGTTGATGCCGGTCACAACGCCGGGCGCCGCATAATTGATGTCCTCGCCGTCGAGCGCGCTCTCCTTGGTCACCAGGTAGGGCCGCTTGTCCTTGAAGCCGAGCAGGATCTCGGAGCCTTCGGGCGGGCTGCCGGATTGCGCCTGCTCCGGCGTCATCGAAACATCGACCGGCCGGAAGCTGACCTTGACCTTCCGCGCGAAGATCGCGGTGATACGGTCGGGGTCGGTGACGCCAGGCAGGAAGATGCGGATGCGGTCGGTGCCCTCAGGGGCGACGCTGACAGGCTTTACGCCGGCGTCCTTGAGACGTTGCTCGATCATGGCGATGGAGTCTTCGACGAGATCGTGCAGCCGCGCGGCGGATGCCGCATCGGTCGGCGTGAGCTTGACTGCTCCGTCGCCGCGATCGGTCATGGATATCAGGCGCGATGGCAGCCGCTCTGCGGCGGAGGCGAGCTTGCGCGCAAGTTGCTCGCGATCTTTGGCGTCGGCGATCTTCAGCTCGACGCCGCCATCGCGGATCGCAAGGTCGGAGAAGGCGATATGCCCGGCATGCAAGGTGCCGTAAACGTCGTCGCGCAAATCCGTGACGACGCTCTCGCGCAAGCCGTCGCCGTCCACGCCGTAGACGATGCGCGACCCGCCCAGCTTTTCCATCTTGTCGCCGACGAAGGCGACGATCTTGGCGCGCATCTTGTCGAACTGGCTGTCCTCTGCGAGCGTTGTACGCGGCAGGGCGATCGCCGATGCCATGGCGAGCGCGAGGGTCAGCCGCGTGGCGCGGTCCCGCAAGGGCGTAGTCATGGTCACCTCAAGTCTTGCGGCAGGACGCTGGCGGACGAGCTCAACTCCAGTTCTTTGGTACCTGGATCGGGCAGGGAGGTTCAAAGCCTCTCAGACGAGGTTTATCGCCGCAGCCGGCAGGCAATGGACGAACGCCAAATCATCCATCATTGTGGTCCTGCTCGACCGGTCAATCGGTCGCGGCCCCGCCGAACCAAATGTCATAGAGAGGCGGCGAGGGACGACAGCTGGGGGAGGACGGAATTCCATGGCGGGCATCCACGCGCTCGATCGGCTCATCGGCAACGAATATCCGGAGCTCTTGACGGACGAGGAGGTCCGGGTCTTCGAGCAGGTCCCTTACGCCGATCGCGTTGCGGCCGAGAGCACCTATGATGCCATCAAGCTCGGTGCTGCGCGCAATCCCGACGGCGCGGCGATCCAGTTTCTGCAAAATGCCGATCCGGCCGACGCGCCCGTTGTGGTCAGCTACCGCGACTTGATCGCGCGCGTGACGCAGGCCGCGAACATGTTTCACGCGCTCGGCGTCGAGAAGGGCGACGTCATCTCCTTCATGCTGCCGCTGCTGCCCGATGCCTTCGTGACGCTGTTCGGAGCGGAGGCCGCCGGCATCGCCAACCCCGTCAACCCGCTGCTCGAGCCGCACCAGATCGCGGAAATCCTGGAAGCGGCGAAGACGAAGATCCTGGTGGCCCTCGGGCCGATGCCGGGGACCGATATCTGGCAGAAGGTCGAGCAGATCCGCCCGCAACTCAAGCACCTCAAGGCGATTGTGCAGGTGGCAGGCCACGGTGATCCCGCGAACGGAATTTTCGCGTTCAACGATCTGATCAAGCAGCAACCGTCCGACCGGCTTGTCAGCGGGCGCAACATTCTCGGCAGCGACGTCGCCGCCTATTTCCACACCGGCGGCACCACCGGCACGCCGAAGCTGGTGCGGCACACCCATGCCAACCAGGTCTATCAGGCCTGGGCGCTGAACCTGCTGTTGAAGTCCAAGCCGGGTGGCAACATGCTGTTCGGCATGCCGCTGTTTCACGTTGGCGGATCGCTGACGCAGGTCCTGTTGACACTCTCTGCCGGCGGCTCGCTGGTGGTGCTGTCGCCGAGCGGCTGGCGCAATCCGAACGCGGTGAAGAACATCTGGGCCCTGGTCGAGCGCTTCAGGGTCGAGGCACTGTCGAGCGTGCCGACGGTTCTGGCCGCAGCGCTCGCGGTGCCTCCAGGCAATGCCGACATCTCCAGCCTGAAATATGCGGCCGGCGGAGGCTCGGCGATCCCGGTTGCCGTCGGGTCTGCGATCCAAGAGAAATTGAAGCTGCCGGTGGTCGAGGTCTACGGCATGACCGAGACATCGAGCGTGCACACGCTCGCCTATCCGTCACGACCGATACGGCTCGGCTCGGTCGGCCTTCCCATGCCTTATGCCCGCGTCCGCATCGTGCAGCTCGACGCCGAGGGCAACCTGATCCGCGACTGCAAGCCTGACGAGATCGGCGTCGTCATCATGGCCGGGCCTGGCGTGTTCGGCGGCTATCTCAACGACGCCCACAACAAGGGTGCCTTCGTCGACGACGTCTGGGTCAATTCCGGCGATCTCGGGCGGCTCGATGCCGACGGCTATCTCTGGATCACCGGCCGCGCCAAGGACCTCGTGATCCGCGGCGGCCACAACATCGATCCGGCGCCGATCGAGGAGATCATGTTTCGCCATCCTGCGGTCGGCTTTGCCGCCGTGGTCGGCCAGCCCGATGCCTATGCCGGCGAGCTGCCGGTCGGCTATGTGCAGTTGAAGCCGGGCGCGTCCGTCGAGCCGGGCGAGCTGGAGACCTGGGTGCGCGAGCGCACGCCGGAACGCGCCGCCGTTCCGGTGCAGGTCATTCCGATCGACCCGATGCCGGTCACCGGCGTCGGCAAGGTGTTCAAGCCGCAACTGCGCTGGGACGCGGCGCAGCGCGTGTTCACCAAGGTGCTGAGGCCGCTGATCGAGCGCGGCATCGACTGCAAGGTGAAGGTCGGTGCGCATGGCAGCCATGGCTCGATCGCGACCGTGACGCTGACAGGCTTGCCTGCTGATCAGCGCGAGGTCGTCGCCGGCGAAGTGCACGCGCTGCTCGCACCTTTCGTGATGCGGCATGAGATCGTGCACGCGTAGGTGACGGCAGCGCCGGGCTCGCCAGCGCCTCAACTGCCGCGATAGGTCTCGCCGAGCGCCGCGACGAAATCCGCCCTGCTGGCCCGATTGAGGGTGTCGAGGGTGAGTTGTCCCGGCACGAAAATCTCCGTTCAGCGCATCTGCCGGGTCAGTCCGGCGAAGCGTTCGGCAAGCAGCATCAGGATCAGGGTGGCGATCACGATCGCGCCTGAGGCGGCTGCGGTGCGAACGTCGAGATTGGTCTCGATCTGTTGCCAGAGATGAATCGGCAGCATCTCGGTGCGCTCGTCGGCGAGGAACAGCGACACCGGAACGTTGTCGAAGGAGGCCATGAAGGCGAGAAAGGCGCCCGCGCCAATGCCGGGCCCGATCAGCGGCAGGGTGATGCGGCGAAACGTCGTCAGGCGATCGGCGCCGAGACTCTCGGAGGCCTCGAGCAAACTGGCATCGAGCTGCGACAGGGAGGCGAGGGTCGTTCTCAGTACGAAAGGCACGCAGACGATGCCATGGCCGAGCACAAGGAGGGGAATGCTCGGCGAGAGGCCGAGCCTGTTGATGAAGATCAGCGCGGCAAAGCCGAATGACAGCGCAGGCAGGAGCAGCGGTGACATGAACAGCAGGTCGGCTGCGCGCATCATCGGCGAGCGGCTGCGCGCGATCGCGAGCGCTGCGGCCGTGCCGCATATCGTCGACAGCAGCGTGGTCCAGAACGCCACGATCAGACTGTTCAGCCCTGCGCGCTGCATCTGGTCGGCGTCGAGCAGCGCGACATACCAGCGCAATGAGAACCCGGGCGGCGGAAATCGCAGGGATTGCGATGACGTGAGCGAGGTCAGCAGCACGACTGCGGTAGGCAACATCAGGAACAGCAAGGCGATGGCCGCAAGCAACCCGAAGACGAATTTGAGCGACAGGGCTTCCCAGCGGATTCGTCTAAGCCCGGCCATGAATCTCGCTCCTGCGGCCGATAGCGCCGAGCACGCCGACGACGATCATCACCGTGACCATGAAGATGATCGACAGCGCCGCGGCGAACGGCCAGTTATTGGCGCCGACCGCCTGCTGGTAGATATCAAGCGGCATGTAGATCAGCCGCGCCCCGCCGATCAGAGTCTGCGTGACGAAGGCCGTGATGCTCGCGGCGTAGGTCAGGATGCAGCCGGCGATGATGCCGGGCAGCGACAGCGGCAGCGTGATGCGGAAGAAGGTGCGCCATTCGCCGGCCCCGAGCACGCGCGAGGCATCGCCAAGATTCGGGTCGAGCTTCGACAGCACGGTGAGGATCGGCAGCACCATCAGCGGCATCTGCACCTGGGCAAGCACCATCACGACACCAACCTCGGTATAGAGCAGTCGCAGCGGCTCGTTGCTGAGGCCGAGCCCCATGACGATTTGGTTGAGCAGGCCCTGCCGGCCCAAAATCACGATCCAGGAAAAGGTGCGGACCACCACTGAGGTCAGGATCGGAAGGATGACCAGGAACACCAGCACGCTCTGCCAACGTGCGCCGGCGCGTGCGCAGAGCCAGGCGACGGGGTAACCGAACAACAGGCACACTAACGTTGCCTTGACGCCGAGCAGGAGCGTATCGATCAGGATCGAGTAGCTGAAGGGATCGCTGAAGAACTTCGCGTAGTTGCCGAGTGTCCAGCCCTGCATGGCGATGTCGCCATGCAGGGACAGCAGGAGGAGGACCACGAGCGGCGCGACAAAGAATGCCGTGAAGAGGGCGGCAAGCGGCAGGACGAGCCTTGAATCGGCCTCCATCGCCAGGTCTCCCCCTTAAAGCTTGATCTCGCGGTTGAAGCGATCGATCAGCGCGCCGCGCTGGGGGTTGATCTTTTCCCAGTTGATGGTGCGGATCTTGGCGATATCGTCGAGCGTCCTGGCCAGCGATTTGGTGATGGCGCCCCCGAGTTCGACCTTCGCATTGGTCGGAATGACGTCATAGGGCGGCTTCAGCAGCTTCTCCTGAGTCGCTGCGGCCAGATGCAGGTCGATATATCGGACTGCAAGCTCGGGCTCGGCGGCGCCTGCGACGATGTGCAGGCTGGTCGACCAGCCGACCGGGCCGGTCGCCGGGACCATGAATTCGACCGGCACGTCTTTGGCCTTGAGCGTCTGGACGAAGTTGAAATTGTAGGGAGCGATATCGATCTGCTCCTGCTGCCACAGCGTCGCGAACGCGCCGAGATTGGCGCCGATCGCACCGACATTCGGCAAGAGCTGCTTCAGGAACTTGAACGCCGGCTCGAAATCCTCGTCGGTGCCGCCCTTGAGGCGGTTGATCTCGGCAAGGAAGGCGATGCCGAGCTGGCTGTTGAGCGCGGTCAGGCCGACGCGGCCTTTGTATTTTGGATCGAGCAGATCGTCCCAGCTCGTCGGCGGAATCTTGATCTTGTCGGGATTGTAGCCGAGGCCGATCACCTGCATGGTGATCTTCGGGCCCCATTTGTCCTGGGCGGTCGGCAGCAAGTCCTTGTAGTTGGGCGACTGCGCGATGGGATATTCCACGATCAGGCCTTCGCGGACCGCATCGATCACCTGCGGTGCGTCGAAGAACGCAACGTCGAACGGCGGCTTATTGCCCTTGGCGGCAACGAGCCGCGATACCTGGTCGGTGCCGAGGATGATGGATTGCGTAACGGCGGCGCCGGTCAGCTGCTTGAACGCCGGTGCGATGACGTCGCGGTCCGCCTCGTTCCAGGTGCCGGGGAAGGTTGCCGCGATCAGCGTCTTGTTCTGTGCGTGCGCGACGGGCGGCAGGCTCGCCGCGAGCGCGAGGCCGCCGGCGCTGCGCAACAGGCGCCGGCGATCGATCGTAACGGTTCTGAATGATGTCATGGCGGCGTTCTCTCCGGACTCAGGATGCGGGGAATACATGGCAGGCCGCCGGTGAGGCCGGTGCCAGATAAACGGTCGCGCCGACCGGGCGCAGCGCGCCCTCGGCATCGCGGGTCTCCGCGACCTTGAGCGAGGGGCCCGCGGTCAGCGCGACGTCGTAGACGACCTGCGCGCCGAGCGGCAGCACCGTGGTGATGATCGCGGTGAAGGCGCCATCGGACGGAGCTGGTCGGAAGCGCAACTGCTCAGGACGGATCGACACGACGACCGCGTGCCCCTGCTGAAGTGTTTTGTTCGGGCTGATGGGGAGAACGTGGCCGTTCTCGAGCCGAACGGCAGAACCTTCGATGAATTCACCGCGCAGCACGTTGGTGGTTCCGACGAATTCGTTCACGAACAGCGTTTGCGGCGTGTCGTAGATGCCGGTCGGGGTCGAGATCTGCTCGATGCGCCCGCGCGACATCACCGCGATCCGGTCGGCCATCGACAGCGCCTCCTCCTGGTCGTGGGTGACCAGGATGGTGGTGATGCCGGATTGGCGCTGGAGGCGTTTGACCTCGATTTGCATGTCGAGGCGCAAATTCTTGTCGAGGGCTCCGAAGGGCTCGTCGAGCAGCAGGACTTTGGGATCGATGGCGAGGCAGCGGGCCAGCGCCACGCGCTGCTGCTGGCCACCGGACAGTTCTCGCGGCCTGCGGCTGGCGAATTCGCCCATATGGACGAGATCGAGCATCTCGGCGACGCGCTTGGCGATGCGCTCGCGCGGCCATTTGTGTGCCTGGAGGCCGTAAGCGACGTTCTCGCCGACGCTCATGTGCGGAAACAGCGCGTAGTTCTGGAAGACGATGCCGACGCCGCGCTCCGCGGGCGACAGGGCATCGGCTATGCTGTCGTCGAACAGGACGCGGCCTTCGCTCTGCCGGATGAAGCCGGAGATGATCCGCAGCAAGGTCGACTTGCCGCAGCCGGACGGGCCGAGCAGGGCGACGAGCTCGCCGCCGGCGATATCGAGGTTGATATCCCGCACGGCCGTGCTCGCGCCGAACCGGTGCGTGATGGCGTCCAGCCGGAGCCGATGCGAGCGAGACGCAGTCAAGAACGTTTTGCCCCAAAACCTGCGACGGGCACCTCGCAGCGGTCGAAGGAAATCACCTCGGCGCACATGTTCGGCTCAATCACCCATTGCCGTCCAGCACAGAATAGGCAATTCTCCATACGCAAAATTAGAATGGGTGCGGGCAGGTGCAGGTCACGTGAGAGGGTCGCTCGTTCCGGCGGCATTGCGCTATGCCGACCAGGTGGCGCGGTCCGGATCGATCCAGAGCGCTGCCCGGGAAATGAATATCGCGGCGTCCGCCATCAACCGGCAGATCCTGCTTCTGGAGCGCGATCTCGGCGTCACCCTGTTCGAGCGCGTGACCGGCGGCATGCGGCTGACGCCGGCGGGCGATGCGCTGGTCGCGCTGACGCGCCGTTGGCGCTCGGACGAGCGGCGGGCCAATGCCGAGTTCAAGCAGCTGCAGGGCGTCAACCAGGGCCATGTGCGTCTCGTTGCGATGGACAGCCATGTCAACGGATTCCTGCCGCGGTTCGTGAGCGAGCTGAAGGGGCGCCATCCCCGCATCTCGCTCGAGATTCAGGTCGGCGGCACGGATGATGCGCAGACCGCGCTGCTGTCCGGAGCCGCCGATCTGATTGCCGCCTTCAATCTCAATCCGCACCGTGAGATCCATGTGCTGTGGCGCCGCGAGCTGCCCTTCGGCTGCGTAGTCGCGCCGAACCATCCGCTGGCCCAGCGCAAGACCACCAGCATGCAGGAAGTGGCAGGCTATCCCATCGTCCTGCAAAACAAGGCATTGGCGATCAGGCGCTACCTCGAGGCACGCCATGGCTGGCTGTTGTCGGAGGGGACGATCGAGACCAATTCGCTGCAACTGGTGAAGCGCCTCGCGGGGAGCGGCAACTACGTTGCTTTCACCTCCGAGCTCGATGCCGCCCCCGAGCTCGTCAGCGGCGCGCTGGTGTTCGTGCCCGTACGCGACAAGGGGGCCGATCCGCAGACCGTGAGTGTGGCCATCGATGCGCGCAAGCCGTTCCCGAAGATCGCGCGAATCGTCGCCGACGGGCTTGCCGCCGGCATGGATGCGGATCTGCAGGACGTGCGTCGCCGCACGTCCTGATGCTCGGCAAATCGGCGTATCTAGCCCGCCGGCATTGCCGTCTCGATCAGGCGCACCCAGAACGAGGCGCCGTGGCCGAGGATGTTGTCGTTGAAGACGTAGGCCGGGTGGTGGCACGCCGGGCTGTCGCCCATGCCGACCAGCACCATCGCGCCGGGGCGCTCCTCCAGCATGAACGAGAAGTCTTCCGCGCCCATCATCGGAATGATGCGGTCGTTGACGCGCTCGCTGCCCACGATGTCACGGGCCACGTCGGCGGCAACACCGGCTTCGCGCGGATGATTCATCGTCACTGGATACATCCGCGAGTATTTCGTCTCGGCAGTGCCGCCATAGGCGCGGGCGACGCTGTCGGCGACTTCGCCGATGCGGCGCTCGACCAGATCGCGCACCTCAGGGTCGAGCGTGCGCACGGTGCCGCTGAGCTCGGCGGTCTCCGGGATGATGTTGAAAGCGGTGCCGGCGTGGAATTGCGTCACCGAGATCACCGCCGATTTCAGCGGATCGACGTTGCGGGCGACGATCGATTGCAGCGCGTTCACGATCTGCGAGCCGATCAAGACGCTGTCGATCGCCTGGTGCGGCGTGGCGCCGGCATGACCGCCCTTGCCGCGGACGCTGATCTGGATGTTGTCGGAAGAGGCGAGCAGCGGGCCTGACGTGGTGGCGAAATGGCCTTCGGGCAGGCCCGGCATGTTGTGCATGCCGTAGACCTGCTCGATGTTCCAGCGCGTCATCAGGCCGTCCTCGACCATGGCCTTGCCGCCGCCACCGCCTTCCTCGGCGGGCTGGAAGATGAGGATTGCGGTGCCATCGAAATTGCGCGTCTCGGCGAGGTACTTTGCGGCGCCGAGCAGCATCGCGGTGTGGCCGTCATGGCCGCAGGCATGCATCTTGCCGGGGACCTTCGAGGCGTAGGGCACATCGGCGGCTTCCATGATCGGCAGCGCATCCATGTCGGCGCGCAGGCCGATCGCCTTGCCGGAGCCGGATTTGCGGCCGCGGATCACCCCGACGACGCCGGTGCGGCCGATGCCCGTCACCACCTCGTCGCAGCCGAACGCGCGCAACTTCTCGGCGACGATGCCGGCGGTCCGATGGACCTCGTAGAGCAACTCAGGGTTCTCGTGAAAGTCATGGCGCCAGGCGGCCATTTCGTCGGAGAGGGCGGCGATGCGGTTGACGATGGGCATGGGGGGTCCGCTTCTTGTTATGAGTTCTTGGGCGGGTGAGCGTAGCGTAAGCCACCGCTGTGTCACAGGCGCTTGTCGATCAGGCCCGCGGGTGGGCGGGAGCCCTCCTGATGGCAAAAGTTAACTGTCAATCACGTATCATTGACTGACAGATATTGAAATCTGTCAGCGAGACGTGTATATCCGTTCCCGGACGCTCCGATTGGGTGTCCCGTGGCCACCTCCGGGGGGAGCCCGACATCCGAAATCCACTCGGATCGAGGGTCGTCATTCAAGGGCGAGGGTCGCGGACGAATGGAGACCAAGACAATGACGATCGAAATCATCAATCTCACCGGCACGATTGGGCACTGGCTCAATCTGCTGGTCGCGCGCCAGATCGCGGCGCAGGCTGCAAAACTGCCTCATTGAGGCGAGAGCTTTCCGAAACGACCAGGTGGGGCGCTTCGGAAGCAGCTCCATCGCCGGGTCAACCCTGAACGGGAACAAGGTGCTGGCATGAACGAAGCCGTTATCCTGACGCCGGAACGGATCCTCGAAGTCACCGAGGACGTCTTGCGGCGCTACGGACTCGCCAAGGCCACCGTGGTCGATGTTGCCCGTGCGCTCGATGTGAGCCACGGCAGCGTCTACCGCCATTTCCCGAGCAAAGCCTCGCTGCGCGAAGCCGTCGCCAAACGTTGGCTCGACCGCATCGACGCGCCGCTTCTGGCAATCGCCAGGGAGCAGGGGCCCGCGGCCGATCGGCTCGACCGCTGGCTGCGCACGCTCTTTGCTGCAAAACGTTCGCGCGTGCTCGACGACCCTGAAATGTTCGAGACTTATCTGACCCTGGCGCGCGAGGCCTGTGCGGCCGTCAGGTGCCACAAGGATACCATGATTGACCAGATCGCGGCGATCCTGTCCGACGGCGTCAAGCAGGGCGTGTTCGCGGTTGACGACGTCAAGGTCACGGCACGCGCACTGTTCGATGCGACCTGTCGCTTCCATCATCCGGCGCATGCCGATGAGTGGAAGGATGCCGAGCTGCCGGCGCGTGTCGATGCGACGCTCGCGCTGGTGCTGCGCGGATTGAAGGCAGGCTAGGTCGCTACGCCCGACTCACCCTCTCGCCTTGTGAAGAGGTCCGTCCGCGCGAACCGCGGGCGAAGCTGCCGCATGCCTGCGCGCGTGGAGCCCGCCGTTGGATGCCGGCACGATCGGCGGACTCTCCGGATAGGCATTGATCGCGATTTCGACAGTGTCCTTCGACCGCTTTCGAAGGTGATAGAATGTCAGCTCCTGATTGAGCATGGGACACCGGAAGCGGACGACGGCGGTATCAGGCAGCCGACAGAGTTCGTCGATGAGCTCGCCTACCGTAATGATCGGAGGATGGGCGGTTTCCTTGTGATGACCCGTACTCATGAGGCCTACTCCTTCGCTCTGCCATTAACCGGAGCTGAACGGTCTTCGTTCCAATCACCTCGTCCCTGCAGCCATCCGAAATGCCGCCCAAGGACGAGCAATAGTCCCCATCGCCCCAGTGGGCGGCTGGTAAAGCGCCTCGCGCAGGCGCATCTTTTCTCTATCAGCCCCCAGTAAGACTTTGAGGGTGGAGGGTGCGTGCTTCTCGCTGTCTTCTCGGATATCCATGGCAACCGGCAGGCATTCGAGGCGTGCCTGAAGGCGGCCCGCGCCAGGGGCGCGGAGCGGTTCGTCCTGCTCGGCGATTTCGTGGGCTATGGTGCCGACCCGGAATGGGTCGTGGATACCGTGATGGAGCTGGTCGCCCAGGGCGCCGTTGCCGTCCGCGGCAATCACGACCATGCGGTGAACTCCTCGTCCGAGACCATGAACAATGAAGCGCAGATCGCAATCGAATGGACGCGCGGACGGCTCGACCCCGCGCAGCGCCGGTTTCTCGCCGAACTGCCGATGCTCGTCGAGGACGGCGACCGTCTGTTCGTGCACTCGGAAGCCTCGCAGCCCCAGCGCTGGCACTACATCCGCTCGACGGCGGATGCCGCCAAGAGCCTGATATCGACGACGGCTCACGTGACCTTCTGCGGCCACATCCATCGTCCCGCGCTCTATTCGATGTCGGTGACGGCGAAGATGACGGGCCTCGTGCCCAAGACCGACGTTTCGGTGCCGCTGCTGCGCGGCCGGCAATGGCTCGCCGTGCTCGGTGCCGTGGGCCAGCCGCGCGACGGTGATCCGTCGGCGGCGTTCGCGCTGTTCGATACGGCATTATGCCAAATCACGTATTGTCGCGCGCCCTATGACATCGCGAGCGCGGCGAACCGGATCCGCGGGAACGGCCTGCCGCACTGGCTCGCCGACCGCCTGTCGGAGGGGCGGTAGAGACCGATGCCGATACCTCTCGTCAAGTCAGGCGCCGTCATCGACGGTTACACCATCGGCGAATGCGTGCATGCCGGCGGCATGGCGACGCTCTGGACCGTCACCCATGCCGATATTGACGTGCCGCTATTGATGAAGATCCCAAGGGCGTCCGAAGGCGAAGATCCCGCCGCGATCGTGTCCTTCGAGATGGAGATGATGATCCTGCCGCGGTTGACGGGACCCCATGTACCGCACTGCTACGGCACCGGTGATTTCGCGCATCAGGCCTATGCCGTGATCGAGCGCATTTCGGGAACGACCCTCTACAAGCGGCTGCCCGACCTGCCGCTGCCTTACGACGAAGTGCGGCTGCTCGTCGCAAAAATCGCGACCGCCCTTGCCGATTTGCACCGGCAGAACGTGATCCATCACGATATCAAGCCGAGCAGCATCATGTTCCGCGGGAATGACGAGAAGGCGCGGGGCGAGGCCGTGCTGATCGACTTCGGCCTGTCTCATCACAATCATCTGCCCGATCTGTTGCAGGCGGAGTTCCGCCTGCCTTACGGCACTGCGCCCTATATGGCGCCGGAACGGCTTCGAGGGGTGCGCGACGATCCGCGCAGTGATCTGTTTTCCCTGGGCGTGCTGCTCTATTTCTTCACCACCGGCGAACGTCCCTTTGGCGAGGGCGAGACGCTGCGCGCGATGCGGCGTCGGCTGTGGCGCGATCCTTATCCGCCGCGCGCGCTGCGCAGCGACTATCCGCCCTGGCTCCAGGAGGTGGTGCTGCGGTGCCTGGAGATCGAGCCGGACTGGCGCTATCCGACGGCAGCTCAGCTGGCCTTCGATCTGACCCATCCGGACCAGGTCAAGCTCACCGCGCGCGCGGAACGCCTGAAGCGCGATCCTCTCACTGTGGCCTGGCGGCGCCGCTTCAACCCCGACGTCAAGCCGCAGGGCGGGAGATCCGATGTTGCGACGCAAATTGCGATGAGCCCGATCGTCGCAGTCGCGCTGGATACGGCCGAGGGTGAGCCGGAACTGAACGAGTCGCTACGGGTCACCACGGAGCGCATCCTCGCGACCCTGCCGTCGGCACGGCTGGCCTGTGTCAACGTGCTGAAGCTCAACCGCATCGCCATCGACAAGACGCTGGATGAGCAGGGCTCCAACAAGCATATCGACCGCCTCGTCGCGCTCCGGCATTGGGCGACGCCGTTGAAGCTCGACGAAAGCCGGCTATCGGTTCATGTGCTGGAAGCCGTCGATCCTGCCGCCGCCGTGTTGGAATTTGCCGAGGTCAATCAGGTCGACCACGTCATCATCGGTGCCCGGCAAGGCTCGTTCAGGCGCACGTTGCTCGGAAGCGTCTCGGCCAAGGTGGCCGCGGAGGCGACCTGCACCGTCACCGTCGTGCGGCCGCCGCGAATGGCTCTGCCAGAACCGGATGCCGGCGTGGTGTGGGGCTAGGACAGATCAGGCGGCCTGGGCGGCGGGGACGGCACGTTTGCGGCGGATCGGCCAGGAGAACTGGGGAGCGGGTTCGCCGTGATCCACGCTGCCGCCAAAATACTGAATGATCTCGCGGCAGGGTTGGCAGCTGAAGAGGTTGCGCGAGGCGGCTGCCTTGTCCATTTCCTTGAAGCAATTCGGGCAGTGCGGTTTCATGGTTTCAATCCGGAAAAAGGGGTCTCAGTGTCGACGCTGTGAGGCGAACGAATGATCGAGGTCGGTATTGTCGGGGCGGGAATCATCGTCGAGCGTACCTTCGGCGCGTTCGAGGCGGCCGAAGAAATAATCGAGGTTCGGATGCGGACGACGCGGGATTCGGCAACGGCGCTTCGGCTGAAGCTTGGTGAGGGCGATCTGCATGGGATCAGGCCCTGTCGCGGCGGATGACAGGCGTGGAACGCGCCGGGACTTTGTCCGGGCCGGCCGATGGGCCAAACACGACGAACGCGCTGAAACCGATCCACAACGCCACGCCAGTCCAAACCAGGGTCGTCGTCATGATGTGCTCCCGTCAAAAGCAGACGGGAGTTAGTAGCGGTGATTTGCGCGAATCAGTGAAGCCCGGATGAGTACGGATCATAGTTGCAATTTTAAGCAATGCCCGCTGTGGCCTCCGTACAAGCCGCAGGTTTTCGGCGCTTTCCGAGCCTCGCTACAGCTCAGATCGCTTCGCCGCGTGCGCCCGCGGCGGCGTTGCGGATCGCCGCGATGTTGGTCTTGTAGGCCTCCTGCGTGCCGCCCCTGAACACGGACGTGCCGGCGACGAAGGCATTGGCGCCGGCCGCTGCGAGCGCGCCCGCGACGTCGGGGCCGACGCCCCCGTCGACCTCGATGTCGACGGCCCGTCCCGCGGTCATCGCGCGGATGTCGCGGATCTTGCCGATCGCGGCGGGAATGAAAGCCTGGCCGCCGAAGCCTGGATTGACCGACATCACCAGCACGAGGTCGACGAGGTCGAGCACGTATTCCAGTACGCTGATCGGCGTGCCCGGATTGAGCGAGACGCCGGCCTTCTTGCCGAGCGCGCGGATCGCCTGCAGCGAGCGGTGCAAATGCGGACCTGCCTCGGCATGCACGGTGATGTGGTCGCAGCCGGCCTTGGCGAAGGCTTCCAGATAGGGGTCGCAGGGCGCGATCATCAGATGCGCATCGAAGATCTTCTTGGTGTGCGGGCGCATCGCCTTGATGACGTCGGGGCCGTAGGAGATGTTCGGCACGAAGTGGCCGTCCATCACGTCGAGATGGATCCAATCGGCGCCGGCCGCGTCCACCGCGCGAACCTCCTCGCCGAGCCTGGAGAAATCCGAAGCCAGGATCGAGGGGGCGATGGCCAGGGGGCGGGGGGCGAAGGCTTGGGTCATGGCGCGGTTTCCCGTGGCAGCGGAAGGACGAACGGCCTCGCCTAACATGGGCCTCCCGGCCCGGCAATGCGCGGAGGATCAGCTTCCTGTGGGCGGAAAATTCTGCCGGTGGCGGCATGAATTGCCGATGTTCCCGGTGCCCATAAAGCGCGGCCGGGCTGGATTACATTGAGCTTTTCGCGCTGGCACGACGCTTGCTGACCTCAACGGCGGAACATTGGCCGCGGCATGCCGCATCGGTTGGAGTTGTGCAATGTTGTTTGCTCTTGGTGCGGTCTCGAGTGCGCTCGATGCCATTCAATCGCTGACGAGCTCGAAATCGTCCGCGACGCCGCAGGCGGGCTCGTCGCAAAATGCGGCGAGCAATCCCTTTGCGATCGACGGCAGCAACAGCGGCACGTCCAGCAGTGCGGCTTCGTCGGCGAATGCGGGCTATTATCCGCAGATCTCGCCGGACACGATGAATGCGTTGTTCGCCGCGCAAAGCCGGTCGACGGACCCGGCCAGCTCGACCTCGACGGACCGCGACGCAGCGCTGAAAGACCTGTTCTCGCAACTCGACGCGAATGGCGATGGCCAGATCAGCAAGTCGGAGTTCGAGAATGCGCTGGGCGCGGGCGGCACCAATCTGGCGCAGGCCGACGACGTGTTCTCCAAGCTGGATACCGATTCCGACGGCAGCGTCAGCCTCGACGAGATGTCGAAGGCGCTGAAGGGCGCCGGCGGCCATCATGGCGGCCACCACCACGCGCAGGCGGCGAGCGGCTCGGGCGATGCGTCGGGCAGCGGCTCGGATTCCAAGTCGTCATCGTCGAGCGGCGGCTCGACCACGACCACCTCGACCAGCGCCGACGGCTCGACCACGACCACCGTCACCTACGCCGACGGTTTCAAGATGACGACGACCGTGCCGGGCGCCTCCAGCTCTTCGAATGGCTCCGGCGCCGGCAATACGCCCTATGACTGGTTTGCGCAGATGATGCAGAGCCAGGGACAGGGATCATCGGCGAACGGGGCCTCCTCCTCGATCTCGATAAGCGTCTGACGCGCTTTTTGAGGCCTCAGCCGAACCGGTCCTTCCATGCCGGCTGCGCGCCCGGGAACGGCAGCGCGGTTGCGCTGTAAACGCCGCGGGCGATCGCGCGGGCGACCACGTTGGCGGCGACCATGCCGAGCTCGGTCAGGCCGACGACCGGATCGATCGGCTTGACACATGTCGCGGCGGCAAACAAAACGTCACCATCCGTCGGGGCATGAACCGGGTAGATCGCGCGCGCAAAGCCGGTATGCGCGATCATCGCCAGCCGCTTGGCCTGCGGCTTGGTCAACACCGCATCGGTGACGACGACGCCGATCGTGGTGTTCTCGCGCTCGTTTGCGGCGGGGCCGCCCTTGACGCGCATCTTGAGCATGTCGTCCGTGAACGCCTCGGGCAGCCCGCGGCCGCCGAACTCGCCATCGACCTCGAACGGCGCCGCCCAGAACCACGGTCCGTCGCCGACGGTGGCGCTACCGACCGCATTGACGGCGATGAGCGCCGCGACCGTGACCCCATTGCTGGTCACCGCGGAGGCCGAGCCGAGCCCGCCCTTGAATGTCGCGGTGGTGGCGCCCAGGCCGGCGCCGACGCTTCCGATCGCAAAGCCCGTTCCGGCGGCGACCGCCGCGGCGTAGCCGAGATCGCGATAGGGCGCGAAGCGGCCCCAGGCCTTGTCGCCGCCGTTGAGCAGATCGAACAGGATCGCGCCCGGCACGATCGGAATGAGCGCCTCGCGGACGCGGAAGCCGCGGCCCTGCTCGGCGAGCCAGGCCTGCACGCCGCCGCCGGTCTCGATACCGAAGGCGGAGCCGCCCGACAATGCGATCGCGTCGACGCGCTCGACCGTGTTGGCGAGGTCAAGCAACGCATCCTCACGGGTGCCGGGGCCGCCGCCGCGGACGTCGATCGCCGCCACCGCCGGCTGGTCGAACACGATGGCCGTGGCACCAGAGGCGAGCTTCGCGTCATGGGCATGGCCGACGCGAACGCCGGCGACGTCAGTGAGGAGGTTTTTCAAGGGCGGCACTCCATGCGGCTAGCATGGCTTCAGCGATAGCCCACGCCAGCGACGGGCTCAACTCGCCAGCGCCGTCCTGAGCATCCTGGCGAGTTCCGACTTGCGGTAGGGCTTCGCCAGCAGCAGCACGCCGGAATCGAGCCGGCCGTGATGGACGATGGCGTTTTCCGTGTAGCCCGAGGTGAACAGCGTCTTCAGCTCCGGGCGCCGCCGTGCCGCCTCGTCGGCGAGCTGGCGGCCGTTCATGTTGCCGGGCATGATGACGTCGGTGAAGAGCAGGTCGATGTCCTCGTCCGCATCGATGATGTCGAGGGCTTCGGCCGCGTTGGCCGCTTCGAGTGCGGCATAGCCGAGGCTCTTGACCTGGGTCACGACATACTGCCGCACCAGCGCGTCGTCCTCGACGATCAGGATCTTCTCGTTGCCGCCGGCGATGGGCACATTCTGCAGCACCTCGTATTCGGTCTCCTGCACGCCGGTGGAACGCGGCAAATAGATCTTCACGCTCGTGCCGTGGCCTTCCTCGCTGTAGATCTTGATGTGACCGCCGGACTGCTTGACAAAGCCGAACACCATGCTGAGGCCGAGGCCGGTGCCCTTGCCGACCTCCTTGGTGGTGAAGAAAGGATCGAACACCCGATCGAGCAGGGCGGCCGGAATTCCCGATCCCGTGTCGCTGACCGCGATCATCACGTATTTGCCGGCGACGACGTCGACATTCATGCTGGCATAGCCGTCGTCGAGGAAGATGTTGCGGGTTTCAAGCACCAGGGTGCCGCCGTCCGGCATGGCATCGCGTGCGTTCAGCGCGAGATTGAGGATCGCGGTGGAAAGCTGGCCCGGATCGACCAAAGCGGGCCAGGCATCCTCGGTGAGCTGCGGCATGATGGTGATCTGCTCGCCGAGCGTGGGGTGCAGCAGCTTGGTGGCCTCGAGGATCAGCGCATTGACGTCGATCTCGCGCGGCTGCAGCGGCTGCTTGCGGGCGAAGGCGAGCAGATGCTTGGTCAGCTGCGCGCCGCGCTCGGCGGCATCGTCGATCAGCTTGGTGATGGCGGCAAGCTCCGGCCGGTCGGCGACTGCGTCCGCCAGGATACCGATCGTGCCGGTGATGACGGTGAGCACGTTGTTGAAGTCGTGGGCGACGCCGCCGGTCAGATGGCCGATCGAATCCATCTTTTGGACCTGCCGGAGCTGGGCCTCCGCCGCCTGTTTGTCGGTGAGGTCGCGGCCGATGAAGAAATGGCGCTTCACCGGCTCCGACCAGGTGCCCATCCAGTTCAGCGTGACCTCGTGTCCGTCGTAATGATAGTAGCGCGCCTCGAAGCTGCGCTTGATATGACCGCGCCGGGCCGCGCGCATCTCCTCGCGCGTCCTCTCGAGATCGTCGGGGTGGATGAACTCTGTCGCGCTGTGCCCGATCATGTCTTCCGGAGTGAAGCCGAGAATCTCCTTCACGCTCGGGCTGACCTGGATGAAATTGCCGAATCCGTCGGTGACCAGGATCAGGTCCTGCGAGGTCTCGAAGATGCGCTGGCGCTCCTCGATCTCGCGGCGCAGCTTTTCTCGTGATTGCTTCTCCTCGGTGATATCGTGGGCAATCTTGGAGACGCCGATGATCTCACCACTGACTGATTTCAAGGGAGAGATATTGAGCACGAGGTCGATCGGGCGCCCGTCCTTTCGCACACGGACGGTCTCCTGCTGGGCGATCGTTTCGTTGTTGCTGACGCGGTTGAGAATGCTTCTGACCTCTGCCTTGCGATCCTGCGGCACGATCATCTCGATGGACTGGCCGATGGCCTCCGCTGCGGAATAGCCGAGCAGGCGCTCGGCGGCCTTGTTCCAGCCCGTGATGATGCCGTCGAGGGATTGGGTGATGATGGCATCGTTGGAGGACTCGACGACCGCACCGTAGAGTGCGAGGCGCTTGTCGTAGTAGTCGCGCTCCGAAGCCGATTGCTCGCGCAACCGGCCGAGGAGGCCCATCGTGGTGGCCTGGAGGCGAACGTTCTCGATCAGGAGCACGGCGAGCACGAAGCTCGCAGCGCCAAGGCCGTAGAGCCGGCCGGCATAGAAGCCGAGATCGTAGCGCGCAACGTTGGCGATCGCCGACAATGCGATGTCGAACAGCCAGGCGCACATGGTGACCATCAGCCAGATGTCGATCACCGTATGCGGCTTGCGGAGCCACAACGTGATCAGCGCCGCGAAGCTCAAGGACCAGACGAATGATACCACCCCGATCATGGTGGTGGTGTAGCGACCGTCCTTCAACAGGACGGGCAGCAGATCGTGCTGCGCCGTGACGACCCAGGCGATGACGATCATCGCGGCGATCACGCCGAGGACGGCGACCACGATCGAGCGCCCGGTCGGTCCCTCGACCTTGGGGCCACCGTCGGCATCCTTCAGCCAGCCATAGGCCAGCACCAGCAATGGGAAACCGCCGTGCCAGATCATGTAGAGCCAGACCGTGGTCTGGGACCCGGCGCCCAGCAGTCCGGTCGGCGCGAACAGCCCTGGGAAGGTCAGGGCGTGGGTTACCGCCGACGCTGCGGTGAACAGATAACCGGTGGACAGCAGCAGCAGTGCGCGGCTGCGCAGCACATAGAATTGCGACAGCAGCAGAACGGCCGTGATGATGTCGCTGACCGTGAGCGCCGATTGATAGCTCGCCACGAAGCCCGGTACCTGGGCCAGCGGCGTGCCCGCGAAGGGCACGGCGATTGCGAACAGGATCGCGGAAACCCCGACGATCGCCAATGCTCCAGCGCGATCGCGCTGCGTGGCCGGCAAGGTCGAAAGGAATGTGCTTCGGTCGTTCTTTGCGTGCACGTCAACCTCTCGCTAGGTCGATGGGGTAGTCCACGTGGCTTCGTTGGCCGGCTGCCTTGGATTGTCGGCTCTCGCCTCCATGGTAGCCGGCTCCGGGCGCGTGTCCTGGGGGAACGTGCCCACGACTCAACCGAGGGTTACAGCTTACTTAACTCGGACAGGGAATCGGAATAGGAAGTCGGTAAGGTTGGCTTTACTGGACGGACCCCATACTGGCCGGGCGCCCCCCGCCGTTGAATTGAACCAGTTAATGATACGAATCCGGGAGTTGTTCCCATGCCCCGTGTCCTTGTTGTCGATGATCAAAAGGACGTCCGTGCCATGGTCTCGATTGTTCTTCGGGTCAACCAATACGACGTGGTCGAGGCGGAGAGTGGCGCGGCGGGCCTGAAGGCGTTCGGCGAGAACGTTTTCGATGCAGCGATCGTCGACATTTTCCTGACCGATGCCAGCGGGATCGAGGTCATAGCAGCTATTCGCGAACGGATTCCCGGATTTCCGATCGTGGCGATATCCGGGATGACGGCGCTGGATTTCATGGGCGAGGCACCCGGCCTCGACGGCGTGATATGCCTGCAAAAGCCGTTTCGGCCGAACGACCTGCTGCAGGCGCTCCGGAAGGCGCAGGAAGCGGCGGGCGACGAGCTTTTCGCAGCCGTCTGACGGCGTGCCGAAACAAAACGCCCCGGCGAGCCGGGGCGTTGACGCTGGTGGAGTTAAAAGGTCAGCAGTCCTGTCTCAAGTGCCGTTGCCCTTGATCTGGGCGTAGCCGCCCTTGGCGTCCCACTTGTAGACGACGTAGTCGAGCTGCTTGATGTCGCCCTTGGCATCATACTCGATCGGGCCGATCACGGTGTCCCACTTGCCGGCCTTCATCGTTTCCATGACCTTCTTGGGGTCGGTGGTGCCGGCCTTCTTGGCTGCCTGCGACCAGACCTGCATCGCCGCGTAGGTGTAGAGCGTATAGCCTTCGGGGTCGATATTCTTGGCCTTGAAGGCGTCGACGATCTTCTTCGCGGTCGGCTTCTCGCGCGGATCGGGACCGAAGGTGAACAGCGTGCCTTCGCCGGCGGGGCCGGTGATGGAGGCGTATTCCTTGTCGGCGAGCGCGTCGCCGGCCATCAGGATCGTCTTGAGCCCCTGGTCGCGCATCTGGCGCAGGATCAAGCCGCTTTCCTGGTGGTAACCGCCGACATAGACGAGATCGATGTTGTCCTTCTTCAGGCGCGAGACGATCGCGTTGAAGTCCTTGTCGCCCTTGTTGTAGGACTCGTACATCTTCTCGGTGATGCCGGCCTTGTTGAGCGCCTTCTTGGTCTCATCCGCCAGACCCTTGCCGTAGGTGGTCTTGTCGTTGAGGATCGCGATGTTCTTGCCCTTGAAGTTCTTGGCAATGTATTGCGCGGCGATCAGGCCCTGCTGATCGTCACGGCCGCAGACGCGCGCCACGTTCCAGAGCTTGCGCTCGGTGAACAGCGGGTTGGTCGAGGCAGGCGTGATCTCGAGCACGTTGCCGTCGGCATAGGCTTCGGACGCCGGGATGGACGACGACGAGCAATAGTGCCCGGCGACGAACGGAATCTTCGCGCTTGCAATCTTTTCCGCGACCGAGCGGGCCTGCTTGGGATCGCAGGCGTCGTCCTCGACATCGAGCGCGAGCTTCTTGCCGTTGACGCCGCCGGCGGCGTTGATGTCTGCCACGGCCATGTCGGCGCCGTTCTTCATCTGTCGGCCGAAGGCGGATTCAGTGCCGGTCATCGGACCTGCAACTGCGATGGTGACATCCTGCGCGAATGCCGCGCTCGACAGCGCGACCGACGCGCCGAATGCCAGACCGATGAGTTTCAGTGACTTCATGAGATACCTCGCGGGTGATCGCCTGTGGAAGTTGCCGGGTTGGCCCGGTTCAAACCGGCGCCATTCTTGAATGAATCCCGGGAGAAGTCACCGGCAAAATACGGGCATGAGCGCAGATATTTCGGCGCATTCGGCCGCGCCGAACCCGGCTCCACGAGGAGGCGGGCGGCCTCAGCCGTGGCGGCCACCTTCCAGATAGGCGGCGCGAATCTCGGGGCGCTGCAGCAACTCGGCACCGGTTCCGGCCAACGTGATCAGGCCATTGACCATGACGTAACCGCGGTGGGCGAGCTTGAGCGCATGATTGGCGTTCTGCTCGACGATCAGGACGGTCAGGCCGTCCTGCCGGTTCAGGACGCGGATGGCATCAAAGATCTGTCGGGCGATCAGCGGCGCGAGGCCCAGCGAGGGCTCGTCGAGCAGGAGCAGGCGCGGGCGGCTCATCAGGGCACGGCCGATCGCCAGCATCTGCTGCTCGCCGCCCGAGAGCGTGCCGCCGCGCTGCGCATAGCGCTCTTTCAGGCGCGGAAACAACGTGAACACGCGCTCCAGCGTCGCCTCGCGCTCCGCATCGGTGCACTCCGTGGCGTCCGCGCCCATCTGGAGGTTCTCCGCCACGCTCATGCGCGGGAAGATACGGCGGCCCTCCGGCGACTGCGCGATGCGCAAGTGCGCGATCTCGTGGGTAGGGACGTCGGTGATGTCGCGGCCTTCGTACAGGATCTGCCCGGCGCGGGCACGCGGCCTGCCGAAGATCGTCATCATCAACGTCGATTTGCCGGCGCCGTTGGCGCCGATCAGCGCGACGATCTCGCCTGGATTGATCGCGACATCGACTCCCTTGAGCGCCTCGATCTTACCATAGGCGGCGCGCAGGCTGCGGATCGCGAGCAGGGGGGTGGGAGCGGACGTCACGTGCCGCCCTCCATTACGGCCGCAGCCTCTTCCTCGTCCGTGCCGAGATAGGCCGCGATCACCTTGGCATCGTCGCGCACCTCCCGCGGCGTGCCTTGCGCGATCTTCACACCATGATCCATCACCACGATGTGGTCTGAGATCTCCATCACCACCGACATGTCGTGCTCGATCAGCAGGATCGAGGTACCGTCACTGCGGATCGAGAGCAGCAGCTCGCTGAGCGCGGCGCTCTCGCGTGCATTGAGGCCGGCGGCGGGCTCGTCCAGGCACAGAAGCGCGGGCTCGGTGCACATCGCGCGCGCGATCTCGAGCCGGCGCTGGTCGCCATAGGCGAGATTGCCGGCGGCGTCGTCGGCGCGATCGAGCAGATTGATGCGCCTGAGCCAGTCGGTGGCGAGCGCGATCGCCCGTTTTTCGGCATCGCGGTAGGTGGGCACGCCGATCAGGCCGAGAAACGTAAAGCCCGACGCGCGCATCAATGCGTTATGCTGCGCCACCATCAGGTTCTCCAGCGCCGTCATGCCGGGAAACAGCCGGATGTTCTGGAAGGTGCGGGCGACCTTGGCGAGCTTGGCGATTCGGAAATCGTTGAGCCGCTCCAGCGCGATTTGCCGGCCATCATCATGGGAGAGGCGGATGGCGCCGCCGGTCGGCTTGTAGAAGCCGGTAATGCAGTTGAAGACGGTGGTCTTGCCGGCGCCGTTCGGTCCGATCAGCGCGGTGATCTTCTTGCGTTCGGCCGCAAACGACAGGTCCTGCACGGCGACGATGCCGCCGAAACGCATGGTGAGCCGGTCGACACTGAGAATTGTATCCTCGCTCATCCGTGCCCCTCCTTGACCAGGTCGGAGGAGATCGTTTGCGCCTTGGTCAGATACACGGTCGGCGCGCGATGGCCGATCAGGCCGCGCGGCCGCCAGATCATGATCAGCACCATGGCGATGCCGAACACCAGCATGCGGTAGGTCTCGAGGCTGCGGAACAGCTCGAAGCCGCCGATCATGGCGAGCGCCGCCAGCGCGACGCCGAGCTGCGAGCCCATGCCGCCGAGCACGACGATGGCGAGCACCAGCGCCGATTCCTGGAAGGTAAAGGATTCCGGGCTGATGAAGCCCTGGCGCGTCGCGAAGAACGCGCCCGCAAAGCCGCCGAACATGGCGCCGGTCGCGAACGCCGTGAGCTTCGTCGTCGTCGTGTTGATGCCGAGCGCGCGGCAGGCGACCTCATCCTCGCGCAACGCTTCCCAGGCGCGTCCGATCGGCAGGCGGCGCAGGCGGATCGTCACCCAGTTGGTCAAAAGCGCCAGCGCCAGGATCAGGTAGAACAGGAAGACGATGCGATGGGTCGGCGAATATTCGATGCCGAGTTTGGCAGCCAGCCCGTCGTCGCTGTTGTCGAGCGGAATGCCGAAGAAGGAGGGACGGGGAATGCCCGAGACGCCGTTGGGCCCGCCGGTGAGATCCTGCCAGTTGATGATGACGAGGCGGATGATCTCGCCGAAGGCGAGCGTCACGATTGCGAGATAGTCGCCGCGCAGGCGCAGCACGGGGAAACCGAGCAGCACGCCCCAGAACGCGGCAAGGATGCCGGCGAGCGGCAGGCAGACCCAGAACGACCAGCCGAAATTGGTGGCGAGCAGCCCGTAGGAATAGGCGCCGACTGCGTAGAAGGCGACGTAGCCGAGATCGAGCAGGCCGGCGAGCCCGACCACGACGTTGAGGCCCCAGCCCAGCATCACATAGGTGAGCACGAGGATCGCGAGGTCGAGGATGTAGCGCTGGTTATAAAAGATGACAGGCACCAGCAGCGTGAAGATCAGGAGCGCGGGCGCAAGGTAGCGGCCGATGAAGGAGACGCCGTTCTGCACCGAAGCGGGCACGAGCTTCTCGGCGCCGGTCGGGCCGATCCATTGCCGCAGCAGCTCGATCACGATCGAGCCGCCGAACACCGCGGCGACGAGCGAAGCGAGGTCGCCGAAGCGCGTCCAATAGGTGAGCTGGCCGTCGGAGCCCGCCTCGGTGCGGATACCGACCATCAGCGAGAACAGCACCAGCGCAATCACCGCGTTGATGAACGCGGTCTTCAGGAGGAACGGGATGCCGGCGGTGCGACGTGTGTTGGTGGTCTCGTGCGAGCTGGCTGTCACGCGGGCGGTCCGTCAGACTTTTTCGACTTCGGGACGGCCGAGCAGGCCGGTCGGCATGAAGATCAGCACGACGATCAGGATCGAGAATGCGGCGACGTCCTTGTACTCGACCGAGAAATAGGCCGACCAGAACGTCTCGATCAGGCCGATCGCGAGACCGCCGAGCATGGCGCCGGGTAGCGAACCGATTCCGCCGAGCACGGCGGCGGTAAAGGCCTTGATGCCGGCGACGAAGCCCATGAAGAAATCGACCAGGCCGTAATAAAGCAGGTACATCAGGCCGGCGACCGCGGCGAGCGCGGCCCCGATCACGAAGGTCATGGAGATGGTGCGGTCGACGTCAACACCAAGCAGCGCCGCCATGGTCTGGTCCTGCTCGCAGGCACGCATGTCGCGCCCGAGCCTCGTGCGCGAAACCAGCCAGGTGAAGATGGCCAGCAGCACGATGGTGGTGAGGACCACCATGATCTGGATGTTCGACAGCTGGATGACGAAGCCGTTGGCGCTCTCATGCAGTGTGTAGCCGCCTTTGATGAAGGGCGGGATCGGCTTGACCCGCGCCCCTTGCGCAACCTGCGAGTAGTTGGTCAGCACGAACGACATGCCGATCGCGGACAGCATCGGCGCAAGGCGGAAGGAGTGGCGTAGCGGCCGATACGCGATGCGCTCGATGGTCCAGCCATAGAGTGCGGTAATTGCCATCGAGACCAGCAGCACCACGAGAAGGATCACCGGGATCGCGGTCAACCCGAGCGAGATCAGGATCAGGAAGGTGATGAGTGCGATGAAGCCGCCGATCATGAAGATGTCGCCATGGGCGAAATTGATCATGCCGACTATGCCGTAGACCATCGTGTAGCCGATCGCGATCAGGCCGTAGATGGAACCAAGCACGAGGCCGTTGATGAGCTGCTGGGCGAAATAATCCATGCGCTGCCGTTACCAACCTGACGCGACTGAAAGGGAAGCCTTCGAGAGAGTGCTTACGCTTCTTCTCGGGCCCCGGCAGCCCCTCGAGCGTTCTTCCCGTTTTGTAACAGGAGGGAACTGGTGCCTGCAACTGCCCGGCCTCGGCATTGAGGGCTTGTACAGAGTCATTTCGGCGCCGGGTGCCAAAATCTGGTTCCCGCAACGAGGAACCGGCTCTGCAGGGCAACCAAATCAGCCCCAGGCCGTTATCCCGAGTGACGTCCAACAAGGGAGTTTCCCCCAATGACGAAGCAGCAGAACCAGAATCCGGGCCAGCAGAACCAGAGCCCTGGTCAGCAGCGCCCAAGTCAGCAACCAGGGCAGCAGCAGGGCGGAGGCCAGAAACCCGGACAGCAGCAGCAGGACCCGATGCGCCAGGGCGACAACAAGCCGGGCCGGCAGCAGGGTGGTCAGCAGGACAACAGATTGGATTGAAGGTCGAGGGAGTAGCAGGAAGGGGGCCCGCCGGAAGGCAGGGCCCCTTTTCTTTGGGGAAACGGGCCAGTTAAGGTAAACAAAGGGTTTAAATTGCCGCTACACTCCGATGCGCGTTAGCTCCCGGCAAAGCCTTCCGTCCGAGGGCAGTGACGAAACGGGAAGCGGCATGTTCAGGAATTGGCGGATCGGCTCGATCAACGGCGCGCTGCTGGCGGCCTATTTCATTCCGGCCTGGACCATGGTCGCCTTCAACATTGTCGTGGCGCCGGTGCACGGCCTCTACGAGCGGCCGAGCGTTGCCGTGGCGCTGTTCCTCAGCGACGAGCTTCAGATGTCGGGCATGAGCACCGTGCGCGCCGCCTGGCTGCTGGCGCTCGGGCGACTGACCGTCGTGGCGTTCTTCGCGATCTATCTTGCGCTGCTCGCCATTCCCCGCACCCGCAGGAGCGGGAGCAGCGACGAGGCGCTCGGCATCGCGCTTGCGATCGGGAGCCTGATCTCGTTTGCGAGCATGGTGATGGCATCGAAGGTGGGCGAGATGGCCGCGCTCCGGCTGCATGCAACCGAGCTACTGCTGCTGCTGGGTGCCGCGGTCGTGCTGGTGATCGAGCGGCCCGCGCCGGCGCCGAAGACCGTCGACGTCGCGAAGGCCGCGCCGCTAGCTCTCGAGCAAGCCGAGCTCCTGCACAACAGCTGAGGCCTCCTTGACGGCGTGGTTCGCCGCCGGAACACCGCAATAGATCGCCTGCTGCAACAGAATTTCCTTGATGTCGTCGGGGCTGAAGCCACCTTCGGCGAGTGCCGCGCGCACATGCAGGCGGAATTCATCCCATTGTCCGAGCGCGACCATGGTGCCGATCACGAGCACCCGGCGCGTGCGCTCGTCGAAATGCGGTCGCGTCCAGATCTCTCCCCAGGCGTAGCGGGTGATCATGTCCTGGAAGTCGGTGTTGAAGGCATTGCGGTTGGCGATCGATTTGTCGACCCAGGCATCGCCCAGCACCTTGCGGCGTACGGTCATGCCGGCATCGCGGCGCTTCTGGTCGTCCATGATTGTTTCCTCCTTCGTCATTGCGAGCGGAGCGAAGCAATCCAGACTGTCTCTGCGGAAAGATTCTGGTGCTTCGCTTCGCTCGCAATGATGGTCTTGGTCAGCGTTGCGTCAAGAATCCCACCACCGCGTCGGTGAACGCATGCGGCTGCTCGACATTGGAAATGTGGGCGGCGTCGATGATGGTCATGCTGGCGCCGGGAATGTTCGAGCGGATCAATTCGCCGGCCGAGATCGGCGTCGCCATGTCGTGGCGGCCGGCGATCACCAGCGTCGGGCTCTTGATCTCAGGCAGCATCGCGCGCTGGTCGAGCGTCGACAGTGCCTCGCAACAGGCGAGATAGCCTTCGACCGGCGTGGACAGCAGCATCGCCTTCATCCTGGCGGTGATGTCGGGCTCGCGCTCACGGAAATCCTGGGTGAGCCAGCCGGCGATCACGCCGTCGGCGACCGCCGCGAGGCCGCCCTTCTTCACGGCGTCGATGCGCTCCAGCCATTTGGTCGGCTCGGCATAGTAGCAGGAGGTGTTGGCGAGGATGAGCTTGCCGAACCGCTCGGGTGCGTTGGCGCCCAGCCATTGCCCGACCATGCCGCCCATCGACAGGCCGCACCAGTGCACCTTCTCGATGTTGAGATCGTCGAGGATTGCCAGCACGTCGCGGCCGAAGCGCTCCATCGTATAGGGCGGGGGCGGTACGCTGGACTTGCCATGGCCGCGCCGGTCATAGCGGATGACGCGGAACACCTGCGTCAGCGCCTTCATCTGCGGCTCCCACATCTGCAGCGTGCAGCCGAGCGAGTTGGAAAGCATCAGGGTCGGCCCGCCATCGCGGCCCTCGACGGAGACGTTGAGCAGGCAACCGTCGGCATCGATCATGGGCATCGTGGCGTCTCCGTTCTATTCGCGCTCAAGGCCGTCGAGCAGGCGATCAATCAGAGCCTGCGAGGCTCCTTGATAGGCCATTGGCTCGAACAATGCCGCAATTTTCTCAGGCGTCAGATGCGCGGTGACCTGCGAATCGGCCGAGAGCACCTCGCGCAGATGCCTCTTCTCGGCAACCGCTCGCTTGCTCGCGGCCTCGATCAGGTGATGCGCATCGCTCTTGCCGATCTTGTCGGCGAGCGCAAACGTGACGGCCTCCGCCATGATCAACCCATGCGTCGCATCGAGATTGCTGCGCATGCGCGCGGCATCGACGTCGAGCCCTTCGGCGATGTCGACGATGGCGGCAAGCGCGCCTGATGTGACCAGCATCAATTGCGGCAGCGTTGGCCATTCCGCGTGCCAGGGGCCGGCGCTGCGCTCGTGGTCCTGCACCTGGGCTGCAAAGATCGTCGCAGCGAGCTGTGGCGCCATGGTTGCGCAGCCGAGCGCGCTTGCGGCTGCGACAGGGTTACGCTTGTGCGGCATCGTCGAGGAGCCGCCGCGGCCTTCGCCGGCGGGCTCGAAGGCTTCGCCGACATCGGTCTGCATCATCAGCGAGACGTCGCGCGCGATCTTGCCGCAGCTGCCCGCGAGAATCGCAAACGCCGAAGCTGCCTCCGCGATGCGGTCGCGATGGGTGTGCCAGGGCGCTTCGGGCAGGGCCAGGTTCAGCTCCTGCGCCAGCCGTTCGGCCACCGCCAGCCCCTTGTCGCCGAGGGCGGCGAGCGTGCCGGCGGCACCGCCGAATTGCAGGGCGAGGCCCTCACGGCGCAGCCGCCGCAGGCGGCAGCGGGCGCGGGCGAGGCTTGCGGCATATCCAGCTGCCTTCAACCCGAACGGCATCGGCAGCGCATGCTGGAGCCAGGTCCGCGCCACCATCGCGCTGTTGCGATGGGTGCGAGCCAGCGCGGCAAACCCCTTGATGGCCCGGCTGAGGTCGGGGTCGAGCGCATCGATTGCTGCGCGCAAGGTCAGCATGGTCGCGGTGTCGATAACGTCCTGGCTCGTTGCGCCCCAATGCACGTAGCGCGCAGCCTCGGCGTCCGTCTTTGCAACATGGGCGGTCAGCATCTTGACCAGGGGGATGGCGAGATTGCCTGACCGGGTCGCGGCCTCGGCCAGGGCGCCGATGTCGAGGCTGTCGGCCCTGCAGGCGGTTTGGATCGGGCCCACCGCGGCTTCCGGAATCACACCCGCCGCAGCCTCGGCCCGGGCCAGGGCTGCCTCGAAATCGAGCATGTTTTGCAGGGTGGCGCGGTCGTCGCAGACGGCGCGCATGGCGGCGCTCGACAGCATCGGCGCAAGCAGGGGAGAGAGGGGTGTACTCATGTTGCGCGGGACCTAACCACCATGACCCGGCTGTGCCAATCCCTGAGTGAGCGTACAAGGCTTTTTGCAGGTGCGAATATGCATTGCAAGTGAGCGGGTGCCGCTCTTTCCTTTGCGGCCTCCCTGCGTTACTTGAGCAATCTTGTTCTGATGCGATCCCCGGGAGGCGCCCATGGCCATGACGATGAACGGCGAAGTCCAGCTTGCGGCGCCGCGCGAGGCTGTGTGGGAAAAGCTCAACGACCCCGCGGTGCTGAAGGCCTGCATCCCCGGCTGCGAGGAGCTGGAGAAGACCGACGACGGCGGCTTTCGCGCCACGGCGAAAATGAAGGTCGGCCCGGTCTCGGCGCGCTTCAGGGGCAAGGTGACGCTCTCCGATCTCGATCCGCCGAACGGCTACAAGATCTCGGGCGAGGGCGAGGGCGGCGTGGCCGGCTTCGCCAAGGGCGGCGCGGCCGTGAAGCTCGCCGAGAAGGATGGCGGCACGCTGCTCTCCTACGAGGTCGAGGCGCAGATCGGCGGCAAGCTTGCGCAGCTCGGCCAGCGCCTGATCAACGGCACTGCCAAGAAGCTGGCCGACGAGTTTTTCGCGAATTTCGCCAAGGCGGTACAGGGCTGAACGCCCCCACTTTCGTCATGGCACCGTGCGCCCGGGGCGATGTTGCCCCCGGCCATAATGGCCCATATGATGGGTTGGAATAATTATAAGAAAGAACCGCTTCGACGGGACCCGTCGGGGCGCTGATAGAGAGTGCTTATGGCAAAAATCTCCCTCATCGTGAACGGCAATCCTGTCAACGGCAATGTCGACCCGCGTACGCTTCTGGTGCAGTTCCTGCGCGAGAATCTGCGGCTGACCGGTACGCATGTCGGCTGCGACACCTCGCAGTGCGGCGCCTGCGTCGTGCATCTCGACGGCAAGGCCGTGAAATCCTGCACCACGCTGGCCGTGATGGCCGACGGCCACGAGGTCAAGACCATCGAGGGACTGGCGGCCGATGGCGCGCCGCTGCATCCGATGCAGGAGGCCTTCCGTGAGCACCATGGCCTGCAGTGCGGCTTCTGCACGCCCGGCATGATCATGACCGCGATCGATATCGTGCATCGCAAGGGCCACGAGCTCGACGACCATACGATCCGGGAAGAACTTGAAGGCAATCTCTGCCGCTGCACCGGCTACCAGAACATCGTCGCCTCGATCGCCGCCGGCGCGAAGGCAATGGCGAAATCCGATCTCGCGTAACCGCGCGCCCTCCGCGATCAGGACATCCAGATGTACGAATTCAAATACCACCGCCCCGGCACCGTCCGGCAGGCCGCCAATCTTCTGGTCAAGAACGAAGACGCAAAGGTCATCGCCGGCGGCCACACGCTGATTCCGGTCATGAAGCAGCGCCTCGCAAGCCCGCCGCATCTGGTCGACCTCTCCCATATCGAGGGGCTCGACACGATCGAGATGAAGGGCCGTTCGCTGGTGATCGGCGCGACCGCCAAGCATGCCGAGGTCGCGACATCAGCCATCGTCGGCGAGGCCATTCCGGCGCTGGCCAGTCTCGCCAGCCAGATCGGCGATCCCGCGGTGCGCCACAAGGGCACGATCGGCGGCTCGCTCGCCAACAACGACCCGACCGCGGATTATCCGGCCGCCGTGCTCGCGCTCGGCGCCACCATCGTCACCAACAAGCGTCGCCTCAAGGCCGAAGAGTTTTTCCAGGGCCTGTTCTCGACCGCGCTCGAAGCCGACGAGATCATCACCAAGGTAATGTTCCCGCTGCCGAAGAAGGCCGCCTACGTCAAGTTCCGCAACCAGGCTTCGCGTTACGCGCTGGTCGGCGTGTTCGTGGCGCGGCGTCCCTCGGACGTGCGCGTCGCCGTCACCGGGGCCGGCTCGGACGGCGTGTTCCGCGTCGAGGCGTTCGAGGAGGCGCTGAAGAAGCGGTTCGCCTCAAAGGCTATCGAAGGCATCGAGGTGCCGGCGGAAGGGCTCAACAGCGACATCCACGGCAGCGCCGAATATCGTGCGCATCTCATCGGCGTACTGACGCGGCGCGCCCTTGATGCGGCTAACGCCAAGGGGTGAGTGAACCTCACGCCTCGGCCAAACTTGTCCCGGGTAGGGGCGTAGCGAGACTGGCTTTTTCATGACTTCAGCGACCCTGCCGGCATCGGTCGATGCGATGCTCGAACTCTTGACGTCGCGCGGCTATCTCGCCGAGCGGTCGCTGGCGACGGTGACGTATCTCTCGCTGCGCATGGGCCGGCCGCTGTTTCTTGAAGGCGAGGCCGGCGTCGGCAAGACCGAGATCGCAAAGGTGCTGTCGGCGGCGCTGGGACGAAAGCTGATTCGCCTGCAGTGCTACGAAGGCCTCGACGTCTCGTCCGCCGTCTACGAGTGGAACAGCGCCGCGCAGATGATCGCGATCCGGATGGCGGAAGCGGCGGGTGACACAGATCGCGAGCAGCTGTCGAGCGACATCTTCGCCGACCGCTATATGATCAAGCGGCCGCTGCTCCAGGCGCTCGAGCCTGACGTGGCAGGTCCCCCGGTGCTGCTGATCGACGAGCTCGACCGCGCCGACGAGGCGTTCGAAGCCTATCTGTTGGAAATCCTCAGCGACTTCCAGGTGACGATCCCCGAATTCGGTACCGTGAAGGCGCCGCATCCGCCGATCGTCATCATCACTTCCAACCGCACCCGTGAGATCCACGACGCGCTGAAGCGGCGCTGCCTTTATCACTGGGTCGATTATCCCGCCGCCGATCGGGAGCTTGCGATCGTGAAGTCGCGCGTGCCCGGCATCTCGGCGAAGCTGTCGCAGCAGGTGGTTCGCTTCGTGCAGGCGCTGCGCAACCAGGACTTCTACAAGTCGCCGGGCGTTGCCGAGACCATCGACTGGGCGACAGCCTTGTCCGAGCTCGATGCCCGCTCCCTGACCCCCCAGGTGGTCGGCGATACGCTGGGCGCGCTGCTCAAATACCAGGACGACATCACGCGGATGCAGGGCGACACCCTGCAAAAGGTGCTGAAGGAAGCGACGAGCGAGAATTGATGTCGCGTCTCCACTGAGCCCGTCATTCGGCGTGCCGCGACGGAATGACGAGCGGGAGTACCCAACCATGGCCGTCAACCACCTTGCACCCGAGCAAACCGAGCAATTCGCCGACAACATCGTCGGCTTTGCCCGCGCGCTCCGCGCGACCGGCATGCCGGTCGGTCCCGGTGCGGTGATCGACGCCATGAATGCGCTTCAGGTGATCGACATCGGCAGCCGCGCCGACGTCTTCACCACGCTGGAATCGATCTTCGTCATGCGCCACGAGCATGCGCAGATCTTCAAGCAGGCCTTCAACCTGTTCTTCCGCGCCTCGGAAGAGTGGAAGCACATGCTGGATTCGGTGCCGCTGCCGGAGCAGGCCAAGAAGAAGCCGCAGGCCGGCGCCCGGCGCGTGCAGGAAGCGATGTCGCAGCCGCGGATGACGGAGACGCCGCAGCACCAGGAGCAGGATCTGCGTCTCTCGGTGTCCGACCAGGAGATCCTTCAGAAGAAGGATTTTGCGCAGATGAGCGCAGCCGAGATCGCCGAGGCGCTCCGTGCCATCGAGATGATGCGGCTGCCGCAGGCGGAGCTGCTGACGCGCCGGCATCAGCCTGATGCGCGGGGCTTGCGGCTCGACATGCGCAGAACGCTGCGCGCATCCCTGCGCACCGGCGGCGATATCATCGACATCCATCGCCTCGGGCGGATCGAAAAGCCGGCCCCGATCGTCGCGCTGCTCGACATCTCGGGATCGATGAGCGAGTACACACGTCTGTTCCTTCATTTCCTGCATGCCATCGGCGATGCGCGCAAGCGGGTCTCGGTGTTCCTGTTCGGCACGCGTCTCACCAACGTCACCCGCGCGCTGCGGCAGCGCGATCCGGACGAGGCGCTGGCGAGCTGTTCGGCCGCGGTCGAGGATTGGGCGGGCGGCACGAGGATCTCGGCCTCGCTGCACAACTTCAACAAATTGTGGGCGCGGCGGGTGCTGAGCCAGGGCGCCATCGTGCTCTTGATCTCCGACGGGCTGGAGCGGGAGGCCGATTCCAGGCTCGCCTTCGAGATGGACCGGCTGCACCGCTCATGCCGGCGGCTGATCTGGCTCAACCCCTTGTTGCGGTTCGGCGGCTTCGAGGCCAAGGCCCAGGGCATCAAAATGATGCTCCCGCACGTTGGACGAATTCCGGCCCGTGCATAATTTGAGTTCGATCCAGGAGTTGATCACCACGCTGTCCCGGCCGCTGCCGCCGCATCACCGCAGCCTGATCCGCCCCGCAGCCTGAGAGGCCAAGCCCATGCTCGATCGCGACGAGGATATCCTGAAGGCGGCGGAGGACTGGCAAAAGGCCGGCCGTGGCGTCGCGCTGGCCACCGTTGTTGAAACCTGGGGCTCGGCCCCGCGCCCGGCGGGCTCGAGCCTCGTCATCAACGACGAGGGCACGTTTCTTGGCTCCGTCTCGGGTGGCTGCGTCGAGGGGGCCGTGGTCACCGAGGCCATGGACGTGATCGAGAGCGGCAAGCCGAAGATGCTCGAGTTCGGCGTCGCCGACGAGACCGCCTGGAACGTCGGTCTGTCCTGCGGCGGCACCATCCGCGTGTTCGTCGAGAAGGTCGGCTAGCCGTGAAGCTCGCAATCCTGCACGAACTGAACACAGAGCGGGCCGCGCGCCGGCCCGTGATTTTGGTGACCGACACCGAGAGCGGCGAGCAGCGCCTGGTGAAAGCAGCTGACTTCGCCAGGGATCCGCTGCGCGCCGAGCTGGACAAGCAGCTTCGCATGGGCAAGAGCGCCAATGTCGAGTCCGGTGGCAAGAAGCTGTTCCTGAACGTCTACGCGCCGACCGCAAAGCTCGTCATCGTCGGCGCCGTCCATATCAGCCAAGCCCTGGCGCCGTTGGCGCGCTCGCTCGGCTATGACGTCACCGTGGTCGATCCGCGTACGGCGTTCGCGAGCCCCGAGCGCTTTCCCGATGTTCCGCTGGTCGCCGAATGGCCCGATACCGCGCTGCCGCCGCTCAATGTCGATGCCTACACCGCTTTCGTTGCGGTGACGCACGATCCCAAGATCGACGATCCCGCGCTGCTCCATGCCTTCGAGCGCAATTGCTTCTATATCGGTGCGCTCGGCTCGCGGAAGACCCATGCCAAGCGCGGCGACCGGTTGCGGGCGCAGGGCGCGAGGGATAGCGACATCGCGCGCATCCACGCGCCCATTGGGCTCCCGATCGGCGCAGTCTCGCCGTCCGAGATCGCCGTGGCGATCATGGCCGAGATCACGGCGGTGCTTCGGCTGCCACCCAAAGCAAAAGAAGAAGCGGCATGAAGTTTGGACCGGCGAGCCCCAGGGATGCGATCGGCGGGGTGACCGTCCACACCTTGCGCCAGGGTCCGCTGGTGCTGAAGAAGGGCACGACGATCGGGGCCGCCGAGGTCGAAACGCTGGAGCGTGCCGGCATCAAGGACATCGTCGTGGTGCGGATGGAGGAGGGGGACGTTTCCGAGGACGTCGCGGCCGCCAGCATCGCGCTTGCGATCGGCGGCGAGGGCATTCATGTCGAGCGCGCCTTCACCGGCCGCGCCAATTTGTTCGCCGCGCAGCCCGGCGTGCTGGTCATCGACCGCGCCGCGGTCGATCGTATCAACAATATCGACGAGGCCATCACTTTCGCGACCCTCTCGGCTTACAAGCCGGTGGTCGAGGGCGAAATGGTCGGCACCGTCAAGATCATCCCGTTCGGCGTTGAAGGCAGCTTGCGCGATGCCGCGGTGAAGGCGGCCGGCAAAAATGTGCTGAAGGTTGCGCCTTACGTCGTCAAGCGCGTCGGCGTGGTCTCGACGCTGCTGCCGGGCCTTTCTTCCAAGGTCGTCGACAAGACGCTGCGCGTCACCGCCGAGCGCCTCGCGCCGGCGGGCGCCGCGATCATCGCCGAGCGGCGCGTTCAGCATGACGAGCGCGCGCTGTCGGCTGCGATCAAGGAATTGCTCGCGCTTGGCGCCGAGCTCGTGATCGTGTTCGGGGCATCGGCGATCGCCGACCGCCGCGATGTGATTCCCGCTGCGGTTACCGGAATTGGCGGTGAGATCGAGCATTTCGGCATGCCTGTTGATCCCGGCAATCTGCTGCTGATCGCACGCGCCGGCAACGTGCCGGTGCTGGGTGCGCCGGGCTGCGCGCGTTCGCCGGTCGAAAACGGTTTCGACTGGGTGCTGATGCGGCTCCTGGCCGGCATCGAGGTGACGCGCTCCGAGCTGATGGGCATGGGCGTCGGTGGCCTCCTGATGGAAATCGTCACGCGCCCGCAGCCGCGCGCAAAACCCGAGACCGAGGGCAACAGCCAGGTCGCCGCCATCGTGCTCGCAGCGGGGCGCTCCACCCGCATGGGCGGACCGAACAAGCTCCTCGCCGAGCTCGACGGCAAGAAGCTGGTGCGGATCGCGACCGAGCAGGCGCTGGCTTCGAAAGCATCCGAGGTGATCGTCGTTACCGGCCATCAAACCGAGCTGGTGGAGCAGGCGCTGCAAGGCCTGAAGGTGCGTTTCGTCAAGAACCCGGATTTCGCCGGCGGCATCGCGAGCTCGGTCAAAGCAGGCATCGCCGCGGTGTCCGACGCATGCGACGGCGCCGTGGTTTGCCTTGGCGACATGCCGCTGATCGATGCCGGCCTGATCGATCGCCTGATCGACGGCTTCGCGCCGGATCGTGGCAATCTCATCGTCGTGCCCGTGAGCGAAGGCCGCCGCGGCAATCCCGTGCTGTGGTCGCGCCGTTTCTTCAAGGAGTTGATGACGCTCGACGGCGATGTCGGCGCGCGGCATCTGATCGCCAGGCACACCGAAGCGGTCGCTGAAGTGCCGGTGGACGGTGAGGGCGCGTTCCTCGACATCGACACGCCGCAGGCGCTGGAAGCGGCACGACGGGGATAGGCAGCGCCGTGATGCGATAGGTTGCGCACCACCTTCGCCGCTCGCCTACTTCTTCGTGTTCGACAGCTTCTCGTTGGCGGCCTTCAGGTCGACCCCACTCTTCGTCAGCAGGGCCTTGTCGCCGCTGCTGAACGTGAAGGTATCGGCGCCCGCGCTGATGCCGTTCCATGCGACGGCCTCTCCCAGCGACAGATACCACAGTCCCTGGAATCCAGATGAGTTATTGAGCTGTCCGGTCCAGACGGTGGTCGAGCCGCAGCCGAGGAAATTCACCGAGAAGCTGATCGCGGTGCCGGTGTTGCCGTAGGCCAGCCAGCCCGTCACGCCCTGCGGCTTGCCCTCGTCGCAGCTGCTTGTTGCGTTGTTGGTGTAGGTCCCCCTGATCGCACCCGTGTTCTGGTCGAAGCCAGTGATGGCCAGGATCGAGCCATATTGGTTGGTCCAGGTCCAGTTCACCGCCTGTGCATGCGCGGGCGAAAGTCCGATCAGACAGGCCGACGCGATCATTCCCGGCAGCATTGTTTTGATCGGACGCATGGTCGCCTCCTACGGCTCTGTTTGCAACTTGACGACCGTAAATAACGCGATTTGAAAATACAACCAGAAAGTGTGTTGCCGAGGTCACTAGTCCCGCATCGCTTTTCAACCACTCGTTCACCAAGTGGAAACGACCGGCGCTTAAAGTCGCCCCACCTGCCTTGGGGGGAGGGGTTTTCCATGGGTTCTGATGTCGTCGCGCGCCGTTGCGCGATGTTTTTCTTTGTGCTGTCGGTTTGTATCGCCGGTGCCCGTTATATTACGCAAGCACATGCGGCCGGTGCTTTTGCCGTCGGCAAGTGCGGAGCCTATGGCCAGGCTTATGATTACGGCGCCGAGCACGAGGCGCGCGCCGCTGCGCAGAAACAGTGCAAGGGCGACTGCACGACCGTGACGATGAAGCGCGCCTGCGCGGCGATGTCGGTCGATATGGCCAATCCCTGTGGCGCCTATGGCTATGCGGTGAAGCCGAAGATCTCGGCGACGCTCAATGCCGCCACCCGCGAATGCTACAAATATGGCGGCAAGGAATGCGTGATCCGCGCCTGGGCGTGCGACGCCAAGGGGTGATCAAGTGTTGGGCTGCGATTAGCGCAGCCATCCCGCGTTGGTTTGCACCAGCTTGATCGGCTGCTCCGGCGCGTCGGTCGACCAGGGCACCTTGGCAACGGTGAATTCCGACCAGGCTTTCAGCAAGCGTGCTTCAACGGCGACTATGGCGTGGGCCTGCCAGCCCGCGATCGCCGCCGCCGCCGTGCCGCTGTCGGTCGTTTTGGCGCCGACCTCGGCTAGCAACGACGACGTTGTCGCCATGTCATTGTAGATTCCAAGCTCCTGTTGAAGGACGGCCAGCCTGCGCGAGAACCGCTTTGCGGATTTGCCGTGCCCGCAGAGCGGGAGCAGGAAGTCGGCGACGTAGCGCAGCTTCTTCGCGGCGAGACGGACGCGGTGACGCTCCTCCGTCGGCAGCGATTTGAACTTGCGGCCGCGCTTCAGCACCTTCGCATGCTGCGCCGACAGGACATTGCGGGCGAAGTTGACCGCCGGCTCGGCCAGTTGCCCCAGGCCTTCGGAAGCGACGTCGCTCCGCCAGCCGCGCGCTTCGATCCAGGCGCCAAGCCCGATCACGAAATACTGGCAGCGCCGGTCGGCGAGCGCGAGATGGGCCTGCTCGTAACAGGCCACGCGGCGTTCGTCGGCGAGCACGCCGAGCGCGTCGAAGCCTGCGACCGACGGGCAGCCATCCGCAACGGTGCGCAACGTGTCCTGCCGGAACACATCCCAGTCACGCGCGCCCGAGAGGCGTCCCGTAAGCCACTTTGCTTCGGCGCGCATCAGGTCGAGCTTGGCCACCGAGACCACCGACCGCATCAGGTCGAGCGCGGAGCGCAGGCGGCGCAGCGCGACGCGAAGCTGGTGCATCCCCTCGGGGTCGCGACCGTCCTCGGCCGCAGGCAACGACTGGAGCAAATGCAGAAAGCAGGATCGCAGGATCTCGGAGAAGGCCTCGTCGAGGGATATCGAGGGGTCCAGCCGAAGCTTCGGCGGCTTCGGCGCCCGTGGCGGCGCGTCGGCCGCGAGGTCAAATCCGCGCGCTGATTTGGTCCGGATCGAAGCTTTCACCTGGTCATGCTCGGCGAGCCGCCGCGCGAGCTCCCAGACGGCGGACGGGCTGCCGCTCTTGAGCTCGAGTTCGATGTCGCTGACGGGCAATGACCGGTCGCCAGACGTCAGTTGGCCCCGGTCGAAGGCAACTTCGACGGTGCCGGACGGCAAATCGACCAGGCGCTGATGCCGGTGGATGTCGCTGCTGAAGACGGCTTCGACCGGGTGGCGCGCCAGCTCGGCGCGCAGCTTGTCCGAAACCAGCGGCATGGCCAGCGCGATATCAGGCGCGATCGAAGGCACTGTTGCCTCCCATTCGCCGCGGCGCAGCGGATCGGTGCTGGGTTCCGTTTTTACGGTCTGCGTGAATCGCGTGCCGCTCTGGCGGACCCTGAAGCTGAATCCGGCACGCCGAAGCGCGCGTTTGGGCGTGTCGTAGTAGACGGCCTTGAGATGCTTGCGGGTTCCATTGTTGCGCGCATTCGCGGCGATGATCGGCGCATCGTTGAAGTCAGCCAGACGATCGGAAGCCACGAGCAGCTTGAGTTCGATTTCGGTCACGTGAGGCGCAACAGCGCTGGGCGAAACGGCTTCAGCTGTCGCCACCCCGGCGGGAGCGACGTCGGCCGGCAGGCCGGCGGATGCGGATTTGCTGTGCGGGAGCTCGTCACCGGAGATTTCGGAACCAGGTTTTTGTTCCGCGCCGGAAGCCGCAGTGTGCTTGGCCGCAATGTGTTGATTGTTTGACCCGGCGAGACGCCGCACCGGTTCAAGGGCTCGCTTGATGGCGTCGATTTCGGACATCAGCAGCTTTATGACAGTTCAGTGACAGAGCGCCGAGATATATCCGACTTGGCCTGCGGAGAGAAGCGCAGCCGATAGCAACTCTCATTGAATTTCCGCTCTGTGATCGATGGGGCAATCCGCGTTACATTCACGCCGACAGTCCAATGCTTGGAATTTTCTTTTCTTTCCAGGCGCTTGGACGAGTGTGGGAGAATTCATGAAATTCGATACCAAGATCGCCGTTGTCATTCGCAACGACCTCCAGGCTTGGCAGAAACTCAATGTCGCATCGTTCCTGACGAGCGGCGTCGCTGCCGCCTTTCCGGAGTGCATCGGTGATGCCTATGAGGACGCCTCCTCCACGAAATATCTTGCATTGATCGGCCAACCGATCCTGATCTATGGGGCCGACGGTCCGCAATTGTCGCGCGCACTCGATCGTGCGCTGACGCGCAGCGTCACGCCGGCGGTTTATACCGAGGACATGTTCAGGACCACGCATGACGCCGCCAATCGCGAGGCGGTGAGGGCGATTGCGCGTGCCGATCTCAATCTTGTCGGCATCGCGATGCGCGCCGAACGCAAGGTGATCGACAAGATCGTCGATGGATTGAAGTTTCATGGCTAGTGGGTGTGCCCGACGGCTCCCGCATCGTCATTGCGAGCGCAGCAATCCAGAATCTTTTTGCGGAGGCTTTCTGGATAGCTTCGTCGCTTCAGCGCAAAATTGCTTCGCAATTTTGTCGCGGGCTCCTCGCAAGGACCGACTGCCCAGCTACCCCGGCGGCATCCTCTCGAACTTCGTCAAACCAGGATCGAGCTGATCCCAGTCATACGCACGCATCGCGTAAGTGATCGCTTGCGGCTGGTAGCGGGCGGGCTCGTCGAGGCTCGCGGCGCGGATGGTGAAAATGCCGGGCATGGCCTTGAAGGTCATGTAAACACTCACGCCGCATTCGGCGCAGAAGGCGCGCGTCTTCAAATTGCCGCTGTCGCCAACCATGTCCCACGTCTTGGCTTCGCCCGTCACCGTCACGCCGGCGCGCGCGAAGGTGGCGTAGGAGCCATGTCCGGTGCCGCTTTCACGTTGGCAGTCCCGGCACTGGCAATGGTTGGCGAACAGGGGCTCGCCGGCAATCGAATAGCGGATTGCGCCGCAGGCGCAGCCGCCGGTGTAGGGCTTGTCCATCGTGATACGCCTTACTTGCTTTCGCCGCTGATCTCGTCGAGCTGCCGCACGACCTTCTTCCAGCCTCCGCTCATGCCGGTGAAGGCGGTCTCGTTCCTGGGCAGAACGAAGCCGGAATGAACCAGCCGGATTCGCGTGCCGGCTTCGACGGGGGTGAGGGACCACGTCACGATGGTGTCGAGCGGCGCGCCATAGCCGGTGTTGCGTTCGTCGCCGCCCTTCCAGGCGTAGACGAGGCGCCTGTTCGGCATCACCTCCAGCACGCTGCAATGGATGACGCCGTCCCAGTGGCCGCCCGGCGTGGTCTGGAACGTGAAGGCCTTGCCCTCGACAGCCTCGAAACCGGTCGGCTTCATCAGCCAGCGCGCGATCAGCTGCGCACTGGTCAGCACCTTCCAGACAGTCTCGGGCGCATGAGGAAGCACCTCGTCGATGACGATGTCTCTGACGTTTCCTCGGCTCTCGGCTTTCAGCTCGGCTGCACTCACGGGTCGATCTCCTTCAAGAGGTCACGCAGGTTCTGGAGGCGCTCGCGCCAGAAGACGCCGTAATGGTCCATCCAGGTGACCAGCGGCTCGAGTCCTTGGGGTGCAGCGCGGTAATAGACGTTGCGGCCCTCGGCACGCTCGGCGACAAGGCCCGCCTGCTTCAACGATTTCAGATGTTGCGAGATCGCGCCCTGCGTCACGCCGCTGCCGCGCGTCAGTTCGGCGACGCTGATCTCCTTGCCGTCGAAGACGCGCTCGAACACCGCGCGTCGGGTCGGGTCGGCGAGGGCACGCATCACGGCGGTGACGGGATTTGAGACGGCATCGATCATGCGAATAAATTAGTATACGCTAATGCATTAGTCAACACTAATTCGTCTTCATGTCGAGGCTGAGCCCTTGATTGACAATGACTGACTAGTCAGTCATTATGGAGAAATGACGAAGAAGCCCACCAGAGCGGCCGCCGCCAAGGCAGCAAGTCCGAAGCCCCAAGCCGGCGGAGAGATCACCCCGGCGTCGAACCGTGCGACGCGTGCTGCGGAGCGGCGCGATGCGATCGTCGAAGCAGCGATGGAGGAGTTCATCGCGCGCGGCTTTGCCGCGACGCGGCTCGACGACATTGCCAAGCGCGCCGGAGTCGCGAAGGGCACGATCTACCTGCACTTCAAGGACAAGGAATCGATGTTCGAGGAGCTGGTGCGCATCGTGATCGTGCCGGTGGTCGCGCGGCTCACTGCATTGCCGCCGCCGACGGGCTCAGTGCGCGATCTGATCGAGATGTTTGCCGGCAACTTCATCAAGGAGGTCATCGGCACCAAGCGTGGCGATCTCGTCCGCCTGATCGTGGCGGAAGGGCCGCGCTTTCCGGCCGTTGCCGACTTCTATTACCGCGAGGTCGTCTCGCGCGGGATGGCCGGCATGCGCGCGCTGATCGAGCTCGGCATTGCTCGTGGCGAGATCCGCGAGAAGGACCTCGCCCGTTATCCGCAGATCCTGGTCGCGCCCGCGATGATCGCAGTGATCTGGCAGAGCCTGTTTGCGCGCCACGCACCGCTCGACGCGCAGGACATGCTGCGCGTCCATCTCGATTTGATTTTTGGTGAACGGAGGACGACATGAGGTCGTCGCAAAGGATATTTGCAATCGCACTGGCCGTCGTGCTTGCCACCGGACTTGCCGGCTGCAAGGAGAAGCGCGATCCCGGTTTCCAGGGCTGGGTCGAGGCCGACATGATCTATGTCAGCCCGGACGAGGCCGGTCGCGTGACCAAGCTGGATGTCCGCGAGGGCGACGTCGTGAAGGTCGGCGATCCCCTCTATTCCGTCGACGACGATCTCCAGCTTGCCGATCTCAACCAGACCAAGGCGACGCTGGCCAACGCGCAGCAGGTATTTGATCGCGCGGATTCCCTGCGCAAGACCGGCTCGGGCACGCAAGCCGCGCTCGATTCCGCCGTCTCGGATCTGCGCGTCGCACAGGCGCGGGTGGTGACGTCACAGACGCGGTTGGCGCGGCGCAAGGGCTTTGCGCCTGTTGCCGGCACCATCCAGCAGATCTATTTCCGCGAGGGCGAGATGGTGGCGGCGCAGCGGCCGGTGCTCTCGATCATGCCGCCCGGCAACATGAAGCTGCGCTTCTTCGTGCCGGAGACGGAGTTGCCGAAACTGTCTGTTGGCGACGAGGTGCGGGTGGCCTGCGACAATTGCGCCGCCGACCTCACCGCAAAGATCTATTTCATCGCGACCTCTGCGGAATACACCCCGCCCGTGATCTACAGCCTCGATGAGCGCAACAAGCTCGTCTATCTGGTTCAGGCGCGGCCGTCGCGGCCCGATGCCTTGCGGGTGGGCCAACCGATCGACGTCTATCTCAACCCGAAGACCCCGGTGGCGGACAAGCGATGAACGCCGGCGACCACATTGCGATCGATGTCAAGGGCCTGACCAAATCGTTCGGCGGCCGCGAGGTCGTGCACGATCTGTCGATGCAGGTGAAGCGCGGCTCGATCTACGGCTTCCTCGGGCCGAACGGCTCGGGCAAGACCACCACCATCCGCATTCTCTGCGGCCTGCTGACGCCCGATAGCGGCGAGGGCACCTGTCTAGGCTACGACATTTTGACGGACGCCGACAAGATCAAGCGCCAGGTCGGCTATATGACCCAGCGCTTCAGCCTGTATCAGGACCTCTCCGTGCGCGAGAATCTCGAATTCGTCGCGCGGCTCTATGGCCTTGCCGATGCGCGCGGTGCGGCGCGCGACATGATCAAGCGGCTCGGCCTCTCCGGTCGCGAGGCGCAGCTCGCCGGCGAGCTCTCCGGTGGCTGGAAGCAACGGCTGGCGTTGGGCGCCTGCACGCTGCCCAGCCCAAAGCTGTTGTTGCTCGACGAGCCGACGGCCGGAGTCGATCCCAAGGCGCGGCGCGATTTCTGGAACGAGATCCATGCGCTCGCGGCGGAAGGGCTCACCGTGCTGGTTTCTACCCACTACATGGACGAAGCCGAGCGGTGCCACGAGATCGCTTACATCGCCTATGGCCATCTGTTGACCCACGGTACGGTGGAGGAGGTAATCGCGGGATCCAAGCTCACGACCTACACCGTAACAGGCGAGAACTTGAACGACCTCACGGCCGCGCTGTCAGGCAAGCCCGGAATCGACATGGTGGCACCGTTCGGCACCTCCCTGCATGTTTCGGGGCGCGACGTCGCCGCGTTAGAGACCAGCATCGCGCCGTGGCGCGACAACAGCGGTCTTCATTGGCAGAAGGCGGCGCCCTCGCTGGAGGACGTGTTCATCGAGCTGATGGGCCGCTCCAAGGACAATTTTCAGGGATGATTTCCAATGAGCGCCGTCGATCAGCTTGCGCCCGCACATGAGATCAGGGAGCGCTTCGGCTTCTGGAAGCGCTCGTATGCGATGCTGATCAAGGAGTTCATCCAGCTCAGGCGCGACCGCGTTTCGTTCGCGATGATCGTGATGCTGCCGGTGATGCAGCTCCTGCTGTTCGGTTATGCCATCAACACCACGCCGCACAATCTGCCGAGCGCGGTGCTGCTCCAGGAGGATAGCGATCTCGCCCGCTCGGTCCTGAAAGCACTCGAAAACACGGCCTATTTCCACTTCATCTATGAGGTGCATGATGTCGACCAGTTCGACAATCTCCTGAAGTCGGGCAAGGTGTTGTTCGGGGTGGAGATCCCGCGTGGCTTCGAGCGCGCGGTGCGGCGCGGCGACAAGCCGGCGCTGCTGGTTGCGGCCGATGCCACCGATCCGGTCGCCGCGAGCGCGGCGCTCGGCTCGCTCGGTATGATCGTGCAGACCGCACTCGCGCATGATCTTTACATCGGCAATCCCCCGGACCTGCCGTTCGAGATCCGCGCCCATGCCCGTTATAATCCGGCAGCGAATTCCAGCCTCAACATCGTGCCGGGGCTGGTCGGCACCATCCTCACCATGACGATGCTGATCTTCACCGCGTTGTCAGTGACGCGCGAGGTCGAGCGCGGCACCATGGAGGCGCTGTTGTCGATGCCGATCAAGCCGGTCGAGGTCATGTTCGGCAAGATCATCCCTTACGTGCTGGTCGGCTTCGTCCAGGCCTTCCTCATCATCGGCATCGGCGTGGTCCTGTTCGGCGTGCCCGTGCTCGGCAATCTGTTTCTGCTGGCGCTGCTCTCGACCCTGTTCATCACCACCAATCTGGCCATCGGCTACACGATCTCGACGGTCGTGCAGAACCAGCTCCAGGCCATGCAGATGTCGATGATGTTCTTCCTGCCGAGCATCCTGCTGTCAGGCTTCATGTTTCCGTTCGCGGGCATGCCGACCTGGGCGCAATATGTCGGCGAATGCCTGCCCCTGACCCATTATTTGCGCATCGTCCGCGCCATCATGCTGAAGGGCGCGACCATGCAGAATCTGCAGTTCGACGCGCTGGCGCTGACGGCCCTGATGGCGCTTGCCATGGTCATCGCCGTGACGCGCTTCCGCCGCACGCTGGATTGAGGCAGACTGCCCCGGAATCGAGGGGGTGGAATGGTCAGATTTTTGAAAGCCAGGCGGAAAGCCGTCCTGTCGGAGGCGTTCGAACGGGAGCTGACGCGCGAGGTGCTGCGCACCGAGCTGTTGCGGGTGAAGGCGTTGATCGCCACGGGCTGCGTCATCCTGGTCCTGCTCACGGCAACCCTCGTGGTCGATCCTGCCGTCGCAAGCCGGATCTGGCGCGGCACCGACGGCATGGTCCGCGAATATGCTCTCGTGACGGCCTTCATGCTGCTCGAGGTCTGGATCCACGGCCAGATCAGTCGAAATCTCGAGCTCGATCGCGATCTGCCCGTGATCAGGCGCTATGTCGGCGCCTTTATCGAGACGTCGCTGCCGACGCTCATCCTGATCCTCCAGATCCGCAGCATGGGCGCTGGGCCCGCGCTCGGTTTCGTGCTGCCGATGGTCTATTTCATCTTCGTCATTCTTTCGACGCTGCGGCTCGATTTCTGGCTGTCCGCTTTCACCGGATTTGTTGCCGCCGCCGAATTGCTGGCCGTTGCGCTGTATTACAATTCGACCAACGAGACCGGCGAACCTCTGATCTACTTCCACGCGGTACGCAGCATGGTGATCCTGGTCTGCGGCGTGCTGGCGGGCTCCGTCGGCGCGCAGTTGCGGCGGCAATTCGCGGCGAGCATCGCGGCGGCGACCGCGCGCGATCGGGTGACCAACCTGTTCGGCCAGCATGTTTCGCCGCAGGTGGTCGAACGGCTGATGACGCAGGGCACCAGTGCTGCCGGGGATCTCCGCCGCGTCGCCGTGATGTTCGTCGATTTCCGCGGCTTCACCGCCGGTGCGCGGTCGCGTACGCCGCAGGAGGTCGTCGACCGGCTCGACGGCGCGTTCGCGGTGCTGGTCGATATTCTCGATCGCAACGGCGGCATCGTGAACAAGTTTCTCGGCGACGGCTTTCTCGCGCTGTTCGGCGCGCCGCTGGAGGCGTCCGATGCCGCGCATCGATCTGTCGCGGCGGCCCGCGAGATGTTGAGTGCAATGGACCGCATCAATGCGCAGACGAACTGGCCGCTGCGAATCGGCATCGGCATCCATTTCGGCGAGGTCGTCGCCGGCAATATCGGCTCGCCCCGGCGCAAGGAATACACCGTGATCGGGGACACCGTGAACTTCGCCTCGCGGCTCGAGGCGCTCAACAAGGAGTTCGGCTCGCAACTGCTGATCTCCGCATCCGTGCGTGAGGCGCTCGGCGACGACGGCGAGGACGCCGTTGCGCTCGGCGAGGTCACCGTGCGCGGTTACGAGCAGCCGGTCCCGGTGTTTCAATTGGGGTGAAGGGGTCTGCTCGGGTTCGTTTGAAGATGCGCGCGGGCATAGCCCTGCCGCTCTTCGAGCGGTCTTTCGCGGTAATATGGTAGCGCTTGACTTCGTTTTCATCTAGTCATCTATATGACTATATGAATTCCGATCCGCGCGACAGCCGCCTGCCACGCTACCAGCTTCTGCGCGACGACCTCGCCGCGCGGATCAACCGCAATGAATGGCGGCCGGGCGAGCCGATCCCGTCGGAAGCCGAGCTCGGCGCTCATTACGGCGTCGCCATCGGCACCGTGCGCAAGGCGATCGACCAGCTCGTCGCTGATGCCGCGCTGGAGCGCCAGCAGGGGCGCGGCACCTTCGTCCGCCGTGCGCGCTTCAACTCCTCGCTATTCCGCTTTTTCCGCTTCCAGTCCGAAAGCGGCGAGCGGCGCGTGCCGCAGAGCCGCATCCTCAGGCGCAAAAGCGTCCCGGCGACTTCAGCTGTCGCATCGGCGCTGCGCATTCCCGTTGGCGAGCCCGTGATCAGCCTGTCGCGCCTGCGGCTGATCGACGGCGTGCCGCTGCTCGCCGAGGAAATCTGGCTCCAGCAATCGCGTTTCGCCCAAATCCTCGAGATCGAGACCGCCGAGTTCGGTGACCTCCTGTATCCGCTCTATGAAGAGCGCTGCGGCGAAGTGGTGGTCTCCGCCGAGGAAATCCTGACGGTCGAGACCGCCAACCAGATGCAGGCGCGGCTGCTGCGGCTCGAAGCGCATGCACCCCTGATCGTGATCGAGCGTCTCGCGCTGGATCTGGAGCGGCGGCCGATCGAATGGCGTCGCTCGCGCGGGCCGGCGGATCGCTTCCGCTACCACGCCGAGATCCGATGACGGCCGTTTTCAACGACATCAAGCAATAACGCGTACAGGGATAGGAAACATGTCGAACTGGTACAGTGAGAGCTCGCCGCTGGAACGGCGCACGTTCTGGGCAAGCTTCGGCGGCTGGGCACTGGATGCGCTCGATGTCCAGATGTTCGGCCTCGCCATTCCCGCGCTCATCGCGGCCTTCGGTATCGGCAAGGCCGACGCCGGTCTGCTCGGCTCCGTCACATTGTTCTTCGGCGCGTTCGGCGGCTGGCTCGGCGGCGCGCTCGGCGACCGCTTCGGTCGCGTCAAGGCGCTTCAGATCACGGTCGCGACCTTTGCGCTCGCGACATTCGCATCAGCGTTTGCGATGAGCTACACCCAGCTTCTGGTACTCAAGGCGATCCAGGGCCTCGGCTTCGGCGCCGAATGGGCCTGCGGCGCAGTGCTGATGGCTGAGATCATCCGACCCCAACATCGCGGCAGGGCGCTCGGCACGGTGCAGAGTGCCTGGGCCGTCGGCTGGGGCGCGGCGGTGCTGCTGTCCGCGCTGGTCTTCACCTACGCGCCGGCGGACATCGCCTGGCGCATCCTGTTTGCGATCGGATTGTTGCCGGCGCTGCTCATCCTCTTTATCAGGCGCGGGCTGAAGGAGCCGCCGCGCGCCGTTACAAAGGATCGAGATGCGCCGTTCCTCGCCACGCTCTCAGGCATCTTCCACCGCGACGTGCTGCGCTCGACCCTGGTCGGCGGCCTGTTCGGCATCGGCGCCCACGGTGGTTATGCTGCGCTGACGACATTCCTGCCGACCTATTTGCGCCAGGAGCGGCACCTGTCGGTGCTCGGCTCCAGCGGATATCTCGCCGTCATCATCGTCGCCTTCTTCTGCGGCTGCGTCGCGAGCGGGATCATCAGCGACCGCATCGGCCGCCGGGCCAATGTCGCGTTCTTTGCCAGCGCATGCATCGCCACCGTGCTGGTCTACATCTTCGCGCCGCTGACCAACAGCCAGATGCTGGTGCTGGGCTTCCCGCTCGGCTTCTTCTCGGCGGGCATTCCCGCCAGCATGGCGGCGCTGTTCAGCGAGCTCTATCCCGCCGGCGTCCGCGGCACGGGTGTTGGCTTCTGCTACAATTTCGGCCGTATCGTCTCCGCCGCGTTTCCCTTCCTGGTCGGCTTCCTCGGTGACCGCATCGGCCTCGGTCCCGCGATCGGTAGCGATGCGGCCTTTGCCTATGCGCTGGTGCTGATCGCGGTTCTGCTCCTGCCGGAAACCCGCGGCAAGGTGTTCGAGCAAACCGCGGCCACCCACGCCTGACCGAAAATGAGGAGTAACGATCATGACATTGTTCCAGCGCGGCCTGACGCGCCGCAGGTTTGGCGCGGGCCTCGCGTCGCTTGCCACAGTGGTCGCGACCACAGCCAGGAGTGAGGCGGCCTTGCCTGTGATCGACACCCACGCCCATGTCTTCCATCGCGGGCTGAAACTCGCACCGGGCCGCCGCTATGCGCCCGACTATGATGCGCCGCTCTCGCTCTATCTCGAGCAGCTCGATCAGAATGGCACGAGCAACGGCGTGCTGGTGCAGCCGAGCTTTCTCGGCACCGACAATTCCTACCTCGTCGATTGCCTGAAGCACACCGGCGGTCGCCTGCGTGGCATTGCGGTGGTCGATCCCGCCGTCTCCGCGGACGAGTTGCGTTCGCTCGATCGCGCCGGCGTGGTCGGCATTCGCCTCAATCTCGTCGGCCAGCCTTTGCCCGAGCTTGCTTCGGACGAATGGAAGAGATTGCTCGCAGACGTGAAGGCAATGGGCTGGCAGGTCGAGATCCAGCGCAACGCGGCCGATCTCGCCGTGCTCGTGCCGCACCTGCTCGATCATGGCGTCCCTGTCGTGCTCGATCATTACGCGCTGCCGGATCCCAAGCTCGGCGTGGCCGATCCCGGTTTTCAGTCGGTGCTGAAGCTGGGCGCGACCGGGAATGTGTGGGTCAAAGTCTCGGCGCCATATCGCAACGGGCCGGCCGGTGAGAGCTTTGCCAAGGAAGCGTATCCGCTGCTGCGCAGTGCTTACGGCCTCGATCGCCTGCTCTGGGGCAGCGACTGGCCGCACACGCAGTTCGAGGCAACGCAGACTTACGCCAAGAACCGGCAATTCCTCGACACGCTCGTCGTCGACGGGCGCGAGCGGGCGCAAGTGCTGGCCTCGCCGCGATCTCTCTTCCGTTTCTGACGCGCGTCGCGATTGCTCCGATTGCTCTCTATTTTGGGGCATGACGGGCGATGTTTTGGGCTTGTAGAGTGCTGCGCGAGGCGGTCGGCTTGCCGCCGCCATTTGCGTGAGGACTCGCCATGCAGCGCCGCTATGTCACCATCGATGTGTTCACCGATCGCGCTTTCGGCGGCAACCAGCTTGCCGTGGTGCTCGATGCAGGCGGGCTCTCCACACAGCAGATGCAGGCGATCGCGACCGAGTTCAATTATTCGGAGACGACGTTCGTGCTGCCGCCGCGCGACAAGGCCAACGACGCCGAGGTGCGCATCTTCACGCCGGTACTCGAGATTGCCTTTGCCGGCCACCCCAATGTCGGCACTGCGTTCGTACTTGCGTCAATGGCCAGACAGCCGAAGCCGCGTCTGCTGTTCGAAGAGAAGGCCGGGCTCGTGCCGGTGGAGATCGTTCGAGAGCATGGTCGGGTGATCAGGACGGAGCTTACCGCGCCGCAGCCGCTCCAGCGGTTTGCGCCGCTGTCACCTGCCGAGGCCGCGAGCTGCATTTCGCTGAGTGCGGACGACGTCAAGACCGACAACCATGCGCCGCATGTTGTCACCGTCGGAAACGCGTTTCTGGTGATGGAGCTGCATTCGCGCGAGGCGTTGAAGCGGGCCCGGCCCGATGCTGCGGCCTATGGTAAGCTCCTGCCGCGCGACGGCGCCCGCTCGGTGTGGTTCTATACGCGCGACGTGCCTCCGGAAGAGGCGCCGTGCGAGCGGCAGGCGCGCATGTTCATGCGCGGCGCCAGCGGCCTCACCGAGGATCCCGCCACCGGCAGCGCGACCGTCGCCGCCGCCGCGCTGTTCGCCGACCTCGATTCCGTCAGCGATGGCGAGTTGAGGCTCGCGGTTGGCCAGGGTTTTGATATGGGCCGCCCCAGCATGCTCCAGACGCGCGTCGTCAAGCGCGATGGCAAGATCGTATCGGCCCATGTCGGAGGCGCTTGCGTGCAGATGATGGAGGGGACGTTCAGGTTGGCGGGGGAGGGCTGACAGCTACGCCTGCCGCCCCGCCAAATTCTTCACCGCCACGCCATCGCGCTCCTCGATGAGTTCGGCGATGATCCGGCGGTGGCAATGGGTATGGTCGCGCTCGTAGCAGAGCAGGCAGACGGGCCCGGCTTTCATCACCAGCGCCGAGAGCTCGTCCATCTGCTCCCTGGCCTCCGGCGTCTTCAGATGCTCTAAGAAAATCTTCTCCAGCACGTCGTATTGCCCGCTGCGCGCGGCGAGCCGACCCTCCTTGGGCGTGCCGAGGCCTGCGAGATGAACATAGGCTATGCCGCGTTCGTCGAGACCTGCGGCGAGCTGCTTCTTGGAAAAGCCCGGCCGGCGCGACGACGTCACGGCGCGCACGTCGACCACCAGCTTGACGCCGGCCTGCTCCAGCTCGTCCAGCACGGCCTTGGGCGGCGTCTGCTCATAGCCGATGGTGAAGAGCTTTTTCGCCTTGGCCATCGCTCTCTTTCAGCTGACCCGCGCGATCAGTTCCATGGCGCCATGCGGTGCGCGCACCTTGCCTTCGTGGATCACATAGGCGAACACGTCGCGCGGCTCCTTCTTCGGCTTCGCCTTGTCAACCTTGGGCAGGTCGTCGGGTTCACGTCCCTCGGCCCAGGCGTGGAAGCGCTCAGCCCAGGCGTCGAGTTGCTTCGGCGGATAGCAGGTCTTGATCTCGTCATTACCCTTCTGCAGCCGGGCATAAACGAAGTCGCCCGCGACATCGGCGATGGCGGGATATTTGCCGTGCTCGGCGAACACGACGGGCGTCCCGAATTCGCGGATCAGCGCGATGAATTCAGGCGCGCAGAAGCTGTCGTGACGCACTTCGACGACGTGACGCAGCGCGCGGCCATCGAGCCTGCGCGGCAATAGTTCCAGAAACTTGCCGAAATCGGCGCCGTCGAATTTCTTTGTCGGCGCGAACTGCCACAGCACCGGCCCGAGATGATCGCCGAGTTCCAGCACGCCGGAATCATAAAAGCGCTTGATGGAATCGCCGGCCTCGGCGAGCACGCGCCTGTTGGTGGCGAAGCGCGGTCCCTTCACCGAGAACACAAAGCCCTCGGGCACTTCGGCTGCCCATTTGCGAAAACTCTCCGGCTTCTGCGAGCCGTAATAGGTGCCGTTGATCTCGATCGAAGTCAGCTTCGAGGCGGCGTAGGAAAGCTCCTTCGCCTGCGTCAGCTTCTCCGGATAGAACACGCCGCGCCACGGCTCGAAGGTCCAGCCGCCGATACCGATGAAGATCTTGCCGGATTTTTTGGTCGCGGTTTTTGCTTTGGCCACGGAGGGATCTCGCATCGGCGGGAAGGGGAGGGCCGCATCCTATTCAAACCGGAAGTGATTGGCCAGTTGTCGCATCCTGTCTAGGCTCGCTGCGCCGTCTGCAAAAAAAGCGAGAAGATGCGGATGCAGTTGCCGGGAGCGGCGCTCGTGATGATGACATCTGCTGCCAGGACCTATTCGGCGATGGCGCAAGACGCCGACGCGAAGGGCGTACAGAAGCTCACCATGCACGGTAGCGACGATTGCTGGCATTGCCTCGCGCGGGAATATTCGCGCGACTCAAATCAGGCCGCCGGTGAAGTAAGAAGTGGCGAATGGCGAGTAGCGAATAGGGGCGGCTACCGGCTTGCCGCCATTCGCCATTGACTATTCGCCTCGCGCCCCCTGGCCCTTCCGGCCGTGCGTTCATCCGTGGTATGATCGGACCTATCAGGAACAGGGGCGGGCTGGCATGTCGTCTGAGTCGGTGGGTGGCATTTTTGGCGCTGTTGTCGCGGCGGTGGCGCTGGCGGTTGCCGTCGTCTTTGGGCCGATCGGGCAGTACGGCAAGCCCCCCAAGCCGGCCAAGGTCGAGCCGGCCCCCGCCGTGGCGCCCGCAGCCCCGGCCGCGCCGGCGCCGCGGGGGCCGGTGATCCGGGAAGTCCCGAACCAGTAATGGCCTGAAAATGGGCGGTTTCGGCCTCTTGCGGAGCGGCTTCGCCGTCCCCATCTAGGCTCCAACGGCGACGTCGAGCGAATACTCCGTCGCTGGAACGACCTTGGAATAGCTTGGGCTGCGCCGGATGTACGCGCGGTTCGCCGTTCCGGGGTCGTTGGCATTTTAGGCCCTGCTTTGGGCCGTTCCCCCAAGACCCCGGCTTGGCATCGCAGGACGCGGCGGATATACGCTGCCGTCATGAATGAAGCGATCAGACCGGGCGTCGACTATCAGGCTCAAGAAGGGCCGGAATTGTCGGTTATCGTCCCGACCTTCAACGAACGTGACAACGTTACCGTGCTGTACCGGCGGCTCGAGGCGACGCTTGTCAACGTCGCCTGGGAAGTCGTGTTCGTCGACGACAATTCGCCTGACGGCACCTGGGACGTCGTGCGTGCGCTCGCTCTGAAGGACAGCCGCGTGCGCTGCATCCGCCGAATCGGCCGCCGCGGCCTGTCGGGCGCCTGTATCGAGGGCATCCTGGCTTCGAGCGCGCCTTACGCGGCCGTGATCGATGCCGACCTCCAGCATGACGAGACCCAGCTGCCGAAGATGCTGCTGCTGCTCGCAAGCGACAAGGCCGACCTCGTCGTCGGCAGCCGCTACATCGAGGGCTACAAGAGCGAAGGTTTCAACAAGCAGCGCGCCGGCGCCAGCGCGCTGGCGACCGAGGTCGCCCGGAAGATGCTGCGGGTCGAGATCGCCGATCCCATGAGCGGCTTCTTCATGGTGCGACGCGATCGCTTCGAGCAGCTTGCGCCAAAACTGTCGGTGCACGGCTTCAAGATCCTGCTCGACCTCGTCGCGACCGCGCATGGCGAATTGCGCGCGATCGAGATTCCCTACACGTTCGGCGCCCGCCAGCATGGCGAGAGCAAGCTCGATTCCATGGTCGCGCTCGACTTCCTCGGCCTCGTGCTTGCGAAGCTGACCAACGACATCGTCTCGCTGCGCTTCATCCTGTTCGCGATGGTCGGCGGCATCGGCCTGGTGGTGCATCTCACCACGCTGTTCGTCGCGCTCGAGCTGATCAAGGTGCCGTTCGCGGAGGCACAGGCCGCCGGCGCCGTCGTCGCCATGACCACCAACTTCGTCATGAACAACTTCCTCACCTATCGCGATCAGCGGCTGAAGGGCTTTGCGATCCTGCGCGGCCTGATCATGTTCTACATCGTCTGCAGCGTCGGCCTGCTCGCCAATGTCGGCGTCGCCTTCTCGGTCTACGACCAGGAACCGATCTGGTGGCTGGCGGGCCTCGCCGGCGCGCTGATGGGCGTGGTGTGGAATTACGCGATGTCCGGACTGTTCGTCTGGCGCAAGAAATAGCGCGCCAAGGATTCAGGTATGGGCGGGGCTGACGCGCGGATCGTCCGCAATACGGCGCTGGCGCTCCTCGCGCTGGTCGCGTTGCGGCTCGTTGCAGCCGCCTTCACGCCGCTTACCTTCGACGAAGCCTATTACTGGATGTGGTCGAAGAGCCTCGCTGGAGGCTATTACGACCATCCGCCGATGGTGGCTTACGTCATCCGCGCCGGCACCATGATCGCGGGCGATACCGAGCTCGGCGTCCGTCTGGTCTCGATCCTGCTCGCGCTGCCGATGAGCTATGCGATCTATCGCACGGCTGCGATCCTGTTCGGCGGGGCGCGGGTGGCCGCGACCAGCGCCATCCTGCTCAACGTGACCATGATGGCTTCGGTCGGCACGCTGATCGTGACGCCGGATGCGCCGCTGCTGGTCGCTTCCAGCTTCGTGCTGTTCTTCCTCGCAAAAGTGCTGGAGACCGGCCGCGGCGCCTGGTGGCTCGCGGTCGGCGCCGCCGTCGGCGCGGCGCTGCTGTCGAAGTACACCGCGATGTTCTTTGGCGCTGCGATCCTGATCTGGCTCGCTTCCGTACCGAAGCTGCGGCGCTGGTTCCTGTCCCCCTGGCCCTATCTTGGTGGCCTCGTCGCGCTTGCGCTGTTCTCGCCGGTGATCCTCTGGAATGCGGATCATCACTGGGTTTCTTTCGTCAAGCAGCTCGGGCGTGCCAAGGTCGAGGATTTCCGCCCGGTCTTCGTCGCGGAGCTGATCCCGACCCAGATCGCATTTGCGACGCCACTGGTGTTCATCCTCGGCGCGATGGGCCTGCACGCACTGACCTGGCGCCGGGCCGGCGCGCTGGCCTCGCGCGTGCTGATCGAGACGATGTTCTGGACCATCGTCGCCTATTTCGTCTGGCATTCGCTGCACGCCCGCGTCGAGGCCAACTGGTTCGCGCCGGTTTATCCGCCCTTCGTCGTCGCCGCAGCAGCCGCGGCCAACCTTGCGCAGTGGAAGCCGCGGGCGCAGCGCCTGGTGAATTTCTGCCTGCGCTGGGCTGCGCCGACCGGAATCGTGATGTTTGCCGCGCTGATCCTGCAAGCCAATACCGGCTGGCTGTCAGGCTATCGCCGCGATGCGACGGTGCGCAGCGTCGGCGTCGGCTGGCGTGAGCTCGCCGCGGCCATCGAAGCGGCGCGCGTCGCCAATGGCGCGAGCTGCGTGCTCACGCCTGACTACGGCACCACGGGCTGGCTCGCCTTCTATCTGCCGCGCGGCTCCTGCGTGGTGCAGCAGGACCAGCGTATCCGCTGGGTCAACATGCCCGAGCCCGATCCAAAACTGCTCGCAGGCAAGCTGATCTATGTCGACGAGATCAGGCCCGATGGCCATCCCTTCCTCAACCACCTCTTCACGCAGGTGAGGCGCATCGGCGAACTGCAGCGCAAGCGCGGCCCGCTGGTCGTGGAGACCTACGGCATCGATCTGCTCGAGGGCGCCAGGGGCGACGTGCTGGACCGTTCGCCGCCGCCCGAACTTCAGCCCTGAAGATCACGCCGCTCTCCGGCGCGGACTACGCCGTTCCGCGCCACGGAAGTTTGCGGCCTGCAGCTGCTTGACGATCAGCGCCTGGCCAGTGAGCGGCTCTCGGTTGTGAGATCCTGGGCGGGGCGGCGTTCCGTCCACAGTTGCACGCCGATGAACACCGCGACTGGCGGTACGGCAGCCGCAAGCGTGATCGCGGCATCGAGCCAGACGCCGTGCGTGAACGCGAACAGATTGAGCCCGGCCCAGGCCACCATCGCCGCCGCGGCCGCGACGTAGCCGAGCGCGCTGCGTCGCCAGGCGAGCAGGCCGACCAGCAGCATCGGCAGCAGGATCGCGACGAGGCCATCTGCGATGTGAACCCTGCGGTCGCGCAAGATGCCGTCGCCGGCGACCAGATGCGTGATCGCGGTCGACACCACCTCGACGCCGGGCATCAGGGAATCGAACGGCGTCGGAGCGAAATCGCTGCCGCCGGCAACGGCGGCGCCGATCACGACGATCCGGTTCTCGATCGCCTTGCGGTCGAGCGTGCCGTCGAAAATGCTCTGCGCGCTGACGGTGCGAATGGTGCGGCGCGGGCCGTAATAGGTGATGGGCAGCGAAAAGCCGCTATCGGTCGGCACCGTGCGATCACCGAGCATGAGATGATCGGGCGCGATCGTCAGCGGCTTGTCGAGCGCGCGGCTGGCGACCCGCAGCGGCAACGACAGTTCGATCCTGTCGCCGGTCCGGAACAGCATCGGCTCCGAGAGCGGCGAGCCGGATTGTCCGGTCGCGACGTTGACGATTCCGACATCGGCGTGGTCGGCGAAAGCTGGCAACGGCAGCAGAAAGCGCTCGGCCTGGGGAAGGGTGGCGAGCGGCCCGTCGCCGCCGGATGCCACCGTCTCGCTCGCGGCCGGAAAGATCGCAGCGCCTGCGAGCACCATCGGGCCGGTCGCAAGCGTGTGGGCCAGCGTGGCATCGCCGATCGCGGCGCTGCGGTCGACCAGCAACAGGTCGATTGCGACGATTTTCGGCTTGAACTGCACGATGGTGTCGACCACGCGGGCGAGGTCGGCGCGCGGCAGCGGATAGCTGCCGCCGCGTTTCACCACGGTGTCGTCGATCGCGACGATGGTGACGAGATCGGGCGGAGCCTGCACGCCACGAACCTGGGTTCGCCAATCGGTCAGCGTCGCCTCGAGCCGATCGAGAAAGAGCAGATGGCCGTTGGCGTGAGCGGCAAAAATGCCGCCGCCCCATAGGGCAGCGAGGACGAGGGCCAACACGATCTCGGTGCGTCTATTCATACCGTCGTACTGCGATCCGGTCTTGGTCCGCGTCGTTTGGCGCGAACCTCGTTTCAATGTCTGCGGACTTCGTGATCCAGCCTTCTTGGCCGGGCCGTGGTGACCCAACCTTGCCATCAGCACACCGACGCGCGGCAAAAGGCCGAGCACGTAGCTATTTTCTCGTCCGGGCCATTTCCAGATCGGTGCGATCAATTTTCAGTCAGGGAAAACCGTCTTTCCTCTCCCTTGTCCTCCCTGGAGAGGGAGGAGCCGGGCTGCGCCAGCGTGGCGCAATGGCTTCCCCGCTTTCTTCCGGTAATGGATGACCACGAAAACGACTTGGTTGGTGCGTTTAGAGATGCGGCCGGAGGTCTCGGAATCGGCTGCGGAACCGGCCGAGAATTGTGGTTAACAGCGTAGCCTAAGTCAGTAGTTGTGCGGGCTTTTTTCTCGAAATGGCACAGCGTTAACGGGTTGCCCTGGATCTGCCAGAACTTAATCCGCATTTAACTAAAAGTCGCCTTAATGACGCTCCGACCTTCTGCGAGATGCCATTCCCGGATCGTGACCAGCGGCACTTCGGAGGGGGACTTAGTGACACCGTCCTGGACGCAAGGCGAATGAGTACGAGTATCGCTGCGCAAAGTTACGCGGCACGGAAGCCAAACAATTCTCGGAAGTCTTCCCGGAACATGACCAACCAAAACGTGCTTGGCGCCGCCGTGGCCGGCTGCGTCCTGCTTGCCGGCTGGACCGTCTACAACAACATCTTCGCAGCCAGCGTCTATCCGACCGTCGGCAGTTCCGGCTACGACGAGCCCGTGGTCAAGCGCGCGCCCAAGGTCGCGCTGCGCGAAGCGGGCGAGGCCATCAGGGAAACCTTTGCGCTGCTGCCCGACCGGCTGCAGGTGGCTGCACCGATCTCGCGCGAAATGTTCAATGAGCGCTTCGCCGCGGCAGCGACGCAAGGCGTGGACTCCAACGCCGCGAGCGCCGCGCCCGAGACCAAGGTCGCCGAAGTCAAGGATGCGCCGAAGCCGACCGTCGTCGCGAAGGTCGCGGACGTGCTGAAGAGCCCCGTCAAGGCCGTCGAGAGGATCGCGGATTCCGCGAAGACCAGGCGCTCGGAAGCGCCGGTGCAATTGGCTTCTGCTGATCCGGCCCAGATCGTGCCGGCGCCCGAGGCGAAGCCGAAGTCCTTTGCCGATCGTGCCAAGGCCGCGGTGATGTCGATCACCGGCCCGCGCCAGTCGATGGTGGAGAAGCTCTGGGGCAAGCGCGAGCCCTCCGGCGGCTTGCTCGCCTACGCCTCGGCCGACGCCAGCGTGACCTCGGCGATCGCGCCGAAGGAGCAGAACCCGATGTTCGGCGGTGCGCCGCCCTACGAACGCGACACCGCGGTCTACGACATCACCGCCAAGACGGTCTATCTGCCTGATGGCACCAAGCTCGAGGCGCATTCCGGCCTCGGCTCCAATCTCGACGATCCGCGCTCCTCGAAAGTCCGCATGCGCGGCGTGACCCCGCCGCACATCTACAATCTGAAGCCGCGCGAAGCGCTGTTCCACGGCGTGCCCGCGCTGCGTCTGACACCGATCGGCGGTGAGAACGCAATCTACGGCCGCGATGGCCTGCTCGCGCACACTTTCATGCTCGGGCCGAACGGCGATTCCAACGGCTGCGTGTCGTTCAAGGATTACTACGCGTTTCTCGACGCCTATCGCAACAAGGGCATCCGCAAGCTCGCGGTGCTGGCGCGCGTCGAGTGATCTCAGTCGCCTCCAGACAATAACAAGGGCCGCTTGCAGCGGCCCTTTTTCATTTCGCCGCTTCCGCCTGTGACCTTGTCAGGCCGCGCTGGTTGCCATGGTCTTGCGCAGCGCCATCTCGGTCGCGATCGCCTCCCGCACGGTGGGGCGCGCCTGCAGGCGTTCGAGATAGGCTGCGAGCGGTGGCCATTGCGCGATGTCCACGCCTGCGGGACGAAGCAGCAGCAAGGCCCAGGTGAGATGCGCATCCGCGACGGTGAAGCGGTCAGCCACCAGGAACTCGCGGTCCGCCAGATGTGCCGATGGCACCGACAATGTCTGTCCGATCCGCGCGCGCGGCTTGGCGAGAGAGGCATCATCCTTGTACCAGAAGGTCGGAAACAGAAAGGCCTTGTGGATCTCGGCCCCGACGAAGCTCAGCCATTCCTGCAAGCGGTAGCGATTGACGTCGCCAGGCGGTGGTGCAAGACCGCGCTCGGGCTTCATGTCGGCAATGTATTGCAGCACCGCCGCGTTTTCCGTCAGGCGCTCGCCGTTCTCCAGCACCAGCACCGGCACCGCGCCCTTCGGCGAGATGTCGCGAAAATCGCCGCCGTCGTCCGCAATTTTCTTGGTCTGGAGATGCACCTGATGATAGCGCGCATCCAGACCGGCTTCCATCAGCGCGATGCGGCTCGCAAGCGAGCAGGCCATCGGCGAGAAATACAGCTCCAGCATCGCGTTTCTCCGTTATCTCAGCGCATCGCCGCGCGCGATGATCGCGAAGCGGTCGGAAAGTTCGGCCAGCGCAACCTCGTGAATGGTGCGGGCGTCGAGCGTGCCGCCGCGTCCATCCGGCAGGTCGCGCGTGGCGCAGGCATCGGCATCGACAGTGGTGCGAAGGCCGAGATCGAGTGCGGCCCGCGCGGTGGAGCTGACGCACATATGCGTCATGAAGCCGGCCAGCACGATGTTCTTCCTGCCGGTCTCGTCGAGGCGCGCCTTGAGGCCGGTGCCGGCGAAGGCATTGGGCAGCTCCTTCTCGATCACCAGCTCGCCGGAGCGCGGCTGAAGCTCCGCGACGATGGCGCCGCGCTGGGTGCTGCGATCGAACAGGCCGCCTGCCTTGCCGCGATGGGCGATGTGGATGATCACAGTTCCCGCTTCGCGCGCCCGCGCCAACAGCGCGGCTGCGCGCGCGATCGCCGGCCGGGCGTCGGGCAAGGCAAGGGGCCCCGCGAGGTATTCGTTCTGGATATCGATCAGCACCAGCGCGGCGTCGCCAAGACGCGGCGGATTGAGGTCGGCGCCGGCGAGCTGGAGCAGGGTCGTTGCAGCAGTCATGGTCGTGGTCATCTCCGAGGGAAAGCCGAGGAAGGCCTGCCCAACCATAGCGCGGGGTGGGCCTGCCGATATGCAGGGATATCGCAGCCGCCGGCTGCGATATTGCAGGCAGACCCCGCGCGATGTAGCCTGACGCCATGAACTGGGACGATTTGCGCATCATCGCTGCCGTCAGGGACGAGGGCACCTATGCCGGCGCCAGTGCGCGACTGCGCATCGACGAGACCACGGTCGGGCGCAGATTGTCTCGCGTCGAACGCGCGCTCGGCCTGCGCCTGTTCGAGGCCGCCGACGGCGTCCGCAAGCCAACGCGGCAATGCGAGGCGGTGCTGGCGCATGTCGAAGCGATGGCGGCGCATGCCGCCGAGATCGGCCGCGTCGGCGAGAGCCTGGCAGGTCCGGTGGGACGCCTGCGCATCGCCTCCACCAACACGGTCGCCGAAGAGGTGCTATCGCCGCGCGCGAGCGACTTCCTGCGGGCCAATCCCGGCCTGACATTGCAATTCCTGACCTCGAGCGAGAACGTCAAGTTCTCGCGCTGGGAGGCCGATCTCGCCATCCGACTGCGCAAGCCCGACAAGGGCGACTTTGCGATCTCGAAGCTCGGCGAGATCAAGCTCTATTATTTCGAGCCTGTCGCGGGCGAAGGCGAGGCGATGCTGTGCGCCTATCCGGATGAGCTCGGTGCCATTCCCGAGATGCAATTCCTGCGTACCAGGAAAGTCCGTGCGCGCTGCGTCACCGACAACGTCCGCGTCATCCGCAACATGATCCGCGCGCATCAGGCCGCCGGCGTGTTGCCGGAATATGTTTGCGCGGATCTGCTCGCCGATCGTCGCCTGCGTGCCGCGCTGTTGCCGAAGCGGCGCGATGCCTGGCTGCTCGTGCAAAATCATCTCAAGCGCGACGCCGCAACGCGCGTGACGATCGATTGGGTGAGGACGTGTTTTCAGGAGATGGCGCGCAGCTGAGGCGATGTTTCGATGTGACGATCCAAAATTGTTGTTACAGCTCTTGGTTGAATGGTTCTCCGTCTGATCCTGACCATTCGGTTGTCATTCCGGGGCGGCGCGAAGCGCCGAGCGACGGTGCGCAATTGCGCACTTGCGTCCGGCTTGCGACGACGAGCGCGCGTCCAAACAAAAACCCCGGCATTGCTGCCGGGGTTTCGCATTTGTGGAGCGAGATCCCGGATCTGCGGTGCACCACTCCGCGCTGCACCGCGTCCGGGACGACTTCGTCGCCTTAGAAGTCCATGCCGCCCATGCCGCCGCCCGGGGGCATCGCGGGCGCCGCGCCGCCCTTCTTGGGCAGTTCGGCGACCATGGCTTCCGTGGTGATCAGCAGCGCCGCAACCGAAGCTGCGTTCTGGATCGCGGTACGGACCACCTTGGTCGGGTCGATGATGCCCTTCTTGACGAGGTCGCCATATTCGCCGGTCTGGGAGTCGAAGCCGTAAGCATAGGCCTTGTTCTCCAGGATCTTGCCGACGATCACCGAGCCGTCTTCACCGGCGTTGATCGCGATCTGGCGAGCGGGCGCCGACAGCGCTTTGCGCACGATCTCGACGCCGGTCTTCTGGTCGTCGTTCTTGGTGCGCAGGCCCTTGAGCTGCTCGGAGGCACGGAGCAGGGCGACGCCGCCGCCCGGGACGATGCCTTCCTCGACAGCCGCGCGGGTCGCATGCATCGCGTCATCAACGCGATCCTTGCGCTCCTTCACCTCGACCTCGGTCGCGCCGCCGACGCGGATCACCGCGACGCCGCCGGCGAGCTTGGCGAGACGCTCCTGGAGCTTCTCACGGTCGTAGTCCGAGGTGGTCTCCTCGATCTGCGCCTTGATCTGGGCCACGCGCGCCTCGATGTCGGCCTTCTTGCCGGCGCCGTTGACGATCGTGGTGTTCTCCTTGTCGATCATCACCTTCTTGGCGCGACCGAGCATGTTGAGCGTGACGTTCTCGAGCTTGATGCCGAGATCTTCCGAGATCGCCTGGCCGCCGGTCAGGATCGCGATGTCCTGCAGCATGGCCTTGCGGCGATCGCCGAAGCCCGGAGCCTTGACGGCCGCGACCTTGAGGCCGCCGCGCAGACGGTTCACGACCAGGGTCGCGAGCGCCTCGCCTTCGACGTCCTCGGCGACGATGACCAGCGGCTTGCCGGTCTGCACCACGGCCTCGAGCAGCGGCAGCAGCTCGTTGAGCGAGGAGAGCTTCTTCTCGTTGATGAGGATGTAGGCGTCGTCCATCTCAACGCGCATCTTGTCGGCGTTGGTGACGAAGTAGGGCGAGATGTAGCCGCGGTCGAACTGCATGCCCTCGACGACGTCGAGCTCGGTCTCGAGCGACTTGGCTTCCTCGACGGTGATGACACCCTCGTTGCCGACCTTCTTCATGGCGTCGGACAGGAACTTGCCGATCTCCTGGTCGCCGTTCGCCGAGATGGTGCCGACCTGGGCGATCTCGTCGTTCGAGGTGACCTTCTTGGAGTTCTTCTGGAGGTCCGCAACGACGGCCTCGACCGCGAGGTCGATACCGCGCTTGAGGTCCATCGGGTTCATGCCGGCGGCAACCGACTTGGCGCCTTCCTTGACGATCGCCTGGGCAAGCACGGTGGCGGTGGTGGTGCCGTCGCCGGCCGCGTCAGCGGACTTCGAGGCGACTTCGCGCACCATCTGCGCGCCCATGTTCTCGAACTTGTCGTCGAGCTCGATCTCCTTGGCGACGGTGACGCCGTCCTTGGTGATGCGGGGAGCGCCGAACGACTTGTCGAGCACGACGTTGCGGCCCTTCGGACCGAGCGTGACCTTCACCGCGTTGGCGAGAACGTCGACGCCGCGCAGCATCTTGTCGCGCGCTTCAACCGAGAATTTGACTTCTTTGGCTGCCATCTGGAGTTTTCCTTGGATATGTTTGACTGGAGGGAGCGAGGGGCCGTTAGGCCGCCTTCTTCTTGGAAGCGGGGACGTCGAGGACGCCCATGATGTCGCTTTCCTTCATGATCAGGAGATCGACGTTGTCGATCTTGACTTCAGTGCCAGACCACTTGCCGAACAGCACGCGGTCGCCGACCTTCAGGTCGATCGGGATCAGCTTGCCGGCTTCGTCGCGGCCACCCGGGCCAACGGCGACGACTTCGCCCTGGGAGGGCTTTTCCTTGGCAGTGTCGGGAATGATGATGCCGCCAGCGGTCTTCTCTTCTGCGTCGATGCGCTTGACCACGACGCGGTCGTGAAGCGGACGGAAATTCATGCAGTCCTCCTAAACATTTGCACGAGTTGAGGTTTTTAGCTTGTTAGCAATCTGTGCCCGCGAGTGCTAGCACAGGCGGGATTGAAATAGGACAGGAATTTTGCGGGAGCAAGGGTTTGTAGCAAAAAAATCAGCAGCCGGAAGCACCGAGTGCCAACTTCGTGCGGCCATCGTTAACCGCGTCGCGAGGGCCTCTCCAGGCTTCCTTGGGGGCCGTATTAGCACGGAGCTGCATCTGCTGCTAACGCGTTGAATTTCAACAGCTTGTTAAACTTTTAGGCTTGAGATGGATTGTCGGTTTGCGTCACATTTCTCTCATGTGAGCGCATCTCCACCGGGTGGCGCAACCAGTCGCGTACCGGATCAAGCCACCCCCTGAATGCGCTCCTGCAAAGGAGGTTGGCATGGGATTGCGGGTTGGAACCGTTTCCGAGGATTTCCGGAAACAGTTGCTGGGCTACGGGCTGACGACGGCCCAAATTCTCTACAGGATGCCGGATCATCGCTCGCTGCTGCAGACCTATGTCTGGCAGAACTACGACATGTTTCCGAAATTCCCGGCGCTGACCGACTTCCTGGCGTTCTGGCAGGAGAAGCTCGACGGCCCGCTGCATTCGGTGACGGTGGCGCATTCCAAGCTGATCAAGCCGGCCGAGCTGCGCGCCGTGGATGGCGTGTTCCGGCTGCATTGACGGTGTGTAGGGTGGATTAGCCTGCGGCTGGGCGAAGCGCGTCGCTGGCGTAATCCACCTCTTTGCTTTCCACGCCGAGAGAGAATCGGTGGATGACGCCTTCGGCTGATCCACCCTACGAGAGCTGTTTTCATGCTAGCCTCCGTCCATGACAACGGGAGGCCGGCCCATGGCCAAGAAAACAAAATCGGAAACAAAATCGGAAACAAAATCGAAAACAAAATCGCGCAGCGCAGCCCAGAGCGCAGTGAAAAAGCGCAGCGGCGCCAAAGCCGCAACCCGCTCCTCGGCGCGCAAGGCGGTGAGGGCGAAGGCGCGCACGACGACGGCAAATGCATCCGTCAAGAAGCCGGCGCGCCCCAGGCAGCGCATCGCCATCAGCCATCACCGCGAGGAAGATTTCAAAGCCGATGGCCTGCGTGCTTACGCAAAATACCGCGACCTCGGCATCGCCGCCGCAAGCCACGGCCTCGCGCAAGCTCACGTCATCCGCCTGCAAGGCCCCTGCGATCCCACTGAGGTCTCGAAGCTGCACTTCCACGACGTCGAGTTCCAGATGGTCTACGTGCTCAAGGGCTGGGTGAAGACCTACATGGACGGGCAGGGCGAGACCATGATGAAAGAAGGCAGCGCCTGGACCCAGCCGCCGAAGATCAAGCACATGATTCTGGACTATTCCGATGACGTGGAATTGCTGGAAGTGATCCTGCCGGCGGAGTTCAGGACGGTGGAATTGAAGGCGTAGGCCGATCTCGTCACTTGTCATTGCGAGCGAAGCGAAGCAATCCAGACCACCTTCGCTGATACATTCCTGGATTGCTTCGCTCCGCTCGCAATGACGGCGGAGAGACCGCGCTACGTCAACACTCCCACGATCGCGCCCATCAGGCAGGTCGTCAGCGTCCCCGACACGATAGACTTCAATCCCAGTGCGTTGATCTCCTCGCGCCGGTCCGGCGCCATCACACCCAGGCCGCCGATCATGATGCCGAGGCTGGCGAAATTGGCGAAGCCGCACATCGCGTAGAGCATGATCAGGCGCGAGCGCGCATCGAGTGTATCGGGTGGCATTTTCGAGAAGTCGACATAGGCGACGAGTTCGTTGAGCACGGTCTTGGTGCCCATCAGGCTGCCGGCGGTGATCGCCTGGTCCCACGGCAGTCCCATCAGCCAGCACACCGGTGCCATGATCAAACCCAGCACGCGCTGCAGCGAGATCGCGGCACCGCCGACGTTGGGCAGCAGGCCAAGCACCGCATTGACGAGATAGACCAGCGCCACCAGCACCAGGAGCATGGCCACGATGTTGATCAGCAGTTCGATCCCCGCACTGGTACCTTTCACGATGGCGTCCATCGTGCCCGAAACCTGCATCTCCGGATCCTCCAGCGCGCCGCCGGTGCGCTTGTCTGACGTCTCGGGGATCATGATCAGGCTGACGAGGATGGCAGCCGGCGCGCCCAGCACGGAGGCGATGACGAAATGCGCGGCCGCGTCGGGTATGAGGGGAGCCAGCAGCGTCGCATAGAGCACCAGCACGGTGCCGGCGATGCCGGCCATGCCGCCGGTCATCACCAGAAACAATTCGCTGCGGCTCATCTGCGCCAGATACGGCCGCACGAACAGCGGCGCCTCGACCATCCCGAGGAAGATGTTGGCGGCGGTCGAGAGCCCGACCGCGCCGCCGACCCCTAAGGTGCGCTCCAGCAGCCAGGCCATGCCGCGCACAACAGGCGGCAGCACGCGCCAGTAGAACAGCAGCGTCGTCAGCACGCTCATCACAAGCACGATCGGCAGCGCCTGGAATGCCAGGATGAAATCGGCACCCGGCGCCTTCAGGTCGAACGGCAGGGGGCCACCGCCGACATAGCCGAACACGAAGGAGGAGCCGGCGCGCGAGGCGGCCGAGATGGCCCCGACCGCGTCGTTGATGGCGCCGAAGGCGTGCGCGACAACAGGCACCTTCAGCAGCACGATCGCGGTGACGAAGGTCACGACGAGGCCGATCAGCGCCTGGCGCAACGAGACCGCGCGGCGATTCTCCGCCAGCGCGAAGGCGATCAGCAGCAATGCGAAAACCCCGAGTGTCGATTGCAGCCGCAGCATGATGTCCCCAAACCCCCCGATGATTATGGCTGTGCCTGCGTTGCAAACGCAATGCCGGGAATGTTGCTGGCAGGCCCGCTGTTGACAAGCTCGCCTGCATCGGTCACGCGGGGAAGATTGACATCAGGGAGCGGCTCCGCATCGATCTCGCCTGCCAGATCCTGATGAGCGACGAGCAGGCCTCCATCGCCGACATCTGCTTCGAGGTCGGCTTCAATAATCTCTCCGACTTCAACCGCCAGTTTTTGGCGGGGAAGGGTATGCCGCCCTCGCGCTTCAGACGATTGCTGGCCAGTGCGCTGATCGCCGGACTGGATATGCGCTCGCACCTGGAGAGCTTGCTGGCTCTCTATCTCGCCGGCCTGTGCGGCCTCGGTTACGGCGCGCGGCAGATCGTGCGCGCCCAGCAGGACAAAGGCATCGCCATCGAGACGATCGTCGTCAGCGGCGGCGCCGCACAGCCGTCTCGTGCGGCAGGTGCTCGCCGATGACGATTGTTGAGACAGCGCCACCCCCGCAGCAGGCGTCGTTAGACGCCTACCGTGCATGGGGGTGTCTTCGCGTCTTGCTTCAGCCGCGTCCGACGAACGGCATCTTGGTGGCCATGACCGTCATCGTCAGCACATTGGCATCGAGCGGCAGGCCGGCCATGTAGGCGACGGCATCGCCGACCGCCTTCGCGTCCATGCGCGGCTCGTGCTTGGTGGTGCCGTCGGGCTGCAGCACGCCGGGGCCGTTGACCATGCGATCGGTCATCGGCGTCGCGGCATTGCCGATGTCGACCTGGCCGACCGCGATGTCGTACATGCGGCCGTCGAGGTTGGAGGCCTTGGTCAGGCCCGTGATGGCGTGCTTGGTCGAGGTGTAGGCCGCCGAGAACGGCCGGGGCGCGTGCGCCGAGATCGAGCCGTTGTTGATGATGCGTCCGCCGCGCGGGCTCTGGTCCTTCATGATGCGGAAGGCGTGCTGGGTGCACAGGAACGGGCCGGTGAGGTTGGTGTTCACCACCGCCTGCCACTGCTCGAGGCTGAGGTCCTCGAAATTCACGGCCGGCGCGCCCATGCCGGCATTGTTGAACAGCACGTCGAGCCGGCCATAGGTCGCCTTCACCTTGTCGAACAGCGCGGCGATGGATTCGGGCTTGGTCATGTCGGCGGTCACGCACAGGCTCTTGCCTGCGGGGCCGAGCTTCGCTGTCTCCTCGAGCATGTCGAGCCGGCGGCCGACCAGCACCACGGTGAAGCCGATGTTCATCAGCGCCAGCGATGCGGCGCGTCCGACCCCGGTGCCGGCGCCCGTCACCACTGCGATTTTTTTCGCTTCACTCATCGTTTCCTGCCTTTTCTTTGAGTTGTCAGATTTTGGGTTCTTTTTCGTTCTTGTAGGGCGGCCGCGGAATGTTCTGATGCGCCGCGCGCAAGGCGGCCGACCAGCGCGAGCGCAGATCGTGGAAATAGGGCTCGCCAGCCTCGATGCGGTGGTTGAGATCGGCCTCGCAGGCGTCGGCCCGCACCACGAGCACGTCGATCGGGAGGCCGACACCGAGGTTGGAGCGCATCGTCGAGTCCATCGAGATCAGGCCGGTCTTCAGCGCCTCGTAGAGCTCGACGTCGTAATGCATGGCGCGGTCGAGCACCGGCTTGCCGTATTTGTGCTCGCCGATCTGCAGGTAGGGCGTGTCGGTGGTGCACTCGATGAAATTGCCCGCGGTGTAGATCATGAACAGGCGCATGCGGGAGCCCTTGATCTGGCCACCGAACAGGAAGGAGACGTCGAAGGACACGTCCTCGGATCTCAGCGCCGGTCCCTCGGTCGCATGCACCGCCCGGATCGCCCGGCCGATGCGCTGGGCGGCCTGGAACATGGTCGGCGCGTTCATCAGCGTCTCGACCTCGCCCGTGTTGGGGTCTTCGAGGCCTTCGGTCAGCGTCGAGAGCACCGACTGGCTGATGGCGAGGTTGCCGGCGCTGGCGATCGCCATGATGCGGTCGCCGGGCTTGGAGAAGATGTGCAGCTTGCGGAAGGTCGAGACGTTGTCGAGACCGGCATTGGTGCGGGTATCGGCGATCATCACGAGCCCGTCCCGAACCAGGATTCCACAACAATAGGTCATTTCCAGTCCCCGAACGCGTTTGCGCGGAATTACTAGCCAATTTCGGAGGCCGCTCCAACCCCGATTCCCAGGGGTGACGCGGGACGACTAGCTCTGCCGCTGCGACTGCGATTGCGACTGGCCACCGCGGCCGGCCTGCTCGACCTTGACCGCAACCGTCAGCGTCTCCGTGCCGCCGCCATAGCGGGTGCCGCGCACGGGAGCCGCGCCGAGATAATCGAGACCGATCGCGACGCGGACATGGGCGTCGGTGGTGCAGATGCTGTTGGCGGGATCGAAACCGACCCAGCCGAGACCATCGACGTAGGCTTCCGCCCAGGCATGCCCGGCACCCTGATGCACCGTGCCGTCGGAGCGCAGGAAATGACCGGAGACGAAGCGCGCCGGCACGCCGCCGATCCGGGCGCAGGCGATGAAGATATGCGCATAGTCCTGGCAGACGCCGCGCTTGAGCGTGAAGGCTTCGGCGGCCGAGGTGCCGCTGTTGGTCGGGTCTTCGTCGAACGTCATGTGATCGCTGATTTGCGACATCAGCGTGTGCAGGAAGCCGAGCGTGTCGTTCTCGGCCTCGCTGCGCAGCTGGCGCGCAACTGCGGTCATCGCCGGATTGGCGGTCGTGAGGTCGGTTGTGCGCAGGAACATGTCGGCGGGAAACCGCTCGTCCGCGCCGCGCAGCACGCCGCCGGTATCATGGGTCTCGATCAGCCCTTCGGCGGTGATCTTGATGTCGCTCAGGGGCCCGCAGGACAGCACATGGGTGACATTGCCGAACGCGTCTTCGTGCATGTCGAGCTTGGTGTCTGTGGAGACGTCGATCTGCCATTCCGCCACATATTGCCCGTCATGGCTGCACGGCGTCATGCGCAGGATCTGGATCACGCTGGTTGCGGCCGGCTCGTAGCGATAGGTCGTGGTGTGCTGGATTCGCAGGCGCATGGTGGACCGTGCCGTTAGTGGTTAAGCCCGACTGGCTGGCGTGAAGAAGGTCGTCATTGCCCTGGCTTGTCCCGGGCATCCACGATCTTCGTCACCGCGCTGGAACAAGAACGTGTATGGCCGGGACAAGCCCGGCCATGACGAATGTCCCATATCGCCAGTGGGCGGGCATCAGATCAAATACTGCTTCGTGATGATTTCGCCCAGCCTGGAATTGTCAGCGATGAATTCCTGAATGAATTCATGCACGCCATGCTGGAAAATGTCGTTCATGTTGCTGTGTTCCAGCCGGTTGCGGATGCCGCGGGCGTGGCGCTGGGCCGGACCCTGACGGCCATAGGCGACGCCGATCTGGTCGAGGTTGCGCACGAGATTTTCGTAGCAGCTCGCCAGCGAGCGCGGCAGCGTCCCGTTGAGAATGAGCAGATCCGCAACCAGCCAGGGTTTCAGCGTCTCGCGGTAGACCCAATGATAGGCCGTCAGCGCCGATACCGAGCGCAGGATCGAGCTCCACTGATAGAAGTCCAGCGGACCGCCGACATGCTCCTCTTCGGGCAGCAGCACGTGATACTTCACGTCGAGAATGCGTGCCGTGTTGTCGGCGCGCTCCAGATGCAGGCCGAGCCGGGAGAACCAGTAGGCGTCGTTGCGCAGCATGGTCCGGTAGGCCGAGCCGTCGAATCGCAGCGATGTCTCCTGCACGAAGCGCAGGAATTTGGCGAGGTCCTCGCGGGTGGAGGTGCCCTTGCTCCAGACCGCCTGAAGTTCGATCCAGGCCGAATTGATCGTGTCCCACATCTCGCTCGTCAGCGCCGTGCGGACCGAGCGCGAGTTCAGCCGCGCGGCCTCGATGCAGTTCCTGATCGAGGACGGATTGTCGGCGGAGAACGAGAGGTAGTCGACGACATTGTGCTCGTTGGCTTCCTCATGGGTCTGATAGAAGCTTTCCGCGACGCCGGCGGTGAGCAGCGCCGAGGCCCATTCGTTGGTCTTGCCGATATAGGCGGCGGGAAGCGCGGTGACACGCAAGGTCGCATCGATGGTGCGTGCGAGATATTCGGCCCGTTCGACGTAGCGGGCGAGCCAGTAGAGATTTTCGGCGGTACGCGACAGCATCTGACTACTCGTCCAAAATCCAGGTGTCTTTGGTGCCGCCGCCCTGGCTCGAATTCACCACGAGCGAGCCTTCCTTCAGCGCGACGCGCGTCAGCCCGCCCGGCACGATCGTCGTGCTCTTGCTGCCGGTGAGCACGAAGGGCCGCAGGTCGACATGGCGCGGCGCGAGGCCCGAGGCCGTGCAGGTCGGGCAGGTCGAGAGCGCCAGCGTCGGCTGCGCGATGAAGCCTTCCGGCTCCCGCTTGAGCTTTTCGCGGAACGCCTCGATCGTGGCCTTGGTCGCGGCGGGGCCGATCAGCATGCCGTAACCGCCGGAGCCGTGCACCTCCTTGACCACGAGCTCGCCGATGTGATCGAGCACATAGGCGAGATCTTTCGGCTCGCGGCAGCGCCAGGTCTGCACGTTCTTCAGGATAGGCTCCTCGCCGAGATAGAATTTCACGATGTCGGGCATGTAGGAGTAGATCGCCTTGTCGTCGGCGATGCCGGTGCCGACGGCGTTGGCGAGGGTGATGTTGCCGGCGGCATAGGCCGACATCAGCCCGGGCACGCCGAGCGCAGAATCGGGACGGAAGGTCAGGGGATCGAGGAAATCATCGTCGACACGGCGGTAGATCACGTCGACACGCTTCACGCCCTCGGTCGTTCGCATGAAGACTTCGTTGTTCTTGACGATGAGGTCGCGCCCCTCGACCAGTTCGATGCCGAGCTTGTCGGCAAGGAAAGAATGTTCGTAGTAGGCGGAATTGTAGACGCCCGGTGTCAACAGGGCGACCGTCGGCTCGCCCGAGGCGCTCTGCGGCGCGACCGAGCGGAGCGCGGCGAGCAACTCGTCCGGATAGCGCTCGACCGGCGCCACCCGGTGCCGGGCGAACAGATCGGGAAACAACCGCATCATGATCTCGCGGTTTTCCAGCATGTAGGACACGCCGGACGGCGTGCGCGCATTGTCCTCCAGCACGATGAAGTCGTTGGCATCGACCCTGATGATATCGATGCCGGCGATGTGCACGTAGACGTCGTGCGGTACCTGCTGGCCGTTCATCTCGGGACGAAAGACCGGGTTCTGGAAGATCAGATCGTCGGGTACGATCTCGGCGCGGAGGATGTCGCGGCCGTGATAGATGTCGCGCAGGAACATGTTCAGCGCCTTGACGCGCTGCTTCAGTCCCTTTTCCAGCACTGTCCATTCCCTGCCGGACATGATCCGCGGGATCACGTCGAACGGGATCAGGCGCTCGGTGGATTCCGAATCCCCATAGACCGCGAAGGTGATGCCGATGCGGCGGAACAGGAGCTCGGCCTCCTGGCGGCGATACTCGAGCGCCTCGGGAGGCGTCTCCTTGAGCCAGCGTGCCAGCTCCTGATAGGCGGGGCGAAGGTCCCCACCGGGAATATTCATTTCATCAAACGCGACTGCCATAGATGCCGACTGTTCTCCGTGGCCATGCGGCAAGAGTGCATGACTTTCATGTGGTAGCAAGGGGCGGGCCAGCGCGATAAGCATGGACCAGCAGCATTTGTCGGGGACGGCTGGCGGCCTGCCTGAAAAAATGGCTGAGGACTGCTTATTTCGGCAGCAAAACCGCGTGACTTCAACGCGTTACCTCGGCAAAGTCGGGACCAGAGGTGAGGGACTTAAGGTATGAGCGAGATCGTCACGGCGGGCATTCTGGTCATCGGGGATGAAATCCTGTCCGGCCGGACCAAGGACAAGAATATCGGCTTCATCGCCGAATATTTGACCAATATCGGCATCGACCTGAAGGAGGTCCGGGTCGTCTCCGACGACGAGTCCGACATCATCGCCGCGTTGGATGCACTGCGGCATCGCTACACCTACGTGTTCACCACTGGCGGCATCGGGCCGACCCATGACGACATCACCGCCGACAGCGTGGCCAAGGCGTTCGGCGTCGGCATCGACCATCATCCCGAAGTGGTCGCCCGTTTCAGGGAGCGCTGGAGCGAGCAGGACCTCAACGAGGCCCGCCTGCGCATGGCCCGCATCCCCGATGGCGCCGAGCTGATCCAGAGCGCGACCATCCTCGCACCCGGCTTCAAGATCGGCAATGTCATCGTCATGGCGGGCGTGCCCTCGATCATGCAGGCGATGATGGACATCGTCTCGCCGAAGCTGAAATCGGGCGTGCGCATGCTCTCGGAATCGGTCCGCGCCAATGCGCGGGAGGGCGACATCGGCAGCCCCTTGCGCGCGATCGCCGCCGCCCATCCCGACACCATCATCGGCAGCTATCCTTTCATGGACGAGGAGCAGAAGCCAAACACCAATCTGGTGGTGCGCTCGCGCGACGCGGACAAGCTCGCAGCAGCGATGGCGGCGGTGAAGGACATGCTGGCGGGATTGAACATCACGCGCTAGCAACTAGCTGCCGACAGGCGAAGCAGGAGACGATAATGGCTGGTGAAACACCGCAATTGAGCGCAGAGGAACGGGCAGGCCGGCCCTTTCCTGTGTCGTGGGATCAGTTCCACCGGGATTGCCGGGCGCTGACCTGGCGGCTCAACGAGGTCGGTCCCTTCCATGCGGTGATCGCGATCACCCGCGGCGGCCTGGTGCCGGCCGCGATCGTGGCGCGCGAGCTCGGCGTGCGCGTGATCGATACCGTCTGCATCGCCAGCTACGACCATGACAAGCAGGGCGAGCTTCAGGTCCTCAAGGGCATTTCAGAACAGGCCATGAAGCTGGGCGGCGGCACCGGCAAGGGACTGTTGATCGTCGACGACCTCGTCGACACCGGCAAGACCGGCAAGCTGGTGCGCGAGATGCTGCCTGATGCGCATTTCGCCACCGTCTACGCCAAGCCGAAGGGGCGCCCGCTGGTCGACACGTTCATCACGGAAGTCTCGCAGGACACCTGGATCTTCTTCCCCTGGGACACCGCGCTGTCCTACCACCCGCCGCTGCGCGACGGCGCGGCGTGATCTTGCTTCACCTCGCCCCGCTTGCGGGGAGAGGCCGGATTGCATCGAAGATGCAATCCGGGTGAGGGAGAGCCTCCGCGAGTCCTTCTCTCACCATATCTGCGGAGGCAGCCCCTCACCAAAACCCTCTCCCGGTAAGAATGGGGAGAGGGAGCAGAACCGCTCCCATGCCCCTGCAAAACCGCGTCACGCCGACCGGCGAGATCATCGCCACACCCTATCGCGGGATGTTCACCGGCAATCGCGGCATCATCCATGATCCCGCGACCAAGACGCTCCTGAAGAAGCGCTGGTCGTCGCCGGCCTGGCTCACCTGCACCTGCGAATTCCGCGGCCGCCGCCGCGAGGTGATGGCGCAGCGGAGCTGGACCGAACTGTTCTTCCTCGACGAGGCCACTGCGCTCGCTGCCGGCCATCGTCCCTGCTTCTATTGCCGCCGTGACGATGCCAATCGCTTCCGCGCCGCGTGGGAGAAGGGCAACCGCGTGCACGATGTCCGCATGCACGACATCGACGTCGTGCTGCATCACGAGCGGCTCGATCACGGCAAGAAGCGGCTGCACGTGATGCCGGTGCCGCTTGACCAGCTGCCCGATGGTGCGATGATTCAGCAGGGCGAGGACAGCTATCTGGTCACGCAGGGGAGAGCGCTAAAGTGGTCGCCGGCGGGATACGCCGCGGCGGAGGAAGTCCCCGGCGAGGCAACGCTGCTCACGCCGCCATCGACGCTCCGCACGCTGAACGCCGGCTATCGACCGGTGCTGCACCCCTCCGCGCCGCCCTAGCGCCGAATCCCCGCCGCTACCCCAGCTTCTCGCGCGCCAGCGCGGCGCCGGCGCCGAGGGCCATCAGCTTGGCTTCGGCGATCTCTCGCCGCATCGGCGCCATGCCGCAATTGGTGGTGGCGATGATGTTGCTTTTGGGTATGAATTTCGAGACAGTGTCGATCACCTGCACGACGTCCTCTGCCGTCTCGACCGTATCGCTGGCGACATCAATGACGCCGGCCTGCACGATTTTATTCTTGAGCAGCGCGAGCAGATCGAGAGGCACCTTCGAATTGCGGCACTCGATCGCGACCTGCTGGATCGGACTGGCGTCGATCGCCGGGAAGATCTGCTCGTATTGCCGCCATTGGGCGCCGAGCGTTTCCTTCCAGTCGGTGTTGGCCTTGATGCCGTAGCCGTAGCAGATGTGCACGGCGGTGGCGCAAGTGAGCCCCTGCGCGGCGCGCTCCAGCGCCTTGATGCCCCAGTCGTTGACCTCGTCCATGTAGACGTTGAAGGCCGGTTCGTCGAACTGCACGAGATCGACGCCGTCGGCCTGCAGCGCCCTGGCTTCCTCGTTCAACAGCTCGGCGAAGGCAAAGGCCATCTTGACGCGGTCGCCATAATGGCGGTCCGCAATCGTGTCGATGATGGTCATCGGGCCGGGCAGGGTGAATTTCAGCTTCTTTTTCGTATGCGTGCGCGCCACTTGCGCCTCAAAGGCATGGACGCGGCCCTTCAGCCGGAGCGGAGCGACCACCTGCGGCACCATCGCCTTGTAGCGGTCCTTGCGGATGCCCATCTCGACCTTGTGCGCGAAGTCGATGCCCTCGATCTTCTCGAGAAAGCCGTGGACGAAATGCTGCCGGGCCTGTTCGCCCTCGGTGACGATGTCGAGGCCGGCGTCTTCCTGGATCTTCAGCCAGATCAGCGTCGCATCGCGCTTGGCACGCAGCAGCTCGTCGCCTTCCGACTTCCAGGGTGCCCAGAGCATGTTGGGCTCGGCAAGCCATTCCGGCTTGGGCAAGGAGCCGGCGATCGTCGTTGGAAACAGCATGGGTCCCTCCCGGCGGGTTGTGATTGCGCCTGTGTCTGCCATGTCTTAACGTCGAGGTACAGAACAACAAAAGTCGCCTTGAAACCGGCCATGCCGGAGCGGAAACGCCATGATCGAATTTTTCTTCGACTGCTCCAGTCCCTGGACCTATCTCGCCTTCCACAACATCCAGCCGCTGGCCAGGGAGCTCGGCTCCGAGATCGTCTGGAGGCCGATCCTCGTCGGCGGCATCTTCAACACGGTCAACCCGAGCGTCTACGCGCAGCGCGAGACGCCGGTGCCGCTGAAGGCGCGCTACATGAAGAAGGACCTCGCCGATTGGGCGCGCTCCGCCGGACTCGCCATCAAGATGCCGCCGACGGTGTTTCCGGTGAACAGCGTCAAGGCGATGCGCGGCTGCATCTGGCTCGGCAAGGACATGGTGCCGTTCGCGACATCAGTGTTCGAGGCCTATTGGGGCGGCGACGAGGACATCTCGCAGGATGCGGTGCTCGCGGCGATCTGCAGGAAGGCCGGTATCGACGAGCAGAAATTCTTTGCCGGAATCTCGCAGCAGGCCATCAAGGATCAGCTCAAGGCCAACACGGAGGAGGTTGTCGCGCGCGGCGGGTTCGGCTCACCGACGATTTTCGTCAACAAGACCGACATGTATTTTGGCAATGACCGTCTGCCGCTGATCCGCGAGGCGCTGCTGCGCAGCAAGGCGAGCGCGGCCTGATGGCTCGTGCTGTCGTCTGCCGCGCGCTCGGCGTACCCGAAACGTTGCGGCTGGAAGAGTTGCCGTCGCGTGCCCTGAATCCGGGCGAAGTTCGTGTCGCAATTCGTGCCGCCGGCCTTAATTTTCCTGACGTGCTGATGGCCGCAGGCGAATATCAGCTCAAGCCGGAGTTGCCGTTCACGCCCGGCATGGAAGCTGCCGGTGACGTGACCGAGGTCGGTGCGGAGGCGAGGGGCGTTTCCGTCGGCGACAAGGTCATCGTCAAGATGCGCCACGGCGCCTTCACGGACGAGGCGGTCGTCACGCCGGCGCAGCTGACGCCGTTGCCATCGAACTTCGATTACGCCGAGGGGGCGACCTATCTCGCCGGCCACGGCACCGCCTATCATGCGCTGATCGATCGCGGCCGGGTCGAGCCGGGCGAGGTGCTGCTGGTGCATGGCGCCGGCGGTGGGGTTGGCCTTGCTGCGGTGGAGATCGGCAAGATGCTCGGTGCGACCGTGATCGCGACCGCGTCCAGTGACGAGAAGCTGGCGGTCGCGAAATCACGCGGCGCCGATCATCTCGTGCGTTACGACCGCGAGCCGTTTCGCGATGCCGTCAAGCGCATCACCGACGGCCGCGGCGCCGACGTGGTGTTCGATCCCGTCGGCGGCGAGGTGTTCGAGAACTCGATGCGCTGCATCGCCTGGGGCGCAAGGCTGCTGGTGATCGGCTTCACCGGCGGCATCGGCTCGGCCAAGACCAATCTCTTGCTGATCAAGGGCGCCAGCGTGCTCGGCGTGCGCGCCGGCGAAGCCGTGCGCAAGAATCCCGCGCTCGGCGAGATCAGGCTGAAGGCGCTGCTCACATGGGCGGAAGAGGGCAGGCTGCGGCCGAACATCTCGCACCGGCTGCCGCTGGAAGATTGCGCCAAGGCGATGCGGCTGTTGCTCGACCGCAAGGCGATCGGCCGCGTGGCGTTGGTGATGGAGTGACCTCCATCACGCATCGCCTCACTCGTACTCCCGCTCCGTCCACCACGGAAAATAGTCCGGCATGTCGCTCGACACCTTGTTCTTGAACTGCGCCGGGCGCTTCTCCAGGAACGACACCACGCCTTCCTTCACGTCGTCCGAACGGCCGCGGGCGTAGATGCCGCGGCTGTCGACCTTGTGGGCTTCCATGGGGTCGTCGGCGCCCATCATGCGCCACATCATCTGGCGGATCAGCGCCACCGACACCGGCGCGGTCTTGGTCGCAAACTCCTTGGCGAGGGCGCGCGCGGTCGGCAAGAGATCATCGGGCGCGACGACCCTGCTGACGAGACGGCCGGCGAGCGCCTCCTGCGCCGGAAAGACGCGGCCCGAATAGCACCATTCCAGTGCCTGCGAGATGCCGACGATGCGCGGCAGGAACCAGCTCGAGGCGGCCTCCGGCACGATGCCGCGCTGGGAGAACACGAAGCCGAAGCGCGCGGCATCCGACGCGATGCGGATGTCCATCGCAAGCTGCATGGTGACGCCGATGCCGACGGCGGGGCCGTTCACCGCGGCGATGACGGGCTTGAGGCATTTGAAGATCCGCAAGGTGACCTGGCCGCCGCCGTCGCGCACCTGCGGATCGCTGTAATCGACCTTGCCGTCCGCGAAACGCTTGACGGGCCCGCGCCGCGCGTCGCGATCGAAGGTGTTCGCGCCCGACGACAGATCGGCACCTGCGCAAAACCCGCGCCCTGCACCTGTGACGATGACGGCGCGGACATTGTCGTCCTTGTCGGCGGCGTCGAACGCGTCGATCAATTCGGCCTGCATCTGCGCATTGAAGGCGTTGAGCTTGTCGGGCCGGTTCAGCGTGATGGTGAGGATCTGCTCGGCGACCTCGTATTTGATCGTCTCATACGCCATGGGTGGTTTCCTTCCCTGTCATTCTTGAATCAATTCTGTCATTGCCGGGCTTGACCCGGCAATCCATCTTTTTCTGAAGACGATGGATGCGCGGGTCGAGCCCGCGCATGACGAATTGTGCTGAGGCGCTAGATGCTCGCCTGATGCGCCGGCGGCTTCGGCCAAGGCCGCTGCGCGCCGCGCAGGCCTTCAAACGCCTTGGCGAGGCCGAGCACGCCGATATCATCGAAGCGGCGGCCGACGATCTGCACGCCGATCGGAAAACCTGTGGCATCGAAGCCGCCATTGAGGGAGATGGCCGGGTTCTCCGACATATTCCACGGGACGGTATAGCAGATGTGCTCGAACGGCCTCATCGGATCGTTGGTGGGCGACGCCCATTCCGCCGCAAAATTCACATTCGGGGCGGTCGGCGAGATCACGTAATCGAGCTCGCAGAACAGTTTTGACGCAGCCGCGCGGATCGCCATGGTCTGGTTGAAGCCGCGGATCACGTCGACCCCCGACAGCTTCGCGCCCGATACGCCCCACTTATGAATATAAGGCAGCACCTTGCCCTGTTCGGCCGGCGTCAGCTTCGTCAGATCGTCCCACATCCGCGCGCGCCAGAAATTGTCGAGGCCGTCGAGCATCTCGCGGGTGAGGATGCCGTCGACTTCGGTGACGACGCTGCCTGCGGATTCGAACGCCTTCGCGGCTTTCACCGCGACCTCGCGGACCGGCCTTTCCGCCGGCAGGCCGACGCCGGCATCCAGCATCAGGCCGATCCGCAATTTGCGTGGAGATTTCTCCAACCCCTTCCAATTGAGCGGTTCGGCGGGAAGGCTCATGCCATCGCGCCGGTCAGGCTTCGCGATCACGCTCATCATCAGCGCGCAATCATCGACCGTACGGGTCATGGGGCCGGCGACGCGGCCGACATAGGTGGGGTCGATCGGCACGCGGCCGAAGCTCGGCTTCAGGCCGACGAGGCCGCACCAAGCGGCGGGCAGGCGCACCGAGCCGCCAATGTCCGTGCCGAGATGTAAGGGACCATAGCCGGCCGCCGCAGCAGCGCCAGCACCGGCGCTGGAGCCGCCGGGATTCTTGGAGAGATCCCACGGATTGCGCGCGAGCGCATGGAACGAGGAGAGGCCCGAGGACAGCATGCCGTAATCGGGCATGGTGGTCTTGGCGAAGATGATCGCCCCTGCCTCACGCAGCCGGGCCGCGGGCGGTGCGTCCTTCTCGGCGGGCACGAGCCTGACGCTCGCAGCGCCAAGCGGCACCGGCACGCCCTTGGTCGCGATATTGTCCTTTATCGTGACGGGCACGCCGTCGAGCGGGCCGCAAGGCTCGCCGCCGGACCAGCGCGCGGTCGAGGCCTTGGCGACCTCGCGCGCGCTGTCAGGATCGAAGGCGTAGAGCGCCTTGAGATGCGGCTCCCACGCAGCGACATGCGTGAGCAAATCCTCCAGCACCTCGCTCGGCGAGAACTGTTTTGCCCGATAGCCCGCGATGAGATCGACCGCGGAGAGATCGTGCAGCGAGGTGACTGCATCTTCGACGCTCTGTTTCTGCATTGCTAACCCACCGGCATGCGCGTTTCGATGATCCGGGCGAACATGCTGGCGCCGATCGGCAGGATCTTGTCGTCGAGCACGAAGCCGGGATTGTGCACGGGCACCGAGCCGTCATGACCGACCCAGAAATAGGCGCCGGGAATGGTCTCCAGCATGTCGGCGAAATCCTCGCTGCCCATCTTCGGCTGGGTGCGGGTAATCACCTTGGCGGGATCGACGACGGTGCGCGCGACCTCCTCCACCACCCTGGACTGCTCGACCTGATTGACCAGCACGTTGAACGTGTCGCGGATGTCGACGTCGATCACGCATTGATAGGCGCTGGCGATGCCGGCGCAGATGGTGCGGATGCGCTCGCTGACCAGGGTGCGGACCTCCTTCGAGAAGGTGCGGATGGTGCCGCAAAGATGCGCGTCGCCGGGAATGACGTTGTAGGCGGAGCCCGCATGGATCTGGGTGATCGACACCACGGCTGCCTGCAGCGGCTCGACGTTGCGGCTGACGATGGTCTGAATCGCCTGCGCCAGCGTGGTTGCGATGATCACGGCGTCCTTGGAACGCTCGGGCATCGCGCCATGCGCGCCATAACCGGTGATGCGGAGGTCGAAGAAGTCGGCGCTGGCCATGGCCGGGCCCGGCAGGATGGCGATCTCGCCGTGATTCAAGTCAGGCGCGTTATGCAGGCCGTAAAGCTCGTCGCACGGAAACTTCTCGAACAGGCCGTCCTTGATCATGGCGCGGGCGCCGCCGAGGCCTTCCTCGGCCGGCTGGAAGATCAGGTGCACGGTACCGTCGAAGTTCCGGGTCTCGGCGAGGTAACGTGCAGTGCCGAGCAGCATGGTGGTGTGGCCGTCATGGCCGCAGCCGTGGAAGCGGCCGGGGATCTTCGAACTCCATTTCAGATTGGTGTTCTCCTCCATCGGCAGCGCGTCCATGTCGGCGCGCAGACCGATGCGCTTGCTGCCGGAACCCTTTCCTTTGATGACGCCGATCACGCCGGTGCCGCCGAGACCGCGATGCACCTCGATGCCCCAGCTCGTCAGCTTGTCGGCGACGATGCCTGACGTGCGGACCTCCTCGAAGCCGATCTCGGGATGGGCGTGCAGGTCGCGCCTGATGGCGGTGAGTTCGTCGGCGTAACCGTCGATGCGGTCGATGGTGGGCATGTGTCCTGTCCTGTTAGCGTGAAGGGGGCGTGAAAACGGGGCCGTTCGGCTTGATGCGGATGCCGGGACGCAGGCGCGTCCAGGGCAGGGACGCGGTATCGGCCGGCATCGCGCCCGGCGCGGCGCAGATCATCAGCTTCTCCGCGATCGGCTCGAAATCGGCGCGGAAATGCACCGAGCTCTTGTTGACCAGAATTTTTTCTTTCGTCGGCTCGATCCCGACATAGCGATACATCGCCTGGTCGGCGAGCTGGGCCTTGTGCGAACTCACGACCACGCGGACGTCGCCGATGCGCAGGCACGCCGAGGGCCCCATCTCCATCTCGCGTCCGCCAAAATAGGGGCCGGGCGCGATGAACCGGCCGTCCGAGAGTTGTTCGACGACGAAGCTCTCGGTGTAGGGCTCGTCACCGGGAATGCCTGACTTGCCGCCGAGTGAGAGCGTGATCGTCGCGCCGACACCCGCCGCATGCGCGGCCTTGGCCGAGACGGGATCGTAGATCGCGCCGGTCGCCGCGCTCGCCCTGTTGCGCACCAGCGCGCGCAGCATGCCCGTGGTGTCGGAATCGCCGCCTGCACCGGGATTGTCCTGCGTGTCGGCGATGATGATCGGCTTGCTCGCGCTCTTCGCAAGTTCCATGGCGTGGCGCACGCCGTCGTCGGGAGTCCAGATCTTGCCGTCGAAATCGTCCTCGTGGCTTTCGATCAGCTTGACGAGCGCATCAGCGGCGCGGTCGGCGTCGTCCTGCGTCTTGCCATAGGCGAACACGCTCGGTCCGCAGTCGCGGAAATCGGCGGCGGGGAAGCCGGGCGCGAAGGACAACGTCGGAACCGTTTCACTCTCCAGCGCTGCCAATTTTTCGTAGATGCCCTTGGCAGGGAAGTCATTGGTGCATTGCCAGCTGATCGCGATCAGAAATGGCAACTGGCGGAACGATTTTGCGAAGCGTTCCGTCGTCTTCAGGAGCAGCGCGAGGTGCCTTGCCGAGGCGCGGCCGGTCTCGGCCATGTCGACGTGCGGATAGGTGCGGTAGGCGATCAAGGCGTCCGCATGGTCCATCATCGCCGGCGTGACGTTGGCGTGCAGGTCGAGGCTCGCGACCAGCGGAATATTCTTGCCGATGATGCGGCGTACCCGCGCCAAAATCTCGCCTTCGCCGTCGTCGAGATGCTCGGTCACCATGGCACCGTGCAGATCGAGATAAACAGCGTCGATCGGGCCGGCGGCTTTGATGCCGTCCACCATCACCTTCACGATGCGCTCGAAGGCGTCCTTGGTGACATGCGCGGACGGGCTCGCGCCGCAGGCGATGGTCGGGACGAGTTCCCAGCCATTGGCTTCGGCACTGTCGACGAACCCGGCGAGCCCGACATTGATGCGCCGCATCACCTTCAGCACGTCGGGTCCCACGGTCATCGCCGGCCAGCCGCCGCCATGCTGGAAGTCGGCATACGTCGCCTTCGTCGGAGCGAAGGTGTTGGTCTCGTGCAGGAAGCCGCCGACGGCGATACGTGTCATCAATGCTGGTCCCATGAGCTGGCGAGCGCGACGTTACCCGCCTTTGCGACAAGAGCAAGCAAGGCAGACAATCGCGCCGCGCATGGCCTCAAGCCATTTTGGGAATGCTGCGGATAAGTGTTGTCTAGGAAGGCGCTTCAACATTCTCGGCGTCGTCCCGGCGAAGGCCGGGACCCATGACCCCGGGGAGGAGTTTTGCGAAGATCGGTCGTTCGGGACTCCCACTCGCAATCGAGAGATTCCGTGGCATGGGTCCCGGCGTTCGCCGGGACGACAGCGGAGGATGTCGCTACACCGCGGCCCCCATGCCCTCCGCCACCGGCCGGAAATTCGCAAAGTCCCAGTTGCGCCCCGGTGCCGCATCCAGCAGCGCTTTGGTGTAGGCCTGCTGCGGATGCGTCAGCACTTCGGCGGCCGGTCCCTGTTCGACAACGCGGCCGTGCTGCATCACCACCACCTCGTCGCAGATTTGTGCGGCGACGCGCAGATCGTGGGTGATGAACAGGATGGCGATGCCGAGCCGCTTCTGGATCTCATCGAGCAGTTTCAGCACCTGCGCTTGCACGGAGACATCGAGCGCGGAGACCGCTTCGTCCGCGACCAGCACGTCCGGGTCGAGTGCGAGCGCGCGCGCAATGGCGATGCGCTGGCGCTGGCCGCCGGAGAACTGGTGCGGATAGCGCGACACGGCATCGGCCGGCAGGCCGACGAGCTCGAGCAGCTCGCGCGCCCGCTTCATCGCAGCAGCGTGCGAGGTGCCGTAGTTGATCGGGCCTTCCGCAATGCTCTCGCCGACGCTGATGCGCGGGTTGAGCGAACGGTAGGGATCCTGGAACACGATCTGGATCTTCTGCCGGTGCGGCTGCAGCAGACGACGCGAGATGTCGGCGATCTCGCGGCCGGCGAGGCGGACACCGCCGGAGGTCGGATCGATCAGACGGACAATGCAGCGCGCGACGGTGGACTTGCCCGAGCCGCTCTCGCCGACGATGCCGAGCGTGCGGCCCTTGCGCAGCGTCAGCGTCACCCTGTCGGCGGCAATGACCTCGCGTCCCTGGCCGAAGAACGTGCGCTCCTTGTAGATCTTGCTGAGGTCGTTGGCCTCGAGCACGACAGGTTCCTTGCTCGCCTGGCGCGGTGGCCGCGGCACCAGGCTCGGCACCGAGGCGAGCAGGTTGCGGGTGTATTCCATCGTGGGATTGCGCAACACGGTCTCGAGCGGACCGGTTTCGACCAGCCGGCCCTGTCGCATCACCGCGACGCGGTCGGCGATTTCCGCGACCACGCCCATGTCGTGGGTGATGAACAGCACGGCCGTGCCATGGTCGCGCTGGAGCTCGCGGATCAGCGACAGGATCTGCTTCTGCGTGGTGACGTCGAGCGCGGTGGTTGGCTCATCCGCGATCAAGAGCTTCGGCTCCAGCACCAGGGCCATCGCGATCATGATGCGCTGGCGCTGGCCGCCGGAGAGGCGGTGCGGGTAGGAGGCGAAGATGCGCTCGACCTGGGGCAGATGCACCTGCTCCATCATGTCGAGGATGCGCTTCCTCCGTGCCTTGCCGTCGAGCTTGGTGTGGGCGCGCAGGACCTCGTCGATCTGGCGGCCGACCGGCACCACCGGATTGAGCGCAGTCATCGGCTCCTGGAAGATCATCGCCATCCTGGTTGCGCGCAGCTGGCGTAGGCGGCGGTCGGTCGTGGTGAGGATCTCCTCGCCGACGAGCTTGACGCTGCCGCCTGATGGGACCAGCGTGCCCTTCGGCAAGAGACCCATGGTGGTCAGCGAGGTCACCGATTTGCCCGAGCCGCTTTCGCCGACGAGGCACAGTGTCTCGCCTTCGTGCGCCTGGATCGAGATGCCGTCGATGATCTTTGGCGCGCCCGGCTTGTTGCCGACGGAGACGACGAGGTTGTGGATGTCGAGAACGACGTCCTTGGTCATCACTTGATCGCTCATCACTTGCCCTCCCGCTGCTTCATGCGGGGATCGAGGGCATCGCGAGCGGCGTCGCCGATCAGGTTGATGCTGAGGATGGCGATCGAGAGCAGAAGGCCCGGCCAGAAGATCAGCGTCGGCTTGAGCTGAAAATACTGGCGGCCCTCGGCCATGATGTTGCCCCAGGTCGGCGTCTCCGGCGAGATGCCGGCGCCGAGGAAGGACAGGATCGCCTCGGTGAGGATCGCCGACGCGCAGACATAGGTGCCCTGGACGATCATCGGCGCGATCGTGTTTGGCATCAGGTGCCGCCACATGATTTTTGGCAGGCTGGAGCCGACGGAGATTGCGGCTTCGACGTAAGGCTCCTCGCGCGCGGACAGCACCACCGAGCGCACCAGGCGCGCCACGCGCGGGATTTCAGGAATGGTGATCGCGATCAGCACGGTCCAGATGCTGGCGCCCGACAGCGACACCACGGCGATCGCGAGCAAAATGCTCGGCATGGCCATCAGGCCGTCCATGACGCGCATCAGCACGGAATCGATCAGCTTGAAGAAGCCGGAGACGAGGCCGATCGCGAGGCCAATGACGACCGACAGAACCGCCGAGCCGATGCCGATCAGCAGGGAGATGCGGCCGCCATAGATGACGCGCGACAGCAGGTCACGGCCATAGGCGTCGGTGCCGAGCAGGAACTGCGCCGAGGCTGGCCTCAGCCGTTGCGACGGCGCAAGCTGGATCGGATCATGCGGCGCGATCAGCGGCGCCAGGATCGAGGTCAGCACGATCAGCGCGAGCAGGATCGTGGCCGCCGCGATGATCGGCGTCGAGGTGAGAAAGCCGAAGCGGGGCCGCAGCGGCGACGTGATCGGAATGGAGGATTGGGGGAGGCTGTCGACGGTCATTTTGTTGTTGTCCCTAGCCTCAGTACCTGATCCGGGGATCGAGCAGCGTGTAGGCGACGTCGATCAGCAGATTGACGACGACGTAAATCAGCGAGGTCAAGAGGATCATCGCCTGGATCACCGGATAGTCGCGCGCCAGCACCGCGTCCACGGTGAGACGGCCGATGCCGGGGATGTTGAACACGCTTTCGGTGACGACGACGCCGGAAATCAGCAGCGCAAAGCCGGTGCCGATGACGGTGATCACGGGCACTGCGGCATTGCGCAACGCGTGCCGCATCATCACTGCGACCTCGTTGATGCCTTTGGCGCGCGCCGTCCGGGACGTAGTCTTCGCCGAGCACGTCGAGCATCGCCGCGCGGGTCATGCGCGCGATCAGCGCGATATAGATGAAGGAGAGCGCACAGGTCGGCAGGATGATGCGCTCGAGGAAGGGGCCGAAGCCGGCCGAGATGCTCTTGAAGCCCTGCACCGGCACCCAGCGCAGGTCGATCGCAAAGACTTCGATCAGGACATAACCGACCACGAACACCGGCACCGAGAAGCCGAGCACGGAAAGCCCCATGACGAAGCGGTCGATCCAGGTGCCGTGCTTCCAGGCCGCGACGACGCCCAAGGGCACGGCCACGATGACCGCGAGGATGATGGTCGAGAGCGCGATCGAGATCGACGGCTCGACGCGCTGGCCAATCATCTTCATGACCGGCAGGTTGGAGATCAGCGATGTTCCGAGATCGCCATGCAGCAGCTTGTTCACCCAGGTGATGAACTGCACGATCAGGGGCTCGTTGAGGCCGAGCGAGGTGCGGATGCGCTCGAGCCTTTCCGGCGTCGCGTTGTCGCCGGCGAGGATCGCGGCCGGATCGCCCGGCGTCAGCCGCAGCAGCAGGAACACAAACAGCGCGACGACGCCCATCACGGGCACCGCGGCGAAGATTCGGCGAATGAGATATCCGAGCAAGCGGGATCCGTTCAGATGAGAGTCAAATCGTCGACAGCGGTCGTTGTCCGTTCTGCCACCAACCTAACATTTCAGCAATTCCCGTGCCATCCAGCCGGAACTTCGTATGCCCGTCATGCCCGGGCTTGACCCGGGCATGACGGCGGTGATCGCAGTAGCGTCACTCCAGCGTCGCGAGCAGCCCCGCCATCAGCCGGCCACGCTCAACGAGACTCTCGACCTCGATATACTCTTCCAGCGTGTGAGCATTGGCTCCACGCACGCCCAGGCCGTCGAGCGTCGGAATGCCCATCGCGCCGGTGAAATTGCCGTCTGAGCCGCCTCCGGAGCTCGCATGCGGTAATTCCGCGCCGAGAGATTTGGCGACGCCGCGCGCCTTTTCATACAGCGCCATCGTGCCGGCATCCGGTTCCCACACCGGCCGCGTCACCCCGCGCGTCACCCTGAACGTGATGTCATTGGCAGTGCCCGATAGTGCCAGCATGCGCTCCACGCCTCGGTCGAGATCGGCCTGGCGCTTCGCCATCGAAAGCGCTTCGCCGGTGGCAGTCGTGGCAACGCAGTTGACCCATTGGCCGCCATGCACGATTCCGACGGAGAAGGTGCAGTCCTCCGTCGTCATCGCGTCGATCGCGAGGATTTGCCGCGCCATTTCGCGGATCGCCGAGCGTCCTGCCGACAGCGTTGCGCCCGCGTGACTCGGCCGTCCCGTCGCTTCCAAATTGAATCGCGCGATGGCGTAACGTCCGGTCGTGACGCCGTTGTCCGCGCGGCCAGGCTCCGGCACCAGCACATATTTGTTGCGCGCCGCTTCCGCCTCGATGATGTCGCGTGTCGAGGGCGTGCCGACCTCCTCGTCCGGCGTGAACAGGATGGTGATCGGCAGGGGCGTGGTGAACGACGCCCGCGCAAGTTGCCGGATCGCTTCGAGCGCGAGATAGTTGCCGCCTTTCATGTCGAAGATGCCGGGGCCGTAGCATCTGTTGCCCTCGCGCCGCCATTTCAGCTTCTCGATCGTGCCGACCGGGTGCACGGTATCCATGTGGCCGGCGATCAGGACGCCCGGCTCGCCTTGCCTGGGATGCGGGAAACGCGCGCGGATGACGCCGCCAAAGCCCTGACGGCCGGCGATGCGCTCGATGGTCGCACCCATGATCGCCATATCCCGCGCTGCGATATCGAGCATGCGGTTGACGGCACCTGCGTCCCATGTCGGGCTCTCGCATTCCACCCACTTGCGCAGGCCTTCGAGCATGGCCTCGGAATCGAAGGGAAGATTGGCTGGATTCATCTGAATGTCTCTCAAGCTTGAAGATGGAATGCGCATTGCATGAGCGTCGGCAGGACAAGCGGGAGAAGTTGTAGAGCCAAACCGATCCTTGTGGAGCCCGTGCGTGCGATGCCGGGGCTTGCATTGAAACCGGATTGACGCGCTCAAGACTGTCTGCAAGTCTCGGAAAGACAAAGGCATTGCGTGAGGTTGGTTCGCCCAAAGAACGAACCTCATGCTCAACGAATAACCTGCCTTTGAACAGTTTCACGTCAGGAGAAACTTTCGATGTTGAGCTTGATGCGCCGGGGGCGTCGCGCGTTCGCCTCCACCCTTGCACTGTCGGTGGTCGCGCTCGCAACGGCGATGGCATCGCCGGTGTTCGCAGCGGGCAAAACCGTCACCGCGGTGATGCATTCGGATTTGCGCATCATCGATCCGATCTTCACCACCGCCTACATCACGCGTGATCATGGCTACATGGTGTATGACACGCTGATCGCGACGGATTCGAACTTCAAGATCCAGCCGCAGATGGCCGACTGGAAGATCTCCGACGACAAGCTCACCTATACGTTCACGCTGCGCGACGGCCTGAAGTGGCATGATGGCACGCCCGTGACGGCTGAGGATTGCGTCGCCTCGCTGAAGCGCTGGGCCGCGGTCGACGGCATGGGCCAGCAGATGATGCAGTTCACTGCGAGCATCGAGGCGACCGACGCCAAGACCATCACGCTGAAGCTGAAGGAGCCCTACGGCCTCGTGCTGGACTCCATCGGAAAACCCTCTTCGCGCGTGGCTTTCATGATGCCGAAGCGCCTCGCCGAGACGCCGCCGGACAAGCAGATCCCCGAACAGATCGGCTCGGGCCCGTTCAAGTTCGTGCAGGGCGAATTCCAGCCCGGCGTGAAGGCGGTCTATGAAAAGAACACCGACTACGTGCCGCGCAAGGAGCCGGCGAGCTGGACTGCCGGCGGCAAGGTCGTGAAGGTAGACCGGGTCGAGTGGATCACCATGCCGGACTCGCAGACTGCGGTGAACGCGCTGCAATCCGGCGACATCGACTTCATGGAAGTGCCGCCGTGGGATCTCTTGCCGGTGCTCGAGGGCAATCCCGACCTCAAGGTCGAGACGCTGAACAAGTTCGGTTACCAGACGCTCGGCCGCATGAACTTCCTGTATCCGCCCTTCGATAACCAGAAGATCCGCCGCGCCGCCCTTCTGGCCATGAACCAGAAGGACGTGCTCGATGCGCTCGTCGGCAATCCCAAGTACTACAAGATCTGCGGCGCCTTCTTCATCTGCGACACGCCGTTCGCGACCGACGTCGGCTCCGAATCGCTGGTCAAGGGCAACGGCATGGCGGAAGCCAAGAAGCTGCTTGCCGAGTCCGGCTATGACGGCACGCCCGTTGTCGTCATGGTGCCCGGCGACGTTGTGACGCTGAAGGCGCAGCCGACGGTCGCGGTGCAGCTGCTCCGCGAAGCCGGCTTCAAGGTCGACGCGCAAGCGACCGACTGGCAGACGGTGGTGAGCCGCAGAGCCAGCCAGAAGCCGCCGAAGGAGGGCGGCTGGAACATGTTCTTCACCAACTGGGTCAGCGCCGACGTGTCCAACCCGATCGCCAATCTCTCGATCGGCGGCCAGGGCAAGAAGGGCGGCTGGTTCGGCTGGGCGGAAGACGCCAAGATCGAGAAGCTCAAGGACGACTTCGTGCGCGCGGCCTCGCTCGACGATCAGAAGAAGATCGCGACCGAGATCCAGAAGGAAGCCTATGACCAGGTGATCTACATCCCGCTCGGGCAGTACCTGGCACCGAGCGCGTGGCGGAAGTCGCTCACCGGCGTGCTCGACGGCCCGGCGACCCCGATCTTCTGGAACATCGACAAATCGGAGTAAGGCAAATCGGAGTAAGGCAAGTCGGAGTAAGGAAAGTCGGTCGACGGAACGGTGCGTCTGCACCTTTCGTCTCTGACATCCGCGGCGCCGCTGTCATCAGCGGCGCCGTTTCTCTTGCCGCTGTCTCGTCGGAGGGCAGCCAGGGTTCCAGTTTCCAATCATTGCCATTTGTTTCTGATCTGAAATAGATGGTATGTCCCCGGACATCACTTTCCTCCCGTCGATTTGAAGAAGTTGCCACTCGATTTTGCATTCCAGGCGATGGCCGAACGGTCGGATCGCACGCCGGCGCGCTGGCGCCGTCCGCTGTTGCGCTGGCTCGATGGCGTGGAGGCGGGCTGGGCCGTGCCGCTTCTCATTGCGAGCTTCGTCGCGGTGTGGACTCTGTATCTCGCCGTGGCCTATGCCGGTGGCGGCCTGCACCCTGATACGCTCGAGGCCTGGACGCTGGGACGCAATTTCGCCTTCGGCTATCACAAGCACCCGCCGTTGATGGGCTGGGCCGCAGCAAGCTGGACCATCCTGTTCCCGCTCAGCGATTTCTCGCTGCAACTCATGGCGATGGTGAATGCGGGGCTCGCGCTGTTCTTCGTCGATTGCGTGGCGCGGCAATTCGTCACCGGTCACAAGCGCGTCCTGGTGCTGCTGCTTCTGATGCTGACGCCGGTCTATCAGTTCCACGCCCAGCGATTTAATGCCAACACCGTGCTGCTCGCGGTCTGGCCGCTTGCCACGTGGTGCTTCCTGCGCGCCTTCGAGACTCGCCATGCGGGATGGGCGATTGCGGCCGGATGCACCGCGGCGCTCGCGATGGTCGGAAAATACTACTCGGTCTTCCTGGTCGCGAGCTTTGGATTTGCCGCGCTCGTGCATCCGGCGCGTCGCGCCTATTTCACCTCGGCCTCACCCTGGATTTCGGCCGTCACCGGGCTTGCGGTGCTGTCGCCGCACATCTACTGGCTCGCGACCACGGGCGCGTCGACCTTCAGCTACGCGCTGGCCCATGCCAACAGCGATACCGTGAGCTCGCTCGGCGACGCGAAGAATTTTCTGCTGGGCCTCATTGCGGCCATCAGCGTCGCCGCCGTCATCTGGGTGTTCATCGCGGGCACGCGGCTCAGACAGTTTCCGGCCGACTTCGCGGCTATGAGCCCGGGCCTCTGGCTTCTGTTCTATGTCGCCGTCGGCACCATCGTCCTGCCGATCCTGACATCGCTTGCGATGGGCACGGATCTGCCTTCGCTGTGGGCCTTGCAGGGATTGTTCCTGTTCGTCGTGCTGATCGTTTGCGGCGCGCGCTTTCCGGTGGAGCGCTTCTACACGGTCAACGTCACGGTCATTGCGGCCGGCGTTGCGCTCGTCGCCGTCCTGGTCGCAGCACCCATCCACGCCGTCTATCGCAATGTCCACGGTTACGAGGAGGGGCGGAATTTTTACGCGCAAGCCGCAAGCGAACTCACCCGGCAATGGCACGAACTGACCGGCGAGGCGCTCAGTGCGGTCAGCGGCGACGATTCACTTGCTTTCGCCACGGCCTTCTACAGTCCGGATCATCCGCCTTATGCACGGCCGTTCGCGCATCAACATAATTGGGGACTGCAGCGCAAGGCCACGGCCGGTCGCGGTTGGGCCGCACTCTGTTTCGAGGGCCAGCACGACTGCAGCCGCTGGATGGAATCCGTGTCCTCACGCGCCGGCAATTGTGTCAGGCGCGAATTTACCGTACAGGCCTCGCTGTGGGGGCGGTCCGGGGTGAGGCGTCATGTAATTGCGCTGATGGTGCCGCCCGACGCATCACCCGAGAGTGCCGCGCAGGACCTCAGTGCCAGCAAGCGCAGCCTGGATTAGAGCCGGTGTCTCAGCAATGGCTGTCGCGGACCTGCTCGAGCCCTTCGCTCGCAAAGGGCGGCTTGACCGCGGCTTGTTCGCCGCGCCTCGCCACAGGTTCCGTGCGCTGCGGGTTCGACTCGTAACGTTCGTCGCGCTGTTCCAATTCCATCTGAATCCGCCTCTCGAATTTGCTGCACGACAACATCGATGGGCGCACGAGGTTCCTCACACGATGGGGCGGTGCCGAGGCTTGAACAGCCGCCCCTTCTCGACCACCAGCACGATCGCGAGCGCGGCAAGCGTCGACAGGAAGAAGCCGACCGAGAACGGCAGCAGCGTGCCGTCGAAGCTCTGGCCGATCGCTGTTCCGACCACGATGCCGATCAGCGTGGTGATCGAACCGTAGAGCGAGGAGGCGGTGCCGGCGATGTGACCCTGCGGCTCCATCGCGAGCGCGGTGAAATTGGCGACCATCATGCCGAACGAGAACATCATCAGGGCCGACAGCACCATGAACAGGGACAACGGCAAGATGCCGAGGATTTCGCTCAGCAGCATTGCGGCCGCGACCAGAGTGTAGAGCGTCAGCGCGCCATGCGAGATCACGCGCATTCCGAGCCGCCCGACCAGCTTTGCATTGATGAAGCCGGCAAGCGCGGTGCCAGCCGCGATCGCGGCAAAGGCGAGCGGGAAATAGTGGCCGAGATGATAGATGCCGGTGAACACCTGCTGCGCCGAGAAGACGAAGGCGAACAGCGCGCCGATGACGCAACCGGCGGCCGTTGCATAGCCGATGGTCTGGCGGTGGGTGACGGTCTGCCGGAAGGCCGAGAACACGTCGGCGGGCGCGAGCGACCGGCGGTCCTGTTCGGGAAGGGTTTCAGGCAGCCGCAGCACGCTCCATGCCAGTGCGAGCAAGCCGTACAGCATCAGCACGACGAAGATGCCGCGCCATTGCGTGACCAGCAGCACCGCCTGTCCGAACGACGGCGCGATCACAGGCACGGCGATGAACACCATCATCGCAAGCGACATCACGCTTGCCATGCGACGTCCGGCATAGCAGTCGCGCACGATCGAGGTCGCGATCACGCGCGTTGCCGAGGTGCCGAGGCCCTGAAGCGCACGGGCGAGCAGCAGGGTTTCGAACGAGGGCGCCGCGACCGCCAGCACGCTTGCGACCACGTAGACTGCCATGCCGCCGAGCAGCACCGGCCGTCGTCCGAACCGGTCCGACAGCGGGCCCATGACGAACTGCCCCGCGCCGAAGCCGATCAGGAAGGTCGACAGCACGAGCTGGAGATGGTTGGCATTGGGAATGTCGAAGGCCGCGCCGATGTTGGGCAGCGCCGGCAGCATCATGTCCATCGCAAGCGGATTCAGCGCCATGATGGACGCGATCACGATGACGAATTCGGGAAACCCCATGGGGCGGTGTCCGGCGGACACCCAATCGTCGGCATTGACGTCGGACAAGCAGCTCACCTCTGATTTCAGAGGGTATATCTAAAGCCCGTGCTGCATCGCACAACCCATGTTTCGGGATGGCTGTCCGGCGGGACTCCGGACGGACAACAAATGGTGAAGACGCGGCCGATGGAGGCGTTGAGCTCAGCCCAGCTACGGCTTGACGTAAACGCTCACATACTGGCCCGCATAGTTTTCGCGCCAGCCCCGTCTTTCCACCAGGAACTGGCGCAGCTGCTTGTGATCCTTCACCCAGAGCACCGCATCGATCCGATATTTGTCGATGATGGTGTCCCAGGCCGTCTCGTCGATGTCTTCTCGGACCAGCTTGAAATAGTCGTGCAGCAGATCGTCGGGATAGGCCGTCGCCGCCCGACCGTCGACGAACAGGGGCACCGCGCCGCGGGTGTAATAGATCAAGAGCCCGCCAGCGTTCCAGTGGTTCAGGAGCCGCGCATGAGGCAGGTGCGCCTTGAGGTGGTCGGCATCCTGTTCCGACACCATTTGCGGAAGTTCGAGCTCCGGCGCCACATGCAGGAAGATCATCGGCAGCGCGAGCGCCCCGGTCAGGCCTGCAATCAGCAGTGATTTCTGAATCTCGCGCGCCGGGGGGCTTCCCGGCAGGAACTGATCGATGTGGAGGGCCAGCGGGAGTGCAGAAAACAGGAAGAAGAAGGACATGTACCTGAATTGATAGAAGCCCAGCAGGAGGAAGAGCCAGGCGAGCAGTCTCGACTGCAAGGGAATGGGAGACTGCCGTCCGCGACACACCTCGAGCGCTACAAAGGCCGCCATGTAGATCATGCCGGGGATGCTTCCGGGCATTTCAACATTGTGGGAGTAGGGCAGCCATTCGCCGATGTTGGCCTGCACGAAGTGGCCCATCGTCGCCGTCACGCCGTCATAGATGCGCCAGCCCAGCGGATTGACGAGCACTGCGGCCGCGCAGCCTAGTCCCGCAAGGCCATATCGTTTGCAGCGCGGCCAATCCTGCTGAAGCAGAGCGGTGCCGCAGAACACGCCGATGACGAGGAATCCGATCAGGAAGCCGCCGTGCAAATTCACCCAAAGCACCATCATCGCGGGCAGCAACAGCAACGATTTGGTTCCCGCGAGGCACGCCCTGTAGAAGACCACGCAGAACAGCATCGTCGCGACGTTGGGCGAAGCGGCGAGATAGATGTTGGGGGCCGCCTCATAAGCGGGATAGAGCAGGCCCGCAGCGAAGACGGCGATGCAAACGGAGATCGCCGAAGCTCCGCGGCTCAGACAGGCGGATGCAAGACATCCGACGATCATTCCGCCGCACGCCACCACGAGCAGAACGAGACCCGTCAGGCCGGTCGATTGCACCAGCCGACTGGCGATCACGTCCCAAAGCCAGGAGAGATTGAACCACTGCTTGTCGCCGAGGGTGAACGACCAGGGGTCCTGGAAGGGAATGGCCGCGTGCGCTCGGATCAAGTCGCCGGCGGCGAGGTGCCATCCCAGGTCATAATGACCAAGCAGGAGCGATGCATTGGATAGGTAAAAGGCACAGGCAAAGGTGATCAGGAACGCATAGGTTCCGAAGGTTGACCTGGACTGGACGGTGCCGGAGCTGCCGTCTTGCCTGCTGCTCCAGCTCGCGCGCGCATCCATCTCGGTCCCTTACGGTGGAAACGGACGGTCAAAGGTCCGCGATGCTTTTGGGCCTGCTCGTCCGGAAGCAGACTTGCTACGCTGTAGAGTGCAATAATCTAAGGTTGTGTAAATCGAAGCTGTGACAACGCGGTTCCACGACGGAAAGAAAGGTCGTTGGTTCATGATTTCCGCTGTGCCCCCCAGGTCGGCAACGGTCGATTCACCATAGGAGCAGGACCGCACCCCGGTGAGATGAATCCGCAATTGATCCCGGCCATTGTGCCGGAGGGGCGCCACCCGGAGCGTCGGCGGAAACAGGCCATCAAGGCAAGCATCAAAGTGTCCGATATCACCAGTCCCGCACGATGGATGCGGTCATCCGAGAAGACCGCATGGCGGAAGACCTGGCTTGCCTGTCTCGTCGGCCTGGTCGCGTTCCTGGTGTTCGCCAATCTCGCCGGCGACGCTGCGCTGGATGTCAAATACGGCTGGGATATTCGCGTCAATTGCGCCGCGGTCGATGCGCATGTCGACGGGCTGGATCCGTACTACGTCAAGAATCTGAAGGGCACCAAGCTGTCCTATCCCTACCTGCCGCTGACGCTGGACGTTTTCCGTCCGCTCTGCGCGGGCGGCTTCTTCGTCGGTCACTACAGGAGCCTGTTTCTTGCGCTTGCCGCGCTCTGCGCGTTGCTCTTGCCAGGTCTTGGCCGGACGCGTCTGAGTGCGCGCGAGGTTGCACTCAGGGGGCTCTGCGCGCTCGGCGCATTCATCGGTTACGAATGGGTGCAAGCGACGGGAAATTTCGCGATTCTGAGCGGCCTGCTTACGGCGATCGCGTTGCAGCTTTTGCTTCGTCCCTCTGCTCCTGGAGCGACGCAGGATCCGAGCTATCCCCTGCGGCTCGCCGGCGCTGCGTTGCTCGGTCTCGTGACGTCGTTCAAGCTGGTGTTCTTGCCCGTGTTGGCCGCGCTCTATTTCCTGCCGCTGCGGCGTGGTCCGAAGCTTGCGTTGATCGCGGTGGCCGCTTTCGGTTTCGCATTGCCGATCCTCATCTCGCGGCTGCTGTACCCCGACCTGTTCGCGAGCTGGCAGCTTGCAATGGCGGGACAGATTCCCGACCAGCACGTGGTCGATCTCTTCGAGATCAATCCATCGTTGTTGCTGCTTGCGCGGAACCTCATGGATCATGCCGGCCTTGGCGGCAGCAAGACAGCGGCATTCGCGGTCTACGCGCTGTTTGCATCCGCTCTCGTGCTCGTGCCCTTCGTCGTGTCCGTCCTGCGCCTGGTCGACGGCCAACCGGCGCGGGAAGGCGGATCGCTGCTGGCGCGACTGGATCGCGGGCTGATCGATCATCCCCGCACGGCCATGCGTATCACTGTGCTGGCGATGTTTGCGCTTTATCTCAGCTCGCCGCGCCTGAAGGAATATGCCTATTTCGAGCTCGCGCTTTACGCTGCGATACTCGTCGTCGATCTTCCGGCCCTGGCACTCGCCGCATTTGTCGTCGTCGGCCTCGCCTTTCCGGCAGTGATCTCGCTCTTGGGAATGGCATTCGAGGGCAGCTTCATCCTCCTCATCATTGCCCTCCTTGGCTACTGGATCCTGTTGCTGGATTTCCGCGCCGACCCGAAGCGCCTCGAGACGGAAGGCGCGCAATCGTGACGAATCGCTGGTGCGGGCAGCCGGGGTCGAACCGGCACAGCGCTTGCGCACCGAGGGATTTTAAGTCCCTTGCGTCTACCAATTCCGCCATGCCCGCTTGATCCAACGAGATCAAACACTTAAGTCCCGTCCGGCGATCTGGAATCGAGGCGTTGCGCCGGAGGCGTGTCTTCCTTAAGCGAGCCGGCGGCACAAGGCAAAGCCTCAATCCGGACATCTGGCCCTGCTTTAGGCATTCTCAATTCACGGGGACTATTTTTCTGCCCATGCTTGTTTCGCATTCCTTGTCCCTGCGCCTCGGTTGCGCGGCTGCCGCGCTGGTCGTGGCGGGCTTCGCACTGTCCGGCTGTGCCGGCGTGAGCGAGACGATCGCTCCGGCCTTTGCCGATCCCGCCAGATACGAATTGTACGACTGCAAGCAGCTCGAGGCGGAGCGAAAGTCGCTCGCCAACCGCACCGTGGAATTGCAGAAGCTGATGGACAAGGCCGAGACCGGCACCGGCGGCGCCGTCGTGTCCGAGCTCGCCTATCGCAACGACTACGTCGCGGTGCGCGGTTCGGCGCAAATGGCCGAGGACGCCTGGCGCCGCAACAGGTGCCGGGAGACGCCGCCTGACGCAACGCCTGCTGCCGCGACCCCGCAGCGGCCGGACATCAAGCCCGCTCCGAAACGCTAGGGCGCCAGCCGTAGATCCAGTCCTGCCGGGCCAGCATGCGGTCTGGGCCAAGCGCTCGGATCGCAAGATCGCGCGCGATCGCGAACGGGCCGCCCAGATGATAGATGCGGCCCTGCTGCCGCGCGGTGCGCTGCACCTTCCTGACACGCGCCTGACGCGCCTGACCAAACCGCTTCAGCGCCGCCGTGACGCCGGCCGCATCCTGCGCGTCCTCGAGGCTCAGATGCCGGGCCAGCACCGCGGCATCCTCGATCGCCATGCCCGCGCCTTGGGCGGCGAACGGCAGCATCGCATGCACGGCGTCGCCCAGCAGCGCGACCGGGCCCTTGCTCCACGGGCAGCCCTCGGGCACGCCGAACAGCGCCCATTTGCGCCAGCTGTCGACGGCGGCCAGCATCATTCGCGCGGTCGGCGGCCAGCGCGGTGCGGCGAATGCCTCCATCACCTCCAAGGGATCGCCTGCCGCGCTCCAGCCCGGCCTGTTCCAGGTCCCCGGCAGCACCGCCACCACGTTGAGCTGGCGGCCGCCCGCGATCGGATAGGTGACGAGATGGGCGTTCGAGCCCATCCAGAGCTGCACCCGCCGCGCCGTAAACTCCTTCGGCAGCTGCGTGGCATCGAGCGTGCCGCGCCAGGCGATCAGCCCGGAGAAGCGCGGCTGCACCTCGGGAAAGAGATGCTGGCGGAGCGTGGACCAGATGCCATCGGCGCCGATCAGCGCGCTGGCGAGATCGCTGCGGCGGATGGTCCCGCTGCGATGGACCACCGTCAGTCCCTTGGCGTGGGGCGCGACATCTTCGAATGTGGCCCCCAATTTCAAATCGATATCGGGATGGTCTGCGACCGCGCCTGACAGCGCCGATTGCAGGTCGGCCCGATGCATCACCCAATAGGGAGCGCCGGCGCGCGCCGAGGCGGCCTCGCCGAGCGGCATCCGCAGCACTTCGCCGCCGGTGCGCGCACTCATGATCGAGACCGCTTCCGGGACGACCGCGCGCAGCTTCAGCCGCTCCGTCAGGCCGAGTTCGACCAGCACGCGGCTGGCATTGGGGGAGAGTTGCAGGCCGGCGCCGATGTCCTCGAGCCGCTCGGCCTTTTCCAGCACGACGATGCGGAAACCGCGCTGCGCCAGTGCGAGCGCAGCCGTCAGTCCTCCGATACCGGCACCGGCAATGACGATCGTTCGCGGGAGGGCCACCCCTGACCGAAGCGAACGGTCAGGCCACCTTGTCCTTCAAGACGCATTCGGGGGGGCGGGCTTCGCCCGCCTTCAGGTCGGCGGCGAAGCGGTACAGCGTCGAGCAGTACGGGCAGATGATCTCGTTGTCGTTGCCGAGGTCCAGGAACACATGCGGATGATCGAACGGAGGATTGGCGCCGACGCACATGAACTCTTGCGAGCCGATCTCGATGACGGGGACACCGGCATCGTTATGGAAGTGCGGGACGACATGGTCGGACATCGTAGTTCATCCTGGAGTGGCAATGGCGGCAGACACAATCAGCGGTGACGCGGCATATTATTGACGCCGCGGACCATACTGATGGGTGCAGGTGATTGCTAGCCCGGCGGAACCGAAAGGTTCGCAATTGCCCCATGCTCATTTGCTCATGCAAATTCGACACAATCTTGTCGCCTCAGAGAAGCCCTTCTTTCGTCGGGGACGTTGTGTCGCAATTTTGGCATACCATGTCTGTGGACACGCGAAATCGTGACGAAAGACCACCATCGGGCGCAAAGACCCGCGCAAGTGATCCAGCGAATGTCCAGGGCTTTCAGCATGAAGTGGCTGCGAATCAGCTCAGCATTGACGGGCATTGCTGCATGCAGCCTTGTACTCGCCCAAGTAGTGCCGCATGCCCGGCAGGCCGGCGCTGTTCTCGCCGTCCAGGATGATCCGGCGGCCCTGTCCGAACTCAAGCTCGATGCGGCCCTCGCAAACAACGACCGCCTGGTTCAGGACAATATCGAGGCGGCGCTTCACGCCGGTGACGCCGATCTCGCCGACAGCTTTGTCGCGCTCGCACGGGATCGCAACATCGCGCTGCCCGACGATCTTCTGAGCCGGGTCGCCGATGCCGTCAAAGTGGAAAATTCCTCGGCGCATTTCGCCAGGCGCTTTGCCACCGGGCTCGTCACCGGCAATGCCGACGACGTCGCGAGCCTGTCCGGGACGGTGGCCGGCGATCTCTTCGTGATCGGCGATATCAGGGACGTCGTGCGCGAGGGCAAGCATCTCGCCATGGGCGAGGACACCGACCGCCTGGTGCTTGGCCTCGCCACCGCAGGCCTCGCGGTGACAGCCGTGACCTACGTGTCGGCCGGCGGCGCGGCGCCTGTGCGCGCCGGGCTGACGCTGGTGAAGGATGCCCGCAAGGTCGGACGGCTCGGCGAAGGTCTCGCCGCATGGGCCGGCCGCTCCGCGCGCGAGGTGGTCGACGCGCCGATGCTGCAGAACGCCGTCGCCTCCGGTTCGGTGCTGCGGCCGGGAGAGACCATGAGCGCGATCAAGGCCGCGTTCCGCGTCGAGAAAGCCGGCGCGCTGGTCCGGCTCGGCAAGGATGTCACGCGTGTCGCCGAGAAATCAGGTGCGCGCGGCGCAATGGATACGCTGCGGATCGCCGAAGGGCCGAAGGATGTTTCGCGCGCGGCGCGGCTTGCGGAAGCGCAAGGCAGCAAGACGCGCGCGATCATGAAAGTGCTCGGCCGCGGTGCGCTGCTGCTCGTCGGCGGGGCGTTCGATCTCACGCTGTGGCTGTTCGGCGCTGCCCTGACGCTGTTCGGCCTGCTGTCCTCGATCAAGGCGACCGCCGAGCGCCTGACCCAGGCCTGGTGCGATCGCAGGCGGGCGCGGCGGCTCCGCCGGGCCCAGGCTGCGGCCGAGGCCGCTCTGGCCAGTGCGGCCGCAACAGCCTAAGATCAACTCTTCCTCCCAACAATCCGGAACTGCTGATGCCGAGCTTTCACAACGGCGCCGTTGAAATTGCCTATCTCGACGAAGGCGAGGGCGATCCGATCATCCTGGTGCACGGCTTTGCCTCGAGCAAGAACGTGAACTGGGTCTATCCGACCTGGGTCTCGGAGCTGCGCAAGAACGGCCGCCGCGTCATTGCACTGGATAATCGTGGCCATGGCGAGAGCGCAAAGCTTTACGATCCCGCGCAATACTCGATTCCCACCATGGCCGGCGACGTGCTGGCGTTGATGGATCATCTCGCCATCCCGCAGGCCGACATCATGGGCTATTCGATGGGCGGGCGGATGACGGCCTGGCTCGGCCTCAACGAGCCGCAGCGGCTGCGCTCGGCGATTCTCGGCGGCATCGGCATCGGCGGCCTGATCGAGGGCACGGGGCCCGGCGAGAACGTCGCGAAGGCGCTGGAGGCGCCCTCGCTCGGCGACGTCGGCGATCCGGTCGGCCGCACCTTTCGTGCGTTTGCAGACCAAACCCGTTCCGACCGGCGTGCGCTCGCCGCCTGCCTGCGCGGCACGCGCGAGCTCATGACCAGGCAAGAGGCCGCGCGGATCGACGTGCCGGTGCTGATCGCGGTCGGCTCGACCGACGATGTTGCGGGTTCGGCCAGCGCGCTTGGCGCGATCATCCCCGGGTCGGAAGTGCTCGATATACCGGGCCGCGATCACATGCGGGCCGTCGGCGACAAGGTCTACAAATCAGGCGTGCTCGACTTCCTCTCACGCCGCGGCTGATTCGTCGTCCGCTGGTTCACCGCCGATCGATCGAAACAGCGCCATCAGCACCACGAAGGTCGCCACCCACACCATCCGTGCGCCATAGCGGTCGTGCGGGCCCGAGATCACGCCGCAGATGAAGGCATTGCCCAGCAGCGCGAGCGTCACGGACGCCGCGAGCAGCGACAGGTCGTCGAGCCTGCGATGGGCGAGCGCATGTCCGAGCAGCGCGAGCAGTCCCAGCATCGAGACCAGCGCGACCGGGACGTGCAGCCAGTTGACGTAGTCGAAATTGAGGCCCCAATGCTGCTGGCGTGCCGCGCGCATCGGCGCGACCTGCCCCGGGATGTAGCGTTCGATGATGCCATAGGTGTGCGGGATCCAGACGCTGGCGCCTTCGCCGGTCGCCACGTGGAGCAATTGCTGGCCCATCGCCCGCAGCGCCGCGCCGGCCTGCCAGACCGGATAATCGGCGAGCGATCGCACGACGATGGTGCCCATCTCGTCATTGAGCCCGTCGAAGCGGCCGAGCGTGTTGAACATGCTGTTGCCCCACAGGAATTCGTCGGCCGTCGCCGGCAATTCGTTGCGATAGGGACAAAGCTTGAAGTCCTCGCGCGCGCAATGGTCATCGAGGAAACGCGCCACGATGCCGTCCTGCATCATGCGGCCGAAGGCGACGCCGTAGCCGCCGGGTGTCCAGGCCCATTTCCCCGACAGAGCGTGGTTGGCCGACAGCAGCATCAGGCTGCCGGCTATGATGGTCATGCTCGCGTAGGCCAGCCCGGCGATCGGGACGCGACGTCCGAGCAACGGCCGCGCCATCCAGCCGGCCACGCAGAGCCCGAGCAGCACGCCGAGCGTGGCGCTGTGGGTTGCGGCGGCAAAGGCGGTGAAGACGAACAGCGAGATCTTTTCGAGCACCGATGTCCGCGGTCCGCCGATGACGAGCAGGAACAGCGACAGGATCGAAAGGCCCGCGAAGATGTCGGTGAGCAGCATGCTGGCGAGCCAGGGCAGGGCCGTCGACAGGATCAGTAACAAGCTGATCGCGACGAAGCGGAACGTCTGCATCATCGAGAGCACGCGCAGCGTCAGCTGCAGCAGCCACAGCGTCGCCAGCGACTGCACCGCGAGGTTGATCCAGAACCCGAAATTCTCGCCATAATGCAGATAAAGGCCGAAGACCGTGGAGCGGCTGGGAACGAGATAACCCTCGTACCAGCGCGCCAGATAGCCGCCGGTATCCCACTGCAGCAGCGGATAACCATTCCAGAACGCCGGTGCGATCATGAGGAGGGGCAGAGCCACCGCCGCCAACCGCAGCCAAAGGGTACCCGCGGCGCGCGCGCGCAATTGATCGGTGGTGATGCTCAAGATTGCTCCGTCCTCGTGCCGACCATGCCCGCAATAGTGGTTGAGGCGAAATTCACCAATAGTTTGACGCCGCCCGGCTTGAATTTGGCGAAACTCTGACCACTTTGAGCCGACCTCGCCGCTCGGGGGCGTTCTGGGAAACCTTTGTGTTTCAAGGCGTTGGCATGCTTCTGCGGGGCAAGGTGCTGTTCACTCTCAGGCAAGCCCGTCAGGACTTTGTCGTCTAGACTATGCTATAGAGCCAGCCAAACGAGCCAATTCGAAAGAGCAGATTCCATGGCAGTGCATCAGGTCAATCCGGGAGGAAAGCTCGCGACGCTCGATCCGATCTGGGATCGGATCCGCGGCGAGGCCGAGGACATCGTCCACCGCGAGCCCGAGCTTGCGACCTTCATCTACTCGACCGTGCTGCATCACAGCCGCCTGGAAGATTCGGTGGTCCATCGGGTCGCCGACCGGCTCGATCACTCCGCGCTGTCGGGCGATCTGGTGCGGCAGACCTTCGACGAAGCCTTGCGCGACGATCCCGATTTGGGCAACGCCTTCCGCGCCGATCTCGTCGCCGTTTACGACCGCGATCCCGCCACCTCGCGCTTCATCGATCCCTTGCTCTATTTCAAGGGCTTTCACGCGCTCCAGACCCATCGCCTGGCGCACTGGCTCTATCTGAAGGGCCGCAAGGATTTCGCGTATTACCTGCAGAGCCGCGCGTCGGCGGTGTTCCAGACCGACATCAATCCGGCCGCGCGCATCGGCCGCGGCGTCTTCCTCGACCACGCCACCGGCTTCGTCTGCGGCGAGACCGCTGTGATCGAGGACGACGTCTCGATCCTGCATGGCGTCACGCTCGGCGGCACCGGCAAGGAGAACGAGGATCGCCATCCCAAGATTCGTCATGGCGTGTTGATCGGCGCCGGCGCAAAGATCCTCGGCAACATCGAGATCGGCCATTGCGCGCGCATCGCGGCCGGCTCGGTCGTGGTGAAGCCGGTGCCGCACAACGTCACGGTCGCCGGCGTGCCGGCCAAGATCGTCGGCGAGGCCGGCTGTGCCGAGCCGTCGCGCACCATGGACCAGATGATCAACGCGATGGGTCTTTGAATTCGTGAGCTCGAGGGCCGGATTCTCCGGCCTTTTCGTCCCCCAAATTCTTTGGCAATTCATGCTGGCGGTTCGTCGCGTCTCGTCCTAAAACCCGCCGACCAATTTTGATCGGAGACTTGCCGTGGACGTCAAAGAAGTCAGAAAGTTAGATGCGTATCTGAAGCGCGTATTCGGCAATCCCAAGATCCGCGTCGTGCCCCGGCCGAAGAAGGACGATTCCGCCGAGGTCTATATCGGCGAGGAGTTCATCGGCGTGTTGTTCGTCGACGACGAGGATGATGATCGCTCGTTCCAGTTTCAGATGGCGATCCTGGAAGACGATCTGGTCGATCAGGAGTAGGCCGGCCGGTGACGTGACGCGGAACTCCGCGGTCATCATTTGGTGATTGACGCGGCGGTGTAATCGGTCGCCGCCCGTCCCATATTCCCTTCATGAAATCTGTGCTGATCTCCGGGGCGGGGATCGCGGGGCCGACATTGGCCTATTGGCTGCAGCGTGCCGGCTACGTGCCGACGCTGGTCGAGCGTGCGCCCGCGCTTCGTCGCGGCGGCTACGTCATCGACTTCTGGGGACTGGGTTACGACATTGCAGAACGCATGGGGCTGCTGCCGGCGATCAATCGCGCCGGCTATCACGTGCGCGAGATGCGCATCGTCGACGATGACGGCGGGCGCGTTGCCGGCTTCGGCACACGCGTATTCGACGAACTCACGGGTGGACGTTACGTCACGCTGGCGCGAAGCGATCTGTCGCGCTTGCTGTACGAGGCATCTGCCGATTCCATCGAGGTCCTCTTCGGCGACGAGATCGTCGCGCTCGAGGAGCGGGCCGACGAGGTCAGGGTTCGCCTGCGGCGTGGTGGAGAGCGCCACTTCGATCTCGTGGTCGGCGCCGACGGTCTACATTCACAGGTACGGCGTCTTGCCTTCGGGCCGCAACAGGCTTTCGAACGGCATCTCGGCTACGGTGTCGCCGCATTCGAGACCGACGGTTACGACAGGCGCGACGAGAACACGTACCTCATGTACGCCAAGCCGGGCCGCATGATCGGGCGCTTTACCCTGCGTGATGACCGAACGCTGTTCGTTTGCATTTTCACCGGTGACACCGATCGATGGCCCGCCACGGTTGCCGAGCAGAAGGCGAAGCTGCGTGACGTCTATCGCGCCGCGCGATGGGAGTGGCCGGCGATCGCCGGCGAACTGGATCGTGCGAACGAGTTGTATTTCGATCGTGTCAGCCAGATCGAGATGGACCGCTGGTCGCGAGGGCGCGTTGCCCTGATTGGCGATGCGGCCTTCTGCGTGTCGCTGGTCGCGGGGCAGGGCTCGGCGCTCGCCATGATCTCCGCCTACGTGCTTGCCGGTGAGCTCGCACGCGCTGGCGGCAGCTACTGCGAAGCATTCAGCGCCTACGAGACGCGATTGCGGAGCTATATCTCCAGGAAGCAGCGCGGAACGAAGCGCTTTGCCGCTGCCTTCGCGCCGAGGACGTCGCGCGGCCTGTGGTTTCGAAACCAGGTCGTCAGGGCGTTCTCGTTGCCCGGTGCGGCCAGACTTGTAGTCGGCCGCGACATCGCGGACAGGCTGGATCTGCCGGACTATCGCTGGGAGGAGCGCGACGAGGGAGCGACTGAACTGCGCGGGGGCCGGGGGATCGTGCGATGATGCCATCGTGCCCCTGTTTTGCCCGACGGGTCAAGTCATAATTCGGTAAATACGAACCGTCGCCGGCCCCGGCTACTGTGCATGGGGTTGTTTTCGACTTTTTGTTATCGAGGCCGCGCTTACGCCTTCGGCCCGAGCAACTGCGCGGTCAGCTTGTCCATGGCGTCCGCGACGTCGCGCCATTGCGACAGCCAGCTGCGCGGAAAGCGGAAGGTGAGGTCGGCGCCGTCGACGCGGCGCTCCGACAGGCACATCCCGGGTGTGGCTGCATCGCGCGTGCAGCGCGCAGTCAGCGCGGGGCTGGTGGCGGAATAGAGATCCTCGCTGCCATAGGGCGTGTCGCTGCGGAACGGGCGCATCGTCAATCCATCGGCAGGTGTCGTCACGGACTGGTCGAGATAGTGGGGATAGATGGTCGCGGTGCGTTGCTCGGGCGAAAGCGCATCGTGATGTGCCGCGATCGAGAGGAAGATGCGGTCGATCGGCTGCATGGCCGTGTTGACGGTATCGGCGGTCACATGCGTCGGGCCGCTCGGTGCGTCGAGCGAGGGATAGAGGAAATCGAGATCGATGCGCTCCTGCGGTCCGGAGTGCCGCTGGATCTTCATCCGGATCGCGGAGATCGGCAGGTTGAACAGCGTCCCGCCGACGCTGACGGGCAGCTTGTCCGGCGCATCAACGCCGCCCGGGCTCCAGGTCGGCCACAGCAGATAGGCGACCAGCGCGACCGCACCCGCCGCGAACACGCCCGTGAGCGCGAGCGGGACGAAATGCGCCCGCGGGCGCGTTCTTGCGCTTGCCTTGGGCGAGCGAGGGGAGGTTGCCGAAAACACCGTCATGACGTCACGCAAATGGGCCGGGTCGGCCGCTGGCCGACGAATCACCGGCGAATATGGCACGTGACGGCGATTTCGCGGAACGTTCCGATCCTGCCGGGAACAAGGCGGCTCTGCGTCGGGCGGGGGCGCCGTTAACCTTCGCTTAAGGATAATGTAGCGTTAACCGGCACGATTTGTCACAGGAAGGCTCCTCGCGTTGCGTATGGGCGGACTGTTCCGATGACACCTGAAGCTCTCAACACCTTGTTCGCGATCTGCATCGGCTTCGCGCTCGCGGGCGCGCTCGCCAATGGATACCAGGCGATGTCGCAGCGGCCCGCAGGTTTCGGGCTGTTGCAGGAGGGCGTCGCCCCCCGGACATTTGCAGCGGTGCCGTTCCTGGTGTTTGCCGCGCCCTTCATCATCATGCGCAACACGCTGCGCGGCATGCGGCTGGAAAGCCGCCGCTTCGAATTCGTGATGATGGCCACCGTCATTGCCGGCTTCTGGAGCATGATGAGCGGCACTTTCTTCCTGATGACGCTGCGCGCCACCGGCGTCCTGGGCTGACGTTTGCAGGGGGCCCGCTGCGGCGACCTTTGCCTCCGCGCCGTCGTTTCGCTATGGCTGGGTTTGACGCGACAGGAGACCTCCATGGCGATCTACGAGCTCGACGGGCAGGCGCCCGATCTTCCCTCTGACGGCGACTATTTCATCGCGGAAACTGCGACCGTGATCGGCCGCGTGCGCTTGAAGCCGGGTGCGAGCGTCTGGTTCGGTGCGGTGCTGCGTGGCGACAATGAGTGGATCGAGATCGGCGAGGGCGCCAATGTGCAGGACGGCTCGACCTGCCACACCGATCTCGGCTTTCCGCTGGTCGTCGGCAGGAACTGCACCGTCGGTCACAACGTCATCCTGCATGGCTGCACCATCGAGGAGGGCGCGCTGATCGGCATGGGCTCGATCGTGATGAACGGCGCGAAGATCGGCCGCAACAGCATCGTCGGCGCCGGCTCCGTGATCACCGAGGGCAAGGAATTTCCCGAACGTTCGCTGATCATCGGCTCGCCCGCGCGCGTGATCCGCACACTCGACGAGCCCCAGGTGCAGAAGATGGGAAGTGCGGCGAGGTTTTACGTCGCCAACGGCCCGCGCTTCAAAAAGGGCCTCAAGCGGATCGGCTGAGGCCATGCCCGGTGATCGGGCCGGGCCCGAGTTGGTGCGGCCAAGCAGTTCGCCGATGGTCCGGTGCGCCGTCACCGTGAACTCGCCGAGGCCGTGGACGAGAACCGCTCGCCGCGGGCTATCTGTTCATGCTTGAGCTCGTCGCGCCGGCTTGAACGTCGTCGTGATGCGGGCCTCGGTGTTGGCCCGCCTGTCCGACATTGTGCAACGAGCGCGACCAGTTCAACGACAAGTACCAGGCCAAGAAGTGGCAGCTCGCCGCCGCGATCAACAGCATGCCGCAGGGCCTGATCATGCTCGACGGCAAGGCCGCCGTGGTCGCAATGAAGGCCAACAAGAGCCGATTGTTCAGCGGCGACGTCGCGAAATATGTCGCGGCGGTCCTCGACCGCATCGCCAAGCGCGAGATGTCACCGCGGCTGCCGACGCTCGCGCGGAAGTGAGCCGGCGCGCCTATCATCAAATCCGGAGTGACACTAGCTTGCACCTGTTTTGAAGTGTGGAACGTGTCCACGCGGAGGGTGAGTTGATGTTACGCAAGATGATCATGGCCGCGCTGGCCGTCGCGGCAGTCGGCCTCGCAGCGCCCGAGGCGGCGCAGGCGCGGGCTGGTTTCGGTGGCGGCGGCCATTGGGGTGGTGGTGGCCATTGGGGCGGCGGCTGGGGTCACGGCTGGCATGGCGGCGGTTTCTGGCCCGGTGTCGCCCTTGGTGCCGGTATCGCGGGCGCCGGCTATTTTGGTGCCTATGGCTATGGCTACCCGTACTACGGCGACCCCTATTATTACGGCGCGGGATATGACGATGGCGGCTATGGCTCGCAGTGCTACCTCGTGCGGCAGCGGGTCATGACGCAGTGGGGCTGGCGCGTTCGCCGCGTTCAGGTATGTGAATAAAGCCGGCCGATTGAGGCAGCAGAATACGGAGCCAAAAAACAAGGCCGTTGACGCAGTATACCGTCAACGACCTTGCCAGCCCCGGATATTGAAATCGGCTCACGCCATCCGGTATGGGCCAGCATCGCGCGGAATCATACGGGCGAGTGTGATCCATTTCACATCTGACAAAAATAAAAGCCCGTAGCGAGGGATCCAATCAGCCGCTTGCGCGTTTGCGGGCGCTGGCATGGACACGGTGGCGCGCCGGTTTCCTCGGGGTAACTGCGGGCGCGTCAGCCTCGTTGGCGCGAACACTGGCAAAGGATTGCCGCAACCCGTCGATGGCGTCGTTCAGATTGGCCACCTGTTCTGACAGGCGCTTGGTGTCGGCCTGTTGCGAGGCGAGCAGCCGCTTCATGGTCAAAAGCTGGTCCTGAACGACCTGGAGCTGGTCGATCGATTCCTGTTGGGTCGCCTCCAGCCCCTTGGTCTTCTCGACGAGTTGCTCGGAGGCTTGCGCCGCCCGCACCTGGAGCTGCCGCGACGCGACCGCCCGGTCCGTTTCGGGGGCAGCGCCGGTATAAGCCCGCCAGATCGCGATCGAGGTGACCCCGGCGATCAGCAGCAGCAGCGCGGCAGCCGTCAACGCGATCGGCTGGGCGCCGAGGCGGACGAATGGATTGGACGGTGTGTCCTCTGCGAGATCGATCATCGCTGACAAAACCCAAATTGAAACTTGGCGAGTGGCGAAGAGCGGCAGCACGAGAAACAGGGCAGCCGGGACGTCCCGAAAGGGTTACCGTTCAGCAACAAATGGGACGAAAAGGTGGCCGTCGGTGGAAAAAACGCGATTGACCAGAGGGACGGCTCCTGCGACCGAAGTCACCGGCCGAAGAAGAAAACGTGGACCTGTTGCTCTACCAGGTCGCGCGCTCCATGACATCGGTGGCAAAGACGAGTAGGCCGACGAGGCCGGTGCCGGTCACCGGCGGTCTTCGCCTGACGGACCATCGGCGGGGCCAGGCTAGGGCTGGAATGGCGCGAACGGACCGGCATAGGGCTTCGGCCTCGGCGCCGCGTACGGGCCGAGCCGCGAGGTCTTCAACCCGAGCCGCACCAGTCCCTCGGCCAGCGTCACCGCAGCCGCGACGCCGTCGACCACGGGCAGGCCGTGTGTGTCGGCGAGTTCGGCGGCAAGATCGGCCATGCCGGCACAGCCGAGCACGATTGCTTCAGCACGATCGTTTCGGATCGCGGCGGTGATCTCCGCGGAGATCTTTCCAAGGGCGTCTGAGTTGCGCTCTTCGAGCGCGAGCACAGGGACCTCGGCGGCGCGGACGCGGGCGCAACGCTCGGCGAGGCCGTACTTCCGCAGATTATGTTCGATCGGCACGATGGAGACACCGAGCGTCGTCACCACGGCAAAGCGTGCGGCGATCAGGCTTGCGATGTGGAAGCCCGCTTCGCCGATACCGATGACAGGCGCTTGTGCCGCCGCGCGCGCGGCATCGAGGCCGGTGTCGTCGAAGCAGGCGATGATGTGGGCATTCGCGCCGTCGCGGTCGGCCTCGCGGATGCAGCCGAGCATGCCCGGGACGGCGAAGGCCTCGTCGTAGAATCCCTCGATCGAGACCGGGCCCATCGCCGGCTGGCGCGCGTCGATCACGGTATCGGGCAGCGCGACCGCCCGTGCCGCTGCGGCGATCTTCGCCGTCATCGACGCGGTGGTGTTGGGATTGACGACGTGAAGCCGCATCGCGATCAGAGGAGTCCTTTGCCGGCGTCCGAGCCCTTGGCCGCCTGGCGCTTGTTGAGCATGTGGATCGTGCCGAGCGCGAGCGCGATCACAGCGAAGGAGACCGCGGAGATGATCGTGCCGAGCGCATAGATGTCCGGGTTCGTCACTGTCGTGGTGAGGCCCTGGAGATCGAGCGGCAATGTATTGACCGCACCGATCGCCTGGCTGGAGCGCGCGAGTTCGTCCCAGGACAGCGTGAAGCCGAACAGACCGATACCGATCACCGACGGCAGGATGATCGGCAGCACGACATGGCGGAACGTTTGCCACGGCGTCGCACCGAGATCGCGTGCGGCCTCCTCGAGCCGGGGATCGAAGCGGTTGAAGATCGCGAACATGATCAGCAGGCCGAACGGCAGCGTCCAGGTCAGATGCGCACCGAGACCGGAGGTCAGCAGGCCCATCGATGTCTCGAAATTCTCGTTCCAATGCGCCTTGATCAGATCGTCGATGATACGGAATTCAAGCGAGATCCCGAGCGAGGTGATGATCGAGGGCACGATCAGGCTCGCAATCGCCGAATAGAACAGAATGCTCTGCGCCCTGAACTTCCTGCGGAAGGCCATGCCGGCGGCAATCGACAGCACGACCGTGACAGCCATCACGATGACGCCAAGCAACAGCGAGCGGCGGAAGGACGCGCCGAGATCGATGATGCCGGTGCCCTGGAACAGCTTTGTCAGCCAATAGGTCGACACGCCGTTCATCGGGAAGGTGAGGCCACCTTGGGGCCCCTGGAACGACAACACGTAGATCGCAATCATCGGGCCATAAAGAAACAGCACGTAGGCTGCGAAGAAGATCGCGAGAATATAGAAGCTGCGGGGGCGCCCTTCCTTCATCGCCTAGAGCTCCTTCTTGATGTCGACGATGCGCGACATCATGGTGATGATCAGGAACGTGATGACGAGCAGGATCACGGCGTTGGCGGCTGCGGCCGGGAATTGCAGCGCGTTCACCCGCGTCTCGATGATCTTGCCGGCCGCCGCGATCTGCTGGCCGCCCATCACGCCGATGGTGATGAAGTCGCCCATCACGATGGTGATGACGAAGATCGAGCCGATCACGATTCCGGGCTTCGCCAGGGGAACGATGACGTTGACCAGCGTCTGGAAGCCGGTGGCGCCGGCGTCATAGGCCGCTTCGATCAGCGATTTGTCGATGCGGATCATCGAATTGAAGATCGGCACGACCATGAAGAAGGTGAAGAGGTGCACCAGCGCCAGCACCACCGAGAATTCGGAGAACAGCAGCCACTCCAGCGGCTGGTTGATCAGGCCCGTCTTCATCAGTCCGGAATTCACCAGCCCGTTGCGCCCAAGCAGCGGGATCCAGGCGATCATGCGGATCACGTTGGAGGTCCAGAACGGGATCGTACAGAGCAGCGAGAGTCCCATCTGCCAGGTCTTGGATTTGACGTGGAAGGCGAGGAAATAGGCGACCCAGAAGCCGATGAAGAGCGTGATGGCCCAGACCAGGAAGCACAGCTTCAGCGTCTTCAAATAGGTTTTTGCGATGGTGCAGAGATCGGGGAGCTGCGCGATGCAGCCTTCGAACGTGTCGGTGTAGCCGCGGCCCGAGAGCGCCGGCAGCAATTGGTATTCGTTGTAGTCCCAGAAGGAGACAATGACGACGAAGACGAGCGGGATCAGGAAGAAGGCGACAAACACCAGCATCATCGGCCCGGCCTGTAGCCAGGAGACGAAGGAGGGCGACAGGCGCGCGGATTTGGCCGCGCGCCTCGTGTCGGTCCCCCGGACAATGTCCGGGGGCGCCTGTTGCAGGATGTCCTCCGACGTATCCATCACGCGGCGATGAACTCGTTCCACTTGCGAACCATGTAGTCGTTCTCGTCCATCACGGCGTTCCAGCACGCCACTCCTCCCATGCGGTCCTCGTAGGAGCCGCCGTCGCGCACGGAACCTGCCTTCTCCAGCAGCGAGCCGTCGGGCGCCTTGATGTCCTTCTCGGCGGGCTTGCCCTCCATCCAGTAGGCCCACTCGTACGGCTCCATGTTGGCCTTTGCGGTCGAGAGCACGGCCGAGTAGTAGCCTTGGCGATTGAGATAGGCGCCGGCATAGCCTGACAAGAACCAGTTGACGAACTCGTAGGCCCAATCGAGCTTCGGACCGGACACGCCCTTGGAGACGCAGAAGCCCGATGCCCAGGAGCGGTAGCCTTCCTTGAGCGGCTGGAAGGTGCAGGCGATGCCCATCGAACGCACCTTCGTCACCGCCGGCGACCACATCGACTGGATCACGGTCTCACCCGAAGCCATCAGGTTGACGCTTTCGTTGAAGTCCTTCCAGAACGCGCGGAACTGTCCGGCCTTCTTCGCCTCGGTCATCACCTTCATGGTGAGATCGATCTCTTCCTTGGTCATGTTGCCCTTGTCGGCATATTTGTACTTGCCGGTGGCTTCCACGACCATCGCGGCATCCATAATGCCGATCGAGGGGATGTTGAGGATCGAGGCCTTGCCCTTGAACTCGGGGTTGAGCAGCTCAGCCCAGGAGTTGATCGGGCGCTTGATGAGGTCGGGACGGATGCCAAGCGTGTCGGCGTTGTACACGGTCGGGATCAGCGTGACGTACTCGGTCGGCGACGTCGCGAATTTCTTGGAATCCTTGCCCTCGAGATAGAGCACTTTCCACGGCGCGGTGCCCTGGCCGCCGATCTTCTTGCCGCCGGGCGTCTCGCCCTTGGTGAAGACAGGCGTGATGTTGTCGAATTCCTTGATCTTCTTGGCGTCGAGGGCAAGGATGTTGCCCGACGGAACGATCTTCTTCAGCGAGAAATATTCGGTGTCCAGCACGTCGAAGGAGTTCGGCTGGGTCATCACGCGCTTGGTGACGTCGTCGGTGGTCGCGGTGATGTAGTCGATCTTGATGCCGGTGTCCTTCAGGCACTGCTTGGAGATGTCGTCGCCCTCGTTCACGGCGGTGCCGAGATAGCGCAGCACCTTCGGCTCGGCCGACATTACGTAGGGGAAGCCGGTGATGGCGCCGGAGCCGGCGGCGAGGCCCGCGAGACCCGCGGTGCCCTTGAGCAGCGTGCGGCGGCTGACGCCCGATGTCTTGGTGGTCTTTGTCATTCCAGTCACTCCTCTGTGTTGCGCATTTTCTGTGATGACGGCGCTATTGCAGACGTTGCGCCTTGGCGGGATCCCAGGTGGCCAGCACGCGATCGCCCGGCCGGAACGGATGGACATCGAAGGTGGCTTCGGGAACGTGGGAGAACAGGGCGGTGCCGTCGTCGAGCGTGAGCGAGACGGCGACATAAGAGCCCTGGTACTCGGTCTGGGTCAGCAGCGCCGGCGCGCCGAACGCGCCGTCAGTGACCGGCTTGATGCCGAGCTGATCGGCGCGCACGGCGATGAGTTTTCCGGCGTCGCTGAGGACGTTGTGACCGCCGATGAAGCGCGCCACGAATTCGGTGCGGGGATGGTGGAAGATGTCGCGGGCCGTGCCCTGCTGCTCGATCTTGCCCTGATTCATCACCACGATGTGGTCGGCAAGCGCCATCGCCTCCTCCTGGCCGTGGGTGACCTGGATGAAGCTGATGCCGAGCTCGCGCTGCAGCCGTTTGAGCTCGCCGCGCATCTTGACGCGCAGGAATGGATCGAGCGCGGACAGCGGCTCGTCGAGGAGGAGGATCTGCGGCTCGGTGATCAGTGCACGCGCGAGTGCGACGCGCTGCTGCTGGCCGCCGGAGAGCTGGGCGGGCAGGCGACCCGCGTAGGGGCTCATCGCCACCAGTTCCAGAAGCTCGCCGGCGCGCTTGTGCCTGGTCGCGCGGTCGATGCCGCGCATTTTCAGGGCAAAAGCAACATTGTCGAGCACGCTCAGATGCGGAAACAGCGCGTAGGACTGGAACATCATCGCCGTGCCGCGGCTGGCGGGCGCCAAATCGGTCACGTTCTGCGGGCCCAGGATGATGTCGCCCTCGCTGACTGCCTCATGGCCGGCAATCATGCGCAGCGTCGAGGTTTTGCCGCAGCCGGACGGGCCGAGCAGGCAGCAATAGGTGCCGGCGGGGATCTTCAGATTGACATTGTCGACCGCCAGCGTGGTGTCATAGCGCTTGGTGACGGCAACCAGTTCGAGAGCGGCGGGAGTGGCCATGGCATGTCCGCGAGAGAGGCGATGTTCTGCCCCTCTCCGCAAGGTCCGTGCCAACAGCGCCAAAATTGCCAAATTGGAAAACTGTGCAGCGAAGTCAGGTCGTTAGATCGAACTTCGGAACATTTGTGCGGCGCAGGGGGCGGGCGGGGTGTGCACACGAAATGGGCGAAGATTGTATAAAGTTTCGCCTGTGATTGGATACAACTCATCGTTTACGATCCGGGACTGACCATCTCCGATCGAGTCCTCAAACCCAGACTTCGAACTAATGGCCGCCAAATCCCGCCCGAGATCCGACGCGCCCGACGTGGGCGATCGCGTTATCCGGATCAGGGAGGGTGTGACCGCGGCAATCCTCGAGCACCGTCTGTTGCCGGGCACCAAGCTCGGCGAGGACGAGATCGGCGAGATCTATGGCGCAAGCCGCACGCTGGTTCGCACCGCGCTCCAGCAGCTCGCGCACGAGGGCATCGTCAACATCGAGAAGAACCGCGGCGCCTTCGTCGCGCGCCCGACGCCGGCTGACGCGCGCGAGGTGTTCGAGGCGCGCCGCCTGATCGAGCCGACCATCGTCGACCACGCCGTCGACGCGGTGTCGCCGACGTGGATCGATCGCCTGCAGCAACACCTCACCGAGGAGCGCGAGGCCGAGGCGCGCGGCGATGCGCGCGCCTCGGTCCGGCTGTCCGGCGATTTTCATCGCCTTATCGCCGAGATGAGCGGCCACAGCATATATCTCGGTTTCCTGAAGGAGCTGATCGCGCGCTCGTCGCTGATCATCCTGCTCTATCGCCGCCACGACACGCCGGCTTGCGGCACCGATCATCATGCCGGGATCGTCACCGCGATCCGCAAGGGCGACGGAGAGACCGCGCGCGCCCAGATGCTGTCGCATCTGAACGAGATCGAGGCCGAGCTGTTCCTGAAAGATCCCGCTGCTGACGAACTGCGGCTCGCGGACGTGCTGGGTGCATAAGCGAACCGCGCCGGCCCGCTATGGCAGCGACGATCCGTCGTTCCGCCTGATGATCTTCAGCACAAGCAAAACAGCGCCCGCCACCAGGAAGAGAACGCCTACGAAAGTCGTTCCACTGGATTCAAAGGTCACGCCGACCGCGGTCAGCAGGCATCCGATGATGATTGCGATGAGTCCGCCGAGCTTCTTGACCAGCAGGATACGTCCGTCACTCGTTTGCGCCACCATGTTACGCCTCGTCGTTCAGGTCTCGCCCCTCGCTTTCAACCCTTGTGCCGCCCATCCCCACGAGATCATGGTGGCGATCGTACTCCCACATGGCGGCGTTGCAACATCTGCTCGATCACTCCTGTCGCGCGAATGCCGGTCGTTTGAGTGAGTCGAGTTCGACGCCAGCGCGACAGTCGTGCTTACCTGTCGGAGAAGAACAAGCGCTCTCGCAGGAAATGGCTGAAGTGCGAAAAGTCCTGCGGTTGCAAATTGGCTGGCTGCGGGTTCTGCACGCAAAATGATCGGAGCGTATCGAGCTCTGGAACGGAGCCGACGTTGAGTTCTTCAGCCCAAGTCATCTTCTGTTGAGATCCGTTCCGCGGAGTGGTGCGATGGCCTCGACCTGCAGTCGCACGGCACCGGCTGGCTCACTCTGGCGTGGCGGTCAAAGGCTGCAATCGCGTAGCGGCTCAAACAAGCTCGGAGTGGTTGGGGAGGCGCGCTCGCCGATCTCCTGGTGGTCGACGGCAATCCGCGCGACGCCATCAGGCTGGTCGAAGATCCCATCAAGGCTGGCAGAACCTACAGGAACAGTCTGGCACCGCTGACCCGACCGCCCCAAAATTGTTGCGGCCAGGCTTTGGGGGAAGCCTGGCCGCGCGCGATCCGGTCTGGGACGGGGAGGGGTGGGGATGTGACCGGTCGCGTAACTCGTTTCTCTCTCAACTACTGATCTCTTGCGCTGGCGGTGGAGACCGCCGGCCTGGTATCGCCGAGCGAGACCCAGACATTGGGATCGGCCTGCGACTGGCGCTTGACGAAGCGGTAGCCGGTCTCCGTCCAGGCGACGACGTTCTCGTTCTGATTGTCGAGAACGAACTCGCCCTTGTCGGTCTTCACCGTCAGCACCGCATGTCCTTCGCCCTTCCTGTCGCGCACGACGGTGATGAGCAGGGCCTCACGCGGCCAACCGGCATCCATCAGCATCTTGCGCTTCAACAACACGTAGTCTTCGCAGTCGCCGTAACCGTCAGTCGGCAGCGACCATTTCTCCACGACGCCCCAGTGGTCCTGGTCGGTCAAAGGCTTGATCGTCTCGTTGACCCAGCGATTGACCTTGGTCAGGTCGCGCCACGCGGTCTGCGACATCACGATGTCGCGCGGCTGCGTCGGCCCGCCCTGACATTCGGCGGCATTCTCGGCACAAAACTCGACCCAGCCGATCGGCGCACGCGTGGTGTCGCCGAGGCTCGCGTAGAGCAGACGGCCTTCGCCGGCCTGCGCTGTCGCGCTGATCCCGAACAGCATGGCAACAAGTGCCAGTGCCTTCCCCTGTCCCGTGAAGTCCAACATTGCGGCCCCCGTTTCTTGTTGGGACCACATCTCGCACGGAGCTTTTGAGTTGCCGCTAAGTCAGTCAAGTCAAGTCGAGACGAATACAAGTAAAAGTCGCGGCCAAATCGATCTATACTTGAAGTGAATTCGACTAAAATTTGAAACGACTGCAATTGATTCAAATTGTAGCAATTAACGCGCGCACGCTGGCGGAACTGGGGTTTCTGCCGGGAGCAGGTCGCACGTTAACCCGCGTGCGGTCGCGTCAAGATACGAAAAAAGGCGGCTTCCGCATCGCGGAGGCCGCCTTTGAGGCTGGAAAAGCCGGGGTTTTGCTGTGCTTTCGCTTTACCGCGCGGTAACGCTCTCTTCGAGAGTCTCGATCGGCTGCGAATGCAGGAACTCGAGTGCGAAGCCGTCTTCGAGGTTTCGGACCACGCGCCCCTGGACCCGGCCGAGCAATACGGTCGATCTCAGCGGTGGGCGGTTCTCCGCGGCAATGGCTGCGCCCGACAGCGACAGGTCGATGATGCGACAGGTCATCTTGGTACCGTCCTCGAGCGTCAGAACCGCGATCGGGTTGCGCGGCACGACGCGGTCGTGGCGGCGGTCTTCCGGCAGATTGAGGATGTCGCGGTTGGCAAGCCAGGTCAGCTGGGCCGCGAGCTTGTCGCGCTTGCGCGGCGTCGCGCCCACCGTCATGGCGAAGCCGTTGTCGATGATCCTTGTGATCTTGCCCTCGACCCGGCCGATATGGTCGAGATAGGCGACCACGCGATCGCCGACATTGCCGATGCCGGGCGCCAGCAGCGCGAGCCCGCCGGGCGACATATTGATCACCTGACAGGGGAATTCCCGGCGATCCGGCAGCATGTAACGGCCGAGCAGGTGCACCTTCACCCGCTGGAAACGCCGACGTTCCTCTGCGGCTGGAAGAAATTTTTTGTTCGCCAACGCCATTTTCACAACCCGACCCCCCGCCTGGCGGAGTCCAACACCACCCTAAGCTGCATAGGGTTAATGCCGCGTTATGATCTGGCGCGGCGAATACCGAGCGACACGACGCGTTGAAAAAGCCACATCCGGGGCGGACGGTATCGGGCTGCGCCCTAGGCTTTCCTGGTCGCCCGCCCGTAAAGCAGACACAGCAGCCCCAGCAGCGCGGCGGCCGAGAGTCCCAGCGACCAGTGAATGCCGATCGCCGCGCCAAACACGCCGACGGTGATGCCGCTGAAGGCCCGCATGCCGAGCCCGGCCATATTGTAGAGCCCGACGACGCGGCCGCGGATGTCAGAAGGCGCATTCAGCTGCACCAGCGCCTGCGCCATGGTGTTGAAGGACAGCTCGAAGAAGCCGGCGCCGAACAGCAGCGCGATCGCGACCGGATAGATCCGCACCGCCGCGAACCCGAGCAGGGCCAGGCTCCAGAAGGTCGCGAGCAGGATCGCGGTACGCGGCGTGCCCTTGAGGCGTCCCCAGGATTCCAGCGCAATGCCGGCGAGCAGTGCCCCGGCGGCGTCGGCTGCCAGCAGCACGCTGTAGGACACGCCGGGATCGCCATGGCCGAGATCGCCGGCAAAGCCCGGCATCTGGGCGTGATAGGCGTTGCCGATCATGAAGGAGGTGAGCCCGGCAAGCCATGTCATCGCGGTCAGCACCGGCTGGGTGCCGATGGCGCGGATGGTCAGCAGGATGTCGGCAAGGCCGCGCACCGCGAACCGCCTGACAGCGAGGCTGCTGTCGCGCACCGGCGCCCAGAACAGCCACAGCAGCATCGGCAGATAGAACAGCGTGTTGAAGATGATGCCGTGCGAGGCGCCGAGCGTCAGCATGATGATTCCGCCGACCGCAGGTCCGACCAGGATGCCGAGATAGCGCGCCATCGCGTTCAGCCGGACCGCGCTCGGAAGGTCTGCGGGGCCGACGAGGTCGTAGAGCAGCAGCTGGTTCGGTGTTTGCCAAAGGACACCCGCGCAGCCATGGATCACCAGCAGCAGCATCGCGTGCCACATCTGGATGGTGTCGGTGATGAAGAAGAAGCCCCATCCACTTGATGCCACGATGAACAGCAGCATGCCGCACTGGATGATGCGGCGCGGATCGAACCGGTCGGCCAGCCCGCCGACCGCGACCGAGAGCAGCAGGAAGGGCAGCCAGTGCGACAGCACCGCAAAGCCGCCCAGCGTCGGCGAGTGGAATTTCTGGAACACCACCCAATAGCTGATCACATGCTCGATATTGTCGGCCATCATCGCCAGCACATAGGCGATGAACTGCAGCCGATAAGGCACGGACTTCATCGCCGCGAACGATCCGGACGCGGTCATGGGGTTTTGCGGAAGGGGGTTCAAGCGGGCACCAGGAAAGGACTCTTGGGGCCTTACACGTTCGGTGTGGGCGGCTCAAGACAATTGGGTGTGCTCGAACACCAGCCATGCACTGCCGCAACACACTCAACCGTCATCCCGCGCAACCGCGAAGCGGTTGTCGCTGGAGGTGCGAGCGAAGCGAGCCTCGAAGGATGACCCGCAAGCGCCCGCAGCCTATCCTTCAAGGCTCTCCTTGCGATGCTGACGCATCGCAAGGAGAGCACCTCAGGATGACGATGGAGCTTGTGGCAGGCGCCGTAGCCCGGATGGAGCGTCCGGGCTACCCTATTTCCGGTTGCTTCCGGTTGGCTCTGGTTGAGTGCGAGATGACGCGAAAATGCCTTTGTTTATAGGCTTTTTCGCTTCAGGCCTTTTCTGGTTGATTGTATTATGCCCCATCTAATTCCGACCCGTTCCGAGATTGGACCGGGGGATAGACCGGGGGTACGAAAAAATGCGGACATGGGACAGGCTCTCGGCGACCTTCGTGAAAGGCCTAAAAGTGCCCGGCAAATTCTACGACGGCGGCGGCCTGATGCTACAGGCTACACCGACGCAGACCAAGGGCGTCGTTACCAAGGCGTGGCTATATCGCTACCAGATCGACAAGCGCGAGCGGTTCATGGGAATTGGCAGCGCGCGAGTCGTCAGTCTCGCCGAGGCTCGTACCAAAGCCAACGAAGCCCGTAAGCTGGTCGCGGCCGGGATCGATCCGATCAACCATCGCGACACCGGGCGCATGGCCGCCCGCGCTGCCGAGCTGCACACCGCAACCTTCCGTCAAGCGCTCGACGGCTTCCTGACCAGCAACGGTGACGGCTGGCGCGCTAAGCATTTCAAGCAGTGGCAGAACTCGATGAACACCTATTGCAAGCCCCTGATGGGCGTCGCGGTAGCCGACATTGACGTCGGCATGGTGCTGAAGGTGATCGAACCGGACTGGAAGCGGGCGCCGATCACCATGGATCGCGTCCGCAGCCGCATCGGCGAGGTGTTGGGCTGGGCTCAGACGCGAGGCCTGCGTTCACCGGGGCCGTTGCCGACCGACTGGAAGAATCACCTCGACAAGACCCTGCCGCATCCGCGCAAGCTGAAACCAGTCGTGCATCACGCCGCCATCGGTCACAACGCGGTGCCGGACCTCTACAGAAAGTTGATCGCCACCGACTCCATCCCGGAGCTGTGCCTCGCCTTCGCGATCCTGACGTGCATGCGGAGCCAAGAGGCGCGCGGGGCGCGGTGGGACGAAATCGATCTCAATGCCAAAATCTGGACGGTGCCGCCGAGCCGCATGAAGCGTAAGCGCGAGCATCGCGTACCGCTGTCAGCCGAGGCGCTGGCGCTGCTGAAGCGTCTGCCAAGGAGCGGCGAGTACCTGTTTACCGTGAAGGGCGACAGACCCATCGTCGCCATGACCCTGCGCAAGGCATTGCACAGGCACGGCGGCGACGCCTTCACCGTTCACGGTATGCGTAGCGCATTTCGCGACTGGGGTGGCGAGCGCACCAACGCGCCGCGTGAACTTTTGGAAGTGGCGCTGGCGCACGCCATTGGCAACCAGACCGAAGCCGCCTATGCGCGCGGTGACCTGTTGGAGAAGCGGCGCAGGTTGATGCAGCATTGGGCCACGCATTGCGCCACGCCGACCGCGCCAGCCGACCGCAAGGTGGTCCCGTTGCGCGGTGACGGTCGTGGATGACCGGGTGATGCTGATCGTCGTCGGGGAGTTGCTTGATCATCCCGACGCATACGGCATTCCACCTGAGACCCTGCGCGAGCTGCTGGCGCGGCTACGCGACCTGCTGACGGCCGAATCCGCAAAACGACCGCGTCATCGTCCGAAGCAAGACACGGGGTCCTTCGTCGCCACGCTAATCGGATGCGGAGCTAGCCGGGCCAAGGCTATTCGCCTCGTGGCCAAGGCTGAGCGCAAGACGCAAGATGCTGTCACGCGGGCTTTCGAACGCCATCAAAATTCGAAGCGACAAAAGTAACCCCGACTTTTGTCGCCAAACGACAAAAGCACCTCCCTACTTTTATGGTCCGGCCGACGCGCTGCAACTCATGGCAAGCGCTCCACTTGTTGTGCATGTTGGCTCTTGCTGATGATTGATCGCGAGGCATGACATGGCGGACCACATCCCCAAACGCATCCGTGACGATGATGAGCTGATCAACCTCGACAGGACACGAGCAATCATGGGCGGCATTTCAGTTTCGACCGCCTATGAAGACCCCGAGTTGATGGCTCTGAAAATTCCAATGACTGCACCGGGCCGCCGCACCAAGCGCGTCTCTTTCATCGAGCGCGAGGTTAAGGCCCTACGCGCCGAGCGCGTCGCACGCGCCGAAGCCAATGCGGAGCGCGTTCGCGCTGAAACCGTGGCCCGAGTCGAGCGACGCCGCTCGCGCCAGCGCCGTGCCACCGCCGAAGTCTGAACTCGCGACCGCCCCGGACGGGGACATCCGGGGCGGTGGAAATCATCTGATCGCTACTTCGTCATCTGCGCCTTGCCGGGCTGCGACGGTGTAGCACCGAACACCGGGCGCTATCAATGCCGGACAACAGTCTCCGCCAGCCAAGCACCTTCCCCGAGCGCGACGACTGGCTGAAAGCTATCCTGAGCGCCGATCTGTCCCATGTCGCCGCGCGGGTCGCCATCCGGATCGGCCTGCATTTGCACGTCCGGACGGGCCAGTGCAATCCGGGCATCGCCAAGATCGCCACCGGCAGCAAGATCTCGGAACGGTCCGCCTATCGACAGGTCGCGCTGCTTGAGCGGGTGGGCTGGATCAGCATCAGCAGCGGCGGAGGACGGAAGCGGAGCAACCACTACATTCTAAAATACCCTGACGCAGTTCTGTCAGGGTTTAGCGCTGAAAACCCTGACCGGGGTGACAATAAAACCCTGACAGCGGCGACAAAAAACCCTGCCACCAAGGTGGCAGACAAAAAGCGTTTAACTGCGAACAGAACTGCGGTGGCTGGCGCTACCACGCCAGCCACAGGGGAGAGAGAGCGCTCGCCTTCGCTCGCTGTCATCCCCGGCGCGCTCGTGCCTGACGGCGGCGCGCGGGAAACTTTCGAAGTGCTGCTGACGATTTGGCGTCGTCCCTATGGCGAGAGCCGCGCAGCAGCGTGGCAGTCTTTCGTCGAGATCTACACGCCCGAGATCCGCGACCAACTTATCGCTTCGGCGCGCAGATGGGTAGCTGCTCGACCTCCAGATAAACTCCAACCGCTTGAGAAGTGGTTGCGAAACGGGGCGTGGAAAAATCAACCGCCGTCACGAAAGTGGCAGGGCAACAGCGGCAAGCCCTCCCTGTTCGGCATGACGCTGGCGATGACCAGAGACGACGGAGACGGCCAGTGAGCAACGTCGTCCCGATCAATCGATATCCCGGCCATCCCCTTCGCGCGCTGAAGGCCTTTGCCGAGGACGCAGACAGGCTGGCCCGACGTGCAGTTGAATTGGACGAGTTGCCCGGCACGATCCGGGCGCGGGCCGAGGTGATGCAGGACCGCGAGATGATCGCCAAACTTTTCGCCGACGCCAAGCGAGACGCGACACTGAACGAGGCCGACGTCACAACGCTCGCCCAGTGCGAAGCCGCTCTGGCCCGCTTTGATCCTGATTCCAATTACGATGGCGATGATCTGAGGCTCAGCGTGGTCGGCGAGCGAGTTGCAGTTTTACTCGGCGCGTTTCCGAATGCGGCTCCGGGAGATCCCGAAGTTTACATCCGCACTGTGGTCGAGAATGTCCGCAGCGTCGAAATGACCTTGCCCGCGCTCGATGCTGCGATCTGGCAGATTGTCGGCTCGCTGAAATTCACTCCTGCCCCAAGCGAGGTGCTGGAGATCGTAAGCAGGCAGCAGGACGACTGGGACCGCCGGGCGCATGCGATCTTCACGCTCGCCGCGAGGTCGCGTTGCACCATCGCCCGCATCGAGGCGCTGGAGATCGAGGCGCAAGAGGCGGCGAGAGCGAGAGCAGAGAAACAGCAGGCTGCTGAGAAAGCGCGCGCCGTCGATCAGGCCCGGCGCGCGCTCGACGGCGCTCGGACGAGACTATCGGAGATGAACGTCGAACTCACTGAACGGCAACAGGCTTTCGCGGCGGCGATGGTGTGGATGCGGGAATGTCAGGACGATGTTCTGAAATGCGAACAGGCGCTGGCGGAAGCGATGAAGCGATTAAACGAATGAACGGCAGAGAATGCGGTAGTGCGCCGCGACCGCAATGTGGTCTCGGCCCCGAACGGACAAAACCCCGGAGTTTCGCCGGGCTTTCAATCTCAAGGTAGAGTCATGCTCCACCGCCCACCGGCTGCCGCCCGACCGCGCATCGACAAGCGCGAACGGCGACGGCTGGCGCAGCGGGAATATCGCCGACGGCTTGATGCCGGACGGATGGCGGTATCGGTCGAGATCAGCGCCGACGTGATCGAGATGCTGATCGCAAGTCGCTGGCTGCTCGACAGCGAGAGCAGCGACCGCAGCAAGATCGGGCTGGCGCTGGGAGCAATGGTGGCGGAGGCGGCAAAAAATAAACCGTGACCGATCTTCATCGCAAGCCGGGAAGTCGTGGCATCCTACCTAGCATGAGCACTGCACCCGCGCGACAAGGAGTTCCGTTCAGGCAAGACCCGGACGCGCTCCGCCGCGAGAGCATCGATACGCTGATGCGCGCGGTTACCGTGCATGTCATTGCCACTGAACGTCCAAAATCGCCCCGACAAGACCCGGTAGTAGTCGCTTCGGAGTGGTACAAGGGCGACAGCGCCGTCGAGCGGTTGACGCGAGACGTCGAGCCGATTGAGCGCGGTTGGCTGATCAGGGCCGGTGTCAGCCCGACCGATACAGCGAGCGCCCCGGCGCTAGTGCAGACGCTGACCGAATACTTGCTACAATCGCTAGCGCCGATCTCGGCAGCCGCAATCCTGCTTCGAAAGACCCTGCAACTTAAATTCAACGGCTTCGGCAAGATCAGTGTCCCCTCGTTCATGGCGTCTGTCAGTTACGCCTCGTTTGTCGGTCAAGGGAGGCCGGTCCCGGTCTACTCGCTGGCGACGTCGCCTCTTGTTTTAGAACCTGCCAAACTCGCGAATGTCGCGCTTTTGACCGATGAAATGATCAGCGGCAGCGGCGGCAATGCGGAGGCGATGGTCAAGGATACCTTGATGCGGTCCATCGGACTGAACGCAGATGCCGCGCTGTTCGATGCAAACCCCGCGATCCCTGAAGAACGGCCCGCAGGACTACGCAACGGCATCACAGCCAGTCCCGCAAGCACCGCGACAGATCCGGCCGCCGCGATGATCGCGGACATCGAGACGCTGACTGGGGTCGTCGCTGTGGTCAGCGGCACGGATCCAATTATTCTTGTCGCAGCCCCCGCGCGCGCGAGGACCATGCCGCTTCGGTCGTTCACTCTCGCGACGGGGCAGTCGTTCGCCATCCTGCCATCCAATGCAGTTGCCCCAGATGACCTGATTGCAATCGCACCGAGCGCCGTCGTCAGCGCGACCGGCTCGATAGAAGTTGGAGTTTCGACCGACGCAGTTCTGCATATGAGCGACACACCGACCGATCTCGGCACCGCTGGCACGCCGAACGTCCCCGCGACGCCAGCCAAGTCGTTGTTTCAAACGAACTGTGTCGGGCTCAGGCCTCGCCTTGAGTTGACTTGGGCGCGACGACATCCGGCCAGTGTCGCTTGGTTGACTACAACGGCGTGGTGACCGTCATGGATGCCGACAATCGAGCCGCATTTGCCGAGGCGAAGGCGCGGAGCTGCCTGCTCTTGGATCGCGACGGCTACCGAGCCGAGCAACGAAGCGTCGAAGCTGCGGCGGTCGTCATGCATCACGATGAGCCTATACCTCACCGGATGAGCCTTGAGGCTCGGCGCCAGCGGATGGAAGCGAGCGAGCAAGCCAGACACCGCGCGAACGTCGAGCGGCGAGAACGAGAGGTGCGGGAAGTGCTGGCGAGGTATCACGCCCAGATGCAAGCGCGGATCTTCGTTGACAGCCGGATCTCCGCCGCGATGGCCGAGCACGACGAAGCCCGCTTGGATGCACACAGCAAAGTAATTTCCCACGAGAGGAAGCGCGTGGCCGCAGAGGTCGAGAAGCTCCGCGACGAACTCGGCGAACTCCGCGCCGAGCTGACCATCGCCAAGGCTCATCGCGGCGAGGTCGTCGAGGTCCCGCAATTTCTGGAGAGGCGCCATGGACGAGCGCAATGACCGCGACAAGCTCAGCCTCTTCGTGCTGGACATCATGGAGCGATCCCGGCTGATCGATCTGCGTGAACAGGTCTTCGGGCTGGCACCGAGGTTCGCCGGGTTAAGCGAGCCCCAAGCGGAAAGGCTTCTCGTGGAGCTGTACGGCGATAGGCCCTAAATCCACCTCGCAAATGGCGAATAAATCAATCAAATCCTCTAGTTACGGAGGTGAGTCATCGCGCAGGAAGCAAGAAAGGTATTGCATAGGCGACACCTCTGTAGAGGCCTCTCCGCAGGCCAAACGGGAGCCGGGGGGCGCTTTCCGAAAACGGGATGGATAGCCAGTTCCAGCGCGGGGCGTTGCAAACTTAAAAGAAAATCCTTCTACGACTTTTGGAATCGCGAGCACGGCTATCTAGAGCCCGCTCACGCCTAGGACCGATAGGGAATTGTGGAAAACGCGATCTCGACCGCCTCGCTGGTGTGAAACGCGCGAAGGCAGTCCTTTGCGAACAACGGCGCTTTCGCCTTATCGGCCGCCGGTCCAACAATGATCTTTTTCAACGACTTGGCTGAAGCCGTGCGCCAATCGAACTCACGGTATCGGACCAGCTCGTACGGTCTCGTCCGGTACTTTACTTCCGGCGCTGGATGCGGCCCCGCCTTGTGAATTTGCAGGAAGCGATACTCAGCCTCGTTGGAGTAAGCCTCGTGCTTGAAGAACAGCGCACTTCGGAGACAATGCATCCAAGTAAGGACGAGTAAGTCGCCCATATACTCGTGCAATGTCGGACTATCGAGTTTTTTGCCGCGCGGCAATGAAATTAAGTGAAACATACTGTCAATGATTTCGGTGTGCAACTGAACGGCTGTTGCGTCGCTGTACTTCACGTGAAAGGTCGAGTTGTTTGAATCGGGCAGACCTGACGCCTTGATGAATGCATCCTCTAAGAGAGAGGTATCGAAGCCAAGCGCGTAGCCACGGCCGTTATCAGCATAGGAGCGCCACTGCCCTAGATCATCTCCTGCCGCACTAAAGCAGCATACAAAGTAATGCGCTGCGGCCTCGATACCACCATCGATCAGGAAGCGTTCGAACTGCTGGGCAAACAGCTTGCTTTCACCGGGCCCGGTGGCGGCGCGTCTATTTATGATTTCGACGGCATGAGAAAAGCCGTGCTTTAATTCAGCAGGATCGTTCAGGTTCGAAATGCTTGTCAGTCGAATGTTGCCGTGTTCGAGGATGCCCTTGAGCCCCATGTCATCCGTGTAGTGAAAGAGCATGGGAGGCGGCGTCTCCGCGTCCAACTTCCGAGTAAAATCGGTGAGCGCGACCTCGCTGATCTTGTCGAACTTATCCAGCTCGGTTTGCATATCCGGCGGAATTGTCATGGCAATTTTCCTGTTCGATGCAATTTGCGCCCGCAACCAAGCGTGTCAAGGTCCGGGCGTACCCGCAACCGTAGAATCATGTTAGGAGTCACTTTTTTGGCGATGCCAGCGAACCGCGATGTTACCTGATCGAATTTTCAACCTGTACAAACAGCTCCGGAAAAAGGTCGGCGAACTGGCGCGAGAGGAATCCCTCCGCGTTATCTGGGCTTACACGCAGTATTTGCAGGTCCCTGACTTCAAGATTCCGCCCGACATTGAAGTGGACCGCCGGTTCTACGAGCAAGACGTGCAGCGCGCATGGATAAATGAATGGCTGTTGATGCTCCTAGCAAAAGAAGTTCTCCTGCATAGCGGGGTAATTGCGAAAAAGGGAACATCGTTGCGGCAGTGGAGGACGCTCGCAAGCATCATAGATAGTATCAATCGGCTGGAGCAGGAGATCTATGGTGAGTATGGCTCGCCCGACAACGTGTTGGTGGAGCTGGTTCGAATCGCGCACCGCACTTTTGAATGGCAAGGAAACGGCCCGCACGCGGATGCCATTGTGCGTTACCACAAAATCCTCAATGTGCCCGCGATTAGTCAGATCTGCGTGCAGCAACACGGGGTGACGATCTACGAGCTGATGGCTTGCTGCACTTCGATGTTGGGTCATTTTTTAGGTTCGCACTCGCTGCGCTTGCCATTAAAAAGTGAGATCGCAGAATTGCCAATGGAAAAGTATAATGCGGTCTTCTCCCTGATCGCGGAAGATCTCTCTACGCTGAAATCAAAACTCAATCGCGAGCAACAATATAACGAGAGCTTTGCTTACGCCTACAGTTCCCTGCGCGCGCGACCCATAATCCTGATGTGTTCAGGAACGGCCGACATCGCGGTGTGCCCAATTCCGACGCTGCTGTTCTGGCGTTTCACTTCCGGGCTGTACTACGATTTTATCGGGGTGCCCGAGTTCGCAAATCTATTTGGAGATTCCTATCAAGCATACATTGGCGAAGCTGTGCGCGCGGCCGCTCCGTCGCTGAGCATTCATGAAGAGCGCCCCTACAAGATAGGGAAGGATGAAAAGCGTTCGGTTGATTGGATCGTATCGGACGATGCCAATTCTGCATTGTTCATCGAGTGCAAAGTCAAGCGCATGAGGATGGATAGCAAGAAAGCCCTCACCGATACATCGCCGCTCCAAGAGGATATTGCCTATATGGCGTCAGCCGTCGTGCAAACCTACCGAACGATTCAGGACTGCATTGCGGGACACTACTCACACTTCAAGGTCACGCCGGACACCAAAATCTATCCATGCGTTGTGACTTTGGAGAATTGGCATATGCATGGGCCCGTGATGTACGGCTTTTTTCGGGACTTGGTCAGGAAGAAGATGGCCGAGGACGGAGTACCGGAGGAATATCTAGTGAAAATGCCGTACTCGGTCTGGCCAGTAACAGACTTCGAACTTGGCCTTCAGATTATGGACGAGACGCCTATAGCGACGGTGATGGACGGCAAGTTGCTAGACAAAGAAAAGCAGGACTGGGAATGGCGGCCTTACCTTTCACAGAAGTTCAAACAGCCGCGTAAGCCGCTCTTTGGAGACGATTATCAAAAGCTCTTTGCTGACTTTAACCCGGTGTAATTATCCAAATCCTCTCCGATCTCGTCAGGGAATGATCGCGCTTAGAGTGCTGGTCAGTTCGCCGGGCGCGCAGATCCTGAAAGGATGCTTGGTCTCGACGTCGAACAAGCCTCTGTCGACTGTCGCGAAAGCAAGCACTGCGAATGAACGACGAAAGGTGGCAAGAAACATTGCCATGCGCTCGTCTTCCGCGATTCGCCACTGATATTCGAACTGGTCAGATACCTCAAATTTTCCTTGGCGTAATGTCGTCGGCGGTAATAGGTGCTCGAAAACGCTTTGGGGAAAGGTACCATCGAGACGGTCGTAGTTTGAAAACCAGCGCGCGACGATTCCGCCTGCCTTCGGGAGAATTGTTTTTGTCAGTTCGTAGTAGAGCGAAAATCCGATCTTGAACGCGAAAGTCTGCATGTGAGCTGAGACCAGCGGGCCATTGGCACGGAGTACGCCGCCAATTTCCTCTTGCCATGCAGCGGACGACTGCTGCTCGGGAGACAAGTACATTTCCTGCAACAATCCGGGGATGTTATTGTTGACGGCCGAAAAGATGTTTTTCATCTCAGCGCGGCCCGCTTCCGTTCCCGAATCCGGCATAGACCGGCCAATCATAGCCGCCACTAGATCTGCGTGCTTGGTGCCGACGTTGCATGGCTCGCAACTACCAAATTCCAAACCTTTAGGACGCTGGCGCTGTTCGAACATGATGATCGGCGGAACGTGATCGACAGTCGTCGCAAGTTGGTCGCCGCCGCAATAGATGCATAGCGGGCAACGGCTGAGTACGGCGGCATGTACTCGGCGCTTCTGTTTGCTTTCACCCATCTGGAAAAAGACCCTGATGCTGCTCTCGACATCGAATCGAGATCGACGTTTACGAGGCTTATTGCACCCGAAAACTCTGTTGGGACAACCTTGTATCGTGTCGGCTGAACCCGAACTTGCTCACGCGATAAGACGCCGTCAGGAAAGCTACGGCGCTGGCGAAGTCAGAGATGAAAAGTGAACCAAACCGCGAGCGCCGTGCAATGTGCTCGCTCGCGAGGTTGAAGACTTGAGTCCTCTAGGCTTCTTCCAGCGCGTCGATCTTCGCTTGTATAGTATCGCGAGCTAGCAGGATGGCCGCTTTTACGTCAGCGATGTCCTCCTCGGCCGCCGCCATGTCGAGCGCTTCGATGGCTTCGTTGAGCGTGTCGATTATGCCTTTCACAGCGAAGCGCGTGAGGTACGGCCCTTCCGGCGGAAGATCAGCATCAGACGACGGTTGAGCATTCGGATAGTTGCCGCCACCGCTCGCGATCTCCGCAATGCGACCGCCATTGACGCCAAAATATGATGCGATGTCGTGTTGGCGATCTCCACGCGCAAGCATTCCCTTCACGATGCACGTGTCTCTGTAGCCGAGCGAGATACCGCTCGCCGCTGCCTTGGCCATCTCAAGCCCCCCACTGCGCGTTCCAGTTGCGAGCGGACTGTACGACACCGAAGTCGCAGGAGGCTAGGGTTGATACGAGACCGCACCCGAAGTCGCATCTGATGCGCGCGTCGAATGAAGGCTGGCTTGGGGAAAATAGGGGCTTGGCCGCGCCAGATCGCGGGGGTTAGATCGGGGGTAAGATGGGCGCGACCTAAATTATCTAAGTGATTTCAATGCCGTAGCCCGGATGGAGCGTAGCGCAATCCGGCACAGCGGTCTCCGGCTCGTTCATGCAAGCCCGTCAACTCTCATCGCCGGAGGAAGGTACGTTGCCTCCGCAGGCAATCACCCATAAGCGATCGTGCCCTTTGCCCACGACACCTCCCAGCACCGCCCCCATCGCCAGAGCGCCGCTGGGCTCTGCACGGATGCCATACATCTCTCGCAGAAGTCCCCTTGCCGCCCTCACAAGACCATCGCCGACGGCAGACACATGGACGTTTGATCTTTCAAGCACGTCGAATGCGAGGGCACCGATCTGACGCGATTGCAGCGCATCGCAGATGGTCTCTCCGGAGGGACTGATCGTGATCGGCTCCCCGGCTTCGCGGGCCTTGGCATAGCGCCGGTGCGTTTGCGGTTCGACGACGTAGATGGCTGCGTCGATCGATCGGGATCGCAAGGCAAGGGTGACACCTGCCGCCAGTCCGCCACCGCCACAAGCCACGACGATAGCATCCCTGCCTGCGCCTTTCTCTCGGATGGCGGCCGCGATCTCCGAGCCCAAAGTGTAACTCCCCATGACCATCTCTGTGCTTTCGAAAGCATGCAAGTTGCTCCAGCCCCGATGCTGGGCTTCCAATCGAGCCCGTGCCACGAGATCCGAGCGGTCCGTGAACGCTATCTCGGCTCCTGTTTCTATCACCTGCGCTCTCTTGAACTCCGGCACGTCGTGGGGGACGACCAGGCATACAGGTTTGTCGAGCGCTCGAGCGGCCAAGCCGACAGCAATCGGAAAGTTGCCGGCTCCCGCTGCCACCACACCATGCGCTGCATTTTTGGCTCCGAGAATCGCCCCCCGAAACTTGAACGATCCTCCGTGTTGAACGGTTTCATCCTTGACGTAGATCGTTCGCCCGATCCGGGCGTCCAACGCAGGAGAAGACCGCATCGGTGTCGCGACCACTCGGCGGGTGGCGAATTCGAGATCGTCTGTAGACAGGTCGAGCACGCAACTGACTCTCTTTCCGGAATTGTGGCTCATGAGCCCAGCCACTATGAGGCGCGCGGAGATTAGCGTCCAATCAGCTCTTGTGACGGCTCGACCAATCCTGTGAACGTCGCCTCCGTCAGCCGCCGCAGCCCGGGCCGCTCCGGCAGATTGTGCGGCGTCCTGACATTCCAGACGAGCCCGACGGCTTCAAGCGCCGGATCAGCCACCAGCCGGGATCGACCTGTCCCGGCAACAGCCCCATCTTCGCCGAGCCCGGATAGGCATGATGGTTGTTGTGCCAGTTCTCGCCCATGCTGATCAGCGCGGCGAGGCGGACAATGTAGCCCTGGGCGGCGACGCCATCGATGATCCAGATTTGCTCGCCTCTGGTGTGGGAGAAGTGGCCGACCAGCCAGTTCCGGTGACGCAGACGCTGACGCGCACGCAGATGCCCAGACCAGCCAGTCCATGCCGCCGATCGCGAAGAAGAGGAGAGCCCACGGCAATTGCTGCAACATCCATGTGCGTTCGACGAAGGCATAGAACCGGTCACCGGCGAGCCTCGGCTCGAGCCGGAAGTCCGGCGGATGGCGCAACACCAGGCGGCAATGCAATTGCCACCATGCATCGCGCCAGAAGCCGGCGTGATGGCGGGAATAGTCGTGGCACGCGCCCTGGCGCTGCGCCCAGTCGCGAAAGTCGTGCAGGCGGATCATGCCGAACGGGCCGGCCATGCCGACAAGCGTGCCGAGATAGACGAAGAGATGTTCGAGCCAGAGCGGACAGTCGAAGCTCGCATGGATCAGCTTCCGATGCATGCCGACGGAATGCCCGGCGCAGAGCGTGATGGCGCTGGCCGCGAGGAAGAGCGTAAATGCCGACCAGGAGAAGCAGATCGGCGCAAGCACGATGGCGGCCATGGTCATGCCCGCCCGCCAGCCACAGCGATTTCTCCGGTGCCCATTGCACATGTCCGTCCAGCGGATCGGTGTCAGGCGCGACAAAGATTCGTTCCGAGCCCGGTCGCGTCTCCATCTGATGATCCCGGCTGAGAGCGGCGCAGGACGCCGCGAAAACCCGAAGCAGGCTTTGCCCCGGTGCACGCAACCTGCGGACACAACCGCGGCGTGTCAACATCTGCGTTGCTGTTTCCAACGTCGCGCGGCTGTCATAGGCTGATCGCGAGCCCGCAACCAATTAACCACAACAAGCGGGCCGCGAGGAAACTGCCATGGACCAGATCCGCGTCTGCACCCACGCCGGACCGGGCACCGAGCCCGTGATCAAGACGGTGCCGTGGCCGAAGGTCGGCCGCAAGGGTGCGCTGATCAAGATCGGTGCGTGCGGCGTCTGCGGCACCGATCTGCATATCCTCAAGGGGCATTGGCCGAAACCGCTGCCGTGGCCGTTCACGCTCGGCCACGAGCTCGGCGGTGTCATCGTCGAATGCGGCGACGAGTTCACCGAAGACTTCATGAGCAAGCCGCTCGAGGTCGGATCGAAGGTGATGATCCCGCCGCTGATGCCGTGCGGGCGCTGCCATTACTGCATCCACTATCCGCTGACCGCCAACAAATGCCTGACGCCGGTCTATTACGGCCGCTATCTCGGCTTCGACAAGCCGCCGCACATGTGGGGCGGCTGGGCCGAGTATGTCTATGTCGATCTCAACATGCTGCCGGGCACCAAGATCTACAAGCTGCCCGACGACATGTCGCTGCGGCTCGGCGCATTGTCCGAGCCGCTGACCTCCTGCATCCGTGCCTTCAATCGGGCGACCCGCGCCGGCGGCTTCAGCTGGGCCGACACGGTGGTGATCCAGGGCTCCGGCCCGATCGGCATTCTGGCGGTGGCGGCAGCAAAGGAGATGGGAGCAGGGCGCGTGATCTGCGTCGGTGCGCCGGAAGAGCCGCGGCTCGAGCTCGCCCGTGAGTTCGGCGCGGAAGCGACAGTGAACATCGAGGCGATCAAATCGCCCGAGGCGCGCATCGCCCGTGTCCGCGAGATCGTCGGCGGCTTCGGCGCCGACCTCGTCATGGATTGCTCGGGCCATCCGAGCGCCGGCCCCGAAGGCATCGAGATGCTGCGCGACGGCGGCACCTACGTCGAGATGGGCCAGTTCACCGATGCCGGCTCGATCGAGACCTCATGGCACCGCATCTGCACCAAGGACCTCAACGTGCTGGGCTCGTGGGGTTTCACAGGCAATGATCTCCCGCTCGGCGTCGACATGCTCTACCGCACCCGCGACAAATATCCCTGGCTGAAGATGCAGACGATCTATCCGTTCACGGAAGCGGGCGTCTCGCAAGCCGTGAAGGACGCGATGGCGATGAAGACGGTGAAATCGACCATCGTGCCGTGGCCGGATCTGGTGGAGTAGGACTGTAGCCCGGATGCAGCGTGATCTGGGCGGCCGGTCCCGCGAACCGGCGATTGGAACAAAAGGCCACGATGACAAACGGACAAGCATCCGGACCCAAGCGTCGCTCTGTCTTCAGCGCCATCCGCGCCATCGACTACAGCGTCATCTTCGTGCGCGATATGGCGGCGATGCGCCGCTTCTATGAAGACGTGCTCGCTCTGTCTGTGCGGCGCGAGCTGTCGCCGAACTGGATCGAGTACGGGCTCGGCAGCAACACGCTCGCGTTGGCGCGACCAAGCCGCACAGCGGCTGACGCGCCGATACCGGCGGGGAGTGCCTCACTGCAACTGGCCTTCAAGGTCTCTCCAGCCGAGGTCGATGCCTGCGCCGACGAGCTCGTGCGGCAGGGCGTGGCGCTGTTGTCGCCGCCGACGAACCAGTCGTTTGGGCATCGGACGCTGTTTTTCCGGGACCCCGACGGCAATCTTCTGGAAATCTATGCCGAGATCTGATCCGGCCGCGCCGAACGCCCCAAAAGTTCCGTCGAAAATCCTCGAGTTATTCACGCCGGGGTGAAACTTAGGCCCGAGTTCCGGCTTTCAGTTCACGGGAGAGGTACCGTGAAGCAAGTCCTGAAACCGGTCACTTACATCCTGGCGGCCATCTACTTCCTGGTGGATGCGGTGTTCATGGCCGTGGCAATGCCAATCTCCCGCTGGATTGCCCGGCATTTCGAATTCAAGCGGCTGCGCGCCTGGATCAGATCGCTGCCGCCATATCCGTCGCTCGCGCTGTTTTCCGTGCCGGTGATCATTCTGGAGCCGATCAAGCCGCTGGCGGCCTATCTCGTCGCAACGGGTCAGTTCCTGAGCGGCGTGGCGGCGTTCGTCGGCTGCGAGCTGCTCAAGCTGGTGCTGGTCGAGCGCCTGTTCCATCTCACCCGCGACAAGCTGATGCGAATTCCGGCGTTCGCATGGTGCTACGGCAAGTTCACCGAGATGAAGGCGTGGCTGGAGGCAACGGAAGCCTGGCGCGCCATCCGCGCCCTAAGCCGCGCCGCGAAGGACTCTCTCGTGCGGGTCAGGGCGCGGTTGGCCGGCAGCTTCAGCAGGCTCGTGACGTCAAGGGATTAGGGCTGCGCCCTCTATGCGAGCTTGCGCGCTGCGGCCGTGGCCTTGTCGCCTGTATTCGGCGTGCCCGTCGGCTCGATCAGCATGAGGTGAACCTCCTCGCGCGCCACCGGGCGATGCTCGACACCCTTCGGCACCACATAGAGCTCGCCCGGTCCGAGCGTGACAGTGCGGTCGCGCAGCTCGATATCCAACTGGCCCTTGAGAACGAGAAAGAAATCGTCCGTATCGTCGTGCTTGTGCGAGGTGAATTCGCCCTTCACCTTCACCACCATCACGTCGCAACCGTTGAAGGTCGTGATCGTGCGCGGCGACCAATAATCAGTGAAGGTAGCTAACTTGTCGGCGAGCGATATGCTGTCGGCCATGTTTGATCCGTATCCGTTTCCGTGAGGCAGAACCTGCGATCGGATGATCGGTGTGGCAAGACACCTATCCGTCAACTGGTCGATCTTGCTCCGCCGACCTCCGAAGTGGCATCAAGCTCACTCGCCCTCACCACCGTCGCGCCCACCACCTTGGTGCCCTCAAGCTCGCGCACGATGCGCTCATCCGGTCCCACGATGCCGAGATCGAATTCGTGCTCCGGCGTGACAAGGATCGTGCGCTGGCCGATGATCACGACAACCGTCATCTCGTTGCGCCCGCCTTCCGCGGCCCAGGCGCGGATCTCGGCTTTGTAGGGCTCCCTACGCCATGCATTGGGAAAGCCGGGGTCGCAGCGGATTTCGACGCCGTCCTCGGACGTGGTCAGGACCAGCTTGGAGCGGCTCGGCTTCCAGCGTTCGTCGAGGAGGCCATTAGCGAGCCAGAGGCAGGCGAACGCCTCGCATTCGGCGGGCCGATCGCCATAGATCGCGCAGCCGCGGCCGGGCTTGCAATGTGTGCACCAGCTGCCCACCGGCTTGGCGAGCGCCTCGATGGCCATCACCTTGCAGCAAAGCGTGCAGTCGCCGCACCGACGTTCGCCTGATGAGGCCATACGTGCATTCCTGGTCCGTGTGATCGCGCCCAATTTAGGCGAAATGGCCGCCAAAATCCGCCGTTCCGCGGCCAAAGCACCCCAAAATGGCCGGCCGAGCATCCCGGGCCTGTTCACCCTGTCGCCAATGCCATGCATCAAAGGCATGGTGATTTCGCCGCTGCTGGCGTAAAGAGCGTCCAAATCAAGATCATCATGGGTGTGACCGGGTCTTCTGCCGCGAGGGCAGCGCCAGGCCCACGGCTTTCCGTTCCGCGCCCGGACCAACCAAGGTTTTCATCCCGTGTCCTTTCCGGCCCTGACCCCGCCGCTCGCCCGTGCCCTGGCTGAGCGCAATTACGATTCTCCGACCCCCGTTCAGCTCGCCGTGCTCGGCGAAGATACTGTCGAACGCGATCTTCTGGTGTCGGCGCAAACAGGCTCCGGCAAAACCGTCGCTTACGGTTTGGCCATGGCCAGGGACCTGCTCGGCGATGCCGAGACGTTCGAACGGGCCGCAGCACCTTTGGCCCTGATCGTCGCGCCGACCCGCGAGCTCGCCTTGCAGGTTCAGCGCGAGCTCACCTGGCTCTATGCTCATGCCAGCGCGCGCGTCGTCTCCTGCGTCGGCGGCATGGACCCGCGCCGGGAGCAGCGCGAGCTGGCCGCTGGCGCCCACATCGTCGTCGGCACGCCCGGCCGCCTGTGCGATCACCTTCGGCGCAACCGCCTCGACATCTCGCAATTGAAGGTCGTCGTGCTCGACGAGGCCGACGAGATGCTCAATCTCGGTTTTCGCGAGGACATGGAGTTCATCCTCGAGACCACGCCGGAGACGCGCCGCACGCTGCTGTTCTCCGCGACCTTTCCACGCGGCATCGTGGCGCTGGCAAAACAATATCAGCAGGATGCGTTTCGCATCGAAGTCGCGGGCGACGAGGGCGGTCACGCCGATATCGAGTATCGTGCCATCCGGGTTGCTCCCGGTGATGTCGAGCATGCGGTCGTCAACGTGCTGCGCTTCTACGAGTCCCCGAGCGCGCTGGTGTTCTGCAACACGCGCGATGCCGTCAGGCACTTGCAGGCCGCGCTGCTGGAGCGTGGTTTCTCCGTGGTCGCATTGTCCGGCGAGCTGACCCAGAACGAGCGGACGCTGGCGCTCCAGTCGCTCCGGGACGGGCGCGCCCGCATTTGCGTCGCGACCGACGTTGCCGCCCGCGGCATCGACCTGCCGAGCCTCGACCTCGTCATTCACGCGGACCTGCCGAATGACCCCGAGGTGATGCAGCATCGCTCGGGCCGCACCGGGCGCGCGGGCCGGAAGGGTGTCAGCGTCCTGCTGGTGCCGCCGGTACGGCGGCGGCGTGCGGAGGTGCTGCTGAGCCTGTCCGGCATCGAGGCGAACTGGGGCATGGCGCCGCAGGCGGACGAGATCCGCAAGCTCGATCATCAGCGCATGAAGGACGTGCTGTTCACCGAGGAGACGACATCAGACGATCTGGAGCTGGCGAAGGCCTTGCTGGCCGAGCGGTCGGCCGAGGATATTGCAGCTGCGCTGGCGCGGCTTTATCGCGCGCGGCTGCCGTCGCCTGAAGACATCATCGATCCCGGCGAGCGCAGCAGCCGGCCACGTGACGATCGCACGCCGCGCGACGATCGCAAGCCGCGCGACGATCGCAAGCCGCGCGGTGATGACCGGTCTGAGCGGCGGCTTCCCGTCAAATCAGGGAAAAAGCACGTCATGGCGGAGCCCACCGTCTGGTTCCGGGCCGCCATCGGGCGTCGCAAGAATGCGGAAGCGCGCTGGCTGTTGCCGATGATCTGCCGCCGCGGCGGCATCGACAAGCGCGACATCGGGGCGATCAAGATTTCGGACACCACCACCGAGTTCGAGATCTCCGAGAGGGTCGCGGAGTCCTTTGCCCTCAGGGTCAAGCGTCCGGACAAGGAAGACAGCATCCGCATCGAGGCGATGACGGGCGCGCCGCTTGAGCAGACGTCGCCGGAGGGGCGCTCTCGTGCGCCACGGCGCGATGAAGGTGACGACGATCGCGTCGTTCGCCGCAGCGACGATCCCTGGAATGCGAACGAGCGAAAGCAGCACGACAGGCCGCGCGGAAAGCCTGAGGCGAGGGACCAGGGCAAGCCGCACGCCAAGTCTGACGTCAAGCCCTACGACGGCGGCAAATTCGGCAAGCCGGCCTTCGGGAAGAAGAACAAGAAGTTCGGCAACAAATCCGGCGACGCCAAACATGCGCCGTCGGTCACTGAATGGCCCGGCGCCTCCGGCAAGAAGGGCAAGAAGAAGCACCGCGGCTGAACAGCCGCGGCTGGCGGCACGCACTTTGGGCCCGTCGATCGGGTTTCCATTCGACGTTGAAGCCGGTAGCCTGCACACCTCACAAGGTTTGCAGGTGTCATGCATACGTCATCCGATCGTCCCGATGTTTCGCTCGCGTCCCTGATCCCCGACATCGACCGGCTCGCCGCGGAAGCGATGGCGGTCTGGAAAGTGCCGGGCGCCGCACTCGCCATCGTGCAGGACGGCGAGGTCGTGCTCACACGCGGCTATGGCCAGCGCGACATCGAAGCGGATCTGCCGGTCACGCCGCAGACGCATTTCGTGATCTGCTCGATCACAAAATCATTCACCGCGACCGCGATCGCGCTGCTCCATAACGAGGGCGTGCTGGACTGGACCAAGCCGGTCCGCGACTACTTGCCGGAGTTTCGCCTTTCCGATCCGGTGGCGGCCGAACGCGTCACCATTCGCGACCTGTTGAGCCATCAGTCGGGGCTGCCGCGGCACGATTGGCTTCACTTGCCGGGAGATCTCTCGCCGGCCGAGATGCTGCCGCTGATGCGCCATCTTGAACTCAGCCGCGATATTCGTGCGGCCTGGCAATACAACAATCTCTGCTACAACGCCGTTGGGCTCCTGATCGAGCGATTGAGCGGGCAGAGCTTTGACGCCTTCGTCCGCGGGCGGCTGACCAGCAGGCTCGGCATGAACGTCAGCTTCGCGCTGGACGAGCTCGAAGCGGGATCCGAGCCGGCGAAACCCTACATGATCAACGTCGACACGCGATTGCCGGCGCTGCGGTTGCCGATCCGCACCACAGCGGCCGGCGCCATCAACGCCTCGGTCGCTGATCTCGCCAACTGGATGCGGCTGCATCTCGGCAAGGGCGAATTTGCCGGCGAGCGCTTGCTGCCTGCGGCACTGGTCGAGCAGCTGCATGCGCCGCTGGCCCACATTCGCAAGTCGGAATTTTCCGAGTTCGGCGATGCGCATTATGGATTGGGTTTTCAGTCGAACACCTATCGCGGGGATCGCCACATCTCGCACGGTGGCGGATGGACCGGGTGGGGTTCGTTCATGACGCTGGTGCCCGATGCCGGCATCGGCGTTGCCGTGCTGACCAACCGCAGCCCGAGCGAAATCCCGCCGATCCTCACATGGTACATCATCGATCGGCTGCGCGGACGCGAGCCGGTCGACTGGCTCGCGCGCTTTCGCAAGATGCGCGACGACTTCATTGCCCACATCCCGGCCGACAAGGAGGCGCGCGAGAAATCGCGTCACAAGGACACCAGGCCGGCGCACGCCTTGTCGGCCTACGCGGGAGACTACGTCCATCCCGCCTACGGCGTGATATCGATCCGCGAGCAGGACGGCGTGCTGCACTGGTCGTGGCGCGGAATGGGGGCGCCGCTGTCGCACCGGCATTTCGAGACCTTCGTGACGCCGGAGATCATCGACAAGCTGCACCCGGACAATCTTCCGATCACGTTCCAGACCGACCGCGAAGGCAAGATCGTGCACCTTTCGGTTCCGCTGGAGCCGATGGTGAAGGACATCGTCTTCGAGCGTCGCGCCGCCGGCGACTGCCTCGATCCCGCATTCCGCGCCCGCTGTGTCGGGCACTTCAGGAGCGGCTCGATCAGCCATCGGATAACGCTGGACGATGAGGGGCGGCTGATCCTGAAGCCGGACTATCAGCCGGCCTATCGCCTGGAGCCTCAGCAGGGTCGTCGGTTTCGCATCATCGAGCTGGAAGGATTTGCCGTCGAGTTTCGCGGGGAGGGCGCGATTGTCGGCCAGATCATCTTCCATCAGCCGAACGGCACGTTCATCGCCGACCGCGTGGCGGAATAGCGCGCAGCATGTAGGTCGCGCCCGCACCATATGACGAGAGCTTGTCGCGAAGCGCCGCATCCGCTGCGGCGGGCCGGAAGCCGAAACGCTGCCACATGGCGCGCGTGCCGTAGACCGAGACCAGCGCAATGGTCGTGATCTCTGACGCACGTGCAACCCCCTCGATCTCTGCAACATACGCGCGCGCCACGCCACCGCGGAAGCCGGGCAGCACGGCGATGTCGTGCAAATAGAGACAGTCCGCCGCCTCCGGCAATCGGATGAGGAAGCCGTCGAGCGGCGGAACGTGTCGCTGCATCCAGGGATGTGCAAGGCCGTAGCCTGCGATCTCGTCGCCAGCGGCGAGCACACGACAACCGTCCGGACAAAGCCGCATCTTCTCCGAGAGCACTTCGGGACGCTCGGGGAGTTCAGGGTGAATCCGCGCTGCGATCGCGCTGATCGCGAGGAGGTCTCCGGCACGCGCGTGGCGCCAATGCGGCTCGGTCATCTCGGCTGCTCCGTATCATCAAGTGCATTTTATTCCGTCGCAATGCGGCGCCCCGCGATAATGCGCGCGCCGGGCATCGCCGCTGCAGGCGTCGCCCGGCGCGCGAACGCCGGTGCTGATCTCAAGTTGGCGCATACGATGGCAGCAACTTTAAAGAGGCGGAATGCGGTCATGCGCCGCCTCGTCGCATGATTCGAATAAAATCAAGCACAGAGTCTGAAAGCGAACCGAAGCGTCCACAGTCTTTGGCCATAGTTGGCTCAGGCAGGGATCGAGACCGGTGCATCCGCAGCGGCATCCCACAACGTGAAAGTAGGAGCACTGGCGTCCCGGTGCGGCAAGCATCCGGACGCCTCGGGGAGTCTTCAATCCATTATCTAGTTTCGCTTGAAAGGATGAAAGCCCGTGAGTGATGCCAATGTGAAAGCCGAAACGAACTCGGCTCCGCTGAATGGAATGCCCAACGGAAGCGCAAAGCTCCAATTCGACGTACCCTTTTTCAACATCCAGACGATCTTCGGCAATCTCACCGAGCCGGCCGCTGCGCGGGCCAAGGCAAATTTCGAGCAGATGAAGGCAACTTCCGAGGAAATCACCGGCGCTCTCTACGAAGCGTGTTCGACCAATGCCAAGCATGCCGCCGAATACGGCACCAAGGTCATCGCAATATCCAACGCCAGGACCACCTCCGCGCTGGATCTCCTCTCCCAGCTCGCTGATGCGAGATCATTTGCGGATCTCGTGAACCTTTCCACCGCCCATGGTCGCAAGACCTTTGAAGCGGCTTCCGCCCAGAACCGGGAGCTTTGGGACCTGGCCCAAAAGGCCGCGATCGAGACGACCGAGCCGATCAAGAAGAGCTTCGACCGGGTTCTGCACAGAACTGCTTGAAAGCTATCGGCCGCGTGAAGCGGCTGGACGAGCGTCTCCGCCAGAAGAGACGCCGTCCAGCCGATGGCGGCCACCCTCGCCGTGAGGTGATGTAAATCTGGAGGAACCAAGATGGGTATGGTGATGATCAAGTGCCCGGAAACGGGAAGGGTCATTTCGACGGGTATCGAGATGGATCGCGAACGATTTAGGTGCAGCGCAGTGTTTTTTTCGCGGACATATTGCCGGATGTGCGCGGCAACGCACGAGTGGTTCGCCAAGGAGGCTTGGGTCTACGACTCGGCCTTGGTGAACGGGAAGTCCGGGGGCATGGAATCGTTCGGCGGCGGCGCGGCGTGAAGGAGCTTCAAGGCATCCTGCGAAACGATCCGATCTATCCTGCGGTGCATCACCTTGTAGCACTCGCATGCAACGGCCTCGAGTCGCTGCCTGTCGATCTCGAGGTGACCGCGCCGACTGGATTTCAGGGCCCTTGACGTTCGAAGTGCGCCTACGACGTGCGTGACCGTCGTGCGGCGGACGCCGAGCAATTCCGATAACGTCTCTTGCGTCAAGGGCAGAACGTCGCCGCCATCCGTCCGATCGTGAATGTGAAGCAGCCAGCGGGCCAGGCGGGCTTCGACGGAGTGCAACGCATTGCAGGCCGCGACGTGCTGGACTTGTGTCATCATCGCCCTGGCGAGAAGCTGAACCAAACTTCTGATAGCGGGACTGCGCTGGAGCGCCGCCTGAAATCTCGCGGGCGGAATTAGCAACGCGGTGCCGGCGACGCGGACAACCGCGGTCATGGGTGAGCGGAGCGGGCCGAGCGCCGTCAAGAGTCCGATGGCGCCGTCGTTGCCGATCACGGAGGTTGCGGCCGTCTGTCCGTTCGGCAGATCCATGATGAGCGCGACCGCGCCGCTGCAGGGAAAGTAGAGTTGATCGATCCGATCGCCCGATCGAACCAGGACTGCGTCGTGCGGGAGCGGTACCGTCCGCAAATGCGGTGCAAGCAAAGCGAAGTCGGCCGGCGGTAACGCAGCTAACAGGCGATTACCAACTCTGGTCGCGTGCTCCATCACGGGTAACCATCCCTCGACGGAAGCGGCCGGGAAACGGCATCGTCTCCAGCCGAGCCGCGTTGCCGTGCAGATACGCGCGCGGCAAACTGGCAAACGTGTTGTAGCAGGTAAGGTTCCGTTAACGGATCGCAAGCCCCAGCCCGGCGTGTCTGATCGCCATCCGATTCAGAAGGCGATGGTCGAGGCCGTTTTCACACCTTGCGCGGACGGCTGCTCTACCTGAGCCCCTCATACACCATCAGCCCGCGTGCGATTTGCAGCTTGCGGATCGCGCGCGGCAGCAATTTCTCGGGCTGGTGCAGATAGCGCCAGGACGTCACGGTGAAGGGCCCGAGCGCGCCGCATTCGTCGTCGAACGGCGCGAGCACGCCTGTCACGCTCACCGGCGTGTGCGGGCGGGCATTGAAGGGCAGCAGCAGCAGCTCGAGATGGGCCTTGCTGCCGTCCTCGCGCTCCGCGATGAGGCCGGCGATGGCCCCCAACGTCTCGTCGGCGACGATGGTGGTGATCTCCTCGATCTCGCGACGGCTTGCTTCCGCGAACAGCGCGGCAAAACCTTGGTCCTTGAGATCGCTGCCGGCAAGCGCGCAGACGCGGGTGCCGGCGACGCGGAACGGAAAGCCTGTTTTCGGCTCGCAGGACAGGACGAAGATATCGCCCAGCAGTTCGCGCACGGCGGCCGGGTCGATATCGGCCCGGTCAGGGGCCCGAGCGCTGCCGCGCTTCTTGTCCCAATACGCAAAGAACGCGCGGCTCGACGGATGTTTCATTGTTGACGCTCACCCCTCGGCGCAACCTCGTGGGACAAACCTGTCCCGCATCAGTGCACCTGAGATCCCTTTGATGTTGTGCAGGAGGGGAATTGCAGCGTCCATGCCGCGAGCGCGTTTTCGGTGCCCCGTGCGCTATCTTTGCGTCGTTAACGTTAAATTAACTATGCACTTTGCATCGGCTGCGCGCCTGCTATGGTGATCGCGGTCGCAAGCCTCGCGGTTTTTCCAGGTTCTCGGCGAGGCCTGTACGCGGGCGTCAAACAGTTTGGTCGCTGATCGCGGGGAGGGGTAGGGATACACCTTGTTCATCCGTCGCGTCGGGAAGGCCGACACGGACAGGCAGGGCTTTCCCAGGGCCCTGCCTTTTCCTTTTGTGCACTTGCGCAAGGCCGGCAAAGGCGACTATCTCCAAGCTGTTGCCTCGATCGCGCCTGAAAGCGAAACCGCCTTGGATTCTCCGCCACAACTCCCGTCGAACCATCAGGTCGTCGTCGAAGAGGCCCCGCGCGAGCCGATCCTGACCTTGCCTTGGCCGCTGACGGTCTATGTCATCCTGCTGGCGTTGATCCATCTGCGGGTGCTGCTGCCGCCGGAGCTGGAGAACTGGACCATCGACGTGTTCGGGTTCATCCCGAAGCGCTACGATTCCTCGCTGGTGAATTTGCAGTTCGAGGGCGGCGCCGGTGCCAAGGTATGGACCTTCGTCACCTATTCGCTGTTGCACGCCAATCTCACCCATCTCGCCTTCAACGTGCTGTGGCTGCTGCCGTTCGGGAGCGCGCTGGCGCGCCGCTTCGGCGCGCTGCGCTTCTTCGTGTTCCTGGCGGTGACGGCGGCGGCCGGCGCGCTCGCCCATCTCGTCACCCACGAGCATGCCGTGGTGCCGATGATCGGTGCCTCGGCCTCGGTGTCGGGGGCGATGGCGGCCGCGATCCGGTTCGCCTTCGTGCGTGGCAGTTTCCTGTCGTTCAGCCGTTCGGATGCCGATACCGCCGCCAGGGTTCCGGCACTGCCACTGTTGCAGGCACTTCGCGACAAGCGGATCGTCGGCTTCCTGGGCGTTTGGTTCGTGCTCAACATCATCTTCGGTGTCGGCGCGATCGGCGTCGAGGGCGACAGCGCAGGCGTCGCATGGGAAGCGCATATCGGCGGCTTCTTCGCAGGCCTGGTGCTGTTCGCGCTGTTCGATCCCGTGCCGCGCGTGCGAAGCGATGATGCTGCGGATGCGTCATCACAGGACATTTCGAGCGGTATTTGAAGCGGCGCTTGCGGCGCGGCCCGAATTCATCCATCATTCCCGAGCAGAATGTTCCGAAGCGACAAGCCCGTACAGGCGATGCTTCGCAAAGCGCCTGAACGCAAAACCGGCGCCAAAACTGTTAGTTGAAGACTCGCGAACAAGTCCGGACCGCGCAAAGCGGACGGGATCCGATTCAGGGAGGCGACAATGACGGTACGTTCGATTCTCAATACCAAGGGCCACCAGATCATGAGCGTCGAGCCCGACGCCAAGCTCGCCGCCGCGGTCAAGCTGCTCGCCGAGAAGAAGATCGGCGCGGTGCTGGTGATGAACCAGAGCCGGCTCGAGGGTATCCTGTCCGAACGCGACATCGTGCGCGTGCTCGGCGAGCGCGGGGCCGGCGTGCTGGACGAGCCGGTCTCTCAGGTCATGACCCGCAAGGTCGTGAGTTGCAAGGAGACCGACACGGTCGCCGAACTGATGGAGATGATGACAACAGGCAAGTTCCGCCATCTGCCCGTCGTCGAGAACGGCAGAGTGGTCGGCCTCATTTCGATCGGCGACATCGTCAAATGGCGGGTGCGCGAATACGAGTCCGAGCAGGAAGCCCTGCGCGACTACATCAAGACGGCCTGAGCCAATCTTATTCGACTGCTTTCGGCACGGCGCCTTCGGGCGCCGGCGCCAGCACGTCGATGGTCTCCTGGATCTGTTCCAGCACGCGTTCGGCGGCGCGAGTGCCGTGCGCGATCAATTCGTCGGCGCGGTGGAAATCGAACCAGCCGAACTGGCCGACCCGAGGCGTGATCAGGAGGTCCGGCGGATCGCCGGCGAGCCGCGCGCGGGTGATGCGGTCCTGCATGATGTTGAACGCATCCACCATCACCGAGGAAATGCCGGGCCGGCCGGCGGTCCCGAAGAACTCGCGCTTGACGGTTTTCTCCGGTGAGAAGATGCGCGGAAAACGCCGCTTGGCCGGGGTTTCCTCGGCGACCGGGGCTGCGACCGGGGTGCGCATGGCGCCGTGTGAATAGATCGTCGTGGAATGCGTGAAGATGTCGGTGGATAGATTGACCGCGATGACGATTTCGGCGCCGAGCGCCCGCGCGGCCGAAACCGGCACCGGGTTCACCAGCGCGCCGTCGACCAGCCAGCGGTCACCGATCATCACAGGCGCGAAGATGCCGGGCAGGGCATAGGAGGCGCGCATCGCCTCGACCAGGCGGCCGTGCGTCAGCCAGATCTCATGGCCGGTCCGGATTTCGGTCGCGACCGACGCATATTTCATCGGGAGATCCTCGATCATGGTCTGGCCGATCGATTCCTCCAGCCGGCTTGCGAGCTTCGCGCCGCCGATCAGGCCGGAGCCGTTGAGACGAATGTCGAGATAGCCGAGGATGTTGCGCACGCCCTGCAGGCTGCGGGCCCAGTCTTCCAGCGCATCAAGCCGTCCGGCCGCATAGGCGCCGCCGACCGCAGCCCCGATCGAGGTGCCGACCACGACGTCGGGCACGATGCCGTTGGCCAGCAGCGTTCTCATGATACCGATATGGGCAAAGCCGCGCGCCGCGCCGCCTCCGAGGGCGAGGCCCAGGACGGGTCGGCGGATGCTGCCAAGACCGACCTTCTCGCTGTTTACGCTCTTCACGCCCCGACCTCTCAACATATCCAGCACCGAAACTCTCCTACTCCGGGCCGTCCTCACTCCAGAGTAGGCACCGCGCTTCCGCTTCACCAGAACGATGGCAAAGCTTGGTTTACAGCGTTCGGGACGCAGGGGGCAGGAGTGTGGCAAGGGCCGCTTGCCTCTAATGTAATCACGCAGGCGTCAACCCGGTTCCAGAGAACCGTATTCCCCGGGGATTTCAGAGGCTTGAATTTGCCGCGTTTTCGGTGAAAAGCAGGTGGCATGACTCGAGGGGGTGACGGCATCATTCGGTGGCGGCGCGGCGGGAAGCTGCTGCCGGCGCTGGTCCTGTCCGCATGGGTCGTTCTCCTGGGCCAGACCACTGCGCAGGCGCAGCTTTTCTCCGATCGTCCGCCGCCGGTACCCCCGGCTTCGGTGCCCGATCCCGGTGGCGCGGTCAGCCTGGCGCCGCCTTCCGGTTCAGGCGCCGGCCCTGCCAGCCTGCCGCCGACCCTGACCCAGCCCAATACGCCCAGCATGCCGCCCGCAGTGACCGGCGTCCCGTCGGCCGCGCCGCTCAATGCGGCCGCGCCCGGGCAGGCCGTGCTGTCGTTGATGGCGAAATACGGCAAGGACACGCCTGCGATCACCAGCGGCCTGGTGTGGCGGGTGTTTGCCGACCGGCCCGACGAGAACGGCACCTTCAAGCTGATCCGCGAGGATCGCAGCGCCACGCCCAACATCGTGTTGCCGCCGGGCAATTACGTCGTGCACGTCGCCTTCGGCCTCGTCAGTGCGGTGCGCACCGTCAGCCTGAAGGCCGAGACCGACCGCGAATCCTTCGTGCTGCCGGCCGGCGGCCTGCGCATCGAGGGCCGCGTCGGCACCAGCCGCATTCCTCAGAACCAGATCTCGTTCGCGATCTACAAGGGCAGCCAGTTCGAATCCGGCGAGCGCGCGTCGCTGGTGCCGAACGTCGCCGCCGGCGACGTCGTGCTGCTGCCGGAGGGCACCTACTACATCATCTCCAACTACGGCGACGCCAACTCGGTGGTGCGCTCGGACATCCGCGTCCAGGCCGGCAAGCTCACCGACGTCACCATCACCCACCGCGCCGCCGTGATCACGCTCAAGCTCGTCAGTGACAAGGGCGGCGAGGCGCTCGCCAACACCGCCTGGTCGGTGCTGACGCCCGGCGGCGACGTCATCAAGGAATCGATCGGCGCTTTCCCGCGCGTCGTGCTCTCAGAAGGCGAATACCGCGCCATCGCCAAGAACGAGGGCAAGGTCTACGAGCGCGGCTTCAACGTCGTCAACGGTGTCGATGGCGAAGTCGAAGTCGTCGCGCGCTGACGCCGCGCGAGAGCCAGCGCCACTGCGTCAACATCGTCGTTGCGAGTTCAGCACCGGCCGGGAAGAGAGCCTTCCCGTGAAGATCGTACTGCGCTTCTCATCCAGTGCACGAAAGCCAGGCGCCGGTGGAGTCCGGTGAGCGTTTGCTTACCCTCCATTCGTGTCTTGCGTTTCGGTTTCGGAGACCTTTGCGAGCGCTACTAGACTGCGCGCCGGCTACGGAAACACCGGTGCCAGCGGCTAGCGGCTTGTTCGGACCTCAATTGCCGGTGCAAGATACGTAATTCCGATAATCAATTTCATTCGCTTTCCATCCTGCTGGGTTATATGTCGGGCATCTGTCCAATGGGGGACGCCGGCGCAGCCTTGTTGGTCTGCGAGACCGGCAAGGAGCAGGGGACCTAGCGCGTCGGCATGTTCGAAGTGATCCTCACCAGGCGCAAACGGTTCGGTTGGCGGTGGCAGGTCTGCGACCAGTCCGGCAAGATCTTTGCCGGTGGATTCGAGCGCACGCGGCCCTCAGCCAAATATCACGGCGAGCGCGCGCTGTTTTTCCTGCTGTCGCAGGCATACCTGCGCAACCGCTTCACGGCGTCCAGCGAAGACTAATCGCGGCCAGCGATGCACCTACAATCCCTTGCGTTGCCCGGCCGGCAAAACACGCTGGCCGCGGCAATTCGCTTCGTCAAAAATATTCCACTTTGCCGAAATTCAACGGCGCATGTGTCGCAAAGCTCGGGCGAGATGCCGCGAGGATGCGAAGGCGTTTCTACGATAAAGATGCGAATTGAAGGGAGCGGAATCATTGCCGCATACTTCGTCATTGCGAGCGCAGCGAAGCAATCCAGAAATGTATCCGCGGAGGGATTCTGGATTGCTTCGCTGCGCTCGCAATGATGGTGTGGAAAAAGTTGTGCGCCGAAACTCCGCTCTCGTGCCTTGGACGCTGCGCAGCAACGCTCGCGCGCTGCAGCGCGTCCGGGACACGAGGGCAGCGCATTCAACCCACTGTCATAGTCTCTAAGACGCACTAACCATCGCCGGATTTAAAACTGTCATAATCACCGCACGGAACCCGCGCCTGCGTCCTTTTTACATGCCATTAAGCGGGCCGGTCTTTGGATGCAGCGGGATAGTGCGTTGGGGACTGCAATGAGTGCCGCGAAGAAGATGCCGGGCAAACCGGTCACCGAAATGTTTGACGACATCCGGGTGCTTCAGCGCAAATGGCATGCCGCGTTGAAGCCGGGCGACCGGCTGCCGCGCTATGAAGATGTCATGCTCGGGAGCCTGGGACGGCTCGCCGACCACATCGCGTTACTCAAGGACGACGGCACGCTCGAGCTGTCGCGGAGCGGACGCTACGTGCAAAAATGGCTCGGCGAGGAACGCTGGGACATTCCGCTGACGGAATTGCCGCCCGATTGCGCCACCGCGCTGTCGGAAGCAGCGGCGAGTGCGCTCGAGAATGGACGGCCGTACCAGGCCAGCGCCCATTGCGTGCGCGATGGCATGGTCCGGACCTACGATTTGCTGGCGCTGCCGACCGCCTCACGCTGGGGCGCCACGCTGGTCGGCGTCTACGTCAATGAGCGCGGCACCCAATACAATCTTCTCGATGCGATCTTCTCTGCGACCGAAGACGCGGTGGTCTCACTGGCGACGCTGCGCGATGCGAGCGGTCATCCGTCCGATTTCCAAGTCGTGCATCACAACAAGAGCGCCGAGCTGCTGCTGAATGTTGCAAGCGGTGGCCTCTTGTGGCGTCAGATCGGCCAGGGCACTACGTTGCTCGCCAGGACCGACGTCAGGGAGTTCCTGCTGAAAGCGGTGTCGGGCGGCCGCGGCGAGCAGCTCGAGATAGAGACCGATCGCCGCTATCTGCGCATGAGCGCGACGGCGTTCGCCGACGTCATTTCGCTGACCATCTCCGATGTCACCGCGATGAAGCGGCGCGACGCCTCGTTCCGCCTGCTGTTCGACAGCAACCCGATGCCGATGTGGGTGTTCGACGCCGAGACCAAAGAGTTTGTGAGCGTCAACGACGCCGCCGTCCAACATTACGGCTACAGCCGTGCCGCCTTCCTGCGCATGAAGCTTCACGAGATCTGGCCCGAGGACGAGTGGGACAGCCACGACGAGGCGCTCGATCGCGTCGGTGAAACCTACCACTCCTCGCGCAACTGGCGGCACCTGCGCGCCGACGGCAGCGAGATCGAGGTGCTCACCTTCGGCCGCCGCATCACCTTCAACGATCGCGACGGCTATCTGGTTGCGGTCGCCGACATCACCGAGCGGCGTAAGGCCGAGGCGCGGATCGCCTACATGGCGCATCACGACGGGCTCACCGACCTGCCGAACCGCGAACACTTCCAGGACCGCCTCAAGCAAGCGCTCGACCAGGCCGGCGGAAAACGCGTCGGTGTGCTCTATATCGACCTCGACCTGTTCAAGACCATCAACGACTCCTTCGGACATCCGGCGGGCGATCGCCTGCTCAAGGAAGTCGCCCAGCGTCTGACCACTGCGGTCCGGGGCGCCAATCTCGCTGCCCGCCTTGGCGGTGACGAGTTTGCGGTAATCCTCGCATCCGACGTCTCGCCGAACGAGGCGAGCGCCTGCGCGACGCTGCTGATCGACATGCTGAAGGCGCCTTACGAGATCGACGGCCAGGAGATGGTGATCGGCGCCAGCATCGGGATCGCGCTGTCGCCGGGCGACGGCATCACGTCAGAGGAGTTGATGCGCAACGCCGATATGGCACTGTACCGGGCAAAGTCCGACGGCGGCGGCATGCACCATTTCTTCGAGCGCGAGATGGATCTGCAGGCGCAAAAGCGCCGCGATATGGAGCTGGATCTCCGTCGCGCCTTTGCCAATGGCGAGTTCGAACTGCACTATCAGCCGCTGGTGGCGATCGCATCCGATCGCATCTCCGGCTTCGAGTCGCTGTTGCGCTGGCCTCATCCCGAGAAGGGAATGATCTCGCCCGCGGAATTCATTCCGGTCGCGGAAGACATCGGCCTGATCACCCAGCTCGGCGAATGGGTGCTGCGCGAAGCCTGTGCCGAGGCGGTGAAGTGGCCTGACGAAGTCAAAGTCGCGGTCAATCTGTCGCCGGCGCAATTCCGTAGCCGCAGTCTGGTTCAGGTCGTGGTCTCGGCGCTGGCGCAATCCGGCCTCTCGCCGAAGCGGCTCGAGCTCGAGATCACCGAGTCGGTCTTCCTCGCGGAGACGGATGCCAATCTCGCGATCCTGCATCGATTGCGCGACCTCGGCGTGTCCATCTCAATGGATGATTTCGGCACCGGCTATTCCAGTCTCAGCTATCTCCGCAGTTTCCCGTTCGACAAGATCAAGATCGACCGCTCCTTCGTGAAGGATCTGGCGCGGCGGCCCGATTGCGGCGCGATCGTGCGTGCGATTTCGGGCCTTGGCCGCAGCCTCAACATCACCACGACTGCAGAGGGGGTCGAGACCGAGGATCAGCTCGACTGGCTGCGCGCGGAAGGCTGCAACGAAGTGCAGGGCTTCCTGTTCAGCGCCGCGAGGCCCGCCGCCGAGATCGCAAGACTTCTCGCCGATTTCGGCGAGCGTTCCTCACGGGCGGCGTAGCTCTTCCGGGTAGCAGTCGTAGACCAGCGCCTTGAACGCCGGCGTGATGCGGCCGCGCTCGTTCTGGGTCTGCTGCATCAGGACGTAGACCATATCGAGCTTGGGATCGACGCCGAAATAGGTGCCGCTGCCCGAGTCCCACTTCAATTCGCCGAGCGAGCCCGGCGGCGGCGGTTTGGCGTTGCCGGGATCGGTGCGCACCGCAAGGCCATAGCCATAACCGAAACCGTCGCCAGGGAAATAGAAATAGTCGCGATCGACGCCGGACTCTGGCCCGATCTGGTCCGTCGTCATGTCCTTGAAGGCGGCCGGCGAGAGATAGCGCTTGCCCTCGAGTTCTCCGCCGTTGAGCAGCATCTGCGAAAAGCGCTGATAGTCGATGATGGTCGAGAGCAGGCCGCCACCACCCGATTGCCATTCCGGATGTTCGAGACGCTCGCGCTCGGCATCGAGCAGGATCTGGTCGGTCGGCAGCGGCCGCGCCATCCGCTCGAATTCGTCAGGCGTCGACAGCACGAACTTGGTGCTGGTCATGCCGAGCGGATCGAAGATGCGTTGTTTCAACGCGTCGTACAGCGGCTGCCCCGTGATGATCTCGATGACGCTGCCGAGCACGTCGGTGGAATGGCCGTAGCGCCACAGCGTGCCCGGCTGCCGCGCCAGCGGCAGCCGGGCGATTCGCTCGGCGAACTCCCTGTTTTCGAAATGGCCCTGAAAAATGTTGGCCGCCTTGTAGGCGAGCTCGACCCATTTGCCGCCGATATAGTCGTAGCTGATGCCCGAGGTGTGCCGCATCAAATCCCTGATCGTCACCGGATGGAGCGGCGGCACCAGGTCGAGCGCCAGCGAGCCGTCGGGCTTGGTGATCTCCATTCCGACCTTCGTGCCGGCGAAGAGGGGAATGTATTTCGAAACGGGATCGGTCAGCGCGAGCTTGCCCTCGTCGATCAGCATCATCGCAGCCAGGCTGGTGATCGGCTTGCTCATGGAATGGATCGCGAAGATCGTGTCAGGCGTCATCGACAGCCGCGTCCGGACATCGCGCACGCCGAACAGCTTGAAATAGACAGGCTTGCCATGCTGATGGATCAGGACGATGGCTCCCGGCAAGCGGCCGGTGGTGACCTCGTTCTCGAAGAACGAGGTGAGGCGCCTCAGCCCGTCGGCGGAAGGGGCGGGAATGTCGGACGCGCGGCTCCGCGTCATCGTGCCCGCCAGCATCGCGGCCCCGACCAGAAATTCACGACGCTTCATCCGGGCTTCCTCCCTGCACGGGAACAAAGCCGCAAGACATCAGAGGCGTCAACAAGACTTCGATTAGAAGCGCGTCACGATTTCGGAAAGGACCGGTCGCGGTCGATCCTCGCTCGGCCTGGTCGCCTTGCCGATATGAACGAAGCCCGCGAGCTTTTCGTCGGCCTTGAGGCCAAGGCCTTCAAGCACGTCGCGGTCGAAGGAGAACCAGCCGCTCAGCCAGCAGGCACCGTAGCCGAGAGCGGTTGCGGCCGTCACGATGTTCATGGCGCTGGCGGCGGCCGACATCTCCTGCTCCCAGGCCGGCACCTTCGGATGGGGCTTGGTGAAGGAGACGATCCCGATCACCAGCGGCGCATCGGATAGGCGCTTGCGCTCGGTCTCGATATCGGCCGCTGGCGCGCCGGGATTCTTGCGGGCAAAGACCTTCGCGATCACCTCGCCCGCGCGTTGGCGTGCGTCGCCCTCGAAAATGATGAACCGCCAGGGCGCGAGCTTGCCGTGGTCGGGCACGCGCGCGCCGATGGTGAGAATGGTTTCGAGCTCGGCCGGCGAGGGGCCGGGTCCGGTCATCTCGCGCGGCTTGACCGAGCGACGGGTTTTCAGGACTTCGATGGCGTCGGGCATTGCGATGGCCTCTTCAGATGGGCGACGGGCGTGCCATGCCGAGATAAGCATGCACGCCCGCAACCGAAAGCGAGTTTAGAGCGATTTCAGCGATCAGACCGCGCCGCGCGCGCGCCGGACGTCAGGCGGGGTCGCCTCGTCGACCAGGGCGGCGATGGCCTCCTCGGTCGTCATCACCTTTTGCCCGTCGCTACCCAGCCGGCGAACGGAGACCGAATGCGTCTCGGCCTCCTTCCTGCCGACCACGAGCAGCGCAGGGATCTTGGCCAGCGAGTGCTCGCGGACCTTGTAGTTGATCTTTTCGTTGCGCAGGTCGATCTCGACCCGAAGCCCTGCGCGCCGCGCCTGCTCCAGCACCACCTTCGCGTATTCGTCGCCTTCCGAGGTGATGGTGGTGACCACCGCCTGCACCGGCGCGAGCCAGAGCGGGAAGTTGCCGGCATAGTGCTCGATCAGGATGCCGATATAGCGCTCCATCGAGCCGCAGATCGCGCGATGCACCATGACAGGCGGCTTCTTGCCGCCGTCATGGTCGATGTAGAACGCACCGAACCGCTCCGGCAGGTTGAAGTCGACCTGCGTGGTGCCGCATTGCCAGTCGCGGCCGATGGCGTCGCGCAGCACGTACTCGAACTTCGGCCCGTAGAAGGCGCCTTCGCCTGGATTGATCTCGGTCTTGATGTGATTGTTCTGCGCCTGGATCTCGCGCAGCACCGTGGCCATCACGCGCTCGGCGTGATCCCACATCGCATCGGTGCCGACGCGCTTCTCCGGCCGGGTCGAGAGCTTGACCGTGAGTTCGCCGGTGAAGCCGAAATCCGAATAGGTCGACAGGATCAGTTCGTTGATCTTCAGGCACTCGTCCGCGAGCTGGTCCTCGGTGCAGAAGATATGCGCGTCGTCCTGGGTGAAGCCGCGCACGCGCATCAGGCCGTGCATGGCACCGGACGGCTCGTAGCGATGCACAACGCCGAACTCGGCGAGACGCAAGGGCAGGTCGCGGTAGCTCTTCAGGCCGTGCTTGAAGATCTGCACGTGGCCGGGGCAGTTCATTGGCTTGAGCGCAAACCAGCGCTTGTCCTCGGCTTCGTCGCCGGCCGACTGCGCTGCGAACATGTTTTCGCGATACCAGCCCCAATGGCCCGAGGTCTCCCAGAGGGACTTGTCGAGGATCTGTGGCGCGTTGACCTCGCTGTAATCGCCGGTCAGGCGTCGCCGCATATAGGCGATCAGCTGCTGGAAGATGGTCCAGCCCTTCGGGTGCCAGAACACGACTCCAGGACCTTCCTCCTGGAAGTGGAAGAGGTCGAGCTCGCGTCCGAGCTTGCGATGGTCGCGCTTCTCGGCTTCCTCGATCTGCTTGAGGTAAGCGTCGAGGTCCTCCTGCTTGGCGAAGGCGGTGCCGTAGATGCGGGTCAGCATCGGGTTGTTGCTGTCTCCGCGCCAATAGGCACCGGCCACCTTCATCAGCTTGAAGGCGCCTCCGACCTTGCCGGTCGAGGTCATGTGCGGACCGCGGCACAGATCGAACCAGTCGCCCTGGTAGTAGATCTTGATCGGCTCGTTGCCGGGAATGGCGTCGACCAGCTCGACCTTGAAGGCCTCGCCCTTGTCGCGGAACACCTGTTTTGTCTTTTCCCGGTCCCAGACTTCCTTGGTGAACGGTTTGTCGCGCGCGATGATCTCGCGCATCTTTTTCTCGATGGCGGCGAAATCTTCCGGCGTGAACGGCTCGTTGCGGAAGAAGTCGTAATAGAAACCATTCTCGATCACGGGGCCGATGGTGACCTGCGTGCCCGGCCACAGCGTCTGCACGGCTTCCGCCAGCACGTGCGCGCAGTCGTGGCGGATCAGCTCCAGCGCCTCCGGCTCGTCGCGCGAGATCAGCCTGAGCTTGGCGTCGGCCTCGATGGGATCGTTGAGATCGGTGAGCACGCCGTCGAGCATCATCGCCACGGTGCGCTTGGCGAGCGAGGGCGAGATGCCCTTGGCGATCTCGAGACCGGTGATGTTCTGGTCATATTGGCGCTGGGCGCCGTCGGGGAAGGTGAGGGTGACTTTGGCGGCGGGGGTCACGGGCTTCAGATTGCTGAGGGAATATTGGAAGCCGGATTCGGATTTGGGCTGGTCGGACATTGCTTTTCTCCTGAGGCTCACTCCTGCGAACGAGCGCAGGTAAGCGGGAACGAGCGATATATCAGGCGATTCGGCCTGCGCAATCCGGCATTTCCAAGAAAGTGGCGCGCAAAGCGCAGCCAATCCTCCAACTATTTCGTGTCGCGCCCTTTAACTGGCGGCGGGCCTGCTCTACATGCAATTGCATGGAAAATCCGCGCGCCGGCCGCTTTACCGCAACCGCCCTGATGCTTGGCAATCTCGTCACAGGCTGCTCAGTGCTGGCGCCGGCGGGAATGCTGCCGGAATTGTCGGCGGGGCTCAGGATCAGCATCCATGCAGCCGGGCTGCTCATCACCTTCGGCGCGATCACGCTGTGCATCGGCTCGCCGCTGACGGCGTGGCTGACCAGCCGCATCGAGCGGCGGGTTCCTGCTCACGGCCACGCTGGCAGTGCTTGCATCAGGCAATCTCGCGTCGGCCTTTGCGCCCGGCTATGCAAGCCTCCTCGTCATCCGGCTGGTGATGCTCGCTGTCGGCGCGCTGTACACGCCGCAGGCGGCGGGCACCGCCGCGCTGATCGTGCCGCCGGAGCGCCGCGGCAGCACGATCGCCTATATCTTCCTTGGCTGGTCGCTGGCGGCCGCGGTCGGCCTCCCGCTGATCACCTTCATCGCCAGTCGCTACGGTTGGCGCGCCGCCTATGGCGGGATCGGCGCGCTCGGTTGCATCAGCTTCCTGTTGCTGCTGGTGCGCCTGCCGGCCGGATTGAAGGGCACGCCGGTCGATCTGAGGACCTGGAGCGAGGTCGGCCGCAACAAGACGATCCTGCTGCTGCTCGCGATCACGATGCTGCAGATGTCCGGCCAGTTCGTGGTGTTCACCTTCATGGGCCCGCTGCTCAACAAGATGACCGACGCAAGCCCGGACGCGATCGGAATGGTGTTCGCGATCTATGGTGTTTGCGGCTTCCTCGGCGTTGCCGTCGCAACCCGTATCGTCGACACATGGGGCCCGTACCGGACCTCTTTGTTGTTCACGAGCCTGTTATTGGCGGGCATTACCGGTTGGGCGCTCAGCGCGGGCACACTGGTATTAATGGCGATTGCGGTGGCCATGTGGGGGCTGGGCTTTGCCTCGACCAATTCGATGCAGCAGGTGCGGCTGGTCGCGGCAGCACCGCCGCTCGCGCCGGCAACAGTCGCGCTCAATACCTCCGTCCTCTACATCGGCCAGGCCATTGGCTCCGCGGTCGGAGGGGCGCTGTTTGCCCGCGAACTGCTGCACAGTACGGGCTTTGTGGCCGTCGGCTTCGTCGTGCTGGCCGTGGTCCTGGTGGTTTGCGAGCCGGCCCCGGCCGGCGGCTGTCGCCCCGGGCTGATGGCCGTGTTTCCCGAACGCAAGACGCTTGGCAAACCGCGCGAGAGAGCGCTAGAACGCCAGACATGGGGACCAAAGAGAGTTGACTGAAATGAGGATGATTCTGGCGGTTGCCGCGGTGCTCTATTCAGCCTCCGCGTTTGCGCAAACCGACACGCCACCGATGGTGGGGGACAAGCCGCTGGTGCAGGTCAAACCCAAAGGGACCAAGGCCGGCACCAAGGAAGCAGCAGCCAAACCGGCTGTCGCTGCGCCAAAAGGCAAGCCGCAGTCGATCGCGCTGCGCCTCCAGGCCTGCCTTGATACCGACGACGGCACCAAGGACCGTCTCAATTGCTACGACGCGGTGCTTCCGCCGACGCCGAAGCCCAAGCCGCCGAAGGCCAAAGGTGTCTCAGACTGCCGCTTCCTCAAGGAAGAGGACGAGCGGCTGGCCTGCTTCAACGGCTTTGCCGAGAGCATTCCGAAACTGCCCAAGAGCTGAAACGGCTCGACCGCCCAAGAGTTGGAAGTGAGAGCTGAGTGGCCGGTCGTTGGCGCTCAGCTAGCGGCTCGATGTCGGTGATGCGGTGGCTGCGACGCGCGTCAGTGCGAGTGCCGGCGTTGCCGACATCTTCACCAGCACGTCCTTGAGCGGATATTGCGTCCAGGCGCGATTGACGTAGTCACGGTGGGTGATGCCGTCGCCGGTCTCGACGAACACGACGCTGCCGGGGCGCAGCGGTGCATCCATGTCCTCGGAAACGCCGATGCCCTTCTGCCTGAGCGTGCTCATCAGCTCGTGGTCGCGCCGCGCGGTGTAGTGGGTATAGGAGCTGACGAAGAAGCCAGAGCGGTGGCTCTCGATCCAGGATGCGAACTTGTCCATTTCGCCGTAGACCGCATCGAGCAGCACGACGCCGCGGACGCGATCGCTGATGCCGCCGACCTCGAGGCTCCATGCGGTCGGCAGGAAGCCGCCGCTATAGCCCACGATCACGATCGGCATGGTGGCGAAGGCACGCGCGCTGTTGGGATCGCCGGTCAGCTGCGCGAGGTGATTGGCCGATTCATCTATGAAGCGCTTGAGGCCGCCAGGCTGCCAGAACTTTCCGGCACTGGAATCGGCGGCATCGACGGCCATCTGCGGCGCGAGCAGCACGGCGTTGGCGCCTGATGCGGTGATCTGCTGCGGCACCAGCTGCCGGTCGCGCACGTCGCGCTCGAGCGTCGCGCCATTGCCGTGGAAGAACACCACGATCACGCCAGGCTTGCGCACGTCGAAATGTTCGGGGACGTGCACCAGCACGCGGCTGTCGTTGTAGGTCTCGTCCTGCCAGAAGACGCGCCCGGAATAGCTGCGGTGCCCGCGGCGGTCCCCCCTGGAGATGTTGAGGAAGGGCGCGTCGGAGGCGGGGTTGTTGCCGAAATAAGGGAAGGCCGACGATTTCATGCTGACAAGCGTTGTGAGGTCCTGGCGCGACGGACGCTGGTAAGGGACCTGCGGCGCAAGCGAGGCGACCTTGTAGGGCGCCTGTTCCGGGGGCTGCTGCTGCACGGCGCGCTTGGGCGAGAAGTCCGACATCTGCCGTTGCAGGAAACTCTCGCTCGCCGAAGGGAAGCGCTCCCTGAACTGCGAGGCAGGAAAGCGATCGTCGAACGTGTCGTCGCTTGCGACGTGTTGGTTGGAGACTTGCGGACTTGTCTTCGCAACCACCTGGACATTGGCTTGCGAACTCGCCGCCAGCGCAGCTGGATTGGGCGACTGGCCACATTGAACCAGCGTGAGCGACGACGGCACCAAGCCTGAGATCAGGGCGATCCGAAGTGCACGACGGCGCACGCCGGACGTCCTGGTCCGGTCAGCACGCATGTCTGCTTTCACTTTCGGAACGGCCCCGACCATCCACCCATGACCCCAAGCATGACCCAAGTCACGAACCATCGGCAATTATTAAGACAATTGAACCGACCCGCGTTTAGGCAACGTTAAGTGTCCGGAGAAACTTCCCCACATCCGGAGCGATCAAAAAGACCACGCAATCGTGTCGCGATTGTGGGGAGGCCGGACGCATTTCCGCTGAAGACCCCGGGTTTATCGTCTGCAAAGCGGCATCGAAGGTGACCAATTACCTATCTTGGATCGCCTCATTTAACCCTTGTTAACCCTGCTTGAATTGACTGGACCAATCTGCACGAGGCGCGACGCCTGAGGCTCGAGGACCCCGATGACGGCATCAGATGCGGGAACCGCGCCCTGGAGCGGGCGGCTGACCGGAGGCGGTTCCGGGGTTTCCGTTCTGGTCGCGACCGCGATCGTCGTTGCCGACATGATCGGTGTCGGCGTGTTCACGAGCCTTGGCTTCCAGGTCAAGGACATTCCCTCGGGCTTCCCGATCGTGGCGTTGTGGACCGTTGGCGGCATTGTCGCGCTGTGCGGCGTGTTCTCCTACAGCGAGCTGGGGGCGATGTTTCCCCGCTCGAGCGGGGAATACAACTTCCTCGGCCGCGCCTATCATCCCGCTTTCGGCTTTCTCGCCGGATGGGTCTCGGCGACGGTCGGCTTCGCGGCGCCGGTGGCGCTGGCCGCCATGGCCTTCGGCGAATACGCCAAGTCGGTCATTCCCGATCTGCCGCCGATCCCGCTCGCGATTGGCGTGGTGTGGCTGGTCTCGATCGTGCAGTTGACCGGCGTCAGGCAATCTTCGACCTTTCAGTTGATCTCGACCATCCTCAAGGTCGTGCTGATCGTCGCTTTCCTCGCAGCCGGCTTCGTCATCGGCACGCCGCAGCCGATCTCGTTTGCGCCGCAAGCGGGCGATCTCGCCCATGTCGTGAGTGCGCCGTTCGCGATCGGGCTCGTCTTCGTGATGTACTCGTTCTCGGGCTGGAATGCCGCGACCTACATCATCGGCGAAATGAACACGCCGCAGCGGAGCCTGCCGCGCGCGTTGCTCGCGGGCACGCTGATCGTGCTGGTGCTGTATGTCGCGCTCAACGCGGTGTTCCTCTATTCGACGCCGATCAGCGCGCTGGCCGGCCAGCTCGATGTCGCGAGCGTCGCCGGCAGCGCGATCTTCGGACCTCTCGGCGGCCGGATCGTCGGTGCGATGATCTGTGTCGGGCTGATTTCCTCGATCAGTGCGATGATGTGGATCGGCCCGCGCGTGATGATGACGATGGGGGAGGACATCCCGGCGCTGGGCGTGTTCTCGAAGCGGTCGGTGAGCGGCGCGCCGGCTTACGCCATCCTGTTTCAGCTTGCGGTCGCCAATCTCCTGCTGTTCACGCGCAGCTTCGAGGCGGTGCTCGACTTCATCCAGTTCGCGCTGCTGTTCTGCTCGTTCTTCACGGTGGCGGGTGTCATCAAGCTGCGCATCACCGATCCCGATTTGCCAAGGCCGTATCGCGCCTGGGGGTACCCGTTCACACCGCTCATTTTCCTGCTCGTGACCGCGTCCATGATGTACTACCTGTTGACCGAGCGGCCCGTGCAGTCGCTGTCGGGGATGCTCGTCATGCTCGCGGGCCTGTTCATTTATGCTGTTTTCCGCAGGCGGCCGTTCGCCGCTGCCACGTCACACCATCGCGAATAGACATGCTTCGACCCATGAGAATTGCGGCCGTCGGTCTCGCCCTTATGGCTGCGGCCATCTCGTCCGTGCGCGCGGCCGAGGTTACTTTCGACGATACCGCGCGCATCCTCGCAGGCATGCAGCCTTCGGCGGACTCGCCGCTGGTGGCGCTCACCAGGGATCCGGCCTGGCAGCATCACGCAAAATTCTTCGACGGCGCCTTCGCCCAGCTCGAGCAGCGGCAGCTATCGAAGATCCGGAGCTGGTCGGACGTCAATCTGGCCGCGCCGCGGCCGACCATGTTCTATTTTTTCAGCGGCCCGGATTTCCTTTACGCCAATGCCTTCTATTCCAAGGCCAGTACCTACGTGCTCGGTGCGCTGGAGCCGGTTGGCGCGGTACCCGATCTGACGAAGCTGTCGCGCGGCTCGGTTGACGCCGCGCTCTACAATGTCGAGCGTTCGCTCGGCTCGATCCTGAGTTTCTCCTTCTTCATCACCAAGCAGATGAAGGTCGACCTGCACAGCAACCAGGTCAACGGCACCTTGCCGATCCTCTACGTCTTCCTGGCGCGCTCCGGCAAAACGATCCGCAATGTCGAGATGGTCGCGCTCGATGACAAGGGCGGGGTGCATACCGGCAACGACAATCCGGGGCCGAACGCCACGCGGGGCGTCCGCATCACCTTCGCAGGTCCCGACGGCGAGTCGCGAACGCTGTATTATTTCTCGACCGATCTTTCCAATTCCGGCGCGCGTGCCGCCGGCTTCCTGAAATTCTGCGACACGCTCGGGCCGGGCAACAGCCTGCTCAAGAGCGCGTCGTATCTCCTGCACGCGGGCAATTTCAGCGTTGCCCGCGACTGGCTGCTCGCCAACAGTGCGACCATCATCCAGGACGATTCCGGCATTCCGCTCGCCAATTACAATTCGCGGCAATGGCGTTTCTTCCCGTTCGGCCGCTATCTGGGGCCGATCAACGAATTCCCTGGTCGCTATCAGGATCGTTATGCCGAACTGTTCACGCGCGCTCAGCCGATCGATTTCGGCGTCGGTTATCGCTGGCGAATGCACGAGTCGAATCTGCTGCTGTCGGTGAAAATTCCGGGGAGTGAAGCACCGCCTGCGGAGACGGCCTCGTCCACCGAACCGGCGCCCAGGCCCGCGCGGCCCAGGCGACTGCGTCCGCCCGAGCCGATCCCGCCGCCGCCCGGACGTTTCTTCTGGTTCCGCTAATTTAGCTACCAGTGCACGCTCTGGCTCGGCACGATGAACGCCGTCGTGCTTGGCGGTGTGGCAAGGCTTGAGCCCAGATACCATCCGGAGCCGACGACGAGAACCAGCAGCGCTATGATCGCGAGCATGTCGATCGTCCTGGGATCGTGATCTCTCGGATTAAAACCGAGATGTGCACCAGGCCTGAAGTGAAAATGAGGGCTGATTTTCCAGCGCATTGTTGTTTCCTCCCGCGGGAGCATCACAACAACGCGAGGAGCGGAGTTCCTGTTCCGCTCGGGGCAGCGATGCGCAAAGCACCGCAGCAACCCTAGTCGGCGTCGACGCCGCGCCAGCGCGCATAGCGCCACGGAAGGTACCAGCGCGCGCCCTGCGGTGCGGCAAGTGGCACGTTGTCGATGCCCGAGGTGCCGAACGGGTTGCAGCGCAACAGGCGCGCGAGAGTCATCCAGCCGCCGGCCCAAAGTCCGAACCGTTCGATCGCCTCATCGCCATACACGGAGCACGTTGGCAGATGGCGGCAATTGTAGCCGACCAGCGGTGACAGCGTGTGCCGGTAAAGCCAGATCAACGCGCGACCGAATCTGCGCGGCAGTCGCAGTGCGTCGGCCAGATGAGCGGAACATTGCTCGCAGGTTGAGTGCTTCATAGGCGCTGTGCCGAGATCCTGTGCGAGGTGCTGCACGGTTCCGGCGCAGGGAACAGCAAGCTGTTGTTTTCGCGCCATATTTTGCATGCTTTTTGGGAGCAGTGCAGCAAGTCTCTGTGGACGAGCTGTATTCCCCCGGATACCATTTTTAGGACAGTCATGAAAACATACGACTGTATGATCGACTCATCGAGCGCGAAGCGGGGATAATCGCGCCAATGGGCTTGGGGAAGGGATCATTTTGAAACTTCTGAAGTCGCTCAATCTTCGCGGCTGGTTGCTGGTTGGAACCGCCGCCTGTGGTGTCGTGCTGGCAAGCGCCGCCGCGACGTTCGGTTCCTCGGCCAGCGCCGGCGCCTCGCTCGAAGAGCGCAAGCTGCCGATGAAGTTCGGCTGGGTTGCCTGCGAGCCCAATTGCCGGGGCTGGGTTAGCGCGGTGGGCATCATCACCGCAGATACGCCGAAGGATTTCGACGACTTTGCCCGCGGGCGCCAGCTCGGCGGTGCGACGGTTGTCCTCGACTCCAGCGGCGGTTCCGTCAACGACGCGATCACGCTTGGGCGGCGCTTCCGCAATCTCGGCCTTCTCACCACCGTCGGCATCACGCAGCAGAAGAGTGGGCAGGGCGCCCGTCCCGCGGTCGGCTCGGAAGCCTATTGCGAATCCATGTGCGTGTTCCTGCTGCTGGCCGGCAAGAAGCGCTATGTGCCTGATGCGGCCCATGTCCGCGTCCATCAGATCTGGATGGGGGACCGCGCCGACGACGCCAAGGCAGCGAGCTACAGCGCGCAGGATTTGATGATCGTGGAACGCGATATCGGCCGGCTCGCCAAATACACCTTCGACATGGGCGGAGCGGGAGACCTGTTGTCGCTGGCGCTCAACGTGCCGCCGTGGGAAGATCTGCACGAGCTCGACACTGCTGAGTTGAAGCTGACCAATCTCGTGACGACGGACCTCGTGACTGACGTGTTGCCGCACGTGGATGTCACAGCGCCTGCGATTGCCGAGCTTGCGCCGAAGACGCAGGCGAGGTTCGGCGGAGAGCCGCAGCCGGCAAAGTCCACCCAAACGGCGGAAGCCATGGTCCCGACCGGCGGGGTGGCGGCACCACCTGCGGCGCCGCAGAAGTAAGAGCTTCAGCCTCGCTTTAGTCCTGCGCAGGGGCCGGCTGCTTCGGCTTGGCCTCGATCTGACCGATCGCATCCACCACGGCATCGAAGGTCAGGAGCGTCGAGGCGTGGCGCGCCTTGTAGTCGCGGACCGGCTCGAGGAACTTGATGTCTTCCCATTTGCCTTGAGGAGGCGCACCATTCTCCTTCAGCATCTTGCGAACGGTTTCGCGTAACTCACGGAGTTCGCTCGCAGTCGAGCCGACCACATGACTTGCCATGATGGATGAAGAGGCCTGGCCGAGCGCGCAGGCCTTTACGTCGTGTGCGAAATCGGTAACGGTGTCGCCCTCCATTTTGAGGTCGATCTTCACCGTCGAACCGCACAGCTTGGAGTGGGCGGTGGCGGTGGCATCGGCGTCGGCCAACCGTCCCAGGCGCGGAATATTGCCGGCCAGCTCAATGATCCGCTTGTTATAGATGTCGTTCAGCATGTGATCGCGCCCAGCACTTACCTGTCGGATCGGCCTTGGCGAGGGCCGTCCAGGGTCTTATATAGGTCGGAACTGGCGGAAAAACAGTCCGGCGGTGCGTCGGTGGGTGATCCAGATCTGCGCTGCCGGCGTGGGGATCCCTTTCGCCAAACACTGTTCTCTTCAGGCGCCCGGCGGTTGTCCGCCCCGTCTGCCGGTGACACTCCGGCCGTAAGGCCGTCGAACGGAGTAGACATGGACGCTGCAATCAAATCTATCCGCCCCGGCAAGCCCTCCGACCGGCAGCCCGAGAGCCGCCCGCCCGAGCTCGATCCGTCTGAGTTCCTCGCGGCCGCCGTCCGGGCCGACCAGCCGCGCCCCGCGCGTGCGGAGGCGGAAGCCGCCGTGAAGACGCTGCTCGCTTATATCGGCGAGAACACCGGGCGGGAGGGCCTGCTCGACACGCCGCGCCGCGTGGTCGAGGCTTTCGACGAGCTCTATCAGGGCTACCACCAGTGCCCGGCCGAGGTGCTCGATCGCACCTTCGGCGAGACTGCCGGCTATGATGACTTCGTGCTGGTCCGCGACATCGAATTCACGTCGCAATGCGAGCACCACATGATGCCGTTCTACGGCAAGGCGCACATCGCCTACACGCCGGTCGAACGTGTTGTCGGTCTGTCGAAGCTGGCGCGCCTGACCGACATCTTCGCCCGCCGGCTCCAGACCCAGGAGCATCTGACGGCGCAGATCGCAGCCGCGATCGACGAGATCCTGAAGCCGCGCGGCGTTGCCGTGCTGATCGAGGCCGAGCATACCTGCATGTCGGTACGCGGCGTCGCCAAGCACGGCGCCTCGACCTTCACCAGCCGCTACACCGGCATGTTCCGCGACAATCCCGCGGAGCAGGCCCGTTTCCTGTCCATGGTGCGAGGCATGCCGCGCTGACCTCGCGAACAACCGGCGAGATTTGTGGTGCCCGCCCACTCCCATGAGATCGAGGAAGGCCTCACCTTCCTTCCAAAGTTCGATTCCGGCGGCCTCGTGACCTGTGTGGCGACCGACGTCGTCACCGGGGACGTGCTCATGGTCGCCCACATGAACGACGAGGCGCTCCGCAAGACCATTGCAACCGGCGAAGCCTGGTACTTCAGCCGCTCACGCAACGCCTTGTGGCGAAAAGGTGAGACCTCGGGTCAGACCCAGCGCGTGGTCGAGATACGCACCGATTGCGACCAGGACGCGGTCTGGATTCGCGTCGAGCAGATCGGCGCGGCCTGCCACACCGGCCGCCGGTCCTGTTTCTATCGCAAGGTCGAGGCCGAGGGCGGCGGGTCGAAGCTCGTCTTCGTCGATGCGGACAGGCTGTTCGATCCGACCGCGGTCTACAAGAAATAGTTCGCATCTGCGGCGAGCCCCCGAAATGACGGCGGTCGTCGAGTTAACCCCGCATTAACCATAACTGTCCCACGGTGGGACCATCAGGCGTCCGAATTGCCGGCGCCGCTCATACGCCGCGCGGGCCGGTCACGCCATCATGTCGGTCGACAATTCCAGTGCCTCGCAGACGGCCGCAACCGAAGGTGCGCGGCGTGTTGCCGGCGCGATCAAGCAGGCCTCGAGCCAGACCGGCGTCAGCTTCGAATACATGCTGACCACCGCCAAGATGGAATCGGATTTCGATCCCTCGGCCGGCGCCACCACCTCGTCCGCCCACGGCCTTTATCAGTTCATCGACCAGACCTGGCTCGGCACGGTGAAAGAGGCAGGCACCCAGCTCGGTTATGGCAACTATTCCGACGCGATCACCAGGACGCCGTCAGGTGGTTACACCGTCGACGATCCCTTCATTAGGCGATCGATCATGAAGCTGCGTGATGATCCCGACGCCGCATCCAGCATGGCCGCGGCGCTGACGCAGTCCAACAGCTTCAAGCTCACCGGTCTGCTCGGCCGCAGGCCGTCCGACAGCGAACTCTACATGGCGCATTTCATGGGCGTCGCCGGTGCGGCGAAGCTGATCGCCAACGCGGAGGACAATCCGCAGGCTGTCGGTGCGCGGCTGTTTCCCAACGCCGCGTCCTCCAACCGGTCGATCTTCTACGCCAGGGATGGCCGCGCGCGCAGCGTCTCCGAAGTCTATTCGGTGCTGAATGCGCGCTACGTCAGCGCTGCCAATGGGAAGGCCACGCGCAGCGCCATGGCGATGTATGGCGATACGCCGTCGACAACGCAGGTCGCCGCCGCCAACGGCGTGCAGCCCACCGCGCCGGCGGTGGATAGCGCCGCCTATCTCCAGGCCTTGCCGGATGCACGTGGCGTGGCGGCTGTGAGCGCGACATCGTCCGCAACGGTCGCAGACAATACGCCGGCTGCGCCCGCATTCCGCTCGATCTATCAGCCCGGCGATGCGACCCAGCCGGTCTCGACGACGGTGCAAAAACTGTGGGGCAACAACGCCTCGCTCATGTCCGTTGCCTCGGCGACGCCCGAGGTGCGCCCGCCGCAACCGCTCGATCTCTTCAGCGATCGCAGCGGCACGTTCTCGAGCTAGCGCGTACCGCGCCGTTCGGCAGCTTCCAGCCCTTAACAAATCATCAATAAAACCAGCCAGTTATGGTGAACGCTTTGTTAAGCGTCGTGGTTTATTTTGTATTGCAGGTGACAAGCCGTCACCGCTTCGTTTTTCGTTGCGTAAGCCGGAAGCACCATGATTGTTCGGCAGTTCATTCATTGGATCAGGACCGCGCCAGCAGGTGAGCGGGCGGAGGCAACACGGGCATTGGCCCGGGCCTGGCTGATCTCTGACCTTTCCCACGACGATCGCGTCGCCGCCGAAGGGGCGCTGCTGATGCTGCTCGACGATCCCTCGCCGCTCGTGCGGCAGGCAATGGCCGAGGCTTTTGCGCGCAGCACCGATGCGCCGGCCTCGATCGTGCGGGCGTTGTCGGCGGACCAGCCGACCGTGGCGCTGCCCGTGCTCGAACATTCGCCGCTGCTGATCGATGCCGATCTCGTCGACATCGTCGCGACCGGTAACGACGACGTACAATGTGCGGTCGCCCGGCGCTTCGCGTTGCCGGTCTCGGTCTGCGCCGCCATCGCCGAAGTCGGCTGCGCGGCCGCCGCGCTGGAGCTGATCGAAAATCCCAACGCCGAGCTCGCACCGTTCTCCTGGAATCGCATCGTCGAGCGCCATGGCCATCTGGCGGCCATCCGCGAGGCGATGCTGGTGCTGGACGACATTCCGGCCGCCACGCGTGCCGCGCTGGTGGCAAAGCTCTCCGAGACGCTGGCGCAGTTCGTCGTGGCGCGGAACTGGCTGAGCGCCGACCGTGCCGAGCGCATGACATCAGAGGCGCGCGATCGCTCCGCCATCAATATCGCGGCGCGCTCACGCGGCGACGATATGCAGGACCTCGTCAAGCATCTGCGTATCACCGGCCAGCTCACCGCAGGCTTGATCCTGCGCGCGTTGCTGTCGAGCAATCTCGACCTGTTCGACGCCGCACTCGCCGAGCTCGCCCACCTGCCGCTCGCGCGTGTCTCCGCGCTGCTGCACGACCGCGGCGGCAACAGCCTGCACGCGCTGCTTCGCCGCGCCGGATTACCCGAGACGACGTTCGCAGCATTCCAGGTCGCGCTCGATGCCTGTCACGAGCAGGGCTTTGTCGACACCGACGATACGGCGGTCCGGCTGCGCCGGCGCATGGTCGAGCGCGTGCTCACCCATTGCGAGACCGATCGCGGCGCGACCGAGCCGCTGATGGTCCTGCTGCGTCGCTTCGCAACCGAGTCCGCGCGTGAAGAGGCGAGGCTGTTCTGCGACGAGCTGGTCGCGGATGACGCGATCGATCCCTTGTATGACAATCGGATTGCGGCGTAGCTCGAGCCGAACCTACAACCTCCGTCATTGCGAGCGCAGCGAAGCAATCCAGAATCTTTCCGCAGAAAGACTCTGGATTGCTTCGTCGCAATTGCTCCTCGCAATGACGGCAAGAGAGGGTAGTCGTTACTCCGTCGGCACGATGCTCGGCGCCATGATCACTTCGAGGTGCTCGGGGCGGTCGCGGTTGACGTCGGCGAGGTAATCGTCGGCGACCTTGCGCAGGCGACGGCTGAGCTCGGCGGAGACGCTGATGCTGTCGAGCTTGGTGTTTTCGTGCACGATGGCGAGGATCGCGGTGATGTGGTGCGTGAACAGCTCGGCAGGCACCTTCTCGATGTCAGGCGCGTGCTCGATGACGCGGCACAGGCTCTCGGCCACACCCGCCGCAGCCGGAAAGCCGAACGTGGCGGCGTCGCCCTTGATGTCGTGTGCGGCGTGAAACAGCTCGTCGCGCCGTGCCTTGGTGAAGCCGTCGTTGCGGATCGCGACATAGGCTGCCGAGAGCCGGTTGACCTCGGTCGCCATCCAGTCCTTGAACTGGCCGGCAAGGCCCGCCAGCGCCTGTTCGGCGCGGCCGACCGGATCGTCCATGTCTTTCGCTTCGACCCGGCGCAAAACTCGACGCAGCGGGTTGGGTTGCGTGATGACATGGTGCGTGGCGAAGGCCTTGACGTCGATGTCTTTCGCGCTGTTCTTCGCCATGATGCCTGCCTCGTCGTTGGAGACGTTGCGTTAGATGGAAGAGCGGGCCTTGTCGAGCAGAGAGGGCTGCTGCAGCACCTCGTGCTTTTCACCGACGCGGCGCTCCGGGCCCATATACGCGGAGTTGGTGTTGCGGCGCCGGTCCGGGCCGAAATAGGTCTTGGTCTTGATGAAGGGCCGGGGACTGGCGACCACGTTGAGGATACGTTGATAGAGGCCCTTGGCCGAGATCGGCTTGGCCAGGAATTCGGTGACACCGGCATCGCGCGCGACGGTGACGCGGCGCTTCTCGGAGTGACCCGTCAGCATGATGATCGGTGCGTAGGGGTTGCCCTTGGATTCCGGCTGCCGGATCATCTGGGCGAGTTCGAGCCCGTCGAAGATCGGCATCGCCCAGTCGGTGATGACGATGTCGGGCACGTAATGGCTGTACATTTCCAGCGCGGTGGCCCCGTCCTCGGCTTCGTAGACTTCGCGCGCGCCGAACGAATGCAGCAGCGTCCGCAGGATGCGGCGCATGTGCGGATTGTCGTCGCAGACGAGAAAGCGCAGCTTGTTGAAGTCGATGCGAAACATGACGCCCGGGCCAAAGCGGTCAACCTTCGTTAACCATATCGTGCCGAGGGTTAACGAAGCGTTGCGACCGGGCCTTCGGCAGGGTGCCGGCCGGACGGTTCAGGCGCCGAATTGCTCGCGCAGGATTCGCTCTTCCAGGCTGTGGCCTGGATCGAACAGCATCCGCATCGCAATCGTCCGGTCGGCAAGCACCTCGACGCGGCGGACATCGCGCACCTCGTCGTGGTCGGCGACCGCGGCCACCGGGCGCTTGTCGCCTTCCAGCACCTCGATCACGACGTAGGCCGTGTTGGGCAGCAGCGCGCCGCGCCAGCGCCGGGGGCGGAAAGCGCTGATCGGCGTCAGCGCCAGCAATGCGGCGTTGATCGGCAAGATCGGGCCCTGCGCAGACAGATTGTACGCTGTCGAGCCGGCCGGCGTCGCCACCATGATGCCGTCGGCGATCAGCTCGGCCATGCGTTCGCGCTCGTCGATCAGGATACGCAGGCGCGCCGCCTGGTAGGTCTGCCGGAACAGCGCGACCTCGTTGATGGCATGATGCAGATGAACGCGACCTTCGACGTCGGTCGCGCGCATCAGCAGCGGATTGATCTCGGATTCATGCGCAGCTTCGAGCCGGGCGCGCAGGTCGACCGTCGAGTATTCGTTCATGAGGAAGCCGACTGTGCCGCGGTGCATGCCGTAGATCGGCTTTCCCGTATGCATGTGCTGGTGCAGCGTCTGCAGCATCAATCCGTCCCCGCCGAGCGCCACCACGACGTCGGCTTCGTTCGGGGCGCAATTGCCATATTGCTTGGTGAGCTGGCCGAAGGCGGCCTGTGCTTCGCTGCCCGGGCTGGCGACGAAGGCGATCCGGTCGTATCGCGATGGCTTGGTCATGGCTTCCAGCAGGTGTCGCAGGCTCGAGAAAATTCCGCCGAGGTCGTCTATACGACCTTGGCCTGCATTGTCGAGGATCACGGCCCGACAAAGCAAACACTGACGTCGTGGAGGCGGCATGGTTCAGGACAAAAGCCGGGCCCAAGGACACGGGACGCCCGTCCAGGGCCTTCGATCCCCCAAACCGTCGTAATTGGCGGCTAAATCGGCGGCTGACGCGCCGCGAGCGGGGCAGGGGAGAACAGGCATGGCCATGAGGTTGTCTTTGCTGCGCCGGACGAGACTGGTGCTGGCGCTGTCGCTTTTTGCGCTCGCAGGCCCAGCGCGCGCCGACGATCCGCCGCAGTCGCACAGCGAGGCGGCGGCGAACGCGGGACAAAAGGGCGGGCGCGCCGGCAGCGGACAGAATGCGACGCAGGTTTCGGCTTCCGATCGTCGTCTCCCCGCAGATTCGACGACCAAGCAGACCCTCAATCTGCCCGGTCGAACGCTCAACTTCGCCGCGACCGCTGGCTCAATCCGGGTGTTCGACGACAAGGGCGATCCGCTGGCCGACATCGCCACCACGTCTTACGAACTCGACGGCGCCGATCGCGGCACGCGCCCGGTGACGTTCCTGTTCAACGGCGGGCCCGGCGCCTCGTCGGCGTGGCTTCAGTTCGGCGCTGTCGGGCCGTGGCGGCTGCCGCTGGATGGCGAGGGGCTGGCGCCATCGGCGTCGCCTGAGGTGAAGCCGAACGCGGAGACCTGGCTCGATTTCACCGACCTCGTTTTCATCGATCCCGTCGGCACCGGTTACAGCCGCGTCCTGGCGAGCGGCGAGGATGCGCGAAAACGGTTCTATTCGGTCGATGGTGACGTCAATTCAATCGCGCTCGTGATCCGCCGCTGGCTTGAGAAGCACAACCGGCTGACCTCGCCGAAATACGTTGCCGGCGAGAGCTATGGCGGCATTCGCGGGCCAAAGGTCGTGCGCCAGCTGCAGCTTCAGCATGGCGTCGGCGTCAGGGGATTGATCCTGGTGTCGCCATTGCTTGACTTCCGCGAGTTCACGGGGACGAGCCTCCTGCAATATGTCGCGACACTGCCGAGCTATGTGGCGGTGGCGCGCGAAGCCAAGGAACCGGTCAAGCGCGCGGATCTCGCCGATGTGGAGGCTTATGCGCGCGGCGAATTTTTAGCCGATCTCGTCAAGGGCGAGGCGGACAGGGATGCGACCAATCGCCTGGCCGACAGGGTCGCCGAACTCACCGGCATCGACAAGGCGGTGAGCCGCAGGCTCGCCGGCCGCTTCGACGTCGGCGAATTCCGCCGCGAACTCGACCGCAAGAACGGCATCGTAACCGGACGCTACGATGCTTCGGTGCGCGGTCTCGATCCCTATCCGGATTCGAGTAGCTCGCGCTTCGGCGATCCGTCGGGCGATGCGTTGCAGGCGCCCCTGACGAGCGCGGCGGTCGATGTTCTGACGCGAAAACTCAACTGGCGGCCCGATGGCTCCTATGAGGTTCTCAACGGCTCCGTCGAGCACAACTGGGATTTCGGCGGCGGCATCAACCCGCCGCAATCGCTGTCGGAGCTGCGCCAGATCCTGGCGACCGACACGAAGCTGAACGTGCTGGTCGCTCACGGGCTATTTGATCTCGCCACGCCCTATTTCGGCACCCAGCGAGCGCTCGACCAACTGCCGGCGTTCGCGACGTCGCGCGTGAAGTTCGTCGTCTATCCCGGCGGTCACATGTTCTATTCGCGCGACGGCTCGCGGCAGGCGTTTCGCAGCGAGGTCGAGGCGTTGATCAGGGAGTAGGGCGTTTCCTGCGTGATCGATAGCGGCGCGCCATCTCGCGCGCCACGACGCTGGCTGGCTTGATGTTGGCGCCGGCAAGCCAGACATCGCTGACCTTGCCGCGCTTGTCCCGGACGCGGCGCACCGGTTCGCCATGGCTGGAATAGCCGGCGGCCCAGGCGAGCTTGCCGGTGTCGCGGCCCGTGACTTCGATTTCGCCGGCATCCATGAAGGGATTGTTGAACTGCGGATTGGCGACCAGCACGCGGTTTCCTGCGGGCACGAGATCAGTCGCGCCCCAGATCGTCCACCAGCGACCGGTCCAGTTGCGGACGCGGCTGTCAGGTGCGCCGCGGGTCTTGAACACGCGCAGGATCTGCATCGCGCCGTCCATCCAGAACGGTGCCGCGCCGTCGATGGAATTGCTGAAAATGCTGATTGATAGCTCGCATTCGGGAATCGAGCAGGTCCGCGAGATGTAGCCCTGGAAGCCGCCGCCATGGCCGAACCAGTCCCAGCCGTCGGTCTTTCCGGCGTTGACGCCGAGACCGTAATAGGCCTCGAAGCTCTGCGGGATGCGCCAATGGTTGCGCGTCATCTCGCGGCGGCTCGCGACCGACAGCACGCTCTTTCTGGCATTAGGCGCGAGCTGTGCGAAGAACCGTGCAGTGTCCGCCGCCGTGGCAACGAAGCCCGCGGCCGACGCCATTGCGTGGGCAGGATTATCGCCTGGGATCACGCAGCGTTCGCCCATCGGCAGCTTGCGCGTATGCCCGCGTGCAAACAATGCCTCCTTGGGAAGCGGGGCGCTCGGCTCTGTCTCGCGCAGGCCTGCAGGTACGATGATCTCGCGCTTGATCCAGGCGGCGTAGGGCTCCGCCGTGATCGCTTCAATGACGAGGCCCATCAGGCCAAAGCCGTGGTTGGAATATTTGAAGCGCGTGCCCGGCTCGATCGCGGTCGGCAGCTTCAACTCGGCGAGCAGCTCTTCGGCGTTGAGATAGGGACGGCTGTCGACGAACTGGCCGGAATCGGCGCCGTCGCGGGTCAGCCCGGCACTATGCGAGAGCACTTGCGCAATCGTCGTCTCGGCGATGCGTGGATGCAGGCCGCCGACATATTGGCCGACGGAATCGTCGAGCCTTAGCTTGCGCTGCTCGCGCAGCTTCATGATGCCGGCTGACGTAAAACTCTTAGAATGCGAGGCGATTCGGAAGCGGTGGCGCGGGGTGAGCTTCTCGCCGGTGTCGAGGTTGGCAAGCCCGAAGGCATGTTCGGCGACGACCTCGCCGCGATGGACGAATGCGACCATGACGCCGGGTTGCTCGAACGTGGTTTGCTGGAATTCAATCCAGGAGCCGATGTAGTCGATCGCGGATCGCAGCCAATTGTCCATTGCGCTACCGGTTGGCGAGGGGGATCGGTGAGCAAGGCTAGCCGAGAAAGCAGAACGGGCACAACCGTTAAGGTTGTGCCCGTTGGCGCCATGCCAAGATCCGGTTGTCTCAGTAGACCAGCGTCGCGCCGGTCGGCTTGTCGAGCGCAGCGGCGAGCGAGCGATACTCGGAGCTGTCGGTGCCGGCGAGCGAGGCGATCTTGTTCAGGTGGTACTGCGCCTGCTCGCGGTTGCCCTGCTCGAGCTGCCAGAGGCCGTAATACTGCCAGGTGCGAACGTGGTTCGGATCGTCCTTCAGCGCGATCTCGTAATAGATCTTCGACGACTGGTAGTCGCCGAGCTTGCGATACGAGTAGCCGATCAGGTTGGCAACGTCAGCGACGTCGTCGCGGTTGAGCGACTTCAGCTGGCCGATCGCGCTGGCATAGTCGTTCTTGTCGTAGATCGTGGTGTAGGCGGTGCGATAAGCCGCCAGGAATTTGGGATCGTTGACGGAGGAGCTCTTCTTCTTGCCCTTCTTGGTCGAGGTGTCCGACTTCGGTGGCGAGGAGGGCTCGTCACTCCCCGCGGCATAGGCGCTGGTCAGGGCCGGCCCGGCCGCCAAGCTCATGGCGACAAGTCCCGGCACAAGAAGCGTTGAGAGTTTGCGCATAAAAGTTCTCCCGTATGGAACGTGGCGATCCTACACGATTGCCCAAAGACCGGAACACCCGGCCGGCAAAAACATTCCCGGCCGTCGCCCGGCCGAATTCCCGGCAAAGATAACAAACTTGTCATCCAGATGAACGGAAGCTGGCCGTGCGCTTCAGAGCGGGTTCAGCGCGCGCCATTTAGGCTCTCCTCCATGATCGAAGAGTTGGCGAGAGGGCGCCGCCTCAAGATCCTTCAAGAGGAGACCACCATGTTGAAGACCATTTCCGCAGCCTTGCTCGCAGCTTCCGTCATCGCAGCCCCGGCCTTCGCCGCTGAAGCCGGCAAGACCACGACGACAGCGCCGGTGATCAAGGCGGACCAGACCCAGAGCAAGGTCTCGACCACTGCCGTCAAGCCCGACGCGAAGACCGCCGACATCAAGTCGGGTGCAAAGGCCGATGTGAAGGCTGATGCCAAGCTCGATACCAAGACCAAGGCGATGAACGCGAACGCCGCCGTTACGCCCGACGAACGCAAGATGGTGCGGACGCATCGCCATCACCACAAGCATCTGTCAGTCAAGAAGTCGCTGAAGACGCAGTCGGGTCTCACCAAGCCGGTGACCACCGAGAAGCGCAGCTAACCACTGGTCCTGGCGAGACGGCATCCCTGGCATTGCCCCGTCGTCTCGCCTGGAGTTCAGGCCCGGCCCGTTCGTCATGCCTGGCGCGAAAGCGCGAGGAGCTGGCGGCGGGCCGGTGCGCTGTCTGCAGGCTGGCGGAAGCGAATTCCCTTTGCGCAACCTCGAGGCTAGAACATATTCTGAAGCGGGTGGCCGGAGAGTTTGATTCTTGGGGCGATTGGCGAAACGCGCGGCGATCCTGGTGCTGCCTTTGGCGCTCACCGCCTGTTTCGGCAGTGATGGCGACCGACCGTCCCTGATGGAGGGGACCCAGGCTGGAGGGCCTCAGCCGTTTCCCGACAATTTTCGTGGCGATGCGCTGGCCCTGATGCGCAGCTATCTCAACAATCCCGTCGGTGTGCGCGACGCCAGCATGGCCGATCCGGTGCTGCGGGAAGTCGGTGGCCGGCAGTTCTATGTCAGCTGCCTGCACTTCACGCCCCGCGAGACCGACGGCAGCTACAAGACGATGCGCGAGCGCGCCATCATCTACGTCAATGGCCGGGCCGATCGCGTCATCGAGCGCGCAAGCGAGCTCTGCGCCGGTGCGGTTTACGCGCCCTTTCCGGAACTGGAAAAAATGACGCGATAGTGCAAAGCCCACCTTCATCGGGTGGTGCTAGAACAGCAGCCGCCGGAGCCGCTGCATCACATTTTGGCGAGCTTTGAACGGGCCGCTTTTGCCTCGCGACGAATTGTTACGGCAAGACCCGCGCGGACGAAAATATCTGTCTGCGGTGGGGGCGTGACGGAACAAAATCGCGATGTTGCCGCTCCGTCACAGTCAGGAACGATCAACGTTCCGGCATCGCCGCGAAGCAACCCAATTCAAGCCACGTTGTTTCCCGAGTGTCGCAAATGAAAGAACGGGGATAGCCATGAAGACGATTTTGCTCGGTGCAGCAGCTCTGCTCGCGCTGGCCGGACCGGCGGCCGCAGCCGACATGCAGCCGCGCACCTACACCAAGGCTCCGGCCTACACGCCGCCGCAGGTGATCTACAACTGGACCGGCTTCTACATCGGCGGCCATGTCGGCGGCGCCTTCGCCGGCGACACCACCTTCCGATCCAGCGACGCCCGCTTCATGGGCGGCGTGCAGGGCGGCTTCGATTATCAGTTCGCGCCCAATTGGGTCCTGGGTATCGAGGCCCAGTATTCCTGGCTGCCGACCAACAACAACGGTGTCACGTTCCCGCTGGGCACGCAGGTGACCTCCAACACCGACCAGCTCGGCTCGGTGACCGGCCGCATCGGCTACACCTGGGGTCCGACGCTGCTCTACGCCAAGGGCGGCTACGCCTGGCGCAATGGCGGCCTCGGCGTCAATATCGCCGGCGTCCCGCAGACCTTCACCGCCACCGGCAATAGCAAGGACGGCTACACCGTCGGCGCCGGCCTCGAATACATGTTCGCGCCGAACTGGTCGGCCAAGGCCGAATACCAGTATTATAATTTCGGCAGCACCACCTTCACGTCGGGTCCGGCCGACATCGTCGGCGTCCGCGGTCGGGACGACGAGCATACCGTCAAGGTCGGTGTGAACTACCGTTTCGGCTGGGGCGGTCCGGCGGCCTCGCGTTACTGAGCCGACCGGACGAGCACGACAACGATTCGAGAAAGGCCGGCTTCCCGCCGGCCTTTCGTTTGGCCGGGTTGTTTGGATTATGTGAACCATCTGGCGCGTCATTTGCAAGCAAACAGTCCGGCACGGGCTTTCTCACTGGTGTCACGGGGATCGAGTAAAGCAAAAATAATTTTTGCGGCTTACGGAACTCGCGCTCTGGAAAGCGTTATTACTGAATTGCCGGCTGGTGGGACAACGAACATGCGTATGTTGGCGTCGGTGGTGGTGGTCTCATGCATGATCGCCGTGCCGTGTTCTGCCCAAACAATCCTCAAATCCGAGCCGCTGATGTTGGCACCTTACGAGGTCGCCTTCGTGAAGGACGCCTCCTGTGCGCCCGGCAAGGTGCTGAAGGTGACCGGGGCGATCCGCGGGCTGCACCGCCGCAAGGCCTGTGTCGCGATCGCGGGTGAGCAGGCCTCTCTGGCGATCGCGCCTCTGCCAGACCTTACGAATTGAGCTGAAGCTCCATGCCGGATTCCCGGTCAGCGTCCGCCTTGTTCTGGGCGGGGTCCTCGCCTTGGGCGGCCCGGCAGGATTTGATCTCGTAGTCGTTGTCGAGCACCCTTCGCGGACCCGGCCGCTCATCGTCGGTGCCGATGTCCACGACCAGGCCGCTGCGTTGCGCGAGCTTCCAGACGTCGCATTCATCCGGATAGGCTTTGCTGATCTGGCTGTCATTGCAGAACAGGGCGTAGGGCATGATCTCCGCTCCGGAAAGCGCGTTAACGGCTTCATGGGTCGAGCGGTTCCGGTTCGATCACGGGGCCGTGATGGGGCCGGTGATGCGGTTCAGTTTCAGCCGGGCCCTGAGTCCTTAACGAGTCCTGAATCCGGAGAAAAAGAAACTTGGGGACTCATTTGGCGGAATCAGCGGATGTTTCCGCCCATGACGACCGACCTGAAAACCTGCTGCGGGCACATGCTCCTGCCACTGACGCTGGGACTATTCAGCGCCTGCGCGGCCAATCTCTGGCTGGTTTGGTCTTGGCTGTAAGGTCTTGGCTGTAAGGTCTTGGCTGTAAGGTCTTGGCTGTAAGGTCTTGGCTGTAAGGTCTTGGCTGTAAGGTCTTGGCTGTAAGGTCTTGGCTCTAAGGTCTTGGCTCTAAGCTCTTTGGGCCGCGAGGCGGCAGCCTCACTTGTCGGCTTCCGGACGGAGAGAAGGGTCGTTGATCGCGGCGCGGACCCTGCTTAGGGTCGCCGCACAATATTCCTCCCGCTCGCGCTCGAAGCGCTCCTGATGCTGTCTGAAGCTGGCGATACGTGCCTGCATCTCGCTGCGGAAATCGCCACCGAGCCGGGGCGGAGGTACAGGATAGGGCTGCGGCGCTGCTTCGGCCTCTTGCGGCTCGACCGTGGCGGTGGCCGGCTCGACGGAGACGAACTTCGTCGCCAGGACCGGCGCAGCCGGAGCGTCATCCCGCTGACGGAGATCGTCCTTCTTGCCGGACACCGATTGGACGAAGGCCAGTGTTTGCGCGATCAGTGCGTCGCGCTCCCTGATCCACTTCATGATCCACCACCCTGTTGGCACTATTTCACCAAAGCCGGGGCCGCGAATCAAGCACGGTGCGCGCCAGGGGGGTTGCATATTTTTCCCGGACGTCTGACATTGCACCGATGGACACCACGGCCGACCCGTCAAACGAAGCGCAGGGCCTGCGGCTCGTGCGCGCCTTTCTGTCACTCCCGCCGGAGAAGCGGGCGCGGGTGATCGCCTTCGTCGAGGATCTGGTGCGCGCTCAAGCCCGGACCGATGACGGCCACGAGGTCTCCCGGGATCGCTAGCGCGGGCGCGAATTGCCCTTTGCGGATGCCGGAACGCCTTGAAAGTAGGCTCAAGCTTACGCCAGGCTTACTGACGCGCCCCATTGGGTATTTTCCCCTAACGGCATCCACGACATTTTCTATCAAATGTTAATTTTCTTCGGTTCCAATCGCGCAATGGGAGTTCCAGTGCTGGAACCAAGTGTTTGAAGGCGGCTGCGATGAGCATTCTGAATAATTTGAGGATCGTAATGAAAGTTGCGCTGATTGTGACGGTGATGGGCGTTGCCCTGCTTGCAGTTGCCGCGTTTGCCATTCGCGAACTGTCGGCGACGGTCGACGGCTTCAGCGAAGTCACAGCGATGCAGTCTGCTTCCCTCAACCTCATACGCGCCCAGCGCCGCATCGAGACCTATCACGCCGCGCTCTATGCCGTGTTCACCGAGTCGACCGAGGCCGGCAACGCCAATCGCCTCAGAATCGCGGACCAGAACCGCAATGAAATCGGCCAATATCTGACCGCTGCGGAGCAGGACGAGCCGGCGCGCGCGGCCGAAACGAGGAGCGTCGGCGAGCAGTTGAAGGGCGTCTTTGCAGGCTGCGATCCGGTGCTGCGGGCCGGCGCGGCGGCAACCAGCCCGGAGGACAATGCCAAGGCGGCTGATCGTGCTCACAAGGAGTGTGACCCGCTGATCGATGCGGCCCTTGAACGCGTTGCCAAGTTCACGCACACGGCCAAGGCCGTGACCCAGCGCAAGGAAGCCATCGAGGGCGAGGCCAAATCCGCGATCTGGACCGTATTGAGCGTCAGCGCCGGCGGCCTGATCATCGGCATCGCGATCGCGCTCTTCATCGGTCTCGTGGCGATGTCCCGTCCGATTGCACGGCTCAAGCTCGCCATGGAGGGCCTGGCGCGCAATGACCTGAAGACCGAAGTGCCCGAGAAGGACCGCCGCGACGAGATCGGCGAGATGGCCAAGACGGTCGAGGTGTTCAAGACCAACGCGCTCGAGGTCGAGCGGCTCAAGGCGGCGCAGGTGGAAGCCGAGAAGCAGGCCGCCGAGCAGCGCCGCCGCGACATGGTCAACCTCGCCGATGGCTTCGAGCGCGCGGTCGGCGAGATCATCGATACTGTCGGATCTGCCTCCACCGAGCTCGAGGCGTCGTCCTCAACGCTTGCCAGCACCGCGCAGCGCGCCCAGGAGCTGACCTCCGTGGTCGTGGTCGCCTCGGGCGAGGCCACCAGCAACGTCCAGTCGGTTGCGACCGCCACGGAGGAATTGTCGTCCTCGGTCAACGAGATCAGCCGGCAGGTGCAGGAATCCGCGCGGATGGCGAGCGAGGCCGTCAACCAGGCCCGCGCCACCACCGACCGCGTCAGCGAGCTCTCGATTGCGGCGACGCGGATCGGCGACGTCGTTGAGCTGATCAACACCATTGCGGGCCAAACCAATCTGCTCGCCCTGAATGCCACCATCGAGGCGGCGCGCGCCGGTGAGGCCGGCCGCGGCTTTGCCGTCGTCGCCTCCGAGGTGAAGACGCTGGCCGAGCAGACCGCAAAGGCGACCGGCGAGATCAGCCAGCAGATCTCCGGCATCCAGAACGCCACCCAGGAATCGGTGACGGCGATCCGCGACATCTCCGCCACCATCGAGCGGCTGTCGGAGGTGTCCTCGACCATTGCCGCAGCCGTCGAGGAGCAGGGCGCCGCGACCCAGGAAATCTCGCGCAACGTGCAGCAGGCCGCGCACGGCACCCAGCAGGTCTCGACCAACATTACGGACGTCCAGCGCGGCGCGACCGAGACCGGATCGGCGTCCTCGCAGGTGCTGTCGACCGCGAAGATGCTGGCGACGGACAGCACCCGGCTGAAGGACGAAGTCGGCAAATTCCTGCGGACCGTGCGCGCGGCCTGAGCCCGCTCGATGTCCAAAGTCCGGCGGCCTCGCGCCGCCGGGACGCCGCAGATCCTGTTGCGGCAGCAGCGCATGCTACCTCATGTGTTGTACTCTGATCCAATCTGTGGTCAGTAGCCGTCCCGCGATGCGGGCGGCCAACTCCCGAGGGTAGTGCGATGAGCGAGGATGTCAGCGACGGCTGGAGCGCCTCTGCGTCCGCCTGGATCGTCGAGCAAGGCGAGGATGGTGACTATGGCCGCCGCTGCGTGCTTGATGCGCCGATGCGCGCGCGCGTCGAGGGGCGCGGCTTCCTCCGTGCGTTGGACGTCGGCTGCGGCGAGGGCCGCTTTTGCCGTATCATGCAGCGCGCAGGCATCCGCACCACCGGTATTGATCCGACCGATGCACTGCTCATGCGCGCCAAAGAGCTCGACCCGAATGGCGATTACCGGCTCGGCCGTGCCGAGACGATGGAGGTCGATGCGAATTTCGATCTCGTGGTCAGCTATCTCAGCCTGATCGACATGCCCGATCTCGCGGCCGCGATCGCAAAGATGGCGGCGGCGCTGCGGCCGGGCGGCACATTGCTGATCGCCAACCTGACGAGCTTCAATACCGCAGGCCAGCCCGACGGCTGGACGCGCGACGGTGAAGGCGTCGCACGCTTTTCGATCGATCACTACATGGACGAGCGGCCGATCTGGGTCAGCTGGAGCGGCATCCGTGTCCAGAACTGGCACCGTCCACTCAGCACCTATATGACCCTGCTGCTCGATCAGGGCCTCCAGTTGCGCCTGTTCGTCGAACCACAGCCCACGGCAGGCGATCCCGCGAGGATCGCAAGTCATCGTCGCGTGCCGTATTTTCACATCATGGAGTGGCAGAAGCCGGCTTGAGCCGATCGATTCAGGCAGCGAGTTTGGCTTGGAAGAACCGCGTGACCCGACCGATCGCATCCGCCGTCGCCGGGTCGGTGTCGGCGAAATCGAAGCCGTGGGCCTTGCCGGGATACGGCACGAATTCGGTCTCGGCGCCGGCTGACTTCCCGAGCGCGACGAGTTGCCGACCTTCCTCGATTGGGACGTTCTTGTCCGCTTCGCCGTGCAGCGCGATCAGCGGCGGCATATGCCTGATCTTGGTGGTCATGTCCTGGGGCATGCCGCCATAGAGCACCGCGAGGGCTGCGACCCGGGTGTCGCGCACGGCGGCCTCAGCGGCGATGTAGCTGCCCAGCGAAAAGCCGAGCAGGCCGATGCGTCCCGAACTGTCGGATCGGGCGAGCACCGCCGTCACGGTGGCGGCGACCGTGTCGGCCCAGCCGTCAAACCGCGTCCTCTCATAGGCCTCACGGCTCGCATGGGAGGTGGATATCAATGCAGCCATATCGGCCGGCGTCATGTAGCGCAGAAAGTAAGTGTCGATGCCTCGCGCCGCCAGCGCATCGGCATATCGGTCATAGGCGCGGGCCCTGAGCTCAATGCCGCGGGCGCCGTGCAATGCGATTACGGCGGGACGCTTTCCCTCGGCCCTCGCTGCATAGCGCGACACCAGCAAGCTGTCCTGGCCGTTTGTGACCTCGAACTGCTCGCCCGGCGCGCCGCGTGCGGTGGCCGGGGACAAAAGTGCAGCGAAAGCGGCCAGAGCCGCGCGTCGGCTGATCATCTGGGGCTCGCAGGAGAAACGTTGTCCGATGTGATGCATCGCGTCTATATTGCCCTAGCGACGGAATCTTGACGAGAGCCTTCCCCCGATAGTCTCACCGTCGTGACGTGGGAGGCGGCAGGACCAGCACGCCTGTCACGCGTTGTCCGACGACACTCTCGACCTCCTCCTCACACACACACACGCCCGGACACCAAAGCGCCCGACGCAAGGAGCATGCTCGATGATCGATGCCAGATGCAGTTGTGGCGCCATTGCGCTGTCGCTACCGGGGCCGCCCAACGTGGTCGCGGCCTGTCATTGTCTCGCATGCCAGCGCCGGACCGGCGCGCCATTCGGCGTTGGTGCCTTCTATCCACTCGAAGCCGTCACGATCTCGGGGACGCCGAAGGAGTATGTTCGCTTCGGCGAGAGCGGCGGCAGGGTTCGCTGCTATTTTTGCCCTGATTGCGGCTCGACGGTTTGTTGGGCGCCCGACAAGCTCCCAGGGATGATCGGCGTTGCCGTCGGTGCGATCGCGGACCCGAATTTTCCGGCGCCGATCAAATCGGTGTTCGAGCGGTCGAAACACGCCTGGGTGGAGATTACGGGTCTTGATGTCGAGCATCTGCAACAGGGCAGCCTGCCGAAGGCATCAAGCTGAGCAATGCGCGATCGGGTGCTGGTGCCGGCTGAGGGGATTGAACCCCCGACCTTCGGTTTACAAAACCGCTGCTCTACCGCTGAGCTAAGCCGGCGACGCCTTGAGCAAGCGGGCAGGGGCCGGCATGCGCCGGGCTGCCCGCCCGGGCGTCGCAATACCAGACTTCATCGGAAAGTGCCAGAACCCGCCCGCTTCCTGCGGGCATGAAACAGGCAGCCCGGAGGCCGCCTGTTTGGGGTCGCTCGCTTCTGGATCGGCTTACTGGCAGATGTGGCGGCGGCCGTCATCGCCCTTGAACCAAGTCCCGGGCGTGCAGACGAAACCGTTGCGCTGGGCATAGGTGCGGTGATCCCAACCGCGATTGTCCCAGGAATTGTCGTAGGCGTAGCTGTTATCCATGGCGCGGAACGGGGCGGTTGCGATCGCGCCCGCGGTGCCGATTGCGGCGCCGGCCACATCGCCCGCGACGTCCGTCGGCCAGAATCCGGTGTGGGTCCTGTTCCAGTCGTTATTCCAGTCGCGATTAGTTTGTCGGTAGCTTACCCGGTGATGGCGATAGCCGTGGTCGGAGTAACCGAGATTCCTGCAGTTGGCGTTGGGAAATTGGGGATCGCAGCCGCCGGGACTCGCCACGACCGTTTGCGCCATCGCGGCGCCGGTCACCATGGTCGTCGCGATCGCGACTGCGCCGAGGAGCTTCATCTTCGTCATTGTTGTCTCCCTTTGAATTGACGGGGAGCTAAATGTCGGCGAGCGGCGGACGTTCCGAGAGCAGGCCTGAATTGCAGTCAAACCGATGTGAGCGGGTGGAACCAGGCCGCTCGCGGCAGCAGCGCCGTTAACGCTTCGCTAGGACGAGCCGCAGGATTTGAGCGACGCGCGACGCTTACGCGTTAGGCTTACCGGAATTTGGCCGGCTGACCTTAACCCTCTCGATGTCGCAATCCGATAGCTTGCAATCCGGACAACCGGGATTTTTCCATGCGCGCTTTGGCGCTTGCAGCCTTTCTGATCGGACTGCCCGCAACGGCTTTGGCCGGCGGCGGCTTCGATATCGTGGTGCCTGGCCGTCCCGGCGTGCCTATCATCATCAATAATATCGATGCGTCCTACACCGTTGTCGAAGGTGTCTGGGGCCTTGGCAAGAACGTCCAGGTGCAGCCCACGATCTATGGCGGGCGCTACGTGGCCGAGCGGCAGCCCTCAGATGTCGGTCACTACTATCCAAGCATGGGCTTGCAGCCCGGCTATGGCCGCCTCGAAATCGAGCCGCCCGCAAACCGCAAATTGCCGAAGCCGGCCGAGAGCTACCATGAGAGCTTGGGCGTGCAGTCCGCGCCGCTGCCGCCGCAAATGGATGTGCCGGTCAACCCGCCGCCGGTGATCCTCGCGCCAGAGATCAACGACCATCCGCGCCGTGCTCGCCCGCGGCCGCATGCAGGAATACCCGGCAAACCGCCGGGTTGAGAACGCCAGAATCAAACAACACGAAAATCAACAGGAGAGAGTAATGCGTCAGATGATTTCGGGACTGGTCGCGGCGGCTGCCGTGATGTTCGTGAGCAGCGCGCCGGCCATGGCCTGCGGCTTCAATCCGTGCCAGCCGGTTGCGCCGGTGTTCTCCGGCTGCAACACTGGTTGCGGTGGTTATGGCTACGGCGCCGGCTATGGCTATGGTTATGGCTATGAGCGCCTGGCCGAGCCGACGACGCAGTACTACTACGTCAACCAGGGCCCGACCTATACCGGTCCGGGCGCTTTCGCTCCGTATCCGACCTACCAGGAAGACGCGGTCGTCGCGCCCGCCAATTATGGCTACGGCTATGGCTATCGCGCTGCCGCCCATCCCTACCATCATCGCCCGTACTACCGTCCGTATCGCTACGGCTACGGCCCCCGTTACGGCTACCTGCCGCGTCCGCATTACGGCTACGGTCCGCGCTACGGCTACGTCCATCGCTATCAGCCGTATTACGGCGGCCATCGCGTGCTGCGCCGCTATTACTGATCTCTGATCGGTTGAACTGATGAAGCGCCGGTTCGCGTCATGCGGACGGGCGCTTTCTCTTTCTAGCGCTTCATCAGCCCGAGCCTGACAGCGCCGACATAGAGCGAGAGCGCGGCAGCGTTCGAAACATTGAGGCTCTTGATTGCGCCGGGCATGTCGAGCCGCGCCACGACGCTGCACGTCTCGCGCGTCAACTGCCGAAGGCCCTTGCCTTCGGCGCCCAGCACCAGCACGAGCGGCTCGCGCAGGGAGACGTCGGAGAGATCCTCGCTGCCTTCGCTATCGAGGCCGACGGTCTGGAAGCCGCGCTCGTTCAACGCCGTCAGCGCACGCGCGAGGTTTTGCACTGAGACCATCGGCACCAGCTCCAGCGCGCCCGAGGCGGCTTTGGCGAGCACGCCAGTCGCTTCCGGGCTATGGCGCGCAGTGGTGACGATCGCCTTGACCGCGAACGCCGCGGCGGAGCGCAGGATGGCGCCGACATTGTGCGGATCGGTGATCTGGTCGAGCACCAGCACCATGCCTTCCTGCTTCAGCGTCTCGATATCAGGCGAGGGAAGGGGATCGGCTTCGGCCAACAGGCCCTGATGCACGGCGTCGGGGGAGAGCAGGCGATCGATCTCCTGGGGCCGGACGATCTCGGGTGCGATGCGGGTTTCGATGTTTTCGTCGGCCAGGCGCCGAGCGGCGTTCTCGGTCAGCGTCAGCTTGCGGATCCGCCGCTCGGGGTTGGCCAGCGCCATGGTGACGGTGTGCCAGCCATAGAGGATGACGGGGCCGTCGGGGTGCGAATCGCGCTCGCGCCACGCCGGCCGGCCGGCCGATTTTCCTGGTCTGTTGAAAGGCTTAGACCCGCCGCGGGGCCCTTTGGGCACGAATTTTCGATCCTTCATGGCCTCGCTTGTGTCACGGGTCCCGGAATATGGCAATTTGGGTGGCTGCGATCGCGATTTTAGCTGTTCGCCTCGGTTGACTTTGCCCCATCGCTTCGCCCATAAACGCGCCCGGTCGCGCCCCCATCCGGGCTGTCGCGGCCTTCACGTTCCATGGCCGTTTTCGGTCCGCCGGCAAGGTCCGGCCCGATTGTGCTGCCGTCGAGCGGGGGAGTGTCCCGAGTGGCAAAGGGAGCTGACTGTAAATCAGCCGCCTCATGGCTTCGCAGGTTCGAGTCCTGCCTCCCCCACCATCTTGATTTTGCACGATATTAGTGTCCCCGGCCCCTGGCTTTGATGGCAAAAGAAGCTTCTTATTTTGGCGTGGGTCACCGATGGGTCACTACGCTCTTGGTGGTGCCGGAGATCTGTTGCTTGCGTGTGCGTTTTGCATATGCCGGCAGTTGCCGCGCTAACCGATGACGGCCTCCAGCGCGCAATGCGCCCGCGCGAAATCTCGCAGTTGCGCTGCTGCAATATTTTGGATTTCCACGGCACCGGCCGAACGGTCCCGCAAGCTAATCTTGGCCACTCGCCGCAGGATCGACAGGTGGTCTATGGATCAGAGGCTGCAAGCGGTTCTCGCAAAACGCGCTGAGCAGTATAAGTGGTCATAGGGTCTAGCTGATTGCGCAAAGGTTCGATCCCAGCAAGAATGTGAGCTGCTGAGTTCGTTGAGTGGGCAACTCTGTTGCTGCCGAGTGTTTCGGCGCGTGCTCGCTTAGCGTTAGAACCGATGGACTTCTGCGCGAAGGCCAGAACTGCAGTTCCTTCGATCGACGGAGGGTTGGCCAGGGTTAGACGCTGTGAGCCGGTCACTCGGGCTTGATGGAAGCGACCATGTCGGCAAAGAGGTTGCCTCCGACGATGATGTGAGCGCGCATCGATTGCTGTGCGTCACTTTCGCTCCCTGTTTCAATCGCCCTGACTATCAGAGCGTGCTCGCCGAATGATGCCGCCAGGCGGGCCGGTCGCGACAAGCTCTGATGCCGGAAGAACCGCATCCGAAGGCGGGTTTCAGTCACGAGATCGGCCAACGGCGTGTTGCGCGCGCCAGCGTAGATGGCTTGGTGAAATGCGGTGTTGAGTTCGACGTAGCGCGCCGTGTTGCCGGTGTGCACGGCTTGTGCGCACTGCTCGTGTATCTCACGCAGGCCGGCTCGTTCGGCGACAGTCATTCGGCGCGCCGCCAGACCGGCAGCCTCCGCTTCGAGCGCAGTGAGAATTTCGACCATGCCGATCGCTCGCTGGGGTGTCATGCTCGCGACGGTTGCGCCTTGGCGCGACCTGAACTTGACGAGACCCTCATTGGCCAAGCGAAGCAGCGCTTCCCGCGCTGGCGTGCGCGAGACCGAAAAGCGTCTGGCGAGGCTCTGCTCGTCCAGCTTGTCGCCCGGGAGCAGCCGTCCCTCGGCGATATCGCTTTCGATCCGTCGACAAAGCTCATCGGAGACGCGAACCCGCATTGGCTGCCCTTATGTATACGCTTATGCCTTTATGTATACGTAGACGTCTTGAAAAAATACATATAATCCGGGCCCAGAACGAGGACAACAGGAAACGCCGATGACGACTTCCGTGGATTTGAGCGGCGCCCCTTTGCTGAAGACGGATGGGCCTATCGCGACGATCCAGCTCAATCGCCCGCGGCAGATGAACAAGATCACCGCAGCCGATCTCGCCGTGTTGTCGGGCCACTTCGCCGGCATCGAGAAGGCAGGTGCGAAAGTTCTCATCCTGACCGGCGAAGGACGCGCGTTCAGCGCCGGATACGACCTTGGAGACATCGCTGCGCGAACCTCGTCTGAGGAACATGTTCATGTTTCCGGCTTCGACAGCGTCGTCGATCAGCTCGAGGCTCTGGCGATACCGAGCATCTGCAGGCTGAACGGCGGAGTCTATGGCGGCGCGACTGATCTTGCGCTCGCCTGCGATTTCAGGATCGGCGTAGATAGTTGCGAGATGTTCATGCCGGCCGCGCGCCTCGGGCTTCACTATTACAGCAGCGGTCTCATGCGCTTTGCCTCGCGCCTCGGCGTAGCGGCGACAAAGAAGCTGTTCCTCACGGGCCTGAAACTGGACGCGGCCGAGATGCTGCGCATCGGCTATCTGGATGAAGCCGTTCCTGCGGGCAGCCTCGATGCGCGCGTGAAGGAGCTCGCCTCTGTTCTCGCTGCCAATGCGCCGGGTGCCATGCGTGGCATGAAACGCGCCATCAACGAGATCGCCAGAAACTCCTTCGATCGTGCTGCTGCCGATCAGCGTTACCGTGAGAGCCTCGTGGGCGCCGAGCTGCGCGAGGGCAGCGCGGCTTTCGTCGAAAAGCGACCCCCGCGCTTCGGCGCCGACCTGGAGGGCCGATGACTCGACCTCGCTCACAACCGGCGTCCGCGCTGAAGCCGCGGTCAAAGGGGCCACTCGCTGGACTGATCGTGATCGATCTCACCCGCGTGTTGGCGGGACCCTATTGCACCATGATGCTCGCGGATCTCGGCGCGCGGGTCATAAAGGTCGAGATGCCGGGCATCGGTGACGACGCGCGGCACATCGGCCCCTTCATCTCGAACGCCGATGGCTTGCCGAGTTCAGGCTATTTCTTCTCGATCAATCGAAGCAAGGAATCGATCGCGCTGAACCTCAAGGATGCTGCCGACCGCGCGATATTCGACCGGCTATTGCTGGACGCCGATGTCCTCGCGGAAAATTTTACGCCCGGTACCATGGACCGTTTCGGCTACGGCTGGGAGGCGCTCAGCTCGCGCTTTCCCCGGCTGGTTCTGGCGTCGATATCTGGCTTTGGTCAGACGGGGCCCTACCGCGAACTGCCGGCTTACGACATGGTCGTGCAGGCCATGGGCGGTGTCATGAGCTTGACCGGCGAGGAGGGAGGCCCGCCGACGCGCGTCGGAGTATCGATCGGCGACATCGCCGCGGGCACTCATGCGGTGATCGGCGTTCAGGCGGCGTTGATCGAGCGCGCCCGCACCGGTCGCGGTAAGCACGTCGATATTTCCATGCTAGATACGCAGATATCTCTGCTCGAGAATGCCCTCGTCCGCTATCAAGTCGAGCAAGTCGTTCCTGGGCCCATCGGCTCCAGGCACCCCTCTATCACGCCATTTGGCGTCTTCAAGAGCAAGGTCGGGCATCTCATCATCGCCGCCGGCAACGACCGGAAGTTCAGAGATCTTTGCGATGTGCTGCAGATGCGGGACGTCAAAGCCGATCCGCGATTCCTCTCCAATTCGTCGCGATGCGAACATCATCGTGCCCTCGCCGCGCGGATCGAAGAGGCGCTGGCAGCCAGAACCGCCGAGGAATGGCTCCCCATCCTGACGCAAGCCGGGATTCCCTGCGGACCGATGAACGACATCGCCGGCGTACTGCGTGATCCGCAGCTCAACGCGCGCGACATGTTCGTCCCGTTGGAGGTTCCGGGGGGCATGGTGTTGAAAACCGCGGCCTGTCCCATCCGGTTCGCCGGCGAGCAATTCGCAAACTATCGGCCTGCCCCAGAGCTCGATGCCGATCGCAACGCTCTCCTGCAAGAACTCGGACTTGTGTGACCGCTCTGGGAAGAGGAATTGACAATGAGACACGCCTGCTCCTTGACGTTCGTCGCCTTGAGCGTCGCTTTCCTTTCTTCGGCCGCATCCGCGCAGAAGCAATATGATCCCGGCGCCAGCGATACCGAGATCAAGGTCGGCAACCTGATGCCCTATAGCGGGCCGGGATCGGCTTATTCCGTGATTGGGAAAGTCGAGGCGGCGTATTTCGAGATGATCAACAAGAACGGAGGCATCAACGGTCGAAAGATCAACTTCATCTCGTACGATCATGCCTACAGTCCGCCGAAAGCCGTCGAGCAAGTCCGCAAGCTCGTGGAGAGCGATGAGGTTCTGCTGACCTTCAACATCCTCGGCACGGCACACAATGCCGCTGTGCAGAAGTACCTCAACGGCAAAAAGGTGCCGCAATTGTTCGTGGCCAGTGGTGCGGAGCGATGGAACGACCCGGCGCGCTTTCCCTGGACGATGGGCTGGCAGCCAAGCTACCAAGCCGAAGGACAGATTTATGGCCGGTATGTCGCTCAAACGCTTTCCGATGCAAAGATAGGGATACTTTGGCAGAACGACGACTCGGGACGGGATTACGTCAAGGGTTTCGTCGCGGGGCTGGGCGGCAAATTCGAGCCTGTAACCAGATTGTCCTATGAGATCACGGACCCGACCATCGATCCCCAGATGTCGCAATTGAAGGCATCCGGCGCCAATGTGTTTTTCGACGTGACGTCGCCTAAATTTGCCGCGCAGGCCATTCGCAAGACGGGTGAGCTGCAATGGCGGCCGCTGCATATCCTGAACAACATCTCCACGTCGGTGGCCGCAGTCTTGAAGCCTGCGGGGCTCGACAACGCCAAGGGCGTGATCTCGACCGCATATTTGAAGGATCCGCTCGACCCGGCCTGGAGCGGCGACGAGGGCTACCGGCATTGGCTTACGTTCATGAACGAATACATGCCCGGAGCTGACAAAGCCGATTCCAACACGGTCTATGGATATTCGGTCGCGCAGACCTTGGCGGAGGTGCTCAAGATGTGCGGCGACGATCTCACGCGAGAGAACGTGATGAAGCAAGCGGCCAGCCTCAAGGATCTGAAGCTCGACATGCTTCTTCCGGGAATAACGATCAACACGTCACCGACGGACTTCGCGCCGATCAAACAGGAGCAACTCATTCGGTTCGACGGGGAAAAGTGGGAGCGATTTGGGCCGGCAGCGGAGAATGTGAGGTGATCAAAAAAAAGCGATCTGGGCGACGTCCAGGAAGAACGAAATGACGGATGGCGTTCATGCTCGCCTATGGTGACAAGAGGCCGCAAAAAGACACCGACCAGCATCCTCGCTTCGCGCTAGGGAAGCCTACAATCGTGATTGTCGCCAAATACGAGGGCGCGACGTTGACCCCGGACTTGAACTGCGGATCAAGGACAGCCTCCGCGTCATTTGCAGCCCGCGTCAACCTACATTCTGCTGCCAACGCCCAGCCACGGGTGCGATCAAGCTCATCAACGTCTGCAGCAAGCGAGGAGTAGACCGGTGGACAACAACGAATTCCCTACCGTCCTCACGGCGTCAGGCCGGGTGCGCGGTCGACACGAGGGAGGTCTCGCGGTCTTTCGGGGTATCCCGTTCGCAGCGGCGCCCACCGGGGGGAATCGATTCATGGCACCGCGGGCCGCCGAGTGGAGCGTGGATCCTCGGTGAGCGGCTAGGACGCATCCGGGGAAGGCGTCAGATTTGCCAAGCGCACGTCTCTTGATAAGGTGATGGAATTGTCGGGGACGAGGCCGCTCTGCGAATGGTTAAAGGGGTAGACAAGGTCGGGCTCGAGAGCTCGATTCGCGCTGTCGAACGAGAGACTCTCAACGATCGCGTGTACCGCGAACTCCGGACGATGATCATGTCCGGAGGCTTCGCGCCCGGCTCGGAAATGAAGCTCCGAGCCCTGGCGCAAAGCCTACATGTTAGCCCGATGCCGGTTCGAGACGCCATTGGGCGCCTAGTCGTCGAACGTGCACTGAAAATGCTCGCCAACCATCGCGTCATCGTACCTGAAACGACGATCGATGAGTTCTTGGAGATTCGCAGAGTTCGGATTCTTCTGGAGGGCGAGGCCGCCGCCCTGGCATGTCAGCACGTCAGCCCTGACGTCATTGCTTCCCTCAAGCGCATCCATGAGAAGATTAAATCCTTGAGTGGAAATAAGCAGCGTCAATTTTGGGCGCTGAACCAGGAGTTCCATTTTACGGTGTATGAAGCGGCCAAGAGCCCGTTATTACTTTCCATGATCGAGTCGCTGTGGCTCCAGATTGGGCCTGTTTTCAACCATATTCCGATCAACTTGACCTCGGAAGGCGCCCGCGGCCATCATCGAATTATAGCTGCGCTTAGTGCCGGCGATGCCAAGGCAGCAAGGGCAGCGCTAACAGAAGATCTCATGAAGGGTGGCGATCGCATCATCGCGGCCTTAATTCAGGACAAGCAGCCGGCCCACTAGCCGTCTCGTCCTGCCAAACCATCGAAATTCAAACACGAAGCTGGGAGTGCTGCGCTGCTGCTGGTTGCGCGTGCGTGCTCGGGCGCGCTCAAGGCTCTTGACTGTCATATTTGATTTGTTATCACAAATCACAAGGGGCGCGCCCGCGGAGGATCGCTCGCTCGGGAGGAGATTTGCGATGAGGTGGCTAGGCGCGGTTTTCGCAGGTGCGTTGATGTGGGCGAGTTCGGCGCGCGCTGACGACGCACCCATCAAGATCGGCGTCATGAACGACATGTCGTCGGTTTATGCCGTGGCCGGCGGTCGCGAGACCGTTGAAGCCGTTCGCATGGCAATCGACGACGCCGGGCCGGTGCTGGGCAAGAAGGTCGAACTTATCTTTGCCGACCATCAGAACAAGCCGGACGTCGGCTCGGCCATCGCGCGCCGCTGGTATGACGTTGAGGGTGTCGATGCGGTCGTCGACGTACCGAATTCGGCGGTTGCTTTCGCGGTCCAAAGTCTTGCCAAGGAAAAGAAGAAGATTTCGCTATTTGTTGGCGCCCTGAGTTCCGACGTGACCGGCCCCAAATGCGATAATTACACGACGCAATGGGCCGTCGACACGTATTCGCTGGCGCACGTAATGGGAGCCGCTGTTCTCAAGCGGGGCGGCAACCGCTGGTTCTTCCTCGGCGCCGATTATGTATTCGGACGTGCCCTTGTGCGCGATACCAGTGCCGTAATCGAGGCCAACGGGGGCAAGGTCCTCGGCGCCGTCTACCCGCCGCTGAACACTCCCGACTTCTCCTCCTTCCTCTTGCGGGCGCAGCCGACCAATCCGAACGTGATCGGCCTTGCAAATTCCTCGGACGATACGGTCAACTCCATCAAACAGGCCGTCGAATTCGGTCTCACCTCAAACGGTGCGATCTTCGCGGCTTACGTGCTCTTTCTCGAGCATGTCCAAAGCATCACGCTCAAGACCGCCCACGGCTTGCTTCTGGCCAATCCCTTCTATTGGGACCTGAATGACGAGACGCGTGCCTGGTCGAAGCGCTTCGAAGAAAAGATAGGTCATCCGCCGGATTGGGATCCTGCGATGGCGTACAGCGCGGTGTTCCATTATCTCAAGGCAGTCAACGCCGCCGGATCGCGCGATGCGGACGCCGTCGCCGCAAAGATGCGCGAGCTACCGGTCAATGACTTCACAACCAAAAACGGGAAGGTGCGGATCGATGGCCGTGTGTTGCGCAATCTCTATCTTCTCCAAGTCAAGAAGCCCGAGGAGTCCAAAGGAAAGTGGGACCTCTACAACGTAGTGGCTACAGTACCTGGAGATGAAGCGTTCCGTCCGCTCCAAGATGGCGGATGCCCGTTGGTGAAAGCCGGTTCGGCCCAACCCTAATCGACACAGCAAATCTCGCGCGAAGCGGGGCTGCGGTCGTCAATGATCAAAACTGGATCGAGTCAATGGTGATGAAGAGTGGCGGCCAAGCCGTCGTCGACGTTCTCAAGGCGGAAGGCGTGAAGTTCATCTTCGGCATGCCTGGCGGCCATACAATCGGAATTTACGACGCTCTCTACGGACAACAGCAGATCTCCCACATTCTCGTGCGGCACGAGCAGCATGCTGCAAGCATGGCTGCCGGCTATGCGCAGCTTACCGGCGAGCCTGGCGTGTGCTGTGTGACTGCAGGGCCCGGCGCCACAAATCTGGTCACGAGCGTAGCGGAAGCTTATGTCGGTGCGTTGCCGATGATCATCATCGCGGGCCGTGGTGCCACTCGCAACGCACATCGTGGCGCAAGCCAAGAAATCGACCAAGTCAAGATTTTTGGCGCCATCACGAAATGGGGCGTCCGGGTCGATCGACCGGACCTCATTGTCGAATGCCTGCGTCAAGCGTTTACCATTGCCCGCTCGGGCAAGCCGGGTCCCGTGCTTATCGATATCCCCGCGGATATTCTTAGAATGCAGTTTGACGTCGGCGACTATCTTCCAGTCGGCAAACCCGCTGCGGTCCGCGGTGATAGCGATCGTATCAAGACCGCGGCGGCGGCTCTTCTCGCGGCTAGAAAGCCGCTAATTGTCGCCGGTGGCGGCGCCGTGGCCGCAAACGCGACGTCTGAAGTGCGTCAGCTCGCGGAGATGCTGGGCAGCCCCGTCGTCACGACGCTCGCAGGGCGCGGCATTTTGCCTGACGATCATGAACTCACGGCTGGCGGCATCGGTCATCATCGGCAGGAAGTCACAAAGTATCTTCTGCCAAATGCCGACGTTGTCATCGGCATCGGTGCTCGCTTTGAGGAGCAGGAAAACAACTGGAAGCCGGAATATATTCCGGCGCCGGCGGCCACCTATATCCAGATCGATATCGATCCGAACGAACTCGGCCGCTCGGTCGTTGCGACCATCGGCATCACGGGAGATGCGCGCCTGGTCCTCCAGGATCTTCTCACGGAGTTGAAAACAAAGGGTACTGGTCAGCGCACGGCCTCCAAGGAGTGGCTCGCCGAGTTGTCGAACCGGCGCGCTGCGCTCGAAACAGAGCGCGAAAGCATGGCGAGCTCTAATGCCACGCCAATTCATCCGATTCGGATCTTCGATCGCATCCAGCGCGTGTTCCCACGCAACGCGACCGTCGCCATCGACGTCGGCGTGCTCGCGCAGGGTATGGGTGGCGCATTCCCGTATTTTAAGATCTTTGAGCCACGCGCGACGATCGTGCCCTCGAGCTTCTATGGAATGGGCTTCGCGGCATCGGCTTTTCCCGTCGCACGCCTCGTCTATCCTGACCGGCCTGCCGTCTGCTTCGTCGGGTGATGGATCCTTCCAGATGGTGATGAATATCCTTCCCGTTGCCGCCGAACTCAAGCTCGGTGTCACGTGGTGCATATTCAACGATCACGCCTTGGGCTCGATCCGCGACATCCAAGTGGAAGCGTTCAATGAGCGGTTCATTGGGACCGAATTCGTACTTGATCTCGACTACGCGGGCCTTGCAGTCGCCTCCGGCTGCTACGGCGAGCGTGTCACTGATCCCCACCAGGTCGAGGCCGCCCTAGAACGGGCGTTCGTGGCCAACGAAAGCGGTGAGCCCGCAGTTCTCGACTTCGTGGTCGCCAAGGAGCGCTTGGCGGGTAGTAGGGAGTTTTTTGCACGATGAAGCCACTCTCGTTCGGGCAGCCGGTCGGCGGATTGGTGCAGGCAGCCTATACGGTCGAAAACATCGATCACACGATGATGCATCATGTGAAGGCGCTGAATATCGGGCCTTGGTTTGTGAGCGGTCCTTTCGTGCCTGCGAAGGGAGTGTATCGAGGCCAGCCGACCGACATCAGCCTGACTCTCGCCGTCGCCTTTACCGGCCACATGATGATCGAGCTCATTGAGCAGCACGACACCAAGCCGTCGGTCTATCAAGAGACGGTCAAGGTCAAAGGTCACGGTTTCCATCACTGGGCCGTCTGTTCCAAGGACTTCGATGCGGACGTCGCTCGCTACGAGGCTGCCGGCTACCCAGTCGTGTTCTCCGACCTCTCGCCGCGCGGCGTGCGGATCGTCTATGTCGATACCCGCCGCGACTTGCCGGGCATGCTTGAGGTGATCGAGACGACGGAGGCGCTCGAGGGCATCTATCACAGCTACTTCGCAGCGGCGCAGAACTGGGACGGCAAGGATCCCATCCGGCGTTGGTCACTCGAAACAAGGTGCCTCGACGTGAAAACCCAGGATCTGTTCGACGTCACCGGCCTTTCTGTCGTTATTACCGGCGGTGCCAAAGGCCTGGGTCGGGCCTTCGCCGAGGCAATGCTCGACAATGATGCACGCGTCGTCTTGCTGGACAAAGACGAGTCTAGCCTCGACCAGGCCGTGTCCGAGCTCAAGGTGCGCGGCGATGTAGCCGGCGTTGCCGTCGATGTTACGGATCGCGATGCAGTCAAGGCCGCTGTCAACAAAGCGGTCGAACGAACCGGCCGTCTCGATGTCGTGTTCGCCAATGCGGGCATCGATGCCGGACCGGGATTTCTGTCGATGGCCGGCGAACGGGATCCGGAGGGGGCGATCGAGGCCGTCCCGGACAGGCTGTGGGACAAGGTCATCGATACGAATTTGACCTCGATCTTTTCGACCATTCGAGCCGCTGTTCCGCACATGAAGCGACAGAACGGCGGACGCATCATCCTGACCTCGTCGATTGCGAGCGTCAGGCCAGGTGCTATCGTCGGTATGCCCTATCAGATATCGAAGGCGGCTGTGTCGCACCTCGCCAAGCAGGCCGCACTTGAGCTCGCCCGCTACAACATTCTGGTCAACGCAATCTTGCCGGGTCCGTTTCTGACCCAGCTCACGACGCCCGACCTCAAGAAGCGCTTCGAAGCTGGCAGCCCTATTCACCGCGTCGGTCGACCCGAGGAGATACAGGGGCTGGCGCTTTTCCTGGCTTCGCCAGCGTCGAGCTACGTCACCGGGACCCACATCGTCATCGATGGCGGCGCCTTGCTTGGTCGCGCTGACTAGGGCGTGTACTCATAAATGCGCGGACGTCGGTATCGTGTGGACAAGGAGAATTATGTGATCCACCAGAGGACCGCCGTTGATCAGCCAATGAGGACGTTCGATGAGCGTGCGGTTCGGAATTGCGCCTGGATTGTGCCGGTTGCCTCGAACGCGATGAAGATGCTGCGGGCGCGGCTGTATCATATCGCCTGTGAGTGGTTCGAAACCAGGAATGAGACCTTCTGGATCGTTGTCCCCGCCGTCGCGGTCACGTTGTTAATGGCCACGATAGCATTACTGATTGGAAGCTAAAGGCCACCTTTGTCGGTAGTTTCGCTGATCTTGTGGCGCTGCTCTGATCTGTGAAAAGAATTATGAGTACACGGTCTAAACTGACCGAATGTTAAACGACGAGAGACACGATGAACGCCGCTGAATTGTTTGACCTGTCCGGACATGTCGCCGTCGTTACAGGCGCTGCGTCTGGCCTTGGTCTCGCGATTGCGCAAGTGATCGCAGCCAATGGAGGGCGGGTCGCAATGCTTGACATCGACGAGGGCAAATTGAAGCAGGCGGCGGCTGCCATCGACGAAGCCGGTGGAGCCGTTGAGACCTTCAGCGTCGACATAGCCGAGGCCGGCAAAGTCGAAGCTGTCGTTGATGCTTACGTCGAAAGATACGGCCGGCTCGATTGTGTGTTTGCGAACGCGGGCGTAAGCGGTGGCCCGGGATACGGCAAGCCCGAAGGCGAGCTCAATGTGGCGTCCATGGAGCTTTGGGACGCCTGCCTTCGGGTCAATCTTGATGGCGCTTTTCGGACAATTCGCGTGGCGGCAAAACACATGAAGCCACGGCGGCAGGGATCGATCGTCGTGACGTCTTCCGTCGCGGCGCTGCGCGCGTCGGCGCTACCGAGTTACGGCTACCACGCGGCAAAGGCCGGCATTGCACAGGTGGTGCGCGTCGCGGCTCTCGAGCTCGGTCCTCACAATGTGCGTGTCAATGCCATCGCGCCGGGCCCTTTTCGCACGAATATCGGCAATGGCCGGATGCATACGCCCGAAGGTGCCGCGGCGTTTGCAGATACCGTGCCCTTAGGGCGACTTGCCGAACTGCATGAGATCAAGGGGCTCGCGCTGCTGTTGGCGTCGCCCGCTTCCACATACATGACCGGCGCGATCATTCCGATCGACGGCGGAACGCAGGCCTGAGCGCCGCGCAATTAGAAGCAGATTGGGAGGAGTTTGTAATGAAAACGACGACGACGCTCGCGTGCTTGGCGGCATTTGCTGCTCTGGCGGCGAGTTCGGTGCGGGCCGAAGACGAGCTTCCGCCTCGCAGTCATTGACCCTCTTTCCGGGCCCAGCGCGACGACAGGCGAGTGGGACTGAAGAGCTGGCAGTTCCTGGCGGGTGAGATCAGCGAAGCGGGCGGCCTCAAGGTCAGAGAAATAAATGTTTTGAAAATCGGGAGAGTATCGATGGATATCGGATTGATCGTTGACGGTGGTGCGGTTGCGGCCGAGGGAGGCGGCACTTTCGAGCGCAAGGATCCCATGACCGGTAAGGTCGCGACACGCGCGCCGGCTGCGACGCTCGCAGACGTCGAGAAGGTCGTCGCTGCTGCGGCCAAGGCGTTCGAGACCTGGTCAGAGACAGGGCCCTCGCTGCGTCGCGGCCTCCTTCTGAAGGCGGCTGATCTTATGGAGAGCCGTACCAATGACTTTATCAAGTTGATGCTCGAGGAGACCGGGGCGACGGCGCCTTGGGCTGGCTTCAATGTCCATCTCGCCGCCGGCATCTTGCGCGAAGCTGCAGCTCTCACCACCCAAATCACAGGCGAAGTCATTCCATCCGATAAGCCCGGTATCTGGTCGATGGCGGTACGCCAGCCGGCCGGCGTCGTCCTCGGCATGGCGCCGTGGAACGCCCCGGTCATCCTCGGCACGCGGGCAATCGCGGCGGCGCTCGCCTGCGGCAACACGGTCATCTTGCGTTCGTCAGAAACCTGTCCCGGAACACATCATCTTATCGGCCAAGTTCTGAATGAGGCTGGCTTCCCCAAGGGAGTCGTCAACGTCCTGTCGAATGCACCTCCGGACGCGCCGAAGATCGTCGAGGCGTTGATTTCCAATCCTGCCGTACGCCGGGTCAATTTCACAGGCTCAACCAAAGTCGGTCGCATCATCGCCAAGCTCGCGGCGGAGCATCTCAAGCCTGCCCTGCTGGAACTTGGCGGCAAGGCGCCTTTGGTCGTTCTGGATGACGCCGATCTGGACCAAGCAGTCGATGCTGCGGCCTTCGGCGCTTTCATGAATCAGGGGCAGATCTGCATGTCCACGGAGCGCATTATTGTGGATCACAAGATCGCCGATGCGTTCGTCGCCAAACTCGCGGCCAAGGCCTCGACATTGCCGGCTGGCGATCCGCGTGAGCATGTCGTCCTGGGATCATTGGTCGATCTGGCGCCCGCCGAGCGTATGGATGCGCTCATCAACGATGCCACCGCAAAGGGAGCGAAGATCGTCGCGGGCGGCAAGCGCAACGGAACGGTCGTCGAAGCCACCTTGCTCGACCACGTGACGTCGGACATGAAAATCTACAACGAGGAATCGTTCGGACCCGTGAAATCGATCATTCGTGTCGCCGGCGTCGACGAGGCCGTGCGCGTCGCCAACGACACTGAATATGGACTGTCCGCCGCGATCTTCGGCCGCGATGTTTCCCGTGCCCTGACGATTGCGAAACGTATCCAGAGCGGTATCTGCCACATCAATGGGCCGACCGTCGCCGATGAGGCTCAGATGCCATTCGGCGGCACAAAGGCCAGCGGGTACGGCCGCTTCGGCGGAAAAGCCGTCATCAACGAATTCACCGAGCTTCGTTGGATAACGATAGAAGGTCCGCAGCACTACCCGTTCTAAGGAAAGACCAGGACGTCCAGCATGTTCATCGGCAAAGCTCTCGACAATATCCGGGTGCTGGACCCGCTTGCACAAGACGATCAACCGTAGAGCGCGCTCCTTGGAGCGCCTCAGTACAAAGATGAGGGAGAATGTAGGCGCCTCATGCGGGTAATCGCAGTGCGACGCTGAAGCAGGAAGTGGGTGCATGAGACGGCCGCTCGGACAAAAGACTGAGGATGATTGACGGGGGTTGCTATTGTCGGATCCGGCGCAATCGGGCTGCTGTATGGTGGCTGGTTGCAGTCAGCGGGATTGGATATCGTATTCGTCACCCGGCCGGGTTGGCAAGCCGCTATCACAGGCCGGAACTCCTCGAACTCGCCAAGCAGTCGATCCGCGAAGTTGCAAGCGTGGGCCGAGCCGAAGGCATTGCGATCACCGGCGATGCCGAAGAGGCGACCCTGAGAATCCTTCAAAGCTTGCCGCCGGCGAAGGCGCTGGCGTGCTTGCAGCATCGTGGTTATAATGAATCATTCTTGATCAACACGCGCGCATATTGCGTGGCAGTGGGCCCCGTCAGACGCACGCGGAGCACGAGATGGAAGCCAAGCGCGAGTTTAGAGGCTCCGATACTCACGGTGTTCTGCAACGATTCGGGGCCGACATCCGTGCAACGAGCGAGGGGCATGGGTGGTCGTCGATTTACGCGTCGATCCAAAGGGAGAATCCCTTCGAGGGGCGGTTCGAAGCTATCGCTGACGACCTCATTGTGTTGCACCGTAGCGGCCCCGTGCAGACGACCTTCGCATCCGGCGGGCACGTCACTTCACGTTGCATTCCGAAAGGAAGCATCTTTTTCTTGCCGGCAGGTCATGCGTGCGAGGTGGGATTGCATGGGGCGCTGGATACTCTGCATATTTATCTTCGTGCAAACTTGGTTTCTGTTCAGAACGTCACACCGCTGCTGGTGGAACGGGACGTGGTTATACAGCAACTGGCGCAGGCGGTTGAGCGGGCGGTTTGCGAGAATGTCTCGAATTCAGATCTCTTCATCGATCCGATAGCGCGGGCGCTCGCGGACAGGGTCTCCGCGATTAGCAGGAGTAGGGAACCGTGGCAGGTTCGGACCGCTGGGCTGCCGGACTACGAACTTCGGCGCCTTAACGATTTCATAGAAGCCAATCTTGAGGGTGAGATTACCCTTGCTGCGATGGCCAGCGTGTGCGGCATTGGCACAAAGTCTTTCGTTCGGGCTTTTGCGGCAACGACGGGCAAATCACCATACCAATATGTGATCGCGGCCCGTGTGGAACGGGCCAAGCGATTGATCGAGCAAGACCAGGAAGGCCTCGCTGAGATAGCACTACGGTGTGGCTTCTCCCATCAGGAACACTTGACGCGTGCCTTCCGCAGGCTGACGGGTCAAACGCCCGGCCGGTACCGTCGCAGCGTCAACTGACAAGCAGCTAGGGCCAATGCAGAAACGCTCCGATCCACCATCGCCAGCCGCAGCACGAAATGAGCATACCGTGCAGCCTTTCGACGGAGGCGAGGTCCATTCCGTGCTGCGACAGTTCGCGGTGAAACGCGAGGCGTCCAGTGCGGGGCTCGGCTGGTCGACTATGTTCGCATCGGTTCAGCGGGAAGAGCCGTTCAGCGGCCGCTTCGAAGCCAATGCCAACGCCCTGCTGGTGACTGGAGCTACCGGACCAGTCGATGTTACCTATCGGATCGATGGGCGCGTCGTATCCAGGCACTTGCAGGAGAAGGGAATCTTTTTCCTGCCGCCGCGCCGCGACTGTGAGGTGACGCTGAATACGCCGTTGGATTCGATCCATGTGTACCTGCGTCCTGAACTGTTTTCCGGCTCTGAAGATAAAGCGCAGAACTCCGATTTTGGCCTCTTGCCTTTGTTGGGCGAGCCGGAGCCCCTAACCAGCAATCTGCTTGCAGTGGTGGAAGAAATGGTGCGTGAGGGCGATACCTCGTGCTCCCTCCTGGCCGATTCGATTGCGCAGGCAATAGCCAATCGCCTTGTGGTGCTCAACGCACGGGAGCGGAAAGCGGTGTGTGCTGTGGAACGCCAGCTGAGTGCACGTAGCGTCCGCTCGATTCGTGACTTTGTCGAAGCCAATATCGCGGATTGCATCAAGCTGGACGATTTGGCTGCGATCTGCGGCGTGAGTCCCGAGTATTTCATACGGGTGTTCAAGTCTTCGCTGGGCGTGTCTCCTCACCGATACGTTGTCGGGGTACGAATTCATCATGCGAAACTGCTCCTGACGGTTCCAAACATTAGCCTCGCGGAAGTTGCGAGGCGATGCGGGTTTGCGCACCAGCAGCATTTCACGAACACGTTCCGTCGGATGACCGGCTTGTCGCCGGGCGCTTATCGACGGGCGATGAATTAAGAACTCCACGATCAGCCTTTCCGATCTGAACGCTGGCTCGTTTCCTGTAAACGAAGCGGACAGTTTGTGTCGGTTTCCTGCAAACCGGTCCGGTTTGTGCAGGCTTAGCCACCCGGCATGTCCTACTTTCACCTCACGTAGAGGCGCCAGACGCAATCATGGCGCCGACGATAGGGAGAGACGCGCATGGCATTGTTCGATGCCGGGCGAGGGTGCTCGCATATCCGAATTGGCCAGCATTCGCTTGAGGAGCCTTGGACCTCGGGTGATCGTGCTGCGCGGGGAAGTGGGCCGCTGCGATGAAAGACTGGTCACCCCTCGTCGTCGGGCTCGGCGGAACGTTGCGTGACGGATCAACCTCGGAGAGGGCGCTCCGCCTGGCTTTGACGGAAGCCGCACGGCTCGGTGCGAAAACGCAGATCTTCGCCGGGCAATCGTTGAATCTCCCGCACTACGACAGCATTGAACGTACGGAGCGTGCGACGGCGTTGGTCGAAGCACTACGCGCAGCAGACGGGGTCATCATTGCCACCCCGAGCTATCATGGCTCGATCTCCGGCCTGGTCAAGAACGCAATAGACTACACCGAGGACCTCAGCGCCGATGCTCGCAGCTATCTTGCCGGACGCGCGGTCGGCGCCATCGTATGCGCGGGCGGAGCCCAAGCCATGGGCGCGACGCTGGGGACTCTGCGGACCATTGTTCACGCGCTGCGCGGTTGGCCGACTCCATTTTCAGCGGTGATTAACACCGCGCAGCGGCCATTTTCCGGAGACGGCGCGTGCAGCGATCCGATCATAGCGCAACAGCTTGCATTCGTGGCCGAGCAGGTCGTCGAGTTCGCGAGAATGCGGCGGCTATATGAGAGCCGGCGCAATGGACTGGCGCCTCAGGAAATATCAGAAGCCGCGCCGGCGCAATGCGCATAGAACGCGGCCACAGACAACCGTAACGGGAAACACTAGGGAGAAATCATGAACAAGAATTCGCATCTTTAGTTATGAAAATCTCGTTGTCGTCTTGATGGGAGCCGCGTTTGGCTTCGTATTCTTCGACCGTCTGGCGCTGAACTTTCTATCTCCATTTCTGGTGCCTGAGCTGCAGCTGAACAACACTCAGCTCGGTGCCCTCGCGGGTGGACTGGCGCTGACCTGGGCAATCGCCGGCTACGCCGTCGGCACTCTTTCGGACTATTTTCAAAATCGTAAAACACTCCTTGTCTGCGCGATACTGATCTTCTCGATCTGCTCGGTAGGATCCGGTCTCGCCAATTCGTTTCTGACGTTGCTTGCCGCTCGCCTCGTTATGGGATTTGCGGAAGGACCTGTACTTCCGATCGCGCAATCGATCATGGCTGCGGAATCGTCGGAGCACCGTCGCGGCTTCAACATGGGCGTTTTGCAGAATTTCTTCAGCGCGCTCCTAAGTAATTTTGCTGCTCCTCTGGTGCTCGTGGCGATTGGGCAGATCTACGGCTGGAGAAGTGCTTTCTACATTGCGGCGGTGCCTGGCTTTGTGGTGGCGGCCCTGATTGTCGCTTTTATCCGTGAACCTTCGTCGGGTGCCGCTCCGATATCGGCTGCGTCAGCGCGCAACACGATTCCGCCTTTGACGATGCTGAAACATCGCAACATCTGGGTTTGCGCGATCGTGAGCTGCCTGATGGTGTCTTGGCTCCTGATTCAGATAACCTTCCTTCCGATCTACCTGGTGCAGGTTCGCGGTCTGTCGCCCAGCGCAATGAGCGTTGCCGTGGCGGCGACCGGTATCGCAACGGCCGCGTCCTCAATCATCGTACCGGCGCTGTCGGATCGCTTTGGCCGCCGTCCGATTCTCATCCTGTCAGGCTTCGTTGCCGTGATTGCTCCGGTGACAACCGTAATGTTCGACGGACCGTTGCCTTTGATGGTGTTGCTCATGGGTGTCGGCAATCTCGCCATTGGCAGCTTCTCGTTGTTCATGGCCACTGTGCCGTCCGAGACAATCCCGCCGACCCATGTTGCTACTGCGCTTGGCTTCATCATGGGGGTTGGCGAGCTCGCGGGCGGCTTCGCGGGCCCGGCCCTCGCCGGGATCGCTTCCGACGTGTTCGGTCCGTCCAGCTCGATGTGGATCGCCGCTACGCTTTGTGTTTGTGCAGGCTTGCTTTGCCTGATGCTGGACGAAACTGCGCCGCGGGTGCTCGAGCGCCACAAAAGAATGATTGTGAGCTCGCCGGCATAAATGCCTATCGCCGGTTAGCTGCGACACGCTCAACGGAATTATCAGGAGATTGAAAATGAACGTTCAGGCCATGCGCAGGAGCCTGCCGGTACCGGAACCTCACCTCACTCCGCAGGATCTGGTGGACCGCGCGGCTTCGATGAGAACGCTGCTGCGGGAATCGCAGGACGAAACCGATGAGCGGGGACATTATTCGGACGAAATCCAGCAGAAGTTCATCGATGCCGGATTCTATCGGATCTTGCAGCCCAAAATGTTTGGTGGCTACGAGTTCGATTACGAAACATTTTTTCGCGTCATGGTGGAGATTTCGCGCGGTCATCCGTCCGCGGGGTGGTGCTTGACGTTGGCCGCTTCTCATGCGCCTGTCATAGCCTCGCACTGGTCGGAAGCTGCACAGATCGAAATCTTCGGTTCATCCGGTCATTTCGCGTCACCGCACCGGGCTGCCCCCGGGGGCACGTGCCTGCCGGTCGAGGGCGGCTATATCATCAATGGTGTGTGGCCGTATGCGTCGGGAATACCGCACAGCACGCACTTCCTCGGCGCAACGTTGCTTCACACTTCGTTCCCGCCGCGAATCCTGAACTTCGTCGTGCCGCGGGGGCAATACACAATTCTGGGCGATTGGGGTGGAGACCGCACCTTGGGCATGCGCGGGTCCGGCTCGAACAGCGTCAAGCTGGACAATGTCTTCGTGCCCGAGCACATGACCGCGTTCTTCGACGCGCTGGGTGCAAAGCAGGATCTCTCCGAGGGCACACCGGGAACGCGCTTGCATGGTAACCCCATGTATGTCGGGGTTCTCATGGGTCCTTATCACGCGTCTCTGACATCGCCTATCATCGGTGCCGCGCGCGCGGCGATCGATGAGTATCGCGATATCCTGCTCTCGCAAAACACATTTGTTCCACCTTTCATCAAGCGCGCCTTCGAGACTGATTTCCAGGTCAACTATGGCCGCGCCATAGCCTTGACCGATGCGGCCGAAGGCGTGCTGCTGCAGGGTTTGCGCAAGCACATGGACTACTGCCAGCGGTGGGCGAGGACGGGCTTGCAAGCATCCGTGGAAGAAAACTTGCGACTGTGGGGAATGCTGCAGACCGGCGCACGTCTTGCCTGTGACGCCATCGAGCTCCTGTTTCAGACCGCCGGGTCGACCGCGGCGCGGAAGGGCTCAAGGATGCTTCGATACTTTGGCGACGCCCAGATGTATCGAGGACACATCTCCTCTCAATACATGACATTCGCGAAGTACATTGGTCGCAGCAATCTTGGGCTGCCGACCGGTTTTCTGGATCTCTGAAGAAAGTCGGAGGGGGACGTGACCCAGACTGAAGCTAAAACTGCTCCCTTGGTGCTGGCAGATCAGGGATTCTTTTGGACCGGTTTGGTCCGCCAGAAGACACCGAATGGCACCATCGCTGCGGGCCAGATGTTCGTGCAGTATCAGATCCCGGAACACATCCGGCATCCATATCCCATCGTGATGGTGCATGGAGGTGGGGGGCAGGGAACGGATTTTCTCGGTACTCCCGACGGACGGCCGGGATGGGCCACTTACTTTCTGAAACAGGGTTACCCGGTCTATGTCGTCGACCGCCCAGGGCATGGTCGCTCACCCCTGCATCCGGAGGCTCTGGGTCCCATGACACCTCCGCTGACTTACGAATTTGCCATGACGCTGTTTACCGCGCCCGGCAAGCAGCCGAACAGCTGGCCGAATGCGCAGAAGCATGATCAGTGGCCTGGCTCCGGTGTCGTCGGCGATCCAGTTCTGGACCAATTCATCGCGACGCAAGGTCCATTCCTTGTCTCTTTGGCACAGACGCAACAGCTTATGCAGCGAGCCGGAGCCGAATTGCTGGATCGCATTGGTCCGGCGATCCTGCTCACCCATTCCATGGGAGCGCCCTTCGGTTGGCTCGTGGCAGATAGTCGACCGCACCTGGTGAAAGGCATCGTCGCGGTTGAGCCAATGGGGCCGCCTTTCGCCCAATTGCCGATGGGGCTGGGCGACCTCTCTTACGGACTCACTGCGATCCCGATGACGTTCGATCCGCCCCTCAAAGGCCCAACTGAACTGCGGCGCGAAATCCGCAAGGCTTCGAAACCTGGGCTGGCGGACTGCTTCGTTCAGAAAGAGCCGGCGAGGCGCCTTCCCAACCTCGCATCGATGCCCGTTGCTGTCGTGACATCGGAGGCGTCGGCCTGGTCCATGCACGACCACGGCACCGTCGACTATCTCGTTCAGGCGGGCGTGCGAGCCGTCCATCTGCGGCTCGAGGACCATGGCCTGCGCGGCAACGGCCACCTGATGATGCAGGAAAGGAACAGCGATGACATCGCTGCTTTCCTGGAAAGATGGATCTCGGAATATGTGGGGTCACGGCCAACATAAATTCGATTCTTCCCGCCGCCGCATCTTGTGGTGAAGCAGCGGCTGGTAGGTGCCAGTGAGTGGTCCGGTTTGTCAGCAGACCGTTAGCGCAGGAGGAGTGCGAGATGGCGAAGAAGGGATATTGGGTTGGTCACATCAACGTCACGAGCCCGGAGCGCTACAAGGACTACATCGCGGCCAACGCCGTGCCATTGAAGAAGTACGGGGCGCGGTTCCTTGTCCGAAACGGCGCATGCGAAGTGCACGGCGACGCACTTCAAGGGCGTCGTCACGTCGTCATCGAGTTTGAAAGCTACGCAATGGCCAAGGCCTGCTACGACTCACCCGAGTATCAGGCGGCGGCCAAGATTCGCGACGAAGCCAGCACCTCCGATTTCGTCATGATCGAGGGCCACGAGGACTAACAGCGATCCGCGGCGGGGTCTGGCAACTTACGATTAAGAGCCTAGCCGGAGGTGGAGACGCTAATTCGTTCCACAGTATGCCGGTCGGTATCCGTGGCCGTAGTGGCGGGGATTGCACTCCACCTTCTCGCTCATGCTCGAGAAGGCGCGATGACGTCGAGGGGCGTGCGCAAGGATTCAGGAGCACCATCAAATGAAAGATATCGAAAATAAGGTCGCGTTCATCACGGGAGGCGCGAGTGGGATCGGGTTCGGAATGGCCCGCGCGTTCCTGCAACATGGGGTGAAGGTCGTTGTCGCGGACGTCCGTCAATCGCATCTCGATGCGGCGGCTTCCGCCCTCGATCGCTCCAACAAGAACTACCATCTGATCCGTCTGGACGTTGCCGACCGCGAGTCAATGGCACGAGCGGCGACGGAGACCGAGAAGGTATTCGGCAGGGTCCACATACTCTGCAACAATGCAGGCGTATCGAGCATGGTGCCCATGGAAGACGCGAGCTTCGCGGATTGGGATTTTGTGATGAACATCAACGTCGGGGGCGTCGTCAACGGCGTCGCGACGTTCGTTCCCCGGATTCGGGCGCATGGAGAAGGTGGTCACATCGTCAACACCTCCTCGATGGCCGGCATCCTCGCTCTTCCCAATCCCGGCGGCATTTACTCGACATCCAAATTCGCGGTGCGCGGCCTGACGGAGTCGTTGCGAATGGCACTCGGACCGCACAACATTGGCGTTTCGCTCCTTTGCCCCGGCCTGGTTCGCAGCAATCTCGTCGACACGACGCTTCACCTCAACACGTTCGGTTCTGATCAATCGGCGGGCGGCCCGTTCGCGGCCGGCGGTTCGCCGTTGGAAGCCGGAATGGACCCTCTCGCCGTAGGCGAACGGGTGGTCGAAGGAATCGTCGGGAACGAGCCATACATTCTTCCGCACGGCGAATTCAAAGACGAAGTCGCAGAGTCGTTCGGAGAGATACTTCGGTCGTTCCCCACCGATCGAGACGTCGATCCGAAACGGCAACAGTTCGAAGCGATGCGCCGGCAAGCGACGACGGAGGCCAAGCGCTTGGCTGCAAGCATTGGTTAGAACTTCGATCTGGCGCGCGAGGACCGCACCGATCTCCATTGGACGCCGTCCAGCCCTGCAACGAATCTCAGAGAGCTTCGAACTGTGTTGCCGGTGTTGACATTGCGCTGCAGCAACGATGGAAGCGATTGGATTGAAAATTGAGGGCCATTGGGTTTTACTCCGCGGCACCGAAGCCGCGAGCCCTTGGTCTGTCGGATGCAGGCGACGTCGAATTTTGGGGTGCAGGAGACGCACGGGATCCTGAACCGCTTCCAGGCCGAATTCCGCGGCTCGAGCGAAGGGCTCGGCTGGTCATCGGCGTTTGCCTCGGTCCAGCGCGAACGGCCGTTTGATGGGCACTTCCACGCACTTTCAGACAATCTGATGGTGCTACATCGGGGCGGCCCGGTCGACATCACGTATGTGATGGACGGCAAGTCGGTTGCTCGGCACATCCCGCGCGGTGGCGTTTTCTTCCTGCCGGCGGGCCATGCATGCAACGTGCTCCTGCGCGAGCCGCTGGAATCCACCCACATCTATCTGCGCTCCGACCTTTTCGCCGGCCCTGACGGGGCACCCGGCGTGATCGGTGGTCTCGCGCCGATGCTCGGCGATCAGGACGCTGTGCTCGAGCATCTCGCCGCGGCGATCGGCGATACCATCACCGGCGGCCTGCCGGCCTCGTCGCTGTTCGTCGATCCGATCGCGCAGGCGATTGCCAACCGCTTTGTCGCGATTAATTTCCACAAGCCGAGCGTGGAGGCCGGCAAGCATCCAAACCTGCTCAGCGTCAAGCAGATGGCGCGGATCCGCGAATTCGTTGATGCCAACATCGACAGCGATATCCGGCTCGACCAGCTGGCGCAGCTGTGTGGCCGCAGCACCGAGTATTTCGTGCGGCTTTTCAAGGCGACCAGCGGCGTCTCGCCTTATCAATACGTGCTCAATTTGCGCATAGAGCGCGCCAGGGCGCTGCTTGCCGACGAGACCCTGAGTCTGGCCGAGATCGCGCTGGCTTGCGGCTTCTCCCATCAAGAGCATTTCACGCGGATGTTCCGCCGCTTTACTGGCATAACACCCGGACGATACCGACACAGCCACTAGCTTCCGCTGATCGCGGCCCCGGCGGTCGAAGGCCCGATTCAGCCCTGCATTATTTTTCCGGTTTTGTGCAGATTTTCTTCGGTTTCGTGCAGGCCCGCCGCGCCAGCCCGCCCCTAGCTTCCTCCCAACGACATGAGATCGCCGGTTCGGCGGCTTGGGAGGATTGCCATGAGCATCGCGCTGGCCGATGCCGGAGCCACGTCCGTTGTGATGGCCGGTGGTGCGGGGAAGGGCGCGTTTGCTTATTGCTCGCAGCAATATCGCGTCCTGTTCGGTACCGGCACCTCGGCGCGACTCGGCGAGGAGGCAGAGCGCCTCGGCATCAAGCGGGCGTTGGTGCTCACCACAAGCGAGCAGCACGACCTCGGGCGACGGCTCGGCACAGGCCTCGGCGACAGGCTCGCCGGACTGTTTACCGGCGCTCGCATGCATACGCCGGTTGAAGTCACCAACGAAGCGCTTCGGATTGTGGAGTCCCGCGACATCGACGGGCTGGTCGCGATCGGCGGCGGCTCGACGGTCGGACTCGGCAAGGCGCTCTCGCTGCGCACGGGGTTGCCGCATATCGCGATGCCGACCACCTATGCCGGCTCCGAGATGACGCCGATTCTTGGCGAGACCAGCAACGGCATCAAGACCACGCAGCATTCCCAGGATCTGGTGCCTGATACCGTCATCTACGACGTCGATCTCACCGTCAGCCTGCCGCCGCACATCTCCGCTGCCAGCGGCCTGAACGCGATCGCCCACGCCGTCGAGGCGCTTTATGCGCCCGACGCCAATCCCCTGACCTCGCTGATGGCGGAGGATGGCATCGCCGCGCTCGCCCGCGCGCTGCCGCGCATCATGGTGGCGCCCGCCGATCCCGGCGCCCGTCGCGATGCGCTCTATGGTGCCTGGCTGTGCGGCGTCTGCCTCGGCGCGGTCGGCATGTCGCTGCACCACAAGCTCTGCCACGTGCTGGGCGGCATGTTCAACCTGCCGCATGCCGAAACTCACGCGATCGTGCTGCCACACGCCGCCGCCTACAACGCCGCCGCCGCGCCCGAGGCCATGACTCGAGCCGCGCGGGCGCTGCACAGCGCCAATGCTCCGCAGGGCCTGTTTGACCTTGCTCGGAAGCTCGCGCTGCCGCGCGCGCTCGCCGACATCGGAATGCCCGAGGACGGCATCGCACGCGCTGCGGAGATGGCGGTGCGCAAGCCATATGGCAATCCAAGACCGATTGATCGCGCCCCGATCGAGCAATTGATCGCGGCAGCTTGGCGCGGCGAAGCGCCCGCGCAGGACTGAACCTCAGGGATCAAGGACAACACGATGGCCAATTTCAACGAGCATGACCTCACTGACGAGGTGGTTCGCAGCTTCGCCAACACGCCGAACAAGCGGCTGAAGTTCCTCATCGAGGAGACGGTGAAATCGCTCCACGATCTGGTGCGCCGCACCGAACTCACCTTCGAGGAATGGAATCAGGCGATCGAGTTCCTGACCCGCACCGGCCGGACCTGCACGCCGCTGCGCCAGGAGTTCATCCTGCTCTCCGACGTGCTCGGCGTCTCGATGCTGGTCGACGCCGTCAATCACCGTGAGCGCGAGGGCGCAACCGAGACCACGGTGCTCGGCCCGTTCTATGTCGGCGAGCACCGCGTGACGCCGCACGGTGGTAATATCTCCGAGGGCATCGACGGTGAGGTGATGTTCGTGCAGAGCCGCGTCACCGACCTCGCCGGCAAGCCGCTTGCCGGTGCCGAGATCGACGTCTGGCATGCCGACGATGACGGCTTCTACGATTCGCAGAAGGCCGATTATGCGGCCCACGGGCCGTCGCTGCGCGCGCGCTTCGTCACCGATGCTGACGGCCGCTTCTCGTTCCGCACAATCTTGCCGTGCAGCTATCCGATCCCGACCGACGGCCCGGTCGGCGATCTCATCACCGCCACGCAGCGTCACCCGATGCGCCCCGCGCATGTGCACTTCCTGGTCAAGGCCGAAGGCTACGAGCCGCTGATCACCCACGTCTTCCTCGATGGCGACCAATATCTGCGCAGCGACGTGGTGTTCGGCGTCAAGGACGAACTCATCGCGCGCGTCGAGCCGCGCAACGAAGCAGCGCTGCCGAACGGCGAGCGGGTCTCCGGCCCGTGGCACCTGATGACCTACGACTTCCAGATGAAGCCCGGCGCAGGTTTGGTGCCCCGGCCGATGATGGCCGCGGAATGACGATCGCAACCAACAACACGAGCAAGGAGAGCATGATGACCAGCAAACCTGTTCAGACCGATGTGCTTGTCGTCGGCAGCGGCCCGGCCGGCGCGACGGCGGCGGCCCTGCTCGGCATGTACGGCGTCAAGCACATCTTGGTGACGAAATATGGCTGGCTGGCTGACACGCCGCGCGCCCACATCACCAACCAGCGTGCGATGGAGGTTCTGCGCGATCTCGGCCTCGAGGACAAGGCGGTGGCGCAGGCGGTGCCGCAGCATCTGATGGCCAACAACGTGTTCTGTGAAAGTCTCGCCGGCGAGGAGTTCGGTCGGCTCTATTCCTGGGGCAATCATCCCTCGCGCAAGGCGGATTACGATCTCGCCAGCCCGACCCGGATCTGCGACCTGCCGCAGAATTTGCTCGAGCCGATCCTGATCGAGGCCGCCGGCCAGCGCGGCACTTCGCTCTGCTTCAACACCGAGTTCGTCGACCTGGTGCAGGATGCCGACGGCGTCACGGCAACGGTGAAGGATCGGCTATCCGGGGAGACCTACCAGATCCGCGCGAAGTATCTGATCGGCGCCGATGGCGGCCGCAGCCGGGTTGCCGAGGTGATCGGGCTGCCGATGGAGGGGCAGATGGGTCGCGCCGGCAGCATGAACATCATCGTGCAGGCCGACTTGAGCAAATACGTCACACACCGGCCGAGCGTGCTGTACTGGGTGCTGCAGCCTGGCGCTGAGATTGGCGGCATCGGTGCCGGCCTGATCCGCATGGTGCGGCCGTGGAACGAATGGCTGATCATCTGGGGCTACGACATCGAGCAGGGCGAGCGCAAGCTCAGCAATGACGAGGCGATCTCGATCGTGCGCAATCTCGTCGGCGACGAGGCGCTGGAGGTCAAGGTCCGCTCCACCTCGACCTGGACCGTGAACGAGATGTATGCCGGCCACTATTCGTCCGGTCGCGTCTTCTGCGTCGGCGATGCCGTGCACCGCCATCCGCCGACCAACGGCCTCGGCTCCAACACCTCGATCCAGGATTCCTTTAATCTGTGCTGGAAGCTGAAGCTGGTGCTCGAGGGCCATGCGGCACCGTCGCTGCTCGAGACCTATTCGGCGGAGCGCCAGCCGGTCGGCAAGCAGATCGTGACCCGCGCCAACAAGAGTATCGGCGATTTCCCGCCGATCTTCGAGGCGGTGGGGCTGGTCGCCTCGACCGATCCAGCCGAGGCCCGCAAGGCGATCGCGGCACGTAAGGCGCCGACCACCGAGGGCAAGGCGCGGCGCAAGAAGCTCTATGAGGCCATCGCCAGGAAAAGCTACGAGTTCAACTGCCACGGCGTCGAGCTGAACCAGCGCTACGGCTCGACCGCCGTAGTGTCCGACGGCACGCCGATGCCGGCCTTCACCAGGGATCACGAACTGTATTATCAGGCAACGACCTGGCCCGGCGCGCATCTGCCGCATGTCTGGATCGAGCATCAGGGCCAGCGCAAGTCGACGCTCGATCTCACCGGAAAGGGCCGCTTCACGCTACTCACTGGGATCGGCGGCGATGGCTGGAAAGCCGCCGCCGCCGCGGTCGAGAAGGCCTACGGCCTGCCGGTCGATGTGGTGACGATCGGTCCACAGGGCTGCGACGCGCTCGACATCTATGCCGACTGGTATCGCCAGAGCGAAGTCGACGAGGACGGCTGCGTGCTGGTGCGTCCCGACATGTATGTCGCCTGGCGCGCCAGAGAGGCGGCAGTGAATGCCCCCGACGTGCTGCTCGACGTGCTCGGCCAGATCCTCGGCCGTAGCGCGAAGGCTCAGGCGAAGTCCGTCGCCGCCGCGTGATGCGACGCTGCGCGGATAATTGTTCAGAACGGAATGGACGGCAGCCGGCTTGAAAACCGGCTTGCCTCAAGGGAGGGGAAATGACCAAAAATCTATTGAACATGAAGTCTTTCGATCGTCGCCGTGTGCTGCAGGGCATCGCCGGTGGTCTCGCCGCCGCAGGCACGACGACATTGTTCGCGCCTTCCGTGCGCGCGGCCAACAAGCCGATCAAGATCGGCTATGTCTCGCCGAAGAGCGGTCCGTTGGCGGCCTTTGCCGAAGCTGACGATTTCGTGCTCGGCGAGTTCAGAAAGTTCATCAAGGATGGCGTCAAGGTCGGATCACAAACCTATCAGGTCGAGGTGGTGACAAAAGACAGCCAGTCGAACCCGAACCGCGCCGCCGAGGTCGCCAAGGAGCTGATCACCCGCGACAATGTCGGCCTGATCGTGGTCGGCGCCACGCCCGAAACCAACAATCCGGTGGCGACACAGTGCGAGCTCGAGCAGGTGCCGTGCATCTCTTCCGTCGCGCCGTGGCAGACCAACTTCATCGGCCGGCAGGCCAATCCGGGCGATCCCAAGAGCTGGAAGCCGTTCGACTATACCTTCCATTACTTCTGGGGGCTGGAAGACGTGATCGGCGTCTTCACCAGCATGTGGAGCCAGGTCGCGACGAACAAGTCGGTCGGCGCGCTGTTCCCCAACGATGCCGACGGCAACGCCTGGGGCGACACCACCATCGGCTTCCCGCCCGTGTTGGCCAAGCAGGGTTTCAAGCTCACCGATCCCGGCCGCTTCCAGAACCTCACCGACGATTTCAGCTCGCAGATCGCGGCGTTTCGTGGTGCCGATGCCGAGATCGTCACCGGCGTGATCATCCCGCCCGACTTCACTACGTTCTGGAACCAGGCGCGGCAGAAGGGGCTGAAGCCGAAAGTCGTATCGGTCGCCAAGGCGCTGCTATTCCCGGCGTCGGTGCAGGCGCTCGGCAAGGGCGGCAACAACATCTCGACCGAGGTGTGGTGGACGCCGACGCATCCCTACAAATCGAGCCTCAGCGGCCTCAGCGCCGCCGATCTCGCCAAGGGATATGAGCAGACCTCCGGCAAGCAATGGACCCAGCCGATCGGCTTCGTGCATTCGCTGTTCGAGGTCGCGATCGACGCGATCAAGCGCTCCAGCGATCCGGGCGACGGCGCGGCGCTCGCGAAGGCGATCGGCGCCACCAAGCTCGAAACGATCGTCGGCCAGATCGAGTTCGGCTCCAGCGCCGTGCCGCCGTTCGCCGCGAAGAACATCGCCAAGACGCCGCTGGTCGGAGGCCAGTGGCGCCTCAGCGGCGACAAGTACAACATGGTCATCACGGACAACAAGCTGGCGCCTCAGATTCCGCTCGGCGGCGACATGCAGGCGTTGAGTTAGCGCAAGCCAGCTGCTTCATCGAAGGCAGAAGATGCGTGGCGTTGCTGCGCATCTCCTCTACGCCGAAACCGGATGTAGGCAACCATGCTCGCACTCCATGCCATCTCGAGGCGGTTCGGCGCCATCGTGGTTGCAGACGCGATCGACCTGACGCTGTCCTCCGGCGAGGCGCTGGGCGTGATCGGGCCGAACGGCGCCGGTAAATCGACCCTGTTCAACCTGATCACCGGGCTGCTGCGGCCCGACGCCGGCCGCATCGTTCTCGATGGCGCCGACATCACGGGTCTCTCGGCCGAGGCACGCTGTCGCGCCGGAATCGGGCGCTCGTTCCAGATCCCGCAACCGTTCGACCATCTTTCGGTGTTCGAGAACCTTGCGGTCGCCGCGCTGTTCGGCGGCGGCCTGTCGGAGGCGGATGCGATCCAGCATTGCGGCCGCATGCTCGATCTGACCGGCCTCGAAGCCAAGGCCAATCGGCTCGCTGGCAGCCTGCCGCTGCTCGATCGCAAGCGACTGGAGCTGGCGCGGGCGCTCGCCACCCGGCCGCGCACACTGTTGCTCGACGAGATCGCGGGCGGCCTCACCGATGCCGAATGCCACGAACTGGTCGAGACCATCCGCACCATCCATGCCGAAGGCGTCGGCATCATCTGGATCGAGCACGTGGTGCATGCGCTGCTCGCGGTGGTGCAGCGGCTGGTCGTCTTGAACTTTGGCAAGGTCGTCGCCGAGGGCGCACCAGTCGAGGTGATGCGCTCGCGCGAGGTCGAGACCATCTATATGGGCGTGCCGGCATGACCGTGCTGCTCAATGTCACGGCGCTCGATGCGTTCTACGGCGACTTCCAGGCGCTGTTCGGCATCGACTTCGAGCTGAACGAGGGCGAGGCGGTCGCTGTGATCGGCGCCAACGGCGCCGGCAAGTCGACCATGCTGAAATCGCTGGCCGGGCTGGTGAAGAACCGTCCCGATGCGATCCGCCTCGGGGGACGGGCGATCGGCGATGCGTCCGCCGCCAGCATCGTCCGGCTCGGCCTCGCGCTGGTGCCGGAGGGCCGCCAGCTGTTTCCCTCGCTCAGCGTCGAGGAGAACCTCTTGATCGGCGCATATGGCGGCGAACGCAGCGCGCCGTGGGATCTCGCTGCGGTCTACCGCATGTTCCCGGTGCTGAAGGAGCGGCGGCGCGGCGCCGTCACGGCGCTGTCGGGCGGGCAGCAGCAGATGGTGGCGATCGGCCGCGCTCTGATGTCCAACCCAACGGTCCTGCTGTGCGACGAGATCAGCCTCGGCCTCGCGCCGATCGTGGTGGAGGACATCTACCGCATGCTGCCGCAGATCCGCTCCGGCGGCACCGCCGTCGTGCTCGTCGAGCAGGACATCGCCCGCGCATTGCGGGCTTCGGATCGCTTCTACTGTTTGCAGGAGGGACGGGTGACACTGAGCGGACGGCCTGGGGATGTCGATCAAGACACGATCCGCGCGGCCTATTTCGGAGCATGAGGGAGCGATGAGCGGGTTCGACACCATCATCGAAGGCGTGCTGCTCGGCGGCGTCTATGCGCTGTTCGCGCTCGGCCTGTCGCTGATCTTCGGCATCATGCGCCTGGTCAATCTGGCGCATGGCGATCTGATCCTGCTTGCCGCCTATCTGGTGCTCAGCGCCACCAACGCGCTCGGTTTGCCGTTGGCAGTCGCATCCCTGCTGGTCGTCATCACGATGTTCGTGCTCGGTTTCGTGCTGCAGCGGCTGGTGCTGGAGCGGGTGCTCGGCGACGACATCCTGCCGCCGCTGCTCGTCACCTTCGGCCTGTCGATCGTGATCCAGAACGGATTGCTGCTCGGCTACGGCGCCGACAGCCGCAGGCTGCAGGCAGGCGCCTTCGAATCCTCGTCGGTGGCGCTCGCTCCTGGCCTGAGCGTCGGGCTGGCGCCGCTGACCGCGCTGCTGACGGCGGTCGCGGCCGTCGCGCTGCTCCAGCTCATCTTCTATCGCACCTCGCTCGGCCGCGCCTTCCGCGCCACTGCGGATAATCCCGCGATCGCGCAGTTGATGGGCATCAACGAGCGCAATGTCTACGCCATCGCGGTCGGACTGTCGCTCGCAGTGTCGGTGATCGCCGCTATTGTGCTCGGTATCCGAGCCAGCTTCGATCCGTCGATCGGACCGGCGCGGCTGCTCTACGCATTCGAGGCGGTGATCATCGGCGGGCTCGGCAGCCTGTGGGGGACGCTGGCGGGCGGCATCGTGCTCGGGCTGGCGCAGGCGATCGGAGGGCGGATCAATCCGGAATGGCAGATCCTGGCCGGCCATCTCGCCTTCCTTGCCGTGCTGATGGTGCGGCCGCGCGGCCTGTTCCCGGCGAGGCGGACATGAGCGTCGAAAGCATCCATATCCCGGCAAGCCGCGAGCAGCGCCCGGCGGAGGCGCCGGTGTGGCAGGTTCGGGTCGGCACACGGCTGTCGCGCGTCGCGGCGCTGGCCGGCATCGCGCTGATCGTGGCGCTGGCCGCCTTGCCCGCGATCGCCTCGCGCAACCTGATCCAGGATCTGATCTTCGTCTTCACCATGCTGACCTTGGCACAGCTCTGGAACGTGCTGGCCGGGTGGGGCGGGCTGGTATCGGTCGGGCAGCAGGCGTTTGTCGGGCTCGGCGCCTATGCGCTGTTTGCCGGCATCGTGATGGCCGGGCTCGATCCCGTTGCGGCGATCCCGCTGGCCGGACTGTTCGCGGCGCTGGTCGCGGCGGTGCTCGGGCCGCTGCTATTCCGGCTGGAAGGGCCATATTTCGCGATCGGCAGCTGGGTCGCCGCCGAAGCGTTGCGGCTGATCTGCGCCCAGTTCAAGTCGCTCGGCGGCGGCACCGGGATGTCGATCTCGCCCGGCGAACTGTCGCAGATGATCGGCCTGAAGGCGGTGCAGGCGCTGCTTGGCCTGCGCCCGGCGGCCGCGCGTGACGTACTGGTTTACTGGCTGGCGCTGTTGCTCGCCGTGCTGGTCACGCTTGGCATCTACGCCTTCATGCGCTCGCACCACGGCCTTGCGCTGGCCGCAAGCCGTGACAACGCAGCGGCGGCGCGCAGCGTCGGCGTCCGCACCACGCGGACTCGCCACGTGCTGTGGATCGCGGTCGCGTTCGCCACCGGCATGGTCGGCGCCGTGGTGTATTTGCAGAAGGCGCGTATTTCGCCTGATGCGGCCTTCAGCGTCACCGACTGGACCGCCTATGTCATCTTCATCGTCGTGATCGGCGGGGTGCGCACCATCGAAGGTCCGATGGTCGGCGTGCTCCTGCTGTGGGGGCTCGTCACCTATCTCGCCCAATTTGGCAGTCTCTATCTGGTCGTGCTCGGCACGCTCGCCATCCTGATCATGCTGTTCATGCCCACCGGCGTGTGGGGTGCGACCGCTCGACGCTGGCAATTGCAGCTGTTCCCGACCCAGCGCTGGCTCGGCCGCAGCGGGTAGTCTGGCCTGATGCCGTTATGACTGACCTCGTGCCGGGCACCCTCCTCAGATTGCCATTGCAGGAGTCGTCGGCTGGCACGGCAAACGTATTTCACGGGCGCGGCCACGCGTTCGACATCGTCCTGTGAGGATGCGTACCGGCCGTCCCGCAATGCTGATCTGTCTTGTAGCCGCATCTTTGGCAACAAGAACTGCTGTTGGTCGAAGACTAGTCTTACCGGCCGTTCGCCGGCCTGGCGGGCTGTCTCAGCCCACTACCCCATCATCTCCCGCACCATCGGCACCACCTTGCGCCCATAGAGCTCGATGCTCTTCATCAGCTTCTCATGCGGCAACGGTCCCGCCGAGTATTTCAGCTGAAACCGGGCAACGCCGAGCGCCTTTGCCGTCTTGGTGATCTTGCGTGCGACGGTTTCGGGTGCACCGACATAGAGCGAGCCGTGCTCGGCTTCGCTGATGAACTCGTCGCGGCCCATCGGCGGCCAGCCGCGCTCACGGCCGATGCGGTCGCGCATCGCCTTGTAGTCGGGCCACAGCTCTTCGCGCGCCTGCTCATCGGTTTCGGCGACATAACCGGGGGAGTGCACGCCGATCGGCTGCGCGGGACGGCCGAACTCCTTGTAGGCGCGGTGATAGAGGTCGACGTAAGGCGCAAAGCGCTCGGGATCGCCGCCGATGATGGCGAGCATCAGCGGCAGGTCGTAATGCGCGGCGCGCACCACCGATTTCGGACTGCCGCCGACGCCGATCCAGGCTTTGAGCTGACCATTCTCGACCGGCGGATAGACCAGCTGATCCTTCAATGGCGGGCGCAGCTTGCCCTGCCACGTCACCGGCTTCTGCGACAGCAATGCGGCGAACAGGTCGAGCTTCTCCTCGAACAGTTCCTCGTATTTGCCCAAATCGAAGCCGAACAGCGGAAAGGATTCAGTGAACGAGCCGCGGCCGAGGATCACTTCGGCGCGGCCGTTCGAGAGCGCATCCAGCGTGCCAAAGCGCTGGAAGACGCGGATCGGATCGTCCGAGCTCAGCACCGTCACGGCGGAGCCGAGATGGATGCGCTTGGTGCGCGACGCGATGGCCGCGAGCACGGTCTCGGGCGAGGAGATCGCAAAATCGGAACGGTGATGCTCGCCGAGCCCGATGAAGTCGAGGCCGAGCTCGTCCGCCAGCACCGCTTCGTCGACGACGTTGCGGATCACCTGGGCATGCGCAAGCATGTTGCCGGTGGCGTCCTTGGTGACGTCGCCAAAGGTATCCAGTCCGAATTCGAGCGGTGCAGTCATCGATCAGGTCTCTGTGGGGAGGATCGGCCAGATTTAATGGACCGCCGCCGCGCGACAAGGCGGCTTTCGGAAATGCTCGGTTTCCGTTTGTGAGGCCTATCCCGGCATACGCACCACCATCTTGCCGAGTGCTGCGCGCGTCTGCATCGTCTTGAAAGCCTCGCGAAACTCCTCGAGCGCGAACACGCGACCGACTGCGGGCTTCAGCTTGCCTTCGGCAAGCCAGCCGGTCAGCTGCGACATCAGTTGCCTCTGCAAATCGGGCTCGCGCGTGGGGATCTGTGCGAGATCGACGCCAAGCAGGGCGCCGCCTTTCAGCAGCGGGAGATTGAACGGCAGCGCGGGGATCGCACCGCCGGCGAAGCCGACGACCAGATGGCGCCCGCGCCAGGCGATCGAGCGAAAGGCCTGCACCGAGATCTCGCCGCCGACGGGATCGAAGATCACGTCGGCGCCGTGTCCTCCGGTCAATTCCTTCAGCGTGTCGCGCCAGCCGGCCTGGGTGTAGTCGATCACGGCGTCGGCGCCGTGCGCCTGCGCGAATTCACGTTTCTCCGCTGTCGATGCCGCTGCGATCACGCGAGCGCCGAGCAGCTTGCCGATCTGCACGGCCGCGGTGCCGGTGCCGCCGGCAGCGCCCAGCACCAGCAACTGCTCGCCCGCAACGATCGTGGCACGCCCGCTCAGCGCATAGAGCGCGGTCAGGTAATTGGCGCGAAACGATGCGGCGACTTCGGCGGTGACGCCGTCCGGCAAGGGATGGAGTGCATCGGGCTTGACCACGATCTCCTCGGCGAGCGCGCCCGACCGCGTCATGCCCATTACGCGCATGCCGGGTTGATAGCCGCCCGGTGCGCCGGGCGCCTCCTGGACAACACCCGCGAATTCCGTCCCCGGAATGAAGGGCAGGGGATCCTTGGTTTGGTAGAGCCCTTGAACTTTCAAGCCATCGACAAAGCCGATACCGGCAGCTTCCACCCGGATACGCAACTGTCCAGACTCCACTGGCGGGTGCGGGATGTCCTTCAGTTCGATCTGATCGATAGGGGCGTACTGCTCGACGACGACGGCTTTCATGTCAGGACCTCTGTTGTTCCTGATATCCTGACAGGCCCTGAGACTGATCTCTTGCGTCTACCGCCACATCCCCCGCATCCGCGCCCCGATGTCGATCTTCGGTCCCTGCGATGCAGCGCGCGTGCCAGCCGCGGAGACCTTCGGCCAAGCGGTGCGCTCGAACAGATAGACCAGCTGCTCCGGGATGAAGCGGGTGCGCGAGGCGTAGACGTGGCGGTCGCCGTTGGCGGCCTGGCCGTGGACGAAGAAGCGCTGCGGCACCAAGAGGTGCAGATCGTCCTTGGCGCGCGTCATCGCGACATAGAGCAGCCGGCGCTCCTCCTCGAGCTCGGCGCTGGTGCCGGCGCCGAGGTCGGAGGGCATGCAGCCGTCGACAACGTTGAGCACGAACACCGATTTCCATTCCTGGCCTTTGGCTGAATGGATGGTCGAGAGGATCAAATAATCCTCGTCACGCAAGGGCGGCCCTGATTTGTCGCTGGTCGCGTCAGGCGGATCGAGCGTGAGCTCGGTCAAAAATTGTGCGCGCGAGGAATAGCCGCTCGCGATCTGCTCGAGCTGCATCAGGTCGGCGCGGCGCGTCTCGGAGTCCTCGTGGAGGCGGTCGAGATGCGGCTCGTACCAGAGCCGCACGCGCTCGAGATCCGCAGGCCATTCCGAATAGCGCAGGTTTTCGACAGCACGGACGAAGTCGGTCCAATCAGCGCCGGTGCGCGGCGGCGCGGCAAGCTGGCCGAGCGCGTGCAGCGGGTCCATGCTCTCCGCCATCTGGTCGAGCACGCGCTGCGCGGTGGCGGGACCGATGCCCGGCAAGAGGTGCAGGATGCGAAAGCCTGCGACGCGGTCGCGCGGGTTCTCGGCGAAGCGCAGCAGCGCCAGCACGTCCTTGACGTGGGCGGCGTCGAGGAATTTCAGCCCGCCGAATTTCACGAACGGAATGTTGCGGCGCGCGAGCTCGATCTCGAGCGGACCCGAATGCGAGGACGTCCGGAACAGCACTGCCTGGTGCTTGAGCAGCGCGCCTTGCTCGCGATTGGCGAGCACCTGCTCGACGATGTAGCGGGCCTGGTCGGCCTCGTCGTGGACGGTGACGAGCTGCGGCTTCTGTGACGAGGTCCGGTCGGTCCAGAGGTTTTTTGTGAAGCGTTCGCGTGCCAGCCCAATGACGCCGTTGGCCGCCGCCAGCACTGACTGCGTCGAGCGATAGTTGCGGTCGAGCGTGATCATTTCCGCGCGCGGCGAGAAGCTTTGCGGAAAATCCAGGATGTTGCGCACGGTGGCGGCGCGGAATGAATAGATCGACTGCGCGTCGTCGCCGACCACGGTGAGCCCGCGTCCGTCCGGCTTCAGCGCAAGCAGGATCGAGGATTGCAGGCGGTTGGTGTCCTGATATTCGTCGACGAGCACGTGATCGAAGCGTCCGCCGATCTCGTCAGCGATCAGTGCATCGCTCATCATCTGCGACCAGTAGAGCAGCAAATCGTCGTAATCGAGCACGTGTTGGGCCTGCTTTGCCTCGACGTAAGCGGCGAACAGCCCCTTCAGCTCGGCGGCCCAGCCAGCGCACCAGGGATAGTGCGTCCCCAACACCTTCTCGATTTCCATCTCGGCATTGACGCAGCGCGAGTAGATCGACAGGCAGGTGCCCTTGGCCGGGAAGCGGCTCTCGGTCTTGGACAGCCCGCGCTCGTGCCGGACCAGGTTCATCAGGTCGGCGGAATCCTCGCGGTCGTGGATGGTGAAGGCGGGATCGACGCCGATCCGCTCAGCATATTCGCGCAACAGCCGCGCGCCGATGCCATGGAAGGTGCCGGCCCAGGTCAGCGCATCGCGCATGATCGCGGCGTTGTTCTCGCCGAGCACTTTGCGGGAGATGCGTTCGACGCGTCCGGCCATCTCGGCGGCGGCGCGGCGGGAGAACGTCATCAGCAGGATGCGCCGTGGATCGGCGGCGCCCGCGACGATCAGGTGGGCGACGCGGTGGGCAAGCGTGTTGGTCTTGCCGGAGCCCGCGCCCGCAATGACCAGCAGGGGAGTGCCTACGGTCACGCCATCGGCCACGCCATGCTCCACGGCGCGGCGCTGCTCCGCATTGAGCGTGTCCAGATATGACGTCACGAATCGCCCCAGTGTGATGCCGCCAGAATCAACGATCCCCGGGCGAATCGCAATGCGGCTGGACGCAAGCCGCCTGAGGATTTAGGGGAAAGGGCAGCTCAAGTTCCAGCCCGGACAGATTTGCAGAGATGGCCGATCCCACGCCCGACCTTTTCGAGATGCGCCGGCTGGAATCATTGAGCAACACCGTCTTTGGTGTCGCGATGACGCTGCTCGCCAATGATCTGCCCAAGGCGGGCGAGTTCAAGGCGATGCCGACATGGAGCGATCTCGGCCAACTCTACTCCGGGCGCCTGACCGGCCTGATCCTCAGCTTCATCATCGCCGGTGTGTTCTGGATCAGCCATCACCGCCGGCTCGCCCGCCAACCGGAAGCGGGCCGCCACGTCGTGCTGTTAAACTTGGTGTTCCTGCTGTCGATCGTCCTGCTGCCGGTGACCAACGGACTCTATGGCAATTACGACAGGAGCAGCGCCGTGGCCGTGCTGTATGGCCTGCATCTCTCCGTCATCGCCGGGCTGAATGCATGGTTGTGGTGGCTCGTGATGCGAGGCTTCCGTTCCCAGCTGATCGCGGCCCTGTTCCCGCTGGCTGCATTGGTTCCGGGGACCGTAGTGGCCGCGTTCGCCCCGCAATATGCGTCCTATTTCTGGTTTCTGGCCTTTGGCGCGCTGCTGATCCGCCGCCGCCTGGATACGGCGGCGGCGGGCGAGACCTGAAGCGCCGCGCGATCCATCATCCTTTTGTCGCTGGCGCGCCGAACCCATCGGCCGGGACGTAAAGCTTGATCGGTCGGATTTCGTAAACCGCACTCGGATTGACCTCACGCAGCTTGCGCGCGGCCGCGATCGCCTCCTCATCCGTGTCGTAGTCGACGAGATGAAAGCCCAGAAGCTGCTCCTTGGTCTCGGCAAACGGCCCATCCAGGACGACTCCCGCGCCGGGGCCACGCAAGGTGTGGGCTTTCCTTGTGTCATCCAGACGGGCGGCCGGCCCAAGATTTCCGCTGGCCCTCAAGGGTTCCTGAACCTCGATGATTTTGGCGACGACGGCGGCGTCCTCCTGCGGCGTCCACGACAAAATCTCGCCTTCCACGTGGTAAGCCAGGATCGCGTAAAGCATCTCCACCTCTTCTGTTGGGCACGTAGCTCGAGGACGGTATCATCGTAGCCGCAGCCGACAATGGGGAGACTGAAAATATTGCGCCGGGTGAAACCGTCCCTGGAACCCGATTGCCGCCCTCGGGGTGAACGCTCGCCAATGTCGAGGCGACTGATGGCCACAACAGCAGTTGATCGCTCATCGGAGGCGCCCTGTGATGCACGGCGAGCAGGGACGTCGGAGCTTGCCGATCTGCACGACCGGGCGGGCCATCATCGCAATTTAGGCAGTTCGGTCGAGAGTGGTAGCGAGCGCATCGTCGAAAGCCGCCGCGGCAAGCGCGCGTCTGTGCTCGCCGTCTTCGGCTTCTCAGCCGCGCGGATTGCGGCGTCGGCGTTGCGCGCGCGGTTTCGCGATCTCGAGGCCGCCATCGTCAGGGGGCGCTCAGCACCTGCCTGACGAGAGACTCGCGCAGCGCCGCCAGCTCGCCGCTTGCCTCCATCTGGGCGATCACCTGTCCAACCTTCGGCACGAGGTCGCGGTGGCTCTCGTGCAGGTAATGGAAGATGCGGATACGCTCGAGCGGCGGCGAGAGCGGATAGATTCTGCCCTGGAGATTAAGCTTGCGGACGGCGACCAGCCCGCTGAAGAGGTCGCTGACGATCACGTCGAAACGATCGGCATCGAGCATCCTGATCAAATTCTCGATGCCAATCGTCGCCGTGACCCTGTCCATGCCGCGCGTCCCGGCTTCCGACGAGCCGACGCCGCGGACGATTCCGATGCGGAACGCCCTGATCGAATTCCAGCCATCCACGTCGAAATGGAGCTTGGTCGTGAACACGGCGGGCTCGATGTAGTTGATCGCTGGCGTCACCTGCAGCAGCGTCGGGTATTCGGCCGACAACGTTCCGATCCGCTGGATTTCGCCGTCGACCGCACCGGCGCTCGACAGCGCGAGCGCCCGCTTGCCGGGGACGTCCACGAATTCGAGCTTGATGTTCAGCTTGGCGTAGACGGCGCGCAGAAGCTCGCCGCCGACATATTGATCCGGAATGTCGGCGATCCGAGCCAGCCGGATGACCGACTGCGCGTGGGATGAACCGGCTACAAACAGCGAAAGGCAGATGATGATGATCTGCCACATGAGCGCTTCTCGGCCGTCCCTTGCTACCATTGAGTTCTGATGCGAGCGCCATCTACCGGAGATGGCCGTTCCGCGGAGCCACAAGCTCACCGCTCGGCCGCCATTATCCTTGATATCACCAATGTCATTGTAGCACGCGAGGTGATAGTTTGCGCCAAGATCCTGCCGCTGGGCGCAAGATATGACCCCGCCGACCCCAGATCGCCCAAGGGCCGGCAGGATTGCTGCGCGCGACGCGTGCTGAAAGAGAATCAAAACCGTTGAATTGTGTGCGGCTGCGACCGGCAGGCCGAAGAGGAATGTCGCCATTTTCCGGGACGGGGTGCATGGGCAAGGCAAGTGACGAGAATCCCGATCGCAGCCGCGCTGTTGCGCCGGCGGCTGCGGAGCAGGATTTGAGCACTATCGGGGTTGCGTTTACGCCCCCGGTGCTCGCGACGTTTTTGTCGCGAATATCCAAGGGGGCGCGCAGCGGTGTCGGGCCACGCCTGCTTGCAGCCGTGCTGCTGTTCTCCTCGGTCGTGACGCTGACCCTGACTGCGCTGCAGCTGTATCTGGACTACGATCGCGAAGTCGGCGTGATCGAGACAAGGCTCGACGAGGTCGGTCGCAGCACCACGGGCAGCCTCGGCGAGAGCCTGTGGAGTCTCGACGAGAACCAGCTCAAGCTCCAGCTCGAAGGAATCCTGCGGCTGCCCGGTCTCCGCGCCGCCGAGGTCCGCGAGATCGCCGATCGGCCGCATCCCATCCGTGTTGCCGTCGGCGAACCCGTTAGCCGCTCGGTCGTGACGCGCGACTATCCGCTGACCTACACCGTTCAAGGGACCGCGCGTCCAATCGGCGTGCTCCATGTCGAGGCGACGCTCAGCGACATCTATCAGCAACTGCTGAACCGGGCCCTCGTCATCCTGGCAAGTCAGGCGGCAAAGACGTTCCTCGTCTCGCTGTTCATCATCTACATGTTCCACATTCTGGTGACCCGGCACCTGGTCGCCATCGCCGAGTTCGTCAGCAAGTACACTCTGGCGCGGCCGCCTCCGCCATTAAGTCTGGAGCGCCGGCCTCCTGACGATCCCGACGAGCTGGATAAGGTGATCGACGCGTTCAACGCCATGTGTGCCAACCTGGAGCGTGCCTATGGCGAACTCCGCGAGGCCAATGCGAATCTCGATCGTGATCTGAAGATCCGCCGGCGCGCGGAAGACGACGCGCGCGCGAGCGAGCAGCGCTTTCGCGACTATGCCGAGACCGCCTCCGACTGGTTCTGGGAAACCGGTCCGGATCACGTGTTCACCTACATATCGGATCGGGCCGGTGCATTCGGCATGGACAGTAAGGCCGTGATCGGGAAACGACGTCCGGATGCCGCCTTCGATCAAAACTCCGAAGCGCAGAAATGGCGCGACCACATGGCGACGCTGGACCGCCACGAGCCGTTCCGCAAGTTCGAGTATCGCGGCCGCGATGCGGCCGGGCGTTTGCACTATTTCAGCGTCAACGGGCAGCCGGTGTTTGGCGACGACGGGCGTTTCATGGGCTATCGCGGCTCCGCTACCGATCTCACCGCGCAGCACGAGGCCGAGGAGCGGCTTCGCCAGTCACAGAAGATGGATGCGATCGGTCAGCTCACCGGCGGCGTCGCGCACGACTTCAACAACGTGCTGACCGTCATCATCGGAACCATCGAGATCATCCAGGAGGGGCTCGCGGACAAGCCCGAGCTCGCCTCGATCGCCGCGCTGATCGACGATGCGGCCTCCCGCGGCGCCGAGATCACGTCGCAGCTCCTGACCTTCGCCCGCCGCCAGCCGCTGGAGCCACGCGAGATCGATGTCAACGCGCTCGTCCTCGAGGCGGTGAAGCTGTTGCGGCCGATCCTTGGCGAGCATGTCGAGATCGTGACGCGACTTGCTGATGATGCATGGCCGGCCATGGCTGATCCGTCGCAACTTTCCTCTGCGATCGTCAATCTCGCCGTCAACGCGCGCGATGCGATGCCTGACGGCGGCAGGCTCACGCTCGAGACCGCCAACCGGGAGCTCGATGGCGCGGACAATGGCGACGGCGAAGCCGGCTCCTATGTCATGGTCGCGGTCGCCGACACCGGGCACGGCATTCCTGCCGAGATTCGCGACCGCGTGTTCGAGCCGTTCTTCACCACCAAGGGTGTCGGTCGCGGCACCGGCCTTGGACTGAGCATGGTTTACGGCTTCGCAAAGCAGACTGGCGGCACGGTGGCGATCGAGAGCGAAGAGGGACGCGGTACGGTGGTGAGGCTGTTGCTGCCGCGATCGGCGGGCGATGCGACCGCGGGAACCGGGCCGGCGCCGGCGCCCGCGCTGACGCATGGACACGAGACCATCCTCGTGGTCGAGGATGATCCGCTGGTGCAGGGCTACGTCATCGCGCAGCTCGGCAGCCTCGGCTATCGCACGCTGATCGCCAGCGATGGCGCAACCGCGCTGGCGTTGGTCGACCGGGGAGCGAGCTTCGATCTTCTGTTTACCGACATCATCATGCCAGGCGGCATGAACGGGCGGGAATTGGCAGACGCTGTCCGGCTCCGTCGGCCGGGCGTGCGGGTGCTCTACACCTCAGGCTATGCCGACAACACCATCGTTCACGAGGGGCACCTCGATCCCGGCGTGGCGTTGCTCCGCAAGCCGTACCGGAAGGCTGACCTGTCGCGGAAGATCCGGGAAATGCTCGGGGGCGAGGCGGCGCTCTGAGGGATGCGCGCCATGTCGGCGAAATGGCCAGGCCAATGAAAAGGCGCGGCGGGAAGATCCCGTCGCGCCCGATTTCTTGCTCGCTGGTCCAGGGCTGAGAGCGCCCCGATGCCAAGCCTCTTTCAAAGCCTAGCGGGCGATCCCAGCGAGGTGACAGCGCTTGGTAAAAGACACTGGATCACCTCCTTTCGTTGATTGCGGGAGCTCTCAATATAGGCTGGATGGCCGTGCCTGTTAAGGGGAGGCGCCGCTGGGGGGAACCGGACCTGTGCGCAAGGCCGGAAAGCCGGCGAAAGCCGTGCCTCGGGTAGTTGAGGCCGCCGCCCGGCCGTGTTAGGGAGCCCCTGTCGCGGGTGTAGCTCAATGGTAGAGCAGCAGCCTTCCAAGCTGAATACGAGGGTTCGATTCCCTTCACCCGCTCCAATGATTTCAAGAACTTACGCGACCTTATTCGGACCGTGAATCCAGCGGGGCTGCCGTTCCATTCGGACCGAGATCACGCACTGTTCTCCTCCTTGTCGCGATAGGTGCGCGTTTCTTAGCGCCACTGATGATTTGATTGGTGGTTCGCTTTCGATAATGCTCGACCATGAACGTCGCAAAGATATCTCTCTCACGCTGCAACCACTCCCAGCCGACGGCGCGATATTCCGCAAACACCCAATCCAATGTGCCAGTAACGGCGACCGCTGGTTGCAGCTTCGGCGCAACCTTCGTATCGCCCGATCGAACGCAGGCAGCAGGATCGCTTCCGCGCGCCTGACCGCCGCGTCATCGTCGAGACCGAGCGGCTCGTGGCGCAGCGAGCAGCCTCGCTTCTTGACCGGGCAGACGTTCCGCACTGATGATGGGGACAGGTCCATGATCGCATTGCCGCTATCTCTATCTCTATCTCTATCTCTATGTCGCGACGCCGCCCAGTCAGCCACATGGTTGCTTATGTGTCCGGCCCTGGTCCGCTCCTTATAAACATCCAAAGTCAAATCGCTGAAGGCGCAAGCGTGGCGTCGTAGCCGACGATGCTCTCGGACTATTCCCACCAACGCGGTCCTACAGCAATGCCGAGGTTCAACAGGGCTTGGCGCGTGAAAGCATCGACGGGGTACTCGTCGTCAGCGTGGGTGACAGCGGCGTGGCGGCCGCCCCGGTCCACCAGTGTGGCCTTCCAAGAAAGCGGCCGCCGTCATATCATATGACGCTTACTCCAACTTCAACCGATAGGCACCTTGGGGATGGTAACTTGAGGATCAATTGGGGATCGGGATCGAATTAGTCGCTGAAGCCCGATAAGGGCATTACTGCCGACGCATGACGTAGGTGTCGAATGTCTCGCGCCATCGGACGATGTCCCGGACCTGACGAACTGCGACTTGATCGGCAGAGAGCGAAGAGCCCTGTAGATTCGGGGCATCCAATCCGAGCGGAGCGACCGCTTCGTAGTCGTATAGATCGGACGCTATGCTCGCGGCGTCCATGCACCCCGCGAGGAATTGCTCGTCCTGGCTGGCACTGAGAAGCATAATCTCTTCTCCTATCCGATAGTCCAACCCGGTAATCGTGCGCCATACTTCTGTCTGAACCTGGCGCATCGCAGCCCCCTTGATTGGGCGCGTTTGCCGCTCCGCTGCCAGGGTGATCAGCATGCCTAGGAGCCCGATCATATACGGCTCAAGCCAGATCGAACTCGGAATGTCGTCGAGACGGCATCTGCTTGCCTCAACCAATGGCTGGATCGTCGCGACTGCGGCATTGCGCACACGGGCCACGTCGATCATTGTAAAAAGCCACCTCAGCATCGAGCTTCCACCATTGCTAGCGGGCCGTCGGCGCGAACGAGCGTAGCGCGGTAGCGTCAAAGTAAGCTAGAATGCCAATGTTCGTCGGCTTGGCAAGGGACTGCTGGTCGTCGGGACGTCCACGCGGGGGTCAAGCCAATGACTGTGAGCAGACTACCTCCCAAACCGGATTTCAGCGCGCTTGAGGCGACCGCGCCGGAGTCTGCCGGCCATAGAACGAACGTTCTCGCGCTCATTGGCAATCTCATCTTCAATTGGTCGAACAATGAGAGCCTGTTCATTTACGTTCTGATGCTTTTGCTTAGTACGGACGAAGCCTCGGCTGCGTTGGTGTTTGCCACGTTGAACACGACGCGAGCCCGTCTCGATTTGATTCAACGGCTGGCCAAGATCAAGATTAGAGATCAAGCTCTTAATAGAGACTTGAACAAGCTCATCGACCGATTCAACGACACGACGCAGGTTCGTAACGAGCTCACGCATTGCATGTATGCGGTCGACGAGAGCGGCGAGATAGTCCAGACCCAATCCATGCGCGTCGTTCAGACCCGCGCAAGCCTCGCGTTTGGAGAAACGCGACCGGTCGATGAGGCTCGTCTAAAGTCGCTTTCCGAGACGGTCCGCGCGATGATCCGCATCAATCGGGATATTTGGGAGTTTCTGCCCAAGCTCGAGGCTCACCTGCAGCAATGAAGCATCCGGGATACCTCAATGGTAGTAGACGGATCACGCCGACTACTTCGGAAAGCCATTTGAACGCCTCTCAGGACTTGGACGATGCTAGCTGCGCGGACATCAGGCGATGTCTGCAGTCGGGAGAACCCGGCTCAACGCAGAGCAGTATCGAAAGACGTGAGAGGCCGCAGACGCAGAAGATCAGCGACCGCGAACGTTGACGATGCTCCAAACCCAAACAGGAGTATCTCATGTCCAAGAAACAGGGCCAACTACAGGGCCAAGCTCAGGGCCAGCTGAACTTGCAGGGACAGGGCCAGGGCCAGTTGAATCTGCAGGGACAAGGCCAAGGCCAGGGCCAGGGTCAGGGCCAAGGTCAGGATCAGACGCAGACTGCTTCGCAGGCGCTCTACAACTCAAGCGACAACTCGAGCGACAACAGCAACGACAACTGGAACGGCAACGGCAACCTGAATGCCAACGGCAATCTGAACGCCAACGGCAACTTCGACCACAACGACAACGACGTTCACAACAAAGTCGACAACGCTGTCGACAATAATGTCGAGAACACCGTCGAAAGCAAGGTCAACGTGGACGTCAAGGTCGACCTCGATCTGCATGCAACCGGCCTGAGCTCGCCGGTGATCGATATGCACGACATGAGCCACTTCAGCGATTCGTTGATCATGCCGCAGGTCGTGAACCAAACGCTGAACGGCGACGGCAACCAGTTCAATATCGATCAGGTGAATAACCTGGTGAACAATGGACATGTTGAGAACGCGAACGTCACCTTCACCGGTGGCGAGACCGAGCATGGCGGCGGGTTCAGCATGGAGGCCAAGGCCCTTGGCGGTGACTCCAGTGCCGACCACAGCCATGTCGGCGACGTCACCGGTACGTCCGCCAGCGGCATCGCCGCTCACGCCGACGCCGCCCTGACGCAGTCTGCCTTCACGCAGACGATCACGCTGGGTGCCAACATCCAGTTCAACAGCCTGACGATGCAGGTGGCAGGGAACGACCTGCACGACGCGCACGACATCACACATTAGTCGTCTCCATGGCCCGCGCGGCTTCGAGCCGCGCGGGCCTCGTCGTTTTGGCAGCAAGCGGTATTGCAACGTGCGCTTAAGCTCGCGGAGACGCAATCTGTCAGCGGAGATCGACAATGATTCCGGGCGGCTTGACGGAAGCAATCTCTTATTTTTCCGGTTACCTCCATCTCTTCGATGACATAGCACGCGATCGTGTGCAACTTGACGGAGGCCCCGGCGCGCGTGCCGCCGACGGGGACGATACGCCACGTCCGCTACAGAATAGCGCCCCACTGAGCTTCGACGATCTTCAGACCACCGCCGTAGAACCTCCAGGAAACCTGCCGGACGACACCCATCAATTCGTTCGGGTGCCACAGTCACATCTGCCAAAAATAATATGGCCTGAGGCAGACGTTCCCGACGCGCCAGATCGATTGCTGCCGCCGGCGCCGCCGCCGTTCTTCAGCGGTGGCGGTGGCGGTGGCGGAGGCGGTGCCGGCGCCAGCTTCGACGTAAAGGTTGTGTATCACCCCGGTGGCGAGCAAAGCGAGATTGAGACTCATCAAGTCAACGCGCTTTTCAATGACGGCAATGACCTGATCGGGACCACCTATCCCCCGATCATGAACCACCTCATCCAGATTTCGGATCAACTGCTTGGTACGATGATCCACCAGGTCAGTGATGCCATTCCGGAATCCTGGAAGCTTCCGCACGACACGTCCGCGATCGTTTCCGCACTGGGCGCGGCGGACAAGGACTGGAACAACAGCCATGGTGGTTCAGGCAATCCCCCGTCCGTCAAGGAGGGCTACCAATTGAACGGGCAGCCCGACGCGACGGAGCCGGATGCTCTTCATCAAAATCTGACATCGCCGCTCGACCATAAGCCCGGGGACACTGGTCACCAGCTCGGACAATGGGCCGATGTCGGAGACAATCACCTGACTAACGCCGCGCAGATCGTTGATCTCGGAAGCGCCTGCAAGACAATGATCGTGCTGGGAAACGATTACACCACGAACGCGATCTTCCAGGTCAACGCCAGTGCGAATAGAGATCATGTCGAAACGAGCGGCAGCGGCGAAACCTCCGGCGGCGTCCATTTTACGCCCGACGAGTCGACCAACGCTGCCGGGTTTGTCCAGCACGCGTCGGTTTATGCCGGATCTCCGGGAGCGCCTGGCGCAACGTGGGATATCGATGTCGTCAATGGAAATTACCACCAGGTCCACACGCTGACGCAGGTCAACTACCTCTCCAACAACGATGTCGTCGAGCAGAAGAGCTCGGACACGCACTACGAGGTTGTGGCTGGCGAGAATCAGCTGATGAACGTGGCTCAGCTCACGAACGGTGACTTCAAGTACGATATGATCATCGTGGGCGGATCGTACCACTCCGCCAATATGATCTATCAGTACAATATCCTGGTGAATAACGACATCATTCACTCCGCGAATAGCGCGGGCGGCGCCGACGGACTTGGTGAGCCGTCAATCAGTCTCGGCGGAAACCACCTCATCAATGCGGCGACGATCGATACATACGGAGGCCAGAGCGTCAAACCGCTCAATGGCGGCCTTCAGCAGATCGTCAACCAGATCGAAAATGGCCAGACCAGCATGGATCCATCGCTGGCATCTCAGATTCACGGCTACGGCGGAACGCTTCATGTCTTGTACGTGACTGGCGATTACTACGATGTCAACGCAATCTGGCAAACCAATCTGCTACAGGACAGCAACTACGTGCTGCAGGAGGAGACGTCGCCTGCGCCCGGTAATCCACTCATAGGGAATGGTGCGGCGGAGCAGTCAGTCATTGCCGGTCATGATATGGACCTCAACCTGGCGTCGATCGTCTCCGTGAAGCCCGATCAGGCCTTTGTCGATGGGCAGGTTTACTCCGATTCCGTGCTAATTCAGGCGAACATGCTCCCTCAGGGCGGATGCTCTGGTGGAAGCGGCGGGCACTGGAACGATCCTCACGCGCTTGCTCCGGAGATCGTCGCATTCCTCAACGACACGAAAATCGTGGATCCGACACCGCATCCCGTCGTTCACGTGACGACCATGGTGCATCACGATGATCCGATGTCACACATGATGCATTAGCAGATCAGCACAAACGGAAGAGCCGGGTGATGGACAGATGGGGCATCGGAAATTCATCGGACGCTGCGCGGGCCGGCGGGAATCCGCGCGCGCCGAGTGTCGTAAGGTTCGATGCGCACCATGGCCCCGTCGCCGCTCCTGAGGAACAGGGTCAGGTCCGGGCGTCACCCCGGGCAGACATGGGGGCGTCCAACCCGGTGTTCAGCCAACGGGCCGAGGCAAGGCATCCGCAGGTGCACTCGAAGGACCCGCAAGCGAGCCCTCCACTGGCGATGCGGGACGGATCGCGGGCGGCGGTCAATGCGACGGCCGAGGACCGAAAAGTATCGAACTCAGGCGGATCGAACGGCGGTGGAACCGGGAGCGGCGGAGGCGGTGGTGGCCGCGGATCGTCGCCATTGCAGAAAGCCACCGGGGGCGACGAATACCGGGAAACTCTTTCCAAAGGTCTAGCGTCGATCAAACGAAATTTTCTGACGATTGGGCTCTTCTCATTCGTGGTCAACTTGCTGGCGTTGTCGATTCCAATCTACCTCTTCAACATGTCCGATCGCGTGCTGACCAGCCGGAGCGTCGATACCCTGATCATGCTCACGACAATTGTCATATTTGCGATTGCAGCACATGTGCTCATGGACATGATGCGTCGGTTCATTCTCATGCGAGTTGCCGTTGACACCGAGGCGCGGCTGGGCGGTCCTGTGCTCAGTGCGGCGGCGAAGGCGGCACAAAGCGGCTCGAGCCGGGAATTCCAGACACTTGCCGATCTGCAGCAGCTTCGGTCCTTCATAACCGGGCCGGTTTTGTTGACGATGTTCGATGCGCCAATTGCGCCCGTTTATTTGATCGTGGTGTTCCTCATTCACCCGCAGCTTGGAGTGATCGTCACCACCGCCGGTCTTGGCCTGACCGCGCTGGCCTTGCTGAACCAGCGTGTCACGGCCGATCCGTTTACCCGGGCGAGCGCCTTCGTAACTCGCGCCAACCTTCAGGCCGAAGCCATGGCACGCAACGCGCAAGTGATAAACGCCATGGGCATGATTCCTGAGGGCGTTCGAGTGTGGGGCCAGGAGACCGTTGAATCGCTCAAGGCGCAGGTGATCGCTCAGGACCGCAACATCTTCATGACCGGCCTCTCCAAATTCCTGAGGTTGGGGACGCAGATCGCAATCCTCGGTTGGGGCGCGGTCCTTGCGCTGGAGGCGCACCTTACAGGTGGCATGATCATTGCCGCCTCCATTGTGTCCAGCCGCGCGCTCGCCCCGCTTGAAGGCACGATCGAGGGCTGGCGGAGCTACGTTCACGCGCGGTCCGCCTATCAACGCATCAGGACGCTTCTGCAAAACACCCCGCTCAATCTGCGTCGGCTGCGACTGCCGAGACCGGAAGGACGTCTCAGCGTAGAGCGTATTCTCTACGTGCCGTCGGCCACGAAAAAGGTGATCCTGAACGGCGTGAGTTTTCAGCTCGAGCCCGGCGAATCCCTCGCGATTGTCGGCCCGTCCGGCACGGGCAAGACCATGCTCGCGAGAATGCTCGTCGGGTCCATCATGCCCACCGCCGGCAACGTAAGGCTCGACCTGATGGACCTTCGCAACTGGGATCCGCGCCAGTTCGGCGAGTGCGTCGGCTATCTACCGCAGGACGTTCAGCTCTTTCCAGCGTCCATCAAGGCCAATATTGCGCGTATGCGGGACGATGCACGCGACGCCGATATTTTCGATGCAGCGGAAACCGCTGATGTGCACGAGATGATTGCCGAGTTTCCTCAGGGTTACGAAACCGTCATCGGCATGGATGGCAGCCCCTTGTCAGGAGGCCAGCGGCAACGGATCGGACTAGCTCGCGCGTTCTACGGTAGCCCGCGTCTCGTGGTGCTCGACGAACCGAACGCCAATCTCGATACGAGTGGAGAGATCGCGCTGGCCAAGGCGCTGTCCCGAGCCAAGCAGAAGGGCACGACCATCGTTGCGGTCACGCAGCGCCCCGCGCTGCTGCAGAGCGTCGACAAGATCTTGATCCTGCAGAATGGGTCGGTGCAGGCATTCGGAGCGCGAGAAGAAATGATCCATCTCCTTTCTGGCCGCAAGCCGCCGAATGGGAGCGGACCGTCTGCTGGCGGGCCGCCGATCCTCAATGCGTGACGTACGGTTTATCCTAGGGGCTTATTCATGAAGTTCCTTATTGACGCAGTCAGGCGAAAACGGGTCCAGGAAAGGCCATCCTGGGATGCGGATCTCCCGCGTTCGACGAAGGCAGCCACGCTCGGAGGGGTCCTGATCATCGCGTCGACCGTCATGGGCTTCGGCGTGTGGGGCAGCACGGCCCCTATCGCCGGTGCGGTGGTTGCCTCAGGCGTGTTCGTCGCCACGGGTGAAAACAAGACGATCCAGCATCTCGAGGGAGGCGTGATCCGAAAGATCGCCGTGCGGGAAGGCAATGTTGTGCAGGCCGGCCAGACGTTGATGGAGCTCGATCCCACGACGCCGAAGGCTGAACTGCGACGGCTACAGATCCGACAGAGTCGCCTGGTTGCAGAGGACACGCGCCTGCAGGCCGAAATTCACGAACAGGATGCGGTCAGCTTTCCGGACGAGTTGACCGAAAGGGCCAGCGATCCGGAAATCCTCGAGATTCTGAATACTCAGCGAATGACGCTTGTTGCCCGCCGCAATAATTTGAAGAGCGATATCGCCGCGGTCGAGGCGAGCATCAAGGCGATTGAGGAGCGCATCGAGGGTTCGAAAGTGCAGCTCGACAGTGTCAAGCGTCAGATGGAGCTCCTCGATGAGGACATCGACACGAAGCAGCGTCTTCTCCAATCTGGTCTGGTGAAGAAGCCGGATGTCTTGCTTTTACAGCGAACCAAGGCGAACCTGGAGGGCGAAGTCGGACGGATCATGGCAGACATTGGTGACGCAAAGGAACGCATCGCCCGTTCGCTGGAGCAAATCACGGGGTTACGAAGGGACGCGGTGAAGAAGGCGGTCGACCAGTTGCGCGATGTCCGTGGCGAGCTTGCAGACGTCAACGAGCGGGTTCTCAGTGCAAAGGCGGTGCTCGATCGAATCAACATAGTCGCTCCGGTCGAAGGTATCGTGGTCAAGATGCGGTATCACACCGAAGGAGGCGTCGTCGAACCCGGCAAGCCAATCATGGAGATACTGCCGCTCAACGCTGAACTCATCATCGAGGCGCGCGTGAGGCCGCAAGATATCGATAGCGTGAGGCGAGGTCAGCACGCGATGGTGCGGCTTACCGCTCTCAGCCAACGCGTCACACCGATGATCAGCGGCGATGTTATCTATCTTTCGGCGGATTCCCTGCCGGATGAGCACAAGTCGATGCAAGTGGGTCCTACAGACGTCTACGTCGCGAGGGTCCGCCTGAACGCAGCAGAAGCTGCGAACCTGCCGAATTTCAGCCCGACGCCCGGAATGCCGGCCGAAGTCTTCATTAAGACCTCGGAGCGGACCTTCCTTCAGTACATCGCCAAGCCGCTTGAGGACAGCATGACACGGGCGTTTCGGGAACGGTAAGCCGAACGGATAGCGTCAATGAGTGGAAGCTCGAATCAAATGTCGGCGTGACCATGGCCATGCCGGCGGCTGCGGTTTGCTTGTGGGGGCGCCGTATGGCTGCTGGGCAAGCCGGGCCCGGGCCGCTCATCACTAGCGCAGTGACCATGGCCCATGCCGATGGTTGCGGTTTTCCCCCAGCCGCGGCAACCCCGCTTTCATCCCGCATGCCGATCTTCCGAAAGATCGCGACTGATGTTAACGCTAGACGTCAAACGACTTCCACAACCCAGCTTTGGTCACGGGGCGGCGCGGTTTCGGTGAAGTTGATGCTCAGCCATCAGTTCTGGAGCAGCTTGACGGTTGAAATCGGCCATTCACCTTCATGCCCGGCGATTGAAATCCGAAGTCCGTGCACTTCGTCGAGATGGACATGATCAATCGTTCCAGCTTTGCCGTCAGTCATGATAACCGTCTTACCGATCAACTCGTCTTCCGCAGCTTGCAATTCCCGGAGGATGCTAATGGCTCTTTCCTCACAAGTGCTCAACGTCGTCATGCGCTCGTCACGAAGCCAACGTGCCCCGAAACGGACGTGTGAGCTTGTATCGTATGACAATGAGCCAAGCCCACAGCTTCGCGAACCAGTGAAGCTTCAGTAGCTTCGGCTTCACCACCGCGAACAGTCGTTCCACAATGAGTAGACTGGCGGCATACGCTGCGATGATCATGGTTGTGCCGGTGATCCAGTGGCCTTCACCCGCCAACGCCACAGCAACGAGCTTCAAAGGCTCAACCAGACAGACCGGCACGGCTAAGAGCGTGAGTGATTGGTAGGGACCAAGTTTGTCGATGGCTTGCCGCAAGCGAGTCAAGGTTTCGGCCTCCTTCCGGCCTAAGCGAATAGAACTCTCAGTTGCGCAGATGAGTTCCAGTGGCGGTTCGGATTGGTAAGAAGTGGCTGGGCCGATGCTCCGCGTCCGTGCTCCCAGAACATTTCTCCCGTCGTAGCGTTAGCCGTCAGGAGCAAATCATGAATGATCAGGACTGGCGCTTTTACGGATTTGTGGGCGGATGCTTACTGGCCGCAGGCATCTTCCTCGCAGCGGTTGTCGGCGGCCAGGTTGGTGGAACACGTGTGGCTGAGTTGCCTCAAAACCAGCACGGTGAGACAGGTCAGAAGCCGCGAATGTAAGTGATGGACTGCGGCCAATTAAGGCGCGGAGCGTGGCGGTAAGGCAGCCGTGCCCTTGTAGACTTGGCTGACTATGCGGTCCTGCTCTGCCGCTCGCATTTCCCGCGCAGTCTTTAGTCCCGCCGAATGAAAGGGTCTTCTGTCTCTTTGGACAAAGTCATGAGCCTATTGCAGTTGTGGCGGTTCACTTGCAGACCAGCACGGACGCGATTGGCTTTCTCTTGGAACACGCGTGTGCAGTTGAGGGGTACAGCATGCGGCATCGATCGGGCCAAACGACCCGATTGGACCCTGAGCGGATATTGGACCCTACCTCCGAACGGACTGCCATGCTTTGATGGGCGGTCTTCGGCCCGGGAGCCGTTTTGGCGGGCGATATGGTGGAGCGGCGGTTGGTTGGGCTTATTGATAATGCGCGTCGGCGACAAATTGCGAAGGGCGTGTCGTCGTTATGTCCGACCAACGCTCGTCACTTTGCCACTCGGGTCGTAAGTTATGGTGCATCCCAACATCGTAAATGAGCCGCCACGGGCATCAATGACTTCTGGGTTTCTGTAGTTTTGGTCCCATTTCATACCGCCGCAAATTGCTTCGAGTTCTTCGGCAGTGAATTCGTGAACGATCTCCGCAAACTTGGTCATATATTCTGTCCCGTTATGAGATAACCACACTACGAAACTCACTCGGGAATATAGGCCGCATCGTTCGGTTCCACTGTGCGAAGGATCACGGTGGACTTGGGTGGCACAGGCCGTCCGGTCTTGGCCGGGACTAGACCGTTCCGCGATACGTGTACTGCACGACCTGCAAGGTCAGCTGGAAGCGCGGGTCGTTAGCGTTCGTAATCGGGCATCGTTTGCCAGAGACGGCGGGGCGGCCAGTTCGTCATCGCGCAGCGGTGCAAAGTCAGTTTTAAGTTTTCGTCGAGATCGTGAGCCTCCTGTGAGACGTGCGGCATCTCTATCGCGACCTCATTGTCTCTGCTGTGAGTAACCCCACTCGGCTTTGGTGATCCTACGAAATCAGGCGCAAGGCCGCCGACGGTGCGGTCGCATCTCTCACACGTATCGCCGCCACCCAGGCGGGCGCAAACTCAGATCAACATGCGTGTCCGACGGGACGATCTTCTACGTTTCGAGCATCTAGCTCACAAGCGCGCGGTGGCCCGGAAGTGCTCACGGCGATGTGGGCAACGGCGCAAGAGAGTGAGGATTTCCATGAGTGATATCATTAGCTATGCGCGGGTCTCGACCGACGGCCAGAGCGTCTCCGATCAGATCGTGCAGCTGAAGGCTGCGGGCGCGACCAAACTACTGTCCGAGAAGCTGAGCGGCGCGCTCGCAAAAATGGGTGGGCCCGCGTCTCTGCGGCTCGCATTCAAACATCGCCGTCCCCCGTTTTAACGGAGGACGGCAATTGGCATTCGTGCTATGCTGCGCGGCAGACCGATACCACCCACTGACAGTGCGACGGCATCGGCTGACGGAGGAGCGCGTATGACGAAGCACCGTCCAGGAGTCTTGCTGGCCTTCGCCGCATCTGTGCTGCTGCTGGGGGCCGTCAGCGCCGCCCACGCCGGCGGTCTCTGCGGTCCCGGCTGTCACTCAACCATGATGGGGGCCTGTGTGGTCGACGGCTGGGGCACCGGCGCGCGCGTCTGGAACGAATGCCCGGCGACGACGCGTCCACGCCCGCCTTGCGGCGGATCGGATTACGTCTGGAGCCAGCGCAAGCGGGCCTGCTTCCCGAAGGTGGCCGATTGGATCTAGCCTACCAGCCGCCGGAGTCACCGACGCGTCCAGCGGCAGCATGTCGCGATGAGGTTCGCAGAACCGCGAGAGCTTGTTGCTTCTGCGCTCCAGCGCCTTCTTGTCGACGACCGGCTTGTCGCTGCGACCGGCCTAACAGCCACTCAGCCAGATGTTCACGGTACGGCTGTGGGTGATGTACGGTGGTGATCTTGGACACATCGAGCATCACCTGGCCCTCGGCCCGCGGATGAAATAGGCGACGTCGACGCTCGTCAGCACGACGCCGGCGAAGCTGCCGTCGGGATGATTGAAGCGGCAGGACGCGGGGATTACCCACTGTCCGCCGGACCGGCTCTTGACCATCTTGCGGCCCCTGCAATGAGCATGGAAAGAAGTGCTCTGCGACCAAAGTACTTTCCGAGAAGCTGAGCGGCGCGTTTTGACCGACCGTAATTGCGAAAGGCAATCACTGCGCTTGGAAAAGGTGACGTGCTGCAGCCGCTGGATTGGCACTGCTGAGCCCATTCGCCGCCGACGCGGCCGATCTCGCGGTCAAGGCGCCGCCGAAGCGGGCAGGCGCACCTTGCGAGAGGTTTGGGCTATTCTCAAGGAGGCGGCAGGATGCCGCGAACTCTCATCACCTCAATGTCCTGCGCTGGAGGGATCATCGATGGTCCGCTGCGTCCTGCTAGGCGGCGCATCTTCAGCCTCGCGCCAACACCTCAACCGGTTTGGCCGAAGCCGGGGCGCGCCCGGATGGCGTGCTCTGCGGGCACCTTACCTTCTAGCAGCCTCGGCAGATCGTGAGATTGGACTTCAGCTTCTCAATTTCTGCTTGATCGCTCAGCGACTGTTTCGCCGATGGTCTCTCGGCAACGTCGGCCTTTTGCCTGACCTTGGACTGTTTTGGGCGAGTTGTAATGAGCGCCGGCTCGCCTGTCTGCTCGTCATCGTCGATACCTACTGTAAAGCCATCGGGACCGGTCTCCCGCGACGGAGACAGCTTGCCCGTGCGCGACTTGGGCAAAATGTCTATAGCCGGCGTTGCCAAAATGTTGCCGGTTGCCGGTGCCGGCGCGTCTTTGTCATTGGCAGGCGGTGGCGAGTGCTTGGTGGCTGCGGATCGTGCCGAACTTTTGGCGGCCGCTCTTGGCGCTGGAACGTCATCGATCGCCATTGGTCGAGAAGCGTTTTTGGTAGCCGGTGGCGACGCACCTTGGGTGGTCGCCGATGGCGGCGAGGCGAAGATAACGGGCGGCGGATTCATCGGGACTTCTGGCGCCACTGTCGGCGGAGACGACGAACCTTTGGCTGTCGCCGGGTTGCGGCACAGACTGAGACCGCCCCACTGGCAGGTAGCCGGTGTTGGCGAACCTTGTTGGGTCACCAAAGGTGGCGGGGCCAGCGAGGTTTGACATCGCGCGCCGCCGTGCAGCCAAAAACCTCCAAACAACAAACCGACGGCAAATAATGCAGCGCTTTTCAATCGCATTGTGCAATCCGCTGTGCTGTTGAAATCACTGACACCTTGGCTGCGCAATCTGGACTACTCACATCGCGATCAAAAGGTGACCAAAATACGGAGGATCACGAAGTACGCCTGATCATGCGCTATAACTAGACAGACTCCTATCCGAACCGCGTTTCGAATGCGGTGACTTTGGGCCCGATTTATTCCGCACAGCTTGCAACATAGGTCTGAAAGCGCCGTGACCGTCCTTATCAGGCAGGTCGGCAGAAGCACTGGAACAAGGTCAAGAACCGGCAACATCCTGCGATGGAACCGGGAGCCACAGCAGAAAGCCGAACCCCTTTCCGGCCAGTAAGCTGGCTAGAGCGGTTCACGAATTTATTGAATCGGAAGGGATTCCGGATCGGAGACGAATATGATTCAAGATGCTGGCTGGGATGGAGGCCAGCATCCGATGGTCCGACCAATTTCCAATGATCTGCGTAAGCGTGCGGTTGCGGCAGTTGTAAAGGGCGAGAGCTGCCGCTCGGTAGCAACACGGTTTGGGGTTGCGGTTTCGTCGGTTGTGAAGTGGTCGCAGCGTTATCGGACGACCGGCTCGGTAGCGCCCGGAAAGATGGGCGGCCATCGCAAGCCCGTGCTTGAGCCACATCGCGCCTTCATCAAGGAGCGGATCAGTCAGACGCCGCATTTGACGCTTCACGCCCTCAAGGACGAGCTTTTCGCGCGCGGGGTCAAGGTCTCCCACAATGCGGTTTGGCTGTTTCTACGGCGCGAGGGACTGCGGTTCAAAAAAAACGCTGCTCGCCCTCGAGCGAGCTCGCTCCGACATCGCGCGTAGACGCCAGCGCTGGCGCTCATGGCAGGCCAAACTCGATCCCCGGCGCCTGGTCTTTATCGACGAGACCTGGATCAAAACCAATATGGCCCCACTGCGCGGATGGGGACCAAAAGGCGAGCGGGTGCGCAGCTTCACGCCACATGGTCACTGGCGGACGCTGACATTCCTTGGCGCATTGCGCTGTGACCGTCTCACCGCACCCTGCCTGTTCGATGGCCCGATCAACGGCGAATGCTTCCGCGCCTATGTCCAGCAGGTTCTCGTCCCGCAGCTTCAGCCGGGTGACATCGTCATCTTGGACAATCTCGGCAGCCATAAATCGGCTGCCCTGCGCAGCCTGATCAAAGCCGCCGGCGCCAGGCTCTGGTACCTACCGCCATACTCCCCCGACCTCAATCCGATCGAACAAACCTTCGCCAAGATCAAGCACTGGATGCGCTCCGCCCAGAAGCGCACGATCGACGACATTTGTCGCCATATCGGCGGCCTCATCACAACCATCCAGCCCAACGAATGCAGCAACTACTTCGAAAACGCCGGATACGCTTCCATCAAAACGTGAAACGCTCTAGAAGCGAAAAAGCGTCGGTGAGAAATGGCCATTTCCGGGGCCCCCCAACCGAGAGCGCCGCTCCAACCGAGACCAGAAACGGGACGAGAGAGACGGCTATGACCCCAATCGCTTCGCGCGTGTCCATGAGGTTACCACCCGGATAGGGAGAGTATACACGTCAGTACAACGAGGCGCGAATCCTGCGCCCGTGTTAGCGAGTCCTTGTTTGATGAGTGGCTCGAGGTCGGCGTTCGAATCCGTGTGAGCACCGGCGGATTTCGACGCGCAATGCTCGCAAGACGAGGGCGCAGCCCTTCGCCTGTTATCACGCCGATGTTTGGCGTTCAGATCCTCTTCATCAGCGCCACGCTTGGGGCGACCCACCCATGAACCCGCGGAATCGAGTACCCGCGGATGCCGGGCTTCGCGCCCTCGATCTCTTCGGTGTGAAGCGCGAACTTGCCATTTGCCCGGAATTTGACCGCACATTGCGCGGGCGATATCCTATGCCGACCGGGACCCTTGCAATTCTATGGGGTGCTCATGGAATGGTCGACCAGGCCGCGACGCGCGGATCAACCCTTTGGAAGCTGGGCGGACGACCTTGCCGCGGCATTTGTTCGCCTTGAGCCGCGCAGGATTGCGGACGAGCCGTTTGAAGGTGCCATTTCCAGAGCTGACGCTGCGCCAATCCAGGTCTCGCTGGTGACCGCGACGCGGCATACGGTACGTCGTCTTGCCTCACATATTTCCGGGAGCACCGACGATCTTTGTTTCTTCAATCTCCAGATCGAAGGGCTGGGGCGAACCACGCAACGGAACCACGAGCAGACCTGTGCGCCCGGCGATCTCGCCATCGCCGATACGACGGAGCCGTTCGAGATCGCCAACTGCCACAACTTCAAGCTCTTTTGCTTTGCCGTCCCGCGAAGGCTGCTGCCGAGTGGGCTGCTCGATCGTCCACGGCTCAACCTGTCTCGGACGGAGATGGGCCGTGCGCTGTCGAAGACCCTTGCCGGCTATGCCGAAATCTGTCTGGCGGACCATCGGCGCTCAATGACCTCGGCCACGGTCGGTGCGCATGTGGTCGATCTGATCGCACACGCGCCCGACGTGCTGAACGATGTGTCCGCCGAGCGCGTGCACATCCCCGTCCTGCTGTCGATGATGATCGAACATATCGAACGTCACAGTGAGGATTCTGAACTGGGCGCGGTGGCGCTTGCCGCGAAGTTCCATTGCTCCGAACGTTACGTGCATCGTCTCTTCGCCATGACGGATCGCTCTGTCAACGAACACGTCAACGACCGGCGGATTGCTGCCTGCACGCGCGTGCTGGTTGACCCCAAGTCCGCTCGCAAGACCATAGCCGAAATCGCTTTCGCCGCGGGCTTTCGCGATGTCTCGCATTTCAACCGTCTGTTCAAGCGCAGCCACGGTTTGGCTCCGCGCGAGTTTCGGCGCGCGAGCAGTGCACCCTGACTGATCCGGTTCACCCCACGCCAAGAAATCGGGCGCTGCCGGCCAAGATTTCTTCCCGAGCCAGGGATAGCCATGCCTGACGGCTGGCATCCGGGATCAGAGGACATCGCTATGGCGATCGATTTCACGCTCACGACGCAACAGCGGGATCTTCAGCGCGCTTCGCGCAAGTTCGCCAAGGAGGTGCTCAGCGAGGCTCGGCGGGCCGAACTGCTGGCAACTCCGGAAGAACGCTTTCTCGCGACCCGGCCCACCTATGAGGCGATGGTCGCGGCCGGCTATTTGCGCAAATGCATTCCGTCGCCGGCGGGGGGCGAAAATTCAGGCTTGATCGACATGGCGATCCTGGCCGAGGAATTCTACAGCGTGAACGCCAGCGTGACGCTGACGATGCTCGGCACCGTGCTCGGCTTGCTCCCGATTCTGCTCGGCGGCTCGCCGGACCAGTGCCGGCGCCTGCTTGTGCCGTTCCTGAGGACGAGTGGCGCGCCGCTCGCCGGTTTCTGCTCCAGCGAGCCCGGCGGTAGCGCCAATTCCGGCTCGCCTCCGCCGGGCGAAGGGGTTCGCACCACCGCGAGACGCGAGGGCGACGATTGGGTGATCAACGGCCGCAAGAAATGGGTGTCCTCAGCCACCGGCTGGAATCGCGAGGGCGCCGACGTCCTGTGTGTCGTGTGCCGAACAGATTCCGCAGCGCCCCCCGGTGAAGCGATCTCGATCATTGCTGTCGAAGGACCGGTGAAGGGCCTTGTCTTCGAATGCGCCATCGACACGATCGGCCATCGCGCGCATCTCGTCCCGCAGTTCGGATTGCAGAATGTTGCAACACCGCATCGTAATCTGTTGGGTAAGGAGGGGGCGGGTCTCGCGCTGACGGCGGCCGCCTTCACGGGGACCGCGGCGCTCGTCGGCATCTTCGGCGTGGCACTGATGCGCGCGGCGTTTGAGTTCGCGCTGCATTTTGCCCGGACCGAAAAGCGCGGCGGCGTTCACCCGATCATCGAGCATCAGGCGGTCGGATATGCGCTGGCCGATGCCAAGACCACGATCGAGGCCGCGCGTTATCTCAGCTGGCGGGCGTGTCACGCGGTCGATACGCAGTCGCCGGGTGCGGATGAACTCGCCATCGAGGCGAAAATCTTCGGCTCGGAAGCGGCGGTGCGCGTGATTACCGATCTTATGCGGGTGGTTGGCGTCGACAGCTACGATCACGATGCGCCGTTCGCTCGTCTGCTCCAGGATGCGCTGGCACTGCCAATCTTTGACGGCGGCAATATGGGGGTGAGGCGACGGCAACTCCACATGATGCTTCGGCAAGACAGCTACGATCCACTTGCGGCAAGCGGCGCAGCATGAGGGCGACGGTCATGGGCACAGAACGGAAAGTCGCGATCGTCACCGGGGCATCCCAGGGGATCGGCGCCGGAATTGCAAAGGCCTTTCGGCAGCGAAACTACGCGGTCGTCGCGACCTCCCGATCAATCAAATCAGGCGTTGATGCCGACATGCTGGTCGTGCCGGGCGACGTCGGCGATGCCCAAACGGCGCAGCGGGTGTTCAGCGCGGCGCTCGAGCGTTTCGGCCGGGTCGATACGCTGGTCAACAACGCCGGCATGTTCATGGCAAAGCCGTTCACCGCTTACACGCGGGCCGACTATGCAGCCTACGTCTCGACGAACGTTGAGGGGTTCTTTCACATGACCCAACGTGCGCTAGACATCATGGGTAGGCAGGGGGGCGGCCATGTCGTCACGATCACGACGAGTCTCGTTGATCAGCCGATGAACAGCGTCCCGGCCGCCCTGGCGTCGCTTACCAAAGGCGCCTTGAATGCCGCCACCAGGGCGCTCGCGATCGAGTATGCGAGCACTGGTGTCCGCGTCAACGCCGTCTCGCCCGGCATCATCAAAACGCCGATGCATCCGCCGGAGGCGCATCATGCCTTGGCTGCACTCCACCCCATGGGCCGGATGGGAGACATCTCCGACGTGGTCGATGCGGTGCTGTACCTCGATGGCGCGGGGTTCGTGACAGGCGAGATTCTCCATGTCGATGGAGGGCAGGCCGCTGGCCACCACCGCACAGTGGCGGCCTGAGCGTCGTTATCGTGTTCAGCTCGGATGATCCAGCGATATGGGCGGCGATCGCATCTCCGTTTAGCAGGCACCGTTCTGGCCGGCGAGGAACGGCCTGTTCGAGATGGACGCGCACGCGGTTGAAGGCGGCGCTAACGTGGGCGTTCTCCAGCGTCGGTGTTCCGGTTGTCGGTAGGGGACGGACGCCGGCGAGTGCTAACGACTCGAATTGCCCTCGATTGCTGGTCGTGGCGATCGGAGCGTCACGCCAACGGCATCCCTACGTAGTTTTCGGCGAGAGTTGTCGCGGCCGCTTTGGATGAGGCCACGAGCTCAAGCTCAGCGAGTTGGCGCTTCAGGTCGAATTCGGTCCCCTCATGGAAGCGATGGAGCATCGACGTCATCCACCAGGAGAAGTGCTGGGCGCGCCACACGCGCCGAAGCGCGGTGTGCGAATAGGAGTCCAAGAGCGTAGTCGATCGTTGGGCGTAATACGAGGACAGGGCCCGGGCGAGGACGTGCACGTCCGCCGCCGCCAGATTCAAGCCCTTGGCGCCGGTCGGGGGGACGGAGTGCGCCGCGTCGCCCGCAAGGAACAGTCGCCCATGCTGCATCGGTTCACAGACGAAGGAGCGGAGGGGGATGATCCCCTTCTGAAAGATCGGACCTGTCTTGAGCTCGAACCCGTCGCCGCCTACCCGGGCCTGCAGCTCATTCCAGATCCGATCATCGGACCAGTTATCGACGCTGTCGGTGGGGTCGCATTGGAAGTACATGCGCTGCACGTCCGGAGATCTCGTCGAGATCAGCGCGAAGCCGCGTTCGTGGTGAGTGTAGATCAACTCTTCAGACGATGGAGGTGCCTTGGCCAGGATGCCGAACCAGCCGAACGGGTAGACACGGAAATAGTCGCGGCGAACCGAGTGTTCCGGTATTGCGGCGCGACTTGCACCATAACCGCCATCGCATCCGGCGACGAAGTCGCAGGACAGTTCGCGCGTCTCGCCCTGCTTGGTGGTGAATCGGATGACGGGCTGGTCGGAGGTGAGGCCGTCGATGCTGGATGCCTTGGCCTCAAAATGAATCTGGCCGCCGGTACGCAAGCGAAGCGCGATCAGGTCCTTCAGAACTTCGTGCTGCGGGTAGACCGTGATCCTGCGGCCGTTTGCCAGGCTCTGGAGATCGATGCGATGCCCGCGGCCGCCGAAACGCAATTCGAAGCCGCCATGCACGAAGCCTTCGCGTTTCATGCGATCTCCGGCACCGATCTCGGTCATCAGATCTACGGTCGACTGTTCGAGCACGCCGGCCCGGATCGTCTGCTCGATCTGGTCCTGTGACCGGCTTTCAATGATGATCGACTCGATGCCGCTCAGATGCAGCATATGAGAGAGCATTAGCCCCGCCGGACCAGCTCCAACGATACCTACTTGTGTTCGCACTGAGGGTTCCTCCCGGAATGTTCCTGATGTGTCGGGCGGCTGCAACGACCTCTCGTCATGTTTTGCGCGCGGGGATATGACGACCGACGACAGCGAGCGAGAGGGTGAGGCCGATCATGGCGACGCCCAGCATCAGGAGATAACCGTCCTTTCCGCCGACCGTGATCACCGTTGCGCCGGCAAAGGCACTGAGGATGGCTCCAAGCCGGCCAAAGGCGAGGGCGGAGGCCGTGCCCGTGGCCCGGACTGAGGTCGGGTAGACATACGCGCACACGGCATACATGGTCGACTGCACCGCGTTGGCGAAGAAGCCCTGCACACCGAATCCTGCTATCAGAATGCTTGCCTCCAGCGCGATGTTCACGCGGGTCAGGTAAAGCGCGGTGGCGGCGCCGAGGAGGCCGCACAGCAGGAGCGGCCAGCGGGAGCCGTACCGGGTGATGGCCATGGCGCACGTTAATGCGCCGAGCACGCCTCCGAAATTGTAGGCCGTCAAACCGGACCCCGCAATCGCGACGTCCAGCCCTTCGGACGTCAGCATCGTCGGCAGCCACGTGAAGGCGCTATAGACGGCAAGCAGGTTGAGAAAGAAGGCGCACCAGAGCGCGATCGTGTCGCGAGCCCGACCCTTTTCGAACAATGCGGGAAAACCCTCGCGTTTTTCGATTCTTTGCTCGCTTAGATCTGTGAACACGATGTCGGCTGTAACCGGTCGCGACATGCGCCCAACGAGCCGGCGCAGCTCGGCCCAACGCGCCGGCCGGCGCGCCAGAAAGCGCGGCGTCTCCGGGAGAATGAAGAGCAGAACGAAGCCCAGGAGCACGGCCAGAGTTCCGCCGAGAAAGAATAGGGCCCTCCAACCGAGGTTCGGCAGGACCACGCCGGCGAAAAGGCCGGCGAGCATGCCTCCAAGCGGGACGCAGACGATGGTCGCCGTAATGGCGAGCGTCCGCCGTCGTGCGGGTGTGAATTCCGCCGCAACGGTGGTGGAGCTCGGCAAGGCTCCGCCAATGCCGAGTCCCGCAACAAAGCGCAACGCGCCGATCTGCCAGAGGTTGGCGGCGAAGCCGATGCAGAAGGTAGCCAGCCCGAATACCATCACGCTGACGATCACGGCGCCGCGTCGTCCGAACCGGTCGGCGAGGAGGCCGGCGAAGGCGCTTCCTATTCCCATTCCGACCAGCCCGGCTGCAAGGGCGGGAGCAAAGTCGCCGCGGGTAACACCCCACTCCTTGATCAGAACTGGCACAGCGAAGCCGATCAGCTGTCCATCGAACCCGTCCATGATGATCGACAGGGCAGCGATGAAGACGACGATTTTCTGCACGACGGTCCAGGGGCCATCATCAAGGAACTGCCCGATGTCCAGTGAGGAATGTGCGCTGTCGCCGCTGCTTCTAACCTCACCAGGAATGCGAGTTGGTCCGGAGCCGGTTGCCGCGATGTGCGGAGCAGACAAGGGACCCATGGGGTACGACTCTGTCATGACTTCAGTTCCTCCTGTTGTTTTGCGCCGTGTGGTTGAACTGCCAACACGATCTTTCCTGTGCCCGCATCACTGCACAGGACTTTGCTGTTCAGGCATTGCGGGCGATCTTTGCGTCGATGTGCCGGATCAAGGCTAAAACAGTTTCTGTCATCGGCGTTGAGAGGCCGCGTTCCTTTGCGTGTCTCACGACGCCACCGCAGATCGCCTCGATCTCGGTGGGTTTTCCGGCGAGCACGTCTTGCAGCATCGAAGGCTTGTGGTGCGTGTGATGTTGCATGGCGGACGCCAGGGTCTGGTCGACGTGCGAACGATTGACGGCAAAGCCGCATGCAATAGCGGTGTTGCAGACTTCCGCAGCGATGGCGAACGCCAGGCCCCGCGTGGCGGCGTCAGTGCCGATCTGGCCAACCGTCGAGCGCGTGAGCGCGCAAAGCGTATTGAGAGCGGCGTTGAACGCGACCTTTTCCCAGATGGCGGTTTCGACCTGAGGATCGACGGTGGCGTTCAATCTTCCGCGTGCAAGGAGGTCGGGCAGCAGCTTCAGAATCGGCGTCGCAGGCTCGGCGGTCGTCGCCAGCCGGGCGATCCCCGCACCGTGCGACTCCACGTGACCCGGCGCGACGAGGTCTGCAGGATAGGTCGTGATGCCGATCAGGACGTTCTGGGGGCGAGCGAAGGCGGCCAACGCAAGCTTGTTATCGAGTCCGTTCTGAAGGCTCAGCAAGACCGTCTCCGGGCCGATGCAGGAGCGGACCGCCGAGAGGGCCGCCGTTGTGTGCATCGACTTGGTGAAGACGATGACGAGATCGAACACCGTCGCTACTTCGTGGGGAAATAGAACCGGCACGCGGATGGACCGCTCGCCCGCGTCTGTTTTCAGGACGAGACCGTGCTTTCGGATCGCCTCCACATGCGGGACATTCAGGTCGATCAGGGTGACGTCCGATCCGCCTTCGACAAGACAGCCGCCGAAAAAGGATCCCATCGCGCCGGAGCCGAGAATGGCAATCCCAGGGCGTTGTTGCTGCCGAACTGACATTCTGTGCTCCATCTGGACGAGCTTCCTCGCCCCTCCCCGAGGGAGGCGGCATCATTTCATTGGAGATCGAGATCGGGCTCGCGCCTGATCAGAACGGGTAATGTCGTTCGCTTGTCTGAATGGTCATCCAGCGGGTGTCCGTGAACTCGGCGATACCAGACTTGCCGCCAAATCGTCCGTACCCGCTGTCCTTGACCCCTCCGAACGGCATCTGAGCCTCGTCATGCACGGTGGGGCCATTGATGTGGCAGATCCCGGATTGAATGCGCGAGGCGACGCGCATGCCTCTCGCCGTATCCCTGGTGAACACGGCGGACGACAAGCCGTAGGCATTGTCGTTTGCGCAGGCGATCGCCGCGTCTTCGCCCCTGACCCGAACGATCGGCTTGATCGGTCCGAAGGACTCCTCGCTGTAGATTTTCATGTCCGATGTGACGCCATCAATCAGCGTTGCAGGCATCAGCGTGGTTTCAGCTTTCCCGCCGCAAAGCAGTTTCGCACCTTTCGCGAGTGCGTCATCGATGAGGTCGTTGCAGCGCTTGACAGTGGTCATGTCGACGACCGAGCCGAGAACGACGGGGCCCTTTCGCGGATCGCCAAGCGGCAGCTTGGACGCCTTGTCGGCGAGGCGGCGCACAAACTCGTCGGCGATAGCCTCGTCAACAATGATCCGTTCGGTCGACATGCAGATCTGTCCCGAATTGGCAAAAGCACCAAATGCCGCCGCGTTCACGGCAGCGTCGATGTCGGCGTCATCAAGAACGACGAGTGGCGCCTTGCCCCCGAGTTCGAGGACCGCCGGCTTGAGATACTTCGCGCAGGCGGCGGCGATGATCTTTCCGACGCGTGTCGATCCCGTGAAATTGACCCGGCGCACGGCGGGATGCGCGATCATCGCTTCGACGACAGGTCCTGCGTCCGACGGAGCGTTGGTGACGTAGTTGACGACGCCCTTGGGAAAACCGGCTTCCTTGAATGCCTCGACGATCAGACCGTGCGTCGCGGGGCACAGCTCGGACCCTTTCAGAACGACGGTATTGCCGCAAGCCAGCGGCAGCGCGATGGCTCGCACGCCGAGGATCACAGGCGCATTCCAGGGCGCCATGCCCAGGACCACCCCGGCGGGCTGCCGCACCGCCATCGCGAAGCTGCCGGGCACATCAGAGGGAATGATCTCGCCGTTGATCTGCGTTGTCATCGCCGCGGCTTCGAGCAGCATGCCGGCCGCGAGATGGACGTTGAACCCAGCCCATATCTCCGAGCCGCCGGTCTCGGCCGCGATCGATGCGGCAAATGCTGGGGCCTTGGCTTCCAGCGCGTGCGCGGCTTTGGTCAGAAGGGCACGGCGCTCCGAGGGACCTGTGGCAGACCACCTCGGGAAGGCTGCTGCGGCTGCTTCGACAGCTGCAACTGCATCGTGCGCTGTGGCTGCCGGTGCTCGCGTTGCAATCTGGCCATCGAGCGGATTGAGGCGCTCGAACGTGGCGTTTCCGGTGGCCGCTCGTTGCTCGCCGCCGATCAACATCGAAATCGTGTTCATGTCTGCTCCCTCGGTTTTGTTCTATGTGTGCAGGTCTCTGTCCTCGACCTCGACTTCGATCAGGGTCGGTCGCTCGGACGAAAATGCCTTGGTCAAAGCGTCGTGGAGGCCCTTGGCGCTCCCGGCATGGACTGCAGAGCAGCCGAGGCCCTTTGCGATCGAGATGAAATCGAGGCCGGGAAGATCGGTGCCCTGGACGTGCTCTTGCGAACTGAAGCCGAACACGGGCGCGAAGTCCTGCAGCGCGGCGTAGCGCCCGTTCTTGAGAATGACGAAGGTGACGGGCAGACGAAGTTGTGCTGCGCTCCAGATGGCCTGGATCGAGTAGAGGCTCGAGCCGTCGCCCATCAGGGCAACCACACGGCGTCCCGGCTTTCCGAGGGCCACGCCGACGGCCGCCGGCATGCCGTAACCGAGGCCGCCGCTGTCCATCGTGTAGAAGGCTTCGCTCTGCGTGATGGGCAAGTGCGCCTGCATCACAGGCCTGGCGCCAGGCGCTTCCTCGACGATGATGCCGTCGGCGGGCTTTGTATCGGCGATGGTCTGCATCACGAATGCGGTTGACAGCGGTGCCGTCGGCTCCACGCGCCGCGCGATGATGCGAGCAGGAGGAGTGGCGCGCGTCGGTGGCCTGGCACGTGCCAGAAGATCCAGGAGGCCGAGCCGCACGCTGCCGATCGCAGCCATTCCCTCCGGCGTCCATGCGGCGGTCTGGGGATCGTCGGTCAACTGGACGAGCTCGGCTCCATCAGGCAGATGCGGACCGAACCCCTCGACATGATACGAGAATGCCGGCGCGCCGATCGCGAAGACGAGATCGTGTCCCTGCAGCAGCTGAACGATCTTCTCGCGGATTGCTGGCAGGAACCCGGCAAACAATCGATGGTTCTCGGGGAAGCCGCAGCGGCCGCTCATCGGCGCCGTGAAGACTCGCGCATTGTGCGCTTCGGCGAGCTGCCGGACCTCGTCGAAGGCTCCGTCGCGATCAACGGCCGCTCCGACGACGAAGGCCGGCCGCTTCGAACGATCGAGAGCGCTTCCGATCTGGTCGAGAATGGCTGGATCGGGGCGGACCTGCTGGCTGACCGTGCGTGTCGGCAGATACTCGGCGGGCCGATCCCAATCGTCCACGGGCACCGAGACAAGAACGGGCCCGCACGGCTGCGTCATCGCGATGTAGTAGGCACGCGCGATGGCATGGGGCACGTCCTCGGCGCGTGCCGGTTCGATGCTCCACTTCACATAGGGCTTCGGAAGCTCGGTAGCTTCTCTGGACGCGAGAAACGGATCGAAAGGGAGGATGGAACGTGCCTGCTGGCCGGCCGTGATGACGAGGGGCGTCCGGTTCTTGAACGCGGTGAAGATGTTTCCCATCGCGTTGCCGACGCCGGCCGCCGAATGCAGGTTGACGAAGGCGGCGTTGCGCGTTGCCTGCGCAAAGCCGTCGGCCATGCCGACGACCACGGCCTCCTGAAGTCCGAGCACGTAGCGAAAATCGTCGGGGAAGTGCCGGAATAACGGCAATTCCGTCGATCCCGGGTTGGCGAAGACAGACGTCATGTTGAGACGACGCAGCAGGTCGACGACGGCATCGCGCACCGTCGGCGCAGTCACGCGTCGTTGCTCGAACGTATCCGTCCCAGTGGCCATGTCCGTTCCCATCCCGTTTTTGTCTTCGGCCGGAGACTAGGGGAGGGAGGTCATTGCAGAGAATTGAATAAATCAGGAAAAGCCATTACACTTGGTTATGGCCTTGAGCATCGAACAGCTGACGACCTTCACCACGATCGTCAAGGCGGGGAGCCTTGGCCGGGCGGCTGCCTTGTTGAACATGACGCAGCCCGCGCTGAGCCGGGCAATCAAACGGCTGGAGCAGCAAATCGGCGCGGAGCTCTTCGAGCGCCACTCCAAGGGCATGCAACTGACCGACATCGGAAAAGCCTTCTTGCCGCACGCGACTTCGCTGCATGTCGAGGCCACGCAGGCCTTGGAGGAAATTCAGGCGCTGCGCGGCGCAGCGAAGGGGACCGTCCGGGTCGGGGCGGTGGCGAGCATCGCGAGTTCGATCCTGCCGCCCGCGATCGAGCGTACCTTGACCAAATGGCCCGGTCTTCATTTCGAAGTCTTTGAAGGCGTCTGGGACTTATTGGCAGCGAGTTTGTCGAAGCACGAGATCGATCTCGCCTTGGGCGCGGAAGCGCCCGACACGGACGAAATCGTTGCGATCCGAGATTGCTGCTGGGAGGACACGAGCCACGTGATCGTTTCGTCCGGGCACCCTCTGAGGCGTCGTCGAAAGTTGACGCTCGCCGATACGCTTCACGAGAAATGGACGATCCCGCCGCCCGGCACCGGTCCGCATCAGCACGTCGAGCGTGTGTTCGCCGAACAAGGCCTCGGCATGCCCGACGTGATCGTCAGAACCCGCTCGATCACGGTGCTGAAGAGTCTCGTTGTCGATTCCGGCTTTCTGAGTTGGATGGCTGAGCCGATGTTCGAGCCGGAGCGGCGTGCCGGTCTCATTGCTCCCCTTTCGATCACCGGGGTCGATGGCAGGCGAAGGCTGGTGGCGTTTCGCCGCCGGCGAGGTCTCCTGGCCGTTCCGGCGGTGAAACTGCTGGACGAGTTGAGGCGGCTGACGTCGGCGGGAAGCCGCAAACGCTGATCGGAAGTCCCGCCATGATGGTCGGACCGTGTACTCTAGGAATGCATTGCCTTCCCATTTCGATAATCGCGCGGCGCCACGCCGAACTTGATCCGGAAGGCCTTGCTGAAATGGCTGAGATCGTTGAACCCGTTGTCCATTGCGATCTGTGACACGCCGCGCGCGCGCAAAGCAGGATCCTTCAGCTGTTCGGCGCAACGATCCAGCCGCCTCGACCATATGTAGCGCGACAACGAGGTCCCCTCGGCTTCGAGCAACTGGTTGATGTAGCGAGGCGACAGCTTGAGCTGGGCTGCGATCGTCGCCGGTGTCAGGTCGGAATCGTGAACGTTGCGCTCGACCGTATCCTTGACCCTCATCAGCGCCAGGCTCCGGTACTCCGTCAATGATGGGGGGAGCGCTTCGGCCAATTCCGCCAGCATGGCAAGGAGAAGATCCTTGAAGTTCTGCGATATCTTGAGACCTGCAGCGGGGCTGGTCAGATTTGGCGCGCGGTCGGCGAGATGGGAGAGATAGCCGAAGACCATCGGCGCCAGTTCTCCGCGTTCGCTGAAGTTGCACGCGGCAAGGCGATGCAAGTGCGGAATTCGTCCAAGGCACTGCTCGCGTGGCAGGCGAACGGAGGCGACCTCGAAAGCTTCGTTTGATTGAAGTTTATAGGGTCTCGTAGCGTCACACAGTGCTCCATCACCGACCTTGAGGTGCGCCAAGCGCCCATCCTGCTCCGCGACCAACGAGCCCGACAGGACGAAGTTGAAGACCAGCATCGAGTGGTCTGCGCGGGAGATGCCTTCAGTGCTTCGCTGAGCCACATGGGGAGAAGCCTTGATGCGGCACAGGTCGAGACCATTGATGGGTGTGGAGTGGAAGCTCGCATCGAACTGAGCTTCGCCGATCAGCCGGTAGTCCAGGTCGACGAGATTGCGGCTCACAACGTCGTGCCAATAGTCGAAGCGCTCTCGCGGCGGAAGGCTCGCCGTCGAGGCGAAGCACGGCTGCATCGAAGCAGCTTTTGCGGCTTCCAGAAGCATCTCTTGATTCCCCTCGATCCGTTAAGATGGGGTTCTTGGGTGCCCCTTCGGCGGTCCATCACAGACAGGATCATCCGCCGGTGTGAAGTTTATTGCTCAATTTCGGGGCCGATCAAGCATGAAATATGCCAATTTCCCGGGTTGGCCCGGATTGCTTTCCGGTGGCACGGGCACCTCGTCCAGCCGTCTCAGACAAGTTTCTGTTCCGTCCGAACCAAGCCGCCTTCGACAGATCTGACCAATGTGGACCGTCAATTCGGTCAGCATCTTTGCATCGGAGAGCATTCATGGTTTGGAAGAATAACCCCAGTCTTGTCCCCGAGACCGGTATTGCCGACCCCGCGCGACGCGACTTTCTCAAGGCCGCCGCGGCGTTGACGGCGGGGGCGACGCTCGGCTCGACCGGTCGCGCGTGGGCTGCCGCGGACAAGAAAATTCGCGTCGGTTACATCAGTCCGAAGACTGGGCCGTTCGCGCCGTTTGCCGAGGCGGACGATTTCATTCTCGATCAGGTCAGAAAATCGCTCGCCGGCGGATTGACGGTGGGAGGGTCGAAATATGAGGTCGAGATCATCGCGCGCGATGATCAGAGTAGTCCGGATCGTCAGTCCAACCTCGCCGCCGAGCTGATCAACAAGGAGAATATCGACCTGATGCTTGCGCAGGTCTCGATCGGTCCGGCCGTATCGCAACAATGCGAGCTCAACGGCGTACCCTGCATTTCGACCATGGGCCCGTGGCAGGCGTGGATGTTCCCGATGAAGGGCGATCCGGCCAAGGGCTTCAAGAACGTGTTTCATTTCTTCTGGGGGATCGAGGACATCGCCGCCGTCTATCTCGACATCTGGAAAGACGCGGGGACGAACAAGGTGGTCGGCTCCGTCTTTTCGAACGACGTTCCCGGCAATGCCATGGGCGATGCGAAGCTAGGCATGCCGGGCGCCTTCGCCAAGGCCGGCTACAAGATCATCGACGTCGGGCGCTTCCCGGTCGGAGCGGACGACTTCTCGACCCACATCCAGGCCTTCAAGAAGGAAGGCGTTGAGATCGTCACCGGCCTTTTCAATCCGCCCGAATGGGCGACCTTCCTGAATCAATCCGCTCAGATGGGATTCAAGCCGAAGGTTTGCACCATCGCCAAGGCCTTGCTCTTCCCGGGCGGTGTGGCGGCTCTCGGGCCGCGCGCGGAGGGCATGTCCACCGAGATCTGGTGGTTGCCGAGCTACCCGTTCCGCTCCAGCCTGACCGGGCAAACTGCCGCCGAGCTTGCCGCCTCCTACCGGGAAACCACGAAGCGGGAGTGGACGCAACCGATCGGCGTCGCGCACGCCTTGTTCGAGGCCGGCGTTCAAGCCTTGAAGGCAAGCGGCGATCCGAAATCCCCGGGCAAGGTCGTCGAGAGCCTGCGCAAGCTCAAGACCGATACGGTCATCGGAAATCTCGACTTCGGCGCGAGCGGAATCGCCAACGTCTCGAAGATCCGGGTCGTCGGCGGGCAATGGCATGTCGAGGAAGGCGGAAAGCCGCACCTGTTCATCACGAGCAACAGCACGGCGCCCGAAATCAAGATTGAGCGCAAGCTCGAGCTTCTGAAGAGCTGACGGCCATGACAGCATTGCTCGCACTGCGGGACGTCAGCAAGCGCTATCGCGACATGGTCGTGATTCCCGGCCTGACGCTTCAGGTCGGGACAGGCGAATTCGTCGGAGTCATCGGGCCGAACGGAGCGGGTAAGACCACTCTGTTCGGCCTGATCTCCGGTAACCTCCGCTGCGATTCCGGAGCGGTTTACCTGGATGGGGAAGACGTCACCGCGCTCGGCGCCGATGCGCGTTGCCGCGCCGGCGTCGGCAGGACATTCCAGATCCCCCAACCATTCCAGGGCATGACCGTGTTCGAGAACGCGCTCGTGGCGGCCACCTTCGGGGCTGCTCTGCACGGCAAACGAGCTGAGCAGAAAGCACGCGAAGCACTCGTTCGTTGCGGCCTCGAGCGTCTCGGCGACACGGCAGCCGGTCGCCTGACCTTGCTCCAGCGCAAGCGGCTTGAACTGTCGCGGGCACTTGCCACCGAACCGCGGTTGCTGCTGCTCGACGAAGTCGCGGGTGGGTTGACGGACGCCGAAGTCGGCGAGCTTCTCGAACTCGTCACCGCGATCCATAGAGCCGGCGTGACCGTGATCTGGATCGAACATCTCGTCCATGCGCTGGTCTCGTCCGCCGATCGCCTGCTCGTGCTCTCGGAGGGAAGATTGCTCGGCGACGGGGCGCCCACCGCAGTCATGAGCAGTCGCGAAGTTCGTGACGTGTATCTCGGATCCGATCTCGACGAGCAGGCGTCCCATGCTGTGCACTGAGCATCTCGATGCCAACTACGGCATGTTCCAGGCCTTGTTCGGCATCAACTTCTCGATCGCACGCGGCGAGGTCGTTTCGCTGATCGGCGCGAACGGCGCCGGAAAATCGACGCTGCTTCGCGCCATCGTCGGTTCTGTCCCGGTTGCCGCTCCGAGCGTGCTGCTCGACGGAAAGCCGGTCGGCGGCTCCGCCGAAATCAATCAGCTGACGCGTGGAATTGCGCTGGTGCCGGAAGGTCGTCGGCTGTTTCCGAGCCTCACGGTCGAGGAGAATCTGCTTCTCGCCGCGAAAAACGGCCGTCGAGGTCCGTGGACGCCAGATCGTCTCTATAGGGAACTGCCGGCTCTTCAGAAGTTGCGCGCGCGTCCCGCTACGGCGCTGTCCGGCGGTCAGCAGCAACTCGTGGCGGTCGGCCGGGCGCTCGTCACGAATCCCGACTTCCTACTCTGCGACGAGATATCGCTCGGCCTTTCGCCTGTGGCGGTCGAGACGGTCTACGAGCTGCTCGGCACCGTCATCGGGGAGGGCATGGCGGTCGTCCTTGTCGAACAGAACGTGCGTCGCGCGCTCTCCAAATCGTCCAGGTACTACTGCATGCTGAAGGGAAACATCGTGCTCGAGGGCATCTCGAAGACGGCCGATTACGCGCGCGTATCGGCCGCGTATTTCGGAGATTGATGATGCAGATCGCCGCGGAAACGTTGTTGAACGGGCTGATGCTGGGGGCGCTTTACGCGCTGTTCGGGCTTGGCCTGAGCTTGAGCGTCGGGGTCATGCGCATGATCAACATCGCCCATGGCGATCTGATCGTCGTCGGGGCCTATCTGACCAGTGTGGTCATGAGCGCAGCGGGCGTCGGTGCCTTGACCGCGCTGCTCGTGGTCATACCGGTGATGTTCGCGCTCGGTTGGATTCTTCAAATCATCCTGCTCAACCGTGTTGTCGGAAAGGATGCTCTGGCTCCGCTGCTGCTGACATTCGGCCTCTCCATCGTCTTGCAGAACGTCCTTCAGGAGATTTTCACCGCGGATACGCGAAGCCTGCAGGCCGGGGATCTCGCAGGTCTCGGGTTCAACGTTCTTGGCGTCTCCATTGGAGTCCTTCCCCTCGTCTCTGCGCTCGCGAGCATCGCACTGCTCGGTGCGACGCATTGGCTGGTCGGTCACAGCCATTTCGGGCGTCAGGCGCGGGCCGTATCGGATGATCCCGGCACCGCACGGCTGGTGGGCGTGAATGATCGCCGACTCTTCGGCATGGTGACCGGGGTCATCTTTTCAATGATCGGCGTGGCAGCCGTGCTCTACGCCCTCAGGACACCCTTCTCACCAACGGCGGGGCCCGAGCGGCTGCTCTATTCGTTCGAGGCAGTTGTGCTTGGCGGGCTCGGCAATATCTGGGGCACCTTGTTTGGTGGACTCGTGATCGGCGTCGCGCAGCTTTTCGGGGCGAAGATCGCCTCGGGTCTCGGTCCCTTCTTCGGTCACCTCGCGTTCCTCGTGGCTCTGCTCGCTCGCCCTCAGGGCTTGTTTGGAAAGGCGTCGTCATGACCACCGTCACCGTGTCGCGAGCGAATTCCAGGACGGCGTTGGCGCGGATGTCCGTCAGCGCGGGGCTCTTCATTGTCGCTGCGCTTGCAGTTTCGATGCCTTGGCTGTCGACGTTCGCCGTCCAGAGGTTGCTCGTCGAAGTCTTCACGCTGTTCGCGGTCGCGCTCGCCTGGAATCTGCTGGCAGGCTATGGCGGCCTGGTCGCTATCGGTTTGCACGTCTTCGTCGGCGTAGGGTCGTATTCACTCTTCGCGCTCTCGAACCAGTTGCATCTGAATCCGTTTCTGCTGCTGCCTGCCGCCGCGGTCTTCGCTGCCGTTTTCGCCCTCGTCTCGGCCTGGCCGATGTTCCGTCTGAGCGGCGCTTACTTCGCGGTTGGTACGTGGGTTCTTGCCGAGATGATGCGGATATTGATCTTGAATTCGCCATGGCTGGGCGCCGGAGGCGGCATGCCGCTGGAAGCGATGAGCGATATCGATCGGTGGACGCGCAATGCGGGAGTCTACTGGGCGGCGCTATTCGTCGGCGTCGGATCGCTGGTCGCAAGCAGACAAGTGCTGCGCGGCTCGCTGGGCCTTGCATTGATGAGCGTGCGTGACTCCGAACCCGCCGCGCTGGCGAGCGGTGTCCCAGTCGCTCGCGCGAAGATCGCGCTTTGGGTGCTGTGCGCCGTCATCTCAGGGCTTGCTGGCGCGGTCTCGTATATGAATACGCTTCAGGTCACGCCGGATGCCTCTTTCTCGTTGAACTGGACCGCTGCGGCGATCTTCATTGCCGTTCTCGGGGGTATCGGAACGCTGGAGGGCCCGATCGTCGGCACGATCGTCTATTTCCTGCTCCGAGAGACCTTCGCAGGCTATGGCGCCTGGTACTTCATCGGGGTCGGACTGCTCGCGATCTTGACCATGGTGGCCGCCCCGGGCGGCGCGGTTTCCCTCATTCCGGAAAAATGGCGGCTCGATCCGTTCCGGATACGCCGGCGCATGGCCGGGTCCGATCTCGACCGATCCGCTTCATTCCCCACAACCTGAAATCTGGTTCGGAGATCTCGCATGCAGGACACGAAATTCAAGGTCGCAGTCGTTCAGGCCGCGCCGGTATTCATGGATGCGCCAGCTGCCGTGGCCAAGGCGATTGGTTTCATCAAGGAGGCGGGTGCAGCGGGGGCGAAGCTGCTGGCATTCCCCGAGGTCTGGATTCCAGGCTATCCTTGGTGGCTTTGGCTCGGGACGCCGGCTTGGGGAATGCAGTTTGTACCCCGCTATCACGCCAATTCGCTGCGCGCGGATGGACCCGAAATACTCGATCTCTGCGCGGCCGCCGCCGAAGCGAAAATCAATGTTGTGATGGGCTTCTCCGAAATCGACGGCGGGACGCTCTACCTGAGTCAGGTTTTGATCAGCGATGCGGGAAAGATCATCTTCAAGCGCCGAAAGCTCAAGCCGACCCACGTCGAACGTACGCTATTTGGTGAAGGAGATGGGTCTGATTTCCGCGTCGTCGAAAGCAGCGTCGGACGCCTCGGAGCCCTGTGCTGTGCCGAGCACATTCAGCCGTTGTCGAAATACGCCATGTACGCGATGAACGAGCAAGTTCACGTGGCGTCGTGGCCATCGTTCACGCTGTATCGCGGCAAAGCCTACGCGTTGGGCCATGAGGTGAATCTCGCCGCCAGCCAGATCTACGCGCTGGAGGGAGGTTGCTTCGTCCTGCATGCGTCGGCCATTACCGGTCAGGATATGTTCGACATGCTTTGCGATACGCCGGAAAGGGCAGATTTGCTGAACGCGGAGGGAGCAAAGCCAGGTGGCGGCTATTCGATGATTTTCGGTCCCGATGGCCAGCCGATGTGCGAGCATTTGCCACAGGACAAGGAAGGCATCCTCTACGCTGACGTAGACCTTTCAATGATTGCAATCGCCAAAGCGGCCTATGACCCCACGGGGCACTACGCCCGCGGTGACGTCGTCCGTCTCATGGTCAACCGCAGCCCGCGTCGCACGAGCGTCGGCTTCAGCGAAGACGAGAACGCGGCGGTCACTTTCACCGAGACTTGAACGGTCCACGCGAAAATGCTTGAAGGCAGGCACGACTAGCCGCGATGCGTCTCGCCAAGAACCGTGCGGGGTTGCCTCCATGATAAGAACGGCGTGGCTCGAGGGCTTACGGTGACCCCGATTAACGTAGATGACTATCGAAGCCTGGCCAGGCGTCGCCTTCCACGAATGGTGTTCGACTATCTTGACGGGGGAGCCGAAAGCGAACGTGGTTTGCACCGAAATCTCAAAGCTTTTGCTGCGATCAATTTTGCGCCTCGACGGCTTGTCGATGTCAGCCAGCGCAGCTCGTCCATATCTCTGTTCGGACGGACGCTTCCAACGCCCTTCGTGGTCGCACCGACAGGCCTGAATGGTGCTCTGTGGCCTGACGGTGATGTAGCGTTAGCCCGGGCTGCCCGCAGTGCAGGGATCCCGTTTGTACTTTCGACCGCATCGAACGCGACAATTGAGGACGTCGCGGAGCGGGCGGGTGGCGACCTTTGGTTCCAGCTCTACGTCGTGCAGCGAGATCTGGCGCAGCAGCTTGTCCGCAGGGCCAAGGACGCGGGTTACGGTGTGCTGATTCTCACCGTTGATGTTGCGGTGAATGGCAAGAGAGAGCGCGATCTGCGAAACGGGTTTGCGATTCCGTTCCGCCAGACTCCCCGATCGGTTCTGGACGCCCTAACTCATCCAAGGTGGGCGCTCAGCCAAATCCGCCATGGGCTGCCCCAGCTCGCAAATTTTGCCAGCCCCAATGCAACCGACGTGAGCGCGCAAGCAGCCTTGATGCGCCGGCAGATGGATGCCAGCTTCGGCTGGCAGGATCTTCAGGCGCTCCGCGACGCCTGGCCGGGAATTCTCATCGTCAAGGGCATCATGACTCCGACCGACGCAAGTCGATGCCAGGAACTGGGCGTCGATGCCGTGGTTCTGTCCAATCATGGCGGAAGGCAGATCGAGGACGTTTCGGCACCGATAGATTTGTTGGCGGAAATCTCGAACCAGAAGGTGATGCCGCCGCTTCTCGTCGATGGCGGCATCCGCCGCGGAGCCGATGCGGTAAAGGCGTTGGCGCTCGGTGCCAAAGCGGTGTTGTTGGGACGTGCCATCCTTTACGGGCTCGCTGCTGCGGGCGAAGAAGGGGCCAGTCACGTGCTTGAAATCCTCAGTGCCGAGGTCGATACGACGCTGGCACTTGTCGGCTGTCCAGAGGCCGCCCGTCTTGATCGCCAGTTCATTCAATTGTGAGGAATCACACACCCGGCGCCGCGGGCAGCGCGCGAAGCATTTCTCCAGCGCCGAACGGTCACGGGCGCAACAGACCGGAGTCAAAAGCGTAGCGAGCGACTATTCCGGCAGATTTGCTCAATGCACCGCATAAAATTGTCGATGCGGCCTGGGCTGTGGTCCGCCGGCTATTTACATCCGCCTTCACCGCCGAAAAAACGCTCGCGCAAGCGTCCTCTAGCAGAGCCCGCCAGTATTCCGGCGGCAGATCGGCGTCAGGAGCCAATCCAGGGGCCCGCATCGAATGTCGGCGGGCAGCAGCGGCCATCCTTTCCATCTGCTTCGGGTCCGGCATGCGCCAGCTCGCGGGTCGATCAGAGATACACCAATCAGAGCGTAACGGGAACGAAAGAGTCGATACCCCTTCCCTTAGAAATCATGCGGTAGGGCTTTCTGGGTTGTCGGAACCCGGTGCCCCCATTCGTCTTGACTCAAGTACCCCAAGACCGGAGTTCTGCGTACATGGCACCGCGCGCCAATTGGAAAGGCTTTCTGCGATTGTCTCTGGTGACCTGCCCGGTCGCGCTCTATCCCGCCACCTCGGAGAGCGAGAAGATTTCCTTCAATCAGCTCAACCGGCAGACCGGCCATCGCATCAAGTACCTGAAGGTCGATGCGGACACCGGCGACGAGGTGCCGAACGAGGACATCGTCAAGGGTTACCAGCTCGAGAAAGATCAGTTCATCGAGGTCACGAAAGAGGAGCTCGAGGAGATCGCGCTGGAGTCCACACGCACCATTGAGATTGATGAGTTCGTCGACAAGCGCGACATCGATCCGCGCTACCTGATCCGACCCTACTACATCCGCCCTGACGGCAAGGTCGGGCACGACGCCTTCGCCGTGATCCGAGAGACCATTCGCGAGATGAACAAGGGTGGCCATCGGCCGGGTGGTGCTGACCAACCGCGAGCACGTCATTGCGCTCGAGCCGATGGACAAAGGTCTGGTCGGCACGCTGCTGCGCTATCCGTACGAGGTGCGTAGCGAGGCCGAGTATTTCGACGAGATCCAGGACGTGAAGGTCACCAAGGACATGCTCGATCTCGCCAAGCACATCGTGAACCAGAAGGCCGGGCGGTTCGAGCCTGAGAAATTCGAGGATCACTACGAGACCGCGCTCATCGACCTCATCAACCAGAAGCGCGCCGGCAAGCCCATCACGCCGAAGTCAAAGCCGGCGGCGACGAACGTCGTCGATCACATGGAAGCTCTCCGTCGATCCGTTGGCAAGGAGGCCGCGCCGGCGAAGGGGCCCAAGCCGGCCAAGAAGCCGAAGAGGGCCTCCGCCGGGCAGAAGGAAATGCTGATGCCAATCGAAGGCAAGAAGCCGAAGGAGGCAGCGTCGAAGAAGCCGGCGGCTCGGCCGCAGCGAAAGTCGGCCTAATGGCCATCGTGTTCATCACCGGCAGCGCCGACGGACTAGGTCGCGCAGCGGCCGAGTCGCTTCTCCACGGCGGCCATCGCGTGGTGCTGCAACGATCGTAAGGCGGGCATCCGCGAACTAGCGTCAAGCGCAGCCGGAGTTGCGATCAGCGATCTCAGTCTCGCCGGCGTTGCGGCGCTCCAGCTTAAGCAATGACGCCATCACGGCGCTTGGTGCCGAACGAGCCGTAGCCGTCGGCAGCGGTCAGCCTAGTCGGTTCCGTGAGGTGCATAGGTCAGAATTTTAGTTGCGCACCTCAAAACTTGCAGGCAGGATCGCCTCCAACAATAAGAGCCTGTTGGGAGGATGTGATGAGGCTGCTCGCCAAGCTGGGACTCACCGCTGCCGCATGCCTGCTTTTGGCCAATTCCGCGTTGGCCGACACGACCGTTAAATGGCTGCACATCGAGGTCAATCCGGCCCAGGTGAAGATCTGGGAGGAGGTCGCGCGCGCCTATGAGGCGTCGCATCCCGGCGTGAAGGTCGAGATGCAGTTCCTGGAGAACGAGGCCTACAAGGCCAAGCTGCCGACCATCCTGCAATCCAAGGACAGGCCGAACATCATCTACAGCTGGGCCGGCGGCGTCTTGAAGACCCAGATCGAGGCAGGCGTGCTGGAAGATATCACTGATTCTGTGAAGAGCGACGGCTATAGCGACACGATCGCACCGGCGGCGCTTGCCGCCTTCACCCAGAACGGCCGCGTCTTCGGACTTCCGATCTCGCTCTCGCAGGTCGGCTTCCTCTACAACAAGGATTTGATGGCCAAGGCGAAGGTCGATTCCGCGGCGATCAAAACGTGGGATGATCTGCTTGCTGCAGTGAAGACGCTCAAGGCAGCCGGCGTTACGCCGATTGTGGTTGGCGGCGCCGATAAGTGGCCGCTGCATTTCTACTGGACCCATCTCGCCGTGCGCATTGGCGGCAAGCCGGCCTTCGATGCAGCGCTGAAGGGTGAAAACGGCGGCTTCGCAGGCGACACCTTCCAGAAATCCGGTGAGCTGTTCAAGCAGCTCGTCGATCTCCAGCCGTTCCAGAACGGCTTCCTCGGCTTCAAGAACCCGCAGGCCGTCGGCTATTTCGGTGACGGCAAGGCCGCGATGATCCTGGCGATCTCCTCCTTCTATCACACCCAGCGCGCGCTCGCCGCCGACAAGGTCGGTCTTTCCGACGACAAGCTTGGCTGGTTCGATTTTCCGGTCGTACCCGGCGGCAAGGGTGAGCCGTCAGACACCCTCGGCGGCATCACCGGCTGGCTGGTCACCAAGGACTCGCCCAAGGAGGCCGTCGACTTCCTGAAGTACTTCATCTCCAAGGACGTGCAGGCGCGGCTCGCCGCCGGCAACTTCATCGTTCCCGTCGTCAAGGGCGGCGAGGCGGGTCTCAAGAGCGACTTCATGAAGCTGATCGCGTCCAATCTCGCAAAGTCGAAGTACCACCAGAACTTCTATGACCAGAGCCTCGGCCCCTCCGTCGGCCGCGTCGTCAACGACGTCTCGGCGGAGATCGCCGGCGGCAGCATGAGCCCGCAGGACGCGGCGAAAGCGATCGAGGCGGCGTACAAGCAAGGTAACTGACCGTGGCGCGACGGATCGCGATGCCATCGCCGGTCGGCGTTGCTGGCGAGGCGGCCCCCCAGGCCGCCGTGCGCGGCCCGAGCTGGGACAATCGCTTCACCGTGCTGATCCTGTTCCTGCCGCCGGCACTGCTGCTGTTCACGCTGTTCGTGGTGCTGCCGATCGGCGAGGCGGCCTGGTACTCCGGCTTCAGCTGGAACGGTTTCGGCAGGCCGACCCACTGGATCGGCTTCGACAATTATCGCTTCGTGCTGGAAACGCGCGCGTTCTGGCTCGCGCTGCGCAATAACGGGCTGATCATCGCAGTCTCGCTCGCGATCCAGCTGCCGCTCGCGCTGACCCTCGCCTTGATGCTGGCCGAGAAGTTTCGCGGCGCGGTGGCGCTGCGCATGCTGTTCTTCATGCCCTATATTTTCGCGGAGATCGCGACCGGGTTGATCTTCTCCTTCGTCTATGACGGCGATTACGGTCTCGTCGCATCGATCTGGCGCACCTTCGGCGCCGAGCCGCCGCATCTCCTGGCCTCGACCGATACGGCGATGCTGGCGGTGCTGATCGTGATCGTGTGGAAGTACTTTGGCTTCCACATGATGCTGTTCATCGCAGCGCTCCAGAGCCTCGACAAGAGCCTCGTCGAGGCGGCACGGATCGACGGTGCGACACGCTCGCAGGCGTTGCGCCATGTCGTGATCCCCTTGCTCTACCCGACGATCCGGCTCTCGGTGTTCTTCGCCATCGTCGGCTCGCTGCAGCTGTTCGATCTCGTCATGCCGCTGACGCGCGGGGGACCTGCGGATTCCTCCAACACCATGGTGAGCTTCCTTTACAACAACGGCATCTCGCGCATGCGGGTCGGCTATGGCAGCGCCATCGGCGTCATCCTGTTCGCGATCTGCGTAACCTTTGCCTTCACCTACAAGCGATGGTTCATGCGCGATGAGTAATGCCGAAACCAATCGCGCGCCGTTGGATCCCGCCGTACCGTTCAAGGCGGCGTTCCTCGCAGTCGTTGCCATCTTCGTGCTGGTGCCGCTGCTCGCGACCCTGCTCGGCGGCTTCAAATCGCTCGGCGAATTGCGCGTCAATCCCTTCGGCCTGCCGCAGCATTGGGAGTGGCAGAATTATGCGGACATCCTGTTCTCGGGACGTTACTGGCAGCTCCTGCGCAACTCGCTGATCATCTCGACCCTCACGGTGACGTTGACCCTGACCGTGGCCTCGATGGCGGCGTTCACCTTCGCCCATATCAGGTTCTTCGGCAGCTCGATGCTGCTGAGCTATTTGACCCTCGGCCTGTTGTTTCCGGCCGCGACTGCCGTGCTGCCATTGTTCATCAAGGTGCGCGATCTCGGGCTGCTTGACACTTATTTCGGCGTCGCGCTGCCGCAGGTGGCCTTCAGCCTTGCCATGAGCGTCCTGCTGTTGCGGCGCTTCTTCAAGGACATTCCCCATGAGCTGCTGGAAGCGGCGCTGGTCGACGGCTGCAGCTACATCAAGTTCTTTCGCCACGTAACGCTGCCACTGTCGCGGCCGATTCTCGCGACGGTGGGCACCATCACCTTCGTCAACAGCTGGAACGCCTATCTGCTGCCGCTGGTGATGCTCAACACCGATGCGCTCTATCCCTGGCCGCTCGGCATCATGGTTTATCAGGGCGAATATTCGTCCGAATGGCACCTGATCCTCGCCTTCATCACGCTCACCATCCTGCCGACGATCATTCTGTTCCTGCTGGCGCAGAAGCACATCGTCGCCGGCCTCACCGCAGGCGCGGTCAAGGGATAGCCAAGAGACAGCCAGGACTTCACGGAGATCATCATGAGAAAAGTCGGGGTCGGAATCATCGGCTGCGGTGTGATCAGCACCGCCTACATCAAGGCGGCGCAGCGCTTCCCGGTGATGGAGGTGAGGGCGCTCGCCGACATGCGCAGCGATGTCGCCGAGCGCCAGGGCGCCGCTTTCGGGCTGCCGGCGATGCGGGTCGACCAGCTGCTTAAACGTGACGACGTCGAGATCGTCATCAATCTCACCGTCCCGCTCGCCCACACCGACGTCAGCCTCGCGGTGTTGAACGCCGGCAAGCATGTCCATTCCGAAAAGCCGCTCGGCATCAACGTCGCGGAAGCGCGCAAGGTGGTGGATCTCGCCGCGCAGAAGGGACTTCGCGTCGGCTGTGCGCCCGACACGTTCCTCGGCGGCGGGCACCAGACCGCGCGCAAGCTGATCGATGACGGCGCGATCGGCACCCCCGTCGCAGGCAGCGCCTTCTTCGGCTGCCCCGGCCACGAGCGCTGGCATCCGGCGCCGGGATTCTACTACCTGCGCGGCGGCGGGCCGATGCTGGACATGGGCCCGTACTACATCACCGATCTCGTGCAGTTGCTCGGTCCAGTCGCAAGCGTGATGGGCTCGACCGCGCGCCCAAGATCCGAGCGTCTGGTCACCAGCCAGCCGATGAACGGCACGTTGATCCCGGTCGAGGTTTCGACCCACGTCGCAGGGACGCTCGAATTCGAGAGCGGGGCGGTGGTTTCGATCGCGATGAGCTTCGATGTGCCGAAGCACCGGCACGCGCCGATCGAGATCTATGGCGACAAGGGCAGCATGCTGGTGCCCGACCCGAACCGCTTCGGCGGCGAGGTGCAGGTCGCCAAGACCGGCGGCGAATGGGAAACCGTGCCGTTGACACACGGTCATGTCGAAGGCGAGTTCCGCTCCATCGGCGTCGCCGACATGGCGTCCGCGATCCTGCACGACCGGCCGCACCGCGCCAGCGGCGCGCTCGCTTTCCACGTGCTGGAGGTGATGGAGGCGTTCCAGACCTCCGCCGACGAAGGACGGCGCGTCAAGATCGAGAACCGCGTCGAGCGGCCGGCGATGCTGCCGGCCGGGCGTGAAACCGGGCAGATCGACTGAGGGAATGACCATGCGCAAGGCATTGATAGTCTGGGGCGGCTGGCCGGGACACGATCCCGATCTCTGTGCCTCGATGATCCGCGGCTGGCTGAAGGCGGAAGGCTTTGAGGTCCGGATCGAAACGACGACAGAGGCGTTCGGCGATCCCGCGATACACGATCTCTCGTTGATCATCCCGATCTACACCATGTCGAAGATCGAGAAGGCGGACGCGCTCAATCTCTGCGCGGCGGTGCGTGGCGGCGTCGGGCTCGCCGGTCACCATGGCGGCATGTGCGATGCGTTTCGCGATTCCGTGGACTACCAGTTCCTGTGCGGCGGGCAATGGGTTGCCCATCCCGGCAACATCATCGACTACAAGGTCGATTTGACGAAGCCTGACGACCCCATCATGAAGGGCCTGCAGAGTTTCGAGCACCGTTCCGAGCAATATTACATGCATGTCGACCCCGCCATCGAGGTGTTGGCGACGACGACCTTTACCGGCGAGCACGCGTCCTGGATCGATGGCGTGGTGATGCCCGTGGTCTGGAAAAAACGATACGGCGCGGGCAGGGTGTTCTATTCCTCGCTCGGCCACCGCGCCTATGAGCTCGACGTCCCGGAGATCCGGACGTTGATGACCCGCGGCATGCTGTGGGCGGCGCGCGAATGAGTTCTGGTGCGGCGCAACCGGCGGTTCGCGCCACGCTTGAGGACGTCGCGCGTGCGGCGGGCGTTTCGCTCGCCACCGTTGATCGCGTCGTCAACCGGCGCCAGGGCGTGCGTGCCAAGACGGTCGCGCGTGTCGAGGCTGCAGTGGCCAAACTCGGCTACCATGCGGATGTTGCGGCCGCGCGGCTCGCGCGCGGGCAGAGCTTTCGCTTCGCATTCGTGCTGCCGTCCGGCAGCAACAGCTTCATGACCAATCTGACCGAGCAGGTCCAGCGCACCGCAGACTGGCTCGCCGGTCAGCGCGGCTTCATCGATATCGTCCATGTCGACGTGTTCGATCCTGACGTGCTGGCCGGCGTGCTGGAGGATCTGTCGCCGGCCTATCAGGGCGTCGCGGTCATTGCGCTCGACCATCCCAGGGTGCGGGCCGCGATCGACGAACTCAGCGGGCGTGGCGTTGCCGTGGTGACCCTTGTATCGGATGCGCCGAGCTCGCGCCGCCTGCACTATGTCGGCATCGACAATCCGGCCGCGGGGCGCACTGCATCGACGCTGATGGGGCGCTTCCTTGCCGGGCGTGAGGGGACGGTCGCCGTGATCGCCGGATCGCTGTCGCTGCGCGATCATACCGAGCGCCAGTTCGGCTTCCATCAGATCCTGTCGAGCGAGTATCCGAACCTGCGCGCGCTCCCTGTCATCGAGGGCCGCGACGACAGCGCGCGCACGCGAGAGCTCACCCTCGGGTTGCTCGAGCGCCATGCCGATCTCCGCGGCATTTATTGTTGCGGCGCCGGAAACCGCGGCATCGCCGATGCGCTCGAGGCGTCCGGCCGCGCCCGCGAGGTGGTGTGGATCACCCACGAGTTGACGCAGCACACGCGACGTTTCCTGGTCCGCGGCACGTGCGACGCCATCATCAATCAGGATCCCGGCCACGAGGCGCGCTCCGCGGCGCGGGTGCTGCTGGCGCATTGCATGGAAGAGCCGATCAGCCACGATCAGGAGCGAATCCGTATCGACATTTTCTTGCGGGACAATCTTCCGTAAGTTGAAGAAATCGATATTCGTCTCGCTGGGCTGGATTACATCGGGAGCGGCCTGAAGGCCACCGCGGCTCGTGTCCAATTCGGGAAGCAGTTCAGTCATGTATCTCGGCATCGATCTCGGGACCTCGGCCGTCAAGACCGTTCTGGTCGACCATACCCAGCGCGTGATTGCGAGCGAGAGCCGGGCGTTGACAATCGCCTCGCCGCATCAAGGCTATTTCGAGCAGGATCCCGCACAGTGGATCGAGGCGACCTTCGCCACGCTGGACGCGTTGAAGGCGTCGCATGGAAAAGAGCTGGCGGCGATCCAAGGCATCGGGTTATCAGGCCAGATGCACGGCGCGACGCTGCTCGACGCGCGCGACAGGCCGCTGCGGCCATGCATCCTCTGGAACGACGGACGTTCCGCCGCGGAGTGTCGGATCCTCGAACGGCGCTGGCCAGCTTTGCGTGCTACGACCGGCAACAAGGCGATGCCCGGATTCACGGCGCCAAAACTGCTCTGGGTCGCCGTGCATGAGCCCGAGATTTTTGCGGCGACGGCAATTATCCTGCAACCGAAGGCCTATCTGCGCCTGGTGCTGTCAGGGGAGGCGATCGAGGACGTCTCGGATGCATCGGGATCCCTCTGGCTCGACGCGGCGCGCCGGGACTGGTCGGATGCGGCATTGGCTGCGACGGGCCTGTCGCGCGCGCACATGCCGCGTCTGGTCGAGGGATGTGCGCCGGCGGCAACGCTGCGACCTGACCTGGCGCAGCGCTGGGGCATGGCGAGGTGCCCCATGATCGCGGGCGGGGCGGGCGACAATCCGGCGGGCGCCATCGGCATCGGCGCGATCAGGCCGGGAACTGGATTCATCTCGCTGGGCACCTCGGGGGCCTTGCTGGTGCCGACCGACCATATCGCTGCCAATCCGGACCGCGTGGTCCACACCTTTTGCCATGCGATTCCCGGCATGTGGATCCAGGCCGGCGCGATCCTGTCGGCGGCGTCCTGTCTGGCCTGGGCCGCGCGCCTGTTCGGCGTCGCCGAGGCCGAACTGCTGGCGCCGCTGGGGGCGCAGCCGCGGACGCCGTCTCCGGTGAGCTTCCTGCCTTATCTCGCGGGTGAGCGGACGCCGCATGATGACCCCCTCGTGCGCGGCATGCTCGACGGCTTGAACCACGGCACCGACCGCACGGCGATCGTGCAGGCCGTGCTCGAGGGCGTCGCCTTCGCACTCGCGGATTGCCGGGACGCACTTGGCGATGCCGGCATCGTGGTCACGGAAGCCGACGTGATCGGCGGCGGTTCGCGGTCCCGGTTCTGGTTGTCGGTGCTGGCCAATGTGCTTGACGTGCCGATCCATCGCTTTGCCGACGGCGAAACCGGGGCTGCGTTCGGTGCGGCGAGATTAGGGCGGCTTGCTGTCACCGGCGAGGCAATCCCCGCCATCTGCACGCCCCCGCACCGCGTCGAGACGTTCGAGCCTGACCGCGTGCTGGTGGACGCGTATGCCGAGCGGCTTTCCGCCTGGCGCGAATTGTATCGGCCGCGCCATTAGCATCGCCTCGCGTCCCCAATTCTGTCTGTTCGCTGTTGCCCTGTGCAGCGGCGTTTTGTTTAATACGCCAACCGTGCTTGAAAAACCAAACGCGGACAGGGGAAACGTGCGCCGGGAGGCACGATGAACGATCCGATCCTCGAGATGCGGGGAGTGTCGAAATCCTTCTTCGGCATCAAGGCACTGCGCGCGGTTGACCTGACGGTCTATGCCGGCGAGATTCACGCCTTGATGGGTGAGAACGGCGCGGGCAAATCGACCCTGATGAAAATCCTGTCGGGGGCTTACCGGCCCGATCCGGGGGGTGAAATCCGGATCGAGGGCAAGCCGGCGCGGATCGAGGGGCCGCTCGGCGGGCGTGCGGCGGGCATCTCGATCATCTATCAGGAACTGTCTTTGGCCCCCAATCTGAGCGTGGCGGAGAATATTTATCTCGGTCGCGAGGTCTCGCGTTCAGGTTTGCTGGCGCGTGGCACCATGCGTGAGGGCGTTGGTCCAATTCTGCAGCGCCTGGGCGCCGACTTCCTGCCATCGACACTGGTGGCACATCTTTCCATGGGCCAGCGCCAGCTCGTCGAGATTGCGCGTGCGCTGCACACGCGCTCGAAAATCCTGATCATGGACGAGCCCACCACCGCGCTGTCGGCCGGCGAGAGCGAGCGACTGTTCGCGCTGATCCGGCAACTGCGCGCCGAAGGGCTCGCCATCATCTACATCTCGCACCGCATGGACGAGGTCTATGCGCTCGGTGACCGCGTCACCGTGCTGCGTGACGGCCGCCTGGTCGGCTCGCTCGACAAGCAGGATATCCGCGCCGATGCCATCGTCCGCATGATGGTCGGGCGCGACGTCTCCTCCTTCTACAAGAAGGATCACGATCCCGAGGCCGGGAAGGGGCACCCCGTGCTGACCGCCACCGACATGGCGGACGGGCACCGCGTCAAGGGCTGCTCGCTCACCGTGCATGCGGGCGAGGTGGTGGGCCTTGCCGGCCTGATCGGCGCCGGCCGCACCGAGCTTGCGCATCTCATCGTCGGTGCAGCACCGAAGATTTCGGGTCGTCTCGAACTTGAAGGCCAGCCGATCGACATCCGCACGCCCGGCGAGGCGCTCGCGGCCGGCATCGCCTATCTGACCGAGGACCGCAAGGCGCTGGGCCTGTTCCTCGACATGTCGTGCCTGGACAACATCAATCTCGCCGTGCTCGGTCGCGATGCCAGGCTCGGCTGGTTCCTGGATCGCGACAAGGCACGCGAGCGCGCCGACCGGGCTTTCGCAGGCCTCAGCATCCGCGCCGCCAATGTCGGTGTCCCCGCCGGTGGCCTCTCCGGCGGCAACCAGCAGAAGGTGCTGTTGTCGCGGCTGCTCGCCATTGCGCCGAAGGTGCTGATCCTCGACGAGCCGACGCGCGGCGTCGATGTCGGCGCCAAGTCCGAAATCTATTCGATCATCGACAATCTCGCGAAGGCGGGCACCGCGATCCTGGTCATTTCGTCGGATCTGCCCGAGATCATCGGTATCTGCGACCGTGTCATCGTGATGCGGTCCGGGCATATCGCGGGCGAAGTCAGACGAACAGAGACTGCGCCGTTAACTCAAGAGGATATCATGGCGCTTGCCACGGGGACGGAGCATCTCGATGCCTGACAACGGATCGACGCCGGCGAAGGCCGCCACGGCGGACGGACTTGCCGCCGCGCAAGCAACGAAGCGCCAGCGCGTCAGGCTGCTGATCCGCGCGGCCGGAATGCTGCCGGTGCTGCTGCTGCTCTGCGGCGGCTTTCATTATTTATCGGACGGCCGGTTCTTCACCGGGCAGAATCTCGGCATCGTGCTGCAGCAGGCCGCCGTGAACACCGTGCTCGCTGCGGGCATGACCTTCGTCATCCTCACCGGCGGCATCGACCTCTCGGTCGGCTCGATCCTGGCGGCGTCCGCAATGGCCGGCCTGACCATTTCCAAGCTGCCCGAGCTCGGTGCCCTGTGGCTGCCGGTCGCGGTGCTCACCGGTCTTGGCTTCGGCGTCATCAACGGCGCGCTGATCGCGCTGTTGCGCCTGCCGCCCTTCATCGTCACGCTGGGCTCGCTCACCGCCGTGCGCGGCCTGGCGCGGCTGCTCGGCGCCGACACCACCGTGTTCAATCCGTCGATCCCCTATGCCTTCATCGGCAATGGCTCGCTGACGCTCGTGCCCGGCGTGGCGTCGATCCCGTGGCTCTCGGTGATCGCGCTGCTCGTCATCCTCGTGTCATGGCTGGTGCTGCGCCGGACCGTGCTCGGCGTGCACATCTATGCGGTCGGGGGCAACGAGAGCGCGGCGCGGCTGGCCGGCATCAAGGTATGGGCCGTTCTGATCTTCGTTTATGGCGTGTCGGGCATGCTGGCCGGCCTCGGCGGCGGCATGCAGGCGGCGCGGCTCTATGCGGCCAACGGCTTGCAGCTTGGACAGAGCTACGAGCTCGACGCCATTACCGCGGTGATCCTCGGCGGCACGTCTTTCGTCGGCGGCATCGGCTCGATCTGGGGAACGCTGGTTGGTGCGCTGATCATCGCCGTTCTCTCGAACGGCCTGATCCTGACAGGCGTCTCTGATATCTGGCAATATGTGATCAAGGGACTGGTGATCATCGGCGCCGTGGCGCTGGATCGCTACCGGCTGCAAGGCTCGGCCAGAACCTAGAGATATGAGATTCGGTTGCGGCAACTGGTCTGCCGTGCCCGGGATGAAGACAGACCAGGGAGGAAGACAATGTTGAAGAAGACAATGCTCGCTGGCGCCGCGGTGGCGCTTGCACTGACCACCACGCCGTCCTTTGCCAAGGAGCTCAAATCGATCGGCGTCTCGCTGGGGTCCATGGGCAATCCGTTCTTCGTCGCCCTGTCGAAGGGCGCCGAGTTCGAGGCCAAGAAGACCAACCCCAATGTGAAGATCACCACCGTCGGCTTCGAATACGACCTCGGCAAGCAGGTCACCCAGATCGACAATTTCATCGCCGCCGGCGTCGACCTGATCCTGTTGAACCCCGGTGATCCCAAGGCGATCGGCCCCGCGATCAAGAAAGCCCAGGCGGCGGGCATCGTCGTCGTCGCGGTCGACACCGCAGCCGAAGGCGCCGATGCCACCGTGACCACCAACAACGTCCAGGCTGGCGAGATTGCCTGCCAATACATCGTCGACAAGCTGGGAGGCAAGGGCGACGTCATCATCGAGAATGGGCCGCAGGTCTCCGCCGTGATCGACCGTGTTACGGGTTGCAAAAACGTGTTCGGGAAGAACGCGGGGATCAAGGTTCTGTCCAGCGACCAGGACGGCAAGGGCTCGCGCGAAGGCGGCCTCACCGTCGCGCAGGGCTATCTGACGCGCTTCCCCAAGATCGATGCGATCTTCGCCATCAATGATCCGCAGGCGATCGGGACCGATCTCGCGGCGAAACAGCAAAACCGCAGCGGCATCATCATCACTTCCGTCGACGGTGCTCCCGACATCGAGGCTGCGCTGAAGGATCCGGCGTCGCCGCAGATCCAGGCATCCGCATCGCAGGATCCGTTCTTCATGGCGCGGCGCGCCGTGCAGATCGGCGTCGGCATTCTCAATGGGCAGAAGCCGGCCTCGACCGTCGAACTGCTGCCGTCGAAGCTTGTGACCCGAGATAACATCAAGGATTACAAGGGCTGGACCTCGGATCGCTCGCAGTAGGATCTCGCAATTATCGCTGCCAGTGGCCGCATTCGAGCAGGACGCCCCGGGAAACCCGCCCGGGGCGAGCCTGCGAGGTTGACCCCGGCGACCGATATGTCAAAGAAGGGGAGTTTTTGACGTGGCGCTGACCGCGCCTGCCGCGGTGCCTTTGGGAGCAAGTCCATATTATGAGCGAACGGGTTGCTCTGATCACCGGCGTGACCGGGCAAGACGGCGCGTATCTCGCCGAGCATCTGCTGTCGCTCGGCTATATCGTCCATGGCATCAAGCGGCGCTCCTCGTCTTTCAACACCGGGCGCGTCGACCACCTCTACCAGGACCCGCATGTCGGCAACGTACCGTTCCTGATGCATTACGGTGACATGACGGATTCGACCAATCTGATCCGTCTCGTGCAGCAGGTCCGCCCGACCGAGATCTACAATCTCGCCGCGCAAAGCCACGTCGCCGTCAGCTTCGAGAGCCCGGAATATACCGCCAATGCGGACGCCATCGGCGTGCTGCGCCTCTTGGAAGCGATCCGCATCCTCGGCATGGAGAAGGAGACGCGGTTCTACCAGGCCTCGACCTCCGAGCTCTATGGTCTCGTGCAGGAGATCCCGCAGAGGGAGACCACGCCGTTCTACCCGCGCTCGCCTTACGGCGTGGCAAAACTCTACGGCTATTGGATCACGGTGAACTACCGCGAGGCCTATGGCATGTTTGCCTCGAACGGCATCCTGTTCAACCATGAGAGCCCGATCCGCGGCGAGACCTTCGTCACGCGCAAGATCACCCGCGCGGTCGCGCGCATCGAAGTCGGATTGGAGGAGACACTCTACCTCGGCAATCTCGAGGCCAAGCGCGACTGGGGCCATGCCAAGGATTACGTCGAGGGCATGCATATGATCCTCCAGGCCGACAAGCCCGACGATTTCGTGCTCGCCACCGGTGAGATGCACTCGGTGCGCGAGATGGTCGAGCTGTCCTTTGCGCAAGTCGGCCGCCGCGTCGAATGGCGCGGCGCAGGTGTCGACGAGACCGGGGTCGATGCCATCAGCGGCAAGGTCGTGGTGAAGATCGATCCGACCTATTTCCGCCCCACCGAGGTCGATCTCCTCATTGGCGATTCCAGCAAGGCGCGGCAGGTGCTTGGCTGGAAGCCGAAGCGGACCTTCACGCAGCTGGTCGAAGAGATGATGGCGAGCGATCTGGCTGATGCCAAGCGGGATGTCGCAAATGGCAAGCGCAGCGTTTGAGCTGACCGGCAAGAGCGTCTACGTCGCCGGCCATCGCGGCATGGTCGGCAGCGCGATCGTGCGCCGGCTGGCGCGGGAGAATGTGAACGTCGTGACCGTCGACCGGCGCGAGGTCGATCTCTGCAACCAGGCCGCCGTGTTCGACTGGTTCGCGAAGGCGCGGCCGCAGGTGATCTTCCTCGCCGCGGCCAAAGTCGGCGGCATCGTTGCCAACAACACGCTGCGCGCCGAGTTCATCTACGACAACATCGCGATCGCCGCGAACGTGATTCAGGCCGCGCATCAAAATGGCGCCGAGAAGCTGATGTTCCTCGGCTCGTCCTGCATCTATCCGAAGCTCGCACCGCAGCCGTTGCGCGAGGACAGCGTGCTGACGGGCCCGTTGGAGCCGACCAACGAGCCTTATGCGATTGCGAAAATCGCCGGCATCAAGATGGCGGAGGCCTATCGCAGCCAGTATGGCAGCGACTTCATCAGCGTGATGCCGACCAACCTCTATGGTCCCGGGGACAATTATCATCCTGAATTGAGCCACGTCGTGGCTGCACTGATCCGCCGCTTTCACGAAGCGAAGCTGTCGGGTGCGAAGAGCGTCGCGGTCTGGGGCACCGGCACGCCGCGGCGCGAGTTCCTCTATGTCGACGACATGGCGGATGCCTGCGTGCACCTGATGAAGACCTATTCCGGCGCGGAGTTGATCAACGTCGGCACCGGAGAGGACATCGCCATCGCCGAGTTCGCCCGCGTCGTCGCCGGGATCGTCGGCTATCGCGGCGATATCTCCTTCGATACTTCGCGCCCTGACGGCACACCGCGCAAGCTGCTTGATATCAGCCGCCTCGATAAGCTCGGCTGGCGCGCGACGACGTCGCTTCAGGATGGCCTGAAGCGCGCCTATGAAGCTTATCTTGCGGTCGGGCCGCTCCCTGCCTGATGAGCTTCGCGCCCTTCGGGAAGCGGCTATCCGCCCGATCTATTCTCGGTGATCGTCGATTTCGGCCGCGACCTGCCCGTAATTCAGCAGGGCGACCAGCGTCGTTCCGCCCAGGATGTTGCCCAGCAAGGTCGGCAGGAAGAAATCCGAGGCATATTGCGCCAGCGACGCACGACCGCTTTGCACCAGGAAGGCGCACTCGACCGAGCCCGCGACGATGTGCGCGAACTCGCCGAGCGCGACCACATAGGTCATCACGACAATGATGTGCGCGCCCGATCCCTTGGTGGCTGGAAGCAGCCAGGCCATCAGGGCGATCAGCCAGCCGGCAAAGATCCCGCGGACCAGCGTCGTCGCGAACGTCCCCTCGATGGTGTGGCGGCTGAGATCGACGAAAGCGTCCAAGATCCGCGGTTCGAAGATGCTGGTATGCGCGAGCACGGATCCGACCGCCCAGGTTCCGACGATGTTGGAAACGAGAACCAGGGCCCACAGCTTGAGCACGCTTGCCAGGGTGCCGAGATCCCGGTTGTGCAGCAGCGGCAGGATCGGCGTCAGCGTGTTCTCGGTGAAGAGCTGCTGCCGCCCCAGCACCACGATCAGGAAGCCGACGGTGTAGCCGAGCGGGGCGATCAGCCGGCGGCCGGCGTCGTCGGAGATCAGCGCGTGAAACTCACCCTGGACGATCAGGGACAATCCCATCGAAAGGCCGGCGGCGAGTCCGGACAGCAGGATGGCCCACCATCGCCGCTCCAGTTCCTGCTCGCCCTCGGCGCGGATCGTCTCGTGGATCAGTGCGGCGTTCGGCCGGCTCTGGGATTCGATCTGCTCGGTTTGGCGCCGCGAGACGCCGTCGAGCTTGGAGGCTGGGCTGAACGACGGGCCCTCGTCTCGCTGGTCCATGTGGCGGTCTCCGGATGCTGGTCGAACTCAAGGCTGCCAATAGCGGTGAGTTCCTCGCGGTCGCTCCGGTCGTCGTGTCAAGATCGCGCGCAAACGAGCCCAGGAACCATCACCGCGAGCACGAGTTGGCCGTTCGGGCGGGGCGACATGCCACACGAGGTCCTCGGTGCAAGATATCGTGCGCGCGCGCTCGACGGCGCAAATCGCAGGCCATCCGATTCATCCGATGCTGGTGCCGATCCCCATCGCGTGCTTCGTTGGCGCGCTGCTGACTGACATCACCTATCTCGTCTCAGCTGAAATGATGTGGGCGGATTTCTCCGCCTGGCTTCTGCTCGTCGGCGTCATCTTCGGCGTGCTGGCGGCGATTGCCGGCCTGACCGATTTCCTCGGCAACGGCCTGGTGCGCGCGCAGGCGCCGGCCTGGCCGCATCTGATCGGCAACGTCGTCGCCATGATCCTTGCCGTCATCAATCTGCTGATACACACGCGTGATGCCTGGACCTCGGTGTGGCCGTGGGGGCTCGTTCTTTCGGTGCTCACCGTGCTGATCCTGCCTGTGACCGGCTGGCTCGGATGGGCCATGGTGTATCGCCACGGCGTGGGAGTTGCGCGATGATGTCTTTCCCCACACGCGCGCTGCTGTGCGCCTCGCTCCTCGCTCTTCTCGCCGGCTGCAAGGACGGCAGCGGCGACCCCAAGGCGCAGATCGGCGCCAATCCTGTCCTCCCTGACATCCAGCAATATCTGCTGCCGCCGATGCACATTGCCCGCATCGTCGGCTGGAAGAAGGACGAGACGCCTGATGTCGCGCAAGGCTTGCAGGCCAAGGCATTCGCGACCGGCTTGCAGCACCCGCGCTCGCTCTACGTGCTGCCCAATGGCGACGTGCTGGTAGTGGAATCCAAGGCGCCGAAGGCTGCCGCGATCAAGCGGCCCAAGGAGATCGTGATGGGTTACGTCGAGTCCTGGGCGACCTCCGGGGGCGATACCGGACCCAGCAATCGCATCACGCTGTTGCGCGATACCAATGGCGACGGCGTGCCGGATACGCAGAGCGTCTTCCTCGACCATCTCAATTCTCCGTTCGGCGTCGCGCTCGTCGGCAACGATCTCTACGTCGCCAATACCGACGCGATCATGAAATATCCTTACGCCGAAGGCGACACCAAGATCACCAAGCCGGGCACGGTGCTGACGCCGCTGCCCGGCGGTCCGATCGACCACCACTGGACCAAAAGTCTCGTCGCGAGCCCTGACGGTTCAAAGCTCTATGTCGGCGTCGGATCCAACAGCAACATCACCGAGAACGGCATGGAGGCCGAGCACAATCGCGCCGACATCCTCGAGGTCGATCGCGCCAGCGGCCGCTGGCGGATTTTTGCCAGCGGCTTGCGCAATCCGAACGGTCTCAGCTTCGAGCCGCAGACCGGCGCGTTGTGGGCCGTGGTGAACGAGCGCGACGAACTCGGGCCCGATCTCGTGCCTGACTACATGACGTCGGTGAAGGAGGGGGCCTTCTACGGCTGGCCCTACAGCTATTACGGCCAGCACATCGATCCCCGCGTCAAGCCGCAACGGCCGGACCTCGTGGAAAAAGCCATCGTGCCCGACTATGCGTTGAGCTCGCATGTCGCGCCGCTCGGACTTGCTTTCTCCAGCGGCAGCAAGCTGCCGGACGCCTATCGCAGCGGCGCCTTCGTCGGGGAGCACGGCAGCTGGAACCGGCAGGTGCTGAATGGCTACAAGGTCGTCTACGTGCCGTTCACAGACGGCAAGCCGAGCGGGCCGGCGCAGGACGTCGTCACCGGTTTCCTCAACACCGACAATCAGGCGCGCGGCCGGCCCGTCGGCGTTGCGATCGATAAATCAGGCGCGCTGCTCGTCGCCGACGACAGCGGCAATACGGTGTGGCGGGTGACGGCGGCGCATCCGCAAGTGACGCAGCGATAGGCAAGCCGCGGCAGCGATAGGAGAGGGATAATGGGTCTTGCCCAATACGCGATCGTACCGGTCCAGGACGAATGGGGCGTGCTGCACGACGGCACCGTTAGGAGCAGATACGCCACGAAGGAAGCCGCGTTCGAGTCGGCGGTCGCCGCAGCGTCCCTGGCGCTCCGTGAGGGCCACGAAGTCCATGTCAGCGTGCCGGGTCGCGAAGCAGGCGAGAACGCGCTGGGAATCTAGCCCGGTCAAACGATCAGCCGGCCGCGCCGCCTGGCAATTCCGATCGTGACCTCGGCGCCGGCGTTGAAATCGAGGCGGTCGGCTTCGACGCCGTCGCTGAAGATGACGCCATTCTCCGCCATCAGCGAGCGGATGCGCAGCTGCTCCTCGGACGCGAGGCGGCCGCAGACGAGATTGGTCTGGGAGTTGCGGCTCGGAAAGGGCTCGCGCACGGCGAAGCGCAGTTCGGGCGCGTCCCAAGGCAAGGCATCGTAGCCGCCCAGCGGCGGCGGCCGGCCAAAACTGCCGGCGATCGCAAGCGAGCCGGTGACGATGCTCTTGAACCATGCGGTCGATCCGAGCCCGGTCGAGACGATCAGCCCGCTCGAGGATTGCCGCTCCGTCGTCCCGCCGGCGGTAATCTCGTAGGTCGCCGAGACATGCGTGCGGGGGCCGATGAAGAGGTCGTTCACGGCGTGCAGCACCTGACCGTCGCTGAGCCGCGCTTCCGCCATCGTCACGGCCTGGCTGCTGCGCTTGTCAGCGGCGACCTCCGGCAGCAGCTTTGCGAGGTCGCGCGGTGCGAAAGGAAGCAGGATGCCGTCGTAGCGCGCGGGGTCCGGATTGAGGCCGACAAGCGGATGGTCGTCGAGATATTTCATCGTGTTGGCGACCACGCCGTCCTGGCCCAGCGCGACGACGATGTCATCGGGCGCGAAGATGAAGCTGGCCAGGAAGCCGCGCTCGATCACCTGATACCGCCCCCATTGCTCCAGCGCCTGCAGCGTCGCATGCTTCTGCGCCTGATAGACCTCGTGCTCGTGCTCATAGTCGGAGAAGTCGGCGCCGAGATGCTCGACATGGAAGCGGGCCTGGGCCGCCGTCAGGTAACGCGCGACCAGGTCTTCCAGCCTGGTCTTGCGCGTCACCAGCACGATCTTGCGGTCATTGGCGGCGGGCATTGGCGGCCTCCGTCGGCTTCGGCTTCTCCAGCAGCTGGCTGAGCAGATCGGGCGAGACGTTGAGCTGGCCGATCTTCTCGGCCTTTTCGGCGATGCCGGAGAATGCCTGCGCGATCAGCTGGCCCGGCTGCATGCCCGCGGCTGCGAGCGCCTGGATCACGCGGGTGTCGACGCCCTCGAAGATTTTCATCAGCGCGCCGACCCGATAGGCCTCGGCATCGGCCAGCGTGCGGGTGTTCTCGGCGTTGAGGCCGACGAAGTCCTTGCGCTTGCCTTCCAGCACAATGTCCGCGGCCATGCCGGCCTGACGCAGCTCGTTGCGCTTGGCGGCGACGCTCGCCTCGGCGTCCATCTGAGTTTCGCGGATCGAGCGCTTCTTCTGCTCGACGGCGATCTCGGTGTCGAGCTCGCTCTCGCGAATGGCGCGCTCCTGCTCGACGGCGAAATTGCGCCGCGCGAAGATCGCCTCGTCCGCATTCTTCAAAATCGCTTCGCGCGCCTGTGCTTCCAGCGCCCTGGCTGTATCGGGCGTCGGCTTGACGGCGCGGATCGACACGCCGAGGATTTCGATGCCGAGGGCTTCGATGTCGGCGCGCGCCCGCAAGCCACCTGCGACGATGTCGGCGATGCGGTCGGAGGCCTGCAGCGCATCCTTCAGCGTCAGCTCCTTGATCGCCTGCTGCGCGAGCACCTCGACCGTGCCGAGAATGCGCTCCGGCAGCTTCTCGGGATCGTCGGTCTCGTAAGTCTTGCCGTCGGACTTCAGGGTGAAATTGAGCATCGAGGCCGCCTTCTTCGGCTCGCGGACGCGATAGGTGACGTGGCCTTGGACGGTGAGCGTCTGAAAGTCGCGCGCGATCTGCTGCAAGATGAAGGAGGCATCGCGGCTGCCGACCGGCACGGCGACGAGCGTGGTCACCGGCGCGTAGTAGAGCGCCGAGAGCCCGGTACCCTCGGCCACGACCGCGCTGGCGCGGTACTTCATCAAATAGGTGGTGGGCTGGGCCTTGATGAATCGGATGCCGAACATGGCTTTCTCCAGGAACTAGATAAGTTGGTCTGAGCAACTAACTAAGTTGGACTGTACAACTAAGTATGCTACTGTCAAGGCCGAACAGGGAGGTTACCAATGCGGGGCAAGGATCGGACCCAGGGGTCTGGACAAGGGCTTGGAAAGCCGGGACATCTGGACTTCCCGAGGCCGCTGACCACGGTCGACGTCGTGATTTTTGCGATTCTCGACGACAGGCTGCAGGTGTTGCTGGTGCAGCGCCCGGCCGGAGAGGATGAACCCTTTCCGCTGAGCCTGGCGCTGCCGGGCGGCTTCGTCGACGTCGCGAAGGACCGCGATCTTGCGGAATGTGCGGCGCGCAAGCTGAAGGAGAAGAGCGGCGTCAGCAGCCCTTACCTTGAGCAGCTCGGCAGCTGGGGAAGTGCGACGCGCGATCCGCGCGGCTGGTCGGCGACGCACGCTTATTTCGCGCTGATCCCGGCATACGCGAGCGTGCTCACGTCGGATGCGCGATGGTGTCCGATCGGCGGCGGGTTCAAGGAGAAGCTCGCTTTCGACCATGGCGACATCCTGGCCAGCGCAATCCAGCGGCTGCGCAACAAGGTGGAGTATACCTCGCTGCCCGCTTACCTTATGCCGGCGGAATTCACGCTGCCGGATTTGCAGCGTGTCTACGAGATCGTACTCGATCGTCCGCTGGAGAAGAGCGCCTTCCGGACCCGGATCCTGTCGGCCGACATGATCGAGCCGGTGGCCAACATGCGGCGTGGCCCGAACCGCCCGGCGCAGCTCTATCGTCTCAGGAAGGGCCGGGATCCCGTGTATTTCGTCCGGACGTTCAATCCGCCGGAATGAATTCCGCGGCGTCGTCAGCAGCATGCGGGATGGAGCTTGCCCCATAACATCATGTTAGGTTTATCGCATAACTGGGTAATTGTGTTAGGCCGGCGAATGCCTATTGTAGTACTCACTCAAGACACCGACCGGCAATGCCAGCGTTCGCGGACACCGCAGGAGCGCCCGGGGATTGCTGCCCAATTGTCCAACGAAGCCCGCTGACGGGACGACAACAAACGAACAGATCGGGAGGAACTTTGCTATGGCTACGACGCGCGCGATCCAACACATGAGCCAGTCCGGGAAGGCTGCTGCAAGCGGCTGGATCGGGTCGGCTCTCGAATATTATGACTTCTTCATCTACGCGACTGCGGCATCGCTGGTCTTCCCGCAGATCTTCTTCCCGTCCGACAATCCAACGGTTGCGATCGTCGCATCGCTTGCGACCTATGGCGTCGGCTATGTTGCGCGGCCGATCGGGGCCTTCGTGCTCGGTCATTGGGGCGACACCCACGGCCGCAAGACGGTTCTGCTCGTCTGCATGTTCTTGATGGGCATCTCGACCATGGCGGTCGGCATCCTGCCAACCTATCAGCAGGTCGGCATCCTGGCGCCGATTCTGCTGGTCCTTCTGCGCCTGGTGCAGGGCTTTGCCGTGGCCGGCGAAATCTCCGGCGCAAGCTCGATGATCCTGGAGCACGCACCGTTCGGTCGGCGCGGCTTCTACGCAAGCTTCGCCCTTCAGGGCGTGCAGGCCGGACAGATTCTGGCAGCTGCGGTCTTCCTGCCGCTGGCGGCCTATATGCCGACGGAGGCCTTCAACAGCTGGGGGTGGCGGATTCCGTTCCTGCTCAGCTTCTTCGTCATCGTCGCAGGCTACATCATTCGCCGCGAAGTCGACGAAACCCCCGCTTTTGACCGCGAGGGCGAACGGGGAGAAAAGCCGCAGGCGCCGATTGTCCAGGCAATCAAGCTGAGCTGGCCCGACATGCTCCGCGTCATCTGCATGGCGCTGATGAACGTCATTCCTGTCGTTGCGACCATCTTTGGCGCGGCCTACGCGGTCCAGCCGGCCTACGGCGTCGGCTTTGCCAAGGACGTCTATCTGTGGATCCCCGTGCTCGGCAACATGGTCGCCGTGTTCGTCATTCCCTTCGTCGGCAATCTCTCCGACAAGGTCGGTCGCAAGCCTCCGATCATCGTGGGTGCGCTGCTTTCGGGCGTGCTCGCCTTCTTCTATCTCTACGCCATCAGCATCAAGAACGTGCCTCTCGCGATCGTGATCTCGCTGTTGATGTGGGGCGTCGTCTATCAGGGCTACAACGCGATCTTTCCGAGCTTCTATCCGGAGCTGTTTCCGACGCGCACCCGCGTGTCGGCGATGGCGATCTCGCAGAACATCGGAACGACCATTACTGCGTTGCTTCCGGCGCTGTTTGCGAGCGTGGCCCCTCCCGGCTCGGCCAACATTCCCTTGACGGTGGGGGCGATCGCTTTCGGCATCACCGTCATCGCGGCGCTGGCGGCCCTCACGGCCCGGGAGACCTATCGCATTAGCATCGACGATCTCGGTAATCCCAAAGCCGTCCCGATGGCGCGGGCCGACTACGATCGTCGGCGCGAAGACACGCAGGACAGTGCTGCCGCCGTTCGGACCTGACGGTTGAAGTCAACGCCGCTGCGACGGATGATGTTCGCAGCGGCGAGGCTTCGTGGTATGGACTCACCGTCGATTGAAGCTTTGTACGCGCGAGCGCGATGATGATGAGGTTAGCAGGATGAATCCCGCTGTTGTTGCGGTCGCAATCACCGGCTCCGTTCCGCGCAAGAAGGACAATCCCGCGGTGCCGATCTTGCCGGCAGAGCAGATCGAGTCGACGCACCAGGCCTTCGAGGCCGGTGCCACGCTTGCGCACATCCACGTTCGCAACGACGACGAAACGCCGTCCTCAGACCCCGAGCGCTTTGCCCTGGTGCAGGAGGGCGTCAGGAAGCATTGTCCCGGGATGATCGTGCAGTTCTCGACCGGAGGGCGCGGCCGCGATCCTTCGGCGCGCGGATCCTCGCTCTATCTCAAGCCCGACATGGCCTCGCTCTCCACGGGCTCGGTGAACTTCCCGACCATCGTCTATGAGAACAGCGCCGCCCTGGTCGAGACTCTCGCCACCGGCATGAAGGCGAATGGCGTCCGTCCTGAGATCGAGATCTTCGATCTGTCGCATCTTCACGGCGCCCGTCGGTTGATCGAAGCGGGGTTGATGGACGCGCGCCCGCACGTACAATTCGTCATGGGCGTCAAGAACGCGATGCCGGCCGACGAGCATGTGCTCGACATCCTGCTGGGAGAGCTGAGACGCCTGATCCCGCAAGCGACCTGGACGGCGGCCGGGATCGGACGCCATCAGGCCGAGGTGATGGACTGGGCCCTGGCGCGCGGCGCCGACGCGGTTCGCACCGGGCTCGAGGACAACATCAGGGTCGACAAGACGCGCCTGGCCCGCAGCAATGCGGAACTCGTGAGCATCGCCTGTGAAGCTGTCAGGCGCCACGGCCGGCGCGTGGCGACTGCGGCCGAAGCGCGATCCCTGCTCGGGATCGCGGGGTAGGGACGATCATCCCGGGCCTGACGTCTGCCTGACATGCTCCCGGCTGCCTTCTGCCATTCGGCGGCCGGCGTTCCCGTGAGCGGACTCTCCGGGTAAGACAGGGCTCACAGGCGTAATCGACGCCTGCCGGGCAGGCGACGACTGGAATGCGGTTCTTGAAATCCGACAGCAGGCTGATCGGGGTCCTGCTGGTGCTTGCAATCACCCAGCTCATCGGATGGGGAACGATCGGCCTTCCGGCCGTGATCGGTCGCGATCTCGGAGCCGATCTCGGCATGAGCCTGTCGGCGGTGTTTGCGGGCAGCTCGGTCCTTTATGTCACGATGGGTCTGTGCGCACCCTGGCTCGCCAAGGCCTTTGCGCAGCACGGTGCACGCGAGGTGATGATGGTGGGCACCGTCGTCTCCGTGCCGGGCTACGTCGTTCTGTCTTTCGCGCGTGAGCCGCTGCTCTATTTCGCCGGCTGGGTCATTCTCGGTATGGGCGGCAGCGCCACGCTGTCGACCGGCGCCTACATCATGCTGAACGAGGTCGCCGGACGCGGCTCCAAGAATGCCATCGGCGGCCTGATGTTGGTGACGGGTCTCTCCAGCAGCATCTTCTGGCCGACCACGTCGTTTCTCGGCGATTGGCTCGGCTGGCGCGGCACTTGTCTGGTCTATGCCGCGATGATGCTCGCCATCAACCTTCCGCTTTATGCGTTTGTCGCGCCGCGCCGGAAAATTGTGACTGACGATCGTGGCGACGCCGCCGAGGCTGCGCCGCCGCCTGTGATTCCGAAAAGTACCTTCGGTCTCGTTGTCGGCGTGATCACGATGAACGCCTTCGTCAATTTCGGCATCGGTGCCATTTTGCTCGAGTTGCTGAGGGCGGAGGGCCTTGCGCCGGCGCAGGCGCTCGCATTCGGATCGATGCTGGGCGTGATCCAGGTCAGCGCGCGCGGCCTCGACTTCCTCGGCGGCGGGCGATGGGACGGCATCACCACTGGCCTGGTCGCTGGCACCGCGCTTCCCGTTGCCATGGTGATCTTGATGCTGAGCGAGGGCGCGACCTGGGCGGTTGCGACCTTCATCTTGCTCTATGGCGCCGGCAGCGGCGCGATGGCTGTGGCGCGGGCGACGATTCCGCTCGTCTTCTACGACCAGGCCGAATTCGCCAAGGCGATGTCGATGATCGCATTGCCGCTCAATCTGGCCTCCGCAATCTCGCCCCCGCTTCTGGCAGGCCTGCTTACTCAGTTCGGCAGCCGCGGCGCGCTTGGCCTGACGCTGGTCATATCCTGCGCGACGGTGCTGATCCTGGTTTTGCTTGGACGGAGGCGTCCGCAATTGGCTGTGGCCGCCGCGACGTGAGGTCATCTGGTAATATTCGCAACGCGGAATCGGGCATCGCGGGGGACCTCCGCTGCGAGGCGGGGGGATGGCCGTATGTCCGGCGCGCAGGGCTCGGCGCCGCAAAATGGTGTATCCGCAGGGAGCGCGGCCCGCGATCTCGCCGCCGTGCCAATATCCAGTTCCCCGGAGGAAAGACATGTCGGCCCTGCCGCTCTCAGGCATCAAGATCCTTGATCTCACGCGTGTGCTCGCCGGGCCCTTGTCGGCCCAGATGCTGGGCGATCTCGGCGCGGACGTGATCAAGATCGAGCGGCCCGGCACCGGCGACGATGCGCGCGCCTTCGGCCCGCCATACCTGACCGACCCCGAGGGCAAGGCAAACAACAACAATTCGTTCTATCTCTGCGCCAACCGCAACAAGAAGTCGGTCACCGTCAACATCGCCAAGCCGGAGGGGCAGGCGATCATCCGCGAACTGGCCAAGGACGCCGACGTCTTCATGGAGAACTACAAGGTCGGCGATCTCAAGCGCTACGGCCTCGACTACGAGACGATCAAGGCGATCAATCCCAAGATCATCTATTGCTCGGTGACGGGCTTCGGCCAGACCGGCCCCTACGCGCCGCGTGCCGGCTACGACGCGATCCTCCAGGCGATGGGCGGCCTGATGAGCGTCACGGGTCATATCGACGGTGAACCCGGCGAAGGCCCGATGAAGGTCGGCCCGTCGATCGTCGACTACATGACCGGCATGAACACCTCGATCGGGCTGCTCGCGGCGTTGTACCATCGCGACGTCAATGGCGGGCAGGGACAGCACATCGACGTGTGCCTGTTCGACACCGTCATTGCCTCGCTGTCGCACTGGCTGCAGATATTCCTCGTCAATGGTAAGACGCCGCCCCGCCGCGGCACCTGGGGCAATGGCGGCATGCCCGCGGGCGTGTTCCGCTGCACCGACGGCGAGCTGATGCTGGTGGTCGGCAACGACGGCCAGTTCCAGCGCACCTGCGCCGTGCTCGGCCGGCCGGAGCTTGCCAACGACAAGCGCTTCATCAAGAACAACGACCGCGTCGTGCACGGCAAGGAGATCATGGCGATCTTCGCCGGCCTGTTCCTGACCAAGCCGGTGGCCTACTGGCTGGACAAGCTCGAGGAGGCCGGCGTCCCGTCCGGCCCGATCAACAATTTCGAGCAGGTGTTCGCCGATCCGCACGTGCAGTCGCGCGGCATGCGGGTGAAGGTCGACCATCCCTTCGCGCCCGACCTGTCGCTGATCCGCAACGCGCTGACGTTCTCGGAGACCCCGATCAGGACCTACCGCGCGCCGCCGCTGCTCGGCGAGCACACCCAGGAAGTTCTTGGCGGTCAGCTCGGCTATGACGCGGGGAAGATCGAGGAGTTGAAGAAGCAGGGGATCATCTAGCGAGAGCGGCGGCAGTGTGACGCTTATGCGGCCTTACCTGGGCTTGCGCGCAATCCCCAGATAACTCCGGTCCGTACTCACACAGGCTTTCGCTTTGCTCGCGACTCTGATTCGATCCCTCGAGGTGGGTACGGGAGGGAGTGCATCATGTCCTACACCATCGGGTTCCAAGCGAAAGACCAGAAGGCCATTCTGGCGACCGAGGCGGCGACGGCCAATCAGGCTGTGGCAATCATTGCCGCGCTGCGGCAAAGTGCCGAAGAGATCAAGTTCATCCGCTCGCCGCAGGAAGGCGACATGGGCATCGAGATGCTGCTGCTGCTCGCCAAGGAAGAGGCCGAGGAGATGCCGCAGCGCAGCTAGCTCTCCTCAGGGCGATCACACTTCGATCAGAAGCGAAGCATGTCGGCTGCATGATGATGTAGTCAGGCGACAGTCTCGCTCGTACCGAAGGTGGCCGCCCATGAAACGCGAAGCGCTCCGCGTCGAACCGATCTCGTCTTATCTGGATCGCTGGAAGGCGCCGACCTCACCCGTCACACGCGCCGGCAACATGATCTTCGTCGCCGGCCTGCCGCCATTCGATCCGGCAACGGGCGAGCTTGCGGAAATGCCGATCGAGCGGCAGAGCGAGATCGTCATGGAGCAGATGAAGCTGTGCCTTCAGACCGCTGGCGCCTCGCTCGACAACGTCATGAAGTGCAACGTCTACTGCACCGCGACGAAACATTTCGCCGCCTTCAACACGGTCTATGCCCGCTACTTCCCGGTCGATCCGCCGGCGCGGATTTTCATCTGCACGCCGGAATGGTTCGGCCCGTTCGACGTCGAGATCGACTGCATCGCGATGATGTGAGCGCTACCGCGCAGCCACCTTCGACGGCGCCTCGGACTCCGTCTGTCCCGCCGTCAGCGCCATCGTCGCCACGCTGACGACGCGCGCGACCACGTCCTCGACGTCGTCGAGATCGCATTGGCCGTCCGACAGCTTGGTCAGGCGCTCGCTCTCGCGAATGGTGTGGTGCGCCATGGCAAGTGCGAAATTCAGGCCCCAATAGATATCGACATCGTTGCGATCGGGCAGGGCCCGTCGCATGGCGCCAGCGAATTTGCGCAGGTGATCAATCTCGCGGTTTTTGATGCGGCGGATCGGCGGCACGGATTCGATGGATGCGCGGATCATGAAGCGCGCCGCGGTGGAGCGCTGGTTCTCGGGGCCCAGGCAACCGCGCAGCGTCGGCCCCACCAGCGCGCGCAAGATCACCTCGATCGGCGCGTGTCCGCCGCCTGCTTCTTCGGCCGCCTTCAATTCGCGCAGGCGCTCGCGGTTGGTCGCGATCGACCGCGTGACGAATAATTCCGCGATCAGTTCGTCCTTCGAGCCGAAATGATAATTCACCGCAGCCAGATTGACGTTTGCCTCCGCGACGATGTCGCGCAGCGTGACGTCGCCGAAGCCGCGATCGGAGTAGAGCCGTTCGGCGGCGGCGAGAATGGCAGACCTCGTATGATCGCTGGCCATGGATTGCCCTCAGGGAGGGAGTTGCAATTCAAACAGGTGTATGAAACTATCGTTTGAAGGTCGGAGAAAGTCAATCCGCAATCGCAACCGTTCGCATCGACCGAACCGGTTCCGGAAGCTCGCAAACGCGCATTCGCGCTTGCGGGCCGCACATTGCGGCAGGACAGTCCGCCACAAACGAGATCGCAAAGAGAGAACGAGGAGCGTCCCATGGACTTCGATATGTCGCCCAGGCAAAAGGAATGGCTCGAGCGCGTGCAATCCTTCATGGCCAAGCACGTGCGTCCGGCGGTGCCGATCTATGATCAGCAGGACAAGAGTGGCGATCGCTGGAAGGTCATCCCTGTTCTCGAAGACCTCAAGAAGAAGGCGAAGGCCGAAGGCCTCTGGAACATGTTCATGCCGCCGAGCGAGCATGAGGATGACGAATTCCGCGGTGCGGGATTGACCAATCTCGAATACGCGCTGCTGTCGGAAGAGATGGGGCGTATCACCTGGGCCTCCGAAGTGTTCAACTGCTCCGCGCCCGACACCGGCAACATGGAAGTGTTCATCCGCTACGGCTCCAGGGAGCAGAAGCGCAAATGGCTGCGCCCGTTGATGGACGGCGAGATCCGCTCCGCCTTCCTGATGACGGAACCGGCGGTCGCGTCCTCCGACGCCACCAACATCGAGACCCGCATCGAGAAGGACGGCGATCACTACGTCATCAACGGCCGCAAATGGTGGTCGTCGGGCGTCGGCGACCCCCGCTGCAAGATCGCGATCCTGATGGGCAAGACCGATTTCAACGCCGCCAAGCATCAGCAGCAGTCGCAGATCCTGGTGCCGCTCGACACGCCAGGCATCAAGGTCGAAAAGATGCTGCCTGTGTTCGGCTTTGACGACGCGCCGCACGGCCACGCCCAGGTGCTGCTCGAGAACGTGCGCGTGCCCAAGGAGAACATCCTGCTCGGCGAGGGCCGCGGCTTCGAGATCGCGCAGGGCCGCCTCGGGCCGGGGCGCATTCACCATTGCATGCGCACCATCGGCAAGGCCGAGGAAGCGCTGGAAAAGATGGTGAAGCGGCTTTCCTCGCGCACCGCCTTCGGCAAGAGGATCGTCGAGCACTCGGTGTGGGAGCAGCGCATCGGCGAAGCCCGCACCAATATCGAGATGACGCGTCTGCTCTGCCTCAAGGCCGCCGACATGATGGACAAGGTCGGCAACAAGACCGCGCAGGCCGAGATCGCGATGATCAAGGTCGCAGCACCGAACATGGCGCTGAAGATCATCGACGAGGCGATCCAGGCGTTCGGTGGCGCGGGCGTCTCTGACGATGCTGGCCTCGCCAAGGACTACGCCCACATCCGTACGCTGCGGCTCGCCGACGGCCCGGACGAGGTGCACAATCGCGCCATTGCAAGGTTGGAGGTTCGGAAGTATGCCAATTCTCCCAAGCATTAAGCGAGAGAGCGGGACGAAGCGCCCGCTCTGAAGAAACGGCAAGAGATGACCCGCATTCGGTGACCGCTTGACGCAAGTGCGTCAGCGGTTACCGATTAGGATCATATCCGGACTGAAGAGGGAGCGTCACCGTGGCTGATGGCGTCAGGAAAGACGAAGAGTTCTCGGGCACCAAGCCGGTCGAGGAGCGTCATCGCTTCGACGAGCTCAGGCTCGAGGCCTGGATGCGCGACAACGTCGAAGGTTTTGCAGGCCCGCTGGTCGTGCTCCAGTTCAAGGGCGGCCAGTCCAATCCGACCTATCGCCTGAACACGCCGACGCGCTCCTACGTGATGCGCCGCAAGCCGTTCGGCAAATTGCTGCCCTCGGCGCATGCGGTCGATCGCGAATATCGCGTCATCGCAGCCCTTGGAAAGCAGGGCTTTCCGGTCGCGCACGCCTACGCGCTGTGCCAGGACGACAGCATCATCGGCGCGGCCTTCTACATCATGTCGATGGAGGACGGCCGCGTGTTCTGGGATCCGACGCTGCCGAGCCAGGACAACGACGCGCGGCGAAAAATCTTCACCAGCAAGATCGAGACGCTGGCACAGCTCCACATGTACGATCCTGGCGCGATCGGCCTCGGCGATTTCGGCAAGCCGGGCAACTATTTCGCGCGCCAGATCGACCGCTGGACCAAGCAGTATCGCGCATCCGAAACCCAGCACATTCCGGAGTTCGAGAAGGTCGCCGAATGGCTGCCCAAGACCGTGCCGGAACAGGCGCGCGTCTCGATCGTCCACGGCGACTATCGCCTCGACAACATGATTTTCCATGCAACGGAACCGCGCGTGCAGGCGGTGCTCGACTGGGAGCTGTCGACGCTCGGTGATCCCATGGCCGATTTCACCTACCTGTTGATGCAGTGGATCATGCCGGGGCTCGACGGCGCCGACCTCAAGGCGCTCAACATCCCGAGCGTGGAGGAAGCCGCGCGGATCTATTGCAACGTCACCAAGATGACGGTGCCCGATCTCAACTGGTACTTCGCCTACAATCTGTTCCGCCTCGCCGGCATCACGCAGGGAATCGCCGGTCGTGTCCGCGACGGCACCGCCGCCAATGCCAAGGCACTGGAATCCGCCAAGCGCACCGTGCCGCTGTCAAAGGCGTCGTGGGAGTATGCGCAGAAGGCGGGCGCGGTGTAGGAATAACGAAGGCGCGGCTGATTGATCGCCGCGCTTTTTTTGTTTTGCTGCCTCGCCATGCCCGCGCGCTCCGTCATTGCGAGCGCAGCGAAGCAATCCAGAATCTTTGCGCGGAGGCAGTCTGGATTGCTTCGTTGCATCTGCGCAAAATTGCTGCGCAATTTTGTCGCGAGCTCCTCGCGATGACGAGGAGGCGGCGCCTTTCGCAACCGAGCGGATCATTGTATTCTTGTGCACCCAAGCCACGCGAGATGACGGATGATCGATCACACGACTCTCATCACCTATATCCTCATCGTGCTCGGGTTCGTCTTCATTCCCGGTCCAGCGACATTGCTGACCATGGCGCGCGCGGCCAGTTCCGGAACGAGGGTCGGCATCGCGACAGGGGCGGGGATTGCCGCAGGCGATTTGATCCACACCGCGATGGCCATCGTGGGCCTGTCGGCGATCGTCGCAACCTCGGCACTGCTGTTCAGCATCGTCAAATATGCGGGCGCAGCGTTCCTGATCTATCTCGGCATTCGCGCCATGCTCGAGAAGGCGCCGATCGAGTTGCACAGTGCGCCTCCGATCAGCGCGGGCCGCGCCTTCCGCCAGGCTGTGCTGACCGAGGTGCTCAATCCGAAAACAGCGCTGTTCTTCCTCGCCTTCCTGCCGCAGTTTGTCCGACCGGAGCACGGCTCGATGGCACTTCAGCTCGCCACGCTCGGGGCTGTCTTCGTGCTGATCGGCCTCGTCAGTACGATCGTGTTCGCAGTCGGTGCCGGCCGACTTGGCAATCTGCTGCGCCGCCATCCCGCCGTGGTGAAGTGGCAGGGCAAGGTGGTCGGGACAATCTACTGCGCCGTCGGCGTGCGGCTGGCCTTGCAGGAGCGATGAGGCGCCGGCCCCTACGACGTCGCCTTCGCGCAATGCGCGATCAGCTTCTCCACGAACTCGGCGCACTTCTCAAGCTCGGCCGTCTCCACGAACTCGTCAGGCGTATGCGCTTGCGCGATCGAGCCGGGACCGATCACCACCGAGGGGATGTCGGCCATGCTGGCGAACAGGCAGGCTTCGGTGCCGAACGCGACCTTGGCGTGGTCGTTGCGGCCGGCTAGCTGCTTTGCCAGCGTGACGATGGCGGCGTCGGCCTTGGTGTCGAGGGCGGGGTAGTCGAGGATCTCCTCGAACGCGATGCCGCATTCAGGGCTCTTCGCCTTCATCGCAGGCTCGAGTTCGGCCTTGGCCCAGGCGATGATCGCGTCCGTCACTTCCCTGGACTCGGTGATCCCGATGCCGCGGCATTCGAAGTCCACGGTGCAGGTATCCGGCACGATGTTCAGCGCCGCGCCGCCATGCACGATGCTGGTCAGCAGCGTCGAATGCGGCACGTCGTAGAGGCTGTTGCGCTCGGCCTCGCTTGCGAGCTTCACCGCACGGCGGCGGATCTCGGTGATCAGCTCGGCGGCATATTCGATGGCATTGACGCCATCGGGTGCGATCGAGGAGTGGCGGGCGAGGCCGTGGAAGGTCACTCGCACGCCGTGCTTGCCTTTGTGGCCAATGATGACCTTCATCTCGGTCGGCTCGCCGATGAAGGCGCCGAGCGGTCTCACTTTCTTCTTCGCGACCACGGCCAGCATCGGCCGCACGCCGACGCAGCCGATCTCCTCGTCATAGGAGATCGCCAGATGGATCGGCGTCGTCAGCTTCGCGTCCAGCATCTCCGGCACCATGGCGAGGCACACCGCGACAAAACCCTTCATGTCGGTGGTGCCGCGGCCGTAGAGCCTGCCGTCGCGTTCGGCGAGCTTGAACGGATCATGGCTCCAGTCCTGGCCGACGACAGGCACGACGTCGGTATGGCCCGACAGCACGAGGCCGGGCTTGTCCTCCGGCCCGATCGTGACCCAGAGCGAAGCCTTCTGGCCGGTCTCGTCGGTGATGCGCTCGCCCTTGACGCCGAGGAAGGCGAGATAGCTCTCGATATGCGCGATCAGGGGCAGATTGGTGCGATCGCTGACGGTGTCGAAGGCAACAAGCTCGGCGAGCAAGTTGCGGATGCGGTCGGCGCGCGAACTCGGGAAGATCGGATTGGGCATGGCCATTTCTTGTCGGAGCTGAACAGGCTGAGATTACTGCATGAACCATACCAATGTGACGGCCAGTCGGGCAAATCAACACAGGCTAGAAGGGCCTCGGAGCCCACAACAACAGCTTGCGTTGCCTGTCGGGCAAAACACCCCAGCCGTGGGACAAGCTGTGCATCCGAAAATATTCCACTTTACCGAAATTCGGAAACGGCGTATGTGTCGCGGCAACCCGGCCCATGGAAGAGGGGCGTATCGCGATCGTCACGACGCGGGCCGGACGGCGGTGGGCGTGGGCCGCATCGGCGCGAAGGGTTCTGCAGGGCGGGCAACCGTGAGCAAAGCGTCGCGCAAACGACCGGTGTGATCCGCGTACGGCAAAATCGTGTGGTCCTGGCGCCCGGAGTCTGTGCGTCAAGGCTCGTGGTGATGCGTGTGGCCCAACCGGGCCCTCGTGTCAGTCATCTGCGAGCCGACGGGGGCAATAGTGCATCGCTCCCCGGGGAGATCACGACATAAGCCGTCAAACCACTGCGCAGGGAAGGCCGGATGTTTGGGCTTCACCTGTATGCCGCTGTGCAGCCTCTTGTAGCGCAACTAGATCGCACAGTGGACCGCGGGTGCGAGGTCAGCACCCGGTCTTCCCTGCGCCCTCTTTCATCTGAGGGTAGGCGACAAAGCAAAGCTCGGGCGAGATGCCGCGAGGATGCGAAGCTGTGTCTGCAATGAAGATGCGAATCGAAGGAGCGAAGTCGTTGCCGCATACTCCGTCATTGCGAGCGCGAGGTGGAGAAAGTTGTGCGCCGAAACTTCGCTCTCGCGCCTCGGACGCAGCGCAGCAACGCTCGCGCGTTGCAGCGCGTCCGGGACACGAGACCGACGCTAAACCGGCTTCCCCGTATACGGCATCGAGGCCGTCAGCCCGCCATCCACCGGGAAGGCCTGGCCGTTCACATAGGACGCTTCGTCGCTCGCCAGGAACAATCCCATCGCGGCAAGTTCGTGCGGCTGGCCGGGGCGCTTGAGCGGATTGAGCTGGCCGATCTTGTCCTGGGTGCCGCGCTCCTTGGCGCGGTCGAAGATCGGCTTGGTCATGCCCGTCTCGATCAAGCCGGGGCACACTGCATTGATGCGCACGCCTGTGCCGGTGAGCGAATAAGCGGTGGTCTGCACCAGGCTGATTACGCCGGCTTTGCTCGCGGCATAGGGATGCCCGCTGGCGCCGGCCTTGAGTCCCGCAACCGATGCGGTCAGCACGATCGCGCCGGATTGCTGCTTCACCATGTGCGGCATCGCATGCTTCACCGCAAGGAACGGTCCGATCAGATTGACGCGCAGCACCTCCTGCCAATGTTCCACGGTCTGCTCGCCGAGTGGAACGAGTCCGCCGGAAATACCGGCATTGGCCCAGATCACGTCGAGCCGGCCGTGCGTGTTCACGGCCTTGTCGATCACGGCGATGACGTCCTTCTCGGAGCCGGCATCGGCGATCATGGCCTCGGCAACACCGCCGGCCTTCTTCACCTCGTCGACGGTCTCCTTCACTGCGTCGGTGCGATCGACCGCGATCAGCTTGGCGCCTTCCCTGGTGAACAGCAGCGCAGCTGCGCGACCGATGCCGCTGCCGGCGCCGGTGATGATGACGGATTTGCCTTGCAGACGGCCCATGCGTTCCTCCTTTGGTACTTGCGCGACGCTTGCCGCGCGACGGAATTTCAAACAGAATTTCAAACGGTAAAGTGTCTTGAGACACGTTCGCTACTCACGTACAGCGACATCACACGGGATGGAAGAGCTTCAATGGCAACCGCGGACAAGCCTGATGTAGTCACGACACGGTGGTGGTGGGTTCGCCACGCACCGGTGCGCAATGACGGCGGCAACATCTACGGGCAGAGCGATCTCCCCTGCGACACCAGCGACACCTATGTGTTCAATGCCGTTGCCAAGGTGCTGCCGCGCCAGGCGGTCTGGTATTCGAGCAATCTGATGCGCACGCATCAAACAGCCGAAGCGATCTGGGCGGCGGGCTACCCGAAGCCTGAATCGATGAAGTGGGAGGCTGACCTGGCCGAACAGAATCTCGGAAGATGGCAGGGCATGAACCGTGCCGCGTTCATCGCCAGCCGTCCCGTCGGCTCGAACTGGTTCGCCGACATCAACGAGCCCGCGCCCGGCGGCGAAAGTTTCATGGATCTTTATGTCAGGACGCGCCGAACGGTCGAACGGATCAACAATGAGGCGGCCGGGCAGGATGTGATCGCGGTCGCGCATGGCGGCACCATCAAGGCCGCGATCGGCCTCGCACTCGACGGCCAGGTCGAACGGGCGCTGTCGTTCGACATCGACAACGTCTCGATCACGCGGCTCGATTATTTCGCAAGCCCCGAGCGCAGCGTCTGGCGGCTGCCCATGGTGAACCAGCAGCCGTGGATCGCCGACGATGCACATGCCGAGATGCATCAGCCGGCGGGACCGGAAGTCAAGAAGCTCGCGTGACGTCGCTGTCCGTGCGCGGACGCGGCGTAGAATTTTAAGCCAAATCGAAATCGTACTCTGGGAGAGAAACATGACCTTGTTCGACATGAAGGGCAAAGTTGCCGTCATCACCGGCTCGACGCGCGGCATCGGGCTTGCGATCGCCGAGCGCATGGCCGAGCACGGAGCCAAGGTCGTGATCTCCTCGCGCAAGGCTGACGTCTGCGAAGAAGTCGCCGAGGGCATCAACGAGAAGTTCGGCAAGGGCACCGCGGTCGCGATCGCCGCCAACATCTCCTCCAAGGAAAATCTGCAGAACCTCGTCGACGAGAGCAACCGCGCCTTCGGCAAGATCGACGTGCTGGTCTGCAACGCCGCGTCGAACCCCTATTACGGTCCGCTCGCCGGCATCTCCGACGATCAGTTCAGGAAGATTCTGGACAACAATATCGTCGCCAACAATTGGCTGATCTCGATGGTGGTGCCGCAGATGATCGAGCGCAAGGACGGCTCTGTGATCATCGTCTCCTCGATCGGAGGCCTGAAAGGCTCGACCATCCTCGGCGCCTACGCGATCTCGAAAGCCGCCGACATGCAGCTCGCGCGCAACCTTGCCTGCGAATACGGCAAGCACAATATCCGCGTGAACTGCATAGCCCCCGGCCTGATCAAGACCGATTTCGCGAAAGCGCTGTGGGACAATCCGGAGAATTTGAAGGCCTCGACCTCGCGCTCGCCGCTGCTGCGCATCGGCATCCCCGACGAGATCGCTGGCGCCGCCGTCTTCCTGGGCTCAAAGGCCGGCGACTTCATGACCGGCCAGACCATGGTGATCGACGGCGGCGCGACGATCAGCTAGGGCCCTCTCGCGTCCGGGGCACGAGAGCGTCGCCTCAATCCACCGCCGCGTATACCAGATCCCTGACCAGGGTCCGCGTAAAATCGCGCTGGCCCGGACCCTGGCTCATGAACACCGTGAACAGGTCCTCCTTGGGATCGATCCAGAAGAACGTGCCGGCGATGCCGCTCCAGAAAAACGTGCCGACGCTGCCCGGAAAGGGCGCGATGCCTGCGTCGCGGCGGACGGCGAAACCGAGGCCGAAACCATGGCCGGGCGAGAGCAGCGTGCCGTTGGCGACGACATCGGGTCCGAGGTGATCGGATGCCATCAGCTCGAGCGTCTTGCGCCCGATGATCCTGGCGCCGTCGAGCGTGCCGCCGTTGCGCAGCATCAGAGCGAAGCGGGCGTAGTCCATCGTGGTCGAGACCAGGCCGCCGCCGCCTGATTCCATGACCGGCCGTTCGAGCATGTTGAACAGCGCGACCTTGTCGCCGGTCCAGGGATCGGTTTCGAACGGCTGGGCGAGCCTGTGTGCATTGGCCGCGCAGGTGGAGAAGCCGGTCTCGGTCATCTGCAAGGGCGCGAGGATGCGTTCAGTCAGGAAGGTGCCGAGCGATTTGCCGCTGACGATTTCGATGATGCGGCCGAGGATGTCGGTGGAGCGGCTGTAGTTGAATTCATCGCCGGGGTGGCAGACGAGGGGGAAGCTCGCCACCAGCGCGGCGTGCTCGGCATTGCTGATCTTGCGGCTGCGGACGCGGGACTCCTGATAGAGCTTGTGCACGGGCCCGTCGCCCTGGTGCTCGTAGGTGAGGCCGGAGGTGTGGCGGAGCAGGTCTTGCACCGTCATCGGCCGCTTTGGCGGAACCAGTTCCAGCTTGTCGCCGCTGACGATGCCAACTTTCTGGTCGGCGAACTCCGGAATGAATTTGGCGACGGGATCGCCGAGGAGGAGGTGGCCGTCCTCGACCAGCGCCATGATGCCGACCGAAACGATCGGCTTGGTCATCGAGAAGAGCCGGAAGATCGAATCAAGCGCCATCGCCGGGCCCGCCGGGCTCTGCTTGCCGAGCGCCTCGAACCAGCCGACCTGGCCATGGCGGGCCACCAGCACAGTCACGCCGGGGACGGTTCCCTTGTCGATCTCGCGCTTGAACGCGCCCGACATCGCCAGCAGGCGGGAGCGGGACAGGCCCAGCGTCTCGGGCTTAGCTTCGGGAATCGGTGGGGTTTTCGGGGCGGTCGCGGCTTGGGTGGCTGTGGCAGTCATGGGCACTCCCGGTTGTTCTTGATTATCGGGATTGGAGAGTGGCCCAGAAGCTGCTGTACAAACAAGCGAAGCCAGCGCGCTTCACCCTTGCAATCCGTCCTTGCAATTTAGCCGTCCCCTGTGCTTGAAAGCGCCCCTGATCCGGCGGCGACGCAAGGGTCCGTAGGAGTGTAGCTCAATTGGTAGAGCACCGGTCTCCAAAACCGGGGGTCGCAGGTTCGAGCCCTGCCACTCCTGCCAGCTGATCCCAACGATCGACAGGCAGGACATTGACGGGCCGAAAGCTCGGAGCATGGTTCATCGGCACCCGGTAAAGCCTTGATCCGCATCAATTCCCAGAGCCGGGCTTGTGTGCATTCGGCCCCGCCCACATCTTGACGTTTGGCCCCAACCGCAGTAGATACCCCGCACTCGCAGCAGGCCCGTTAAACGCGGATTTCCGGCGCGGCTTAGAAATTCCCCGAACATCAGAGCCCGGTTTCCGGCTCATCCTTCGAGACAGAGGGCTGGGCCACATCAGGCTGTTCGGATCCCTGAAATCTTAATGGCGTCTCAAACGATGGCAGTCAGCCCGTTCAAGTTCTTGCAGGAAGTGCGCTCGGAGACCGCCAAGGTCACCTGGCCGACCCGTCGTGAGACCACGATCACCACCATCATGGTGTTCGTGATGGTCGCCGTGGCCTCGATCTTCTTCTTCGCCGCCGACCAGATCATCCGTTATCTCATCACCTTCCTTTTGGGCATTCACTGATGGCTACAGCAACGGCTCAACTGTCCGACAAGCGCTGGTACATCGTCCACGCCTATTCGAACTTCGAGAAAAAGGTCGCCGAATCGATCCGCGAGCAGGCCAAGCAGCGCGGGCTCGAGGAGCTGTTCGAGCTGGTGCTGGTTCCGACCGAGAAGGTCACGGAAGTGCGCCGCGGCCGCAAGATCGACGCCGAGCGCAAGTTTTTCCCCGGCTACGTGCTCGTGAAGATGAAGCTGACCGACGAGGCGTTTCATCTGATCAAGAACACGCCGAAGGTCACCGGCTTCCTCGGCGCCGAGAACAAGCCGATGCCGATCTCGGAGAACGAGGCCATGCGCATCCTGCACCAGGTGCAGGAAGGCGTGGAGCGGCCGAAGGCGTCGGTGTCGTTCGAGATCGGCGAGAACGTGCGCGTGGCCGACGGTCCGTTCGCCTCGTTCTCGGGTGTCGTCGAGGAAATCGACGAGGCGCGCTCGCGCGTGAAGGTCGCGGTGTCGATCTTCGGTCGCGCAACGCCGGTCGAATTGGAATTCGGTCAGGTCGAGAAGGTCTGATCGGACGAGGCGTGAGGCTATAGGCCTCGCGCGACAAGAGGCCGTGGGAGGGAGAGGGCGGTTGCCAGCCGCATCCGACCCAGACCACGAACCTGAAACCGCCGGCTTAAGGCCGGCACAACAGGAGTGATACATGGCAAAGAAAGTGACCGGATACCTGAAGCTTCAGGTCCCGGCCGGTGCGGCGAATCCTTCGCCCCCGATCGGTCCCGCGCTCGGTCAGCGCGGTCTCAACATCATGGAGTTCTGCAAGGCGTTCAACGCCCAGACCCAGAAGGAAGAGAAGAACACCCCGATTCCCGTCGTGATCACGATCTACGCCGATCGTTCGTTCACGTTCGAGATGAAGACCCCTCCGATGTCCTTCTTCCTCAAGCAGGCCGCAAAAATCCAGTCCGGCTCGAAGGCGCCGGGCCGTGATAAGGCCGGCAAGGTGACCAAGGCGCAAGTGCGCGAGATCGCCGAGAAGAAGATGAAGGATCTCAATTGCGACACCATCGAATCGGCCATGAAGATGGTCGAGGGCTCTGCCCGCTCGATGGGTCTGGAAGTGGCGGGGTAAGCGGTCATGGCAATCGGAAAGCGTTTGAACAAAGCCCGCGAAGGTGTTGACCGCGAAAAGCTTTACCCGCTCGCGGACGCCATCAAGATGGTCAAGGAACGCGCCAAGGCGAAGTTCGACGAGACCATCGAGGTCGCGATCAATCTCGGCGTCGATCCGCGTCACGCCGACCAGATGGTCCGCGGCGTCGTGACCCTGCCGAACGGCACCGGCCGTACGCTCCGCGTCGGCGTGTTCGCCCGCGGCGCCAAGGCTGACGAAGCCAGGGCCGCCGGTGCCGACGTCGTCGGCGCCGAAGACCTGGTCGAGAAGGTGCAGAACGGCGCGATCGATTTCGACCGCTGCATCGCCACCCCCGACATGATGCCGCTGGTCGGCCGTCTCGGTAAGGTGCTCGGCCCGCGCGGCCTGATGCCGAACCCGAAGATCGGCACCGTGACCATGGACGTGACCGGTGCGGTGAAGGGTGCCAAGGGTGGCTCGGTCGAGTTCCGCGTCGAGAAGGCCGGCATCCTGCAGGCCGGCGTCGGCAAGGCCTCGTTCTCCGAGGAGAAGCTGGTCGAGAACATCAAGGCGCTCGCCGATGCTGTCTCGAAGGCGAAGCCGGCTGGCTCCAAGGGGACCTACATCCAGCGCGTTGCGGTGTCCTCGACGATGGGCCCGGGCGTGAAGGTCGAGCCGGGCACCATTCTCGGCTAAGCCTGGGATTGCATGAGGCGAGGGGCGGAATTGGGCAACCGATTCCGCCCCTCGTCGCTTGTGCGCGTCACTCACCGGAAACCAGAGCAATGGCCGACAAGGTCCTGATCTACTCGCGCTTTCCCAAGACGATGATGGCGCGGTTCGCCGAGCGCTTCGAGTTGCTCGACACCGCCGGCAAGCCCGCACGGGAGGTGTTTTCGGCGGACGAGCTGGCAGGCATCCGCGCGCTGCTGACCGCGGGCGGCACGCCGCTCGGCGCCGAGGCGATGGACCTGTTTCCAAAACTTGGCGCGATCGTCTGCTATGGCACCGGCTATGACGGCGTCGACCTGAAGGCGGCAGCTGCCCGCAACATCGCCGTCGGCCACAGCCCCGGCGCCAATGCGGCCTCAGTGGCCGACCTCGCGATGATCCTGATGCTGGCGGCGACGCGGCGGATATTGGTCGCGGACCAATATGTTCGCAGCGGCGATTGGGCGGCGTCGAAACAGTCTCCGATGATGCGCCCGCAGGCCGGCATGGCCGGCCGTCGCATCGGTATCTACGGCATGGGCGAGATCGGCCGCAAGATCGCGGCGCGCTGTGCCGCCTTCGAGGCCGAAATCGGCTATTGCAGCCGCAGCAAGTACAACTTGCCCTATCAATATTTTCCCGCCTTGGAGGCGCTGGCCGATTGGTGCAGCGTGCTGATGGTCGCGGTCCGCGCTGGGGCCGAGACCCAGCACGTCGTTAATGCCGACATTCTCAAGCGCCTCGGCGCGGACGGCTATGTCGTCAACATCTCCCGCGGCTCGGTCGTCGACGAGAAGGCGCTGGTTGCTGCACTCACCGACAAGACCATCGCGGGCGCCGGCCTCGACGTCTTCGATAAGGAACCGCACGCGCCCGACGCGTTGACGGTGCTGCCCAATGTGGTGCTCGCCCCTCATATCGGCGGCCATACCCTCGAATCGCACGTCGCCATGCAGGACTGCGTGCTGGCGAACTTGAGCGCGTTCTTCGAGGGCAAGCCGCTGCCTTTTGGGGTCAAACCGGCTTGAATCGGCCCGTTTCAGGCCCTATGGCAACGGATTGGAACTGGTGTGAATTTTGCTCTTGGCAATCCGGCAAAGAGCGGTTAAAGAACCGCTTCCGGACGTGCCGGCCCTGGCTGGCGCGTTCGTGCACGCATTCCGAAAACCCGACACGCAGGAGATCATTCCTTTTCAGGACGTCCGCAAGGATTTGCCCGGAAAGGAAGGAAAATCCATCGGCCGGTGGGATGCGGGCAGAGGTCAGGCGGTTCGCCGGCTGGCCTTGTCCTGTCCAAGACTGCAGGCGCCCGCGGGATATTTCGAGTTCTCAACGGCTTAATCGCATGGCCTGCATAGACGGGTGAAGACCGGATTTCACTTCGCGTCCCACCTCGGGGTGGTCGCGGAAGAAGTTTGGTTCGGACCTCGACACGCCGTGGGCCCATGGGCTCCCGGAGGGCAGGCTTTGAATTGTCGTCTCGCCCGGCGCGTGTCCGATGGGTTTTGGCCCTGAGGTTCAGGTTCTGGGTGGGGCGATGGGTGCAACCCGGCGGTCCCGCTTTTCGCGATGACCGCCAACCGGAAAGAGCTTGCTGTGGAACGAGCGGCAAAAAAGGAAGCGGTCGAACAGCTCAACGGGGTCTTCAAGACCACGAGCGTCGCGATCGTTGCCCAATATTCCGGCCTGACCGTTGCCCAGATGCAGAAGCTGCGCATGCAGATGAAGCAGGCTGGTGCCTCGGTGAAGGTCTCGAAGAACCGTCTCGCCAAAATTGCTCTTGAAGGCACTGACGTCGTTGCCATCGGCCCCATGCTGAAGGGGCCGACCGTGATCGCCACTTCGAACGATCCGGTAGCGGCGCCGAAGGTCGCCGTCGAATTCGCCAAGGCGAACGAAAAGTTCGTCATCATTGGCGGCTCGATGGGAAAGACCGTCCTGAATGTCGACAGCGTGAAGGCGCTTGCCTCGCTGCCGTCGCTTGATGAACTGCGCGGCAAGATCGTCGGCCTGCTTGTGGCCCCGGCGACCAAGCTCGCTCAGCTCGCCAACGCGCCCGCGGGCAAGCTCGCGCGCGTCATCCAGGCTCATGCCTCTAAGGGCGAAGCGGCCTGACGCCCTTCGCAAAACTCAAACCCGAACCAGACTTACACTCAAGGAAACTGAACAATGGCTGACTTGCAGAAGATCGTTGACGACCTCTCGAGCCTCACCGTGCTCGAAGCTGCCGAACTCGCGAAGCTCCTCGAAGAGAAGTGGGGCGTTTCGGCTGCCGCGGCTGTCGCCGTGGCCGGCCCGGCTGGCGGCGGCGCTGCTGCCGCTCCGGCGGAAGAGAAGACCGAGTTCACGGTCGTTCTCGCCTCTGCCGGCGACAAGAAGATCGAGGTCATCAAGGAAGTCCGCGCCATCACCGGCCTGGGCCTGAAGGAAGCAAAGGACCTCGTCGAGGGCGCGCCGAAGCCTGTCAAGGAAGGCGTGAACAAGGACGAGGCCGAGAAGATCAAGGTCCAGCTCGAGAAGGCTGGCGCCAAGGTCGAGCTCAAGTAAGCAACGCTTGCTGGCGAGATCCCGGGCTGCGGTCCGGGATCTTGGTCCTGCCCCCTAAAGGGCTGCGCCAGATGCAAAAGGCGTGCGACGGATGGTCCCGACGCAGGCTGAACACGAAAATGTGTGGGGATTTGAGGGTTAACCTCTCGAATCTTCATTATTGTCGCCCCATATCGGTTCGACAGCACGAAAGCGCGGTGGGCAGGGATACCGGATTTCCCTGTAGGCCGTTGGGAGAGCAGGCTATTTCGGGCTTTTTCAGTCCGTGAAGACGATCGTTGTGACGGGCGGGCGCGCGCTAGCGCCCCGCGCGTCGTTTTGCGTTTTGAAGGTCTGAAGAACAGATTCAGGACATTCCCGCCTGAAACCTGAGTCTCCGGCCCCAAAGCGGGTTCGAAAAATTCAACCCGGGGAGCGGTGGCAGCCGCGTTCCGGACGGTTCGCCCGGAGCGGGCGACGAAAATGAGAGGCCACGATGGCGCAGCAGACATTCACCGGTCGCAAACGCGTTCGCAAGTTCTTCGGACACATCAAGGAAGTCGCCGAGATGCCGAACCTCATCGAGGTTCAGAAGGCGTCCTATGACCAGTTCCTGATGGTCGACGAACCCGCCGGCGGGCGCCTCGACGAGGGCCTGCAGGCCGTGTTCCGTTCCGTGTTCCCGATCTCCGACTTCTCGGGCACCTCGATGCTGGAATTCGTCCGCTACGAGTTCGAGCAGCCGAAGTATGACGTCGACGAGTGCCGCCAGCGCGGCATGACCTTCGCGGCACCCCTCAAGGTGACGCTGCGCCTCATCGTGTTCGATATCGACGAAGAAACCGGGGCGAAGTCGGTCAAGGACATCAAGGAGCAGGACGTCTACATGGGCGATATTCCGCTCATGACGATGAACGGCACCTTCATCGTGAACGGTACCGAGCGCGTCATCGTCTCGCAGATGCACCGTTCGCCTGGCGTGTTCTTCGATCACGACAAGGGCAAGACCCATTCGTCGGGCAAGCTGCTGTTCGCTGCCCGCGTGATCCCGTATCGCGGCTCCTGGCTCGATATCGAGTTCGACGCCAAGGATATCGTCTATGCGCGTATCGACCGTCGCCGCAAAATTCCGGTGACGTCGCTGATGTTCGCCCTCGGCCTCGACGGCGAGGCGATCCTGTCCACGTTCTACAAGAAGATCCTCTACAAGCGGACCAAGGAAGGCTGGCGCGTTCCGTTCGACGCCAACCGTTTCCGCGGCTACTCGACCATCAACGACCTGATCGACGCCGATACCGGCAAGGTCGTGCTCGAGGCCGGCAAGAAGCTCACCGTCCGCGCCGCCCGCCAGCTCCAGGAGAAGGGGCTCAAGGCGCTGCGTCTGTCGGATGAGGAACTCGTCGGCAACTACCTCGCCGAGGACCTCGTCAACCCGAAGACCGGTGAGATCCATGCTGAAGCCGGTGAGGAAATCACCGACAAGTCGATGAAGGCTCTCAACGAGCACGGCTACAAGGAACTGCCGCTGCTCGACATCGACCACGTCAATGTCGGCGCCTACATCCGCAACACGCTCGCGGCCGACAAGAACATGACGCGTGAGGACGCGCTGTTCGACATCTACCGCGTGATGCGTCCGGGCGAGCCGCCGACGCTGGATTCGGCGCAGGCGATGTTCCAGTCGCTGTTCTTCGACGCCGAGCGTTACGACCTCTCCGCGGTCGGCCGCGTCAAGATGAACATGCGCCTCGACCTCGATGCGCCCGACACCCAGCGCACGCTGCGCAAGGAAGACATCCTTTGCGTCATCAAGACGCTGGTGGACCTGCGCGACGGCAAGGGCGAGATCGACGACATCGACCATCTCGGCAACCGCCGTGTGCGCTCGGTCGGCGAGCTCATGGAGAACCAGTACCGTATCGGCCTCCTGCGCATGGAGCGCGCGATCAAGGAGCGCATGTCCTCGGTCGACATCGACACGGTCATGCCGCAGGACCTGATCAACGCGAAGCCGGCGGCCGCCGCCGTCCGCGAGTTCTTCGGCTCCTCGCAGCTCTCGCAGTTCATGGACCAGACCAACCCGCTCAGCGAGATCACCCACAAGCGCCGTCTCTCGGCGCTCGGACCGGGCGGCCTGACCCGCGAGCGCGCCGGCTTCGAGGTGCGCGACGTGCATCCGACGCATTACGGCCGTATCTGCCCGATCGAGACGCCGGAAGGTCCGAACATCGGCCTGATCAACTCGCTCGCCACCTTTGCGCGCGCGTCAACAAGTACGGCTTCGTCGAGACGCCGTATCGCAAGGTCAAGGACGGCCGCGTCACCGACGAGGTCGTGTACCTGTCGGCGATGGAGGAGGGCCGCTATTCGGTCGCTCAGGCCAACGTGCCTGTCGACGCCAAGGGCCGCTTCACCGAAGACCTGGTGGTCTGCCGCGCGAGCGGCACCCGCGACGTCGTGCCGCTGACGCCCGACAAGGTCGACTACATGGACGTGTCGCCGAAGCAGCTCGTTTCGGTCGCCGCGGCCTTGATCCCGTTCCTCGAGAACGACGACGCCAATCGCGCGCTGATGGGCTCGAACATGCAACGCCAGGCGGTGCCGCTGGTTCGCGCCGAGGCGCCGTTCGTCGGCACCGGCATGGAAGGCGTGGTTGCGCGTGACTCGGGCGCCGCGATCGCGGCGCGCCGCTCGGGCGTGATCGACCAGATCGACGCGACCCGCGTCGTCATCCGTGCGACGGAAGATCTCGATCCGACCAAGTCGGGCGTCGATATCTACCGTCTGATGAAGTACCAGCGCTCCAACCAGTCGACCTGCATCAACCAGCGTCCGCTGGTGAAGGTGGGCGACATCGTCAAGAAGGGCGACATCATCGCTGACGGTCCGTCGACCGATCTCGGCGAGCTCGCGCTCGGCCGCAACGTGCTGGTCGCGTTCATGCCGTGGAACGGCTACAACTTCGAAGACTCGATCCTGCTCTCCGAGCGGATCGTGAAGGAAGACGTCTTCACCTCGATCCATATCGAAGAATTCGAGGTGATGGCCCGCGACACCAAGCTCGGACCCGAGGAAATCACCCGCGACATTCCGAACGTTTCGGAAGAAGCGCTGAAGAACCTCGACGAAGCCGGTATCGTCTACATCGGCGCTGAAGTGCGCGCCGGCGACATCCTGGTCGGCAAGATCACGCCGAAGGGCGAGAGCCCGATGACGCCGGAAGAAAAGCTCCTGCGCGCCATCTTCGGCGAAAAGGCCTCCGACGTGCGCGACACCTCGCTGCGCGTTCCCCCGGGCGTGCAGGGCACGATCGTGGAAGTCCGCGTGTTCAACCGCCACGGCGTCGACAAGGACGAGCGTGCGCTGGCGATCGAGCGGGAAGAGATCGAGCGTCTGGCCAAGGACCGCGACGACGAGCAGGCGATCCTGGACCGCAACGTCTACAACCGTCTGGCCGAGCTGCTCGAGGGGCGGCAGGGCATTGCCGGTCCGAAGGGCTTCAAGAAGGACACCAAGATCACCCGTGCGGTGCTCGAGGAATACCCGAAGTCGCAGTGGTGGCTGTTCGCGTCTCCGAACGACAAGCTGATGGCCGAGATCGAGGCCATGCGGAAGCAGTACGACGAGTCGAAGAAGGGGCTTGAACAGCGCTTCCTCGACAAGGTCGAGAAGCTTCAGCGCGGCGACGAATTGCCGCCCGGCGTGATGAAGATGGTCAAGGTCTTCGTTGCGGTGAAGCGCAAGATCCAGCCCGGCGACAAGATGGCCGGCCGCCACGGCAACAAGGGCGTGGTGTCGAAGATCGTGCCGATCGAGGACATGCCGTTCCTCGAAGACGGTACGCATGCCGACATCGTGCTCAACCCGCTCGGCGTGCCCTCGCGCATGAACGTCGGACAGATCCTCGAGACGCATCTCGGCTGGGCTTGCGCCGGTCTGGGCAAGCGCATCGGCCAGACCGTCGATGCCTATCTGTCGAAGCAGGACATCAAGCCGCTGAAGGAAACCTTGAAGAAGGTCTATGGCGAGGACGAGACGATCAAGACGCTCAACGACAACGAGCTGCTTGAACTCGGTCACAATCTGAGCCGCGGCGTACCGATCGCGACGCCGGTGTTCGACGGTGCCAAGGAAAGCGACATCGAGGAGATGCTGAAGCTTGCCGGTCTGGATGCTTCGGGTCAGTCGACCGTCTATGACGGCCGCACCGGCGACGCCTTCGATCGCAAGGTGACGGTCGGCTACATCTACATGCTCAAGCTGCACCATCTCGTGGACGACAAGATCCACGCGCGTTCGATCGGTCCGTACTCGCTCGTGACCCAGCAACCGCTGGGTGGCAAGGCGCAGTTCGGCGGCCAGCGCTTCGGCGAAATGGAGGTGTGGGCGCTCGAAGCTTACGGCGCGGCCTACACGCTGCAGGAAATGCTGACCGTGAAGTCGGACGACGTGGCCGGCCGTACCAAGGTGTACGAGGCGATCGTGCGTGGCGACGACACCTTCGAGGCCGGTATTCCGGAATCGTTCAACGTGCTGGTCAAGGAAATGCGCTCGCTCGGCCTCAACGTCGACCTGCACAATTCCAAGATGGGACCGGCGCCGACGTCGGAAGCAGCCGAGTAATACGACGTTTCATGCCCGGCCTGCACGGCCGGGCATTGGCGCCCCTCCCGATGCCTTGAGGGCAGGGCGCCCCGCTCGAGTGATTTTCGAATTTGCGGCCGGAGGCGACCGGTACGCGAGGAGAAGACGATGAACCAAGAAATTATGAATCTCTTTAACCCGACGACGCCGGCGCAGGTCTTCGACCAGATCCGGATCTCGATCGCGTCTCCAGAGAAGATTCTGTCCTGGTCCTACGGCGAGATCAAGAAGCCGGAGACCATCAACTACCGTACCTTCAAGCCCGAGCGCGACGGCCTGTTCTGCGCCCGCATCTTCGGGCCGATCAAGGACTACGAGTGCTTGTGCGGCAAGTACAAGCGCATGAAGTACAAGGGCATCATCTGCGAGAAGTGCTCGGTCGAGGTCACGCTGTCGCGCGTCCGGCGCGAGCGCATGGGCCATATCGAGCTCGCGGCCCCGGTCGCCCACATCTGGTTCTTGAAGTCGCTGCCTTCGCGCATCGGCTTGCTGCTGGACATGACGCTGAAGGATCTCGAACGGATCCTCTACTTCGAATATTACGTCGTTCTCGAGCCGGGCCTGACCGCGCTGAAGGACCGTCAGCTGCTGTCGGAAGACGAATATCTGAAGGCGCAGGACGAGTACGGCCAGGATTCCTTCACCGCGATGATCGGCGCCGAGGCGATCCGCGAGCTGCTCAAGGGCATGGACCTCGAGAAGCTCGAGCTGACCTTGCGTGCGGAAATGCAGGAGACCGACTCCGACATCAAGCACAAGAAGCTCGCCAAGCGCCTGAAGATCGTGGAAGCGTTCCGCCACTCCGGCAACAAGCCGGAATGGATGATCCTGACCGTCGTTCCCGTGATCCCGCCGGACCTGCGTCCGCTGGTGCCGCTGGACGGCGGCCGCTTCGCGACCTCGGACCTCAACGACCTCTATCGCCGCGTCATCAACCGCAACAACCGCTTGAAGCGGCTGATGGAGCTGCGTGCGCCTGACATCATCATCCGCAACGAGAAGCGCATGCTTCAGGAAGCGGTCGATGCGCTGTTCGACAACGGCCGTCGCGGCCGCGTCATCACGGGTGCCAACAAGCGCCCGCTGAAGTCGCTCGCCGACATGTTGAAGGGCAAGCAGGGCCGTTTCCGCCAGAACCTGCTCGGCAAGCGCGTCGACTATTCGGGCCGTTCGGTGATCGTGGTCGGTCCCGAGCTGCGCCTGCATCAGTGCGGTCTGCCGAAGAAGATGGCGCTCGAGCTGTTCAAGCCGTTCATCTATTCGCGGCTTGACGCCAAGGGCCTGTCCACCACCGTCAAGCAGGCCAAGAAGCTGGTCGAGAAGGAGCGGCCCGAGGTCTGGGACATCCTTGACGAGGTGATCCGCGAGCATCCCGTGCTGCTCAACCGCGCGCCGACGCTGCATCGTCTGGGCATCCAGGCGTTCGAGCCGGTGCTGATCGAGGGCAAGGCGATCCAGCTTCACCCGCTGGTCTGCTCGGCGTTCAACGCCGACTTCGATGGTGACCAGATGGCCGTGCACGTCCCGCTGTCGCTCGAAGCGCAGCTGGAAGCGCGCGTGCTGATGATGTCGACCAACAACATCCTGCATCCCGCGAACGGTCAGCCGATCATCGTGCCGTCGCAGGACATCGTCCTGGGTCTCTACTACGTCTCGATCATGCGCGAAGGCCTGCCCGGCGAGGGCAAGCTGTTCGGCGAGATGGCCGAGCTCGAGCACGCCCTGCATGCGAAGGTCATCCACCTCCACACCAAGATCAAGTATCGCTGGGAAGGCATGGACGAGACCGGCAAGGTCTCCAAGCGCTGGATCGAGACCACCGCCGGCCGCGTCATGCTCGGCAATTTGCTGCCGCGCAACCCGCGCATCTCGTACGAGATCATCAACAAGCTGATGACCAAGCGCGAGATCTCGGGCGTCATCGATCAGGTCTACCGCCACTGCGGCCAGAAGGAGACCGTGATCTTCTGCGACCGCATCATGGCGCTCGGCTTCTACAACGCGTTCAAGGCCGGCATCTCGTTCGGCAAGGACGACATGGTCGTGCCGAACTCCAAGTGGAAGATCGTCGACACCACGCGTACGCTGGCGAAGGATTTCGAGCAGCAGTACAACGACGGCCTGATCACGCATGGCGAGAAGTACAACAAGGTCGTCGACGCCTGGTCGAAGGCCACGGAAGAAATCGCCAAGGCGATGATGAAGGAGATCTCCTCCACCAAGAAGACGGCGGCCGGCGCCGATGCCGACATCAATTCGATCTACATGATGGCTCATTCCGGCGCCCGCGGTTCGCCGGCCCAGATGCGCCAGCTCGCCGGCATGCGCGGCCTGATGGCCAAGCCGTCGGGTGAGATCATCGAGACGCCGATCATCTCGAACTTCAAGGAGGGCCTCTCGGTTCTCGAGTACTTCAACTCGACCCACGGCGCCCGTAAGGGCCTCGCGGACACCGCGTTGAAGACCGCGAACTCCGGCTACCTGACCCGTCGTCTGGTCGACGTCGCGCAGGATTGCATCATCACGCAGTCCGACTGCGGCACCAAGCTCGGCATCAAGATGCGCGCCATCGTCGATGCCGGCACCGTGGTCGCTTCGCTCGGTTCGCGCATCCTCGGACGTACGGCCTGCGAAGACGTGCGCGACAGCTCGGGCAAGGTGATCATCAAGCGCGACACGCTGATGGAAGAGAGCCATCTGGACGCCATCCAGCAGGGTGGTGTGCAGGAGGTGAAGATCCGCTCGGCACTGACCTGCGAACTCGTCAACGGCATCTGCGGCAAGTGCTACGGCCGCGACCTCGCCCGCGGCACGCCGGTCAACCACGGCGAAGCGGTCGGCGTCATCGCGGCGCAGTCGATCGGCGAGCCGGGCACGCAGCTCACCATGCGTACCTTCCACATCGGCGGCGCGGCGCAGCTCAACGAGCAGTCTTTCGTCGAAGCCAATTTCGACGGCAAGATCGTGATCCGGAACAAGGCCATCGCCCGCAACAGCGAAGGTCATTTGGTCGCGATGGTGCGCAACATGGTGGTGGCGGTGGTCGATGCCGACGGCACCGAGCGTGCGACGCACCGTATTCAGTACGGCTCGCGCCTGCATGTCGACGAAGGCGACATGGTCAAGCGTGGCCAGCGCATCGTCGAGTGGGACCCGTACACCCGTCCGCTCCTCACCGAAGTGGAAGGCACCATCGGGTTCGAGGATCTGGTCGAGGGCCAGTCGATCTCGGAAACGCTGGACGAGGCGACCGGTATCGCCAAGCGCGTCGTCATCGATTGGCGCTCGACCCGCGGCGGCTCGGACCTGCGTCCGGCCATCGTGGTGAAGGGCAAGGACGGCAAGGTGCTCAAGCTCGCCCGTGGCGGCGATGCCCGCTACATGCTGTCGGTCGACGCCATTCTCTCGGTCGACGTCGGAGCCAAGGTCAACCCGGGCGACATCCTCGCCCGTGTCTCGACCGAGAGCGCCAAGACGCGTGACATCACCGGCGGTCTGCCGCGGGTGGCGGAACTGTTCGAGGCACGGCGTCCGAAGGATGCGGCGATCATCGCCGAGATCGCGGGCACCATCCGGTTCGGGCGCGACTACAAGAACAAGCGTCGCATCTCGATCGAGCCGATGGACAAGACCGACGAGGCGCGCGAGTACCTGATCCCGAAGGGCAAGCACATCCACCTTCAGGACGGAGACGTCGTCGAAAAGGGCGACTTCATCGTGGAAGGCAACCCGGCGCCGCACGACATCCTTGCGGTCAAGGGCATCGAGGAGCTCGCGGCCTATCTGGTCAATGAAATCCAGGAGGTCTACCGGCTCCAGGGCGTGCTCATCAACGACAAGCACATCGAGGTGATTGTCCGTCAGATGCTCCAGAAGGTGGAAGTCACCGATCAGGGCGACACGGACATGATCTCCGGCGAGCAGGTCGACAAGATCGAGTTCGACGCGCTGAACATGAAAGCCAAGGAAGAGGGCAAGAAGCCCGCCACGGGAACGCCGGTTCTGCTCGGCATCACCAAGGCGAGCCTGCAGACCCGCTCGTTCTTCTCGGCGGCCTCGTTCCAGGAGACCACCCGCGTCCTCACGGAAGCGGCGGTCAACGGCAAGGTCGATCCGCTCGAAGGCCTCAAGGAGAACGTCATCGTCGGCCGGCTGATCCCGGCGGGCACCGGCGCCTCCATGGCCAAGATCCGCGAAGTCGCCATGAAGCGCGACAAGCTGATTCTCGACGAGCGCGAGAAGCAGGCGGCCGTCGTGTCGCCCGCTCCGGAAGCCGAGCTTCCTGCGCTGCCGCCCGCGGAATAGTGCTTCATCCGTAAGAATACGAGGATAACGAAAAGGCCGGCGAAAGCCGGCCTTTTTGCTGCTTTGTTTGCCTGTTGCGATGCGGGATCAACCTTTGTTCATCTTTCCTTCAGGCGCAAAAGTGCTTCTGCTAAGGGAGCTTAGACCGGTGGTCCCGTGACGGGGGCAGGGCCGGAGACCACGGAACTCACATGCTTGATCTCGCAATCGTAGGCGGCGGCCCCGGCGGGCTGATGAGCGCCTGGTACTTGAAGCGTAAGCTCGGCGACCTCTGTCGCATCACCATCTTCGAGGCCTCCGATCGCCTCGGCGGCAAGATCGTCACGCGCAAATTCGATTCCGCGCCGGCGATGTACGAGGCCGGCGTCGCGGAGATCTACGACTATTCGATGACGGGTCCTGATCCGCTGCGCGAGCTGATCCAGCATTTCGGCCTGCAGACGATTCCGATGGACGCCGAGCAGGTGCAGTTCGGCGGCGAGTTGCTCGACGACGTCGCCGGCATGCGCCGCAAATACGGCGCCAAGACCGCGGATGCGATCGAGCAGTTCCGCAAGCGTTGCGCCGAGCAGATGTCGCCGATCGAATATTACGAAGGCGTCGGCGCGCACGACAACGAGAACCCCTGGGCCTACAAGACCGCCGAGCAGGTGCTCGACGAAGAGGTCGAGGACGAGACCGCAAAGCGCTTCTTCAAGGTGATGGCGCGCTCCGACATCGCGACCGAAAGCCACAACACCAACGGCCTCAACGCGCTCAAGAACTACCTGATGGATGTCGATGGCTATATCGGCCTCTATTCCATCCAGAACGGCAACGAGCAGCTGGTCGAATGCCTGCAGTCGGAGGTCAGCGCCGACATCCAGCTCAATCACCGCGTGCTCACCGTCGGCAAGGCGCCGACCGGCCGCTATCAGCTGAAGATGATGAACGGCAAGGGGCCGGAGACGCGCGACTTCGATCTCGTGCTGATGTGCCTGCCGCACTCCTGGCTCTCGACGATGGGGTGGGAAGGCGAGCAGCTGCGCAAGTCCATGGTCAAGCACGTCTCGTATTTCGATCGCCCCGCGCATTATCTGCGCGTCTCGATCCTGTTCGACGCTCCGTTCTGGGGCGACAAGATTCCAGGCGCCTGGTTCATGTCGGAAGCTTTCGGCGGCTGCTGCGTCTACAATGAGGGCGCGCGTCACGACGTCGGCAGGTACGGCGTCCTGAACTGGCTGATTCCCGGCTCCGATGCGCTGGCGTTCGCAAATCTGTCGGACCAGGAGCTGATCGACGCCGCGCTGAAGTCGCTGCCGGCCTCGCTTGGGGATGCGCGTGCGCATTTCATGGAAGGCAAAATCCACCGTTGGCTGTCGTCGGTGAATGCGATTCCTGGCGGCCTGCCCGTTCGCGATGTCATGTCCAATCATCGACCCGAGCCGAAGGAGCATCCCGGTATCGTGGTGGTAGGCGACTATCTGTTCGATTCCACGCTGAACGGGCTCCTCGACTCCTCGGATGCGGCGACCGACATCATTCTGACCGAGATGATGCGGCTGCGCCGCGCGCGTGCGCAGGAGGATGGCGAGCCGGTTTCCGACAAGATCGACCGCGACTATTTCGAGAATTATCGCGGCCTCGGACCTTACGGCGAGGTGTGGAGGCAGTTCACAGATCCGGATTATCTGTCCAAGCTGATCACCATCGTCTGGGGCAAGGCCAGGGGCGCCAAGCTCCTGGTCGCGGGCTCCGCCAGCGGCGAGCTGGTCGGCGCATTGCGCGAGCGCGGCGTCGACGCCTGGGGCATCGAGAACAACCGTGCCATCCATGCCAAGACGCCGAAGGCGCTGAAGAAGTTCAACAGGCTCGGTTCGATCACCGACCTGCCGTTCAAGGACGGCACGTTCGACTACGTCTTCGAGACCAGCCTATGCCACGTTGCGCCCAGGCAGGTGGTTCGCGCGATCCGCGAGTTGAACCGTGTGGTCAAGACCGGCCTCGTGTTCGGCTCGATCACCTCGGACATGGCTTCGGCCGTGATCGACCGCTACGACCTGCTGCGCGGGGTCAAGAAGCTCGGCACCTGGTGGGAATGGTCGGAGCTGTTCTTCGGCAACGGCTTCGATCTGTCGATGCACCGCAAGGACTGCACCGACGCGCTATGGACTGCGACGCTCGCCGCCAACAAAGGGCCGGGCCAATGGTATGCCGACGCCGACAGCTTGCGTTACTCCTTCTTCGACAAGATCGAGGACGAAGACGAGGACTAACATCACCAGGCGCGGATGAATTCGCCAATTGCTTTGCCGAACTCGTCCTGATCGCATAGAATCGGCGGAGTAGCGGTGGTCCGCTATTTCCTGCTCTCTCTGCGGTCATGCCGGCCGTCAGCATCGGTTGGTTTCATGGCGTCCAGGCCCCTCTCTCCCGACAAACAGAAGCTCGCTGCGCAAGAGGCGGCCGAGCTCGAGGACAAGCTTGCGCCCGGCGCCGCGCCCGAGCTGCAAGACGACGAAGACGAGGATGACGACGAGCTTGAGCTCGATGACGATGATGATGAGGACCTCGTCGTCTTTACCGCCCGCGAAGCTGCCGGCGCGCTCGCGACGATCTTGGGATTCGTCAAGCCCTTCCTGTCCAGCTACAAGCGCATCCTGGGTTATGTGGCGTTCGGCGTCCTGGTTGAGACACTGTTCAACGTCATCATGCCGCTCAGCCTGAAATACCTGATCGACGACGCGCTCGGCGAAGAGGATTTCCAGGCGCTGTACAAGATCCTCGGCGTGCTGGCGGCTGCCGGCATCTCAACCTCGATCGTCGCGGTCTGGTACGAGCGCTGGGATGCGCGGTTGGCGGCTTGCGTCATCACCGACGTCCGCAAGCGCCTGTTCGAGCATGTCCAGGACCTGCCAGCGGCTTATTTCGGCCGCACGAAGCGTGGCGAGATCCTGTCGCGCTTCTCGGTCGATCTCTCGGCCTTCGAAGGTTCGGTCAAGTCCTTCGTCAACAGCGCCGCGCTGCCGTTCTTTGAGTTGATCGCCGGCATCATCCTGATGCTATTCCTGAACTGGCAGCTCGCGGTGGTCGCGCTGCTGGTATTCCCGATCACGTTGATCGGCCCGCGCATCCTGACGCCGAAGGCGGTGCAGGCCAACTACGAGCAGAAGCTGAACGAGAGCGCGCTGCTCGGAATGGTGCAGGAGAACGTGGCGGCGCAGGCCGTGATCAAGGCGTTCAGCCTGCAACGCAAGATGTTCGGCTTCTTCACCTTCCGCAACGATGCGACCCGCGACAGGATTGCGGCAGCGGGGTTCCTGTCCACGATGGTGGAGCGGACGGTCACCATCTCCGTGCTGCTGTTGCACCTCGTCGTGCTCGCGATCGGCGCCTATCTCGCGACCAAGGGCCAGATCACCATCGGCACCTTCGTCACCTTCGAGAGCGCGTTCTGGGAGGTCTCCTACAACATCGCCCACGTGATGCATTTCATCCCGGTGTCGATCTCCTCGGCCGCCGCGATCCGTCACATCCAGGAGCTGCTCGACGAGCCGACGCGCGGGGCGGATCGTCCCGGCGCGCCCGATCTGCCGCGCATCACCCACGACATCACCTTCGAGCATGTTAGCTTCCAGTATGAAGGCGGCCAGACGCCGGTGCTGGACAATCTCAGCCTCAAGCTCGACGCCGGCAAGCGCATCGCCATCGTTGGTCCGTCAGGCTCCGGCAAGAGCACGCTGCTCAATCTGATCCTTCGCCTCTACGTGCCCGATGAGGGGCGCGTCACCATCGACGGTGTCGACGTCCGCAAGGTGACGCTGGATTCGCTGCGCCGGAGCATGGCGGTGGTGTTCCAGGAGAACATGCTGTTCAACATGTCGATCCGCGAGAACATCCGGCTCGGCAAGGAAGGCGCCACCGACGAGGAGGTGGAGGAGGCTGCCAAGAAGGCCGAGATTCACCGCTACATCATGGGCCTGCGGCAGCGCTACGACACCCCGGTCGGCGAACGCGGCGACACGCTGTCGGGCGGCCAGCGCCAGCGCATCGCGATCGCACGCGCGATCATCCGCAATCCCTCCGTGCTGCTGCTCGACGAAGCGACCTCGGCCCTGGACCAGACCACGGAGGCCGCGATCAACCGCACCTTGCTCAAGCTCGCCAAGGGTCGCACCATGATTTGGTCGACACATCGTCTGACCTCGGTGGTCGAGATGGACGAGATCATCGTGATCTCAGGGGGCAGGGCAATCGAGCGCGGCTCGCATGCCGAGCTGCTTGCCAGGAACGGTATCTATCGCAAGCTGTGGAACGACCAGATCCATCAGCCGCACGGCGCGACCGCTCAGGCCGACGATGACAGCGATGATGACGAAGACGCGGATGAGGACGACCTCGACGAGGATGATGAGGACGAGGACGAGGAGTGACCGAGGAAGTTCGGCTCCAGGTGGAACGCGCCTCCAAGCCTGCGCAGTAATCCCTGGGTCGACCACGCCATGAAGCGTGCCCAGCGCTGCGCGGTCCAGTAGGGGCTCGTCGCAATCGAGACCGAGCGGAAGTCGAAGGCTTTCGCGGCCGACCATTCATCACAGGCCCGCTTGACCGGGTCGGCATAGAAGGTGGCAATCTTGTCCGCATTCATCCCGTCGCTGGCGAGCCATTGCGGGATGTGGACGTTGCAGAGCCGCTCGATGTCGGTGAACACCTTGTCGCAGCCGGTGCCGGCGACCGGGCAGGAGGTGGCGAAAGCGTCGCCCGCCAGCACCACGCCCGGCTGACGGCCGGCGTCGTTCGCGTAGAGATCGACCGGACGAACCTTCAACTCGCCGGGAATGTCGAAGGCGCCGGTGATGCGCTTCAGCCGCGGCAGCGCGGCGTTCAATGTCTCGGCCGGAGCGCGACGCAGCTCGCGCAGCCAGGGATCGTCGAAGCCGCGATACACGAACAGATTGGCGCGCATCCGCGTGCCGATCGGAAACAGCGAGATGTAGGGGATGCGGTCGCTCGGCCGCTCCGAGAAATAGGTGAGCGCCGGGAAGTCGAACGCATTCCGCCCGGCCGGCACCACGTCGAAGCCGATCGAGATCGAATGGCAGGGGCTGATGACGTTCCTGATGATGCCGAGCTGGTGGCGCAGGCCGACATTCAGGCCGTTGGCGAGCAACACCAGGCGGGCCGAGATGGTCTCATCATTGGCGAGGGCTACCGTTTGCCGCTCGGCACTGGTCGCGACCGACACCGCCTTGGTCCAGATACGTCCGACCGTGTCGGGAATCTCGTCGCGGATCGCGTTAACAAGCGAATCGTAGAGGATGTTGAACTGTCGGCTCGGCGCCCTGTCGAGCATGTGGCCGAATCGCGCGATCCAGTTCTCGCCCGAGAAGGTCGCGCGACGCAGGACCGAGTCGGCGATTCCCGTTTGGTGGAATCGCTCGACCTGACCGTGACCGCTCAGCTTCTCGACGCGAAAATCGGCCGGATAGGTCTCATGCGGGTCGATCAGAATCGCTGAAATGCCGGCACGCCCGAGCATTGCGGCGGCGGTCGAGCCTGCTAGTCCTCCGCCAATGATGGCAACGTCGGTGTACCGCATGGCGCCTGTCTCTGCCGAAGGCGGCAGATTGACGCATCAAGAGGAAAAAAAGCCTTAGCGGCCGACATAAAACTATATTTTATACGGGTGTTAATCGATGGAAGGTTGGCGGAGCCGGGATATCGTTCCCATATCGGGGAGGCGCGTCAGGGGACGACCGGGCAATTTCCGAAGCTGCCAGAAGCGCTTTGCGACTGTCGTTTCGCCTTGACTTGATCGATTCTCACTTATAGAAAGCGCCTCACTTAACGACAGGCGGTGAGCATTGCCAACGTCGGAACGGGCCACCCGTTGATCCCCAGGGGTCGCTAAGCGGGCACCAACCTCGACGAATGCCGCTCAAACGCTGTCGATAATAGCTAGGCAATGCCAGTGCGATTTTAGGCCTCTGGGGCGCGTTCTCCTGTGGTCGAATTCGGATGCATGACCTCAGTGCGCGGGCCGCGGCTTATGCTGATCGGCCTTAATACTGCGGTCCTCTGTGGCGTCGAAGCGCTTTCCACTCAGCAATGAGCGGTTGGCGCGATTTCGCTTTGTGTGGATTGTTCCGCGCGGGCGGGCCCGATCGAGCGGGTGGCTCGAGAGAATTTGCGGTCCCGGCAACGGGCCGCGGCAAGACAGCGGGCCTGCAAGGGGCCGCGATAACAAAGGGTAAGGCCAGGATGCCGACGATCAACCAGCTGATCGCTCAACCGCGTGAAGTGCAGAAGTCGCGCAAGAAGGTGCCGGCGCTGCAGCAGTCGCCGCAGAAGCGTGGTGTTTGCACGCGCGTCTACACCACGACCCCGAAGAAGCCGAACTCGGCGCTTCGTAAGGTCGCCAAGGTGCGTCTGACCAACGGTTTCGAGGTGATCGGCTACATCCCGGGTGAGGGCCATAACCTCCAGGAGCACTCGGTGGTCATGATCCGCGGCGGCCGCGTCAAGGATTTGCCCGGCGTGCGCTACCACATCCTCCGCGGCGTTCTGGATACTCAGGGCGTCAAGAACCGTAAGCAGCGTCGTTCGAAGTACGGCGCGAAGCGTCCGAAGTAAGCGGGAACCAGCTCCATGTCTCGTCGCCACTCAGCGGAAAAGCGCGAAGTTCTTCCCGATCCGAAGTTCGGGAACATCATCGTCACGAAATTCATGAACTCGGTGATGTACGCCGGCAAGAAGTCGGTCGCCGAAGGCATCGTCTACGGTGCATTCAGCCTCATCGAAGGCAAGACCAAGCAGAACCCGCTCGGCGTGTTCGAGCAGGCGCTCGAGAATGTCATGCCGACGATCGAAGTGCGCTCCCGCCGCGTCGGTGGCGCGACCTACCAGGTGCCGGTCGAAGTTCGCTCGACCCGCCGCCAGGCGCTGGGTATCCGCTGGCTAATCTCGGCCGCGCGCGAGCGTAACGAAAAGACGATGACGGAGCGTCTCTCGGCGGAGCTCCTGGATGCATCGAACAACCGTGGGAACGCCGTCAAGAAGCGCGAAGACGTGCACCGGATGGCGGAAGCCAACCGCGCCTTCTCGCACTATCGCTGGTAACGGCGAAACAAACGGACTCGCAAGGAACACCCCATGCCCCGCCAACATGCCATCGAGGACTACCGTAACTTCGGTATCATGGCGCATATCGACGCCGGTAAGACGACGACGACCGAGCGCATCCTCTACTACACCGGCAAGAGCCACAAGATCGGCGAAGTGCACGAAGGTGCCGCGACGATGGATTGGATGGAGCAGGAGCAGGAGCGCGGCATCACGATCACCTCGGCCGCGACCACTGCGTTCTGGGCCGGCAAGCGCCTGAACATCATCGACACCCCCGGCCACGTCGACTTCACCATCGAAGTCGAGCGTTCGCTGCGCGTGCTCGACGGTGCCGTCTGCGTGCTCGATTCGAACCAGGGTGTTGAGCCCCAGACCGAGACCGTCTGGCGCCAGGGCGACAAGTACAAGGTTCCCCGCATCGTTTTCGCCAACAAGATGGACAAGATCGGCGCCGACTTCTTCAAGTGTCTGGCCGACATCGTTGACCGTCTGGGTGCCAAGCCCGTCGCGATCCAGCTTCCGATCGGTGCCGAGAACAACTTCAAGGGTCTCGTCGACCTCGTGAAGATGAAGGGCGTTGTCTGGAACGACGAGTCGCTCGGCGCGAAGTTCGACTATGTCGACATTCCCGAAGACCTCGTCGACCAGGCCAAGGAATACCGCGAGAAGATGGTGGAAGCCGCCGTCGAGCTCGACGACGACGCCATGGCCGCTTACCTCGACGGCAAGGAGCCGGACGAGGCGACCCTGAAGCGCCTGATCCGCAAGGCGGTGCTGACCGGCGCGTTCTATCCCGTGCTGTGCGGCTCGGCCTTCAAGAACAAGGGCGTGCAGCCGCTGCTCGACGCCGTCGTCGACTACCTGCCGTCGCCGCTCGACGTGCCTGCGATCAAGGGCACCGACGACAAGGGCAACGAAGTCGTGCGCAAGGCGGACGACAAGGAGCCGCTGGCGCTGCTCGCGTTCAAGATCATGGACGACCCGTTCGTCGGCACCATCACCTTCTGCCGCATCTACTCCGGCGTTCTCCAGAGCGGCACCGGCGTCGTGAACTCGACCCGTGAGAAGAAGGAGCGCATCGGGCGCATGCTCTTGATGCATGCGAACAACCGCGAAGACATCAAGGAAGCCTATGCCGGCGACATCGTCGCTCTGGCTGGCCTGAAGGAAGCGCGCACCGGCGACACGCTGTGCGATCCCGACAAGCAGGTGATCCTGGAAAAGATGGAATTCCCCGAGCCGGTCATCGAGATCGCGATCGAGCCGAAGTCCAAGGCCGACCAGGAGAAGCTGGGCGTGGCGCTGGCCAAGCTCGCCGCGGAGGATCCGTCCTTCCGCGTGTCGACCGACCACGAGTCCGGCCAGACCATCCTGAAGGGCATGGGCGAACTCCACCTCGACATCAAGGTCGACATCCTCAAGCGCACCTACAAGGTCGACGCCAACATCGGCGCACCGCAGGTGGCGTTCCGGGAGCGTGTCACCAAGCGCGTCGAGCATAGCTACACCCACAAGAAGCAGACCGGCGGTACCGGCCAGTTCGCTGCGGTGTCGTTCATCGTCGAGCCGAACGAGCCCGGCAAGGGCTACGAGTTCGAATCGAAGATCGTCGGCGGCGCCGTGCCGAAGGAATACATCCCCGGCGTCGAAAAGGGCCTCGAGAGCGTGCTGTCGTCCGGCGTGGTCGCGGGCTTCCCCGTGGTCGACGTCAAGGTGCAGCTCGTCGACGGCAAGTATCACGACGTCGACTCGTCGGCACTCGCCTTCGAAATCGCCTCGCGCGCCTGCTTCCGCGAAGCGCTCCAGATGGGCAAGTCCGTCCTGCTCGAGCCGATCATGAAGGTCGAAGTGGTGACCCCGGAAGACTACACCGGTTCGGTCATCGGCGACCTGAATTCCCGGCGCGGTCAGATCCAGGGGCAGGACATGCGCGGCAACGCCAACGTCATCAACGCGATGGTGCCGCTCATGAACATGTTCGGGTACGTGAATAATCTGCGCTCGATGAGCCAGGGTCGCGCCACCTTCACCATGCAGTTCGACCACTACGCAGAAGCGCCGGCCAACGTGTCGGCAGAAGTCCAGAAGAAGTTTGCCTGATTGTCGTCGGTCACGAACTGACGATTGAACGGAGAGTCAAATGGCCAAAGCTAAGTTTGAACGTACCAAGCCGCACTGCAACATCGGTACCATCGGTCACGTCGACCATGGCAAGACGTCGCTGACCGCGGCGATCACCAAGGTTCTCGCCGAAGCCGGCGGTGCGACGTTCACCGCGTACGACCAGATCGACAAGGCGCCGGAAGAGAAGGCGCGCGGCATCACCATCTCGACCGCGCACGTCGAGTACGAGACGCCGAACCGCCACTACGCGCACGTCGACTGCCCCGGCCACGCCGACTACGTGAAGAACATGATCACCGGCGCTGCCCAGATGGACGGTGCGATCCTGGTCGTGTCGGCTGCTGACGGCCCGATGCCGCAGACCCGCGAGCACATCCTGCTCGCCCGCCAGGTCGGCGTGCCCGCGCTCGTCGTGTTCCTCAACAAGTGCGACATGGTCGACGATCCGGAGCTCCTCGAGCTCGTCGAGCTCGAAGTCCGCGAGCTGCTCTCGAAGTATGAATTCCCGGGCGACAAGATTCCGATCATCAAGGGTTCGGCTCTCGCCGCTCTCGAAGATTCGGACAAGAAGCTCGGCCACGACGCCATCATCGAGCTGATGAAGAACGTCGACAGCTATATCCCGCAGCCGGAGCGTCCGATCGACCAGCCGTTCCTGATGCCGGTTGAAGACGTGTTCTCGATCTCGGGCCGCGGCACCGTCGTGACCGGCCGTGTTGAGCGCGGTATCGTCAAGGTCGGCGAGGAAATCGAGATCGTCGGTCTCCGCGCCACCCAGAAGACCACCGTCACCGGCGTCGAAATGTTCCGCAAGCTGCTCGATCAGGGCCAGGCCGGCGACAACATCGGTGCGCTGCTCCGCGGTACCAAGCGCGAGGACGTCGAGCGCGGCCAGGTTCTGGCCAAGCCGGGTTCGGTCAAGCCGCACACCAAGTTCAAGGCCGAGGCTTACATCCTCACCAAGGAAGAGGGCGGTCGCCACACCCCGTTCTTCACCAACTACCGTCCGCAGTTCTACTTCCGCACCACCGACGTGACCGGTGTCGTGCACCTGCCGGAAGGCACCGAGATGGTGATGCCGGGCGACAACATCGCGATGGAAGTGCACCTGATCGTGCCGATCGCGATGGAAGAGAAGCTCCGCTTCGCGATCCGCGAAGGTGGCCGCACCGTCGGTGCCGGCGTCGTCGCTTCGATCATCGAGTAATCACGCGAATAGGGAATGGCGGGTGGCGAGTGGATGAAATCCATTCGCTGTTCGCTACTCGCCACTCACTAAGAAAGACACGGCAATGAACGGCCAGAATATTCGCATCCGTCTCAAGGCGTTCGACCATCGTATCCTCGATACGTCGACCCGGGAGATCGTGAACACGGCGAAGCGCACCGGTGCGCAGGTCCGCGGACCCATTCCGCTGCCCACCCGCATCGAGAAGTTCACCGTCAACCGTTCGCCCCACGTCGACAAGAAGAGCCGCGAACAGTTCGAGATGCGCACTCACAAGCGTCTGCTCGACATCGTCGATCCGACCCCGCAGACCGTCGATGCTTTGATGAAGCTCGACCTGGCCGCCGGTGTCGACGTCGAGATCAAGCTCTAAGATTTTTGGATCACGTTCGCCACTAGCGGACAGAAAGAACAGGAAGCACGCCGATGCGCTCCGGAGTGATCGCACAAAAGGTCGGGATGACGCGGGTCTTTACAGAGGCCGGCGAGCACATCCCCGTGACCGTGCTGAAGCTCGGCAATTGCCAGGTCGTAGGCCACCGCACTGAAGAGAAGAACGGTTATGTTGCGCTCCAGCTTGGTTCTGGCAGCCGCAAGACCGTGTACATGCCCAAGGCAGAGCGCGGCCAGTTCGCGGTCGCCAAGGTCGAGCCGAAGCGGCAGGTCGAGGAATTCCGCGTCTCCGCGGATGCCATGATCCCCGTGGGCGCCGAGATCCTCGCCGACCACTTCGTCGTGGGCCAGTTCGTCGACGTCACCGGCACCTCGGTCGGTAAGGGCTTCGCCGGCGGTATGAAGCGCTGGAACTTCGGCGGTCTGCGCGCGACGCACGGTGTGTCGATCTCGCATCGTTCGATCGGCTCGACCGGTGGTCGTCAGGACCCCGGCAAGACCTGGAAGAACAAGAAGATGCCCGGCCACATGGGTGTCGACCGCATCACCACGCTCAACCTCCGCGTTGTTCAGCTCGACGTCGAGCGTGGCCTGATCCTCGTCGAAGGCGCCGTTCCCGGCTCCAAGGGCGGCTGGATCCGCGTGCGCGATGCCGTCAAGAAGCCGCTGCCGAAGGAAGCTCCGAAGCCCGGCAAGTTCAAGGTTGCGGGCGGCGAAGCCGAAGCCGCGGCCCAGCAAGAGGGTGCGTGAGATGGAATTGAAGGTCACCACCCTCGAGGGCAAGGAAGCGGGCTCGGTCCAGCTGTCCGACGCCATTTTCGGCCTTGAGCCGCGCCAGGACATCATTGCGCGTTGCGTGCAGTGGCAGCTGAACAAGCGTCAGGCCGGCACGCACAAGGCCAAGGGCCGCGCCGAGATCTGGCGCACCGGCAAGAAGATGTACAAGCAGAAGGGCACCGGCGGTGCTCGTCACGGCTCGGCCCGCGTGCCGCAGTTCCGCGGCGGCGGTCGTGCCTTCGGTCCGGTCGTGCGTTCGCACGCCACCGACCTGCCGAAGAAGGTCCGCGCGCTTGCTCTCAAGCATGCGCTCTCGGCCAAGGCCAAGGACGGCGATCTGCTCGTGATCGACAAGGCCGCGCTGGAAGCTGCCAAGACCAAGGCGTTGCTCGGTCATTTCTCGGGCCTGGGGCTGACCAACGCGCTGATCATCGACGGCGCCGAGCTCAACAACGGATTTGCCGCCGCGGCCCGCAACATCCCCAACATGGATGTGCTGCCGATCCAGGGCATCAACGTCTATGACATCCTGCGCCGTCAGAAGCTGGTTCTGACCAAGGCCGCCATCGATGCGCTGGAGGCGCGCTTCAAATGACGAAGAACATCGAGGCTCGCCATTACGACGTGATCGTCGCCCCTGTTGTCACCGAAAAGGCGACGCTGGCGTCCGAGCACAACAAGGTCCTGTTCAAGGTGGCCGCCAAGGCGACCAAGCCGCAGATCAAGGAAGCGATCGAGAAGCTGTTTGACGTCAAGGTCAAGAGCGTCAACACGCTGGTCCGCAAGGGCAAGACCAAGGTCTTCCGCGGCAATCTCGGCTCGCAGTCGAACACCAAGCGCGCGATCGTGACCCTCGAAGAGGGCCACCGGATCGACGTCACCACCGGTCTGTAAGGTCGTACGACGATGGCACTGAAGACATTCAATCCCACGACGCCGGGCCAGCGCCAGCTGGTCATGGTCGATCGTTCGGCGCTCTACAAGGGCAAGCCGGTCAAGGCGCTCACCGAAGGCAAGAAGTCCTCGGGCGGCCGCAACAACACCGGTCGCATCACCGTGCGCTTCCGCGGCGGTGGCCACAAGCAGACGCTGCGTACCGTCGACTTCAAGCGCGAGAAGATCGACGTTCCCGCTGTTGTCGAGCGGCTGGAATACGATCCGAACCGCACCGGCTTCATCGCGCTGATCAAGTATCAGGACGGCGAGCAGGCCTACATCCTGGCGCCGCAGCGCCTGGCGGTGGGTGACACCATCGTCGCCGGCAACTATGTCGACGTGAAGCCGGGCAACGTCATGCCGCTCGGCAACATGCCGGTCGGCACGATCATCCACAACATCGAGGTCAAGATCGGGAAGGGCGGTCAGCTCGCTCGCTCGGCTGGTACCTACGCCCAGCTCGTCGGCCGCGATCAGGACTACGTCATCATCCGCCTGAACTCGGGCGAGCAGCGCCTGGTGCACGGCCGTTGCCGCGGCACGATCGGCGCGGTGTCGAACCCGGATCACATGAACACCTCGATCGGCAAGGCCGGTCGCAAGCGTTGGATGGGCCGTCGCCCGCACAACCGCGGTGTTGCCATGAACCCGATCGACCATCCGCACGGCGGTGGTGAAGGTCGTACCTCGGGCGGTCGTCACCCGGTCACTCCGTGGGGCAAGCCGACCAAGGGCAAGAAGACCCGCACCAACAAGTCGACCAACAAATTCATTCTCCTAAGCCGCCACAAGCGGAAGAAGTAAGGAACGACGGACATGGTTCGTTCAGTCTGGAAAGGCCCGTTCGTCGAGGGTTCTCTGCTCAAGAAGGCAGATGCCGCGCGCGCGTCCGGCCGTCACGACGTCATCAAGATCTGGAGCCGTCGCTCGACGATCCTGCCGCAGTTCGTGGGCCTGACCTTCGGCGTCTACAATGGTCAGAAGCACGTGCCGGTGGCCGTCAACGAGGAAATGGTCGGTCACAAGTTCGGCGAGTTCTCGCCGACCCGGACCTTCCATGGCCACTCCGGCGACAAGAAAGCCAAGAAGGCTTGAGGATTAAACGATGAGCAAACCTAAGCGCGAACGGAGCCTCGCCGAGAACGAGGCCAAGGCGGTCGCCCGGATGCTGCGGGTGAGCCCGCAGAAGCTCAACCTGGTCGCCCAGCTCATTCGCGGCCGGAAGGCTTCCGCCGCGCTCGCCGACCTGCAGTTTTCGCGCAAGCGGATCGCGGTCGACGTGAAGAAGTGCCTGGAATCGGCTATCGCCAATGCCGAGAACAACCACGACCTCGACGTCGATGATCTCGTCGTGTCGCGGGCCTTCGTCGGCAATGGTCTCGTGATGAAGCGCTTTGCTGCTCGCGGCCGTGGTCGGTCGGGCCGTGTCTACAAACCATTTTCGCAGCTGACGATCATCGTTCGTCAGGTCGAAGCCGAAGCAGCGGCCTAAGGGACGCAGGAGAACACGATGGGTCAAAAGATCAATCCGATCGGTCTGCGCCTCGGCATCAACCGGACCTGGGATTCGCGCTGGTTCGCCGGCAAGCAGGAATACGGCAAGCTGCTGCATGAGGACGTCAAGATCCGTGAGATCCTGCACAAGGAGCTCAAGCAGGCGGCCGTCGCCCGCATCGTGATCGAGCGTCCGCACAAGAAGTGCCGCGTCACCATCCACTCGGCTCGCCCGGGCGTGGTGATCGGCAAGAAGGGCGCCGATATCGACAAGCTGCGCAAGAAGGTCGCGGACATCACCTCGTCGGACGTCGTCATCAACATCGTCGAAATCCGCAAGCCGGAGCTCGATGCGACGCTGGTGGCCGAATCGATCGCGCAGCAGCTCGAGCGGCGCGTCGCGTTCCGCCGCGCCATGAAGCGCGCCGTTCAGTCGGCGATGCGGCTCGGCGCGGAAGGCATCCGCATCAACTGCTCGGGTCGCCTGGGCGGTGCGGAAATCGCGCGCATGGAGTGGTACCGCGAAGGTCGCGTGCCGCTGCACACGCTGCGCGCGGACATCGACTACGGCGTTGCGACCGCGTTCACGACCTTCGGCACTTGCGGTGTCAAGGTCTGGATCTTCAAGGGCGAGATCCTCGAGCACGATCCGATGGCCCAGGACAAGAGAATGGCCGAAGGCGAGACGGGCGGTAGCAGCGATCGTGGTGGCCGTCAGCGCCGCGATACGGCTGCGGCCTGATCCAGCACAGGAATTTGAGGGCTTAAAGCCATGATGCAACCTAAGAAAACGAAGTTCCGGAAGGCGCATAAGGGCCGCATTCACGGCGTTGCGACTTCGGGCGCGACGTTGGCGTTCGGCCAGTTCGGCCTGAAGGCGACCGAGCCGGAGCGCGTCACCGCGCGCCAGATCGAAGCCGCCCGCCGCGCGCTGACCCGCCACATGAAGCGCGCCGGCCGCGTCTGGATCCGCGTATTCCCGGACGTTCCGGTGTCGAAGAAGCCGGCCGAAGTCCGCATGGGCTCCGGCAAGGGTTCGCCGGAACTGTGGGTCGCCCGCGTCAAGCCGGGCCGGGTGCTGTTCGAGATCGACGGCGTCAACACCCAGACGGCGCGTGAAGCGCTGACCCTGGCGGCCGCCAAGCTGCCGATCAAGACGCGCTTCGTCGAGCGCATTGCGGAGTAACGGCCATGGCCCAGATGAAGATCGAAGACATCCGCGCGATGAGCCCCGACCAGCAGGACGACGCCGTCCTGAACCTCAAGAAGGAGCGCTTCAACCTGCGCTTCCAGCGTGCCACCGGGCAGCTCGAGAACACCTCGCGCCTGCGCGAGGCTCGCCGTGACATTGCCCGGATCAAGACCGTCGCCGCGCAGACGCGCGCCAAGAAGAAGTAAGGGGCTAACGGATATGCCGAAACGTACTTTGCAAGGCGTGGTCGTCAGCGACAAGACTGCCAAGACCGTCGTGGTGCGCGTTGACCGCCGCTTCACGCATCCGATCTACAAGAAGACGATCCGCCGTTCGAAGAACTACCACGCGCACGACGAGAACAACGAGTTCAAGCCGGGCGACATGGTGTGGATCGAGGAATCGAAGCCGATTTCGAAGTTGAAGTCCTGGATCGTGATCCGGGGTGAGCACAAGAAAACCGCCTGATCTGTCGGCCTTGGCCGACCGACTTCAGGGAAATGTTGAGCGCCGGCTAGGCTGGCGCAAAGAGAAAGAGGACGAGGTGCATCAATGATTCAGATGCAGACCAACCTCGACGTGGCCGACAATTCTGGCGCACGCCGTGTCATGTGTATCAAGGTGCTCGGGGGCTCCAAGCGCCGCTACGCCACCATCGGCGACATCATCGTCGTCTCGATCAAGGAAGCCATTCCGCGTGGCAAGGTGAAGAAGGGCGACGTGATGAAGGCCGTCGTGGTGCGTGTCCGCAAGGACATCCGCCGCGCTGACGGTTCGGTCATCCGCTTCGACCGCAACGCCGCCGTGCTGATCAACAACCAGTCCGAGCCGGTCGGCACCCGTATCTTCGGGCCCGTGCCGCGCGAGCTGCGCGCCAAGAACCACATGAAGATCATTTCGCTCGCGCCGGAGGTGCTGTGATGGCTGCGAAGATCCGCAAGGGCGACAAGGTCGTCGTGCTGACAGGCCGCGACAAGGGCCGCAGCGGCGAGGTGTTCGAGGTTCGCCCGGACGCCGGCACCGCACTCGTGCGCGGCATCAACATGGTCAAGCGTCACCAGAAGCAGACGCAGGCCCAGGAGGGCGGCATCATCTCGAAAGAGGCGCCGATCCAACTGTCCAACATCGCGTATGTCGGCAAGGATGGAAAGCCGACCCGCGTCGGATTCAAGATTCTGGCGGACGGCAAGAAGGTCCGCATCGCCAAGCGCTCGGGAGCTGAGATCGATGGCTGAGGCCGCTTACACCCCGCGCCTGCGCGCGGAATACGACGCGAAGATCCGCACGGCCATGACCGAGAAGTTCGGTTATGAGAACGTGATGCAGGTTCCGCGCCTGGACAAGGTCGTGCTGAACATGGGCGTTGGCGATTCCGTCAACGATCGCAAGAAGGCCGAGACCGCCGCTGCCGAGTTGACCCAGATTGCCGGCCAGAAGGCGATCGTGACCTATTCGCGTATCGCGATCGCGACCTTCAAGCTGCGTGAGAACCAGCCGATCGGCTGCAAGGTCACGCTGCGCAAGGCCCGCATGTACGAGTTCATCGATCGCCTGGTGACGGTCGCGCTGCCGCGCGTCCGCGACTTCCGCGGCTTGAACCCGAAGAGCTTTGACGGCCGCGGCAACTACTCGCTCGGCATCAAGGAACACATCATTTTCCCCGAGATCGACTTCGACAAGGTCACGGAAGCCCGCGGTATGGACATCACCGTCTGCACCACGGCCAGGACCGACGAAGAGGCGAGGGCCTTGTTGACCGCTTTCAATTTCCCGTTCCGGCAGTGAGACGCTGACCTAAAGCCTCTCAAACGCGGATACCCAGGAGCCAAGCATGGCAAAGAAGAGTTCAGTCGAGAAGAACAACCGGCGCAAGCGGATGGTGAAGAACGCCGCCCCGAAGCGCGAGCGGTTGAAGGCGATCATCGCCGACAAGACGCTGCCGATGGAAGAGCGGTTCGCCGCCACCCTGAAGCTTGCGGAAATGCCGCGCAATTCGTCGGCCACCCGCATCCGTCTGCGTTGCGAGCTGTCGGGTCGCCCGCGCTCCAACTATCGCAAGAACAAGCTGTCCCGTATCGCGCTGCGCGACCTTGGCTCCAAGGGCATGGTCCCGGGCCTCGTCAAGTCGAGCTGGTAAGGAGGGTCGTTTAGATGTCTACGCACGATCCAATCAGCGATCTGATCACCCGTATCCGCAACGCGCAGATGCGTTCCAAGAACAAGGTCTCCACCCCTGGTTCGAAGATGCGCGAGAACGTCCTCGAAGTGCTGAAGAGCGAGGGCTACATCCGCGGTTACGCGACCCTCGAGCACTCCTCGGGCCGCAGCGAGATCGAGATCGAGCTGAAGTATTTCGACGGCGAGCCCGTCATCCGCGAGATCGAACGTGTTTCCAAGCCCGGGCGTCGCGTTTACGCCTCGGTGAAGAACCTGCCGCGGGTCAATAACGGACTCGGTATTTCGGTGTTGTCGACGCCGAAGGGGATCATGGCCGACCACAGTGCGCGTGAAGCGAACGTGGGCGGTGAAGTCCTCTTCACGGTGTTCTGAGAAGGATTTTTGATCCATGTCACGTGTTGGCAAAAAGCCTGTGGCGGTGCCGTCCGGTGTGACCGCGACCGTCGATGGGCAGACCGTCAAGATGAAGGGGCCGAAGGGCCAGCTTCAGTTCGTCGTTCATGACGACGTCGAGGTGAAGCTTGAGAGCGGCCAGATCAAGGTCAAGCCGCGGGCTGAGACCAACCGCGCGCGGGCGCTGTACGGTACCGCTCGCGCCCAGGTCGCGAATCTGGTCGAAGGCGTCACCAAGGGGTTCGAGAAGAAGCTCGAAATCACCGGCGTCGGTTACCGCGCCGCGATGCAGGGCAAGAACCTGCAGCTGGCGCTCGGTTACAGCCACGACGTGATCTACACGATCCCGGAAGGGATCACGATCACCGTGCCGAAGCCGACCGAGATCACGGTGGCGGGCAGCGACATCCAGCGCGTCGGCCAGGTCGCCGCTGAGATCCGCTCCTATCGCCCGCCGGAGCCCTACAAGGGCAAGGGCGTGAAGTATGTTGGCGAATTCATCTTCCGCAAGGAAGGCAAGAAGAAGTAACGGAGCCGGTCATGTCCAAAGCCAAGGTTACGAATGCCCGGCGCAAGCGGAGTGTGCGGCTGAAGCTGCGCCGCTCCGGTGGTGGCCGTCCGCGTCTGTCGGTGTTCCGCTCGTCCAAACACATCTACGCCCAGGTCATCGACGACTTGAAGGGCGAGACGTTGGCCTCTGCCTCCTCGCTCGAGAAGTCGATGCGGGACGGCGGCAAGACCGGCGCCGACATCGATGCGGCGAAGGCGGTCGGCAAGCTACTGGCCGAGCGCGCTGCCGAGAAGGGTGTCAAGGAAGTCGTGTTCGATCGCGGCAGCTATCTCTACCACGGGCGCGTCAAGGCTCTTGCCGACGCTGCGCGCGAGAGCGGGCTGAGCTTCTAACAGAATTTAAGGATTGAGGCGCAAGCCTCTGAAGGATTGGAAAAATGGCAGAACGCGAACAACGTGGTGGACGCGATCAACGCGGCGGCGGCGGACGTGAACGCAGGGAGCGCGAGGAGCGCGACAGCGAGTTCGTCGACAAGCTCGTGCACATCAACCGCGTCGCCAAGGTCGTGAAGGGCGGCAAGCGCTTCGGTTTCGCCGCGCTGGTCGTGATCGGCGATCAAAAGGGCCGCGCCGGCTTCGGTCACGGCAAGGCGCGCGAAGTTCCCGAGGCGATCCGCAAGGCCACCGAGTCCGCCAAGCGCAACCTGACCCGCGTCTCGCTGCGTGAGGGCCGTACGCTGCATCACGACATTGCCGGCCGTCATGGCGCGGGCCGTGTCTACCTGCGTGCAGCTCCTGCCGGTACCGGCATCATCGCCGGCGGCCCGATGCGCGCCGTGTTCGAGACGCTCGGCGTCCAGGACGTGGTGGCCAAGTCGATCGGCTCGTCGAACCCGTACAACATGGTTCGCGCGACCTTTGACGCGCTGAAGCATCAGGATAGCCCGCGTTCGGTCGCGGCGCGCCGCAACATCAAGGTGTCCACCCTCCAGGGTCGTCGCGTCGGCGGCGATGCCGAGGCGGCTGCGGACTAACCAACGCTTTTCGGAGTAGACCACGATGGCCAAGGACGCCGCTAAGTCCGCAAAGACGATCAAGCTCGAGCAAACCGGCAGCGCGATCCGCCGCCATCACTCGCAGCGTTCGACACTGATCGGACTCAAGCTCAACAAGATCGGCCGCACCAGCGAACTGCCGGATACCCCGGCGGTCCGCGGCATGATCGAGAAGGTTCACCATCTCGTCCGCATCGTCGGCGAGAAGTAAAACAGGGCGCATGATCCCGAAAAGTGGATACCGGTTTTCGGGCCAGATCATGCGCAAGACACAAGGAGCAGGGCGATGAAGCTCAGCGATATCGCCGACAACGCCGGCTCGCGCAAGAAGCGCATGCGCGTTGGCCGTGGCATTGGTTCGGGCAAGGGCAAGCAGTCCGGCCGCGGCGGCAAGGGCCAGACCGCACGTTCGGGCGTGCGCATCAAGGGCTTCGAAGGCGGTCAGATGCCGTTGCATCGCCGTCTGCCCAAGCGCGGCTTCAACAACATCTTCCGCGTCGAGTACGCCGAGATCAATCTCGACCGTCTGCAGGACGCGATCGATGCCAAGAAGCTCGAGGCCGGCAGCGTCGTCAACGTCGAGGCCCTGGTGAAGGCGGGCGTGCTGCGCCGCGCCAAGGCCGGCCTGCGGCTGCTCGGCCGCGGTGAGCTCAAGGCGAAGCTGAACATCGAGGTCCACGGCGCCACGAAGTCCGCGATCGAAGCGGTCGAGAAGGCCGGCGGTTCGGTGAAGATCCTCGCCCCTGCCAAGGAAGAAGGCGAGGCGGCGTAACAACTGCGTCATTGGCCCGCGCCTCGCGGGCCTTTACGCATGCGGGACGATGGACTTATCGAAGCCGAAGCCCCAGATAATGTCCGGCGTCCGCTAAATAGCCCGGCCGCGGGTATGACGGCGCAAAAGGCGGCGGGAGAAAGTCCAATATGGCCTCTGCAGCGGAACAACTGGCAGCCAACCTCAATTTCGGCGCGTTCGCCAAGGCCGACGAACTGAAGAAGCGCATCTGGTTCACCCTGGGTGCGCTACTCGTTTATCGGCTGGGAACCTACATCCCGCTGCCCGGCATCGATCCGAACATCTGGGAGCAGGTGTTCAAGTCGCAGGCAGGCGGCATCCTCGGCATGTTCAACATGTTCGCCGGTGGCGGCATCCACCGCATGGCGATCTTCGCGCTGAACATCATGCCGTACATCTCGGCATCGATCATCATCCAGCTCCTCACGACCGTCTCGCCGCAGCTCGAGGCGCTGAAGAAGGAAGGTGAGGCGGGCCGCAAGACGCTGAATCAGTACACCCGCTATCTCACGGTGATCCTGGCCGCGTTCCAGTCGTACGGCATCGCGGTCGGCCTCGAAGGTGCCGGCAACGTCGTCAGCGACCCCGGCATGTTCTTCCGTCTCTCCACCGCGATCACGCTGACCGGCGGCACCATGTTCCTGATGTGGCTGGGTGAGCAGATCACCTCGCGCGGCATCGGCAACGGTATCTCGCTGATCATTCTCTCCGGCATCGTCGCCGAGCTGCCGGCGGCGCTCGCCAACATGCTCGAGCTCGGCCGTCAGGGCGCGATGTCGACCGGCCTGATCCTGGTCGTGATCGTGATGGCCGTGGCCGTCATCGCCTTCATCGTGTTCATGGAGCGCGCCCAGCGCCGGCTCCTGATCCAGTATCCGAAGCGCCAGGTCGGCAACAAGATGTTCGAGGGCCAGTCCTCGCATCTGCCGCTCAAGCTCAACACCTCGGGCGTGATCCCGCCGATCTTCGCGTCCTCGCTGCTGCTGCTGCCGACCACGGTCGCGAACTTCAACGCGGGCAAGGGGCCGGAATGGTTCCAGTGGATCACCACCCAGCTCGGCCACGGCCGTCCGCTGTTCCTGGTGCTCTATCTCGCGCTGATCGTGTTCTTCGCGTTCTTCTACACCGCGATCGTGTTCAACCCGACCGAGACCGCGGACAATCTGAAGAAGCACGGTGGCTTCATCCCGGGCATCCGTCCGGGCGAGCGCACGGCGGAATATATCGACTACGTGCTGTCGCGCATCACCGTGCTCGGTGCGATTTACCTGGCGATCGTCTGCTTGATCCCGGAAATCCTGATCTCCTATGCCTCGGTGCCGTTCTATTTCGGCGGCACTTCGCTGCTGATCGTCGTCAGCGTCACCATGGATACCGTGGCGCAGGTGCAGGGCTATCTGCTGGCTCATCAGTATGAAGGCCTGATCCGCAAGTCGAAGCTGCGGGGCCGGCGCCGCTAAGGCGCGGCGTCCTCTCCAGGCGGCGCATCTGCGCCGCCGATTCGCTGCGCAAGCAACGCGCGGCCCGCCAGGGCGATCAGCCAGCCGTTCGGCGACATCGGCAGGGCTGCTCTCGCGGCGGCGCAATCCCTGGTTTCAAAGGCCTTCTTGGCGTCCGGGCATTTGCTCCCCTATGATATGGGTAGCGGTACGGCGTTGATTATGATTTGCACTGTTGCCGAGTTTCAAACACGGGTGCGCGACATATCGCTCACCCAATGGGGGGCGTACGCCAATGAGAATTATACTTCTGGGACCACCAGGATCGGGCAAGGGCACCCAGGCGCAGCTGCTGGTGCAGCGCTATGGCATCGTCCAGCTCTCGACCGGTGAGATGTTGCGTGCAGCCGTTGCGGCGGGGACGCCGGTCGGACTGAAGGCCAAGGAAATCATGGCCAGCGGCGGGCTCGTGCCTGACGAGGTTGTGGTGGGAATCATCTCCGACCGTATCGACCAGCCGGACGCCAAGCATGGCTTCATCCTCGACGGCTTCCCGCGCACCGTGCCGCAGGCCGAGGCTCTAGATGATCTGCTCCGGCACAAGCACCTCAAGCTGGACGCCGTGATCGAGCTTCGCGTCAACGAGAGCGCGCTGCTGAGCCGGGTCGAGACCCGCGTCGCCCAGATGCGGGAGCGCGGGGAGGAGGTCCGCCTTGACGACACCCCGGAGGTCCTGACCAAGCGGTTGGCCAGCTACCGCAGCCAGACGGAACCGCTGATTCACTACTATTCCGAGCGCCGGAAGCTGTCGACCATCGACGGCATGATGGCCATCGACGAGGTGACCCGTGCCATCCATCGCCAGCTGCTGGCGCTGGGCGCGGTCGAGCCCAAGACGCATGGGAAGTCGCATGGGAAGTCGCGTGCGCGCAGTGCAGCCAGGGCGGCGCCCGCCAACAGGGCGGCCGAAAAGACCAAGTCCGCCAAGAAAGCAGCCAAAAAGCCGGCGAAAGCGGCTCCAAAGACAGCCAAATCGGCCAAATCCGCCAAAAAGGCCGTGAAGGGCACCAAAAAGGCAGGAAAGAAGACAGCCAAGAAAACGGCTAAAAAGGCCGCCAAGAAGACCGTCAAAAAGGGTGCCAGAAAGGCCGCAAAAAAGGTCACGAAAAAGCGAGCCAGGCGCTAGCGGCGGTTGACGAAAGCCCCCTGAATCCCTTAATAAGCCCCGCATCCAAGTCGGATAGTTTCAAACGATGCCGGGCCCCAGGAAGACCAGGGGTGGGCGTCGTGTTCGCGTTTGTGAACACCTGCCCGAGAAACATAAGCACTTAAAGCCCGATTCCTGACGAGGGATCGGCAACAGGAGAGAAGGCCGTGGCCCGTATTGCCGGCGTGAACATTCCGACCAACAAGCGCGTGCTGATCGCGCTCCAGTACATCCATGGCATCGGCCAGAAGATCGCTGGTGAGATCCTCGAAAAGGTGAAGATCCCCGAGGATCGTCGGGTCAATCAGCTCAGCGACGCTGAAGTGCTCCAGATCCGCGAAGTCATTGACCGCGACTATCTCGTCGAGGGCGATCTGCGTCGCGAAGTCGGCATCAACATCAAGCGTCTGATGGACCTCGGCTGCTATCGCGGCCTGCGTCATCGTCGCGGTCTGCCGGTGCGCGGCCAGCGCACCCACACCAATGCGCGTACGCGCAAGGGTCCGGCCAAGGCCATCGCCGGCAAGAAGAAGTAATTCGACGCGAATGGCGAATGGGGAGCAGCGAATGGATTCGTTCGCCGCTCGCCATTCGCCACTCGCATTTTCACAGGTGTAGCCGCTGGCATTACGGCGGCGTTTGAGATCTCCAGGAAAGGTAGTCTATGGGCAAGGAAGCCACCCGCGTTCGTCGTCGTGAGCGCAAGAACATCGCCTCCGGCGTCGCGCACGTGAACTCGTCGTTCAACAACACGACCATCACCATCACCGACGCGCAGGGCAACACGATTGCCTGGTCTTCCGCCGGCACGATGGGCTTCAAGGGCTCGCGCAAGTCGACCCCGTACGCCGCGCAGGTGGCTGCCGAGGACGTGTCGAAGAAGGCGCAGGAGCACGGCATGCGCACGCTGGAAGTCGAAGTCGCCGGTCCGGGTTCGGGCCGTGAGTCGGCGCTCCGTGCATTGCAGGCCGCGGGTTTCACCGTCACCTCCATCCGCGATGTGACCACGATCCCGCACAACGGTTGCCGTCCGCGCAAGCGTCGGCGCGTCTGATACGACGTTGCGGGCGCTTGTCGCCCGCGATGGTTTTTTAAGGAGCCGCGGGACTGATCCGCGGCCTTTCTCCAACGCCAGTATTTGAACCTTCAAATCGACTGGCCTGTATGGGTGAAACAGTGACGATCCAGAAAAATTGGCAAGAACTGATTCGGCCGAACAAGCTCCAGATTCAGCCCGGTAGCGATTCGACCCGCTTTGCGACCATCGTCGCCGAGCCGCTCGAGCGTGGCTTCGGCCAGACGCTCGGCAACGCGCTACGCCGCATCCTGCTCTCCTCGCTGCAGGGCGCCGCGGTGCAGTCGGTGCACATCGACGGCGTGCTGCACGAGTTCTCCTCGATCGCCGGCGTCCGCGAGGACGTCACCGACATCGTGCTGAACATCAAGGACATCGCGATCAAGATGCAGGGCGAGGGCCCCAAGCGCATGGTCGTGAAGAAGCAGGGCCCTGGTGCCGTCACCGCCGGTGACATCCAGACGGTCGGCGACGTCGTGGTGCTCAATCCGGAGCTGCAGATCTGCACGCTGGACGAGGGCGCCGAGATCCGCATGGAGTTCACGGTCTCCACCGGCAAGGGCTACGTGCCCGCCGAGCGCAACCGTCCCGAGGACGCGCCGATCGGCCTGATCCCGGTCGACAGCCTGTACTCGCCGGTTCGCAAGGTCTCCTACAAGGTCGAGAATACCCGCGAGGGCCAGATCCTCGACTACGACAAGCTGACCATGACGATCGAGACCAACGGCGCGCTGACGCCGGATGATTCCGTGGCCTACGCCGCGCGCATCCTGCAGGATCAGCTCAACGTGTTCGTCAACTTCGAAGAGCCGCGCAAGGAAGTCGCCCAGGAGATCATCCCGGACCTCGCCTTCAACCCGGCCTTCCTCAAGAAGGTGGACGAGCTCGAGCTCTCGGTGCGTTCGGCCAACTGCTTGAAGAACGACAACATCGTCTATATCGGCGACCTCGTGCAGAAGTCGGAAGCGGAAATGCTCCGCACCCCGAACTTCGGCCGCAAGTCGCTGAACGAGATCAAGGAAGTGCTGGCCCAGATGGGGCTGCATCTCGGCATGGAAGTGCCGGGCTGGCCGCCGGAGAACATCGACGAGCTCGCCAAGCGCTTCGAAGATCACTACTGAGTTTGGCGAATTGGGAGTGGCGAATAGCGAACGACAATTCGCTCCTCGCCGTTCACCACTCGCTATCTGGGCGAACGCAGGCAGCCCACCTGAGCAACATGTCCGACGAACCGTCGCGGCAGTTTCAAGTAAGGACACTACACATGCGTCACGGCAAGGTTCATCGGAAGCTCAACCGCACGGCCGAGCATCGCCGCGCGATGTTCGCCAACATGGCGGCCGCGCTGATCAAGCACGAGCAGATCGTCACCACTCTGCCCAAGGCCAAGGAGCTTCGCCCCATCGTCGAGAAGCTCGTCACCCTCGGCAAGAAAGGCGGCCTGTCCATGCGCCGCCAGGCGATCTCCGAGATGCGCGACAAGGACCAGGTCAAGAAGCTGTTCGACGTGCTGGCGCCGCGCTACAAGGACCGCCAGGGCGGCTACACCCGCATTATCAAGGCGGGCTTCCGTTACGGCGACAACGCCGCGATGGCGGTGATCGAGTTCGTCGACCGCGACGTCGATGCCAAGGGCCAGGACTCCGGTCCGGTGCAGGCGAAGGAAGCCGAGGCGGCGTAAGCCAGCCGGTATCGGGATTTCAGAAAGCGGCGCCCCTGGGCGCCGCTTTTTTGTATGGCGCGGCGACGTCTCATGAGGACACCGGCATGACGCCGCAGGACCTCGATGCCATCGTCGTCTTTGTCCGGACACTGCCCATCGCGCAGGTAAATCTCACGCATCGGTGAGCGGCGATTGCAGCCGCCCATGCGGGGTACGATATCCTCGTCACCACCGATGGAGATTGCGTATGAAGATCGACCTGTCCGGAAAGACTGCCCTCGTCACCGGCTCGACCGCCGGGATCGGCCACGCCATCGCCAAGGGCCTCGCCGGCTCGGGCGCGAGCGTCGTCATCAACGGACGCGGCCAGGACAAGGTCGATGCGGCCGTGCGCAAGCTGGAGGGGGCGGGCGCCAAGGTGCGCGGCATCGCCGCCGACGTCTCGACCGCGGCGGGATGCAAGGCGCTCGTGGCTGATCTGCCCGAGGTCGACATCCTCATCAACAACGCCGGCATCTTCGAGCCGAAAGACTTCTTCGAGATCCCGGACGAAGACTGGAGCCGATTCTTCGAAGTCAACGTGATGAGCGGCGTGCGGCTGTCGCGCGCCTATATGAAGGGCATGCTTGGGCGCAACTGGGGCCGCATCGTTTTCATCTCCTCGGAATCCGGGCTCAACATTCCCGTCGAGATGATGCACTACGGAATGAGCAAGACGGCCCAGCTCGCGGTCGCGCGTGGCCTCGCGCAGCTCACCCGGGGGACCGGCGTCACCGTGAACTCGGTGCTGCCTGGTCCGACCATGTCCGAGGGCGTCGAGACCTTCGTGAAGGATCTCGCCAAGAAGAACGGGCAATCGGTCGACGAGGCCGCTGCCAATTTCGTCAGGCAGCATCGCCCGAGCTCTTTGATTCAACGCTTCGCCAGCGTCGATGAGATCGCGAACATGGTGGTCTACGTCGCCTCGAAGCAGGCGTCAGCGACCAATGGCGCGGCGCTGCGCGCCGAAGGCGGCATCGTCAACACGATCGCCTAGGCCGGGCGCAAGGGTGGGTTAGCCGCAGGCGTAACCCACCCCAACGACATGTTCTACCACCCCTCCAGCACGATCTTGCCGCGCGACTTGCCGCTCTCCAGCAGCGCATGCGCGCGCTTGAGATTGGCTGCGTTGATCGTGCCGAAGGTCTGGTCGAGCGTGGTGCGCAGAACGCCCTTGTCGATGAGATCGGCGACGTCGTTCAGCAGATGATGCTGCGCGATCATGTCGGGTGTCTGGAATGAGGAGCGCGTGAACATCGATTCCCAGTGCACCGAGATCGCCTTGCCCTTGAACGTGCTCATGGTGAATTCCGGCGGATCGTCGATCAGGCCGAACCGGCCCTGCGGCGCCATGAACTCGGCGATCGACTTGTAGTGCTGGTCGGTGAAGGTGAGGCTCGCCACCAGCGCGACCGGCGGCACCTTGAGCTCTTCGATCTGCTCCTTCATCGGCTTGCCGTGATCGATCACCGCATGCGCGCCGAGATCGAGGCACCATTTCTGCGACTCCGGCCGCGTTGCAGTCGCAACCACGGTAAGGCCGGTGAGACGGCGTGCCAGCTGGATCAGGATCGAGCCGACACCGCCGGCGCCGCCGGTGATCAAGAGCGTTCGCGGATCGACGCTCTTGCCGGGCACCGCGCCGAGACGATCGAACAGCAATTCCCAGGCGGTGATGGAGGTGAGGGGAAGCGCGGCGGCCTGCGCGAACGACAGCGACTTCGGCTTGTTGCCGACGATGCGCTCGTCGACCAGATGGAATTCGGAATTGGTGCCCTGGCGCAGGATCGAGCCGGCGTAAAACACCTCGTCGCCCGGCTTGAACAGCCTGACCTCGGGGCCGACGGCGTCGACCACGCCGGCCGCATCATAGCCGAGAATTTTGGTCTCGCCCTCCGGCGGGGCGGCGCGCTTGCGCACCTTGTAATCCACAGGATTGGCCGAGATCGCCTTCACGGCGACGCGGATGTCGCGTCCCCTGGGCTCCGGCTTTGCGGTTTCGAAATCGATCAGCGCATCCTGATCCTCGATCGGTAGCGACTTCCTGTAGCCGACGGCCTTCATGGCTTGTCTCCATCAGATGGCGTATTCGCCTGCCGCTCTAACTGTCGCCCCGGCTTCAATTTGGCAAGTACTGTAAATTCGGGGATATAGTGCCCGTTTGGATACTATCGGGGAAATAAGCATGAAACGGCGCGATTTTGCCCGTCGTCCCGGCTGCTCGGTCGAGGCGACGCTGGACCTGATCGATGGCAAATGGAAGGGCGTGATCCTCTATCACCTCCAGAGCGGCACAAGGCGCTTCGGCGAATTGCGACGCATGATGCCCAGCGTCACCCAGCGCATGCTGACCAAGCAGCTTCGCGCGCTGGAGGAGGACCAGCTCGTCATCCGCAAGGTCTATGCCGAAGTCCCGCCGCGGGTGGAGTATTGCCTTTCCGAGCTCGGCGAGAGCCTGCGGCCGGTGATCGACATCCTGAAAGCCTGGGGCGAGAGCCACCAGCAGCGGCTCGCCTGCGCGCCGCCGCCGGTCGCGGCGAACAAGCCGAAGCGGGCGGCGTGATCGTCCGGGAGCAGCTCGCGCCGCTTTCGGACGAGATCGTCTCAGAATGCGAACTGCGTACGCATCGCCACGGCGTCGAAGCCCGAGCCCGTATTCGCGAACGCGCTCGGCGGCAGCGTCTGCTTGGAGACGGTGCCGTGCAGGTAGTCGAGCATGAACCGGACGTTGCCGTTGACGTACCAGTTCAGCGCCAGCGTGTAGACGTTCTGGCGTCCGCCCGCGACGCCGTTGGCGCTCGCAAGCTGATCGTTGAGGTCGATCGTCGAGAAGCGTCCCGCGATTTCCCATGCGCCCCAGCCGCCGCCATCGAGCGAGAACGGGTGCGCCGGCTTGACGCCGTTATAGGCCGCGTTTGCCGCATTGTAAGTCCGACCCTCTCCGGTCAGCACGTAGCCGGCTTGCGCATAGCCGCCCTGGAATTTCAGGCTCGGCGCGCCGACCAGCGGCACGCCGGTATTGGCGGTGCGGTCGACGTTGTACCAGAAGTACTCACCCTGGACGATGAACGAACCGTAGGTCGCAGCCGCTTCGACGCTGTAGACTTGGGCGCCCGAGACATTTGCGATCGCCCCCGTCGACACCAGCGTCGTCGGGTCGAGCCGCAATTCCGGACGATCGCTCAGCGTGACGGTCTGCGTATTGGCGATGAGGTTGCGCGGCGGCTGGATCAGCCATTGTGCGTCAGCACCGATATGCACCGAGTAGTCCTTGCCGCTGATGGGATTGCCGGCAACGCGCGCCACCGCGCCGTATTGCTCGCTCGTGCCCGCCGGCGCCGCGCTCGAAGCGGAGTGGATGGCGCCCGTCGAAGGTCCGGTGACATAGCCGCCGATCCAGAGCTGATCGTCGAACCAGCGCGTGCCGGCTGCCGAGCGGAAATCTCCGGCGGCGATGTTGGTGGCGATCACGCCGGCCGAGGCGCGCTCCATGAACATGATGTCGTTGGAACTCGTGGCCTCGTCCATGGTGTAGGGCAGGTCCATGATGCCGGCTTCGACGGCCATGCGGCCGCCGAACGGTTTTAGTCCGGTGTAGCTGAGATAGGCGTTCTCGACGCCGGAGACCCCGCCACCGGGCAGCGATCCCGGCGCTGCGCCGCCGAACCCGTCCGACGAGCCGCCGAAATCATAGACAAGCGCGAAGTTCCAGTCGTCGAAGAATTTGCCGGCGAGGCCGATGCGCGCGCGGCGGACGTTCTCGCCGCTGTCCAGCCTCTGCGGCACGGTGGCCGCCGTGTTGGGACGATAGTCGTAACCGCCGACGTCCCAATGCACGCGGCCGGTGATCGCGACGCAGTTCGCTTGATCGGCGGTGCAAATGGTCGGCCGGTTGTTCGGCATGGTCACGATCACGCCGGCCGTTGGGGGGGCGCCTTTGACCGGGAATGCCGCATTGGCGTTGGCGACGACGGCCTTCGCCTCCGAGCGCGCTTCGGCTTTGGCCTCGGCCTTCGCTTCGGCCCTGGTCTTTGCTGCTGCCGCCGTGTTCGCCGCGGTCTGGTTCTGCAGCTTGTCGAGCTTCCGCTCCAGCAACTTCAGTTGCTGCTTCAGGAGCGCGATCTCCTGTTCGCTGTTGCTTGCCGATTGGGCCTGGGCCTGCGAGGCCGCCAGCGCGCCGGCGAGACCAATCGCCGTGGCCGCTATTCTTGTCCTGCTCATGTCGTGACTCCATCCTTTGACGAACTTCCCCAAGTCGAGAACGCGAGAGCCTAAGACTGATCGATGACTGCCCCGCGACGGTGAACGCCGGTTGCCCAGTTCCCATTGACGCCGATTCGCCGCAGCCGAATCTGCCCAGCACGAGCATGCAAGCTGACGCACATCATGCCAATCCACCAAGCCAAGCAAATTGCGATTTCGCACGCGAGGCTTGTATGCCCGTGACGCCGGGCGAGGACTGAATATTGCCGTCGGGCGCCCTTCTATTGGGAGACGAACGCGCCTATATTCCGGCGTCTTTTCCGAGAGGTAGGAATGTTTCGAGCGAACTGGACCGCCGTCGTCACGGCTCTGTGCATAGCCTTTTCGGCCCACTTCAATCCGGCTGCCGCGCAGGACCGTCGCGTTCCGTCCTCGCCGGCCGAACTGCGGCTGTCCTATGCGCCGATCGTGCAGCGGGTGCAGCCTGCGGTCGTCAACGTCTATGCCGCCAAGGTGGTGCAGAACCGCAATCCGCTGCTGGACGACCCGATTTTCCGCCGTTTCTTCGGCGGCGGCGAGCAGCAGGAGCAGGTGCAGCGCTCGCTGGGTTCGGGCGTGATCGTCGATTCCTCCGGACTCATCGTCACCAACGTCCACGTCATCGAAGGCGCCGACCAGGTGAAGGTGTCGCTGGCGGACAAGCGCGAGTTCGAGGCGGAGATCGTGCTGAAGGATTCCCGCAGCGATCTTGCGGTGTTGCGCCTGAAGGACACCAAGGAAAAATTTCCGGCGCTCGAATTCACCAATTCGGACGAGCTGATGGTCGGCGACGTCGTGCTCGCGATCGGCAATCCCTTCGGCGTCGGTCAGACCGTGACCCACGGCATCATCTCGGCGCTGGCGCGCACGCAGGTCGGCATCACCGACTACCAGTTCTTCATCCAGACCGACGCTGCGATCAATCCCGGCAATTCCGGCGGTGCGCTGGTCGACATGAACGGCCGGCTTGCCGGCATCAACACCGCGATCTACTCGCGCTCGGGCGGCTCGCAGGGCATCGGCTTTGCGATTCCCGCCAACATGGTGCGCGTCGTCGTCGCCTCCGCCAAGAGCGGCGGCACGGCCGTGAAGCGGCCTTGGCTCGGCGCGAAGCTGCAGGCGGTGACGGCAGAGATCGCCGAGAGCCTCGGCCTGCGCTCGCCGACCGGTGCGCTGGTCGCGAGCGTCGTCCCCAACGGCCCCGCGGCGCGGGCCGGGTTGAAATCCTCCGACCTCATCACCGGAATCGATGGCCAGGCCGTAGACGACCCCAACGCGTTCGACTACCGCTTCGCCACCCGTCCGCTCGGCGGCACCGCGCAGATCGACGTGCAGCGCGGCAGCAAGCCGCTCAAGCTGACGATCGCGCTCGAGACGGCGCCGGACAGCGGCCGTAATGAACTCGTCATCACCACGCGTTCGCCGTTCCAGGGTGCAAGGATCTCCACCATCACGCCGGCGGTGGCCGACGAGCTGCATCTCGATGCCGACACCGAGGGCGTCGTCGTCACCGACATCGGCGATGGCACGGCTGCGCAAAATGTCGGCTTCCAGAAGGGCGACATCATCCTGTCCGTGAACAGCCAGAAGATCGCCAGGACCAGCGACCTCGAGAAGGCCGCGAAGGAGCAGCCGCGACTCTGGCGCATTGCGCTGGTGCGCGGCGGCCAGCAGATCAACGTCACGCTGGGCGGATGAGTCCGAAGCGACCACGGCAGACCCCAACTCTCTTCGCCGCGGCGGGGCTCGATCAAGAAGCGCCGCATCCGCTGCCTGATAGGCTGCGGCCGCGTGCACTGTCGGAGGTCGTCGGCCAGGATCACATCCTCGGCCCCGACGGCGCGCTGACGCGCATGCTGGAGACGCGCACGCTGGGATCGTTGGTGTTCTGGGGCCCGCCCGGCACCGGCAAGACCACGGTGGCCCGGCTGCTCGCGGACGCGACGGACCTGCATTTCGAGCAGATCTCGGCGGTGTTCTCCGGCGTTGCCGATCTGAAGAAGGCCTTCGACGCCGCGCGGGCTCGCCGCGAGATGGGCAAGGGTACGCTGCTGTTCGTCGACGAGGTGCATCGCTTCAACCGCGCGCAGCAGGATTCGTTTCTGCCGGTCATGGAAGACGGCACGGTGGTGATGGTCGGCGCCACCACCGAGAACCCGTCATTCGAACTCAACGCGGCGTTGCTCTCTCGCGCGCGCGTCCTGGTATTTCGCTCGCTCGATGCCGATGCGATCGAAAAGTTGTTCGCGCATGCCGAAGAGGTCGAGGGCCGCAAGCTGCCGCTCGATGCCGAGGCGAGGTCCGTGCTGGTGCGTATGGCCGATGGTGACGGCCGCGCCTCGCTGACGCTGGCCGAAGAGGTCTGGCGCTCGGCACGGGCCGACGAGATTTTCAATGCCGCGCAATTGCAGGACATCCTGCAGCGCCGCGCGCCGATCTACGACAAATCGGCCGATGGCCACTACAATCTGATCTCGGCGCTGCATAAATCGGTGCGCGGCTCTGATCCTGACGCCGCGCTCTACTATCTCGCGCGCATGCTCGATGCCGGCGAAGACCCGCTGTTCCTGGCCCGCCGCGTCGTGCGCATGGCGGTGGAGGACATCGGGCTCGCCGATCCGCAGGCGCTCGTCATCGCAAATGCGGCGAAAGACGCTTTCGACTTCCTCGGTCACCCCGAAGGAGAGCTCGCGATCGCGCAGGCCGTGGTCTATCTCGCCACCGCGCCGAAATCGAACGCGGTCTATACGGCCTTCGGGGCGGCGATGCAGGTGGCAAAACAGGCCGGCTCGCTGCTGCCGCCCAAGCACATCCTCAATTCCCCGACCAAGCTGATGAAGTCTGAGGGCTACGGCGCCGCCTACGAATACGACCACGACGCCCCCGACGCCTTCTCCGGCCAGGACTACTTTCCGGAAGCCCTGGGCCGCCAGACCTTCTACGACCCGCCCGAGCGCGGTTTCGAGCGGGAGATCCGGAAGCGGCTGGATTACTGGGCCAAGCTGCGCAAGGAGCGGGGTGGGAAGGGCTGAAAACGGGCCATTTCGCCGTGACGGGGGCCGGCTTTTAGGGTACGCAGACGACCATGAGCCGCCGTATCAAGAGAATGAACCCAAAGCCCCGCGAACGCGACGAGCGCAAGGAATCGCGCCCGTTGAAGGCACGAAGCGCGAAGGCCGGACCGCGTCCGGGCGGCAAGCCCGGCAGCAAGCCGCCGCGTTTCGCCGGCGAGCGCGCCGAGCGGCGTCCGCCGAAGGCTGAAGCGGAGCGAGCCGCGCCGGCAAAACCCGTCGAGGCGCTGCTGCCGACCAAGGTGCAGACCGTCACTGTCACGGCGGACGAGAACAACATGCGCGTCGATCGCTTTCTCGAGGCGCGCTTTCCCGGCCTGTCGTTTTCCCATATCCAGCGCGTCGTGCGCAAAGGCGAGCTGCGCGTTGACGGCAAGCGCGTCGACAGCAAGGACCGCCTGGAGGAAGGGCAGAGCGTCCGCATTCCGCCGCTGAAGCTCGACACGCCGAAGGCCGCAGGTGAACTCTCGGAGGGCGCGCAAAAGACGCTGGCCGCGCTAAAGGAGATGACGATCTACGAGGACGACGACGTTCTCGTCCTGAACAAGCCCGCCGGCCTTGCCGTGCAGGGCGGCTCGGGCATGACGCGGCACATCGACCAGATGCTGGAGGTGATGCGCGATTCCAAGGGCCAGAAGCCACGCCTCGTGCACCGCATCGACAGGGAAACGTCGGGCTGTCTTTTGATCGCCAAGACGCGGTTTGCCGCCTCGCATCTGACCGGCGCCTTCCGCTCGCGGTCGGCTCGCAAGACCTATTGGGCGCTGGTGCCGGGACTTCCGAAGCCGAAGCAGGGCCGCATCTCGACCTTCCTTGCGAAGGAGGAGAGCGAGGACGACACCATCATGCGCATCGCCCAGCATGGCGACGAGGGCGCCAGCCACGCGGTGACGTACTATGCCGTGGTCGAGACCGCCGGCAACAAGCTGACCTGGGTGTCGCTGAAGCCGGTGACGGGGCGCACCCACCAGCTGCGCGCCCACATGGAGCACATCGGCCATCCCATCGTCGGCGATCCCAAATATTTCAACATCGAGAATTGGCAGCTGCCGGGCGGCCTGCAAAACCGGCTGCACCTGCTCGCAAGGCGTATCGTCATTCCGCATCCGCGCGGCGGCTTTATCGACGCCACCGCGCCGCTGCCGCAGCATATGCAGCAGTCGTGGAATTTGCTCGGGTTGGACGCCAGCCGGTTCGACCCGATCGAGAACGCGCCGGAGGAGTAGTTGAGCCTGCGCTGTTAGCCCCGTCGTTGCGGGGAGGCCGCGACAAAATGCCGAAGCCTTCGCAGCTACCAAGAGCAGCGCGATCCAATCAGCGAATTAGTGAACATCGACAGCAATGACGGTGTGGAGACAGCGCAAGTTCCCTCATCCCCGCCGCTCGCTTTATCGGCCATAGGTCTTATCTTAAAAGCCCAGCATTCAGCGACCGGGACCGAATACTCACATGCGCGAATTGTTCGAAGAAGCAGCCAGCCAGCCCCCGCCGGACCCGCGGGAATCGGCGCGTGCCTCCGCGCGCACGCCGCTGCGCAAACGCTTCTACAAGGAGGTGGGCGTCCTCGAGGCCGAGGGCGGCTTTGCCATCACCCTCGACGGCAGGCCGATCCGAACCCCTTCCACGCGCCAGGTGGTGATCCCGGCGCGGGCGCTCGCCGACGCCGTTGCCGCGGAATGGGCCGCCCAAACCGAGACGATCGATCCGGTGACGATGCCGCTGACGCGGATCGCCAACAGTGTGGTCGAGGGCGTCGTCGACCGCGTCGAGCTCGTCACGGATGACCTCGCAAAATACTTCGAGACCGACCTGCTGTTCTATCGCGCCGGCCACCCCGAGGGGCTGGTCGCCCGCGAGGCCGCGCATTGGGATCCCGTGCTGTTCTGGGCCGCGGAGGCGCTGGGCGCGCATTTCATCCTGTCCGAGGGCATCATGCATGTGAAGCAGCCGGACGAGGCGCTCCGGGTCGCCCGCGCGGCGCTGCCTGATGATCCCTGGTCGGTGGCTGCCCTCCACATCGTGACGACCCTGACCGGCTCGGCGCTGCTGGCGCTGGCGCTGGCGCATGGCGTGCGCGACGCCGATCAGGTCTGGGCCGCCGCCCATGTCGATGAGGACTGGAACATCGACCAATGGGGCGTGGACGAGGAGGCCGCCGCCCGGCGGGCCAGCCGCTTGAGGGATTTCGAAGCCGCCGTAGCGGTTTTGACGGCCGTGAATCCGCCCGGGGTCAAAGGTCCTTAACGAGAGGTTTACGCCGCGGCCTTAGGGTGGGAGCACGTTCTCTCGGGCCCCCTAGATGGCGACGCCGATAAGCTCGATCATTCCCGTCAGTGCCGCCAGCCTCGTGGCTGATGCGGCCACGCCGGATCTTGTGCTTCAGGCCGGCAGCGTCGTCGACGCCAAGGTCGTCAGCGTGCTCGCGGACAATCTGGTGCGGATCGCGATCGCCAACCTCTCGATGGACGTGATGTCCGAGGTGTCGCTGACCCCGGGTCAACATCTCCAGCTCGCGGTATCGCGGAACGACGGCACCATCAGGCTGGCCGTCGTCAATGGGGCGGGCGAGGCGAGCGCCGATCAGGTCACGCTGACGCCGACGGCCGCCTCGCTGGTCGACAGCCCGTCCCTTGCGCCGTCAATGACCTCAGTCCGCAATTCCTTGACCCCGACCGAGCAGGTCGCCGTCACGGTCGCATCGGCCGAGGCCGCGACCAAACAGGGCAGCCAGGCGCCATTGTTTGCCAATCTGGCGTCGGTCGTCAGCGGCAGCGATCTGCCTGCTGGCCTGAAGCAGGCGGTGCTGGAGGTGCTGGCGCAACAGACGCCGCTCGACACTGCGCTGGATGGCGGCGATATCGAATCCGCCTTCCAGAAATCCGGCCTGTTTCTCGAAGCCTCGCTGGCCGCGGGGGCGACGCCATCGTCAGGTGCGGTACCGGATTTGAAGGCCGCGCTGCTGGTGCTGCGCCAGACGCTGGCCGTGACCTCAGCCACGCTCGAGCCCGCCGCGCCGCCGATGCAGGCCCTTGCGATTGCGACGAATGCCGTCACGCCGCAGCAGAATGCAGCTCCGGCGCTGCAGGTGGCCGGCGAAGCTGTGCAGACGGCGTTGCCAGGGCCCGAGGCGGGGGGCGCTCAACTCACGCAAATGCCGCGCGACGCCGCGCTTGCGGTTGCCGTGCTGAAAGACATGGCCGGCGAAACGGCGCAGGCAGCACTGCGGCGGGCCATCTCCGCAGGCCTTGCCGCAAGCTTGCTGCAGGAGGTCACGCAAAACCTGCCGCGCATGACCGGCAATGTGCCTGGCACGAACAAGGTGCTGCCTGACGGGCATGTCTTCGAAGCGGCCGGGCGTACGCCGCCGCCGCCGCCGTTCCGCGGCGCGGGTCCGTCGCCGCAGGCAATCGCCTCACCATCACTGACGCTGAATGCGCCGCTCGCTGCGACCGTGCATCGCCTGCTCGACGATACCGATGCCGCGCTCGCGCGGCAGACCCTCCTGCAAGTCGCTTCACTGCCCGACCGCGTCGATGCCGGCGGCCATCGCATCGATCCGAGCGTACCGCAGTGGAATTTCGAGATTCCGTTTGCGACGCCGCAGGGCACCGCGATGGCCCAGTTCGAGATATCGCGCGACGGCGGCAACGAAACGCCAGACACCGCCAAGCGCGCCTGGCGCGCGCGCTTCACGCTCAATGTCGAGCCGGCGGGCCCCGTGCATGCGCTGGTCACGCTCAACGGCGACAAGACCTTTGTGCGGATGTGGGCCGAGCGGCCGGCGACGGCGCAGCAACTCCGCGCCGGCATCGGTGAGCTCAATCAGGCGCTGACCAAGGCCGAGCTCAAGCCCGGCGACATCGTCGTGCGCGACGGCACCCCGCCGCAACCCGCGCCGGCCCGCGCCGGGCATTTCCTGGATCGCGCCACATGAGCGAGGAGTCCAAGCTCGCTATCGCGCTGCATTACGAGAAGGGCAGCGGCGCGCCCGTGGTCGTCGCCAAGGGCAAAGGTACGATCGGCGCCAAGATCGTCGAGATCGCCAGGGCCAACGACATCCCGATCGAGGAGAACGAGATCCTGGCCGGCGCGCTTTCGAAGGTCGAGCTCGGCGAAGAGATTCCGCCGGACCTCTACAAGGCCGTCGCCGAAGTGCTGGTGTTCGTGCTGCGGCTGTCGGGCCGAGCGCGCTAGCGCATCAGGTTGATCGGGCTCGTCATTGCGAGGAGCTCTTGCGACGAAGCAATCCAGGCTGTCACCGCGGAAAGACTCTGGATTGCTTCGCTACGCTCGCAATGACGGAGAATTTGGCACCGACGCGGGCCTATCCCAGCTTGAACAACGTCTGCAAAAATTCCACCACTGCTTTTCGCGAGGCCTCGGCCGTGGCGGGATTGCCGCCGACATGTGGATTGAGCTCGACGCAGGGGTCCTTGTAGGTGAAGGGCGCGTTGGTATCGCCGTTCATCAGCACGCAGCCGTCGCCCTCCGTGTGTGGCAATTGCGCACGGTCTGGGCATTGGCCGACACGGTGACCGAGGCGACGCCGAGCAGGCCGCTGTCAAAACCGTGCGCGCTGCGGCGAACTGCACGCCCGACTTGTTCCAGAGCTTGTGGAAGCGGTCGAGGCTCGCATAGAGCGTCGCCTGGCCGCCGCGCGATCCGTCGTCTTCTTCGCCGTCAGCGCCTGATCGGATCTGGAGCAAGCCTGGATCGGCTGGTCCGGTCAACTGATCAGCGCGGGCAAATCGCGCTCATCCCGCCGCGCGTGCACGGGGGATCAGGCGCTTTTCTGGCGGCCGATCCGCCCCAGATGGGTGAAGCCGAAGCCGGCGTCATATTTCAGGCCGTAGCCCAGGGCCCGGTCGATGCCGATATGGGCGAGCCAGATCAAGGCGATGGACAGGGTCAACGGCGAGGAGAACCCAAAGCCCAGCGTCATCAGCGCCACCGGCGCCATGTAGCTGTGGGCGGCGTTGTAGACCAGCGCGCCGAGTCTGGCGTCCGACAGGTACGCCAGGAAGCTCAGATCCGGCACCAGGAAGAGCAGGGCGTAGAGCCACCAGGAGCCGCCCCAGGTCGCATAGAGCGCGGTCATGGCCGCGAACAGCGCGAGCCCCTCGAGCCGCAGCAGGATCCTGACGCCTCCGGTCACGGCACCCGTGCCAACTGCGCTCTCGTCCATGGTTCACCTCTCAGCAAAACTCTGGAATTCCTTGCGCCTTCAGGCTACCTCAAGGCAGCCCTGCGGCGCCGAAAGCCGCTTTCCGGCGCGCAAAATGCCGTGTTAGAACCCGCTTCACTTAAGGCTTAAGAACTGGCGGGAGCAAATGAAACATATCCTGGACGCCCTCGAAGACCGTCGCGCCGGCGCAAAGCTCGGCGGCGGGGAGAAGCGCATCGAGGCGCAGCACGCCCGCGGCAAGCTGACCGCCCGCGAGCGCATCGAGCTCTTGCTCGACAAGGGATCGTTCGAGGAGTTCGACATGTTCGTCGAGCACCGCTCCACCGAGTTCGGCATGGAGAAGAACAAGATCCCCGGCGACGGCGTCGTCACGGGGTGGGGCACCGTCAACGGCCGAAAGACCTTCGTCTTCGCCAAGGATTTTACGGTGTTCGGCGGCTCGTTGTCGGAAACGCATGCGCTGAAAATCACAAAACTCCAGGACATGGCGATGAAGGCGAGGGCGCCCATCATCGGCCTCTATGATGCGGGCGGCGCCCGCATCCAGGAAGGCGTCGCAGCGCTCGCCGGCTATTCCTACGTGTTCCGCCGCAACGTGCTTGCCTCGGGCGTGATCCCGCAGATCTCGGTCATCATGGGGCCATGCGCCGGCGGCGACGTCTATTCGCCTGCCATGACGGACTTCATCTTCATGGTGAAGAACACCAGCTACATGTTCGTCACCGGCCCCGACGTGGTGAAGACCGTCACCAACGAGGTCGTCACCGCGGAAGAGCTCGGCGGCGCCTCGGTGCACGCCACGCGCTCTTCGATCGCGGATGGCGCCTTCGAGAACGACGTCGAGACGCTGCTGCAGATGCGGCGCCTGATCGACTTCCTGCCGGCTAACAACACCGACGGCGTGCCGGAATGGCCGAGCTTCGACGACACCGCCCGTATCGACATGTCGCTCGATACGCTGATCCCCGACAATCCGAACAAGCCCTACGACATGAAGGAGCTGATCCTGAAGGTCGTGGACGAGGGCGACTTCTTCGAGATCGCGGAGAGCTTCGCCAAGAACATCGTCACCGGCTTCGGCCGTATCGCCGGCCGCACCGTCGGCTTCGTCGCCAACCAGCCGATGGTGCTGGCAGGCGTGCTCGACAGTGACGCCTCGCGCAAGGCCGCGCGCTTCGTTCGTTTTTGTGATGCCTTCAACATCCCGATCGTGACCTTCGTCGACGTTCCGGGCTTCCTGCCGGGCACCGCGCAGGAGTATGGCGGCCTGATCAAGCACGGCGCAAAGCTCTTGTTCGCGTACTCGCAATGCACCGTGCCGCTGGTGACGGTCATCACCCGCAAGGCCTATGGCGGCGCCTTCGACGTCATGGCCTCCAAGGAAATCGGCGCCGACATGAATTACGCCTGGCCGACCGCCCAGATCGCGGTCATGGGCGCCAAGGGTGCGGTCGAGATCATCTTCCGCTCCGACATCGGCGATGCCGACAAGATCGCCGCCCGCACCAAGGAATACGAGGACCGCTTCCTGTCGCCGTTCATTGCCGCCGAGCGCGGCTACATCGACGACGTCATCATGCCGCATTCGACCCGGAAGCGGATCGCGCGGGCACTGGCGATGCTGAAGGACAAGAAGGTCGAAGCGCCGGCGAAGAAGCACGACAATCTGCCGTTGTAGAATCCGCTTTGCAATCGGGATCTGGTAACCGCAATCCCATGACCGACGACGATCTGATCGACGAAATCTCCGACATCGAGGATCGGATCGAGCGGCTCGCCGGGATCGCCGAGCGTTGCCGGAAGTACATCCTGGCGTCCAAGATCGCGATCGGGGGCGGCGCGGTATTACTCCTGGTCACCATCCTCGGGTTGTCTGGATTGGGTCAGACCGCCACGCTCGGCTCGATCGCGCTGGTGCTCGGCGGCATCGTCTCGCTCGGCTCGAACGTCAGCACGCTGCGGCAGTCGGAGGATGCGATCGGTGCTGCCGAGGCGCGCCGCGCGGCACTCATCGGCGGGATCGATTTGCGCGTGGTGGCCGATACGCCGATGAAGCTGGTGTGACGCGCCGCCTTATGCAGCAGTCCTGACGGTCAAGAGCTCCAGCTCCGCGCGACATTCGGCGGCGAAGGCTCGCAGCCGTTCCGCGGTTTGCGGATCGAGGATCGCCTTCGCCAGGCGCTCGGCGCGGGCTACCTGCTCTCTGAGATAGTCGATGCGGGTCATGGGTCACCTTCCACCTCGACAATTTGAAGCAAATTGCTTCGTTCCAGCGGCCGTGAGCCTATGGCTAACATCGGGTTAACGATGTGCGGCAGGTCACATCCCGCGCGCCTTATCCGCTGCGGCGAAGTGCGCCATCTGATCGGCGTGGGCCTTTGCGAACGCCGGACGGCCTATCGCGCGCGCGACGTAGGCGCGGCAGGCGGGGCTGTCGGCCAGCCCGTCGAATTGATCGACGACGCGCAGGACGTCCGACATCAGGATGTCGGCGGCGGAGAACGATCCGGCCAGCCATTCGCGGCCGGCCAGCACCGGCTCGAGATGCTTGAGGCGGAGCTTCAGGAAGTCGTCGACGAATTTCCATGCCGCCGTATCGGTTGGGTGGCGCATGAACTTCGACATCGTCCACGGCAGGCTTGCCATCTCGACCGAGTTGAGCGCGGCGAACAGCCATTCAGTGGCTTCGCTGCGGCCGCGCCGATCTGATGGCATCAGTTTCGGGCTGAGCCCGCCGAGATGCAGCAGGATCGCGCCGCTCTCGAAGATCGAAAGGTCGCCGTCGGTCAGCCATGGCACCTGGCCGAACGGCTGGTGCACAAGATGTTCTGCGCCGCGGTCGTTGAATGGCGTGCTGGCAACGCGATAGGGCAGTCCAGCCTCTTCGAGCGCCCAGCGGACCCTGAGATCGCGCACATAGCCGCGCGGTGGCGGGGGAACCCAGTCGTAGGTGATCAAGGTGAGGTCGACCATGCAGTGTCTCCATGCTGTCTCGAGCCTAGGACGGATGGAGCCGGCACGTTCCGACAGGCCTGCGATGTTTTTTCGCCAAGCGCAGACCCGTCGAATCTGAACGGTTGATTCAGCCGCAGTTCATGTCGCCGCCGCGACAATTCCTCTGCATCACTTGATCGATGAATCGGAGGATTGAGTCATGGAGCGCCGGAACTTTTTGAAACTTGCATTCGGTGTCGCGGCGGCAACTGCCGCGTTCACCGCCGCCGCACAGGCCGCGCCGCTGGCGCCGCGGGCGCTGGGGAACGGCAGCATGCCATCAGCCAATCCGGACGCTCATCCCGCCGTCACCACCAGTGAGGAAGTAGCAGAGCTCAAGCCCGAGCAGGTGCGCTGGGGGCACGGCCACTGGCATCACCGTCACTGGGGCTGGCATCACCGTCACTGGGGCTGGCGTCACCGGCACTGGGGTTGGCATCACCGGCACTGGGGTTGGCGCCGTCGCTGGCACCGTCGCCATTGGCGCCACTGGTAAGGGCAGCGCCTGGACTGAAAAAGGGGATCGCGATTGCGATCCCCTTTTGGTTTGGGCCATTCACCGATATTGACCGCGCGAAAGATCAGAACGGACGGCAGCGGCCGGCGTACCAGCGGAAGCCGTAGGGGCAAACGCGCGGACGCACCACGACAACAGGCGGGGCGACCACGACAGGCGCGGGGGCGACGACGACGGGACCGCGCATGGGACGGCAGCCGCCATAGGGGCCGCGGTACCAGCCCGGGCCGCAACCACCGGCGGCGCCGGCCGCCTCGCTGAAGCCGACGACCGCACTGGCGAGCATCACGGCGGCAAAGAGATATTTCATCCGATCTTCCTTCTGGTCCTCGGGAGCAAGTTCTCGGGCAGGGTTTTGCGCTTGCGGCGCACAAGGACGCGATTTGACACATTGATTTGGACACGTGCCGTCACGTTGCGATCCAAGCCTGCCAATCATGACGTGAATGCGGCATGAACATTTCTCGCGTGCTGCCTGAAGCGACAATTCGGCGTCGCTAGCGACCGAGAAAGCCCAGCACCAATTCCTTGTACTTCCCGGGCGCTTCCAGGAAGACGAGGTGACCGGTATCCGGAATAATCTCGGCGCGCGCATTCGGCATCTTCGCAGCAAACGCCGTTGCGAGCTCGGCATTCTGCCCCATCTTTGCGCGCAAGGCTTCCGGCGCATTCGGCCGGCCCGGCGCGTTGTGGTCGTCGGCGCCCATGATGAACAGCGTCGGCTCGGTGATCTCAGCAATCTCGTGCGCAACCGGCTCGCGATAGATCATCTGCCCGGAAGAGACGAAGGCGCGCAGCCAGCGCGGGTAATCGGGGCTGCCCTTGATGTTGAAGCGGGCATCGATGAACGGCGTGATCGCCTCTGATGGCAGCTTGATCGCGTAGTTGGTCTGCAGCTGCTTGCGATAGCCATCGGCGGTGAGCTTGTCCTCGCTCTCGATGATCTTCTCGGTCGGCGTTGGCGGCACGTAGAGGCGGTAATCTTCGAGCCCGATCGGCGCGGTCAGCACGAGATGGGAGACGCGGTCGGGATAGGCGCGGGCGATGCGCACCCCCAGCATGCCGCCGAGTGAATGCGCGATGATGTCGGCCTTGTCGATTTTGAGGTGATCGAGCAGCGCGATGGAGTTGCGCGCCAGATTATCGAAATGCAGTTCGCCTACAGGCTTGGACGATTTGCCGAAGCCGATCTGGTCGGGCACCACGACGCGGTAGCCGGCCTCGTTCAGCATCTTGATGACATCGGCCCAATAACTCGACGGAAAATTGCGACCGTGCAGCAGCACCACGGTGCGCCCGTTCGGCTGCTCCGGCGCGATGTCCATGTAGGCCATGCTGAGCTGCTCGCCGTCGTTGACGACAGGCAGCAGATGCACGGGGTAGGGATAGGCAAAGCCCTCGAGCGAGATGCCATAGGGTTCGCGTTGCGGCGTGTCGGCGGCGCGGGCGGTGAGGGGAAAAGCGAGCAGGGCGGCGATGAGCGCGGCCGGCAGGATGGGGAACATGGGGGTCTCCGTTCACACGCGGTCGTGTGCTGCCACGCCAGGCCGTGATCAGTCCTTGCCGTTGCCGAACAGCACCGCAAACTGCTTCTCGCCGGTGCGGGTGAAATTCACCACGCGGCTGCCGGGCGTGGCGTCGCGCGCGGCCCATTTCAGCTCGGCAAACCGCTGCATCATCGCGGCACCCAGGGTTCCGGCGAGATGGTGGCGCCGCTCGCTCCAGTCGAGACAGGCTTTGCAGACCGGGCGGCGCGGATGGCTGAGCATCTCCGATGAAATCTGCAAATTCTTGGCGAGGAAGCGCTCGCCTTCCGCCGTCAGCTCGATCTCCTGCTTCTTCTGCTTCACCAGGTTTCGTGCACGCAGGCTGTCGAGCATCTGCACGCCGAGATCGCCGGCGAGGTGGTCGTAGCAGATCCGCGCGCGCCGCAGCGCCGGATCCTTCGGCCCGGTGCGCACGCGCATATGGCCGGTGCGCGCAGCAAGCCCTGCAAGCCCTTCGAGCACGCCGGCGACATCGTCGTCGGTGAGGCGGTAGTAGCGGTGGCGGCCCTGCTTCTCCGGCTCGACCAGCCCGCCGGCCTCCAGCTTCGAGAGATGCGAGCTCGCCGTCTGTGGGGTGATGCCGGCCTCCTGCGCGAGCTCGCTCGCGGTGAGCGCGCGTCCGTTCATCAGCGCCGTGAGCATATTGGCGCGGGCGGGATCGCCGACCAGCGCGGCGACCATGGCAATGTCGGGTCCTGATTTCATGCTTCGATCGTAGCCGAAGCATTGTAGCCGGGCAAGCGCGTAGTTTCTCGCCATCTCGCCATTTGCGAGGAACCCGTGATGAATTGCGAAGCAATTTGCACTGGTGCCGATGCAATCCAAACTCTTCCCGGATTGCTTCGCTGCGCTCGCAATGACGGAGGAAACAGGAGAGCCCATGTCCGTCACAGTTTTCATCCGCTATCAGCTTGATCCCTTCAAGCGTGCGCAGTTCGAGGATTATTCGAAGCGCTGGCTCGCGATCATCCCGAAATGCGGCGGCGACCTGATCGGCTATTTCATGCCGCATGAGGGTACCAACAACATCGCGTTCGCGCTGGTCACCTTTGAAAGCCTCGCCGCCTACGAAGCTTATCGCGCGCGGCTGCGGCACGATGCCGAGGCGATGGCGAACTTCCATTTTGCCGAGGACAACAAATTCATCCTCGCGGAGGAGCGCACCTTCCTGCGCAAGGTGGTAATGTAGGTTACCAACATCAAGGAGACTGCCATGATCGCCGTGATCTTCGAAGTCTGGCCCAAGCCCGAGCACTGCCAGACTTATTTCGACCTCGCGGCCGATCTGAAGCCGATCCTGCAGGCCATCGACGGCTTCATCTCGGTTGAGCGGTTCGAAAGCCTGACTGAGAAGGGCAAGTTCCTGTCGTTATCGTTCTGGCGCGATGAGGCCGCAGTGCAGGCCTGGCGCAACACAATGGAGCACAGGCGCACCCAGGCCAAAGGCAGGGCGACGATCTTCGCCGACTATCACCTGCGCATCGCCAGCGTCGTCAGGGACTACGGCATGAATGATCGCGAGCAGGCGCCGAAGGACAGCCGCGCGGTGCACGACGCGCACTAGCGCTGTCGAGCGCGCAACCCCATCTGTGCGCAGCCAACACGGGAGAGAAACATGCATGTGACAACTGCAGACAAGCGCGCAACATTCAGGAAGATGCACGAGAGCGGATGCTTCATTCTGCCCAATCCCGTCGATGTCGGGAGCGCCAAGGCGTTGCAGCATCTCGGTTTCAAGGCCATTGCGTCGTCGAGCGCGGGCTTTGCCTGGACCATCGGCAAGGCCGACAACCGCGTCACCGTCGAGGACGTGTGTCAGCATCTGGCAGCATTGAGCTCGTCTGTCGACATTCCCGTGAACGCGGATTTCGAGGGCGGCTTCGCGGTCGAGCCGGACAAGGTCGCGGAAAATGTCGCGCGCGGCGTGCGCACCGGCGTCGCGGGCCTGTCGATCGAGGATTCCACCGGCGACAAGGACAAGCCGATCTATGAGCGCGCGCTCGCGGTCGAGCGCATCAAGGCCTCGCGCAAGGCGATCGGCGACAGCGGTACGCTGCTGGTCGGCCGCTGCGAGGCGTATCTCTGGGGCGTGACCGATCTCAAGCTCGTCATCGACCGGCTGACCGCTTACGCGGATGCTGGCGCCGACTGTCTCTATGCGCCGGGCCTGAAGACGCGCGAGGACATCGCCGCCGTGGTGAAGGCCGTCGCACCCAAGCCGTTCAACCTGCTGATCGGCGCGGCTGGCCTGTCGTTGAAGGAAGCCGAGGATCTCGGCGTGCGCCGCATCAGTGTCGGCGGCTCGCTCGCCCGCGCCGCCTGGGGCGGCTTCATGCGCGCGGCGAAGGAGATGGCGGAGAAGGGCACCTTCACCGAGCTCGGCACCGGCTATTCCGGCGGCGAGCTCAACAAGATGTTCGGATAGATCCATACGGAAGCGGCGGGACCTTTCGATCCCGCCGCTGTCGCTTCGTGTTGCAAATTGTTACTTCGCGCCGTCGGACGGGGTCTGCGTATCCGGTGCCGCCTTTGCCGCAGGCGTATCCGGGGCCGGTGCGGCCGGCTTGCTGGAGGCGGCGCCCGTGGTCACGCCCGGTGCGGTGTTGTTACGCGGGGTCACGTCCCGCATGCCGGGAGGCGCGGCCGGGTTGGCCGGAGCCGTCTGCTGCGCGGTCTGCGTCGCAGGCGTATTGCTCGCCTGGTTGCCCGTGCTGGAGTTGTTCAAGCCATAGAACACGGCACCCAGCACCAGGGCGATCGCCACCGCGAACAGCGCAACCTTGCCGCTGGAGGCGGGGCCTTCGCCGAGCTCAGGATCGACCTGAAGGTCGGCATCCCGGCGCGCCGCGCGAAGATACTCATCGTCGGCGAGGTTCGGGCGGTACGGATCGTTGGGAAAACGGTCGTCTGCCATCGATTGGGTCTCCTCGTTGTTACGCCGTGACAACCCTCGGCTGCGAGATTCTGTTCCGCCCCTCTTATGCTTTCGTCGGATGTTGCCCTCTCATGAGGAATCGGGAACCTGTTCCTCAGGAGCCGGTGGACCCGGGTTCCATGGCCGCAACGAGGGAACTGACCGATGTGGAGCTTGCCGCCAACCGACAGCGTGCTGCATCTTCTCGCGTATATCGCCATCTCGGCGGAGGGCATGACGGCAGCATTGGCGGCCGGCAGACGCAGCATGGATTATGTGGGTGTCTGCCTTCTCGCCTGTGTCACGGCGCTTGGCGGGGGTACGCTGCGCGACTTGTTTCTCGGTCACTACCCGCTGGTCTGGGTTGCAAATCCGGTCTACCTGGCGCTACCGGGCGGTTCGGCGCTCGTGACGATCCTGATGGCGCGACTCGTGCATCGGCTGCACGTCGCCTTCATCGTGCTGGATGCCATCGGCCTCGTCGTCTTCACCATGATCGGCTGCAACGTCGCCTGGCAGATGGATGCCTCGCTGCCGATCGTCATCGTTTCGGGCATGGTGACCGGCTGCGCCGGCGGTGTGTTGCGCGACGTGCTCTGCAACGATGTCCCGCTGCTGTTTCGCTCCGAGCTCTATGCCAGCGTTTCAGTCGTGACGGGACTATTCTACGCGACTGCATTCGGCCTCGAGCTCAACGCCGAGCTCTGGACGATCCTGACCTTCGTGCTCGGCCTCGGCTTCCGTCTGCTTGCGGTGCGCTACAAATGGGAGATGCCGAAATTCGTGTTCACGGGAGATGAGGAGCGGTGAGCGCTGTCGCGCGCGAATGGCCAATTGCGAATGGATCCGCCATTCGCCGTTCACTTTTCCCATTCGTTCCTCAATTGCGCGCCTTCGCGACCTGCTCCGGCGTCACCAGCGGGCCGGCATTGCCCCAGGAGTTGCGGATGTAGTTCACCACAGCCGCGATCTCCTCATCCGACAATTGCCTGGCATAGGCCGGCATCTCGCCTGTGTTCGGCGCCCGCGGCGTCGTCACGGTGTGCGCGCCGTCGAGAATGACGCGCAAGGTGGAGGATGGATTGATCGATTGCAGCAGCGCGTTGCCCGGCAGCGGCGGATAGATGCGCGGCGCTCCGGTGCCGTCGGCTTCGTGGCAGGCGATGCAGAACTTTGCATAGACCGCCTGGCCGGCTTTCATCTCGCTCTCGTCAGGCGGCGTCACGATGGTCTCGCGGCGCGCCGGCGGCAGGCCCTTCAGGTAAACCGCGATGGCACGCACATCGGCATCGCTCATCTTCGAGGTCGAATTGACGATCACCTCGGCCATCGGGCCGCCGGCATGGCTCCGGGCATTGCGGCCGCTCTGTAGATATTCGGTGATGTCCTCGGCGCTCCACGATTGCAGCCCGCTGCGCGCGGCGCCATCGAGACGCGGCGCGTACCAGCCGTCGAGCTCGCTGCCGGTCAGCGCCTGCGCGCTCTTGTCCGCACCGAAGTAGTTCTTCGGCGTGTGGCAGGCGCCGCAATGTCCGGGTCCGGTGACGAGATAGCCGCCCCTGTTCCACGTCGCGCTCTTGCTCTGGTCCGGCTCGAACAGGCCGGGCGTGAAGAACAGCAAGTTCCAGCCGCGCATCAGGACGCGATAATTGAGGGGCCAACGCAGCTCCGGCGGCTTGTTGCGGCTGACGACAGGTGCGAGCGTGCCGAGATAGGCGCGGATTGCCAGCGTGTCGTCCTTGGTCATCTTCGTGAAGTAGGGGTAGGGAAAGGCCGGGTAGTAAAGCGAGCCGTCAGGCGCGGTGCCGGTGCGCAGGGCGCGGGTGAAATTATCGTCGCTCCAGGCGCCGATCCCGGTCTCGCGATCAGGTGTCAGGTTCGGCGCATAGATCGCGCCGAACGGCGTGTCGATGCGTTTGCCCCCGGCGAACGGCTTTGCCGGATCGGCTGTGTGGCAGCCCGCGCAGTCGCCGGCCTCGACCAGCGTCTTGCCGGCGGCGATCAGCTCGGGCGACGGCTCGGCGGCAACTGCCGCGCGCGCAATCGCACTGCACAAGATCAGGCCCGCCAGAATCCCCCGCATCCTCGACCCTTCTTGCTGCGACTCATCGCCCATTCGCATCATACGGGCGTCACGTCATTTCGCGACGGCGGGCTATGGTGACACAAATTGAAAATCGCCAATGCCTTTCCGGCCACGAAATTGCGTTTTTTTCCCGCCGCCGCGGCAGGCCCAGATTTGTGATGCTTTGCGTTGAATATCCGACATAGAGTGGCGGCGATGGTCGGCGCGCCCTAGCTAAAAACAACGGGCAGGCAACGGCTTAAGCAGCCAACGCTCAAAAGGGCGGAAGAGGACAACGATGGGCATCAACCAGGGTCCGATCAGTCTCGATCAGAAATACACCCAGGACACCGGTCATATTTTCACGACGGGCATCCAGGCGCTGGTCCGTTTGCCGATGGCCCAGATTCGCCGCGACCGCGCCGCCGGCCTGAACACCGCGGGCTTCATCTCCGGCTATCGCGGCTCGCCGCTCGGCGGCTACGATCAGCAGCTCTTCGCCGCTCGCAAGCACCTCGAGCAGTACAACATCAAATTCCAGCCCGGCGTGAACGAGGATCTGGCGGCAACCGCGGTCTGGGGCTCGCAGCAGCTCAACCTCTCGCCCGGTGCGAAGTATGATGGTGTCGTGGGCATCTGGTACGGCAAGGGTCCGGGCGTCGACCGCTGCGGCGACGTCTTCCGCCACGGCAACGCGGCGGGCTCCGCCAAGAACGGCGGCGTGCTGTGCCTCGCCGGCGACGACCACGGCGCCAAATCCTCGACCGTCCCGCACCAGTCCGACCATGCCTTCATCTCGGCGCTGATGCCGTATCTCTATCCCTCGAGCATTCACGAGATGATCGAGATGGGCCTGCTCGGCATCGCGATGTCGCGCTATTCGGGCTGCTGGGTCGGCATGAAGGTGATCACGGAGACGGTGGAGACCACCGCCGAGATCGATCTCACCGACGAAATGAAGCCTTTCATCATCCCCCCGGATTTCGAGCTGCCGCCCGGCGGCCTCAATCTGCGCTGGCCCGACGATCGCTTCGAGCAGGACCGCCGCCTGCACGACTACAAGGGCTTTGCCGCGATCGCCTTTGCGCGCGCCAACAAGGTCAACCGCATCACCATGGATTCGCCGAACGCCCGATTCGGCATCATGGCCTCGGGCAAGAGCTACGAGGACGTCCGCCAGGCGCTGCGCGAGCTTGGGATTACCGAGCAGGTCGCCGCCAAGATAGGCCTTCGCCTCTACAAGATCGGCATGCCCTGGCCGCTGGAGCCGGAAGGCGTGCGCCAGTTCGCTGTCGGGCTGGAAGAGATCTTCATTGTCGAAGAGCGCCGCGAGATCGTCGAGAACCAGGTGAAGCAGGAGCTGTTCAACTGGCGGGACGACGTGCGCCCGCGCATCGTCGGCAAGATGGACGAGCACGACAAGCGCTTCCTGACCTTCGCCGCCGAGCTCAGCGTTGCCTCGCTTGCGACCTCGCTGACCGAGCGACTGCTTCGACTTGATCTCAACCCCGAGATCGCGGAGATGCTCCGCGCCAAGGCCGACTGGTTCAACGGCCGCCAGGCGTCCCAGATGATCCCCACGGCGCCTGTCTCCCGCACGCCGTATTTCTGCTCCGGCTGTCCTCACAACACATCGACAAAAGTCCCCGAAGGCAGCCGCGCCATGGCCGGCATCGGCTGTCACTTCATGGCGCTGTGGATGGACCGCTCGACCGAGACGTTCACCCATATGGGCGGCGAGGGCGTGCCGTGGGTCGGGATCGCGCCTTTCACCAACGAGAACCACATTTTCGCGAACCTCGGCGACGGGACCTATTTCCATTCGGGCATTCTGGCGATCCGGCAGGCGATCGCCTCCAAGGCCAACATCACCTACAAGATCCTCTACAACGATGCGGTGGCCATGACCGGCGGCCAGCGCCACGACGGCGATCTGTCGCCGCAGAAGATCATGGCCCAGCTGCACGCCGAGGGCATCAGCGAGATCTATCTCGTCTCGGAGAACCCCGATGCCTATCCGGCCGACACGATCGCGCCCGGCGTCAAGAAATATCACCGTGACGAACTGCAGAACGTCATGAAGATGTGCCGCGAGTACAAGGGCACTTCGGCGATCGTCTTCGTGCAGACCTGCGCCGCCGAAAAGCGCCGCCGCCGCAAGCGCGGCCTGATGGAAGATCCGGCGCGCCGGGTCATGATCAACCCGGCCGTTTGCGAGGGCTGCGGCGATTGCTCGGTGCAATCGAATTGCATCTCGGTCGAGCCGCTGGAGACCGAGTTCGGCCGCAAGCGCGCCATCAACCAGTCGTCCTGCAACAAGGATTATTCCTGCCTGAAGGGTTTTTGCCCGTCCTTCGTCACCATCGACGGCGGCGCGCCACGGCACCGAGCGCCGGCCGATCTCGGCGATATCGGCGCGATTCCCGAGCCGGCGTCGCGGCCGGCGCTCGACAAGCCCTACAACATCGCGGTCGGCGGCGTCGGCGGCACCGGTGTGCTCACCATCGGTGCGCTGCTCGGAATGGCCGCGCACATCGAAGGCAAGGCCTCGATGATCCTCGACATGTCCGGCCTTGCGCAGAAGGGCGGCGCGGTGCTGAGCCACGTGCGCCTCTCCGATCACCCGGCCGAGGTGACCTGCTCGCGCATCGTCACCGGTACGGCCGATGTCGTGCTCGCCGCCGACGAGGTGGTCGCAGTCGCCAAGGACACGATCTCGCTCTGCGATAGCACCCGCACCCGCGGCATCATCAACAGCCACCTGATCCCGACCGCCGACTTCGTCCTCAACCGCGACTTCGATTTCCAGACCCGCAAGCTGAACGGACTGTTAGAGACGGCGCTGCACAAGGATTCCGTGTTCTTCGACTTCACCAAGCCCGCGGAGCAGCTGCTCGGCGACAGCATCGCCACCAACATGATGATGATGGGCTATGCCTATCAGAAGGGACTGTTCCCGCTGTCGGCGGAAGCGATCGAGCAGGCAATCGAGGTCAACGGCGTCGCGATCAAGATGAACAAGGAAGCCTTCCGCCTCGGCCGCCTCGCGGTCGCGGATCCGGCACGCCTCGCCGAGATGCTGAAGGGCACGGACGAGGTCGCAGCGCCCAAGACACTGGATGCCATGACGCTCGACGAAGTCATCGAGCATCGCGTCAAGCATCTCACCGCCTACCAGAACGGCCGCCTGGCCAAGCGCTATCGCAAGTTGGTTGACCAGGTCCGTGATGCCGCGGTGAAGGGCGGCTACGGCGATGCGCTGCCGCGCGCAGTCGCGGTCAACTATGCAAAGCTGCTCGCTTACAAGGACGAGTACGAAGTCGCGCGCCTCTTCACCGACGGCGCCTTCGCAAAACAGCTCAGCGACCAGTTCGAGGGCGACTACAAGTTCAGCTTCAACCTAGCCCCACCGATTTTGGCGAGCGGCGTCGATGCGCTGGGTCGTCCGAAGAAGCGCGCCTTCGGCCCGTGGATGCTGAAGGTGTTCGGTGTGCTGGCGAAGCTCAAATTCCTCCGCGGCACGCCGCTCGACATCTTCGGCCGCAGCGCCGACCGCAAGCTCGAGCGCGATCTGATCGTCGGCTACGAGAAGGACGTCGCCACCGTGCTGGGCCTGTTGTCGCCGGTCACGATCGATACCTCGGTCGAACTGCTCTCGCTGCCCGACCGCATCCGCGGCTACGGCCCGGTGAAGGAGAAGGCCGTCGCCGACGCCAAGGCCCGTTACGCCCAGCTCGCCGCCGATTTGGCGAGCCCGCCGCCAGCGCCAAGGCAGATTGCGGCGGAGTAGGGCGGTCTGGTGGGGCGGATTAGCCAAGCGTGATCCGCCACGCCAGCTGCCGCGGAGGCCAAATCGGCGAATTACGCCTCCGGCTAATCCGCGCTGCGATTTATCCTTTTAAATCAACCACTGTTCTACTGTGCATGGGGTTGTTTTTCGAACGCGGGCCCATTTTTCGATCAAACGAAAATTGCTTGTGCCGTCGGGCTGAACACCGTTGGGATTTCCGCTGCCTCTTCCGTCATTGCGGGCGCAGCGAAGCAATCCAGAAATACACCCGCGGAGAAAGTCCTGGATTGCTTCGCTGCGCTCGCAGGACGGCGCGGGAGCAGAGCGGCCCTCCATGACCGACCTCGCTTGCGCCCACCCGCTGTCCTCTCGCCCGACGGAATATTTCCGCGCTTGCCAATCCGCCCGGTGCGGTTCAGAAAAAAGAGCCAAGAAGAAACGCGAGCGGAGACCTCTGTTTTGACCATCAAGGGCAAGGCCTACATTGCCGGGATCTACGAGCACCCGACCCGGCATGCGCCGGACAAATCCACCGCCCAGCTCCACGCCGAGGTCGCCAAGGGGGCGATCGAGGATGCCGGGATCAGCAAGGACGATGTCGACGGCTATTTCTGCGCGGGCGATGCGCCCGGGGGCGCGTGGCCGATGGTCGATTATCTCGGTCTCAACACGAAAAAACTTCGTCACGTCGATTCCACGGAGACCGGTGGTTGTTCCTACATCATCCACCTTGGCCATGCGGCTGAAGCAATCGCGGCGGGCAAGTGCTCGATCGCGCTGATCACGCTCGCCGGCAAGCCGCGCTCTGGCGTGATGCCGCCGCGGGCCGCCGGGGCCGAGCTCGATTTCGAATCCGCTTACGGCGCGACCACGCACAATGCCTATGGCATGTGTGCCATGCGCCACATGCACGACTATGGCACGACGAGCGAACAGCTCGCCTGGATCAAGGTCGCGGCCTCGCACCACGCGCAATACAATCCGCATGCGATGCTCAAGGACGTTGTGACCGTCGAGGATGTCCTGAACTCGCCGATGATCTCCGATCCCCTGCATCGCATGGACTGCTGCGTCGTCTCCGATGGCGGCGGCGCGCTGATCGTGACGACGCCCGAGATCGCCAGGACCCTGAAGAAGCCGCTGGTCAAGCTGATCGGCCATGGCGAGGCGATGAAGGGCCCGCGCGGCGGCAAGGACCTCGATCTCACATACTCGGCCGGCATCTGGTCCGGCCCGCGCGCGTTCGAGGAAGCCGGTATCACGCCGAAGGACATCAAATACGCCTCGATCTACGACAGCTTCACCATCACGGTGCTGATGCAGCTCGAGGACCTCGGCTTCTGCAAGAAGGGCGAGGGCGGCAAGTTCGTCGCCGACGGCAATCTGATTTCCGGGGTCGGCAAGCTGCCATTCAACACCGACGGTGGCGGCCTTTGCAGCAACCATCCCGTCAATCGCGGCGGCATGACCAAGATCATCGAGGCCGTCAGGCAGCTGCGCGGCGAGGCGCATCCGAAGGTGCAGGTCAAGAACTGCGATCTCGCCATCGCCCACGGCACCGGCGGTCTCTTGGGTGTCCGCCACGCCGCCTCGACGGCCATTCTGGAGCGCGTGTGATGAGCGAAGCAAGGAAGTATCCGGCCCCGGTGACCAATCCGGAAACCGCGGCCTTCTGGGACGCGGCCAGGCAGGGCAAGTTCATGATCAAGCGCTGCACCGCCTGCGGCGAAGCGCACTACTTCCCGCGCTCGATCTGTCCGTTCTGCTACTCCGACAAGACGGTATGGGAAGAGGCGTCGGGCGAGGGCACGATCTACACCTGGAGCCTGATGCGGAAGTCGCCGAGCGGTCCTTATGCCATCGGCTACGTCACGCTGAAGGAGGGCCCGTCGGTGCAAACCAATTTCGTCGACTGCGATATCGAGAAGCTGAAGATCGGTCAGAAGGTGAAGGTGGTGTTCAAGCCGACCGATGGGGCACCGCTGCCGTTCTTCACGCCGGTGTAGTTCTTACTTCCCTTCTCCCCTTGCGGGAGAAGGTGGCGCGAAGCACCGGATGAAGGGTTCTCTCCACAGAGACTTTTGCCGAGGAAGCAACCCCTCACCCAAACGAGTTTGCCGCACGGCTCTCGTCGCCCTCTCTCACAAGGGGAGAGGGCACATTAACGAGCGCCGCTGCTCGCTGAGACAGACGCCGGGAGGAACACAAACAAATGTCCGCCAGATACGAAGAGCTCAAAGCCCTCAAAAACCTCGGCCAGAAATATGCCTATGGCGATCGCGAGGTGATGCTCTACGCCTGCGGCATCGGCCTCGGTGCCGATCCCTTGGACGAGAACGAACTCGCCTTCGTCAATGAAGGTACCTTCACGCCGCGGCCGCTGAAGGTGGTGCCGACCTTTGCCTCCGTCGCGGCCTGGGGCTCGGGCCCGGGCGAGATGAACCTCAACCGCGTCATGGTGGTCGATGGCGAGCGCGACATCACCTTTCACCAGCCGCTGCCCGTGGCCGCGAACATCACCGCCGATTCTTCCGTCGTCGAGGTCTACGACAAGGGCAAGGACAAGGGCGTCGTCATCTCGCACCAGACCGTGCTGAAGAACGAGAAGGGCGAGAAGCTCGCCACGCTGGTCGCCTCCCGCTTTGCCCGCGGTGATGGCGGCTTCGGCGGGCCGAACCTGGCTCAGCCCGATCCGCACAAGATGCCTTCGCGCGCACCCGACAAGACCATCGACATCGTCACGCGCCCTGACCAGGCGCTCGTCTATCGCCTCTGCGGCGATCGCAACCCGCTCCACAGCGATCCCGAATTCGCCAGGAAGGCCGGCTTCCCGCGCCCCATCCTGCACGGCATGTGCACCTACGGCATCACCTGCCGTGGTGTGCTGCAGACCTATGCCGACTACGACGCATCAGCCTTCCGCCAGCACGTCGCGCGGTTCTCCTCGCCTGTTTATCCCGGTGAGACCGTGACCATGGACCTCTGGAAGGACGGCAATGTGATCTCGTTCGAAGCCAAGGTGAATTCGCGCGGCGTTACGGTGATCAAGAACGGCAAGACGGTGCTCGGCTAGGGAGATCTCGTGTCCCGGACGCAGCGTTTCACGCTGCATCGCGTTTCGGACAGGGAACAGCAAAACAGGGAGAAACCATCATGGGATTACTCGACGGCAAGGTCGCGCTGATCACCGGCGCGGGCGGGGGGCTCGGTGAGGCCTACGCAAAGCTGTTCGCGCGGGAAGGGGCCTCGGTCGTCGTCAACGATCTCGGCGGGCCCCGCGACGGCTCCGGCGCCGACACCTCGATGGCGCAGCTCGTGGTGGACGCGATCAAGGCCGAGGGCGGCAAGGCGGTCGCGAACGGCGCTGACATCTCGACCATGGAAGGCGGCCAGTCGGTGTTCGACGACGCCATCAAGCATTTTGGCCGAGCCGACATCCTGGTCAACAATGCCGGCATTTTGCGCGACCAGACCTTTCACAAAGCCTCCGAGGCCGACTGGGACAGGGTCATCAAGGTGCATCTGAAAGGCACCTTCTGTTGCACGATGCCGGTGTTTCGCTGGATGCGGGAGCACGGCGGCGGCGTCATCGTCAACACCTCATCGACCTCAGGGCTGATCGGCAATTTCGGCCAGACCAATTACGGGGCCGCCAAGGGCGGCATCTGGGGCCTCTCCAACGTGCTGGCGATCGAGGGCCGGAAGTACAACATCCGGATCTGGACGCTCGCCCCGGGCGCACTGACCCGCATGACCGCAGACCTGCCCCGCTACAAGGAGAACCCCTCGGCGGCGCTTGGGCCGGACGGCATTGCGCCGGCCGTGCTATACATGGTCAGCGATTTGTCCGGCGATCAGACCGGCAAGGTGCTGGGCGTGTCCGGGCCCCGTGGTGTGCGCGAAATGCGGATGATGGAGATGGAAGGCTGGAAGCCGCCGCACACGGGCTGGAACGCCCAGGACATCGTTGAGCATGCCCGGGAGATCTTCTTCTCCGAAGAGCAGATCAAGATGGGCGCGCGGCGGTTTTAGGCTGATTGTGTCATTCCGGCTTCGCGCTTCCGCGCGTCCGGGAATGACGGAGAAAGAGAGAGAGACTGATGAGACTCACCGCCGACGCTAAGGGCACCTTCGCAATCGCGCCGACGCCGTTCCACGACGACGGCCGCATCGACGAGCGCTCGATCGATCGCCTGACCGATTTCTACGAGGAGGTCGGCTGCGACGGCGTCACGGTGCTCGGGATTCTCGGCGAGGCTCCGAAGTTGGACGCCGCCGAAGCCGAGCAGGTGGCGGTGCGCTACGTCAAGCGCGCCAAGAAGATGCAGGTGATCGTCGGGGTCTCGGCGCCCGGCTTTGCCACCATGCGCTCGCTGGCCAGGGCCTCGATGGACGCGGGCGCCGCCGGCGTCATGATCGCGCCGCCGCCCTCGCTTCGCACCGACGACCAGATCGTCGGGTATTTCAAGCAGGCGGCCGAGGCGATCGGCCCCGACGTGCCATGGGTGCTCCAAGATTATCCACTGACGCTCACGGTGGTGTTCACTCCCGCCGTGATCCGCAAGATCGTCATGGACAATCCGAACTGCGTGATGCTCAAGCACGAGGACTGGCCGGGCCTGGAGAAGATCACGACGTTGCGCGGCTTCCAGAAGGATGGCTCGCTCCGTCCGCTCTCGATCCTCTGCGGCAATGGCGGCACGTTCCTGGACTTCGAGATGGAGCGCGGCGCCGACGGTGCCATGACCGGCTACGCTTTCCCCGAGCTTCTGATCGACGTCGTCAACCTTTCCAAGGCCGGCAAGCGCGATGCCGCGCATGACATCTTCGACGCGCATCTGCCGCTGATCCGCTACGAGCAGCAGCCCGGCGTCGGCCTCACCGTGCGCAAATACGTGCTGCAGAAGCGCGGCATCATCGCCTCCAGCGCACAGCGCAAGCCGGGGGCAACGATAACGGCAACGGCAAAGGCGGAAGTCGATTATCTCTTGTCGCGCGTCGCTCGTTTCGACAAGCGCGCCAATCTCGGCCCGCAATCCAGCGCCGCAGGTTAGTTGAATGCCCGAGACATCAGCGTCACGCCCGGCCTCGACGATCCTTCTGCTTCGTGACGGAGCGAAGGAAGTCGAGATCTTCATGATGGTGCGCCATCATCAGATCGAGTTCAACTCGGGCGCGCTGGTGTTTCCCGGGGGAAGCGTGGATGCCGGCGATCAGGAGATCGTCAAGCGTTCCGATCTCTACTCGGGCGGTGAAGCCTTGAGCGAAGCGGACCGCGGTTTTCGGATCGCCGCGATCCGCGAAACGTTCGAAGAGAGCGGCATCCTGCTGGCGCGTTCGAATGGTTCGAACACGCCTATCGACGCGAAGCGCGCCGGCGAGATCGCCGACGCGCATCGCGTCGCGCTCAACGAGCACAAGATCAGCTTTCTGAGCATTCTCGCCGATAACGATCTCCAGCTCGCGCTCGACACGCTCGTGCCCTATGCGCACTGGATCACGCCGGAGGGGATGCCCAAGCGCTTCGACACCTGGTTCTTCCTCGCCGCAGCACCGCCCGACCAGCTCGGCGCGCATGATGGACGCGAGTCCACCGATTCGATCTGGTTGTCGGCGCGCGAGGCAGTGGAGGGCGGTGAGAGCGGTCGCTTCAAGTTGCCGTTCCCGACCACGCGCAATCTGATCCGGCTCGCCAAGCAGCCGAACGTGAAGGCGGCACTCGAGCATGCCAAAGGCATGTCCATTGTCACGGTGATGCCGGTCATGACCAAGACCGAAACCGGCCGCCAGCTCCGCATCCCCCGCGAAGCAGGCTATGACGGTGAGGTGTTCGAGGTCGGCGCGGTCGGCTAGAATACTTCGATATCAAACGAAGTATTGGGGAGCGCCGAGGCCCTGAAGTTCGTCCATGGCAGCGTGGACCGATCGCCATGGACCTCAGGTTTCCGGCCCGGCGGCCCAGCCGTCGCTAAACCATCATGAAAAACAGCCCGTTCCGCCTCGCGGAGGCATGTTCCCCCGGAGGGGCGATACGGCGTATATAGGGCGGGTATGGAGTCCGGTTCAGCCCCAATGTCCGTCGAAACGCCACCGAATCCGCCGCAGAAGCGATCGTTTTCGCTGTCGATCGGCCAGATGACGTTCGGCAGCTTCATCCTGGTGCTGGCGGTGATCATCGTCACCTCGACTGCTAGCGTGATCGCGATCCGGCATATCGACGCCACCTTCGCCGAACTCCAGCGGCTGCAAAGCGTCGGCGACCTCGCAGAGGACATCGACCGCCGCATGAACGATTTGCGGCTCGCCGCGCGTGACTTCGTCACCGATCCCGGCGCCGGCATCCAGTTCAAACAGGTCGGCGAGGCGGCCTCGACGCTGAGCGACATCCTCAAGAAGACCCGAATCGAGCTGGCGCCCGAACAGCAGGACATGATCGACGGCGTCTCCGAGCGGCTTGCGACCTACCGGAGCGGGCTGGACCGGATATCGACCTTGATCGATCGCCGTGCGCAACTGCTAGCCGGGCTGCCCCCGCTGCGCGACCAATTCGACGCCGCGGTCTCCGAAAGCGGCGACCGTGATCTCGCCGCGCGCCTGTCGGAGGCCCAGAGCCGGATCGCGCTTGGATTGCTCGCGCGCAATCCCTCCGCAGCCGAACAGGCCGCGCTGGGCATGCGGACAATGGACATTCCCGATGGCAAGCTGAAGACCGCGGTGAACAATTACGCCGATGCCATCATCGCAGTCGCGGTGCGCGAACGGCAGATCGCCGATATCGATCGTGAGGTGCTGGGAACCGAGGGCCGGTTGATCGGCCGCGTCACCGAATTGCTCCGTGACGTCAGCGACCGCCGCGGCCATGTGCTGTCGCGCGACTTCGCCCGGACGCTTGCGGAAGCGCGCTGGCAGAGCATCGTGCTCGGCAGCATGGGCGTGTTGATCGGCATCCTCGCCGCCGTTTTCGTCGTGGGGCGGACGGTGCGTCCGTTGGCCCAGATCGCGCGCTCCATTCGTGCCCTCGCGGCGGGCGAGAAAAGGACCTCGATCCCGTCGGCCGATCTCAACAACGAGATCGGCGATATTGCCCGCGCGGCGGAGGTGTTCCGCCGCGCGCTGGAGGAGGCCGACACGGCACGCGAAGCGGCGGTGCGGGCGCTCACCGAGCAGCGGCTGGCGGAAGAGAGCTATCGCAAGCTATTCGAGGGGTCGGTCGACGGCATCTACGTGACGACGCCGGCAGGCGATCTCCTCAACGCCAATCCGGCGCTGGCACGGATGATGGGCTATGACAGCCCGCAGCACCTGATCGACAGCATCAACGATATCGCCCACACCATCTATGTCGATCCCGAGGCCCGCGTGGAGTACCAGCGGCTGATGCATCGCGACGGCATTGTGCGCGAGTTCGAGTACCAGGTACGCCAACGCAGCGGCAACATCCTCTGGCTCTCCGACAGTGCGACGGGGGTACGGGACGAGCAGGGCACGATCGTCCGCTACGAGGGTACGTTACGCGACATCACCGACCAGAAGCGGGCGGAAGATGCCATCGCCGAAGGCCGGCGCCTGCTCCAGCAGGTCATCGACACCGTGCCCGCCGTCATCAACGTCAAGGACCGCGACCTCCGTTACGTGCTGATGAACCGCTATATGGCAGGCATCTTCGGTATCGAACCCGGCGATGCGCTCGGCCGCACCACCGCCGATCTGATGTCGCGCTACGGCGCCGCCAAGACCGACGAGAACGACAAGCGCGTGCTGGCCTTGCGAAAGGGGCTCGGATTCTACGAGGAGGAGTACAAGGACGCCTCCGGCAACATGCGGCAATGGCTGGTCAACAAGCTGCCGCTGCTCGATGCCGAGGGTGAGATCGAGCGGATCGTCACCGTGGCGCTCGACATCGGCGAGCGCAAGCGCGGTGAACAGGAAATGCGGAAGGCCAAGGACTCCGCTGAGACCGCGCTGCGCAATCTGCGCGAGACCCAGGCCTCGCTGATCGAGGCCGAAAAGCTCGCGGCCCTCGGACGCCTGGTCGCCGGCGTGGCGCACGAGGTCAACAACCCCGTCGGCATCAGCCTGACTGTCGCCTCGGCGCTGGAGCGCAAGACCGCGATGTTCAGTGCCGAGGTCGAGCGCGGCGAGCTTCGCCGCTCGACCCTCAACGATTACCTCAACACCAGCCGCGACGCCTCCTCGCAGTTGGTCTCCAATCTCAACCGCGCCGCCGAGCTGATCCAGTCCTTCAAACAGGTCGCGGCCGACCGCAACTACTCTGACCAGCGCAGCTTCGACCTCGCCGACCTCACCGAGCAGGTGGTGATGAGCCTGCGCCCGGGGCTGCGCAAGCAGAATCTCACGCTCAACGTCGAGTGCCAGCCTAACCTGACCATGAACAGCTATCCCGGCCCGTACGGCCAGGTGCTGACCAATCTGTTCCTGAATTCGGTCGCGCATGCTTTTCCGAACGGACGTCCTGGCATCATCGACATCCAGGTGCGCGAATCCGGCAAGGACAATGTCGAGATTATCGTCTCAGACAATGGCTGCGGCATGTCGCTCGACGTGCGCCGCCGCGCCTTCGATCCGTTTTTCACGACGCGGCGCGACCAAGGCGGCACCGGTTTGGGGCTGCACATCGTCTACAGCATCGTCACCAACCGGCTCGGCGGGCGACTCGATCTCGTTTCCGAGCCGGGCAGCGGTACGCGGATCCAGATCATCCTGCCGCGCACGGCGCCGCTGGAGCAGGCTGCCGAATAGATCTGTGGCTAGTCGGCGTCTACAAGCTTGTGCAGGGTGGCGCCGAAAATCAGGCTGGCCTTGCCAACCAGCGCTGTGCCGGTCATCTCCGCGCGGGTTTCCGTGTAGGTGCCGCTGACGCCGATGCCAACGGGGGCAGGGCCGCCGAACAGCGGATTGTCGTCGCCGCGCGGCGAGGTGTGCCGTTGCACCAGCACCTCGCCCTTGAACGTGTGGTCGTCCTTCACCACGTAGCTGCCGGTGTAGTAGAGGTAGGCATCGCCGCCAAGGATTTTGCCGTCGCGAAAAAGAATCACGCCGCTACCCTTGCCGGCTCGGCCATCGAGCAGGCTCACATGGATCGAATAGAGGCCGTTCTTCATTGCGCCCGTCGGCCGGACGCCATCGCCCAATGGCTAAACCGGTGAGGCTTTTATGCCAAAGCGCAACCCCTCGCGCAACGCGGCAGTTTCGCTTGGCTGCCCGCCCGTTGTATCTGTGACACTGAAATGACGGGCAACGCCCTTAGGCCCTGAGGAATCACGTGTATTTCTTGTCGCGCTCGAGCAGCTCGATGGAGATGCCTTCGGGACCGCGGATGAAGCAGACGCGGACGCCGGGCCGGATCGTGGTCGGCTCGCGTGTGAAGGTCACACCCTTGGCCTTGATCTCGGCGGCGACGAGATCGATGTCCTTCACCGTGAGCCCGAAATGGTCGAGGCCCTGATGAGGGTGAGGAGGCGGCGGGCTGACGGCGCTGTCGCCTTCCAGCGGCGCGATGAAGATCCTTGCGCCGCCGAGGTTCACATCGATGCGCCCTGGCGCGCGCACGATCTCGCCGCCGAGGATATCCTGCAGCCACGTCGCGGTCGCTTCCGGATCGGGGCTGCGCAGATGGACGTGATCCCAGGTGACGATGATTGGCATTTCAATTCCTCTCGGCAGGGCGTTCGCGATGTCGCAGCGCATGTTAGGCGATGGACACTATGGCTCCTATCCGAAATTCGCATGGATGCGGGAACCTGAACTCGTCTCACCGGTTGAAAGAGGAGGCGAGTGACGCACCCATGAGCGAAGGGTTTGCTCCGATCGGACCGGGAACCTTCGTCAGGAATGGCGAGGGTACGAAGTCCGCAAACGTCCGGGTCGAGCGCGGCCTCTTAATGGCTGCACTCGTGGTTGGCGGTGCCCTCGGGCTGACGACGCATCCTTCCCAAGGCAATGTCGCTGAAACCGAACCGGTGAAATCGACCTTGGTGAGCTTCGCCTTGGCGGGCGACAATCCGGCTCCCCCGGCGGCGGCCTCCGATACCCCCGCTGCGGGGGACGCCGAGCTCGACCGAATGAGGATCTCCTCGCAGACCTGGAGGCGCGGCGGCCTTGGCTCGAAGGCGCTGGTGACCTTCACCGTGCGGAATGACAATGATTATGCTGTAAAGGATGTCGAGATCGTCTGCGCTTTTGCGCGGCGCGACGGCAGCCATCTGACGGACCGCAGCCGCGTGCTGGCCGATACCGTTGGCATGAAGAGCCGCAAGACCTTTGCCCACGTCCCGGTCGGATTCGTCAACGTGAACGCCGACCAGGCGAAGTGCTCGCTCGTGACGGCGCGGCGCGCCTAAGGGCTGCACATTCCGCTAGCGGAAAAGTTACCTTGCACGCCCCTTGGCCGAAAATCTTGGCGTTGCCATTTGAACCAAAGGCTGGGCCCAGGAACCAATTAAAGGATCGCCGGTTAAGGCGAAAAGCCCACGCGCGGATGCGGGGGGCGGAGCGCGGTCAATGCCCATCTTTCGGTACTTCCTGTTCGTCGGTGGAGCGTTGCTCGCACTGTTATTCGCAACTGATTTCGTTTGGCCGACGTTGCCGGCCGTGCAGACCGTTGCAGCTGCAAGCTACGACCAGCCGCTGATCCGAATCCGGTCCGACCGTCATCTGCCTGAACGTGTCGTGCTCGACACCAGCCAGCCGACCATCGCCGCGCCGGTGATGAAGACCGCGGCCGCCGTACCTCAGCCGACCGCGCAGGCAGACCCATTGGCTGACGCCTCCGCGAAGGCGCGGGTGCGCGAGACATTTGCCCAATTCACGCCGAAGGCCGAGGGGAAGCCGCAGGCGCAGGTTCAGGCCCCAGTTCAGCCCAAGCGCAAGCTGGCTCGGGCGCATTCGGCGCCGCGGCGCGGCCAGCCGATGATGCAGGTGGCACAGCAGCCGCATTTCGGTCTTTTCGACACGACCTGGTAAGAATGGTCTGATCCCCCCTGGATGAAGGCGGGAAGGGCTTTTTATTGTCCGACCTCTCTGCTAATTCGAACCGATCCGAACGTCGTCGGTGCGCCGGCCCACCAGCGTACGACCGAGGCAGTCGGTTTGTGGCCCCTCACCCGGGTCAGGGCGCTCGTAGCTCAGCTGGATAGAGCATCGGATTTCGATTCCGAGGGTCGGGAGTTCGAATCTCTCCGAGCGCGCCATTCACCCTGATGACTATCAAGCGCTTTTGGCTGTCTCAGGATTGTCATTCTGAGCGCCATCAGATGCCGCATTCTGAATGGATGTCGCCGTTGCGTTCGCCAGACGATGGGTCAATTGCCAACCTCTGCGCGCGCTGCGCGAAGTGACTGTGAGTCGTTCGCAGTGACGCTAGTTTCGTCTCCTCTGCAACGAATGTTCGAGAAAGAAACGCAGCATCTCCCTCGTCGCATCCGGTCCGTCCGGATCGGTGTAGGAGCCGGCAGGGCTGCCTCCCGACCATGCGTGTCCGGCTCCGTGGATTTCCCAGTGTTCGAGGATTCCCCGCCCGCCGACGTCGGTGTGGACCGTGCGGGTGTAGGCATGCCCTCCAGGTACCCGCCCGCGGTGCACCTTCGCCTTCGTGCCGGATGCGCCGATCGACTGTCGGACGATCCGAGTGCCGTTTTTGGAATGCACCGTGGTGTCGCGATCGCCGTGGAAGACGATTGTCGGCACGGGCGGGCCGTCGCCCGGCATTGCCTCAGGTCCGCCGCCTTGCTTCATGGCCATCAGCGCGGAGGGAAGGTCGCTGGCTGCTCCGCAGGCCAGTCCGGAATGAATGCCGATCGCCGCGTACAGATCGCCGTACGTCGATCCCATGACGGCCGCGGCTGCGGCCCCGGCGGACAGTCCGGCGACGTAGACGCGTTCCCGATCGACCGAATAGTCGCGCATGATCTGGCGGGAGATGCCGGCGATGAGCGAAGGCTCGCCCCCACCGCGCTGCTGGTCGGCTGGACGAAACCAGTTCCAGCATTTCGCCTGGTTCGCTTCGGCTCGTTGCGCGGGATAGGCCACGAAGCAGGTCTGTTCTTCGGCGATGAAGTTCATCCGCGTGCCGGCGGCGAAATCCTCCGGCGACTGCGTGCAACCGTGCAGCATGATCACGAGCGGAATGGCCTGTCCATGATAGCCGCTGGGGATGAAGAGCCGGTAGGAGCGGCTTCCCGCAGCGTTGCAGTAGCTACCTTCGACGAACCGGGTGCCGTCCGGCACGATGTCCGCCATGGACGGCGGGGCGCGCCGCAGCGGTCCTCCGAGGCCAAGCCCAGGGAGATTCTTGGCGAGATCCACCGGCGCACGGGCTGTGCGACGCGGACTCCTCGTCGCGGCCACGTGTGGCTTGGCGTCGATGATCGGCGGCTTTCTTTCTGTCGCGGGAGAGCGGCGTGTGCCGGGAGCGGTGACGTCCGGCGCGCTCTCACCCCTAAGCACGCGTTGGATCAGCGCGGTGGCCTCAACGAGCTGGCCCGACCGCGTCAGGCGTGTGGCTTCGCGAACCATATCCAGTTTCAGCATGGCCTTACCTCGTTCTGTCAGCGAGGGCGGATTTGACGGCCGGACTCGCGTGCAGAGCTCCTAATACGGAGATCGAGGCGATCGTCGCGCGGGCAAGCTCGGGCGTGACGTCCTGGGCGATAGTCGCGAGGCCCAGAACATTGATATGCAGCATCTCGCCCGCCCGCCGCGCCGCCTCGAGATCCTCGCGGCTGTAGTTTCGCAAGCCCAGGTCCAGGCTCTTTCGCGCCGTGGACTGCTTGACCACGTCGGCATGGCGTTCGAGCTGGTTGCGGATCGCGGTCCGGATGAAATCCGTGCGGTTCGAGTAGAACCCTTCCTGCACCATCAAGTCGACCTGACCGAGATCGACAAAACCAAGATTGATCGTGATTTTTTCCGTGTCGGACGGCTTTGGTCGGATTTCGTGAACGTTGCTCGGCATCACATAGCATCCCGTTGGCATCCATATGGATGGTATATGGATGGAAAGACTCGGGCGTCAAGGGGGCGTCCCCACACGCATTCGCGATAACGGGGGCGGCGGGATATCCGGAGCCGCCATTGCGGACCTGCGCTTTGAGGCGTGCGGCACCGGCGTGGCGCTCAAGCGTCCGGCCGGATCGCTTCGCCGAGCATTCAGACCTACCCAACAATCTGGTCGATGAGCACGCAGGAGAGAGACGCAACTCCGCGGCAAGGCGACGAAACATCCACTCTAACTGCTTGCGGACTGAGCGGATTTCGATTCCGAGGGTCGGAGGCTTGGAATCCTTCCGAGCGCGCCATTCGTAAGCTGCCCAGGGTCTTCCCGCCGTCCAGGCCGGCTTGTTGCCCATCCACCTCTCAGTACGGTGAAGATGTCAGTTCGCCGGAAAACCGGTTTGCCGGGCTCGCGCCAGCGTGTCCGAGGGCGCTTCGTGGAAGGTCGCGCGGTAAGCTGCGGCAAACTCGCCGAGATGGTGGAAGCCTTGGGCGCGCGCGCACGAGGCCACCGAGGCGGCACCGCTTCTGAGGAGCTGTGAGCGGGTTGCCCAGAGCCGCTTCAGCCGGATGTATTGATGCAGGCTCATCCCGCGCACCTTGGCCACCGCACCGCCCAGGGTGCGGATCGAGACGTCAAATTCATCGGCGAGATCGGCTGTGTAGATCGGAGCGGTTGGATAGGCTGTGACGTAGTCGTCGATCTGCTGCACGAGCCTGGCTGAGCGTGCGCCCGCACGTGGAGCGCCGCGATCGCGCGACGGGTTGATCCGGAACAACTCGTCGAAGGCGAGCAACAGGCCCTCCTGAAGGTGCGCGGCGACCTCCGGCGTTCCGAACATATCCGGCTGTATGGACGCGGTCTGCAAGATATCTTGCACAAGCTGCCGCGCGTACAGATGCGCAGCGGGGTCCGCGATACGAACCCACAAAGTGTCGGCGCGATCGAACCAGCCGCGATCCCCGAGTGCGGGTGAGAACATGATCAGCGCATGGTGATTGATCCGCGGTTCGACAAAATGGCAATGGTGGTTGCCGCGCAAGGCGATGAAGAAGCGCGAGTCGATATCCACCCCGCTCGAACTGGCCCGCAGATCGTCGGTCATCGGCAGAATCACCATGCCGCCTGGCGCGCGGTAAACGCTATCGAGAATGCGTGCGAATGACCTCGCCACAATGATCCGACACCCCGGCAGGTTCACGATGGCGCGCGCCGCTGCGAAATTGGCGACATCAAGCGGAATGCTCCGGGCGTCCTCCAGGGACTCGGCCGGTCGAAACGCGTCGACATCGGTAAACCGGGTCAGCTGGAGCGCGGAGGAGGGGGCAAGAGCGTCGAAGAACATGCGTCTGGCCGAATGCTGCAATGTGACAACGAAACGAACGTCGATGCGCCGATCAATGGCGAAACGCGACGATTCAGTAAACAGGATTCCCCGCGCTGATATTGCGGACGCGGGGACCGGATGCGTGGCTACGTCAAACCTCTCCGGTTCATCCGCTGCGCGGGCAACAGGTCATGAAATGGAGGCGCCTGCAGGCGAAGGATGCAAAGCTTCATCCTTCCCGGCTTGGCTGCTTTTCAAGATGTGCTTGCAGATTCTGCCCGCCCGCGGGCACCGGAATACTATCAAATCGGTCATCCGCGCAGCATGACGGCACGGCAAACTTCATCTTTGATCTAGATCAGTCTTGGAGTTGCTTCAGCTGCAGCGGACTCCAGCGCCATCTCGCAAAAGCGAAGGGGCCCAGAGGGCCCCTTCAAAACTCACCAGCGGCGGCCATAATATCCATAATAGCGCGGCCGATAGTAGCGCGGGCCGTAATAGCGTGGTGGCGCATAATATCCGGGGCCGTAACCGTAGCCGTAATAGACGTTCGGCTGCCACCAGCAGCGTCCCCAGGCATTGCAGACCGTGCGGGCCTGCTCGACGTCTGAGAGCTGCGGGGGCGCAGGTGCTGGCGCAACCGGCATGGCCGATGCGACCGACGACGATGCCGCGAGTGCACCGAGCAGGAACACGGCGACAAGGCCGATTTTAAGGTTCATATGTCTTCCTCCGCTTACGCGACACAGGGTATCGAAGTTGTTCTGATCAAATTGTGGCAGAACCGAAATGGAGTGCTGAGAGCAGATCCTCAGCTAGACGCCCGCATGGCTGTGGCCACGCCCCTCAGAAGCAGGGGTGGCGCCGCCTGTCCTGGCCGACATAGGCGGCAGCGCTCTGATAGCAGTGGTTGGTCGATGGGCCGTCGTAGAAGGCGAAGGTACCGGGCGTGATACCCGGGCCGTAATTGTGCAGATAGCTGATCGGGTAGGGCAGCGGACTGGCGTAATAGCGGTGATGGCCCCTGGCCTCCGCGAGGCTGGGGACTAGAATTGCGGCCGACAAGGCAGCAACCGCGGCTACAAGCTTGAATTGGCTCATGTCGATTCTCCGGACCCACGCAAATCGGTCACCCATCTATAGCCATTTCGGACCGCCAGGGCACCCATCCGGGGCCCGGAAAGCGGGGCTAATCCCGCAGATTCCCGGGTGGGTGTGACAGAATTGCCGGAAGCGCGGTCGGGCCTGCCCATTTTTGGCCTTTTCGGGATGCTTAACGAATTCCCCACACAAGTATGGCCAAAGAGAATCCGGTCAAAGATTCCGCCCCGGCTCCTTTGGGGATTTTCATTGAGGTCCTCTTCGAGGGGCCGGTACGTTCCTGCAAGGTTTTCATCGCAACCTGCCATGCGCATCACGCTCCTCAGCCTGCTGTTGCTCTTCGTCGCCGCCGCGCCCGCACGGGCTGAACTGCACATCACCCGCGACCACGGAGGCTACGTCGAAGAGTACAAGGCTAAGTACAAGCGCGTCCGCGACACCGGCGAGCGCGTGATCATCGACGGGATCTGCAACTCGGCCTGCACGCTCGTGCTCGGCATCGTGCCGCTGAACAAGATCTGCGTGACACCAAAGGCGAGTCTCGGCTTCCACCAGGCCTATTACGACAAGGCATTCACCTTTGGAATCAAGGTCACCAGCGCAGCGGGAACCTCCGACCTGATGTCCTACTACCCTGACACGGTGAAGGACTGGATTCGCCGCAATGGCGGGCTGACCACCGACATGAAGAAGATCAAGAACGGGGTCGAGCTCTGGAAGATCATCGATCCCTGTCCGGAAGAGTGGTGATGGGCTGAGCTGAGCGGCTGTGCACCGTCGCAGCGCAGCATCAGAAATTCACATTGCCGCACCGTCGCCGCTCGGGCAATGAGGCGGCAAATGAATCATCATCATCACGATCATCTGGCCGCGCGCGCAGCGCCTGTCCTGTTCGTCCTGCTCTGGAGCACCGGCTTCATCGGCACCAAATACGTCGTCAACAACGCCGATCCCTTGACCTATCTCGCCATCCGTATGGCGGTGGTGGTCGGGTTGATGGCGATCATCGCCGGCATTACCCGCCCGAAATGGCCTGATCGAGTCGGTATCGCGCACAGCGCGGTCGCCGGCATACTCGTCCACGGCTTCTATCTCGGCGGCACCGCGATCGCGATCGCGCATTCGATTCCGGCAGGCCTCTCCGCGCTCATTCCGGGCCTGCAGCCGATTCTGACCTCGACCATCGCCAATCGCTGGCTCGGCGAGAAGGTGACGCCGGTGCAGTGGGCAGGTCTCGTGTTCGGGCTCGGCGGCGTGGCCCTGATTCTGCGCGAGCGCCCGATGATTGGCGAAGCCGGACTCGGCTGGCTCGCCTCAGTGGTGTCGCTGGTCAGCATCACGCTCGGCACGCTGTATCAGCGCCGCTTCTGCAGTCACATCGACTGGCGGGCCGGCAATCTCGTGCAATATGTGGCGGTCACCATCTTCTTCACAGCCGGCGCCCTTTTGTTCGAGGACCGGGTCGTGCACTGGACGCGCGAGTTCGTGCTCGCGCTCAGTTGGCTCGCGATCGCACTTTCGATCGGATCGATCAGCCTTTTGTACTGGCTCATCCGTCACGCTGCAGCGACATCGGTTGCGAGCCTGTTTTATCTGGTGCCCGCCGTGACCGCGCTGATGGCTTATGTGCTGTTCGGCGAGAAGCTCGATGCTCTGGCGATCGCCGGGATGACGATGTGCGCGGCCGCGGTGTTCGTGGTCAACCGACGCTTCGGCTCCTAAGCCACGCCGCCGGAATACATCCCTGGCGTGCCGAGGGCATCGTGATAGGCTGATCGCAATTCAGCTGAACTCTCACGCGGTGATTTCCATGAAGAAGAAGGCGAAGCGAGCACTGCTCGGCCGTTCCCTGAAGCCGGTCCGGATTGCCTGCATCAACCACGCTGACGAGACGATCGACAGCGGCATGATGGGCAAACTCACCGCGGCGCTGCAAAAATGCTATGATGAGCACTTCCTGCCGGTCTGGGGCTATCCCGTCGATCTCTACGTGACGCGCAAACCGAAACACACCGACTGGCAGCTCGTCTATTTCGACGACGCCTCCGACAAGAACATGCTCGGGCGGCACGAGCTGACGTATCAGGGCCAGCCGATCTCGAAGATCTTCGTCAAGGCGCTCGGCGACGAGCCGGTCAGCATGGCGGCGTCACACGAGCTGTTCGAGATGGTGCTCGATCCCCTCGCCAATCTCTGGGCCGACAAGGACCGGAACACCCAATACGCCTACGAGGTCTGCGACGCCGTGGAGGAGGATGGCTTCCTCGTCAGCGGTTTCCCGATGTCGAACTTCGTCTATCCGTCCTGGTTCGAACCCATCAAGCATCCCCGCGGTACCAGGTTCGACCACAACGGTACGCTGAAGGCGCCGTTCTCGATGACCGAAGGCGGCTACGTCATCAAGAAGGTCAAGGGCAGGAAGGTGATCAAGGCGTTCGGCTCACCTGCGAAGCGGCGGCGTTTCAACGCTGAAGACCGGCGCGGCCATCGCAGCGAGTTTCGCGATCCGAAAGGGAAGCATCATCCGGGCAGGCGCGCAGCCAAAAAGCAGGGATAGAGGTTCGCAGGAGCGGTCTCCGGGCGGGCCCGCACCCGGAGACATCATCCAAGCGCTGTGATCAGCGCTTGGCCTTCTTGGCCTTCTTTTTCGACTTGGCCGCGGCCTTCTTCGCGGATTTCTTCACCGCCTTCTTGGTCGCTTTCTTCGAGGACTTCTTTGCAGCCTTGTTCGAAGACTTCTTGGCGGCCTTCTTCTTGGACGCCTTCTTCGGCGCGACTTTCTTTGCGACCTTCTTGGTTGCCTTCTTCACCTTCTTCACGGCGGCGACGGCGGCGTCCTTGGTCGCTTCCACTGCGGTGGTGATCGTCTCCATGGCCTGCTCGGAGATCGGCTTGTCGTCGTCCATATCGTGTCCCCCACGGTTTGCATGGAGCGATGACGATAGCGGGTTTCATGATTGTGTCAAAGCAAGGCTCAACCTTTGCGGATCGTTGCGTAAGCGGCGAGCGCTCGCTCGCGTCCCTTGGCGTGGTCGATGATCGGGCGCGGATAGGTCTTGCCGAGCGTCACGCCAGCGCTCGCAAGCTCGATGGGCGTCGCCTGCCAAGGCCGATGGATCAACTTCGCCGGCAGGTCTTTCAGCTCCGGCACCCAGCGCCGGACATAGGTTCCGTCAGGGTCGAACTTCTCGCCTTGAAGCACCGGATTGAACACGCGGAAATAGGGGGCGGCGTCGGCACCGCAGCCGGCGACCCATTGCCAGTTGGCAGGGTTGCTGCCGGCATCCGCATCGACCAGCGTGTCCCAGAACCACGCCTCGCCGTCGCGCCAGTCGATCAGCAGATGCTTGACCAGGAACGAGGCGACCACCATCCGCACGCGGTTGTGCATGACGCCGGTGTGCCAGAGCTCGCGCATGCCGGCATCGACGAGGGGATAACCGGTGCGGCCGCGCTGCCAGGCGGCGAGCGCCTTGTTATCGGGCTTCCAGGGAAAGTTGTCGAAGTTGGTTTGCAGGCTCTCGGTGGCGAGGTTCGGCTGATCGTGAAGGAGGTGGCGGCAGAACTCGCGCCAGCCGAGCTCGCTCAGAAACTTGTCGATACCCAAGCTGAGCGCCGGATTCTCGGCCGCGGCGAAGCGCGCGGCGTGGAAGACCTGGCGCGGGCTGAGCTCGCCGAATCGCAAATGCGGCGACAGGCCTGAGGTGCCCTCGCGATCTGGGCGGTCGCGGTCGCCCCTATAGGTGCGCGCGGTGTGCTTGAGGAAGTCGCGCAGGCGGGCGCGGGCCGACGCCTCACCCGGCGTCCTGCTCTCACGCAGGCCGCCGGCCCAGTCCGGCTTGCTCGGCTCGAGCATCCAGCTCTCCAGCCTGTCGCTCGCGATTTTCGCTCCGGGGCGAAGCTGCTTCGGTGCGGGCAAGGGCTCGGGCGGATCGCCGAGCGACAGCACCCGCTGCCAGAACGGCGTGAACACACGCAAGCCCCGGCCTTCCTTGTTGCGGATGGCCGATGGCGGGACGAGCAGGTCGCCGGGGAAACTTTGCGAGCCCACGCCGAGCTTTGCCAGCGCCGCCTCGAGCTGTTTCTCGACCGCCTGATGCGGGGACTGAGCGATGATATTCCAATGGACCGAACCGGCGCCGCTGTCGCGAGCCACTTCCGGGATCACCCTGGCCGCCGGTCCCTTGCGCAGGACAAGCGATCCGCCACGGGCCGCGATGTCCGTGCCGAGCGCCCGGAGTGACTGCGCCAGCCACCATCGCGCCGCGCCGCCGGGCACACGGCCGGCCGCATCGTCCAGCACATAGAGGCAGATTACCGGCGCGCCGGATTTGGCGGCGGCGTGGAGGGCGGTGTGATCCGACAGGCGAAGGTCGTCGCGAAACCAGACGATGACAGGCGGGGGGCTTGGCGGGATCAGAGCGTGTCCTTGTTTACGTCTTGGAAATCGTCGAGCGTACGGGCTGTGAACCACCGCTAAAGGGGCGCCAGCGGGCGGCGTAAGGTCTAACTCGTCGTTCCGGGGCCGATGCTGACGCATCGCCCCGGAATGACAGGTAGTTATTTCGGCTGCGGCACGATGCGGATGTAGGGCTTCGGCTCCTTCCAGCCCTGCGGGTAGATCGTCTTGGCCTCGTCGTTGGAGACCGAGCCCGCGATGATGACGTCCTCACCTTGCTTCCAGTCCGAAGGCGTCGCGACGCGATGCTTGGCGGTAAGCTGGAGCGAGTCGATCACGCGCAGGATCTCCTGGAAGTTTCGGCCTGTGGTCATCGGATAGACCAGCACCAGCTTGATCTTCTTGTCCGGCCCGATGATGAAGACGTTGCGGACGGTCTGGTTGTCGGCGGCGGTGCGGGTGAGGGGATCGCCCGAGATCGCGGCCGGCAGCATGCCGTACAGCTTCGAGACGTTGTAATCGGTATCGCCGATCATCGGGTAGTTCGGGGCAGCGCCTTGCGTCTCCTTGATGTCTTCAGACCATTTCGAGTGGCGATCGACCGGGTCGACCGAGAGGCCCATCAATTTGACGCCGCGCTTGTCGAACTCCGGCTTCAATTTGGCGAGGGCGCCGAGCTCGGTGGTGCAAACCGGCGTGAAGTCCTTCGGGTGCGAGAACAGCAGCGCCCAGCTGTTGCCGATCCAGTCATGGAACTTGATCTTCCCTTCGGTGGTCTCAGCTTCGAAGTCGGGGGCGGTGGCGCCGATCGGAAGTGTCATGGTTCTACCTCATCGCTTTGAATTTACTCAAAAATTCTGGCTTGCCGTAATTCCCCATTATATGGACTTGACGATCCCAAGTGAACGCCAACTGAACTGCTTCAAGTAAAATGTGAATTCCTGCTCTGAAGGGCTGATTTCTCAGCACAATTTTGTTACGGCGCTCCCTGCGGCGAAACATCTCCACCGGGGCTTCACGGTCTCGATTGCCCCGATAAAGCCGTTTATGACCCGCATCACGCCCGCCCGACGCTCTTCGGAACCGAAATGGTCCTCGCAGCGACCAATCGGCAACCATTGAGAAATGTCGCGATCCGCATATCGAATCATTAACCACCCCTTTAAGCCCGCATGAAAATGCTGGTCGATCAGAAGAAATCTGGAAGTGAACTATGTCTGCCGCACTGCTGAAGTCCGTTGAGTCGCCCTCCCTCGAACCGTCCTGCCGCGATACCGCGGCCCATGCGCTTTCCGTCGTGCGCGATGGCGTGATCACGGGCGAAGGTCCGACCACCAAGGGAAGGGTGCACTTTTCCCGGTCGCTCGATTCCGATGATGCCGCCTGGTGCGCCCGCATCCTGACCGCCACCGCCGTCAACGACCAGCCGATCAGCCGCGCCGAAGCCGAGGCGCTGTTCGAGATCAACGAAGCCGCGACCGAACGTGCCGATGGCGGCCGGTTCGACGATTTGCTGACCAAGGCCGTTGCCCATTACGCAGCGAGCGCCTCAGGGCTGAAGGTGCCCCCGCGCAGCGTCGCGCTGGCTCAAGACACCGACATCGAGAGCTGGGCGCCATCCTACGCCTCCAAGGTCAACAGCGAGATGCTGGAATGGATCGCCGGCCAGATGCGCGGCAAGCGCCACAACAATCGTCGCCTGATGGCGATGGTGGCGACCTTCCTGGGCGCCACCGCACTGCCTCTGGCGGGCCAATTGCCTAACGTCTTCGACATTGGCATGTGATTGAAGCTTTCGCGCCCTCATTGAGGGCGCGAATGAAGCGGCGGGCTATTGCCCCGCCGTTTTTTGTTTGCCGGCTTCAGGCTCGAGGCCCAGCGTGCGGCCCGGGAATCCGGCGGCGTCGAAATAGCGCTGGCTTCCGACGCGCTGGACGTTGAGCACGGTCTCCAGATCATTCTCGGACTTCTTCTTCGACTTCTCGACCGCCTTGTACGCCTTCGGCACGAGGCCGTTGGGCAGTGCTTCCGACATTACCCGGCCCGACCAGGCCGCCATTCTGCGAGCCGCGCAGGCCGAGAAGCTGGGCCGCGGTCATGCCGACGTCGGCATTGCTGACCGGCAGCTCGTCGACGAACCCGGCTTTGAAGTCCGGACCGATCGCAGCCATGAAGTTGTAGGTGTCGCCGCGGCTGAAGCTGCCGTGCATGCCCTGGCCCTGGCGCAGCACGGTATCGGCCACCTGCACGGAGCAATTGGTCGGCGCCTCGCCGCATTCGCTGGCATAGGAGCGGAAGTTGACCACGATCGCAGGCGTCGGCGTCGCCGCCTTGCCGCGCAGATTGATGCTCGACAGCGGCAGGGTGCCGGGGATGCGGCCGAGCTGGTCGTCGACGAACAGGCCCGAGACGTAGTCCTGCTCCAGCAGCGCCTTCACCGTCCTGGCGGCCAGCTTCTTGTCCTTGTTCGGGAGGTAGATCAGGTCCGAGCCGCCATTGGTGGCGACGACGAGATCGGGCCTGGTCGGATCCTTGCCGAGCACGCCGTTGCCGGCCTTCGGATGGGCGTTGCCGGTGACGGCCGCGTTCTTGTCGTTGGGGTCGAACAGCGGCAGGTCGAGCGCTTTCGCAAGATCGATCGCCAGGAAGCCCATCGGCAAGAAGTCCTTCGGCGTGTCGTCATAGCTGATCCTGGCCGAGGGGCTGGTGTTGCTCTCTTTCGAGATGGTCGAGAAGCCGTGGTCGGCCTGGATCATGATGTTGGTGTTGGCGGCGAGCCCAAGCTCGTCCAGCGCCTTGCGGATCTGGGCGAGGTTGTTGTCGGCGTTCTTGATGCTCGCCATCGTGCTCGGGCCGTTGATGCCGGGCAGGATCTGGTTGAGGCTGTCGCCCTGGTTGTGCTGGGTGCCGTCAGGGTCGCGGGACCAGAACACCAGCACGAACGGCTTGTTGCGCGCCTTGAACATCGGCAGCACCACCTTGGTGGCGACGTCGGCGAAATAGGCCTGCTGCACCAAATTGGCCGTGGTGGTGCCGGGCGTCCTGGCATCGCCCGCCTTGCCGTTGTCGCCGCGGCCGGGAGCGGTGAGGGCGAGACCTGCCTTGGTCAGCGCGTCCTTCATCTCGTCCGACAGCGCGACGCCGGCCTTGCCTCCGGTGGAATCGTCGATGATGATCGAGTGCTTGCCCGTCTTCTCCGGATGATCGGTGTGGTCCCACTGATAGGTGGGGCCGACCTTGCCGATTGCCGCGGTGCTGAGGCCCTTGTCGCGGGCCATCTTCAAAACGGTCTCTTCGTTGAGATAGTTGCCCTTGAAATGCTCGTCGATGTCGCCGAGGACGGCGTCGTTCTCGATGAAGGGGACCACGGTGTCGCCGGCCGGACCTGAGATGTAGTTGGTCCAGATCGTATTGGAGTACACGCCGGTGTCGCCGAGATAATGGCCGGTCGACATCGCCGAGCCGTTGGCCATGGTGAAGGTCGGGAACAGCGAGTGCGAGTTCTTGAAGTTCACGCCCTTGTCGCGCACCTCGGCCATGGCGGGTGCGGTTTCGGGGGTGATCTTCAGCGCGCGCAGCCCGTCGGGAATGAACAGGATCAGGTTGCGGGGCGTGTTGTTCTCGGCGAAGGCAAATCCGGTGGACAGCACTGTCAGTCCGGCTGACAGCAACACCAGTGAACGGCGCATCAAAATCTCCTAGCGACGAAGCGGCTCGGCCGCCGAACCGCGGCCCCCGAGCAATCGTTTAGTTTTGCAGTACGACAGTTTTGTTACAGGAGCGGATCGGCACGCCAGAAGTGGTGGAGGAGGTGGGAGAGGTCAGCGGACTTGTCATTGCGGGGTAGGGAGGCTCTCGTGTCCCGGACGCGCTGCAATGCGTAGCATTGCTGCGCAGAGCCGGGACCCAGGAAAGCCATCGAGTTCGCTGCCGCACGGGCCCCGGCTGTGCAGCGCATCACTTCGTGCTGCGCAGCGTCCGGGGGCACGAGAGCGCAGTTTCCGCGTACATCTGCTTCCACATCGCGAGCGCAGCGAAGCAATCCAGAATCCCTCCGCGGATACATTTCTGGATTGCTTCGCTGCGCTCGCAACGACGGAGTATGCGGCAACGACTTCGCTCCTTCGATTCGCATCTTCATTGCAGACACAGCTTCGCATCCTCGCGGCACGTCGCCCGAGCTTTGCTTTGTCGCCTACCCTCAGATGAAAGAGGGCGCAGGGAAGACCGGGTGCTGACCTCGCACCCGCGGTCCACTGTGCGATGGGTTGCGCTACAAGAGGCTGCACAGCGGCATACAGGTGAAGCCCAAACATCCGGCCTTCCCTGCGCAGTGGTTTGACGGCTTATGTCGTGATCTCCCCGGGGAGCGATGCACTATTGCCCCCGTCGGCTCGCGGATGACTGACACGAGGGCCCGGTTGGGCCACACGCGTCACCACGAGCCTTGACGCACAGACTCCGGGCGCCAGGACCACACGATTTTGCCGTACGCGGATCACACCGGTCGTTTGCGCGACGCTTTGCTCACGGTTGCCCGCCCTGCAGAACCCTTCGCGCCGATGCGGCCCACGCCCACCGCCGTCCGGCCCGCGTCGTGACGATCGCGATACGCCCCTCTTCCATGGGCCGGGTTGCCGCGACACATACGCCGTTTCCGAATTTCGGTAAAGTGGAATATTTTCGGATGCGCGGATTGCCCCACGGCTGGCGTGTTTTGCCCGACTGGCAACACCGGATCTTGAGCCATGGTCGCCGAATATCCCTGGCGTTCCGCCGCACCCGGTTCCCCGTTAATCCCGTGCCTTAACCAATAATTAATTATAGGTTTGCGGGCGGATGACGGACCGGCCTAGCGTGCAATGGGGAGCGCGAAGCCAAACGAGTGTGGTGCGTATCATGATGTCGAGATCACACGGGGCCTTGCTCGCCTCGTTCAGCACAGCCGCGCTGCTCCTTGGCGCCGGCGACAGTTTTGCACGACCGGGCGGTGTCGCCCCCCACGGGTTCGCCGCAGTGCGGTCCGGCGCGATGGCGCATCCGCCGATCGGGCCGGGCGCGCGGTTCCGCGGCCGCAACTTCAACAATCCCTGGGTCTACTGGCCGGGCGGCGGCGGCTTCTTCAACGACGGTGCGGCGTACAGCGAACCGTTCGCCGGTGCCGGGCCCGTCGCCAACGACGTTCGCTACACCTACACCTACGACGTTCCCTGGGACTGGGCGCATCGTTTCCCGCCGAACGTCGTGCCCTCCGACCGGCCCTATGTATCGAGTTGTCCGACGGAGCAGGTGACGGTACCCGGCCGTGGTGGTGCCGAGCACACCGTCAACATCACGCGCTGCTACTAGGCAACGCACGGTTTTTCACGGCTCGCTACGGAATGCCTGCCGCTGCCGCCTGGTCGCGGTCGGACTGCTTTCGCCTGACATTCGCGAGCTCGCGGCTGCAAGCCGCAAATGCGCTCGTCTCCGACCGCAGCCCGAATTGCCCGCAGACATCCCGATCCTCATCGGCAATGACACGTGCGAGCTCCGCCCTGGCGGCCTCCCGCATCGCAGGCGCTGAGACGAGCGTATGAAGCCCGAGGGCGGTCACGACGGCAAGCACCAACGCGGCCGCGATCCCGAGGCGCTGTGTGTCATCGGCCGTGGGCTGAGAAAAACGAGCCTTGGTTCTGGATTCGGGCATGAATGCTCCCGCATAAAATATCGACGATAAAATGATGATCGAGCCGTCCGACAAAATCGGCGGATGCAACACGATACACGGCACGTCGCCGCGGGGACGTGAAGCAGATTACAAATTTCAAGCCGGAACGGACTAACTCAAAATGGGTACTACCCCAGTTCAAAACTGGTTACTCCGAACACGCGGTCGAGCCGCAGTGACGCGATCGGTCCAGTGTACATTCGTGCCGTTTCGAATGTCGGCTTCAGCTTGAGCGATTCCGCAAGCGCTATAGCATCGCGGTTCACAGCGGGTGTGTCGAGCACAATCTCGTTGCTTCCGGGGCTCGCCAGCAACGCCTGCAACACAGCCTCCGCAGCGGCGCGGTCATCGGCTACCAGCGGGCCGATCTTGCGGCCGGTCCGGCAGGGCCGGATCACGCCCCACGCGGTAAGCTTGCCGTCCCGCATGAGTGCGCGGCCAACGTGTCCAGGTGAGTTGATCCAGGCGCGCAGGAAGGCCGGGCGCGGGGCAGGGAAGACGGTGGCGTCCACGGCTTGCACAAGCCCGAATGGGATCGTGTCGAGCGCAACAACCCCGGCGGGCGGCTTCGCCGGCGCGGCAACGGTGCCGCTGTAGCGGATATTGGCGTAAGCCAGCTGGAAGCCGCACTTCCTGTAATTGTCCTGCTGTGCCACGACCCCGTCCAGACCCATCACGCGTGAGCCCGCGTGCGCAATCGCGGCATTCCAGATTCGAAGTCCGTGACCCCTGCCGCGAAAGCCTGGCCGCACGATGTAGAAACCGAGGAAGGCGAAGCTGTCGTCGTAGGTGACGCAGGAGACGGTTGCGACCGGCGCGCCGTCGATCTCGCCGACGAAGAAACCTCGCGCATCAGGGATTGCGAAACAGGCCGCATCGGCAAAGCCGGGATTCCAGCCCTCGCCCGCAGCCCAGTCGATCGCGACGGAGATCTCGTCGGGCCGCAAATTGCGGATCTGCAAATCGCTCATGTCGCGTGGCCTCGCGGCAATGGACCTTTGGACAAGTCCGGCTGTAGAAGGTCTGATGATTGGCTGAGCCATAGCGACTGAAGCTTGGGCTCGCCTCAACGCTATCACAGGGATATCAGGTCATGGCAGCAGAGAAAGTCGCACTCGTCACCGCAGGCGGCAGCGGCATGGGAGCTGGGGCCGCGCGGCGGCTCGCAGCCGACGGCTTCCGCATCGCGATCCTGTCGTCCTCCGGCAAGGGCGAGGCGCTCGCGGCCGAACTCGGCGGGTTCGGTGTGACCGGCTCGAACAAGTCCAATGACGATCTGAAACGCCTCGTCGACGGGGCGCTGGGGAAATGGGGGCGAATCGACGTGCTGGTCAACAGCGCCGGTCATGGGCCGCGCGCCGCCATCACCGAAATTACCGACGAGCAGTGGCATCTCGGCCTCGACACCTATCTGCTTAACGTCATCCGTCCGGTCAGGCTGGTGCTGCCGGTGATGCAGGCGCAGAAGGGCGGCGCCATCATCAATATCTCGTCCGCCTGGGCGTTCGAACCCAGTTCGATGTTTCCGACCTCCGCGGTGTTCCGTGCAGGCCTTGCTGCCTTCACGAAGATCTTCACCGACACCCATGCGGCCGACAACATCCGCATGAACAACGTGCTGCCGGGCTGGATCGACAGCCTGCCGCAGACCGACGCGCGCCGCGACAGCGTGCCGCTGAAACGCTACGGCAAGGTGGAGGAGATCGCGGCGACGATCTCGTTCCTGGCTTCCGACGGCGCGGCCTACATCACAGGGCAGAACATCCGCGTCGACGGCGGACTGACGCGCTCGGTGTAACGCGGGTGATTCACTGCGCTGCCACCAGCCGGGCGAGCGCTGGCAGGATCTTGTAGCGGGCGATCTCGTGCGGATAATCGCCACGATTGGCGAGCAGCACGATGCCGATCCGGTGTGCGGGTACGAGGCCCATATAGCCCGACGCATTGTTGAGGCCGCCGGGCTTGTCGACGACGGTGACACCGGGCAGATGCACAGTCTCCCACGCCATGGCTTGCCCGAACGTAGCCTGCTCAAATGTCTGGTCGACGCGGAAACTTTCGCGCTGTGTCAACCGCAGCGCCTCGCGCAAGTGTGGATCGATCGAGCGGCCGTCGACGCTCGCCGCGACGAAGGTGGAGAGGTCCCGCGCCGACGAGAACATCTGGCCGGTGCCGGGGAAATCGAAATAGCTCTGCTGGTTGCCGATCGGGCCGATGGCGGTGCCCTGGTGGGAATAGCCCTGCGCTATCAGCCGCATCGCAGCCTCGTCCATGATCGCGCGATTGTCCGCTCCGCGCTCGGGTAGGAACGTCGCGTGCATGCCGAGCGGCGTGAGGACGCGGCTCTCGATCAGCTTCGCGATCGGCGTGCGGTAGCAGCGCTCGAGCACCAGCTGAAGCAGCACATAGCCGGCATGGCTGTAGATGCGCTGCTTGCCGGGCGTGATGCCCGGGGGCGGCACGAAGGCGTTGAGCATCTCGATGAATTGCGCCTGCGAGTAGGAATCATCAGGCCAGGGCGGGTGATCGGTCGGCAGCAACAGTCCTGACGTATGCGTGGCGAGCTCGCCGACGGTGATGTGTCGGACGTAGTCGCCCGTGAGCTCCGGCAGGTATTTCGGCAGGGGATCGTCGCGCCGCAGCTCGCCGCAGAGGATGCCTGATGCCGCCAGCGCCGCCTCGAACGGTTTTCGCAAGGAGGCGAGGTTGAACAGCGTGTCCGGCGTCACCGGCCGCTTGGTGGCATCGTCGGCAAAGCCGTAGGTGAAGAATTCGACGTGCCCGCCGGCGTACAGCGCGGCGGCGAGGCCGCCCGGATGGTCCGGGGTCGCTGTGGGCGCGAGCTCGGCGGCGACGATATCGCGCATCTGCGCGATCATGTCCGAATCCGCCGAGGCGCGAGGCGGCCCGGCAAAAGTCGCCGCAAAGGGCAGAAGAGCGGCGCGGGCGAGGGATCGCCTGGTGATTTGCGGTGAGATGACAACGGACGTCACGTTCTCTCTGATGATGCGATGGGGCCCCGGTGACGATCTTAGCGGGGCGGGCTTGGCGTCCAATTCACGATTGCGCGTTGTCGGTTCCACTTGGTGCAACCCATAAAACTTAGCCTGTCGGCTAACAATTCTTGACGCCGGATCGCGATGGTCCTATAGTTAGCTGCATGGCTAACCAAACATCCCAGCTCGATCAGGTTTTCGCAGCACTTGCCGACCCCACGCGGCGGGCCATCGTGATGCGGCTGTGTGCGGGCGAGGCCTCGGTCGGTGAGCTCGCCGGACCCTTCGACATGGCGCTTCCGAGCCTCATGAAGCACATCCATGTGCTGGAGACGTGCGGTCTCGTGTTGTCGGAGAAGGAGGGTCGCGTGCGCACCTGCCGCCTCAGCCCGGACGCGCTCCTCAGTGCGGAAGACTGGTTCCAGCACCAGCGCGCGATCTGGGAGGCAAGGCTCGATCGGTTCGAGGCCTATGTGATGAAGCTCAGGAAGGAGAGGGCGGCTGCCAAGCGGCCGTCGAAGACGACCGAGAAGACCAACAACAAGCCAAGCAAACGGAAAGGTACCTGACAATGACGAATGCTGCCAATGCCGCCCTGTCGCAATGGTCGATGGACCGCGAGATCGTGATGTCGCGCGTGATCGACGCGCCGCGCGACTTGGTGTTCGAGGCATGGTCCGATCCCAAGCACCTGCCGCAATGGTTCGGACCGAAGGGATTCAAGATCGAGACCTTCGAGATCGACGTGCGGGTCGGCGGCGTCTGGCGCTTCAACATGATCGGCCCCGACGGCACCGTGTATCCGAACCGCATGCGCTTCCGTCGGATCGAGCGGCCATCCTTCATGGAGATGGACCACGGCGGCGACCAGGACGACGACCCCGGCATGTTCCGCTTCACCATCACCTTTGCCGAGCAGGCCAACGGCAAGACCGTGCTGATGATGCGACAGCTGGCGGCGAGCACCGAGCAGCGCGACGGCATGATCGGCTTTGGCGCCGTCGAATATGGCTACCAGACGCTGGACAAGCTCGCGGCCTATGTCGGCGGGCTGAGGAGATAGGAACGCGTGAGTCCCGGGGGCCCGCGACGCAGCGCCCCCGGCATCTTCTCGGAAATGCCGAAACGTCGTCGCCTTCGCGATTATGACAACGCGCGGGCGAATTATGACAGTGGCGTCACGCAGATTTTTGTCGCGTGGAACGATGGATATATGACAGAATTGCTACCGTTGGATGTCATCTCGACGACAGCGGAGCTCATCATGTTGCAGTGGCAGGCGCGGTCAAATCCCCTCGCATGGTGGTGGGGGTCCCTGACGCTTGTCAGTGCGGCGAATATCCTCGTCTGGTTCATGCTGTACCGCGAGTTCTATCCGAGCGTGGCCGGCAGTGTCGGCGGCGGTTCGGATATCGGGCTGATGTTCCTGCTGTGCGCGGGCTATGTGTTCGGCTGCGCCTTCCGTTCGGTGCTGCCGCGCGCCGACGTGCAGCGCATTTGCCTGTTCGACACCTGGTTGTCGAGCGTGTTCATCGGCCGCACCGTCGCGACCGTGGCCGAGGTCTGCTTCGCCGCGCAATGGGCGATCATCCTGCATCAGCTCGGCCGCATGGCGGGCGCGCAGACCGCGGTGAACATCGCGCTCGTGATCGTGCCTGTCATCATCATCGCGGAGTGTTTCTCCTGGTACGCGGTGGTGACCACCAACTTCCTGTTCAACGCGATCGAGAACTCCCTGTGGGCGGTGACCTTCTTCCTCGCCGGCATCGCGCTGTGCCGGCTGATGCCGGAATTCCAGGGGCCGGTGCGCTGGGCGCTGATCGCGGGAATCGTCGGCATCGCCTGCTTCCTCGCCTTCCTCGTCACCGTCGACGTGCCGATGTATCTCAGCCGCTGGCGGGCAGGGCATCAAGAGGGCGGCAGGTTCCTCGGCTTGCTCGAGGGCCTGCATGACGTCTCGACGCGCTGGGTGGTGACCCACGACATCGCGCATTGGAAGGGCGAGCTGACCTGGATGTTCCTGTACTTCAGCGCCGCCGTGTGGTCGAGCCTCGCGCTCTGCGCGCTCTATGCGATGGAAGGCTATCTCACGCGCTATCTCGCCTGACGCTCACGCGTCGGCGAGATCGAGCTGCGTCAAATTCCCTGGCTCAGCGCCCGGCGGACCAGTTCGATGTCGGAGCCGGGAGCGCGTCGAGATCTTCGTCTCCCGCGAGGTCATGAGGCTTTCGCCCCGCTGTGAGGCCGGCCGACCTCAGAACGTCAGCTGCACCTTCATCGATTGCGAGCGATCGCTGGCCAGTTCAAAGGCTGCGACTGCGTTCTCGAACGGCATGGTCGCCGTGATCAGCGGCTTGACGTCGATCAGGCCTTCGCCCATCAGCCGCACCGCCAGCTCGAACTCGGGATCGAAGCGGAAGGTGCCGCGAAGCTGCAATTCCTTGGCTACGATCGCGTTGATCGGCAGCGTCATCTCGCCGCCGAGCCCAAGCTGCACCAGCGTCGCACCGGGCCGGAGCACGTCGAGCGCGGTGCGCAGCGCGGCCTGGTTGCCGGAGGCCTCGAACAGCGTGTCGAACACGCCCTTGCCGGCGCGCCAGGGATCGAGCGCGGTGGCATCGGTCGCGACATTGATGGCATGCGTGGCGCCGAGCCTCCTGGCGACCGCGAGCGGCGCGTCGGCCACATCGGTCACGGCGATTTCAGAGGCGCCGCCGAAGCGCGCGACCAGAATCATCAGAGCGCCGATCGGGCCGCAGCCGGTGATCAGCACGCGCTTGCCGAGCAGGGGGCCGGCCTGCTTGCCGGCATGCAGGCACACCGCGAGCGGCTCGGCGACCGCGGCTTCCGCCAGCGAGAGCTTGTCTGCGATCGGCACGGCCTGCGTGGCATCGATCGTGATGAACTCGCGAAAGCCGCCCTGCACATGCGGGAAGCGCATCGCGCTGCCGAGGAAGCGCATGTCGAGGCACTGGTTGCGCATGCCTTCCCGGCAGTGCAGGCACTGGCCACACGGCTTGCTCGGATTGACCGCGACGCGCGTGCCGGCCTTGACCGCGGTCACGCCGTCGCCGACCGCCGCGACCACACCGGCGATCTCGTGCCCCAGCGCCATCGGCTGCCGGATGCGGACGACGCCGAAGCCGCCGTGATGGTAGTAGTGCAGGTCGGAGCCGCAGATCCCGCCATTGGCAATCTTGACGCGGACCTCACCCGGGCCGGGGGCCGTGTCGGGATAGGTGTCGATCCGCAGATCCTTGGGGGCGTGAATGACGACTGCGCGCATGGTCTCGTTCCTCTTTTCGCGATTACATCGCGGCGATCATGCCGCCATCGACGTAGATGATCTGGCCGTTGACATAGGTGGAAGCGTTTGAAGCCAGGAAGATCGCCGCGCCCACCAGCTCGTCGGGCTTGCCCCAGCGCCTGGAGGGGATGCGGCCCATGAGCCAGGTGTTGAAATCGGTGTTGTTGACCAGCGCCTCGTTCATGTCAGTCAGCATGTAGCCGGGGCCGATCGCATTGGCCTGGATGCCGTGCTGGGCCCATTCCACCGCCATCGAGCGGGTCAGGTTCTTGATGCCGCCCTTGGCCGCGGTGTAGGGCGCGATGGTGGGACGCGCCAGCTCGCTGGCGAGCGAGCCGATGTTGATGATCTTGCCGTGCTTGCGCGCAATCATGCGCTTGGCCGCCTCGCGGCCGATCACGAAGGCGCTGGTGAGGTTGGTCTCGATCACCTTGCGCCATTCGTCCGTTGTGAACTCGACCAGCGGCTTGCGATGCTGGATGCCGGCATTGTTGACCACGATGTCGACGGCAATGCCCTTGTTGTCGAAGTCGTTGAAGGCCGCGACGATCGCGGGCTCGTCGGTGACGTTGAAGGCCGCGCCTTCGGCCGGATGGCCGGCGGCACGAAATTCGGCCACCGCCTGCTCCACGCGCTCGGCATCGACGCCGTTGACGATGATTTTGGCGCCGGCCTTGGCCATGCCCTCGGCAATGGCGCGCCCGAGCCCGCGCGAGGAGCCGGTCACGAGCGCGGTGCGGCCGGAAAGGTCGAAGAGGGCGGTGCTCATCCTGGAATCCTCAGACGTTGGAGCGGCGCACGGTCAGGTCGGAGCGGTCGAAAACGGCAGGCAGAAGGTCGACACCGAGGCCGGGGCCTTCCATCGGGAAGACATAGCCGTCCTTGATGGTGGGCATCGTGGTGACGAGCTCGTTGTACCAGCCTCTGTAGAAAGCGCGCACGGATTCCTGAATCAGCGTGTTGGGCTGGCTGAACGACATGTGGATGGCGGCGATGAAGCCGATCGGGCCGATGCAATCATGCGGCGCAAAGGGACGGTGATAGGTCTCGGCCATCGCTGCGATCTTGCGACCTTCGGTGAGGCCGCCGGTCCAGCACAGGTCCGCCATCACCACATGCATGGCGTCGCGGTCGAGCATGTCCTTGTAGGGGAAGCGCGAGCCCAGCGTCTCGCTGGCGCAGACCCAGACGTCGGTCGAGCGGGCGTATTCGGCCAGCGCCTGCGGCGAGTTCATGCGGATCGGGTCTTCGTACCAGGTCGGCTTGTAGGGCTCGAGCGCGCGGGCGATCTGTTTGGCGGTCGGCAGATTCCACAGCGAGTGGAGCTCGACCATGATCTCCATCTTGTCGCCGACGGCTTTGCGGATTTTCTCGAACGGCTCGGTCGCCTGCTTCATCTGCGCAGCGGTGATGTAGAGACCCTTGTTCTCCTGCGCCGCCGGATCGAACGGCCAGATCTTCATTGCCGAAATGCCGCTCTCCAGCAGGTTTTCGGCCAGCGCATCGGCGCGGTTCATGAAGCCGTCGAGATCCTCATAGGGACCTTTGTTCGCACCGAGATTCCAGTTTGCGACCGGGCTGATATTCGTGGAGCGGACATATTGCGTGCCGGCGCAGGTGTTGTAGATGCGCTGCTTGTCGCGGCAGAGCCCGCCGAGCATCTGATGCACCGGTTGATCGCAGACCTTGCCGAACAAATCCCACAGCGCGATGTCGATCGCGGATGCCGCGCGATATTCGACGCCGGTCGACGACTGCGCCATCGGCAGGTTCAGCATGTCGCGGTGGATCGCTTCGATGTGCAGGGGATCGCGGCCGAGCAGGCGGCCGGCAAAGGTGTCGTGGATCTGCGCTTCGACTGCACCTGCGCCGTAGAAGGTTTCGCCGAGACCGATCACGCCCGCGTCGGTGTGGACGCGGACCCAGATGACGTTGGAGAATTCCTCGGTGCGCAGCGTCTCGATCGACGTGATCTTCACGGCAACTCTCCTCCCCTAACAGGCGCCTCTCGCCGGGTATTTTCATTCCGCATTGCAGCATGCGGCGAATTGACCGAAGTCTTACGCCTGCTTGTAATATATCACAACATGTTTTAAGGGTGCCACAAACAAGGCGCCGACCTGCAAGCGAACGCCCGGGCCGACGGGAGGCAAACATGGCACGGCGCAAACGCGCGCTCGAGGTGGTGAGATCGGAGGGCGACCGCGAGGGCAGGCCCTCGCGGCGCAACCGTCTGAATTTCTTCGAGCTGGCCTACCAGAAGATCGAGGAGCTCCTCGTTCATTGCGAGCTCAAGCCCGGCCAGTTCATGACCATGCTGGAATTGCAGCACATCACCGGCTTCGGCCGTACGCCGGTGCATCACGCCGTCAACAGGCTCTCCGCCGACACGCTCATCATCATCCGTCCGCGCCACGGCCTGCACATCGCCCCGATCGATCTCGCGCGTGAGCGCATGCTGTTGGCCTTGCGCCGCGACATGGAGCGCTTCGTGATCCGGCTTGCGGCCGATCGCGCCAGCCTCTCGCATCGCAATCAGGCGCTGCATATCGAGCGCGTGCTGCGCGAGCGCCGCGCCACGCTGACCCTCGATGAATTCAACAGCATCGACCGGCGCATCGACGCGCTGGTCTTGGACGCGGCGGGTGAGCCCTTCCTGGTGCATACGCTGCGGCCGCTGCACACGCTGTATCGCCGCATCGGCTACATCCATCACCGCTTCATGCCGGGACAGGCCGATCTGTCAGGAACGATCGACCATCACCTTGGTATTCTCAATGCGATTGCGAACCGCCGTGTCGAGGAGGCGGTCAAGGCGAGCGATGCCTTGATCGACTACATGGGCCAGATGTTCACGGGCATGGAGACGGGGATCGACCCGCGCCTGCTCGATTGCAGCATCGAGCCGCTGCTCGGCGCCTGAAAGAGTTTTGAAAAGAGGATCAAACATGTCAACGATGGCCGTGCCACAACCGACCACGAGCGAAGCCGCGGTCCGCTACCTCATTACCAATTACAGTCCCAAGGGCAACAAGGTCGGCTGGCTGATGATGGCCTCGATCCTGGTCGAGGCCTGGGATCTCTATTCGATCGCCTTCGTCCTGATCTTCATCAAGGAGCAGTACAATCCCGATCCGCTGATGCTCGGTCTCGCCGCAGCCGGCACGCAAGGCGGCGCGCTGATCGGTGCGCTGCTCGGCGGCTGGCTGTCCGACATGATCGGCCGCCGCGTCATGTTCCTGGTCACGATGGTGATGTTCATCGTGCTGGCGCTGGCGCAGGCCTTCGTGCCCAGCGTCTTCTGGCTCGTCGTCGTCCGCTTCTTTCTCGGCATTCCGCTCGGCTCCGACATCTCGACCGGCTACACCTACATCATGGAATCCATGGCCAAGGGTGAGCGCGAGGTCATGGGTAATCGCTGGCAGTTCATGTTCGCCGTCGGCGAAGTGCTGACCATCGGCGTCATCGTGATCTTCCTGCTGCTGGATATCCAGCACGAGATGCTGTGGCGCGTGACGCTCGGTCTCGGCGCGGTGCCGGCGCTGATCATCCTGCTGTTGCGCCACGACGTGCCGGAGACGGCGGTGTGGCTGGTGCAGAAGGGACGTTATCGCGAAGCCAAGCAGGTCGCGCGCGAGATGTTCAACGACGATCTCGCCATGCTGCCGGACCAGGATGTGGTGGTGCCGAAGGTCTCGACCCGCGCCTTCCTCGCCGACCTCAGGAAGGATCCGATCCGCTGGCGCGCGACGATCTACGGCTGGATCGCCTGCTTCGCGCAAGGCAGCGAGTTCTCGACCTTCGCGTTCTATTTGCCGGTGCTGTTCGTGATGGTCGGCGTGTCGAGCGTGCTCGGTATCAACCTGGTGACCATGGCGCTGTTCTGCTTCGCGGCTCTGTCCGGCTGGGTCGGCCCGCTGCTGACGCCGAAGATCGGCCACCGCGGCATCGCGATCGCCGGCTTTGCGATCGTGCTGGCTTCGCTGCTGGTCGCCGCTTTCGCGCTCTACACCGACAACAAGATCCTGCTGCCGTTTGCGGCGGCTGCCATGTTGTGGGGCCATTATTGGGATGCGTCGAACTGCATGACGATCCCGACCATGGTCGCCAAGCCGAAGTACCGCGGCACGGCGAGCGGCTTCGCCTACATGTTCGTGAAGCTGCCGTCGTTCCTGGCCATCTTCCTGTTCCCGACGGTGTTCGCTGCGGTCGGGCAGGCGAATGCCACGCTGATGGTCGCGATCTTCCCGCTGATCGGATTGCTCGCCGCGCTCTTCATCCTGCCGGAGGTCTACGGTTACGAGAACGACTGAGGATACGAACTACCTGATCGCGGCGGCCAGTGCCGCGATCAGGGCCGGCGGCGTCACCAGCAGGCCGAGCTTGAGGAAGGGCCAGGCGCCGACCTCGATCTTCTCTCGCCGCAGCGCGACGAGCCAGAGGATGGTGGCCAGCGAGCCCGTGACTGACAGGTTGGGCCCGAGATCGACGCCGATCAGGATAGCGCTGAGAACCGGCGCGGGCAGATGATCGCTCGCGGCGACCGACCCGGCGACAAGGCCGACCGGCAGATTGTTGGCGACGTTGGTCGCGACCCCGGTCGCGATGCCGACGCTCCAGGCGGCCTGTGTCACGGATTGCGCGACGGCTTCATGCAAGAGCGCGCTGAGCTGGCCGATCACGCCCGTCTTGATCAGCGTCTCCACCATGACGAAGAGCCCGCCGACGAGCGGCAGCACGCTCCAGGAGACGCCCTTCAGCACGGGGAGAGGCGATTGCCGGCTGATCAGCAGCACGATCGCGGCGGTCACGACGCCGCAGATGAAGGTCGGCAATCCGAGCTGCTTGTCGAGCGCCGACGCCGTGACCAGCACGACGCCGATGGCGACGATGCCGACCGCCGTGAGCTTGCCGCCGCGGCCGAGCTTTGGATGCGGTACGCTGGGTGCGATCTTGTCCTCCTTCAGCGCGCGACGCTGGGTGAGGCGCAGCACGACATAGGTCAGCACGATCGAGGCTATCGAGGGCAGGGCGAAGAGGCGCAGCCATTCCGTCAGCTGCGGCATGCGCGCGCCGAACACGACGAGGTTGGCGGGGTTTGAGATCGGCAGCACGAAGCTCGCGGCATTGGCGATGAAGGCGCAGACGAACAGATAAGGCAGCGGTTTGGCGCCGGCTGCGCGCGTTGCGGCGTAGACTGCGGGCGTCAGCACGATGGCGGTGGCGTCGTTCGAGAGCAGCACGGTGACGACCGTACCGACGATGTAGATCAACAGGAACAGCCGCCGCGGCGAGCCGGCGGCATATTCCACCGCAAGCGCTGCAAGATAGTCGAACAGGCCTTCGAGCCGGGCGAGCTCGGCGATCAGCATCATGCCGATCAGGAAGAGGTAGACGTCGACGCCTTTCTCGATGCCGAGAAGCGCGTCCTGCCACGGCAGGAAGCCGAGCAGCACCAGAGCGCCGGCGCCGAGCACGGCCCAGATCGCCTCGGGCAGGCGGAAAGGGCGGATGATGACGCAAGCGGTCGCGGCGACGATGATGCTCCAGGCCCAGATGGCGTGAGACGGCACGTTCAATCCTTGTGCAATGGATTCATTTCGCAGCGATAGCGGAAGCTCGCGCCGCTGTCTTCCCCCGCGGGCGCGGACCGACATCGACGATTTGCCGCGTCTCGGGCAGGGCGAGGAGGCAGATGACGACGCCGATCGCGGCGATCGCGCCGAGGGTCATGAAGGCTGCGCTGTAGCCAGCTTCGACCACGACGAAACCGGCGAGCGTCGTCGACAGCGCAGCTCCGATGCTCTGGGCTGTGATGACAACGCCCTGCGCGACGTTGAAGCGGCCGCTGTTACGCATCAGATCGGCAACGATGACGGGGAAGATCGCGCCAAAGATGCCGGCACCGACGCCGTCCAGCAGCTGCACGCCGACCAGCCAGGATGGATTGTCGGAGAAGGTGTAGAGCGCGCCTCGAATTGGGAGGATCAGGAGCGCGGCAAGGAAGAAGCGCTTGTGGCCCCAGCGGTCGGCCCGGGCGCCGACCAGGATGGCGAACGGCACCATCACGATCTGCGCTGCCACGATGCAGGCGGACATCAGGCTGGTGCCCAGCTTCTTGTCTTCAAGCGCGAGCTTTTGCCCGACCAACGGCAGCATCGCGGCGTTGGAGAGGTGAAAGAGCAGGACGCAGATCGCGAAGGCGAGCAGGGGCCGACACGTGAGCAGCACGCCGAGCCCGGACGGCGGTTCGTGCTGCGCATCCGGAGCGGTTTCGTGCAGGCCGCGGGCAAGCTCGTGGTCGATGGCGCGTTCCGGGATCGCGAGGATGCTGACGAGGCTCGCGAGGGCCATGGCGCCGAGAAGGCAGAACACGACTGTCGGGCCGAACCAGTAAGCGGACACGCCTGCGAGCCCGGCCGCGACCGCGTTGCCGGCGTGATTAAAGGTCTCGTTGCGGCCGATCCGCCGAGTGAAGGCGGCACGGCCGAAGATGCCGAGCGAGACGGCCGCGATTGCCGGCGGGAAGACCACGGCGGCGGCTTGGGCGATACCTTGAGAGATCGCGACCGGCAAGAAGCTTGGAAACAGCGGCACGGACAGCGAGGCGATGGTCACCATGATGGCGGCGGCCGCCATCGCGGTCCGCTTCGCGCGCGTCGCATCGACCAGAGCGCCGGCCGGCGTCTGCGCCACGATGCCGGCGATGGTTGCCATCGACATCACGAGGCCGATGCGCGCTTCGTCCCAGTGCTGCTCGGCGAGGAGGTAGACGGCAAGATAGGGGCCGAGCCCGTCACGGACGTCGGCGAGGAAGAAATTCGCTGCATCCAGCGCGTGGCCGGCCTGCCTTGCCCGACTGCGGTGTTCGCTCGACATCGGTGTCTCGATCGAGGCAGGGAAGCGCCCCGGCAGAAACCGAACTCCCGCCAACTTTGTTCCCGACCTAGAACTTCACGGCCAGGAGAACCGCGCCGGCGCCAATCATCGTGATCCCGACCCAGCCTTGCGCCGTCGGACGCTCACCGAGAAAGGCGAAAGCGAAAACGGCAACCAGCACGACGCTGAGCTTGTCAATCGGTGCGACCAGCGTGGCGGGTCCGAGCTTCAGCGCTCGGAAGTAACACAGCCAAGACGCGCCGGTGGCGAGGCCCGACAGCACCAGGAACAGCCACGTCCGCGACGAGACCGCCGAGGGCACCGCGAACTGCCCGGTGAAGAACAACAGCACCGAGAAAGCCAGCAGCACCACGATCGTGCGGATGAATGTCGCGAGATCAGGATTGATGTTCTCGACGCCGATCTTGGCGAAGATCGCAGTCAATGCGGCAAAGCAGGCGGACAGCAGCGCCCAGGTCTGCCAGGCGGAGAAGAAGGCGGGTTTCATGTCATCGATATCCGTTGGACGGCGCGCCAGCGTCGTTTGTGGTGGCTTCCTGCGCCCATGTCTACCTTGCCACCGACAGCTTCTCGGTAATGGCCTTGCGCAGGATGCGCGACAGCGACTCCACCGAATACGGCTTCTGAATCAATTCGAACCCGCGGTGGGCGTTTTCGGCGAGCACGTTGCTGTAGCCAGAGGTGAGCACCACCGGCAGGCCCGGATAGCGCTCGCGGATGATGCCGGCGAGCTCGACGCCGTTCATGCCGGGCATGATGACGTCCGAGAACACGAGGTCGACGGCGAATTCGTTCTCCGCGAGAATGGCGAGTGCTGCACTGGCGTTGGCGACGCGGCGGGTGACGTAGCCGAGATCCTCCAGGAGCTCAGTCGAGAACTGGCCGACATCGTCATTGTCCTCGACCACGAGGACGCGGTAACCGCGCCCGGTGGTCGCGCTTTCGCTGGTCAGCGATGTGGCTTCCTTTTCGGTCGCGGGGCTCTGCGCCTGCGGCAAATAGATCGTGAAGGTCGCGCCCTGTCCGTGCGTGCTCGTCACCGCGATGTCACCCTCGGACTGCTTGGCGAAGCCGAACGCCTGACTGAGGCCGAGCCCGGTACCTTTGCCGACCTCCTTGGTGGTGAAGAACGGCTCGAAGATGGCGTCGATGTTCTCGGGTGCGATGCCGCTGCCGGTGTCCGCCACGGAGATTGCGACATAGTCGCCGCCGCGCGCCGATTGCGCACGCAGGTTCGGAATGCCCTGAACCTTGCGCACGGCGATGGTGAGGCGGCCTTCGCCGTCCATGGCGTCGCGGGCGTTGATGGCGAGGTTGATCAGCGCGGTCTCGAACTGGGCGACGTCGGCCACGGTAAAGCAATCGGAATCGTCGATCTGGACGGCGATTTCGATGCGACCGCCGACCAGCGGTCGGACCAGCTGCGCCACGCCTTCGACCTGGCTGCCGACATTGAAGATCTGCGGCTTCAGCGGCTGCCGCCGCGCAAAGGCGAGGAGCTGCGCGGTCAGCTTGGAGGCGCGCTCGACGGTGTCGGAGATGGCATCGACATAGCGGCGGCGGCGCTCCTCCGGCAGCTCGCGCCGGCGCAGGAAGTCGGTCGCCGAGCGGATGATCGTGAGCAGATTATTGAAGTCATGTGCGACGCCGCCGGTGAGCTGGCCGATCGCCTCCATCTTCTGCGACTGCCGCAGCGCTTCCTCGCCGCGACGTCGCTCGGTGATGTCGACCGCCTCCGGCACTGCGCCGGTGATGTTGCCATGGCGGTCGAGCACGGGCCGCATGCCGAAATCGAAGTCGCGCTCGCCGACCGGGAGGCGCAGCCGCATCTCCATCCGCACCGCCTGGCCTTTCAACACGCTCTCGAAGGCCTCGCGCACGGCGGCACTCATACCGTGTGTGCCGGTGAACCACGGCGTTTCCCAGAACGGCCTGCCGATCACATCCTCACTGCGGGCCTTGATGCCGTCGAGCGCAGTGTTGTTGGCGTAGAGCAGTTCGCCCTTGAGGTCGACCAGGCCCTGATATTGGTTGCTGGTCGCCAGGATGGCGCGCAGCCGGGATTCGTTGGATTCAAGCTCGGCAGTGCGCTCGGCGATGCGCTCTTCCAGCGTCTCGTTGAGTCTGCGCAGCTCAATCTCGGCCTGCTTGGCGGCGGTGATGTCGTGGGCGACGCCGATGAAGCCGATATGCTTGCCGGTCGGATCCCAGCGCGGCTGCGATTCCGAGCGCAGCCAGCGCCATTCGCCAGAAGCATCCCTGTAGCGGGCCTCCAGCACGAACGGTTTGAGCGAGGCCTCGCCCTGGACGGATTGCTGCAGCACGCGGGGCAGGTCGTCGGGATGCAGCACCTTGCGCCAGTCGAAGGCGATGGCCTGCTCGTAGGGCAGCCCGACGAAGTCGACATAGGCCTGATTGGCGAAGGAGCGCGTGCGGTCGAGCTTCGTCACCCAGATCGGCACCGGCGCGCTGTCGGCGATCAGCCGAAACCGCTCCTCGCTCTCCCGCAGCGTCTCGCGCGCCAGCGCCTGGTCGGTGATGTCGATATGGGCGCCGACGAGGCGGACGGCGCGGCCGTCGCTGTCGCGCTCGATCTTGGCGACGACCCGGATCCAGCGCGTCTCGCGGTCGCTCGGGCGGATGATGCGGTACTCGGCGGTGTAGTCCTCGCCGGTTGCGGCCAACGCATCGAAGAAGTGTTTGACCGTGGCGTGGCGGTCGTCAGGATGGATACGGCTGACCCAGTCCTCATGCGTCTCGTCGACGGCCTCGGGCGGCAGCCCATGGATCATCAGATATTCCGGCGAACGGCGGTTCTTGAAACCTTCGCGGAAGTCGACCTCGAGGCCGCCGACCTTGCCGATGCGCTGGATGCGTGCGAGCTCCGCCTCGCGCTCCTGGAGCGCATGATAGGCATTGTCGCGCTCGCGCGCGATCTCTTCGAGGTGCTGGCGCAGCCGCTCGGCGGGGGTGGTTTCGGGCGCTGGATCGTTCAAGGCGTCGGCCGTTGTGATGCGGGAGCAGACGTCCCGGTTCGATATTCACACAGACAAAGCGTGATATCCATTGCTCAAAGGGAATACGCAGGGGTGGCGGGCATGAACGAACGTCGGGTCTGGCAATTTGTTCCAAACTTTGGAACGACGAGCCGTCGGCGCGCGTATCTGCTAAGCGCCATATCCGATAGTGATAAGAATTCCCCCCGAGAGGCTAAATCTTGAAGCTCTTCGTCTGCCAGGACTGCGGCAACATTCTCTATTTCGAGAACCGCGCTTGCGAGCGCTGCGGTCACAGGGTCGCCTTCCTGCCGGAGAAGGAGACAATGTCGGCGATCGAGCCGGATGGGGAGGGCTGGGCCACGCTGGCCGACAAGGGCAAGGGGCGGATGCTGTGCCGCAATGCCGAGTATGATGCTTGCAACTGGCTGACGGATGCCGGCGATACCACCGGCTATTGCCGTGCCTGCCGCCACAACGGCATCGTGCCCGATCTCTCCGACCCCGCGCAGCTGGCCGGTTGGCGCGAGCTGGAGGTGGCGAAGCACCGGCTGTTCTATTCCCTGATCCGCTGGAAGCTGCCGGTCCAGACCCGGCAGGACGACCCGGAGCACGGCCTGCTCTTCAATTTCCTCGCCGACGATCCGAACAGTGGCGAGAGGATCATGACCGGCCATGACAACGGCCTGATCACGATCGCGCTGACCGAGACCGATGCCATCGAGCGCGAGCGGCGCAGGCTCGAAATGGGCGAGCCGTATCGCACGCTGCTCGGGCATTTCCGCCACGAGGTCGGACATTACTTTTGGGACGTGCTGGTGCGCGACGGCGGCAGACTGGACGAATGCCGCGCCGTGTTCGGCGACGATTCCACCGATTACGGCGAGGCCCTGCGACGCCATTATGCCGATGGCGCGCCGCTGGACTGGCAGCAGAATTACGTCTCGGCCTATGCGACAACGCATCCTTGGGAGGACTTCGCCGAGACCTGGGCGCACTATCTCCACATCGTCGATACTCTGGAGATGGCAGGCGAGTTCGGCATGGAGGTTCGTCCCAAGGTCGATCGCGACGGGGAGTTGTCGACACGGATTCGGTTCAACCCCTACGAGGCAAGGGACGTCGAGGCGATCGTCAACGCATGGCTGCCCTTCACCTTCGCGATGAACAGCGTCAACCGCGCCATGGGTCTGCGCGACCTCTACCCCTTCATCCTGTCGCCGGCCGTCGTCACCAAGTTGGGCTTCATTCATGGCCTCGTCCGGGACGTGGCCAAGGATACCACCACGGACACGATCAAGGCCCCGAAGCCATAGGCCCTCCAGCGGCTCACCTGGCCCGATCAGGTCTTGCGCTGGTACGCCAGAGGCATGGCGGATTTAGACCGTTGCCTCCGGCCGATTTTGCTGTACCACGACAGGGTACGGCCCCGTCCGCTCGGCCTGCCGCCGGCCCGGGAGGGGTCCCGCCCAAGGGACGAAGCTCAAGAAAAACATGTTCAAACGCATCCTGATCGCCAACCGCGGCGAAATCGCCTGCCGGGTCATCAAGTCCGCCCGCAAGATGGGAATTCAGACGGTTGCCGTGTATTCCGAGGCCGACCGCGACGCTCTCCATGTCGAGATGGCCGACGAGGCCGTCCTGATCGGCCCGCCTGCTGCGGCCGAGAGCTATCTGGTGATCGAGAAGATCGTCGAAGCATGTAGAAAAACCGGCGCCGAGGCGGTCCATCCCGGCTACGGCTTCCTGTCCGAGCGCGAGGCGTTTCCGCGGGCGCTGGAAGCAGCCGGCATCGTCTTCATCGGTCCCAACCCCGGCGCGATCGCCGCGATGGGCGACAAGATCGAATCCAAGAAGGCGGCGGCCAAAGCCAAGGTCTCGACCGTGCCCGGCTATCTCGGCGTCATCGAGGACGACAAGCACGCGGTGAGGATCGCCGACGAGATCGGCTATCCCGTGATGATCAAGGCCTCGGCCGGCGGTGGCGGCAAGGGCATGCGCATTGCGCATTCCAAAGCCGAGGTCGCCGAAGGCTTCAATCTCGCCAAGGCCGAAGCCAAGGCCTCGTTCGGCGACGACCGCGTCTTCGTCGAAAAATTCATCGTCGATCCCCGCCATATCGAGATTCAGGTGCTCGGCGACAAGCATGGCAACGTGATCTATCTCGGCGAGCGCGAATGCTCGATCCAGCGCCGCAATCAGAAGGTCATCGAAGAGGCGCCATCGCCGCTGCTCGATGAAGCCACCCGCCGCAAGATGGGTGAGCAGGCCGTCGCGCTGGCCAAGGCCGTGAACTACGATTCCGCCGGCACCGTCGAGTTCGTCGCTGGCCAGGACAAGAGCTTCTACTTCCTGGAGATGAACACGCGCCTCCAGGTCGAGCATCCCGTCACCGAGCTCGTCACCGGCGTCGACCTCGTCGAGCAGATGATCCGCGTGGCTGCGGGCGAGAAGCTGGCGCTGACTCAGAAGGACGTCACGCTGACCGGCTGGGCGGTGGAATCGCGTCTCTATGCGGAGGACCCGTTCCGCAACTTCCTGCCATCGATCGGTCGCCTCGTGAAGTATCGCCCGCCCGCGGAAGTGATCCAGGATGGCATCACCGTGCGCAACGACACCGGCGTGCAGGAGGGCGGCGAGATCTCGATCCATTACGATCCGATGATCGCCAAGCTCGTCACACACGCGCCGTCGCGCGCCGCGGCGATCGAGGCGCAGGCGACCGCGCTCGACTCGTTCTATGTCGACGGGATCAGGCACAACATCCCGTTCCTGTCGGCACTGATGCATCATCCGCGCTGGCGCGAGGGCAATCTGTCGACCGGTTTCATCGCCGAGGAATTCCCCAAGGGATTTGCCGCGCGCGTGCCCGAGGGCGAGGTCGCGCGGCGGATCGCAGCGGTCGGTGCGGCAGTTGATCATGTGCTCGGCGAACGCAAGCGGCAGATCTCGGGCCAGCTGGGCGGCCGCGTGGTGCAGCGCGAGCGCCGCCGCGCGGTGTGGCTCGATCGCCAGGAGATTTTGCTGGAGGTCAGTCGCGAGGGTGAGGCGATCGCGATCCGGTTCATCGATGCCGAGGGCAAGGCCGGAAACGCGCATCTGTTGCAGTCCGCATGGAAGCCGGGCGATCCGGTCTGGCAGGGCACGATCGACGGTCACTTCATCGCGGTGCAGGCGCGCCCGATCGCCAACGGCATCCGTCTGGCGCATCAGGGCGTCGAGGTGCCGGTCTATGTCTGGACGGAAGCGGAAGCGGCCTCCGCGCGGCTGATGCCGGTGACGACCGCTTCCGACAGCGGCAAGAAATTGCTGTGCCCGATGCCCGGCCTCATCGTCTCGATCGCCGTGACCGAAGGGCAGGAGGTCAAGGCCGGCGAGACGCTGGCCGTGGTCGAAGCCATGAAGATGCAGAACGTGCTGCGTGCCGAACAGGACGGCACCGTGAAGAAGGTCCACGCCAGCGCCGGCGCGACGCTGGCGGTGGACGCGCTGATCCTGGAGTTTGCGTAAAGCGTGCACTTGGGGCCCTTAGCCGGGCCCCACGACAACATCATTGCGAGCGCAGCGAAGCAATCCAGACTGCCTCCGCGGAAAGATTCTGGATTGCTTCGCTACGCTCGCAATGACGGAGTATGTTGCGGCTGCGTCGCAACAGTTGAGAGGGCACCATGGCCTTTCGTTCCCGCCGCGAAAAACTCCGATCGATTTTGTCGGGCCAGGCTTGCGTCCATCCCGGCTCGGTCTATGACGCGATCTCGATCCGCATTGCCGAGGATCTCGGCTTTCCACTCGGCATGTTCGGCGGCTCTGTGGCCTCACTCGCCGTGCTCGGCGATCCTGACGTCACCCTGATCACGCTCACCGAGCTCGCCGAGCAGATGCGGCGGATGTCGCGCGCGGCAAGCCTGCCGGTGCTGGTCGATGCTGATCACGGCTATGGCAATGCGCTCAACGTGCGCCGCACGGTGCAGGAGCTGGAGACAGCGGGTGCTGCCGGCCTGACCATCGAGGACACGCTGCTGCCGGCCGCTTTTGGCGAGGCAAGAACGCAGCTGATCTCGCTGGACGAGGGCGTCGGCAAGATGAAAGCCGCGCTCGACGCCCGCGGCGATCCCGCGCTGGTCATCATGGGCCGCACCGGCGCGGCCTCGATCACTGCGATCGAGGACGCGATCAGGCGTGCCAAGGCTTATGAGGCCGCCGGAGTCGATGCGCTGTTCTTCACCGGCGTCAGGTCGCGGGCAGAGCTCGAGGCGATCGTGAGCGCAACCCATCTGCCGATCGTGCTTGGTGGTGCGCCGGACGAATTGAATGCGACCGATTACCTGGCGAACCAGCGCGTCCGCATCGCGCTTCAGGGCCATGCGCCGATCGCGGCGGCCACGCGGGCGGTGTACGAGGTGCAGAAGGCGTTGCGAGAGGGGGCGTCGCCGACAGCGCTGAAGGGATTGCCTCCGGCGGAGTTGACCAGCCGCGTCATGCGCGATGCCGAGGTAAAGGAGCGCAGCGCTGACTTTCTCGGACTGAAAAAATGAGCCGGGCAATCCTTCAGCTGATGATCCGCGGCCGCGTCCAGGGCGTCGGTTACCGGGCCTGGGTCGAGCATCAGGCGACCGCGAGCGGCCTCGAAGGCTGGGTGCGCAACCGCCGCGACGGCAGCGTCGAAGCGCTGTTCGCAGGTCCGCCGAAACTCGTTGCGGACATGGTCGCGCTGTGCCGCCACGGCCCGCCGTCCTCGCATGTCGACAACGTGACCAGCGAAACGGCGAGCGTGGATGAGTTGAACCTGCGCCGGCCAGGGGAGGCGTTCTCGGTGTTGCCGACGGTTTAGGGGCACGATCGGCGATCGCAGTGTCACTCTCCCGGGAGAGGTGAAGAAACCATCACCGCGGCAGCTTCGAAATCGCCTCGCTCAGCTCGTGGATCTCATACGGCTTGCGCAGGATCGGAAAATCGCCACGGACACCGGCGGCGGCTTCGCTATAGCCGGTGGCGAGCAGCACCGGCAGGTTGGGGCGGATCTGGCGAAGGCGGTGAGCGAGGCCGAGCCCGTCCATTTTGCCGGGCATCACGATGTCGGAGAACACGAAGTCGACGCCGTTGGTCTCGATCTCCCGCAACGCGGATTCGGCATCTGCAACCCGATGCACGCGGTAGCCGAGCTGCTCCAGCAGGCCGATGCTGACGAGGGCTACGTCGGGATTGTCCTCGACCAGCAGCACCGTGCCGCTGCCGCGCACCGGCCCCGGTTCGAGCGCTTCGACCGGTGCTGTCGCGGTTTCGCGCGGCAGCAGGATCGTGAAGGTCGTGCCCTTGCCGAGCTCGCTTGCGACCTTGACCGTGCCGCCGGCCTGATGCGCAAAGCCGTGCACCTGCGACAGACCGAGCCCGGTGCCTTTGCCGACCGGCTTCGTCGTGAAGAACGGTTCGAAAATCTTGTCGACGACGTCGGAGGGAATGCCGAGCCCGGTGTCGGCGACGGTGATCGCGACGTATTCGCCGCTATGAAGGGGATCATTCAGGACGATGTTGTGCGCGCCGATCGTCACCGTGCCGCCGTCGGGCATGGCGTCACGCGCATTGATGACCAGGTTGAGCAGCCCCGTCTCGAGCTCGGAGACGTCAGCCCTGACCGGCCAGAGGTCACGCTCGATCTCGAAGGCGAGACGAACGGCGCTGCCGACGCCCGCGTGAAGCACCTCGCGGATCGCCTCCACGCGGTCGCCGAACCGGATCGGCTGCGGATTGACGCTCTGCCGCCGCGCGAAGCTCAAGAGCTGTCCCGTCAGCGCGGCGCCGCGTCTCGTGGCCGTGTCGATCGCCAGGATGGCGCGCTGAAACTTCGAATCGTCGGGGGCGCCCTTCCTGAGGATATGGAGGCTGCCGCTGATGATCATCAGGAGGTTGTTGAAGTCGTGCGCTACTCCGCCGGTGAGCTGGCCGAGCGCATCGAACTTCTGCGACTCCGCAAGCTGCGTCTGCATCGCCTCGAGCTTCAGCTGCGTCTCGCGGCGCTCGGTGATGTCGCGGGTGATCTTGGCGAAGCCGACGAGGTTACCGTCCTCGTAGATCGGGTCGATGACGACGCTCGCCCAGAAGAAGGTGCCGTCCTTGCGGACGCGCCAGCCTTCCTCCTCGTAGCGGCCCTGCTCCCTGGCGATGCCGAGCGCGCGCGCAGGCTTGCCGTTGGTGCGATCGGTCTCGGTGTAGAAGCGCGAAAAATGCTGGCCGAGGATCTCCTGGGGCGAATAGCCCTTGATCCGCTCGCCGCCGATATTCCAGCTGGTGATGATCCCATTGGGATCGAGCATATAGAGCGCGTAGTCCGCAACTCCCTCAACCAACAGCCGAAAGCTTCGTTCACTTTCGAATAAGTCTCTCTGTTGACTGGACTTTTTGACCATTCCTAACCCCGCCTCGACCGGGACAAACGTCTCAGGGGGGCGTTTGGTTCCCGTTCTCTGGGATATTTTAAGGCAAATCGAGGGGCCGGTGTGCAAGCACGCGACGCCGCCACACGTCCCTTGACAGCCAGTCGCATCTGTCAGATATTTCTGTTATGACAGAAATAACCGGAAGGAAGAAACTCCCTGCCGCCGTCGAGCGCTTCATCCTGCATTGGGGCGACATGGGGGACCAGTGGGGCGTCAACCGCTCGGTCAGCCAGATCCACGGGCTCTTGTATCTGGCCGAGGCACCGATGACGGCCGAGGACATCGCCGACACGCTCGGCATGGCCCGCTCCAACGTCTCCAACTCGCTGAAGGAGCTGCTGGCCTGGAATTTGATCCGGCGAGTGCCGATCCTCGGCGACCGCCGCGATCATTACGAGGCCGAGACCGACATCTGGGAGGTCGCAGCGCGGATCGCAGCAAGGCGCAAGGAGCGCGAGCTCGATCCTGCGATCACCGCGCTCAGGGCCTGCGTGACCGACGCCGCCGACGATCCGACGATCAATCCGGTCGCGAGCAAACGTCTCAAGGAGATGCTCGCCTTCACCGAGCTCGCCGACCACTGGTTCATGCAGATGCTGAAAGTGCCGCGGCCGCGCCTCGTCGCCTTGATGCGGCTTGGCGAGAAGATCGGCAACCTGTTGCCGCTCGGCAAGGCCAAATAGTTCTGAGGAGGTTGTGATGACGTCGGCGAGATTATCAGGCTCCAACGCACCAACCACCGCTCACATCAAGCTGCTCGACGACCGCCGCTTTCGCGCATTGCTGTCGGATGAGGATTGGGGCCGCCTGCCGCTCGCAACGTGGCGGCGCTTCTCCAAGCGTGTCGCCGACGGCGACAGCGTGGTCTATGTCGGAATCGTCGACGAGCTCTCGTTCAGCGATATCGGCTGGTGGTTTGCGCAAGCCGCGCGCCTGATTGGGGGCCCGCTGCCCACGGGGCGCGACACAGGCGTGCCCATGATCGTCACCGTCACCGAGGACGGTGCGACCGGCGGCCAGACCTGGACCCGCATTTGCGCGCGCAAGCGCGGCTTTCCGCAGGTGATCCACTCGGCAAAACGCTTTGCTGGCCCGACCGGGCTCGAGGAATATGTCGGCTTCGGCGTCTCGATGGCGCTCCGTATCGCGGTCGAATGCGAGACGTTGACCTTCCGCAGTGCCGCCTATGGCCTGCAGTTCGGGCGCCTCTGGATCCCGCTGCCGCAATGGCTCACGCCGGGCGATCTCACGGTGACGCACAGCGATCTCGGCGAGGGCGCATTCCGTTTCACTCTCGACGTCATCCATCCGCGTTACGGCGCGCTGATCCACCAGTCCGCCGTGTTCAGGGAGGCCGTGTCATGACCCCGCTCTTGTGGACGCTCATCGCCATCCAGATCGTGATGGGCGTGTTCGACACCTTCTATCATCACGAATTCACCGAGCGCCTGGCCTGGCGACCGTCGCAGCGCTTCGAGCTGAAGCTGCATGGCATCCGCAACATGCTCTATGCCCTGCTGTTCCTGCTGCTCGGCTGGTTGGAGGTCCATGGCGTGCCGGCGTTGCTGATCGTCGCGGTTCTCGTCGCCGAGATCGTCATCACGCTGATGGATTTCGTCGAGGAGGATCTGAGCCGGAAGCTGCCGCCGAGCGAGCGGATCAACCACACGCTGCTGGCGATCAACTACGGCGCCATTCTGGTGCTGCTGCTGCCCGTGCTGATCGATTGGGCGATGCAGCCGTTCGGCATGAGGGTCGTCCATCAGGGCCTGCTCAGCATCGCCGCGAGCGCCTGCGCGGTCGGCGCGGCACTCTGCGGCATCAGGGATTTTGCGGCGATGCGCCGGCTCGGCCGCATGAAGACTTTTCCCGCGGAAGAACTTGTCGAGAAGATCTCCGGCCGCAAGACCGTGCTGATCACAGGCGCGACCGGCTTCATCGGCAGCCGCCTTGCGGCGAGCCTCAGCGGAGCAGGGCACCACGTCATCGCGCTGATCCGCAACCCCGCGAAGGCGGAGATGCTGCCGCCGCCGGTGACGCTGATCACCAGTCTTGATCAGCTCGCCGCGGACACACCTATCGACGCCATCGTCAATCTCGCCGGCGAGCCGATCGGCAATGGGCTGTGGACCGAGACCAAACGCGCGAAGATCATCGGCTCGCGCGTCGAGATGACAGGCGAGGTCGTCAAGCTGATCGCGCGGCTCGCGCGCAAGCCCGAGGTGCTGGTCAGCGGCTCCGCGATCGGCTGGTATGGGTTGTGGGCCGACCAGGTGCTGACCGAATCTGCCAAGTCGCACGCCTGCTTCAGCCACGAGCTGTGCGCGGCCTGGGAGAAGGCGGCACGGCCGGCGGAAGAGCTTGGCGTGCGCGTGGTCTTCTTGCGTATCGGACTCGTGTTGGGCACCGAGGGCGGCTTCATCACGCGCATGCTGACGCCGTTCGAGTTCGGGCTCGGTGGTCCCATCGGCACCGGGCGGCAGTGGATGTCCTGGATCGAGCGCGACGATTTGATCCGGCTGATCGCCTATGTGATGGCGACGCCCGATCTCACAGGGCCGGTCAATGCGACTGCGCCGATCCCCGTGACCAACGCAAAATTCACCGAGGAGCTCGGCCGCCGGCTGCACCGGCCCGCGGTGTTCCGCATCCCCGGAGGCATCTTGCGCCGGATCGGCGGCGGCTTTGCCGACGAGCTGCTGCTCGGCGGTCAGCGCGTGCTGCCGAACAAGGCGTTGAGCCGCGGTTTTGTCTTCCGGCACGAGACGCTGCGCAGCGCGTTCGAGGCGATTCTGTGAGGTGTCAGGTGGAGGCTGCACTCCGGAACGTCGCTGCCACCGCACGCAGGGCGGCGAGCTTGGCGGGGGCGCTGACCTTCGAATGCAGCATCACCTTCGAGCTGCCGAGCTTGGGCAGCTTGTGCGCAGGTCCGACGTCGATCAGCCCGGGAGCTGCGATCCGCCGCGCCAGCGGTGCGACCGCGAGGCCAGCAAGCGCAGCGGCAACGACCGCCGTCACCCCGCCGCCGACGAAGCGCTCACGCCAGGTGACGCCGGCCTTGTCGAGCGCACGTACGGCAATCGCGCGAACGCCGCAGGGTGGGGCGAGTGTTGCCAGCGGCAGTGGCTCGCCCTTCGGCAGCGTGAAGCGGCGCGACGCGAACCAGCCGAACTCATCCTCGGTTAGTTTTTCGCCACCGCGACGGCTGCCTTCCTGGCGCACGATCACCGCATCCAGCTCGCCCGCATCATAGGCATCCTGCATCTGGCGCGAGAAGCCGATGGTGACGGCAAGCGTCAGGTCTGACGACATCGTATGCAGCCGTTCCAGCAGCGGCACCAGTTCAGGGCCTGCCGCATGGTCGGAGATGCCGAGCGAGAGCGACTGCGCGGCCGCCGCCTCGCCCGAGAGCGCACGATCATGCGCCGCCATCAGAGCGCGGGCGCGCTCGAGGAAGCCCGCGCCCTCGGCGGTGAGACCGACGGCCCGGGGCGAGCGTTCGACGAGACGTTTGCCCAGCAGCGCTTCCAGTCTCTGTAGCTTGAGGCTGACGGCTGCCTGTGTCGTGCCGAGCGCCTCCGCGGCGCGGGTGAAGCTCTGGAGGTCGGCGACCAGCAGAAAGGCCTGGACCGTCGCAATATCGAGTGTGGCTTTCATTATGATGTTTTATCACTGCTATCTATAGAGATAAGATACCAAAATGATGCGGGAAGGTCTAGCTTCTCATCAACGCCGCGCAAACAGCGCGACATCCTGAGGAGAACGACAATGCCGCTGATCACCGTGTCCTACAGCTCGTCCCGCCAGTCGCCCTCGCTGAAGTCCGACATCGCGAGCGCCGTGTCGGAGCTCACCGCAAAAATCCTGCACAAGGACCCCAAGGTGACCGCCGTCATCGTGAAGTCGGTCGATGCAGATGACTGGTTCGCCGGCGGGAAGTCACTCGCCGAGCAGAAGCTCGCCAGCTACTGGATCGACATCCACGTCACTGAAGGCACCAACACCAAGGACGAGAAGGCAGCCTACCTCGCCGCGATGTTCAAGCGCATGGCCGAGATTTTGGGCCCGCTGCATCCCGAGACGTATCTGCATGTCGACGAGGTCAAGGGCGACGCCTACGGCTTCGGCGGCGTGACCCAGGAGCGGCGCTACATCGCCGGCAAGCTCGAGGTGTCGCTGAAGGCGGCGTGATGATGCAAGCCGCGGGTGAGCGATCCCGCCCGCGGCCCGTTCGTCAGCTTGCTGCTCGGAACTGAACGACGGACTTGTTCAGGAAGCAGGTCTTGTCGAACAGTTTCAGGTCGAGCGGGTTCGGAAGCCTGACGTCACCGAGATCAGGGCAGGGCTTGATCGCGGGATCATAGGAGCGGTCGATCTGCGAGATGAAGACGACGATCAGCCCCTTGTCGCGCGCGAAGGATTTTAGCGCGCGCACCTGGACCGTGAGGTCAGGGTTCGCCCTCCGCTGGTCGAGCAGCTGCAGATAGTCGATCACGAGGACGGTGCCGCGTGGCGCCGCGGCCATCTGCTTGACGATGTAATCGGCGCTGATCGCATCAGAGCAGTCGATCTCGAATAGCTTGTCGAACTGCGCGGGGGGCGCGCCGATCGCATGCAAGCGATCGATCACGTCCTTCTCGGTGTATTCGAGCGAGAAGAATGTGGCGCGATGGCCTGATTTCATGGCCTCCACGGCAAGCTCGAGACTCATCAGCGTCTTGCCCTGACCGGGCCGGGCGCCGACCAGCACGAGGTCGCCGGGCGCAAAATGCGGAAACAGCTTGCTCGCCGGGGTCAGCGCTGCGGCCTTTGCTGCCAGCATGCTCCAGGCGGAAAAGCCTTGCGTCGTCGCGACGCGGTCGAGCGCATCGTGCAGCGGAATGCCTTTCTCGCGGGACAGGCGCTTGGCTTTTCGCTTGAGATGATAGATCGGCGCAGACAATTTCATCGTCAAACCTCCTGATGCGAGCAGAAAGCGCAATCCCTCCTTATGCGTGGCGCTCGAACAGTCGGCCGATGGTTTAGTCGCCCGGTATGATCTGTACTTTCCCGGCGGAGGGGGGAGGCGTAGGCGGCACCTCATACAAGCGTACCCGATTCCCCGCCGGCGGAGAACGCGCGTAGCGCGCCTCCGACAGGAATGTCAGGCGGCGGCTTCCGGCAGCAGCGCGCGGGTCGGCCCGAACAGCTCTTCAAACGCCTGCCGAAGCGCGACATCGACGTCTTCCATGGTCACGAGCTGGCCGAGATCGACCAGCGATGTGACGCCGAAGCGGGGATCAGCGACGCCGCAGGGCACGATCCCGGCAAAGTGCTCCAGCTCCGGCTCGACATTGATGGCGATGCCATGGAACGAGACCCAGCGCTTCAGCCGCACGCCGATTGCCGCGATCTTGTCCTCGTGCTCGGCTCCCTTGTCCGGCCGCTTCACCCAGACGCCGACCCGGTCCTCGCGCCGCTCGCCGCGCACGTTGAAGGCGGCGAGCGTTTTCAGAATCAGTTCCTCAAGGCTCGCGACATAGGCCCGGACGTCAGGCCGGCGGCGCTTGAGGTCGAGCATGATGTAGGCCACCCGCTGGCCGGGGCCGTGATAGGTGAGCTGGCCGCCGCGTCCGGTCGAGAAAGTCGGGAAACGGGGATCGATCAGGTCGCTTTCCTTGCCTGAGGTGCCGGAGGTGTAGAGCGAGGGGTGCTCGAGCAGCCAGACCAGTTCCGCCGCTTGGCCGGCCGCGATCGCGGCGACTCGCGCCTCCATGGCCGCCACGGCTTGCGGATAAGGCACCGGCGCGTCCGAGATGAGCCATTCGACAGGCTCGCCGCCGGCGGCGGAAAACGACGTCAAATCGAGCTCTTGACGCTGGTTCTGGCGAGGGTTTTGCGGCGAATTAACCATTGGCTAACCATAACGGGGTGATGATCACAGGCGCAAATGCCAAGTCTCTTGATCCCAAGTCTCTTAGTCTCGGTTTCTTCTTAGTCCCAGTTTGCGGCGGTCCTGACAGTGCCCACACTCGATAAAGTCACCGTGGATCTCACGGTTGTCCTCGGGACGACCACCATGCCGATCCATCAAGTATTACGTCTTTCCCGCGGCGCCATCATCGAGCTGGACGCAACCGAGGCCGACGAGGTCAAGGTTCTCGCCAACAATCTGCCCGTGGCATCCGGAGTCGTCCTGGTCGATCGCAACCGGATCGCCGTCGAGGTCAAGCAGATGCTGCCCCGGACGCCGGGCACGCGGTAGCGGCCTGGCCGCGCGGTAGCGGTCCGGGGACCGGCAGGCCCGGGGACCCGGCAGCCCGTTGGCCAGGGCCAAAAATTTCCTGCCAAGCTTGTGGAATTCAGGGCCTCGGCAGGCTTGTACCCCACTGATGGATTTGTTAGATCGGCGCCGTTGATGCGGCAGGCCTCAAGCCTTCAGCCGGCATTCCCAGCGCTCGTGGCGGAACTGGTAGACGCGCTGCCTTGAGGTGGCAGTGAGTAAAATCGTGGGGGTTCGAGTCCCTCCGAGCGCACCAAGTAATAAGTCTTTGTTAGAGCAGAGATTTCGCGGCTTTCTGTTCCCGCATTGTTACTGAATGGGCATGTATTGCCTTTCCGGCGCAATCCTTCGGTTCTTGATCTTGCGGGTCTCGTTCCAGCGCTAACTCCCTTGGTTGGTCGTGTCTTCATTGTGCCAGCTCCTCGCTGAGCAAGAACATGACTTGCTCGTGAGAGGGCAGTTGCGTAGGCGAGCGTCGTAATCGGCGGGCTCTCATTCACCTACAGCTCGCTGAGGCCGAGCCCGCAGGCGCGCGCAACTCCGGCTTTGCGAGCTGGCGCGCATAGACCCATGTCGACGAGGTTACCCGCAAACGAGTCTTCGCCGGCACGGCCGACGGCAGCGAGGCGATCGTCTCCTGCTTGCGATTTCCTGCTGAGCCGCGATCGTCCGATCGCGGTGGAACGGGCGGTCAAGGCCATCCGGACACCGTGGCGAAGGACCGTGCCGATGAGCTCGGCCGATTGCTCGATGCACATCCCGACTTGAGCGACGCCCGCGGCGACAGGTCCTGGCGGCGAACGGCACCACACGTGGCTTGGCGCAATCGCACGGACTGCGTGCGGCTGCTGCTTGATCGCGGCGGGACGTTTGCATCCGCGACTGCACCGACAACGCACATCCCCTGCGTTCGCCGGAATGGGGTGGCTCAGCACGTCCGGCTTCGCGCGTCTCCAAGCGGAGAAGATCGCTGCCAATGTCGCGCCGACGTCAAGCCGGAATAGGTTCACATCCCGATTTTTGGTCGGGGCCGTAATCTTCCGGTTTTGACACAAGTTAACCTAATGTGGTGAAACCTAAATACACTTCTCTTGGTTGCAAACGAGTCTGCGATTGCGACGAACCCGATTTCGGCTGGCAGCAACGTTGCCGGATCTGCTCAGCGCCTCAGATGCAGACTTCATGACAATGCCAGGCGGGCCGCGGCGATTGATTGCCTTCGCTGAGGCGAGTGCAGCGACCAAAGCCCATTGGAGATCCAGCCGTGGTACGATTGCATGTCGAACGCTTCATTCGTAGCCGAATTGTCCGACGATCCCTCGCGCTCGGCATCATCGCTCTGAGCGGATGGGCCCTGTTGCCGTATGTGACCTACAGAATCGCTCCCTCCGCCTTTGTCAACGCCGAGCTCATGCGAGTGACTGCACCGATCGCAGGTCAGCTCGCCTCTGATCTTCCACGCAAAGGTGAATATTTTCAGCGCAGCCGGGTCGTGTCGCTGGTCGAGGCACGTTCGCCGGATCGCCGGCACCTCATTGACCTCGATCAGCAGCTCGCCATGTCCACCAAACGCGCCGAGCTCGTACGTCGGCAACTTGGGGAAATCGCCGAGCTCGATCGCAAGCTCCGCGAGCGCAGCGAGGATTATCGTTTGGGGGCGATAGCGCGCCTGAGCCACGAGATCGGGGAAACGGAGGCTGAAAGAGGCGGCTGTCTCGCCGAGGCGCGGCAGCGGAACGAAGTCGCGGGCCGGATGGAGAAGCTCGTTAAGCTCGGCATCAGTTCACAGATGCGTTCTGCCGAGGCGCAAGCTTCTGAGGAGGCAACCGTAACGCGGTGCCAGATGGCCGATGAACGCCTGCAGCGCTTCAAGACCGAGTTGGCGGCGGCCGAGAAGGGCATTTATCTTCGTGGCGATGCCAATGACGTACCCTATTCTCAACAGCAGCGCGAGCGGCTTGTTCTCCGTCGCCAGGAGCTTGAGACGGACCTGTTGCAAAACAGCTCACGTTCCGCGCAGCTGGCCGCAGAAATCGCAGCGGAGCGCGCTCGCCTTGATCGCCTTGATCACTACGATCTGTCGCTGCCTGCAGCTCACGTGGTCTGGTCGGTCGCGGCCAGCCCGGGCTCGATGGTCACGGAAGGGCAATCGGTCTTTGATTTTGCAGATTGCGAACGCCGCTTCATCGTTGTTGAACTGCCCGAGCGCGATTTCGAGAAGATCAAGCCCGGAGATGCGGCGACTGTCCGCCTGATCGGGAGTCGAGAGTGGAAGACCGGCCAGATCCGGCAAGTTCGCGGCTCGGCGGCGTACGCGGATGATCGCCTGCTCGCGGCTCGGGTGCCGCGGCCTGATCCGGGCAATATTACTGTTGAGATCTCGTTGCCACCAAACGAGACGGCGGCTGACCACAACGGCTCCTGCGACATCGGACGGTTGGCCGAAGTGCGCTTCGAGCGCAGAGCCGACGGGCTGCTTCGATTGGTCAGCTCGAAGCTGATATGGCTGACCGCGCGGCTGGACCTCGACCAGTCATCCCTGTGAGCGAGAGATTCCGTGCAGCTCGTGACTCTGTCTCTCGCCCAGCTGTTCGCGCCGATGCTGGGCGTCTTCGCGGCGATGTACCTGTTGGCGCCGACGTTTGCAGTCGCGCGCCTTTGGGCGCGTGTCGCCGTTTTTGCCGCGGTTTGGCTCGTCGTTGCCCGCTATCTCGAATGGCGGATCTTCACCACCGTGCTGCCGGCAAGCGGGACCTGGTATCAGGTCGGCTGGATCTGGTTCTGTCTCTTCGTTGAGCTCCTGACCTTCACGGATCAGTTCATTCTCTATCTGACCTTTCTTCGCAGGACCGATCGCCGCAGCGAGGCAGATCAGCACGAACGTCGGCTTCGCGGCCTGCGGGATGATGGGTTGCCCTCGGTCGACGTCTTCATTCCAACCTATGACGAGCCGTTCGAGGTGCTGGAAAAGACGATCACCGGCGCACTCTGTCTGGACTATCCGAATTTCCAGGTCTGGGTCCTGGATGATGGTCGCAGGCCCTGGCTCAAGCAACTCTGCGAGCACAAGGGTGCCGGGTATCTCACCCGTTCCGACAATTTGAATGCGAAAGCCGGCAACATCAATCATGCGTTGACGATGACCGGTGGCGAGTTCTTCGCGATCTTCGACGCGGACTTCGTGCCGCAGCGCAATTTCCTGATGCGCACAATGGGCTTCTTCGCCGATCCGAAGATCGGAATCGTTCAGATCCCGCACGCCTTCTATAATGAGGACCCGATGCAGGCGAATCTAGGCCTGCACAGGGGACTGCCGGACGAACAACGCTTCTTCTTCGATTCCATCATGCCCGCGCGGGACGGCTGGGATGGTGCCTTTTGTTGCGGGTCCAACTCGGTCACGCGTCGTGCCGCACTCCGCGCGGTGGGCGATTCCTTGCCGACCCAGTCCATTACTGAAGACATCCTGCTGACGCTGGTCCTGCTGCGCCAAGGCTACGTCACCCGTTATCTCTGCGAACCGCTGGCAATTGGATTGGCGCCGGAAAGCCTTGGCGCCTTTTTTGTGCAACGGCAACGCTGGGCGCGTGGCGCGATCCAGACTCTCTATCTCGCCGCCGGCCCGCTCGGCCCCGGACTGAGCTTGATGCATCGGCTCCTCTTCTTTCCGACGCATTGGCTCTCATTGGGCTTGAGGGCGCTGATGGTCGTGCTGGTTCCGATCGTATTCATGTGGACCGGCCTCGCGCCTGTCGTCGACGTCACCCCCGAATCGGTCTTCTATTACTTGTTTCCCGCGATCCTGGCGCTCAACGGGGGTATCTCGTGGTTCGCGCCGCACGCGCATTTTCCACTCGCTGCTCAGGTGTCGGCGACCATCCAGAGCTTCAAGATTCTACCCACGGTGCTCGGGACTCTCGTCAAGCCGAAGGGACATGCGTTCAGGGTGACGCCCAAGGGAGCCGCCGCGCGGTGCGCAAGCTATGCTGCCGAGATATTCTGGCCTTCGGCGGCCCTGATGGGGCTGACAGTCGTCGGCCTCGTTCTGAACACCATCCCGGAATGGCGCATCATCGACCATCCGGCCGCCTTGCCGATGGTTGCCTTCTGGTCGGTTGTGAACATCGTCGTGCTGTTCTTCGTCTGCATGACCTCGCTACAGGCGCGGATGGGACGCTCCGAGGAACGCTTCGATGTCGACGAATCGGTCTTGATCCAGACTGAGACCGGTGAGCTGCTTTCCGGGCGCATGAGCAACATCTCCCTTTCCGGCGCTGGCGTCCTGCTCCATTCCAGCGTCGACTGTCCTCGCAGCAAGGAACTGCGCGTACACATCATGCAAGTGGGCTGGATCGACGCGATGATCGTGCAACAAAGAGGCCAGCTCGCCGGGCTGCAGTTCAAATTGCCTCAGTCGCTTGAACGAGACCTGTTGATCCGCAAGCTCTTTACCGTCGGCCGCCTGAAGGAGAAAGGTCTCATCGCGTGGTCGGTGAACAGAACGATGCTCAAGAGCATCTGGTCAATGACTGCGCCGTTGCCTCAGGTTGAGGCAAGTGGCGCGAAACCCGCAGCGCCTCGGCCGGCTGAGCGTCTGCCGGCCGAGAGCCTGGTCATCCGGCCTCAACCGCGGAGCGGCGATTTGGAACATCTCGCCGGAATTAGAAGCCTGCACCCGACAAGTTTCACCAGAACCCGGCTTAGCCCGGGCATCGGTTCGGTGCCCGAGGTCGTCGACTGAGCTGATGGCGTTGATCCCTATGCTCATCGTCCGGTCTGCTCGAACCGCGGGCGATATTGCCGTCGGAACCGCGGTAGCCAGGGGGAGTGCGGGCAGGAAGCGGTTCTTGCGATTGTCGCGCAAAGCACGCCGGTGCCTAGCCATATTCCTCGCCGATCCCGTATTCCCGGTAGATTTCGAGCGGGTCGAGATCGGGGAACAGGCGGCATTTGGCCTGCGCGAGGTGCAGGCTCACGGCCGCCGGCTCCTTGCCGTTCGACAGCAGCTTGCGGATGTCGTCCATATGCGCGCTCGGCTGGTGCTTCTCCTCCAGCTGCTCCAGCGCGACCAGTGCCGTCGCGAGCGCCTCGGTCAGGACCCAGTCGTCGTGGCCCGTGATTCCCTTTTTCGGCATCGGCAGATCCCAGTCCGCACACCTCTGGCGGTGGCAGCCAGTCTACCGTAGCTTCACTCAAATCTCCACGCGGCGTGGTGGCTCGCACAACGCCGGGCAGTTTCGCGCTCTCGCTTGCATTATGACGGAGTGCGGCTAAAAGGCGGCGGCGCGCGGGCGACGATGTCGTTGTTGAAACAAAGTTGGCGTAGACGGGACTTGCGCGACCTCTCGCGGCTGGAGCCAGCATGGTCTTTCTAAGCTTCGTCTACCGCTTCCTGACCAATTTCCTGTTTCTGGCGATGGTCTATTTCAGCCTGAACTACGTGGAGAAATACGAGCACCGGGCGGGCCTGGCGATCCTCGTGCTTGTTTACACCGGCATGCGCGCGGCCTCGACGCTGCGTGCCTTCTACTTCTTCCAGAAGATCGAGAAACTTGAAGCCGAGGCGCGTCGCCTGCAAGCGCCGATCAACGACGGCGCCGGCGGAACCGCCGGGCGCAAGCAGCTCGTCGTCGATGTCGCGCGGCTACGCCGCGACGGCGAGCTCAAGTCTTATATGGACCTGTTCTTCCTGGCGCTGATCGTGCTGCTCTGCGTCGCCGCCATCATGCGGCAGTAACGGCTTTACTCAGGCGCGTTTTTTCACACTGGTGGCGACGCGGGTCGGGCGGGGCGCCGCGGTCTTGGCTTGAGCAGCGTGCTTCGGTGCGGCATGCGCAGTATGGGCGCTTTGCCCAGTCCTCACCTTTCCAGCCTTGCCCTTGCGGGCAGGCGGCGCCTCGGCCGCCATCGCGAGTCTCGTCGCGGCGCGCCGCGACAAGGTCGCCGACAGCAGCACCTCGACCGAGCCCTCCGGGATCGCGAACAGATCGCGACCGGGTGCGGGCAGGGTGGCCGCGACATCCGACTGCGCCATGGTCTTGCGCGGCAGCAGCAGCGGCTGGTGCGCCGTCTGCGCGTTGAGGTCGGCAAGACCGGGCGCCGGCAGCGTCGCGGTCTGCGTGAACACGAAATTCGGCACGGCAGGCCAGCGCGCGATCGGCGTCGTCTCTGTCGGCGGATGCAGCAGCCACTCCACCGGCGTGGTCGGCGTCGCCGGCCGGTCGGCGGTCGCGGGCACGACATGCACGATACGATAGCCGCGTGCCTTGAGGTCGCGGATGATCTTCGGCAGCGCTGTCACCGTGCGCGCCTGGATGTCATGCAGCAGCAGGATGCCCTTGCCCTTGGCCTCCAGCCGCTGGATCGCGAGCTGGTAGACGCGATCCGGCGAGATGTGGCGCCAGTCGTCGGCCGGGAAGTCGGCGCTCCACACCTGAATGCCACGGGAGATCAGCAGATTTTCAACGCCGTCGGCGCGCATCAGGCCGGGGATGCGGAAGAACGGCGCCAGCTTGGATGGATCCGTCATCGCCGCTGTGGTCCACTCGATGCCGCCGTTGATCTCGGCCTCGGCCTTCTCGATCGGCATCCGGTTCATCGTCAGCGGATGGGTCATGCTGTGCGTGCCGACGGTGTGGCCCGCCGCGACCAGCTTGCGCACGCCTTCCGGGTTCGCCTTGGCCTGCTGGCCAATGATGAAGAAGGTCGCCTTGATGCACTCGTCGGCGAGAATCTGCAGCACCTGGTTGGAATATTTCGGCAGCGGACCGTCGTCGAAGGTGAGGACGACCTCGTGGTCCTTCAGCGGCAAGGTCTCGCGGTACTGCATGGTTCCGACGCGCGGATGCTCGCGCGGATCGACGACGAGGGTGCGGGAAGTGCCGAGGGCATCAGGATGTCCCGGGCAGTCGGCCGCGAAGGCTGCCGTGGTCACAAACCCAGGGAGCAGGACGGTCAGCAGGACGGCCCACGATCGCGTCCGAAAAACAACGCTACTTCCGATCATGAACTCCGTGTGCCTCATCTGCGTCGGCTGCAATATCCGTAGCTCGGAATTGCCCGGAAACGGTTCAGGCGCAAAGACCTTTCCCGCCCCTCGATCATTGCATGGCGTAGCATGAACAGAGTGTTAATAGGGCTCAAATCACCCCATTTTGCGCCCGCGTGACATTCCGGCATCAACGCGCCTGGGCGTCCTTTTGTGATGTGTCCGCCGGCACGATATGGACGATGTGGAAGCCGTTCTCCCGCAAAAACCGCAGGAAAGCCGGCATCATGGCCGCTGTGCGCGCTTGGGCGTCGTGGAACAGTATGATGCCCTTGCCGGCGGCGGTGATCCGCTCGGTTATGAGCTTCAATTCCTGTTCCGGCGTCATGTCGTTCCAGTCGCTCGCCCAGAGATCGGCGCCGAACACGACGATGCCGCGCTCCTGGAGCAGGTCGAGCTGGGCCGGCGTGGATTCGAAATAGGGGAAGCGGAAGAACGGCGTCGACGGCGTCGAGGTCGAGACCCCGTGCAGCGCCATCTCGTCGGACGCGATGCCGTGGTCGATCTCGTACCTCGCCGCATCGGCCGGGATCCGCGCCATGTACGGATGCGACCAGGTGTGATGGCCGATGGTGTGGCCCTCTCGGGCGATGCGCCTGACCATCTCAGGATGTTCGGCGGCGCTCCGGCCCACCAGGAAGAAGGTTGCGCGCACGCATTCCTGCGCCAGCGCCTCCAGCACCTTCGAGGTCGTCTTCGGACGGGGGCCGTCGTCGAATGTCAGCACCACCTCATGATCGGCGAGCGGCAGTGTCTGCGGAAAGCTCTTCAGGCCGACGCGCGGCGTGGTCTTGGCATCGACGCTCAGGATCCGCGAGGTGCCGAGCGCATCCTCCCGCGGGCAGTCCGCAGCCTTCACCGAGCCGATCGCGCTGAGGGCGGCGAGAGCCAGGCCCCATGTGATCGAGGTCCATTTTGGCCGCTTTATCTTTGCCATTGCGCTCCAGATTGCCTTGCGGGTATTGCCTGACTGTCAGCCCAAACCATCAACCTGTCAAACGGCGAGGCGCACCATGGATGAACGGATGGATGACGCCGCTTCCGCCGACACATCGGTACTCGACCACGTCCCGATGCGCAATGAAGACGGCGAAATCAGGCAGGAATTCGTCGAGGAAATCGCCCATGCGATCGAGGCCGCAGACAGCGCCGCCTTGCGCGCCTGCGTTGCCGATCTGCACGAGGCCGATCTCGGCGATCTCATTGCGGCGCTCGCGCCCGACGATCGTGTCCGCCTGGTCGAGTTGACCGGAACCGACTTCGACTTTTCCGCACTGAACGAGGTCGACGAGACCGTCCGCGATGAGATCCTCGACGAGCTGCCGCCCGAGACGGTGGCCGAGGGCGTCCGCGAGCTGGAATCCGACGACGCGGTCGAGCTGCTCGAAACCCTCGATGAGGAGGAGCAGGAGGAGATTCTCGAGAAGCTGCCGCTCCAGGAGCGCGTCGCGCTCGAGCGCAGCCTGCTCTATCCGGAAAACTCCGCGGGCCGGCGCATGCAGACCGAGTTCATCGCGGTGCCGCAGGACTTCACCGTCGGGCAGGCGATCGACTACATGCGCGATACGCCCGATCTGCCCGAGCGCTTCTACGAGATCTACGTCGTCGACAAGGACCAGCACTGGCAGGGCGCGGTTCCGCTCGACGTGCTGTTGCGCGCGCGACGTCCGGTGCCGCTGACCGAGCTGACCGACGAGGATCGCCGCCGCGTCTCCGTCCTGGAGGACCAGGAGGAGGTGGCGCGCATGTTCGGCAAGTACAACCTCGTCGCGGCACCCGTGCTCGATACCCAGGACCGCCTCGTCGGCGTCATCACCGTCGACGACGTCGTCGACGTTATCGAGGAAGAGGCGGACGAGGACCTCAAGGCGCTCGGCGGCGTCACCAGCGACGAAGAATTGTCGGACACGTTTCTCACCATTGCGCGTGGCCGTTTCAACTGGCTGCTGGTCAATCTCGCCACCGCCTTCCTGGCGTCATCCGTGCTCGGCCTGTTCGAGGGCCAGCTCGAACAGATGGTGGCGCTCGCGGTGCTGGCGCCGATCGTCGCGAGCCAGGGCGGCAATGCCGCGACCCAGACCATGACGGTTGCGGTGAGGGCGCTTGCGACCCGCGAGCTCGGCTCCTCCAACGCCTGGCGCGTGGTGATCCGCGAGACGATGGTCGGTCTCGTCAACGGCGTCGGCTTTGCCGTGATTACCGGCATCGCCGCGGTGGCCTGGTTCAAGATCCCGGGTCTCGGCATCGTCATCGGGCTCGCGATGATCTGCAACCTCATCGCCGGCGCGCTCGGCGGCATCCTGATTCCGATGGCGCTCGAACGTGTCAGGGCCGATCCGGCGGTAGCGTCGGGCACGTTCGTCACGACCGTGACCGACGTGGTCGGCTTCTTCTCCTTCCTCGGCATCGCGACGCTGTGGTTCGGGTTGAAGTAGGTAGAGCTCTTGGGGGCAGCTCTCCTCGTCATTGCGAGGAACTCTTGCGCTGAAGCAATCCAGACTGCCGCCGTGGAGGGACTCTGGATTGCTTCGCTGCGTTCGCAATGACGGGCCGGGGGGCGGGGGCACGAAACCATTTTTAATCCGACCTTAAGCGTGCTGCCGCATGATCGACCGCGCTTGGGGGAATGAGCATGCGGTTGCGGCTGAAGGCGGATGGACGGGTCGTTGAGTTGCGGGACGGGCAGGAGTTTCCGGTCCGGCCGTCTCCGGCCGAGGCCGCGGCCGGGACCGCCCGAGCGGAGGTCGGCTCGCCCGGGGTGCGCGACTTGCGCCGGCGTGCCTGTCTGACCCAGATGGAATTCGCCGCCAAGCTTGGCGTGCCGGTCGAGACCATCCGCAATTGGGAGCAGGGCAAGCGGGCCCCGCGCGGTCCCGCCCGTGCGTTGCTCGCCGTGATCGCGCATGCGCCCGATACGGTGTTCCAGGCGCTCGCCAAGGTCTGATCCAACCTGCCGTTGCATCGCGCCGACGATCAGACGCGGCGTCCGTTGCACTCCGGCGGGCCGGGCCCATAATGACGTCAGGGACTGCCGCAACAGAGAGGATTCCTCATGCTGTTCGTCGAGGCCAATGGCGCAAGAATTCCGGCGATCGGGCTTGGGACCTGGGAGTTGAGCGGACGGACCTGCGCCCGTGTGGTGGAGCAGGCGCTCCGGCTCGGCTACCGCCACATCGACACCGCCCAGGTCTATGACAATGAGCGCGCGGTCGGCGACGGGCTGCGGGCCTCCGGCGTGCGCCGCGACGACGTCTTCGTCACCACCAAGGTCTGGACCAATCATTTTGCGCCCCACGACCTCGAGCGCTCGATCAAGGAGAGCCTGGTGCGCTTGAGGCTTCCCGCCGTCGACCTCGTGCTGCTGCACTGGCCCAATCCGCATGTGCCGCTGGCGGAGACAATGGGTGCGCTGGCGCATGCCAAGCGCATGGGCCTCGCGCGCCACATCGGCGTATCCAATTTCACGGTGGCGCTGATCGAGCAGGCGGTCTCCCTGTCGAACGAGCCGCTCGTCTGCAACCAGGTCGAATATCACCCCTACCTCGATCAGGCGAAGGTGAGAGCGGCCTGCGACCGGCACGGGATGGCGCTCGTTGCCTACAGCCCGATCGCGAAGGGCCGCATCAAGGCCGACCAGACGCTCGCCGCCATCGGTCGCGCCCATCGCAAGACGCCGGCGCAGATCTGCCTGCGCTGGCTGGTGCAACAGAATGTGTCCGCAATTCCCAGAACGTCGCGCGTCGAGCGCCTGTCGGAAAACATCGAGATCTTCGATTTCGAGCTCTCGGATGACGAGATGGCCCGGATCGCGGCGCTGGCGAGCCCGGACGGCCGCCTGACCGATTTCGCCTTCGCCCCGAAATGGGATTGAGGGGGAACTTGGGTGTGCTAGGAGCAAAGCGGCAACCCACGATAGGCCGATGGAACCGCGGAAGATCATACGGACGGACATTGCGGCGTCGGCGATTGCGCATTTGACGCTGGTCGCGCTGATCATCGTGATCAGCGAAGTCCATCCGTTTCATTCTGCGCCGCCCGAGACGGTTGCGATCGACATCGTCACGCCGGAGCAGGTGAAGCAGGAGGAAGCCAAGGCGGAAGAGAAGGCAAAGGAGCAGGCAGCGAAGCCGCCGGACCCGCTCCCCGAATTCAAACTGCCGAAGCTGGATTTCACCGACAAGGACAAGAAGGACGCCGCGCCCAAGCCGGCGCCCGCCCAAGAGAAGGCAACGGAGAACGAAACGGAGAAGGCGGCACCGCCACAGAAGCAGCAGCATCAGCCGCCGGAGGCGAAGCAGCAAGAGGCCAACGCGCAGCCACAACCTCAGCAATCCCAAGCGCAACAGAAGCCGCCGGCCGCGACGCCGCAACCCCAGGCGGCATCTCCGGCCTACAAGCCCCCGGAACCGGATGTCACGGTCAAATACCACGTGGTGCTGGGCCTGCCGCCTGCATTGCCGCCCACGCCCATAGACGTCCCCAAGGATGATGGCGGCGGTGCCAAGGATTCGATCGCAGCCAGGCTGCCGCCAGAGGTCGTCGCCGAGCTTCGCCGCCACCTGCGGAGCTGTTCGAAACTGCCCGCGGAGGTCGCGCCGACCGATGCCGTGCGCATCAGGCTGCGCGTAGTGTTGGCCACCGACGGCACGCTTGCGCGCGAGCCGATCCTGATCGAGGCGCCGCCGTCCGCGAAGGGCGTTGCCATCGTGAAATCAGCGATGAGCGCGGTGCAGGCCTGTCAGCCTTACCAGATGCTGCCGCCCGACAAGTACGAGGAATGGAAGATCATGGACCTTTCATTCACGCCGCAGGATTTCAGGTCGTAGCCGGGCCGCGGGGGTCGACGGGCAAGATGCAGCGCGGGTCGGCCTGCCTTCGCAGCTGCGCTGCAGGCGGCAGCGCGTCCGGGACACGAGATTTCTCAACGACCGCGCTTCAGCCCCTCATCATCCACCGCCACGTCCGGCGCCATCGCCGCCCATGCATGCGAGGCGAATTGCCGGCGCCATGTCACGATCACAACGGCGGCGGTGGTCGCGAACAGCACCCAGGGGCTCACGAACCAGCCGAGATAGCCGAGCGCGAAGAAGAAGGCGCGCTGGCCGCGGTTGAAGTGGCGGCCGGCGGATTCGAACACACGCGAGGTGCGGATGACATGGGCCTCGGCCTCGGGGGTGTCGCGCATGGAAGCCAGCGGCATGCCGCCGAACAGGATCGCGACATAGTTGAAGAGCCGATAGGCCCAGGCGAATTTGAAGAAAGCGTAGACGCAGATCAGCACCAGGCCGACGCATTTCAGCTCCCAGAGGGCGGGCGAGTAGCTGAGGTCGATCGGCAGCTTGGCGAGAATGGCGATGGCGTCGTTGGTCGCATGCAGCAACGCCAGCGCGCCGCCGAGCGCGAACAGGCTGGTGGAGGCGAAGAAGGCGGTGCCGTTCTGCAGCGAAGCCATGATCTGCATGTCGACCATGCGCGCCTCGCGGTCGAGCAGGCGGCGAACCCAGACCTCGCGGTAGCGGTTCATCCGTGCCGACAGGCTGTCGCGGCCGTAGGCGGAATGCTCGAGCGTGGCGGCATAGACCAGCCATTCGACGATGAAGAAGCCGACGGCGGTGATGTCGACCCAATGCCTGCTCATGTCTGTCTCCTCGCGGCCGACACGATTGCCATGCATGCACGCGTGCGGCAACGATTGATTGGCGGCAGGCGATGGCGTTAAAAGCAGCCGCATCGACAAGACCTACGGAAGGACCAGCGGCATGGCAGCGCTCGAGCTCGCGATCGGCAACAAGAACTACTCGTCATGGTCGATGCGGCCCTGGCTCGCATTGCGCGCCAACGACATCCCGTTCGTGGAGACCGTGATCCCGCTCTATACCGACAATCCCGCCGACAAGGAGCGGATCCTGTCGTTCAGCCGCGCCGGCAAGGTGCCGGTGCTTGTCGACGGCGACATCACGGTGTGGGATTCGCTTGCCATCATCGAATACATCGCCGAGCGCTACCCCGAGAAGAAGCTGTGGCCCGACGACGCCGCGGCCCGCGCATTTGCCCGCTCGGTGTGCGCCGAGATGCATTCCGGCTTCATGGCTCTGCGCAACGAATGCGGCATGAACCTGCACCGTCCCGTGCGCGCCGTGACGCTGTCGGCGGACGCCAAGGCCAACGTCGCACGCGTGCAGCAGATCTGGCGCGAATGCCGGACCCGCTACGGCGCCGGCGGGCCGTTCCTGTTTGGCCGCTTCGGCGCGGCTGATGCGATGTACGCCCCGGTCGTGCATCGCTTCCGGACCTACGCCATCGAGGTCACGCAGGAGACCAGCGCCTATATGGACACGATGATGGGGATGCCGGCATTTCAGGAATGGACCCGTGATGGCCTCGCCGAAACGCTTGTCATCGAAAAGTTCGAGACTGCCTGAATCAGGAGCATGATCCGGACAAGCGGGCACCCGGTTTTCCGACAAGATCAGGCTCGCCTAAAATGTGATTTGGCGCCGCTTGACGGCATGCTGGCTTGCGGCGCTCAATCGCAGCGACCAACGAAGAGGGCACGGCCATGGGAATTCTGGATTCGCTGGAGAACAACCCGGCACTGCGTAGCGCGCTCGGTCAACTCGGGGCGACCGTCCTTCCGGCCGTGCTGAGCGAGGTGCTCGGGAGCAACAACCAGGGCGGCTTGGGTGCGATCGTCGCAAAGCTCCAGCAGGCGGGCTTCGGCGACCAGGTAAAGTCCTGGCTGGGAAATGGCCAGAATCTGCCGATCTCGGCCGACCAGCTCCGCTCCGTGCTCGGCAACGATACGGTCCGCCAGCTCGCTGCCCGTTACAACATTCCGGTCGACCAGCTTAGCGAGATCCTGGCCCAGGAGCTACCCAAGGCTGTGGATCAGGCGAGTCCCGACGGCCATCTTCCCCATGGCGCCTGAGGCCTGGTTCCAGCGGTAGTCCGGGCCGGCAAGTGTTCCCTTTATCGTCCTGAAAAGACTTCAAAATTTGTGCAGTTCCCAGCCTCGCATGAGACTGGTCAAAAACGCCGCATGCGTGCTATACAGCGCTGGGTTTCCAGCCGGCCTCGCAGTGGGACCACGGGCGAGGCAGGCGTTGTTTGAGTGATGGAGAGGGTGTTGAAGCACAAATTCCCGATTGGAACGCGCGTATTGTTCACGGCCAGCAACGTCGCGCGCCCGGCTGCCAGCGGCTCCTACGAGATCATCCGCCTGCTCCCGACGGAAGGCGACGACTGCCAATACCGGATCAAGAGCTCAACCGAAGCCTTCGAACGGGTCGCCAAGGAAAGCCAGCTCGCGCTGTCGTAACGCGCTGACGGCACCTCGCACTGACATCACAGCCGAATTTGCTCCGCCGCCGTCAAAAGGCCCGCTTCACCTCGACAAGGTGGCGGGGGCAGTAGCCGGTTCGCGGTGCTCGCTTGACCATCAGCTCTTTGCTCGCGTGAGGGGACATCGCGCATGGACTGGGTAGGGGCCTCGTCGCTCGACCAAATCTGGCGCTCGCCGGACGCTCCCCTGTGGATGACGCTGGCGGCAACCGGCTTCTTCGGACTGGTCCTGCTGATCACGCTGCTGCGTGCCGAGAGATCGGTCGCCAACGGCGCGCTGAGCATCATCACGCTGCTCTCGATCGGCATCATTGCGGTGGCCGCCACCATGCGAATCTATGGGCCATTGGGGCACGAAAGCGCGACGGCGGAAGCCCGCACGCAAGCCACGGTGACCGCAGCCCTTCCGGCGCTCGCCTGCCTCGACGACCTCGCCGGCGATGCCGTGGCGATCGGTTGCGAGAAGGCGTTGTTCGGTGCGCCGGATGCGGCGGCTGCGGCTGTCGCCTATACTGCCGCTCGGATCGACCGGCTGACTGCGCTCGGCGATGCTGCGACCGCAGACAAGAGCCCGACGCTCGAGGTCAAGGTTCTCAGGAGATCGTTGGAGCACGATCGCTACGGTCTCGTTGCGCAGGTGCTGGTGGCGCGCGATGGCTGCACGCGGTTCGATTGCCCGGCGTTCCGGTCGCTGACGGATCAGCAGCAGGTCGCCGCCAACATGGATTCCCATCTCTACGACACCCTGGTTGCGCGCTACGCGCCGACCTGGACGTCGCCGGCGGCGGTGCCGCCGACGACGGGTGCGATTGCCGGGCTCGCGCCGTCGATGCCCACGGGCAAGCCGACCAATGCGGAGTTCCCGAGCGCGTCGTCGATTCCGCCGGTGAGTATCATGAATCCGGAGCCGGCCGCGCGCCAGGCGCCGCCCGCCAACCCGGCCGCAACTCCGGTAGCTGCGCCACGCGCGGCACAGGCGACAGCGCCTGCGCCACCGGCTGCGAAGAGGCCGCCCCCGCCAAAGGCCGCGCGCGCGCCGGCCGCGGCACCGGTTCCGCTGGCGCCGCCGCCGAGCCCGGCTCCCGCAGCTGCGGATAACAACTAGTTCGGCTTTGAAAACCCATCGCCGGCCCGCTAATGCTGGCTCATGCCACTCCATCTGATCAAGCTTGCCGTCGGCTGCGACTCCGTCAAAGAATTGAAGGGGTGGGTCGCCGAACGGATGCAGACGGCCAGGAAAAAAGGCCTGCCGCAACACCACATCCACATCACCCGCATGGTGCCCAAGCGGGACGCCGAGATTCTGGCGGGCGGATCGCTCTATTGGGTCATCAAGGGCGAGATCGCCGCACGCGAAAAGATCATCGGCATCGAGCCGTTCCGCGACAAGGACGGCATTGGGCGCTGCCGGATCGTGATGCAGCCGAAGATCGTCTCGGTGTCGCCGCGGCCGATGCGGCCGTTCCAGGGCTGGCGCTATCTCACCGACGATTCCGTGCCGCCGGATCTCGGCAAGTCCGCCGCCGGCACCATCGCGGCGATGCCGGAGCCGATGCGGCGCGAGCTACGCGATCTCGGATTGCTCTGAGCATGATCCGGAAAACTGTGCGGTTTTCCGGAGCGATCATGCTCGAACAACACACTGAAGCGCGATGACTTCATCGCGCTTCAGACCGCGATATTGTCGATCAGCCGCGTTCTGCCGAGCTTGGCTGCGACCAGGATCCGCAGCGGCCCGTCGCTGCGCGAGGTGACCGGCGCCAGCGTTTCGGCATGGCGGAGCTCGAAATAGTCGAGCGCGAAGCCTGCCGCGTTGATCGTCCCGGCGCCGCGCGTCATCGTCCTCGTGATGGTTTCGCCGGCCTGGATCCGGCGAGCGCTGTCCTTCATCACGCGGTAGAGAGTGGTGGCCGTCTGCCGCTCCTGGGGGGAGAGGTAGACGTTGCGCGAGGACATCGCCAGCCCGTCCCGCTCGCGTATGGTGCGGGAGCCGATCACCTTGACGCCGAGGTCGAGATCCCGCGCCATCTGCGTCACCACGCGCAATTGCTGAAAGTCCTTCTCGCCGAAGATCGCGACATCAGGCCGGCATTGCGTGAACAGCTTGCCGACAACGGTTGCGACGCCGCCGAAGAAGTGCGGCCGGAAGCGGTCCTCCAGGCCGGCCCGCGCCGGTCCCTCCGGGACGATGCGCGTCGCAAAGCCGTCCGGATACATCGCTTCGACGCCGGGATGCCAGACGATGTCGACATTCTCCGCCGCGAGCTTGGCGATGTCGGCCTTCCAGGTCCGCGGATAGGCACCGAAATCCTCTGATGGAGCGAACTGCGTCGGGTTGACGAAGATCGACACCACGACGCGATCAGCGCGCCGTTTGGCCAGGCGCACCAGCGACACATGCCCGTCATGGAGTGCCCCCATGGTCGGCACCAGCGCAATGGTGACCTTTCGCTCGCGAAGATGATCGACAGCGCGTCGCAGGGCGGGCACCGTGCGGGTGATCAAGGGGCTTCGTGACATCAGAACTCGGGAAGGGTTGGGGGTGGGCGCCGCTGACCGCGCAGCGGGCTAACCTTAACAAGCGCGGGGCCTGGACGCCATGCATCGGCATCAGGCACAGCATCGTCTGCTGCGCCGATGTCGCGTCATCGCGGGATGGATCGCAAACGCGACACCGCACGCGATTCACGATGACCATTCGGCGCACCGTGATTTCGTCATCCTGTCACGCATTTCACTTGACCGCGGACGCGGCCAACTCGAAGATATCGTTCAGGGGTGTTGAGGATCGCCATGCTTGTGCAGGCTAGCCAAAGCCAAACCGGCTCGGCGCATGTCGTCGTGCTCGGCAATGAAAAGGGCGGCTCCGGCAAATCGACCACCGCCCTGCACATCGCAGTTGCTCTCCTGAAGGCCGGCCAGAGAGTCGCCACCATTGACCTCGACTGCCGCCAGCAAAGCTTCACCCGCTACATCAACAACCGCGCCGGCTGGGCGCGCCGCACCAAGCTCGAGCTCGAGCTGCCGGTGCATCGCTGTATCAGGCTCGGCGAGACCATGCAGATCGCCGAGAACGAGAATTCCGAGTTCCAGCAGTTTATGGAGGCGGTCTCGACGGTCGAGAGCAGCTTCGATTTCATCGTCATCGATACGCCCGGCACCGACAGCTATCTGATGCGGCTGGCCCATTCGATGGCCGACACGCTGGTCACGCCGATCAACGACAGCTTCCTCGACTTCGACGTCCTCGGCACCGTCGATCCCACCACTTACGCGGTAACAGGAGAAAGCCACTACGCGGAGATGGTGCGCGACGTCAGGCGCAAGCGCCGCCAGCTCGATGGCTCGACCACGGACTGGATCGTGGTGCGCAACCGACTGTCGATGCTCGGCTCGCGTAACAAGCAGCTCGTCGCCGACGGGCTGAAGGATTTGTCGCTGCGGCTCGGCTTCCGCTACGTCGACGGTTTCGCCGAGCGCGTCGTTTATCGCGAGTTCTTCCCGCGCGGGCTGACCGCTCTGGACGAGATCGACGAGGCGACGCTTGGGATGCGGCCCAATCTCGGCCATCTCACGGCTCGTGAGGAGGTCACGAGCCTGCTCCGCCAGCTCAAGCTGCCGCTTGATGAGCGCGGCCGCCGGCGTGCGGCAAATCGCGCCGAGTGGTTCAGCCAGATCGACAAACCGCTCGAGGTTCACGACATCCTCGAGGCCTAGGCGGTACGCTGCTACTTCCAGTGGACCACGACGGCGAGTTCCCGCGGGAACCCGCCACGGCCCAAGGCGTTTTCACTGCGCATTCACCGTGAAATTGAACCCTATCGTGAGGGGTCGCGTCGGATGGTCATCTGCACCCCTTTGTAGCGGTTGCAGAGCAGGGTGCCTACCAAACGTGTGCGTCGCACAATGAAAGGGCTGCCGGACCACAATATTTAGCCTTTCTGTCACGCGCCTGTGACATATATTAGGGAATAGGCGCGAAGGGAGCCGAAGAGTTCCTCGAACAACACGATTTCAACAGGGATCAGGCCGCAAGAGCCTGAGGCTGAGGACGAAAATGAAGCGTGGAATTGCCGTTCTGGTTTCTGTCGGAGCCCTCTTCGGCGTTGCCTATTTCACGGCGAGCAAGTGGGCCATCAAGCACGAGACCATCACCTTCTACGACGCTTCGCGCGATAACCGTCCCGTGCCTGTCGACATCGCGATCCGTCGCGATAAGGAAATGCAGGCCAACGCCGGCATGATCACCTTGCCGGTTGCGGTCATCAATCACGGCAACACCGTCAAGAATACCGAATACGGATTCCTCGCCAACATCTTTGCGGCGCGCGGCTATCTCGTCGTCAGCCCGCAGCACGATTTGCCGACCGATCCGCCGATGGTGACCAAGCCCGGCGAGCTTTACGTCGGCCGCCTGCCGCAGATCCTGCGCGGCGTCGCCAATATCCATCTGGCGATGCAGGAAATGAAGAAGGTTCAGCCCAATGCCGACTACGCCAAAGTGACGATGGTCGGTCATTCCATGGGCGGCGACATCACGATGTATTTCGCCAAGCAGTATCCGGACGAGGTCAAGAAGGTCGTGACGCTGGACAATCTCCGCGTGCCTTTCGTGACCGGGGGCAAATTCAAGATCCTGTCGTTCCGTTCTCATGATCCGCAGTTCAAGACCGATCCGGGCGTGATCCCGACCGAAGAGGAATGTGAGAAGGACGGAATTCAGGTCGTGAAGACCGACTTCCAGCATAACGACATGCGCGACACCGGTCCGGATGACGCCAAGAACTCGATCCAGGGCATGCTCGATAAGTTCCTCAGCGACACCGACAGCGTGATCGCGCCGGTCGACACCCGTTCGGCTCCGCCCAAGGTCCTGGAGCCCGGTCCGGTCGCTCTGATGGCACCGGCCAAGAGCTGATCGGAAAGGGTTGATCGTTCGAAACGAGTCCCGAAAGCCTCCGCCGGCTCCCGCCCGCGGAGGCTTTGCTCATTGACCGGGCCGGGCACGCTATCCACATTGGTCGTGTGAGACGAAGTGCGGCCTCAGATGTCCGGCGACTCCATCAAACCGCGCAGTAGCGACGCCTTGTCGGCCAAAGCCGAAAGCAACGGCGCATTGCCGCAGGCAAAAACCTCGACGTCGGAGGACGTCGCCGCCTTCGTCGCCAAGGCGCGCGCGCTGTCGCCGCATGCGCCCGGCGCGAAGGGCCGGCTGATCTTCGCACTGGATGCGACGATGAGCCGGCAGCCGACCTGGGACATGGCCTGCGCACTTCAGGCGGACATGTTTCGCGAGGCTGCAGCGCTCGGCAGCCTCGACATCCGGCTTGTCTACTATCGCGGTTTCAACGAATGTCGCGCCACCGGGTGGATTTCCGAGAGCAGCAAGCTTGCGACGCTGATGAGCAAGATCGATTGCCGCGGCGGCGACACCCAGATCGGCAGGGTGCTGACCGATGCGCGGCGCGAGGCTGTTGCATCAGGCGTGCGCGCCGTGGTCTTCGTCGGCGATGCCATGGAGGAGAAAGTCGATGCGTTGTGCGCCAAGGCCGGCGAGCTCGGTATGTTGAAAGTGCCGGTCTTCCTGTTTCAGGAAGGCCATGATGCGGGCGCCGAGCAGGCGTTTCGCGAGATCGCGCGGCTGACGGGTGGAGCCTGGTGCCGGTTCGATCCTGGCGCGGCGGCGCAGCTGCGCGAACTGCTGCGGGCTGCTGCGGCCTATGCGGCCGGCGGCCGCGAGGCGCTGCTGAAGTTGGCGAAGACAGCAAGCGGTGCGGCGCAGCTGATCGGGCAAATGAAATAGCAGGTCAAGCCCGGCCGCGCTTCACTCAATTCGCGTGCCAATCGCGGGCGCGAAGGACGCCATGCTTTTTGACCAGAGGGCGACTATAGTCCCGCCATGACTCTCATCGCCGGCCTTGTCGCCGTTATCACGCTCTATCTGTTGCTCCAGATGTTCCGATCGGCCAATCCGGCGGTGCTGGCGCGGGCCATCAAGTTCGGCGGAGGCGTGGTCGCGCTCGCCGCGGCGGCCTTCATAGGCTTGAGGGGCGAACTGGCGGTGGCGATCCCGCTTGGAATATTCGGCGCTGGATTGCTCGGCTGGACACCGCTTGCGAATGCCGGCTTTGGCAATATCGGTGGACTGTTCGGCGGTGGTGCGGCGCGCTCGTCCGGCCAGGGTTCACGCGTGCGCTCGCAATTCCTGGATATGCGGCTCGATCACGATTCCGGCCAGCTTGCGGGACAGATCGTCGCCGGGCCTCACGCCGGGCGTAATCTCGACGAGTTCGATCTGGCAAGCCTGCTGGCGATGGTCCCGGCGTTCGACGCCGAGAGCGTGGCCTTACTTGAAAGCTATCTGGACCGCAGGTTTCCCGCTTGGCGTCAGAACGCGCAAGGCGACGCGGCAGGGGGGCAGCGCCGCACGGCGGCGAGCGGCAAAATGACGGCGGAGGAGGCCTATCAGATCCTTGGCCTGCAGCCGGGGGCGGGGCGCGACGACATCAGCCGAGCGCACAAGTCCCTCATGAAGAAACTGCATCCCGACCAGGGGGGCTCGACGTACCTCGCTGCCCGGGTAAACGAGGCCAAGGATACTCTGCTTCGTACGCATAACGGCTAACTCCGGCACCACGCCACAAACGCCCGTACCGCGTGAGCTCTGCTTGCTCTGTTTGCCGTCGCCCCGATGCCCGCCATTGCCGGCGTGGTCGATCTCTTGAGCAAAGTTTTAACCGTAAATTCTTGACGAGAGGTTGTCGCGGAACAGCTTCCAGCGCCAACGCGTCCCAAAAATAAAAATGCCCGCGCAAGGCGCGGGCATTTTGCTTGAAAGAGTAAGTGAGCTCAGTTGCGAACGGTCATGCAGGAGATGTCGGCGTGCTTCAGCGCCCGGCACACCGCTTCGGCCTGGTCGCGCTCGAGCCCTGCGAAGCGGGCGCGATAGAGCTTGCGGTTGTCCCTGGCGACGACTGGCTCGGTGAACGGATCAGCCTTGCTGAGCAGGCCGCGGGCCGAGTTGCGAGCCGCTTCAATCCGCTGCTGGGCTTCGCTCTCGCTCTCGAGCGCACCGACCTGAACGATCCAACCGGTGTGGGAGACGGCCGGCTTGGTCGTTGCGCCCATCTGGATCGGCTGCGGTGCCGGATCGGCGGAGGCAAGCTTGGCGACGGGGGCGGCCGCCGGGGCAGCGGTGCTAGCCGCTGGCAGCACGCCGAGGATACCGTTACCGGTGCCGAAGCCCGCCGGCTGCTGCGGCAGCTCGGCATGGTTGGGCTCCGGCTTGTTGATGGTGTCGGCCCTGGCGACCACGGCGCCGGATGTCTCCGCGACGTCGCTGCGGGGCGAAATCGTGTTGGTGACCTGTGGCGCGACCTGCGTCGGCGCGGCGGACGCAACCTTCACAGCGCCGGCCTTGACCTGAACCGTCTTGACCCGCACCGGCTTCATCGGCTCGGAGGAACCCGGGATCAGCGAGAGCGGCTGGCTCGCGATCACACCATTGGTGAGCGGCGCGGGCTCGATCTTGGACTCCATGGGCCTGGCTTCAGGCTTGGGCTGAGCCGGCGGCATTGCCGCGGTCGCAGCTGCAAGCGTCGACAGGCGCGAGGCGGGACGTGGCGCGGGCGCCTCGGGGGCAGGAGCGGCAGCGACCTGAACTTGTTGGGCGGGGCGGGGCGGGGAATCAGATGCATCCGCGACGTCGATGCTGGGCTCTGCGCCATTGCGCTCGGTCACCGCGGCAACAGTGTGGGTGGTCGCGGCCTTATCGAGGTTCTCCGCGAGCAAGTTGCGCATGATGGCGTCGCGCGAGCCGCCGCTACGTCCGCCAAGCACCACGCCGATCAGATGACGGTTGCCGCGGCGAATCGAGGTGACGAGGTTGAAGCCCGAGGCGCGCGTGTAACCGGTCTTGATGCCGTCGACGCCTTCGACGCTGCCGAGCAGGTGATTGTGGTTGCGGATCTGCTCGCCGCGCCAGGTGAACGAAGTGGTCGAGAAATAGCGATAGTAGCGCGGGAAGCGTTCCTGGATGGCGCGGCCGAGGGTGGCCTGGTCGCGCGCGGTGGTAACCTGCTCGTCGTTGGGAAGGCCGTTGGCGTTGCGGTAGATCGTCCTCGACATGCCGAGCGCATGCGCCTTGCGCGTCATCATCGCGGCGAAATCGTCCTCGTCACCGGCGATGGCCTCAGCGATCACAACGGCAGCGTCATTGGCCGAGCGGGTGACGAGACCCTTGATCGCGTCCTCGACGCGGATGGTCTGGCCGGCCCGCAGGTTGAGCTTGGTCGGATCCTGGTCGGCGGCGTGCTGCGATACCGGCATCTCGGTATCGAGCTTCATCTTGCCGGACTCGAGACGCTCGAACAGCAGATACAGCGTCATGATCTTGGTGAGCGAGGCGGGATGGCGAAGTCCGTCGGGGCTGGTCGACTGGAGCACTGCCCCGGAATTGCCGTCGACGATGATCGACGCGAATTGCGGGCTGTAGCTCTCGGAGGCCTCGCGATGCACGCGGTGATGCGCGGAGTGACGCCGGTAGTGCCGTGCGTCGGCGGCGTCGGTCGTGAAGATGACGGCCGTGGTGACCGTGAGAAGTCCGAAAACGCCAACCCGCGCCAAGCGCGAAGAAGACCAGTTGTTACGAAGCATGGAACCCCGTCCCCGTTTGTGACTTGATCACCGGCTCGTGAGGCGAAATTGTGCCCTGCGGACCCGGGATCACTACCTGCTTAGGCTGCCCCTCCGCTGGTGCTCACTGCGGGGGACGTTTGGGCCTGAGCCGCTGTTCTGGCTAAGGTGATGTTCTCAAACGGCTTCTGACCGTCTGCGGATGGTGAACACGTCCAGGGAATCAGGGTAGGGGCCTGCGGTTTCCAAAAGCTTAAAGAACCCTTGCGGGAAACCCGGGGGATTTCTGCAAATTGGATCGATTTTTGTGCGTCGCACAAGATTATTGACTTTTTTGTGCGTTGCACTATTTGTGGGCAGAGTCAGGGAGCCGGGCTTCCGGACGCGACCCAGGGAAAAGGATTCCAAGATGTTCAAGGTTGAAGACTTTCAGAACTACGGGAAAGAGCATTTCGAGACGTGCGTTGCCTCCGCCACCTCTGTGCAGCATGGCCTTCAGGCGATCGCCAGCGCCTATGGCGACTACACCAAGAAGTCGTTCGAAGACACGAAGTCCTTCGTCGAGAAACTGTCCGGCGTGAAGTCGCTGGACAAGGCGATGGAAGCGCAGACCGATTTCGCCCGTTCCGCTTACGAGACCTTCGTCGCGGAATCGCAGAAGATCGCCGGCCTCTACGGCGACCTCGCCAAGCAGGCGTTCAAGCCGGTCGAGACGGTCATGTCGAAGTTCACCCCGGCCGCTCAGTAATTTTCTGAACTCCTGGAATCAAAAAGCCCGGCTGAACAGCCGGGCTTTTTTTGTTTTGCTGAGACCATTTCGTCAGTGCTCGAAAGCCGTCGGTGGCCAAGGTCCGCGATCGACATGCAAGCTTTGCTGGTACAAAGGCGTCTCCTGGGACTGGGTCGACAAAGTTCATAGGACCGTAGAAACCCGGAGATGTCCGCCGCAACCGCCGACGGCAGGTTCCTGATCGGTTGTTTCTAAACGGCCCAGCCGGAAATTTTTGTCAAACCGGTTCGGATTGACTAACCTTCGATAGGATTGTTGGACCGGGAATCGGGTTGCCTTGGCCATATCGGCAGGATGGTTGCACGCTTGCAGGGAGCCGGGGGCAGGCCCATATTCCCCACAATTGATCCGGGCCTGACCGGACCGGTTGGAAGCGGCGATCCAACAAGGTGGCGCGCCTGTCCCAAGCTCCGAAAGGGCGAGGCCTACCTTCTACGCTTCCGTGGGGAATTGAACGCCTGAGCCATGCCGCAACTGACTTCCAGATTTGACCTGTCCGCGGCGACTGCCGCCCACGCTCTCCGGATGAGCAACGACGAGAACCGTTCGGGTGGTCCGGCGGGTCCGAACACGTCCGTCATCACCAAGGTCAAACCCAAAACCAAGCGGCCGAACCTCTATCGTGTGCTGATCCTCAACGACGACTACACGCCGATGGAATTCGTCGTCCACGTGCTGGAGAAGTTTTTCCAGAAGGACGCCGAAGCTGCGACCAAGATCATGCTGCATGTCCACCATCACGGCATCGGCGAGTGCGGCGTATTCACCTACGAGATTGCCGAGACGAAGGTGACGCAGGTGATGGATTTCGCCCGCAAGCACCAGCACCCGCTGCAATGCGTGATGGAAAAGAAGTAACTCCGCGTCCGACTTAGCAGTTCGTGAGATTGGTGCTGTTCGCGCGCTGTGTGATGTCAGCGCATACCGCCGCATGATCCGCAGACGTCGGCCGCCGCCGCCAATCCTGCCCAAATGGGTAGTTTTGCCCAAACCGGAACGGGTTTTGCATCGAGAATGCGGTGAGGCGCTCAATGCTCATCGAGTCGCGGAACCGGTCTTTTGCCGCGGTCTTGTATAACTATATGTGACAAAGGTTGTTGTTGCCTGACCCGGCGATGGCGATCATGATGGTGGGGGCCATAGAGGACGCTAATGCCGACTTTTTCCCAAAGCCTTGAACAATCCCTGCATCGTGCACTGGCGATCGCCAATGAGCGTCATCACCAATATGCGACGCTTGAGCATCTCCTGCTTTCGCTGATTGACGACTCCGATGCGGCCGCCGTCATGCGGGCCTGCAGCGTCGATCTCGACAAGCTGCGAACGAGCCTCGTCAACTATCTTGAAACCGAATTCGAAAATCTGGTGACGGATGGCGCCGACGACGCCAAGCCGACCGCCGGTTTCCAGCGCGTGATCCAGCGTGCGGTGATCCATGTGCAGTCTTCCGGTCGCGAAGAGGTGACCGGTGCGAACGTGCTGATCGCAATCTTCGCCGAGCGCGAGAGCCATGCCGCCTATTTCCTGCAGGAGCAGGACATGACGCGGTATGACGCCGTCAACTACATCAGCCACGGCATTGCCAAGCGGCCGGGCGTCTCCGAAGCGCGGCCCGTTCGCGGCGTCGACGAGGAGACCGAGACCAAGGGCAGCGATGACGGCAAGAAGAAGGGCGAGGCGCTCGAGACTTATTGCGTCAATCTCAACAAGAAGGCGCGTGACGGCAAGATCGATCCGGTGATCGGACGCAATTCCGAAATCAACCGCGCGATCCAGGTTCTGTGTCGCCGCCAAAAGAACAACCCGCTGTTCGTGGGCGAGGCCGGCGTTGGCAAGACCGCGATCGCGGAGGGCCTGGCCAAGCGCATCGTCGACAGCGAGGTGCCGGAGGTTCTGGCGGCTGCGACCGTGTTCTCGCTCGACATGGGCACGCTGCTCGCGGGTACGCGCTATCGCGGCGACTTCGAGGAGCGTCTCAAGCAGGTGCTGAAGGAACTCGAGGCCCATCCCAACGCCATCCTGTTCATCGACGAGATCCACACCGTGATCGGTGCGGGCGCAACGTCGGGTGGTGCGATGGATGCGTCGAACCTGCTCAAGCCCGCGCTCGCTTCGGGCACGATCCGCTGCATGGGCTCGACGACCTACAAGGAATATCGCCAGCACTTCGAGAAGGACCGCGCGCTGGTGCGGCGCTTCCAGAAGATCGACATCAACGAGCCGACCGTCGAGGACGCGATCGCGATCCTCAAGGGCCTCAAGCCTTATTTCGAGGACTACCACCGGCTGAAGTACACCAATGAGGCGATCGAGGCGGCGGTGCAGCTGTCTTCGCGCTACATTCACGACCGCAAGCTGCCCGACAAGGCGATCGACGTGATCGACGAGTCCGGTGCGGCGCAGATGCTGGTCGCCGAGAACAAGCGCAAGAAGACGATCGGCATCAAGGAGATCGAGACCACGATTGCTTCGATGGCGCGGATTCCGCCGAAGAGCGTGTCGAAGGATGATGCCGAGGTGCTCAAGCATCTCGAGCAGACCCTGAAGCGCACCGTGTTCGGCCAGGACAAGGCGATCGAGTCGCTCGCCGCTTCGATCAAGCTCGCCCGTGCGGGCCTGCGCGAACCGGAGAAGCCGATCGGCTGCTACCTGTTCTCGGGTCCGACCGGCGTCGGCAAGACTGAGGTTGCGAAGCAGCTGGCGGCGACGCTGGGCGTCGAACTCCTGCGCTTCGACATGTCCGAGTACATGGAGCGCCACACCGTGTCGCGCCTGATCGGCGCGCCTCCCGGCTATGTCGGCTTCGACCAGGGCGGCCTGTTGACCGACGGCGTCGACCAGCATCCGCATTGCGTGGTCCTGCTCGACGAAATCGAGAAAGCGCATCCCGATCTCTACAACGTGCTGCTCCAGATCATGGACCACGGCCGGCTCACCGACCACAACGGCAAGCAGGTCAACTTCCGTAACGTGATCCTGATCATGACCACGAACGCCGGCGCTTCGGATCTCGCCAAGCAGGCGTTCGGCTTCACGCGCTCGAAGCGGGAAGGCGACGACCACGAGGCGATCAACCGGCAGTTCGCGCCGGAATTCCGCAACCGCCTCGACGCCATCGTCTCGTTCGGCCATCTGAGCGTCGAGGTGATCGGCACCGTGGTTGAGAAGTTCGTGCTTCAGCTCGAGGCGCAACTCGGCGACCGTGACGTCACCATCGAACTCTCCGAGCCGGCCAAGACCTGGCTGATCCAGCATGGCTATGACGAGCAGATGGGCGCGCGGCCGATGGCTCGGGTGATCCAGGAGCACATCAAGAAGCCGCTGGCTGACGAGGTGCTGTTCGGCAAGCTCAAGGGCGGTGGTCATGTCCGCGTCGTTCTGGTCAAGGACGAGGCCGACGAGACCAAGGAGAAGATCGGCTTCGAGTTCGTCGAGGGCCCGGTCACGCCGAAGCAGGAGAAGCTGCCCGGCGCCCGCAAGCGCCCACCCGGCAAGCCCAACAAGCCGGGCGGCCCCGGCGGCTCCAAGGGGCCGACCTCGAAGGGGCCGCTGGTCAAGGTTTGATCGGCGCACCATGAAACAAAAAGGCCGGCTGAAGAGCCGGCCGTTTTTGTTTGCCCGTATCATAATCGTGGGGGCGCTACTCGCCCCTCAAGCGCTGGTCGTCCTGAACGCGAACCTGTTCGGCCCCGCGAGCCCCCGCTGGCGAGAGCCGCAGCATGCTCAGCATCGCGCCGCAGAGGGCAAATCCCACACCGGTCAGAAGAGCAATCCGGGTTCCCTCGACCGGATAGCGCCCGAGGAACAAGGCCACCAGCGCAGCTCCCGTGGTCTGGCCAAGCAGACGGGCTGTGCCCAGCATGCCGCTGGCGCCGCCGGAGCGCTCGCGCGGCGCGGCGGCGATCATGGTGCGGTTGTTTGGCGTCTGGAACAGGCCGAAGCCGAAGCCCGCCAGCGCCATCCGCCAGACCACGTCAAGCGGCGTCGGGTTCACAGGCAGGATAGCGAGCGCGGCGAGGCCACCGCCAAACAGCGTCAGCCCGATGCCGCCGAGCAGGCCTGCCGGATAATGCTCGACCAGGCGGCCGGCCAGAGGGGCTGCGAATGCCACCGCGATCGGCCATGGCGTGATCAGCAAGCCCATATGCACCGCCGAATAACCGAAGCGGCTCTGGAGATAGAAGGGGATCGCGACGAAGGCCAGCATTTGCCCGCAAAACGAGGCGATCGAGGTCGCAATCGAGAGCCCGAACACCGGGATGCGCAACAGGTCGACCGGCAGCAGCGGCGACTTCATGTGCGTTTCGCGATAGATCAGCAACGCGCCGGCCGTGATCGCGATGGCGAATTGGACGAGGCAGGTCATCGTCGCCTCGCCGTGACCGACGCTGTCGATCGCGGCGATGCCGACGCCGAAGGTGATCGCCGAAAGTCCCGCGCTCTGCCAGTCGAAGGAATGGCTTGCCGGCCTCGTATGCGGCAGGCTGCGCAGGCCGACCAGGAGCGTGACCGCGCCGAGCGGGACATTGATGGCGAACAGCCAGGGCCAGCTTCCGACCGCGAGGATGCCGGCGGCGAGTGTCGGGCCGACGGCCGCGGAGAAGGCGACGACCAGCGCGTTGAGCCCGATGCCGCGTCCAAGCAGGCTGCGCGGATAGGTGAAACGGACCAGCGCCGAGTTGACGCTCATGATTCCGGCCGCGCCGAACCCCTGGATGATGCGCGCGATCGTCAGCAGCGGCAGCGTATGCGCCAGCGCGCAGAGGGCCGATGCCAGCGTGAACAACACGAGCCCGACCAGGTAGACGCGGCGATAGCCGACGATCTCGCCGAGTGAAGCCAGTGGCAACAGTGAGATCGTGATCGCAAGCTGATAGCCGTTGACGATCCAGATCGAGAAGGCCGGGCTCGCATTCAGGTCGATTGCGATGGTCGGCAGGGCGACATTGGCGATGGCGCTGTCGACCACGGCCATGAGGATGCCGAGCGCAATGGTCAGGATCGCCTGATTGCGCTGTGGTTGCGGCAGGCCGTCGGCATGCTCGATCGGGATAGACGACATCGTGTAGGCGTGCTTGAGTCGAGCCGTGAGCGTCCCCTCGATTAGGAAATTGCGCTGCTGATCGCAACCCGGCAGGACGCGGGCGGTTCCTGTGCCGGAAGCAGGCCTCCCGGCGCTCCGGGCATGGATCAGCACGCTCTTCGCAGCTCACCAGCGCGAGCTTACACCGGCGGCGGATTGCGGTCGGAGAAGGTCCCGCGCTGGTGCCAATACGGATAGGGCAGCGTCACCTTGCTCGCCGCATCGAGCCTGTCGATCTGGTCCTTCGTCAGCGACCAACCGATCGCACCGAGATTTTCGCGCAGCTGCGCTTCGTTGCGCGCGCCGATGATCAGCGTCGAAACGGTCGGACGCTGCAGCAGCCAGTTCAATGCAATTTGCGCCACGGTCTTGCCGGTCTCCTTGGCGACCTCGTCGATTGCATCGACGACGCGATAGACCTGTTCGTCGGGCACGGGCGGCCCGAAATCGGCAGTCTGCGGCAGGCGGCTCACGTCAGGCCTTGGCTGGCCGCGGCGGATCTTTCCCGTCAGGCGGCCCCATCCGAGCGGCGACCAGACCACGGCGCCGAGCCCCTGGTCGAGACCAAGCGGCATCAGCTCCCACTCATAGTCGCGCCCGACCAGCGAATAATAAGTCTGGTTGGCGACGTAACGCGGAAAGCCGTGCCTGTCGGCAACGCCGAGCGACTTCATCAAGTGCCAGCCCGAAAAATTCGAGACGCCGACGTAGCGGATCTTCCCGGCACGCACGAGCACATCGAGCGTACTGAGCACCTCTTCCGGCGGGGTGAAGGCATCGAAGCCATGGAGCTGGAACAGGTCGATATGGTCGGTGCCGAGCCGGCTGAGCGAGCTGTCGATGGCGGCAAGCAGATGCTGCCGCGACGAGCCGACGTCGTTGGGGCCGTCGCCGAAACGGAAGGTGGCCTTGGTCGAGACCAGCACCTTGTCGCGGCGGCCTTTGATGGCTTCGCCGAGGACGCGTTCGGATTCACCGAGCGAATAGACGTCGGCTGTGTCGAACATCGACACGCCGGCTTCGAGGCAAATGTCCAGCAGGCGCCGCGCTTCCGTGGCGTCGGTCGTCCCCCATGCCGCGAGACGGCCGACGCCGCCGAACGTGCCCGTGCCAAGGCTCAAAGCGGGTACCATGAGGCCGGACCGGCCCAAGCGTCGGTATTCCATCGAACTGCTCTCCCTCACGGCTGCTGATTGATTGGCGCCGCCTTGGAGGCGAATGGTAATGCAAGCAGGCGCGCTGTCCTATCGCGCGCTGACATACCCGCCTTGCTTCGGAATCGCCTAGTCGTGCAATCGCATGTCATCGAAGGCCGCATCTGCGACCCGCGAACCGACCGTCACCGCAGCAGCTTGCGTTTCGATCCTTGCGGCAGACGAAGGGATGCAGACGGGCTCGCTGGCGTGCCGCGGCAGGAGCGTCAGGCTCCAGCCCACCAGGACCAGCGCGGCGAGCCGGATCGCGATCACAGTGAGCAGCAGCTCTGAGCCACCTATCGTCCCACGAGTCCTCATACCTCTCAGCCTGATCCAGGTCGCAGCACCTGACAATCTGGAATTGGCGAGCCGTGCCTTCGCCTAGGACGAAGGCTCGTGATGATGGCTGAGTGGAATGGCGGTCAGTGCCGCAACCGGCTCTGCCTGAAGTCGCGCGGCGACATCCCGAAATGCTCGCGGAAGACGCGGCCGAAATGCGAGAGGTCGTTAAAGCCCCAGGCAAACGCGATCTCGCTGATGTGGCGATGGGCGAGCATGGGCGAGGCGAGGTCGCGTTTGCATTGGGCGAGACGCTCGGCAAGCACATGGCGCTGGAACGAGGTGCCCTCGTCGGCGAGGAGATCGTTGACGTAGCGTGAGGAGATTCCGAGCGCGGCGGCGGTTTCTGTAAGCGAGAGATCGGGATCGGCGAGGTGACTGCGGATGTGGGCTTTTAGCCGGTACAGCAGGGCGGAGCGATGGGTCGAGGTCGGCAGCGACGTCCCGCCGAGTCGTTCGCTCAACGCCATCGCCAGCAAGTCGACGGCCTGCTCCGACAGGGCCGCGGCGCTGTTGGGCGCCAGCCGGTCCGCGCTCTGGCAAAGCCTGACGATGAAGTCATAGGCGAGCCGCTCCAGCGGCGCGTCGGTCCCGAAGGTGATCGCTGTGAGCGTCTCGGTGCCGCCCAGCCTCCGGTGCAACATCTCGCGGGGCACCTTGAAGATGGTCTGCGAGAATGTGTCCCTGAACTTCAGCTCATAGGGGCGCGTGGTGTCGTAGAGCGCGAACTCGCCGGGATGGATCACGGTCTCGCGGCCGTCCTGCACCACGCCGCCGTCGCCGCGATTGCCGAGCGCGACCAGGATATAGTCCTGATCGGAGCGCGCGATCCGCGAGGGGGTGCGGAAGACGTGCTGGCGTTCGGAGCAGACCTCGGAGCAAACGGCTTTCCCCAGCGAAGCCTGCGTGACCGAGCCCTGAAAGGCACTGCCGAGGTCGGATTTGCAGTCGAGCCCGACGAAGACGTCGCAGACGATGTCCTGCCAGAGGGCAAGGCGTCGGTAGCCGGGGCTGCCGTCTGTCGTGAACTGGATTGTCATCGGCCGGCCTCCCTTTCGCATCGAGCAGAACCACGTGGCGCAGATCCAGCCTGACCGCAGGCAAGTTCCGTACCGGGGCGCTATCCATTCCAGTCGAGTTTTTGTTCCGCCGTGGTCGAGCGCGCGGCTGCCCGGCTTGGTCCAATAGACTGCATCGGACGTGGTCTCGGATCAACCGGCAATGGAGGCGGCAATGGGCATCGAACATCCGAAATACAAGGTCGCGGTGGTGCAGGCGGCGCCCGCCTGGCTCGACCTCGACGCCTCGATCGACAAGTCCATCGCTTTGATCAGGGAGGCCGCCGAGAAGGGTGCCAAGCTGATCGCATTTCCGGAGGCCTTCATCCCCGGTTACCCCTGGCATATCTGGATGGACTCACCGGCCTGGGCGATCGGACGCGGTTTCGTGCAGCGCTATTTCGACAACTCGCTGTCCTATGACAGCCCCCAGGCCGAACGGCTGCGTGACGCCGTCCGCAAGGCCAAGCTCACCGCCGTGATCGGCCTCTCCGAACGCGACGGCGGCAGCCTCTATCTGGCGCAATGGCTGATCGGGCCCGACGGCGAGACCATTGCGAAGCGCCGCAAATTGCGACCGACCCATGCCGAGCGCACCGTCTATGGCGAGGGCGACGGTAGCGATCTTGCAGTCCATGGGCGACCCGACATCGGCCGCATCGGCGCGCTGTGTTGCTGGGAGCATCTGCAGCCGCTGTCGAAATACGCGATGTACGCCCAGAACGAGCAGGTGCATGTCGCGGCCTGGCCGAGCTTCTCGCTGTACGATCCCTTCGCGCCAGCCCTCGGTGCCGAGGTGAACAATGCCGCCTCCCGCGTCTATGCGGTGGAAGGCTCCTGCTTCGTGCTGGCGCCTTGCGCGACGGTGTCGCAAGCGATGATCGACGAGCTTTGCGACCGGCCGGACAAGAACGCGCTGCTGCATGTGGGCGGCGGTTTTGCCGCCATCTACGGGCCGGATGGCAGCCAGATCGGCGACAAGCTCGCGCCGGATCAGGAGGGTCTCTTGATCGCCGAGATCGATCTCGGCGCGATCGGTGTGGCCAAGAACGCCGCGGATCCCGCCGGACATTATTCGCGGCCCGACGTGACGCGGTTGCTGCTCAACAAGAAGCCCTACAAGCGGGTCGAGCAGTTCGCGCTGCCGGTCGACACTGTCGAGCCGGCGGATATTGGCGCGGCAGCGAGCTGATCGCTGCGATCGAAGGGAGGGTACGATCATGGAATCCGCAATTCCCGCGCATCTCGAAACCCCGCGCACGCGACACAAGCGCGTGCCGGATGATTACCAGCCGCCTTATCCTTCGTTCGTGGCACGCTACAAGCCCGGTGTGGGCCGCGTCGTGATGGCCTATTTCGGCGTCCAGTATCGTGGGGCGGCGCCGGCGGCTGCGACGGAAGCGCTCGCTGAAATCGACAGGCTGTTCGCCGGCGAGAGCAGTCCCTCGCATTGGGACCGCGCGCACTATGTGGATCAGGCCGGCCACGCCAACACCGTCTCGGTGGCCTATTGGGACGACATCGCGCGCTTCGACGCCTGGTTTGCACCGGCGCGCGAGGTGTGGACCGGAAACCCTCGCGAGGGCATCGGCACCTTCATCGAGGTGCTGCGTCCCGCTGTGGCGCGGCACGAGACGCTGTTTTCCTCGCTAGGCAGGCCCGAAGGTGTCGCGGTGATTGCCGAGGGCATGAGCGGCGAGGTGCAGGAGCACGCCTATTGGGGCGGCATGCGCGATCGCATTCCGCTGTCGCAAACCGATCCGATGTCGCCGGGCGGCAATCCCGAACTGGTCCATGATGGCGCGCGGTTGCGTGTGAAGGCGCACGACAATCTCTGTCTGATCCGCTCGGGTCAGGACTGGAGCGATACCGAGGCGTCCGAGCGGATGCTCTATCTCGAGGACGTCGAGCCGGTGCTGCGCGAGGGCATGGACTTCTTGCGCGACGATGGCCCTTCCATCGGCTGCTATGCCAATCGCTACATGCAGGTGCTCTCGGCCGACGGCAAGGCGAGCGAAAAATCCTACGGCCAGAGCTGGTGGAGGAGCCTGGCTGCGCTGGAGCGCTGGGCGGAATCGCATCCGACCCACGTCAAGATCTTCGGTGCTGCGATGAAATATCTGTCGACGCTGGGGCCGGCAGCGAGACTGCGGCTGTATCACGAGGTCACGGTGGCCGCGGCAGACGAGCAGTTCTTCGAATATCTGAACTGCCACGCCAAGACCGGAATGCTGGCGGCGGTGGAGACCGTCAGAGCCTAGCCCACACAGTGGCCGAGCAGTTCCGGATGCGCGGCGCAGACATGATGAGCGCCGGCGTCCCGCAGCTCGGCCTCGTTGCCATAGCCGTAGAGCACGCCGATCGCCGTCATGCCGTTGGTCCGGGCGCCGACCACGTCGTGGCTGCGGTCGCCGATCATGATCGCTTGTCGCGGATCGACTTCGGTCTCGGCGAGCGCGTAACGCAGCAGGTCGCGCTTGTCGACGCGGGTGCCGTCGAGTTCGGAGCCGAACACGCGCTCGAAATACGGCTTCAGCCCGAAATGTTCGACGATGCGGGTGGCGTAGACCGCAGGCTTGCTGGTCGCCACGAAGATGCGCGCGCTGGTTGCGGCGAGCGCCGCGAGCGTGTCGTGGATGCCCGGATAGAGTGCGTTCTCGTACAGCCCAACATCGGAAAACCGTTCGCGGTAGAGCAGGAGCGCCTGATCAGCCAGTGCGTCGGTTCCGGTCAGCGCCTTCAGGCTCGCATGCAGCGGCGGCCCGATGCACCAGGTCAACTCGTCCTGGCTCGGGACCGCCTTGCCAAGTTTTTTGAGGGCATACTGGATCGAACCGGTGATCCCGGGCTTTGGATCGGTCAGCGTGCCGTCGAGATCAAAATAGATTGTCCGCATTCTGGCCGGGCTCAGCATTGCCAATTCCGCCCGTTGCTAGTTGCCTTTAGCCCCGAGATCAAGGGCCGATATTGGGAGCGACATGGCGTTGGTCGGGGCTCAGAAGCTGATCTGGTGGGTGCTCGCGGCGGCGGTCGTCGTCACGCCCGTGCACGCCGAGGATGCTCAGGTCCCTCCGACGCAGCTTGGCCCCGAGGCACCGGCGAAACCGGCAGCAGGCGAGCCTCTGCGCGAGAGCGACACACGGGAGTCGATCTGCCTGATCGTGGAGGCCGCCGCGCGTGACGCCAACCTGCCGCTGGAATTCTTCGCCCGGGTGATCTGGCAGGAGAGCCGATTCCAGGCCGATGCCGTGGGCCCGGTGACGCGCAGCGGCGAGCATGCGCAGGGGATCGCGCAGTTCATGCCGGGCACTGCGAGCGAGCGGGGGCTGCTCAATCCCTTTAATCCGGTCCAGGCGCTGCCGAAGTCGGCCGAGTTTCTCAACGAGCTGCGCAATCAGTTCGGTAATCTCGGTCTCGCTGCGGCCGCCTACAACGCCGGCCCGCGGCGCGTGCAGGAATGGCTCGCCGGCACCGGTGGCATGCCGGAGCAGACCCGCAACTACGTCTACGCCATCACTGGCGCGACCGTCGACGCCTGGGCCAAGGCTGGCAGCACCGGCAAGGGGCCACCGAGCTCGCCGCCGACGAGCTGCCGCGACCTGATGGCGCTCTTGAAGCGCGCGCCGAACCCGTTCGTCGCCGAGCTCGAGCAGCATGTCGAGCTTGCCGCTGCCAAGATCTGGGGCGTGCAGCTCGCCGCCGGCTTCGACCGCAACAAGGCGCTGGCGATGTACTCCCGCGCCGTCACGCGCCTCGGCGCGGTGATCGGCGAGCGCGATCCGAGCCTGTTGAGCTCGGTGGTTCGCAGCCGCGGCTCGCACGCCTTCTACCAGGTGCGTATCGGCGCTGATACGCGCCCCGAGGCGGATGATCTCTGCAACCGCATCCGGAAAGCAGGCGGCGCTTGCTTTGTGCTGAAGAACCGGGGCGCGCGCGGATAGAAACGGTGCAGTCTTCATGCTGGCCGGCAAGTGCTGGTTAGGCTAAAACGCCTCCGAACAGCCAAGGAACTTAAGAGTATGGTTCGCGAAAACGAACTCCGCGAGGGCGAGATCGCCATCGAGCTGCCATCGACGGAAGACGCCGGCCTCGTCTTTATTGGTCGCATTCGCACGCCATGGACCTCGCGGCTCGAGACGCCGCGACAGGGCCGTACGGATGGCCCGATCTGCCGGCTCGAGATCTTCGAGCCGTTCGTGCCGGCGATCAAGGGAGTCGACTTCTATAGCAATCTCGAAGTGCTCTATTGGCTCGACAAGTCGCGCCGCGACATCGTGTTGCAAAGCCCGAAGAACAACGAGAAAACCCGCGGCACGTTTTCGCTGCGCTCGCCGGTCCGGCCCAATCCGATCGGCACCTCGATCGTGAAGCTCGTCGGCATCGAGGGCAATGCCATCCTCGTGCGCGGTCTCGACTGTCTCGACAACACGCCGCTGATCGACATCAAGCCAGACCGTTGCGAGTTCACGCCGCTCGCCGCGCCGCAGCCGGGCGATTTTCAGACGGAGTGAGGATCAGCTCTTCAGCGCAGCGATCAACTTGGTCGCGTTCTCTTCCAGCACCTTGACGTCTTCCTTCCGGCTCGCGGGCGGCAGCATCGCGACGCCGTCGTGGCGAGGCATCACGTGCATGTGGAGATGAAACACCACCTGTCCGCCGGCGGCCTCGTTGAATTGTTGCACGGTGATGCCGTCGGCCTTGAAGGCCTTCATCGCAGCCGCCGCGATCAGGTGCGCGCCGCGCGCAACATGCGCGTAGTCGTCGGGCTTGATGTCGAGGATGTTGCGGGCAGGGGCCTTCGGAATCACCAGCGTGTGCCCTGATACGCGCGGCATGATGTCGAGGAAGGCGAAGACGTGCTCGTCCTCATAGACCTTGTGGCAGGGAAACTCGCCGCGCAGGATCTTGGCGAAGATGTTGTTCGGATCGTAGGCGGTCATGGCGGCGGCTCCCAAGAACTTTGCGCTGCGAATTTTGCGCTTACTGTCACCAGCCCCGCGCACGCGTCAAGACGGCTCGTCGATGCCTTTCCGGAAGGGACCAAGCTCGGCAAGCTCCCGTCCGGCTTCCGCAACATAGGCCCGCTCACGCTTGAGATAGTCGTCGATGGCGCGGCGCAGCCCGGGATCGGCGATGAAATGGGCCGAGTGTGTCGTCCGCGGCAGGTAGCCGCGTGCAATCTTGTGCTCGCCTTGCGCCCCGGCTTCGACATTCGTGAGACCGTGTTTAATGGCGAAATCAATCGCCTGATAGTAGCAGACTTCGAAATGCAGGAAGGGATGATGCTCGACCGCGCCCCAGTTGCGGCCGAACAGCGTATCCGAGCCGATGAAGTTGATGGCGCCTGCGATCCAGCGGTCGTTGCGGCGCGCCATCACCAGCAGCACGTCCCGGCTCATGGTCTCGCCGATCAGCGAGAAGAATCCTCGGGTGAGATAGGGGCGGCCCCATTTGCGCGAGCCGGTCTCCATGTAGAACGCGAAGAAGGCGTCCCAGGCGTCCTCGGTGATGTCTTTTCCGGTGAGCCAGTGGATCGTGATCCCTGCCGCGAGCGCGTCGCGCCGCTCGCGCTTGATCGATTTGCGATGTCGTGAGTTCAGCGTCGCGAGGAAATCGTCGAAGCTGGCAAAGCCCTCGTTGCGCCAGTGGAACTGCTGGTCGGTGCGCTGGAGGAAACCGTGCCGGGCAAGCAGCTTCCACTCCGCCTCGCGCGCGAAGGTAACGTGAACGGAGGAGGCCTTGCTGACGCCGCACAGCGCCACCAGCCCGCTCGCGAGCGCGTCCGCGATGCGCTCGTGGTCAACGCCGTCGCGGATCAGCAGCCTCGGTCCTGTGGCGGGCGTGAACGGAACCGAGACCTGCAGCTTTGGATAGTAACGCCCGCCGGCGCGCTCATAGGCGTCCGCCCAGCCGCGGTCGAAAACGTATTCGCCCTGGCTGTGCGATTTCAGATAGCAGGGCACGACGCCGGCGATCCGGCCATCGATCTTGGCCACGAGGTGCCGCGGTCCCCAGCCGGTGCGGATTGTGGCTGAACCCGATTTCTCGGCGGCCGAGAGAAAGGCGTGCGAGACGAACGGGTTGTAGGCAGGCTTTAAGAGGCCACGGGAATCGCCTGGAAACCCGGATGAGGTTGCCAAGCCATGCCCGTTGCAGGCCCTGCCAGGATTGGCGCAGGCGTCCCAATCCTCCGGCGAGATTTCGCCAATGGACGGTACCGCCTCCAGGGTGATTTCGGATGATGCCATTGCGCCCAAGATCGTGCATTGCAGCAGCGACTTCAAGGGTCGGGAACATCAAGCTTACGGCACGAAACCTTCAAAGATCATCTGATCGGCAGATTGTCCGACCCGCACCCGCTGCTCGGGTGTGCGCACGGTCCAGCCGAGCAGGGCGCAACCGAAGACGTTACGGGCGATCCAGGGGGCCGGTGCCGGGAGATGATCGACCTTGAAAGCCACGAAATGGGGCTGGGTCTGGAAACCGTGGCGCAGGTACAGCATGCTGTCGCGCTGCTTCGGGGTCAGGGAGGCCCAGTACTCGTCCTCGTAACTGCGCTGCGCGACGATGCCGCGCGGGCGGGTGGGCAGGAGTTCACGGAGCGCCAGCACCTGGTCGGGATCAAAAGACATCCCGACGGCGCGCCCCCGATAGGTTGCCAGCACCTCGGCCATCCGCGTCACCAGCTTGCGGTCGCCGTCGAAGTGGCTCTTCACCTCGATCACCAGCGGCACGCGGCCGGCGACCATGGCGCAGAGGTCGCTGAGCGACATCATCCGCTCTGACGTATCCTTGAACGTGATCGCCTTCAGCTCGGCCGCGGTCTTCGCGGCCACCGGGCCGCTTGCCTCGGTGAGACGGCCGAGCGCATGGTCGTGGTGCACCATGGCCTCGCCGTCAGCCGAGAGCTGGATGTCGACCTCGATCGAAAAATTGCCCGCGATCGCCGCCTGCACCGCGCCCGGCATGTTCTCGACGATGCCGCGGGAAATGTCATGCAGGCCGCGATGGGCGACCGGCCGCGCTGTCAGCCAATCCGGGGCTCGCACGATGCCGGCCTCAGGCGACCTCGAAGATGCCGTCGACCTCGACCGCCGCATCCGCCGGCAGCGAGGCGACGCCGACAGTGGTGCGGGCGTGACGGCCCTTGTCACCGAAGGCGGCGACCATCAGGTCGGAGGCGCCATTGAGCACCTTCGGCCCGTCCAGGAAGTCGGGCGCCGAGTTGATGAAGCCGCCGAGGCGCACCACGCGCGTGACCTTGTCGAGATCACCGAGCGCCGCCTTCACCTGTGCCAGCAGGTTGATCGCGCAACCGCGCGCGGCCGCGGCGCCGTCCTCGACCGAAACGCCGGCGCCCAGCTTGCCCTTGGCGATCAGCTTGCCGGCGGGATCGAAGCAAACCTGGCCGGACACGAACAGCAGATTGCCGGTGCGCACGAACGGGACGTAATTGGCCACGGGGGTGGGAGCCTCGTGCAGCTTGATGCCTTGTTCCGCCAGCTTCTGCTCGACCGTGCCCGCCATGTCTCGACCTCAATGTCTGGAAAACTCATCCTCTCCGGCGCCTTCGTGACGGCCGGGCGCGGCATGTTTCGCCGATCGAGCCGACACATGCAAGCCGGCTCAGGAGGTTCTGTGAGGCGCAACTTTACGTGAAACCGCCGCAGTTGCGACGCAATGGAACGGTCATTAAAGTGTCGAATCTGCGCGTCCTCAGGGAACAGACATGGTGCACCTTTTCCGGACTTCCCTCGGTGTCATGGCGCTCGCGGTGGCCGCTCTCGGCGCCGGTACCGGCGCGCATGCCTCGAGCGCTCCATTTCTCGCGCACCAGGCGCTCTACGATCTGAACCTCGTCAAATCGCGTTCCAATTCCATCAGCAGCGCGCGCGGCCGCATCCTCTACAATTTCGCCGGCAACAGCTGCGAAGGCTACACGTCCGAATTCCGCCAGGTCTCCGAGCTCGACAGCGGCGAGGGCAAGATCACGCTCAGCGATCTCCGCTCCAATTCCTGGGAGGACGCCGCCGGAAAGAGCTACCGCTTCAAGATCGAAACGCGGATGAACGAGACCGAGGCGGGCCTGGTCGACGGCTCTGCGGTGCGCAACGGCGACCACATCGACGTCAAGCTGAAATTGCCGGCGCCGAAGAACTTCACGCTCGACGGCAAGATCGTGTTTCCGACCGAACAGATCCAGCGCATCATTGCCGCCGCCAAGGACGGCAAATCGCTTCTCGAGCTCTCAGTCTATGACGGCTCCGACGATGGCCAGAAGGTCTACAACACGCTGACCGTGATCGGTCAGCCGATCCCCGCCGACCGTACCGCTTCGCCCGATCCGGCGACGGCGGACGAGCACATGAAGTCGCTGACGCGCTGGCCGGTGACGGTCAGCTATTTCGATCGCGACGTCCCGCAGAAGGAAGGCGAGCAGACGCCTGTTTATGCGATGTCGTTCGAGCTCTACGAGAACGGCGTCTCCCGTCAGCTCGTGCTCGACTACAACGACTTCGTGATCTCCGGCGCGATGGGCAAGTTCGACGTCAAGGACAGCAAGCCCTGCAATTGAGGGGCGAGGCTAGCCCCAAGCACAGTCTCCGGCTACGCTCCCTCCCGACCACAAACTCCGGGAGCCAGCCCATGCCCAAGCTCGATCATCTCCGCCCCAGCGGCCTGCATCACAATCCCGCCTATTCCCACGTCGTCACCGCCTCCGGCGCACGCACGATCTACATCTCCGGCCAGGTGTCGGTGGACGAGGAGGGGCGGATCGTCGGCGAGGGCGACATCGCCGCGCAGACCACGCAGGTGATGCAGAATCTCGGTCACGCCTTGAAGGCGGCCGGTGCCACCTACGCCAACATCGTGAAGATCACGACCTTCGTCGTCGGCTACAAGCCGGAGCTGCGCCCCATCATCGGCAAGGCCCGCTCGGTGTTCTTCGAAGGCATGGAGCCGCCGGCCTCGACGCTGGTCGGCGTCACCGCACTCGCCGCGCCGGAATGGCTGATCGAGATCGAGGCGATCGCGGTCGCGGATTGACTACGCTGAACGCGACGCCGGCGACGCGCCGCCCTTGCTGGGCCGCGTCCGCCCGTGCTTTTGGCAAAACGCGAAAACAACCCCATGCACAGTAGAAACGCAATCCCGGAACGCTGCGTCATTTCGTATTTTTAGAATTTACTTTGACGCGTCGGGCAAAACAGTGGTACTATGCCATCGTAGCCATCCGAACACGGCAACGGCCAATCGAGGCAGGCACGCGATCCACCGCTGCGCGATATCCTGTCTCCGGGAAATCAGCGCTACGGTCGCGAGGCGCTTTCGCACGAAAGGAAGGGCCATGTCGCGAGGACTTCGCATCGGAGAGGTTGCCGGCCGAACCGGCCGCAGCTTTATCAGTGGTCAGGCACGATGCCGGTTTTTGTATTCCCCAAATCCTGAACAGCTTTGTTCATTGTACTGTCGTTGACAAAACCACCAGCCGCCGGTGACGAGCCAGATTTTGTCTGCTCGTTCGGGGAGGTGCCGAGCCGACTTCCTGTCGTTCCATGACTGAGGGCGTTGCTCGTGTTTGGTCCTGGCGACCCCCCGGTCCCATTGACTGATCCGGGAGCAGACATCGACCCGGCAGCCGTGCTGATCGAGCCAGCCCCCGTTGCCGAACCACCCCCAGCCCCGGCGCCACCACTGCTTTGTGCATAGGCGAGGGTACTAAATGCGGCGACGAAAAGTGCGACCAGTCCAACCCGAACTCTCATGGTGAGACCCTCGTTGTACCACGCCGACAAATGCCCGGGTTCGCAGCGGTTCCAAAGAGCAGGCCGATGTGCGTCCAATCGTCGGCTCTTTGGGATTAGCTATGCGGCGAGTGCTACCGGGTGTCCTAATGCTCCGTCTGGTTCGCACTGACGCGCCACACCGCGTTGCCTGTATCGTCGGCGACCAGTAGCGCACCCGTGCGGTCAATTGCGACGCCCACGGGCCGGCCCCGCACCGTCGCGTTGTCGTTGCCGAGAAATCCGGTTACGACCGGGACAGGCTTGCCCTCGGGCCGACCGTTCACCAGCGGCACGAAAATAACCTGATAGCCATTGACAGGGCTGCGGTCCCAACTGCCGTGCTCGCCGACAAAGATGCCGTCACTGAATTTGGGTGACAGTTTCTCGCCTTTGCTGAACGCGAGACCAAGCGCGGCCACGTGCGAGCTTAGGCTGTAGTCGGGCTTGATCGCCTTGGCCACGAGGTCCGGCCTTTGCGGATGGACACGTATGTCAACGTGCTGGCCCCAATAGCTGTAAGGCCAGCCATAGAAAGCGCCCTCCTGCACCATGGTGAGATAGTCGGGGACCAGGTCCGGGCCGATCTCGTCCCGCTCGTTCACGACCGCGAACAGCCGTCCGGTGTCGGGATCAACGGCGAGATTGGTCGGATTTCGCGTGCCCGACGCGAAAATGCGCTTGGCACCCGACGAGCGATCCACCTCGTAAATCGCTGCTCGCCCCTCTTCGGCGTCAAGCCCGTTTTCGGTGATGTTGCTGTTGGACCCGACGCCAACATAAAGCTTGGATCCATCCGGACTTGCTACCATCGATTTGGTCCAGTGATGGTCGATCGGTCCGGCTGGAAGGTCCGCAAGCTTCCTCCCTGGCTCAGTGATCTCGGTCTGCCCGAGCGTGTACTTGAACGCCATGATCGCGTCCGTGTTGGCCACGTAGAGTGTGCCGTCCACATAAGCCACCCCGTAGGGTGAGTGGAGGTGGTCGACGAGAACAGTTTGCTGCTCCGAGATTCCATCTCCGTTGGCATCGCGAAGCAGGGTGATGCGGTTGCCACCTTTGCCGGCCGTGCCGGCCCGCGCTTTTACTTTGCCTTGGATGAAGTCCTTGGGCCGGAAAGGTGTAGTGCCGGGACTGTTACCCTCCACGACCAAGATATCGCCGTTCGGCAGAGCATAGACGATACGAGGATGCATCAGCCCCGTCGCCATCGACTGGACTTTCAACCCATCAGTGGTCGTCGGCGTCTCCCCTGGTTTCCAGCCAATCTCCTTCGGGACGCTCATGGGGGGCAGCAGATAGTTCTGAGGCTCCGGGAGGTAAGGATCTGCTCCGTATTGCCGCATGGGATCGCCGCCTTGGTCGCTGCAGGCGGTCAGCGCGAACAGAGTGCAGATGGCTGGCAAGCCACGAAGCGCATGAATCACGGTCTCTCTCCGATCGCGGGAGCGCGAACCGTGGTCACCTTCCAACCGGTGGCGGCGGCCATCAGCAGCAGAATTGTCACGATTGCGGAAAGCGAAATTCCCTGAGGCACGACCGAGGTCCAGGCGTCACGGCTGTGAATGAAAACGTTCAAGAACGAGAGAAGCGCGGCCGCTGCGACGAGCAGGAAGGCGATCCAATCGATCCGTCCCGCTCGGCCTGCGACAAAATCGACAATCAGGGCAATCGTGGCGACTAAAGCCAGAACCAGGCCAGCCGTAATCAGCCAAGCCGACGAGTTGGCCCACTGCCAGTTTGACGTTTCCCAATACATCAGGTCGGTGACCAACGCGGCAATCAACAGGGTTCCTCCGGCGGAGATGAAGCCGGGGTGCAGCAGTGATTTGGGACTGATCCCGGGCGGCGATCTCGCCATGTGCTCTCCTCAACATCCAATGTCGCGCCCAAGCGGCTGCCAACCGCTCAGAACATTGCGAACGGAACGCATCCATCACGTCGATTGGCCCACCAACGGAGCCCGTAGAGGTGTGTTCCTAATGGAATTCAGTCAGCTGACCACCAGCAGGTGCCAGAAGGCGAAAACAGTCACAGCCGACAACCAAAGCGGCGCCGCATCGAGTTCATCCGGGAACAGGAGCACATTCTCGCACTGGCCTTTAGAGCCAAGCTTTGCGTAAGCTCGACCTGGTCGATCGAAACGATCTGTGCTCCGGTCCTCAAAAAGATGATCTAAATCCATAGGCGCGGCGTCACCAGCGCCTTTGGGTTAGCGGAGCCGACGACCCGAAAATCGGCCTGCCAATTGAGTGACTGTGACCGAGTGTGAGCGGCGCAACGACTGCGCCCGGTCAATGCTGCCCCAAAAGAATGGCCCCCATTGTCGGGGGCCTAGTTTTAGGAGGGGACACACAGGTCATGGAGCCAACCCCTCCTATTTTGCCTCGTTCCTAGCGATGTTCGCGAAGCTGCCGCTCCAACGCGATTGCTTGATCTGCGTTAGAGGCTCGCTTCAGAAAGGCGTTCCGCTCATCCCCCGGGGCTTTCGCTCCGCCTCGCCCGTCCGCCTGAGCCCCGGCGAACCGCCGCCGTGGCTGCTCGAGGGCCTTTCAGGATCCGAACGGGGAGGCTCTCGAACCGTTTGCTGCCCGCGCATTCGGCGGAACGGCAAACCATTTTTTCCAGGTTTGATCCAAAGCCGACGCGATCAACCAGACTATCGGAAGGGGCACATTCCCGCTTGCCAAACTTTGCAGCACGATACAACCTATGGTGACAAAGTATGTTACGAGTTGCAAACTGCGCTTCGCGCGGAACTCGTTGCCAAGCCTCTGCTGTCTCGCGCGAGCCATTTCAGCGACTCCTTGCGAAGGATTACTTTTAATGAACATTCCAGCGATATTGAGCGCCGGTGCCATCGGCCTAGGTTTTCTCTTAGCGTTTTTGACCTATCTCCTGCTACGAGCTAATGCGAGAGGTACGCCTATTTACGTTTTCATGTGTTTCTGCTTTGCCCTCGTGTTGGTCGGCGCCATATTGCAGTACATGGCATTCGATGCGCGATCTCTGCAGAGCCAGGTGAACACTCTGCAAGTTGAATTGCAGCACGCAAATGAAGGTAAGCCCGCCACCGAGCAAGAGCTGCAGAAGGCGAGGAGTTATGCTGATGCATGTCAACAGAAATCGCTTGCCCTGGAGAAAGATTTGGCGCGCGCAAATCAAGTTATGTCTGGAATTGCAGCCGTCATTCCGGAGTCGATCAAGAACCTGCAAGACGTAAATACTATACTCACCGGGAACTACTGTGCGGGCGGCTCATCTGGGGTTCCTATCTGGGGTGGCAGAGGAACGACGGCTGCAGCGCAAAGTACAAAGGTGATCAGTAACCTCAGTGCCGCAAAGAGTGCGATTGAAAGCGTCGTGCCTCAAAAATGATTGCAATTCGGTCAATCTGCCCCCCTTGCAGCCCTCATCGTGCGCCGGGTACCACTTCAACTTGGCAGATAGTCCTCTGATGGCCCTTCAGCGACCTTGGCAGACGTCCATTTCCCGCCGCTGTCAGGGGTCGACCAGACATCAGGCAGCCAGCTGCTTACGAGGTCACAGCTTCGATTGAGCTCGGCCCGCTCATGTTTTGCAGTAGAGCCATTGCTTCATCGGCCCTGTCGCAAGGCACGAAGAGGTGGTCGTGATGAAAGGCCGACACAGCGTTGACGCTGATGCCGGCTGCGGCGAGGCGCGCGGTGATGGCTGCCAGGAATCCGACGGCGTCGAGTGTGGAGTGGACTGTCAACGTAATCAGGCGCGAGGGGAAAGCGTAACGCAATCCGGTCGCTTCGGCTTGCTCACGTGGGATGACAAGCGTCGTTCCTTCGCGTTCGCGGAACGTCAGCATCGGGCTGATGATCGCGGGAATGCTCGCGCTCGGCGCAATCGGGCAAAACACGAAGATGCCGTCCAGCATCTCCGGCTTCATGCTCTTCAGCAGTGCACCGAGATCGCGCTCGCCTGTCACCATATGCCAGCCCTCTCGCCGCGCGAGCGGCTGTTGAATCCACGACCAACATACCTTGGTATATCCCCTCTAATCCTTCTCATGCGCCGACCTTACGGTGGTACAATTGAGCGACGGCGGGAGATTCTTACAATTTGAGTCCACTCGGGTCATCACGCGGAGCTCAAATGAACGTCGTCATCCAAAAGCTCAACGGCTTGTGGCACCTCATCGTCGGGTCTAGTCAGATACGGACTCCCTTCCCGGAGACGCAGGATCGGCAGCTGGTCGTTCGGTACGCCAGGCGCGTCTATCCTGGTGCGCAAATCTTTGAGTGCGACTGATTTGCGCAGGACGCCATCACTCCTGCGCCTTCTCCGGTCCCTCATAGGCGATGCCGCGGATGACGGCGGCGCTGCCGAACTTCTTGCGCAGGCTGTCCACCGCGCGCTCGGCGTGGGCGGCGCGGCGGTCGAGCATGTCGGTGTCGTCGGCAGGGGAGCCGTCGCGCAGCGCGCTGACCCCGGCGCCCATGAGGCGGAACGCGGTGCCGTCGATCTCCTTCGCCAGCATCTCGCGGCAGATCGAAAAGATCTTTGCGGCGAGCTGCGTCGGTGCTGCGATCGACTGCGAGCGGGTGCGCTGGCGGAAATCGGCGGTTTTCAGTTTCAGCGTGACGGTCGAGCCGGCCAACTCGCTGCTCTTGAGCCGCGACGACGTCTTCTCGCAGAGCCGCCACAGGATCTTTTCCAGCGACGCGAAATCGCGGATGTCGGTCTCGAACGTCGTCTCGCTCGAAATGGTCTTGGCGCCGCGGTCAGGCTCGACGCGCCGATCATCAATACCGCGCGCGAGCCGCCAAAGCCTGCGGCCGTCACTCGGAAACTGCCGCATCAGCTCGATCTCGTCGGCCTTCTGAAGATCGGCGATGATGCGGAAGCCTCGCTGCAGAAGGCGTTCCTGCGTCGCCGGCCCGACGCCAAAGATGAAGCCAACAGGCTTTTCCGCCAGCATGATGCGTGCTTCGTCCTGATCGAGCGCGGCAAAGCCGCGCGGCTTGTCGAGGTCGGAGGCGATCTTGGCCAAAAACTTGTTGCAGGACAGGCCGACCGAGACGCTGATGCCGACGTCGCGCTCGACCTTGCGGGCGAACCGCGCCAGCACCTTTGCCGGGATCATGCCGTGCACCCGCTCGGTGCCGGAGAGATCGAGAAAGGCCTCGTCGATCGAGAGTGGCTCGACCAGCGGCGTCAGCGCCTGCATCGCCTGCCGCACCTCGCGGCCGACGCGGACATACTTGGCCATGTCAGGCGGGATCACGGTCGCATGCGGACAGGCTTCCAACGCCTTGAACATCGGCATGGCCGAGCGCACGCCATAGGTGCGCGCGATATAGCAGGCGGCCGAGACGACGCCGCGTTTTCCGCCGCCGATGATGACGGGCTTGTCGGCGAGGTCAGGATTGTCGCGCTTCTCCACCGTCGCATAGAAGGCGTCGCAATCGATATGGGCGATCGTCAGGCTCGCGAGCGTACGGTGCCGGACGAGGCGAGGGGAGCCGCAGGCGGAACAGCGCCGCCCGCCCATATCCAGATCGGCCAGGCAATCCCGGCAGAAGCACCGAGGCCCGGCCGGGTCGGGGAGGGTCACGGCACGTCGCGCTCCCAATTGGGATCACCGAGCGCATCGCCCAGCACCTGGCGTGCTGCGGCAACGTTGGTCGGATGCAGTTCCGAAGCCTTGGCAAAGGCCTTCACGGTGTCGTCATCGCGCAGCACGAAATCGAGCACGCTGAGCAGGAAATTCGGGTCCGAGGCGGCGTTCCGGAGCGTCTCCGGGCCGACCCCCGTCTCGGCCAGGAACAGGCCCAGCCGCTCAGGGTCGCCCGCAACAAAGGACAGCGCCTGAATCGCAACGATTTCAGCTACTTCGCGGGGGTTGTGAACAGGCTTTTTCACGGGCCCAGTTTGCCTTTCCGTTAACTTTCGGTGTCTACTTTGGACTATGCCCGAGTCTCTAGGCTGAGTCTCGGGACTGAGTCTCGGCGCTTGAGTCTTGCTGGGCCAGACAAGCAACTGGAAACCACATCGCAGAAAGTGGCCCCTCGGGTTTAACGAAACTCAAGCGAATTCGAGGCTAGTTTGAATCCAGTTTTCGAAGCGCCGGAAAGCGGCGCCTGAGGCGTCACATGCATCGGTCTTTGGGACCAAACAGGAGGGCGGGATGGCTAAGACCGTCCTGATCGTGGAAGACAACGAGCTCAACATGAAGCTCTTCCGCGACCTGCTGGAGGCCCACGGCTACCAGACATCGGGCACCAGCAACGGCTACGAGGCGCTCGACCTCGTGCGCAAGATGCGGCCCGATCTGGTGCTGATGGATATCCAATTGCCGCAGGTATCGGGGCTCGAGGTGACGCGCTGGATCAAGGACGATCCGGAGCTGCGCGCCATTCCCGTCGTCGCGGTCACGGCGTTCGCGATGAAAGGCGACGAAGAACGCATCCGCGAGGGCGGCTGCGAAGCCTATTTGTCCAAGCCGATCTCGGTCGGCAAATTCATCGAGACGGTCCGGCGTTTTATCGGATAGGAAGTGAGTTCACAGTGTCCGCGCGTATCCTTGTCGTCGATGACGTTCCAGCCAACGTCAAACTGCTCGAGGCCCGTCTCTCCGCCGAATATTTCGACGTGATGACCGCCTCGAACGGCACCGAGGCACTGGCGCTGGCCCGCCGCGCCGAATGCGACATCATCCTGCTCGACGTGATGATGCCTGACATGGACGGCTTCGAAGTCTGCCGTCGCCTCAAGACCGACCCGGCCACCCACCACATTCCCGTCGTGATGGTCACCGCTCTCGACAGCCCGTCCGACCGCAATCGCGGCCTGGAAGCCGGCGCCGACGACTTTCTGACCAAGCCCGTCTCCGACGTCGTGCTGATCGCGCGCGTGCGCTCGCTGACGCGGTTGAAGATGATGACCGATGAGCTGCGCATGCGCGCCATCACCTCGCTCGAGATCGGCATGCAGGCGCCCGAGCGCAGCGCCATCGCCGATGCAGGCAAGGGTGGCCGCATCCTGCTGGTGGACGACCGCCCGTCGTCCTACGAGCGGCTGGGGACGATCCTCGCCGCCGAGCACACCATCGACGTCGAGCCGAATCCGACAGAAGCCCTGTTCCATGCCGCCGAGGGCAATTACGATCTGCTGATCGTTTCGCTCGACCTGAACAATTTCGACGGCCTGCGGCTCTGCAGCCAGGCCCGCTCGCTGGAGCGCACGCGCCACGTGCCGATCCTGGCGGTTGCGGAGGCGGAAAACTCCACGCGGCTGCTGCGCGGACTCGAGATCGGGGTCAACGATTACCTGCTGCGCCCGATCGACAAGACCGAGCTGCTGGCGCGCGCCCGCACCCAGATCCGCCGCCGCCGCTACACCGATCATTTGCGCGACAACGTGCAGAACTCGATCGAGATGGCGATCACCGACGCGCTCACCGGCCTGCACAATCGGCGCTACATGGAGAGCCATCTGGCGACGCTGGCCGAGCAGGCATCCGCCCGCGGCAAGCCGCTCGCGCTGATGATCCTGGACATCGACTATTTCAAGTCGATCAACGACAATTTCGGCCATGACGGCGGCGATGACGTGCTGCGCGAGTTCGCGGTGCGCGTGCGCAAGTCGATCCGCGGCATCGATCTGGCCTGCCGTTATGGCGGCGAGGAGTTCGTCATCGTGATGCCGGAGACCGATCTCCACGTCGCCGGCATGGTCGCCGAGCGGCTGCGGCGTTCGATCGCGGGTGAGCCCTTTGCCGTCAACAAGGGCACCAAGCGCGTCGAGGTCACGATCTCGATCGGGCTGACCACGCTGGAGCAGAAGGGCGAAGCGGTCGCCGACGTCCTCAAGCGCGCCGATACCGCGCTCTACCGCGCCAAGCATGACGGACGCAATCGCGTGGTGGCGCAGGCGGCGTGACCGTTCGCGCGCTGGACCCAACGTGTAACCTTGGGGCCATAACCGTCCCCCGAACTCCGCTGTCATTCCCCGCGAAAGCGGGGAATCCAGTACGCCGCGGCGTCTCGGCCGGAGCCTCACCGTCTCTGGAATACTGGATCACCCGCTTTCGCGGGTGATGACACCGAGCAATACGACGACGGTGATTATTGCGGCGAACGCTTGCCCTTGACCGGTTTCGCTGCCTCATCGCTCACATCCACGCCCGCGTTCCGCAGCAGCACCTTCGCCGCTTCTTTCGCCGCGCGCGCCATGGCGGGATCGTCACGCACCAGATCCTGCGCGATCGAGCCGTCGACCAGCAGCACGAGTTGCGTGGCGAGTGCGTCCGCATCCGAAACACCGAGCTCGGTCAGCCGCTCGCGAAACCACACGCGGCGGCTTTCCTTGAAGGCGATGGCGATCTTTTTCACGGCGCGGTCTGTCGGACCTAGCTCGGCGACCGCATTGACGAACGGGCAGCCGCGAAAATCCTTCGCCGCGAAACGCCGCTCGAGCGAATCGAAGGTACCGAGGATCTGCTCGGCCGGCGGCTTGTCGGAGGGGCGGGCGCTTACGAAGCGGCGCTCCAGATAGGCCGCGATCAGCGCGTCCTTGGAGGGGAAGTGGTTGTAGAGCGTGCGCTTGGAGATGCCGATCTCGGCCGCGATGGTGTCGACGCCGATCGCGCGAATGCCCTGCAGATAGAACAGCCTGTCGGCGGTCTGAAGGATCCGCTCTTTCATCGACTGTGGTGCGGGCGGGGGAGCCATGCGTCGACAAATATCCTCTTCGCTTGACAGCGCCCGCCACCTATAGACTAATTACACAGGTCTGTGTAACCGAAGTCAACCGATATTGCAGACGTCGGCGCGCGTCCTGCGCCCTCGAGGGAGACAAAAATGCCCCTGTTGCAGGTCCTGCGTCCGGCCTTGCCGATCCTGATCGGCGCCTCCATCATGCTGACGCTGAGCATGGGGCTGCGCCAGTCGCTCGGCATCTTCATGCAGCCGCTGACGCACGACATCCACCTTTCGGTGTCGGACTTCACGCTGGCGCTGGCCGTGCAAAACCTCGCCTGGGGCTTTCTCCAGCCGCCGGCCGGCGCGATGACGGTGCGCTTCGGCTTCCGCCCGATCATGATCGTGGGCGCGCTGATGTATATCGCCGGCCTCATCCTGATGGCGACCGCGGGCGGTCTCGTCAGCATCATGATCGGCGCAGGCGTGCTGATCGGCACCTCGCTTGCCTGCACCGCGGCCGCAATCGCGATGTCGGTGGCGGCGCGCGCGGTGCCCGCGGCGGTGCGCTCGACGGTGCTCGGCATCGTCTCCGGCGCGGGCTCGCTCGGTGCGCTGTTGTCGGCGCCGATCGGGCAGATGCTCAACGAGGGCTTTGGCTGGCGCATTGGGCTCGCCGGCTTCGTCGTCATGTCGGTGCTGATGATCCCCGCCGCCTGGTACGCCGGCCGCGTCGACGCCATCCCGCTGCCCAAGCCCGCCGCCGACGACATCGGCGACGCCACGGCCGCGTCCGTCGCGAGGGCCGCCTTCGGCAATGTTTCTTTCGTGGTGATGACCTGCGCCTATCTCGTCTGCGGCATGCAGCTCGTGTTCCTGACCACGCATCTGCCGTCATATCTGGCGATCTGCGGGCTCGATCCGATGCTCAGCGCGCAGACGCTCGGCATGATCGGCGGCTTCAACGTGCTGGGCTCGCTGTTCTTCGGCTGGGCCGGCCAGCGCTGGAACAAGCTGGCCCTGCTCGGGGGCATCTACATCCTGCGCTCGCTCGCGCTCGCCTGGTATTTCATGCTGCCGGCGTCATCGTTCTCGACGCTGCTGTTCGGCGCCATCATGGGCTTTCTCTGGATGGGCGTCGGCCCGCTGGTCGCCGGCGCCGTCGCCGAGATGTTCGGCTTGCGCTGGCAAGCCATGATCCAGGGCCTTGCCTTCATGAGCCACCAGATCGGCAGCTTCCTCGGCGCGTACGGAGGAGGGCTGATCTACGACGCCCTCGGCTCGTACAGCATGGCCTGGCGCATCGGCGTGGCGCTGGGTTTGGCCGGCGGCATCATGCAGGTCGCGTTCGCACTGATGCGGCCCGCACAGCCACCGGCGCCGGTGCTGCGAACGGCGTAGCTGCGAGTGGACAGCAGCCGCTCCAATCGCACCTATCGGGGACGCGGACCGCGGTCCGGACGAGGCGGCCGTTGCGCATAGGGGTTCAGCAGGCACATGGCGGGAAGACCCACAGTCTCCGCTTTGCACTGTTCCCACGAACTATATCGGCACGAAATCCAGCTGACGCCGCCCCTTTTCCACTGCTGAAGGCAAACCGGATCATTGCCACCGAAGCGTTGAGCTCCAGCTGGCGTGGGCGCGGACATTATGACCCATATGACGAGCAGAAAGGGACGGGCGCGCATGATGTGACTCCGACGATTTGCAGATCCTGCCTTGGAACTGCGGACACAGAGAGTCCTCCCACCACGGCAATCATACTTCGGCGCGCTCGCGGAACAAAGGACGTGCAATGAGGTGCACTCCGCGGCGCAACCATCGTTGCGCGCATTTCGCCCGCCAGCGTTGCCAACGAGCGATCCGAACCATATCGTTGGCGTCCGATGAATTCGTTTACGGCCGAGCTTCGGGAGCCAGCAACATGAATGCGGTCTCAGCGCCCAGTCGGGTCAATCGTCCTCCAGGGCGGGTTGAGGTCGCGTCCGCATGGCTCGGCGCCGAGATGAAGGCCAATCCCGATCGATGGTTGATCTCGCTTGATGCCGGCGATATCGCGGAGCTCGAGACCGCGGCTGAATCATATCTCGGTCGGAGCAAGAAGATCGCCGACATCACGAAGGACAGTTTTCCGCTCCCTCGTTTCGGCGCGCATCTGGACGATCTCAAGAAGACGCTGCTGGTTGGCCTGGGCTTTGAAGTCATACGCGGCCTTCCGGTCGCAAAATACAGCCAGGAGTTTGCCGCGACGATCTTTTGCGGGGTGGGCGCCCATCTCGGATCGGCACGGTCCCAGAATGCGGCAGGGCACATTCTCGGTCACGTGCGCGACACAGGTGCGGATGCGAGGGATCCGAACACGCGGATCTATCAGACGTCGGAAAGGCAAACGTTCCACACGGATTCGTCCGACGTCGTCGGATTGTTATGCATTCGCGAGGCGATGGAGGGCGGCGATTCCCTTCTCGTCAGTACATCCACAATCTACAACGAGATGTTCGACAGGCGTCCCGACCTTGCCGCCCTGTTGTTTGATCCAATCGCGACGGACCGGCGCGGCGAGGTGCCGGAGAACGAAAAGCCATATCTGCAAATCCCGGTGCTGAATTGGCATGCGGGGTTCCTGACCGGGTTCTATCAGCGTCAGTATATCGATAGTGCGCAGCGCTTCCCCGATGCGCCGAGACTGACGCCGGCTCACGTCGAGGCGCTCGATCTCTTTGACGCGCTGGCAAATGATCCCGATCTGCATTTTGGCATGCGGCTTCAGCCGGGGGATATGCAGTTCGTCTACAATCATGCCTTGCTGCATGATCGGACGGGTTTCCGCGATTGGCCCGATGCAAGCCGGAAGCGTCATCTGTTGCGCCTTTGGCTCAGCATGGAAGGCGACCGGCCGCTGCCCGATTGCTTCAGGGAGCGCTACGGTTCGATCGAGATCGGCAATCGCGGCGGCATCATCACCAAAGGCACCAGCCTGAACGTTCCGCTGGATTGACGTTCGGAACCGGGGCCGGCTCAGCGGACGATGCTGCGCATCGCCCAGGGGGCACCGCGCGCGGCACACCAGGGCGGAAACGAAAACGGGGCCCCGAGGACCCCGCAAAACTCTTCGACGTTTTCGCCGATCCTACTTGATCTTGGCTTCCTTGAATTCGACGTGCTTGCGCGCGACCGGGTCGTACTTCTTCTTGACCAGCTTGTCGGTCATGGTGCGCGAATTCTTCTTGGCGACGTAGTAGAAGCCGGTGTCGGCCGAGGACACGAGCTTGACCTTGATGGTGACCGCTTTGGCCATGTTCTGAACCTCAGAAATGAAGGGAATCTGGAGCCGGCCAAACGGCCCGCGTTGGCCGGCAACCTAGCCAGAAACCGCCTGATGTCAAGGTTTTACACCCCGAAAACCACCCAAATCGGGCCTTTCACCCCTCGAAGAATCGGTTTTTCGGCCGGGGAAGGCCCAGATTCTCCCGCAGAGTGGCCCCTTCATACTCTTTCCGGAAAATCCCGCGGCGCTGCAGCTCCGGGACCACCTTGTCGACGAAATCGTCGAGGCCCGCGGGCAGGAACGGGAACATGATGTTGAATCCGTCGGAGCCGCGCCCGACCAGCCATTCCTCCATCTGGTCGGCGATGGTTTTGGCCGTGCCGACGAAGGAGAGCCCGCCATAGCCGCCGACGCGCTGGGCGAGCTGGCGCACGGTGAGCTTGTCGCGCCTGGCGAGGTCGACCATGCGCTGCCGGCCGCTTCTGCTGGCGTTGGTCTCGGGGATGTCAGGCAGCTGTCCATCCGGGTCGAAGCCGGAGGCGTCGGTGCCGAGTATCACCGAGAGCGAGGCGATGGCGCTGTCGTAATGCACGCGGCTGTCGAGCAGGGCACGCTTCTCCCTGGCCTCGTCGACGCTATCGCCGACCACGACGAAGGCGCCGGGCAGGATCTTCAGATGCTCGGGATCGCGGCCGATCTTTTCCATGCGCCCCTTGATGTCGCCATAGAGCTTTTGTCCGTCGGCGAGGCTGCCGCCGCCGGTGAACACGGCTTCCGCCGTTTCGGCGGCGAGCTGCCTGCCATCCTCGGAGGCGCCGGCCTGCACGATCACGGGCCAGCCCTGCACCGGGCGGGCGATGTTGAGCGGGCCGCGGACCTTCAGATATTTGCCGTGATGGTCGAGCACATGCATCTTCGCGGGATCGAAGAACAGGCCCGATTCCACGTCGCGCACGAAGGCATCGTCGGCGAAGGAGTCCCAGAGGCCGGTGACGACGTCATAGAACTCGCGGGCGCGCTTGTAGCGCTCGGCGTGCTCCATGTGATCGTCGAGGCCGAAATTCAGCGCTGCGTCCGGGTTCGATGTGGTGACGATATTCCAGCCCGCACGTCCACCGCTGAGATGGTCGAGGGAAGCGAAGCGGCGGGCGACGTGATAGGGCTCGTCGAACGTGGTCGAGCCCGTCGCGATCAGGCCGATGCGCTCGGTGACGGCCGACAGCGCCGAGAGCAGCGTGAATGGCTCGAACGAGGTGACGGTGTGGCTGCGCTTGAGCGCGTTGATCGGCATGTTCAGCACGGCGAGGTGATCGGCCATGAAGAAGGCGTCGAACTTGCCGGCCTCGAGCTTCTGGATCAGCGTCTTGATGTGGCCGAAATTGAAATTGGCGTCCGGCCAGGCCCCGGGGTAGCGCCATGCGCCGGTGTGGATGCTGATCGGGCGCATGAACGCGCCGAGCCTGAGTTGCCGTTGTGCCATCGCGCCCAAAATCCCGTTCCGCTGTCGTTGGGGAAAGACATAGGCATGCGCGGGAACTCCGCCATCGGCGGCGGCGGGAAGAATTTTTCGTTTTTCGCTGGCCCCTCAGCACAATTGCGTCATTCCGGAGGGGCGCGCTGACAGCGAGGCGGACGACGACTAACTAGCTCAAAATATCCTTCTGCATCTTGCCGCCGTAGAAATGGAAGAACGGCACCGGTGCGTCGTGGCGCAAGGGGCCGGTGGCAAGGCGCGTGTGGAGCTCGTTGAGCACATTCCGTGTCATGGGATGCAGATCCGCGAGTGGCTTTGAGCCGAGCTCGACCCAGACCAGTTCGACCAGTTCCGCATCCGCGTGGATCACGCCCTCGACGTGATGGGTGATCGCGGAGGCATCCGCGGTGAAGAAGCGCGTATCGAAGCGCTTGACGCGGCCGGGCGGGGTGATCGCGCGGGCGATCAGGAACAGGCTGGATGGATCGGGCAGCAGGCCCGCATCCGCGAACGGTTTCCAGGGGCCTTCGAGTTTTGCTTTCCCCTCGCTCTTGCGTCCAAGACAGAGACCAGTCTCCTCGCAGGCTTCGCGGATGGCGGCAACTGCCAGCGATTTTGCGCGCGAGGCCGGCGTCCTGGGGCTGCCCTTGGCGAGATTGGCTTCCAGCTCGGCGGTGATGGGGGCCGCACAGGGCACGCGATAATCGTCCTTGTCGACGCGGCCGCCCGGGAAGACGAATTTTCCGGGCATGAACACCACCTTGTCGTGGCGCTTGCCGACCAGCACCTTCGGAACAGTGCCGCTGCGGTCGACCAGGATCAGCGTCGCCGCATCCTTCGGGCGGAAATAGGGATGGTGATCGGCTTCCTTTTCCTCGTGGACCTTTGCCTTTTCGGCGGTCTGCGCCGTATCGCTCATATCCTCACCCAAACTGTTCTTGCTTTTTGTGCTTACACGGGCGGAATACCATCCGGCGGGTTCTCGTCAAACCCGTGCATGCGCAGAGCCCATTGCAAGCCGACCACGGCTCCTTTCACCGGCTGCAACAGCCCAAGCGACGCAAACAAGGTGAATGGCAGATAGGCGACGTATGTCAGCCAGGCCGGCGTCGTGTAATTGGTCTCGATCCAGAGGATCGTCGGCACGGTGATGTGGCCGACGATGACGATCACGAGATAGGCGGGCAAATCGTCGGCGCGGTGCGGCGTGAAGTCGAGTCCGCAGCACGAGCAATTGTCCGCCGTCTTCAGGAAGGCGCGGAACAGCTTGCCTTGGCCGCAACGCGGGCAGCGGCCGCGAAAACCGCGTTTCATGGCCGTCCAGACGTCACGCTTCTCGACGAGGCCGGTCTCGCGTGTCCAGATCTTCGGGGCCGTGCTCATGGTCACCATGCCTTGCCCTTCTTGCCTTTGCCCTTGTTCTTGTTCCTGCCCTTGTTCTTGTCCTTGCCCTTCTTCGCATTGCCGGGCTTTGGCGGCTTGCGTTTTCTATCCGGGCTGCGGCCGGGATGCGCCTTGAGCGAGGGGCGGCGTTGCGGGCCTGCTTGCCTGCGATCGCGCGGGCTCGTCTCGCTGGACGACGACAGCAGCTCGAAGCGCAGCGCGCCTGCGATCGGTGCCGCTTCGATCAGTCGGACCTCGACGACATCGCCGAGCTGGTACATGGTCCGGCTGCGCGTGCCGACCAGCGCGTGGCGGCCCTCGTCATAGTTGAAATATTCCGTGCCGAGGGACCGGATCGGGATCAATCCGTCGGCGCCGGTTTCAGCGAGTTTGACGAAGAGCCCCGCGCGGGTGACGCCGGAGACGCGGCCCTCGAAGCTCGCGCCGATGCGGTCGGCGAGGTGATGCGCGATCAGGCGATCGACGGTCTCGCGCTCCGCCTTCATCGCGCGCCGCTCGGTCAGCGAGATGTGCGCGGCGACTTCGGCGAGGGTTTCCGCCGTCTCGCTGTCGGGCAGGGCGCCTTCGCCAAGCCCGAGCGCGCGGACCAGCGCGCGGTGCACGACGAGGTCGGCATAGCGCCGGATCGGCGAGGTGAAATGCGCGTAGCGGCGCAAATTCAGGCCGAAATGCCCGTAATTCTCCGACGAGTATTCCGCCTGCGCCTGGGCGCGCAGCACCACCTCGCTCACCAGCGGGAAGTGGTCGTGGCCCTCGAGCTGCGCCAGCACGCGATTGAACAGAGCCGGGCGCAGCGCGCCGCCCTTTGCGAAGGGGACGTCCAGCGTTTGCAGGAATTCCGCGAGCGCGTGGACTTTTTCCAGCGTCGGCTCGTCATGCACGCGGTAGATCAGCGGGAGCGATTTCTTCTCCAGCATCTCGGCGGCCGCGACGTTGGCGAGGATCATGAACTCCTCGATCAGCCTGTGCGCATCGAGCCTGTCGGGCACGACGACGCGGTCGACGGTGCCGTCGCTCCTCAGCAGGATCTTGCGCTCGGGCAGATCGAGATTGAGCGGATCGCGCTCGTCGCGCGCGCGCTTGACGCAGGCGTAAGCCGCATAAAGCGGCTTGAGGATCGGATCGACAAGGGGACCCGTGGTGTCGTCGGGCCGTCCATCGATCGCGGCCTGTGCCTGTGCGTAGCTCAGCTTGGCGGCCGAGCGCATCAGGATGCGGTGAAAGCTGTGCGAGCGCTTGCGTCCGTCGGGCGCAATGATCATCCGCACGGCGAGCGCGCCGCGCGGCTCGCCCGGCACCAGCGAGCAGAGATTGTTGGAGATGCGCTCCGGCAGCATCGGCACGACGCGGTCGGGGAAATAAACCGAGTTGCCGCGGTCGAGCGCTGCGCGGTCGAGCGCCGTGCCGGGCCGGACGTAAAAGCTGACATCCGCGATGGCGACGTCGACGATGAAGCCGCCCTTGTTGTTCGGATCGGGATCCGCTTGCGCATGCACCGCGTCGTCGTGATCCTTGGCGTCAGGCGGATCGATGGTGACGAGCGGAACGTCGCGCCAGTCCTCGCGGCCCTTCAGGTTCGCGGGCTCCGCGGCCTCCGCCTCGCGCTCGGCGGCAGAGGAGAATTGCAGGGGGATATCGTGGGCGTAGATCGCGATCAGGCTGATCGCTTTCTCGGACTTGACCGAACCGAGCCTCTCCTTGACGCGGCCGGACGCCAGCCCAAAGCTGCGGGTGCGGACGATGTCGACGCTGACGAGATCGCCGTCCTGCGCGCCCTTGGTATCGGCTGCGGCGATGTTCAGCTCGCGGTCGGCAGACTTCTTGTCGACCGGGACCAGTCGCCCGCCGCCTTCGGGCAGGCTGCGGAATACGCCGAGGATACGGCTCCTGGTCTTGTCGAAGACCTTGATGATGTGGCCGCGATAGGCCGGGCCTTCGCTCTCGCTGGTCGGTTCGACCCGCAGCAGCGCACGGTCGCCAACGCCGGCCGTCGTGCCGGGCTTCGGCCGGCGCGGCATGACGATGAGGATTTTTGGTGGTTCGCCGCCCTCGACCTCGTCCCATTCGGTGGGGGAGGCGATCAGCTCGCCGTCAGCGTCGCGGCCGATGATGTCGGCGACCAGCGTCGACGGCAGTGCGTCCGGCTCCGAGACCGTATGGCGCTTTCTCTTGATGGTGCCGTCGTCGGCGAGCTCGCGCAGCAGGCGCTTGAGCTCGATGCGATCGGCGTTCTTCAGGCCGAACTCGCGCGCGATGTCGCGGGTTCCGACCTTTCCTGGATGTGCCTTGATGAAGGCGACGATGGCTTGCCGGTCGGGAAAGCCACGGTCATTCTTGCGTTTCACTTAACCTCTAATTGGTGCCGGCACTCTTCTTGGCCGGAGCTCTGGTAGCGCCTGCCTTGGTCGGCGACGTCTTGACTGCTGAAGTCTTGGCCGTCGACGCCACGCCTGCGCGCGCCTTGCTGGTGGATTCAGTTTTTTTGGTCTTGGCCGCTTTCTTCGCGGCCGGTTTTGTCTTCGGTGCGGGGTCGTCGGCAGTCTTTGCGACAGCCTTCTTGGCCTTGGCCGGCTTCGGCGCCTTCTTCGCTTTCGCGTTGCCGCCGCCCTTGGCCGCGCGCTCGTCGATCAGTGCGATCGCCTGCGCCAGCGTCACCGTGTCCTTTTCGAACTCGGCGGGGATGGTCGCGTTGACGCCGCCCGCCGTGACATAGGCGCCGTAACGGCCGCTCTTCACGGTGACGGTGCCGAGCGAGGGGTGATCGCCGAGCGCCTTGCCGGGATCAGACCCAAAGCGGCGGCTCGGGCCCTTGGCGACCTTTTCCGCGATCAGCGTGACGGCGCGGTTGAGGCCGATGTCGAAGACTTCGTCGCCGGCCTCGAGGCTGGCATAGGTCTTCTCATGCTTCACGAACGGCCCGAAGCGGCCGAGGCCTGCCGTGATGGGCTGGCCTGTCTCGGGATGCTTGCCGATCTCGCGCGGCAGCGACAACAGCTTGAGCGCAAGCTCGAGATCGACATCGCCGGGCGAGGTGCCCTTCGGGATACCTGCGCGCTTCGGCTTCTCGCCCTCCTCATAATCCTTCTGCTCACCGAGCTGGATGTAAGGGCCGAAGCGACCGGCCTTGACCCAGACATCGCGGCCGGTCTCGGGATCCTGGCCGAGCGAACGGTCGGCGGTGGTCTCGCCGTCGGCGGCGAGCTGACGCGTGTAGCGGCATTCCGGATAGTTCGAGCAGCCGACGAAGGCGCCGAACTTGCCGGCCTTCAGGTTGAGCCGGCCGGTACCGCAGTTCGGGCACTGCCTGATGTCGCCGCCATCCGCGCGCGGCGGATAGATGTGCTGCCCCAGCATGTCGTCGAGCACGTCGAGCACCTGCGCGACGCGCAGATCCTTGATCTCGTCGACGGCCCCGATGAAGCCGGTCCAGAAATCCTTCAGAACCTGCTGCCAGGAGATCTCGTTGTTGGAGATGCGGTCGAGCTGCTCTTCCAGATTGGCCGTAAAATCGTACTCGACGTAGCGGTTGAAGAAGCTTTCCAGGAACGCGACCACGACGCGGCCCTTGTCCTCGCCATGCAGACGCTTCTTCTCCAGCTTGACGTAGCCGCGGTCCTTCAGCACCTGGAGGATCGAGGCATAGGTCGAGGGCCGGCCGATGCCGAGCTCTTCCATGCGCTTGACCAACGAGGCCTCGGAGAAGCGCGGCGGCGGTTCGGTGAAATGCTGGGTGACGGCGAGCGACTGCCGCTTGATCGCCTCGCCCTGGCTCATCGCGGGCAGGCGGCGGGAGTCCTCGTCCTCCTCGTCGTCGCGACCTTCCTGATAGAGCGTCAGGAAACCGTCGAACTTGATGACCTGGCCGGTGGCGCGCAGCTCCAGCGTGCGCCCGCCTGCCTTCGCCGTGATGTCGACGGTGGTGCGCTCGAGCTCGGCCGATTCCATCTGGCTCGCGATGGTGCGCTTCCAGATCAATTCATACAGCTTGGCCTGGTCGGCATCGAGCTTGCGGCTCATTCTGTCCGGACGTCGGGAGAGGTCGGTCGGGCGGATCGCTTCGTGCGCTTCCTGGGCGTTCTTGGCCTTGGCCTGGTATTGGCGCGGCGCATCCGGCACGTAGGCATTGCCGTAATCCTCGCCGATCACCTTGCGTGCCTGCGTGATCGCCTCCGGGGCAATCTGCACGCCGTCCGTACGCATATAAGTAATGAGTCCGGTGGTCTCGCCGCCGATGTCGATGCCTTCATAAAGGCGTTGGGCGATGCGCATCGTGTGCGCCGGCGCAAAGCCGTATTTGCGGCTGGCCTCCTGCTGCAAGGTCGAGGTGGTGAAGGGCGCCTGCGGATTGCGGCGCGCCGGCTTGGCGTCGACCGCCGTCACCGCGTAGGTCGCGAGCTCCAGCGCTTTCTTGAAGTCTTCCGCTTCGGCACCGGTTCCGATGTCGAGCCGCTGGATCTTCTTGCCGTCGGCACCGACCAGGCGCGCCTCGAAGGCATCGCCGCGCGGCGTCAGCAGGGTCGCGATCAGCGACCAATATTCGCGCGGCACGAACTTCTCGATCTCGAGTTCGCGGTCGCAGACGAGGCGCAGCGCCACCGACTGCACGCGGCCGGCCGACCGGGCGCCCGGCAGCTTGCGCCACAGCACGGGGGAGAGGGTGAAGCCGACCAGATAGTCCAGCGCGCGGCGCGCCATGTAAGCGTCGACCAGCGCACCGTCGATCTGGCGCGGATGCTTCATCGCGTCAGTGACCGCCTGCTTGGTGATGGCGTTGAACACCACGCGCTCGATCTTCTGATCCTTCAGCGCGCGCTTCTCTTTCATCACCTCCAGCACGTGCCAGGAGATGGCCTCGCCCTCGCGATCAGGGTCGGTCGCCAGAATCAGGCGGTCGGCGCTCTTCAGGGATTTGGCGATATCGTTGAGCCGGCCGGCCGCCTTGGGGTCGACCTCCCAGATCATCTTGAAATTGGCGTCGGGATCGACGGAACCGTTCTTTGCGGGGAGGTCGCGGACATGGCCGAAAGAGGCCAGTACCTCGTAGGACGAGCCCAAATATTTGTTGATCGTCTTGGCTTTCGCCGGCGACTCCACAATGACGATATTCATGTAGTTCCAGTAACTTACGGGGAAGCATGGGGCCGAAATCGACAAGATTCGGGTCGGCCGTTTCGACCCGAACATGGGTGGTGAGGCGGGTCCTGTCAAATCGAGGGGTCTTGAACGCCCCCGCAATGGAAAAAGTTTCATATCGGGAAAGTTGTGAAATACCACCTTGGAGTTGTGCCGGGTGTCGGCGTAGTGTTCGTTCCGGGCATGGATTCAGGTGGCGCAGGTGGCAAAGCCAGGGAAGAGACGGGCGCGCCCCGCATCAGGTGCGCAAAAAGGCTGGCGCAACGAGGAACCGGGGGAGGGCGGCGTCGATGAAGCCGTCACCTTCATTTCCGAGCAGGTCGGTGCCTTGCGCAAGCTCACCGAGCGCCACGAACTCGATATGCTGCATTACCTTCTCGGGATGACCAAGCTCGAGGCCGACGAGCATTTACGCCTGCGAAGCAAGCGCAAGCTGTCGTGAGGCGCGCGCGGGCCGCCGCCCTTCGAGGCTCGCCGAAGGGGCGAGCACCTCACAGGTGACGAGGAGAGAGAGGAGCGCGCCGCTCCAACCTCCGTCAATGCGAGCGCAGCAAAGCAATCCAGACTCTGTCGGCGGGTCGCAATCTGAATTGCTTCGCTGCGCTCGCATTGACGATATGGCGGCATGCGTTCATCCCGCCGACCGTCGTCGCGGTGCGGGCCGCGGCTTGAGCAGGGTGTCGTCGGGGCTGAGCAATCGGCCGTCCTCGGCGCGCAGTTCGAGCTTCTTCACCGGGCGGCCTTTTGCGCGATCAATCAGGATCGTCGCGATCTGCTCGGGATGATCGTCGAACTCCTCGCTCCATTGCCGGAGTGCGACCAGGATCGGGAAGGTGCCGCGGCCCTTCGGCGTCAGCAGATATTCAGAATAGGCGCTGCCGTCGGAGGCGGGGGCCGTTTCCAGGATGCCGTGATCGACCATGGAGCGCAGCCGCGCCGACAGGATGTTCTTGGCCATGCCGAGCTTGCTCTGAAACTCGCCGAAGCGGCGCAGGCCGAACAGCGCCTCGCGGATGATCAGCAGCGACCACCAATCGCCGATCGCCTCAAGCGATCGTGCGATCGGGCAGGCATCGCCCTCAAAGCTCGTCCGTTTCACCATCGTCTTGGTCCTGTCGCGTTTGCCCGATCTCGGCACCGGTCACGCGGATGTGTAGTTGCATCATAAAACCATATGGCCTAGATGGCAATCTAGTTTCATTATGCAACCAGAGAGGCGAGCATGAGACTTCAAGGCAAGACGGCACTGATCACCGGCGGCAACAGCGGCATTGGACTGGCAACCGCCAAGCTGTTCGTGGCCGAGGGCGCGAAGGTGATCATCACCGGTCGCAACAAGGAGACGCTGCAGGCGGCCGCGAAGGAACTCGGGCCGAATGCAATCGCGCTCGCCGCTGACGCCACCGACATCGCCGCCACCGAGGCTGCGATCAAGCAGGGCACTGAAAAGTTCGGCAAGCTCGACGTCCTGTTCGCCAATGCCGGGATCCCCGGCGCCACGCCGCTCGGCTCGGCGACGCTCGAAATGTTCGAGAAAGTGATCAGCACCAATCTCACCGGCGTGTTCTTCACGGTGCAATCGGCGCTGCCTTACATCAACGACAACGCCGCGATCATTCTCAACGGCTCGGTGATCTCGGTGCTCGGCAATCCCGGCTACTCGGCCTATGGTGCAGCGAAGGCCGGTGTGCGGGCGATGGCGCGAATCATGGCCTCGGAACTGTCGCCGCGCGGCATCCGCGTGAATGTCGTGGCTCCGGGTGCGATTCGCACGCCGATTTGGGGCGCCGCGGTTGCAACGCCCGAAGCGGAGAGGGCATTCGAGAAGCGGATCTCGCTGACGACGCCGCTCGGTCGTATCGGTGAACCCGATCACATTTCGAAGACGGTGCTGTTCCTCGCGTCTGACGATGCCGCGCATATTCAGGGACAGGAGATCTTCGTCGATGGCGGCGCGGTGGCCTCGCCCAGCGGCGCGCCGATCTATCGCGGTTGATCAAACGATATGAAAATTGAATCGGCCGGCGCGCTAAGTACGGTTGCGCTGGTCGGTTCCCACGCCTGCGAGCTGTATTTCCTGAACCTTGCACGTCGCGTTGAACCTTCGGGCGCGTTGCAAAGACCTTTCTACGGCAGGGGGCAAAAGACTCGTTTTAAAAGGAATCCATTATGCCGAAAGCAGCCGCACCCATTCTTTCTCCGATTTCAGCACCGCGTATTTTCGCTGAGCGTTCTGCAGTTTCCGCCAAGCATTCCGATCTGTCCGAGTTCATCGGGGTTGCCATCTTCTGCGGCATCGGCCTGCTCATGTCACTTGTCGCCGTGATCCTGGGCGTGCAGGGCGCCTGGTATTAGCTTCGCGGATCATCCGCAGGTCCATCAGCCGCCGCAGGGCCTTTGGCGGCTGATGATGTCGTGGCCTCAGGCCGCACGCAGGCTCGTTGCCGCCTGAAGCGCGCCGGCGAGCGCCTTCTCGCGATGCTCCGGACCGATCTGAATGCCATCGGCGGAGATGAATTCGAGACCGGTGATACCCATGAAGCCGAACACCCAGCGCAAATAGGTTTCGAGATGCTCGCCGGCAGCGTACGGCGTCTCGGCGCCGTAATGGCCGCCGCGCGAGACCGCAACGATCACGCGCTTGCCGCCGGCGAGTCCCTCGGGCCCGGCAGCGCCGTATTTGAAGGTTTTCCCGGCCACCAGAACGCGATCGATCCAGGCCTTGAGCTGGCTCGGAATCGTGAAATTGTACATGGGCGCGCCGATCACGACGATGTCGGCGTCGAGGAACTCGTTCAGCACCGCTGCGCTCGCCGCAAGGTCGGGGCCGAGTTCAGCCGGCGCGGGCGCACCCTGGGCGGCTGCAAGATGCGATCCGGAGAGATGGGCGAGCGGAGTTTGCGTCAGGTCGCGATAGATCAGGTCCAGCGATGGCGTTGCCTGCCGCAGCCGGTCAACGATGGCCGCGGAAACCTGCCTGGACACGGAGTGGGGGCCGAGCACGCTGGAGTCGATATGGAGGAGTTTCATTAGAGTTCACCCATGGTATAGGTTTGTAACCCGCACTACATGAGTGACTGCCAAATTCTCCGCAAGAACGCACTTTTTTGAGCCATGGGCACATCCTTGAGACCGACACACAGCCGTTTGCCTGCCTTGCCGCCACGTCCCGAGCTGCCTGATCAGGATCATGCCGATTGCCGCAGCGTCGCTTCGATCCTCGCGCGTGTCGGCGACAAATGGAGCGTGTTGGTCATCATGATGCTCAGCGACGGCCCCAAGCGCTTCAATGAGCTGAAGCGCATGATCAACGGCATCTCGCAGCGGATGCTGACCCTGACCTTGCGCGGGCTGGAGCGCGACGGTCTCGTCACGCGCACGATCTTTCCGACCATTCCGCCACGCGTCGATTACGAGCTGACCGATCTCGGCCGCGGGCTGCAGCAGCCGGTGATGGCACTCGGCGAGTGGGCGAAGACCCATCAGGAGCAGATCGCGGCGGCGCGCGCGCGCTTCGACGAGCGCAGCAGCCCCTAAAGCAGCGACAGCAATCCGCCGCCGTGGCGTTCGAGCCGGCCGGCAAGCTCGAGCTCCAGCAGCACCGTGCGCACGATCGCAGGCGAAGCGCCGGACATTCGCACGAGATCGTCGATCGAGATCGGAGTCGGGCCGAGCAGCCCGGTGATCTGGTCCCGATCATGGCTTTGCGGATCGCTCTCGAACGGCTCGCCGTCGGGCTCGCCTACCGGATGCATCAGCGGCCGCTCCATGATCGGCGCAACCGCGTTGACGATGTCGGACGCTTCGGTGACCAGCGTTGCGCCCTGCTTGATCAGATCGTTGGTGCCGGCTGCGCGCGGATCGAGCGGCGAGCCGGGGACGGCGAACACCTCACGGCCCTGTTCGGCGGCCATGCGCGCGGTGATCAGCGAGCCCGAGCGGTGCGCGGCCTCCACCACGACCACGCCAAGCGCAGCGCCGGAGATCAGCCGGTTGCGCCGAGGGAAATCACGGGCGCGCGGCTCGTGGCCGAGCGGCATCTCGGAGATTGCCGCCCCCTGATGATCGAGGATCGCAGTGACCAGATCGCCATGCTCGGGCGGATAGATGCAATCATGTCCGCCGGCGAGCACCGCGATCGTGCCGCGATCGACGCTCGTGCGATGCGCGGCCTGGTCGACGCCGCGGGCGAGTCCCGAGATGATGACGAAGCCGGCTTCGCCGAGTTCTCGGGCGAGCTGGCCGGCGAACTTCAAGCCCGCGCCCGACGCATTGCGAGAGCCGACGATCGCGATCATGGGCCGCATCGAGGTCGCGACGTCGCCGCGCACCGCGAGCAGCGGTGGCGCATCGTCGAGCGTCGCCAGCCGATCCGGATAACCGTCCTCGCCGGGCGCGAGCCAGGCGATGCCGAATGCGCGGCTCGCGGCGAGCTCGGCCTCCGCCTCGCCCACGGTACAGATGCGTCCCGAACGCGACGCACCGCCACGCCGTGCCAGATCGGGCAGCCGCTCCAACGCAGCGCGCGCGCTGCCAAAGTGATCGACCAGCGAACGGAACGTGCGTGGTCCCACATTGTCGGAGCGGATCAGCCGCAGGCGGTCGATCCTGTCAGCCTCGGTTAGTTCCACACGGGGATTGATGGCGTCCACGGCGTCTCCTTGTGGGCGCAGCATGGAACAACCTGAGGGCGTGGGCAACAGCGGCGTGCGCTTGCGTGGCCTTGTCGCAATGCTAAAAGCGATGCCAATAAGAAGGATTTTGCCATGATCTCACTCGCCGATCTCCAGCGCCGCATTGAAGCGGAGGAGCTTTCGCCCGATGACGCCATTGCGCAATCGCACGCGGCGATCGAGGCCAAAGACGGGGATGTTCGTGCCTTTGTCCGGCACGACAAGTCGGCGAAAGCGCAAGCGTCCGGTCCGCTGCGCGGGATCGCGGTCGGCATCAAGGACATCATCGACACCGCCAATATGCCGACCGAGATGGGCTCGGAGATCTATCGCGGCTGGCAGCCGCGTAGCGACGCGCCAGTGGTGATGATGCTGAAGCGGGCAGGCGCCACCATCATCGGCAAGACCACGACGACGGCCTTCGCCTCGCGCGATCCGACGCCGACGCTGAACCCGCACAATTTGGGCCATACGCCCGGGGGCTCGTCGTCGGGGTCGGCCGCGGCTGTCGGCGCCGGCATGATCCCGCTGGCGCTCGGCACCCAGACCGGCGGCTCGGTGATCCGGCCCGCCGCCTATTGCGGCGCTGCCGCGATCAAGCCGTCGTTCCGCATGCTGCCGACGGTCGGTGTGAAGTGTTATTCGTGGGCGCTCGATACGGTCGGCCTGTTCGGATCGCGCGCGGAAGATCTCGCGCGTGGGCTGCTCGGAATGACCGGCCGCACCGAATTCGCGGGCATCGCTCCGGCGAAGGCCCCGCGCATCGGCGTTGTCAGGCAGGAATTTGCCGAGCCCGTCGAGCCGGCGGCGGAAGAGGGCTTGCTGGTCGCGATCAAGGCCGCCGAGAAGGCCGGCGCCAGCGTGCGGTCGATCGATCTGCCTGCGGCGGTTAAGGAGGCCTGGCGCATCCACCCGATCATCCAGGATTTCGAGGCGCATCGCGCGCTCGCCTGGGAGTTTGACCGGCATCACGACGAGATCGCACCGATGCTGCGCGCCAGCCTCGACGAGACCGTTGGACTGACGCCTAGGGAATATTGACGATGCACGCCGCATCGCTCGCCGCGGCCGTCGCGAGCTTGGCGAGCTGTTCGAAGGTTTCGACGTGCTGCTCACTTATTCCGCGCCCGGTACGGCGCCGGCCAAGGAGCTCGCCTCGACCGGTTCGCCCCGCTACAACAGGCTGTGGACGCTGATGGGCAATCCTTGCGTCAACGTCCCGGTGATGAAGGTCGGTGGCCTGCCTGTCGGCGTGCAGGTGATCGCGCGCTTCGGCAACGATCCCGGCGCGTTGGCGGCGGCGTGGTTTCTGGAGAATGCGCTGGCGAAATCAGGCTAGCGCGAGCTCGGCTGCGGACAGCGCGGCTTCGGCCCCGGCGCCGGTTGTGCCGAGCCAGCGCTGGGCAGCTTCGCGGCCGCTTCGGTGCAGCGCGCGGATGAAGCCGCGGCCGAGATCGGTGGATGATCGCTGCGCGAGGCCTTCGACCGAGTCTTCTGCTGCAATCCTCGTGAGCCGCAGCGTTGGCGCTGCGTGTGATCGCGCCCATGTGATCGCCGCCATCTCGGCGTTGAGCGCGGCGTTCGCCGCGATCTGGTCCAGGCGACGATCGATCGCGGCGAGCGTGATCGGCACGTAGCTGTCGCGCGTGGGCGTGACCTGGACGAGCAGCAGGTCGGGGGTCGTCGATTCCTGCGCGAGCTTGATCAGCGGCGGATTGCCGCCATAGCCGCCGTCCCAATAGGCCTCACCGTCGATCTCGACGGCGCAGTGAACCAGCGGCGGGCAGGTCGAGGCGAGAGCGACGTCGGCGGTCACGGTGTCATTGCCGAAAATCTGCAGCTCGCCGTCGCGGATCCGCGTCGCTGCTATCAGGAGCTTTGGACATTTCGCATCGCGGAGCGCCGCAAAATTGATGTCGCGCGACAACGCCTGGCGCAGTGGATCGAGATCGAACGGATCGAAATGGCCCGAGCGCAGCGTCGGCCCGAAGGCGACCGAGCTTCCCGCCGGCGAGAAGCCGCCGATCAGCATCAGCGAGCGGAACGAGGCCTCGTGCATCAACCGGATCCAGAACCGGTTCAGCCGGTTGCGCGCCGCTTCGCGGCCGCCCTCAGCGAGGCCGCAGGCGAGCAGCAGCGCGTTGATCGCGCCGGCGCTGGCGCCGCTGATGGTGTCGAGTTCGATGGAGGGCTCTTCCAGCAGCCGCTCGAGGACACCCCAGGTGAAGGCGGCAAACGTGCCGCCGCCCTGGAGCGCCAGCGACAGCTTTCGCGGCGGCCATTTCCCGGCGCGCGCCGGCGCAGCAACAACAACGGGCGTGTCAGGTGCCTGCGCGATGGGCTCAGGCCGCGGCGGAACGGGAATAGGCTTGGGCGCGGGAGGCGGCGAGGGCGCATCCGACCAGATGTTGGTCATCAAGAGCAAGCGGCTTGCCGCAGTGCCCTGCGAGCCACCGTCGTCATGCGTGCCGTCCATCTTCTCGCTCATTCTGAGCAACCGCGTAACGCCATTTGCTCTGTCAGGATGACAGGCATGGAACCGGTTCGCCACTCCCGCCCGGGAGTCGGACGGAAGTTGCGAACAGAATTTGGCATATAATGCGGAGACCCCGCGGCGGTATCCGTACTTTTTCCGGCTTCAGGCCTTCTCGCCGATGCGGCCTTCTTTTCCTGATTGCAGGCGCTTGATGTTCTCGCGATGCATGTAGAACAGCAGCAGGGTCAGCACCGCAAACAGCGAGGCGAGGGCGAGGTGGCCGAACCACCACAGGAAGAGCGGCGTGATGAAAGCCGCCACCAGCGCCGAAAGCGAGGAGTAGCGGGTGGTGAAGGCGGTCGCCAGCCAGAGCAGGCAGAACACGAGGGCGCCGGGCCAGAACAGGCCCAGCAGGATGCCGATATAGACCGCGACGCCCTTGCCCCCTTTGAACTTGAGCCAGACCGGGAAGAGATGGCCGAGGAACGCGCCGAGGCCGGCCAGCATCGCGGCGTTGGGCCCGGCGAGATAGCCCGAGATCACCACGGCCGCGGTGCCCTTGAGCGCGTCGAGCAAGAGGGTCGCCGCCGCCAGGCCCTTGCGGCCCGTGCGCAGCACGTTGGTGGCGCCGATATTGCCGGAGCCGATCGAACGCAGGTCCTGCGTGCCGGCGAGCCGGGTCAGCACCAGCCCGAACGGAATCGAGCCCAGCAGATACCCGATGACCAAGGCCACCGGCAGGAATGCATCAAGCGCCATGTCTGTATCTCCGCACCTCAGACATGCTCGAACACGGTTCGTCCGCCGACGATGGTCCTGATAGCGCGCCCTGTAAAGCGCGCTTCGTCGAACGGGGTGTTCTTGCAAGGCGATTTCAGGTCGGCGGGATCGACCACCCAGGGAACATCAAGGTCGATCACGACGACGTCGGCCGGGCTGCCGACGCGCAGGGTTCCGCCGGGCAAGCCGAGCAGTTCTGCCGGCCGGGTCGACATCGCCCGGATCAGCGTCTTGAGGTCGAGCTCGTCATTATGAACCAGCCGCAGGCCCGCCGGCAGCATGGTCTCCAGGCCGATGGCGCCCGGCGCGGCTTCCGCGAACGGCAGGCGCTTGACCTCGACGTCCTGCGGATTGTGGTCGGACATGATGACGTCGACGAGGCCGGAGGCCGTCGCCTCCACCAGCGCGCGGCGGTCGTCTTCGGTGCGCAGGGGCGGCGAGAGCTTCAGGAACGACCGATAGGGGCCGATGTCGTTCTCGTTCAGCGCGAGATGGTTGATCGAGACCGAGGCGCTGACGGCGAGGCCGTCGTCGCGGGCGCGCTTCAGGATCTCCAGTGACTCGATGCATGACAGCGCGGCTGCGTGATAGCGGCCGCCGGTGAGCGCGACGAGGCGCATGTCGCGCTCCAGCATCACGGCCTCGGCGGCCTTCGGGATGCCCATCAGGCCGAGCCGCGAGGCGAACTCGCCTTCGTTCATTACGCCCTCGCCGACGAGGTCGGGGTCCTCGGTGTGGTGCACGATCAGCGCGTCGAAATCGCGGGCGTAGGTCAGCGCGCGGCGCATCACCTGCGAATTGGTGACGCTGCGGTCGCCGTCGCTGAAGGCCACTGCGCCGGCGGCCTTGAGCAGGCCGAACTCGGTCATCTCCTCGCCGCGCATGCCCTTGGTCAGCGCCGCCATCGGCTGGATGTTGACGATCGCGGTGTCGCGGGCGCGGCGCATCACGAAGTCGACGGTCGCGGAATTATCGATCACCGGCAACGTGTCGGGCTGGCAGATGATGGTGGTGATGCCGCCGGTCGCAGCCGCCTGGCTCGCGGAGGCAAAGGTCTCGCGGTGGCTGAAGCCGGGCTCGCCGACGAAGGCGCGCATGTCGATCAGGCCGGGAGCCACGATCTTGCCGGAGCAGTTGACGACGTCGGTGCCCTCGGGGACGCCGGCCGCACCGATGCCGCGGCGGGTCTCGCGGATGATGCCGTCGGCAATCAGGACGTCGCCGGGACCGTCGAAATCCCGGGAGGGATCGACGACGCGGGCGTTGGCGAGCAGGATCGGGCGGCGGTCGGTCAGCATGGGCATCACGCGTTCGGCAGGTTGCGGGCGAGCGCTTCGAGCACGGCCATGCGCACGGCCACGCCCATCTCGACCTGTTCGCGGATCAGGGACTGCGCGCCGTCGGCCACCGCGGTGTCGATCTCGACGCCGCGGTTCATCGGGCCGGGATGCATCACGAGCGCGTCGGGCTTGGCGTAGCCGAGCTTCTTCTGATCGAGCCCGAAATAGTGGAAATATTCGGAGGTCGAGGGCACGAAGGAGCCGTTCATGCGCTCGCGCTGGAGCCGCAGCATCATGACGATGTCGGCGCCGTTGAGGCCCTCGCGCATGTCGCGCGCGACCTCGACGCCCATCCGCTCGATGCCGGGCGGCAACAGCGTGGAGGGGCCGACGACACGAACGCGGGCCCCCATGGTGTTGAGCAGGATGATGTTGGAGCGGGCGACGCGAGAATGCAGTACGTCGCCGCAGATCGCGACCACGAGACCCTCGATCCGGCCCTTGTTGCGGCGGATGGTGAGCGCGTCGAGCAGCGCCTGGGTCGGATGCTCATGCGCGCCGTCGCCGGCATTGATCACGGAACCGTCGACCTTGCGGGCCAGCAGTTCCACCGCGCCCGAGGCGTGATGGCGCACCACGAGGATGTCGGGGTGCATGGCATTGAGCGTCATCGCGGTGTCGACCAGTGTCTCGCCCTTCTTGATGGACGAGGAGGACACCGACATGTTCATGACGTCGGCGCCGAGGCGCTTGCCCGCAAGCTCGAACGAGGACTGTGTCCGGGTCGAGGCCTCGAAGAAGAGGTTCACCTGCGTCCGTCCACGCAGGACGGTGCGCTTCTTGTCAACCTGGCGGTTGAGCTCGACATATTCTTCCGACAGGTCGAGGAGGCCGGTAATGTCGGCCGCGGAAAGGCCCTCGATGCCCAGCAAATGCCGGTGGCCGAGGACAAAGGTCGATTTCGATGTCATTAAACCGAGAGCTATAGGCGCGGATGGCGGGGGGAGCAAGGGCCAAAGCCGAGGCCGGGAGTTATCCCCTGATCTGTCGGTTTGGGCGCTGTGGTGTGGCCTCCGCGTCATGCCCGGGCAGAAGCGCGAAGCGCGTCTTCGCGCTTGATGTCCCGGGCATCCACGGTCTTCTATCGCATTTGACGCAAAAAGAGCGTGGATGGCCGGGATAAACCGGCCATGACGATCGGGAGATATCACGTGAAAGCACTAGCCGCTGCGGTCGTGGCAATCAGCGCTGTCTCAGCCGCCCACGCCCAAACGCTCCCCGGCGGCTTCGTCTATCTGCGCGATGTCGATCCCAGCATCATCCAGGACATCCGCTACGCCACCGCGAACAACTTCGTCGGCCGTCCGCTCGCAGGCTACGGCGCCGGCGAATGCGTGGTGAAGCGAGAGGTCGGATTACGGCTGAAGGCGGCGCAGCAGGAACTGGCGGCGCAAAATCTCTCACTCAAGATGTTCGATTGTTACCGGCCGGCGCGCGCCTCGCTCGACATGGTGAGATGGTCGCAGAACGGCCGCGAGACCGCGGCCGATCGGCGCTACAATCCGCGCATCGCCAAGACGGAGCTGTTTCGCCTCGGCTATATCGCGAGCCGCTCGCAGCACTCGACCGGCGCTGCGCTCGACCTCACTTTGGTCGATTTGAACGCCGACAATTCCGCCAGGATCGATCCCGCAAAATCCTACGCCGATTGTACGGCGCCGGTGGCGGCGCGGCTGCCGGAGGGCAGCGTCGACATGGGCACCGGCTATGACTGCACTGATATGAAAGGGCATACCGCAGCACCGTCGATCACACCGGATCAGCGGGCCTGGCGCAAGCGGCTGGTGGCTGCCATGGCGAAGCAAGGCTTTGTGAACTATTCAAAGGAGTGGTGGCATTTTTCCCTGCCTGCTGCGGGCGGGGCAGCCTATGATTTCCCGATCCAGCCGCGGCGGAACTGAATCCGCCAAGGAAACCAGATGACCCAGCCCAGCTTCGCGACCCACGAGGTTTTCAACCAGTCGCCACCTTTCGAGGATGTGAATTTATTTGCTGTGGACCAGTCATTGGTCGACGCCGTGAAGGCGAACGGCGGAGCGGGGGCGGAGCGGGAGCTGTCCGAGTTCGGCAAGCACTGGGGCTCGGCTGCGATGGCCGATCGCGGGCGCGCGGCGAACGAGAACACGCCGAAGCTGCGCAGCTTCGACGCCAAGGGCAATCGCCGCGACCAGGTCGAGTTTCACCCAGCCTATCACGAGCTGATGGCGCACAGCGCGCATGCCGGCGTGCATAATTCGACATGGACTGCGGATGGCAAGCCTGCCGGCGGTGCGGCCGAAGTCGTCCGCGCGGCCAAGTTCTACATGGCCTCGCAAGTCGAAACCGGCCATCTCTGCCCGATCACGATGACGCGCGCCTCCGTCGCTGCGCTTGCGGTGCAGCCGGATCTGCTCGCGCGCGTGATGCCGGTGCTGTCGACCAGGAGCTACGACCCGAGCTTTTCGCCGTGGTGGGAGAAGCGCGGCATGACGCTCGGCATGGGTATGACCGAGAAGCAGGGCGGCACCGACGTGCGCGCCAACATGACGCGCGCTGTGCGCGACGGCACCGCTTATCGCATCACCGGCCACAAATGGTTCATGTCGGCGCCGATGTGCGATGCGTTCCTGGTGCTGGCGCAGGCAGACAGCGGGCTGACCTGTTTCTTCATGCCGCGCTTTGCGCCTGACGGATCGGTCAACGCGATCCAGTTTCAGCGGCTCAAGGACAAGCTCGGCAATCGCTCCAACGCGTCGTCCGAGGTCGAGTTCGTCGGCGCCCATGCGGAACGCGTCGGCGAGGAAGGCAAGGGCATCCGTACCATCATCCAGATGGTGCAGCTGACGCGGCAGGATTGCGCGATTGCCTCTAGCGGCCTGATGCGCTCGGGGCTTGCGCATGCGCTGCATCACGCCCGTCACCGCAGCGTGTTCCAGAAGCATCTGGCCGATCAGCCCTTGATGCAGGCCGTGCTGTCGGACATGGCACTGCATGTCGAGGCGAGCACGGCGCTGGTGATGCGGCTCTGCCGCGCCTTCGACCGCACGGCGCACGATGCGGCGGAGGCTGCCTATATGCGGTTGCTGACGCCCGCGATCAAATATTGGACCTGCAAGAGCGCGCCGTCATTCCTCTATGAAGCGATGGAGTGCCTCGGCGGCAACGGCTATGTCGAGGACGGCATTCTGGCGCGCCACTATCGGGAGGCGCCGGTCAACGCGATCTGGGAAGGCTCGGGCAACGTGATGTGCCTCGACGTGCTGCGCGCGCTCGCGCGCGAGCCGGAGGCTGCAATGGCGGTGCTGCAATCGCTGGCAGCCGAGACGAAAGGGCTGCGCGGGGCAGGCGATGCTGTTACATTCATCGCCAATACCTTCCGCCGCGCCGACGGCGAGAGCGTTGCGCGGCTCGCGGTCGAGAAGCTGGCTCTGCTGGCCGCGGCCGCCGCGCTCAAAGATGTGTCGCCGAGCAACGCTGAACTGTTCGCAGCAACGCGTCTCGCCGCCAATCACGCCAGCATGTACGGCGCGGTCGATCTCGGGAGCGGCGACGTGCGTGCGCTGCTCGAGCGGGCGCTGCCGTGAGCCTGCCAACAGAAAGCCTCCCGATGGATTCCCTCAATCCCGATCATCCGCCGCTGACAGAGGCGGCCGCACCGCTGCGGGTCTGGCAGTTCTGGGGCACGGCGCTGTGGGGCTTGCTCATCTTCGTGGCCATGTTCGTCGGCCAGCTCGCGGCGATCCTGCTGTTGATAATGATGCGCGGGCTGCCGCTCGACATGGCCTCGATCCAGTCGGTCGGCCGCGAGCCGCAGGCGCTGGCGCTGTCGGTCACGATGGGCCTGCCTGCGACACTCGCAGCGGTGTGGCTTGCCATCCGGATCAAGCGGGCATCTTTCGTTGACTACCTCGCGCTGCGCTGGCCGTCCTGGCGGCAGCTGTTGCTTGGCACAGCCGGGCTCATCCTGGTCGTGATGGGATGGGAGGTGGTGTCGCGATCCCTGGGCCGGGAGGCCACGCCGGGCTTCATGACCGATCTCCTCAAATCGGGCCGCGACAACGGCGCGGCGCTGTTGCTCCTGTTCGCCTTCAGCGTGGCGGCGCCGATGTCGGAGGAGGTGCTCGCGCGCGGCTTCCTGTTCCGCGGCTGGTCGGCAAGCTTCCTGCGCGTGCCCGGTGCGATCATCCTGTCGTCGCTGGTGTGGACGGCGGTGCATCTGCAATACGATCTGTACTTCCTCGCCGAAGTCTTCTCGATCGGCCTCTGGTTCGGCTACATGCGCCACCGCGCCAACTCGCTCTGGCTCACCATCGTGCTGCATGCGCTGAACAACATGACCGCGGTGGTGCTGACGATGTGGCTGGGGCAATAGCTGTCTCGGACTCCGTCGTTGCGAGCGCAGCGAAGCAATCCAGAGTCCTTCCGTCGCGGCAGTCTGGATTGCTTCGTCGCAGGAGCTCCTCGCAATGACAGGTGAGAGGAGCGGTGGCGCTCTCAACTTGGAGTTCTACGCCACCAGCGCGATCGCGATCGGCATCGTGATCGCCGCCAGGATGGTCTGCAGCGTGATGATCTGCGCCAGCAGCGGCGCGTCGCCGCCCATCTGGCGGGCCAGCACATAGGCACTCGGGGACGTCGGCACCGCCCCGCAGATCGCGATGATCGCGAGGTTGGTGCCCGTGAGCCCAAAGCAGTTGGCGAGCGTTAGTGCGAGCAGCGGCATCACGACCAGCTTGAGCGCCACGCCGAGCGTTGCGCCGAGGCTGGGGCGCAGCAGGCCCTTGAGCTGGAGACCGGCGCCGGTGACGAGCAGGCCGATGGCGAGCGAGGAGCGGCCGAGCGCGTCGGCGACCTCGTGCCAGATCTTTGGTAGCGGCAAATGCACGACGTTGATGACCAGGCCGATGGCGCAGGCCCAGATCAGGGGATTGCGGATCACGGTCATCACGATCGCCCGCGCGGATTGCTTCTTGGGCGAAGCGTAATGCGCCAGTACGGCGACGCTGAACACGTTGACCAGCGGGATGATCGCGATCATCGCGACCGAGGCCAGCGCCAGCCCGACGTCGCCGTATAAGTTAGCGGAGACGGATAGCGCCACGTAGGTCTGCCAGCGCGTCGCGCCCTGGAAGATCGAGGTGAAGGCAGGGCCGTCAATGTCGAGGCGGGCCAGGGCAGGGCGGAGCGCGAGGCAGAGCAGCGACATCGCCAGCGCCGACAGCAGCAGCGCACCGCCGACGCCGGCGACCGGCACTCTTGAGAGATCAGCCTTCACCAGCGTCTGGATCAGCAGCATGGGAAACAAGACAAAATAGGTCAGCCGCTCCAGCCCGTGCCATTGCGTATCGAGCCGCATCAGGCTGTGCCGGAGCACGACGCCGAGCACGATGAGGATGAAGACCGGCAGCAGCGCCGCGATCACGGCGGCCATGGATCAGCCCGTCCCCCGGCTGGCGCGCAGATGGGCGAGCCGGTCCAGCGCGCCTTGCAGGATGAAGATGGCGGCGTGCTCGTCGATCACCTCGGCGCGCTTGGCGCGGCTGACATCCATGCCGATCAGCTCGCGCTCGACGGCGGCGGTCGAGAGGCGCTCGTCCCAGAGGCCGATCGGGAGCGTGGTCAGATTGGCCAGATTGCGGGCGAAGGCCCGGGTCGATTGCGCGCGCGCGCCCTCGCTGCCGTCCATGTTGATGGGCAGGCCGAGCACGAAGCCGACCACCTTGCGTTCGGTGGCGATGGCGAGCAGGCGGGCCGCATCCTGCTTGAACTGCTTGCGCTGGATGGTCTCGACGCCGGTCGCGAGCCGCCGGTCCGGATTGGATACGGCAACGCCGATGGTCTTGGTACCGAGGTCGAGCCCGATCAACCCGCCGTGTTCGGGCCAGTGGGTTGCAGCATCGACGAGGGGCAGGATAAGAGCGGGCATGGCACTAGCGCATATCATGCGTCACGCCGTGGAGTGAACCCACAACGATGGATGCACTGACACTATTCGGGCTGTTTGCCGTGATGGCGATGCTGATCACTTATGCCTTCGAAGACCGCAGCCATTGGTTCGTGCTGCTATTCGCAATGTCCTGTGCGCTGGGATCGGCCTACGGATTCCTGCAAGGGGCTTGGCCGTTCGGCCTGGTCGAGGCGATCTGGGCCGTTGTCGCGCTGCGGCGGTGGCGGATCAGGCCGCGATGATGTCGTCGTCCTTGGCCAGGCAGGACAGGAAGCCTTGAAGCGCACTGGTTTGATGACCGGCGCGGCGCTGGACGAACAGCGTCTCGACGCGCCCATGTGACGGGCTCAGCGTATGCATCGTTACGCTGCCGTTCATCGCGCTGCGCTCGATGACCGCACGGGGCAGCAGCGTGACGCCCATGTCGGCGGCGACGCAGCCAATCATGCCGTCGAGCGTGCCGAGCTCGAAGCGCGCTGCTGACGGCCAGCCGAACTCGACGAAGATCTGCTCGAGGCGCTGACGGTAGGTGCAGCCGGTGCGGAACACCAGCGCCGTCGGGCCTGACTCAGGCGTGCCGGCGCGCAGCTCGGCGAGCGAGCCCCAGCGCCGCGCGCTGACCAGCACCAGCTCCTCGCGGAACGCGCTGGTGGCGGTAAGATCATCGTGCGCGATAGGCCCAGCGACGAACGCACCGTCGAGCGTGCCTTCGAGCACACTCGCGACAAGAGCGGCGGTCGGCGACGTGCGAAGGCTGAGGCGCACGGCCGGAAAGCGACGGTGGAAATCGGCAAGCAGCGGCGGCAGCCGCACGGCGGCCGTCGTCTCCATCGAGCCGATCGAAAGTGGCCCCTTCGGCTCGCCGTCGTCGCGGGCGGCGAGGACGGCTTCTCGCGACAAGGCGGCCATTCGTTGCGCATAAGGGAGGAGGCGCTTGCCGGCGCCTGTCAGCGCCATGCCGCGGCTATGGCGTTCGAACAGCGGCGTGCCGATCTCGGCCTCCAGGGCCTTGATGCGCTGGGTGACATTGGATTGCACCGTGTTGAGCTCTTCGGCGGCGCGGGTGATGCCGCCGGTGCGGGCGACAGCGGCGAAGGTCTGGATGTCGCTCAGTTCCATGGCATCGTTTCGCTTTTGCGATGACAGCGTTCGCTACAATTCATTTTTCGAGAATGCTAGTTGGGCTTAATCTTCCTGTCCAGTGCGGGAGACCTCATGTCGATCACTACGCCGCTGACGGAGCTTCTCGGGATAAGGCATCCGATCCTTTCGGCGCCCATGGACACGGTTGCCGGCAGCCGGCTAACCCGCGCCGTCAGCGAGGCGGGAGGGTTCGGCATTCTGGGCGGTGGCTACGGCGATCGGGGGCGGCTACAGGCCGAGACGGCGGAGCTTAGGGGATTTGCACCGTTCGGGATCGGATTCATTACCTGGAGCCTGGCCAAGCAGCCGGACCTTCTCGACATCGCGCTCGATGCGCGCCCGCAGGCAGTCATGCTGTCGTTCGGCGATCCTGCGCCGTTCGCGCCGCGCATCAAGGCGAGCGGCGCGCGATTGATCTGCCAGGTGCAAACCGAGGCGATGGCAAAGCAGGCGCTCGATGCCGGCGCAGAGATTTTGATCGCACAGGGGACGGAGGCGGGTGGCCATGGCGCATCGCGCACCACGGTCGGTATCGTGCCTGATATCGTCGACCTCGCGGCCGGACGTGTGCCGGTCGTGGCGGCTGGCGGGATCGCCGACGGCCGTGGTCTTGCGGCGATGATGATGCTGGGTGCGTCCGGCGTGCTGATCGGCACGCGCTTCTATGCGAGCGTCGAGGCCAATGGCGCAGAGGGCGCGAAGCAGCGCATTCGCACGGCTGACGGCAATGGGACCGTGCGCGGGGTCGTCCCCGACTGGTCGCGAAAACTGTTCTGGCCGGCGCCGTTTACCGCGCGCGCGCTGGTCAACAGCCATATCAAGACCTGGACCGGCCGTGAGATCGAGCTGCTGCAACGCGCGGACGAGATTGCCAAGGACTATGCCGCGGCAAAAATGGCGGGCGATTTCGAAATCGCGGCCGTCTTTGCCGGAGAAGCGGTCGGCCTGATCCACGATATTCCCCCAGCGGCCGAGATCGTCGGACGGATTGCTGCTGAGGCCGAGCAGTTGCTGGCCGGCCAACGCAATTCGATCGCAGCGGCACAGGACTCTTCACCCTCCCTGGAGGGAGAGGGTAAGAACAGACAACCAAGAGAGACACACCATGTGGCCTGACCGTCGACTGATCGACCTCTTCAAGACCGAATTTCCGATCGTGCTGGCGCCGATGGCCGGTGTGATGGATGCCGAACTGGTGATCGCCGTGGCTCAGGGCGGCGGACTTGGCTCGTTGCCGAGCGCGATGCTGTCGCCGGAGAAGGCGCGCGAGCAGGTCAACATCATCCGCCAGCGTGTGAAGGCGCCGGTGAACATGAACTTCTTCTGTCACACGCCGGTCGATCTGACGGCCGGGGCCGAAGCGCGCTGGAAGCAACGGCTCGCTGGTTATTACGCCGAGCATGGCCTCGATCCGGCGGCGCCGATCAACGCCGCGAACCGCGCGCCGTTCGATGCCGCGTTCTGCGAGGTGGTCGAGGAGCTGAAGCCTGAAATCGTCAGCTTTCATTTCGGCCTGCCAGAGCCGACGCTGCTCAAGCGCGTCAAGGCGGCGGGCTGTCTCGTCATCTCATCCGCCACGACGGTGAAGGAAGCGGTCTGGCTCGAACAGCGCGGCGTCGATGCGGTCATTGCGCAGGGCGCCGAAGCCGGAGGCCATCGCGGCATGTTCCTGACCGACAAGATCTCCGAACAGCCCGGGACCTTCGCGCTGGTGCCGCAGGTCGTCGATGCCGTGAAGGTGCCGGTGATCGCTTGCGGAGGCATCGCCGATGGGCGCGGCATTGCCGCGGCCTTCGCACTTGGTGCCTCTGGCGTGCAGATCGGCAGTGCGTATCTGCGCTGTCCGGAGTCCAAGGTGAGCGCAGGCGGCCGCAAGGCGCTCGCTGAGGCGGGCGACGATTCCACCGTCATCACCAATGTCATGACCGGACGTCCGGCGCGCGGTGTCCAGAATCGCCTGATGCGCGAGCTCGGGCCGATCTCGCCGGATGCGCCGCCGTTTCCCCATGCGGCGACCGCGCTGGGACCGCTGAAGGCGGCTGCCGAAAAGCAGGGCAGGGTGGATTTCACCAATCTCTGGGCCGGCCAGGCTGTGGCCCTTGGCCGTGAGGTCCCCGCGGCCGAATTGACCCGGGATTTCGCCAGATCGGCGCTGGCTCGCCTGAAAGCGCTGGCTGGGTAGGTTCCAGCCCCGGTTGCGGCGGAAAACCGGCCTCTGCTATACGGCACATAGGTTTTGCCGTGAGAGGCCTTATATAATGTCCGTCGACGCCGCTACCGTCCGCCGCATCGCGCATCTGGCGCGCATTGCGGTTTCCGAGGACGAGGTTCCGCATCTGCAAGGCGAGCTCAACGCCATGCTCGCTTTCGTCGAGCAGCTTTCGGAGGTCAATGTCGAGGGCGTGGAGCCCATGACCTCGGTCACCCCGATGCAGATGAAGAAGCGGCAAGACGTGGTGAACGACGGCGAGATCGCCGACGATATCGTTGCCAACGCGCCTGAGACCGAAGGTCACTTCTTCCTGGTGCCGAAGGTCGTCGAGTAGCATAGCGTTTTCGAGCGAAGTGGAATCCGGTTCGCGTCAAGAAACGCGTCAACTAAAGACTCTTAGGACGCCGTGCGATGTGCATGCTTTGCGACGATGAGAAGGCCTATCAGGCCTACATGAACTACCTCGACAAGATGGAACGGCAGGGTAAGGCTGCCGATCCCAACGTCGCCGTCAATGCCGTGCTCGACGAAATGCAGGCCGCCGCGGATGCGGCCGCCAAAAAAGACGACCCGGCCAACGACAAGACCCTGTCTCCTTTCTTCTGTAGCCCGATCAATAAATGACCGATTTGACATCGCTGACGCTCGCCGAGGCCCGTAAGGGTCTCGCCGACAAGACTTTCACGTCGCTGGAGCTGACCGACGCGCATCTGAGCGCGATCGAGAAAGCGCGCGTGCTCAATGCCTTCGTGATGGAGACGCCGGACCAGGCGCGGGCCATGGCGCGCGAGGCGGACGGCAGGATCGTCAAGGGCGACGCCGGTCCGCTCGCCGGCATCCCGCTCGGCATCAAGGATCTGTTCGCGACCAAGGGGGTGCGCACCACGGCGTGCTCGAAGATCCTCGGCAATTTCGTGCCGACCTATGAGTCGACCGTCACCTCGCAGCTCTGGCGCGACGGCGCCGTCATGCTCGGCAAGCTCAACAATGACGAGTTCGCGATGGGCTCGGCGAACGAGACCTCGTGCTTCGGTCCCGTCGGCAATCCCTGGCGGCGCGAGGGCTCCAACACCACCCTGGTGCCGGGTGGCTCGTCCGGCGGCTCGGCCTCGGCGGTGGCTGCGCTGCTGTGCATGGGCGCGACCGCGACCGACACCGGCGGCTCGATCCGCCAGCCGGCGGCGTTCACCGCAACCGTGGGCATCAAGCCGACTTATGGCCGCTGCTCGCGCTGGGGCATCGTCGCGTTTGCCTCTTCGCTCGACCAGGCCGGTCCAATTGCGCGCAGCGTGCGCGACAGCGCGATGCTGCTGCGCTCGATGGCCGGCCACGATCCGAAGGACACGACTTCGGTCGATATTGCCGTGCCTGATTATGAAGCCGCGATCGGCAAATCCGTGAAGGGCATGAAGATCGGCATTCCCAAGGAGTATCGTCTCGACGGCATGCCGGGCGAGATCGAGAAGCTCTGGAGTGAGGGCGCGGCGTGGCTGAAGGCGGCCGGCGCCGAGCTGGTCGAGGTATCGCTGCCGCACACCAAATACGCGCTGCCGGCCTATTACATCGTGGCGCCGGCGGAGGCCTCCTCCAACCTCGCGCGTTACGACGGCGTCCGCTATGGCCTGCGCGAGCACGGCAAGACCATCACCGAGCTGTACGAGAACACCCGCGCCAAAGGTTTTGGCGCCGAGGTGCGCCGCCGCGTCATGATCGGCACCTATGTGCTCTCGGCCGGCTACTACGACGCCTATTATCTGCGCGCCCAGAAGGTGCGCACGCTGATCAAGAGGGATTTTGAGGATTGCTTCGAGAGGGGTGTGGACGCGATCCTCACCCCGGCGACGCCGTCGGCGGCCTTCGGCATCGGTGAGAAAGGCGGGGCCGATCCCGTCGAGATGTATCTCAACGACATCTTCACGGTCACCGTGAATATGGCGGGCCTGCCGGGCATTGCCGTGCCATCAGGCAAGGACGGCCAGGGCCTGCCTCTCGGCCTGCAACTGATCGGCCGTCCATTCGAGGAGGAGACGTTGTTCTCGCTCGGCGAAGTGATCGAGCAGGCGGCCGGCCGCTTCACGCCCGCGAGGTGGTGGTGAATGTCGCCGGCTTCATCGCAAGCCTCGATGGTGCGGCACCCGCGCCGGAGTTGAGCGCGCCGCTCGCGGGTCTCTGGTGGGCTGCGAAGGGCGACTGGGACCAGGCGCACAGGATCGTCCAGGACGAGAGCAGCCGCGAGGCGGCCTGGGTGCACGCGTATCTGCACCGCATCGAAGGCGATCTCGGCAATGCCGGGTACTGGTATCGCCAGGCCGGCCAGGTCGCGGCAAAGGATTCATTGGCAGCGGAGTGGGAGCGGATCGCTGCCACGCTGCTCGGGAGCAGGACATGAGCACGGCTACGCACAAGCTTCTCAAGGGCGCCACCGGCGACTGGGAGACGGTCATCGGCATGGAGATCCACGCCCAGGTGACATCCAAATCAAAATTGTTCTCGGGCGCCTCGACTGCGTTCGGTGGTGATCCAAACACCCAAGTGTCGCTGGTCGATGCGGCCATGCCGGGCATGCTGCCTGTGATCAACGAGGAATGCGTCAGGCAGGCTGTCCGGACCGGGCTCGGTCTCAACGCAAAGATCAATCTGCGTTCGGTGTTCGACAGGAAGAACTATTTCTATCCGGACCTGCCGCAGGGCTACCAGATCAGCCAGTACAAGTCGCCGATCGTGGGCGAGGGCGACGTGCTGGTCGAGCTCGACGGTGGCCGCAGCGTCTCCATCGGCATCGAGCGGCTGCATCTGGAGCAGGATCCGGCAAAGATGCAGCACGACAAGCTGCCGTCGCAATCCCTGATCGATCTCAACCGCTGCGGCGTGGCGCTGATGGAGATCGTTTCCAAGCCCGATATCCGCGACGCCGAGCAGGCCAAGGCCTATGTGACCAAGCTGCGCTCGATCATGCGCTATCTCGGCACCTGCGACGGCGACATGGAGAAGGGATCCTTGCGCGCCGACGTCAACGTCTCCGTGCGCAAGCCGGGCGCGCCGCTCGGCACCCGCTGCGAGATCAAGAACCTGAACTCCATCACCTTCATCGGCCAGGCCATCGAGTACGAGGCGCGCCGCCAGATCGAGATTTTGGAGGACGGCGGCAAGATCGATCAGGAAACACGGCTCTACGACCCCAACAAGGGCGAGACGCGCTCACTGCGGTCGAAGGAAGAGGCGCATGACTACCGCTACTTCCCCGATCCGGATCTGCTGCCGCTGGAGTTCTCGCAGAGCTTCGTGGACGAGCTGAAGGCAGCGCTTCCCGAGCTGCCGGACCAGAAGAAGGCGCGTTTTGTCGCCGACTTCGGCCTCTCGGGTTATGATGCGGGCGTGCTGGTGGCCGAGCGCGAGAGCGCCGTGTTCTACGAGACGGTGCTCGACAGGCTCGCCAACCGCGCCCGCGACGGCAAGATGGCGACGAATTGGGTGATCAACGAACTGTTCGGCCGTCTCAACAAGGAGGGCCGTGATATTACCGACTCTCCTGTGACGTCCGAGCAGCTGGCGGCGATCATCGACCTGATCGGCGAGGGCACGATCTCGGGCAAGATCGCCAAGGATCTGTTCGAGATCGTCTGGCAGGAGGGCGGCGACCCGCGCGCGCTGGTCGAAAGCCGCGGCATGAAGCAGGTCACGGATCTTTCGGCGATCGAAAAGGTTGTCGACGACATCATCGCGGCCAATCCCGACAAGGCTGCGCAGGTGAAGGACAAGCCGCAGTCGCTTGGCTGGTTCGTGGGCCAGGTGATGAAGTCGTCAGGCGGCAAGGCCAACCCGCAGAGCGTCAACGACCTGCTCAGGTCCAAGCTCGGCATCTGACGTCACGCGTTCGGACGAGGTGACGGACGCGCATCGTCACCTCGCTTGACCCCGTGATGCGACGCTCGCGCGCGTCATCTGCGGCAATCATCAGCTGCTCAAAGGCGCGCAGCGCCGCCGAATCGCCACCGCGCGATTCGCGCAAAACGGCGACTTGCACACGCTCCGACGAGCGCTCCCGCCGTTAAGCATGAAAATAATTTCGTTGCCAAAATTCGCGACTCAGAGTCCGCGACTCGCCTCCGCTGCGCGATCGCGTGCTTCGCAGCGTTCATCGTCGCGCTGATCGCGCGAGATGTGCGTGAGCAGAATAATGCTTGCTGCATAGGATATTCCGGCAGTCGCGGCGCTTGCCGACGTCGATGCCGAGAGAAGCATTTGCAATCGTGGACGCGAGTGGCTGCCGACTGGCAAATCAAGCGCGGCTGGCGCACGCGCGCTGCGTCGTCAACACTTCCTTAAGTGAGAAGATGTTTTTTTCGTCGTGTTGGTGTATTTGGGGTGAGCGCACATTCGATCCCCGAATGCGCGCAGCGATTAAAGCCATCTCACACATCGGAGGGCAACATGGCCAAGAAAGCGAAGAAGGCGAAGAAGGCGAAGAAGGCGAAGAGCGCAGTGAAGAAGACTGCGAAGAAGACCCGCAAGGTCGCGAAGAAGAAGTAACTTCGACTTCTGAAGTTGCCGGCTCCTAGCAGCCGGCACGTCATCAGCGCCTCCCAGAGGTTCTGGTCGACGACAGAGGGTGTCGGCGAGACATCAGGTCAACGGTCGGATCGTCAGCTTCGCGGGCCTGCCCGCCAAAGTCCGGTCCGGCAGAAGAAACGAGTTTTCTTCGTTCGGTGCGGTCTCCCTGAACAAGGGCTCCGCAATTCCACACGCGGCCTTCGGGCTCATTTGGAATCTGGTCCTGACGTGTTCGCCGACGCCCTCGTTCCCTGAGGCCGGGGTATTGCCGGCAATCCCTTTCCCGACATTGTTGATCTGACTGCGCCGCCGCTGTGCGTGGCCGGGCTGTCGAGGCTAGGCGCGCCGGCATGATTGTCGCGCGCGCCACCTCCCAGGACATGTGACCGCACGAGGCGTGGCACTGTGCGCGATGGTTATCGATGTCCGAAAATCACAGGGTAAACGCATCCTGAGGAAACGCAGAAGTACCTGCAAATCAGGGACTTCTTGAAATTCTCGCGCGCGCGGCGCGGCTTCCCGTTTACGTCTGCTTCATCGCGATACTTAAACTGCCATTCAAATTTGCCCGCCATCATCGCCTTCAACAAGCCGGCAAACGGCATCGGGCAAGAGGCCCTTGGGGATGAGTTGAACAGCGCACGATCCCAGAAGGGATTTTGCACATCAGAGTTGGACGGGAGCCGCGCTCCGGGGATTAGAGGCGGCATAAGAAAAGGGGATGCGTTATGTTTCAGGGTACTTTCGATCTCGATACGGCGACGCCGATCGATGGGACCGCGCTGTCAGACGTTCTGTTCGAGCGCGGACTCTATTGGGCGAGCGGCCGCTCGGGTCTGATCGACCTCGTCGCCGCGCACAAATGGTTCAATCTTGCTGCCCTGAAGGGCCGCCGGGACGCCGTTGCGCTGCGCCAGGAAGTGGCGGGGCAGATGTCGGAGGCCGAGATCGCGACCGCGCAGCGAGAGGCGAGGGCGTGGGCGTCCGCGCACTGAGCGGTTCAGCGCCCCGACCCCCGGGAAACTCGACTTCGACTGGCGGGCTTGGGCTGCGAGCGCCTCTCCTGCGGTTCAAGCCAGCCACGGTCCCAAATCCTCGTTGCAGCATCGCCTCGCAGGCGGCCCGCAGCTGGGTGGCGGAGAGGGAGGGATTCGAACCCTCGATACAGCTTGAGACCGTATGACGCTTTAGCAAAGCGTTGCCTTCAGCCACTCGGCCACCTCTCCGGTGCGAGCCTTATGCATCTAATTGCTTGGGCCGGTCAATTTGGAAGCGTGTGTTTTCGCTCGAATATTCCCAACGATTTCCGCCGATGCGGGATTCCCTGACCTTCGGGGGGTTCCCAGACATATAGAGTGTCCGTGACACACGCACGCGGTGGCGCCGGGGGCAGCTGTTTCCGGCTCGCCGAGCCTTACGGGATTACACATCCCGCTCCAGTCCCCGCATTCCCCGATTCGGGTGCTCAGACCTGGAGCTGTGCGTAAGCTGGCCCGGGCACGACCAAACGCGAATTTCGACCGCAAACGAACTTGTCAAAAAAGACAAGTAAAAACAATTGATTAGCGATGCCGCGCGATCACATCTGCGTGTTAATTGTGCAACACCCGTCGAAAAACACGCTTGATAGGCCCGTTCCGGAGCGATCTTTTGTTGTGTGTGCAACGACGTTCAGTTGTTGTGATCCGGCGACGGAGGGGGGCATCCCGAGGTCGTCCCGTTTAGGTCTTTCGCTTAAGTCCCTCGTGTTCCTGCGGGTGTGTCCGAAGACGCGAAGGTGGCCAGGGCGGTGATTTAGAGGGGGTTGGGGAATTGGCCGTCCGGGTCAGTGACCTTCCCTGAAGAGCAACTTGGAGGTTTAACATGAACTTTAAGAGCCTTTTGCTCGGCTCAGTGGCGGGTCTGCTCGCCGTTGGCGGAGCCCAGGCAGCCGACCTTCCGTTGAAGGCAAAGGCCGTCGAATACGTGAAGATCTGCTCGCTGTACGGTGCGGGTTTCTACTACATCCCCGGCACCGACACCTGCATCAAGCTGGGTGGTTACGTCCGCGCGGACATGATCCTCGGCGGCGCTAACGACTATGGCTTCCGGTTTAGCTCGGGCACCTTCAACGGCGGCTCGAACAACCGTCTGACGAACTACTATTACAGCCGCGCTCGTATGGACCTCACGGTCGATACCCGCACCGCAACCGAGTACGGCGTGGTCCGCACCTTCGCCGACATGGTGTTCAGCGTTGACTCCCAAACGGTCTCCGCGAGCAACCCGTCAGCCGCCGCGGGCGGCACTGCTGGTCTCGGCCTCTACCACGCCTTCATCCAGTTCGCTGGCTTCACCTTCGGTCGCACCGTCTCGATCTTCGATGCGCCGTGGACAGGCTATCCGGCTGGTGGTCCCGATACCATTCCGGGCGGCTCGAACTTCGTCACCGGTGTGAACCAGGCCACCTACACGGCTGACTTCGGCCAGGGCATCACCGCCGCAGTGTCGATCCAGGATCAGACGACGGGCAATGGCGGCGGTCAATCGAACCTGTGGAATGCGACCGGCTTTGCAACGGCCGCAGCGGCTGGTACTGCCCTCATCCAGGGCAACTACGGCACGTACGATTGGGGTGCGAACCGTTCTCCCGACATCGTCGGTCAGGTTCGTGTTGACCAGGCTTGGGGCCTGTTCCAAATCGCGGCTGTCGCACATGAGATCCACAGTGCGTACTACGGTACGTTTGAGACCAGCGATCACCCCGCCGATAAGTGGGGCTGGGCTGTGCAGGGCGCCTTGTCGATCAAGAACATCCCGACCGGTGCGGGTGACTCGATCAACATGCAGGCCGTCTACGCCGACGGTGCGGCTCACTACGTCTTCGGCAACATCTCGTGGCCGCAGAACTTCTCGATGTACAGCGGCAGCGGCATCGGCGCTTACCAGAGCGTTGGTTTCGCTGGCATTACCGACGGCGTCTTCGGCGCCGGCACTGGCATCGAGACGACCAAGGCTTGGGGCTTCCGCGGTGGTTACACCCACAACTGGACCCCGAACTGGGCGAGCGCCATCTACGGTGGCTATGCTCATATGGGCTACGGCAACACGAGCAAGGGCCTGATCTGCGCGAACTTCGCCACGATTGCCGTGGCTGGTTCGACCTGCAACCCGGACTTCAACATCGGCGTGATCGGTGTCAACACCGTCTGGACTCCGGTCAAGAACCTGGCGTTCACGGCTGACCTGAGCTACACGATGCTCGACCAGAAGTACTCGGGCGCCGTCACTGGCCCGGCCACTGCAGTTGCCGCCTTCGCGAAGCCGGCTGCGACCTACGAGCTGAAGGATCAGAACTCGCTGACCATGATGCTCCGCGCTCAGCGCAACTTCTAAGATCAATCATCCGATTGATTGGAGAGCCCCGGCAGGAAACTGCCGGGGTTTTTCTTTGTTGGTGATCCGACGTATGCTGTCCTGGAAGAATTGGCTGCGCTTCTCGGAGGAAGCGGTGCGGGAGTATTCAATCGTGAACAGTCGGATATTTCGGAGGCGGGCCACGATGGACGCGATTCGTGCAAGCCTCGTCGCTGGCGCTACAATCCTTGCTATCGGGCCAGCATCGGCCCAACGGTACGATCCCAATTACCCTGTATGCCTGCAAAGATGGGAGTGGGGCGGCAGCAGCACGATCTACTGCAGCTATGCTTCTTGGGAAGCGTGTAAAGAGGCTGCGCTCGGCTTGCCCGCAATGTGCATGGTCAACCCATATTGGTCCCAGCCGGGTTCAGCCGGCCCCGTCCGCGCCCCTCGTGGCCGGGCCGCTCCGGGCAGGACGTGGTGAAATCGGGACCGGCGTTGCGGCTTTCGCGTAAGCTGATACGCCCTCGGACGGGAGCGACGCTGTCGTGGAGCGCCGCTATTCCACGCTGCCGGCGCCACGGTGCAAATCGGCCTCGATCTGCAACCGCGTGCCGCCGCCGAAGCGGGCGCGGTAGACCTGGAGATTCTCCATGATCCGCTGCACGTAGTTGCGGGTTTCAGAGAAGGGAATCAGCTCGACCCAGTCGACCGCGTCGACCTTGGCGTCACGCGGATCACCGTAGCGGTCGATCCACTTCTTCACGCTGCCGCGCCCGGCGTTGTAGGCGGCAAACGTCATGATGTAAGAGCCGCGATAGTCCTCAAGCAGGCCGCCGAGTTCGGCCGCACCGAGCGTGGCATTGTACGAGGAATCGTTCTTCAGCCGCGACAGGTCGTAAGTCGCGCCGTGCCGCTTGCAGACATAGCGCGCCGCGTCCGGCGTCACCTGCATCAAACCGTAGGCCTGGGCAGGTGAGACCACGGCGGGGTTGAACGCGCTCTCCTGCCGCGCGATCGCGTAGACGATGCTGCGTTCGACCTCGGGGCCGATCTGTGAAAACTGCGGAATGCCGTTGACGGGGTAGGCATAGAAATCGAACGGCAGGCCGCGATTGAGTGCGGCTTTCCCGACCAGCAGCATGCCGCGCGCGTCGCCATAGCGCTGGGCCAGCTCGCCGAGGCCGGCCAGAGCCTCGGGATCGCCGTTCTCGCCCATGTCGGCGAGCAGCGGCACTGTCAGCTCGCGTTCATCGAGTTCGTAGAGCAATTGCGCGGCCCGCACGATCTCGAGCCGCCCGGCGCCGCGGCTGCGAGGCTGGCTGTTGAGCTCGATCTGCGGCAGGCCGAGCTTGGCGCGTGCCAGCTGGCCGTAATAGCTGGTCGATTGCTCGGCGGCGCGGGCATAGGCGTTGCGCGCCTCCTGCTGACGTCCGGCGGCCTCCGCCGCGCGCCCCTGCCAGTAACCGGCACGCGCCAGCGTGGTCGGATTGACGCTGCCGACGCCGATGCGGGCAAAGTGCTGGCTGGCCGCTGCGGGATCGTTGAGGAAGCGAAGTGCGATCCAGCCCGCCGTGAATTCCTGCTCGGTCTTGTAGATATCGCGCGAGGGCAGGGCCCCGTCGCGCGCAATCAGGTAGGCGCTGCGGAAGTCCTCGGTGTCGATCATCTTGCGAGCCAGGAGGCGCCGCTCGATCCACCATTCATCGAGATTGTAGAGCCGGTTCGGATCCTTCGGCGCCGACAGCATCAGTTGAGCCGCTTCGGCAAACTTCTCCTCCCGGCGCAGCAGCTGGATTTTGCTGAAGATGAAGCCGGGATCGCTGTGCAGCTCACGCGGCACCTCTTCGAGCAGCGCGCGCGTGTTCGGCGCCTTCTTGAAGGAGGCGATACGGGCCTTGGCGAGGGCGACATAGCCGGCGCCAAGCCGTTTTGCCGCGCGCAGCGCCGCCTCGTGCTCACTTCCGTAGAGCAGCGTGTCCATCCGCGCCTTCTGGTCGCCCGGCGTCAGCAGGGCGCCGAACTGATCGAGCGCGTTGTTCTCGGTCTCCTCCGACATCGGATCGCTGCGCCAGGCCTCGCGCACCAGCCGTTCGGCATTGGCTCGGTCACCGCGCGCCAGCATGGCCTTGGCAAGCACGAAGCGGCCTTTGGCCGAAACGGGGGATTCGTTCTCAAACCACGACCAGCCGACGGAATCGTCGCGCTTGTCATCCCACATCGCGGCTTCGAGCCGACGGCGCAGGAAGGTCTGCGACGGCCAGCTCGGATTGGCGGAGAGGAAGGCGCGGTAGCGCTCAACGCTGGCACCATTGTCCTCGCTGCGCAGGATGATCCATTCCGCTAGCTTTCGCGCGACCGGATCGGAAATCGAATCTGCGTAACTGCTGGCTTCGCCCGGCTTGCGCTTGCGCACCAGCTCGATGACGTTCTCCAGCGTCTCCTTGTCGGCTTGCGACGTCGATGAGGTCGCAGCGACCGCGGCTGGCGTAACCGGCTTGCGGGGCGCGGCGTGTTGGCGGGTCGCAGGCGCCAGCACGGGCGTCGCGACAGGTCTGGCGGAGGCTGGGCCCGGCGCGGAAGGTCTGACGGTGGCTGTCACCGCCGGCGCGTTCGCGGCCGGTCGTGATTTCGGCGCCGCAGCGGTAGGGGCGGGTTTCGGCTTGTCCTTCGCGTCCTTGCTGGCAGGCTTCTTCGCGGCAGCGGAAGCTGCTGGCGTGCTTGCGCCCTTGGCTGTCTCTTTGGCCGATCCCTTGGTCGTATCCTTCGCGGCCTGCTTGGCCGCCGGTTTCGCGGTTCCTTTGGCCGCCGGCTTCGCGGGTTGCTTAGCCGGTTGCTTGGCCGGTTGCTTGGCCGGTTCCTTCGCGGCGTCCTCGATCGCCTGACTGGACTTCGCCAGGGCGACACACCCGATCGACAGGCCGGCCATCAGGCACATGGCCAGACCGGCAGATCGCCATGCAGCACGAGGAAAGGAGGTCACGGCGGTTCGTCGCCCCGAATCAGTCAATTGGCTCAAGCCCCATCTGTACATCTGGGCTGTACAAGATCTGGCTGTATTTGATTGAATATGCGGACAAAATACCAACAGCCGCTTACCGTCGCCCGGTTTGTACCACCACCGCGGCAAAATCGCGGCTTAAACGGTGCGTCACGCGGATGCGGCCCTTTTACCGGCGGGGGAGACCCGATATGAAAGAGGCTTGCTCTAATTCTCGCCGCGTACGGAGGAAGTCCATGGCAGCCAAGACGAAATTCCGGGGGTCGTTCACTGCCTTGGTCACGCCGTTCAAAAATGGCTCGCTGGACGAGGCTGCGTTCCGCTCCCTGGTCAACTGGCAGATCTCCGAAGGCACCAACGGCCTGGTCCCGGTCGGCACCACCGGCGAGAGCCCGACGCTCTCCCACGATGAGCACAAGAAGGTCGTCGAATGGTGCATCGAGGAGGCCAAGGGCCGCGTGCCCGTCATCGCCGGCGCCGGCTCCAATTCGACCAAGGAAGCGGTTGAGCTTGCCCAGCATGCCGAAAAGGCGGGCGCCAATGCCGTCCTCGTGGTGACGCCCTACTACAACAAGCCGACCCAGGAAGGCATGTACCAGCACTTCAAGGCGATCAACGATGCGATCGGGATTCCGATCATCATCTACAACATCCCGCCGCGCTCGGTGATCGACATGTCGGTCGACACCATGAAGCGGCTATGGGAGCTGAAGAACATTGCCGGCGTCAAGGACGCCACCGCCAGCATGGTGCGCGTATCGCAGCAGCGCGCGGCACTCGGCGAGGACTTCAACCAGCTCTCCGGCGAGGATGCCACCATCATCGGCTACATGGCGCATGGTGGCCATGGCTGCATCTCGGTGACCTCGAACGTTGCGCCGCGCCTGTGCGCCGAGTTCCATGCCGCCTGGGCCAAGGGCGACGCCAAGGCTGCGCTCGCGATCCACGACAAGCTGATGCCGCTGCATAACAACCTCTTCGTCGAGAGCAATCCGGCGCCCGTCAAGTACGCGATGTCGCTGCTCGGCAAGTTCGACGAGACGCTCCGGTTGCCGATGGTTCCGGTCTCCGAGCCGACCCGCGCTGCGGTGCGCAGCGCCATGGTGCACGCCGGCCTGATCAACTGATTCCAGCCAACCGGGGGAGTCGTTCATGAGCGTCGACGAGAAGGGCAGGAAGATGCTCACGGAGTTCCGTGAGTTTGCCATGAAAGGCAACGTCGTCGACCTCGCAGTCGGCGTGATCATCGGCGCGGCCTTCGGCGCGATCGTCACCTCGCTGGTCGGTGACATCATCATGCCGGTCATCGGCGCCGCGACCGGCGGCCTCGACTTTTCGAACTACTACGTCCCCTTGTCGAAGGCGGTCACCGCCACCAACTTAGCGGATGCGAAAAAGCAAGGCGCCGTGCTCGCTTACGGCAACTTCCTGACGCTGACGATCAACTTCATCATCATCGCCTTCGTGCTTTTCCTGGTCATTCGCGCCATGAATACGTTGAAGCGCAAGGAAGAGACCAAGCCCGCCGAGCCGCCGAAGCCGTCGGAGGAGGTCGTTCTGCTCACCGAGATCCGCGATCTCCTCAAGAAGTGACGCGCGCGCTTCATCCAATTCGTTAGCGTCGCGGCGTATCTTTCTCAGGTTTGTTGTCCATGGCTGATAAGAACGAACGTCCTATCAAGGTCATGGCGGAAAATCGCAAGGCCCGCTTCAACTACGCGATCGAGGATACGGTCGAGGCGGGCATTGCGCTGACCGGCACCGAGGTGAAGTCGATCCGCAACGGCAAGAGCACGATTGCGGAGTCCTATGCGGATTCGAAGGATGGCGAGATCTGGCTGATCAACGCCACCATTCCCGAATATCTCCAGGGCAACCGCTTCAACCACGAGCCCAAGCGCCCGCGAAAGCTGCTGCTGCACCGCCGCCAGATCAACAAGCTGATGGGCGCGGTCGACCGCGAGGGCATGACGTTGATCCCGCTCAAGCTCTATTTCAACGAGCGGGGGCGGGCCAAGCTGCAGCTCGCGGTTGCAAAGGGCAAGAAGCTGCACGACAAGCGCGAGAGCGAGAAGAAGCGCGACTGGAGCCGGGAGAAGGGCCGCCTGATGCGGGCGAGGGGATAGCGAGATGAACCAGAAGAACCTGCTCGAGGTGGACTGGAGCCAGATTCCAGCCCCCACCGACGATGGCGGTGCGGCGCATCTGAAGGGGTTGATGGTGCCCGCGATCAGCCTGCTCGCAACCGATGACACCTCGGTCGATCTGTCGGTGCTCCCGGGTCGTACCGTGGTGTTCGCTTATCCCCGCACCGGCGAGCCCGGCAAGATCTCTCTGGTCGACGATTGGGACATGATCCCGGGTGCGCGCGGTTGCACGCCGCAGACCTGCGCGTTTCGCGACCTGTTCGCCGAGCTGAAGGCCGCCGGTGCGTCGCAGGTGTTTGGTCTCTCGACCCAGAGCAACGAATACCAGACCGAGATGGCGTCGCGGCTGCATCTGCCGTTCCCGGTGCTCTCGGACGAGAAGCTGGCCTTCACGCGCGCGCTCAATCTGCCGACCATGGAGGTTGCGGGCCTGACACTGATCAAGCGCCTCGCCCTGATCGTGGACGACGCAAAGATCACTCACGTGTTCTATCCGGTGTTCCCGCCCGACCGGAACGCCGGCGACGTGCTGGATTGGCTGAAAGCCAATCCCGCCAAAGCCTAGTCGAGGTCGGCCTTCACCCTAGCGAACACGCTGCGGAACATGTCCGGCGTCAGCACGCCCGTGTTGGTGTTGTAGCGGGAGCAGTGATAGCTGTCGTAGAGCTTGAACGGGCCCGCCTGGTGCACCGCGCCGTGGCCGAAGGGCGCCTGCGAGGCCTTCAGCTTCAGCGGCTTGAGCACGCTGTCGTGCGCAATCCGCCCGAGCGCGATGATCGCGCGCAGCTTCGGCATCGTGTCGAGATTGGCGACGAGAAACTGCCGGCAGGTGTTGATCTCCACCGGCAGCGGCTTGTTCTGCGGCGGAACGCAATGCACGGCATTGGCGATCCGGCAGTCGACCAGTTTGAGGCCGTCGTCGGGCCGGGCCTGATAAGTGCCCTTGGCGAAGCCGTATTCGAGCAGCGTGGCGTAGAGCAGGTCGCCGGCATAATCGCCAGTGAACGGCCGGCCCGTGCGGTTGGCGCCCTGCATCCCCGGCGCGAGGCCGACGATCAGCAGGCGCGCCCTGATGTCGCCGAAAGGTGGGACCGGGGCATTGTGCCACAACGGCTCGCGCGCGCGGTTCGCCTCGCGAAAGGCGACCAGGCGCGGGCAGAGCGGACAATCACGGTCGGGGACGAGGCTAGGGGCCTGGAGGCTTGACCGGGCCGCCTCACTCCTCGAAGTCGTCATCGCCCCTCGGCGCCATCGTGGTCGCGCGCTGGAGGAACTGGGGGGCGTGATGGCGCGCCTCGCGCTCGCCGCGGTCGCGCGGGGCGGGACGCTCGGACGGATCGCGGCCAAGCTTGGACTGCAACTCCACGAGGTCGGTAAAGACGTCGGCCTGGCGGCGCAGCTCGTCGGCGATCATGGGCGGCTGGCTGGCGATGGTGGAGATCACCGTGACCCGCACGCCGCGGCGCTGCACGGCCTCGACCAGGGAGCGGAAGTCACCGTCGCCCGAGAACAGCACCATCTGGTCAATGTGCTCGGCGAGCTCCATCGCGTCGACGGCGAGCTCGATGTCCATGTTGCCCTTGACCTTGCGGCGGCCGGACGCGTCGATGAACTCCTTGGTCGCCTTGGTGACGACGGTGTAGCCGTTGTAGTCGAGCCAGTCGATCAGGGGACGGATCGAGGAATATTCCTGATCCTCGATGATGGCTGTGTAGTAGAACGCCCGCAGCAGCGTTCCGCGGCTCTGAAATTCCTTCAGAAGGCGCTTGTAATCGATGTCGAAGCCGAGAGTCTTCGCTGTCGCGTAAAGATTGGCCCCGTCGATGAAGAGCGCGATCTTGTCGGTAGAGGAAGGTGACATTCAGTTTGCTCGCGTAGTGTTCGTGATCATGTCGTTATTGTTGGCGCAGCGGCAGCAAGCCGCGCAGTTCAAAGCCCTGCCGAAACCCGTCGAAGCCGCAAATCCGGAGAAGTCAGGGCAATCAAGGTATAGTTATGGCGGACTCTTGTACACCGGCGCCGCCCTCGACAGCGGCCCGGGAAGCCACCAGTCCTAGCCCTAATGTGGGGGTAGCAGAGCCGTTTGGCGAGGCCAAATCACAATTTGGCCTTGCGAAACCTGCCCGGCCCCTATAACTAGCGCCAATCATCCACATATTTCGTCCCACCCACAACGGAGCGACAGTCTATGGCTCGCGTCACCGTAGAAGATTGTATCGACAAGGTCGACAACCGCTTTGACCTGGTCCTGCTGGCCGCCCACCGCGCCCGCATGATTTCGTCCGGTTCACAGCTAACGGTTGACCGCGATAACGACAAGAACCCTGTTGTATCGTTGCGTGAAATTGCCGACCAGACCATCTCGCCGGAGGATCTCCGGGAGGAACTGGTGCACTCCCTCCAGAAGTTCGTCGAGGTCGACGAGCCCGAGCCGGATACGGTTCCGCTGATCGGCTCCGCCGGCGCCAGCGTCGATGCGGACGATACCGAAGTTGCCGTGGAGCGCATGACCGAAGAGGAGCTCCTGAAGGGCCTCGAGGGCCTCGCGCCGCCGGAAGAGCAGCCCGAGGAGGACGAGTAATCGTCTTACTCGCGATCGTCGACTTCTTGTGATCTTATCAAAGGCCCGAACCCGCGTTCGGGCCTTTGCTTTTGTTGACGTTTTCGTGGTTACCATAACGTTGCCGGTTCGCGCCGCGCGCCTGTCACCGAATTGATCGGCCGTGCCTGCGATCGCAGCTTAGGATGTATGCAACGGGCTGTTTCGTGGTCCGTTTGAAGGTAGGACGGCATGGTGTATCGACGCCGCAGATCCACGCAGATGCAGGCCGCGACCGAATCGGTTGCCGTGGCCCCGACTGCGCCGGTGGCACGGCCAGCGAAGCCGCGCGCGCGGATGATGCGTCAGTACGACCTCGTCGAGCGCGTCCGGTCCTACAATCCGAACACCAACGAAGACCTGCTGAACCGCGCCTATGTCTACGCCATGAAGGCGCACGGTTCGCAGACCCGCGCCTCCGGCGATCCGTATTTCTCGCACCCGCTGGAAGTGGCGGCGATTCTCACCGACCTGAAGCTCGACGATGCGACGATCGTCGCCGCGCTGCTGCACGACACCATCGAGGACACCGAGGCGACGCGTGCCGAGATCGACCAGCTCTTTGGTCCCGAGATCGGCGCGCTGGTGGAAGGCCTGACCAAGTTGAAACGGTTAGAGCTGGTGTCGCGCGAAGCCAAGCAGGCCGAGAACCTGCGCAAATTGCTGCTGGCGATTGCCGACGACGTCCGCGTGCTCCTGGTCAAGCTCGCCGACCGCCTGCACAACATGCGCACGCTCGATTTCGTGCCCACCGAATCGCGGCGGCGCATCGCCGAGGAGACGCTCGACATCTATGCGCCGCTGGCCGGTCGCATGGGCATGCAGGAAATGCGCGAGGAACTGGAGGATTTGTCCTTCCGCACCCTTGATCCGGACGCCTATTCGGTGGTGATGCAGCGGCTCGATGCGCTCGCCGAGCGCAACCGCAACCTGATCGGCGAGATCGAGGACCAGCTCTCCAACAATCTGCGCCACCGGGGTCTCGGCGCACGGGTCTATGGCCGCCGCAAGAAGCCGTTCTCCATCTGGACCAAGATGGAGCGCAAGTCGGTGGGCTTCGAGCAATTGTCCGACATTTTCGGCTTCCGCGTCGTCGTCAACGACATCGAGGCCTGCTATCGCGCGCTCGGCATCGTCCACACCACCTGGCCGGTCGTGCCCGGACGCTTCAAGGATTATATTTCGACGCCGAAGCAGAACGATTATCGATCGATCCACACCACGGTGATCGGTCCCGGCAACCAGCGCGTCGAGCTCCAGATCCGCACCGAGGCGATGGACCAGATCGCCGAACGCGGCATCGCAGCGCACGTCTTCTACAAGGAAGGTGTGGGCTCCCCGACCGAATTCCTCAAGCGCGAATCGAACGCATTCGCCTGGCTGCGCCACACTATCGGCATTCTCTCGGAGAGCGCCAACCCCGAGGAATTCCTCGAGCACACCAAGCTCGAGCTGTTCCACGACCAGGTGTTCTGCTTCACCCCGAAGGGCAAGCTCATCGCGCTGCCGCGCCATGCCAATGTGATCGACTTCGCCTATGCCGTGCATACCGACGTCGGCAACAGCGCGGTGGGCTGCAAGATCAACGGCCAGTTCGCCCCGCTGTCCTCGGAGCTTCAGAATGGAGACGAGGTCGAGGTGCTGACCTCGGAAGCGCAGTCGGCGCCGCCCTCGGCCTGGGAAACGCTGGCGGTCACCGGCAAGGCGCGCGCCGCAATCCGGCGCGCAACGCGCACCGCGGTGCGCGATCAATATGCCGGCCTTGGCCGACGTATCGTCGAGCGCCTGTTCGAGCGCGCCAAGATCGAATACGCCGACGACAAGCTCAAGGGCGCGCTTCCGCGGCTTGCGCGCACATCGATCGAGGACGTCATGGCGGCCGTCGGCCGCGGCGAGATCAAGGCCTCCCACGTCGCGCGCGCGATGTATCCCGACTACAAGGAGGAGCGCGTCGCGCGTTATGGCATCAAGAAGGGGTTCGCCGCCAAGCTCAAGGAGAAGGTGCTCGAGCGGTCGCGTAGCCCGGTTGCGATCCCGATCGGCGGCAACAACTCCGATCTGCCGGTGAAGTTCGCGCCGAACGGCGGCGCCGTGCCAGGCGACCGCATCGTCGGCATCGTCACGCCGGGTGAGGGGATTACGATCTATCCGATCCAGTCGCCGGCCTTGAAGGATTTCGAGGAGGAGCCGGAGCGTTGGCTCGACGTCCGCTGGGATATCGAGGACTCCGCGCCGCAGCGTTTCCCGGCGCGCATCAAGGTCGAGAACGTCAACGAGCCCGGCGCGCTGGCGCAGATCGCGACCGTGATCGCCGAGCATGACGGCAACATCGACAACATCAGCATGCAGCGCCGCTCACCCGACTTCACGGAGACGACGATTGATCTCGAAGTCTACGATCTCAAGCATCTGAGCGCGATCCTGGCGCAGCTTCGCGCAAAAGCGGTCGTCGCCAAGGTCGAACGTGTTAATGGATAGGCGCCCGTTGCGTTTGCCTGTTTCTCCGATCTCGTGAGTCCTGAAATGCCTGCATCCCCGCTCCGCCTCGGCGTCAATATCGACCATGTCGCGACCGTCCGTAATGCACGCGGCGGCGGCCACCCCGATCCTGTCCGTGCTGCGCTGCTTGCGATCGAGGCCGGCGCCGACGGCATCACCGCGCATTTGCGCGAGGACCGCCGGCACATTCGTGACGAGGACATGGCGCGGCTGAAGGCCGAGATTTCCAAGCCGCTGAATTTCGAGATGGCGGCGACGGATGACATGATGCGCATCTCGCTCGCGACCAAACCGCATGCGGTGTGCCTGGTGCCTGAACGGCGCCAGGAGGTGACGACCGAGGGCGGGCTCGACGTGGTCGGTCAGCACAATGCGCTCGCGCCCTATATCGCGCGGCTCACCGATGCCGGCATCCGCGTCTCGCTGTTCATCGCGGCGGACCCCGCGCAGATCGCGATGGCGGCGCAGTTGCGCGCGCCCGTCATCGAGATCCATACCGGCGCCTGGTGTGACGCCGTGGTCGACGGCCGTGCCGACAAGGCCGAAGCCGAGTGGCAGCGGATCGTGGCGGGCGCGAAGGCCGCGAAGGATGCGGGATTGGAGGTCCACGCCGGTCACGGGCTCGACTACGCGACGGCGGAGAAGATCGCCTCGCTGCCCGAGATCAAGGAGCTCAACATCGGCTACTACATGATCGGCGAAGCCCTGTTCGTCGGGCTTGCCGAGACGGTGCGCAAAATGCGCGCAGCGATGGATCGCGGCCGGAGCCGGGCATGATCATCGGCATCGGCTCCGACCTCATCGATATCACGCGGGTGGCCAAGGTGATCGAGCGTCATGGCGAGCGTTTCCTCGACCGCATCTTCACGGCGGCCGAGCGGGCCAAGGCGGAGCGGCGGGCCAAGAACGAGAAGATGGTGGTGGCGACCTATGCCAAGCGCTTTGCCGCCAAGGAGGCCTGCTCCAAGGCGCTCGGCACCGGCATCCGGCAGGGCGTCTGGTGGCGCGACATGGGGGTGGTCAATCTGCCGGGGGGACGACCTTCCATGCGGCTGACCGGGGGGGCGCTGGCCAGGCTCCAGGCCCTGACGCCTGATGGCTTCGAGGCTCAGATCGATCTGTCGATCACCGATGATTGGCCGTTGGCACAGGCCTTCGTGATCATTTCCGCCGTCCCGCTGGCCAAGTCCTGAGGGGTTGTCGGTCGATTTATAATTCGTGTTGAATTTCAATGTGTTATTTGTTTTTGATGCGATCCTTGATTGCGTGGCCCGCGACAACCGTCTAAAAGTCCGCCAATGCAAATCACGCTGGGCGAATTCGGCTTTACGCCAGAATTGGCCCTCATTATCAGAATCAGGACAATCTCCCTGGGCCGCGAACCGGTGGGCGTTCGCGGGAGGGGGGCGTTCTGTGATCGCCGGCCGGAATCGAGAGAGCAATGAGCGTGACGTCAGGAACGAAAACTGAGAGCGGCGTCGGCGAAACGATCCGGGTCGTGATCCATGCGCTCCTGATCGCGCTGGTGATCCGCACCTTCCTGTTCCAGCCGTTCAACATCCCGTCCGGGTCGATGAAGGCGACGCTGCTGGTCGGCGACTATCTGTTCGTGTCGAAATATTCCTACGGCTACAGCCACTACTCGATCCCGTTCTCGCCGCCGCTGTTCTCGGGACGAATCTGGGGCTCGGATCCGAAGCGCGGTGACATCGTCGTGTTCCGCCTGCCGAAGGACGACACCACGGACTACATCAAGCGCGTGATCGGCCTTCCCGGCGACCGCATCCAGATGAAGGACGGTCTGCTCTACATCAACGACACCCCGGTCGAACGCCAGCGCATGAGCGAATTCGTCGGCGAGGATCCGTGCGGCTCCGAAGGCGGCGGCATCTCGCGCGTGAAGCGCTGGAAGGAAACACTGCCGAACGGCGTCTCCTACGAGACGCTCGACTGCGCCGACAACGGCTACATGGACAACACCAACGTCTACACCGTGCCATCAGGCCATTTCTTCATGATGGGCGACAACCGCGACAATTCCACCGACAGCCGCTTCCTCGGTCAGGTCGGCTACGTGCCGGCGGAAAACCTGATCGGCCGCGCGCAGATGATCTTCTTCTCCATCGGCGAGGGCGAGCAGGCCTGGATGTTCTGGCGCTGGCCATGGTCGGTGCGCTGGAACCGGTTCTTCAAAATCGTCCGATGAAAGACGAAGCCAAGGACATCGCGACCCCATCGATCGACGCGCAAGCCGCTCCCGAGGGCGAAGCTGCAACCAAGACGCTTGCGAGCAGGGCTTCCGAAACCAGGGCTCCCGGAGTCAAAGCTGCAGAAACGAAGGCTCCTGCGAAGAAAAAGCGGACACGCAGCAGCAAGGCGAAAGCGGCGGCCGACGCCAACGCGGCACTCGAGGCGCGCATCGGCCACAGCTTCGCTGACCCGAACCTGCTGATGCAGGCGATCACGCACGTCTCGGCGCTGAAGTCGGGTCGCAAGCGCGGCGACAGCTATCAGCGGCTGGAATTCCTCGGCGACCACGTGCTCGGGCTCGTCGTCTCCGACATGCTCTACCATGCCTTCCCGAACGCCGATGAGGGCGAGTTGTCCAAGCGGCTTGCCGAGCTCGTGCGCAAGGAAAGCTGCGCCGACGTCGCCAAGTCGCTTGGTCTGCTCGACGACATCAAGCTCGGCTCGGTCGGCTCCAGCGCTGATGCCCGCCTGCGCAGATCCATTCTGGGCGACATCTGCGAAGCCGTGATCGGTGCGATCTTCCTCGACGGCGGTCATGCTGCGGCGGACGAGTTCGTCAAGCGCAACTGGACCGAGCGCATGCACAAGCCGCGGCGGCCCTTACGCGATCCCAAGACCGTGCTCCAGGAATGGGCGCAGGGGAAGGGATTGCCGACGCCCGTCTATCGCGAGGTCGAGCGCACCGGCCCGCATCACGATCCGCAATTCCGTGTCGCGGTGGAACTGCCGGGGCTCGCGCCGGCCGAAGGGATTGGCGGCAGCAAGCGGGCGGCGGGAGAAGGTGGCGGCATCCGTGATGATTGAACGTGAAGGTGTTGGCGGCGGCAATGACGGCTGAAACAAGCGGCGAGGTGCCCCCTGCCACACGCTGCGGATTTGTCGCGCTGATCGGCGCGCCGAATGTCGGCAAGTCCACGCTGGTCAATGCGTTGGTCGGGGCCAAGGTCACGATCGTCTCGCGCAAGGTGCAGACCACGCGCGCGCTGATCCGCGGCATCGTGATCGAGAACAACGCCCAGATCATTCTGGTCGACACCCCCGGCATCTTCCTGCCCAAGCGCCGGCTCGACCGCGCAATGGTCTCGACCGCCTGGAGCGGGGCGCATGACGCCGATCTCGTCTGCGTGTTGCTGGACGCCAAGACCGGGATTGACGAAGAGGCCGAGGCGATCCTGACCAAGGCCGCGAGCGTCGATCACGACAAGATCCTGGTCATCAACAAGGTCGATCTGGTCCAGCGCGAGAAGCTGCTGGCGCTGGCACAGGCCGCCAACGAGCGTATGAAGTTCGCGCGAACCTTCATGATCGCCGCGATTTCGGGCGACGGTGTCGACGATATCCGCACGACGCTCGCCGAGATGGTGCCGGCGGGGCCATACCTCTATCCCGAGGACCAGATGTCGGATGCGCCGATGCGGCAGCTGGCGGCCGAAATCACGCGCGAAAAGATCTATCAGAAGCTGCACCAGGAATTGCCCTACCAGTCCACGGTCGAGACCGACAAGTGGGAGGAGCGCAAGGACAAGTCGGTGCGCATCGAGCAGACGATTTTCGTGGAGCGGGAAAGTCAGCGCAAGATCGTGCTCGGCAAGGGCGGCGCCACCATCAAGTCGATCGGTGCGGACTCGCGGAAGGAGCTGATGCAGATCCTGGACGTGCCGGTGCATCTGTTCCTGTTCGTGAAGGTGCGAGAGAACTGGGGCGACGATCCCGATCGCTACCGCGAGATGGGCCTGGAATTTCCCAGGGAATAGCCAAGAAAAGATCAGTCGCCGATGATGGTGCCCCGCAACGTCCAGCGTTTCGAAGCGCTGCTCTATGCCTCGCTGATGCTGGATGCGCTCTCGGTGGCGGTGCAGGACCGCACGCCCAGCGTCGAGATGACCGAGCAGATGATCATGACGGCGACGCTGCTCGCCGGCGGGATGATCCTGCTGCTGGTCTATTTCGTCTGGCTGGCTGCGCATTGGCGCAAGAATTGGCCGCGCTGGGTGCTGGCGGCAGCACTTGTGCTGTCCGTGATCTCGCTCGCGCAGATCCTGGGCGAGCGGGGCCTCGAGCTCGACAGCGCCATCGAGGTCGTCTCCTGTGTGCTGACGACGTTCGGGCTGTATTTCTCCTTCACCGGCGATGCACAGGGCTGGTTCAACGCGTGACGTCGCAGGGCGGAATCCGCTACAATCCGCCCCATGGAATGGACCGACGAAGGCATCGTGCTGGGCGTGCGGCGGCATGGCGAGAGCAGCGCCATTGTCGAGCTCTTGACGCGCCAGCATGGCCGGCATCTCGGTCTGGTGCGCGGCGGTGCCAGCTCGCGGCTGCGGCCCCTGCTGCAGCCGGGCAATAGCGTCAGCGCAGTGTGGCGGGCGCGGCTCGACGAGCATCTCGGCACCTACGCGATCGAGGGATTGAAGCTGCGCGCAGCGACGCTGCTGGGATCGTCCCACGGCGTTTATGGCATCACCCATCTGGCTTCGATTGCGCGGCTGCTTCCCGAGCGCGATCCGCACCAGGACATCTTTGCGCTGCTGGAGCATTCGCTCGACGATTTCGACGATATCGGCAGCGCGGCCGTTCACCTGATCCATTTCGAGCTGGCCATGCTCTCCGAGCTCGGCTTCGGGCTCGCACTGGAGAATTGCGCGGTCACCGGGGAGACCACCGATTTGATCTATGTCTCGCCAAAATCCGGCGGCGCGGTGTCGCGCGGCGCGGGCGAGCCGTGGCGCGACCGGCTGCTGCGGCTGCCGCCGTTCCTGCGCCACGGCGAGGTGCACAACGAGCTCACCGACGAGGATCTCCAGGATGGGTTTCGCCTGACCGGCCTGTTTCTGCTACGCCATGTGCTGGAGCCGCGCGGGCAGGCCCATTCCGATGCGCGCGCCGGGTTCATTAACGCCTTGACGCGGCAGCAGGCCAAGGCAGCGTTTCCCGCGCCATGAGCTCTTCTGCTGCACCGCTCAAAAATGTCGGGTTCCCAACGGAACGAAATGGCCCTGACTGCGTTTGCCGGGCTGGTTCCACAACGGGGACAGCCCAAATGTTGATCAGGGGTTTCGCGCTGACAGCGGCGCTGCTTGCTTTTGCGCCTGATGCAATGGCCGGGGAGCCGCAATCCGGCGTGTTTCGCCGGGCATCCTGCGCCGTTGTCCGGTACTATGTGGCGAAATATTCGGCTGCTGCGGCAGAGGCATGGGCGAGGTCCAAGGGCGCCACGGAGGCCGAAATCGAGGCGGCCCGCCATTGCCTGACCAACACGCCGGTGACGGCGCAAGCCAAGGTCCAGCCGACCGTGACCGCCGGTTGGGCCGGGCAGTAGAAGCTCACAGGGAACCAATCGATCCTTGCCCGATTCGCTTCCACGGTTTAACCGGGCGGCATGGGAAAACGAATCGTTCCGCCGGAAGAACCGGCCGAAATTCACGAGGTGCCGCTGCGTGACGCGCTGGAAGAGCGCTATCTCGCTTATGCGCTCTCCACCATCATGCACCGCGCACTGCCCGACGCGCGCGACGGCCTCAAGCCGGTCCACCGGCGCATCCTCTATGGCATGCGCCTGCTCAGGCTTGACCCAGGCACGGCTTTCAAAAAATCCGCCAAGATCGTCGGCGACGTGATGGGCTCGTTCCATCCGCATGGCGACCAGGCGATCTACGACGCCATGGTGCGCCTCGCACAGGATTTTTCCTCGCGCTATCCGCTGGTCGACGGCCAGGGCAATTTCGGCAATATCGACGGCGATAATCCCGCCGCCTACCGCTACACCGAAGCGCGCATGACCGACGTCGCGCGGCTTCTGCTCGAGGGCATCGACGAGGACGGCGTCGAGTTTCGCGCCAATTACGACGGCCAGTCGAAAGAGCCGGTCGTGCTGCCCGGCGGCTTCCCGAACCTGCTCGCCAACGGCGCGCAAGGCATCGCGGTCGGCATGGCCACCTCGATTCCGCCGCACAACGCCGCCGAACTCTGCGACGCCGCGCTGCATCTGATCGAGAAACCCGACGCCAAGTCCAAGGCGCTGATGAAATGGGTCAAGGGCCCGGACTTCCCCACCGGCGGCATCTGCGTCGATTCCAAGCAGGCCATTGCTGAGGCCTACACGACCGGCCGCGGCTCGTTCCGCGTTCGCGCGAGGTGGCAGCAGGAGGAGGGTGCCCGTGGCACCTGGGTGGTCGTGGTCACCGAGATTCCTTTCTTGGTGCAGAAGTCGCGGCTGATCGAGAAGATCGCTGAGCTGCTCGACCAGAAGAAGCTGCCATTGGTCGGCGACATCAGGGACGAGTCGGCCGAAGACGTCCGCATCGTGATCGAGCCGAAGTCGAAGAACGTCGATCCAGCGCTGATGATGGAATCGCTGTTCCGGCTGACCGAGCTCGAGAACAAGATTCCGCTTAACCTCAACGTGCTGATCAAGGGCCGCATCCCCAAGGTCGTCGGGCTGGCGGAATGCCTGCGCGAATGGCTCGACCATTTGCGCGACGTGCTCCTGCGCCGCTCCAACTTCCGCAAAGGCCAGATCGAGCATCGCCTCGAGGTCCTTGGCGGCCATCTGGTCGCCTATCTGAACCTCGACAAGGTGATCAAGATCATCCGCACCGAGGACGAGCCGAAGCCGGCCCTTATCAAGGCGTTCAAGCTGACCGAGATCCAGGCGGAAGCCATCCTCAACATGCGCTTGCGCAATCTGCGCAGGCTCGAGGAAATGGAGATCCGCAACGAGGACAGGGATCTCCGCAAGGAGCTGAAAGGCATCGAAGGCCTGCTCGCGTCCGAAGCCGAGCAGTGGAAGAAGGTCGGCGAGCAGGTCGGCAAGGTCCGCGACATGTTCGGACCGAAGACGCCGCTCGGCAAGCGCCGCACCACCTTTGCCGATGCGCCCGAGCACGACCTCGCCGCCATGGAGGAAGCCCTCGTCGAACGCGAGCCGGTGACGGTCGTCGTCTCCGACAAGGGCTGGATCCGCACCATGAAGGGCCATGTCGAGGACCTCTCGGGCCTCGCCTTCAAGCAGGACGACAAGCTCGGCATCGCGTTCTTCGCGGAGACCACCTCGAAGCTGCTGCTGTTCGCGACCAACGGCAAGTTCTACTCGCTCGATGTCGCCAGGCTGCCCGGTGGCCGCGGCCACGGCGAGCCGATCCGCCTGTTCATCGACCTCGAGCAGGAGGCGGCTCCCGTTGCGCTGTTCGTCAACAAGGGCGGCCGCAAATTCCTTGTTGCGAGCCATGAGGGCCAGGGCTTCGTCGTCAACGAGGACGACTGCGTCGGCACCACCAAGAAGGGCAAGCAGGTTCTGAACGTCGACATGCCGAACGAGGCGCGCGCCGTCACCGAGGTGATCGGCGACACCGTCGCGGTCATCGGCGAGAACCGCAAAATGCTGATCTTCCCGCTCGACCAGGTGCCGGAGATGGCGCGTGGCCGCGGCGTTCGCCTGCAGAAGTACAAGGACGGCGGACTGTCCGACATCGCTGTCTTCGACGCCAAGGCAGGCCTGACCTGGAAGGACTCGGCGGGGCGCGAATTCTCCGCGACCATGAAGGAGCTTGCAGAGTGGCAGGGCACCCGTGCCGACGCCGGCCGGCTGCCGCCAAAGGGCTTCCCGAAGTCGAACAAGTTCGGCAAGGTGATCGGGTAGTCGTTCTGTGCCGCTGCCATAACACAGCTGTCATGCCTCGGCTCGACGGGGGCATCCAGTACGCCGCGGCTTCTCCATTCGATCATGCCGTCTCTGAAACGCTGGATCGCCCGGTCGAGCCGGGCGATGGCAGTGAGAGTGTGCTGCACATCTGTCGCCACATGGTCATTGCGAGGCAGCGAAGCAATCCAGAATCTTTCCGCGCCCACAGTCTGGATTGCTTCGCTGCGGGTCGGCCTTCGGCCGGTGCTAACTCGCCAATGACGAGCTGCGGCGGCGCCGCTCGCCGATTCACGTTCCACGGCTCCGCGCGGTCTGATACCGTCCGCCCTGCCGGTGTTCCGGATTGTTGAGAACTCACGCGATGTACGAGGTCATTGTTGTCGGCGGCGGCTCTGCCGGTGCCGCGGTTGCGGCACGGCTGTCCGAGGATCCTGCACGGCGCATCCTGCTGCTTGAAGCCGGGCTCGACTGGCGCGCCGATGAAGCGCCCTGGGAAGTCAGGACGCCGAACCCGATCCCGATCATCCATCAGCGCGAGTACCAGGAGAAATGGCAGTGGCCTGATCTCTTGACGCGCCGCGTCGCAGGGCAGGAGCCACGCTTCTACTGGCGCGGCAAGGGACTTGGCGGCTCATCGATGATGAACGGCCAGATCGCGATCCGCGGCGTCGCCGATGCCTTCGACGAATGGGCGGCCCATGGCTGCACCGGCTGGTCGGCTCGGGATGTGATGCCGCTGTTCTCGGTGATCGAGGATGATCTGGAATTCGGCGACGTCGCAGGTCACGGACGCGGCGGACCTTTGCCGGTCTATCGCGCGCCGCCGGAAAAATGGGGCCCGATCGATCGCGCCCTGCGGGATGCGGCACTCGCGAGCGGCTATGCCTGGTGCGCCGACCTCAATGGACCCGACGGTGAGGGCGTCGCCTGCTATCCCATCAACAGCCGCGACAGCCGCCGCATCACCACGAACGAGGGCTACCTCGAGCCCGCGCGCGGCCGCGCCAATCTGGAGATCCGGGGCCGGACGCTGGTCGACCGCGTGCTGATCAGCGAGGGAAGGGCGACCGGCGTCCGCGTTCACAGCGAGGGGCAGGGCACCCACGAGATCAGCGCACGCCAGATCGTACTCTGCGCCGGCGCGATCCACAGTCCGGCGATTCTGCTGCGCTCGGGCATTGGGCCTGCGGATGAGCTGCAGGCGATGGGGATTGCGGTCGAGCGCGATTTGCCGGTCGGCCGCCATTTCTTCGACCACCCGCTGTTTCGCGCCACGATCCAGCTCCACGAAAATCTGCGGCCGACCGATCCCGACACGCGCCACACCAATTGCTGCGTGACCTATTCTTCCGGCCTCGCCAATGGCGGCAAGCGCGACATGATCCTGATCGCGTTCAATCATCGCGGCATCGGCATGCCCGGGGCGATCGGCGCCGGCCTGTTCAACGCCTATTCGCGTGGCACGCTCACGCTGGCTTCGACCGATCCGTCGATAGATCCCATCGTCGAGGAGAACATGCTCGCCGATCCCCGCGACATGCTGCGGATGATGGATGCGGTGAAGCGGCTCGCGGTGATTGCCTCGCAGCCGGCCCTTGCGGGCATCGCGGACTGGATCAGACTTGCCGACACCAACCTCACATTGCCGCAGGCAGCTGACCTGCCGGATCACGAGCTCGATGCGCTGCTTCGGCGCGAAACGGGCGATATCCAGCATGCCGCCGGCAGCTGCCGCATGAGCGGCCTCAACGATCCCGACGGCGTGGTCAATCCTGACGGCACGGTGAAGGGCATCTCGGGCCTGCGCGTCGCCGACGCTTCGATCATGCCCTCCGATTGCCGCGCCAACACCCACTTCACGACCGTGGTGATCGGGGAAGCGATTGCGCGGATGATGATGCGATAGAACTCGCTCCGACGCAGCGATGATGAAATCTATTTTTCGACGGCCAGGCCGAACAGCGGTCGAAGGTATGTTCCCAGAATGTTGCCGACGAAGGCCGCGACGAGCCAGCACCAGCCGTGCAGACTGCCCGAAGCGATCCCGCTGAAATAGGCGCCGATGTTGCAGCCATAGGCGAGGCGCGCGCCATAGCCGAGCAGCAGGCCGCCGATAACGGCAGCGACCAGCGATTGTGCGGAAATGCGCAAGGTCGGATTGAACTTGCCGGCGAGACCCGCTGCCAGCAAGGCTCCCAGGATGATGCCGAAATCCATGACCGAGGTGATGTCAGCGAAAATGCTTTGATGGAGCGAGGCCGCGCGGGCACCCTGCCAATAGGACCATGATGCGACGTCGACGCCCAGGGCCATCAGGATTTTCGATCCCCAGAGCGCGAAAGCGGAGGTGATGCCCCACGGCCGCCCTGCCAGGTAGAGCGTGGCGAAATTGCCGATCGCGAGCAGGATCGCGCCCGCGAGAAGCGGCCAAGGCCCCTGCATGAACCGTCGCGCGCCGCGCAGCTTGGTCCGCGCTCCGGGCTCGAGTTCGCCGTGCCGCCGGATTTCGGCCCTGATCGTCGCGACGTAAATGGCGGCCATCACCAGCCAGCAGAGCAGGAGTGCCGGAACCCATCCGAGCCGTTCAATCAACGAAACTGCCCCGATATTCGGCAGTGCGCTCCACCACGGCAGATGCAATGCGCCGAGTGTCGATCCCGCGATGAAGGCCGCGAGCGTCACCAGCATCCGGGTATTGCCGCCGCCGGCGGTGTATAGCGTTCCCGAGGCGCAGCCGCCGCCGAGCTGCATGCCAAGTCCGAACAGGAAGGCTCCGGTCAACATACCAATTCCGACGGCGCCGAGTTCGCCGTGAACGGCTTGGCCGAACAGCCTGCCTTGCGCCAATACCGGAAAAAACAGCGTCGTCGCCAGCGCCAGCATGACCATTTGCGCGCGCAGCCCGGCGCCTCTGCGCGCGACGATGAACACACGCCAGGCCGAGGTGAATCCAAACAGCGCATGATAGAGCGTCAGCCCCAGGGCGCCACCAAGCAGGAGCAACAATCCCTGCCGCCAGGACACCGCGGCCGACAAGGCCGCGGCTCCGGCCACGAGAATCACCGCTGCGATGGCAACGATCGTGAAATTGGCGCTGTGCCGATCATTGTCAGGCGCAAGCAGTCGCGCATCGATGGACAGATCAGTCATGCTCTCATCCCGCAGAAGCCGGTCCCGGTGTCGTCAGGGCAACCGGGGCAAACAAGCGCCGTTCCAATCGTCGCGCCGTTCGACGAGCAAGAAGCCATTGGGAACCCGGCTCCTGCTGGGGCGCTGCGGATATCCATCACGCCTTTGCCTTGTTGGTCGGCCAGTTGTGGGTCTCGCCCGTGGCATCGCGGCACCAGCGGTAGAAGGCATCGTAGAGCAGCATGCCGGCCTCGAGCTGTTCGAGGTCGTCATCGTACATCCGCGACAGCCCAAGCGAAGACGCGAGCAGGCCGGCCGCCTCCGGGGCGAGATCAGGCCGCGCGGTGTCGGCGCCGCGGACCAGCGTTGCGAGCCGGAGCAGCGCCGGCGTGGCGATGCCGAACTCCTCGATCATGACGTCGAAGGTGCAGAGCTCGCCGCGGTGGCTCCAGAACACGTTCTCGATATCGAAGGGAGCGGCGCGGAAACGCTCGCCGACGGCGACCACCTCGGAGGGCGCGACAAACAGGAACACCGCAGCGGGATCGACGAAGCGGCGGATCAGCCAGGGGCACGCGATGCGGTCGACCTTCGGCCGCGCCCGCGTCACCCAAACCGTGCGCCCCTTGGCATCCCGCGGCGGCAGCTTGCTCGCGTCGACCAGGGGCAGCTTGGCCGCCTTCCAGGCTTCGAAGCCGCCTTCCAGTGTTTCGGCCTCGGCGCCGAGCTGGCGGAGCCAGGCCGCGGTGCCCTGCGCGAGTTTCTCGCCACGGAAGCACGCGATGACGGCGCGGCGACCGGCGAAGTCGCCGCCCCATTCCGCCACGGTCTCGTGGCTGAGCTTGATGGAGCCCGGGATGAGCCGCCGGTCGGCGGCAAAATCCTCCGCTGTTCGGACGTCGATCAGGGCAGGAGCATTGGCTGTGCCGATCAGGCGCGCCAGTTTGTCGGATGATATGGTTGTGAACGTAGGCATGATGCGTCCTCGCATAGACGTAACGGGACGCGATACTTGGGCATGTCGCCTCGTGGGGAGATCGCTCAAATCCCCATGGCGCCGATTACAGCGAAACGAGACCGGCCTGTCAATCGCCTGATACGTCGGCATCGCAGGTGAGAGAGATCTGCGGCCGCGGCCCATAGTGCCTGAAAGTGGAATTCTTCGGCGGGATCGGGGTTGATCCTCGGTCACCGCAGAAGGCGCCGCCAGGAGGGACTAAGGATGATACGCAAGATCACGCTCGGTCTCGCCATCGCGGCATTCGCGCTGTCCGCCGGGTCTGCATCCGCGCAGAAGCCCGGTGTCGAACGACTTTACATCATGAATTGTGGAGAGGGCGTCGCCGGCGATATCGGGCGCTGGTCGCCCGGGGTGAACGAAGGCAAGTCCATGGACTTCGTCGATACCTGCTACCTCTTCAGGCATAGCCAAGGCTGGTTCCTGTGGGACACCGGCATTCCCGACGCCGTGGCCGCAATGCCCAATGGGCTTGTGCCGGCCGATCCCAAAGCCGTGACCTGGAAGCGGCCCAAGACTCTCGCCGCGCAGCTCGAGCAGATCGGCGTGAAGCCTGCCGACATCAAGGCGATGGGTGTCTCGCACACGCATCCCGATCACATCGGCAATGTCGAGATGTTTCCGCAGGCGATGCTCTACGTGCAGAAGGCCGAATATGACTGGCCCGGTGCCAACAACGAGCCGCGGTTCAAGCCGTCGCATCCGGTCGAGCTGCTCACCGGCGACAAGGACGTGTTCGGCGACGGCAGCATCACCATCCTCTCGACGCCCGGCCACACGCCGGGACACCAGTCGCTGATGGTGCGGCTGCCGAAGACCGGCGTGGTGGTGCTGTCGGGCGATGCGGCCCACTTCAGGGACAATTACGACAATCGCCGCGTGCCCGTGAACAACGTCAACAAGGAGCAGTCGATCGCCTCGATGCAGAAGATCGCCGACACCGTTTCGAAGGAAGAGGCGCAGCTCTGGATCAACCACGACAAGGCGCAGCGCGATACTCAGAAAATGTCACCGGAGTTTTACGACTGAGGCTTAGCTCTTCGGCGCGCCGACTCCCGGCGGGCTCGCGCCAGGCGTCGTCTTCGGCTTCAGCGTGCCGGCATAGAACGAGAGCAGCCACACCAGCAGCACTGCGAGGAGATAGACGCCCCAGGCCTGCGGCGGCGTCATGGCCCAACGCAGCAATCCTTTGAACGTGCGGGGCGGGCGGTTGTCGTCGATCATGACGCGCTTGTGCGCGAAAGCCGCAAGCCCGTCAATCCGGCCGCGGCTTGACGCGGATCAGGAACAGCGCGGCCAGCGCCGACAGGCTCAGCGCTGACGAGACCAGCAGCACCCTGGCGCCCATCGCGTCGATCAGCACGCCGAAGGCCAGCGGAGCCACGGCCTGTGCCATCCGCGCCGGCGCTCCGATGATGCCGAGACGATAGCCGAAATCCTTCGGGCCAAAGATCGCGAGCGGCAGCGTTCCGCGGGCAATGGTCAGGATGCCATTGCCCGAGCCGTGCAGCAGCGCAAAGGCACTCGCGGCGGGGGCGCCGAAGATGGCGACGACAGCGGCGCCGATCGGGTGGGTGAGGCAGGCAAGCCGCGTCGACCACAGCGGATGGAAGCGGCTGAGAACGCTGGCTTCGAGGATGCGTGCGATCACCTGCGCCGGGCCGATCAACGCGCCGGCCGCGATCGCCTCGACATGGCTCGCGCCCGTGGCTTCGAGAATGCGCGGGAAATGCACGGCCATGGCTCCGGTCACGGTCCAGACCGCAGCGAATACGAAGGCGAGCAGCACCATGGTGCGGTCGAGCGGGATGTGCGGCTGCTCGGCTGTGGCCGCAGCCTGCTTGGCACCTTTGATCGCCGGCAGCATGACGAAATTGAGGGGCAGACCGATCAGGATATTGGCGGCGGCCCAGGCGAAACACGTGTCGCGCCAGCCGAAATGAGCAAGCCCCCAGGCGGTGAGGGGCCAGCCGACGGTCGAGGCAAAGCCGGCCATCAACGTGATGCCGGTGATGGGTCCGCGGGCGTCGGTGCCGTAGATGCGGCCGAGTGCCGCGAAGGCGGCATCGTAGAGTCCCATCGCCATGCCCATCCCGAGCACGAGCCAGGCGAACGCCATCACCGGAACCGATTGCGAGAAGCCGAGCAGCACGAGGCCGGCGGCAATGGTGAGGTTGGAGGCCGACAACACCTGACGGCCGCCGACGAGATCGATCTGCCGGCCGATGCGCGGCCCCAGCATCGCAGAGATCACGAGCGAGGCCGAGAACGCCCCGAAGATCCAGTTCGAGGAGACGCCGAGGTCGTGCGCCATGGGATCAGCGAGCAGGGCCGGCAAATAATAGCTGGAGGCCCAGGCCAGCGTCTGCGTCGTGCCGAGCGCGAGGATAATCGGAAGCTGGCGCTGGCTCATGTGCCCGAATTTCCGGCGATCTGTGTCATCATTTGCATTTGCAGCCCGCGGCGAGAGCGCGTCAACAGCGTCCGCGACATATGAGCCTTGGTTTTATGCACGGAGCGCGCGTGGCCTTTCGCTCGTCACGAATGCACGCCATAATGGCGTATGCAACTCACTTCCCGCCTCGCGTTGATGAACTGGCTGGCCGGCCAGGGGCTCACCGGCCTTCCCGAACCTGAACTGCTGCGCGGATTCTGCGAGCGCTGCCGGGCCGAAGGGCTGGAACTCTCGCGCGGGCTCGTTGTCATCGATACGCTGCACCCGATCTACGAGGGCCGCGCCTTCCGCTGGAGCGATACGCCGACAAACGAAAGCGACGTCGTCGAATACGGCTCGACGGCGGAGGGCGATGCGGCCACGAATTGGCGCCGCTCGGTGTTCTATCATCTGCTCGAGCATGGCCACGACGAGATGGTGCTCGACCTCGCCGACGCGCCCTCGCTCGATTTCTCGCAGATCGGCGACCTCGCACAAACCGGGCATCGTCATTTCCTGGCTTTCGTGCACCGCTTCGGCGAGACCGGAGCGCTCGGGCAGATGGATTGCCTCTACTCCTATTGGACGACGCGGCGCGAGGATGGCTTCACCGAAGCCGAGCTCGCCGCGCTGCGCGATCTCGTGCCGGTGCTGGGACTGGCGATCAAGTCGGCGCAGCAGGTCGACATTGTCAGGACGCTCGGGCGGGTCTATCTCGGACGCGATGCCTCCGAGCAGGTCCTGCGCGGGCGTATCTCGCGCGGCGTCACGGAGCGCATCAATGCCGTGCTCTGGTATTCGGATTTGCGTGGCTCGACCGGGATCAGCGAGAGCATCGGGCCGGACGAGATCATCCCGTTCCTCAACGACTACGCGCAGGCCGTGATCGATGCGATCCACGAGGCCGGCGGCGATGTGCTGAAGCTGATCGGCGACGGCGTGCTTGCGATGTTCTGGGGCGAGGATATGGCCGATGCGCGCCGGGCTGCGCTGCGGGCCGAGCACCTGTTCCGCCGGAACGTCGCGACGCTGAATGCACGCCGCACAGCGGAGGGCCGCCCGACCACGTCGGCCTATATCGGCCTGCATGTCGGCGAGGTCTTCTACGGCAATATCGGCAGCGAGGACCGGCTCGATTTCACCGTGGTCGGACCGACCGTGAATGAGGTCAGCCGCATCGCTTCGATGAGCCGTTCGGTCGATCGCGAGTTGCTGGCGTCAGCCGAGTTCTACAAGGGACTGGATGCCGCCGGACGCCGCTACCTCGTTTCCACCGGTCGCTACGCGCTGCGCGGCATCGGCCGCGCGCAGGATCTCTACACGCTCGACCCTGATGTCGACGTGAGCGAGCCGGTGGCCGGGAGCTACGAGCGGTATCTGGCGAATTAGGCCCGGGCCGCAGCGCCATCCTCGACCATGGCCGGCTGCCGGTCCAGCGCCACCGCCGGTGACAGCCAGATCACCAGGGCCTGCAAGCCGAACACGGCGGCGGCGAGATAGAGGCACGCTTCCGCGCTCCAGAGGCCGCCGACGATCGCGCCCAGCGCCGAGCCGAGCGGGCGGGCGCCGTAGCTCATGATGTTGATGGCGGAGACGCGGCCGAGCAGACGCGGCGGCGTCACGGACTGCCGCAGGGTTGTGGTCGAGATCACCCACAGGATCGGCCCGACGCCGAGCAGGAAGAAGCTGAGGCCAGCGAGCCACGGCGAGGGCACCAGCACAGTCAGTGCCATCACGACAGCCGCGACGAAACCGGTCACCGGGCCGAGGCCGATCACGGTGCCGAACGCGATGCGCTTCATGACGCGCGTGGCGAACAGTGCGCCGATCACCATGCCGATTCCGTACATCGTCAGCACGATGCCGACACCGGCGGCGGTCAGGCCGAGATGGCGCACCGCGTAAGGCACGAACACCGCGATCTGCAGGAACCAGCCGGTGTTGAAGATGAACTGGGTGATGAACACCGGCCGCAGCAGCTGGTGGTGGAAGACGAAGGCCGCGCCCTCGCGGATCTCCAGCATTGGATGGCGACGCGGCACCGGCGTGCGCGCCGGCTCGTAGAGGCCGGAGAGCAGGGCCACGGCGATCGCGGAGAGCGCCGCCGCGAAAGCGAAAGCCGGGCTCGCGCCCCACCAGCCGACCACTGCGCCGCCGAGCGCAGGCCCGCTGGCGAAGGCGATGGTGCGCGCAAGTTCGATCCGGGCATTCGCAGCCGGCAACAGCTCCGCGCTGACCAGCGAGGGCACCAGCGCCGGCGCAGCGACGCTGTAGACCACGGTGCCGCAGACTGCGGCGAAGCCGAGCAGCGCCAGCAGCGCCAGATTGAGCGCGCCGAGCGCGAGCAGCAGCACGATCGTCCCAAGCGCCACGGCCCGCAGCGCCTCGGCGCTCGCCATCAGCGAGCGGCGGGAGATGCGGTCGGCGAGCAGGCCGGCCGGAATCGCAAACAGCACGAAGGGCAAGGTGAGGGCGGTCTGGAGCAGGCCGGTTTGCCCTTCGGCCACTCCCAGCGTCAGCACCGCGACGATCGGCGCCGCGGCCAGCGCGATCTGCTCTGCCGACTGCGCCGCGAGGTTGGACCAGGCGAGGCGGTTGAAGGTCTGGGGGAGGCGCTGTGGATTTGACATGGCTCGTTCCTGCAAAGTCGTGATGAGGCCAGTATCGGCGTCCGGGGACCGCCAAACCCACCCGCTTCCCGACAGGGCGGGGCAAAACGAGGTACCCGCGGGAACCGATCCGGCTAGATGCAGTTGCAAATGAGTTGCAATAAGGCTCGACATCGGTATTGTTGCCATCATGGATGCCCGATCGCCCGATCTCACCCAGGATACAGCCTCCGGCTGGCGCATTGACGCGCCAGCCACCAAGAGCCTGGCCGAGGTCAACGCCACGGTGACCATCCCCACGGCGGCGTGGTGGCGGCGGCTGCTCGCCTTCATCGGGCCGGGCTACCTGGTCTCGGTCGGCTATATGGACCCCGGCAACTGGGCGACCGACCTCGCTGGCGGGTCGAAGTTCGGCTACACGCTGCTCTCGGTCATCTTGCTCTCGAATTTGATGGCGATCCTGCTGCAATCCCTGGCGGCACGGCTCGGCATCGTCACGGATCGCGACCTCGCGCAGGCCTGCCGCGCCACCTATTCGCCCGCGGTCAACCTCCTGCTCTGGCTGGGCTGTGAAGCGGCGATCATCGCCTGCGACCTTGCCGAGGTGATCGGAACCGCCATCGCGCTGAAACTTCTGTTCGGCATTCCCCTGATCGTCGGCGCGCTGATTGCAGTGCTCGACGCATTCCTGCTGCTCGTCCTGATGAACCGCGGCTTCCGTTTCCTCGAGGCGTTCGTCATGGCGCTGCTGGCGGTGATCGCGGTCTGCTTCGCGGTGCAGATCGTGGCCGCCGCGCCGCCGTTCGCCGAGGTGCTGCGCGGCTTTGCGCCGAAGACCGAGATATTCACCAATTCCGAGATGCTCTACATCGCGATCGGCATCATCGGCGCGACCGTGATGCCGCATAATCTCTATCTGCATTCGTCGATCGTGCAGACGCGCGCCTACGCGCGCAACGACGAGGGCCGGCGCGAAGCGATCAAATGGGCGACGACGGATTCCACCATCGCGCTGATGCTGGCGTTGTTCGTCAACGCCGCGATCCTCGTTGTCGCAGCCGCCACCTTCCACAAGAGCGGCCACTCGGAGGTTGCCGAGATCGGCCAGGCCTTCGAGCTGCTCTCGCCGCTGCTTGGCCTCGGCATTGCCTCGACATTGTTCGCGGTGGCGCTGCTCGCCTCGGGTCTGAACTCGACCGTCACCGCAACGCTCGCCGGCCAGATCGTCATGGAGGGCTTTCTCGATCTGCGGCTGCCCACCTGGGCGCGGCGTCTCGTCACGCGCGGCATTGCCATCATCCCGGTGATCGTCGTCACCGCGATCTACGGCGAGCGCGGCACCGCGGATCTGCTGGTGCTCAGCCAGGTCGTGCTGTCGATGCAGCTGCCCTTCGCGGTAATCCCGCTGGTGCGTTTCGTGTCCGATCGCCGCAAGATGGGGCAGTTCGCGATACCCATGTCCGTCGCCGCGATCGCGTGGATCGTGGCGGGCGTGATCGTGGTTTTGAATTTGAAGCTGCTGGTGGATACGTTGGTGGGGTGAGTAGCGAGTGGCGAACGGGGAGTGGATGCTTCGCTATTCGCGCCTCCCCATTCCCCATTCACATGATCAATCCTGCGGCTCGGACGCCACATCGCCCTGCGCGTCGATGCGCAGCCAGCCTGAGGGGGCCAAGCGCTGCTGCGGCAGGAAGCGGGCCTTGTAGTCCATCTTCTTGGAACCCTCGATCCAGTATCCGAGATAGACGTAGGGTAGGCCCTGCCTGCGTGCGCGGGCGATATGGTCGAGGATCATGAAGGTGCCCATCGAGCGGCTGACCTGGCTGGGCTCGAAGAACGAATAGACCATTGACAGGCCGTCGCTGAGCACGTCGGTCAATGCGACCGCGATCAGCTCCTCGCCACGGCCGGTGATGCCGCTGTCGGGACCGCGCTTGCGGTACTCGATGATGCGGGTCTCGACATGGCTGTCCTCGACCATCATGGCGTAGTCGAGCACGGTCATGTCGGCCATGCCGCCGTGGCGGTGACGGGCGTCGAGATAGGCGCGGAATACCGAATATTGCTCTGATGTCGGCACCGCGCTGCGCTGCTCGCCGACGATGTCGGCGTTGCGGGCCATCACCTTGCGGAAATTGCGGGACAGGCGGAACTCGTTGGCGACCACCCGGACCGAGACGCAGGCCCGGCACTGGTCGCAAGCCGGCCGGTAAGCGATCGACTGGCTGCGGCGGAACCCGCCATGGGTCAGGAGGTCGTTGAGGTCGCCGGCGCGCTCACCCACGAGGTGTGTAAACACCTTGCGCTCATGCCGGCCCGGCAGATACGGGCAGGGGGACGGCGCCGTCAGGTAAAATTGAGGGGTATCGCGCGAGTGCTGGGTCAAGGGACGTCGTAGGCCTCCGAAGTGAGTATCAGCATCGCGCTACGAAAGCCTCCGGTCAATTGGTCCGCTCGGTAGGTCGGCAGGCCAGTCAGCTTAGCTGATCCTGGTTAGTAGGTCATTGATCGCTCGGTTCTCAATACGTCCTGGCCGTCTGGGGGACTGGGGCCCGAACGGAATTGTTGATCACGACCGTTCCCAGCACGAAATCCTGCAGCAGGCGCCGGCGGCCGTTGAACAGGCCGACCAGCACCACGAAGGGCGACAGGAACGAGACCGTCACCCAGAACAGCACGGCATGGGTGGCGCCGAGGACAAAGTAGCCCGGCGCGCCGTACCAGGTGCGCAACTCCAGATCCATGACCCGCATCCCGATCGTCGCCGACGACGGACCGCCGATGCAGGCGCCATAATAGACGATGGCCCAGATCACGGAGGCCGGCCAGGCCAGCCAGAACAGGGCCCAACCGATGCCGAGCGTCACGACGCCGAACACCGCGATGAAGAGGTAGCCGAGGATGACAGGCACGGAAATCACGACCATGTCGATCAGGAACGCAAACACCCGCCGCGTCGCGACACCGCGGAACAGTTCCGGATGCAGATAGGGATCATAGGCGTGCGCCGCGCCATCACTACGCCAGGTGCCGCTGTCGTTTGGCGAACCGGAATAAGACATGAGCTTCCCTTCCACTTTCGGACGTCTCACCCGCAGCACATGGGAGCCATCCGGTCGCGCGCCAAGGCTGCTGGCGCATCAGCACCGCAAAATATTCCGGCGATTCGGCGGCCGAGTGCGCTTGCGCTGTTCGTGATTTGCACCATGCTCGGCGCAGCCGAAGTCCCTAATTCCGCGCCCGGAAAGGAATATTCATGCGTGGTGACATCGAATTGCGTTGTCGCTGTGGCGGGGTCCGCGGCGTGGTCACGGGCGTGTCGCCGCAGACCGTCAACCGCGTGGTCTGTTACTGCGACGACTGCCAGGCCTTCGCACATCAGCTCGGCCGTGCCGATCTGCTGAATGCGAAAGGTGGCACCGACATTGTCCAGGTCGCGCCATCGACGTTCTCGTTTGCAGAGGGCCAGAACCGGGTCGCCGGGGTCCGACTAACCCCGAAAGGCCTCTACAGATGGTATGCAAGTTGCTGCAACACGCCGATCGGCAACACCCTCACGCCGAGCGTTCCCTTTGTCGGCATTGTTGCGCAGGCGTTCGAGGGCGGCACGCCCGCAGTTGACGATGTCGCCGGGCCGCCGATCGGGGCCATTCTCGGCAAGCACGCGGTGGGCGAGCCGCCGGCGGGCTCAACAGGAGTTAATCTGTCTCTCCTCCTGCGCGCTATCGCCAAGGTGCTTGCATGGAAGCTGCGGGGGAAGACATGGCCGCATCCGTTCTTCAAGCGGGAGACGCGCGAGGCAATCTATCCAATCACCGTGCTGTCGCGCGAGCAGCGCGACGCGCTACGTCCGTTATGTGGGCCGCAGCCGAGGGCGTAAGCGGCGGATTGAGCCGCCTCAGGATTGCGACTTCAGTTTTTCTGCTGCCTGCGCCGCAAAATAAGTCAAAACGCCATCCGCGCCGGCGCGCTTGAAGGCGAGCAGGCTCTCCATCATGGCGCGGTCGCCGTCGAGCCAGCCGTTGTTGGCGGCGGCCGCGATCATCGCGTATTCGCCGGACACCTGATAGGCGAAGGTCGGCATCCCGAAGGTGTCCTTCACGCGACGGACCACGTCGAGATACGGCATGCCGGGCTTGACCATCACCATGTCGGCGCCCTCGGAGATGTCGAGCTCGACCTCGCGCAGCGCTTCGTCGGTGTTGGCGCTGTCCATCTGGTAGGTGCGCTTGTCGCCGGTGAGCGTCTTGGCCGAGCCGATGGCATCGCGGAACGGACCGTAGAAAGCCGAGGCGTATTTCGCGGCATAGGCCATGATCTGCACGTCAAGGAAGCCGGTGCGATCCAGCGCCTGGCGGATCGCGGCGACGCGGCCGTCCATCATGTCGGAGGGCGCGATGATGTCGCAGCCGGCTTCGGCCTGCACCAGCGCCTGGCGCACCAGTACGGCAACCGTCTCGTCATTCAAGATCTTGCCGTCGGAAATCAAGCCGTCATGGCCGTGGCTGGTGAAGGGATCGAGCGCGACGTCGCAGAGCACGCCGATGTCAGGGAATTCCTTCTTGATCGCGCGAACCGCCTGGCAGACCAGATTGTCCGGGTTGGTGGCTTCCGAGCCTTCTTCGTCCCGCAAGGAAGGATCGGTGTAGGGAAACAGCGCGAGGCAGGGAATGGTCAGCTTCATGGCGCGCTCGGCCTCGCGCACGGCCTGGTCGACGCTGAGGCGTTCGACGCCGGGCATCGAAGTGATGGCCTCGCGCTTGTTGTTGCCCTCGATCAGGAACAGCGGCCAGATCAGATCGTCGGTGGTGAGCACGTTCTCGCGCACCATGCGCCGGGCCCATTCTGCCTTGCGGTTGCGGCGCGGACGGACGGTCAGATCGAGGGCATGGGGCACTGCGGCACCGGTCCCGCGCGCGACGTCGCGCAGTTCGATCGGACGTCCGTATTTGATCGCCATTACTCTTCTCCCGGCTGGAATTATTCTTATACCAGCTCGCATAGTTCCCGTCACCGCGGCTTGACCTCCCGCAAGGCGATGGCAGCCGATTGATTTTGCGTGGCGAAACAGCCAGAAGGGGCGATGCCCGAGATTTCCACCCGTGATGCGGCCCGCGACAATGCCAGGGATGCCGTCAGGGACGGCGCCCGCGACAGTGCATTGTCTGTGGCGGCGATCTCTTCGGAGCGGCCCGACTCCGACGACAATGTCTGGACCCGCCGCCTGGTGCTATTCCTGCGGGTCATGGCGCTGCTGTCGATCCTCAAGGGCCTGTATCACTGGGCACAGGTGACCGGCTTTGTCGGCGGCGAGGAGGAGGCCTTCGAAAACCAGTCGATGGCCTGGCAGGCCTCGACCATCTATTTCGCCGTCATCGAGCTCGTCGCCGCCGTCGGCCTGTGGCTCGCCACGCCCTGGGGAGCCGTGGTGTGGCTCACGACCGTGGTCTCGATGGCAGTGATCGAGCTGATGTTCCCGGGGATCTATGGAGGCAGCCTGGTCGTGGTCGGCGTCGAAGCCTTCATGCTCGCCGCTTATCTCGCACTCGCCTGGATGGCAGCGCGCGAACGGCCGCCGTAGCGCAGACGTTTCCAACACGCACATTCTGTGCCCCGGACAGGCGCAGCACCAACAGTGTGTTTAAGCGTGTCTTCGACGCACCATGGTGATGCGCTGCTGAATGGTGATGCGCTGCTGAGCCTGGGCCCGAAATCTCTCCGATCTCGTTTGCGGCGTTCTGGCTCCCGGCCCTGCGCGCCGCTTCGCGGCGCTGGTCCGGGAGATGAGAGTGCTGCGCTTGGTTGACCGCTGGTTTCGTAAAATTCGAGGTAAGTTTTCGTTGACCTAGCGCAAACCGCCACAGCCGTTACGCGTGCGTTTCGAAACGTGGCGGGGCTGTTCTGGAATGTGACAGATGGTGCGGACGGACGGTGAACAGGACCTTGCCACGGTCAACAGACGGTTGCGAAAAGTGCTTGTGGGACAGGCTTAATCCGCAATTCACTGTCTTAAATTCATGATCTCTTTATTCTCTTATTTAAGCCGATCTTCAAACGCCCCCCTTAAGTTGCACCTATCAGACGGGACACAAGTTTCGTCGAATGAGTGTCGATAAAAACGACAACAGGGGAAGTGTCATGATGAAAGCCGTCGCAACTGCGGCAGATACCGCAGAGCGCGTTTCGGGCCCGCAGGGTTCGGTGCAGTCGCTCTATCTGGAAGCATTGACTCTGGTGGAGCGGCTGCATCGCCGGCTCCTCGATGTGATCAAGGACGAGTTCGATCGTCGTGGCCGCGCCGACATCAATTCCGTGCAGGCGCTCCTGCTCTATAACATCGGCGACAAGGAGCTGACCGCGGGCGAGCTGCGCACGCGCGGTTACTATCTCGGCTCCAACGTCTCCTACAATCTGAAGAAGCTCGTGGAGCTCGGTTTCCTCGATCATCAGCGCTCGCGCGTTGACCGCCGCTCGGTGCGCATCCGCCTGACGCCGCAGGGCCAGGAAGTCCGCCGCATCGTCGACAGCCTGTACCAGAAGCACGTCAAGACCGTGGAACAGGTCGGCGGCATCTCCGGCGAGGAGTTCTCGACCCTCAACAAGTCGCTGCACCGCCTCGAGCGGTTCTGGACCGACCAGATCCTGTATCGGCTCTGAGTTTCAAAACGGGATCAAGGCCAAGCCGGCCCTCAAGACCGGCAGGCCTCCCCAACGTGCCTGGCTTCCCCAGCGCGCCGGCCCGGCTTGTTCCGGACCGGTGCGCGTTGTGCTTTTCGCACTCGCGAAAAAAAGTGCCTGATCAGCGGAACCGGTTCTACGCGTCGCGGTTGTCCCTGCGGATCGGAGGACGCGATGCTCGTCGAGCGCGGGTTGCAGGCAATGAACGTCGAACTCGTGAGCGATGCCTATGCGATCGCCGCGAATTACCTCCGCCGCTCCGGTGCGATCGCCGACACGCTCGCCACCAACGAACGTCTGCTCGAGATCATCGTCACGCTGCTCCAGCACGGCGAATCCAACAAGATCAGGCTCGCCAACAAGGCGATCGTGAGGTTTGAGGCGCAGGCCGAGGCAAGAGCGGTTGCCTGATCAAGATTCCCAAAACATCGATGAACCAGAGGGTGCCATGGAAGCTGCCATCGACCGCATCATGAAGACCTATGACCTGCTCGCCAATCGCACGGCGGCGGCGAGCGACGAGGCGCGGGAAAAGGTGACGAACTACCTCAACACCCTGATGGAAGCCGGCGAGAAGGACACCCACAGGTTGACGGTCTGCGGCCTGACCTATCTGCGCCAGCTCGACGGCAGCGTGGACCCGGTGAAGGCGGGGTATACCGGGCTGTAGACGGAGCACCGCGACCACTGGATTGTTGAGGTCCAGATCGGACCTTTTCGGGTGACCGGCGAGCCGGTGGTTCTGCGGCCGTCCGATCGCCCCAATCCATAAATCCCCACCATATCTTGCATAAATGTCACGCCCGACCCGCAAATGCTTGGCCTGTTGCGGGCGATGTGGTAGATCGCGCTCGCCGCTTCCGATCGCCACACCAAGACCCCCGTAGCCTGCCAAAAGGCTGCGGCGGTGGAGATATTCGCAAGATGACCTCAGCCAAGACCGCCTCTGCGCCCGATTCGTTTTTCACCGCCTCGCTCGATCAGGCCGACCCGGAAATCGCCGCTGCCATCAAGGGCGAACTCGGCCGGCAGCGCCATGAAGTCGAGCTGATCGCCTCCGAGAACATCGTCAGCCGGGCCGTGCTGGAGGCGCAGGGTTCGGTGATGACCAACAAATATGCGGAAGGTTATCCGGGCGCGCGCTACTACGGCGGTTGTGAGTGGGTCGACGTCGCCGAGAACCTCGCGATCGATCGCGCCAAGAAGCTGTTCGGCGCCAAGTTCGCCAACGTGCAGCCGAACTCCGGCAGCCAGATGAACCAGGCGGTGTTCCTGGCGCTGCTCCAGCCCGGCGACACCTTCATGGGCCTCGACCTCGCGGCCGGCGGCCATCTCACTCACGGCTCACCCGTCAACATGAGCGGCAAGTGGTTCAAGGCCGCGCACTACACCGTGCGCCGCGAGGACCAGATCATCGACATGGACGCGGTCGCCAAGCAGGCCGAAGAGGTCAAGCCGAAGCTGATCGTGGCCGGCGGCTCGGCTTATTCGCGCGCCTGGGATTTCAAGCGCTTCCGTGAGATCGCGGACTCGGTCGGCGCCTATCTGCTGGTCGACATGGCGCACTTCGCGGGCCTCGTCGCCGGCGGCGTGCATGCCTCGCCTGTGCCGCATGCCCACGTCACCACCACCACGACGCACAAATCGCTGCGCGGTCCGCGCGGCGGCCTCATGCTGTGGAATGACGAGGCGCTGACCAAGAAATTCAATTCGGCGATCTTCCCGGGCCTGCAGGGCGGCCCGCTGATGCATGTGATCGCGGCAAAGGCCGTGGCCTTCGGTGAGGCGCTGCGTCCGGACTTCAAGGTCTATGCGAAGAACGTCGTCGAGAACGCCAAGGCGCTCGCCGAGGCGATGAAGAGCCATGGCTTCGATATTGTCTCCGGCGGCACCGATAACCATCTGATGCTGGTCGACCTCAGGCCGAAGGGCCTGAAGGGCAACGCCTCGGAGAAGGCGCTGGTTCGCGCCGCCATCACCTGCAACAAGAACGGCATTCCGTTCGACCCGGAGTCGCCGTTCGTGACCTCCGGTATCCGTCTGGGCACCCCGGCGGCGACGACCCGCGGCTTCGGCGTCGCTGAATTCCAGCAGGTCGGCGGCATGATCGCCGAGGTCCTCAACGCGATCGCGCAATCCGACGACGGCAAGGCGCCGCTGGTGGAAGCTGCGATCAAGGAACGGGTCAAGGCGCTCACCGACCGCTTCCCGATCTATCAGTAAGAGGCCAAGATAAAGGCTGAAGTCAAAGGATCAAGGCAAACGGATGCGCTGCCCGAACTGCAACAGTCTCGACACGCAGGTAAAGGACTCGCGTCCGACCGAGGATTCTTCCGTCATCCGCAGGCGGCGCGTGTGCGTCGCCTGCAATTTCCGCTTCACCACCTTCGAGCGCGTGCAGCTGCGCGAGCTCACGGTGATCAAGCGCAACGGCCGCCGCGTACCGTTCGACCGCGACAAGCTGATGCGCTCGGTCTCGATCTCGTTGCGCAAGCGGCCGGTCGAGCCTGAAAGGGTGGAGAAGATGGTCTCCACCATCGTGCGCGAGCTCGAGACCGGCGGTGAGGCCGAGATTTCCTCCGAGGTGATCGGCGAGACCGTGATGGAGCATCTGCGCACGCTCGACGACGTCGCCTATGTGCGCTTCGCCTCGGTCTACCGCAATTTCCGCGAGGCCAAGGATTTCGCCGAGGTGCTCGGCGAGCTCTCCGGTGAGGAGGAAGCGCGGCTCGCCGCGATGCGCAAATGATCTTCCGCATCCTGGAAGATCAGTTCGCCCGGAAGATCCGCGAGTCCAGGGACGCCGACCGCCGTTACATGCAGCTGGCGCTGGCGCTCGGTCGGCGCGGGCAGGGGCGCACCTGGCCCAATCCGGCCGTCGGCGCCGTCATCGTCAGGGACGGAGTGATCGTCGGCCGCGGCTGGACGCAGCCCGGTGGACGGCCGCATGCCGAGGTTGAAGCGCTACGGCGGGCAGGCGAGGCCGCGCGCGGTGCGACGCTTTACGTCACCCTCGAGCCATGCTCGCATTTTGGCAAGTCGCCGCCCTGCGCCGATGCGGTGATCGCCGCCGGCATCAAGCGCGTCGTCGCGGCGATCGAGGATCCAAATCCTGAGGTCGCGGGGCAGGGGCACGCGCGCGTGCGCGCCGCAGGCATGACTGTGGATGTGGGCCTGTGCGCGGCGGAGGCCGCGTTCGACCACGCCGGCCATTTCCGCCGCATCCGTGACAAGCGTCCGCACGTGATCCTGAAGCTTGCCGTCTCGCCCGACGGCAAGATCGGCGCTGAAGGCGGCAAGCGGCTCGCGATCACCGGCGATGCCGTCCGCGACCGGGTGCATCTCCTGCGCGCCTCGAGCGACGCGATCCTGGTCGGCATCGGCACGGTGCTGGCCGATGATCCGCAGCTCAATTGCCGCCTGCCCGGCATGGAAGCGCGTTCTCCGTTGCGTGTTGTCCTCGACCGGAATTTGCGGATTCCGGCTTCCAGCCAACTCGTGCGCTCCGCGCGGGAGGCGCCGCTTTGGGTCGTGGGTTCAGAGCTTGCGGAAGCAGCCGCAGCAACCCGCCTCGGCGCCGCCGGTGCGCAAATCATGCGTATGCCGCCGAACGGTGCAGCCGGCCTCGACCTTCCGGCCGTGCTGCACGCGCTCGCCGAGAAGGGCGTCACGCGGCTGATGGTCGAGGGCGGCAGCCGGGTCGCGGCATCCTTCGTGTCTGCCGACCTCGTCGACGAGATCTGGCTGTTCCGCGGGGCGGAAGAGGTGGGGGCTGGTGGGGTCGATGCGCTCGATGCATTGCCCCTGTCGAAAATCACGCAGTCGCAGGCCTACAAGGTTCATGCTAGCGAGACATTCGGCCCCGATACTCTCACCATCTACGAGCGCGCTTAATGTTCACTGGCATTGTCACCGATATCGGCGAGATCGTCAGCGTCAAGCCGGTGGCGCAGGGGCAATTGCACCGCCTGCGCATTGCCTGCAGCTACGATCAGACCACCATTGCCGACGGCGCTTCGATCGCCAACAACGGCGTCTGCCTCACCGTGGTCGCCTCCGGCGTCGCTGACGGCAAAACCTGGTTCGACGTCGATGCCGCCGCCGAGACGCTGGCGCTGACGACGGCCAAGCGCTGGAAGGTGGGCACGATGCTCAATCTCGAGCGTGCGCTCAAGATCGGCGACGAGCTCGGCGGTCACATCGTCGCCGGCCACGTCGACGGCGTCGCCAGCATCGTCAGCCGCGAGGACCTGCCCGACATGGCGCGGTTCGAGCTCTCGACGACGCGGGAGCTGGCGCGCTTCATCGCCACCAAGGGCTCGATTACGCTCGATGGCGTCTCGCTGACCGTCAATACGGTTGATGACGCGACCTTTTCGGTGCTGATCATTCCGCATACACTCGACGTCACGACGATCGGCGGCTGGAAGGCGGGCAGTGAGGTCAATATCGAGGTCGATCTGATGGCCCGCTATGCGGCGCGGCTGACGGAAATGAAGTGACCGGTAAAGCCGGCCCTGCTTTAAAACTTGGCTTACACGCCTGCGGCGACTACATAACGCGCCGACCCAAGAGACGACTAGACGAAACGGATTGAGACGATGGCAGACGCGCGGCGCGCACCCCTGAAGGACCAGACCGATATTTCCGGCGCGCGTGCGCTGGTGGTCGAGGCACGGTTCTATGACGATCTCCAGGACGCGCTTCTGGATGGCGCGGTGACCGAGTTGAAGGCGGCCGGCCTGACCCATGACGTCATCACGGTTCCCGGCGCGTTGGAGATCCCGGCGGCGGTGGCGATCGCAGTCGACGCGGCTGCGGCGAACGGCAAGCCTTATGATGCGGTGATTGCGCTCGGTTGCGTGATCCGCGGCGACACCATCCATTTCGAGATCGTCTCGCAGGAATCCTCGCGTGCGCTAATGGACCTCGCTGTGGCGCGCAAGTTGCCGCTCGGCAACGGCATCCTCACCGTCAACAACGAGGACCAGGCCTGGGCGCGGGCGCGCGCCAGCGAGCTCAACAAGGGCGGCGATGCCGCGCGTGCGGCGCTGGCGATGCTTCGCATCAAGCGCCGCCTGGCGCGGGCCTGAGCCATGGCTGACATCAGGAAACCGGCGGGGCTTGCGGAGAAGAAAGCGAACCGGCGCGGTGCGGCGCGGCTCGCAGCCGTCCAGGCGCTCTATCAAATGGATATCGCCGGCGCCGGCATCAACGACATCTTTGCGGAGTTCGAAAGCCACTGGCTCGGCAACGAGGTCGAGGGCGACACTTACCTGCCTGCGGAAGCCGCATTTTTCCGCGACGTCGTCTCCGGCGTCGTGCGCGACCAGAAGAAGCTCGATCCGCTGATCGACGAGGCGCTGTCCAAGGGCTGGCCCTTGAAGCGGATCGAAGCCATCCTGCGCGCGGTGTTGCGGGCAGGGGCCTACGAACTGGAGCACCGCAAGGATGTGCCGGGCCGCGTCGTGATCTCCGAATATGTCGACGTCGCGAATGCTTTCGTCGACCGCGAGGAGACCGGAATGGTCAACGCCGTGCTCGACCAGATCGGCCGCCAGTTTCGCGGTGACGAGTTCGGGCGGGGGTAGGGCGACGCGGGCGGTTGGAGTTGACACCGATGACCACTCCGAACGATCCCTCCGGCGAAGATTCCCTGATCGCTCGCTATTTCAAGCCGTTGGCGACTGATCCCGGTGCGTTCGCACTGGTGGACGACGCCGCGGTGCTGTCCTCGTCAGGCGACGACATTGTCGTCACCACCGATGCCGTGGTCGAGGGCGTGCATTATCTTGCCACCGATCCCCCCGACACCATCGCGCGCAAGGCACTGCGGGTGAACCTGTCCGATCTCGCCGCCAAGGGCGCGAGCCCGGCCGGCTTCGTGCTGACGCTGGCGCTGCGCAGCAAGGAGGACGCCTGGCTGAGGCCTTTTGCGGATGCGCTCGGCGAGGACGTGAAAACTTTCGCCTGCCCGCTGCTCGGCGGCGACACGGTGTCGACACCAGGGCCGCAGATGATCTCGATCACCGCCTTCGGCCGCGTGCCGACGGGGCGGATGGTTGGCCGCACCGGAGCGCGACCGGGCGATATTATCCTGGTGACGGGCACGATCGGCGATGCCGCGCTCGGGCTGGACGTGCTCACCGGAGGCCCGGCCGCCACCGCGCTCGCGTCCGATCCCGCAGCAAGAGAAGCTCTCGTTTCGCGCTATCGGATCCCCCAGCCCCGCAATGTGTTGGCGCAGGCTGTGCGTGACCATGCGACAGCGGCGATGGACGTCTCCGACGGGCTTGCCGGCGACCTGACCAAACTCTGTGCAGCATCCGGCGTTTCGGCCACCGTCGGTCTGGCGAGCGTGCCCCTCTCGGCCGCCGCGGCCGGCCTGCTCGACCGCAATGCCATTTGTGTTGAGACGCTGCTTGCCGGGGGCGACGATTACGAAGTGTTGTGCACGGTCCCGCCGGCACGGAGCGATGCGCTGATCGCCGCCGGGCGGGTGGCCGGCCTTGCCGTCACGGCGATCGGCACGATCGTCGCCGGCTACGAGCGGCCACGCTTTCTGGATGGGCAGGGCCAGGAACTGACCTTGAAGCGGTTGTCTTTTAGCCACTTCTAGGCACTGCGCCACGCCAGCCGTCGCGCGCTCGGCATTAGGTCTAATTACCTGCCGAGATCGGCTTTTTCACTCTCTTCCGGCGTTGCACCATCAATTTGATTTTGGCAAGCTTGTGACCGACTAGGGCTACCTCTTCGCGCAAGGGGCAGCCCTGTTCAGCATAAGGGCGCCGCACCGCATGACGGAAAACAAGAGGCGGCGGGGGTACGTTCATCAAGGATCTGAGGCAGAAATCAAATGACAGCATTATGGTTGATAGTGCTCTGCGGAGTGCTTTCCGTCGTCTACGCGATTTGGGCGACGTCTTCGGTGTTGAGTGCGGATGCGGGGTCACCGCGCATGCAGGAGATCGCGGGAGCGGTGCGTGAAGGCGCACAGGCCTATCTCCGGCGCCAGTACACCACGATCGGCATCGTCGGCATCGTCATCTTCGTGCTGCTTGCCTTTTTCCTTGGGCTCTATGTCGCGATCGGCTTCCTGATCGGCGCCGTCCTGTCGGGGGCGGCCGGCTTCATCGGCATGAACGTCTCAGTGCGCGCCAATGTGCGCACCGCCCAGGCTGCGACGACGTCGCTCGCCGGCGGCCTCGAACTCGCCTTCAAGGCGGGCGCGATTACCGGCCTTCTGGTGGCGGGTCTCGCGCTGTTGGGCGTGACGCTCTATTTCGGCTTCCTGGTGCACTCGCTGAAGCTCGCACCTGACAGCCGCACCGTCATCGACGCCATGGTGGCGCTCGGCTTCGGCGCCTCGCTGATCTCGATCTTCGCCCGTCTCGGCGGCGGCATCTTCACCAAGGGGGCGGACGTCGGCGGCGATCTCGTCGGCAAGGTCGAGGCCGGCATCCCCGAGGATGATCCGCGCAATCCGGCCACCATCGCCGACAACGTCGGTGACAACGTCGGCGACTGCGCCGGCATGGCCGCCGACCTGTTCGAGACCTATGCGGTGACCGCGGTCGCCACCATGGTTCTCGCTGCCATCTTCTTCGCCAAGACGCCGATCCTCGCCAACATGATGACGCTGCCGCTCGCCATCGGCGGCATCTGCATCATCACCTCGATCATCGGCACGTTCTTCGTGAAGCTCGGGCCCAGCCAGTCGATCATGGGCGCGCTCTACAAGGGCCTGATCGCAACCGGCATCCTGTCGCTGATCGGCATCGCCGGCGTGATCTACTATTTGATCGGCTTCGGCAAGCTCGACGGCGTCGACTATACCGGCATGTCGCTGTTTGAATGCGGCGTCATCGGCCTCGTCGTCACCGCGCTGATCATCTGGATCACCGAGTACTACACCGGCACCGACTACCGTCCGGTGAAGTCGATCGCCCAGGCTTCGGTCACGGGTCACGGCACCAACGTGATCCAGGGCCTCGCCGTCTCGATGGAAGCGACGGCGTTGCCCGCGATCGTCATCATCGCCGGCATCCTGGTCACCTACAGCCTGGCCGGCCTGTTCGGCATCGCCATCGCGACCGCCACCATGCTGGCCTTGGCCGGCATGGTCGTCGCGCTGGACGCCTTCGGTCCGGTGACTGACAACGCCGGCGGCATCGCCGAAATGGCGGGGCTACCGAAGGAAGTGCGCAAGTCGACCGACGCGCTCGACGCGGTCGGCAACACGACGAAGGCGGTCACCAAAGGTTACGCGATCGGCTCCGCCGGTCTCGGTGCCCTTGTGCTGTTCGCAGCCTACAACCAGGACCTCAAGTTCTTCGTTGCGGGCTCGGCCGACCATCCCTACTTCGCCGGCGTCAACCCGGATTTCTCGCTCAACAACCCGTATGTGGTTGTCGGCCTGTTGTTCGGCGGTTTGCTGCCGTATCTGTTCGGCGCGATGGGCATGACGGCGGTCGGGCGTGCGGCCGGCGCAATCGTCGAGGAAGTGCGCCGTCAGTTCCGCGAGAAGCCGGGCATCATGCAGGGCACGGACAAGCCCGACTACGGCAAGGCGGTCGACCTGCTCACCCGCGCGGCGATCAAGGAAATGATCATCCCCTCGCTGCTCCCGGTGCTGTCGCCGATCGTCGTCTACTTCCTGATCTACGCGATCGCGGGCGGCGGCGCCGCCGGCAAGTCGGCTGCGTTCTCGGCCGTCGGCGCGATGCTGCTCGGCGTGATCGTGACGGGCCTGTTCGTCGCGATCTCCATGACCTCGGGCGGCGGCGCCTGGGACAACGCCAAGAAGTACATCGAGGACGGTCATTTCGGCGGCAAGGGTTCTGATGCCCACAAGTCGGCGGTGACCGGCGACACCGTCGGCGATCCCTACAAGGACACGGCCGGCCCTGCGGTGAACCCGATGATCAAGATCACCAACATCGTGGCCTTGCTGCTGCTGGCGATCCTGGCGCACTGAGCGGCATCAACGACAAAAGACAAAATCCCGCGACGAAAGCCGCGGGGTTTTTGTTTGGTGGGGCGCAATCTCTCTCCACGTCATTGCGAGGAGCCCGCGACAAAATTGCGAAGCAATTTTGCGCCGGTGCGACGAAGCAATCCAGGGTCTTTCCGCGGACAGATACTGGATTGCTCGCAATGACCGTGGAGCGAGCTACTGCACGTCCATCTGCAATCCTTCCTTCTGGATGATGTCGGCGAACTTCTTCGTCTCGGCGTCCACGAAGGCGGCGAACTGCTCGGGCGTGCCGTAGTCGGCGCGCGCCCCCATGGCAGCGATGTTCTTCCTGATGTCGTCGCGCTCCAGCATCGCCTTGACCTGGAGGTTGAGCGCTTCGAGAGCTGCCGGCGGCACACCCTTCGGCAGGAAGACCGAGAACCAGGACGATACGTCGAAATTCGCAAGCTCCGGCGCGCTCTCGCGCATCGTCGGCAGATCGGGTGCGAGGTCGCTGCGCGCGGTCGTGGTGACGCAGAGGCCGGTGAGCGTGCCGTTCTGAACCTGCGGCAGGCTCGGATAGAGATTGTCGAACAGGATCTGGATATCGCCGGCGAGGGCGGCCTGGAGCGCGGGGCCAGCGCCGCGGAACGGGATGTGAGTCATCTTCAGTCCGGTGAGCTGAAGAAACCAGGCGCCGGTGAGGTGAGGACTTTGACCGACGCCCGATGAAGCGTAGCTGAGCTTGTCGGGATTGGCCTTGAGAAACGCAATCAGCTCGGCGACCGATTTGATGCCGGTCTTCGGATGCGCCGACACGATATTCGGAATCCGGATCATGTTGCTGACAGGCTGGAGCTGGTCGGGCTTGTAGCTGAGGTTCTTGAAGATGCTGTAGGCGATCGCGTTCGGACCGGGGTTGCCGATCAGGATGGTGTGGCCGTTGGCCTTGGAGCGAACCACCTCGGCGGTCCCGATCGTGCCACCGCCGCCGGAGCGATTTTCGACAACCGCTGTCTGCCCCCAGGCGGATTGGAGATGGGCGGCGAGCAGCCGACCCATCACGTCGGTTGAGCCGCCCGCCGCAGCCGGCACGATGACGCGGATGTTCTCTGTCGGCCTCCAGTCCGCAAGGCTCGATCGCGGCAGGATGGCGGCGGCGGAGAGGCCCGCGGCTCCCGCAAGCAGACGGCGACGGGTCAAAAATCCGTTCGGACGGTTCTTGGGCACAATTCCACTCCCAGCTTCTTGTTTGCGGGGAGCGTAGGAAACGGGGTGCACAACGACAAGTCGCCTGCGACCGACAGCGTCGTTCCGAGAGCGTCACGAAGCCGCAGGCAGATAGCCTCAGTTCACGATCTCAGTTGAAGCTGAGCAGCTTGAACAGCGGCGCGAGGTAGCTCATCTCCTGACCCGACGTCGGCGTGGTCCGGCTGATGGAGTCGAAGATCTTGCCATCCTGGAGGCCGTAATTCGCAAGCCGGCGTACGCGCCGGTTCTTGTCGAAATAGATCGCGATCACACGCTGGTCGACGACCTTCTGGTTCATGAAGGCGACCATGCGTTCCGAGCGCTGCGAGATGTAGTAGAACACTTCACCGTCAAGGGTCGCGACCGTCGAGGGCGTGCCCATCACGATCAGCACCTGATCCTGGCTCGCGCCGATCGGAATCTGTTCGAGTGCGCCCGGCGGCAGGATGTAGCCCTTCTGGAACTGTTCACCGGTGCAGCCTGCGAGTGCGGCGCCGACGAGCGTCACGGCCGCGAGCATGCGCAGGCCACGCCAGCACGCATGAAGGCCGCGCCGCTTGTCCCGGCGCAGGCTGGTCTGGTTCGTTATCGTCATAGCGGAACTGATTCCGTCCCCTTGCGTCGCGCGAGGCGCTGAAGTACCGGGCAGGGCGTCTGAATGCAACTCGCGCGCGCCCGCTTGCGGAAACCACAATGCTTTGGCCGTTCAATCACTTCAGGAAACCCCGGCTAGCCCCGGCCGGCACCATTGAGACCATCTATGGCATGATCGTGACGCAGGCGCGAGAACCCATATTTTACCGGGACTTGGGCGTGCCGGACACGGTTAATGGCCGTTTCGACCTGTTGCTCTTGCACCTCTGGCTGGTGCTGCGGCGGCTGCGAAACGTCGCCCAGGGCGGGGTAGAACTGTCGCAGGCCCTGTTCGACCGCTTCTGCGAAGACATGGATGACAATCTGCGCGAGATGGGCGTTGGCGACCAGACCGTCCCGAAGCGGATGCGGGCTTTCGGGGAGGCTTTTTACGGCCGCATTCAGGCGTATGACCAGGCGATCGAAGCAGGCGCCGAGGCGCTTGGGCAGGCGATCTGCAAGAATATCTTGAACGGTAGCGGGATGGACCAGGCGCGACGGCTCGCCGCTTACGCGGTGGCGGCGAATGCGGAGCTCGGACAGACCGGCGATCCCGCAGTCCTGCTCGGATCTATCAGGTTTCCCGCATCGCTTGGCGAGGATGAGACATCATGAACCGCTCGTCGACCGGATTCGAACCCGATCCCTGGCGCTCGCCTGTGATCGTGGCGCAGATTCCCGATACGGGACTTCACCGTGAGCTCGAAGCCTCGGCGGCAGCACGCCAGGCCATGGCCAGTGTCGCGCGAGTCCGGGAGATCCTGTCGGCTCACGCCGACTTCGTCGTCGCGCCGAAGAGCGGCGGCCGGGTCCAGGTTACGGGCCGTGTGCGGGCTAAGGTCGGCCAGACCTGCGTGGTCACGCTCGATCCGATCGAGAATGAGATCGATGAGGAGGTCGATCTGACTTTTGCGCCCGAGGCCGAAGCGCGGCGGCTGGAGGATTTGATCGAGGAAGGGGAGGACGACGATAATCCCCCGGAGGTCGTCGATCCGCCGGAAGCCATCGTCAACGGGATCATTGACCTCGGCCGCATTGCGACCGACGCGCTGTTCCTGGCGATCGACCCTTATCCCCGCAAGCCGGGGGCCGTGTTCGAGGCCGAGATCACCGCGCCCGACCCCGAGGACCATCCGTTCGCGGCGCTGAAGGCGCTCCAGGACAACAAGCAGGGCAAGAAGAAAGGCAAATAGAAGCGCGTTCCCGTAAGACCACCTTGCTTTGAGGGGTGAGGTGTTTGCGGCAGGGGTTTCAAAGGCTGGTTTATCTACTTGATTCCCAAGTGTTTCTTGGGAATTTTCGGGCCCGCCAGCTGATCGCTCTCGATCCAAAAGACTGGGGGCAAGAGGTTGTTTCGGGATAACAAAACGCTATTGTCCGCCCCGGTCCGGGTGCGGCGTGGCGCTTGGCCGGTCGCCATGTCCATGGCGAGCCCATTCCGCGGCCCCGCTCGTTGACGACCGCGCCAGACCAGGTTTCCGGGATTTCGATGCCAAGCAAGGTTCGTATCGCGCTTGACGCCATGGGGGGCGACGTCGGCGCCCCTGTCGTCATTCCAGGCGCCGCCATCTCGCTCGACAGGCGCCCGGCGACCGAATTCCTGCTGGTCGGCGATCGCGCCAGGATCGAGCCCGAACTCGGGCGCCATCCGAAGCTCAAGGCCGCCTCGAAGATCATCCATACCGACGTCGCCGTCAGCGGCGAGGACAAGCCGAGCCAGGCGCTGCGCCGCGGCCGCAAGACCTCCTCGATGTGGCTTGCCATTGATGCGGTGAAGAAGGGGGAGGCGGATGTGGCCGTATCCGCCGGCAATACCGGCGCACTGATGGCGATGGCGCGCTTCCATTTGCGTACGCTGCCCGGCATCGATCGCCCGGCGATCACTGCCGTATGGCCGACCGCGCGTGGCTCGTCCGTGGTGCTCGATCTCGGCGCCACAATCGGCGGCGATGCGCGTCATCTGGTGGCGCTCGCAGTCATGGGGGCGGCCATGGCGAGCGTGGTGTTCGACAAGAAGCGTCCGACCGTCGGCCTGCTCAACATCGGGACCGAAGAGATCAAAGGGCACGAGGAGATTCGCGAGGCAGGAGAGATCCTGCGCACGATGAACCTGCCGGAGCTCGACTATGTCGGCTTCGTCGAGGGCGATGGCATCGGCAAGGGAATGGCCGATGTGATCGTGACCGAGGGGTACAGCGGCAACATTGCGCTCAAGGCTGCCGAGGGAACCGCACGCCAGATGGCGGACTTGCTCCGCAACGAGATCCAGCGCAGCTGGCTGTCCAGGCTCGGTTATCTTTTTGCACGCAATGCCTTCCAGGCGCTGCGTGACAAAATGGATCCGAACAAGTCAAATGGCGGCGTGCTGCTCGGGCTGAACGGGCTCGTGGTCAAGAGCCATGGCGGAATCAACGCCGAAGGCTTTGCCTATGCGATCGATGTTGGTTATGAGATGGCCAAATTCGATCTTCTGAACAAGATCAATCAGATGCTCAACCGCGATGGGGGTGCGCTCGGTTCCGTGCCAACCGCGCCGGAGGATGTTTCGTGACCAAGATTCGTTCGGTCGTGCTGGGCTGCGGCTCCTATTTGCCGGAGCAGGTGCTGACCAATGCCCAACTGGCGGCGCGCATCGACACATCCGACGAGTGGATCGTCCAGCGCACCGGTATTCGCGAGCGGCACATCGCGGCCGACGGCGAGTTCACCTCGCATCTTGCGCTCGAGGCGGCGCAGGCGGCGCTCAGCGATGCCGGCGTGGATGCGCAATCGATCGAGCTGATCGTGCTCGCGACCTCGACGCCCGACAACACGTTTCCCGCGACCGCGGTCGCCGTGCAGCACGGGCTCGGCATCAATCACGGCGCAGCCTTCGACCTCCAGGCGGTGTGCTCGGGCTTCGTGTTTGCGCTTGCGACCGCCGACAATTTCCTGCGCACCGGCGCGTTCAAGCGCGCCCTGGTGATCGGTGCCGAGACCTTCTCACGGATTCTCGACTGGAACGACCGCGGCACCTGCGTGCTGTTCGGCGACGGCGCCGGTGCGGTCGTGCTCGAGGCCCAGGAGCAGCCGGGCAACGCGGCCACCGATCGAGGCCTGGTGACGGCGCATTTGCGCTCCGATGGTCGCCACAAGGGCAAGCTGTTCGTCGACGGCGGGCCGTCCTCGACCCAGACCGTCGGCCATCTGCGCATGGAGGGCCGCGAGGTCTTCAAGCACGCGGTCGGCATGATCACCGACGTCATCGTCGATGCGTTCCAGGCGACCGGGCTCAATGCCGACAGCATCGACTGGTTCGTGCCGCATCAGGCCAACAAGCGAATCATCGACGCCTCCGCCCACAAGCTCCATATCGCGCCGGAGAAAGTGGTGCTGACCGTGGACCGTCACGGCAACACCTCGGCTGCCTCGATCCCGCTGGCGCTGTCAGTGGCGCGGAAGGACGGCCGCATCAAGCGCGGCGACCTGGTTTTGCTGGAGGCGATGGGCGGCGGCTTCACCTGGGGCTCGGCCCTGGTGCGCTGGTAAAGCCACATCGATAAAATTTTGCCCGAATCGGCGCCTGATATCAATGCGTCTGCATTGATGAGCGGTGTTGACCGCCGTAACGTAAGCTCCTAATTTCAGACAACAATTGTTCGCCGTGATGTGGGGCAGGGCGATGACCGATACAAGCAAAACCGTAACGCGTGTTGATCTCTGTGAGGCCGTCTACCAGAAGGTGGGTCTGTCACGCACGGAATCGTCCGCCTTCGTGGAGCTCGTGCTGAAGGAGATCACCGACTGCCTTGAAAAGGGCGAGACGGTGAAACTGTCCTCGTTCGGCTCCTTCATGGTTCGCAAGAAGGGCCAGCGTATCGGCCGTAATCCGAAGACCGGCACCGAGGTACCGATCTCGCCGCGCCGCGTAATGGTGTTCAAGCCGTCGGCGATCCTGAAGCAACGGATCAACGCCCAGCACCGCACCAATGGCGATGCCAGCAAGGCTCAACCCGAGGCGTAATCGCACCTACGTGAAGGATTTGGCATTTGGACAAGGCGCCGGATGCGTTCCGAACCATCAGCGAAGTAGCGCAGGAACTCGACATTCCGCAGCACGTGCTGCGGTTCTGGGAGACCCGCTTTTCCCAGATCAAGCCGATGAAGCGCAGCGGCGGCCGCCGCTATTACCGCCCCGACGACGTCGATCTGCTCAAGGGCATCCGTCGTCTGCTCTATGGGGAGGGCTACACCATCCGCGGCGTGCAGCGGATCCTCAAGGAGCACGGCGTCAAATCGGTTCAGGGACTGGCCGATGGCTCGGCCGCGGTCTCGTTCGGAGCCATCGAGGACGCCATTGGGGCGAGCCTGATGGAGCCCGACGACGAGGCGCCCATCAAGGGCGTCAATGGCGCAGATTCCGACGACGACGACTACCAGGGCGATGAGGAGGAAGGCATCGACTTCCGCTTCACGGAGGTCGACGACGAGGACATCCTCACCACCTTCCGCAAGGGCGGCGCCGCGGCCGCGCCGGCAGGGCCCAGTGCGCTGGACCGGGAACGGCTGGAACGCGTGCTCGGCGATCTCGTCGCGTGCAGGGAGATGCTGGACCAGGCGCTCAAGGGCGCCTGAGGGCGCTTTTCTCTCTCTTGGCGGCCTGTTCCCGTTGGCTTTGGGCGAAGGCACCAAAATGGTGTGCCTCGCCTTGCGCAAAGCAGCGATCCTAGCTAATGGAACGACGTTCGGAGCGTGGCGCAGCCCGGTTAGCGCACTAGTCTGGGAGACTAGGGGTCGGAGGTTCAAATCCTCTCGCTCCGACCATTTTCTTCAGAGATTGACCAAAATCTTGCGGGATCGCGGGTCGGCAAGCGAGGTCCTGCTTTCGGAACGGCTGCCCCATCGTGTCGACGAAGGAGGCTTCTGCACTCTGCAGGCGTTTGATCAGTGCGCTGGCGCTCAGGTCCATGAGGGCATCGGCTGCCAAAAGGGACACTGACAGCAACGCAATCGCTGACCCAACGACAATTCCCTTCCATTCTTGTGACTGCATCAATTTACTTTATCAGGTATTTCGCCGCCCGCATAGATGGGGCTTCTGTACGCGGTTCAACCCCAGGAGCGACCAACGCACGTATTCTTGAAGAGCGACGATTCTGTAACGGGGCGCGCCCGATCCTCGCACATGTCGGCCGTAACCCTGTCGAAGGACAGCCCGGAGTCATTCTGTGCCGGACGTCGCTACGCGGACCGCCGCAGATACCCCACCACCATTTGCGTCGTTTCATCCACCAGCGTCCGCACAATCTTCTCCGGCAGGATCTCGACCCGGTTCAGCACCACGTTATGCGCGACCGCCTCGATCGCGCTGACGCAGATGAAGGTTGCGACATCGAGGTCGACCTTGCGCATCTCCTTGCGGCTGTCGAGATAGGCGCGGACGAGAGCGTGGATCTCGCGGTTGTAGGCTTCGACGTCGAGCTTGCCCGCACGCGGGATCTGCTCGGCGAGGACGCGATGCAGTTCGGGCTTGATGCGATGCGCCTCGATCGCGACGGTGACGAGGCGGCGCACGGCTTTTTCGATCGGCATCTCGGCGACTTCGACGAGCGCTGCGCGGACCAGCGCCATGATCTCCTCGTTGTGACGATCGATCACGGCGGCCACCAGCGCCTCTTTGCCCGGAAAATACTGGTAGAGCGAGCCGACGCTGACGCCGGCGACTTCGGCGATCCGGTTGGTGCTCGTCTTCTCAAAGCCTTCGCGAACCAGAATGCGAGCAGTTGCCTCGACCAGCGCATCGACCGTGGCGCGGGATCGCTCCTGCGAGGCTTTTTTCCGGGGTTTTGTCGCTGCCTTGCGCGCCATGGCCTGCGGTTTCGAATGCGAGTAGGAAAAGCGAGCGATTGCTCGCATTATAGCGGAGGTCGGCGATGCAAGGATAGAAGCAGAATGGTGCCGGCCGGACCCGGCAAATGAGGGCAGGAGCATGAGCGTTGCGAAGATGCTGTCGATCGGGCGGCTTTGCGAATGCAATTTCTCGTGGGCGACACGTTCAAACGATCCTCCGCCGAGCTTGCAGAGCCGCGTCTTCAATTGGCTCCTCGGGCTGCTTCCCTACAAGAAGCAGCTTGCCTCGGCCGAGGCCGTGCAGGCACATGTTCAGAGGCTCGCGCTGGAGCCGGCCTCGCACGAGCCTAGGGGGCTTGGCCGCGGGGTCGAGGTGACCCTGACGAAGATGGGCGGATGGCCGGTCTATTACACGGCACCGTCCTCGGGCCACGAGGGCTGCAACCACGTCATGTTCCTGCACGGCGGCGGCTATATCAACGAGATCGCGCCGGCGCATTGGCGCTTCGTCGGCCAGATGACGCGCAAGGCGGGCGTCGTCTGCGTCGTGCCGATCTATCCGCTGGCGCCGCGCGCGACAGCCAAGGACGTCGTGCCGGCGACGGCTGAGCTGTTGCGGATGCTGCTGGAGGATGCCGGGGCTGCAAAGGTCACTGTGGTCGGCAATTCAGCTGGCGCGGGCCTCGCGCTTGCCGCGTGCCAGTGGCTGCGCGATCGCGGACATCGGCAACCGGGCCGGCTGGTGCTGATCTCGCCGGGCGTCGACGCGACGGTCAGCCGCCCAGAGCAGACGGAGATCGCGGCGCGCGATCCGATCCAGGACATTCCGGGCATCATCGAGGCGGGACGGCTCTATGCCGGTGAGCTCGATGTCGGCCATCCCTTCGTCAGCCCGCTCAACGGTGCCTTCCGTTCGCTCGCGACCATGACGATCTTTTCGGGGACGCGCGATCTGCTCTATCCGGACAGCGTCGCACTCTCGGAGCGGGCAAGGGCGGCGGGGGTGTTGGTGGAGTTGCATCTGCTGCGCGACCAGCCGCATAATTACGCACTGATGCCGACCCCGGAGGGGCGACGCGCGCGAGCGATGATCTTGCGTGCGGTGGCTTAGAGCGAAGGTGTGATCGTGTTCACGCTACGCGCTGCCCGCAAGACAAGACGGCTCTCCTCGCTATGAGTAGTTTTGCAGGCCGTTAGGCGTGGCCCTTGATCTCGTAGTGACCCGGCACGCATTTGAAGCGCTCGAGGCGCCAATTGGCGTGGTAGATCGGATGCTCGCCCATCCATTTCGCGAGCGGGGCTTGTGCGCCGACTGCACACGCCATCATCGACATATCGGGCGTCATGTTGCTGTCGGTCACCATTTCCTCGACACAGCTGCCTGAAGCAGCGGCGCCAAGCCGGCAGAGCACGGCAACGACGGTCATGAACATACCAGTCACCTCATCGGTAGCTTCGAGCACGAGGGGATGCAAGCCGAGTGCCACAGCCTGTGCGCCACGTGACGCCGCCCGGGCCGACTCAGCCGGCGTCTGGTTTGACGATTCGGATTGCAAAAAATGATCCTAAACCGAAGCCGGGCAACGACGGGGAACCCACAGGACTCGAGGCAGCGATGATGGATTGTGGGGGCAGCGCCGCGCCATCAGCGCTTCACAAGACCGGCCCAGCCGATACGCTTCGCGACGTTGCGGAGTACTCGCCATGAGAGCGGGACCGCCAGGACAAAGGAAATGCGAGGGTAGACCATGAAGGTACGACCGACCGGCGTGATTCCGCCGATGACGACGCCGTTCCGGAAAGACGGCGAGATCGACCATAAACTCGTGGCACGCCAGGTCGACTGGATGATCGGTGCCGGCGCGCATGGCGTGGCGGCGGGCGGCTCGACCGGCGAAGGCCACACGCTCGACCACGAGGAATATCGTGATCTGATGGCGGCGACAGTCGAAGCGGTGAAGGGACGTATTCCCGTCATCGCCGGTATTATCGTCGACTCCACGCGAGATGCGATTCGCCGCGGCAAGCTGGTGCGCGACATGGATGTCGCCGCCCTCCAGGTCACGCCCGTGCACTATCTGTTCAAGCCGGACGAGGAGGCGATGGTGGCGCATTTCCGCGCCATGGCCGACGAGACCGGCATGCCCATCATCATCTACAACGTGGTGCCGTGGTCGTATCTGTCGCCGGCGCTGCTGACGCGAATCATGACCGAGGTGCCGCTGGTGATCGGCGTCAAGCAGAGTGCGGGCGATCTCAAACTGTTCGCGGATCTCATGATGATGGCGCCGGACAAGCTGATCTACAGCGCGGTCGATGCGTTGATGTATCCGTCCTACACGCTGGGAGCCCATGGCTCGATCGCCGCGATCCTGACCGCTGCGCCGCATGCCTCCGTGGCGCTGTGGGATGCGGTGAAGGCGGGCGATCATCCACGCGCGCTCGATCTGCACAAGAAGCTGCTGACGCTGTGGAACGCTGTCATCGCCGACAACCTGCCGGCCTGTACGCGTTACGCGCAGACGCTCCAGGGGCTGCCGAAGACATACCCGCGTGCGCCGATGCCGGAGGCTTCGCCCGCGCAGCAGGCCGCGACCCGCAAGGCGCTGGAGGCGCTCGGCGCGCTGGACGGGAGGCAGATCGAGGCGGCCGAATAGTCCCCGCGCCGAAATAATCGATGTGCAGACGCAGCGCCGATCCGCTTTTACCTGCGGGTGCGGCGCTGCTACATTTTGCAGGCATCGCGGCCGCGGCGCGCCAACGAAGAAACATGCCGAGAAGGGGAGGGGCTGAAGTCCCATGAAGGAGTTCGCTGGAAAGATCGCCGTCATCACCGGTGGGGGCACAGGCATGGGGCGGGAGCTCGCCCGGCAGCTCGTTGCCGAGGGATGCAATGTCGCGATGTGCGACGTCTCAGAAGCCGCGATGGCCGAGACCAAGCGGCTCTGCGAGGCCGACAAGCTGCCGCAGGGCCTGCGCGTCACGACTCACTTCGCCGACGTCTCGATCGAGGATCATCTCAAGCGTTTTCGCGATGAGCTCACCGAGCAGCAGGAGACCGACAAGATCCATCTGCTGTTCAACAACGCCGGCATCGGCGGCGGCGGCAGCCTGTTCACCAACACGCGGGAGCAGTGGGAGCGCACCTTCAACATCTGTTGGGGGGGCGTCTATCTCGGCGTCCGCACCTTCCTGCCGATGCTGGTCAAGGCGGACGAAGCCCACATCGTCAACACCGCCAGCGTCAACGGCTTCTGGGCCTCGGTCGGTATGAACCAGGCGCACACCGCCTACAGCGCGGCGAAGTTCGCGGTGAAGGGCTTCACCGAGGCGCTGATCAACGACCTTCGCCTGCACGCGCCGCATGTCAAATGCTCGGTGGTGATGCCCGGCCATATCGGCACCTCGATCGTCTCCAATTCGCGCAAGCTGCAAAGCTCTGACGGCTCGGCGCGTCTCAATGCCGACGAGGTCGTCTTGACCCGCAAGCGCATGGTTGCGGCAGGCGTGCCAGATGCTGACAAAATGTCGGACGAGGACATTCAGGCGGTATTCGCCGAGCGCGCCCGCAGCTTCCTCGAGGACGCGCCGACGACGGCCGCGGAGGCGGCCAAGATCATTCTGGATGGCGTGAAGACGGAGCGATGGCGTATTCTCGTTGGCGAGGACGCAAATCGCCTCGACGAGCGCGTACGCGCGACGCCCGAGCAGGCCTATGACAGGGCATTCTTCGACGCCTTTACCCGGGACGTCGGCTGGCGGCTTGGCTGAACTGTCAACGAGCGCGCGCGGATATAGGTATGACGCTTATCATCGCAAGAGGTCCGGCGGTCATTTTGCTCGGATAAATTTGCGCGGCGAATTTTACCTGCCTCGCGCGCGTCGTCCTCATGGTCGGACGGGATGTCACGCGTGCCATGTGTGATTTGTTCAAGCGATGGTGATCTCGAACGGGTCTCATTCGGCGCAACCCAGCTTGGTTGGTGAACTAAAATAGTTTATTCAATCAGGCTAACGCCATCATTAAGCGTAGCCCCGATGATACCCGCATGCCTCTCCGACGATTTTGTCCTCTGCCCGGAGAGGGAGGATATCTCCCGCTGAGTTCACACGGCTGCTCACTGCGGCCCAGGAGGGCGGCGCCACCATCGCCGAATGCCTGATGATCGCGCGGCAGCTGAACCGCGGCGACGAACAGTCCTGGCATCGCGAGTGGAAGAAGCTGGCGCGGGCCAACAGGCATCGTGCCGAAGCGGCGTTTGCCGAAGGCCATATGGTGACCGCGCAGCGCAACTGGCTGCGCGCAATGAACTACTACAGCGCGGCTGCGATGCCGCTCGATCCCGCCGACGAGCGCCGCTGGGTCGCGGTGCTTGCGATGCAGGAATGCGCCCGCCGTTTCCTCACGGCACGCGGGCCAGCCGGCGAGGTCGCGACGATCCCATGGGTCGAAGGCCATTCCCTGCAGGGCTATTTCCTGCCTGCGCCTGCGACGAACGGTCGCGCTCCGACCGTGATCTGCATCGGCGAGCCCGGACATCGCAAGGAGGAATTTCTGGTCAAGCTCGCGCCGCATGCGCGCGATCGCGGATTCGCGATGCTGGCGCTCGATCTGCTCGGCGAGGAGCGCGACGACTATGTCGACGTGTTGCTGCAGCGTCGGGACCTCGAGAGCTCAATCGCCAGCGCGATGGATTACCTGGAGCTGCGAAGCGACGTCGATTTCGATCGCGTTGCGATCGTGGCCGACGGGTGGGGCTCCTCGTTCGTTGCACGCGCCGTGTTGCAGGAGCCGCGGTTTGCAGCGGCCGTGTGTGATGGAGGTCTCTGGGATCTGCACGAGCGATCGTTCTTTGCCAGTCGCTTTGCAATGAGGGACCTCAGCATCGTCCCGGTGCCGCATGCGCCCCTGATGGCTTCGGGCGCCGAATGTCCCGTGCTGATCACGTTGGGCGAGGATGGTTGGCTCGAGCCAGACCGGGCGCGTCAGATCGTGCAGACATCGCGGCTCGGCAGTTCGGACGTCGTACTCAAGGTGTTCACGGCGGCGGAGACCGGCGCGGCGCAGGCCCATGCCGACAACCCGACCCTTGCCAACGAATACATTTTTGACTGGCTCGAATCGCAACTCGGCGCCACCGGCAGGCAGACCTGAGCGCAGCGCCGGCATCGAAAAGGGATTTGCGCCTCAGAAGTCGAGGGAGATCCTGACGCAGGCCTTCTCGAGGCGGGTCTTCAGTGTCGCGAGCTTGGCGGTGAATTCCGTCAGCTCGTTCTCATCGAACTCCTGGAACACGAATTCGCGAATGGTCTTGTACTGCTCGTTGAGGCTCGCGATGTGCTTCTGCGTCTTTTCGAGCAGCGACAGCCGCACCACGCGGGCGTCGGTCGGCGAGGGGCGGCGGCGCAGCAGGCCCTTCTTCTCGAGCAGCTTGGACTGGGTGGTGACGAAGGACGGGTCGACGTGAAGCAGCTTGGAGACCACGTTGACGGGCACGCCGTCGTCCTTGTCGAGGTCGGAAATCGCCATCAGGATCAGCCATTGCGGTCCGCTGATGCCGAGCGTCCTCGCCCAGAACTGGCGCAGCTCCTCCAGATACATGTTGATCGACGATATCTCCCAGGTGAATCGCCTGATGATATCGAGATTGCCTGCGGGGCGGAGGCGCGCCCCTTCTTTCCTCGTCGCTGACACAGCGTCACTCCCGCAAGCTGATTCTTTCTCGCCAGTCTTCGCATTGGGCATAGTCCACGCAAGCCTGCCCCGACGCAAGTGTCAGAGCAGGGTAATTCTGTCACGGAAATTACAAATATGAGCCGATCAGCATTTTGGTCCAGGTCCGGTGTTGCGCCGCAGACACAGGGTTAGTGAAACCACAAAGCTGATCTAATAAACTATTTTGATTAATGGAACGACGCAGGCATATTGATCCCTGACGGTGGGGGTTCTCGATCGTCCCGTTGCAGGTGGTCCGCTCACGTCCCTCGCGTCTCGATCGGGGATGTCCGAAAGCGCGAAGCCTCCGAGCGGATTTGATGAAGAGACGGGGATCTGGGGGGCCTTACGGTCCGATCTCCGTGAAATGAGCAACTTGGAGGTTTTAAATGAAAGTGGCGAAGAGCCTTTTGCTCGGCACTGCGGCGGGTCTGATCGCCGTCGGTGGAGCGCATGCGGCTGATCTTCCGTTGAAGGCCAAGGCCGTCGAATACGTGAAGATCTGCTCGCTGTACGGTGCGGGTTTCTACTACATCCCGGGCACCGACACCTGCATCAAGCTGGGTGGTTACGTCCGCGCCGACGCAATTCTCGGCGGCGCAGGCGACTATGGTTTCAACAACAGCACGAGCAGTGCGAACGGCGGGTCGAACAACCGTCTGACCAACTACTATTACAGCCGCGCTCGTTTTGACCTCAATGTCGACACCCGCACGGCGACCGAATACGGCGTCGTCCGCACCTACGCCGATATGGTCTTCAGCTACGACTCGGCCAACGTCACCGGCAGCAATCCGTCGGCGATCTCGTCCAACTCGGCCTCGCTCGGCCTCTACCATGCGTTCATCCAGTTCGCCGGCTTCACCTTCGGCCGCACGGTCTCGATCTTCGATGCCCCGTGGCAGAGCTATCCGGCTGGCGGTCCCGATAGCATTCCGGGCGGCTCCAACCACGTCAACGGCGTGAACCAGGTTGCGTACACGGCTGAGTTCGGCCAGGGCATCACCGCTTCGCTCGCGTTGCAAGATGAGACCTCGGCGAACAACGGCCAGTCGAACCTCTGGAACGCCAATGGTTTCGCTGCCTCCAGCTCAGTCAATGGCTCCGGTGTCGTCGTGACGAATTCTGCGGCTGCCAACGCTGCTGCCGCCCTCATCCAGGGCAATTACGGCACCAACGATTGGGGTGGAACGCGCTCCCCCGACATCATCGGTGCCGTCCGTGTCGACCAGGCCTGGGGTCTGGCCCAGATCTCGGTCGCTGCGCATGATCTCCATACGGCCTACTACGGCTCGACGGAATCCACCGGTCACCCGGAGGACAAGTGGGGTTGGGCTGTGCAGGGTTCGTTGTCGATCAAGAACATCCCGACCGGTGCGGGCGACAACATCAACCTGCAGGCCGTCTACACGGACGGTGCGACTCGTTACAACTTCCAGAGCCTGTTCCCGCAGAGCTTCTTCATGTTCGGCGGCAGCGGCTCCGCGTATCAGAGCATCGGTTTCGCCGGCCTTGCTGACGGCGTCTTCGGAACGGGTACCGGCATCGATACGGTCAAGACCTGGGGCGTCCGTGGTGGCTATACCCACAACTGGAGTCCGAACTGGACGAGCGCCGTCTATGGCGGCTATGCCCAGCTGAAGTATGGCTCGACGGGCAAGAGCCTGATCTGCGCCAACTTCGCTACGATCGCCGTGGCCGGTTCGACCTGTAACCCTGACTTCAACTTCGGCGTCGTCGGTGTCAACACCGTCTGGACTCCGGTGAAGAACCTGGCGTTCACCGCGGACCTGAGCTGGTCGCGCCTGGACCAGAAGTACTCCGGCGCCATCACTGCTCCGGCGACTGCGACCGCCGCCAAGCCGGGCGCGGTGTATGAGCTGAAGGATCAGAACTCGGTCACCATGATGCTGCGCGCTCAGCGCAACTTCTGATCATCGATCGCGATATCTCCATCAGAGAACCCCGGCGGGCCACCGCCGGGGCTTTTTCTTGGAGAAACCCCGATTCTCAAAGTCGGAAGTCTCCTGCGCGGGCAGCGAAGACGAGCTATGCGATTTGACCGGAACTAATTTATTTACTTACCTGAGTTGATCAGCTATATGGTGCTTAGCCGGTTTCGATAAGTCACGGCTCTTAGCTCACGCTAAGCCTCCAGAAACCTACGGTAGTGCCCTGCCGGAGGTTTTTCGTTGTGAGGAGAGGGCGTGGCTCCCTTCAGCCGCGCATGACACGCGCCCGGGAATTCGGCCGGTAGGCGAGGCGGCTGTGGCCGACGCAATAAGGCTGCCCGTCGTGCGCGGCATTGCCGCAGAAGCAGAAATCCTCCGCACCCGGCGTCGAGATCGGCCATCGGCAGCTGGACTTTCCGAGCTCCATCAGCGAGCAGCGATTGGCTTCGTCGATCGGTCCGGTCACCACAGGCGCGTCCGGCTCGCCGTAGATCGTGGCGAGCATTTCGAATTGCAGCCGCGGCACCGCTTTGGGCGCGCGGTGGGCGTTGCTCCTGTCCCGATTTCCGTCTTGGAGCCTGCGCTCGTCGGCCGTGCGGCCGCGCGTGAGATTGAGCCGGGACAGCTTGCCGATCACGGCGTTGCGGCTGACGCCGATGTCGGCGGCGATCTCGCGGCAGGACAGGCCAGCCTCGAAATGCTGCTTCAGAAGTTCAATTCGTTCAACGGTCCAGGTTGGTGAGAGAACAGGCATTTGTGACGGTCCCAGGTTGCGACATCCGGCCAGAAGTCGCTGAGATCGTCCGCTTCACGTCCGGCGCGCGTTCACGTCCTGCCATTGTCGCGAATCGACAAAAGCCCGTCCTTGATGGCGAGACGGATGCCTTCTTCGATCAAGGTACGTGCGACGCCGGGAACGCTGGTGCCGTGGGTGCCCTGTCTCACCAACTTCTCCAGGTAGGTGATGGTCGAGAGCGCCAGGGTTACGGGAATGCGGTCAGTCTCGGCTTTTTCGGTGGCCATGGCCCGAACGCTAGCCTCTTACTCGGGTACATAAAAGTAACGATTAAGAGTCTATTTAGGTTCGGGGGTGGAAGTCAAATCCGGGTTGTGACGGCGGTTCAGCACATTGGAATCGCTAGGAAAAAAGGACGCAATCGCGCGCTCCGCGCGATAGGCCGCGCGGCGGTGTGGCGTGGGCAGGTCAGGAGGTGCGAGCCGGGCTCAGCCGTGCACGATCGTCTTTTCGATCATGCAATGGATGCCTTTGGAGCCGTTGACGGTCTGGGTCACCCGCAAATCGGCCGCGAGACTGCACAGCGTATAAGCGTCCTCGCGCGACAGGCCCCTGATCTCGCCGAGCAGCACAATCATGTCGCGCAGCGCCCGCACCGCGCATTGGTCGAGGTCGGGGTCCATCGCCATGGTCATGTAATGGGTCGAGGTTTCCGCGCGCGGATAATCGAACCTCAAATCCTTGCGCAGCGTCAGCCGGAAGCGGCCTTGCAGCGCGGTCTCGATCGCGGTGACGCAGACCTCGCCGTCGCCCTGCACGCCGTGGCCGTCGCCGCAGGAGAACATCGCGCCCGGAACGAACACCGGCAGATACAGTTTGCCGCCGGCGCCGAGTTCCTTGTTGTCGAGATTACCGCCCATCGCGCGCGGGATCAGCGAGGAGATGCGGCCCCAGGCGGGCGGCGGGGACACGCCCATCACGCCGAAAAACGGCTTCAGCGGCAGCTCGAGACCCCAGGGCATGCGGCCGACCATCCGCGACCGGTCCAGCGGGATGTTGAGGATGCGCGTCTCGTGGAATTCGTCGGGCAGGGTGCCGGACAATGGCTTGATGAGATTCCAGCCCCAATCCTGCCGCAGCTGGACGTCGAGGATGTCGATTTCCAGCACGTCGCCGGGTTCGGCGCCGTCGACCGCGACGGGACCGGTGAGGATGTGGCCGGGGAGCATGCGCTCGTTTCTGGCGTGAACCTCGAACATTTCAGGCGGGATGTGAAACTTGCTGCGGTCGGGCAGAACGTCGGGACCGCCGCTGACGGTATCGATGGTCACCTCATCACCGCTGGCGACTGTGAGAACGGGCTTGAGCGCGGCTTCGAAGAAGCCCCAATGGCAGGTTTCGGGGCTCGAATGCAGGTGGTGATGGGTCATTTGCCGCGTCCATCCGGTTTCATCAGAACTCGTCATGAGAACCTGACATGCCCGGGCTTGACCCGGCAATCGATCCTCTTCCAAGAAGATTTCTGAAGACAGGCGGGCGGGTCAAGCCTGCGTGTCGTCGGCACGATCATTTCAGCGAGGCTCCCCTGTTTTTCGTTCTGTCCAAGACGCTTGGCGCTGCGGTGCTGCCGATCAATCTTCTGGTCGAGCTCGGGATCATCTCGGTGGTGCTGATGGCAACGCGCTTTGCCGGGCTCGGGCGGAAACTCGCTGCGACGACGCTCGTTCTGCTCGCGCTCGCCGCATTTTCGCCGCTCGGCAATCTCTTGCTCTATCCGCTGGAATCGCGCTTTCCGGCGTGGGATCCGGCGCGCGGTGCGCCCGACGGCATCATCGTGCTGGGCGGCTCCGTCGATACCGAACTGTCGGCGGCGCATCACACGCCGGTGGTCTCACACGGAGCCGATCGCCTGTTCGCGCCGGCCGATCTAGCGCGCCGCTATCCCAATGCACGGATCGTCTTCACCGGAGGCTCTGCGAACCTGGTCTCGACCGACGCCAGGGAAGCCGATTATTCCGTGCCGATCCTGGAAAGCATCGGCATCCCGAAAGAGCGCCTGATCGTGGAACGAGACTCGCGCAACACCTACGAGAACGCGATCTTCACGAAACGTTCGGTGGCACCGAAGCCGGGCGAACACTGGTTGCTGGTGACGTCGGCCTACCACATGCCACGTTCGATCGGCATTTTCCGCAAAGCGGGCTTCGACGTCCAAGCCTATCCCGTCGACTGGCGGATGGGCGGTCGTGACGATCTGTTCTCTTTCACCAATATCGGCGCGGACGGCCTTGGTCGAACCGATGTGGCCGTGCGCGAGTGGATCGGCCTTCTGGCCTACCGCCTGATGGGCAGGACCGGCGAGTTGCTTCCCGGGCCGGCCAAGGACTAGAACAGACCGCAGAAGTGCAACGATCCGCGTCGGGAGGAATCCATGCAGCAGCAAGCCACCGGTACGATCGATCTTGCCGCCCTCGTGGCCGATCTCAACAGCCTGTTGCGGCTGAAGACGACGGTCATAGGCATGAAGCTGTTCGCGCGCGCCGCCGACATGGAGGCGATCCCGAAGATACGGCGGCCGAATGCAATCCACACCACCGACCAGATCGTCAGCATGGCCTCGCGGCTCGGCTGGACAGTCGGCATCACCGGCGACGATCTCGTCGGCGCGCAGTGCCGCGCGGTGATCGGTCTTGCGCCACAGGACGACAAATGGCTCGCCGGCGAAAACTATGTCGGCGTCTGGCACGGCACGGCGGAGGATGCGCGCAAGCGCCAGGAAGCGCTGGATGTGGTTCCGTTCGGGCAATATCAGGCACTCGCCGTCAGTCCGCTCGCCAGTGGCCGGCTCAATCCGCCCGATATCTGCCTCGTCTATGCCACGCCCGGGCAGATGATCATCCTGATCAACGGGCTGCAATATACCGGCTACAAGAAGTTCGAATGGGGCGTGGTCGGCGAGACCGCTTGCGCGGATTCCTGGGGCAGGGCGCTCAAGACCGGCGAGCCCAGCCTGTCCTTGCCATGCTATGCCGAACGGCGCTATGGCGGCGTGCCGGACGAGGAGATGCTGATGGCCTTGAAGCCTCATCATCTCGCCAAGGCGATCGAGGGCATGAAGGCGCTGGCCAAGAACGGCCTGCGCTATCCGATCCCGCCCTATGGAATTCAAAGCGACGTCCGCGCCGGCATGGGCGTGAGTTACGCAAAGAAATAAAGGCCAGTCATGAGCTCCGCGAAGTACGACATCGTTGTCTATGGCGCGACCGGTTTCACCGGTCGGCTCGTCGCCGAATATCTGGCGGCGCATTACAAGGGCGACGTCTCCCTGAAATGGGCGATGGCGGGCCGCAGCCTCGACAAGCTCAAATCCGTGCGCGACGCCATCGGCGCGCCCGCCGATACGCCGCTGATCGTGGCCGATGCGTCGGATGCCGCCTCGCTGAAGGCGATGGCGGAGCGGACGATGTCCGTCATCACGACGGTCGGTCCGTATCAGCTCTACGGCGAGGAACTGTTGGCTGCCTGCGTCGCCACAGGCACGGACTATTTCGATCTCTGCGGCGAGCCGATCTGGATGCGGCAGATGATCGACAAATACGAGGCGGCTGCGAAGGACAGCGGCGCGCGCATCGTGTTCTCCTGCGGCTTTGACTCCGTGCCGTTCGAACTCGGTACGTTTTTCGTGCAGGAAGAGGCCAAACGCGCGTTCGGGGCTCCGGCCGCGCGCGTGAAGGGCCGCGTGCGCGATATGCGCGGCACGCTCTCGGGCGGCACCGCGGCAAGCGCAAAGGCGACCTTCGATGCGGTCGCCAAGGACATCAGCCTCGTCGCAATCCTGAACGATCCGTTCGCGCTGACGCCCGGCTTCACCGGACCGAAGCAGCCGAGGGGTAACAAGCCGCTGCTCGAGGACGACCTGCAATCCTGGGCCGCGCCGTTCATGATGGCGCTGATCAACACCCGCAACGTTCACCGCTCCAACATGCTGATGGGCTTTCCCTACGGCCAGGACTTCGTGTACGACGAGATGGTTCTGACCGGTCCCGGCGAGAAGGGAGAGGCCAACGCCAAGCGCGTGATGGCGGCCAATGCCGAGAAAACCGGCCCGAGCGCGCCGAAGCCGGGCGAGGGGCCGTCGAAGGAAGAGCGTGAGAACGGGCTGTTCAATTTGCTCTATGTCGCAATTGCGCCCGACGGCCGCATGGTCCGTGCGGGCGTCACCGGCGACCGAGATCCCGGCTACGGCTCGACCTCGAAGATGATCTCGGAATGCGCGATCTGCATGCTGCGCGACACAACGGACGTCGCTGCCGGATTCTGGACGCCCGGTGCAGCCATGCAGCACAAATTGATCCAGCGGCTGCGGGACAATGCAGGGCTGACGTTCGAGGTGGAAGCGTAAGTGCTCTTCGCCTCGCCCCGCTTGCGGGGAGAGGCCGACACGCGAAGCGTGGCGGGTGAGGGGGCTCTCCGCGAGTCCAATTCTTATTGTCAGCGCTGAGGCAACCCACCCCAACCCTCTTCCCGTAAGGGGAAGAGGGTGAATAACAAGCTACGCCGCCCGCGCATCATATGCGTACATGAAATCCATGGTCTTCGATCCCAGCGGCAACAGCAACTTGATCATCTGATTGCGGATGAACGCGCCGGCGGCGCTCAACTCGCGCTTGTTGTTGCCGTTGCGGCGGGCGATGGCCACGATCTTTTCCGCGCGCGGGCGCCGCTCCGCCTCAAAGGCCTGGAACGTAGCGCTCAGTTCCTGGCCCTCCTGCATCAGACGGGCGAGCCGCATCGCATCTTCGAGCGCCAGCGAGGCGCCCTGGCCGGCATGCGGGCTGGTTGCATGCGCGGCGTCGCCGATCAGCAGCGAGCGCTTGCGCGACCAGGTCGGCAGGGTCGCGACGTCGAGCGTATCGGTGACCACGATGTTCTCGGCGGCGTCGATGATATCAGGGATCGGATCGTGCCAGCCGCGATGGAAACCACGCAGATGCTGCTTCAAGGTCTGCGCGTCCAATGCGCGGAACATCGCGGCATCCATGCCGTGCGCCGGTTGCGTGCTCCACCACATCGCGCCGTCCTTCGGGTCCGGGCTGCAATATCCGTAGCCGAAGAAGCCGCTCTGGCCGAAAGTGGTCTCGACACGGCGGCCGATCTCCCGGCCGCGGAGGACCGCATGCGGCACGAAGCCGCCAAAGCCGATCAGGCCGGTGTTGAACGGTGTGGGACCATCAGGCACCACCTGACGCCGCGTGATCGAGTGCACGCCGTCGGCACCGATCAGGAAGTCGCCCTCGGCCGTCGTGCCGTCGGCGAAATAGGCGATGACAGGCTGATCGCCGCGATCCGCGATCTTGATCAGGCGCTTGTCGAAATAGAGCGAGACACAGGCACACCAGGCCTTGTCGATCAGCATCTCGTTCAGCGCGGCGCGGGAGATGTTGACGGCGGGCTGACCGAAACGCCGCGCCATGTCGCGGTTCATCGAGCCGAGCAGCCGGCCTTCTTGCGAGTAGAAGTCGAAGGACTCCGCGATGGAGCCGCGGCTGATCAGCTCGTCCGCGAGCCCGATCTCGTCCATCACATGCATGCCGTTCGGCGCGATCTGCAGGCCGCCGCCGATGCCCTTGGAATAAGGCCAGGCTTCGTAGATCGCCGATTCGATGCCGGCACGGCGCAGCAGGATCGCGGCAACGGGTCCGGCGATGCCGGCACCGATGATCAGGGCTTTGCGGGGACGATATGACATAGGCTTGCTCCCGACGTTTCCGTGGTGTTAGGAGAAATTACGGTCGCTAATTCTCTTAGTGGCTAAGATATATATCGACTAAGATATGGGGCCGACCTTGTCAAGGACGAAAGCGCGCGCGGCGTTGTTGGCTGAACTGGAGGAGGCAATGCGCAGGTCCTCTGCGCAGGGCGTGCTCTACGGACAAGCCGTGGCAAACGTGGCCGGGATTGCCAATTCCGATCTCGAATGCATGGACATCCTCTATCTCGAGGGACGCGTGACCGCGGGCCGGCTCGCCGAAGTCACGGGGCTGACGACCGGGGCCATCACCGGTGTCGTCGATCGGCTCGAGAAGGCGGGGCTGGTGCGCCGCGAGCGGGACGAGACTGACCGCCGCAAGGTCTATATCGCCGTCGTGCCGGAGACCGCGATGAAGATCGGCCAACTCTACGTGCCGATGCAGCAGGCGATGGAGAAGATGTTCAATGCCTATTCGGACGAGGAACTGCGGCTGCTGCTGCGCTTCGCCAACGAGGGCTACAAAAGCATCATTGCTGCGACAGCGACGCTGAAGGGGCTGATCGACACAGCGCCCGAGAAGAGGCCAGCGCTGAAACTCAAGCGGACGAAGCGTCCTCGTCAGACCTGATCTTGTAAGCTTGCGCGGCCGCGATCATGCCCCACATCGCGCCCAGCATCATCCAGAAATGGCGCCAGTGGTCAGTGTCGATCACGAAGCTTTCGCCGACGGTGCCGACGAAGGCGGCGAAGATCGCAAGATAAGCGCGCTGCCAGGGCACGCGGACGAAGATGTGGCGGAATCCCGTGATGACGGTGGTGAAGACCAGCGCGGGATAGCATACGCCGGAGAGCCAGCCGCCGGACATGAAGGCGTTCAGATAGGAATTGTGGGTGTCTTCAGGAAAGAAGCGGTGGAATTGCAGCGGGCCGATGCCGAATGGCAGGTCGAGCGCCATCTGCGCGCCCAGGATGTGCCGGCCGAACCGGCCGAAACGGCCTTCGTCATAGCTCTGGTCGAAGCTCGCGCGCTGCTTGAACATCTCGGCGACGGAGTCGAACGACAGCAGCACTGCGATCAGCGCCAGGCCCAGCACCACTGCGACAATGGCCATGATGATGATGCGCGAACGCTGCGCATTGGTGCGGCTGGTCAGCACCATCAGCGCCAGCATGAAGGCCGAAGTCAGGATCAGTCCGCCCCAGGCGGCGCGCGAGAAGGCCAGCAGGATCGCCAGCGACATGATGCCGAAGGCGATGACATTGCGGAAGGCCTTGACGAGCTTGTCCGAAACCACGCTCTGGAGGGCAAACAGCGCCGGCAGGATCAGAAAAGCGCCGAGCACGTTCGGGTCCTTGAACGTGCCGCGTGCACGCTCGTAGAGTGTCAGCAGATCGTGGCCGCCGGGAACGAGGTTGAAATAGCCCGCGATCGCCGACAGCGAGGCGACCATCGCACCGGCCACGAGGCCACGGCGCAGCATGTCGAGCCGCGCCGCCGTGTCCTCGGAGGTGACCATGGCGAAGAACACCACCGTTACTGCCATGTACCAGGAGGTCGCGATCCAGCTTGCGACCTCGGACTGATCGAGCAGCGGGATCGCGCTCATGGTGTAGCCGACATTGAGCAGGACCAGCGCCAGCACCAGCGGCATCAGCACCAGCCGCAGGCGCAGGCCGGTGGCGAAGAAGGCGACGGTGGCGAGCAGCGTCGCCATCTCGTAGGGGCTCGGCTCGATGAAGACGATCGCGCCCGAGGCCCCGACCAGCCACACCAGCGCGCGCTGAAGGGCCAGAACGCCGGGCGCGGCCGGTGCGGCTAGTTTCATTCCACCGGCTGTTGCCGCATACGCCATCACGCGCTCACGCTATTGGTACGCCACAAAACTCGCAGTCATTGCCCCGGCGCCCGAGCCGGCGCGATGCAAACTCAGTACGCGTTCTCGTTCTTGGTCAGCAGCGAGATCGGCGTCTTCAGGAGAATGACGAGGTCGAACAGCACCGACCAGTTCTCGATGTAATAGAGGTCGAACTCGACCCGCTTCTGGATCTTCTCTTCGTTGTCGATTTCGCCGCGCCAGCCGTTGATCTGGGCCCAGCCAGTGATGCCCGGCTTGACGCGGTGGCGCGCGAAATAGCCATCGACGGCCTCGTCGAACAGGCGGCTCTGGAGCTTGCCCTGTACCGCGTGTGGACGCGGGCCGACCAGCGAGAGATTGCCTGAAAACACCACGTTGAAGAGCTGCGGCAGCTCGTCGAGGCTGGTCTTGCGGATGAAGCGGCCGACGCGGGTGACGCGTGGATCGTTCTTGGTCACGACCTTCGAGGCGGTCGGGTCGGCCTGGTGATGATACATCGAGCGGAATTTGTAGACGTCAATACGCTCGTTGTTGAAGCCGAACCGCTTCTGGCGGAACAGTACCGGACCGGGGCTGTCCAGCTTCACCGCCAGCGCCACCAGCGCCATCACGGGGAGGGCTGCGAGCAGCGCGAGACCGCCGACGATACGGTCAAACAGCCATTTCATCACCAGGTCCCAATCGGTGATGGGCGCCTCGAACACGTCGAGCGTGGGCACCTCGCCGAGATAGGAATAGGAGCGGGGGCGGAAGCGCAGCTTGTTGGTGTGTGCGGAGAGACGAATATCGACCGGCAGCACCCAGAGCTTCTTCAGCATCTCCAGGATGCGCGTCTCCGCCGAGATCGGCAGTGCAAACAGCACCAGATCGACGCGGGTGCGGCGGGCGAACTCGACGATGTCGTCGACCTTGCCCAGCTTGCGCGCGCCGGCGCAGGTATCGAGCGCGCGGCTGTCGTTGCGGTCGTCGAATACGCCGAGCACGTGAATGTCGGAATCCTCTTGCGCGTTCAGCGCCTCGACCAGCTGCTCGCCGTTGCTGTCGGAGCCGACGATGATGGTGCGGCGGTCGAGCCGGCCCTGCCGGGCCCAGCTCCGCACCAGGGAGCGGAGGATCAGTCTTTCGGCGACCAGCGCGGCGAGGCCGAGGAAGTAGAACGCAGCGAGCCACAGCCGCGAGATTTCGCTGCCGAACTTGGCGAAGAAGGAGATTCCGATGAACATCAGGAAGACGAACGACCAGGACGAGATCATCCGTGTCATCTGCCGGAGCTGCCCGCGGAACAGCTGTACCTGATAGATGTCCGCAGCCTGGAAGCAGACCACGGCGGCTATCGCAACGGCGGCGATCTCCGTGGGATACACCCAGCTGAAGCCGACGACCGGCACGACGTAACCGATATACAAGGCGATGCCGACGAGGCTCAGCAGTACGAAATCGATCACGCGCGCAAACCCGGCGATCACGATCGGCGAATAGGCGCGGGCGACCTTCTGGTTGACGACATCGAGCGCCGCCGGAGTGAGCCGACGACGGCGTTCGACGAAGGCTGACTCAGCCGGCTCCGCCACGGCACTGGTTGCGGCGTCGAGCATCGAGCGTGCGTTGAGCGGTTCCACGCGTGTCCATGTCCATTCCGAAAACCCGTGGCGCCGCTTTGCGCCTTCGGGCGTGCATCCCCTGGCGCTTCGATTATCGGACAAATCGGAAGATTCTCTAAAACCGGATTAAGGATGGTTAATGATTTGCAAATGCATCCCGGTAGCCCGCGAGCACGCCGTCGACCATGGCCTGCTGGGAGAAATGCGCCGAGATGCGCTCGCGCAAGGCGGATGCGCGTTGCGCGGTAGCCTGAAGATCCCCCAGCGCGGCCGCGATCGCCTCGGCCATGGCTTCGGCGTTGCTGGCGGCGAACAGGGACGGGCTATCGCTACCGAAAATCTCGGGGATGCCGCCGACACGCGCCGCGATCATGGGGATGCCGGCCGCACCCGCCTCGATCACGACGTAAGGCATGGAATCGCCGCGCGAGGGAACCACCAGCAGCCGCCCCTTGGAAAAGCCGTAGCGCGCCTTGACATGGCCGATGAAGCGGATTGCCTCCGTCAGGTGGAGGCGCTCGACTTGCGCCTTCAACGCCGCCGTCTCCTCGCCGTCACCGCCGAGCGTCAACGTGACCTTCTTGCCGCGCTCGTGCAGGAGCGCCACCGCATCAACCAGCAGATCAGCGCCCTTGATGTGCCTGAATTCGCCGACATAGGCGAGGTCGGTGGCGTCGTCGGCCGTGACGACGGGCTCGAACTCCTCCGGCGTCACGCCGTTGAAGACGCAGCGAACCACCCCTTCGGGCGTGCCGACGATGCGCTGGTAGGTGTCACGGGCAAAGGCGCTCTCGAACAGGAACAGGTCCGTCGCGTGAAGCAGCGTGCGTTCGAGGCGCGCGTAAAACTCGCCCTTCAGGGTGTTGAGCGGGTAGTGCAGCGAGCCGCCATGTGGCGTGTAGATGCGGATGGTGTCGTTCGCGCGGCGTCGCATCCGCACGAAGGCGCCGGCCTTGGCGCCGTGGCCGTGCATGACGTCGGGCTTGAGCGTGGCGATCAGACGCTGCATGCGCAGCCATACCAGGAAATCCTCCGGCGAGGGTTCGCGGCGGATCGCAAGCCGGTGCACGCCGAGCTTCAGCCGCGGCGCAAGCTCGGCCAGCGCCTTGTCCGCACGTTCGCCTCCGGTGAGACTGTCGGCGAGGATCCCGACATGGTGGCCGCGAGCGACCTGACCGTTGGCGAGGTCGAGGATGTGCCGAAAAATGCCGCCAACCGGCGCGCGCACGGCATGCAGGATTCGGAGCGACCGGTCGGGAGAAGGGGGCATGATCACAACCAGCGCTCGACGGCGACTGCCGAACAATTTCTCGAAATATCGAAATGGATTAAGGGGGCTCGTGGTTAACAAAGGGTGACGAGCGCGTATGCGCTGTCCGCGAGACGGCGTGATTAACCCAGCGGCAACCTTAATGGAGTGTAATCGGTCCCGTTGAGGTGGATGAGTGGCGTTGCCCTTCGGGAGTGTTCGATGCGTTTAGCGTTCTGGCGTGCCGGCAAGGACAAGGCCGTCATCGAGCGGGCGGTTTCGAAGGCCAAGGTCGAGGCCAAGCCCGAAACGAAGCCCAAGGTTGAAGCCAGGCCCGCGCCGATCGCCGCAAGAGAGGCGCCGGCCGAATCCGGTGACATCGATCTGCACGCGCTCGGCGGCGCACTTGCGCGCAAGCGCGGCTGGATCATCGTGCCGACGGTGCTGGCGCTGGTCGCATCCGTCGCCATCGTTAATCTCATCACGGCGCGCTACAAATCGGAAGCTCGCATCCTGATCGACGGTCGCGAGAATGTCTTCCTGCGCCCAAGCAGCGATCGCAGCACTGAGGAGCGGCAAGCGCTCGACCCCGAGGCTGTCACCAGCCAGGTGCAGCTCGTCCTGTCGCGCGATCTCGCGCGCGAGATCATCAAGAAGAACAAGCTTGCCGAGCGGCCGGAGTTCGATCCGGTTCTGCAAGGCGTCTCGCCGCTGAAATCGCTCGCCGCGCTGCTCGGCTTCGTCCGCGACCCGTTCTCGATGACGCCGGAAGAGCGCGTGTTGGACGCCTACTACGATCGCCTTCAGGCTTACGCCGTCGACAAGTCGCGCGTGATCGTGGTCGAATTCCAGTCGGCTGACCCGGATCTCGCTGCCCGCGTCGCCAACTCGATCGCGGACGGCTATCTCGTGCTCCAGCAGAACGCACGCCAGGACCAGGCCAAGAACGCCAGCCAGTGGCTCGCCGGCGAGATCGAGAATTTGCGCAAGAAGGTCTCCGATGCCGAGGCCAAGGTCGAGGATTTCCGTTCGAAATCGTCGCTGTTCGTCGGCACCAACAACACGACGCTGTCCAACCAGCAGATGGGCGAGGTCAACACCCAGCTCAACAATGCGCGTGCGCTGAAGGCGGATGCGGAGGCCAAAGCGCGGCTGATCAAGGAAATGCTCCAGAGCGGCAAGCCGATCGAGGCCTCCGAGGTGCTGAATTCGGAGGCGTTGCGCACGCCATCGCAGCAGCGCGTGGCGTTGCGAGCCCAATTGGCGGAACAATCGTCGACGTTGCTCGGCAACCATCCGCGCATCAAGGAATTGAAGGCGCAGCTCGCTGACCTCGACAACCAGATCCGCGACGAGGCTGCCAAGATAGCCCGTTCGCTCGAAAACGACGCGCGGGTCGCTGGCGGGCGCGTTCAGGAATTGTCGGCGAGCCTGGAACAGCTGAAGAAGCAGGCGACCTCGACCAACGGCCAGGATGTCCAGCTCCGCGCGCTCGAACGCGAGGCCAAGGCGCAGCGCGACCTGCTCGAATCGTATCTGGCCAAATACCGCGAGGCCAACACCCGCGAGACCATCGACACGGCGCCTAGCGATGGTCGCATCATCTCGCGTGCCATCGTCTCGAACACGCCGGCCTATCCGAAGAAGCTGCCGATCGTGCTGATCGCGACGCTGGCGACCCTTCTGCTTTCGTCGGGTCTCGTCGTCACCGGTGAACTCCTGCGCCAGACGGCGCCGCGCGCCGTCGTCACCCTGGCGTCCGCCGTGGGCCGTCGCGAGCCGGTAGTGGATCAAGTGGAGCTGGATCCGGCGCCGCTCCAGCCGGACATGACCGCCGATGCCGATCTCAACGAATTTGCCGAGATCGCGCAGCTGGCCGAGGGCCTGAGGGCTGCCGGCGTGAACGCGAAGAAGGTCACCGTGCTTGGTACCGCACCGGGCGACGCCATCACGCTGTCGGCGTTGACGCTCGCCCGGCATCTGGCTCGCGACGCGCGCGTCGTCGTGGTTGATCTTGCCGCCTCTTCGCCGATGATCGCGGCGATCTCCGTCGACGCCGCGGCCCCGGGGCTTGCCGAACTGATGCAGGGGCAGGCTTCGTTTGCCCAGATCATCACCCGCGACAAGCTCTCGCGGCTCCATCTGGTCATGGCCGGACGCCCCGGCTTCGATCATAGCCTGCTCCAGTCGCCCCGGGTCACGCTCGCAGTCGACGCATTGCTGCGCGCCTATGACTACGTATTGCTTGATGCCGGCGCCGCCTCCGAATTGCCGGCAGAACTCCTGACGACGAACGCCCGCGCCGTCGTGGTACCTGACGTCTCGATGGAGGCGGATGCACGCGCGCTGATGTGCGAGCAGCTCAAGGCCGTCGGGTTCAGCGACGTGAAGATGCTGGAGCGGCCGGTGCAGCCGTCGGATGCCGGTGAGACGCCGCGCGTGGTCGCGGCATAGGCCCGGGAGAAGGCTTGCAAGACAGGTATCCGCCGACGCGAATTTGCTACCCGAACGCTTGGCGCAGCCGGCGGGCCAGGTCGAACAGCATCTGGTTCTGTTTGACCAGGCGCTTGCCGTGGTTGAGTGAGGACATCGCCATCGCCGCGAGCTTGCCGCGCGAGGTCAAGGGCAAGAAGCTGTCGAAGATGTCCTCGTCGTCCTTGCAGAACATGCGCTTGTAGTCATCCGACCCGATGCCGAGGTCGAGCGAGTGGTAGCCGCGCTCGCCGTAACGGTCGATGATGTACCGCATCAGGATCAGCCCCGGGCTGTAGCGGCCGTGTTCCGACATCGTGTAGGTGTTGAACATCAGCGAGAAACGCTGGCCGTCGGCGACGCCGGCAAAGATCGCGATCACCTCGTCGTCGCATTCGAGAGCATGGATGTCGATGACGCGGCCTTCGCCGCGCGGCGCAAGGCAGGCGCTGCGGATGAATTGCTCGACGCCAGGCTCGGCGAACACGTTGGGCAGCTTCTGCTCCGCCATCCGCGCCGGCTTGACGCGGAAGAACCAGTCGAGCAGGCGAGTGACGTCGGCGTCCGCCGTAGCAAGATGATAGCGATAACCGGCGAGCACCTGGAGTTTCTTCTCCTTGCTCTTGAGCCGGCGGCGGAAGGAGTTGCTGATCCGCGACGCGGGCAGGCCGCCCGGCTCCATCACCAGCACCGGGCAGCCGTTGATGGCGCTCTGTTGGCTCAGGAGGACGAAAGGATTCTGTTGATCGTGCCAGCGTCTGGGCTGCTGCGTCAGGGCGAGAACGTCGACCCGGTCACGCAAGGCGGCGATCAGCGCGTTGAGATCGGCGGCGATCGCCTGTGCTGCGAACTCGGCGTTCCACAGACCCATGTTGAAGGTCGTGTGCTTGCCGCCCATGAAGCAGGCCGTGCGCACACCGTAGCCCCGGCGCAGCACGAGCGGAAGCAATGCGAGCGGCTTGTGCTCGGCGTCACGGGCGATCACGATGAAGGGACGGGCGCCCTCGCGTTCTCCGACCGATCGCTGCCATGAGCCCAGCAGATCGAAGCGCTGATAGGGCGTGAAGAGATGACCGGGCTCTTCGAACGCGCGCCAGACCAATTCAGCCTGGGCGAGATCTTGGACGATGTCGACATGCGCGATTCGGCTCGCTTTCGACCGCGCTGGCGATTCCGCCGTCCGGCTTTGCATCGCCGCAGCCATGGTCATTCGCGAAACCTGTCGAGAAAACGAAAAATACGTATTTCGGCCTGTGGCCGACCTTTGCAAATAAATGTCAACAAAGGGTAATGACAATAGCCCAGGGAACTGGCCGCCGGCGAACGCGAAGGTGGGGTTTTGGCATCAGACGACAGATGGCTGGAGCGGTTGCGGCTCGAACTGGCCTGGTTCAGCGGCCAGCCCTTGCTGCACAGCCGCGGCGCAGGCGCAATCCTGCGCTTCGAGCACGTGCGGCCGCGGCGGAGCGGCGCATTCCAGCCACGGCGCGAAAGCGAGATCACGCCGCAATTCCTCGATCGCGCCATTCGCGCGCTGAAGCGATGGAGTTACGATTTTCTCGGCATGGACGAGGTCTGCCGGCGCGCAGTGACGCTGCCGGAGAAACGGCGCTTCGTGGCGCTCACCTTCGACGGCGCGCCCAAGGACCTCATCAGCTTTGCCTATCCGGTGCTGACGCGCCACGCAGTGCCGTTCACGGTCTATGTTCCCACCGCCTTTCCTGACGGTGTCGGACAAGCGTGGTGGCTCGGGCTCGAGCGGGTGATCGCGCGCGAGAGCCGCATCAGCCTGATGATGGGCGACCAGGAGCAGCGCTTCACGGCCACCAGCAATGCCGAAAAGCAGGTGCTGTTTTCGCATCTCGAGAGCTGGCTGCGCTCGCTGCCGCCGGCCAATTTGTCGGACGCGATCGCAGATCTCTGCGCGCGCTACAGCATCGATCTCGCCGCGCTCTCGCGCGAGGCGTCGATGGATTGGGAGGATCTGGCCAGGTTAGCTGCCGATCCGTTGGTCACGATCGGCAGTGCGACCGTAAACTATCCCGTGCTGGCCAATATGAAAGACGCGGCTGCGCTGCGCGAGATGACGATGGGCAAGGCGGTGGCGGAAGCATCCTTCGGCCGCGAGATCCGGCATCTGGCGTTTCCGTACGGCGATCGCTCCTCGTTCCGGCGCAACCACGTCGTGATGGCGGAGGAGGCGGGCTTTGCCAGCGCGGTCTCGACCATCCCTGGCATCGTCGACGCGGAAGGGCGCACCAATCTGCGCGCGCTGCCGCGGATTTCCTGGGACGGACGGGTGCGCTCGCTGCGGGTCATGCGCGTTCTGGTCTCCGGCGTCGCCTTTGCGCCTGTGAAACCGACGGGCAGCGCTACGAGCCAGACTTGACGCGATCGGGCCGCTGCATCCAGCTCACGATCGGCATTGCCGGCAGCACCCAGCCCATCCCGACGACCACGTAATAGATCGCCTGACGCCAGCCGGACTCGGCAATCCACGGCATTTGTGCTGCCGCCATGCCGAGCAGGGCCCAGACCGTGGCCAGCACCAGGAGCAGGATGGCGCCGAGGAACTTGCGGGTGCGGATCGTCATGGCGGAAAAATGCGGCTTTCGCGTAACTTGCGCTGCGGGAGCGGGGGACTATAAGGGGCACGCAGTCCGGTTCAAGTCTCTTTGGTTCAAGGCTTGGTTTCACCCCTGAAATGACAATGGTTTCCGCCCCGACCCATCCGCATCGCGCCGTGCGCTGGTGGCTGATCTCGGTGGCCGCCTTGATCGCGCTGATGGTGCTGGTCGGCGGCGCGACGCGGCTGACGGAATCCGGCCTGTCGATCGTCGAGTGGAAGCCGGTCACCGGCAGTGTTCCACCACTGTCCGAGGCGCAGTGGACCGACGCCTTCGAGGCCTACAAGAAGATTCCCCAATATCGCGAACTCAATGCCGGCATGAGCCTGTCCGAGTTCAAGCAGATATTCTGGTGGGAATGGAGCCACCGATTGCTCGGCCGCTTCATCGGCGTCGCTTTTCTGCTGCCGTTCCTGTTCTTCCTGTGGCGCGGCGGTCTCTCCGGTGAGTTGAAGCGGCGGCTGTGGCTGCTGTTCGCGCTCGGCGGTCTCCAGGGGGCGGTCGGCTGGTGGATGGTGGCGTCTGGCCTCTCCGAACGGGTCGAGGTGTCGCAATATCGCCTGGCGACCCATCTGGTGCTGGCGCTGCTGATCTTTGCCGGCATCGTCTGGACCGTGCGGCGGCTTGCCGATCGGCCGCAGATTTCGGTCCCGGCGCGGTTGCGGTTCACGGGCGCGGTGCTGGTGATCGTGACCTTCATCCAGATCTATTTCGGCGCGCTGGTCGCGGGCTTGCGCGCAGGGCGCGCCTACAACACCTGGCCGCTGATCGACGGCGCGTTCATTCCATCGACGGAACGGCTGTGGTTCGAGACGCCGTGGTGGCGCAACATGTTCGACAATGTGCTGACGGTGCAGTTCGAGCACCGCATGACGGCCTACCTGCTGTTCACACTGGCGGCGCTGCACGCATTCGACGCGGTGCGTTCACGTGCGGGTTCAGCGGCAAGCGGCGCGCTCTGGTTGTTCGCAGCCGTCAGCGTGCAGGCGGTGCTCGGTATCCTCACGCTGCTCAATCAGGTGCCGATCGACATCGCGCTGTCGCACCAGGCCGTTGCGATCGTCGTGTTGACGTTGGCGGTGATGCAGGCGGAGCGGCTGGCGTCGCGGCAGAGCGCGCAAGAGCAGCCGCGTGCGGTTCCGCTCGGTCAGCCCGGCTGATCACCATCAGCCCGGCTGATCACCATCAGCCCGGCTGATCACCATCAGCCCGGCGATCAGCAATAGCCGTAGATGCCGCACGCGTAGGGCAGGCGCCAGAAATAATCGACCTGCTTCCCGCCGTAATACGAACCCTGATAGTCGTAGTCCCACGGGCGGCCGTAATAGCCCGGCAGCGTATGGGAGCCCGGCAACAGCGGCGTGCCTGGCAGATTGCGGATGTAGCTGCCGATGCCATAGGCCGGCGAGATCAGCGCATCCGGATCGGTCTCGACGTAGACCTTCGGCGGTTCCTGCGGCGCGGCGACGCGCCGCTTCGGATGGGCCGACAAGTCGGCGGCATCTGCAACTGAAACCGTCAGCATCACTGCCAGGGCAGGCACCGTCCAGCGCAGCATCGTCGGCTCCGAATCAAGGGGGCGATCCAAGGACGATGTATGGGGCAGGTGTGGTTAATGACTGTTAACGAGGCCGTCGTTCCGGGGCGGTTTTGAGCACCGCCCCGGAACGGGGCAGTCAAGCTCCGAGCGCCTGCTCCAGATCGGCGATCAGGTCTTCCTTGTCCTCGATGCCGATCGAGAGCCGGACCACGTCGGGGCCCGCTCCGGACTTGGTCTTGGCGGCGTCGTCGAGCTGGCTATGGGTGGTCGAGGCCGGGTGGATCACCAGGGAGCGGGTGTCGCCGACATTGGCCAGGTGCGAGAACAGCTGCAGTTTCGACACCAGGCTGACGCCGGCGTCGTAGCCGCCCTTCAGGCTGAAGGTGAACACGGCGCCCGCACCCTTCGGCGCGTATTTGCGCGCGAGCTGGTTGTACTTGTCGCTTGCCAAGCCCGCATAGTTCACCGAGGCCACCGCCGGATGGCCGGCGAGGAATTCGGCAACCGCCTTGGCGTTGTCGCAGTGCTTCTGCATCCGCAGCGGCAGCGTCTCGATGCCGGTGAGGATCATGAACGCGTTGAATGGCGACAGCGCGGGTCCGAGGTCGCGCAGGCCCAGCACGCGGCAGGCGATGGCGAACGCGAAATTGCCAAATGTCTCCTGCAGGCGGATGCCATGATATTCCGGTCGCGGCTCCGACAGCATCGGATATTTACCGCCGCTCGACCAATCGAACGTGCCGGCATCGACGATGATGCCGCCGAGCGAATTGCCGTGGCCGCCCAAGAACTTGGTCAGCGAGTGCACGACAATGTCGGCGCCGTGGTCGATCGGCCGGATCAGATAGGGCGAGGCCAGCGTGTTGTCGACGATCAGCGGCACGCCCGCTTTGCGTGCGACCGTCGAGATCGCCTCGATATCGGTGATGCTGCCGGCGGGATTGGCGATGGACTCGATGAAGATCGCTTTCGTGCGCGGCGTCACCGCGCGCTCGAAGCTTGCGATATCATCGGGATCGGCCCACACGACGTTCCAGCCAAAGCTCTTGAAGGCATGCGTGAACTGGTTGATCGAACCGCCATAAAGTTTTCGCGCGGCGATGAATTCGTCGCCGGGCTGGAGCAATTGCTGCAACACCACGACCTGCGCGGCATGGCCCGAGGCCACGGCAAGCGCGGCGGTACCGCCCTCGAGCGCAGCAACGCGCTCTTCCAGCACGGCATTCGTCGGGTTGCCGATGCGGGTATAGATGTTGCCGAACGCCTGCAGGCCGAACAGCGAGGCGGCGTGGTCGGCGTCGTTGAAGACGAACGACGTCGTTTGATAGATCGGAGTCGCGCGCGCACCGGTGGTCGGATCGGGCTGTGCACCGGCATGCACGGCGAGGGTCGAAAATCCCGGAAGGCGATCGCTCATTGAGGGCGTCCTGTTCTTGTGATCTGAAATCGCCCGGCATGCTGATCGGCGCCGCGCCCGGCGTCAAGCCGCGGCTTCACATTGCAACGATCGTGCTACGCATTGACGCGTTCGCAAAACGAATCCTTCGCGATTGCGTCAGCTTTGCTCGCTCTTGTTTTTGGCCGCGCGATCCGAAGCCGCAGTGTCGCCGCCGCCGACACTCATTCGATTTAGGGACAGGCGCATGCCTTGCGTCGGCGCTGGTGCGCGCTTGGAGCTCAGCGTGCGCGAATTGACGCCCATCCAGGAAATCTCCGACGACAGCCGGCCATATTCGATCTTTGGGCAGCGATTCATCACGACCTTGATGCCCGCGGCCTCGGCCTTTTCCGCCGCCGCATCGTCACGTGCGCCAAGCTGCATCCAGATCACCTTGGGCAGCGGATCGAGCGTGAGGGCTTCTTCGACAACCGGCATGATGTGGCTGGAATTGCGGAAGATATCGATCATGTCGACGGGACGGCCGATGTCGCGCAGCGTGGCGACGAACGGCTTGCCGAGCAGATCCTTGCCGACATGGCCGGGGTTGACGGGAATCATGTCGTAGCCGCGCTGCGCCAGATACTTGAATGCGAAATAGCTCGGTCGCACGTTGACCGGTGAGGCGCCGACCATCGCGATCGACTTCACGCTGTTGAGGATGCTGCGGATGTAGTTGTCGGGATAGGAGTCGTGGTTCATCACTCGTCTTTTCTTCTCGTCACTCATCCCGCCATGTCGGCGTGCGCTTCTCGATGAAAGCGCCGATGCCTTCTTCGGCGTCGCGGGCCATCATGTTCTCGGTCATCACCGCTGCCGCATAGCGATAGGCATCCGCAAGGCTCATCTCGGCCTGGCGGTAGAACGCTTCCTTGCCAAGCTTGATGGTGTAGGCGGATTTCAGCGCGACCTGCTGCGCCAGCGCAATCGCCGCGTCGCGCTCGGTGCCCGCAGCGACGACGCGATTGACGAGGCCGATCTCGCGCGCGCGCGCGGCCGGGACCGCCTCGCCCGTCAGCAGCATCTCCATCGCCTGCTTGCGCGGCACGTTGCGCGACAATGCCACCATCGGCGTCGAGCAGAACAGGCCGATGTCGACGCCGGGCGTGGCAAAGCTTGCGGTTTCGGAGGCGATCGCGAGATCGCAGCTGGCCACGAGCTGGCAGCCGGCCGCGGTCGCGATGCCCTGGACGGAGGCGACCACCGGCTTGGACAGATGCACGATGGCCTGCATCATCGCGCTGCAGGCGTTCATGGTTTCCGCGAAAAAGGCGCGGCCGCGATCGGGATCGGCTCGGCGCGCGGTCAGCTCCTTGATGTCGTGACCGGCTGAGAAGGCGGGGCCGTTGGCCGCAAGCACGACGCCGCGGACGGCCCTGTCGTCGCGGATCGCATCGAGCTCGGCATGCAGGCTGGCGATCATCGCGGTCGACAGGCAGTTGCGCGCGGCCGGCCGGTTGAGGGTCAGCACTGCGATGGAGCCGACCATGTCGCGCAGCAGAATTGGCTGATGCGGCGAGGGGGCGCGGGCGGCCTGGGCTGACATTGCGGCGTTTCCGGTTGGATTATTACAGTGAGATGATGCAGATAACCTAATGCAGCAGGCGACGCGAAGCGAGGGTGGGGAACAGCATGGCGGCAGCGAAAATGAGCGTGGCGGAGGTCGAGCGGTTTCTCCGTGACGAGTTTCCCCAGGCCTTCGGCGGCGACGACATCACGATCGAGAGCGCCGACGGCCAGACCTGTCTTTTGCGCCAGCGCTTCAGCGAACGGATGCTGCGGCCGGGTGGAACCGTGTCCGGCCCCACGCTGATGGCGTTGGCCGATTTCGCCATGTACGTGGTGCTCCTGTCAGCCATCGGCCCGATCGGGCTCGCGGTGACCACCAATCTCAACATCAATTTCCTGCGCAAGGGTCAGCCCGGGCAGGACGTGCTGGCGGAGGCGCGGCTGCTCAAGCTCGGCAAGCGTCTCGCGGTCGGGGAGGTCAACCTGCTGTCCGGCACGTCGCCCGATCCGATCGCCCACGTCACCTCGACCTATTCCATTCCAAATGTTTGATCTTTTCGTAGGTAATATCGCACCATATTTTTAAGTTATTGAAATGGTTAAAGTAATTCCGGCTGTTGGGCGTTGACCGTCGCGCGTCTCTGCTCTAGAAACCAGCCCAGTCCGGTGCGGTGTTCGCGCCGATGCTCCCCGTCCACGGAAACTCTGACATGAAAACCTTTTCGGCAAAGCCGGCTGAGGTGACGAAGAAGTGGGTGCTGATCGACGCCAAGGGTCTGGTCGTCGGCCGCCTCGCCACCATCGTTGCCATGCGCCTGCGCGGCAAACACCTCCCGACCTACACCCCTCACGTTGATTGTGGTGACAACGTCATCATCATCAATGCGCAGCATGCGGTCCTCACCGGTCGCAAGCGCGAGCAGAAGACCTACTACAAGCACACCGGCTATGTCGGTCACGTCAAGGAGCGCACCGCGCGCCAGATCCTTGAAGGGAAGCATCCCGAGCGCGTGCTCGAGAAGGCCGTCGAGCGCATGATCCCGCGTGGTCCGCTCGGCCGCGTCCAGATGGGCAACCTTCGTGTTTACGGCGGTGCCGATCATCCGCACGAGGCCCAGACGCCCGAGAAGATCGATATCGCCAAGTTGAACCGCAAGAACACGAGGGCCGCATAATCATGGCCGAATCCATTCAGTCGCTCGATCAGCTCTCGCAGCTCAAGACCGCCGCGGCGCCCGACGCGCCCAAGCACGAGAAGAAGGTCGACAAGTTCAACCGCGCCTACGCCACCGGCAAGCGCAAGGACGCGGTCGCCCGCGTTTGGATCAAGCCCGGCGCCGGCAAGGTCACCGTCAATTCGCGCGAGGTCGAGGTCTATTTTGCTCGTCCCGTGCTGCGCATGATGATCGAGCAGCCGTTCTCCGTGGCCGCGCGTTCCGGCCAGTATGATGTGATCTGCACCGTCGCGGGCGGCGGTCTGTCCGGTCAGGCGGGTGCCGTGCGCCATGGCATCTCCAAGGCTCTCACCTATTTCGAGCCCGAGCTGCGCAGCGTGCTCAAGAAGGGCGGCTTCCTCACCCGCGACCCCCGCGTGGTCGAGCGCAAGAAGTACGGCAAGGCCAAGGCCCGCCGGTCCTTCCAGTTCTCGAAGCGTTAATCGCTTCGGTCACATTCGCCGCGAAAGCGGCTTCAATGAGATGCAAAAAGGCGCTGATTTCAGCGCCTTTTTTGTTGTTCGTTTGTACGCAAATTGATGACGTGTTTCCCGAAAACTTGGCCTCGCGTGAAAACCTGAATGGAACTCGCGGGACATAGCGTCGCATCTGGAAGGGCGCGCAAATCGGATTTGCCGATCGCGTAACTGCTATGTTCAACAGGGGGCCGACATGATGTCGCTCGATAGCATCACGCTGTATTTGGTCGCCACGATGATCGCCGCGTTGCTCGGCGCCATGATGGTGTTTTTCGGCAGACAAGAGAACAGCCCCGCGCTGAAATGGTGGGGCACCGCCTATCTGCTCGGCGCGGCCTCGGTGGCGCTGTGGACGGCGGCCGGCGACAAGCTCGGCCCGCATCTCTATCTCGCGCTGAACGCCGTCGGCTTCGTCGCCTGCGGCATGGTTTGGAATGCGGCGCGCGTCTTCCACGGCCGCAAGCCGAACTGGCCGGGTCTCGTGCTCGGCGCGCTTGCCTGGGTCGCGGCCGTGACGTTGCTCGATCCCGCCGCATCGATGCTGCGCATGTCGATCGGTGCCGGCATCGTCTCGGTCTATGCGGCGCTGACCGCGAGCGAGCTCTGGGTCGAACGGCGCAAGAGCCTGCAACGGCGCTGGCCGGCTTTCGTCGTGCCGGTGATGCATGGCTGCGTGCTGATGCTGCCGATCCTGCTCGGCGGCTTGCTGCGCCCGAACGACGCGGGTTTCTCCGGCAGCATCTGGGTCACCGTGTTCGCGGTCGAGCTCGTGCTCTATGCCGTCGGCACCGTGTTCGTGATCTTCATGCTGGTGTCCGAGCGCACCGTCACCGCGCACCGCACCGCCGCGTCGACCGATCCGCTGACCGGCATGCTCAACCGTCGCGGCTTCTCGGAAGCCTGTGGGCGCATGATCGAGCGCGAGGCCAAGGGCGGCCGCCCGGTGACGGTGATGATCTTCGACATCGACCATTTCAAGTCGATCAATGACCGCTTCGGCCATCCCGCCGGCGACGAGATGCTGAAACTGTTCTCCGCCGTGGTCGTCAACAATCTGCGCATCTCGGACCTGTCGGGCCGCATCGGCGGCGAGGAATTCGCCGCGCTGCTGCCTTGCGCGCTGGAGGAGGGCGTCCTGGTCGCCGAGCGTGTGCGCGAGGCGTTCGAGACGTCGGGCATCGTGGTCGACGAGCGCGCGGTCGATACGACCGTCAGCATTGGTGTCGCGGGCGGTCCCGCCGGGACCGAGCTCGAGGTGCTGTTGGCTTCGGCCGACACCGCGCTCTACCAGGCCAAGCGCGGCGGCCGTAACCGCGTCGAGGCGGCTGAGGAGCTGCCGCTGTCGCTGGAAAACTGGCGCCGCCAGAGCGCGGCGCGGACCAGTGTCCCAAAGATGCAGCCGGCGACGGCCTGACGTGGTTAAGGCGTGCGGGTAATCCTCCGTTTACCATTCGGTTCCTACCATTGCGGTCATGGAATCGATCCGTCGACAGAACCCGCAAGCTGCCCTGATGTCGCTCGAAGCCGCCGCAAGCTCGGCACGCGGCGGCTTTGCCTGTCTGTTCTCGACCGCGGACGAATACGAGAGCGCCTTGATCGCCGAACGGCGCGCCCAAGGGCGCTACGCGCAGACCCGCGGCTATTGGCCGATCGGGCTGTTTCTTGGTTGTGTGCTCGTCGTTGCCGGAACCGTGCTGCTGTTTGCCTGAGGAGCGACGTATTTTCGGTGGGGCAGGGCGCCATTTCGGCGCCTTTTTCTTTGGTCGCGGGTGCGTTAGACACCAGTCACCAAACAACGGGGTGGAAACCAATGATCACCGAGATCGCGCAAATCGACGTCAAGCCGGGCAGCGAGAAGGATTTTGAGGCCGCTGTCGCCAAGGCCAAGGCCGCCTTTGGCCGCTCCAAGGGTTTTCACGGTTTCGAACTGCACAAGTCGATCGAGAAGCCGCAGCGCTACCGGCTGATGGTGAAGTGGGCGACGCTGGAGAACCACACTGTCGACTTCCGCGGCTCCGAGAATTTCACCGAATGGCGCGGCCTCGTCGGCCAGTATTTCGCTTCACCTCCGGAGGTCGAGCACACCGAGACCGTGCTGACGACCTGAGGCGCTTCATTTTGGCAGCATTATCTTTTCCGACAACCGCTGCACACTTTTCCGGATCGTGCTCTACGCCGCCTCCGCAAGGGGCGGCGCCTCATACGTCTTGAAATGGTCGATCACGACCTTGGCGATGGCCACCAGTGGCAGCGCCAGCGCGAGGCCCCAGATTCCAAAGACGACGCCGAGCAGGATCTGGAACGCGAACAGCGTGGCCGGCGGGATGTCCAGCGCCTGGCGCTGGAGGATCGGGGTCAGCACGTAGCTCTCCATCGCGTGCACGCCGAGGAACAGGATCGACGCCGATAACGCGGGGATCCAACCCGAGGCGAGGCTCGCCAGCACCACCACGACGCCCGCGATGATGGCGCCGACGGTCGGGACGAAGGCGAGCAGGCCGGCCTGAATCCCCAGGATGAACGAGCCGGGGATGCCGATGAGGGCAAGCCCGATCCAGGTCACCGCGCCGACTGCGAGCATCACGATGATCTGCGCGATCAGCCAGCGCTCCAGCGTCTCGCCGATGTGGTCGATGATCAGGGTCGCGCGCATGCGGTGCCTGGCCGGGGCGAGAAACAGCAGGCCATCGTGATAGACGCCGGGCTGCGCGGCGAAGGCCAGGCCCAGAAACAGCACGATGAAGATGTTTCCAACACCGTGGATGGTGCCGAGCAGCAGCTTGAAAGTCTGGCTCACGATCGCTCCTCCGCTGGAGGCCAGCGCGCCGGCGCCGGATAACGGGCCGCGCGAGGGCGCTGCCGGCGAAGGGGGCGAGTCCGGCGTACTGGCCGCGGTGTCGGATGCACCGTTGCCGAACTCGAAGAAGCTGGTGTCGATGCCGTGATTGTCCAGGAAGGATTTCGCATTGCCGATCTGCGACTTGATGGTGTTGCTCAGCAGCGATGACTGCTCGGCGATGGTTGCACCGCCGAGATAGGCCACACCGGACAGCATGGCGGCCAGCGCGACGCAGACGATCGCGAGCCGCACGGCATGCGGCAGCCGGACACGGCGGCCGAGCGCGTTGGTGAGTGCGTTGAGCCCGACGCCGAGCAGCATGCCGGCGAAAATCAGCAGCAGGGTGGCGGCAAAGTACCAAGTGAAGAGCAGCGCCGCCGTGAACAGCACCACGGCGATGCCGCCGACGGCAATGGCCCAGGCGAGATCAGAGCGGGTTCTGGCCTGTTCATCTCTGGAGGCGGTCACGTCGTGTCCTCTGCGAAGCGCGCGGGAAGCACTCTTTCGCGAAATCTGAGCCGTGATCAAGCCTGGCCGTGCACCCCGGCTTGGACAGTCCGCGAGGGCCAAAACTCAACGCCGCGGGCCGTGGGGGGCCGGGAGAGGGGGCATTTGCGCGAAAATAGCATTGCCGTCCCGCGATCCGCTCTGTTGAATTTGTTCCATGCGGGGGGCATGTTTGGAGAATCTTCTTCGGCGGGGAGGTCGGAACGGGAGATGAGAAAGCCGGTCGTCGGCGTGATCGGGAACGCCCATCGCGTCGAAAATCGATTTCAGGTGCAAATGGTCGGCGAACGCAATTTGCGCGCCGTGGCCGAGGTCTCCGGCGGCTTGCCGGTGATGTTCGCGGGCTCCCCTGACATCACCGATATCGGCGCACTGCTCGATACCGTCGACGGCATCGTTCTGACCGGCGCCCGCGCCAACGTCCATCCGACCCGCTTCAACATGGACCCCTGCGAGAAGCACGAGCCCTACGACATTCACCGCGACGAGGTCGCGCTGGCGCTCTCGGTCGCCTGCGTCTCGCGTGGTATCCCGCTGTTCGGCATCTGCCGGGGCCTGCAGGAGATGAACGTCGCCTTCGGCGGCTCGCTGCATCCCGAGATCCGCGAGATTCCCGGCCGCATGAACCACCGCATGCCCCGACTCGAGAATGGCGAGATCCATCCCGATCCGACCGTGGTGTTCGCCGACCGTCACGACGTCGACCTGACGCCGGGCGGCGCCTTCGCAAAGCTGCTCGGTTGCGAGAAGATCCGGGTCAATTCGCTGCACGGGCAGGGCATCCTGGATCCCGGCAAGCGCGTGTTGATCGAAGGCGTCGCCGAGGACGGCACCATCGAAGCCATCCGCATCGCGGAAGCCTCGAGCTTCGCGCTCGGCGTGCAATGGCACGCCGAATACGATCCCCAGCGCAATCCAATCAATCGCAAGCTGTTCGAGGCCTTCGGCGAAGCGATGGTGGCGAAGCAGAGGGCTGCGGCGTAGGCCGAGCGTTCGGCGAGAACCCTCTGGCCGCGCTTCGCTGCGCTCGCAATATCTCGGGCGGCATAAACCAATCGGCAAGAATTGGTGCGCGCTGACTTTTGCGATTCCGATTCGTTCTCTGAGAACGAAGTGGAGTCAGACGCAGAACGAAAATCGACGGCGCCTAATCGCGGTGCGACGGCATTGCTGATGGCGCGCGACCGATACGCTTCGATTCCATCCATTGCGTTGCACAATCGCAATGGTGGCCGCGCTGCATTGAGCTTCCTGAACCGACCACCATATGTGTGGCAAGGGAGCCCTTGCCGTGTGGATCATGAAGGCGGCCCTCATCGCGGCGATCGACATCGTCGCTCTTGCTCTCTGCCTCCTGCCCAGTGCGGCGGAGGAGAACGGCCGTCTTGCACTCACCGTCACGATCGACGGAGCCATCGGACCGGCGTCGGCGAGCTACGTGAGGGAGGCCTTGGCCATTGCAGCCGTGCGGCACGCCGAGGTCGTGATTCTGGAAATGAACACGCCCGGCGGTCTCAACTCGAGCATGCGCGAGATCATCGCAGACGTGCTTGGCTCGTCCGTTCCTGTCATCGGGTACGTCGCGCCCTCGGGCGCTCATGCGGCGAGCGCGGGGACCTATATTCTTTACGCAACCCATATCGCGGCGATGTCCCCCGGTACCAACATCGGGGCCGCGACGCCGGTGCAGATTGGCGGTTCGCTGCCGGGCCTGCCGAGCGGCACACCCGACAAGGACGGCAAGGACAAGACGGCTGAGCCGAAAGACGCGATGACGGCAAAGGTGACGAACGATGCCGTCGCCTTCATCCGCAGCCTGGCCGAGTTGCGCAATGGCAACGCCGACTGGGCCGAGCAGGCCGTCCGCGAAGCCGCCACGCTCTCGGCCAATGGCGCCTTGCAGGAAAAGGTCATCGATCTCGTCGCGCGCGATCCGGCCGAATTGCTCAGGCAGATCGATGGTCGCGTGGTCGAGGTCGCCGGCGGCAAGACGCTGCGGCTTGCAACGAACGACGTCGCCATCCAAGCCGTCGATCCGGGATGGATCTCCCGATTTCTGGCGGTCATCACCGATCCCAATGTCGCCTTCATTCTCCTGATGGTCGGCATCTACGGCCTGATCTTCGAGTTCGTGTCGCCCGGTGCGGTTGCACCCGGCGTGATCGGGACGATCTGCCTGTTGCTCGGCCTCTATGCCCTCAACCTCCTGCCGATCAATTACGCCGGCCTCGGCTTGATGCTGGTCGGGATCGCGTTGCTGGCCGTCGAGGCGTTCAATCCGACCGTGGTGATCGGACTTGGCGGTGTCGTCGCCTTCGTGCTGGGAGCGCTCATGCTGGTCCGGGTCGAGGCGCCTGGCTACCGGCTGTCATGGTCGGTCATTGCCGTCGTCGCGGCGATGTTCACCGGCTTTGTTCTGGTCGTGCTCGGCGCGCTTCGGCGCGCCCGCAACGCCCCGGCACGGGTCGGAGCGCAGGCCATGCGCGGCCTGACCGCCGAGGTCCTCGACTGGAATGAGACCGAGGGCCACGTCTTTACGCATGGCGAACGCTGGCAGGCGCGTGGCGCCGGCGCCTTCAGGCCCGGCGAGCGGGTCGAGGTCGCCAACATCGTCGATTTGACGCTGGTGGTCCGGCGTCCCGGCCCAGCCAGCGGCAAGGGAGGTGAACTCCGATGATTGAGTATTCGATCTATGCGGTGCTTGCGTTGCTCGTCGTCATGTTTCTCACCCAGGCCATTCGCATCCTCAGGGAATACGAGCGCGGCGTCATCTTCACGCTCGGCCGCTTCACCGGGGTGAAGGGGCCTGGCCTCGTCATCCTCATTCCGATCGCGCAGCAACTCGTCAAGGTCGATCTCAGGGTGATGGTGCAGGTTGTGCCGCCCCAGGACGTGATTTCGCGCGACAACGTCTCGGTCAAGGTCAATGCCGTTCTCTACTTCCGCATCGTCGATCCGGAACGCGCCATCATCAAGGTCGGCGACTACATGGCCGCGACCAGCCAGCTCGCCCAGACCACGCTGCGCTCGGTGCTCGGCAAGCACGATCTCGACGAGATGCTGGCCGAACGCGACAAGCTGAACGCCGACATCCAGGAGATTCTCGACAAGCAGACCGACGTCTGGGGGATCAAGGTCACGGGCATCGAGATCAAGGATGTCGACATCAACGAAACCATGGTGCGCGCGATCGCGAAGCAGGCGGAGGCGGAGCGGTTGCGGCGTGCCAAGGTCATCAACGCCATGGGCGAGCAGCAGGCAGCCGAAAAGCTGGTCGAGGCGGGCCGGATCCTCGCGCAGGAGCCGCAGGCGATGCAGCTGCGTTACTTCGCGGCTCTGCACGACATCGCGGGCGAGCGGTCCTCGACCGTGGTATTTCCGCTCCCGACGGGCCTGCTCGATCATTTGATTTCGCGGCGGGAGCAACAATAGTCGCAGGGTCTTGCCGGCTAAAACGAAAAGGCGCCCCTCGCGGAGCGCCTTTTGCCTGTTGCGAAAGTTCGAGCCCCTCAGCCCGAATAGTACATGTCGAACTCGACCGGGTGCGGGGTCATTTCGAAGCGGGCGACTTCGGTCATCTTCAGCTCGATGTAAGCATCGATGAAGTCATCATCGAACACGCCGCCGGCCTTGAGGAAGCCGCGGTCCTTGTCGAGATTTTCGAGCGCCTCGCGCAAGCTACCGCAGACGGTCGGGATCTGCTTCAGCTCTTCCTTCGGCAGATCGTAGAGGTCCTTGTCCATCGCCGGACCCGGATCGATCTTGTTCTTGATGCCGTCGAGGCCCGCCATCAGCATCGCGGCGAAGCCGAGATAGGGATTGGCGAGCGGATCGGGGAAGCGCACCTCGACGCGCTTGGCCTTCGGCGAAGCGGTGTAGGGGATGCGGCAGGAGGCCGAGCGGTTGCGCGCGGAGTAGGCGAGCAGCACGGGGGCCTCATAGCCCGGGACCAGACGCTTGTAGGAGTTGGTCGAGGGGTTGGTGAAGGCGTTGATCGCCTTGGCGTGCTTGATGATGCCGCCGATGTAATGGAGGCAGGTCTCCGAAAGGTCGGCGTACTTGTTGCCGGCGAACACCGGCTTGCCGTCCTTCCAGATCGACTGGTGCACATGCATGCCCGAGCCGTTGTCCCCGTAGACGGGCTTCGGCATGAAGGTGGCGGTCTTGCCGTAGATGTGCGCGACCTGATGGATGCAGTATTTGTAGATCTGCATGTGGTCGGCCATCAGCGTCAGCGTGTCGAACTTCATGCCGAGCTCGTGCTGGGCGGAAGCAACCTCGTGGTGATGCTTCTCGACCTTGACGCCCATCTTGGCCATGGCGCCGAGCATCTCGGAGCGCATGTCCTGCACCGAGTCCTGCGGCGGGACGGGGAAGTAGCCGCCCTTGGTGCGGATACGGTGGCCGAGATTGCCGCCTTCATATTCGGTGTCGGAGTTGGTCGGCAGCTCGGAGGAATCGACGCGGAATCCGGTGTTGTAGGGGCCGGAGGAGAAACGGACGTCGTCGAACACGAAGAACTCGGCTTCGGGGCCGACGAACACGCTGTCGCCTACGCCCATCGACTTCACCATGGCCTCGGCCTTTTTGGCGATGCCGCGAGGGTCGCGGTTGTAAGGTTCGCCGGTGGTCGGCTCGAGCACGTCGCAGGTGATGACCATGGTGGTTTCGGCAAAGAACGGATCGATCGTCGCGGTCACCGGATCGGGCATCAGGCACATGTCGGACTCGTTGATCGCCTTCCAGCCGGCGATCGAGGAGCCGTCGAACATGGTTCCTTCGGCGAAAATGTCCTCGTCGACCATGCTGACGTCGAACGTCACGTGCTGCCACTTGCCGCGCGGATCGGTGAAGCGCAGGTCGACGTACTTAACGTCGTTGTCCTTGATCGATTTCAGGACGTCTTTGGCGGTCTTCATGCATACCCCTTTTGGCTCTGCGGGTCGGTTTCCAGATGAGCAGATTCGTTCTCGCTTTCGGCGAGTTGGCGCAACCGCACAAACGAAATCAGGCCGCCGAAGCAGCCTTTTTTCTTTCAGAGTGTCGCAAAATTCGGGATAGCACCCGGCTCAGATAGCGTCCAGCCCGGATTCGCCGGTTCGGATGCGGATCGCCTCTTCGATGTTGGAGACGAAAATCTTGCCGTCGCCGATGCGCCCCGTTTGCGCGGCGCGGCGGATCGCGTCGATCGCACGCTCGACCAAATCGTCGCCGATCACGATCTCGATCTTCACCTTGGGCAGGAAGTCGACGATGTATTCTGCGCCGCGGTACAGCTCGGCGTGGCCCTTCTGACGGCCAAATCCCTTGGCCTCGGTCACGGTGATGCCCTGAAGGCCGACTTCCTGAAGCGCTTCCTTCACCTCGTCGAGCTTGAACGGCTTGATGATGGCTTCGATTTTCTTCACTGCGCGCCTCCCGGCCTTTCGATCAAATAGCAACGTCTTCGTCAGGATGCGCTTTTCTTAACGCACGACCTTGTCTTCGCTATGCCGGGGCCTGACCAGCCCGGCAACACCGGCCGGCCACACCCAGGAGATGTCAGTGAGCACGACGAACCGAAGCGACTTCCTCGAAAGCAGGGTCTATGCCAAGTTGCAAATGCCCTGATTATTGGAGCGTTATCAGCCTTTTAACGAGCATCTCTGATAGGTGGAGCCGGTCGACTCAAAATACCTGAGACTACGAAATAGGCAAACGGTTCAATATCTGTGCAAGCAGGTGTTCCGGAGGCCAGAATCGGCACGGAGCGTGCCTGTTGAAAAGGCGTTTGGACCAGGGAAGTGGCATGGAAGTTCTAACCAACGCCGAGATGCAGCGGGCTGACCAACTCAGCATCGCCGCCGGCACGCCCGGCTTCAAGCTGATGCTCAGCGCCGGCCAGGCGGTCGCGGAAGCTGCCAACGCGCTGGTCGAGGAGGGGCCGATCCTGATCGTCGCCGGCCCCGGCAACAATGGCGGGGACGGTTTTGTCGCAGCCGCCGAGCTCGCCGCGCAAGGCCGTGAGGTCTCGGTCATCCTGATGTGCGAGCGCGACCAGCTCCAGGGCGATGCGGCCTCGGCCGCGCGTGGCTGGAAACATCCGGTGCTGCCGTTCAATCCGCAGGCGATCGGACGACCGGCGCTGATCATCGATGCGCTGTTCGGCGCGGGCCTCAGCCGTTCGGTCCACGACGAGGCGCGCGCGATGATCGAGGCGATCAATGCCAATGGCGCGCCGGTGTTGGCCGTCGATCTGCCGAGCGGCATCAACGGCACGAGCGCGGCCGTGCTGGGCGCTGCCGTGAACGCCACCGAGACGGTCACCTTCTTCCGCAAGAAGCCCGCGCATCTCTTGCTGCCGGGCCGCATGCATTGCGGCCGCGTGCGCGTCGCCGACATCGGCATCGACGCGCAGGTGCTGGACGAGATTGCGCCGAAGACATTTGAGAACGATCCGGACTTCTGGGGCGCCGCCTTTCCGGTGCCGCGCATCGACGGCCACAAATACGCCCGCGGCCATGTGCTGGCCCTCTCGGGCGATGCAGCCGCAACCGGCGCTGCGCGATTGGCCGCCCGGGCCGCCTTGCGCGCCGGTGCGGGTCTCGTGACACTTGCGAGCCCGCGCGATGCGCTGGCCATCAATGCGAGCGCGCTCACGGCAGTAATGGTGCGTCCCGTCGACACCGTGGTCGAGTTCGGCGAGCTACTCGACGACGTTCGCTACAACACCTGCGTGATCGGCCCCGGTACCGGGGTCGGTGAGCGCACGTCCGATATGGTTCACACCGCAATCACGGCGCAGCGTAACGTCGTGCTCGATGCCGATGCGCTGACGAGCTTTGCGGCCAATCCCGAGCGGCTGTTTGAATCGATCAAGTCGTCGTCAGGGGGCCAGGTGGTGCTGACGCCGCATGAGGGCGAGTTTCCGCGTCTGTTCTCCGATCTCAGCAACAAGACTCCGGGCCGCTCGAAGCTCGAGCGCGTGCGGGCCGCCGCCGAGCGCTCCGGTGCAATCGTGCTTTTGAAGGGCCCTGACACGACCATCGCCGCGCCCGACGGGCGCGCCACCATCGCTGCCAATGCGCCGCCCTGGCTCGCCACCGCCGGTGCCGGCGACGTGCTCGCCGGCATCATCGCAGGCCTCCTGGCGCAGGGCGTGCCGGCGTTCGAGGCCGCCAGCATCGGCGTCTGGATGCATGGCGAGGCGGCAAGCGAAGCAGGGCCGGGCCTGATCGCCGAAGATCTGACCGAGACGCTGCCGGCCGTGCACCGGCGGATCTATGGCGGCCTCGGCATCGAGTACTGATGCTGCGGCCGCTCGCGCTCACCGAGATGGGCGCGGCGGCGCAAGTCCATCGGCTCGCGTTCGACCAGGCGATGCCCTGGCTCGTCGGGCTGCACACGCCCGACGAGGATCGCTGGTTCTACCGCGAGCGCGTCTTTCCGACCTGCCGCGTCTGGGGACGTTTCGACGGCGATGAGCTCTGCGGGATCATGGCTTTTCGCGACGGATGGATCGAACAGCTCTACGTGCTTCCGGCTGCACACGGCCGCGGTATCGGCACCGAGCTCCTCGAGATAGCCAAAAGTGCCAGCGAGCGGCTCGAGCTCTGGAGCTTCCAGCGCAACGAGCCTGCGCGGCGCTTCTACGAGGCGCGCGGGTTCACGCTGGCCGAGCAGACAGACGGATCGCGGAACGAGGAGAAGGAGCCCGACGCGCGGTACGTTTGGGTGCGAACGAGCCTTTAGCCTCACTCCACTTCGTACCACCGCACCAGCCGCGGCGCGGCCCAGTCCGTCAGGACGGATTCGATCAGCCATCGTCCCGGTGAAGTCGCGGCGAAGGCGAGGCGCTGGGTCTGGCCGGGCTCGATGGCGAGCGTGTCAAGCCAATAGGGCTTCCAGCCATCGTCGAGCCGGTCGAGCAGTCGGAAATGATGGCCGTGCAGGTGGAAGACGCCGGTGACGGGAGCGGGGTTTTTCACAGCCAGCACGACGCTCCGGCCGGTCTTGGCGCGGAAGGCGGGCGCGGAGGCGGTGGAAAAATCGGCCGTCCGGGTCCAGCCTGCGTCAGCCGCGCCGAGCACGACATCGAACCGCAGGGCCCCCTTCAGATCGAGCTTCTCCGGAAGGTCGTTGGAGGGGAGCGGTTGCGGTGGCGGCAGTGGAGCGCGCTGCCCCGGCTTGCCGGATACTGCGAGGCGGCCGATCGGGCGCGCCTCTTTGCCGTCATGCAACAGAAACGCGGCCGATGTGGCGGCATCCACAAAGGCATCGGTGCGGGCACCGGGAGCTAGCACCAGAGCGCCGTTGCGGGCCGGAAAGGGCTCGGCCGGCTGGCCGTCCAGGGCCATGACCTGGACCTCGTGGCCTTCCAATTTGATCGCCAGAACAGACCGTTGCGAGCCATTGATGAAGCGCAGCCGCAACCGCTCGCCGACCGAGGCTGAGACTTCGAATGAAGTCTGCCCATTCAGCGTGTAAACGGCGGTGGTGTCTTTGGGATCGCGGCCCGGTGGAATTGCGATGCCGTCCGGCCCAACGCGCCACTCTTCGATCAGCAGGACCTCGTCACGATCGAGGGTGATGCGGCTGGTTTCGTCCGCGATGATCGGAAGCGGGCGCGCGGGCTGCTTCAGGCGGTCCTCAAACAGCCGGAAGTCAGCTACCAGGGTTCCTGCGTTGGGTATTGAAATAATTGATATTTCCGTCGCGTCCGGCGCGGTCGGCGCGCGGCCCCGCAAGGGATCGGCTATCGCTGCGCCATTGAGCCCGTACCAGGCGGGCGCAAGCGGCACGGGCAGGGCGTTCCGGAAAGTCAGCTCGCAGCGGCCGCCGCGCCTGAGATGGACGTTGCCGAGATGGCTTACGGCGGCCAGTTCCCAGATCGGTGCAGGGGGCTGATCCGGCCTCAAAGAAAGTGTCGCAGGACGGGCCTGGAGGGCGAGCTGGGTGGTCGTAACCGGCGTTGCGCCCCCGCCCAGCAGGCCTGCGGCCGAGCCGGCGAGGCCGGCCAATAGCTCGCGCCTGTTCAGGTCAAAAATCCGCGGTTTCATGGAGCGATCCGGACCACGCGGCGCTGGATAAGTCCAGCCATCGTGCCTACTTGGAGACTGTCTCTATCAGGCCATTTTTTTGCTGCGAACAGTCAGGCACATGTTATAAGCCCGGCCGCCCGCGGCATCGCGGCCGGTCTAGATGCAACTTCACGCGGGCGTGGCGGAACTGGTAGACGCGCTGGATTTAGGTTCCAGTGACGAAAGTTGTGGGGGTTCGAGTCCCTCCGCCCGCACCAAGCGCTTTCAGCGTTTGCACGGATTACTGAGGAGCCTTGCTCCGCGCGGAAGTTTTTCCGTCCGGGACCGGGCTCGATGAACCACCGGCGTTGAGGCGTTTTGCCTCGCGCTGGATCGATTAATGACAGCGTCCCGACGCGGGTAGCGGGCCGGGACCGAACGGGAAGAAGATTGGACGCCATGCAGGTCACAGAAACCCTCTCGGAAGGTTTGAAGCGCGAGTTCAAGATCAGCGTTCCCGCGTCTGATCTCGACGCCAAGGCTGGCGCCAAGCTCGTCGACCTCAAGGACAAGGTTCGCCTCAACGGCTTTCGCCCCGGCAAGGTGCCGGTCACTCACCTCAAGAAGGTCTATGGCCGGTCGGTAATGGCCGAGACCATCGACCAGACCATCCGCGACACCAACACCCAGCTGTTCTCCGAGCGCGGCTATAAGCTCGCGACCGAGCCGAAGATCACGATGCCGACCGAGCAGGCCGAGGTCGAGGAGTTGCTGAACGGCAAGACCGACCTGACCTACACGGTTGCGATTGAAGTGGTGCCGGCCATCGCGCTCGCCGACTTCAAGACCTTCCAGGTCGAGAAGCCCGTTGCCGACGTGTCCGATTCGGATGTCGACGAGGCGATCAAGCGCATTGCCGACAGCAACCGCGGCTATGCCGCCAAGGCCGATGGCGAAAAGGCCGCTTCCGGCGATCGCGTCACCATCAACTTCAAGGGCACCATCAACGGTGAAGCTTTTGAGGGCGGCACCGGTGACGGCATCCAGGTCGTGATCGGCTCCAATACCTTCATCCCCGGCTTCGAGGAGCAGCTGATCGGCATCGGCGCGAACGAGACGCGCACGCTGAAAGTGACGTTCCCCAAGAACTACATGAGCGAGAAGCTCGCCGGCCAGCCGGCCGAGTTCGAAACCACTGCGACCCTGATCGAGGCGCCGCAGGATCTCGTCATCGACGACGAGTTCGCCAAGACGCTTGGCCTGGAATCGCTCGACAAGCTCAAGCAAGCGGCGCGCGAGCGGCTCACGGCCGAGTACGCCGGTGCGACACGCCAGCGCGTCAAGCGCGCGCTGCTCGATCGTCTCGACGAGGCCCATCGCTTCGAGGCACCGCCCTCGCTGGTCGACGAGGAGTTCAATCTGATGTGGAACTCGGTCAAGGCCGAGATGGAATCGGCCGGCAAGACCTTCGCCGACGAGGACACCACCGAGGACAAGGCGAAGGAAGAATATCGCAAGATCGCCGACCGCCGCGTGCGCCTCGGTCTCGTGCTCTCCGAGATCGGCGAGAAGAACAAGATCACCGTGACCGACGACGAAGTCGGCCGCGCCGTGATCGAGCGTGCACGCCAGATGCCGGGCCGCGAGAAGGAAGTCTGGGACTTTTACCGCAACAATGCCCAGGCGCTGGCCCAGCTTCGTGCACCGATATACGAAGACAAGGTCGTCGACTTCATCCTCGAGCTCGCCAACGTGACCGAGAAGAAGGTCTCGCGCGAGGACCTGTACAAGGACGACGAGGAAAAGACTGCAGCCTGAGGGCTTTGAGCAGGTCTCTTTGAGAAAGTGCTCTGTTAAGGATGATCAGCGAACAGGCTCAGCTAGCCAGATGGCCGGCTGGGCCTTTTGCGAGAATCAGCTTCAAGTGCCCAAAGGGCCAGGTGGATTCAGCCTTAATTCGCCCCGCACTTGTCTGGCGCGAATTGCGCTATATCTCTCGGTACCTACGCGTTCTACCTCTACCAACTTCCTGCATCACGGGACGTCCATCGGCCTACCGGCACATCCAGTCCGACTTGCAGGCAAGAACTGCAGCCAAGACTGGCGATGTCCGCCTCAAAAACCCTAGGTGACTCATGCGCGATCCGGTTGAAACCTACATGAACCTCGTGCCCATGGTGGTCGAACAGACCAACCGTGGCGAGCGCGCCTACGACATTTTCTCGCGCCTGTTGAAAGAGCGCATCATCTTCGTGACCGGACCGGTCGAGGACGGCATGTCGACGCTGATCGTCGCGCAGCTGTTGTTCCTCGAGGCGGAAAATCCGAAGAAGGAAATCTCGATGTACATCAATTCGCCGGGTGGCGTGGTGACGTCGGGTCTTGCGATCTACGACACCATGCAGTTCATCCGCCCGCCGGTCTCGACGCTGTGCACCGGTCAGGCGGCCTCGATGGGCTCGCTGCTGCTTGCCGCCGGCGAGAAGGACATGCGCTTCTCGCTGCCGAACGCGCGCATCATGGTGCACCAGCCCTCCGGCGGCTTCCAGGGCCAGGCCACCGACATCATGCTGCACGCGCAGGAAATCCTGAACCTGAAGAAGCGGCTCAACGAGATCTACGTGAAGCACACCGGCCAGACCTACAAGTCGATCGAGGACGCGCTGGAACGCGACAAGTTCCTGACCGCCAACGACGCCAAGGAATTCGGCCTGGTCGACAAGGTCATTGACAAGCGCGCCGAAGAGGCTGCGCCAGCGAAGCCCCAGTAGTTTTGCCGGGACTGCAGCCTCGATCCCAGCGACTGCGTGGGATCGTCAGCATGGCGTCTTCTTGTCAGGGACGCGTTCGCGAGGGCGCAAAAAGCCCATTTTGCGCCCTGCGGCAGGCAGAAAGTTCCGCTTTCGTGCTGGTTCTTTCGTGGTAATCCAGCAACGCTGGGGTGATTTCGGTCACTTCGCCCGTGCCAAGACGTGAAATCACGGTATTGTCACGGGTAGCCAGCGAGCCCCCGATTAGCGAATTCTTGATAGTCGGGTGACAGCATGGTTGGCTACGAATGATGGGCTATGATCGCGGAGTATCGAGTGACCGTGATTCGCACGGGATGTAACGCGTAGGGTCTTTTTTGGTACGGAATTTGCTCTATTTGAATCCCTTACCCGCCAACGTTTCGGGATGGGACGATCGAGCGGACGGGATCGAACCGCGGACGGAGACATGAATGAGTAAGGTCGGCACGAGCGACTCCAAGAACACGCTATATTGCTCGTTCTGCGGCAAGAGCCAGCACGAAGTCCGCAAACTGATCGCGGGTCCCACGGTCTTCATCTGCGACGAGTGCGTCGAGCTCTGCATGGACATCATCCGCGAGGAGAACAAGTCCTCGCTGGTCAAGTCGCGCGACGGAATTCCGACGCCGAAGGAAATCTGCAAGGTGCTGGACGACTACGTCATCGGCCAGAGCCATGCGAAGAAGGTCCTGTCGGTGGCGGTGCACAACCACTACAAGCGCCTCAACCACCAGACCAAGCACAACGACGTCGAGCTCGCGAAGTCGAACATCCTGCTGATCGGTCCGACCGGTTCGGGCAAGACGCTGCTTGCGCAGACCGCTCGCCCGTATCCTGGACGTTCCGTTCACGATGGCGGATGCGACCACGCTGACCGAAGCCGGCTATGTCGGTGAGGACGTGGAGAACATCATCCTGAAGCTGCTCCAGGCCGCCGACTACAACGTCGAGCGCGCTCAGCGCGGCATCGTCTATATCGACGAAATCGACAAGATCAGCCGCAAGTCCGACAATCCCTCGATCACGCGCGACGTGTCGGGCGAGGGCGTGCAGCAGGCGCTGCTGAAGATCATGGAAGGCACGGTGGCTTCGGTCCCGCCGCAGGGCGGCCGCAAGCATCCGCAGCAGGAATTCCTGCAGGTGGACACCACCAATATCCTGTTCATCTGCGGCGGTGCCTTCGCCGGTCTCGAGAAGATCATCTCGGCGCGCGGCCGCTCCACCTCGATCGGTTTCGCCGCCCAGGTGATGGCGCCGGAAGACCGCCGCACCGGCGAGATCTTCCGTCACGTCGAGCCTGAGGATCTCCTGAAGTACGGCCTCATCCCCGAATTCGTGGGCCGTCTCCCTGTCGTCGCGACGCTCGAGGATCTGGACGAGACCTCGCTGAAGAAGATTCTCACCGAGCCGAAGAACGCGCTGGTGAAGCAGTACCAGCGGCTGTTCGAGATGGAGAACATCGAACTGACCTTCGCCGACGAAGCGCTTGGCGCGGTTGCCCGCAAGGCGATCGAGCGCAAGACCGGCGCGCGTGGTCTGCGTTCGATTCTCGAAGCAATCCTGCTCGAGACCATGTTCGACCTGCCGGGACTTGAGGGTGTGGAAGAGGTCGTGATTTCCCGCGAAGTCGTGGAAGGCACGGCGCGTCCGCTCTACATCTATGCCGATCGCTCCGATCGTGCCGTCGAGAATGCCAGCGCCTGATTTGCGGCGCTGGAACGCTCCAGTCGTCTGTCATAGTAGCGGCTGCGGATGTGTATTCCGCAGCCCGGATTTGCTTCGCTGACCCCAGTGCGTAAGCGCCTGATGGTGCGTGTTTTTCAATCACTTGACACCCCCCGGGTCGATAGCCACCTAATGTCGGCGGCGAGCAAGAATTCTCTTCAAGATTCGCCTCAGTTCGATCCGGCAAGCCCGGTCTACCTCCGAATGGTCGGCCGAATGTTTGGATCAAGTCGGCACCTTGTGGCGGTTGCGCATGAGAGAAGCGGACTGCGTGCGAGGGGGCAAAGCAAAAGGAAAAGGCCATGACTAGTCCAAAACCCAGGCCAACCATCGTTCATGGCGAGGCGCACGCCTATCCCGTGTTGCCACTGCGCGATATCGTCGTCTTCCCGCACATGATCGTTCCGCTCTTCGTCGGTCGCGAGAAGTCGATCCGCGCCCTCGAAGAGGTGATGAAGAACGACGCGCTGATCATGCTCGCGACGCAGAAGAATGCGTCGGACGATGATCCGGCACCCGGTGCCATTTACGAGACCGGTACGCTTGCCAGCGTCCTGCAGCTCTTGAAGCTCCCCGACGGCACCGTGAAGGTGCTGGTCGAAGGGCTCGAGCGTGCGCGCGTGGAGAAGTACACCGATCGCGCCGACTATTATGAAGCGACCGCAGTTGCGCTCGCCGACACCGATGCGAAATCGGTCGAGGCCGAGGCGCTGTCGCGCTCGGTCGTGTCCGACTTCGAGAGCTATGTGAAGCTCAACAAGAAGATCTCGGCCGAGGTGGTCGGCGTCGTGCAGGCGATCACCGATTTCGCCAAGCTCGCCGATACCGTTGCCTCGCATCTCGCCGTCAAGATCGCGGATCGGCAGGGAATCCTGGAGACGCTGTCCGTCACCGGCCGCCTGGAGAAGGTGCTGGGCCTGATGGAGAGCGAGATCTCGGTGCTGCAAGTCGAGAAGCGCATCCGCTCGCGCGTCAAGCGCCAGATGGAGAAGACCCAGCGCGAGTATTATCTCAACGAGCAGATGAAGGCGATCCAGAAGGAGCTCGGCGACGACGACGGTCGCGACGAACTCGCCGATCTGGAAGAGAAGATCTCCAAGACCAAGCTCTCCAAGGAAGCGCGCGACAAGGCGCAGCATGAATTGAAGAAGCTGCGCCAGATGTCGCCGATGTCCGCGGAAGCAACCGTCGTGCGCAACTATCTGGACTGGCTGCTGTCGATCCCGTGGAACAAGAAGTCCAAGGTGAAGAAGGATCTGGAGCAGGCGCAAGCCATCCTGGACTCCGATCACTACGGACTGGAAAAGGTCAAGGAACGTATCGTCGAGTATCTCGCGGTGCAGTCGCGCGCCAACAAGCTGACGGGTCCGATTCTGTGTCTCGTCGGTCCTCCCGGCGTCGGCAAGACCTCGCTCGGCAAGTCGATCGCGAAGGCGACCGGCCGCGAGTTCGTCCGCGTGTCGCTCGGCGGCGTGCGCGACGAGGCCGAGATCCGCGGTCATCGCCGCACCTATATCGGCTCGATGCCCGGCAAGATCATCCAGTCGATGCGGAAGGCGAAGTCCTCCAATCCGCTGTTCCTGCTGGACGAGATCGACAAGATGGGCGCCGATTTCCGCGGCGACCCGTCCTCGGCCTTGCTCGAGGTCCTCGACCCCGAGCAGAACGGGACGTTTGCCGACCACTATCTGGAGGTCGACTACGATCTGTCGAACGTCATGTTCATCACGACCGCGAATACGCTCAATATTCCGGGGCCGCTGATGGACCGCATGGAGATCATCCGGATCGCGGGCTACACCGAGAACGAGAAGGTCGAGATCGCGCGCAAGCATCTGATCCCGAACGCCGTATCCAAGCACGGCCTCGACTCCAAGGAGTTCTCGATCGATGATGACGCGCTGCTGCTGTTGATCCGCCGCTACACCCGCGAAGCGGGCGTACGTAATCTGGAGCGTGAGCTCTCCACACTCGCCCGCAAGGCGGTGAAGGAGCTGATGATCTCGAAGAGGAAGTCGGTCAAGGTCACAGAGAAGACTCTGGAAGAGTTGCTCGGCGTGCCGAAGTACCGCTTCGGCGAGATCGAGAGCGAGCCGCAGGTCGGCATCGTCACCGGCCTGGCCTGGACAGATGTCGGCGGCGAGCTCTTGACCATCGAAGGCGTCATGATGCCCGGCAAGGGCAAGATGACGGTCACCGGCAACTTGCGCGACGTCATGAAGGAATCGATCTCGGCGGCGGCGTCCTACGTCCGCTCGCGCGCGATCACCTACGGCATCGAGCCGCCGCTGTTCGACCGCCGCGACATCCACGTGCACGTGCCTGAGGGCGCGACGCCGAAGGACGGACCGTCGGCCGGCGTGGCGATGGCCACCGCGATCATCTCGGTCATGACCGGCATTCCGGTCCGCCACGACGTCGCGATGACCGGTGAGATCACGCTGCGCGGCCGTGTGCTGCCGATCGGCGGTCTGAAGGAGAAGCTGCTGGCCGCGGCCCGCGGCGGCATCAAGACGGTGCTGATCCCCGAGGACAACGCCAAGGATCTCACGGAGATTTCCGATGCGATCAAGGGCGGTATGGAGATCATCCCGGTCTCTCCCGTCTGGACGACGTCGTCGCCAAGGCGCTGGTGAAGACGCCGGTGCCGATCGTCTGGGAAGAGGACACCAAGGTGACGGTGAAGCCCGACGGCGACGAAGCCGCCGGCGGCCTGACCGCTCACTGAGATCGCAACTCGGAAAGATGATAAAACGGCGCCTTCGGGCGCCGTTTTTGTTTGGGAGGAACGAGATGCAAGTCGACGGGCAATGCCATTGCGGACAGATCACCTTCAAGGCCGACATCGAGCCCGAGGCGGTCTCGGTCTGTCATTGCCGCGACTGTCAGGCCCTGACGGGCTCGCCGTTCCGTGTGACGGCGCTCTGCACCGCGGGTGATGTCAAGCTCACCGGCGGGACGCCCAAGCTCTACGGCAAGCGCGGCGACAACGGCCGGATGCGTTTCCAGCATTTTTGCGGCGACTGTGGCTCCCCGCTGTTCACCAGCGGCGAGGGCGACCAGGCCGACGATTGGGGCATTCGCTGGGGTTCGATCCGCCAGCGCGACAAATTGCGCCCGGTCAGCCAGATCTGGTGCCAGTCGGCCGCGGTCTGGATCGACGCAGTGCCGCTGCTGCCTGGCCGGCCGGGCGATTGAGAGCCTGAGGACCCCCGCTCCGGACTTGCCCCCACCGGGCGGGTAGGGATAAAGAAGCGCCGTGGGGCGGTTAGCTCAGCTGGTTAGAGCATCTCGTTTACACCGAGAGGGTCCGCGGTTCGAATCCGTGACCGCCCACCAGCCTTCGCTCGCTTGGCGAGCTTCGGCTTGGCAGGCCGGCCTCAGCCGTCGTGGCGCGAAGCGAGCGAAGGCGGGCGAGATCGAGAGAAAGAGGCCTGCATGCAACAGCCCAGCGGACACGAGCAGAACGCCGACCAGATCGCCTATTGGAACGGCCCGAGCGGGCAGCGCTGGGCCGACCGCCACAGCGCGCAGGAAAGCCTGCTTGGGCCCATTGCCGACGTGCTGATCGACCGCGCCAGGCCGAAGCCGGGCGAGCGCGTGCTCGATGTTGGCTGCGGCTCGGGAGCGACGACTTTCGCATTCGCGAAAGCAGTGGCCCCTGCTGGCTTTGCGCTCGGCCTCGATGTCTCCGATCCGATGCTGTCGCAGGCGCGTGCATTCGCGCCCAAGGGCCTGCCGCTCGATTTCGTGCTGGCGGACGCGACGGTGCATCCGTTCGAGCCGGCCAGCTTTGATCTGCTGGCCTCGCGCTTTGGCGTGATGTTCTTCGCCGATCCCATCGCGTCCTTCAGCAACCTTCGTCGCGCGCTGAAGCCATCCGGGCGGCTCGCGTTCGTCTGCTGGCGCGAGCCGAAGCAAAATCCGTGGATGATGGCGCCGCTGATGGCGGTCTACAAGCACGTGCCGAAAATGCCGCCGGTCGGACCGGAGGAGCCGGGACCTTTCGCGTTTGCGTCCCAGGAACGCGTGATGCGGATCCTCGAGGGGGCAGGCTTCGCGGACATAGCGATGGAGCCGCATGACCTGCCGATGGACATCGCCATCGGCGGGGGCCTCGATGCGGCCGTCGACGGCTCGCTTCAGATCGGCCCCGCCAGCCGCGCACTGCAGGGCCATCCGCCGGAGACGGTCACGGCTGCCAAGGCCTCGATCCGCGAAACGCTCGCGCCGTTTCTGCAGGGGCAGAGCGTGGCGCTGCAGGGCGCGATCTGGATCGTGACGGCGAAGGCGGCGTAAGCGCGGCTGCTAGATTGCCGTTGCCGACGAGGCGGTACAAATCGTCATGAACCACGGAGAAGTAGCAGCGCCCTGAACAACGCGCTGGACGCCGCAGGGAACTCCGGCGACACTGTTGTCTTATCTGGTATTGTTCCGCGATTTTGATTGCGCGTTCGATGCTGCATTTGCCTGAGGTTGATCCTTCAGAGAGTTTTTGCCCCCCGGCACCGCGTCCGCCGGACCAGCGGCTTGGGCTGTTCAAGCTGCTTGCCACCCTGAAACGCAATCCGCTGGAGTGCTGGAGCGCCGAATTCTTTCGCGAACCGATCGCCAGGGTCAGGCTGCCATTCACCGACGCGATCCTCGTCCACGACCCGACGGCCATCAAGCATGTGCTGGTCGACAATGCCGCCAACTACCGCAAGGACCCGATCCAGCGCCGCATTCTCGCCAGCGGTCTCGCCGATGGGCTGTTGAGCGTCGAGGGCGAGCGCTGGGAGGTGCAGCGGCGGACCCTGGCCCCGCTGTTTGCGAAGCGTACGGTGACGTCCTTCACCTCCGCGATGCTGCAAGCGGCCGATCAAATGGCGCAGAGATGGTGCAGCCTGGGACCGCGGGCAAGCATCGACGTCGCGGCGGAGATGACCCTGATCACGCTGAATGTGCTCGCCCTGACCATTTTTTCGGACGGCATCGGCGGCGACTACGATGAATTTCGCGCTGCCATGAGCGCCTACTTCGCGGGGATCGGCCGTATCGGTGCGTTCGACCTGCTCGGCCTGCCTCAGTCCGCGCCGCGGCTGGGGCGTGGCCGCTTGCGCCGGACGATGGCTTATTTCGAAGGGGTCATCGACCAGATCATCGCAACACGGCAACGGCGGTTGGCCGGCGTGGCGGCGGACGAGAGATCTTCCGATCTGCTGACACTGCTGTTGCGCGCGCTCGATCCGGCGACCGGACGCGCAATGTCGCTTGCAGACGTCAGGTCGAACGTCCTGACCTTCCTGTCGGCCGGCCATGAAACCACCGCCAACACCCTCGCCTGGTCGATGTTCCTGCTGACGCGAGCGCGGGAATGGCGCGCGCGGGTGCGGGAGGAGGCGAGGCGCGAGCTTGCGGGGCCGGTCGAGGGTCTTGCCGACCGGCTGGTCGTGACCCGTGCCGTGGTCGAGGAGGCGTTGCGCCTCTATCCGCCGATCGCGGCGCTGAGCCGGGCGGCGCAGGGGCCCGATACGCTCGCAGGCGTCGCGATCAAGCCGCGCGCGCTGATCGTGATTGCCCCTTACGTGCTGCACCGCCACCGCCTGCTGTGGCAGCGGCCAGACATGTTCGATCCGACGCGGTTTCTTCCTGATGTCCGCGGCGCGATTCCGCGTTTTGCGTACCTTCCGTTTGGCAGCGGGCCGCGCACCTGCATCGGTGCCGCTTTCGCATTGCAGGAAGCGACGATCGTGCTCGCCGCGCTGGTACATCGCTTCGACATGGAGTTGCTGCCGGATGCCCGGGTCTGGCCGTCGCAGAAAATCACCTTGCGTCCGGCGTACGGACTGCCGATGCGCGTCACTGCGTACGATGGCTAGGCGGACGCCGTTCACGACATTCGCTGCGCTCGCAACGGGGATGGACGTGTAAGTCCTAAACGACGTCATCCGGCGCCAGCGCGCAGCCGTTGTCCGGATGCGTTTCGACCTGGAGCGTGGTGTGCCCGATGCGAAACGACGCCTTGAGCATCTCCGCGGTTTCCATCAGGAACGCATCGACGGTGCCTGCGGGCATCACCAGATGACATGTCAGCGCCGTCTCGGTCGTCGAGATCGGCCAGACGTGGAGATCGTGGATCGCTGACACCCCGGGGCGCGCGAGCAGGAATGCCCTGATCGCAACGAGGTCCGTACCCTTGGGCGCTGCCGCCATCGACATGTCGATGGAGCCGCGGAGCAGGCTCGTCGTGCCCCACAAGATGCTGGCGCAGATGACGAGGCTGGTGAGGGGATCGAGCCAGAGCCAGCCGGTCCAGATGATCAGCGCCGCCGAGACCACGACTCCGAGCGAGACCGCGGCATCGGCCGCCATGTGCAGGTAGGCGCCCTCGATGTTGATGTCGTCCTTGCGGCCGCTCGCAAACAGCATCGCGGTGGAGCCGTTGATGAGGATACCGACGCCGGCAACCACCATGACGGTCACGCCCGCGACCGGCTCCGGCTCGCGCAGTCGCAGGATCGCCTCCCAGCCGATCGCGCCGGTTGCCACCAGCAGGAACACCGCATTGGCGAGCGCGGCCAGTATCGTGGAGGCACGGAAGCCGTAGGTGAAGCGGCCGCTCGGCGCCCGCTTCGCCGCGATCGAAGCGCCCCAGGCCACGACCAGGCCGAGCACGTCCGATAGATTGTGCCCGGCATCGGCGAGCAGGGCGGTGGAGTTGCCGAGATAGCCGTAGATCGCCTCGGCAACGACCAGCGCGGTATTGAGCGCAATGCCGATCGCGAACGCCTTGCCGAAATTGGCGGGCGCGTGGACATGTACGTGACCGAGGCCGTGCGAATGGTCGTGATCATGATCATGCGCGTGGTTGTGGTCATGGTGCTGATGACCGTGGTGGTCGTGGCCGCCCAAACCTAGCGCTCCTCAGCTTCAGCCAGATCAGGCCTCATTGTAGGCGTTTCGCCCGTTGCGTCACGCCGGAACAACACGTAGAGCGCCGGCAGGACCGGCAACGTCAGTACTGTCGAGGAGACGCCGCCGCCGATGACGAGGGTCGCAAGCGGCCGCTGCACCTCGGCGCCGGCGCCGGTCGCGAGCGCCATCGGCACGAAGCCGAGGGAGGCGACCAGGGCCGTCATCAGCACCGGGCGCAGCCGCATCCGCGCGCCCTCATGCACGGCGTCGGCAACGGATCGCCCGTCGCTGCGCAGCCGCTCGATGAAGGCGATGATGACGAGGCCGTTGAGCACGGCGACGCCCGACAGCGCGATGAAGCCAACCCCCGCGCTGATCGACAGCGGAATGCCGCGCAAGAGCAGCGCGGCGACCCCGCCGGTCAGGGCCAGCGTCACGCCGGAGAACACCAGCGCCGCATCCGCCGCCGATCCCATGCCCATGAACAGCAGCAGGAACGCCAGCGCGAGCGCCATCGGCACGACGATCGTCAGGCGCTTGGTCGCGGAGACCAACTGCTCGAACTGGCCACCCCAGCCGACATGGTCGTTCCGCTTCTCCGGCTTCCCGTCCGCGGCATGTTCGATCGGCGCGACCTTGGTCGGCGCGAGCATGGAATAACCGTAAGCGCCGAGCGCGGCGGTGATGATGGCAACGACGATGGTGGAGGATGCCTTCATCGCGCGCTCTTAGCTCGAATGCTTGGCTGATCTGGAGGGTGGTCTCGGCTGATTTCGTGCCGCGATAGATGCCCGAGCCGAACGAATTGTCCTGCTCGTAGGACAGTTCCGGATTCAGGAGGGCGCCGGCCTGGATGCGCTGGCCCGTGGCGATGCCGACGTCGCGTTCCGCCGCCGTCAAACGCGGGCTCGCGGCCAGCGCGCGCGAGAGCGCCGCGCGCATCGTCAGCGCCTGGGCGTGGACCGGGGATGGGCTGATGAGAATAACCATCGCGCAGACCAGGCGCGCGGCAGTCTGTCTGCAAGACATGGAGGTGACTGTGAACGAGAGCATCGTGGGCGCACGCGGCGCCCCGGCGGATCAGTTCAGGTCAGGGATTTGGGGGGCCGGGAGTCGGTCTCGGGCGCGATGCCTGCGAGCGCAGACGCGCGCTGCGCGACCGGTGCAGCCAGCATATCGGCCGCGATTTCGGATTGCACTGGCTGCACGACGGCAACGGAGAAGCAGCCGTGGCAGTGATGGCCGGCCAGCGCCTTGTGATCGCCGTGGCCGGCAGCGCCGTCGTTGAGGATCGAGGCGATCTCCGAGCCGCCTGAAGGGCTGGCGACTTCGATGTCGTGCGCACCATGGAGCACGCCCGAGAGCAGGTACATGATAGCCACCAGCACAGCCACGAGCCCGCGCCAGTTGCGCAGGGACGAACAGCGATGAGGGTGGCGGATCGCGGTCACGAGGTCACTCAGGTCCTGATCCGCCTCCGGTAGCATGGCGGCGGGAACAGTGTCGATCCGCAACAATATTACGTGCGGGGAACTCGATGTCGCAGGACAAAGAAAAGGCAAAGACGAAAAGGCCCCAGCCCGGGGCTTACCGGCTGAGGCCTTTTGTGCTCACAATCTTCATCCGTTGGGACTTGCCCCGATAATTCGCGTCTCTTCGATTCGTTCCCGCGGTTCGCCAAAAATAAGCGGCGCGGCGGGACGAGGTGTGGCGGCTCAGGCCTTCTCCTCCCAGATCATCGCGAGATGCACGATGGTCTGCACAGCCTTCTCCATGTCCTGTCGGCTGACCCATTCCAGACGCGAATGAAACGCGTGCTCGCCGGCAAAGATGTTGGGGCAGGGCAGGCCCATGAAGGAGAGGCGCGAGCCGTCGGTGCCGCCGCGGATCGCGGTACGCATCGGACGCAGGCCTGCACGACGGATCGCCTCGATGGCGTATTCGAGGACGTGCGGGTGCCGGTCGATCACCTGCTTCATGTTGCGGTACTGCTCCCGCACCTCGAACTTGTAGGTCGAGCGCGGATAGTCCTTCATCACGTCCTTGACGATGGTCTCGAGCAGGACCTCCTTCTCCTTCAGCCCTTCCTCGGTGAAGTCGCGCACGATGAAGGAGAGGGTCGCCTGCTCCAGCGCGCCCTCGATGCCGACCGGGTGCAGGAAGCCCTGCTTGCCCGACGTGGTCTCGGGCGAGCAGCCTTCTTTCGGCAGACGCTCGACGATGGCGGCCGCGATCTTGATCGCGTGCTCCATCTTGCCCTTGGCATAACCAGGGTGGGCGCTGACGCCGTTGATGATGATGCTGACACCGTCGGCCGAGAACGTCTCGTCCTCGACGCTGCCGGCGCTCTCGCCATCCATGGTGTAACCGAAATCGGCGCCGAGCTTCTGGATGTCGACATTGTCGACGCCGCGGCCGATCTCCTCGTCGGGCGTGAACAGGATCTTGATGGTGCCGTGCTTCACATCGGGATTGTTGATGAAGAAGTGTGCGGCATCCATGATCTCGGCGACGCCGGCCTTGTTGTCGGCACCCAGCAGCGTCTTTCCGTCAGAGGTGATGATGTCGTTGCCGATCTGGTTCTTCAGCGCGGGGTGCTCTGCGAAGCGGATCACCTGGGTCTTGTCGCCCGGCAGGGTGATATCGACACCGCGATAGTTTTCCCAGACCTGCGGCTTCACGTCCTTGCCGGTGACGTCGGGCGAGGTATCCATGTGCGAGCAGAAGCAGATCACCGGCACCTTCTTGCTCGTAGTGGCCGGGATGGTCGCATAGACATAGCCGTAATCGTCGAGATGGGCGTCGGCGACGCCCATGGCCTTCAACTCGGCCACGAGAACGCGGCCGAGATCCTTCTGCTTCTCGGTCGATGGCGAGGCCGGGGAATTCGGATCGGACTGAGTATCGATGGTGACGTAGCGCAGGAAGCGCTCGGTCACGGTATGCGCGAAGGTCAGGGACATGTCTGTTCAAACCGCCGGGTCTCTTGGGGGAAGCGGGGACTATATATCAGAAAAGCGGGCCACGTTGCGGCCGGACCGACCGCCGATCAGGCCTAACGAAAAATGACCGGCTAGATTGCCTCTTTGAGTTCCTTGACCGGTCGGAACGCAACCTTCTTGCTGGCCTTGATGTGGATGGCCTCGCCGGTCGCTGGATTGCGGCCGGTGCGAGCAGCGCGCTTGCGGACCTGGAGGATGCCAAGCCCGACGATGCGGACGCGGTCGCCTTTCTTGAGGTGCTTGGTGATCAGGTCGACCATGTCGGTCAGGACCGCCTCGGCGCGCTTCTTCGAGAGGTCCTGGCTTTCGGCGATGTCAGCGGCGAGGTGCTTGAGCGTGATCGTGGCCGGAGCAGCTGCCTTCTTAGCCGATTCCTTCTTTGCCATGTCTGGCCTCCTCGATTCCCGCCGGACCGCGGGAGAGAACCCGCGGAACCTCAAGTTGCAGAAGGCGTAGACGATTCGGGACCGGACTGACTACGTCGCGGGACGGGGAGGAGCCCGAGCGCCGCCGTGACCGGTCGATGAGCGGCGGGCATGGCGAGCAGCTTTGCCGAATGACGGTTGTGCGCGATGGATCGGGTTAGGCGGGGGAACGCAGCGGAGGCAGGACAACGAGGCCGGGCGTCTTGCGTCTGTTTTGGGGTAGCTGTTCTTTGTGATGCGTCGTCACTTGCTCAAGTCTCTCAACAGCGAGCTTGAGAACCAAAGTGAAGAGCATCCGCGGACAGAGGGTAAACGGCAACGAAACCGGACAAAAAGTGTCAAGGCGCCGGCCTTCCTGACACTTCGATGTCGAAAGGTCCAACTTGGCCATTTTTAAGCTATTGATCTTCCGCCAAAAATGGCGCGAGAGACGGGGCTCGAACCCGCGACCTCCGGCGTGACAGGCCGGCGCTCTAACCAACTGAGCTACTCCCGCGTGACGCGTACCTGTCCGCGCGGAACGAGGGGGGACTTAAAGGGGGGACATGGTGAAGTCAAGGACGTTGGCGTCCAAAGCCGGAATAGTCCCGTATCGCGCCGCCGGCTCGCAGGGAGCGGACGGCCGAAAGGGTAAGATCGTCAGGCTTTACGCATGCCAATGCGGCGAACGCATTTGGCATGATTAAGGGCGCCCGACAGTCAGGTGCGCGTAAGCTTGCGCACGCAAGCTGCCTCCATGAAGCGCGATAATCTGCTCCTAGAGCGTTTCCATTGCTTGGACTGCCGCAACAGCGGCAGCCTTCCTGTACGTGGCACTCGCGCAGTAAGGCCCCAACTGAGGCGGCCTTACTCTTCGGCTTCCCGGTGGAGTTCGGACTTCTTTGCAATTAGCGCGGCTACGCCGTCCAGCATCATTCGGTCGGAGATGCGGGAGCGGATCGTCTTGCAATGCTCAATTTTCCTATCCAGCTCGACGCACTTTTTCACACATGACCGCCCCGACACGGGTCTCTGCGGGGCCTCAATTAACGAATCATGTTACCGTTCCCAAACAAGAATTTAGGATACTTCCAAATTCAGCGTAGGCACCGGGGTTCATCCAACCACACGCAAGCGCGGGCTCAGCAGCTTTTTGGGAGGGATGCGAACTGCCTCAACCTTGCTGTCCCGCCGCTGAGCGCTCTTGCAATTGGGACAAACGAAGAGGTGGGCAATTAGCGGCTGTACGTCGTCTTGCACCAGCTCGGATCGAAACCACTTCATGCCGACGCGGCAATTGGGGCAGACGGGCGCTTCGAGTTCCGCCAGTGAATCCCTTAGACGTTCCATTGCACGCCCTCTGTCCGGGAAATACCTTCGTTGCCCGCCCTCTGTTCGGGAAATAGTAGCAAGATTCGTTCGCCTGCTAAGTATCAAAGGATACACAGGGCCGAACGAGCACACCTCTAATTCGGGTGCTGTCCTAATTCAAACACCTGCCAAATCGAATTAGGACAACGAAAAACCCGGGCGCGCAGGGCAGCCGGGCTGATCGGAAGTAAAGAACTATTAACGCAATGGCCGCGTTTAACCAAAGATGGCTTGTTCCGTCTGTGCACTTTTACTCTGCGGCGTCTTTGGCCTGCATTTCGGCTAATGCGCGCTCCAGCTCGCCAGCCAAAATCCTGTAGTGCGCCGCCGTACGGCAAAAGACACTTCGCTTGACAGCGCTCTTGGCCGACCGCTCAAGCTCCTCGCATTTGGTGATGTTCGCCCGAAGAGTTTCAATGTGGGCGAGGATTTCTTTCATGAGCGGTCCCGATCATCACGGGCGCATTAGCAGGTCGCTGATGACTGGAATACCACAAATGATGGGTACCACAGAGAGTACAATCTGCCGAGAAGGCTACTCCTGCGCATCCTGACACTTGTTGCTGTCGGCGTGCAGCTTCAAGAGCGCCAGAGTGTCAGCGAGGCCTGAAATCGTTAGCCCTATTCGGCCTGTCACGCCGGAGGTCGCGGGTTCGAGCCCGTCTCTCGCGTCATTTTTGGCAACACCCCCTTCCGTGGCAACATCCCCTTCAGAATCGACACCACGCTCCGCCGCGGTCATGGCCGGTCGGGCGATGAATTTACTTCGTTCTGTCAAAGTCTTGGGCGTTGATCCTCAGTCGATGCCAAAAGCCAAAGGCCACCCGAAGGCGGCCATTGTGTCTCAAACCGGACCTTTTTTCGCGCTTAGCGAATCGCAGAGGTGCCGGAGCTGGTGATCGCCACCGGCTTTCCGGCCTTGATCACGTGGGTGGACTGGGCGGTCTGGCTGTAATCGGCGTTGGTGCGGGCTGCGATTCCGAAGGCGGCCACTGCGATGCCGGCCACCAGCGCCACCACCACGATCTTCAGGTGGGTACCCCGATCTGCAGAGTGAATTGAGTGGTTCATCGAAGCCTCCCGACGGGCTTTGGCGCCGTCTGTAGGCTGACGTCTTAAGGAGCATCTGTTTCCGGATCGTTTCGCGGGTTCCGCAAAATGGTTTCATTGTCGCGATTTCGCCGCTTCACCTTGCGCAGTCTTACCTGCTGCGTAATCGCGCAGGCCCAATCCCGACGTCCATGATCGCTTCCATCGGCCGCGAACAACGCGGCAAGGGAGAAGCACCATGAATCGTCCAACCATCCAAGCCTCGTTACTCGAAACCGCCCAGCTGGCTGCGCGATCGCCCTATGTGACCGCCAGGGATGGCACGAAGCTGTTCGTACAGGACTGGGGCAACGGAAAGCCGGTGCTGCTGCTGGCAGCCTGGACGTTCGACTCCAGCACCTGGGGCAGCCACATTGCAGCGCTCAACGACAAAGGCTTCCGCTGTATCGCCCCCGACCGGCGCGGCCACGGCCGCTCCGAGATGCCGTCATCGGGCTACGACCTGGAGACGCTGACCGATGACGTCGCTGATATCATCGAGGCGCGCGATCTGCGCGAGGTCACCCTGGTCGGTTTCTCCATGGGGACAGTGGAGGCGGTCAACTATCTCGGACGATACGGCTCGGACCGGATCGCAAGGCTGGTGCTGGTCGCGCCGACGACGCCGTTCCTGGTCCAGACCGAGGACAATCCGGATGCGGTTCCGAAGGCGATGATCGAAGCCGACAACGCGGCCGTCGCCCGCGATTTCGCCAAATGGATCGCGGCGAATGAAGCGCCGTTCTTCCTGCCCGAGACGCCGGAGATCACGCGGACCTGGATCCGCGAGATGATGCTGCGCGTGTCGCTGCCAGTGGCGCTGGCCTGCCGCAACTCCAACTCCTTCGCGGATGTGCGCGCGGCTGCCGCAGGCATCGATTGCCCGACATTGATCCTGCACGGCGACAAGGACGCCAGCGCGCCGTTGCCCCTGACCGGGGCCAAGACCGCGAAGCTGATCAAGGGCAGCAAGCTCGTTGTCTACGAAGGCGGGCCGCATCCGCTGCCGCTGACCCATGGCGAGCGGCTGATTGCGGACATGCTGGCCTTCATGAGCCCTTAGCTGGCGCGTTTTATGCCGGCGCCGCGGATGTCCGCGCCGCCGACGCCCTGGCCGGAGCAGGTCGCGGTGAGCGCGACAAGACGGGCCGGCGATGCCTGAGGTGATCGCCGGCGGTCGTGGGGGCGGCCGATGTTGGTCCAGCCCGGATCGGAGCTGGGCATATCAGCCTTCGCGGATGTAGTTCCCTGCTTCGAATTCCACCGGCGGCGCGCTTGCGTCGAACGAAACGCCGATTGGATCGCGACCTGCTTCCATCGCTTCCAGCTGCTCCGTCAGCATGCGCCGGATCAACAAGATGCCGCGGTCGCTCTGGCCGAAATGCTCCTCGGAATGCACCGTGACCTCGCCTTGCCCGACCTGGGCCTCGTAATCTCCAGGGAATTTCTGGTGTTCTTGCTCCGTCATGTCCCACCAGAACTTGCCGTTGAACGTCGAGCGCATGCGGCCGATGTCGCCGGAATTCTTGACGCGGCCGGCGACGTAGATGCGGAACGAGGTGTCGTCGATCGGTAGCGTCCAGCCGATCGATTCGACCCGGGCGAACTGCGCCACGCGCGGGTTCGGCACGACGCGCAAGGTGGGCAGCGCCGCTTCGGTGACTCGGTAAAACGCGCGGCCGCCGTCCTGCTTGCGGATCGAGCGCACGGCAACCCCGCGCGGCGTCTTGTCGAACTTCACCTCCGGCATCGAGGCCATCATGTCAGTGAATTGCGGACCCGAGAACGAGCCATGCAGCACGGGCACGTGATAGGGATCGACCACGTTCTCGAAATGCTGCAGCCAGTTGCAGGGGATGACGGCCGGGCCGCCGCCGCCGATCGAGGAATCGTCGGCCTCGACGAATTCGCCGTGGTCCATGTTTTCAAGGCACTCGTAGCGCGGCAGCACCGGGCGTTTCTCGGCCGGCCCCATATAGGCGAAGATCAGGCCGTAGCGTTCCTCGACCGGATACCAGGGCTGGCGCACCTTGTCCTTGAACTGGCCGCCGTCGGGCTCGCACGGCTGCTCGAGGCAATGACCTTCGGTGTCGAACTTCCAGCCGTGATAGCAGCAGCGGATGCCGTCCTCCTCGACCTTGCCATAATAAAGCGTGGTGCCGCGGTGGCAGCAGCGGGCGTGCAGCAGGCCGGCTCGGCCATGCCTGTCGCGGAACAGCACCAGATCCTCAGCCAGTGCGCGCACTTTCTTCGGCGTCTCGGTGGCGTCATCGGTGAGGCCGACCGGATGCCAGTAGCGGCGGAGGAGTTCGCCCATCGGCGTGCCGCGCACGACGGAGGTGAGCTCGGTGCGCGTGTTCGCCGGCTTCATCGCATAAGCCGTGCCGAGATCGCGATCCAGCTGGGTGATCGTCATCCTTGTTCCTCCCGTCCCAGGCGTTTGGATGGCCGGGCCGTTCTTGTGCGTTGACGGAATGAAAGATAATGTCGATGACACTGTCAACGATATTTCGTGGTGCCTGCTGGTCGCATTCGGATCACGTTGCGAAGGTTGCGCTACCAACACTTGGCACGTGTTGGCTTTCTTGGCAGAGGTGAACCATGAGCCAGACATCGAGCAGGGACGTGCGCGAGTCGTCCGAAACGGACGACGATCATCCGCCGGCGCCGATCACAGTGATGCTGTCGTCACGGCTGATGGTGCTGGCCAATTTGCTCAAGCGCGGTGCGATCCTTCGCTACAAGCGTCTTGCCGGATTGTCCTCGGTCGAGTTCGGCTTGGTCGCTTCCATCGGCCGGCGAGCGCCGATGAGCGTGGCTCGGCTCGCCGAGGCTGTCGGCCAGGATAAAGGCCAGATCAGCCGCGCGCTGGCCGAACTCGTCTCGCGCAAGCTGATCGCGAAGTCGGAAAATCCAAAGGACAGCCGTGAGGTGCTGGTGTCGCTGACGCCTGCCGGGCTTGCAGCGCATGACGCGATCGTCGAAGGCGCGCAGGAACGCAACCGGATGCTGCTCGCGCAATTAAGCAAGGACGAAGTGGAGATGTTGCTCGCACAGATTGATCGTCTCACCGCGACCGCGGAAGCCATGCTCGAAGCCGAGAAGATCTCGCGCTGATGGCCAGGACGTCTTCCGAAAGCATCTTCGGAAATCATCTTACGTGCCAAGGCCGACGCATTCGCCAGACGAGCCCCGGTCCTGCCATGATGCATGGCTCCTCCTTCGAGCGCGCCTGTGGATAGCTGTCGTTGCTGCGCCTCGTCTGCTCGCCGCCGCGGCCGTCATGGGCCTGCTGGCCGCGCTGCTCTGGGTAGGAGCGGGCAGGATGTCGCTTGGGTGACGGTCGGGGGCCCGATTGCGGTCGCTGGCCGGGTCTGGGTGAGCCGCCGCAGCGAAAAAAACTGGGCCCTTTTCACCGACGATCCCGGCAAATAGCTGACACGGCCGGTGCGCGGCGATCTCGGGGCCGCTGGCCTGCGAAACGGTGGCCGCCCTTGTCGCGTCAGGCGATCTGCTCCATATCAGCCGCGGGGTGATTCCGGGATTTCCACCGGTCTGGGAGCAGCAAAGGGCCTGAAAAGAGCGTGTCTTGCGCCCATTGGTGCACTGCGCTAAGGCTCAGAATAATTCCAAATCGGACGAATCCGTGGCTGTCCCGAGGCTGCGGGAAAAAGGGCTCGTCAATGAGCGGCATTCTACAGAACTATCTTCCACTCGTCGTCTTTATAGGGGTAGCGGGCCTCATCGGCCTGGTGCTGCTGATCGCTCCGTTCATCGTCGCGTTCCAGCAGCCGGACCCGGAAAAGCTGTCGGCGTATGAGTGCGGTTTCAACGCCTTCGACGACGCCCGTATGAAGTTCGACGTCCGCTTCTATCTGGTCGCCATCCTCTTCATCATCTTCGATCTGGAGGTGGCGTTCCTGTTTCCGTGGGCAGTGGCGTTCGGCAAGCTTGGCGCGACGGGCTTCTGGTCCATGCTGGTGTTCCTCGCCGTGCTGACGGTGGGCTTCGCCTATGAATGGAAGAAAGGCGCACTCGAATGGGATTGAACCCTGCACCCTCAGCCGGTCCGGTGGTCGCGCCGGCCCCCAAGGGCATCCTGGATCCGTCGACCGGCCGTCCGGTCGGGGCCAATGATCCGTTCTTCCTCGAGGTCAATCACGAACTGTCCGACAAGGGCTTCTTCGTGGCCGCGACCGACGACCTCATCACGTGGGCCCGTACCGGCTCGCTGATGTGGATGACCTTCGGCCTCGCCTGCTGCGCGGTCGAGATGATGCAGGTGTCGATGCCGCGCTACGACGTCGAGCGCTTCGGCTTCGCGCCGCGTGCCTCGCCGCGCCAGTCCGACGTGATGATCGTCGCCGGCACGCTCACCAACAAGATGGCGCCCGCGCTGCGCAAGGTCTACGACCAGATGCCCGAGCCGCGCTACGTCATCTCGATGGGTTCATGCGCCAATGGCGGCGGCTACTACCACTATTCCTACTCGGTCGTGCGCGGCTGCGACCGCATCGTGCCGATCGACATCTACGTGCCGGGCTGCCCGCCCACGGCGGAAGCGCTGCTCTACGGCGTGCTGCTGCTGCAAAAGAAGATCCGCCGCACCGGCACCATCGAACGCTAAGGTTTTACGTCATGGACGACGCCAAGCTCGACGCCCTGGGGCAGACGATCGTGAGCGCGCTTCCGGGCGCCGCCACGGGTTATCAGGTGGCCTTCAACCAGCTCACGGTTGATGTCGAGGTCAGCAAGATCGTCGAGGTGGTCAAGTACCTCCGCGACGATCCGAGCTGCCGTTTCGTCAACTTCACCGACATCACGGCCGCCGACTATCCGTCGCGCGAGAAGCGCTTCGACGTGATCTATCACTTCCTGTCACCCACCTTGAACACGCGCATCCGCCTCAAGGCCCAGGCCGACGAGACCACCCAGGTGCCGTCGCTGATCGAGGTGTTCCCCGGCGCCGACTGGTTCGAGCGCGAGGCCTACGATCTCTACGGCGTGTTCTTCGTCGGTCATCCCGACATGCGCCGCATCCTCACCGATTACGGTTTCGAGGGGCATCCGCTGCGCAAGGACTTCCCGCTGACCGGCTTCCTCGAGGTCCGCTACGACGACCAGGAGAAGCGCGTGGTGTACGAGCCGGTCCGGCTCAACCAGGAATTCCGCAAGTTCGATTTCCTCTCGCCATGGGAAGGGGCGGACTATCCGCTTCCCGGTGACGAGAAGGCGAAGCAGTGAGTAGCGAATAGCGAGTGGCGAATAGGGATGTTAGTTGAGCGACCAGTCGATCAATTCGTATCGGGACCTGAGAGCATGGCAGGATGCCATGTCTCTGGCGGAATCCTGCCATCGACTGACCGCTCAATTCCCTCGCGCCGAACTGTTCGGGCTGACTTCGCAAATCAGACGTGCGGCAGCGTCCATTCCGGCAAACGTTGCGGAAGGACATGGGCGCGAAAACACCGGCAGTTTCGTGCAATCGCTGCGAATTTCGCAGGGATCGCTCAAGGAGCTGGAAACTCATCTGCTCTTGGCGGAGCGTGTCAGGATTTTGACCGCTTCCGATCTGGAGCCCGTCTTAGGTCGATGCGAGAGCTTAGGCAAAATGCTTCGCGCGTTGATACGTTCTCTGCAGGACAAGTCCACGAAATGACCATTCGCCACTCGCTATTCGCCATTCGCCTCGCAGCAGGAGCTGCGTCATGAACGAGCAACCCGAGAACCTGCGCAATTTCACCATCAACTTCGGGCCGCAGCATCCGGCCGCGCACGGCGTGCTGCGCCTCGTGCTGGAGCTTGACGGCGAAGTCGTCGCCCGCGTCGACCCCCATATCGGCCTGCTTCACCGCGGCACCGAGAAGCTGATCGAGCAGAAGACCTATCTCCAGGCGATCCCTTATTTCGACCGGCTCGACTACGTCGCGCCGATGAACCAGGAGCACGCCTTCTGCCTCGCCGCCGAGAAGCTGCTCGGAATCGAGGTGCCGCGCCGCGGCCAGCTGATCCGCGTGCTCTATTGCGAGATCGGCCGCATCCTGTCGCATCTTCTCAACGTCACCACGCAGGCGATGGACGTCGGCGCGCTGACCCCGCCGCTGTGGGGCTTTGAGGAGCGCGAGAAGCTGATGGTGTTCTACGAGCGCGCCTCGGGCAGCCGCATGCACGCAGCCTTCTTCCGCGTCGGCGGCGTGCATCAGGACCTTCCGCAGAAGCTGGTCGATGACATCGACGCCTGGTGCGACCCATTCCTGAAGGTCGTCGACGACCTCGATCGCCTGCTCACCGCCAACCGCATCTTCAAGCAGCGCAACGTCGATATCGGCGTGGTGTCGCTGAAGGAGGCCTGGGAGTGGGGGTTCTCCGGCGTGATGGTGCGCGGTTCGGGCGCGGCCTGGGACCTGCGCAAGTCGCAGCCCTATGAGTGCTACGCCGAGATGGATTTCGACATTCCGATCGGCAAGAACGGCGACTGCTACGATCGCTATCTGATCCGCATGGAAGAGATGCGCCAGTCCGTGCGCATCATGAAGCAGTGCATCCAGAAGCTGAACGCGCCTGACGGGAAGGGCCCCGTCGTCGTCGAAGACAACAAGGTGGCGCCGCCGCGCCGTGGCGAGATGAAGCGCTCGATGGAAGCCCTCATCCACCACTTCAAGCTCTACACCGAAGGCGTTCACGTGCCGGAAGGCGAAATCTACGCCGCGGTCGAGGCGCCCAAGGGCGAGTTCGGCGTCTATCTGATCTCCGACGGCACCAACAAGCCCTACAAATGCAAGATCCGCGCGCCGGGCTTTGCCCATCTCCAGGCGATGGACCACATCTGCCGCGGTCATCTGCTCGCCGACGTCTCGGCCATTCTCGGCTCGCTCGACATCGTGTTCGGAGAGGTCGACCGGTGACGGCGCAGGCGCCAATCCAGTTTGACCGTGCCTCGGGGGCCCTTGAAGGGGCCAACCTGTGGGAGCGGACGGCTGCCTTGGCGCTGGTGACGGGATCGAAGATCTCCTCGCACTTCTCGCATATGGGCTACATCGCCTGCGCCAATCTGCTGCGGAAAACGCTGCCCGAGCGCAATATCGCGATCAAGCTCAATCCGGACGCGGTGTTCGAATTTCCTTATGGCGACGGTTACTGGAGCAAGCTGCTCAACCGGTCCTATTGCTACGAGGACGAGCTGGAGCTGCTGTTCACCGACTCCATCGACGTCGACTACACGCTGCTCGATTGCGGCGCCAATTATGGCTACTGGTCGGTGCTGGTGTCGAGCGAGCCGTTCGGCGCGCACAAGGCGATCGCGATCGAGCCGTCGGGCCAGAACTATCCGAAGCTCGCCAACAATGCCCGCGTCAACGGCAATCGCTTCGAGACCATGAAGTGTGCGATTGGTGCCTCGCGCGGCACCGCGCGTCTCTCGGGCACCAAGCACGAGGCCTTCAGCATCGCCGGTGCTCCGTCGGACGGCGGTGAGGAAGTGACCGTCCTCGCGCTCGACAATCTGATCGACGACGGCAAGGTCGCAAGCACCGGCAAGTACCTGATCAAGCTCGACGTCGAGGGCGTCGAGATCGAGGCGATCAAGGGCGGCGCCCGGCTCCTGCAGACCGACAGCGTCATCATGTGCGAGGAGCACGGCAGCGACCGCTCTCACGCGGTGTCGCGCTACATTCTCGAGCAGACGCCGCTGAAGCTGATCGTGCTCGATCCGCGCACCAACCGGCTGGAGACCGTCACCGAGCTGTCGATCCTCGACCGCATCAAGGTCTCGACCCACGTCGGCTACAACGTTTTCGGTACCGCAAGCGCATTCTGGCAGGACAGGATCAATGCCCTGAATGCGAAAAACGCGCGCCGCATGCAGTGAGAGATAAGACATGTCCGTTCGCCGATTAGCACCGAAGGAAGTCCAGCCCGCGAGCTTTACGTTCACGGACGAGAACCTTGCCTTCGCCAGGCAGCAGATCGCGAAATACCCGGCCGGACGCCAGGCCTCGGCCGTCATCGCCATCCTCTGGCGCGTCCAGGAGCAGCACGCGGGCTGGGTGTCGGAAGCCGCGATCCGCGCCGTCGCCGATTTGCTCGACATGCCCTATATCCGCGTGCTCGAGGTCGCGACCTTCTACACGATGTTCCAGCTCGCCCCCGTCGGCAAGAAGGCCCACGTCCAGGTCTGCGGCACAACGCCGTGCCGCCTGCGCGGTGCCGAAGACCTCATCCACGTCTGCGAGAGCCGGATCCATCACGATCCTTTCCATCTCTCCAAGGACGGCAATTTCAGCTGGGAAGAGGTGGAGTGCCTGGGCGCCTGCGTGAACGCGCCGATGGTGCTGATCGGCAAGGACACCTATGAGGACCTGACCAAGGAGACCTTCGGCAAGGTGCTCGACGGCTTCGCCTCGGGCAATCCGCCGAAGCCCGGTCCGCAGAACGGCCGCCAGTTCTCCGCACCGATGGGCGGGCCGACCACGCTGAAGGAGACCTCCTGATGGGTCTTCCGTCTCACGCGAACCTGGGGAGCGAAGCCGTGCAGAAATGGGGCTTCGTCGCCATGCATGCCGCGCTTGCGGCCGCCTTCATGTTCCTGCTGCAGCGCTTCGTGATGAACGCGACGCAGGAAACCAGTCTGCTCTGGGCGCTGACCTTCGCCGTCTGCGCCGCCGGGCTTGCCTACAAGCAAGCCAACCGTTGATCGGAAAGCGCTGATATGCTCGAGGACAAGGATCGCATCTTCAAGAACCTCTACGGCCTCCATGATTGGGGGCTCGAGGGCGCGCGGCGCCGTGGCGCCTGGGATGGTACCAAGAACATCATCGACAAGGGTCGCGACTGGATCATCAACGAGATGAAGGCGTCAGGCCTGCGCGGCCGCGGCGGCGCCGGCTTCCCGACCGGCCTGAAATGGTCCTTCATGCCGAAGGAATCGACCGACGGAAGACCGAGCTATCTCGTCGTCAACGCCGACGAATCCGAGCCCGGCACCTGCAAGGATCGCGAGATCATGCGGCACGATCCGCACCTGCTGATCGAGGGCTGCCTGATCGCGAGCTGCGCAATGAACGCGCACACCTGCTACATCTATGTCCGCGGCGAGTTCATCCGCGAGCGCGAGCACCTTCAGGCCGCGATCGACCAGGCCTATGACGCCAAGCTGGTCGGCAAGGACAATGTCAACGGCTGGCCGTTCGACATCTACGTCGCGCACGGCGCCGGCGCTTACATCTGCGGTGAAGAGACCGCGCTGCTCGAAAGCCTCGAAGGCAAGAAGGGCCAGCCGCGCCTGAAGCCGCCGTTCCCGGCGAACGTCGGTCTGTTCGGCTGCCCGACCACCGTCAACAACGTCGAGTCGATCGCCGTTGCACCCGACATCCTGCGCCGTGGCGCCGCCTGGTTCGCCGGCATCGGCCGTCCGAACAATGTCGGCACCAAGCTGTTCTGCGTCTCCGGCCATGTCGAGCGGCCCTGCAACGTCGAGGAAGCCATGGGCATTCCGTTCCGTGAGCTGATCGACAAGCATTGCGGCGGCATCCGCGGCGGCTGGGACAACCTGAAGGCCGTGATTCCCGGCGGCTCCTCCGTGCGCATGGTGCCGGCCGAGCAGATCATCGACACGCCGATGGATTTCGACTCCTTAAGCAAGCTGCGTTCGGGCCTCGGCACTGCGGCCGTGATCGTGATGGACAAGTCGACCGATTTGATCCGCGCCATCGCCCGCATCTCCTATTTCTACAAGCACGAGAGCTGCGGCCAGTGCACGCCCTGCCGCGAGGGCACGGGGTGGATGTGGCGCGTGCTGACCCGCATGGCCGAGGGCCGCGCGCACAAGCGCGAAATCGACATGCTGCTCGAGGTGACGAAGCAGGTCGAAGGCCACACCATCTGCGCGCTCGGCGACGCGGCGGCCTGGCCGATCCAGGGCCTGATCGCGCATTTCCGTCATGAGATCGAAGCGCGCATCGACGAATATTCGCACAAGGCCGACATCGACGATGCCGGCGTCCGCGATCCCGTGAACATGGTCGCGGCGGAGTAGAGAGAATGACCAAGCTCATCATCGACGGCAAAGAGATCGATGTTCCCGCCGAGTACACGCTGCTTCAGGCGTGCGAGGCGGCCGGCGCCGAGATTCCGCGCTTCTGCTATCACGAACGGCTGTCGATCGCCGGCAATTGCCGGATGTGCCTCGTCGAGGTGAAGGGTGGCCCGAAGCCGGTCGCATCTTGCGCCTGGGGCGTGCGCGACTGCCGTCCGGGCCCCAAGGGGGAGCCGCCGGAAATCTCCACGCGTTCACCGATGGTGAAGAAGGCACGCGAAGGCGTGATGGAATTCCTTCTGATCAACCATCCGCTGGACTGCCCGATCTGCGACCAGGGCGGCGAGTGCGACCTGCAGGACCAGGCGATGGGCTATGGTGTCGACACCAGCCGCTTCGCCGAGAACAAGCGCGCGGTCGAGGACAAGTACCTCGGCGCGCTGGTCAAGACCTCGATGAATCGCTGCATCCAGTGCACGCGCTGTGTCCGCTTCTCGGCGGAAGTCGCCGGCGCGCCCGAAATGGGCGCGACGGGGCGCGGCGAGGACATGGAGATCACAACCTATCTCGAGCACGCGCTGACCTCCGAGCTGCAGGGCAATCTCGTCGACATCTGCCCGGTCGGTGCGCTGACCTCAAAACCCTATGCTTTCGCGGCGCGTCCGTGGGAGCTCGGCAAGACCCAGTCGATCGACGTCATGGACGGCGTCGGATCGGCGATCCGCGTCGACACCCGCGGCCGTGAGGTGATGCGCGTGCTGCCGCGGATCAACGAGGCCGTGAACGAGGAGTGGATCTCCGACAAGACCCGCCATATCGTCGATGGCCTGCGCACCCAGCGCCTGGACCGGCCCTATATCCGGCAAGCCGGCAAGCTGCGCGCGGCGAGCTGGCCCGAAGCCTTCGCTGCGATCGCGGCCAAGGCGGCGCGCACCGATGGCAAGCGCATCGGCGCGATCGCGGGCGATCTCGCCGGCGTCGAAGAGATGTTCGCGTTGAAGGATCTGCTCGCCAAGTTCGGCTCGGCCAATCTGGCGGTGCAGGGCGGCGACGCCTTCGATCCCGCGCTCGGCCGCGGCTCCTACATCTTCAATCCGACGCTTGCAGGCGTCGAGCAGGCCGATGCGCTGCTCATCGTCGGCGCCAATCCGCGGAAAGAGGCGGCGGTGTTCAATGCCCGGATCCGCAAGCGCTGGCGCACCGGCGGCTTCAAGGTCGGCGTGATCGGCGCCAAGGCCGATCTGACCTACGATTATGACCATCTCGGCGCGGGCACCGAGACGCTCGGTGAGCTCGCGTCCGGCAAGCACTCCTTCATGGACGTGCTGAAGAACGCCAAGAATCCGATCATCCTGGTCGGCGCAGGCGCGGCCTCGCGTCACGATGGCGCTGCCATTCTGGCCGCCGCCGCCAAGCTCGCGCTCGATGTCGGCGCGGTGAAGGACGGCTGGAACGGCTTCGGCGTGCTGCACGAGACCGCCTCGCGCGTGGGGGCGCTCGATATCGGCTTCGCCGCAGGTCAGGGCGGTCTGAACGCCGCGCAGATGACGACCTTCGGCACGCTCGACCTCTTGTTTCTGCTCGGCGCCGACGAGATCAAGGCGCCTGATGGCACCTTCGTCGTGTACATCGGCACCCATGGTGACCGCGGCGCGCATCGTGCCGACGTGATCCTGCCGGCGGCCGCCTACACCGAGAAGTCCGCGATCTACGTCAACACCGAGGGCCGCGTGCAGATGACGGGCCGCGCCGCGTTCCCGCCGGGCGAGGCCCGCGAGGACTGGGCGATCGTTCGCGCGCTGTCGGAAGCACTCGGCAAGAAGCTCGGCTACGACTCGCTTGCCGCGCTGCGCCAGGTGATCTTCAAGACCGTGCCGCATCTGATCCGTCTCGACCAGATCGAGGCAGGCACAGCCGACCAGATCCAGAAGCTGGCAGGGAGGGGCGGCGCGCCGGAGAAGGCGCCGTTCAAGGCCCTCATCGAGGACTTCTATTTGACCAACCCAATCGCGCGTGCGTCGGCGGTGATGGCGGAATGCTCGCGGCTTGCCTCCGGGCAGATGCTGAGCGCAGCGGAGTAAGCCGATGGAATTCTTCGAAAGCGCAGTCTGGACCGGCTTCCTCTGGCCGCTGATCCTCATGGTCCTTGAGAGCCTGCTGGTGCTCGTCGTCCTGCTGGTCGCGATCGCCTACATCCTGCTCGCTGACCGCAAGATCTGGGCGGCGGTGCAGATACGCCGCGGCCCGAACGTGGTCGGCCCCTGGGGCCTGTTCCAGTCCTTCGCCGATCTGCTCAAATTCGTGCTGAAGGAGCCGATCATTCCGGCCGGCGCCAACAAGGGCGTCTTCCTGCTTGCTCCCTTGGTCTCCTGCGTGCTCGCGCTCGCGGCCTGGGCGGTGATCCCGACCAACCTCGGCTGGGTGATCTCCGACATCAATGTCGGCATCCTCTTCATCTTCGCGATCTCGTCGCTGTCGATCTACGGCATCATCATGGCCGGCTGGTCGTCGAACTCGAAATACCCGTTCCTGGCCGCGCTGCGTTCGGCGGCGCAGATGGTGTCCTATGAAGTCTCGATCGGCTTCGTCATCATCACGGTGCTGCTCTGCGCCGGCTCGCTGAACCTCTCCGCCGTGGTCGAGGCCCAGCACGTGCGCGGTCTCGCCGGCCTGATCGGGCTGCCGCAGCTGACGATCCTGAACTGGTACGTCTGGCCGCTGTTGCCGATGTTCGTGGTGTTCTACGTCTCGGCGCTCGCTGAAACCAACCGTCCGCCCTTCGACCTCGTCGAAGCGGAATCCGAGCTCGTCGCCGGCTTCATGGTCGAATACGGCTCGACGCCGTATCTGCTGTTCATGCTCGGCGAATACGTCGCGATCGTCACGATGTGCGCCATGGCGACCATCCTGTTCCTCGGAGGCTGGCTGCCGCCGGTGGACCTGCCGCCCTTCAACTGGGTGCCCGGGATCATCTGGTTCTCGCTCAAAGTCTTCTTCATGTTCTTCCTGTTCGCGATGGCAAAGGCGATCGTGCCGCGCTACCGCTACGACCAACTGATGCGCCTCGGCTGGAAGGTGTTCCTGCCGCTGTCGCTGGTGATGGTGGTCGTGGTGGCAGGCGTGCTGCAATTCGCCGGCATCGCGCCGAAGTGAGGGCCGTCATGGGTATCAACATCAACGCCACTGCACGCTCGCTTCTGCTGTCGGAATTCGTCTCGGCGTTCTTCCTCGCCATGCGCTATTTCTTCCAGCCGAAGCCGACGCTGAACTATCCGTTCGAGAAGGGCCCGATCTCGCCGCGCTTCCGCGGCGAGCATGCGCTGCGCCGCTATCCGAACGGCGAAGAGCGCTGCATCGCCTGCAAGCTGTGCGAAGCGGTCTGCCCCGCGCAGGCCATCACCATCGAAGCCGGCCCGCGCCGCAACGACGGTACCCGTCGCACCGTGCGCTACGACATCGACATGGTGAAATGCATCTATTGCGGCCTGTGCCAGGAGGCCTGTCCCGTCGACGCCATCGTCGAAGGTCCGAACTTCGAGTTCGCGACCGAGACCCGCGAGGAACTGTTCTATGACAAGGCCAAGCTGCTCGCCAACGGCGACCGCTGGGAACGCGAGATCGCGAAGGCGATCGAGCTCGACGCGCCTTACCGGTGAGATGAGAACATGATCCTTCCCGCGCTGTTCTTCTATCTCTTCGCCGGCGTCTGCGTCGCCTCGGCGGTGATGGTGATTGTCTCGCGCAATCCCGTGCACTCCGTGCTGTTCCTGATCCTGGCCTTCGTCAACGCCTCCGGCCTGTTCGTGCTGATGGGAGCCGAATTCCTCGCGATGATCCTGATCGTCGTCTATGTCGGCGCGGTCGCGGTGCTGTTCCTGTTCGTCATCATGATGCTGGATGTCGACTTCATCGAGCTGCGCGAAGGCTTCATCCAGTACCTGCCGGTGGGTGTCGTGATCGGCGGCATCTTCCTGTTCGAGCTGCTTCTGACCGTCGGTGCCTGGGTCATCAACCCGACCGTGAGCAAGACCATCACGGCGCCGATCCCGGCCAACGTCTCGAACACCGAGGCGCTGGGCCTCGTGCTCTATACGAGGTACGTCCACTACTTCCAGCTTTCGGGCATGGTCCTGCTGGTCGCCATGATCGGCGCCATCGTTCTGACGCTGCGTCATAAGGCCAGCGTGAAGCGGCAGGACATCAACGTTCAGAACGCACGCACGCCCGAGATGGCGATGGCGATGCGCAAGGTGGCGCCGGGGCAGGGGCTCTCGGATGCCGACGCTGCGGAGTGGGTGAAAATGACGATCGGGCTCGGGCATTATCTGGCGGTCGGCGCGATCCTGTTCACGCTCGGGATCCTCGGCATCTTCCTCAACCGCAAGAACATCATCGTCATCCTGATGTCGATCGAGCTGATCCTGCTCTCGGTCAACGTCAACCTGGTGGCATTCTCGACCTTCCTCGGCGACATCGTCGGTCAGGTCTTCGCGCTGCTTGTCTTGACCGTGGCGGCCGCCGAGGCCGCGATCGGTCTTGCCATCCTGGTGGTCTATTTCCGCAACCGTGGCTCGATCGCGGTTGAGGACGTCAATCTGATGAAGGGCTGAGCTCTCAAATGGTTCAGGCAATCGTTTTCCTGCCGCTGCTGGGCGCCATTCTGGCCGGCCTGATCTCGCTCGTCGGCGCACATGGCCGCAACCCCTCGGGCGACGAGGTCGAGCATCATGGCGATCACGGTCATGATCACGCCCTTGGCGCCGACGCCCACGCGTCCCACAAGATTAACGAGGATGCGTCCGTCATCCACGAGACCCACCATGAGCCCGGCGACGGGCATGACGACCACGGCCACGGCCCGGTCGAGCCCCCGGCTGCGGGCTCGCGTGGCGCCGAGCTGATCACCACGGCGCTGCTGTTCGTCTCGGCCGCGCTGTCCTGGATGACGCTGGTCGATGTCGGCTTCAACGGCCATGACCTCAGGATCCAGCTCCTGCCCTGGATCTTTTCCGGCGATCTCGAGGTCTGGTGGACGCTGCGCGTCGACACGCTGACCGCCGTGATGCTGGTCGTGGTGACGACCGTGTCCTCGCTGGTGCACCTCTATTCCATCGGCTACATGGACGAGGATCCGAACCGGCCGCGCTTCTTCGGCTATCTGAGCCTGTTCACCTTCGCCATGCTGATGCTGGTGACGGCGGACAATCTCGTGCAGCTGTTCTTCGGTTGGGAAGGCGTGGGTCTGGCGAGCTATCTCCTGATCGGCTTCTGGTACCAGAAGCCGTCGGCGAACGCCGCCGCCATCAAGGCCTTCGTGGTCAACCGCGTCGGCGATTTCGGTTTCGCGCTCGGCATCTTTTCGATCTTCATGCTGACGAACTCGACCGATTTCGAGACGATCTTCCATGCCGCGCCCGGCCTGACCGGCAAGACCATCGATTTCCTCGGCTGGCATGCCGATGCGCTGACCCTGACCTGCCTCCTGCTGTTCATGGGCGCGATGGGCAAGTCGGCGCAGTTCCTGCTGCACACCTGGCTGCCGGACGCGATGGAAGGCCCGACCCCGGTGTCGGCGCTGATCCACGCGGCGACCATGGTCACCGCGGGCGTGTTCATGGTGGCGCGGCTGTCGCCGCTGTTCGAGCTCGCCCCGAATGCCCAGGCCGTCGTGATGTTCTTCGGTGCGACCACCGCGTTCTTCGCGGCGACCATCGGTCTGGTCCAGAACGACATCAAGCGCATCGTGGCGTATTCGACCTGTTCGCAGCTCGGCTACATGTTCGTGGCGATGGGCGCAGGGGCCTATTCAGTCGGCATGTTCCACCTGTTCACGCACGCCTTCTTCAAGGCGCTGCTGTTCTTGGGTTCCGGCTCGGTGATCTACGCGATGCACCACGAGCAGGACATCCGCAACATGGGTGGTCTCTGGAAGAAGATCCCGTACACCTTCGCGGTGATGACCGTCGGCACGCTGGCGCTGACCGGCTTCCCGCTGTTCGCCGGCTACTTCTCCAAGGACGCCATCATCGAGGCGGCCTACGCCTCGCACAATCCGTTCTCGACCTATGCCTATCTGCTGACGGTCGTGGCGGCCGGCCTGACCTCGTTCTATTCCTGGCGTCTGGTGTTCAAGACCTTCTTCGGCGAGCCCCACGACCAGGAGCACTACGAGGCCGCGCATGAGAGCCCGATCTGGATGCTGATCCCGATCGGCGTGCTGGCCGTCGGCTCGGTCCTTGCCGGCTTCCCGTTCAAGGAGATCTTCGTCAGTCCTCACGGCGTGGAGGAATTCTTCCGCGAGTCCGTGAAGATGAACCCGCACATCCTCGAGGATATGGAGAACATGCCGCATCTGCTGGGCTGGCTGCCCTTCCTGATGATGGTCGGCGGCTTCCTGGTCTCCTACACCTTCTACATCCGCAAGCCCTACCTCCCGGTTGAGCTCGCGAACACGCAGCCGATGCTCTACAAGTTCCTGCTCAACAAATGGTACTTCGACGAGCTCTACGATTATATCTTCGTCCGTCCGGCGAAGTGGATCGGCTACCAGCTCTGGAAGAAGGGCGACGGCTTCATCATCGACGGCTTCGGGCCCGACGGCATTTCGGCCCGCGTGCTGGATGTCACCCGCAACGTCGTCAAGATCCAGACCGGGTATCTCTATCACTACGCATTCGCCATGCTGATCGGCGCCGCCGGCCTGATCACCTGGTTCATGTTCGGCTTTGGAGGCCAGTAAATGACAACCTGGCCCATCCTTTCGGTCACCACGTTCCTGCCGCTGGTCGGCGCGCTGATCGTTTACCTGAGCCGCGGCGATGACGAGGCGGCCAAGCGCAATTCGCGCTGGATCGCGCTGTGGACCACGCTGATCACCTTCGCGGTGTCGGTGCTCCTGGTCATGCGCTTCGACCCTTCGAATGCCGACTTCCAGTTCGTCGAGAAGGCGAGCTGGCTCGCCACCGGCATCACTTACCACATGGGCGTCGACGGCATCTCGCTGCCGCTGGTGATCCTGACCACCGCGATCATGCCGTTCTGCATCATCGCGAGCTGGAAGGCGATTTCGAACCGCGTCCGCGAATACATGATGGCGTTCCTGATCCTGGAAACGCTGATGATCGGCACCTTCTCGGCGCTCGATCTCGTGCTGTTCTACTTGTTCTTCGAGGGCGGCCTGATCCCGATGTTCCTGATCATCGGTGTCTGGGGCGGCCCGCGCCGGGTCTACGCATCGTTCAAGTTCTTCCTCTACACGCTGCTCGGCTCGGTTCTGATGCTGCTCGCCATCATGGCGCTGTACTGGAACGGCGGCACCACGGACATCCCGACCCTGATGCACACCGCCGTGCCGCGGTCGCTGCAGACCTGGGCCTGGCTGGCCTTCTTCGCCTCGTTCGCGGTGAAGATGCCGATGTGGCCGGTGCACACCTGGCTTCCCGACGCACACGTCGAGGCGCCGACGGCAGGCTCCGTGGTCCTCGCCGCAATCCTCTTGAAGATGGGCGGCTACGGCTTCCTGCGCTTCTCGTTGCCGATGTTCCCGCTGGCCTCGCACGACTTCGCGCCGCTGATCTTCACCATGTCCGCGATTGCCATCATCTACACCTCGCTGGTGGCGCTGATGCAGGAGGACATGAAGAAGCTGATCGCATACTCGTCGGTTGCTCACATGGGATTTGTCACCATGGGCATCTTCGCCGGCACCATGCAGGGCGTCGCCGGCGGGGTGTTCCAGATGATCTCGCACGGCATCGTCTCGGGCGCGCTGTTCCTCTGCGTCGGCGTCGTCTACGACCGCCTGCACACCCGCGAGATCGCGGCCTATGGCGGCCTCGTCAACCGCATGCCGCTCTACGCGCTGACCTTCATGGTCTTCACCATGGCCAATGTCGGTCTGCCCGGCACGTCAGGCTTCGTCGGCGAATTCATGACGTTGCTCGGTACCTTCAAGGTCTCGATCCCGACCGCGTTCTTCGCGACCTTTGGCGTCATCCTCTCGGCCGGCTACGCGCTCTGGCTCTACCGCAAGGTCGTGTTCGGAGCGCTGGTCAAGCCGACGCTGATGAGCATGAAGGATCTCACGCTGCGTGAGTGCGTGACGCTGTTTCCGCTGATCGCGCTGACGATCCTGTTCGGCGTCTATCCGAAGCCGGTGCTCGACATGTCGGCCGCCTCGGTCCAGCAACTCGTCACCAACTACAACACCGCTGTGACGGCCGTGAAGGCCGCCGCACTGCTCCAGTGATCGGGCAGGTCAGGATATCGCCATGAGCTTTACGACTGCAGGTTATCAACTGGCGCCGGTGCTGCCCGAGCTCGTGCTCGCGGTCGGCGCCATGGCGCTTCTGATGCTCGGCGCTTATCGCGGGCAGGGCACCACCAGCGGGGTCACCGCGCTCGCGGTGCTGCTGCTCATCGTGGTCGGCGCGCTCGAATACATGCTGCCGTCAGGCAAGCAGGTCACCTTCGGCGGCAGCTTCATCGTCGATGATTTTGCCCGCTTCATGAAGATGCTGGCGCTGATCGGTTCGGCGGTGACGCTGATCCTGTCGACCGAATTCCTGGCCGATCCGTCGCGGCGCATCTTCGAGTACGCGATCCTGGTGCTGCTCTCGACGCTCGGCATGATGGTGCTGATCTCGGCCGGCGATTTGATCTCGCTCTATCTCGGCCTCGAATTGATGTCGCTCGCGCTCTACGTCGTGGCGGCCTCGAACCGCGACAACGCGAAATCGACCGAGGCGGGCTTGAAATATTTCGTGCTGGGCGCGCTGTCTTCGGGCATGCTGCTCTACGGCTCGTCGCTGGTGTATGGCTTCACCGGCACGGTCAGCTTCGCCGGCATCGCCGCGGCCGCGACCATCTCGAATACCGGCCTCGTGTTCGGCCTGGTGTTCCTGCTCGCCGGCCTCTGCTTCAAGGTCTCGGCCGTGCCGTTCCACATGTGGACGCCTGACGTGTACGAGGGCGCGCCGACACCGGTCACCGCCTTCTTCGCCTCGGCGCCGAAGGTCGCCGCGCTGGCAGTGTTCACCCGCGTCACGCTGACCGCATTCCCCGGCATCGTCTCGCAATGGCAGCAGATCCTGGTGTTCGTGGCGATCGCCTCGATGGCGCTGGGCTCGTTCGCCGCGATCGGCCAGAGCAACATCAAGCGCCTGATGGCGTATTCCTCGATCGGCCATATGGGCTTTGCCCTGGTCGGCCTTGCCTCCGGCACGGTCGAGGGTGCGCAGGGCGTGCTGATGTACATCGTGATCTATGTCGCGATGACGCTCGGCTCGTTCTCGATCATCCTCGCGATGAAGCGCAACGGCCAGGCTGTCGAACAGATCAGCGACTTCGCAGGTCTGTCGCGCACCAATCCGCTGCTGGCCTTCATGTTTGCGATGCTGCTGTTCTCGCTCGCCGGCATTCCGCCGCTCGCCGGCTTCTTCGCCAAATGGTACGTGTTCGTTGCCGCCATCAAGGCGAACCTGTTCACCCTCGCGGTGATCGGCGTGCTCTCCAGCGTCGTGGGCGCCTACTACTATCTCGCCATCGTCAAGACGATGTATTTCGACGAGCCGGCCGGCCAGGTCGATCCCGTCAGGGTCGAGGTCAAGACGGTGCTGGCGGTCGCGGGCCTGTTCAACATCCTGTTCGCATTGTTCGCGGGGCCGGTGGTGAGCGTCGCCTCCGCCGCCGCCAAGTCGCTGTTCTAGGATGGGGTTCGCGCTCGGTCCTCGCGCGGTCGCGGCGGGCTACAAGCTCGCTGCGATGGAGCGGACCGGCTCGACCAATGCCGACGCCATCGAAGCGGCCCGGGCCGGCGAGCCCGGCCCGATGTGGTTCGTCACATCAGAGCAGACGGCCGGCCGCGGCCGCCGTCAGCGCCCCTGGATCGCTCCGAAGGGCAATCTGGCGTCCAGCGTTCTCGAAGTCCTCGACGTCGCGCCTGCACTGGCCGCCACGATCGGTTTCGCCGCTGGGCTGGCCGAAGAGGCGGCGCTGGAGAAAGTCAGCCTCGAGGCCGTGCTCCGGCTCGGCCCTGATAGACCGCGCTACGCCCTGAAATGGCCGAATGACGTCCTGGCCAACGGCAAGAAGCTGGTCGGCATCGGCCTGGAAGCCGAGGCGGTCGGCGATCGCCTGGCCATCGTTACAGGCATCGGCACCAACATCGTGGCGGCGCCCGAGGGCACGCCCACGCCGGCGGTGTCGCTCGCAGCCCTCGGGGTCCAGATCAGTGCGGAGGAGTTGTTCTCGGCGCTGTCGGACGCCTGGGTCGAATTCCGCGGCATCTGGGACAACGGCCGTGGCTTTGCCGAGATCCGCAAGCTCTGGCTGGAGCGCGCCGCCGGCCTAGGTGAGCCGGTCGCGATCCACACGGAAACGATGGTGCTGGAAGGCATTTTTGACACGATCGACGACACCGGCTGCCTGATTGTCCGCACAGTGGAAGGGCAGCTTGTGCCTGTGACCGCGGGCGAGGTGTTCTTCGGCCCGGTCCGTTCGGTAGGAGCTGCGTGATGGCGAGGCCCGACGAACTGGTATTTGCGCCGCTCGGCGGTGTCGGCGAGATCGGCATGAATTTGTCGATCTATGGCCTCGGCAATCGCCAGCAGCGTTCGTGGTTGGCGGTCGATCTCGGCGTCTCCTTCGGCGACGAGGAGCATCTGCCCGGCATCGACCTGATCATGCCCGACATCAGCTTCCTGGAGAAGGAACGCAAGAACCTGATGGGGCTGGTGTTGACCCACGCCCATGAGGATCATTTCGGCGCCATCATCGACCTCTGGCCACGGTTGAAATGTCCGATCTACGCGACGCCATTCAGCGCGGCGCTGTTCGAGGCCAAATGCGCCGCCGAGCGCAATGCCCCCAACATCCCCGTCACCGTCGTCCCCTCTGGCGGCCGCATCGATGTTGGCCCGTTCAATGTCGAGTTCATTCCGGTCGCGCATTCGATTCCGGAAGCGCATGCACTGGCGATCCACACCGAGGCCGGAGTGGTGCTGCACACCGGCGACTGGAAGATCGATCCGACGCCGACGCTCGGCCGTCCGACCGACGAGAAGCGTCTGCGCGAGCTCGGCGAGGAGGGGGTGCTCGCCTTGATCGGCGATTCCACCAACGCCGTCCGCGACGGCCGCTCGCCCTCGGAAGCCGAGGTCGCCCGCACCATCATCGATCTGGTGAAGGCTGCAAAAGGCCGCGTCGCGGTCACGACCTTCGCCTCCAACGTCGCGCGCATCAAGGCCGTCGCCGACGCAGCGAAGGCGGCCGACCGCGAGGTCGTCGTGGTCGGCCGCGCCATGGAGCGCGTGGTGCAGGTCGCGCGCGAGACCGGCTACCTCGACGGCGTCCAGAACTTCCGCTCGCCCGAGGTCTACGGCCATCTGCCGCAGGACAAGGTGCTGGCGCTGTGCACCGGCAGCCAGGGCGAGTCCCGCGCGGCGCTGGCGCGCATCGCCAATGACGACCATCCCGAAATCACGCTCAACCGCGGCGACAGCGTGATCTTCTCCTCGCGCACGATTCCCGGCAACGAGAAGGCGGTCGGCTCGATCATCAACAATCTCGTGCTGCAGGGCGTCGAGGTCCTCACCGACCGCGATCATCTGGTGCACGTGTCAGGCCATCCGCGCCGCGACGAGCTGCGCGACATGATCTCCTGGGTGAAGCCGCAGCTGCTGATCCCCGTTCACGGCGAAGCCCTGCACCTGAGCGAGCACGCCAAGCTCGCGCGCGCCGCCGGTGTGCCGCGTGTCCTGGTCATTCGCAACGGCGACCTCGTCAAGCTCGGCCCCGGCGATCCCGGCGTGGTCGGCGAGGTGCCGTCGGGCCGGCTCTACAAGGACGGCAACATCCTCGAGGACGCCAAATCCCGCGCGGTGGTCGAGCGCCGCCGCATGGCATTCTCCGGCTGTGCCTTCGTCGCCGTGGCCATGACCGCGCAGGGCGAGCTGGCCGACGAGCCCGAGGTCGATCTGGTCGGCATTCCCGAGAAGAACCGGGCGGGCGAGGCGTTTGACGACATCGTCTTCGATGCCGTGATGTCCACCATCGAAGGCCTGCCGAGGGCGCGGCGCAGGGATCCGGATGCGCTGGCTGAATCGGTGCGACGCGCCGTCCGGGCGGTCATCAACGAACATTGGGGCAAAAAGCCCCCCTGTCTGGTCCACGTCCTGACGGTGTAACGGGGAGAGAAACATGCTGGGTCGCCTCAACCACGTCGCGATCGCGACCAGGGATGCCGTCAAGTCCGCCAGGATCTACGGCGCGGCGTTCGGGGCGCAGATTTCGGAAGCCGTGCCGCTGCCCGAGCACGGCGTCACCACCGTGTTCGCGACGCTCCCCAACACCAAGATCGAGTTCATCGAGCCGCTCGGCGAGGCCTCGCCGATCGCAAAATTTCTCGAGCGCAATGCCGACGGCGGGATCCATCACATCTGCTACGAGGTCGTCGACATCATCGCTTCGCGCGACACGCTGGTGAAGGAGGGAGCGCGGGTGCTCGGCGACGGCGTGCCGAAGATCGGCGCGCATGGCAAGCCGGTGCTGTTCCTGCACCCGAAGGACTTTTCCGGCGCGCTGGTCGAAATCGAGCAGGCGTAGGAGCGGACATGGCTGCGCAGATCTCAACCGCGCTCGCGATCTACTTTGTCATCTGGTGGCTCGCGTTGTTCCTGACGCTGCCGTTCGGCGTCCGCAGCCAGCACGAGGACGGCGGCGGCGCCCCGGGCACGGACCCCGGCGCCCCTGTTCTGACAGGCATGAAGGGCAAGCTGATCTGGACCACGATCATCTCGGCGATCATCTATGGCCTTGGAGTCAGCGCCTATCACGCCGGCTATCTCTCGCTCGATCGGCTGACGAAATTGATGGGAATGCCGTTTTAGTTCACCTCTCCCCGGGGACGAGAGGTCGGATTGATCCTGGCGATGCGAAGTATCGTCCAGGCAAAGTGAGGGGCCGCAGCCCAGAGTGAGAACGCCTCCCGAACGGGCCTTGCCTGGTCTCACCACTCGCCTAGAATTTTGTACCTGTTTCATTGCTTCGGGGGGATAAATGACTTTTCAACGGATCGTCGTTGCGCTGCTGGTGCTTGTGATCGCCGGGCTTGGCGGCATCGGTTATGTCCAGTGGAAGATGGCTGTGCAGGTGCGAACGCTGAAAGCGTTCGTCGAGGGCTCCGTTTTCAACGACGCGGTGATGGCCTGCGAGCAGGCCAAGAGCTCGACGCCGTTCAAATGGAACGGCGGCAAGAGCACCTCGGTGATCGGCCTGAACTCGGTCAAGCTTGATAAATACACCGTCAGCGCCAGCTACACGCTGGTGGCGGACAACGTCTATTGTGATTACGATCCCATCAAAAGAAAGGCCGAGATCGGCTCGAGCTTCCTGGAGCGGGAGTAACGATCCGGCCCAAACCTATGGGATGGGATCATGACCGGAAGCCAGGCGGGGGATTATCGGATTCTTCAGGAGGCCGCCTTGCGGGACTACCTCGCGGGCCTGCCTGACATCGCGGCGCTGCTCGGCGGCACGCCGGCCTCCTGGGGCGTCACGGAGGTCGGCGACGGCAATCTGAACCTCGTCTTCATCGCGAAGGGCGCGCACGGCGGCATCGCCGTGAAACAGGCGCTGCCCTATGTCCGCCTCGTCGGCGAGAGCTGGCCGCTGCCACTGTCGCGGGCCCATTACGAATATCTTTCGCTGTGCCGGCAGGCCCAGCTCGCGCCCGGCCTCGTGCCGGCCTTGCTGCATCACAACGAGAGGCTGGCGCTCACCGTGATGGAGCTGCTCGAGCCTCACATCATCATGCGCAAGGGGCTGGTCGCCGGGACCTGCTATCCGCGCTTCGTCGACGACATCACCACCTTCATGGCGCGGACGCTGTTCTTCACCTCCGACCTCGCACTCCCAGCTGCCGAAAAGAAGCAAGCCATAGCGGCCTTCGCCGGCAATCACGCCTTGTGCAAGATCACCGAGGATCTGATCTTCACCGATCCCTACCGGATTGCCGAGCAGAACCGCTGGACCGCGCCCTATCTCGACTCGCTCGCCGCGGCCTTGCGCGAGGACATGGAGCTGCATGTCGCGATTAGCAGGCTGAAGTTGAAATTCATGGCGAGCCCGGAGGCGTTGCTGCATGGCGATCTTCACACCGGCTCGATCATGGTGACGGCGTCGGAGACGCGGGTGATCGACCCCGAATTCGCCTTCTACGGCCCGATGGGTTTCGACGTCGGCGCTGTGCTGGCCAATCTGCTGATGGCCTATTTCGCCTCCGCCGGCCATGAGCGTACGCCCGGCGAGCGGCAGGCCTTCGAGAGCTGGGTGCTGGAGACCGTCGAGAAAGTCTGGAACGAGTTTTCGCGAAAATTTCTCGATCTCTGGCGCGCCAACGCGACGGGCGATGCCTATCCGGTCTCACTCTTTGCAGGCGAGAAGGGCGCCATGCGCCTCGAGGCCGAGCGCCAAGCCTACATCCAGCGCCTCTTCACCGACACGGTCGGCTTCGCCGCCGCAAAAACCATCCGGCGTATCTTCGGTCTCGCCCACAACATCGATTTCGAGCTGATCGAAGACCCGCAGACGCGCGCGGTGAGCGAGGCGCGTGCCATCAGGCTCGCGCGCGCGATGATGGTCGAGGCGGCTGCGTTCCGGACCATCGCCGACGTCACTGGCGCCGCTCGGAAATTGCGGGACTGGCAGCCGGAGCTGTCAGGCTGACGCGAGGCAGCGGGCAGGGTCGACGACGCGGCGGATTTCGGAACCGTCGGCCGCAAAACGAAGCTTGCATTCAATGGGCTGTGAATGATCAAATCCCTGATGGGAGTGCCTGCATTGTTGGGGGACCACATGATGTTCAGGATGATTGCGATCGTCGCGGGGCTGGCGCTGGCGCTTGGCGGATCAGCGGAGGCCCAGACGCCGCGCAAGGGCGGAACCATCCGCATGACCGCGCCTTACGGCTCGAGTTTCACCAGCCTCGACATTCACACCACGCAGCGTTCCCAGGACGAGATCTACGCCAAGGCCCTGCATCGCTCGCTTTACATCTGGGATTCCGGGCTGGGAAAGCCGGTGCTGGAACTCGCCAAGGAGGACGTCGTCTCGGGCGGAGGCCTCGTTCACACCTTCAAGCTGCGCGACGACGCCTATTTCCACAACGGCCGCAAGATGTCGGCCGACGACATCATCTGGTCCTATAACCGCATCATGGACGGCACCAAGGCCTATCCCGGCGCACGCTACGTCCGCATCACCGAGGGCGCCGCGGCAGTCGAGAAGGGCCAGGCCAAGGAGATCTCGGGCCTGAAGAAGATCGACGATTTCACCCTCGAGATGAAGCTGACCGAGAAGGTGGATCCCGGCTTCTACTTCTTCACCGCGCTGACCTCGATCTATCCCGCCGACGAGGCCGTCAAGGACAGCTTCATCCAGCATCCGATCGGGCTCGGGCCGTTCAAGTTCGTCGAGCACGTGCCGGGCTCGCGCATCGTGCTGGAGCGCTGGGACAAGTTCTACAAGCCTGGCAAGCCCTATGCCGACAAGGTCATCGTGTCGGTCATGGGCGAGGCAGCGGCGCGCGACGTCGCATTCCGCAACAAGGAGATCGACACCTCCGTGCTCGGCCCGGCGCAATATGTCGCCTATCAGGCCGACCCCAACCTCAAGGGCACCCTCGCCGAAGTCGCCGAGGTCTTCACGCGTTACATGGGGATGAATCCCGCGTTCGGCCATTCGCCGACAAGCGCGTCCGGCAGGCGATCAACTATGCGATCGACTCTGATTTGATCATCAACAAGCTGGTCAAGGGCAAGGCCTATCGCGCCACGAGCTGGCTGCCGCTGACCTCGTCCGCCTACGACAAGACCATGAAGCCGTACCCGTATGATCCCGCCAAGGCGAAGCAGCTGCTCGCCGAGGCCGGTTATCCCTCCGGCTTCGAATTCGAATGGACCACGAGCCAGAATGAAAGCTGGGGCCTGCCGATCGTCTCGGCCGTCATCCCGATGCTGGACAAGGTCGGCATCAGGGCCAAGGTCAAGCAGGTCGAGGTCGCGGTGCTGGCTGAGGTGGTTCGTACCGGTGACTACCAGGCCTTCATCTATTCCCAGCAGACCGGCCCGGACCCCCAGGCTGCGCTGAAATGCTTCCACTCGTCGACGCCGCCCTCGGCCTGCAACTACATGAATTTCAAGAACGCCGAGTTCGACAAGATTATGGATGAGGCAGGGCAGGCCGACGACGACGCCAGGCGAACCGAGCTGCTGAAGCAGGCCAACGCTCTGCTGTATGACGAGGCGCCGGTCTGGTTCTTCAACTACAACAAGGCCGTCATGGCCGTACAGCCCTGGCTCCACGGTGTTCAGCTCAATGCGACGGAGATGACCCATCAGAACGTCGAGGACCTCTGGGTCGACGAGACCTCGCCGGCGAAGTGATACGCGTTCTCGTGCTTCCTCGATCGCCGTGAGCGATGGGGAGAGGGAAGAAAGTGCCGATGCTCTCCTTCCTGGTCCGTCGTCTCCTGCAAACCATTCCGACCGTGCTCGCCGTCGTGCTGCTGGTCTTCGTGCTGTTCAGCGTGGTGCCCGGCACCATCGCCTCCAGCATGAGCGACGACGTCGATCCCCAGGTCGAGCTGCGCCTGAAGCAGCAGCTCGGCCTGAACGATCCTGTTTACACGCGCTTCGGCAATTACATCGCCAAACTCGCGGTGGGTGACTTCGGGACGTCGTTCCGGACCCGGGAGCCCGTGACGAGCATGCTCGCCAAACGAGCCTGGCCGACGCTGGAGCTGATCGTCACGGCGATGGCGTTTTCCGTCCTGCTCGGCGTGCCACTCGGCTTCATCGCCGCATTACGGCCCGGCGGAATTGTCGACACGCTTGCGATGGTCGTCGCGGTCTCGGGCCTGTCCATTGCGAAATTCTGGCTCGGGCTGGTGCTGATGTATGCGTTCGCGTTGAAGCTCGGCTGGCTGCCGAGTTTCGGCTACGGTGATGGCGGCCTCCAATACTTGCTGCTGCCGGCCGTGACGCTCGGCGTTTCGCCAATGGCGCTGTTTGCCCGGACGACGCGCGCGGCCGTGCTCGAGATCATGACCGCCGATTTCGTCCGCACCGCGCGCTCCAAGGGCATGAGCGAGACCCGCGTGGTGAAGTGGCACGTCATGCGCAACGCGCTCGTCATCATTCTCACCACGGTCGGCCTCCAGTTCGGCGGGTTGATGGGGCAGGCCGTCGTGGTTGAGAAACTGTTCTCCTGGCCGGGCATCGGCTCGCTGCTTGTGGACAGCGTCCTGCAGCGCGACATTCCGGCCGTCCAGGGCTCCATTCTCGTGGTGGTCCTGGCCTTTCTCGCGATCAATCTGCTGATCGATCTGCTCTACGGGGTGATCGATCCCAGGATCAGATACGCATGAAGCTCCGCGCCAATCTCATCATCGGCGGCACGTTGTTCGCGCTCGCGATTCTCGTCGGTGTGCTCGCGCCATGGCTGGCGCACACCGATCCCGTCCTCGACGCCAATCTCATGAACGCGGAGGAGCCGCCGGGCTGGACCTGGTGGTTCGGCACCGACGACCAGGGTCGCGACATCTTCTCGCGCGTCGTCTACGGCGCGCGCGTCTCGCTGACGGTGGGCATCGTCTCGCAGCTCATCAACAGCGTCATCGGCGTCGCCTTGGGACTGAGCGCCGGCTATTGGGGCGGCTGGTGGGACGATGTCGTCAACGCCCTGACCAACGTCATGCTCGCGATCCCCTCGCTGATCTTCGCGCTCGCGATCATGGCGGTGCTCGGCCCGGGACTCACCAGCCTCCTGATCGCGCTCGGGCTCACCAACTGGTCCTTCACCTGCCGCATCGCGCGTGCCTCGGCGCTGTCGCTGCGGAGTCAGGGCTACGTGCAGGCCGCCACCGTGCTCGGCTATGGTGATCTGCGCATCATGGTCACGCAGCTGTTGCCGAACATGCTCGGCCCGATCGTCGTCATCGGCACGCTCGGCATGGGCAGCGCGGTCCTCTCCGAGGCCGCCTTGTCGTTCCTCGGCCTCGGCGTCCGTCCGCCGTTTCCGAGCTGGGGCAGCATGCTGTCGGATGCGCGCGACCAGATCACCACGGCGCCATGGCTCTCGGTATTTCCGGGCCTTGCCATCTTCCTGACGGTGCTCGGCCTCAACCTGCTCGGAGACGGCCTGCGCGACATTCTCGATCCGCAATCGCGGAGCCGGCGGACATGACCAGCACGCCGCTCATCGAAGTCGAGGACCTCCGCATCGATCTCGACGACGGATCGCGGCGCGTTGCGGCGGCCGAGGGCATTTCCTTCCGCATCGATCGGGGCGAGACGTTCGGCCTGGTCGGCGAATCCGGCTGCGGCAAGAGCATCACCGCGCTTGCGATGATTGGCCTGTTGCGACAGCCGCTGTCGATCGGCGGCGGCGTCATCCGCTTTGACGGACGCGAGATCCAGCATCTGTCCGCAGCCGCCCAGCGCGATCTGCGCGGCAACCGCATCGCCATGATCTTCCAGGAGCCGATGACGGCGCTCAATCCGGTCTCGCCGGTCGGACGGCAGATCGCGGAAATGTTCGTGCTGCACAAGGGCAAGAGCTGGCGCGAGGCCAACCAGCTCGCGGTCGAGGCACTCGCGAGCGTCCGCGTTCCCGCGCCGGAGCGGCGCGTGAACGACTACCCGCACCAGCTCTCCGGCGGCATGCGTCAGCGCGTGATGATCGCCATCGCGCTGGCCTGCGGCCCGGATCTCCTGATCGCCGACGAACCGACGACGGCGCTCGACGTCACCGTGCAAGCCGAGATCATCGAGTTGATGCGCAATCTCTGCGCCGAGCGCGGCACCGCGATCCTGATGATCAGCCACGATCTCGGCCTGGTCGCCAATGTCTGCCGCCGCGTCGCCGTGATGTATGCCGGCCGCATCGTCGAGGAGCGCGGCTCGGGCGATATTTTTCGCACACCGTCACATCCCTATACGCAAGGTCTGGTCGACTCGCTGCCGCGGCTCGGCAGCCGCGCGGCCCTCGGCCGCAGCAGGCTCAAGGAGATCGCGGGCGTGGTCCCCGCGATCGCCAGTTTCCCTGATGGTTGCAGGTTCAACCCGCGCTGCGCCCATGCGACGGACATTTGCAGGACCGTCGCGCCGACGCCGGATTTTCTGGACGCTGGCGGCTTGGTGAGGTGTCATCACCATGCATGAGCCACAAAACAGTTTGGGTGGAGCGAGGTTGGCCGACGATCTCCTTCTCAGCGTCGAGGATCTCGCGGTTCATTTTCCTGTTGGAGGAGGCATTCTGGGCCGCCAGCGGCGGCTGCTCCGTGCCGTGGATGGTGTCGATCTCGCGCTGAAACGCGGCGAGTGCCTCGGCCTCGTCGGCGAGTCCGGTTCCGGCAAGTCGACGGTGGCGTTGTCGATCCTCGGCCTGCTGGCGCCGACGCGCGGTCGCATCGTGCTGGACGGGCAGGTGGTGACATCAAGACCTTCACGCGATCGCAAGTCGCTGGCTCGCGCTGTCCAGATCGTGTTCCAGGATCCCTACGCCTCGCTCAACCCGCGTCAGACCGTTCGTCGCACGCTGGAGGATCCCCTGCGCGTGCATGGCGTGACCGCCAGAAGCGAGATCGAGGACCGCGTCGCGACCATGCTGAAGCATGTCGGCCTTCGGCCCGAGCAGGCCGACCGCTATCCCCATGAATTCTCCGGCGGCCAGCGCCAGCGCATCGGCATCGCGCGCGCGTTGATCCTCAATCCCAAGATCGTCATCTGCGACGAGCCTGTTTCGGCGCTCGACGTGTCGATCCGTGCCCAGATCATCAACCTCCTGCTGGAATTGAAGGACACGCTCGGTCTCTCCTACATCATGATCAGCCACGACCTCGGCGTCGTCGAGCACATGAGTGACCGCGTCGCCGTGATGTATCTCGGCCGTATCGTCGAGAACGGCGACTGGCGCGAGATTTTCGAGCGGCCCGCGCACCCCTATACGCAAGCGCTGATCGCAGCGATCCCCGATCCGCTGCGTCATGCGCCGCTCGCGACCACGGGCGGCGATCTGCCCAACCCGCTCAATCCGCCGAACGGTTGCGCCTTCAGCCCGCGCTGCCGCTACGCGCAGGAGGTGTGTCGCCAAGAGCCGGGGCCGGTGCTGGAGACGCGGCCTGATGGGCATGCGGTGAGGTGCTGGCGGAGTGAGGAGGTGACGAGGGAGCCGGCTTTGACCTCGACCCAAGGCGCCGGTCCCTAGACCAAGCGGCAAGCGACGAGAAGGCATGCCCTTGACGCAAGGCGCGCTTGAGCAAAGTTATGGTCGGGACCGCGAATTTCAGGTCATGCTTCCGGGCATGAAGCAGCGTACGATTGGATGGCCGTCAAGGTAAAACGGCCACACCATGGTGCGCCCGGCGCGGTTCGGCTCGGTGATGACGGCCTCGTCGGGTACATCGACCCATTCGCCGCTGATGCGGACGCGATAGTGGCCGCCCGTGGTGTCCCAATCCACGTCAGAGATTGCAATGCCGTCCACGTCGGCACAGCATTGCTCGCCGCGCTTGCTGTGCAGGCTGTCGAACCACGATTTCAGCAGCGAGTTCGCATACCGGCCGTCGTCGCGGGCTTCGGCAAGCCCCACGGCAATCGCGGTGCAGCCCGCGAACGTGCTGGCGATCAGAGTGCGACCAAACAACTTTTCATTTACCCCATCGATCTCTCTCAAATGGACGGGCGGTCCGACAAGGCGATACGGGGCGAAGCTCCTCCGCGGTCCCTTTCGCTATCCATTCATGCCCGACGGAGGCGGGTCCCAAGGTCAAGCTATTGCAAAATGGTATCAGCGCGTGAGTCTGATTCCAGACGGCGAAAGGGTTACTCCGCATGTCCGCGGCTGTTTCGCTGAGAGGCCAACGGTGCTTACTCGTGGGTGCGCCCCCTGGGCCACCTTTGGGCGGAGTCAAAACGGTCACCGAGGCAAACCGGCCTCTCAGACGATAAACTCGTGATGCGGCGCCAGGAGAGGCAGGCCGCCGTGGACGGCGCCGTCGAATTGTCCGGCGAGATGCCAGACGTCCGACCCGGGTTCGGTCGGATGCGGCGCGGGCGGCTCCGCCTGGACGGCCGGCGGGACCGGGTCCGGCGCCGCCGCGGCGGCTGCGCTCGCTGGAGCGAGCGGGGCTGCGTCCTCCTTGAAATGAAAGGACTGGTCGTGCGGATCGTCGGCGCCCTGGATCGCCACCGTCACGACCTTGGGCGTGCCGTCGATGGTCGTCACTGTGAAGCAGTCGATCAACGTGTCGCAGGATCGCAGGGCCTCGACCGCCGGATTGGCCGGATCGAGCGTATAGGTCCAGACGCCTCCGGCGGTCATGGTGAAACTGCCGTAGCCGTGCTCGCTGGCCTGCGGGCACGCCGTCGCCGTGAAGGTGTCGTTCGGATTGTCCACGTCTTTGTCGGTCAGGGTGCCGGAGGCGCTCGGCGGCGGGGCACAGGGGTTGCTCGGCTCGATCACGTGTCCGCACGCCTGGCCGCAGATCGTCGCGGCGTCATTGCTGCCCTCGATCGTGACCGTCACCAATTGCGCGGTCCCGTCCGCGGTCTTCACCGTGAAGCTGTCGGTAAGACTGTCGCCGACGTTGAGCGCCTGGACCGCGCAATTGCCATTGTCGAGCGCGTAGGTCCAGTGGCCGTCGTCCGTCATCGTGAAACTGCCGTAGCCGTGATCGCTCCTTTCGGGACACGGTACTGCTTTGAAGTCATCCGGAGGTCCATCGACGTCAACGGCCGTCAGCACGCCGACCGCGACCGGGACGCCGTGTTCCGAATTGTCGACTCCGCCGGCCTCGACCACGCAACCATGCGTGTCTCCGGATACGACGGACGGGTCGTCGGCGCCCTGGATCGTCACCGTGATCGTCTGCGGCGTTCCGCCGATCGTGGTCACGGTGAAGGTATCGGTCGCCGTGTCGCAAGCCCTCAGCGCCAGCACCGCCGGATTCGCGTCGTCCAGCGTGTAGGTCCAGTGTCCGTCGGTCGTCATGGTGAAGGTGCCGTAGCCGTGGTCGCTGGCGTGCGGCGTGCTCACCGCCGTGAACGTGTTGGCGGGATCGTCGACGTCGGTGTCGGTCAGCGTACCGCTCGCGGTCGGCGCGGCCGGGGCATCGTGACCGGCGAAGGCCGCGGCGAAAGTCGTCGGGACCGCAGCGACCGATCCGGCTGTGGCGCCGGCGATCACGGACGCGTCGTCCGCGCCGTTGATGTGGATGCTGAAGGTCTGGTCCGCGGATGCGAAGCCGTCGGAGGCCGTGATGGTGAAGTTGTCGGTGGTCGGTGCCTTCAGCGCGTTGATGGCGCCGTCGTTCGGAACGTAGGTGTAAGCGCCGGTATGGCTGTTCACGTAGAGCACGCCGAAGGAGCCGGGTTTCTCGACGTCGAAGCTCGCGCCGGCAATCGTGAAAGGACCGGTGATCCCGCCGGCGATGCCGAAGGTCGGCGCGGAACCGGAGCTGAAGCTCGTGGCCGAGAAGCTGCCGCTGCTCGCGGAGAACTCGTCGAATCTGAAGGTGTCCACCTCCACCACCCCCGCGCCGAGCGTCAGCGTCGGCGGCGAATGGATGAGCGGTGCGTCCGGAACGAAGCTCGCCGGGATCACGAGCGGGGGCAGCGCGTGCTGCAACGTCGGGCCGTCCGGCCCGATCAGATTGATCGGCTGCGGCGACTGATCGCCCGTCTCGCCCGGCGGCGTGCTGGATCCGGGCGGCCCATGCTCCTTCGAATAGTTCGCGAGCACATCCTGCTGCTGGCTCTGCAGATCCTCCATCCGCGAGGCGGTGTTGGCAACCTGGGTGAGGCCGACCGACGACCCGTGTCTTTCGAGCACAACCGTCTGCCCGGGGTCGTCGACGATGATGTGGCGTGGCACGGCCTCCTTCGTGACGAGCTCGAAGGAGCCGTGCGCGAAGTCCTTGTAGGTGATGTCGCCGCGTTCGAACAGCGCGAGATCGGGGTCGGCGCCCCAGACCTCCTTCAGCCCCGACAGGATCAGTGCGACGAACGACACGCCGCCGGTCAGCACGGCGACGCCAGATCGGCCAGCGGGCGGAGCCGTGTGCCGGTCGGGCCGGCGGCGGAGATCGTCAAAGATCCGAGCGGGCAACATTCCGAGGCCTCGCATGTTGTCGTCTTGATCGTTTCGACGCCGCGGCATTCGCCCCCGATACCGCGCCCGGGAATACCCCATTTAGGCAACGTCAATCGCACCGAAGGCCAAGCCCATCGTGACTATTAAGGGGTACTCCGAGGGACTGCGCTGGTCCGCCGTCCGGAGCTCTGCCATCATTCGATGGGGCTCTCTCGCAAGGGGAGCGGATGCATGAACGGACGGCGGACGATGGCGGGACTCGCGGGCCTGTGGATCGCCCTCGCGGGGTCTCAATCCGTGCTGGCGCAGAACAGATCCACCGACCTCAAGCCGATCGGCAAGATCGTGACCGCAACCGGCAAGGTGACGGTCGAACATGTCTCCGCGACGGTCGCGCAGGTCGTCCTCTCCGACGACAAGGCTGGCGCGAAGGTCGGCGATCCCGTCTACCGGGGCGACGTGGTCAAGACCGGGGCCGACGGCAAGCTCGGCATTAATTTCGCCGACGGCAGCTCGTTCAACCTGTCCAGCAACGCCAGCATGGAGCTGAACGAATTCGTCTACGACCCTGATGCGAAATCGAACGCGAGCCTCTTCAACCTGACCAGGGGGACCGCCACCTTCGTCGCCGGCGCCGTGGCCAAGAACGGCGACATGAAGGTCGATACCCCCGTGGCGACCATGGGAATCCGAGGCACCACGCCGCATATCGAGATCGCTGACGACGGCAGCGTCAGGTTCTCCACGCTCATCGAGGAGGGCAAGGAGCGCGTGCTCGACAAGAGCGGCGTGCCGAAGCGGCGTGCGGCGGTCCCGCCGGCCCTGGGCTGGGAGCGCAGGGCCGACCGCGGCACAGGCGTCTGCCGGGGATGCTGAGCGCGCGCCTTGCGACCGCGTCCTTCCTGATCCTGGCGCTGACGCCGGCCGCGGCGCAGAAGCCGAACGAGTCGCAGTTCCGGAACGTTGAGCTGTGCAACAGCGCCGCTGCGCCGCAGACCAGGATCGAGGCCTGCTCGGCCTTCATTGAGGCCGGCCGCGGCGGATCGGCCTCGCTGGCCACGGCCTACGACAACCGCGGCAGCGCCTATGTCGAGAAGGCCGACTACGACCGCGCCATCGCCGACTTCGAGAGCGCCGTCGCCATCGACCCGCGCTCCGCCAGGTCCCTCAACAACCGCGGCGCGGCCAGACTTAGAAGGGGCGACTACGACGCCGCGATCGAGGACCTCGACCGGGCCATCGGCCTGCGGCCGGACTACGCCAGGGCGCTCGCCAACCGCGCTGAGGCCTGGCTGAAGAAGGACGACCCGGGGCGCGCGGAGCGCGACTACGCCGAGGCGGTGCGTCTGAACGCCGACCTGGAGGGAGCCTGGAGCGGACTTTGCTGGATCCGGGCGAGCACGGGTGATCCTCAAGCCGCGGTGACCGCATGCGACAGGGCCCTCGCAGGCGGCGCCCACACGGCGGCGACCTACGATTCTCGCGCGCTGGCCTATCTGAGGTCAGGGCGCCTGGAGGCCGCGATCGCCGACTACGACGCGGCCCTGCGCATCGATCCGAAGCTCGCCCTCGCGCTGTACGGCCGCGGGCTCGCGAAGATCAGGCGCGGCAAGTCCGCATCCGGTGACGCCGACGTCGCAGCCGCGAAGCTCGCAAGGCCGGACGTCGTCGAGCAGTTCGCACGCTACGGCGTGCGCTAGATTTCAGCGCAAGATCTCCATGAAATGAAATTGTGCGAAGCTGGCCGGCCAACGCCGGCTTCGACATTCGTTGCGGACATCGCGCCGGTTGCGTCGCTGCGGGAATGCGTTAAGTGGAATCCGAAGAAGATATTTCATCAGGCGTTGTGTAGCTCCGTTGATGAGTATTGTGGCAGCGATCAGGTCAAGCTCGCAGCGGGTGGGAATCCAATGCATATTCGCCAGATTGTTTTCGCCGTCGTGATGCTCGGCGCTTTGGTTCGGTTCGGGCCTGCCACGGCTGAAGATGGCTTCCCGGCAGCGGAGTGGGAGCGCCTCACTCCTGCAGAATTGGGCTGGTCGGAATCCGTATTGGCGCAAGCGCGATCCTTTTCGGATCGGATTCGCTCGAGCGCGGTTGTAATCGTTCAGCACGGAAAGGTGGTGGCCGAGTGGGGCAACACGACGAAGCCAATGGAAGTCGCTTCAGTTCGCAAGAGCCTGCTCAGCGCCCTGATCGGCATCGCCGTGTCGGATCACCTGATCAACCTCGACAGCACGCTTGGCGAACTCGGCATCGACGATAACCCGCCTGGCCTGACCGGGAGTGAGAAGGGCGCGACGGTGCGCGAACTCCTCGAAGCGCGTTCCGGGGTCTACCACGCGGCGCTCTATGAGACGCCGGACATGGCGAAGATGCGACCGCCGCGCGGCAGCCACCCGCACGGCACCTTCTGGTATTACAACAATTGGGATTTCAACGCGCTCGGCACGATCTACGAGCACGCAACCGGCACCGGCATCTTCCAGGCGCTCGACCGGAAGATCGCAAAGCCAATCGGCATGCAGGACTACCGGCCACAGGACGGCAGCTACGTCCGCGGCGAAGCGTCGATCCACCCCGCCTATGAGATCCGCATGAGCGCACGGGACCTGGCGCGTTTTGCACTTCTCTATCTGCACAGGGGCAATTGGGCCGGACACCAGATCGTGCCGCGGGAGTGGGTGGAAGAGAGCACGCGTGCCTATTCGAGAGCGGCGTTCGGGCCGGGCTATGGCTATCTCTGGTGGACCGGTTTTTTGGGCGGTGCCGTTGCGCCGACGGTGACTTTGCCCGAGGGCAGCTTTTGGGCCCAAGGTCAAGGCGGCCAATACGCCTTGGTCGTGCCCGCACTCGACCTCGTCGTGGTGCATCGTGTCGACCACGACACGCCCTACACCGAACCTTCCATGCGCAGTTTTGCCAGGCTCTTCTGGCTGATCCTGAAGGCCGAGGGCTATGATCCGGGGCCCGATGCCTCGCTCACGGCAGCGATCGGCGAACGACCGACAGGAGAGACCCTGGCTGCAAGATTGCAGGGCAAGACGATCAGCTTCGGTCCCAAGCTCAGGGATGGTCCGTTCACAATGCGATTCGAGCCCGACGGCCGGATGACCTATCCGCACTGGAAAGAGTTTCTTGGACCTGCAGCCGGGACATGGACGGTCGCGGAGGATAAGCTCTGTATCCTGAACTCGGGCGCCAGTCGTCGCTGCTACATTCCGGTGATGAATGGTCAACGGATCGAGTTGTTCGACCAGCTTGGTGTCATGCAGATAGACGGGGTGGCGCTGCCTCAGTGATCTGCATGCAGATCGGCAGGCTGGCCAAGGATGCCGTCTGGCGAAGGCCGCGCCTTGCTGCTAAGCGGATTGGATTTGCTCGCTCTGAGTTCTTTCGCATGTTGCCCCAATGCCGACAGCACAGTCGGCTTGATTCCCGAAGTGAATAGGAACCAAGTGCAGCAACGCACTCTTGTGGGCAGATGGATGACGATCCGCTCTTCCGGCGAGCCGACCAACTCGCGATGCGACTTCGCGAACGGCGAGGTGAATGCCGGCGCTAAAGGAGAGGACCAGAGGAGCAACCATATTGCGGCGAGCTGGAAAACATAGGCTGCTCCAGTCCTGGATGATGCTGGCCCTTGAGGCCAACGAGGTCATTGGGCTGCGAATGTTGAAGCTGATGGCTGGCGGAAAACGCGCACGCCGGGAAGCCAGGCTAATGGTCCGTGAAAAGGTAGCGGAAGCAATCGGGTCCGCCGCGGACCTCATGGCTGGCGCTTCGAGCGAAGACATAGTTCGACGATATAGGCGGCGCGTGGCAGCGAATGCGAATAGATTGAGCAAGCTGAGCTCACGTCCAGCCATCAAGCGGAACCGACGTCGACGAAAGTAGCTACAAAAAGATGAGCTTCGACGTCGGAGCCCTTGGCTCCAGCGCTATGAACCATCAATCGCGGCAGGGGAGGTCGCTTTCGAAGGTGCGCTCCGAGTACTGCAGGCTTGTTTGATCTCGGTTCATACGGACTCCTGCCATCCGTGGATTGGAACGCCGCCTCACAAAGCCGGTTGTCTCGTCCGAAATGACCATCGTGGTCGCCTCACCCGTGTTTTGGAGCGTCAGATGAGCAAACGCAAGAAGACGACGGCGTCGAAGCACGTGCCCAATCCGAAAACCGCCGCGCGGGCTCAACGGAACAAGCAGGCCAGTGTTAAAAGCCCGAAAGAGAATGTTCTCCGCTCTGCGAAAGTATCGGCTGAACCGCCTCGCAGGCTTCATGACGATCCGAAAGGCGAAGCTCCCATCATCGAGGCATCGGTGGATGCCTTACCAGATGACATCAGTCAGAAGATGAGGGATCGCGCTCCAACGAAAGCCGCCGCTTCAGCGATTTCAAACCTGCCGGGGTATCAAGCCAAGCTTCTTGAGATAAGCCAGGCCAACGTGCGATTTGCTTTCGAATTCGGTCTGAGGCTTCTGGCGATCAGGTCGTCAACTGAATTTTCCGCGCTCGTTACGGAATTTACGAGCAGACGGATCGAGATGTCGGGGCAGCATTGGAAAGAATTGGCGGCGTATCCGTTCTGACGCATCGAACCATCCAGGTCGCTGGCTCGACTGCCGAGCAGCTCTGGCGCTCTCGTGAAAGACTGACGGCGCGTCCGACCATCGCCGTTTGGAACAGCTCGCGCCGGCGGGCGCAGAAGAGGGCGTTGACATAGATGGGAACTGGCGCCCGCCTAAACGAAAAGCGTAACAGCTCCAATTCCGTAAGCTTGTTTGATCCAATTGCGGCAGCCGCTGGTTTCATTTCGAGTCGCATGAGACCGATGCTCCCTTCACAACGGCCTTATTCCAAAGCTGATACCCGGCGGCGTTCAGGTGTACTCCGTCAATCGTGTGCGGCGTCGGCAGCGGGGGCAAGGCAGCAAAGGTCGCGCCGCGGCGGACGGCGAGTGCCGGCAGAGCGGCATTGTAGCTATCGATGAGCGGCGCCGCTTTCGTTTGCGTCTCGGCGGAGAGACGAGGTGAGGCATCGAGTGGCGTAATTCCCAGCGCGATCACATGGGCCGTAGCCTTCGAAAGCGTGGCTACGAGCGAGCTGTAGTTGGCCTCGAACTGCTGCAGGTCCCGTGCCGCCCCCAACGCGTCGTTGATCCCCAGCGCGATCACGATAGCGGCCGCGGGCTTGCCGTCGAGCACATCCATCAGCCAGCCGCCCAAATCGCTTGTCGTCGAGGCGCCCTCGAGGCCGGCGTTGATGATCGCATGTCCGCAGAGCTCGCGCGGCAGGGTCGACGCTTCGACAATGCTGTCACCGAGAACGATGATGGGATTATCGGTCCGGCTCAGCGTGTAATAAAGGATGTTTTGCCGGCTTCGACGGTGCGACTCCGCAAAGACCTGCTTTTTGACAATGGAGGTCACGATCGAAAGAGCGCCGATCGCGAGGACTGCAAAGCCGAGAATCATTCGGTTCATGGGCGCACTCGAACACACCGATGGTTCAAACCGCGAATGATAGGCCGGTGACGGTTAAGACAATCCGCCAACGATCAGCAAAATGATCGTGAGGTAGCATCGCGCGTGTTCGCGTCCAAAGGGGGTAGCAAACAGCTCGTCTGCTAGACCTGATTTTCTTTCATTGCTTTGGCTTCTGGCGGCGACGCATGCGCTTTGGCTTGGCCGGCATTGCGGTTGGAACGCAAAGGGTTCCTTATTGCTCCCACGAGCCCCCGCATGGTGCTAGTCTGGCCAGCCATTGGCGTGGTCCTCAAAGGTGGATACATGCGGCGGCGGGAGTTCGTTGGGCTATTGGTATCGAGCGGCGCCACATTGTGGCAGATGGACGCACGGACACAGCAGTCGCCCCCCGTTATCGGCATCCTCGGAAGCTCAACAGCTCGAGACTATGGTCCGATGATAGCGGCCTTTCGAAAAGGGTTGAGCGAAACGGGCTATTTCGAAGGACAGAATGTCGGCTTCGAGTACGCGTGGGCAGACGACCACTATGATCGGCTGCCTGCGCTTGCGGCCAAGTTAACTGAGCGACGAGTTAACCTGATTTTGGCGGCTGCGACGCCGTCGGCGCTGGCCGCAAAGTCGGCGACCGCAACCATTCCCGTCGTATTTGCGATCGGCGGCGACCCCGTCAGGACCGGATTGGTGACCAGCCTCAACAGCCCGGGCGGTAATGTCACGGGCGCGGCCCACATCAACGTCGATACGGCGCCGAAACGTTTGGAACTGTTGCATGAACTTTTGCCGGACAGGCATTCGCTTGGGCTGCTAACGAATCCGGCTAATCCCCTGACACCGGCGGTTGAGAGCGGAGTAAAAACGGCGGCCGGAGCTTTGGGCATTGGGCTGATGATGTTTCACGCGAGCACCGATGAGGAGATCAACGAGACCTTCAGAAACGTTGCCGGTGCTGTCGCTGGAATGGTCATCGGCACCGACCCGCTGTTTACGAGCCGCGCCGCTGCACTCGGTGCGAGGTCTCTCGAATACAAGCTTCCGGCTATCTATCAGTATCGCGACTTTGTGTTGGCTGGCGGCGCAATGAGCTATGGCGGCGACATCAGCGATTCCTATTATCATGCGGGCATCTACGCCGGGCGAATACTCAAGGGCGAGATACCGGCCAATCTCGCCGTGCAACTCTCGACACGGGTGGAGTTCATCCTAAACCTGAAGACTGCCAAAGCTCTGGGGTTGGAGCCGCCGTTCACATTGGTTGCGCGCGCCGATGAGATTATCGACTAGCCATGCGGATGAGTCCGATTGTGTGCCCTTGGCCGAACCACGCTGATCCCATCGTCCTGTCGGCTTTCGACGGCGGACACGGGAGCCTGCTCGCTCCGACGGCCGCTCTTGATCCCCGCAGACATGGCCGCCCGGCTTGGATCCCGGGCCTTTGACGGCGCAATCACCGAACATGTTGCGAACGCGAGCGTTCCGCTACTGGAACAGGTAGTCTTCCGGATCGGCTAGGGTCGGAAAACGAACGGAACGGCGCCCGCATATCAGTGACACTGCCGCTGTTTTGATACCGTAATCGTAATGGCTGGCGCTCAGGCCCGGTGGTCGTAGGGGTGTTGCGACTGCCGGGTCTGATTTGCCTTCCGACTCGCTCCCCGGTCCGGCGCTCGTATGATCCCGATCCGCGCGAACATGACCCGCCACAGCCGCGATCGAAGAAGGGCTTACGCAATTGCGTGGTTCTGCCATATAGCGCCACTCTAGCACTGCTGCCGCATGCTCATGTGTCCGCTTGGCGCTCAGGTTCGGTGATCGTAGGTTTTGCGACTGCTGAGCCTGATTTTGCTATCCCTGTGATGATGCAGATCGGTTGGGTACGTGGACGGCAGCGATGCCAAGCGGCGCCAGCAGAACCACGAAGCTCGCCGATGGAATAGCCGCTTGTCCGTAGACCGGCCCCAACCTCAAACCAGCGCCATCGCCGTTCCCGCAGCCGCGCTGAACGCAACCACCACCAGCGGAGGCGCGCGCCATGCGATCAGCAGGACGAAGCCGACAAGCGCGATGCCGAAATCCTGCGGCGAGTGCACGGTGGTGGTCCAGACCGGATTGTAAAGCGCAGCACCGAGCACGCCGACCACCGCGGCGTTGACGCCGCGCATCATGGCCTGGGCGCCGGCACGCTTCCGAAACGAGTCCCAGAAAGGCAGCGCGCCGAGCAGGATCAGGATTCCCGGCAGGAAGATGCCGACAAGCCCGAGCGCTGCCCCGGCCACGCCATGCGGCTGCGGAGCGACGACCGTGCCGAGGTAGGCCGCAAAAGTGAAGAGTGGGCCGGGCACCGCCTGCGCCGCGCCGTAACCGGCGAGGAAGGCATCGTCGGTCAGCCAGCCCGGGGCGACGAAGGCTTCGCGGAGCAGCGGGAGCACAACGTGGCCGCCGCCGAACACGAGGGCGCCGGACCTGTAGAAGGCCTCGAACAGGGCAACACCCGTTGAGCCGGTCAGCACGTGCAGCAAGGGGAGGCCTGCCAGCAGGACAAAGAAGGCCCCGAGGGTGATCAGCCCCGCCGTGCGTGAGACCGGCATCTCGACATGCCCTGACGGCACCGGCGCATCGCTGCGGCACAGCCAGAGGCCGGCGAGCCCACCGAGGATGATCGCGCCGATCTGGGCGATCGATGCCGTGCTGAACAGGATGATGAGCGCTGCCACGACGGCGATCGACGCGCGCTCGCGATCGGGGCAGAGGTTGCGCGCCATGCCCCAGACGGCCTGCGCCACGATGGCGACCGCCGTGAGCTTCAATCCGTGCAGCAGGCCGGCGCCGACAGGTCCGCCCAGCGCGCCCGCGCCGTAGGCGAACAGCACGAGAATGGCGGCCGACGGCAAGGTAAACCCGGCCCACGCGGCAAGCGCGCCGGGATAGCCGGCGCGCATCAGGCCGATCGAGAAGCCGACCTGACTGCTGGCGGGACCCGGCAGGAACTGGCACAGCCCGACCAGATCGGCATAGGCGTGCTCGTCGATCCATTTCCGCCGCACGACGAACTCGTCACGAAAATAACCGATATGCGCGATCGGGCCGCCGAAACAGGTGAGCCCGAGTTTCAGGAAGATGCGCAGAACCTCCAGCGGCGAGCCGGCGGGCGACCGTTGGCTGAGGGAGATGTCGGTTGGCGGATGGAGGTTGCTCACGGACGTTCGACCCGATTCCGGAACGCGTTTATCGGGCTTCGGTCAACGATATTCAACCCGGTCGGCAAATCCCTGAACTTCATGCGGTCTCGTCGAAGTGATTGGAACGACGTCTCCACCCATCCGTTGATGCGCCGTCGCGACAGACCTTATTCCAAGTCTGGCGGAGCCAACTTGGCGGCATAGGAGACTGGCCATGGCAAGTGCGGTAGACCGCGATCCCCGACACCATACCCACAAGATGCAGAAGGCGCTGCAGGATATCAGGAATCATCTGCGCGAGGACATCCAGAAGGTCGACGAACCGCAGCTGAAGGCGATGTTCGAGACCTCAGCCGAGGTTTTGGGTGGCCTCGAGAAGGCTTTCAGGGATTACGAGCAGAAGAACGAAAAGGCCTGGCGCTGATCGATTCGGCGACGCGGTCCGCATGGTTGAGCGCATCCAGGGAGAGCTACGATGAACGTCGTTTGTGCCAGGCAAGCGCCGTCTGCTCTTGCACCTGGGAGCGCTGGCCGCGGTCGCGGCTCCGGCCGTTCTCACGAGGCCCGCTTTTGCCGGGCGGAAGGGTGGCGGCAAGCAGAAGGCTGCGGAGAAGCAGGAGGAGGAGGTCACCCCGCCCGAAGACCTGATGCGGGAGCATGGCGTGCTCGATCGCGTGCTATTGCTCTACGAAGCCGGCATCCGAAAGTTTTCGTCGAACGAGGACTTCGACCCCGGCCTGATCACGCAATCCGCCGGCATCATCCGAGATTTCATCAACAACTATCACGAAAAATCGGAGGAGGAGCACGTCTTTCCGCGTTTCAGGAAAGCCGGCCAGATGACCGATCTGGTGAACACCCTGCTGCGCCAGCACGACGCGGGCCGGAAGGTCACGGAAACTATCCTGAAGCTCGCGCCATCAGGCCGGAGCAATGCCGACGACCGCAAGCAGCTGGTCAGTGCGATGCAATCCTTCATCACGATGTACCGGCCACATGCGGCCCGCGAGGACACCGATCTTTTTCCGAAGCTCAAAGACGTGGTCTCGCCGAACGAGTACGACGCGATGGCCGAGGATTTCGAAAAGAAAGAGCATCAACTGTTCGGAGATGACGGCTTCGAGAAGATGGCGGCCCGCGTCGCCCAGCTGGAGCAGCAGATGGGCATTCACGACCTCAGCCAGTTCACGCCGAGCTGATGCAGGGATCGGTATGCTAACCCGTCCACCCCCGACGCAACGGCATCGTCGTTGCAAATACCGGCGCCGGGCGAGCACCGAGCGAGTTGCTGGGCGCGAGCTGGCGATGTTAGTATCACACCCATGCCGGTTGCGATTACCCTCTGCTTTGATCCCGACAGTTCTGTCCCGATCGAAGCGATGTGGCGCAAGCTTGCGGCCGACGGGATCGACTCCGATCGCGACCAGCTTGGCTACGCTCCGCATATCACCCTGGCGATCTACCCCGACGAAACGCCCCTCAACGGACTACGCGCGGCGGTTGAAAACACCTGCCGCGATTGGGAGAGCCTTCCTGTTCGCCTGAGCGGACTCGGCGCTTTTCCAGGAGGCGGCGCTGCTTTATGGGCGGTGCCTGTTGTGACGGCCGAGTTGCTTGCCCGGCATCAGGCCATACAAGCTGCTCTTCCTGATCTGAAGGTTGATGCGCATTATAGACCGGGATTCTGGGTACCTCACGTGACGTTGTCCGGCGTCTTGCCGGACCCGGGTCCGGCTCTCAAAGTTCTCCTGTCATTGTGGGAGCCGATTACGGGCGTTCTCGACCGCGTCGAATTGGTGAGCTTCCGTCCTGTCAAAGTGGTGCAAAGCTTGGGCTGCGGTCGCAGCGCTTCGTAGGTCAGGCGCCATGTTGCGCCTGGTTCTATGCCGGGAGGCTTTGCGCCGCCCGCGATCTCCGGCTGCGGCACGATGGCATGATGGCATGATGACATGATGGCATGATGACATGATGGCATGATGACATGATGGCATGATGGCATGATGGCATGATGACATCATGCTCCTGTTTTGCCCGACGTGTCAAACTTGATTTCGGAAACGGCGCAAGCCCCCCCGCGTCAAACTCCGCAATGAATTGTACTGTGCATGGGGTTGTTTTCGCGGCTTTGGATTTGCGGCTTTCTACTCCGCTGCTTGTTCCCTCAGCCGCTGGGCGTAGACGTTGATGATCAGCGCCGCCAGCAGGATCACGCCGCGGATCAGGATCTTCAGGAAGCTGTCGATGTTGACGTGGTCGAGGCCGTTATTGAGGACACCGAGGACGAAAAGCCCGACGATGGTGTTGCCGATGCCGCCGCGGCCGCCGAACAGGCTGGTGCCGCCGACGACGACGGCGGCGATGGAGTCGAGCAGGTAGGTGTCGAACTCGTTCTGCTGCGCGCTGCCGAAATGGGCAACGCCCAGCATGCCGCCGATGCCGGAGCACACCGCCGAGATCACCATGACCGCACCGAGGATGAGCTTGACGTTGAGGCCGGAATATTCGGCAGCCTCGCGGTTTCCCCCGACCATGTAGACGTAGCGGCCGAAGCGCGTGTAGGTCAGCACCAGGTGGCCGGCGAGCAGCATGATGGCCGCGACGATGACGATCCAGGGGATGCCGCCGATCGAGCCGGAGCCGAGCGTCGAGATCAGGCTCGGCACCTTGTAGGCGATCTGCCCGCGCACCAGGAGCGCCGAGATGCCCGCCGCGATCTGCATCATCGCCAGCGTCATGATGAAGGAGGGGATGCCGATCACGGTCAGCCCCAGCGCGTTGACGAGGCCGAGAGCCGCGCAGAGCAAGACGGCGAGCAGGATCGCGGCGGCGCCCGGCAGCGGGACGTTGGGAATGTTGACGTAGGATTCCTGCAGCGTGAAATAGGCGACCGCGATCCCGGTGACGTTGGCGATGCTGGCGATCGAGAGGTCGATCTCGGCGCAGAGGATCACGAAGGTGAGGCCGACGGCGATGACGCCTGTCACCGACACCTGCGTCAGGATGTTGCCGAGATTGTCGATCGTCGCAAAGGAGGGGCTGGCGAAGGCGAAGAAGGCGGAGAGGAAGATCAGGGTCAGGAACGGCGCGATGTTGCGCATCTGCGAGCGCAGGAAGGGCGCGACGCCCTTGGCGCGCTGACCTGTCGCTGCTGCCGTCTCACTGCTCGCCATTGTGCATCTCCGTCACGCCGCTTCCAGCAGGCGGTCCTTGCTGACCGGCTCGTTCTTGAATTCCCGCACCACCGCTCCGCGTTTGAGCACGAGGATGCGGTCGGCCAGCGACAGCACCGTTTCCGGCTCGGTCGACAGCACGATGATGGCGAGCCCCCTGGCGCGGAGGTCGCGGACGATGTTGATGACGTCGTTCTTGGCGCCGACATCCATGCCCCGGGTCGGCTCGCACAGCACCAGCAGCTTGGGCGGGTAGGTCAGCCATTTCGCCAGCGCAACCTTCTGCTGGTTGCCGCCCGAGAGCATGCCGAGATCGAGGCCGACCACGGGGGGGCGGATCTGCAACTGCTCGACCTGACGCTTCGCGATCTCGCGCTCCTGCGCCGGCTTGAGCAGCAGCGAGGAGATCCGATCGAGAATGCTGATCGAGATGTTCTTGAAGACCGGCTCCTGGTGAAACAGCATGGCGCGCCGGCTTTCCGGCACCAGCGCCACGCCGGCGCGCCGCGCCGCCGCCGTGCTGGCGAAGGTCTTCGGCTTGCCCTCGACGATCAGCGTGCCCGCGTCGGGCTTCAGCTTGCCGAACAGGATGCGCGACAGCTCCTGCTGGCCGCACCCCATGAAGCCGTAGATGCCGAGCACTTCGCCCGCGCGGGCCTCGAAGGAGACGTCCTGGAGGCTGCGCGTCAGCGACAGCTGCTCCACCTTCAGCACGACCAGGCTGTCGCTAGGGCGCGGCAGCATCAGGTCGTCGCTATAGCTGTGCTCGAGCGCCTCGCCGCCGCGACCGATCATGGCCTCGATCAGGGCGCCCTTGGTGGTGGCGGCGCTCGCGGTCTCCGTGACCTTCCGTCCGTTGCGGAAAACCGTGACGGTGTCGGAGACACGCAGGATGTCCTCGATGAAATGCGAGATGAAGACGATGGCCGTGCCTTGCTCGCGCAGGCGTCGCAGCGTCGCAAACAGGCGCTCGACCTCGGGCGGGGAGAGGGCGGAGGTGGGCTCGTCCAGGATGACGATTCGCGCGCCGGAGAACAGCACGCGTGCGATCTCGATCAGCTGCTGCAGTCCGATCGGCAGATCGCCGAGCCGCGACATCGGATCGACGTCGATGCCAAAGCGAGAGAGCTGCTCGCCCGCCTCACGCGCCATCCGTCGCCATTGCACGAGGCCAAGGGCGTTGGTCGGCTGATTGCCGAGGAACACGTTCTCCGCGACCGTCAGGTCAGGCGCGACCGAGAGCTCCTGATGCACCATGGCGATGCCGGCCGCATGCGCATCGCGCGCCGAGCGGAAATGGGTCTCGGCCCCGTCGATCAGGAAGCGGCCGGAGAACTCGGTGTGCACGCCGGCGATGATCTTCATCAGCGTGCTTTTTCCCGCGCCGTTCTCTCCCACGAGACCATGGATCTCGCCAGGGAGAAGCGCGAAGTCGACACCACGAAGCGCTTCGACGCCGCCGAAGCTCTTCGTGATGCCCTGGAGTTCCAGGATGGGCTGACGACCGTCAGGCATGGAGGATTTCAGATCAGGAAGTGATCTTCCATCCACTGCATGCCGGCGGCATTGGCCTTGGTCACGACAGGGCCGTCGGTGACGACGTTCTTGGGGATGCCCTGGCCGCTCTTCTCGCCGCCGACCACGGCCGCGACGCCTGCGATGATCGCGCCGCCATGGATGCGGCAGGACGGATTGCGCACGGTTGCGAACATCCGGCCTTCGCTCACCGCCTGGATCGCCGGCGGCATCGCATCGACACCGCCAATGAGGATGTTGGTGCGGTTGTGCGCCTTCATGATGTTGGCGGCGGCAAGCGCCATGTCGTCATTGTGGAAGAACGCCGCGTCGATCTGCGGGTACTTGGTCAAATAGGTTTCCCAGAGGCGTGCGGTCTTGGAGACGTCCCAGTCGGCCGGCTGCGTGTCGAGCACCTCGATCCCTGGGAATTGCTTGACGACCGACTCGAAGCCCTTGGCACGTCCCTGCGCGCCGGTGTGACCGAGGGCGCCTTGGGTCATGATGATCTTGCCCTTGCCGCCCATTGCATTGCAAAGCGCCTGGGTCACCGAAGCGCCCATGAACTCGTTGTCGGGGGCGAGGAAGGAGTGGACGTTGATCTGGTCGAGCGGCGCAATCAGCGTGTCCATGTCGATGACCGGCGTACCGGCGTCGATCATCTTCTGCACGGGCTGGGTAAGGGTGCCGATGCCGAAGGCCTGGATCGCGACGAAATCCCATTTCTGCGAGGCCATGTTGTCGATCGCTGCGCGCTGCTTCACGGCGTCGAGTTGTCCGTCGAACCAAGTGACCTCGACATTGAACAGCTTGCCCCAGAATTCCGCGGCCTGCTTGCCTTGCGCACACCAGGTCGCCTGCAGGCCCGCGTTGGAGAATGCCGCCTTCAGCGGCTTGTCTGATCGTCCGACTTCAGCTGCAAGTGCTGGGTTTATGCCCATGCTGCCGAGGATGGCAGTTGCGGCGCCGGCGGTCGCAGCCGCCTGAAGAAGATCGCGCCTCGTCTTCGAGAAATCTTTCGTCCCGGACATCGCTCGCTCCCATAAATTTTGTCGTCGGCGCGTCATTGATTGCGCGACCGATGCGCGAAGTGTCTCACAAGAGTTGATGCCACTCAACGTGCAATCAAGGACGAGATCGTGATCGCGTTGGTGCAGCGCAAAGCGCTACGCTGCGATGCCAGCACGCAGGATCTGGAGGAGCAGCGCGTACGTGCCTGCGCGATCGACCATTCATCGCCAAGCAGATCGCGTAGCGTATCGCCCGAGCTTCGGGACGCTCGTTGAAGAGCTGTCGGTAGACGAGAGTGCGGGTCCGCGCAGGCTACGCCGCCAGTTCGATCTGTTTTCGATCGGACTGGAGAAAGCGTTCATGCGCGCATGAGCCACGCAGATAAAAAAAGAGCGGGGCCCTAGCCCCGCTCAAAAATTGTGTCGACCCTATTATCCCCGATTCTAAGATTTGATCTTGATTGGCGGGGCGACGCTGCATTTTGCGCGCCAGGGGCTCCTCCCGAGACTTGGACCACCAGACGTCGACCTCACGGTCAAGCCTGAGCGAAAGGGATGCTAGATCAACTTTTCTCACTTGTCATCATTTTCGGCAACGAATGTTCAAAATTCGAGCAATTGGCGAAACGATCGCGCTGCCTTCCTCTTAAGTCTATGACAAATATATGAATTTTTTGATCTTCCGGGTGGCGGGCTTGCTCAGATATTGAGGGCCGATCCCGGTCGGAGGCGGCCGAACTCATTTTTCGAGAAGTTTGCGCCAGCCCAACACGGCCGATGAAGTCATCTCGACTCGGAGCTGGTGCGGTGATTAGTTAGTAGACGAATGACTGGTTCGGTGGATGCGCGCGCGGCTGCAGAAATTCCTACCCCTCGTCCTGCTCGCGCTCGCGATGCAGGTCCTGGCGCCGATTGCCGCCTGCTGGGCGGCCGGTCGGACCGTTGCCGATCAGCTGCCTGCCGGTGTCATTTGCCACAGTATTAGTGAGCAGGGCGCTCCGAACGATCAAGGCGGTTCGCCGGCCTCGCATTCCGGGATCTGCGCGATCTGTTGTCTTGCGCAGGCCACCGCGTCCTTCGATTCGCCACCGCATGCTGCGCTTCCCGCTCCCTTCCGCCACGCCGAGCGCGTAGTGTGGCGTGAAGCGGACGCCTCTGCTCCCGCCACCCACAAGAATTCAAGCGCCCAGGCGCGGGGACCTCCCCATTTCTCCTGACGACCTCTCGTGATCGCCTCGGTTGATCCGCTGGCGATTGATGCTGTCGAATGGCCGGAAATAAAGCCGGCGTCAGGAATGCTCCATGTTACCTCGCCATGCCCGCTGCGGCGTGAGCGTCGTTGCCGTTCAGGCCGCGCTGCTTGCCTCGTCGAGCGGCGCTTTCGCCCAGAGCAGCTCAAAAGAGCTGCCCGCGGTGACCGTCGATGCGCCAGCGACGGTGAAGCCCAAGCCGGGCAAGCACGCGGTGCATGCGGCAGCCGCCAGGACAAATCAGGCAAAGCCGGCGGTTGAGCGGCCAGCGTCGGTTGTCGCAGCCGAGGCGCAGGTCACGCGCGGCGGGCGCGCCTCGCTTGATCAGCCGGCGGCCGTGGCGCGCTACCGGCTGCCGCAACGATCCTTCAGCATCACGGCGCAGGAGGCCGACGAAACCATCAACCTCAAGGACCCCGAGGACGCCGTCAAATACATGCCGAGCCTGTTCGTGCGGAAGCGCAACGACGGCGACAATCAGGCCGTGCTCGCGACACGAAGCTGGGGCTTGAATTCGAGTGCGCGCTCGTTGATCTACTATGACGATCTGTTGATCTCGGCCCTGATCGGCAACAACAATTCCGGCGCCTCGCCAAAATGGAATTTGATCTCGCCCGAGGCGATCGGGCGGGTGGATTTCCTCAACGGTCCCTTTGCGGCCGCCTATCCCGGCAATTCGATCGGCGGCGTCCTGCTGATCACATCCAGGATGCCGGACAAACCGTTTGCGGTCGCAAAGGAAACCGTCTCGGTGATGCCGTGGAATCAATACGGCACAAAGGATACCTACATAACCAGCCAGACCAGCGCCGCCGCGGGCAATCGCAAGGGTAAGCTTTCCTGGCTCGTCAGCGCCAACTATCTCGAGAGCTATCAGCAGCCGCTGACCTATACCACCACCCCCTCGTTCCCGGCCGGTACGAGCGGTGGCTTTGCCGCCCTCAACAAGAACGGGGGCGTCGCCAACGTGGTGGGCACCGGCGTGCTGGCGCATTCGCAACAGACTTCCGGCAATCTGCGACTTGCTTACGACATCACGCCGCTGGTGCAGGCAACCTATTCGCTGGGCATCTGGAACAATCATCAGACCTCTGACCCGCAGACCTATCTCAAGTCAATTGCAACCGGCCTGCCGACGTTCGGCGGCATCAGCAGCTTTGCAAGCAGCAAGTACAATTGGGATCAGCTCCATGTGAGCAATGCCGTCTCGCTCAAGAGCGACACCAAGGGCGTGTTCGACTTCGACCTTGCGGCCTCAAGCTACAACTATCTCCAGGACGATCTGAGCAACCCATTTACGGTCGTGCCATCGCCCGGCCTTGGCTATTCGTTGAACGGCAAGGTGACGCGAATGGACGGCACCAATTGGCAAAATACGGACGCTAAGGGCATCTGGCGCCCAGATGGCATGGATGGTCCGCATGAGATCAGCTTCGGCATACATGGCGACCGCTACCGGCTTGAAAATCCGGTCTATGCTTCGACGCTCTGGTTCAATGCACCCTTAACCGGCAATGGCCAGCTCTATTCGACCGGTGTCGGCGAGACTCGGACCGAAGCTCTCTGGGGGCAGGACGCCTGGAAGATCACGCCGATCGTCAAGTTGACGCTAGGCGGGCGGCTGGAGAGTTGGCAGGCAGTCGAGGGCTTCAATCTCAACACCACGCCGACCAGCGCCGGCGTCATCACATCGGCCGTGCCGACGGGACAGCCAGAGTTGTCCTCGACCAATTTCTCGCCAAAGGCATCGCTGTCGATCGATCCCAACAAAGACTGGAACATCACCGCCAATTTCGGCGAGGCGTACCGCTATCCGACGGTGACTGAGCTCTACCAGAACATCAGCGTGGGCGGCATCACCTATCTCGCCAATCCGCTGCTGTCACCGGAGCAGGACTTCACCAGCGAACTCAATCTTGAACGGCGCTGGGCCGATGGCCGCGTGCGGCTCACGATGTTCGGCGAGCGGACCAACAATGCATTGATCTCACAATCGACTACCGTGACGGATGCAACCGGAACGCAATCGGTGCAGACCGCCGTCAGCAACGTTGCTGCGATCCGCATGCAGGGCGTGGAATTGTCGGCCGACAAGGACAATTTGCTGGTGAGCGGCCTGCAGATCTTCGGCAGCCTCACTTACGTCGATTCCAGGATCATCTCCGATCCGAACTGGAAAGGCCCGACCAGCGTCGTTGGCAAGCGCGTGCCCTTCGTGCCAGACTGGCGCGCCAAGTTCGGCGTCACCTACCGGCCGAATGATGGCTGGGCCTATACCGTCGCCGCGCGCTACAGCGGCAAGCAATATTCGACGTTGGACAACTCGGATATCATCCCGCACGTCTACGGCGCTTTCGATAATTTTTTCGTCGTGGACTTGAAGATCCACTACAACGCGACGAAGAATTTCGCGTTCGACTTCGGCATCGATAATCTCTTCAACGAGCAGTATTTCCTGTTCCATCCATTCTCGGGACGAACTTTTGTTCTTGCCGGCAAGTACACGTTCTGACTGGAGTCGGGCTCTCGGCTGCGACAAGAAAGGCAATCGACATGAACAAGCTCTCAACTCTCTTCGCGCTCGCGGCGTTCTCGGCCGTTGTGATCGCAGCCCCCGTCCGAGCCGACGAGGTCAAGGCGGGCGATCTCGTCATCTCCCAGGCCTGGAGTCGGGCGACGCCTGCCGGCGCCAAGGTCGCCGGCGGGTTCCTCACCATCGAGAACAAGGGCACCGCGCCCGACAAGCTCGTCGCCGTGTCGGCAGAGATCGCCGGCAAGGCCGAGATCCACGAGATGACAATGGACAATGGCGTGATGAAGATGCGTCCGCTGGACAAGGGCCTCGTTATCGAGCCGGGCAAGACCGTGAAGCTCGCGCCCGGCGGCAACCATCTGATGCTTCAGGATCTGAAGGGGCCGTTCAAAGAGGGCGAGAAAGTGCCTGTAACGCTCGAGTTCGAGAAGGCTGGCAAGGTCGCGGTGTCGCTCGACGTCAAGGGCCTCGGCGCCCAGGCGCCCAGCGGCGGGGGCACGATGATGAAGAAAATGCCGGACCATTCGGGAATGAAAATGTGACTGATGTGATCTAACCTCCGGGAGATCGAGCATGTCGAAGACACCCTTGCTAATCCTGGTCGGTGCACTCGTCGCATCGCCTGCGGCGGCCCACGTTTATCTGGAAGGCAAGCAGGCCACGGTCGGCGCGTCCTACAAGGCCGTCTTCGCCGTGCCGCACGGCTGTTCCGGCTCGCCGACGATCAAGATCCGTGTGCAAATCCCGGAAGGTGTGATCGCGGTGAAGCCGATGCCGAAGGCCGGTTGGAACGTCGATATCGTCGAGGGGCAGTATGCCAGTGCCTACGACTATCACGGCAACAAGCTGACTTCGGGCGTTAAGGAAGTGGTTTGGTCCGGCGGCAATCTGCCGGACCGCAATTATGATGAATTTGTCGTCAGTAGCTTTCTCACTGACAGCCTGAAGCCGAACACCACGCTGTACTTCCCTGTGGTGCAGGAATGCGAGAAGGGTGTCAGCCGCTGGATCGAAATCCCGGTGGAAGGGGCAGCGCATTCGCGCGAGGACAAGTCGCCGGCGCCTGGCGTAAAATTGCTGCCCAAGCCGTAATGCGCTTTCTCGCTGCAGTTGCGACGCTGCTGTTTCTTGTTGGCACCTCGACCGGCGCATTGGCCCATGCGGCGCTGATTTCGGTCGAGCCGGCGAGCGGCAGCATGCTGGCGAGCGCGCCGAAGGCGGTGGAATTGCGCTTTAACGAAGCGGTGACGCCGGGCGCGATCCAGTTGATCGATGGCGCGGGCAGGGTGCGCGATGCTGCGCGCGTCACGACGTCAGGCGAGAGCATTTCGGTTGCGATGCCGCCGGACTTGCCGAAGGGCACCGCGGTGGTGAGCTATCGGGTCGTCTCGCAGGACGGTCATCCCGTCGCCGGATCGGTGATCTTCTCGATCGGCATGCCGACGGGGACGCAGCCTTCGGCAAATGTGGATGGTGGATTGAACGCGCTGATCTGGTTGTCGCGGGTCGGCCTCTATCTGGGGCTGTTCGTCGGCGTGGGCGGCGTGTTCTTTGGGCGCTGGATTGCGTGGTCGATGATGGGTATGGGCGTGCCACGCGTGGGGCTCGTTGTTGGTCTCTCGAGTGCCATTGTCTCACTTGGTCTGGTGGGTCTTGATCTCCTTGGTCTGCCGCTGGCGGCGCTTGTGACTGTGGCCCCCTGGAAAATTGCATTTGCGACCAGTGCCGGTCCCGCTTTGCTCGTCGCGATCGCGGCGATGCTGCTTGCGCAAATGGCGCTGGGCCGGGCTTGGTACGCGCGTACGCTCGCGGTCATCGCCTTCGTCGGTGTGGGCATGTCGCTCGCCATGACCGGGCACGCCGCAACGGCGTCGCCCGAGGTGCTGACGCGGCCGGCGGTCTTCGTCCATGGCCTCGCCGTAGCCTTCTGGATTGGCGCGCTGGCGCCGGTTGCAGCGCTGCTGTCGAAGCCGACGGCGGCAGTGCTGCCGCTCCTCAACCGATTCTCGCGCATCGCCATGCCGGTGGTCGCGGGTCTGGCGCTGAGTGGCCTCATGCTTGCGATGATCCAGCTCGAGAAGCCGGCTGCGCTGGTCGACACGAGCTATGGCCTTATTCTCTCGGTGAAGCTGGCGCTGGTCCTATTCCTTCTGGCCCTTGCAGCCATCAATCGCTTTCGGTTGACTCCCGCGTTAGCAAAGGATCAGGTGGCCGCGCCGGCGCTGAAGCGATCGATCCTGCTTGAGTGCGGGACCGCGCTCGGCATTTTCGCGGTCGTCGCCGGCTGGCGCTTCACGCCGCCGCCACGGACCATCGTGCCTGAGACACCGCTGGCGATCCACATCCACACCGACAACGCGATGTTCCAGGTGCTGGTGTCGCCGGGCAAGGCCGGCGTGGACGATTTCGTGCTCCAGCTCATGACCAGCGAGGCGACGCCTCTGAACGCCAAGGAGGCGACGCTGACGCTGAGCCTGCCCGAGCGCGGCATCGAGCCGATGGAACGCGACGCCGAGCTCGGGCCTGACGGCTATTGGCATGTGCACAAGGTCGAGCTGCCGTTCGCCGGGCGCTGGCATGTGCGGATCGACGCGCTCATTACCGATTTCGAGAAGGTCACGCTCGAGGACGAACTCGAGATCGCAACGCCCTAGCTTCGACACGGACCAGGTCCAACCTGAAGTCGAGGTAAAAATGACAGGAATTCCGCCGCGTTAGCGGCTTTTCCTCATTCCCGGCCTTGTCTTTTCGCTCCCAATCCGGTTTCACTGCAGGCCACCACTGATTCCCAGAGTATTACCATGCGGTTGTCGCGGTTCTTTCTGCCCATTTTGAAGGAAAATCCGAAAGAGGCGGAGATCGTCTCGCATCGGCTGATGCTGCGTGCCGGCATGATCCGGCAGGAGGCGGCCGGCATCTACGCCTGGCTGCCGCTCGGGTTCCGCGTGCTGAAGAAGATCGAGCAGATCGTGCGCGAAGAGCAGGACCGGTCCGGTGCGCTGGAACTGTTGATGCCGACGCTCCAGCTCGCCGACCTCTGGCGCGAGAGCGGCCGCTATGACGCGTACGGCCCGGAGATGCTACGCATCGCCGACCGCCACAAGCGCGAGCTCCTGTACGGGCCGACCAACGAGGAAATGATCACCGAGATCTTCCGCGCCTACGTGAAGTCCTACAAGAACCTGCCGCTGAATCTCTATCATATCCAATGGAAATTCCGCGACGAGCAGCGTCCGCGTTTCGGCGTGATGCGCGGCCGCGAGTTCCTGATGAAGGATGCCTATTCCTTCGACCTCAACGAGGCCGCCGCGCGCGTCGCCTACAACAAGATGTTCGTCGCATACCTGCGCACCTTTGCGCGGATGGGCCTGAAGGCGATCCCGATGCGCGCCGAGACCGGCCCGATCGGCGGCGATCTCAGCCACGAGTTCATCGTGCTGGCTGAGACCGGCGAATCCGGCGTTTTCATCAATCGCGACGTGCTGGACCTGCCGGTGCCGGGCGAGGACGTCGACTATGACAGCGACCTGACGCCGATCATCAAGCAATGGACCTCGCTCTATGCCGCGACCGAAGATGTTCATGACGCCGCCCGGTTCGAGCAGGAAGTGCCGGCAGAGAAGCGCGTGAATACCCGCGGCATCGAGGTCGGCCAGATCTTCTATTTCGGCACGAAGTATTCCGACGCGATGAAGGCCCTGGTGACCGGCCCTGATGGCGTCGACGTGCCGATCCATGGCGGTTCCTACGGCGTCGGCGTCTCGCGCCTGCTCGGCGCCATCATCGAGGCCTGCCATGACGATGCCGGCATCAAATGGCCGGAGGCGGTGGCGCCGTTCCGCGTCTCGATCCTCAACCTCAAGCAGGGCGATGCCGCCGTCGATGGCGCCTCCGAGAAGCTCTACGCCGAGCTCACCGCCAAGGGCGTCGACGTGCTCTATGACGACACCGACCAACGTGCAGGGGCGAAATTCGCCGCCGCCGACCTGATCGGCATCCCCTGGCAGATCATGATCGGGCCGAAGGGGCTCGCCGAGGGCAAGATCGAGATCAAGAAGCGCAGCGACGGCTCCCGCGAGACCATGTCGCCAGCGGACGCGGTCGCAAGACTTGTGGGCTGATAAGTCTGGTCGGCTGAATATTGTTCATCGCCCGAGATCGCGGCCGCCAATCCGGCCACAATTGACCCCGAATCATGGGATTATCGAGCGATGGATGAAACCATGACAGAAGCCGTCCAAACTGCGCCTTTCGCACCGTTCGAGTGGATGTTGTCGGCCCGCTACCTGCGGGCTCGGCGGAAGGAGGGATTCATCTCGGTCATCGCCGGGTTCTCCTTCCTCGGCATCATGCTCGGCGTCGCCACGCTGATCATCGTGATGGCCGTGATGAACGGCTTCCGCAAGGAGTTGCTCGACAAGATCCTGGGGCTGAACGGCCATATCCTGGTCCAGCCGCTGGAATCGCCGCTGACCGACTGGAAGGACGTCGCCGAGCGCATCAGCCAGGTGCAGGGCATCCGGCTCGCTGCGCCCGTGGTCGATGGCCAGGCGCTGGCGTCATCGCCCTGGAACGCCTCGGGTGTGCTGGTGCGCGGCATCCGTTCTGACGACCTCAACAATCTCACCTCGATTGCCAAGAACATCAAGCAGGGCTCGCTCGAGGGCTTTGACGACGGGCAGGGCGTCGCGATCGGCCGGCGGCTCGCCGACCAATTGTCGCTGCATGCCGGCGACAGCATCACGCTGGTGGCGCCGAAGGGCGCGGTGACGCCGATGGGCACGACGCCGCGCATAAAGCCCTACAAGATCGTCGCCGTGTTCGAGATCGGCATGTCCGAGTATGATCTCGGCTTCGTGTTCATGCCGCTCGCCGAGGCCCAGGCCTATTTCAATCGCAGCAACGACGTCACCTCGATCGAGGTGTTCACCACCAATCCGGACAAGATCGACTCCTTCCGTAAGGCCGTGACGGAGGCGGCGGGCCGGCCGGTGTTCCTGGTCGACTGGCGTCAGCGCAACTCGACCTTCTTCAACGCGCTCCAGGTCGAGCGCAATGTCATGTTTCTGATCCTGACCATGATCGTACTGGTCGCGGCGCTCAACATCGTCTCCGGCCTGATCATGCTGGTGAAGGACAAGGGCAGCGACATCGCGATCCTCAGGACGATGGGCGCCTCGCAAGGATCGATCATGCGGATCTTCCTGATCACGGGCGCCTCGATCGGCGTGGTCGGCACGCTGGTCGGTTTCTTCGTCGGCCTCGTGATCTGCCTCAACATCGAATCGATCAGGCAATTCCTGTCCTGGCTGACCAGCACGGAGTTGTTCTCGCCCGAGCTCTACTTCCTGTCGAAGCTGCCCGCCGAGATCGACGTCGGCGAGACCACGGCCGTCGTCATCATGGCGCTGACGCTGTCGTTCCTGGCGACGCTGTACCCGTCCTGGCGCGCCGCGCGCCTCGATCCTGTCGAAGCGCTGCGGTACGAGTGAGGGGCTGATGGAGCAGCAGCAGGGGGCTGAGGATGTACCGGTCATTTATCTCCACGAGATAAAACGGCAGTACTTGCAGGGCGAGGCGGCGCTGACGATCCTGGACAACGCCAAGCTCGCGCTGTGGGCGGGACAGTCCGTGGCGCTGGTTGCGCCCTCGGGGTCGGGCAAGTCGACGCTGCTGCACATCGCGGGCCTGCTCGAGGCCCCCGATTCCGGCGAGGTCTATGTCAACGGCGCGCCGACCTCGCAACTGCCCGACATCGAGCGCACCCAGCTTCGCCGCAGCGATATCGGCTTCGTCTACCAGTCGCACCGGCTGCTGCCGGAATTCTCGGCGCTCGAGAACGTCATGTTGCCGCAGATGATCCGCGGCCTGAAGAAGTCCGAGAGCGTCAAGCGCGCCAAGGAGATCCTGGGCTATCTCGGCCTCGGCGACCGCATCACCCATCGTCCCGCAGAGCTGTCGGGGGGCGAGCAGCAGCGCGTCGCGATCGCGCGTGCCGTGGCCAATGCGCCCCGCGTGCTGCTCGCGGACGAGCCGACCGGCAATCTCGATCCGCACACCGCCGACCACGTGTTCCAGGCCCTGATGCAGCTGGTCAAGGCGACCAAGGTCTCGATGCTCATCGCGACCCACAACATGGAACTCGCCGGCCGCATGGATCGGCGGGTGTCGCTTTCCAACGGCCAGGTGGTCGAGCTCGAATAACAAACCGCGAAAACAACCCCATGCACAGTAGACGGCCGCGGCTGGCTGCATCGGGGGTGACGTCTCCCAGCCATCTGACAGCGCAGGCATAGCAGCTGCGGCGACGCATCGCCGCAGCTGCTGCGACAATTACGGCCGGATCACCGTCATGTTGAACGCGCCCGCATTGGCGGCCGCATGGTCCACGGCCTCGTTGGCATGGTCGAGATCGAATGCCGTCGTCTCGAAGTGATCGAGGCGCAAGAGGCCGGCGCGGACCAGCGCGATCAGGCGAACCGCGGCTTCAGGCGGATACATCCAGACGCCGTGAATCGTGATGCACTCGCGCATGATCCAGTTGTAGGGCAGCTCCAGGCCGGGGCCGCCCTGCATGTTGACGCCGCCCATCAGCACGACACGGCCATTGGGCCGCACCGTCATGATCGCGGCGCGGACCACCGTCGTCGAGACGGAGGGCGGCATGATGTCGAACGCGCAATCGATCGGGCCGGGTGCGGCGCGCTTCATCAGCTCGCGGTCGTCGTTCTCGTTGCCCGTCAGCTTCACCGGCCTGACACGCGCGCCATGGCGACGCACGAGCTCGCCGAGCATCTTCTCGTTGCGGCCCGGCGCAACGACGCAAGCCGCTCCCATCGCGAGCGCCACCGCCACGGCAGCGCTGCCGAAATTGCCGGTCGCGCCGCTCACCAGCACAGTCTCGCCGGGCTGCAGCCTGGCGGCAAGGAAACCACCATAGGGCACCAGCAAGGTTCCAAGCGCACACCATTGCGCGGCCTTTTCCTCGCTGACCTCGCCGAGCCGCGTCACGTTCTCGGTCGGCACCCTCATCCGCTCGGCGAAGGAACCGTCGTGAAAATATTTCTGCAACCGCATGCCGCCTTCGCCGCGCGCGCTGACGCCCTGCAGATGAATGTCGGGAGCGATCGCGTCGTCGCGCGAGCGGACCGTCGGATCGCAGACGACCCAGTCGCCGACGGACAATTTGGTTGCGTCCGGGCCGATCGCGCGCACGCGTCCGACCCCGCCGGCTCCTGGAATGGCGGGCAGATCCAGCGCGTATTTGCGCTCGCCGCTGAACACTTCCTTGGAGTAGGACAGCACACGGGTCGCGACGATTTCGACGATCACCTCGCCGGTACCGAGCACGGGGTCGGGGACGTCCTCGATATCAAGCGGGGATCCGAAAGATTTGAGTACGGCAGCCTTCATGATGTTGACCTTCGTTCGTACCTCATTGTGAGGTGCAGGGATTATGCGAGGGCTGTTGCGCGGCAGGAAGGCCTGGTATTATCCTAGTATTGTCCGACCCTCCTTCACGCGAGTCCGTCCATGGCCGACCCACGCCGCGTCGAATTCGGCGATTTCCTGCGCTCCCGTCGTGAAAAGCTGTCGCCGAAGTCAGTGGGCCTACCCGCGGGCCAGCGGCGGCGTACCGCAGGGCTCCGCCGCGAGGAGGTCGCGCAGCTCGCGGGCATCGGGGTCGACTGGTACATCCGTCTCGAGCAGGGCCGCACCGTCAGCCCGTCGGTCACGACAGTCGATGCGCTGGCGCGCGCGCTGCGGCTCAGCAAGACCGAGCACGCGCATCTCAGGGATCTCGCGCGGGACGGCGCGAGGGGCCCCTTCACCCGCGAGGTGGTGCCGCCGGCCATTCGGCGCCTGGTCGAAAGCCTGCCGCACCCGGCCTACATCACCGGCCGGCGCTGGGACGTGCTGGCGTGGAACGCAGCCGCCGAAGAGATCTTCGCGTTCGGGCGGCTGCCGGAAGAGGATCGCAACACCCTGCTCTTGATGATGACCAACAAGAAGACCCGGAAATCCTATGGCGCGGGCTGGGCTGAGGTGGCCAAGCGGATGGTCGCGATGTTTCGCGCCACCCACGACGTCTGGGCCGGCGATCCCGCCTTTGCTGAATTGCTGACGCGCCTGCGCGAAGGTAGCCCCGAATTTGTCAAATGGTGGGGTGCGCACGAGGTGCACGGCACCTTGTCGGGCCGCAAGACCATGACGCATCCCACCAAGGGCGTGCTGCATTTCGAGCACACCAGCTTTCAGGCCAACGACGATCCCGCGCTGAAGCTCGTGATCTACACGCCGGTGTAGGCGTGCCGTCCCTGAAGAGATTTGGGTTCGCTACGAGGGCAGGCGGGCAAATCCGTCCGCGCTCCAGCCTTCGCTGCCGACACCATGATGCACAAAGAACAGTCCATCCGGATCGTAGCGTCGTTTGACGTCGAGGAGCCGTCGATAGTTCGGGCCCCACAACGCATTCTGCCAGTCCGACTGAAAATAATCGCACTCGTTGACATACGCGCCGCTGTTCGGCGCCGCCGCGCGCAGCGCCTCCATCGCGGCGTTCACGCGGTCTCGATGCGCTTTGGCGAGAACAGGATCGGGCGTAGCAAGACCACCGAAGATGGTGGGGCCGGAGGCTGCGATGATCGCAAGAGCGAAGGCCTCGAATGCGTCCGGATGCGTCGCCGTGTTTCCTGCTTTTGCGATCACATCAGGCGATGCGCCGAACAAGCCCTTGTTGAAATGCAGCCCGACCGCCCAGTGGCGGCTTGCGGCGAATAACGCATCGACGAGGAGGTTGCGGTTCTGCTGATCAAGGAGCGAGCTCGGCAACCAGGCCGATGTGTACGCGTGCCAGAAGGCGCCGACCTGCTCGCCATCGCCCTTCCACCAATAATCGGTCCATGGCGCTCCAGAACGTTCATCGAAATTGGCCGCGGAGCGGGCGAACAGGCGATAAAGCCAACCGTTCCAGAAATAGCGGGCAGGCACGCCCACGACTTCAAGCGATTCCTTGCCGGCGTAATCGTCAGGATTGGCTGCAACAAAATCGAGCAGGGGCTTGAAATTTGCCCGCGCTTCGTCCGTAGTCAGGCCTTGGAAGACCATGCGAATGTCGAGGCGGTTGTCGGGATACGCCCGGACCTGTTCGCCCCAGTGGGGATTGCACAGGCTCGTCGCGCAAAACGCGGCGAAGCGGGCCAGCAGCTTGCGGTAGGCTTCGTCGGAGCGGGCGCGCAGCGTGGCGTTGACCGCACCGACGGATGTGGGGAGCGGATGCGTTGCGAGCGTCAGCCGTGTGGTGACCCCGAAAGTGCCGCCGCCTCCGCCCTTGAGCGCCCAAAACAGCTCCGGCTCGCGCGTTTCATTGACCACACGAATTTCGCCGTCGGCTGTCACGATCTCGGCCTCGAGCAGGCTCGCCGCCGCCGTTCCAAATCCCTTGGAAAAGTTCCCGAACCCGCCGCCCTGCACCAGCCCAGCGACACCCACGGTGGTGCAGCCGCCACCTTGAACGTAGCGCCCGGCGCCGGCGGCCGCCTGGTAGGCGCGGAGCCACATGCAGCCCGCGCCCGTCGTGATAGCCGGAATCGGCTTGGAGCTTGAGCCTTGCGGAACGAAACCGTCGTGAACGGTGATGGCGTCCATTTTGCGGGTCCATAACAAAAGCGAATCCGGCGCAGAGGAGCCGCCGAGATAGCTGTGGCCGCGGCCCTTCACGACCAGGCGCAAATTGTGCGCTTTGGCGAAGCGCACGGCCGCGACGACGTCTGCCGCGCTCTCGGCCGCGACCATGTAGGCGCTGGGCTCGGAGCGCCAGGCCTCGAACCAGCCGGAACTTTCCGTCAGACCGGGTTGATCACCGATGTAGAACGGATTGGCCAGGAGCTGTTTTGCTTCAGCCGGGGCGAGGTTCGGAGGGGTCACACGGGTGAGGCGTCCCGCGGTGGCTTGATTCAGCGCCGACCAGTCCGCATCGGAAGGCCAGCCAGCCTGTCCCGGCCGCGGGCGGCTGGCAGCGGCTATGCCCGTCGGCTGGTTGCCGAGTGCCGGGGCTGCGGCAAGTGCGAGGGCCGTGGCTAGAAAGTCGCGACGGTTCATTCCGGTTCTCCAGGCGGTGCTCGACGGATGTCTCCGCGAATCTGCGCCGGAAAGCGAGCCGGGAGGGATGAACGGAGGGGGCAATGGGACGAAGATGAGAGGGCCGTGACGAATGACGACGCAGGAGGGACGAAACGGCGCGACGGGTCATCGCGCTCCCAACCAAGCTTATTTCGATCTCGGAGTTCCCCGTGGAAGGTTGGCGACAGCGAGAGCCGCCCTGTGCAGCGCTTGATGGCGGGTCAGCCCATTGCAGTTGAGGCAGATTGATGGCACAACCTGCCGCATAAGTGCTCCCTCTCAGGGAATGACGCGCCGACACGGCCATCAAAGACAAGGTCAAGAGGACGGGATGAAGCGTCGGCGATTCATGTCGCTGCTCGGCGGGGCAGCCCTGACGCCGATCGCGGCGGTGCCGGTCTTTGCCGAGGCCAATTGTCCGGCTCCCGCCAAGCGTGACGACGGCTGGTCTGTTCCCTCTGCCAGTGAAGACGACGATGTCGATCAGGCCGCGCTGTGCAGGATCGCCGGTCGGCTCGAACGCTCGGGCGCCAACATCCATGCCGTGCTGGTCGCTCGGCGTGGCAGATTGCTGTTCGAGCGGTACTTCAGGGGGGCCGATGAGGTCCCCAGTCGCTTCTTCGGCGTCCGCGTCACTGATGTCAGCTTTGATGCCGATACGCTGCATAATCTGAAATCGTGCTCAAAGAGCGTGGCGTCGCTGGTCGTCGGGATCGCGCTCGACCAGGGGCTCATTCGCAGCATCGAGGAGCCGGTCTTCAGCTTCTTCCCCGAATTGTCCGACCTGCGGTCCCCGGACAGGGATCGCATCCTGCTCTCACATTTGCTCACGATGTCGATGGGTCTGAAATGGGTGGAGGCAACTCCGGCGACGGGCGACGACAACGACGAGGTGCGCATGCACATGGCGCCGGATGCCTGTCGCTACGTCCTCGGCCTTCCCGTGACCGCACTGGCCGGCCAGGAGTTCTTCTACAACACCGGCGCACTTGCGCTGGTCTCCGCGATCGTCCGCAAAGCCACCGGCCGTCCGCTCGATGAATTCGCGCGTCGCGTGCTGTTCGATCCCCTAGGCATCACCGAATTCGAGTGGAGCAGGTTCAAAGGAGACAGCGATGCCGGAGGCGGATTGCGCCTGCGGCCGCGCGACATGGCGAAGATCGGCCAGCTCGTCCTTCAGGGCGGTCGCTGGAACGATCGGCAAATCGTGTCCAGGGCATGGATCGAGGCGTCGACCACAATGAAGCTGAGGGCGACCGACGGTCAGTCCTATGGATATTTGTGGTGGCTGCGGAGCTCCCGGCTCAATGGGCGGGTCGTCCAATCGATTGCCGCGCAGGGCAGAGGTGGCCAGTCGATCCGCATCGTCCCGGAGCTCGACCTCGTGGTCGCGGTGACCGCGGGATATTATCAGGACTATAGCCCTGAAGCTGCCAAAGTGCAGTTCGGCGTGTTCAGGGATGTCTTGCAGGCGATCTCGCCTCCGGCCTGAACGCGAAGCGCAGGCTTGCAGGCCGTAACCTCTTTGCGAAACGACCAGCTTTCGGAGTAGGTTGAAAATCGTCGGCGAATAACTGGCGTCCGCAGCGGCGCTGCGTTGCCGCTGCGGACCCCACTGACCGTTTGATCTATACTCGCGAACCGGCAGCGCAGCCGCTGCCAGATTCGCCATTTGGAGCTCGCCTGTGACCATCGCTCTCAAGGGCATCATTCCCGTGATGCTGACGCCATTCACCGAAGCGAACACGATCGACTATTCCGGCCTCGAACGGCTGATCGAATGGTACATCGCTAACGGTGCCGACGCGCTGTTCGCGGTCGCGCAGTCGAGCGAGATGCAGTTCTTGACACTGGAGGAGCGCGTCGCGCTGGCGCGGTTCGTGGCCAAGACCGCGGCCGGCCGGCTTCCGGTCATCGCCTCTGGCCATATCAGCGAGTCCAGGGAAGACCAGCTCACGGAGCTCTCGTCGATCGCGAAGACCGATGTCGACGGCTTGGTGCTGGTGACGAACCGTCTGGCCTCGCACGATCCGGCAAAGACGGACTTCACCGACAATCTGAGCTGGCTGCTCGACCGGCTGCCCAAGGACATCACGCTCGGCCTTTATGAATGCCCGGCTCCGTTCCGCCGGCTTCTCTCCGACGACGAGCTGGCCTTTTGCGCCGACAGCGGCCGCTTTGCCATTCTCAAGGACGTCTCGTGCGACCTGCCGACCGTGCAGCGCCGGGTCAAGCTGGCGAACGGCTCCCCGCTCACGATCGTCAACGCCAATGCCGCGATCGCCTTTGACGCGATGAAGTCGGGGGCTCCCGGGTTCACCGGCGTGTTCACGAACTTCCACCCTGATCTCTACAAATGGCTGCTGACGCAACACCACAAGCATCCGGTGCTCGCGAACGAGCTTTCGGTTTACCTGGCGCTCGCTGCGATGGCGGAGCCCATGGGTTATCCGAAACTTGCAAAACTCTATCACCAGCGTCTCGGCACCTTTGCCCGCATCGAGACCCGGGCGGTCGATTTCGATATCAGAGAACGCTTCTGGGCGCTCGATGCACTGATCGACAAGATCGTGGAGGGACAGGAGGCTTTCCGCGCGAAGATCGCGGCGGCGGACTAAGCGAGAACCGATATGAACAGCTGACCCTGGCTGGACAGGTCCTGAATGAGTGAAACGTCTCCCGACTATTACACCGGCCACAGCGCGCTGACCGATCCGGGCGCTCATGCGACTGTGATCAGCGGCCTGCCGCCGGATATCCCGGCGTTGTGTCGCATGTTGCACGGCCTGCTCGTCCACGAGGCGTGGATCGAGAGGCAGGGCTTCAACCCCGCTGCGTTCATCGGTCAAAGCCGTACCACGCTGCCTGTGTCCGATCGTCTGGATCAGTTGCTGGCGATCGACCCGCGACCGTTGACGATCGCGCGGCCAGGCGAGTTGAGAGCTTTGGCAACGTGCCGGGACTTTTCATTGATGCTATGCGCGGTTTTGCGGCATCACCGTGTGCCAGCCCGCGTCCGCTGCGGTTTCGGCAGGTACTTCACCGGGCATGCCTATCATGATCATTGGGTGTGCGAGTACTGGGCGAAAGCCGAGCAACGCTGGGTCCTGGTCGATGCCGAACTCGACGAGCCCCATCGCACCTTTCTGAAATTCGATTTTGAGCCGACCGACGTGCCACGCTCGGCGTTCATCACCGGTATCGAAGCGTGGCAACGATGCCGAACCGGCGCGATCGATCCGGAGCAGCTGGGTCACGGAACGACGGCAGGCTTGTTTTTTGTGCGCGTCAACCTGGTGCGTGATCTGCTCGCGCTCGCCAAGCGCGAGACCTCGGCTTGGGATAGCTGGCGCTCGGCATGCGAACCGCACCTGACGCTGAGCGAAACGGAGCTGCTGCTCTGCGATGGTCTGGCGCAGCGCGGCGAGGAGGGCGCCGTCGAGATCGCGTCATCGTTGCGCACTCCGCCCTGGCAATAAGAGGGGCGGCACGCCATGCGCTTTGCTCCTCGACGCGCAGCGAGCGGCGAGAGTGCAATCGTGCAGAAAGCTGCGCGCGTCGCGTGGTCACGTTCGAGGTGAACGCGAATGTGGCGAAGAAGAGCGAAAATGTGGCGACAATGGGGAGTGGAAACCAAGACTTTCCCCATCACAGAATCGTGCGCGCGACGCTGTTAGGCGTGCACGCAGTGCACGTCGCGCGGATGAGGTTGGAACTGCTGAAGAGGCTTGTTTCACAGGGTTCCGCGGCTGCGCCGCTAAACCTTCGTTAATGAAGCCCGGCCCTTTGGAGCGAACTGTTGCGGTCAGGTTACAGCAATTCCGTCGATCGCTGTTATGACGTCGCCACGGCCCGGGGGCCTAACGACGAAACTTGGAACGGGAATCAAATGAACAAGAATTTGTTGCTCGCAGCTGTGAGCCTTGTCGCGATCACCGCGACTGCACCGGCGCTGGCTGCTGACCTCGCTGCGCGGCCTTACACCAAGGCGCCCGCGATGATCGCCACGGTCTATGACTGGAGCGGCTTCTACATCGGTATCAACGGCGGCGGCGCTTCGGCTCACACGACCTGGGATCAGCGCGCTCCGCTGGTTGGCGGCGAAGGTTCCCACAACGCCACGGGCGGCACCGTCGGTGGCCAGGTTGGCTACCGCGTGCAGTCGGCGCAGTGGGTGTTCGGTGTGGAAGGCCAGGGCAACTGGGCCGACTTCTCCGGCGACAATGTCAGCGGGCTCACCGGCTTCACCGATCGCTCCAAGATCGATTCGTTCGGCCTGATCACCGGTCAGATCGGCTACGCCTGGAACAACGTCCTGCTCTACGCCAAGGGTGGTGCGGCTGTTGTTGGCACCAAGAATGAACTCCGCTTCGGCGGCGTGACCGCTGCTTCCGTCAGCGACACCCGTTGGGGCGGCACCGTCGGTGCAGGCCTCGAGGTCGGCTTCGCTCCGAACTGGTCGGTTGGTGTCGAGTACAATCACATCTTCCTGTCGGACAAGGACGTCACCTTCGCCGGCATTCAGACCGATCACATCCGTCAGGACGTCGACATGGGCCTCGTCCGCCTGAACTACAAGTTCGGCGGCCCGGCGATCGCCAGGTACTGAGCAACCGACTGAGACTGATCGCTTCGCAAGAAGCTGATGTCGAAAGCCCCGGCCTTGCGCCGGGGCTTTTTTATTGCGTAAATTCAGCGAGTTAACCATTCCATTGGGGCGCGACCGAGACGGCTTGACTCCAAAGAACAAAATGAGAACAATGTTCTTCATACGTTCTGGTGATGGAGCAAGCCATGTTCAGGATTTTCGTGGAAGAAGCCGCTGCACTGACGTCGATCGCGCTGTTTGTCGGAATGATCGCGATCTGGGCCCAGGTCATACCGCAGCTCTGATGCCGCCACGCTGGAGCAGCGGTTTTGCAAACCGGTGGTCGGGGAACTCCCTCACATGGCCCTTGGGGAAAAGCGGGATGAGACGGCCGATCGGCGGCTCTGGCGTGGACTCTGGCGGGGCAAGCCCCCACGATTGGGAGGCGAGTCGGCCGGCGGGTACATCACGCTCCTGACGCTGGCGACCGTTCCCAGATCTCACAAGAGGCCATCACGCGACCATGCCGAGCGCCGGATTTGTCCACCTTCACGTTCACTCGGCCTATTCGCTGCTCAAGGGCTCGATCAAGATCGCCAAGCTCGGTGAACTCGCCAAGAAGGATCACCAGCCAGCGCTGGCGCTGACCGACACGGATAATCTGTTCGGGGCGCTCGAATTCTCCGACAAGATGGCGGGGTACGGCATCCAGCCGATCGTCGGCCTGGAGCTCGCGATCGATTTCGGCGACCAGGAACCGAACGCGCGCAACGCACTGCCGCCTTCGCGCGTGGTGCTGCTGGCCGCGCAAGAGCGCGGCTATCGCAGCCTGATGCGGCTGAATTCGCGCGCCTTCCTCGAATCGCCTGACAGCCACGCCCCGTTCATCAAGTTTGATTGGTTCGACGGCGAGACCGAAGGCCTGATCGCGCTGACCGGCGGCCCCGAGGGGCCGATCTCGCTCGCGCTGGCTGCGGGGCAGGCCGAAATCGCGGCGGCGCGCTGTGAACGTCTCGCCGGCCTGTTCGGCGATCGCCTGTATGTCGAACTGCAACGGCACAACATCGACAAGGAACGGCGGGTCGAGAGCGGGCTGATCGATATCGCCTATTCGAAAGGTCTGCCGCTGGTCGCGACCAACGAGCCGTATTTCGCGACGACCGACGATTACGAGGCGCATGATGCGCTGCTTTGCATCGCGGGCGGCCGGCTGATCGCGGAGACCGAGCGCGAGCAGCTCACGCCCGATCACCGCTTCAAGACGCGCGCCGAGATGGCGGTGCTGTTTGCCGACATTCCGGAGGCTCTGGCCTCCACCGTGGAGATCGCCGAGCGCTGCTCATTCCGCCCGATGACGCGCAAGCCGATCCTGCCGTTCTTCACGGTTGGTGCCGCTGCGAGCACGGACGCCGCCGCGGTCGAGGCGGCCGAATTGAAGCGGCAGGCGGAGGAGGGGCTCGCCAATCGTCTGCGCGTGCACGGCCTGTCGCAGGGCACGACGGAGGAGGACTACAGCAAGCGCCTGGCGTTCGAACTCGACGTCATCATGCGCATGAAGTACGCGGGCTACTTCCTGATCGTGTCCGACTTCATCAAATGGGCGAAGTCGCAGGGCATCCCGGTCGGGCCGGGCCGCGGTTCCGGCGCAGGCTCGCTGGTGGCGTGGGCGCTGACCATCACCGACCTCGATCCGATCAAGTTCGGCCTGCTGTTCGAGCGCTTTCTCAATCCGGAACGCGTCTCGATGCCGGACTTCGACATCGACTTCTGCCAGGACCGCCGTGGCGAGGTGATCAAGTACGTCCAGGAGCGCTATGGCCGCGACCAGGTTGCGCAGATCATCACCTTCGGTACGCTGCAGGCGCGCGGCGTGCTGCGCGACGTCGGCCGCGTGCTGCAAATGCCTTATGGGCAGGTCGACAAGCTGACGAAGCTCGTGCCGCAGAATCCGGCGGCTCCCGTGACGTTGGCGGCCGCAATCGAGAGCGAACCGAAACTTCAGGCGTTCCGCGACGAAGATCCCGTGGTGGCGCGCGCCTTCGACATCGCGCAGCGCCTCGAAGGCCTGACGCGTCACGCCTCGACCCACGCAGCCGGTATCGTGATCGGCGATCGCCCCTTGAGCGAACTCGTGCCGATGTACCGCGATCCGAAGTCGGACATGCCGGTGACCCAGTTCAACATGAAATGGGTGGAGCCGGCCGGTCTCGTGAAGTTCGACTTCCTCGGCCTGAAGACGCTGACCGTGCTCGACGTCGCGGTGAAGCTGCTCAAGCCGCGCAACATCCATGTCGATCTCGCGACGCTGCCGATCGACGATGCCGAGAGCTACCAGATGCTGGCGCGCGGCGAGGTGGTCGGCGTGTTCCAGGTTGAAAGCCAGGGCATGCGGCGCGCGCTGGTCGACATGCGTCCCGACCGTTTCGAGGACATCATCGCGCTGGTGGCGCTGTATCGCCCGGGCCCGATGGCGAACATTCCGACCTATTGCGCGCGCAAGCATGGCGATGAGGAGCCGGAATATCTCCACCCGGTGCTCGAGCCGATCCTCAAGGAGACCTTCGGCGTCATCATCTACCAGGAACAGGTGATGCAGATCGCGCAGGTGATGTCGGGCTATTCGCTCGGCGACGCCGACCTGCTGCGCCGCGCCATGGGCAAGAAGATCCGCGCCGAGATGGACAAGCAGCGCGACATCTTCGTTGCGGGTGCGGTGAAGAACGGCGTGCCGAAAGGGCAGGCCGAGACCATCTTCGAACTGCTCGCCAAGTTCGCCGACTACGGCTTCAACAAGAGCCACGCGGCGGCTTACGCGCTGGTGTCCTACCACACCGCCTACATGAAGGCGCATTATCCGGTGGAGTTCATCGCAGCCTCGATGACGCTCGACCTCAACAACACGGACAAGCTTTCGGAATTCCGCTCCGAGGCGCAGCGCCTCGGCATCAAGGTCGAGCCGCCGAACATCAATCGTTCCGGCGCGACCTTCGAGGTCGGCGACAAGGTCATCTATTACGCGCTGGCCGCGCTGAAGGGCGTCGGCATCCAGGCGATCGAGCAGATCATCGAGGAGCGGACCAAGCGGGGGCTGTTCACCTCGCTCGCCGACTTCGCCGCGCGCGTCAATCCGCGTGCGATCAACAAGCGCATCATCGAAAGTCTTGCGGCCGCCGGGGCGTTCGACACGCTGGAGCCGAACCGCGCCCGCGTATTCGCCGGCGCGGACTCGATTCTGGCTGCCTGCCAGCGCGCGCATCAGGCCGAGACCATCGGCCAGAACGACATGTTCGGCATGTCGGCGGATGCGCCGACCATCATGCTGCCGCAGATCGAGCCGTGGCTGCCGGCCGAAAAGCTTCGTCGCGAATACGACGCCGTCGGCTTCTTCCTGTCGGGCCATCCGCTCGATGATTACGCCACCGTGCTGAAGCGGCTGCGCGTGCAGAGCTGGGCCGAGTTTTCGCGCGCGGTGAAGACCGGCGCCACCGCCGGCAAGGTCGCGGCCACAGTGGTGTCGCGCATGGAGCGCCGCACCAAGACCGGCAACAAGATGGGTATCATGGGGCTGTCTGATCCCACGGGCCACTTTGAGGCCGTGCTGTTCTCCGAGGGCCTGGCGCAATATCGCGACGTGCTCGAGCCGGGCGCCGCCGTGCTGCTCCAGCTCGGCGCCGAATTGCAGGGTGAAGACGTCCGCGCCCGCGTGCTGCATGCCGAGCCGCTGGATGATGCTGCAGCCAAGACGCAAAAGGGCCTGCGCATCTTCCTGCGCGATACCAAGCCGCTCGATTCGATCGCCAAGCGTTTGGCCGGACCGGAAGCTGCGGGCGCGAATGGCGCGGCGCCGAAGATCGGCAGTCCCGCCATCGCGCCGCGCTCCAACGGCGACGGCGAGGTCACGCTGGTGATGATGCTCGACCTCGAGACCGAGGTCGAGATGAGGCTGCCCGGCCGCTTCAAGGTCTCGCCGCAGATCGCCGGCGCCATCAAGGCGGTGGCCGGCGTGGTGGACGTGCAGCAGATCTAGGCGTTTCGTCGCGAACGCGGCGCGGTCGGTGCGATCGTGCCGTTGCAACCGGACGATGTTTCCGGCTAGCATGGCTCCGGGCAATGATGTTCGGATGTAAAACAACGGGTCTGCGCTGATGTCTCTGCAACGGCGGAGGAGCCGACAATGTGCGACCGATGCTCTCAAGATCGCTTCAACCAGGTGGGCCCGTCACGTCGGTCCGCGATGCTGTTGGCCGCCTCGGCGCTGAGTATGGCCTTCGCCGGCCGCGCCTTCGCCAAGGACAACAAGGCGCCGCCGAAACCGCAGAACGTGCTGTCGCCCGACGCGGCGTTGAAGCGACTGATGGAGGGCAACGCGCGCTATGTCGAGGGCGTAACGAGGCGCCATGATTTCAGGCATGAGCGCGAGGCGCTGGCGGGCGGGCAGAATCCGTTCGCGGCGGTGCTGAGCTGCGCCGACTCGCGCATCGCGCCGGAATATGCCTTCGACACCGGCCGCGGCGATCTCTTCGTTTGCCGCGTCGCGGGCAATTTTGCCGGCGCCGAGACGATCGCCAGCATGGAATACGCCGTCGCCGTGCTCAGCACGCCGCTGATCCTCGTGCTGGGCCATGATGCTTGCGGCGCGGTCGATGCGACGCTGAAGGCGATCAAGGACGACAAGCCGCCGCCGGGACACATTCCCTCGCTGGTCGATGCGATCGCGCCGGCCGCCAAGGCCGCGATGCAGCAGGGCGGGCAGGTGCTCGACAAGGCGATCCGGCAGAACGTGATCGACAATGTCGCAAGGCTGAAATCGGCTGCGCCGATCCTCAACGCGGCGGTCGAGCAGGGCAAGCTGAAGATATCAGGCGGCGTCTACCGGCTGAGGACGGGAACAGTGGAGCCGATTGCGCAGGCCTGAAGCTCGAGCCGACGTCGATGCTTACCAGGAGCTGACACGAGCCGCCGCACGTGGAGCTGCGCCATGCCGCCGCCTCAATCCGAGCCTTTCGTTCAAGCGCCGTTCAGCCGGTCGCGCGTCTCATGCGTGGTGATATCTCGACAACAATAACGGGCAAGCGAGCCATGCGCGGGACATACAACAAGGTCTTCATCTGCTTCCTTCTGCCGATCCTCCTCGTTGCCGGCGCGCTTGGTCCGGCGCGCGCGCAACAGCAGGAAAAGCGGATCGCGCTGGTCGTCGGCAACGGCGCCTATTCGAAGTCGCCGCTGGCGACCACCGCCAACGATGCAGGGCTGATCGCGCAGACGCTGCAAGCGGCCGGCTTCGACGTGGTGGGCGCCCGCGATCTCGACGGCGACACGCTGCGCAAGAGTCTTCACGACTTCATCCAGAAGGCACAGGCCTCGGGGCCCGGCACCGTCGCGATGGTCTATCTGTCCGGCTATGGCGTGCAGCTGGCCGGTGAGAACTATTTCATCCCTGTTGATTCCAACATCACGCGCGACACCGACATTCCGACCGAGGCGCTGCGCATCAGCGACTATGCCCGCCAGCTGGCCGCGATTCCGCTCAAGGCCAACATCATCGTGCTCGATGCCGCGCGCGCGCAGCCCTTCGTGGAAGGCGGCCAGCAGCCGATCGCCAGCGGGCTGGCGCTGGTCGAGCCCGATCCGAACATGCTGATCGCCTTCAATGCGGCGCCGGGCACGGTGGCACCCGAGGAGCCGGGACCATACGGCATCTATGCGCAGTCGCTGGCGGAGATGATCCGCACCGGCGGGCTGTCGCTGCCGGAGGTGTTCGACCGCGTCCGCCTGCGCGTCAATGAGAACTCCAAGGGCGCGCAAGTACCTTGGGACGACCAGAAGATCTCCGCGCCGTTCAGCTTCTTCGATCGCGCGCCCGACGCCCCGCCGCCGCAGGCCGCGCCCGACCAGGTCGCTGCGATCCGCAACAAGCCGATCCGCGATCTCGGCGCCCAGGACGCCTATGCGGCCGCGCTCGAGCGCGACACGCTGCCGGCCTATGAGGATTTTCTCGCAGCCTATCCCGGCGACCCCATGGCGAAGCGCGTCATGGCCATCGTGGCGGCGCGCCGCGAGGCGATCACCTGGCGGCGAAGCTATCGCGCCGATACACCGGACGCCTACTGGTCGTACCTGCGCCGCTATCCGCGCGGGCCGCATGCGGGTGATGCACGGCGCCGGCTCGCGATCCTGACCGCGCCGCTCGAGCCGCCGCCGAGTTTCGCGATGATGGACTATGACGTGCCGCCGCCGCCGCCGGCCGAGGTGGTCTATGTGGACCGTCCCGTGTTGTATTTCAGCGATCCCGATTTCGGTTTTGCACCGCCTCCACCGCCGCCGGTCTATTTCTGCCCGCCGCCGCCGGAGGATTTCGTCGTGCTGCCGCCCCCGCTGCCCGTGGTCGGCCTGTTCGTGCTGCCGCAGCCGGTGTTCGTGCCGATCCCGGCGTTCTACAACCCGCCGGCCTATGTCGCGCCGCCGCCGAACAACATCATCGTCAACAACATTCATAATACCACGGTCATCAACACCGTGATCAACCAGCCCGCGGCACCGGCAGCGGCAACGGCAGCAGGCGATCCAGCCATCACCACGACGGTGGCGGCATCGGGAAAGCCTCTCGGGGCAATGACGGCTGTGCCGCCGACCGTGGTTCAAAAGGCAACCTTGATTCAGGAAAATAAGGCTCCGCTCCCCAAGACTGTTGCGGTCGATCCGACGACGAAGGCGGGCGGGGCAGCCTTCAAGACAAGGAGCCAAGTCACGACGCAGACCGGCAACGCTGCTGCGGGAAGTCCGGCGGGCGCGCCCGGCACCGGCAATGCCACGACGAAGGCGGGTGCCCCCGGCGCTCCGGCGACCGGCAACGCAACCGCTCCCACGGCCGGAGGCAAGGCCAATCCGCTGACGGCGACCGCGCCGAGCACGGCGGATACCAAGGCCGGTCAGCCGGCCGGCCACTCCTTGCCCGTGCCCGGCCAGACCGCGCCCGCCATCAAGGGCGCGCCGCAGACGGGAACGGCGGCCACGGGCACGTCTTCATCGACGACGAACCCCATCGGCGGCTCTGGCGCAACCGCCAAACCGGGTAGCAACTCGCAGCCCGCCAACGCCAAGCTCACGCCGCAGACGCCGCCTTCAAATGCGCCGCCTAGCGGAGGAGCGCGGCCGAACGTCCAGGAGCATGCCAATACGGTCAATCCCGGCAATACGGCCAATGCGCCGGTGAAGCCCGGCGAGACCAAGCTGACCCCGGCGGGCAAGCCGGGCGTGACCACGACCAATGTGACCAACGGGAAGCCGACGCAGCCTTCGCCGCCGGTCACCGCGCGCGAGCAGATCAAGCCGCAGGGGCAGCGGCCTGCAACACCATCGCCCGCGCAGGTCACAAGGCCGCCGCCGCCAGCGCCGCACCCGCAGGCGCTCGCAAGGCCGACTCCTCCGCCTCCGCCGCGGGTGGCAGCCCCGCCGCCGCGGGTGGCCGCACCGCCTCCGCCGCCGCGCCCGCCGGTTGCAGCCGCTCGGCCCGCGCCGCCGCCCCCCGTAGCCCGGCCGGCACCTCCGCCGCCGCCCCGGATGGCTGTAGCTCCGCCGCCGCATCCGGCCCCGCCGCCGCCGCGCCCCGCGGCTCCGGCCCCGAAAAAGTGCGCTCCGAACCAGCCCAAATGCTAGCGGGCAGGACGGAAATCCGGGAATGGGCCTTTCGCGGGCAGTAAACGCCCCGAAAGGCCCTTATTTCCTTGCTTCTGGCCGAAATGGCGCTATATAGCGCGCCATCTCACACGGAAGCATGGCTCACAAGGCCGTCCGGTGGCAGCCGGGGCGACAACGCTCCGTTTTGCTCACACGCTTCCGGAGGAACCAACCGGAGAATTAGAACGATGGCACTACCCGATTTCACCATGCGTCAGCTCCTCGAAGCTGGCGTGCATTTTGGTCACCAGTCTCACCGCTGGAATCCGAAAATGGCTCCGTTCATTTTCGGCGCTCGCAACAACATCCACATCGTCGACCTCGCCCAGACCGTGCCGATGCTGCACGCGGCGCTCCAGGCCGTCAGCGACACGGTGGCCAAGGGCGGCCGCATCCTGTTCGTCGGCACCAAGCGCCAGGCGCAGGACGGCGTCGCCGACGCGGCCAAGCGCTGCGCGCAATATTTCGTCAATTCGCGCTGGCTCGGCGGCACGCTGACCAACTGGAAGACGATCTCGGCCTCGATCAAGCGCCTGCGTCACCTCGACGAGGTGCTGGCCGGTGGCGAAGCCAATTCCTACACCAAGAAGGAGCGTCTGACGCTCCAGCGCGAGCGCGACAAGCTCGATCGCTCGCTGGGCGGCATCAAGGATATGGGCGGTCTTCCCGACCTGATCTTCGTGATCGACACCAACAAGGAAGACATCGCGATCCAGGAAGCCCAGCGGCTCAACATCCCGGTGGCTGCGATCGTCGACACCAATTCCGATCCGAAGGGCATCACCTATGTGGTGCCGGGCAATGACGACGCCGGTCGCGCGATCTCGCTCTATTGCGATCTGGTCGCGCGTGCGGCGATCGACGGCATCTCGCGCGCCCAGGGCGATTCGGGCATCGACATCGGTGCGTCGGCTCGTCCGATGGCCGAAGATCTGCCCTCGACCGCCGGTTTCCAGGGCCTTGCGGGTCCGCGCGGCACCGCCGACGACCTCAAGAAGCTCCCGGGCGTGTCGGGCGCGATCGAGAAGAAGTTCAACGACCTCGGCATCTTCCACTACTGGCAGCTCGCCGAGCTCGATCACGACACCGCACACAAGATCGGCGAAGAAGTCGGTCTGCCGAGCCGTGCGGACGCCTGGGTGGCCAAGGCCAAGGCGCTGACCGCGGAAGCGGAATAGTCAAAACGGGCGATGGGTTGGCCGGGCAAGTCCGGCCACCATTTCATTCAGTTGACGCGAATTCCTGAGATGGACCGCGGCGGGGCAATTGGAGCCACGCCGCGGCGAACCGGCAGGCAAGAAGGATTTTCCAGAATGGCAACGATCACAGCTGCGATGGTCAAGGATCTGCGCGAGTCCACCGGCGCAGGCATGATGGACTGCAAGGCCGCGCTGACCGAAAACGACGGCAACATGGAAGCGGCTCAGGACTGGCTGCGCAAGAAGGGCCTGTCGAAGGCCGCCAAGAAGTCGGGCCGCGTCGCGGCCGAGGGCCTCATCGGCGCGCTCACCAGGGGCAACAAGGGTGTCGTGGTCGAGGTCAACTCCGAGACCGACTTCGTGGCGCGCAACGGCCAGTTCCAGGGTCTGGTCAAGATGGTCGCCCAGGTCGCTTTCGACGCCGGCGCCGACGTCGAGAAGATCAAGGCCGCCAAGGTCGGCGACGTCACGGTGGAAGCTGCGATCAACGACGCGATCGCCACCATCGGCGAGAACATGACGCTGCGCCGCGCAGCTTCCCTCGAAGTGAGCCAGGGCGTGGTGTCGAGCTACGTCCACGGTGCGGTCGTCGACGGCGCCGGCAAGATGGGCGTGATCGTCGCTCTGGAATCGCCCGGTAAGGCCGACGAGCTCGCAGCGCTCGGCCGCCAGATCGCCATGCATGTCGCCGCCGCCAACCCGCTCGCGCTCGATCCCTCCGGTCTCGATCCGGCCGTCGTGAAGCGCGAGAAGGACGTGCTGGCCGACAAATATCGCCAGCAGGGCAAGCCGGAGAACGTGATCGAGAAGATCGTCGAGTCCGGCCTGAAGACCTACTACAAGGAAGTCTGCCTGCTCGAGCAGGCCTTCATCCACGATACCGGCAAGTCGGTGGCGCAGGCGGTGAAGGAAGCCGAAGGCAAGGTCGGCGGCGCCGTGAAGATCGCGGGCTTCGTGCGCTATGCTCTCGGCGAGGGCATCGAGAAGCAGGAATCGGACTTCGCGGCCGAGGTCGCAGCGGCCAGCGGCAAGAAGTAAGCGCTGGAACACCTCCTTCCGGCGGGTCGCCGGAAGCGGCGCCCGGACGAGGAAAGTGCTCATGACTGATCCGGTCTATCGTCGCGTCGTGATCAAGCTGTCCGGCGAGTATCTCGCGGGACAGCAGGGCTTCGGCATCGATCAGCCGACCATGGACCGGGTTGCTGACGATCTGATCGCGGCCCGCCAGCTGGGATGCGAGGTTGCGGTCGTGATCGGCGGCGGCAACATCTTTCGCGGCGTCGAGGTCTCCTCGCGCGGCGTGTCGCGCCCGACTGGCGACACCATGGGCATGCTTGCCACCATGATGAACTGCCTCGCGCTCGAAGCCACGATCGAGCGCAAGGGAACACCGGCGAGGGCGCTGTCGGCCTTCGTCATGCCCGAGATTTCCGAGCTGTTCACCCGCGCCGCGGCGCACAAATACCTGGCCGACGGCCGGATCCTGCTGCTCGGCGGTGGAACCGGCAATCCGTTCTTCACCACCGATACGACCGCCGTGCTGCGCGCGGCCGAGATCGGCGCCGAGGCGGTGCTGAAGGCAACCAATGTCGACGGCGTCTACTCCGCCGATCCGAAGAAGGATCCGTCCGCGACGCGGTTCGACCGGCTGACCCATTCGCAGGCGATCGAGGGCGGCTATAAGGTGATGGATGCGACCGCCTTCGCCCTTGCCCGCGAGACGTCACTGCCTATCATCGTGTTTTCGATCGCGGAGCCCGGGTCGATCGGCGCGATTCTGCGCGGCGCCGGCAACGGGACTGTCGTCGCCGGCTGACCGCTCATCTGGCGCGCCCCGAGCAAGGGGTGCGGTGAGGTCGCCGGGTTATTAAAGGAGAGACGTGATGGCCACGGGTAGTTTCGACCTCAACGAAGTGAAGCGCCGCATGCAGGGCGCTGTCGCCGCGCTCAAGCACGAGCTTGGCGGTTTGCGGACGGGCCGAGCGTCGGCCTCGATGCTCGATCCGGTGCAGGTCGAGGCTTACGGCAGTCACATGCCGCTCAATCAGCTCGCGACCGTCAGCGTGCCCGAGCCGCGCCTGATCTCGGTGCAGGTCTGGGACAAGACGATGGTGAAGCCGGTGGAAAAGGCAATCGTCGATTCCAATCTCGGCCTGTCGCCTGCGACCGAAGGCCAGGTGCTGCGCCTGCGCATTCCCGAGCTCAACGAGGAGCGCCGCAAGGAGCTGGTCAAGGTCGCGCATAAATACGCGGAGGCCGCCAAGGTTGCTGCGCGTCACGTCCGCCGCGACGGTCTCGACGTGCTGAAGAAGCTCGAGAAGAATCACGAGATGTCGGAGGACGATCAGAAGCGTCACGCCGACGAGGTGCAGAAGGCGACCGACGGCACCATCACCGAGATCGACCAGCTGCTGGCCGCCAAGGAAAAAGAAATCCTCACCGTCTAAGGCCGCTTTTCGATGCCCAACGCCGCCGCGCCCGCAACTGAAGGACCCGATCGGTCCGACGCGCCTGCGCATGTCGCCATCATCATGGATGGCAACGGGCGTTGGGCGGCCGCGCGCGGTCTGCCGCGGGCGGAGGGGCATCGCCGTGGTGTCGAGGCGCTGCGCCGCGTCGTGCGTGCCTCGCACGAGCTCGGCATCCGCTATCTCACCATCTTCTCCTTCAGCTCGGAAAACTGGTCGCGCCCGGCCAGCGAGATCGGCGATCTCTTCGGTCTGCTACGCCGCTTCATCCGCAATGATCTCGCAAGCCTGCACCGCGATGGGGTCAAGGTGCGAATCATTGGCGAACGCGACGGGCTCGATGGCGACATCTGCGCGCTGCTGAACGAAGCCGAGGAGCTGACGCGCGACAACACGCGTCTCACGCTCGTCGTCGCGTTCAATTACGGCTCGCGGCAGGAGATCGCGAAAGCGGCGCAGAAGCTCGCGCGCGAGGTCGCCGACGGCAAGCGGGATGCCGATACGATCGACGCCGAGACCGTCGGGGCCCATCTCGACGCGCCCGACATTCCCGACCCCGACCTCATCATCCGCACCAGCGGCGAGCAGCGCCTGTCCAATTTCCTGATGTGGCAGGCCGCCTATAGCGAGCTCGTGTTCGTGCCGGTCCACTGGCCTGATTTCGACAAGGCGGCGCTCGAAAGCGCGATCGCCGAATTTGCCAGGCGCGAACGTCGTTTCGGCGGCCTGGTCGCGAAATCCGCCTCGTGAGCGAATCCGACGCCGCACCTGCGGGCACGAAGCCCGCTCCGAGCAATCTGGTGATGCGAGTCCTCGCCGGACTGGTGCTGGCGCCGGTGACGATCGCGCTGGCTTATGCCGGCGGCTGGCTGTGGGCGCTGCTCGTCACGCTGATATCGATCGGCCTGTTCGCGGAATGGCTGATGGTGGTGGGCGCAGGTTCGACCGCGCTGACCGGGGCAGGGACGCTCGTCATCGCGATGATGGGTTTGTGCGTTGCCGCCGGCGCGCTCAAGACCGCTGTCGTCGTTGGTTGCGTCGGCGGCGCGATCATCACGCTGATCGCGCGTGGCAAGTTCATGTGGGCTGCGACGGGCTTTGCCTATGCGGCGGCGGCGCTGCTGGCCTCGATCCTTTTGCGCAAGGATCTTGTCAACGGTTTCGCCGCGCTGATGTTCGTGCTGCTGGTGGTGTGGGCGACCGATATCGGCGGCTATTTCGCTGGCCGCGGCATCGGCGGGCCGAAGCTGTGGCCGCGCGTCAGCCCGAAGAAGACCTGGGCCGGTGCGTTCGGCGGCTTTGTGGCGAGCCTTGCGGTCGCATCTGGATTTGCCGGATTCGGCATCGGCAAGGCGATTCCCCTGCTGCTGGTGAGCGCCGTCCTGTCGGTGGTGTCGCAGGCCGGCGATCTGTTCGAATCCGCGGTGAAAAGGCGGTTCGGCGTCAAGGATTCCAGTCACTTAATACCCGGTCATGGCGGGCTTCTGGATCGCCTGGACGGCTTTGTCGCCGCCATCCTGGTGGCATGGATTATCGGCTTTCTCCGCCACGGTGTGCATAGCGCCGGAAGCGGTCTTATGGTTTGGTGAGGATATGAGCGCAGTCCCTTTGCGTAATAACAAGCTTGCTGCGACCGATATTCGCAGCGTCACGGTCCTCGGTGCCACCGGCTCGATCGGCGACAGCACGATGGATCTGCTGCGCGCTTCGCCCGAGCGCTATCGCGTCGAGGCCTTGACGGCGAACAGCAATGTCGAGGCGCTGGCCAAGCTCGCGAAAGAGTTTTCCGCACGCTTCGTCGCGATCGCAGATGGCTCCAGGCTTGCCGACCTCAAGGCCGCACTTGCGGGCACAGCCACCGAATGCGGCGCGGGCGAAAGCGCTGTCATCGAGGCCGGCGCGCGTCCTGCCGATTGGGTGATGGCCGCGGTCAGCGGTGCTGCCGGACTGAAGCCGGCCTTGGCCGCCGTCGATCGCGGCGCGCATGTCGCGCTCGCCAACAAGGAGTGTCTGGTCTGTGCCGGCGATTTCTTCATGCAGCGCGCGGCGAAAGCTGGCGCCTGCATCCTCCCGGCGGATTCCGAGCACAACGCGCTGTTTCAGGCGCTGGCATCGGGCAATCGTGACGAGCTGGTCCGCGTCATCATCACGGCGTCGGGCGGTCCGTTCCGCACCTGGAAGCCTGCAGACATCGAGCAGGCCACGCTCGAGCAGGCCCTGAAGCATCCCAACTGGAGCATGGGCCAGAAGATCACGATCGATTCCGCCTCGATGATGAACAAGGGCCTCGAGGTGATCGAGGCGTCCTATCTGTTCGCGCTGGCGCCCGATGAGATCGACGTTCTGGTGCATCCGCAGTCGATCATCCACGGCATGGTCGAGTTCTCCGACCGCTCGGTGATGGCCCAGCTGGGCTCGCCCGACATGCGCACGCCGATCGCCCATTGCCTGGGCTGGCCCGACCGGATCAAGGGACCAGCGGCCAAGCTCGATCTGGCCAAGATCGGCCAGCTGACCTTCGAGGCGCCTGACTTCGAGCGGTTCCCCGGGCTTCGGCTGGCCTTTGATTCGCTGCGGACCGGGAAGGGGGCGACCACCGTCTACAACGCCGCCAACGAGGTCGCGGTGGCGGCCTTCATCGCCGGCAAGATCCGGTTTGGCGCCATTGCCAGGCTGGTCGAGGCGACGCTGGAGGACTGGGTCCGCGGCGGGAACCAAGGGCCCATGACCTCAGCGGATGATGCAATATCCGTTGACCATGTTGCGCGAAATAAAGCTGCCGCCCTATTGCCTCAAATTGCCTTAAAGGCATCCTAGACAGTTGGGGCCAGGGCCTTGCGGCGCTGGACGAGGGAATTCGATGATCGACTTTTTTGTCCATAGTTTCAACACCTTGAGCCATGGGCTCCTCGGCTACGTCGTTCCCTTCCTCTTCGTCCTGACCATCGTCGTGTTCTTCCACGAGCTCGGCCATTTTCTGGTCGCGCGTTGGGCCGGCGTTCGCGTTTTGACGTTCTCGCTCGGCTTCGGGCCCGAACTGTTCGGCTTCAACGACCGCCACGGTACCCGCTGGAAGATCTCGGCGATCCCGCTCGGCGGCTACGTGAAGTTCTTCGGTGACGAGAGCGAGGCGTCCACCCCGTCGGCCGCGACGCTTGAGGCCATGTCGGCGGAGGAGCGCGCCGGCAGCTTCCACCACAAGAAGGTCGGCCCACGCGCAGCTATCGTTGCCGCCGGCCCGGTCGCCAATTTCATTCTGGGCGCCCTGATTTTCGCAGGCATGGCCCTGTATTACGGCAAGCCGAGCACCATCGCGCGCGTGGACGGCGTCGTCGCTGACGGTGCGGCAGCCGCCGCGGGCTTCAAGGTCGGCGACGTCGTCGTCCAGATTGACGGCAAGCCGATCGAGAGTTTTGCGGACATGCAGCGGATCGTCGCGACGAGCGCGGGTTCGCCGCTGGTCTTCCAGGTGAAGCGCGACGGCGGGGTCGTGTCGCTGACCGCCACGCCGGCGCTGCTCGAGCGCAAGGATCCGTTCGGCAATCGTCACCAGGTCGGAGTGCTTGGGGTCGAGCACAAGTCCCAGCCAGGTGAGGTTTCGACGACGCCGGTCGGCATCGGCGAGGCGCTCAAGATCGGGGTTGAGCAGGTCTGGTTCATCATCACCAGCACCTTCAAGTTCCTGGGCTCGCTGTTCACGGGCGCCGGCAATCCCAGCGAGGTCAGCGGTGTCATCGGCATCGCAAAAATGTCTGGGCAGGCGGCCAATGCCGGGTTGCAGTTCCTCATCAACCTCTGCGCCGTCCTGTCGGTCTCGATCGGCCTGTTGAACCTGTTCCCGATTCCACTGCTCGATGGCGGGCACCTTATGTTCTACTCGGCGGAAGTGGTCCGCGGTCGTCCGCTGTCCGAGCGGACGCAGGAGATCGGGTTCCGAATCGGACTCGCGCTGGTGCTGATGCTGATGGTGTTCTCAGCCTACAACGACATCCTGCGATTGCCGGGTTCCTGATAAGGGCTTTTTTGTGGCGTTGCTGTTGGGCAACGTCTTGGTATGAAATTGAAATTGCGGCGCGTTCTGCCGTTTGCGGCGTCGGTGAAATTGGCTACAAGCGGCTTGAACTTGGGGAATCTCCCAGACCGGCGTTGGGGTTGGGTCTGGTACTGATAAGGGCGCGTTGCGCAATGAAGTTTGGACTGCGACTCCGGGGGGGCTTGCTCGCAACCCTGATCATGTTCGGCGCGCCGGTGGTTGCCCCGGTTGGGGCTGTTTTGGTGTCTTCGCCTGCGCTCGCCCAGACAGTGCAGTCGATTTCCGTCGAAGGAAATCGCCGCGTCGAACTGGAGACGATCCGCTCCTATTTCAAGCCTGGCCCGGGCGGCCGCCTCGATCAAGGCGCCATCGATGACGGCCTCAAGGCACTGATCGAGACCGGCCTGTTCCAGGACGTGAGGATCAACCGCGGCGCAGGCGGCCAGATCATCGTCTCCGTCGTGGAAAACCCGGTGATAGGGCGCGTCGCTTTCGAGGGCAACAAGAAGATCAAGGACGAGCAGCTCACCGCCGAAGTGCAATCCAAGGCCCGCGGCACGTTCTCCCGCGCCATGGTGCAGTCGGACACGCTCCGAATCGCTGAAATCTATCGTCACTCCGGCCGCTACGACGTCACCGTCACGCCGGAGATCATCGAACAGCCGAATAACCGCGTTGATCTCGTCTTCACGATCAACGAAGGCGCCAAGACCTCGGTCAAATCGATCGAGTTTATCGGCAACAATTCATTCTCGTCCTACCGCTTGCGGGACATCATCAAGACCCACGAAACCAATCTGCTGAGCTTCCTGGGCAGCGGCGACGTCTACGACCCTGACCGCGTCGAGGCTGACCGCGACCTGATTCGCCGCTTCTACCTGAAGAACGGCTTCGCCGACGTTCAGGTCGTGGCCGCGCTGACCGAATACGATCCGGAGAAGAAGGGCTTCAACGTCACCTTCAAGATCGAGGAAGGGCAGCAGTACCGCGTCGGCAACGTCGATTTCCGCACCAGCATCCCGAACTTCGACCCAAGCTCGCTGCGCTACTTCTCGCGCGTCAGCGTCGGCTCGGTCTACAACGTCGAATCGGTCGAGAAGTCGGTCGAGGATATGCAGATCGAGGCTTCGCGCCGCGGCTACGCCTTTGCGGTGGTGCGTCCGGGCGGCGACCGCAATTTCGATGCGCACACCGTCTCCGTCGTGTTCAACGTCGACGAGGGTCCGCGCACCTATATCGAGCGCATCAATATCCGCGGCAACACCCGTACCCGGGACTACGTGATCCGCCGCGAGTTCGACATCTCCGAGGGCGATGCCTACAACCGTGCGCTGGTCGACCGCGCCGAGCGCCGCCTGAAGAACCTCGACTACTTCAAGAGCGTGAAGATCACGACGGAGCCGGGCTCTTCCAGCGATCGCGTGGTCCTGATCGTCGATCTCGAAGAAAAATCGACCGGCGACTTCTCGATCTCGGGCGGTTACTCCACGACCGACGGTGCGCTGGCCGAAGTCTCGGTATCCGAGCGCAACCTGCTCGGACGCGGCCTGTTCGCCAAGGCGTCGGTCACCTACGGCCAATACGCGCGCGGCTATTCGCTGTCGTTCGTCGAGCCGTATCTGCTCGACTATCGCGTCGCGCTGGGCCTCGACGTTTATCAGCGCCAGCAGCTGGCCAACAGCTTCATTTCCTACGGCACCAAGACCCTCGGCTTCTCGCCGCGCCTCGGCTTCTCCTTGCGTGAGGATCTGTCGCTCCAGTTGCGCTATTCGATCTACCGGCAGGAAATCACGCTGCCGTCCAACCTGGCGGATTGTAACAACGTCGTTGGGCCGGGATTCAACCCGAGCCCGGCCTTTATCAACGCGACGACCGGCGTCGATCCGGCATTGTCAAACAATCTCGGTTGCTACGCCAACGGCGAGGCCTCTCTGCCGGTCCGCAAGGAGCTTGCGAACGGCAAGACGCTGACCTCGGCGCTGGGCTACACGCTGACCTACAACACGCTCGACAACAACAAGAACCCCAGCGACGGTCTGCTCATCGACTTCCGGCAGGACTTCGCCGGCGTCGGCGGCGACGTCTCCTACCTGAAGACCGCGGCCGATGCGAAGTACTACCAGTCGCTGGTGTCCGACCTCGTCGGCGTCGTCCATCTCCAGGGCGGTATCCTGAACAAGATCGGCAACAACGATCTGCGCATGCTGGATCACTTCCAGATGGGTCCGAACCTCGTCCGCGGCTTCGCGCCGAACGGCATCGGCCCGCGCGACCTCAACCCCTACGGCACCCAGGATGCGCTTGGCGGCACGAAGTACTGGGGCGCCTCGCTCGAAGTGCAGATGCCGTTCTGGTTCCTGCCGAAGGAAGTGGGTCTGAAGGGTGCGGTCTACGCCGACGCCGGCGGTCTATACGACTACCAGGGGCCGACGACGTGGTCGCTGACCGGCGAAAACACGACGACCAGGAACTCGAATTGCGTGGGATCGACCATCAATCCGAACAGCACGGGGACCTGTACCGGTCTGGTCTACGACGACAGCAAGGTCGTCCGGTCATCGGTTGGTGTCGGCCTGATCTGGGCCTCGCCGTTCGGTCCGCTGCGCTTCGACTACGCAGTGCCGCTCACCAAGGGCAAATATGACCACACGCAGGAATTCCGGTTCGGCGGCGGCACCTCGTTCTAGTTCGATCAGCAGGGCATGAGCCGGCCATTTGGGAATTCCGTCCTCGAATTCCCTGGGGCCGGCGGCCAGAAAGATCGTGCTCAATCCGTGAGATGAGGCATGATGCGGCCTGACCGCTTCATGCCGGAGCCGGACCGCGGCGGGGTGGAATGGCGCAGCCGACCTTCTTCAAAAAGCCGCCGGCTTCAACGCTGGCTGACATTGCCGCGCTGACCAAGGCGCAACTGGTCGATCCCTCCAGGGGTGGCCATGTGATCACGGGCCTTGCTTCGCTCGACGGGGCAGGCCCGATGCATCTGGCATTCTTCGACAACCTCAAATATGCCGACGAGCTCAAGGCGACCAAGGCAGGCGCCTGCCTGGTCAGCCCCCGCTTCGAGGGCCAGGTGCCGGCGCATGTCGCGGTGCTGCGGGCGGCGCAGCCGTTTCGCGCCTTTGTCGGGATCGCCCGGCAATGGCACGGCGATGCGCTGAGGCCGCAATCCTGGTCCGGCATTGACGGCATCGCGCCATCGGCGATCATCGATCCGTCGGCGCGGCTGGAGGACGATGTCATCGTCGAGCCATTGACGGTCATCGGTCCTGATGTCGAGATCGGCAGCGGCACCGTGATCGGCGCGGGCGTGGTCCTTGGTCCGGGCGTCAAGATCGGCCGGGACTGCAACGTCGGTGCCCGCACCGCGATCCAGTGTGCGCTCATCGGCAACAACGTGCTGATCCACCCCGGCTGCTCGATCGGTCAGGACGGCTACGGCTTCATCTTCTTCGGCCCGGAGGGTCATCTGAAAGTGCCCCAGACCGGCCGTGTGCTGATCCAGAACAATGTCGAAGTCGGCGCCGGGACCACCATCGACCGCGGCTCCCTGCGTGACACCGTGATCGGGGAGGGCACCAAAATCGACAATCAGGTCCAGATCGGCCACAATGTGACGATCGGCCGGAATTGCCTGCTGGCAGCCCAGATCGGGCTCGCGGGCAGTCTGACGATCGGCGACAACGTGGCGTTGGGTGCCAAGGTCGGCATCAACAATCACCTCAAGATCGGCGACGGGGCCCAGGTCACCGCCATGAGCGGCGTCAAGGACGACATCCCGCCGAACGGACGTTGGGGCGGCTTTTTTGCCAAGCCGACCAAACAATGGTTCAAGGAAATTATCGCGGTGGAGCGCCTGGTACGCGACAGCAAGGCCGATCCGAAGGACGAGGGGCGGGAATGACGGCGGAATCACCTGTAAAATTCGAGCTGGTGGACATCAATGCGATCCTCCAGACCCTGCCGCATCGCTTTCCGATGCTGCTGATCGACCGGGTGATCAACATCCGCGCCGATTACAGCGGCATCGGCATCAAGAACGTCACGTTCAACGAGCCGGCCTTCCAAGGGCATTTCCCCGAGCGTCCGGTCTATCCGGGCGTGATGATGATCGAGGCGATGGCGCAGACCGCCGGCGTGATCGGCATCAAATCGGTCGAGGGCACCGAGAAGCCGCGGGCGGTGTATTTCCTCACCATCGACAAGTGCAAGTTCCGCAAGCCGGTACTGCCGGGCGACACCATCGAGTATCACATGCGCTCGCTCGGCCGCCGCAAGACGATGTGGTGGTTTCACGGTGACGCCAAGGTCAACGGCCAGGTCGTCGCCGAGGCCGATGTCGGGGCGATGCTGACCGACTGAGGGGGGAGTGGTGCGCAGCCAATAGTGAGTAGCGACGACGAGACTATGTCTTTCCTCCCTGCGCGGCTCGCCATTCGCCACTCACCCATTCGCTTCCACTGGACAGATCGGGCGCAGTCGCGCTAACCACCGGAAAGCCGAGTAACTTCAACACATAGCCAGACCTTCTTGATGAGTAAGATCGACCCCACCGCGCGGGTGGAAGACGGCGCCGTGATCGGCGAAGGCACCGAGATCGGGCCCTTCTGCATCATCGGCCGCAACGTCCGGATCGGGGCCAATTGCAAGCTGATCGGACAGGTCACAATCATCGGCCATACCACGGTTGGCGATGCCTGCGTGATCTCGCCGTTCGCCGTGCTCGGCGGCGCGCCGCAGGATCTCAGCTACAGGGGCGAACCGACCACACTCGAGATCGGTTCCGGCAACATCATCCGTGAAGGCGCGACGATGAATGTCGGCACCGTCAAGGGCGGCGGCAAGACGCGCGTCGGCAATCACGGCTACTTCATGAACAACAGCCATGTCGGCCATGACTGCATCGTCGGCGACAACGCCATCTTCGCGACATCGGCAACGCTCGGCGGCCATTGCGAGATCGGCGACAGCGTTTATATCGGCGGGCTGTCGGCAGTACACCAGTTCACGCGAATCGGCTCCTATGTGATGGTCGGCGGCCTCTCGGGCGTGCGCGATGACGTCATCCCGTACGGGCTCGCCAATGGACAATACGCGGTGCTGGAGAGCCTCAATCTCATCGGCATGAAGCGGCGCAAGTTCACCAGGCAGCGGCTTGCGGCGGTGCGCGCATTCTATCAAAAGCTCTTCCATGGCTCCGGCACGTTCGCCGAGCGCCTGGAGGCGGTGCTGCCCCTTGGGAGCGATGATCCCGCGATCGCCGAGATCCTCGGCTTCATCGGCAAGGGCAAGCGCCCGCTCTGCCTTCCGGCCATCGCGAAGTGATGCCGGCATGGCCGCGGACATGAAATCGGCGGCTTCACAGACTTCTTCACCGGTCGGCGTGGTCGCGGGCGGTGGCGCCATGCCATTCGCAGTCGCCGAGTCGCTCGCCGCGCGTGGCATCACGCCGGTCCTGTTTCCCCTGCGTGGCGCCTGTGACCCGAGGCAGGTCGAGAAATTTCGTCACCGCTGGATTTCGGTCGGCCAGCTCGGCCGCGCCATGCGGTTGTTCCGCGAGGAGGGCTGCCGCGACCTGATCTTCATCGGTACGCTGGTGCGCCCCTCGCTCTCCGAGATCCGCTTCGACATCAAGACGCTGCGATTGCTCGGCAACGTCATCCGCGCCTTCCGCGGCGGCGACGATCACCTGCTGTCCGGTGTCGGGCGGATCCTCGAGCAGGACGGTTTTCGCATGGTCGGCATCAAGGACGTTGCGCCCGACCTCTTGATGCCCGAGGGCTGCATCACGCGCGCCTGGCCGGCCGATAACGTCAAGGCCGACATCGAACGCGGGCGCGCGGTGCTGACCGCCCTTGGGCCGTTCGACATCGGCCAGGCCGCCGTCGTGATCGATGGCCATGTGGTGGCGGTCGAGGACATCGAGGGCACCGATGCGCTGCTGGTGCGCGTGGCGCGGCTCCGCGAGGAGGGCCGCATCCGCGCGGCTGCGGGGCGCGGCGTGCTGGTGAAGGCGCCGAAGAGCGGGCAGGATCTGCGCTTCGATCTGCCGACGATCGGTCCGCGCACGATCGAGGGGGTCGCCAAGGCCGGCCTTGCCGGTGTCGCCGTCATTGCCGGCAACACCATCGCCGCCGAGCCGCAGGCGATGATCGGGCTTGCCGACGCCAAATATCTCTTCGTCGTCGGGCTGCCCGCGTGATGCAGACGCGTGATCCCATCAGGAAGATCTTTCTCATCGCGACGGAGGAATCCGGCGACCGGCTCGGCTCGGCGCTGATGAAAGTGCTGCGTCAGCGCCTCGGCGACGGAATCCAGTTCGAAGGCGTCGGCGGCCACACCATGGCGCGCGAAGGGCTCCAGACGCTGTTTCCCATCGAGGAGCTCTCGATCGTCGGCCTCGCCGCGGTCGTGCAGCAGCTGCCGAAAATCCTGCGGCTGATCCGCGAGACCACGGATGCCGTGACGGACGCCGCACCCGACGCCCTCGTCATCATCGACAGTCCCGACTTCACCCATCGTGTTGCCCGTCGCGTGCGCGCAAAGAACCCGTCGATCCCTGTGATCGATTACGTCTCGCCCTCAGTCTGGGCCTGGCGGCCGGGTCGGGCGCGCACGATGCTCGGCTATGTCGATCACGTGCTCGGTCTGCTGCCGTTCGAGCCGGAGGAGTACCGCAAGCTGAAGGGGCCGCCGTGCAGCTATGTCGGCCATCCCCTGATCGAGCAATTGCCGTCGCTGCGGCCCGACGCCGAGGAGCGGCGCCGCCGTGACAGCGAGCCGCCGGTTCTTTTGGTGCTGCCCGGCAGCCGTCGCAGCGAGATCCGGCATCATCTCGACGTGTTCGGCGGGGCACTCGGCCGGCTGCAGGCCGCGGGCGTTGCGTTCGAATTGATGTTGCCGACCATGCCGCATCTCGAAGCCACGATCCGCGAGGGTGTGGCGAACTGGCCGGTCAAGCCGCAGATCGCGGTCGGCGAAACCGAGAAGCGTGCTGCATTCCGGATCGCGCGCGCCGCGCTGGCGAAGTCAGGCACCGTGACGCTGGAGCTCGCGCTGTCAGGCATTCCAATGGTGACGGCCTATCGCGTCGGCGCCATGGAGGCCTTCATCCTGCGCCGCGCAATCCAGGTCTCGTCGGTGATCCTCGCCAACCTCGTGATCGGCAAGGACGTGATCCCCGAATATTTGCAGGAAGACTGCACGCCGGAGAAGCTCGCAGCCGCGTTGTCCGAGGTGCTGACGGATACGCCGTTGCGCAGGCAGCAGGTCGAGGCGTTCGCGCAACTCGACACCATCATGTCGACGGGCAACAAATCGCCGAGCGTGCTCGCCGCCGACATCGTGCTCGCGACGATGCGGAAAGGGCGCTAGGCGAGGCCGCCGTCGACCCGGAAACATTGACACGTGATGCGTCGGCTCGCGTCGGAGGCGAGGTACAGCGCCATGTCTGCGATGTCCTCTGGCGTCACCGCATCGGGAATGGCCTGGCGTGCGCGCATCTCGACGATCTGCCGCTCGTCCGGATACCACAGCTTCCGCTGCCGCTCGGTGATCACCATCCCCGGCGCGATCGCGTTGACGCGGATGCGGTCGGCGCCGAAGCGGCGTCCGAGCGAATTGGTGAAGCCGACGATTGCCGCCTTGGCGGCCGCGTAGACCGGCAGCGCCGGTGCACCGCGCATCCACGCGATCGACGACATGTTGATGATCGAACCGCCGCCGCGCGCCTGCATCTGCGGCACCACGGCCTGTGCTGCAAAGAACACGTGCTTGAGGTTGACGCCGATCATCCAGTCGAAGTCCGCCGGTGTCACGTCCGCCAACACCTGGCGCTGGTCATTGGCGGCGTTGTTGACGAGGATCGCGGCATCGCCGAGCGATGCGTGGACTTTCGTCAACGCCTCGCGCAAGGCTTCGATGTCCATGAGGTCGCACGGCACGAACAGCGGTGCCGTACCGGAATCCTTTGCCACCTCCTGCGCCAATGCTTCGCCTGCCTGCGCGTCGATGTCGAGGAAGGCGACGCGGGAACCCTGGCCGGCGAAAGCGCGCACGAAGGCAGCGCCAATGCCGCTGGCGCCTCCGGTGATCACCACCACGCGCTCCGCGAGGTCGGCATAGTTCGTCTTGGTCATGCGATCAGTCGCTCCGTCTCTGGGTCGAACAGGCAAATGCGGCGGGTGTCCAGCGCAAAGGAAGCCGTAGCGCCCGGCGTCGGGCGGATGTCCGGCGAGATGCGCGCCTGCGCGGGCTCGCCGCCGAGCCGCAGCAGGACGATGGTCTCGGCACCAGTAGGTTCGATCATCTCGACCGGCGCGGTGAGGACGACGGGCGCGCCGGCGGCGCCGGAGAACACCCGGTCGCCTTCGGCGATGCATTCCGGCCTGATTCCGAGCACCACCTCGCGGCCGACATAGGACAGCGCCGCGTCGTAGCCTTGCAGGCGGAGACGGACCTCGTCCGGCCGACCGGCGCCGATCACCACCACCGGCCCGCCGCTATCTGCCTCGAGCCGGGCCGGCATCGTGTTCATCGGCGGGGAGCCCATGAAACGCGCGACGAACAGATTGGCCGGATAGCGGTACACGGTATCGGGATCGGCGAATTGCTGCACCACGCCGCGATGCATCACGGCGATGCGTGTCGCCATCGTCATTGCCTCGATCTGGTCGTGGGTGACATAGATGATGGTGGCGCCGATGCGCTGGTGCAGCCGCTTGATCTCCATGCGCATCTCGACGCGCAACTTGGCATCCAGGTTGGAGAGCGGCTCGTCGAACAGGAAGAGCAGGGGATCTCGCACCAGCGCGCGACCCATCGCGACGCGCTGGCGCTGGCCGCCGGACAGTTGCGACGGCTTGCGGCCAAGTAGCGGTTCGATCTGGAGCAGCTTCGCCACGCTCGCCAGCGCCTTTTCCTGCTCCGCCTTGGCGACCCCTCGGCATTCCATGCCGAAAGTGATGTTCTGGCGCACCGTCATTGACGGATAGAGCGCATAGGACTGGAACACCATGGCGATATCGCGGTCCTTGGGCGGGACATCATTGACCACGCGCCCGCCAATCTCGATCGTGCCGTCGCTCGCGTTATCGAGCCCGGCGACGATGTTGAGCAGCGTGGATTTTCCGCAGCCGGACGGTCCGACCAGCACGGTGAATTCGCCGCTCTCGATGTCGAGGTCGATGCCTTTGAGCACCTCGAGATTGGCGTAGCGCTTGGACAGGGCGCGAATGCTCAGTGCTGCCATGACACATCCATCATTTCACGGCCCCGGCAGTGAGGCCGCGTACGAAATACCTGCCGCCGAAGAGATAGATCAGCAAAGTCGGCAGGGCTGCGATGATCACCGCGGCGCTCTGCACACCTTGCTTGGGGATATCTGCGACTGGGGTAGACAGTGCGATGAGCGCGGCCGTCACAGGTTGCTGTTGGCCGGTCGTGAAGGTCACGCCATAGAGGAATTCGTTCCAGATATGGGTGAACTGCCAGATCACGGTGACGATCAGGATGGGTGCCGAGAGCGGCAGGATGATACGCCAGAAGATGCGGAAGAAGCCGGCGCCATCGATGCGTGCGGCCCTGATCAACTCGTGCGGGATCGCCACATAATAGTTTCGACAGAACAGCACCGTGAAGGAGAGCCCCTGGATCGTGTGGATCAGCACGAGACCCGACAGTGTGTTGATGAGCCCGATGTCCCGTAACACGATGGTCCAGGGCAACAGGCGCATCTGCTGGGGCAGGAAGAGGCCGAGGGTGACGATGCCGTAGATCCAGGCATCGCCGCGAAAACGCCAGAGCGACACCGCGTAGCCGGCGACAGCACCGAGCAGGGTCGAGAAGATCGTCGCCGGGATCGTTATGAGCGCCGAGTTCAACATGTACGGCCGGATGCCGGCGCAGGTCTCTGCGACGCAAAAGCCGCTCCAGGCCATGGCATAATTGCCAAAGGCCCAGTGTTGCGGCCAGCCAATCATCGAGCTCTGCGCAATCTCCTCGTTGGTCCGCAGCGAGTTCAGGACGACGACGACCAGCGGCGCGAGATAGGCGGCCGCGAACAAGGTCACGACGAGATAGATCAGAGCCCGGCTTGGGGCGAAGCTTCGGTCACGCATGGGCAGCCCGCCGTTGCCGGAGGTAGCGCCACGCCGCATAGGGCAGCAGCACTGCAAGAAGGATGAGCAACATCAGCACCGCCGCTGCCGCACCGCGGCCGAGCTGGCTGCGTTGGAACATCAAATCGTAGACGACGAGGGCCGGCAGCTGGGTCGCGATTCCCGGTCCGCCATTGGTGAGTGCGCGCACGAGGTCGAAGGCCGAGATCGCAAACTGCAGCTGGACCACAATGACCGTGACGGTGATCGGCCAAAGCGTCGGCAGAATGACGCGCCAATAGGTTCTGACAGGCCCGGCACCGTCGATCTGTGCCGCCTTGATGATATCGGAATCGACGGAGCGGAGGCCGGCCAGGAAGAGGGCCATGGCAAAGCCCGAGGATTGCCAGACCGCCGCGATGACAATGGTCCAGATCGCCATGTCGCGGTTGACCAGCCAGTCAAAGTGGAAGGAGCTCCAGCCGAGATCATGGGCAAGCTTCTCGATGCCGATGCCGGGATTGAGCAGCCAGCTCCATACCGTGCCTGTCACGACGAAGGACACGGCCAGCGGATACAGGAAGATGGTCCGCAGCACGTTCTCGCCGCGAATGCGCTGATCGAGCAGGATCGCGAGCAGGAGGCCGGTCGTCAAACTGAGCAGCACGAAAGCGATGCCGAACAGCAGCAGATTGTCGAAGGCGATCTGCCAGTTTCGCGACGCCAGGACCGAATTGTAGTTGCGCAGACCGACCCAGCCCGTAACGGGAACAAGGGTGGAGGGCGTGAACGAAATCCAGATGGTCCAGATCGAAAACGAGATGAGGTGCGCTGCCGATAACAGCAGCGGCACCCAGATCATCAGAAATTCGGGCAGCCAGCGCACCATCTCGGAGGTCGCCGGCCGGCCCGGCCGTGTTGCTGTCGAGACGGCGTCGCTCAACGTGCGCCCTCGACGGCATCGGCGAGGCGGCTGACGGCCTCGTCCGGCTTGATCGTCTTGTTCTTCACATATTCGGTGATGACGTCGATCATCGCGGCGGTCAGGCCGTTTTCCTGGGCCATGTTGTGCGCGAGACTCAGGACGGCCTGGTTGTTGCCCATGGCATTCTTCAGTGCGGCCGCGGTTGTCCGTTGACCATCCGACCAGCCTTCGCCGGACAGGTCGACATCGGTGCGCACGGGGATCGATCCCGTGATCTGCGAATACATGGTCTGGATGGCCGGATCCATCACGAGCTGTGCCATCAACATCTGCCCGGCCTGGAGATCGGCCTCCTTGCGTTGCCAGAAGATGAAGGCATCGGCATTCAAGAGGAAGACGGGCTTGCCGTTGTCGCTGGGGCCGGGGGTGATGACGTAGTCGTCGAACTTGAAGCCGGCGTTTTTCAACACGCCCTGCGCCCAGCCGCCCATGATCAGCATGCCCATGTCGCCGTCGACGAAGCGCTTCAAATTGTTGGCATAGGGTTGGACCCCGACGTTGGGGTCACACCAGTCGGAGATCTTGCGCGTCTGCGCGAACGCCGCCTTCATCTCAGGGCCCTCCAGCGCCTTCTTGTCGAGATTCATGCAGGCGGCGCGGTATGCGGTCGGGCTGATGCCGGCCAGTGACGCCTCGAATTTCTGCCCATCGTCGGCGCGGGTACCGCCGTTGGCGATGGGGTAGGTCATTCCGGCCGATTTCATTTTCTCGGCGAGGTCGTTGAAGTCAGCCCAGGTGACGGGGACCTTGTCGGCCTTGGCCTTGTCCATCCCGCGCTTGGAGAGAAACAGCATGTTGGTGCTGTAGATCTGCAACGGCAGCGCGATCCATTTGCCTGCCGGCTTGTGCAGTTTGGCAAGATCCGGCGCGACGACCTTCTCGTAGCCGGCAGCCGCGACCACGGCGTCAAGATCGACGGTCGGAGCAATCTTCGACCAGGCGGCGATCTCGGGGCCCTTGAGCTGCGAGCAGGCCGGTGGATCGCCGGCGATGATCTGCGCACGCAGCTTGTTCATCATGTCCGTGGTGAAACCGGGGACCGGCGAGTGCTGCCAAATGCCGCCTTTTTCCTCGAATTTCTTGCCGAGCGCCGTGATCGCAGCACCGTCGCTGCCTGCGGACCATTGCGAGATTGCGGTGAGGCGAGGCTTGACCGCGCCTTGTGCGCGGGCAAAGGCCGGCAGCGCGAGGGCGGCAGCGGATCCAGCGAGCAGACGACGCCTTGTTGTTGTGATCGGCATGGCAGTTTCTCCCGGGTGTGAGGTTTTTGCGCCTTTTTGCGCTGGTCTTGGCGTGCGCGAGCCGCACGCGGCTCAGGTCATGTCAGGCAGCCTCCGTCGATGCGCTCGGCATGCCGCCAGATCTCGCGAGGCAGAAGGCGGCGAAGGCGAGCGCTGCCTGCGGATCGTTGCCGTTCGAGGGCGGGACGAAGGCGAGCGAAACCTGCGCCAGTTTCCGGCCGCCGAGCAGGCAGGCATCGATCCCGTCGACCACGGCCTTGCGATCGTCCTCGTCGAGCAGAGAGGGCCATCCGCTGATCGCGACGCCGCGACAGGGTTTGACGTTGAGCGTGTTGCCGATCGCAAGCCCCAGCCGGAACAGCCTTCGGCGCAGCTCCTGGCGCACGCGCGGCGAAAGTGGAATCTCGGTCATCCAGTCGTTGCCGAGCGCGAGCAGTTCGGCTTCAGTCAGGCCGAGCAGCTCGGCCAGCGCCGGCAGCGACGTGTAGGCTTCGACGCAGCCGTGATGTCCGCAGCGGCAAAGCGGTCCATCGGTTCCGAAGACCATGTGGCCGAGCTCGATCGGATCGAGCGCGTCGTCCTCGATCGGATCATCCACCCCAGGCGCCCGCGACGCCCTGACCGACGAAGACGAACAGATGCGCATCGCCGAACGGATAATTTTCCGTGCGATAACGATGAAAGGTGGCGTGCGCCACCACCGAATTGGTGAAGGTGACAGGCACGCCTGCGAACAATTCGTCGAACATGCCGCCGATCTGTTCGATGTCGCAGGGAATGATGGGGTTGCCGAACTCACTGAGCCGGCCAAGGCCGGGAACGGTGACGCCGATCTGTGCGAGTTCGATGCGGTGCCGTCGCGTCCAGTCGCGCAGCAAGGTCAACGCCTCGCGATAGACCCGGCCGACGGATTCGGCGGTGGGCTTGTTCGGCAGCGGCACACGCTCGCTGTACTGCAGCCTGCCTGACAGGTCGCCAACCCCGACGCTGAGCCAGCGTTCGGTGAGCTCGAGGGCCGCGAGCGCCACCGTGCGATCGAGCGACACCAGACCCGTCGGGCCGCCGACATAGGGGGCAGGGCGACGCACTTCCTCGATCAGGCCTTCGGCCTTCAGGTCAAACAGGATGCGCGACAGGCTCGCTTCGGACAGGCGTGCGGCCTTCGCCAGCGGCGGCCGGAACGAACCGCCGGACTGAAGCAAATGCGTTAAAATGGCAGCGCGCGTCTGCCGCCGACTTCTCGGCTGCTCCGGCATTTCCATCCCTGTCGTCATTCTTACTTAGTGTAAGAATTTGCGCGCGGAGCGCTTCCACTGTCAAGTGCGTGCCCAAACAAAAACGGCGCCATCTTGCGATGGCGCCGCTGCATCGGGACTTGAGTCCAAACTTACTTGCGATCCTTCATCGCAACGTAGTCGCGCTTGGTGACGCCGGTGTAGAGCTGGCGCGGACGGCCGATCTTCTGCTGCGGGTCCTCGATCATCTCGCTCCACTGGCTGATCCAGCCGACGGTGCGGGCGACCGCGAACAGGACGGTGAACATCGAGACCGGGAAGCCCATCGCCTTCAGCGTGATGCCCGAATAGAAGTCGACGTTCGGGTAGAGCTTGCGGTCGATGAAGTACTGATCGCTGAGCGCGATCTTCTCGAGCTCGAGCGCCACCTTAAGCATCGGATCGTCGCCATGGCCGGTCTCCTTGAGCACGGCGTGACACATCTTCTGCATGATCTTGGCGCGCGGGTCGTAATTCTTGTAGACGCGGTGACCGAAGCCCATCAGGCGGACTTCGGAGTTCTTGTCCTTCACCTTGGCGATGAACTCGGGGATCTTGTCCACGGTGCCGATCTCGGCGAGCATCGCCAGCGCAGCTTCGTTGGCGCCGCCATGCGCCGGGCCCCAGAGGCAGGCGATGCCGGCGGCGATGCAGGCGAACGGGTTGGCGCCGGAGGAGCCGGCGATACGCACCGTCGAGGTCGAGGCGTTCTGCTCGTGGTCGGCATGCAGGATGAAGATCTTGTCCAGCGCATCGGCGAGCACCGGGTTGATCTTGTACTCCTCGCACGGCACGGCGAAGCACATGTTGAGGAAGTTCTCGGCAAAACTGAGCGAGTTCTTCGGATACACGAAGGGCTGGCCGACCGTGTATTTGTAGGCCATCGCGGCCAGCGTGGGGATCTTCGCGATCATGCGCATGGAAGCGATCATGCGCTGGTTGGGATCATTGATGTCGGTGCTGTCGTGGTAGAAGGCGGCGAGCGCGCCGACGGAGGCCACCATAACGGCCATCGGATGAGCATCGCGCCGGAAGCCCTGGAAGAAGCGGGCCATCTGCTCGTGCACCATCGTGTGATGGATGACGCGATAGTCGAAGTCCTTCTTCTGCTCGGCGGTCGGCAGCTCCCCGAACAGCAGGAGATAGCAGGTCTCGAGGAAGTCGCCGTTTTCGGCGAGTTGTTCGATCGGGTAGCCGCGATATTCCAGAACGCCCGCGTCACCGTCGATATAGGTGATCTTGGACTGGCAGCTCGCGGTCGAGGTGAAGCCCGGATCGTAGGTGAACAGGCCGGACTGGCCGTACAGCTTGCCGATATCGACGACATCAGGTCCGACGCTGCCGCTATAGATCGGAAGATCGTAATTCTTGTTTCCGACCGTCAGCGTGGCGGTCTTGTTGCTTGGTTTTGCGTCCATCAGAGGTCCCCGATGTGTGGTGAAACGGGCCAGTCCCGGAGGCCCCAGGCGAAGATGGGGCAGGCCGGATGTTCCAGAATGTACGGGAAGATGGGTATATTATTGCTGTGTGCGCTGCAAGATCATGGCAGCCATGGCCTACTTACGTCGTAGTCGGGGCTTTGGACTGATCCTCGAGCCGGCCCAGGCTTTCCTGGCGTCCCAGCACGTCCAAAACCTCAAATATGCCAGGCGACGTGGTGCGGCCGGTCAGTGCCGCCCGCAAGGGCTGGGCGACTGCGCCGAGCTTGAGACTATTTTCCTCGGCAAAAGCGCGCAGCGCAGCTTCCGTGCTGGTGCCGCTCCACGTCTCCACATTCTCCAGCGCGGAATGAAGCTGCCCGAGCAGCTTGCGGTTCTCGGGCGTCAGCAGGGCCGCCGCTTTGGGATCGAGCTGCAGCGGCCGGTCGGCGAAGATGAAATAGGCGGCATCGATCAGCTCGATCAGCGTCTTGGCGCGCTCCTTCAGGGCCGGCATGGCCTTCAGCAGCTGGGCGCGCGTGGTGTCGTTCAACTTGGCCTTGATCTCGGTGCGGGCGGGCACGACGTGATCGAGCACGTCCTCGAACATCTTCACGAGTGATTGATCGTCGGAGTGGCGGATATAATGGCCGTTGAGGTTTTCCAGCTTGGCGAAGTCGAAGCGGGCGGCGGCGCGGCCGACGCTGGCGAGATCGAAGGCCGCGATCATCTCCTCCGTCGAGAAGATCTCCTGGTCGCCATGGCTCCAGCCGAGCCGAACGAGATAGTTGCGCAGCGCGGCCGGAAGGTAACCCATGGCGCGGTAGGCATCGACGCCGAGCGCGCCGTGGCGCTTGGACAGCTTCGAGCCGTCAGGACCGTGGATGAGCGGGATATGCGACATGTTCGGCAGTGCCCAGCCCATTGCGTCATAGATCTGCTTCTGGCGGGCGGCGTTGATCAGATGGTCGTCGCCGCGGATGACGTGGGTGACGCCCATGTCGTGGTCGTCCACGACCACCGCGAGCATGTAGGTCGGGTTGCCATCGCCGCGCAGCAGGACGAGGTCATCGAGGTTCTCGTTCTGCCAGACCACGCGGCCCTGGACCTGATCCTCGATCACGGTCTCGCCGGTCTGCGGCGCCCGGAGGCGGATGGTCGGCTTGACGTCAACAGGGGCGGTTGCCGGATCGCGGTCGCGCCACATGCCGTCATAGAGGCGAGTGCGGCCCTCGCTGCGCGCCTTCTCGCGCATGGCGGTGAGCTCCTCGGCAGTGGCGTAGCAGCGGTAGGCCTTGCCGTCGGCGAGCAGCTGCTCGGCCACCTCGCGGTGACGGGCGGCGCGGCTGAACTGATAGATGACGTCGCCATCCCAGCCGAGCTCCAGCCATTTCAGCCCGTCCAGGATCGCGCCGATCGCGGCCTCGGTAGAGCGCTCCCGGTCGGTATCCTCGATCCGGAGCAGCATCTTGCCGCCGTGCTTCTTCGCATAGAGCCAGTTGAACAGCGCCGTGCGAGCGCCTCCGATATGGAGGAAGCCGGTTGGAGAGGGCGCAAAGCGCGTGACGACGGAATCGGTCATTCTTGGCAGGGCCTATGCATTGAAGCGGTGGTATATATCAGGACCGGAGCATAACTAAAGCCCAACGGCGGATCCCCTGAGGCCTTGGCTCAGCCACGCGAATTTGGCAGAAGGGCCGCTGACTTCCCGACAGGATTGCAGGATGAGCACAGAACCGGTGACGACTGAGATTGGGCGCGATTTCATTCGTGACATCATCCAGGCCGACCTCGATCAGGCCAAGTACAAGGAGATCGTGACCCGGTTCCCGCCGGAGCCGAATGGCTACCTGCATATCGGCCACGCCAAGTCGATCGCCCTCAATTTCGGCATCGCCCAGGAATTTCCAGGCCGCTGTCATCTGCGCTTCGACGACACCAATCCGGTCAAGGAAGAGCAGGAATATATCGATTCCATCCAGGCCGACGTGCACTGGCTGGGCTACGACTGGGGCAAGAACCTGTTCTATGCCTCTGATTATTTCGACCGCCTGTACGAATGGGCGGAGCAGCTGATCCGCGACGGGCTCGCCTATGTCGACGATCAGTCCCAGGAAGAGATCCGGCTGTCGCGCGGCACGCTGACCGAACCCGGCAAGAACTCGCCGTTTCGCGACCGCGGCGTGGAGGAGAACCTCGACCTGTTCCGTCGCATGAAGGCGGGCGAATTCCCGAACGGCGCGCGCGTGCTCCGGGCCAAGATCGACATGTCCGCCGGCAACATCAACCTGCGCGACCCCGTGCTCTACCGCATCCTGCATGCGCACCATCCGCGCACCGGCACCAAATGGCACATCTATCCGAGCTACGACTACGCGCACGGCCAGTCGGATGCGATCGAGGGCATCACGCACTCGATCTGCACCCTGGAGTTCGAGGACCACCGGCCGCTCTATGACTGGTTCATTGAGAGATTGCCGGTGCCGTCCAGGCCGCATCAGTACGAAATGGCGCGGCTCAATCTGACCTACACGCTGCTGTCGAAGCGGGTGCTGACCCAGCTTGTCCGCGACGGCCATGTCGCGGGCTGGGACGATCCGCGGATGCCGACCATCGCGGGCATGCGCCGCCGCGGCGTGCCGCCGGCGGCGTTGCGTGAATTCGTCAAGCGCATCGGTGTGGCCAAGGCCAACAGCGTGGTCGACGTCGGCATGCTGGAATTCTGCATCCGCGAGGAGCTGAACCGCACCGCGCAGCGCCGCATGGGCGTGCTGCGGCCGCTGAAGGTCGTCATCGAGAACTATCCGGAAGGGCAGAGCGAGGAACTCGAGGCGATCAACCACCCGGACGATCCCAGCGCCGGCACGCGCAAGATCACGTTCGGCCGCGAGCTCTATATCGAGCAGGACGACTTCATGGAGAACCCGCCGAAGAAGTTCTTCCGCTTGTCGCCGGGCAACGAGGTGCGGCTGCGCTATGCCTATTTCGTCAAGTGCACCGGCGTGATCAAGAACGACAAGGGCGAGGTGGTGGAGCTGCGCTGCACCTACGATCCCGCGACCAAGGGCGGCAACGCGCCTGACGGCCGCAAGGTCAAGGCGACCATGCACTGGCTGCCGGCCGCAACGTCTGTCCCTGCGGAGATCCGCATCTACAACCAGCTCTTCGCCAACCCGAGCCCGGATGCCTCGAACTTCGCCGCTGACCTCAACCCGCAATCGCTGGAGATCCTCTCCGACGCCCGGATCGAGGCATCGGTCGCGGAAAGCAATTCGATCGAACCGATGCAGTTCGAGCGCCAGGGCTATTTCGTGCGCGACAAGGACTCCACGCCCGGCAAGCCGGTGTTCTCACGCACCATTGGCTTGCGCGATACGTTCGCCAAGGAAGTCGGCAAGGGCTGAGGCAAATGGCTGAGGCAAAGGGCTGAGGGACGCAAGATGTGCAGTGCAGCCGACGCCGCCGTTTCCGCGATCATCGCGAAATGGTGCGCCGGCTTCGCGACCCTCGATGCGGTTGCGCTGTCGTCGCTTTATTCAAAGAACGCATTCTTCTTCGGCTCCAACCCGAAGCTCTATCGGGGCAGGAATGGCGTGGCCGATTACTTCAACGGCCTGCCGCGCTGGCGCAGGCCGAGCGCGGCGTTCTCCGAGGTGCAGGCGGCGCAGGCAGGGCCCGATACGATCAACATGGGCGCGACCATCACGTTCGACCTGGCGGGCGAACGGCCTGACCTCGTCGTCAAGATGAGCTGGGTCATCATTCGCGAAGACGGCGACTGGAAGATCGTCAATCACCACGCCTCGGCGAAGGCGCCGTTGATCTGACAGGCGCGCCGCGCACGGCATCGTCATTCCGGCGCTGGAAACGAATGCGCGGGCGCCGGGTTGAGGTGGATCCACAGGAGCATCCCACCATGCAGAACATCGCTGAGCATATGGAAGTCATCGGCGCCGACGGTGTCCATATCGGCACGGTCGACAAGGTCGAAGGCAATCGCATCAAGCTGACCAAAAAGGACAGCGGCGAGGGCAGCCACAAGGGCCACCACCATTTCATCGACAAGGGCCTGGTTGCCGATGTCGAGGGCAACAAGGTTCGGCTGTCCGCCAAGGCCGATGTCGCCGTGACGATGGAAGAGGAAAAGTAGGGCGGAAGCCTCTTCGTTCCCGATTTGTGCCGCTATCCGTGCCGCCGCACGTTCCGGTAGCTTCCGTGCAGTAGCGTAGCGCAGGGTTGCTGAGGGATGGCGGAGCCGGGCCGGCCACAACGTGCCTCGCAAGGTATGGCCGGGACCTGGCCCGGCAGCGGCCGAACAGCGTCGGCCGGCGGCTTTGTGCCGGCAGGCTTCGGCGTCTGGTCGTCGATCGCCGGAAAGCTGGGTGATTGGGCGAAGGCCGAGGCCGGCGCTGGACGACTGTTCCCATGGGTCCCCATCGCCTTCGGCTGCGGCATCGCGCTGTACTTCGCCGCCGACCATGAGCCGGTGCTCTGGGTGACGGTCGCGACGGCGGGCGCGTCGACGCTTGGCGCGGTTCTGTTGCGGCGGAGCCGGTGGTTTGCACCCGCGATCATGATCGCGGCGGTTGCGGCCGGTCTTGCTGCGGCGACGTGGAGGACAGCAAGCATCGCCCACGCCGTGCTCGCAAAGCCGCTTTATTCCGTGTCGCTGTCGGGCTTCGTCGAGACCCGCGACATTCGCGAACGCACCGACCGGTTCGTGCTGCGCGTCACCGCGATGGAGGCGCAGCGCGGCGACGTCAAGCTCGAGCGCGTCCGCCTCTCCGTGCGCAAGGGGACGGCGCCCGATGTCGGCAGCTTCGTGCAGTTGAAGGCCCGGTTGATGCCGCCGCTGTCGCCGTTGCGGCCGGGCAGCTACGATTTCTCGCGCGACATGTTCTTCCAGGGCATCGGCGCGTCCGGTTTCGCGATGGGGGCGATCACGACGGTGACGCCGCCGGTGTCAGGCGGATTGCAGTTGCGCTATGCTGCGCTCATGCAGGGCCTGCGCGATGCGATCGACGCGCGGATCCGCGCCGTGCTCGACGGCGACAACCGCGCAATCGCGACCGCGCTTTTGACCGGCCGCCGCGATGCGATCACCACGCCCGTCAACGATGCGATGTTCGTCTCGGGGCTTGGCCACGTGCTGTCGATCTCCGGCTACCACATGGCGGTCGTCGCTGGAGTCGTCTTCTTCGCGGTCCGCGCGCTGTTGGCGCTGATCCCCGGGCTGGCGGCCGGATTCGCAATCAAGAAATGGTCGGCGGCCGCGGCGCTGGTGGCCTCCGCATTCTATCTGCTGCTCTCGGGCGCGGAGGTCGCAACCCAGCGATCGTTCTTCATGACCGCGGTGGTGCTGATTGCCGTGATCGTCGACCGTCGCGCGATCACGTTCCGCACGCTGGCGGTGGCGGCGCTGATCGTGCTCGCGGTTGCGCCGGAAGCGCTGGTGCATCCGAGCTTCCAAATGTCGTTTGCGGCGACGCTCGGGCTGGTGGCAATGGTGCAGATCGGGATGCCGAACCTGCTTGCCTCGCCCGATCATTCGACGACGGCGCGGATTGCGCTGTGGGGCGGCCGCGAGATCGCGATGCTGTTCATGGCTTCCATGATCGCGGGGCTTGCGACCACGCCCTATGCCGCCTTCCATTTTCACCGCGTCACGCCCTACGGCGTGCTCGCCAATCTCGGTGCGATGCCCGTCGTCTCGGCGCTGGTGATGCCGGCCGGGCTGTTGGGACTGCTCGCGGCTCCGTTCGGGCTGGACGGCGTGTTCTGGTGGCTGATGGGGATCGGCATCGACTGGATGATTGTGGTCACCCGCTGGGTGGCGGCATTGCCAGGGGCTATCGGCCATGTCGGCGCCTTCGGCACCGCGCCGCTGGTGACGGCGAGCCTGGGGCTTGTCCTGATGGGGCTGTTGCGCACGCCGCTGCGCTGGTCGGGTGCGATCGTGCTTGCGGTCGCAACGATCTGGGCCTTGTCGGTGCGGCAACCCGACATTCTCATTGCCGCCGACGGCCAGAACGTCGCGGTGCGCGGCAAGGATGGGCAGCTGCATCTGATCAGGACGAAGAAGGACAATTTCCTTCTCAAGGAGTGGCTCGCGGCGGACGCCGACCCGCGCGATGCCGCCAGCGCTTCGCTCGGCGACGGCGTGTCGTGCGACGATGCCGGCTGCGTGACGCCGCTTGCCGACGGCCGCATGATTGCGCTGGCGCTGCGCATCGACGCGCTGGCCGACGATTGCAGCCGCGCAGCGCTGGTGGTGACGGCGAGGCCTGCGCCGCCCGATTGCGCTGCAATGGTGATCGATCGGCCGCGTCTGGCGAGCCAGGGCGCGCTTGCGCTGACACAGCGCGGTGACGGTTTTGCGGTTCAGCCGGTGAGAGCGAGGGGCGCAAACCGCTCCTGGTCGCCGGTGGCGCCCGGCGATGCAGATTTCGGCCAAACCCTCAAGCCACGGTCGGCAGCTCCGCGGACCAAAGACGCAACGCCGTCGGAGGCCGACCTTCAGGCCGAGGACTAGAATCGACGCTTCAGCCGATCGGCAGGCGTGGCGGCGTCGTGCGACTGTCGGCGGCCACTTGCGGCTTGTGCTCGCGCTCGCCGAGCGGCTGGGTCACGGGCAGTTGCAGCACGGTTGCGCGCTGGCCTTCGACGAGCTGCGTCACCAGCACGTATTTGCCATCGGGGAATTCGATCGCGTCGTGATGGCGATCGGGAATGTGCGGATCAACCTTGCCGAACTTGCCTACGCGGGAATTGATGGTGCGGGTCCAGATCCACCTGTTGTCGTAGCGGACGTTGTCGGCGAAGGCGAGCTCCGTTCCCGGAAGCAGGCAGACCGCGACCGACATGTCGGCTTCAGAGGCGAAGCCGCGCGTCGAGGTGCCGCGGAACGTTGTCGTGACGATCGTCTCGCCGACTTCTGCGGGACGCGTCGCGACGGCATGCAAGCTATAGTCACACATCGGGTGCTCCTCATCGGGGATAGCAACCCGCGCCTCTGTCCTGGAGGCGCCGGCCTCTATCAGAGTTGAAGCCTGCAAGACTCTGCTTGGTTGTAGGCAAATCTGCGGCTCCGATCCGCGAGCCGCAATCACATTATCTTTCCCGAACGGCTGGGAACAAAGCTTGCCTCCGTGCATTTGGGAGGCTTCGCGCTCAGCGTCCGGCCGGCGCGGACCAGCCGGAATATTGCCAGCCGGGCTGCGCCTGTTGCTCGATGGCGTTGCGGGCATCGCGGATCTGCGCGCTCGTCGCCTGCGGCACCTTGCCGAGGCGATGCTGCGCATGCGCAGCAAAGGCGTGCGATCCGGACGCTGTGATCAGCGTCATCGTGACGGTGCTCAGGATGATCTTGCCCATCATTCTCTCCTCAGTCTCCCTGGAGGCCCATCGAAGCGAGTGTGCTTCGTTGCGGCATGCCGGGGATGTAGGGCTGGAGAGGTGGCGGGATAATCTGTGCAGAACCAGAAAGTCTATCCAGCCGGAGCGGACAATCGTCCGCTCCAATCGTTGATCGCAGTCACCGATCGCGCGAGAACGTGGCGCTCAGTACTTGCGATAGAGACCGATCAGCTTGCCCTGGATCTTGACCCGGTTGGGGGGCAGGATGCGGACCTCATAGGCGGCATTCGCTGGCTCGAGCGCGATCGAGGCGCCGCGGCGACGGAAGCGCTTCAAGGTGGCTTCCTCGTCGTCGATCAGGGCGACGACGATGTCGCCAGTGTCGCAGCTCTCGTTGCGCTGGATGAGGGCCATGTCGCCGTCGAGGATGCCGGCGTCCACCATGGAATCGCCGCGCACTTCGAGCGCATAGTGCTCGCCCGCGCCGAGCATGTCGGGCGGAACGCTGATAGTGTGGCTGCGGGTCTGCAAGGCTTCGATCGGCGTACCGGCCGCGATCCGGCCCATGACGGGCACCGCGACGGGACGCTCGCCCTCATCCGCCGGCGGGCTCGACGTCATGCGCACCTTGCCGAGGTTGCCCTCGATGACGCTCGGGGTGAAGCCGCGGCGACTGCCGGCGGCGGCCTGGAGCTCGGGCAGCTTGATCACCTCGATCGCGCGGGCGCGGTTGGGCAGACGGCGGATGAAGCCGCGCTCCTCGAGCGCAGTGATCAGGCGGTGGATGCCCGATTTCGAGCGCAGATCGAGCGCGTCCTTCATCTCGTCGAAGGAGGGCGGCACGCCGCTTTCCTTCAGCCGCTCGCTGATGAACCGCAGGAGCTCGTATTGTTTGCGCGTTAACATCTCGACCAAAATCCCCCTGGTGATGTCATTCAATTCCGAGACGCTGAATTCAGCCATAAGCCGCTACATGCTCGAAACAAATCATGAACGGACACTATATGTTCGATACATGTTCCGCAACTGCTTAATTTACCGTGAACGCGACGAAGTTCGCGGAACGCACGCGAACGAAGCGGTCAGACGGGCAGCCGCAGCACCTCGCAAGCGGTGCCTGCTTCGGCCTTCGGCGCGAACGGTGCGCGCACGAGAAGTGCCTGTGCCGCAGCCAGATTCGAAAGCAACGAGGAGTCCTGATGATCGACGGGAACGGCGACCAGCGTGCCGTCGTCACGCTCTGCCAGCCGCGCGCGCAGATAATCTTCGCGCTGATCGTTGGCGCCGACATCGCGGCCGAGCACGGCGCGCTCGCGGCGATGATGAACCACCGAACGCCCCGACAGCGCGCGAATCAGCGGGACCAGAAACAGGAAAGCGCAAACGTAGGATGATACGGGATTGCCGGGCAGGCCGATCACGCGCATCGATCCCAGTTGCCCGTTCATCATGGGCTTGCCCGGTCGCATCGCGATCTTCCAGAACGCCATCGAGATACCTTCGTCCCTCAGTGCCTGTTGCACCAGATCGTGGTCGCCCACCGAGGCACCGCCGGTCGTGATCAGGATGTCGGCGCCGCTCTCGCGCGCGCGGCGGATGCCCGATGTGGTGGCGGCAAGCGTATCGGCCGCGACCCCGAGATCGATCGTGTCGGCACCTTCGCTGCGAGCCAGAGCATGAAGGGCATAGCCATTGGAATAGACGATCTGGCCGTGGCCGGGCGTCGAGCCCGGCATCACCAGCTCATCGCCGGTGGCGAGGATTGCGACCGTCGGCCGGCGGCGGACCGCGAGTTGCGGATGGTTCATCCCGGCGGCGAGTGCGAGGTCGCGCTCCGTGAGCCGCGTGCCGCTGCGCAGGAGCACGTCGCCCTCGCGGAAGTCGATGCCGGCCGGGCGGATGTGTCGTCCGGTGATGGCGGCTTCCTTGATCGTGATGCACTCGCCGTCGGCGACGGTGTCCTCCTGGATCACCACGGCATCCGCGTTATCGGGAACGACGCCACCGGTGAAGATCCGCACGGCTTCGCCGGCGCCGACCCTTCCAGCAAACGGCCGGCCGGCCGCGACTTCGCCGATCACCGTGAGCCGTGTGTCGACCTTGGCCGCATCGGCCGCACGCACGGCATAGCCATCCATCGCCGACATCGCCTCAGGCGGCTGCGTCCGCCGCGCCGCGACATCGCGCGCAAGCACGCGATGAAAGGCCCGATCGAGCGCAACTGTTTCCTCGGCCAGCGGCTCCGCTCCCGCGAGCACGGCAGCAAGCGCATCGGATACCGGCATGAGGGCCACGGTGAAAACTCCAGCTACGCCCATTCGGGCAAATCAGCCGCGAGAGTTCTAGCCGAGCGGGAGCGTCCAGGCAAAGCAGCCGCACAAGATGATTTATCCCACCCCTGGAGCCGTGGGACGAAGCTGGCGGTTCAGCCGCGGCATGATCAGGAGAGCGACGCATACCGGCACAACGACGGCCAAGGCAAAGACAAGAGCCGTGGCCAGCATCGGTCAGGTCCCCGGCGGCTCGCTCGGACTGACATCAGGCGCTTTGGGATTCTTGTCGGGCATTGGATCGGCCTGGGCCTTCAGGTCGGCGGCCTTGCTGATCAGTTTTGCGGAGAGCTCAGAATTCGAGGTGGTCCTGGCGTATTTCATCAGCAGGGAGGCCTGCTTGGTGAGGTAGGTTTTGCCCAACACGATGATAAGTCCGATGTAGAATTCCCAACGGACTATAGAGTCCGGAGCCGGGGATTCCGTTCCCGGAACTCTGTACAAAAATGCACAAAGGGTTTTGGTTCCCGAGTTCCAGTGAAATTGCCTCCGGAATCAGAGCCGGGTTGCCAAGTCAGATCCCCAGCGCCTTCAGGGCATTTCCGACGTCGGTCGGCGAGGTCACATGCACCGCGGTCAGGCCGCGCGCCCGTGCACCTTCGACGTTCTCGGCGAGATCATCGAAGAACACGATGCGGTTCGCGGGCACCCCCATCGCGGCGACGACATGGTCGAAGGCCTCCGCATCGGGTTTGCGCAGCCCGATGCTCGAGGACAGGTAGAGCTCGCGGAAATGCCCGAGCAGGTCGGCATATTCCTTCGAAAAAAAGTCCACATGGGGGCGGTTGGTGTTGGAGAAGGCATAGACCGGCATCTGCTTCGCCGCACGCGGCAGCAGCTCCGCAATATCAGGCATCTCGCCGGCGAAGATCGCGTTCCATCCTTCGAGGAACTGCGCATCCGAGATGCCGATGCCGAGCGATGCGCGCAGCGAGGCAAAATAGTCCTCGTCGCTGATCTTGCCGACCTCGTGCAGCCGGTAGGCCTCGCTGTCGCGCATATAGCGCGCGACGATGGCTTCCGGCTCGCAGTCGGCATGTCGCGCCCAGCAGGTGATCGCCTTGGAGAAATCGATGTCGAGCACGACGCGTCCGAGATCGAACAGAAGCGCATCGGCGCTACCAGGCGAGAGCGAGGTCACTTGCGTCCTTTCCATCAGTATCGGTAGGGTTCGTGGTCGAACAGCGGGAATGCGCTGAACACGCTCGGCGCGTTGGTTGCGGTGGCCGGGTGCAGACAGGATTTGTCGACCTCGGCGAAGGAGGTGGCGCCCAGGAGACCGAGGCAGCGCAGCACCTCGTCCTCGAGCAGCTCGAGCATCCGCGCCACGCCGGTCTCGCCCGCCGCAGCCAGTGCCCAGCATTGCAGCCGGCCGATGCCGACGAGGTCTGCGCCCGCCGCGATCGCCTTGACGATGTCGGTGCCGCGGCAGATGCCGCCATCGACCATGATCTTGGCGCGGCCCTTCACCGCTTCGACGATCTCGGGCAGCACATGCATGGCACCGCGGCCGTGATCGAGCTGACGGCCGCCATGGTTGGAGACGTAGATCCACTCGACGCCGTGATCGACCGCGATCTGCGCGTCCTCGGCAGTGGCGATGCCCTTGAGGATCAACGGTATCCGGAACTTGTCCTTGACCATTTTCACGGTCCGCCATTCCAGGCCCTTCTGGTAGTCGCCTCCGGTAGCGCGCAGACGGCTCTCGCGAACGTAGCGCTTGGCGATGTCACGCTCGCGACGGCTGTAATGGGCGGTGTCGACGGTCAGGCAGAAGGCGGCATATCTGGCCTTCTCGGCGCGGCTGACGACATCGGCCACGAACGCGTCATCGCCGCGAACATAGAGCTGGTACATGCGCAACGCGTCGGGGGCGGCTTCGGCGGTCTTTTCGAGGCCGGGTTCGGAAACCGAGCTCAGCATATGGGCGGCGCCGAATCTGCCGGCGGCGCGGGCAACGCTGGCGGCTCCAAGCGGATCGAAGATTTCCAGCGCGCCGACAGGCGCGAGCACGACAGGCAGGCGCATGTTGCGGCCGAACTGCTCGACGGAGCCATCGACCTTGCGCACGTCGCGCAGCACTCGGGGGCGAAAAGCGATCTCGTCCAGCGCCATGCGGTTGCGACGCATGGTGGTCTCGGTCTCGGCCGCACCGACGATGTAGTCCCAGGCGTTCTGGTTGAGGTTGGAGCGCGCCTTCCGGATGAATTCGTGCAGGTTCTGGAATGGCTCGTTACTGGCGCCGAGTTCGACATTCCGTTCCGGCCGGGGCGCGTCGTTCATTGTTGTCCTCCCGAGAATTTGAAGTCTTACGCCATCGCCTATCCCGTTCGGCCTTCCAAAACCATCCTAAACTCGCATAGCTGCGAAGCGTCGTCGGCCGACCGATTCCCGCTGTCCGGGAGGGCTGGTCTCCGAACGTTGCCAAATGTTTAGGTCCAGGCGAAGGGATTTTCATCGCGTGCCCGCCGGCGTGGCAGGCCGGCCTTGAAGAAACCAGAATGATATTGTGAGAACCGGGCTGGATCGCCATTTGGATGGCGGCTGCCAAGCCTCAAAAGAACCGCTAAGCGAAAAGGCCACCCATTCCATGCGGAAAACCCTGCTGTTCCCCCTGGGCGCGCTCACCGGCGCATGCCTGACCCTCCTCGTATCCGGTCCGCAGGGCGGACTGTGGGCGGCACGGGCGGCGGTCGGCGCGGGCACGGATGACGCCTATTCCCAGCTCAACCTGTTCGGGGAGGTCTTTGAGCGGGTGAAGGCGAGCTATGTCGAGAAGCCCGACAATGCCAAGCTGATCGAAGGTGCGATCACGGGCATGGTGACCTCGCTCGATCCGCATTCGCGCTACATGAACGCCAAGGCCTGGACCGAGATGCAGGAGACCACCTCCGGTGAGTTCGGTGGCCTCGGCATCGAGGTGACCATGGAGGAGGGCCTCGTCAAGGTCGTCTCGCCGATCGACGACACGCCGGCGTCCAAGGCCGGCATCATGTCCGGCGACCTCATCAGCAAGATCGACGGCGAAAACGTGCAGGGTATGACGCTCGAGCAGGCCGTCAACCGGATGAAGGGTCCCGTCGACACCCAGACCAAGCTCACCATCGTGCGCAAGGGCGCCGACGCGCCGCTCGACGTCGCAATCAAGCGCGAGATCATCCATGTGCGCCCGGTGCGCTTCCACGTCGAGAACGGCGACATCGGCTACATCCGCGTCACCTCGTTCAACGAGCAGACCACCGACGGCCTGAAGAAAGCGATTGCGTCGATTTCCAGGGACGTGCCGCAGCACAAGCTTGTCGGCTATGTGATGGACCTGCGCAACAACCCGGGCGGCCTGCTCGACCAGGCGGTATCGGTGTCGAGCGCGTTCTTGCAGCGCGGCGAGGTCGTTTCGACCCGCGGCCGCAATCCGGAAGAGACCCAGCGTTTCACGGCGCAAGGCGGCGACCTCACCAAAGGCAAGCCGCTGGTGGTCCTGATCAACGGCGGCTCTGCTTCGGCCTCGGAGATCGTGTCCGGCGCGCTGCATGACCACAAGCGCGCGACGCTGATCGGCACGCGCTCGTTCGGCAAGGGCTCGGTGCAGACCATCATTCCGCTCGGTGCCGGCAACGGTGCGCTGGCACTGACCACGGCGCGCTATTACACGCCGTCCGGCCGCTCGATCCAGGCCCAGGGCATCGCGCCCGACATCGAGATCCTCCAGGACGTGCCGCCGGAGCTGAAGGGCCGCGTCGACACCATCGCGGAGTCCCAGATGCGCGGCCATCTGCAGGCCGCCGACGGCAAGGAGCAGACCGGATCGCAGTCCTATGTCCCACCGGAAGAGAAGGACGACAAGGCACTGCACGCGGCCTTCGACTTCCTGCACGGCGTCACCGTGAATGCGGCAGCCGCAAAGCCCGCGCCGAAGACGACGGTGCCGAACTAGTTTCCAGCGGTCATCTTGACCTTCGATATCGCCCGGGAGTGGATCACCGCTTCCGGGCAAATTCGTTTGGCGAGCGCGGTCGTCTCTTGCGAAGCCCTAGCTGGCTTCGCGGCGGCGCGCTCCATTGCCGTGGCGCTGGGCGAGACGGCTGCGATGCAGCGCAAACAGCTCCACGATCTTGTCGGCCGGTTTGGCGGCGCTGAACAAATAGCCCTGCATCTCGGTGCAGCCGAGCGTGCGCAACAGCCGCCGCTGCTCCTCGGTCTCGACGCCTTCGGCCGTGGTCGCCATGCGGCGGGCGCTGGCGAGATTGACCACGGCCTGCACGATGCTGGCGGAGCCGTCAGGACCTGCGATGTCGCTGACGAAGCAGCGATCGATCTTGATCTTGTCGAACGGGAAGCGGTGGAGATAGCTCAGTGACGAATAGCCGGTACCGAAATCGTCGAGCGCGATGCGGATGCCGATGGCGCGGAGCTGATGCAGGATCGCAAGCGCGGTGTCGTCGTCGCGGATCAGCACGGCCTCGGTGATCTCGAGCTCGAGCCGGGTGGCCGCCAGATTGGACGCGGCCAGCGCCGCCATGATCTTCAGCGCCAGCGTGTCGTTCTTGAACTGCACCGGCGAGACGTTGACGGCGAGGCGGATGTCGTCGGGCCAGGTGGCGGCGTCGCGGCAGGCGGTCGCCAGCACCCATTCGCCGATCTCGTTGATCAGTCCGGTGTCTTCCGCGATCGGGATGAACTCGGCAGGCGAAACCATGCCGCGCTCGGGATGGCGCCAGCGCACCAGGGCTTCGCAGCCGGCGATACTGTCGTCCTTGAGGCTGAGGCAGGGCTGGTAGTAGACCTCCAGGCCGCCTTCGAGCCCCCTTTGGGCAATGGCGTGGCGCAGGTCGATCTCGAGCTGGCGGCGCTCCCGCACCTTGGCATCCATCTCAGGTTCGAAGAAGCGGTAGGTGCGGCGCCCGGCGGTTTTGGCTGCATACATCGCCATATCCGCGTTCTTCAGGATCTGGTCCAGCGCCGTGCCGTGGTCCGGCGCCAACGCAATGCCGATGCTGGCATCGGTGGTGAGGTGATGGCCCATGCAGTCGAACGGCGTGCGGATCGCGGCGAAGACCCGTGCGACGAGCTCGCTGACCTGGTCCTGCGAGGTGACGGCGATTTGCACAATCGCAAATTCGTCGCCGCCGAGCCGCGCCACGAAATCGCTCGGGCCGGCGCAGGCGCGCAGGCTCTGCGCCACGGACTTCAACAGCTCGTCGCCGACGAGATGGCCGAGCGCGTCGTTGACGCCCTTGAATTCGTCGATGTCGATGTAGTGCACGGCGAGTTGTTCACCGTGAACGATGGTCGCCAGTTCGCCGCGAAGATGTTCGTGGAACATGGCGCGGTTCGGCAAGTCGGTCAGCGCGTCGTAGTGGGCGAGGTGGGTGATGCGCTCCTCGGTACGGCGCCGCTCCGTGATGTCCTCATGGGTCGCGACCCAGCCGCCATCGTCGAGAGGCTCGTTGAGGACCTGGATCGATCGACCATCGCTGGTCTCGACCACCATGGAATTGCGCACGTGGACGTCGCGCAGCACGCGTGCGACATACTGGTCCACATCGCCGGTCAACGAGCCGGTAGCCTTCCGATGCATGATGACGTCGAGAAAGCTGCAGCCGGGTTTGACGATTGCGGGCGACAACCCGTACATCTCGATATAGCGCTGGTTGCAGACCACGAGCCGCCGCGAAGCGTCGAACAGCAGCAGGCCCTGGGTCATGTTATTGACGGCGCGGTCGAGGCGCTGCTTCTCCAGCGTCAGCCGCTCCCGGGACAGGCGATGCTGCCACAGCAACTTGCGCACGATCGCGACCAGCACGCCGGCAATTGCGAGCACAGAGGCGGCGGCGACCGAGATCAGGATGCCGATCTGCTCGCGCCAGTCGGCGAGCGCCGCGGCGCGCGTGGTCGTCGCCATCACCAGGATCGGGAAATGGGGCAGCGCGCGCGACGAAACCAGCCGGTCTTCGCCGTCGACAGGACTCGCGACGCGGCCGGCAAAATGGTCGAGCGCGAAGATCCTCTGCTGCTCGAACGAGCCGTTCCTGAAATTACGTCCCAGCATTTCGCTCGAATGCGGGTAGCGGGCCAGCAAGGTGCCGTCCCGATGCAGCATCGAGATCGTCGCGCCCTCGCCGAGCACGACGGTCTCGAAGAACTTCTCGAAATTGGCCGGTTCGATGCCGCGCGCGATGAGGCCCATGAATTCGCCGTCGGGTCCAACGATCTTGCGCACGATCAGGATCGTCCATTGGCCGGAGACCCGGCTGTAAAGCGGCGCGATGAGGACGTCGGGCGAGGAGGGAGTGTATTTGAAGGTCCGAAAATAGGCGCGATCGGCAACGTTCACGCTCGGGACCGGCCACGCCATCGACGAATTGATCAAGTTGCCGTCGGCATCGATGACGTTGACGGCGCCCATGTAGGGCAAGGCCTCGATTTTTGAACGCAGCATCCGGTGAACGTCCTCGCCGGAGAGGCGCTTTCGATAGTCCTCTGCCCCGGCGATACCGGTGGCGCGGACGTGATCGACGAAATCCCGCTGGATGACTGCGAAATCCTGGAATTGCTGATCGAAATGGTGAGCGAGCAGCAGCGCGGTGTTTTCGAGCTCGCGGCCGGAGTTGCGCAGCGCGCGTTCGCGGAAATTCTGTGCCATCAGGATCGCGCCGAGGGCGATCGCCGCGATCAGCAGTGTGCCGCCCACCACGAGCCAGCGGATGGGTCCACCGCGCACGAAGGCCTGGTCGAGAAGGCGGCTGCCGTATTTGGTCATCACATCGATCGTTGCCGTGCACACGCCAAGATCAGCTCATGATCCACGTAACATCCGTCGGTTTACGGGATCGATGTGGAGGCGACGTTAGCAAGCGCGGTTAATGCGACATGAACCGCGACTCACAAATCCGATCGATGGGCGGGCCAAGATGCGTGGCAGAGTATTGCCGGAGACGGTCGCCATCCGGTCAGTTCTTGCCGGTGACTGCGACGTCAACCAGCGCTTAACCATCTAACGTGTTGGCCCCGCTCGATGCCGCGCGTTCTGCAAGCGAGGTTCGCAACGGCGCAGGACAGGATCCGCACGTCGCCGAATGATCACGAGATCAGGCGCGGTAGTGGCCCGACTTGCCGCCCAGCTTCTCGACGAGATGGATGCCCTCGATGCGCACGCCGCGCTCGACCGCCTTGATCATGTCGTAGATGGTGAGGCAGGCGACCGAAACCGCCGTCAGCGCTTCCATCTCGACACCGGTCTGGCCAGTCACCTTGACGCTGGCGCGCACCACGCAGCCCGGCAGCTTTGCGTCGGGTTCAATCTCGACCGTGACCTTCGACAGTGCCAGCGGATGACAGAGCGGAATCAGCTCCGATGTCCGCTTCGCCGCCATGATGCCGGCGATGCGCGCGGTGCCGAGCACATCGCCCTTCTTGGCATTGCCTGATCTGATCAGGTCGAGGGTCGCTTTCGCCATGACGACGCGGCCTTCGGCGACGGCGAGCCGCTCGGTTGCAGCCTTGTCCGAGACGTCGACCATCCGGGCCTCGCCGGAGGCGCCGATATGGGTCAGGGCAGGGCCCGCCGTTTTCGATGGGTTGGTCTTCGCAGCTTTGCGCGCCATGTCCTTGCGCGCGATGTCCTTGCGCGCCATGTCAGCGCGTGCCCGTGGCGCGGGCCTTGGTCTCGCGCGCAAGCAGGGTGCGTGTTGCCGCCGTGACATCGGCCTGCCGCATCAGGCTCTCGCCGACCAGGAAGGTCGACATGCCGACGCGCTCGAGCCGGGCAAGGTCCGCCGGCGTGAAGATGCCGCTCTCGCCCACCATCAAGCGGTCCTTCGGGATCAGCGGCGCCAGCGTCTCGCTGGTCGCCAGCGTGGTCTCGAAGGTGCGCAGATTGCGGTTGTTGACCCCGATCATCGGCGAGCGCAGCTTGAGCGCGCGCTCTAGCTCGGCGCGATCGTGAATCTCGATCAGCACGTCCATGCCATGGGCAATCGCGGCGTCTTCGAGGTCCTTGGCGGTGGCGTCATCGAGCGCGGCCATGATGATGAGAATGCAATCGGCGCCGTGCGCGCGCGCCTCGGCGACCTGATAGGTGTCGAACAGGAAGTCTTTGCGCAGCACCGGCAGCGAGGTCGCTGCGCGCGCCGCGACCATGAAGTCGAGATGGCCCTGGAACGAGGGCGTGTCGGTCAGCACCGACAGGCAAGCCGCTCCGCCTGCCTCATAGGCCCTGGCCAGATCGGGCGGATCGAAATCTTCGCGGATCAGCCCCTTGGACGGCGAGGCCTTCTTCACCTCGGCAATCAGCGCGTAGTCGCCGTTGGCATGCTTGGTCCTGATGGCACGTGCGAAGCCACGCGCGGCTCCCTGCGCCTTGGCCTGCGCTTCGACGGCCGAGAGCGGCTGGGCACGCTTGGCCGCCGCGATCTCCTCGCGCTTGTAGGCTTCGATCTTGGTCAGGATATCGGACATGACAGGCTCAGCTGTTCGAGACCGCGATCAGATGCTTCAGCCGCGCGCTCGCCGCGCCGCTGTCGAGCGATTTCGCGCCGAGCGCGACACCCTCCTTGAGGTCCCTCGCGCGGCCGGCGACGATGAGCGCGGCGCCGGCATTGAGGAGCGCGACGTCGCGATAAGGGCTTGGCTTGCCGTCGAGGACGCTTTGCAGTGCGATCGCGTTGGCATCCGCGTCACCGCCCCTGAGAGCGCCGGGCTCGCAGCGCGGCAGGCCGGCGTCTTCGGGCGAAACCTCGAAACTGGTGATCTCGCCATTGTGGAGCGCGGAGACGAAGGTCGGGCCGGTGAGGGTGATCTCGTCCAGCCCATCGGAGCCGTGCACGACCCAGGCGGATTCTGAGCCCAGATTCTTCAGCACCTGCGCCAGCGGCTGCACCCATTGCCTGGAGAACACGCCGACCATCTGCCGCTTCACGCCGGCCGGGTTGGAGAGCGGTCCGAGCAGGTTGAAGATCGTGCGGGTGGCGAGCTCGACCCGGGTCGGGCCGACGTTCTTCATGGCGGGATGATGAGCGGGGGCGAACATGAAGCCGATGCCGCACTCGCTTACGCAGCGTCCGACCTGCTCGGGCTTGAGGTCGATCTTCACGCCGAGCGAAGTCAGCACGTCCGCGGCGCCCGAGCGCGACGACAGCGCGCGGTTGCCGTGCTTGGCGACGGGCAGCCCGGTTCCAGAAACGATGAAGGCGGCACAGGTCGAGACATTGACCGAACCGGAGCCGTCGCCGCCGGTGCCGACGATGTCGACAGCCTCCGCGGGCGCGTCGACCGTGAGCATCTTCGAGCGCATCGCCGTGACCGCGCCGGTGATCTCGTCCACGGTCTCGCCGCGGACCCTGAGCGCCATCAGCAGGCCGCCCATCTGCGAGGGCGTGGCCTCGCCGGACATCACGGCGTCGAAAGCGGAAGCGGCCTCGTCGCGCGACAGGCTGGCGCCGGTCGCCACTTTTCCAATAATCGATTTCAGGTCGTCCATCGCGTGCTTCAACTCACTGCTGGTTCGCGCCGGTCACTTGCGCGAAGGCGGCCTGATTAATGCTAATCCCGATGTCTGCTTCAAGCTTGTTGACGTAGGAGGCAACCTGCTCGTCGGTCAGCGACTTGTCGATGCTCTCCTTCAGCTTCTTGACCTCGTCGGAGGCGATATCGATCGGGGGATCGACGATGTCGGTGACGCGATAGACGATGACCTCGGTGCCGCCGGTCACGGGCGCCTGTCCGACGCCGTCCTTGGCGGTGCGGAAGGCGGCGGCCACGATGCTTGCGGGCACGCCGGCGGGCTGATCGTTGCGCTTGAAGCCGCTGGCGGTCTCGACCTTGGCGTTGATCGCAGCCGCCTCGTCGGCGAGCTTGCCGCCCTGTTCGAGCTTCTGCACCATTTCGGTCGCCTTGATCTTGAGCTTGGCCGCGATCTGGTCCTGGCGCCATCGCGCCTCGACCTGATCGCGGACCTCGTCGAGACTGCGGTCGCGCGACGGCGTGATGGCGAGCACGTCGTACCAGACATAGCCGCCCTTGTAGGAGATCGGGTCGTTGTCGACCCCGACGTCGCTGTTGAAGGCTTGCGAGACCACGTCGAGGCCCTGCGGGATCTCGGCGACCGGCTGCCCGTTCGGTGCGCGGCCGGAGCGGTCGACGGCATCGATGGTCACGGCGGTGAGCCCGAGCTTCTTTGCGGCATCGGCGACGCTGGTGCCGGCACCGCGTTCGTCCTCCATCTTGTCGCGGAGCTCGCCGACCTTGGTGCGCGCGCGCTCGGTGGCGATCTGGCGCTTCAGCTCGCCGGCAAATTTGGCGTAGTCGGCCTCGACGCCCGGCTCGATCTTGTTGACCTTGACGATCGAGACCCCGATGGGCCCCTGGATCGGTTGGCTGATTTCGCCAACAGGAAGCGCGAAGGCGACATTGCCGACAGCGGGTTCGAGTGAGGACTTGGTCACGAGCCCGAGGTCGACATCGGAGGGACTAAGCCCGCGCTCCTTGCCGAGATCTTCGAAAGACAGCCCGCCGACGAGGCGCTCGCGCGCGGCCTGTGCCTCCGCCGCGTTCGGGAACACGATCTGCTGGATCTGCCGCTTCTCCGGAGTGGAGAGCTGCTCCTTGCGCTGATCGAACAGCTTCTTCGCGTCGTCATCGGAGACGTCGCTCCACTTGGCGATCTCCTCCGGCGAGATCACGGCGAACACGATCTTGCGGTATTCGGGCGCCCGGAACTGGACCTTGTGATCCGCGAAATAGGCGGCGAGCGCCTCGGGCGAGGGCGCCTCGATGGTGCCGGCCTGCGCCGTGTCGAGCCTGACGAACTCGATCGAGCGCTGCTCGTTCTGGAAGCGGGTTGCCACGTCAAGCATGGTTTTCGGCGCCTCGAGACCGGCGCCGATCGTGCCGGTAATCTGCCGGCGCAGCGCCACCTTCCGCTGCTCGGCGACGTAACGCTGCTCGGTGTAGCCGAAATTGCGGATCAAGCCCTGGAAGCGGTTCGCATCGAACTTGCCGTCGACGCCCTTGAAGTTCGGATCATTCATGATGAGCTGGCGGATCTGCTCGTCGGACTCGCCGAGCCCGAGCCGGCGGGCGTTTTCGTCGAGAGCGGCTTCCGCAATCGTTTGCTGCAGCACCTGGCGGTCAAGGCCGAACGCGCGCGCCTGGTCGGGCGTCAGCGGGCGGCCGAACTGGCGGCCGATCTGCTGGAGGCGGTCGGTGTAGATCTGGCGGAACTCGTTGAGCGAAATCTCGGTGTGCCCGACCTTGGCCACCGTGGACTGTCCGAAGCCCCGGAAAATGTCCGCAATGCCCCAAATGCCGAAGCTGATAATCAACACGCCCATCACGACGGCCATAATGGTCTTGCCGACCCAGTTTGATGAGGCCTTGCGCATTCCTCGAAGCATTTGGTCCAACTTGTTTGGCAGGAGGGGAACGGGAGCGCGTCTTAATGCAGATTCCGCAAAAGCGCGTCACCAAATTGATATGCCATCATAAAGTGGCGGCTTTCGCCCCGCAACCTCGCCTCAGACCGCTCCAAGCTGCGGTTAAAAGGCCCGAAAGCGTTTTCAAGCGAAGTGGGGACCGGTTCGCGTCAGGAAAACGCGTCAAAACAAGAATCTGGAACTGCCGCGATAGCTCTGCTAGCGCATGCAGAAACCTCATTCTGCTGGAAAATGACATGACCAATGCCATCCGACCGCTGATCGCCGGCAACTGGAAAATGAACGGCCTGAAGGCCCAGGCCGCCGAATTCGATGCCATGCTCAATGGGGCGGCAGAGGTGGCTGGCAAGGCCGATCTGCTGGTCTGCCCGCCGGCAACCCTGATCGCGGCCTTTGCCGACAAGGCGCGCGGCACGGCCGTCGCCGTCGGGGCCCAGGATTGCCATGCCAAGGCCTCCGGCGCCCATACTGGCGATATCGCGGCTGAAATGCTTGTTGACGCGGGCGCAACCGCCATCATCGTCGGCCATTCCGAGCGCCGCGCCGACCATGGCGAGGGCGATGGACTGATCCGGCAGAAGGCCGAGGCCGCCTGGCGGGCCGGCGCGGCCGCGATCGTCTGCATCGGCGAGACGCAGGCCCAGCGCGATGCCGGCCAGACCCTCGAAATCGTGCGCAGCCAACTCGCTGGCTCGCTGCCGGATGGCTCCACGGCCGCTAACCTGGTCGTGGCCTATGAACCGGTCTGGGCCATCGGGACGGGGCTGACCCCCACTTCCGCCGATGTCGAGCAGATTCATGGCTTTATCCGGGAACTCCTGACCTCCAGGTTCAAGGCAGATGGGGCCAGGATGCGGATCCTTTACGGCGGCTCGGTCAAGCCTTCGAACGCGGCCGAGCTGATGGCGGTGAACAACGTCAATGGCGCGCTGGTCGGCGGCGCCAGCCTGAAAGCGGCCGATTTCCTTGCGATCGCGCAAGGCTGTCCTAAGTAGAGACTGCCCCGCGTAAAGCGGGGGCCATGGCCGATCGGGGGTGGCAATGCCTCTTCCGATCGTGTAACACCGCGCAACTTCAGGAAAACCCGCGAAGCGCGATCGGCTGCCGGCACCGGCGCCGTCGGCTTGTGACGGAAGGATACCATGCAGACTGTTGTCGTCGTCATCCATCTCATGATCGTTGCCGTCATGATCGGCGCCGTGCTGCTCCAGAAGTCGGAAGGCGGCGGCCTCGGCATGGGCGGCGGCGCCGGCTTCATGTCGAGCCGCGGCACGGCGAATCTGCTGTCGCGCACCACGGCGGTCCTCGCAGCCGGCTTTTTCCTGACCAGCCTCTTCCTGTCCTGGTATGCCGGTTACAACCGCGCGCCGACCTCGATCATTGGCCAGCCGGCGTCGCAGACCCAGCCGGCCGGCGTCAACCCGATCACCGCGCCGACCTCGGGCGGTATTCTCGATACGCTGAAGAAGGCGGATGAGCAGCAGGCCCCGGCAGCGCCGAGCGGCCCGCAGGTGCCTCGCTCGCAATAAAGCAGGGGGGCCATGCAGGACGATGGCTACCGTCCTGCATCAACAACCCCCATCAAGGCTCTGTTACCACACTTAGTTTTGGCTCACCCACAGGCCCGCAGATTCTTTGGGGCGGAATACGAATCGCTTTGGCGAATCGGATTCGAGGGATTAGAGGTTAGGTCCCATGGCGCGGTACATCTTCATCACCGGCGGCGTGGTTTCTTCGCTCGGCAAGGGTCTGGCTTCAGCGGCGCTCGGTGCCCTGCTGCAGGCCCGGGGCTACAAGGTCCGCCTCCGCAAGCTCGACCCCTATCTCAACCTCGATCCCGGAACGATGTCGCCGTATCAGCACGGCGAAGTGTTCGTGACCGATGACGGCGCGGAGACCGATCTCGATCTCGGTCACTACGAACGTTTCACCGGACGTCCCGCGACCAAGCAGGACAACATCACGACGGGACGCATCTACCAGGACATCATCTCGAAGGAGCGCCGCGGCGATTATCTTGGCGCGACCATCCAGGTGGTGCCGCACGTCACGAACGCCATCAAGGACTTCGTGCTGTCAGGCAATGATGACTACGACTTCGTCCTGGTCGAGATCGGCGGCACGGTCGGCGACATCGAGGGCCTGCCGTTCTTCGAGGCGATCCGCCAGCTCAAGAACGAGCTGCCGCGCGATCACGCCATCTACATTCACCTCACGCTGCTGCCCTACATTCCCAGCGCCGGAGAGTTGAAGACCAAGCCGACGCAGCATTCGGTGAAGGAGTTGCGCTCGATCGGTATCCAGCCGGACATCCTGCTCTGCCGGACCGATCGCGAGATTCCGAAGGAAGAGCGGCGCAAGCTCGGCCTGTTCTGCAACGTGCGCGAAAGCGCCGTGATCGAGGCGCGCGACGCCGACAGCATCTACGCGGTGCCCGAAGCCTATCATGCGGCCGGGCTGGACGACGAAGTGCTCGCGGCCTTCGGCATCGGTTCGCGGATTCCGCCGGTGCTCCAGAGCTGGCAAGAGATCAACGAGCGTATCCGTAATCCCGAAGGTGATGTCACCATCGCCATCGTCGGCAAGTACACGGGCATGAAGGATGCCTACAAGTCGCTGATCGAGGCCCTCTCGCATGGCGGTATCGCCAACAAGGTGAAGGTCAATCTCGACTGGATCGAGAGCGAGATCTTCGAGAAGGAAGATCCGGCGCCGTTCCTCGAGCACGTCAACGGCATCCTGGTGCCCGGCGGCTTCGGCCAGCGTGGTGCGGAGGGCAAGATCAAGGCGGCTCAGTTCGCGCGCGAGCGCGACGTGCCGTATTTCGGCATCTGCTTCGGCATGCAGATGGCGGTGATCGAGGCGGCGCGAAACCTCGTCGGCATCGAGGATGCCAACTCCACCGAGTTCGGCCCGACCAAGGAGCCGCTCGTCGGCCTGATGACGGAATGGCTGCGCGGCAACGAGCTCGAGAAGCGCTCGCAGGCCGGCGATCTCGGCGGCACGATGCGCCTTGGCGCCTATCCCGCCGCGCTCAACCGCGGCAGCCGCGTCTCGCAGGTCTATGGCGGCGCCACCGAGATTTCGGAGCGCCACCGTCACCGCTACGAGGTCAACACCGCCTACAAGGATCGCCTCGAGCAGCACGGCCTGAAATTCTCCGGCCTCTCGCCCGACGGCGTGCTGCCCGAGATCGTCGAGTACGAGGATCACCCCTGGTTCATCGGCGTCCAGTTCCACCCCGAGCTGAAGTCGCGGCCGTTCGAGCCGCACCCGCTGTTCGCCTCGTTCATCCAGGCGGCGATGGTGCAGAGCCGGCTGGTGTAGGGCGTGATCCCGGCTTGCGCGGCCTACGCCGCGGCGATGTCCATCCTGCGACAGAAGCAGGACGCCTTGATCGGGACCTCCGCCCTCGCCTGAGCGAGATCAAGCCGCTGCTTGATCAGCGGCGTCTCGGCCCTGTCGCCCCGCCGCACAAGGCATTCGTGCAATCCGTGAAGCGACCACAGATTGTCGGGATGTTGACAGGCCCGGCTTAACTTTCCGTCGAGGCCGAGATCGGAACGGTACACGGCTTCGGCTTCCCCGATGCGTCCCTGCTCCAGAAGCAGCGCACCGAGCGCGTGACGCGGTGGCTGCATCCATCCCCAGGGCTCGTCATAGGGCAGGGCGTCGCTCAGCGCGACCGATCTGCGCAGCTCGGCAAACGCCGTGTCGTAGTTGCCTTTGCGATATTCGAGCTCGCCATTCAGCATGGCTTCGGCCACGCCGAGCAGGTTGACGACCTTGTTGTTGTGAACGAGCCGGCTCTCCGGGACGCGCGCCTTCGCCTGTCCGAACAGCGCCTTTTCAGTTTCGGCCTCAGTGAGATGGCCAAGCGCCGAGTGAGCCACCGCCTTGGCATAGTGGATCATGGCGCTCACCGAGCAGTACAGCCCGCGATCCTCGGGCAGCGCTTGGGCAATGATGTCGTTCCATTTGCCGAAGCGCACGAGAACGTGCTGCTTCATCGTCAGGTAGCCTTCCAGGAAGTCCGCCATGGGCGGCGATTGAATGCGCAGCACCTGATCGGGCACGGTCGCAATGAGTTCCTCGGCCGCGGCGATGGCGGGAGCGTATTGGCCCAGGAACATCGCGCCGTAGATTGCGAAGTGAAAGTTGTGAATGACGTAGATCAGGTAGACACCTGGATCGTCCGAATAAGCGAGGAACCTTCGGTCGGTCGCGAGCGCTTTTTGGTTGTAGAGCAGAACGTCATTGTACTGCCCGCACAGCACATCGAGATGTGTCGGCATGTGGATCAGATGTCCGCTGTCGGGCATGATCGCGCGAAGCCGGTCGCCGGCTCGCATCGCCCGTTGCGGGAAAGGCGACATCTCCATGAGATGAACGTAGAGATGCAGCAGCCCCGGGTGATCCCAGGCGGCCGGCATCCTGTCGAAAGCCTGTTCCAGAACCGCCCTGCATTCTTCGGTGCCGGCTCCGGTGGTGGGTTTTCCGGACGCCAGGTCCCACATCAGCCATGGCGTCTCGTTCATGATCGCTTCGGCAAGAATGGCTCGGACGTCGAGGTCATCGGAGTATGTGGCGAAGACCTTGCGCATCTCCTGCGTGAAGGCCTTATCCCATGGCGCCATGTCCTCGATTGCCTCACGCTGCGGATAGCGCGCAGACAAGGCCCGGATCAGCGCATGCTCGACCGGACTTGCGTTGCCCGCATGCGCGAGGGCGTCCTGCGTCGCATCGTAAGATGCCGCGAGCGCCAGTTGGCGGCCCTGCGCGTCATAGCGAACCCAGGGCAGGTTGTAGTTGGGGCCCGCGGCGTAGCCGATGCCCCAATGCGCCATCGCACAGCTTGCGTCGTGGGCGAGCGCTTTGCGAAAACACTTGATCGCTTCAGCGTGGTTGAATCCGAATACCCAGTTGAGCCCTCGGTCGAACCAGAGCTGCGCATCCGGCGACGACGTGGTGATTGTGCGGCTGTACGGTCCGAGATCAAAATAGGTCATTGTTTCTGCCTCCCTTGATCGCTGCGGCCGCGTCGCCGCTCGTGGGCGTCAGCGGCGGCTGACACGAAAGATGGAGCCCGCAACAGTATCAAGAACAGCGGCCGGGATCCGTGCTTTGCATATTGGCCTTATTTTTGGCAGGATGGAAATCAGCCATTTTTCGTATATACGATTTGAGCGTCACCGGGGCAGTTGCGATTCAATCGCGGCGCTACTTGGCTGCAGCCCACTGCCGCTCTACCTTGTGGCGTAAGGGCGTAGTCGGGCTCGATGTGCAACGGCTCTAAAGGCGCTCGCGTCGAGTGCTCCGGCGCAACCGATCCCGCGATCAGCGTCATTTGCGGCCGGCGCGTCAGCTTGTACACGGCGGCCGGCGGCACGTTCAGGAAGGCCCGGTCGACCAGCGTTGCGCGCAGGCCGAGACGGTCGAGCACCGGCCGCGGAATCGGGCAGCTCACGCCGTAGGTGAATTGGTAGAACGCGCCGCCGGGGCGGACATAGCTGAATGCGCCACCCAGGATCGAGACGACCTTGCGCGTCGACATGTTGAGCAGCGGCAGTCCGCTCACGACCGCGCCGACTGGCGCACCGACATAGAGCCGCTCCGTCGCCAGCCGTGCCGCATCCATCCACAGCACCCGCGCGCCGGGAAACCTTATTTGCAGGAGCTTCATGAAGTCCGAGCCGTATTCGATCAGCGTGAGATCCTGTGGCCTGACGCCGCGTTTCAACAGCATGTAAGTAAATGCGCCGGTGCCGGGACCGAGCTCGAGGATCGGGCCGGTCTTTTCGGTGATCTCGCGGGTGATGAGATCGGCGAGCGCCGCCCCCGATGGTGCGATGGCGCCGACCTGGCGCGGTGAAGACATCCAGGACAGGAAGAAGGAGAGAAAATCGTTGGGCATGCGCACTCCGGCATTTCGATTGCACCTCGGGGATCAGAGGTGACGCGGAGGCACTGTCGCGGCGGTGGATTGCGACAGCATTGCGCTGCGCGCAGAGATTGCAGATTCGAATCAACTGTTCGGGGTTGGCCGCAGCGTCATTCTGAAGCAGGTGCCACCGTCCGCGCCGTCGGTGACCGAGACCTGTCCGCCGTGCAGGAGCACGATTTCGCGCACCATGTTGAGACCAAGGCCGGCGCCGCGATCGAGCGGCGACAGCCGATAGAACGGCTCGAAAATCTGCTCGCGTTGATCGGGCGGAATGGCGTCGCCTTCGTCGATGACTTCGATGCAGGCAGGATTGCTGACGCGAATCCCGATTGTGCCGCGGCGGGGGCCGTGCTGGATCGCGTTCTGCACGAGATTGGTCAGCGCGCGCTCCAGCGCGGCGGCGTCGCCCATCGTCTCGACCGGCATCGCGGGTGCATCGAGCGCCAGGTCGTAACCTGCGGCAATGGCCAGGGGTGCGAGGTCGGCGGCCGCGCTTTGCGCGATCGCGACGAGATCGACACGCGTGAAGGGGTTGCCGGAACGATCGAGCCGCTGGATGTCGAGCAGTTGCTCGGCGAGCGTCGCCAGCCGGGCGGCGTCCTCCAAGAGCCGGGTCTTGTCCGGACCGGAGGGCAAGGATTCCAGCCGCGTGTTGAGAATCGCGATCGGCGTGCGCAATTCGTGCGCGGCATCGGCGACAAAGCGCTCGTGCCTGATATAGCCCTGATCGAGCCGCGCCAGCGCATCGTTGATTGCGGTGACCAGCGGCACGACCTCCAGCGGAATGCGCTCCACCGACAACCGCGCGCCGCGCTGATGGATGTCGATGCGCCGCGCCTGTTCGGCGGTCGTGTCGAGCCCCCTGAAGGCGCGTTGCACGATCATCGGCGTCGCGACGAAGGTCGCGGTGCCCATCACCAGAAGGCCGGGCAGGGCGATGCCGAGAAACGCCAGGGAAGTCATCAAGAGCGCCTTGGCGCCGGTCATCCGGCCCTGCGTCGCGGTGATGATCTGCACATTCCCGGCGTCGGTGTCGACGCGCTTCAGCCGCGCGGCAGGCTTGCGCGGATCATCCTCCAACATTTGCCAGCCGAGCCGCGCCTGGCTGATCTGGTCGAGGCCGCCGCCGATCGCCGCGAATTCGGCCGGCACGGCGCCTTCGGTGAGCGAAGGTCCGTGCCGGTCGCGCACCAGGAACCAGAGATCGGGTGTCTCGGCGCGCAACTCTTTCAGTTCGGACGTCGACCGCAGGGTCAGATCGCCTTCGGCGTCCCGTGTGAGCGCGCGCTGTACGACATCGATCACGCGGTCCTCGTCGCGCTCGGCGAGCACGAAGCCCGAGGCGCAGAGCGCACCGACGACCACGCCAACCAGCGCCAGAAGCAAGGCGGCCTGAAGCGCGAGGAGGCGCCAGCTCAGTCGCGAGCGCAGGCAATAGGGATCGTCATGCCGGCTCATGAAAGCTTCTTCAGGAGATAGCCGACGCCGCGAATGCCGTGAATCTCCACGCCGGCATCGGCCTCAGCGAGCTTGCGCCGCAGGCGCGAGACATGGGTGTCCAACGCGTTCGACTGGATTTCGTCATCGAAATTGTAGACGGCCTCTTCCAGCGCCGAGCGCAGCACCGTGCGGCCCATCCGGCGGATCAGAGCTTCGAGCACCAGCAGCTCGCGGCGCGGCAGCTCGAACGGCTGGCCGTCGATGCTGGCCTCGCGATGACTGAGGTCGAATGCGATGCGGCCGGCGCGGATGATGTCCGGGGACAGGCCCGCAGGCCGCCGCAGCACGGCACGAAGCCGCGCCAATAACTCCTCGACCGCGAACGGCTTGGCGAGATAGTCGTCGGCGCCGCTGTCGAGCCCGGCGACGCGGTCGGCCAGCTCGCCGCGCGCGGTCAGGACGATGATCGGCACGCCGCCGGCACGCGCCCGCAGCTTCGGGATCAGCTTCAGGCCGTCGCCGTCCGGAAGCTGACGGTCGAGCAGGACGGCGGCATGGACGTCGGCGGAAATCGCTTCCTCGGCGTCCGCGAGCGTGGGGACGTGATCCACCACCATGTCGTAGCGCCTCAACGCGGACGAAAGCGCTGCGGCCATCTCCATCTCATCCTCGACGAGCAATATCCGCATGTAACAGGCACCTGAACCGCAACTGAGCCATTCTAGCGCCCCATCATTGCGGCAGCATTGCGGGAACAAAACCAGCCATGCGCGGAACGCCGCCGGGGCGGTCGAGCGGGCCTCAAGACAACCTCGGGGCCGCACGTTATAACCGCCGCACCCGTTCGGGAGGAAAACAACAATGATCTACGAAATGCGCGTCTATCGCTGCGTGCCCGGCCGACTGCCGGCACTGCTGAGGCGGTTCGAGACGGCGACACTGAAAATCTGGGAGAGGCTTGGCATCAAGCAGGCCGGGTTCTTCACCACGCTGGTCGGCGAATCCAACCAGGAGCTGACCTACTTTCTGGCCTGGGAGTCGCTGGCCGAGCGCGAGCAGAAGTGGGGCGCGTTCATGACTGATCCGGAATGGCTCGAGGCACGCGCCAAGTCCGAAGCGGACGGCCAGATCGTTGCCAACATCCTCAGCCAGATCCTGGCGCCGACTGCTTTCTCGTCCGTCAAGTAGCGGCTGGCAGGTCGGGGGTTGCCGCGGGAGCCGCCGCGCAACCCTGATATTCTGATAGCCTGTGACGAATGGGGTTGATCGGCCTCTCATCACCGCTATGGTCGCCGCGAAACGAGGGACTTGGCCTTGAGCTCTTCATCTTCCGCGGCACCGGTGGTCAGCGTCGGCACGGTCAAATTCGGCAATGATCTGCCGATCTCGATCATTGCAGGACCCTGCCAGCTCGAAAGTCGTCAGCATGCGCTGGAGGTCGCCTCCGCGCTGAAGGAGATCGCAACGCGTCTGAAGATCGGCCTCGTCTACAAGACCTCGTTCGACAAGGCCAACCGCACCAGCGCGTCGGCTGCGCGCGGGCTGGGCCTTGCGCAGTCGCTGCCGATCTTCGCCGAGATCCGCTCCTCCTTGGGCCTGCCGGTGCTGACCGATGTGCACGATGCCGCGCAATGCGCCGGTGCGGCGGAAGCCGTCGACGTCCTGCAGATCCCGGCCTTCCTGTGCCGGCAGACCGATCTGCTGCTCGCCGCGGCCGCGACCGGCAAGGTCATCAACGTCAAGAAGGGGCAGTTCCTCGCGCCCTGGGACATGACGAACGTCGTGAGCAAGATCACCGGCGCCAACAATCCCAACGTCCTCGTCACCGAGCGCGGCGCCTCCTTCGGCTACAACACGCTGGTCTCCGACATGCGCGCGTTGCCAATCATGGCGCGCACGACCGGCGCGCCCGTGATCTTCGACGCCACCCATTCGGTGCAGCAACCGGGCGGGAAGGGCGCCTCCTCCGGCGGCGAGCGCGAATTCGTGCCGGTGCTGGCGCGCGCGGCCGTCGCGGTCGGTGTCGCCGGCGTGTTCGTCGAGACCCATCCCGATCCCGATCGCGCGCCTTCGGACGGTCCCAACATGGTGCCGCTGCGCGAGTTCGAAGGGCTGATCCGCACGTTGATGGCGTTCGACGCGGTGACGAAAAGCGCAACGCACTGATGTCCCAGCCTGCGACTGGGCTGTCGTCCGGCCAGAAATTTCCGCCCGCGATCAACATCATCGCACTGGCAAGCTTCTCGGCGGCCTTGTCCACGCGCGCGCTCGATCCCATCCTGCCGCACGTCGCCGAGGATTTTTCGATCAGCATCACGACGGCTGCGAGCATCGCGGCCGGCTATGCCTTGATCTACGCGCTGGTCCAGCCCGTGATCGGCGCGGCCGCCGACATGTTCGGCAAGGCGCGGTTGATGACACTGTGCCTGGCCCTGCTCGGTGTCGCCTCCATTCTCGGCGCCGTCGCGACCACGTTCTCGGGCCTGTTCGCAAGCCGCATCCTGGCCGGCATCGCCTCGGGTGGCGTGTTCCCGGTTGCTCTTGGTCTAACCGCCGACCTCGTTGCTCCCGCCAAGCGGCAGGTCGCCATCGGCCGTACGCTGGCGGGCTCGATGACCGGCAATCTGTTAGGCGCGACCGCTTCCGGAATCATCGGCGAACTGATCGGCTGGCGCGGAGTGCTGATGATGCTTGGTGCGCTCGGCCTGATCGCGGCGATTGCAGTGGCGGCGGGCTTTCGCGGTGCCGCGCTGGCCGCGGCGCCGAAGACCGATCTGAGGGCCTTGCGGCAGGGCTATCGCACCATCTTCGCCAATCCCAATACGCGCTATTGTTACTCGGCAGTGTTCGTCGAAGGCTGCTGCGTGTTCGGCCTGTTTCCGTTCATCGCGGCGCTGCTGTTCGATCTCGGCGAAAAGTCGCCGTCGATCGCCGGCATCGTCATCGCCGGATTTGCGGTCGGCGGACTGTTCTACACGTTCACCGTCTCGCGCTTCCTGCCCTGGCTCGGCGTCAAGGGCATGATGATCGCAGGCGCGGGGCTCGTCGCCTTGCAGCTTGGCGTGCTCGCCTTCGGTCCGCAGTGGAAGCTGCAATTCGCCAGCATGCTGGCGATGGGGTGGGGCTTCTACATGATCCATGGCTGCTTGCAGGTGTTTGCCAGCGAGCTGTCGATCGGGGCGCGGGCGACCGCGATGTCGCTGCACTCTTTCTTTTTCTTCATGGGGCAGACGGTCGGCCCGATTGCCTATGGGCTCGGGCTCCAGCACGGCGGCAAGGTGCCGACGTTGTTTGCAAGCGCCGGGATCATGATGGTGCTGGGGCTGGTTTGCGCCCGGATGCTCAGGCCGCGGGCACCGTCGGACGCACTGGCCTGATGGAAACTACCGATCTCCGTATTTTCCCGTAGGGGGACGGTAGCCAAATCCTTTCGATCTTAAATCAAATCTCACGGTTGGCTCCGTAGATTGCCGACAAGCCGTCGGTTGCGGCGTCATTCCATCGGATCGCCAGATGCAAAAGCAACGCTCGGTCGCCCGTATTCTCGGGGCAGTGGTCGGCTCTCTCGGTATCGTCCTCGTTCTCATTTGCGCCTACAGCGTGATGCACGCGGTCAGCCGCTATGCCGACAGCAACCGCATCGTGTCGCTCGCGATGGCGAGCCGCGACATGACCAATGCGCTGGTGGTCTTCCGGCTCGAGCGCGGAGATACGTTGAGCAATCTGGCGGCCGCGGCGCCGACCCCCGAGAACACGCTCACTTCCATCGCCGACATGCGCGCGGCCGCCATCAAGAACTATGCGCAGGCGCTCCAGACCCTAGAGCAGCTCGATCTGCCCGGCCTCGCCGAGCGCGTGCAGAGGCTGCGTGGCACCTGGCAGGAGGTGGATGGACTGCGGTCACGCTCCACGGCAGCGCTACGCCAGGAGAAGGCGGCGCGCGACGCGGCCCTGGCGCCCGCTTGGGCCAAGGCGTCCGACGCTTATATGGATGCGATCGGCGAGGTGACCGCGCATCTGGACAACAGCATGACCTTGATCGACCCGGTGGTCGACCGCCTGCTGCTGGTCAAGCAGTCGGCCTGGCTGACGCGTGCGACCGCCGGCCAGATCATTCTCTCGCAGTTCAGCACGATTCTGGCCAACAAACCCTGGACCGCGACCGATGGCATCGATTTCGCCGACCTGCGCGGACGCTCGCAGGCGACCTGGAGCATCGTGCGAGCTCTGAGCGTGAATGCCGCCTCGCCCGCGCTGTTGCAGGCGATCCGCGACGCCGAGCCTGAGATGTCCGGCGAGCTCTACGACGTGCGTAACTCGGTTGCGGCTCATCTGCTGAAGGGCGAGCCGGCCGGCATCACCGGTCTCGACTACCGCAATCGTCAGCTCGAAGGCGCTGACAAGCTCGTCGGTGTGACGCAGTCCGCGTTGGCCGACATGATTTCGCGCGCGGAGGAGGGCGTTGCCCAGGCCCGCTCCAGCCTGATCCTGTTCGGCCTCTTGGTGCCGGCCTCGCTGGCGCTGATGATCGGCGGCCTGGTCCTGATGCGCAACCGCGTCACCCGGCCGCTGACCGCGATCACCGGCGTCATGACCCGCTTTGCCGATCATGATTTCGTCAGCGACGTGCCGGGCCTCGACCGCAACGACGAGATCGGCCGCATGGCCGTGGCCTTGCAGGTGTTCAAGGACGCCATGATCAAGGCCGAACGTCTCTCCGGCGATCAGGCGGCCGAACGCGCCGACAAGGAGAAGCGCGCCAGCGCGCTCTCAGGGCTGGTGCGGCAGTTCGAAAGCCGGATCGGCCAGATGGTGCAGACGCTGTCGAGCGCGTCAGGCGAGCTGGAGACGACGGCGCGCTCGATGTCGGGGACGGCGGCGGAAGCCCAGGCCCAGGCCGGTTCGGCCTCGACACTGGCCGATCAGGTCGGCGGCGGCGTGCAGACGGTGGCCGCCGCGGCCGAGGAGCTCAATGCCTCGATCCGCGAGATCAACCGCCAGGTCGAGCAGGCAAGCCGCGCCACCGAGCATGCCGTTGTCACGGTGAAGGAGACCGACAGCACCATGCGCGCGCTCGCCGACGGCGCTGACCGCATCGGTGAGGTCATAGGCCTCATCACCTCGATCGCGGGCCAGACCAATCTGCTGGCATTGAACGCGACGATCGAGGCCGCGCGCGCCGGCGAATCCGGGCGCGGCTTTGCGGTCGTGGCGAGCGAGGTGAAGAACCTGGCGTCGCAGACGGCGAAGGCAACCGAAGAGATCAGCGCCCAGATCACGGAGATCCAGGCCGCGACGCAGAAGGCGGTCTCCGCCATCGACGGCATCGTCAAGACCATCGAGGAGGTATCGAGCATTAACCGCGTCATCGCCGCCGCCATCGAGGAACAGAACAAGGCAACGGCCGAGATCGCCGACACGGTGCAGCACACGGCGGAAGCGACCTCGACCGTGACGCGCAATATCGCGACCGTCTCGTCGGCGGCCAACGAAACCGGCCGCGCGGCCTCCGGCGTGCTGAAAGCGGCCGCCGATCTGTCGAGCCAGTCGGCCTCGCTGACCGGCGAGGTGGACAGCTTCATCACCAGGGTGCGCGAGGTGGCTTAGGATGATATCGAGATTGAAATAAAAGCGAATAGACCGGGGGCGAGGATCGGATCATAGTCGTTGGGGTCACTTGCGGGGGGCATGCGGGGGCAAGCGAAGGGGCCACCGAATGTACGGCAACATTCTCATGAGCACCGATGGCTCGGAGGTCGCCAGGAAAGGCGTCGAGCATGGAATTGCCCTGGCAAAAGCCTTGAATGCCAAAGCGACCATCGTCACCGTGACTGAAGCGCTGCCGATCGATTATGGCGGCGGATTTGACTCTGGATGGGTTCCTTCACGGGACGAGATTGATCGTTTTGACGCCGCTTGCCGGGAGCGGGCAGGCAAGGTGCTCGAGCAGGCACGTGCCATGGCCGAGCAGATCGGGATCTCGGTCGAACTCTTGCATGTTCCGAATTCGCATCCGGCCACGGCGATTGTCGAAACGGCCAAGTCCAGACGCTGCGACTTGATCGTCATGGCCTCTCATGGGCGTCGGGGCCTCAGGAAGCTGTTTTTGGGAAGCCAGACATCCGAGGTTCTCGTGAACGGTAGCGTGCCGGTGTTGGTCGTGCCCTAGCCGCCGTCAAACCCGATTATTTCGTTCCGTCAGCCACGATCGGCTCCATTCCACTGGCGATGATCGCGTCGCGCGCCGCGGGTGAGGCCAGGAACTTGATCAGAGCGCGACCGGCTTCTTGCTCTTTGGCGACGGTCGCGATCCCGGCCGAGAAGATCGTGATCTGCTGCAACTCCTTCGGCAGCGGACCGACGATGTCGATCCCCTTCACGGGCTTCAATTCGCTGATCTGCTGGAAGCCGAGCTCGGCTTCGCCGCGCGCGACGATTTCGCCGACCGGCGTTGCCGGGATCTTGCGCGCCTTGTCTTTCATGGCTTCGGCGATGCCGAGCTTGCCAAACATCTCGGTCGAGATGTAGACGCCGCTGGCGCTGTCGGAATAGGCGATCGTCTTTGCCGCCAGCAACGCGGTCTTGACGGCATCCACCGAACTGATGTCCGGCTTCGGCGCTCCCGATTTCACGGCGACGCCGATGGGCGAGCGCGTCAGGTCGACCTGACTGCCGGCAACGACCTTGCCCTTGCTCGCGAGATCGGCCAGCGCATAGCCCACCATGATCAGAACGTCGGCGGGTTCGCCGCGCTCGAGCCGGACCGGGATCGCATTGGTGGTGGTGCCCATCGATGGTCCGTAGGCGGTCAGGACCTTGTTGCCCGTGGCTTTTTCGAATTCCGGCACGAGCGCCTGATAGGCGGCCGTGAATCCGCCCGAGATCATCACGCGGATTTCGGCCGCGTTGGACGGGCCGGCAAGCCACAGAAGTCCGAGAACGCCGAGCGCGAGTCCACGGACTTTCCCAGATGTCGTTGTCATCGTCATGGATCTCCAGCTAGCCCCGGCCACGGTAGGGCGCAACGCCTTGCTCCGGCACCCAGAGGCCCTTGGGCACGCTTCCGGTCTGCCAGAACACGTCGATCGGAATGCCGCCGCGCGGATACCAATAGCCGCCGATCCGCAAGAATTTCGGCTTGATCTCGCTCGCGATGCGCTTGCCGATCATGACGGTGCAATCCTCGTGGAAGGCGCCGTGATTACGGAAGCTCGCAATGTAGAGCTTCAGCGATTTCGACTCCAGCAGCCACTGGCCGGGCGCATAGTCGATCATCAGATGGGCGAAATCGGGTTGTCCCGTGACCGGGCAGAGCGAGGTGAATTCCGGCACGGTGAAGCGGACGAGATAGTCGGTCCCGGCTTGCGGATTCGGCACGCGGTCGAGCTTGGCCTTCTCAGGCGCATCAGGCCATTCCACGGCACGGCCGAGTTGCAGGTTGGGTGAGGTGTTCGACTTGCTGGGCTTTTTCGACATGCGGCCCTCTTAGCCAATCATGGCGCGGCCGTCACCCGGCCTTTTCCGCTTCAATGCATTGCGGTAGAAGCAGCCGCGAACTGCCCCCTTTGTTCCCCGAAAAGAGGCCCTCATGACCGCCATCATCGATATCATCGGACGCGAAATCCTCGATAGCCGCGGCAATCCCACCGTCGAGGTCGACGTCGTGTTGGAAGATGGCGCGCTCGGCCGCGCTGCCGTGCCGTCAGGCGCCTCGACCGGTGCCCATGAGGCGGTCGAGCTGCGCGACGGCGACAAGGCCCGCTATCTCGGCAAGGGCGTCACCAAGGCGGTCGGCGCCGTCAATGGCGAGATATCAGAGGCGCTGAGCGGTCTCGACGTCGAGCAGCAGGCCCAGATCGACCAGGTCATGATCGACCTCGACGGCACGCCGAACAAGAGCCGGCTGGGCGCCAACGCCATCCTCGGTGTCTCGCTCGCCTGCGCCAAGGCGGCCGCGAACTCGCTCGACATGCCGCTCTACCGTTACGTCGGCGGCACCTCGGCGCGGCTGCTGCCGGTGCCGATGATGAACATCATCAACGGCGGCGTGCATGCCGACAACCCGATCGACTTCCAGGAGTTCATGATCCTGCCGGTGGGCGCCTCGTCCTTCGCCGAGGGCCTGCGCTATGGCGCGGAGGTCTTCCACACGCTGAAGTCCGAGCTGAAGAAGGCCGGCCACAATACCAATGTCGGCGACGAAGGCGGCTTCGCGCCGAACCTGCCCTCGGCGGACGCCGCGCTGGAGTTCGTCATGAACGCGATCGGCAAGGCCGGCTTCAAGGCGGGCAGCGACATCGTGCTCGGTCTCGATTGCGCCTCGACCGAGTTCTTCAAGGGCGGCAAGTACGTCTATGAAGGCGAGGGCAAGACCCGCTCGATCTCCGAGCAGGCCAAATACCTCGCCGATCTCGTCGGCCGCTATCCGATCGCGACCATCGAAGACGGCATGTCGGAAGACGACATGGACGGCTGGAAGGAGCTCACCGACCTCATCGGCAACAAGTGTCAGCTGGTCGGCGACGATCTCTTCGTCACCAACGTCAAGCGCCTCGCCGAGGGCATCAAGGCCGGCCGCGCCAATTCGATCCTGATCAAAGTCAACCAGATCGGCACGCTGACCGAGACGCTCGCCGCCGTCGAAATGGCGCACAAGGCCGGCTACACCTCGGTCATGTCACATCGCTCGGGCGAGACCGAGGATTCCACCATCGCCGACCTCGCGGTCGCCACGAACTGCGGTCAGATCAAGACCGGCTCCCTTGCGCGCTCGGATCGCACCGCCAAATACAACCAGCTCCTCCGCATCGAGCAGCAGCTCGGCAAGCAGGCGCTCTATGGGGGCAAGGCGGCACTGAAGGCGCTGGCATAAGCCAGCGCTTCAACCAGGACAGGGGAGGGTCGACATGAGCGACGGCAAGACCGGACTGCAACTGCGTTCGCTGATCAAGACGAGCGGAGAGCTCGAGATCTCGCTGGTCGACGTGTCGACCCCCGAGCCTGCCGACGACGAGGTCGTCGTCCGCATCGAGGCGGCCCCGATCAACCCGTCCGACCTCGGCCTGCTCGTCGGCGCGGCCGACATGAGCACGGCCAAGGCCTCGGGCACCAAGGAGGCGCCCATCATCACCGCGAAGGTGCCTGACGGTGCGATGCGCGCCATGGGGGCGCGGATCGATCAGTCCTTGCCCGTCGGCAATGAGGGCGCGGGCGTCGTCATCAAGACCGGCGCGTCGGATGCCGCGAAGGCGCTGATGGGCAAGACGGTCGCGATGATCGGCGGCGCCATGTACGCGCAGTACCGCACCCTGAAGGCGCGGGACTGCCAGCCGCTGCCCGAGGGCACGACGGCGGCGGAGGGCGCGTCCTGGTTCGTCAACCCGCTCACCGCGCTCGGCATGACCGAGACGATGCGGCGCGAAGGCCACAAGGCGCTCGTGCACACCGCGGCCGCGTCCAATCTCGGCCAGATGCTGAACAAGATCTGCATCAAGGACGGCATCGGGCTCGTGAACATCGTGCGCAGCCAGGAGCAGGCGGAGATCCTGAAGAGGATCGGCGCGAAGCATGTCGTCGATTCCAGCAAGCCTGATTTCCTCGACGATCTCACCAATGCCTTGGTCGAGACCGGCGCCACCATCGCCTTCGATGCCATCGGCGGCGGCAAGCTCGCCGGCGACATCCTCAACTGCATGGAAGTCGCGATCAACAAGACCGCGAAGGAATACAGCCGTTACGGCTCCAGCGTGCACAAGCAGGTCTATGTCTATGGCGCGCTCGATACGCACCCCATCGAACTGCCGCGCGGCTTCGGCATGGCCTGGGGTGTCGGCGGCTGGCTGCTCACTCCGTTCCTGCAGAAGATCGGACCCGCCGACATCGGGCGGCTGCGCCAGCGCGTCGTGAGCGAACTGAAGACGACATTTGCCAGCCACTACACCAAGGTGGTGTCGCTTCAGGAGGCGCTCGATCCCGCCAACATCGCAGTGTACGCCAAACGTGCCACCGGCGAGAAATTTCTCATCAATCCAAATAAATCGTCGTGATCTGCAGCCGCAGGTGGACGCCCGGCCATACGGCCGGCCACACATCGTTCGCGGTCGCTTCGGGCTGACAAGAAAGCCCTCATCCGTTTGCAGTGAGAGGGCCGCCGCGTGGCGGCCCATTGTGTTGGCCGACGATCTGCTTTCGCGAAACGCAGCGTTTCCAAATCGGAGCGGTTCATGCACTTGCATCCAATGGTGCGGATCGCTTAAGTGCCGCGCGGCACTTCCCCCTCGAGGGTTCAAGGAAAACCAAGGATAATCTGATGGCCTACAACATCGTCGTGATCGCCGGCAGCCTGCGCAAGGACAGCTTCTCGCTGAAGATCGCCAACGCGCTCGCAAAGCTTGCGCCTGATTCACTCAAGCTCGAGGTCGTCACTCCCGCCGGCATCTCGTTCTTCAACCAGGACCTCGAGGGCGCGCCGCCCGCCGACTGGCTGGCCTTCCGCGAAAAGCTCCAGAAGTCCGACGGCGTCATCTTCGTCACGCCGGAATACAACCGCGCCATCCCGGGTGTGCTGAAGAATGCCATCGATGTCGCCTCGCGCCCCTATGGCAAGAGCTCATTCAACGGCAAGCCGGTCGGCATCGTCTCCAACTCGCCGGGCCCGCTCGGTGGCGTCAGCGCCGCCAAGACGCTCCAGAACATCCTGCCTGGGATCGCCGGCCCGATCATGCAGCAGCCCGAGACCTACCTGAACGCGGTCGGCGACGCCTTTGACGCCGAAGGCAACCTGACCAAGGATTCGCTGAAGGGCGTGCTCCAGGCGTACGTCGACGCTTTTGCGGCGCACGTGGCCAAACACCACGGCTGAGGCCGCTCGAGCCTGCGTCATGCCCGACAAGCCCCCGGGCATGACGATTGGCGGCGCGGGCAGGGGCAAATTAGCACTGCCTTAACCAAGCTGGCCCATCTTGCCAAAATGGTCTCCCGCGCGCGCCTCAAATCGATCCTGACCGGTCTCGCCCTCTACGCGATGGCGGCCGCGATCGTCGGCTATTTCGGCGTCAACGCCTATACCGGCAAATACGGCCTCAATGCCCGCCAGGAACTCGACCAGGAGATCATCGCGTTGACCAGCGAGCTTGCCCAGCTCAAGCGCGAGCGCGCCCGCAACGAGCAGCGCGTCTCGCTGTTGCGCACGGAAAAGATCGACCCCGACATGCTGGACGAGCGGGCCCGGTTCCAGCTCGACTACGTCAATCCGCATGATCTCGTTCGGATGATCCCGCAGAACTGAGCGCTGCGACACCAACGTCACGACGGCGCGACGAAGGTCGGCGCATTCGCTTTGTGCATTGCTTGTGTCGAATGGGCCGCCGTCATCCGTCTGTTAGAGAAATGCGACAAGACGACAGCCCCGATCGCGACGACGCGATGCCAGGCACAGACGGAGACGCGGCCATGACGAACAATCCCTTGCAGCGGAAGATCCATGTCGGAGCGCGCCTCGGCGCTGTGGCGCTGGCCTTGCTTTTGCCGTCGATGGCCTTGGCGCAGGCGGCGCCTTCAGGTGCAAAACCCTTCCTGACCGTCGATGGCAAGGCACCGCTGATCCTCGGTCATCGTGGCGTGCCCGGCCTGGTGCCGGAAGAAACCGAGCCGTCGTATGACCTCGCAGCCGCGCTCGGGACCGACGCGCTCGAGGAGGATTTGCACCTCACCAAGGATTGCGTCCTGGTTGCGCGCCACAATCCATGGCTGAGCGATAACACCAACATTGCCGAAGTGGCGAAGACCAATCCGGCGGTCGCGGCGCGCAAGCGCACGGTCCCCGGTGTGCGTGTCAAGGCGCCTGCGGCTACAGGCACACCGGCCGACTACCTCGTCGATCTCACCGATCCCGCTGATCCCAAATCGGTGCTGAAGTCATTGATCGTCGATGGCGAAGATCACACCGACGACTGGTCGATCACCGACTTCACCATGGCCGAGCTGAAGCAATGGATCGGCGGTACCACTTATGATGCCGCCAACGAGCGGCCCAAGGTCTTCAACGGCAAATTCCCCGTGATCAGCTTCCAGGACATTCTGGACATCGCGAAGGCCAGGAGCAAGGAGACCGGGCGCTCCATCCTGGTCTATCCGGAAACCAAGAACCCGACCTGGAATAATGCCCAGGCCATCGCAAACGGCTGCGGCGCACCGGGCAGCCATCCGCTCGAGGATGCGCTGATCAAGATCATTGGGGATAACGGCCTCAACAGCAAGGATGCTCCGATCCTGGTCCAGAGCTTCGAGCCCGGCAGCCTGAAGTATATGCGCAGCCATGGTCTTCAGACCCGGCAGGTCCAGCTCATCGACGGTAACGGCATCGATTTCAAAACCGGCAAGGTGCTGCTCGACAACATCACCAATTCGCGTCCGTTCGACTGGACGGTTTCAGGCGACGCGCGCCTTTACGATGCGATGCTGACGCCCGAGGGGCTTGCCGAGATCAAGACCTATGCCGACGGCATCGGCCCGTGGAAGGCCTATATCGTTCCGCTCAAGGTCGCGCCGTGGAAGGATACCAATGCCGACGGCACGCCCTATAGGGGATCGACGCCGGACGCTTCGACGCAGGAGGCAACCAGCCTGATCGCCGACGCGCACAAGCTCGGCCTGTTCGTGCATGTCTTCACGTTCCGAAACGAGAAGAAATATCTGGCGGCCGATTATCACGCCGATCCGGCCCTGGAATATCTCAGATTCTTCCGTCTCGGTGTCGACGGCGTCTTCACTGATTTCACGCCCACTGGCGTTGCCGCCCGCGCGGCGTATCAGCGCGAGTTGGGCTGGTAAATCCGGCAATACGAATCGGACATCGCGCGGGGCACGGCGCCCCGAGATATGCGTGTCCGATCTCGTTGCCTCATCTGCATGCAGAGCTTCCTTCGGCCCTGAGCAAATGTTGCCTGATCGGCACCAATTGTCTTGCAAAATTTCGGCCACATTGCAGTGCGGCATAATGAAAGTCGCGCCATGCCGCTGCGGTGCTTTCACACGCGATTGAGTTGGGTTAGAGAGGACCTAGATTTCTCTGACCCGGAATTCCCATGGCCGCACCCAAGAAAGCCGCCGCAAGCGCTGAGCACGACAAGACCAACGGCGGTTCGCCTCCGGAATTCACCAGGGAGCAGGAGTTGAAGGCGCTCCGCGACATGCTCCTCATCAGGCGCTTCGAGGAGAAGGCCGGCCAGCTTTACGGCATGGGTGCGATCGGCGGCTTCTGCCATCTCTATATTGGCCAGGAGGCCGTGGTAGTTGGTATGCAGATGGCCCTGAAAGAGGGCGATCAGGTCATCACCGGCTATCGCGATCACGGTCACATGCTCGCCACCGGCATGGAAGCCAATGGTGTGATGGCCGAGCTCACGGGACGGCGCGGCGGCTATTCCAGGGGCAAGGGCGGCTCCATGCACATGTTCAGCAAGGAGAAGCACTTCTACGGCGGCCATGGCATCGTCGGTGCGCAGGTCTCACTCGGCACCGGTCTCGCTTTCGCCAACAATTATCGCAGCAACGGCAATGTCAGCGTCACCTATTTCGGCGACGGCGCGGCAAACCAGGGCCAGGTCTATGAGAGCTTCAACATGGCGGAGCTCTGGAAGCTGCCGGTGATCTACGTCATCGAGAACAACCGCTACGCCATGGGCACCTCGGTGTCGCGCGCCTCGGCGCAGCAGGATTTCTCCAAGCGCGGTGTGTCCTTCAACATTCCGGGCAAGCAGGTGGACGGTATGGACGTCCGTGCGGTCAAGGCTGCGGGCGATGAGGCGGCGGCCTGGTGTCGCGCCGGCAAAGGCCCCTTCATCCTGGAGATGCAGACCTATCGCTACCGCGGCCACTCGATGTCCGACCCGGCCAAATACCGTACGCGCGAGGAGGTCGAGAAAATCCGTCACGACCAGGATCCGATCGAGCAGGTGCGCAACCGTCTGCTCGCCGCCAAGGTCAGCGAGGCCGATCTCAAGGCGATCGACGCCGAGGTGCGTGACATCGTCAATGCCTCCGCTGACTTTGCCCAGCATGATCCCGAGCCGGATGCCGCCGAGCTCTGGACCGACGTTTACCGCTAAACGCGCGCAAGCTTTCCTTGGAGTCGATATGCCAATTCAAGTGCTGATGCCCGCGTTGTCGCCCACGATGGAAAAGGGCAACCTCGCCAAATGGCTTAAAAAAGAGGGTGAGACGATCAAATCCGGCGACGTCATCGCCGAGATCGAGACCGACAAGGCCACCATGGAGGTCGAGGCGACCGACGAGGGCACGCTCGGCAAGATCCTGATCCCCGAGGGCACCGCCGACGTTGCCGTGAACACGCCGATCGCGACGATCCTGGCCGACGGCGAAAGCGCGGCCGATCTTGCCAAGGCGCCCGCACCGGCTGCGAAGGCTGCCGAGTCGGCGCCGCCCGCCGCCGCCAAGGCTGAAGCGCCTGCGCCCAAGGCCGCACCCGCGCCGCAGGCCGTCGCCGAGCCCGATCCGGAAGTGCCCGCCGGCACCGAGATGATCACGCAGACCATCCGCGAAGCGCTCCGCGACGCCATGGCCGAAGAGATGCGCCGCGACCCTGATGTCTTCGTGATGGGCGAAGAGGTGGCCGAATATCAGGGCGCCTACAAGGTGACGCAAGGGTTGCTCCAGGAGTTCGGTGCGAGGCGCGTCATCGACACCCCGATCACCGAGCACGGCTTTGCCGGCGTCGGCGTCGGCGCGGCGATGACCGGCCTCAAGCCGGTGGTCGAGTTCATGACCTTCAACTTCGCCATGCAGGCGATCGACCAGATCATCAACTCCGCGGCCAAGACGCTCTACATGTCCGGCGGCCAGATGGGCTGCTCGATCGTGTTCCGCGGCCCCAACGGCGCGGCCGCGCGCGTCGCCGCCCAGCACAGCCAGGACTACTCGGCCTGGTATTCGAACGTCCCGGGGCTCAAGGTCATCGCGCCGTACTCGGCTGCCGACTACAAGGGCCTGCTCAAGGCCGCGATCCGCGATCCCAATCCGGTGATCTTCCTCGAGAACGAGATGCTCTACGGCCACACCGGCGAGGTCCCGAAGCTCGACGATTTCGTGATCCCGATCGGCAAGGCGCGCATCGTGCGCTCCGGCAGCCATGTCTCCATCATCTCGTGGTCGAACGGCATGAGCTACGCGCTGAAGGCTGCCGACGAACTCGCCAAGGATGGCATCGAGGCCGAGGTGATCGATCTGCGCACGCTGCGTCCGATGGACACGGAGACCATTGTCAACTCGGTCAAGAAAACGGGGCGTGCCGTCACGGTGGAAGAGGGCTGGGCCCAGAGCGGCGTCGGCGCCGAGATCGCCGCGCGCATCATGGAGAACGCTTTCGACTATCTGGATGCGCCGGTCGCACGCGTCTCCGGCAAGGACGTGCCGATGCCTTATGCCGCGAACCTGGAGAAGCTCGCGCTGCCTTCGGCAGCGGAAGTGGTCGAGGCCGCCAAAGCCGTCTGCTACAGGTAGGCCATGGCGGGCCCGAAGGAGCAGCCATTGCCGCCCGACGTCATCGCCCGCGACGATGCGGTCGAGATCCTGCGCGTGTTCGTGCTGGACGGCGGGCTGTCGATGGCGTTTCAGCGCGCCTTCGAGGAGCCCGACATGTGGGGCCTCCTGCTCGTCGATCTCGCCCGCCACGCCGCACGCGCCTATGCGCGCGAGAGCGATTACACCGAACAGGATGCGCTCGGCCGAATCCTCGACATGTTCCAGGCGGAGATCGAGCGTCCCACTGACACCGGCACCACGACGCCGCGGGGCAAGGGACACTGACCGTGGCAGTCGCAGCCCACCATTACGATTTGATGCTGGAAGCGATCCGCGAAGCGGAGGCCTCGATCGCGCAGGGCGGCCTGCCGATCGGCGCCGTGTTGACGCGCGACAACAAGGTCATCGCGCGCGGTCACAACAATCGCGTGCAGGAAAACAATCCGATCCTTCATGGCGAGATGAGCTGCCTGCGCGAAGCCGGCGCGATCTCGTTCCATGACACCGTCATGTACACCACGCTGTCGCCATGCTCGATGTGTGCCGGCGCGCTCGCTTTGTTCAAGGTCAAGCTCGTGGTGATCGGGGAATCCGTCACCTTCGAGGGATCCAAGGACATCCTCGACAAGTTCGGGATTCCCTGGATCGATCTTGCCGACGATCGCTCCATCACCATGATGAAGAATTGGCGTTCCATCCCTGCCAATGAGCGCCTGTGGCAAGGCGACATCGGCAACTAAACCTGGTCTGTTCGTCCTCGCTTCCGGGGACGACGTTTTGAGAAGTTCTTCGTGAGGTCAGCATGCCTATCAACATCCTGATGCCCGCTCTTTCGCCGACGATGGAGAAGGGCAACCTCGCCAAGTGGCTGAAGAAGGAAGGCGACAAGGTCAAGTCAGGCGATGTCATCGCCGAGATCGAGACCGACAAGGCTACCATGGAGGTCGAGGCGATCGACGAAGGCACGCTTGCCAAGATTTTGGTGCCCGAAGGCACGCAGGACGTGCCGGTCAACGACATCATCGCGGTGCTCGCCGCCGAGGGTGAGGATGTCAAGGCCGCTGGCGCCGCCAAGCCCAGCGCTGCCGCCGCGGCTCCGAAGGCCGCTGAAGCTCCCGCAGCTGCGCCTGCGCCTGCCGCCGCGCCCAAAGCTGCACCGGCACCTGCTGCTCCTGCGCCGCAGGCTGCTGCACCTGCCGCACAGGGCAACGGTCACGCCGGCCGTGTGTTCTCATCGCCGCTGGCGCGCCGTCTCGCCAAGGAAGCCGGCATCGATGTCTCGATGGTCACAGGCACCGGCCCGCACGGCCGCGTCGTTGCGCGCGACGTCGAGCAGGCCAAGTCGGGCAAGGGGCTCAAGGCGCCCGCCGCGGCACCGTCCGCTGGCGCGCCCTCGATCGCGCCGACCATGTCGGACAAGCAGATCCTGTCGCTGTTCGAGCCCGGCTCTTACGACGTCGTCCCGCATGACGGCATGCGCCGCACGATTGCCCAACGTTTGACCGCGTCGATCCAGAATGTCCCGCACTTCTATCTCACCATCGACTGCGACATCGGCAAGCTGCTCGCCGCCCGCGAGGAGATCAATGCGGCTGCTCCCAAGGACAAGGAGAAGAAGCCGCTCTACAAGATCTCGGTCAACGACTTCGTCATCAAGGCGATGGCGGTGGCGCTGCAGAAGATCCCGAACTGCAACGTCAGCTGGACCGAGTCAGGCATGGTCAAGCACCATCACTCCGACGTCGGCGTTGCCGTGGCGATGCCGGGCGGCCTGATCACACCGATCATCCGCAAGGCCGAGACCAAGACGCTCTCGACCATCTCCAACGAGATGAAGGATTTTGCCGCACGCGCGCGCTCCCGCAAATTGAAGCCCGAGGAATACCAGGGCGGCACCACCGCGGTCTCCAATCTCGGCATGTTCGGCATCAAGGACTTCACGGCGGTGATCAACCCGCCGCATGCCACGATCCTTGCGGTCGGCACCAGCGAGGAGCGGCCGGTGGTGCGGAGCGGCAAGATCGAGATTGCAACAATGATGAGCGTGACGCTGTCCTGCGATCACCGCGCCATCGACGGTGCGCTCGGCGCCGAGCTGATCGGCGCCTTCAAGCAGTTGATCGAAAACCCCGTCATGATGATGGTGTGACGAGAAATTCGCGTCGTCATTGCGAGCGAAGCGAGGCAATCCAGGACGTGACCGGCAGGCTGGATTGCTTCGTCGCAAGAGCTCCTCGCCAAGAGCTGCTCATGATGACGGTCTCGAACGTTAAGGCCGGATGGAGCGAGAACGAGCGTACATGGCCGACACATCCTTCGACGTCATCATCATCGGTTCAGGCCCCGGCGGCTACGTCACCGCGATACGCGCCGCGCAGCTCGGGTTCAAGGTCGCGATCGTCGAGAAATCCTATCTCGGCGGCATCTGCCTGAATTGGGGTTGCATCCCGACCAAGGCGCTGCTGCGCTCGGCCGAGATCTACCACTACATGCAGCACGCCAAAGATTATGGCCTCTCGGCCGAGAAGATTTCGTTCGACCCGAAGGCCGTGGTGCAGCGGTCGCGCGGCGTTTCCAAGCGGCTGAACGACGGCGTCGGATTCCTGATGAAGAAGAACAAGGTGAGCGTGATTTGGGGCGCCGCCTCGATCGACGCGCCCGGCAAGGTCACGGTGAAGAAGTCCGACGTCGAGGGGCCGAAGGGTTCGCTGGGCGAGGGGAGCTATCAGGCCAAGCACATCATCGTCGCCACCGGCGCGCGGCCGCGCGTGCTGCCGGGCCTCGAGCCCGACAAGAAGCTGATCTGGACCTATTTTGAAGCGATGGTGCCGGAACGGATGCCGAAATCGCTGCTGGTGGTCGGCTCCGGCGCGATCGGCATCGAGTTCGCCTCGTTCTTTCACACCATGGGATCCGACGTCACCGTGGTCGAGGTGCTGCCGCAGATCCTGCCCGTCGAGGATGCCGAGATCGCCGGTCTTGCGCGCAAGCGGCTCGAGAAGCAGGGCATCAAGATCATGTCCTCGACCAAGGTGACGAAGCTGGAGAAGAAGGCCGACAGCGTCGTCGCCACCATCGACGACGGCAAGGGCAAGCCTGTTACCTCGGAGTTCGAGCGGGTGATCTCGGCCGTCGGCGTCGTCGGCAACATCGAAAATCTCGGCCTGGAAAAGCTCGGTGTCAAAACCGACCGCGGCTGCATCGTGATCGACGGCTACGGCAAGACCAACGTTCCCGGCATCTACGCCATCGGTGACGTCGCCGGCCCCCCGATGCTCGCCCACAAGGCCGAGCATGAAGGCGTGATTTGCGTCGAGGCGATCAAGGGCCTGCATCCGCATCCCATGGACAAGAACCTGATCCCGGGCTGCACCTATTGCCAGCCGCAGGTCGCCTCGGTGGGCCTGACGGAAGCCAAGGCCAAGGAGAGTGGCCGCGAAATCCGCGTCGGCCGCTTCCCCTTCGTTGGCAACGGCAAGGCGATCGCGCTCGGCGAGGACCAGGGCCTGGTCAAGGTGATCTTCGACAAGAAGACCGGCCAGCTGCTCGGCGCCCACATGGTCGGCGCCGAAGTGACCGAGCTGATCCAGGGCTATGTCGTCGCGATGAATCTGGAGACGACGGAAGAAGAGCTGATGCATACGGTGTTCCCGCATCCGACGCTGTCGGAGATGATGAAGGAAGCCGTGCTGGATGCGTATGGACGCGTGTTGAATATCTGACAGCGCCAATGACGAGCGATGAAGCGTGTAGGATGGGTAGAGCGCAGCGAAACCCATCGCATACTTGCTCCGGAGCGAGCTTGACGGGTTTCGCTGCGCTCTACCCATCCTACAAGCGCCCCGTTATCGCGGGACGGGAGCTTCTTGCAAAATAAGAAGGAAATCATCCCATGCACGACAATGACAACCTGACCATCGAGCGCCCGACCTTCGTCACGCATCTCGAATGCGCGATGGAAGGCGATCATTACGCGGCGGACCAGGTCCACAACCTCTCCAAGGCCGGCAAGCCGCTGCTCGTGCGCTATGACCTCCCGGGCGTGAAGAAGGCTCTGACCAAGGAGGCGTTGAAGGAACGTCCCGCCGACATGTGGCGCTATCGCGAGCTGCTGCCGGTGCGCAAATGCAAGGACATCGTCTCGCTGGGCGAAGTCACCACGCCCCTGATCCGGCTGCCCAAGCTCGGCAAGAAGCTCGGTGGTGGCGAGATCATCGTCAAGGACGAGGGGCGCCTGCCGACAGGCTCGTTCAAGGCGCGCGGCCTGGTGATGGCGGTGTCGATGGGCAAGGCGCTCGGTATCAAGCATATGGCGATGCCGACCAACGGCAATGCCGGCGCGGCGCTCGCGGCTTACGCGACGTCCTGCGGCATCAAGACCACGATCTTCTGTCCGGCCGATACGCCTGAAGTGAACGTCAGCGAGATCGAGCTCCAGGGTGCGACCGTCTACCGTGTCAACGGTTATATCGACGATTGCGGCAAGATCGTCGGCGAAGGCAAGGCGAAGGTCGGCTGGTTCGACACCTCGACGCTGAAAGAGCCGTACCGCATCGAAGGCAAGAAGACGATGGGCCTGGAGCTTGCCGAGCAGCTCGGCTGGGACGTGCCCGACGTGATCTTCTATCCGACCGGCGGCGGCACCGGCCTGATCGGCATGTGGAAGGCGTTCGATGAACTGGAGAAGATCGGCTTCATCGGATCAAAGCGCCCGCGCATGGTTGCGGTGCAGGCCTCGGGCTGTGCGCCGATGGTACGCGCCTATGACGCCGGCACAGAGCATGCCGCGCGTTGGGAGGATGCCCACACCATCGCCTCTGGCATCCGCGTGCCGCAGGCGATCGGCGACTTCCTGATCCTGCGCGCCGTGCGTGAGAGCAAGGGATTTGCCATTGCCGTCGACGACGACAAGATCTCGTCGGCGCTGAACGAGGTCGCGCGCGAGGAGGGGCTCTTGCTGTGCCCCGAAGGTGCCGCGACCTACGCCGCCTACAAGGACAGCCTTGCCGATGGCCGCGTCTCGAAGGGTGACCGCGTGATGTTGTTCAATTGCGCCACCGGCCTGAAATACCCGCTGCCGCCGGTCACCCGCACGCTAGATCGCCACAAGCCGATCGACTACACGCAGTTCTGAGTTATCTCCCTCGTCCCGCTTGCGGTGATGGGCAAGGAAAACGAGAAAAGTCGACGGGAGAAGACAAATGAAGAAGGCCGTCCGGGCCGCGCTGATCGGGCTTCTCGCTCTGGCCGGCGTCGCGCGCGCCGACGATTATCCGTCTCGTCCCATCACCATCATCGTTCCCTTCGCGGCCGGCGGCCCGTCGGATGCGATGGCACGCGTGCTTGCCGAGCGGATGCGCCGGTCGCTCGGCCAGGCCCTGGTGATCGAGAACGTCACCGGTGCGGGCGGCTCGATCGGCGTCGGCCGCGCCGTGCATTCGCCGCCTGACGGCTACACCATCTCGTTCGGCCATCTCGGTACCCACGTCGCCAACGGCGCCGTCTACAAGCTCAATTACGACCTCGTCGCTGATCTCGAACCTGTGGTGCTCCTGCCGAGCAATCCGATGATCGTGGTCAGCAAGAACGCGGTGCCCGCGACATCGCTCAAAGAGCTGCTGGCATGGCTGAAGTCGCGCCCGACGCCGCCAACGGCCGGCACGGCGGGCGCCGGCTCCGGCAGCCACATCGCCGGCGTCTATCTTGAAAGCGTCTCGGGCATCAAGCTGCAATACGTGCCCTATCGTGGCACCGCGCCAGCGCTGAACGACCTCATCGCGGGCCAGATCGACATCATCGTCGACCAGACCTCCAACTCCATCAACCAGGTCCGCGCCGGCACCATCCGCGCCTATGCCATCACCAACGACAAGCGTCTCGCCTCGGCGCCCGACATCCCGACCGCGGACGAGGCGGGTCTGAAGGGCTTCAACATGACGCTGTGGTCGGGCCTGTGGGTGCCGAAGGGCACGCCCAAGGAGATCGTCAGCAAGCTCAACGCGGCCGCCGTGGAGGCGCTGAACGATCCCGGCGTGAAGAAGCAGCTCGAAAGCCAGGGCCTGGAGATGACGCCGCAGGATCAGCTCACGCCGGAAGCGCTCGGTGTCCGGCAGAAGGCGGAGATCGCCAAATGGTGGCCGATGATCAAGGCGGCGAACATCAACGTTGAGTGAGCGGCCGAACGTCACTCCGTGCTATCCTCACCCGCCGCCAGCGCCTGCTCCAGGCATTGCATCAGATCCGCAGCGACGAACGGCTTACCGAGGAAACAGGTTGCCCCGGCTTTGAGCGCACGCATGCGAACCCCCTCATCGGGGAAAGCTGTGATCAAGATGAACGGCGTAGCCGAGCCCTGCGCGCGCATCTCCGTCAACAGTTCGATTCCAGTCTTGGACGGCATCTGCACGTCGGCGACGACGCAGGAACTGCGGCTGGAATGGGCGGAGCTCAAAAATTCTTCGGCGGAGGCGAATGTGTGGACGACATAGCCGCGCGATTCCAGGAGATTATTGATCGCCGCCCGCACGTAGGGGTCGTCGTCTAGCACCGAAATGATCGAAGCCGCTGGCAAGACGTGCGCTCCTCGCCCGGGATTAGCTTGCCGTCCCTACGGCCGCGCCTCGCCGCGCAAGGTGGACCTGTCACTCATGCTTGCAAACTCATACTTAGGTTTGTACGTTCGATCCGCCGGGTCCGATCCCGAGCGCCTCGCTCATTCTCACGAGGTCGGCCAGGGACTTCGCTCCCATTTTGCGCATGATCTGGCCCCGATAGATCTTGACCGTGATCTCAGCCAATCCGAGCTGGGCGGCCACTTGCTTGTTCATCAGGCCCGAGGTCACCAGCGCCAATACGTCCCGCTCCCCGCGAGCTGAGTGTCTCGAAACGCGATTTGACGTTCGAAACCGTCTTGTTGAGATCGCGGCGCTTGCGGTCTCGCTCGATCGCGGCCTGGACTGCGTCCAGGATGTCCTGGTCGCGGACCGGCTTGGTCAGGAAATCGATCGCGCCGCCTTTCATCGCCCGAACGGTCATGGGAATATCGGCATGACCGGTAATGAAGATAATGGGCGTGTGGATATTTGCCTTGGCAAGATCGGACTGCAGCTCAAGGCCGCTGGCCCCGGGCAGGCGAATGTCGAGCACCAGGCAACTGGGCACCTGTGGCGGCTTGGCCTGAAGGAGCTGCGGCGCCGAGCCGAATGCTTCGACCTTGAGGCCGACGGACTCGAAGAGGTTGGTGAGCGCACGGCGCATCGACACGTCGTCGTCGACGATGAAGACGATTGGCTGATCGCCGTCCTGCGGCGGCGGCGAAGGCTCCGCGCGCTCGGTCACGATGTTTCCTCTCGATGACGGGGCAGGGTGATCCGAAAAGTCGCGCCGCGCTCCTGGTTCGGCGCTGCGGAAAGACGTCCGCCATGAGCCTCGATGATGGAGCGGCAAATCGACAAGCCCATGCCCAGGCCGCAGGACTTTGTCGTAAAGAAGGGCGTGAACAGGCGGTCCATCGTCTGTTCAGAAATGCCGGCGCCGCAGTCGGCGACGCTCAACAAGACCGCCTCGTCGTCGTCAGCCGCCGAGCGGATGGCCAGTTCGCGCGGGCGATCATCGACGCCTTCCATGGCCTCGATGCCGTTCACGATGAGGTTGATCAGGACCTGCTGCAGTTGGATCCGATCGCCAAAGATCTTGGGCAGGACCGATGACAGCTCCATTCGCACCGACACGGCGTGGCTGGCCATCTCGCGCTGAACGAGCGCGACGGCCTCGCGCACCACCGTGTTGGCGTCGAGTGGAACCATCTCGATGTCGGTCCGTTTGGCGAGAGCCCGAACGTGACGGATCACGTCGCTGGCCCGCGTGCCGTCCTCGATGATCCATTCCACGGAGCGGCGGGCCGCTTTGAAATCGGGCGGACTCCGCTGCAGCCAGGTGAGGCAGGCATCGGCATTTGCGATCACCGCGGCGAGCGGCTGGTTGATCTCATGGGCGATCGAAGCGGTCAGCTCGCCCAGCGTCGTGACCCGCGTTACGTGGGCGAGCTCGGCTTCGGCCTTGCGTAAGGCCTCTTCGGCCTGATCGGCTCGGATCGCCGCGGTGATGTCGGTGCAGACGCCACGGTAGCCCAGAAAAGCACCGTCGGCGTCGAAGAACGGCTTGCCGCTGGTCCGGACATAGATCGGCTGTCCGTTGCGGTCCCTGCTGCGATACACCAGGTCGCGGAACGGGAGGTGGGCGTCGAGCGCGGCCCGATGTTGCCGCCATTTTTCGGGTTCGAGATCCGCGTCCGGCGCGATGTCCCAACGCGTAAGCCCGATCAGGCCCGCGGGCATCGCGACGGAATCGGTGTGTTCCGATATCACGGTGACGCGGTGGTCCGGCCCCGTCTCCCAGAACCAGTCGGATGCGGTTTCGGCATAATCGCGAAAGCGCTGCTCGCTCTCGCGCAGCCTGCGCTCTGCCTCTTTGGTCGCCGTGATGTCGCTCACCGAGCCCACAAACTCCACGTGACCGGCGGAATCCCGCGTGGCGCGGGCCACCGCTCGGACGTACTTGATGGAACCATCGGGCATCAGGAGCCGGTATTCGTGGTCGTAGTCCTTTCCCTCGCGCGCCGCCCGGCCCGTGATCCGTTGCACGGCGAGCCGGTCCTCCGGATGGATCCGCTGGAGCATGACCGGGATCTTCGGCTTGGAGCTCTCATCGCATTGGAAGATGCGATACGTCTCCTTGGACCACGTGATCTCGCCGGTTGCTGCCCTCCAGCCGAAACTACCGGTGTGACTCAATTCCTGCGCCTGGGCGAGATAGGCTTCGCTCTGTCGCAGAGCATTCTCCGCTTCCTTGCGCGCCGTAATGTTCTCGCAGGCGACCAGTACGATGGGTCCGCCGTCGGCCCGCAGCATGGTCTTGGCGTTCTCGCGCACCCAGAGCATCGAGCCGTCCTTGCGAACCTTCCGGATTTCCCAGGTGTGGGATTGATCGACGGTCTCAAGGCACAGTGCGACACGCGCGCGGACAAAGTCGCGATCTTCGGCGAAGAAGACATCCAGCACCGATCGGCCGATCAGCTCTGAGGCCGTATAGCCCAGTTGCGCCGCGCCGAGCGTGTTTACGTTGACGACAGTTCCCGCCGGATCGACCATGAAGTACATGACCGGATTGTGCTCGAAGACTTGCTGCCACTGCTTGACCGCCTCGAGCAAGCCGCGATCGGGTTCGGTGGGCGGCTTGACGGCGACGGTTTGCCGGACGCAGCCCGCAAGGAATTGCGCGGCTGACTTCCCGAACGTTGCTGCCCGCCCATATTTCATCGCAGACGGTCCCGGCGCTCTCTGCGTGCATACGAGTAGAGCACGTTGACGCGAGAGGGGCAATTCCGGCCGAAGCCGGATCGCGGTTGCGACGCTCGCCCCGAATTGCCCGATTGCCGCCTCGCCACCGCTGCACATCAGCTAAGCCGCCTCAGCAGGAATTTCACGGTGACCGTGCAGCCCGAGCATCGTGCGCCGTCTCGTTGAACATGAACGAGCGCGGAAGCCCCGGGCGACTACGGACAAACCTACGTATAGCTCCTCCAACCCTAGTCATGCCGGTCATTTACCTCCGTACAATTGAGCGCTTCGTGGCCACCGGACTAACCTCACGACCAATCCGGGAATGTCGATCAGCCAGTCGCAAGCGAGCGCAATGGCAAGCAACGAAGGGAGACAACAATGTGTGATGCATCCGTACTTCCTGAGGTTGGCCAATCCGAGTCCAGAGCGTGCTCTTCAGCAAAAGGCTGTGCGGTGTGCGGCGGCAAATTTGGTTTGATCCGCTACTACTCGTGGCGCACTGCGCTCTGTTCCAGGAAGTGCGTCGACCGCTTCCGCACACGCCGGGAACGCGACCGCCGGTGGTTGTTTCGAGCTCAGTGCGCGTGAGACTGAACTAGAGAGCTGACATCGTTTCGCCAGGCCTGATCCGGGAGCCCATGTCTTGAACCGCTCATGCAAGCTCCTGTGCTCGATCTTTCTCTTCTGCTCCACCGCGACAATCCAGGCGCAGGAGACGGGAAACGGTGCCGTTCATCGCCAGCATCCACCCCAGGACCAGGCGCTGCACGAGAAATTCTATTCGACCTGGCGCATGCCTGACAACCCGAGCCTCAGTTGCTGCAACAGCGCTGACTGCTATCCGACCGACATCAAATACGTCGACGGCCAGATCTATGCGCGGCGCAGGGAGGACGGAAGATATATCCCGGTTCCGCCGCAAAAAGTCGAGCGCAACAGGGATAATCCGGACGGCCGAAACCATCTTTGCGCCCCACCGCCGGCACTGTCTCCGTTGGACAGCGTCTACTGCTTCGCCTTGGGAGGTGCGACATGAAATTCGCCTTCGTGCTGGTGAATGGCCGGACCCCGTCCCGGCAGACCTGGTGCATGCAGTGCTGCGAGGCGATCGGCGGCAGCTATCTCCGCGATATGGCGACCCGTCTGCCGTATTGCGATTATCAGTGCTACGCGTTGTTCTGCGAGACCTTCGCGGAAGATCGCGTGAGGGCGGCGTCATGAAATTCGTGCTGGTCAATCACGAGCCCCCGTCAAGCGCGGCGACGTGCAGCACATGCTCGCGGTTGATCCAGTCGGGCTACGTCCGTCACGCGCGGACGCAGCTGCGTTACTGTGACTATGATTGCTATCGGCGAGGCGAACTCGCGACGCTGTTGACGCCGTGGTGGATGCCTGGGCGCAAGGGACCGGCTGCCTGGAACATGTTCGAGATGTTGGCGGTCCTGAGTGCCGTCTCATGCTGGAGCTGCACGATGCTGGGCTGGACCTTCGCGAGAGCCTTGGCCGGCGCATATCTGGACGGTCGCGAGCTGATCACGACGGAGGGAGGTGACACCTAGCTGCGCGACCGCACTCGCGTGGAAGCCGCAGCAACGCAATCCCGCATGGCGCCGGCGTCCAGCCCCGGCGGCGCCGGCTAGGGAGCGGGTGCTGCGGCAGCCACGGGGGCTGTTGCGCTGATTTCGTGTGTCACCACGCGCTGGTCGCTCTTGCCGGCGACCATGCCGCTGCCCTCGAACCGCGCGCGGTAGACCAGCACGTTCTCCATCACGCGCTGGACGTAGTTGCGCGTCTCCGAAAGCGGAATGCGCTCGACCCAGTCCACCGGATCGACCCTGGGGTCGCGCGGGTCGCCGTGCGCCTGCACCCATTCGCGCACGCGGCCGCGGCCGGCATTGTAGCCGGCGAAGGTCATGATCTGGTTGCCGCGATATTCCGATAGAAGCGCGCTGAGCTCTGCTGCGCCCATCTGCGTGTTGTAGACGGGATCGGAAACCATCCTGTCCCAATCAAAGGTCACGCCGAAGCGCCTTGCGGTGTCGCGGCCGGCCTCCGGCGTAACCTGCATCAGGCCGACGGCATTGGCGGCGGATTTGTCGTGCTGGTCGAACGAGCTCTCGGTGCGCGCCACCGAATAGATCACGCTGGTCTCGATCGCGGGCGCGACCTGCTTGTGCTCGGGGATGCCGATGGTCGGGAAGGCGTAATGGTCGAGCGCGAGCCCATGTGCCAGCGCCGACTTGCCGACCTCCAGCATGACGCGCGCATCGTTATGTTGTCTGGCGAGTTCGCCGAGCGCTTCGAGCGCCGAGACGTCGGTGCTCTCCTTGGCGAAATCCTCGGCGTAGTAGACCACCACGTCGCGCTCGCCGATGCCGTACAGCATGTCGGCGGCGCGCACGCGCTCGTCCGCGTGAGGGGTGTCGGCAGCGGCCAGCACGGGTGAGGGCGCGCGCAGCTCGATTCCATCGAGGCCGAGCCTGGCGCGGGCGAGCTGGCCGTAATAGGCCGTCGAATAGCGCGCGGCGGCCTTGTAGCTCATGCGCGCATCGGCCGTGGCTCCCATGGCTTCGGCCGCACGGCCGCGCCAGTAATGGGCGCGCGACAACGCAATCGGATTGGCGGAGCCTTCGTCGATCGCCGCGAAATGCGCCATCGCGGTTTTGGGATCGTCGAGATAGCGCAGCGCAATCCAGCCGCACATGAAGTGATAGTCGACGCGATAGACCTCCATCTCCGGCACCGCGGCCGTTCGTACCACGTCGTAGGCGGTTCTGAATTTGCCCTGGTCGAGCAGCTTTCGCGCCAGCAGGCGCCTTTCGCGCCACCACGCGTTGGTGTCCTGGTCCGCCATCGTCTCAGGCGCGGCTGCAAGGATCACTTCGGCCGCATCGTCGATGTGGTCCTTCTGGAGATGCCATTGCGCCCGGCACAGGACATAGCCGAGGTCGCGGCGTGCGTCGGCGGGCACGTCCTCGAGATAATCCTTGGCCTTGTCGGCCTTGCCGTTGACGGCAGCGCAGGCCTTGACGATCGCGAGCGCGCCGTCGCCGAGACGTTTTGCGGCCCGCCGTGCGCCGGCGTAATCCCTGGCCCCGAGGCGCATGTCCATGCGGGCGCGATGATCCTCAGGGGTCAGGAGATCGTGGAAGGCTTCGTAAGAATCTTCCTCGCTGCGTTCGGACAATTCCTCCGAGCGCCAGGTCTCGCGCACCAGACGCGCGGCCCTGCCGCTATCGCCCTCAGCGATCAGCACGCGCGCGAGCGCGAAATTGCCCTTGGCGCTGATCGGCCGGTCCATCGTGAAGGCGTGCACGGTGGCGGCATCGCTCTTCTCCTGCCACAGCCGCGCCTCGGCGCGTTTGCGCAGCAGCGCAGCACTCGGCCAGTCCGGATTGGCGGCGAGGAAGGCGGCGTAACGCTTGAAGGGCGCAGTGCTCTCGGAATGGCGCAGCATGAACCAGTCGGCGAGCTTTTGTCCGGCGGGATCGGCGATGCGGTCGCGCGCCGCGCTTGCGTCATCGTCTTTTTGTCTTGCCCTTGCGCGCGAGGTCGATGGCGTCTTTCAGCGCTGCGAGGTCGCCCGTCAGCGCCGGCGGCGCTGGCTTGTCGGCGGGCTCGACCTCCGGCTTCTTCGACTTGCGCTTGGCCTCGGCGTGTTTGCCATGCCGGCTGCCGGCGGCATGGCGCGGCTTTCCGGCCTTCGCCTCATGCGTTTTCTTCGACGCGGATGATTTGTGGCCGCTCTTTGCCGCCAGCTCGGCGGGAAGGAGCGCCAAAGCGGCCACGGCAACGACACACGCGAGCGAGCGTAGGCACTGGTTCATTCGATGGTCCCCCTGCGAAACCACTACAAACCAAGGTCCGCGACGACATGCGGCTTGCGAATCAAGAACGACACCAAAAAACATCGTTTCGCACTGCTCACGCTCCCGCAACAATGCGGCAAAATACGGATTGGAACTTGGGAACCGCCACGGCGGAGGGCGCAGCGGCTTCAGCCTTTGTTAACGATCCGGCCTCGCGCGACGGTTGCGGGTGGCTCCCAGCGCCGCGAGCGTCTCGATTGCGCGTGTTCCCCCGGGGGAATCCGGTGTATTGAGTTCCCGGACCAGTTTTCACCCTTTGCCCGCACCTCATGCCGCTTTTCAACCAGTCGATCCGGCGCAAGATCGTCGGCATCGCCCTCGGGCTGATCGTCCTGATGCTCGTCACCTCGATCCTGTCGATGGTGATGTCGAGCCAGGTCGGCATCCTCCTGGACGAGCTGACCAACCGCTACATCCCGGCCTATAGCGATCTGGCACGCGCCAATATCCGCTCGCTGGAGCGCGCGCTGGCGTTGCGGCGGATGGTCATGGTGAAGATGCAGGACGCCACGGACGAGCAGGCCTACGCCGCGCGGCTGCACGAGTTCGAGGAAGCCGATCGGAAGATCGAGGAAGAGACCTCGGCCGCGCAAAAGCTGATCAACGCGATCATCGACGATACCAGGACGCCGTCGGACAATGCCGCGCTGGCGCGGATCGACACCCGCATCGAGACTGCCGTCACCGAACTGCGCCTCGGCATGAACGAGGATCACGCCAAGCTCCTCAAGCAGATTGATGCCAGGCAGATGCCGGAGGCGCGCGGTACGCTCGAGCACCTCGACGTCATCAGGGACCAGTTCAACCAGAGGATCGATGCGATCCGCGCCGACATGCTCAAGCAGGTCTTCGCGAGTACGTCGACGGTGATCGGCCATCAGCGGCAGGCGCTGATTATCTCCGGCATCGTCACCATCCTGGCGGCCGTGGTTGGATTTGTGTTCGCGCTGCTCGTCAGCAGCGGCATCACGCGTCCGGTGCGGCTGTTGCTTGCCGGGGCGCGCGAAGTCGAGGCGGGTCGCTTCGACAAGAGCATCACCGTCTCGACGCAAGACGAGATCGGCCAGCTCGCCGCCGCCTTCAATCGCATGATCGAGCAGCTGCGCCACAACGAGCGCATTCGCGAGACCTTTGGCCGCTACATCGATCCCAAGGTGGTGCAGGGCCTGATCGACAAGCCCGACGTCGCCATCGACGGTCAGCGCAGGGTGATGACCATCATGTTCTGCGACATGAGCGGCTTCACCTCGATGAGCGAAGGCATGACTCCGCGCGGCCTCGTCAAGGTGATGAACCACTATTTCACCGTGATGTCCGGCCCTATCAGGCACAACCGCGGTGTGATCGACAAATATATCGGCGACGCCATCATGTCCTATTGGGGCCCGCCCTTCATCGAGGAGGACGAGCAGGCGCTGCTCGCGGGCTTCTCCGCGATCGACATGGCCGACCAGGTGCCGGCGCTGCAGAAGCAACTCCCGGATCTGCTCGGCATCCGCACCATGCCGGTACCCTGCGACCTGCGCATCGGCATTGCCACCGGCGAGGTCCTGACCGGCAGCATCGGCTCCGAGCTGATGATGAGCTTTACGGTGATGGGCGACGCCGTGAATCTCGCCTCGCGCCTGGAGGCCGCCAACAAGGTCTACGGTACCCGAATCCTGATCTCGCAGGCCACGGCCGAGGCGATCGGATCGCGGCTCGAATTGCGCGAGATCGATCGCCTTGCCGTGGTGGGGCAGAACACGCCGCAGCCGGTGTTCGAAGTGATGGGCCGGGCGGCTGCACTTGATCAGGCACAGGAGGGCCTGCGCGCGCGCTACGCCGAGGGCCTTGCCGCCTATCGCGCGCGCCGCTTCGACGACGCACGCACCGCGTTCAACGCAGCGCTGGAGAGCATCCCCGGCGATGGCCCGTCGCGCACGATGCTCGCCCGCACCGCGCAGTTCGAGGCCAGTCCGCCTGCGGCCGATTGGGACGGCGCCTGGCGGATGGACGGCAAATAGCCGTCGCGCGTGAATAATTGATTCTATCCTATAACGATGTTCGCCGTGACGTAATTTCCGGGCTTAGGTTTGCCGTCCCTAAGGCGTCTGATGGGGATACGCCGATGACAGAACATGAGGACAGGCTGGAGCGGTTCGAGACGCTCACCGCCGAATGCGAACTGATCGCCAAGCTCGCCACCGACAGCAAAAAGCGCGAATTCTACCTGAGGCTCGGCGAGCAGTACCGCCAGCTCGCGGTAGACATGCGCCAGGCGATCGCGGCCAAGGCTGCCGCTTGAAAAGGCTGCCGCTTGAAAAGGCTGCCGCTCGAGGTGGCCCGGGGTTCCCGGCTGAGCGAGGCGCGATGAGGGGCTTCCGTCTGATCGCAAGAAGTCGCCCGGTCGCAATCCGTTCTTAATAATTGAGCTGCATCCTCGAGGGGAAGCAGGGAGCAGCGCCGTGCGGTTCCCGGCGGTGGGAATGCCTGGGGCAAGGTTGCCGCTGCAACGTTGCCGCGAACGTTGCTCGTTTGATGGTTTGCTCCCATGCGTCTGTTGGCGGTGATCTTGTTTGCGTTCCTGACGGCAGCCTGCAACCAGGAGCAGGACGTCACGGGCTCGACTGCGATTTGTCCGATGCGCAGCTACGGCTCCTACAATCCCCGCGACATGAACCAGTGCGTTGCCGCCTGCAAATCGTGCGACCACGGCAATACGGTCACGTGCACCACGGCCTGCACGCTGAGGGGCGCGCACTGAGGATGAAGGGCGGCGCGCCCAATCAACTGCGTGCCGGCTCGCGCCGCAATTCCGGGAAAATGGCCTCGTCCTGAAGAATGACATCGGCCGTTAGCTGGTAGTGCGCCGTGAGCAACTTCACCGCCTTGTCGGGATCGCCATTCAGCACCGCATCCGTGATCGCCGCATGCTCGTCAGCGACGTGGCGCGAGGGAAAGGCCTTTCGGATCGACAGCCGACGGTAGCGATAGAGCTGGTCGGCAAGCCGGCCGCAGAACGTGATCAGGGATTGCGAACCACATTGGCCGATCAAGGTGTGGTGGTAGATGCGGTGCAGCTTGGGACTCGCGCAGCCCCAGCGCCTCGACCCAGCAGCGCGTCTTGGTCAGCTCGGCAAGCTCCGCGCGGCTGACATCCTTGACGTGGAAGCCGCGCTGCTCGCGGACCTCGACCAATCCGTCGGCGGTCAGGTGTTGAGCGCCTCGCGCAGCGGCGTTTGACCGGTCTGATAGGCCTCTGTCAGAAATCGCATCTGCAGCTTGCGCGACGGGGCGAGGCGTCCGGACAGCAGGTCCTCGCGCAACCGCTCATAGACATGGCTCGCCTGCGTTGATGGCGCGGGCAAGGAGGGCGCCGCAGTCAAGTCCACCGCTCAAGTCTCCGTTGTTCGCTCAGCTTACGGCTCGGTATCACATACATCTGATCAGCATTCCAAAAATGTGTAAATTGCAAAGGATTTTTTGTGCAATTAAACGGTGAATGATCGCGTGAGGAAACCGCGATCGAGAAAGCCAGGCCCGGTCTGCCCGGGCAGTGGCCTGACGGAGGAGTTTGGAAAGGCCGCATCGATCATGCGCCGGGAGCCGCGCACCACCGCCTCCAGGTTCGTCGGCGCGGTTGCCGCCTTCGCACTCATATTCCCGGAGCGGACCATCGCGCGTTTTGCGAAGACCTCTTCGCCGGCGTCTTCAGCTACTATTCTTCCTGCCACGTCGGCCTGAACGGCCGATCCCAACGTCAAGGGCACCACATGAAATTCGTAAGCTTTGAAATCGACAACGCCGCCTCGTGGGGCCTGGTGGACAGCGACAGCGTGGCCGATCTCGGCGCCGTCCTTGGGGGACGCTACCCCGACCTGAAATCGGCGATTGCGGCAGGTAGCCTGGCCGAGGCGGCCAAGTCTGCCGCAGGCGCCAAGCGCCATCCGCTGGCGAGGATTGCCTTCCTGCCTGTGATCCCGAACCCCGACAAGATCCTCTGCATCGGCTTGAACTACGAGAACCATCGCAAGGAGACCGGGCGCACGGAGGTCGAGAACCCCACCGTGTTCGGCCGCTTCGCCAACAGCCAGACCGGTCATCTCACCGACATCATCCGGCCGAAGGTCTCGACCCAGCTCGACTTCGAAGGCGAGCTTGCGGTCGTGATCGGCAAGCCCCGGCCGCTACATTTCGCGCGCAGAGGCGTGGGGCCATGTCGCCGGCTATGCCTGCTACAACGAGGGTAGCGTGCGCGACTATCAGCGCCACACCCACCAGTTCACGCCGGGCAAGAATTTTCCAGCGACCGGCGGCTTCGGCCCGTATCTCGTGACGCCCGACGAGGTCGGCGATATCGGTCCCTTGCGGCTTCAGACCCGGCTCAACGGCGAGGTGGTGCAGGACGCCACGATCGACCAGATGATCTTCGACATTCCGCGCCAGATCGAATATTGCTCGCAATTCACCCGGCTCGAGCCCGGCGACGTCATCGCAACAGGCACGCCCGGCGGCGTCGGCTCCCGGCGCACTCCGCCGATCTGGATGAAGGCCGGCGATGTCGTCGAGGTCGAGATCGACAAGGTCGGCCTGCTTCGTAACCGAATTGCCGACGAAGCCTGATGTCCCTGGAAATGACAACGGCCTACGCGCCGCTGCTGCGCAGGATTCACGGGGCAACGGCGGTGCTCTTCATCGCAGCCATGCTGATCGGCCTCTATTGCGGGCTTCAGCCGCCAGGCACGTCACCGCGCCGCGAGCTGCTGGAGTTGCACAAATCGCTCGGCATGACGCTGCTGTTCCTGTCGGTGCTGCGGCTGATGGTGCGCGCGGCGACCAAGGCGCCGCCCGAGCCATCGTCGTTCGGCGCGCTGGTGCGTTTCGCAGCAAGGTTCAATCATGTCGCGCTCTATCTCATCCTGTTCGCGATGCCGCTCACAGGCTACACATTCTCTGCGGCCGGCGGCTATTCGTTGAAATACTTCTGGACGTTCAGTTGGCCGCGCCTGGTGGCTGAACGCCCTGAGATCGCCCATGCCGGGGAGGTCGCGCACGACACGCTGGCGCTGCTCGTCTATGCCGTCGTGGCCTTGCACATCGCGGCAACCGTCTGGCACGCGGTGGTGATGCGGGATGGAACGCTGGCGCGGATGTGGCCGCGACCGGGGAACAGCGAGCGCTGAGTGCGCGCGGCGGTGCCAAGACACCGGAACGATTGGCATGGGTTAGTCATTAGAAGGGGGGGTGGACACGGAGTCCTATGGAATGGGTATGCTCGATCCCGGTCGGTTTCTGGTGTCTTGCTCGCAATGCGAGGCATGGCCGATGGCGGCCAATGTGAAACGGATGAGCTGGTCGGCCCAGCCGCATGAGGTGCTTTTCGTGTGCCCACGCTGCCGACGCGAAGAGACCGCCATCATCTCCGCCTCCGGGGAGCTCACCCCAATCAAGCGCCTCGACGTTCCGCCGCGAGACGTCACCGCGGCCTGGAGCCAGGCCCAGCGACCAAGAGGGCGGGCGTAGCCCGCCGGTGTCGGGTCTAGCACGCCCGTCTCGGCTCAAGAGGGCGAGCATGGGTTGGAACGCGACCACCCCTCGCGGCGTTTCTGCCCTGACAGCAAACGCACCGAGACTGGGCGCATGATCAGCGAACATTTCGACACCCGCACACGGATCAACATGAAGCTGGCGCTGGACCGGGTTTGCCGCCATCGCCCCGCTGGCGAGGATCGTGGCTTTCGCAGGTTGGTGGCCGAAAACATTATCCGCTGTGCGCTGACGGGCCGCACCGGCATTGGTCAACTCGTGGATGCTGGCGAGCGTGCCAAGATCAAGGCGCGCGCGGAGCGGGGGCGGCCCTGATTGCGCCCTGGCGGAATTCGTCGATGCTTGTGATAGGGTTGTCGCCAGGAGATGATCCGTGGTGCGATTATCCGTGGTGCTCACGTGGCGCGCGTGAGCTTGAGTAGCGAGGTGCATTGGCGCGACGACATCGCGTCGCTGGTCTTTCCCATCACCGGTCATGGCGCGATCTGCGCCGTCGCCGGCCGTGATCCTGCTGATCCTGCCGCACCTGATCGGCGCGCCTGATCTCGCCAATATTGAAACCAACGTGCCGTCATCGCTGTCGCATCAGTTCGTCACCGCGGTGACGGTGACGAGCCTGGTGTTCTGGACGCTGCTCGGCGGTCTGACCAGCGCGGTGTTCGCCCGTTTCGAGAAATAGCTATCGACCGGCCCCCACCAGCCGCTCGCGCACGGTTCGCGCGATGGCCGCCGGCGCCTCGTCGGGGATCGCGAAACACGAGCTCGCGTTGATCTCGCAGAGAACATAGGTGTCGGCGCCGTCGGCATCGCGCGGCCCGTAGAGGAAGTCGGCGTCCCAGATCACCGGCAGGGAGGCCTCGTCGATGGCCAGCAGCTTCATCATCTGCGGCGTCCATTCGTCCTCCATCAGCCGCCGCAGCGTCTGGAACGGCTGTGCGTCCGGGCCGTGCATGATGCGTGGGCCCGGCTGGGCCTCGGGCGAGTCAGGCCCTTCCGTCGGCGGCGGGATCAGCGCCTTGATCAACTGGTGGCCGAAGCCTGCGACGCCGGCTCCACTCATGTAGCAGCGGATCATGCCGTCGGGCAGGCGAGCTTGAAACGGCTGATCGATGATGCAGCCGCCCCAGCCGAAATACGGTTCGCATCGGGCGAGGAAAGCATCGAGCGGCATGTCCTGGGGCAAGCTGCCGCGCTGCGCCTGCAATACGCGAACCGTCGGAAGCGCGTTCGGCAGTGCCTCGACCTTCCAGACGCCCTGGCCGCCATTGCCGCGGTTCTGCTTGAGCACGCGCGGCCCGCCGGCCCGCAGGCGCTGTGGAAATTCGGTTTTGAAAGCCGCCACGCTCTCGTAGCGGTGGGTGTCGGCGCCCCAGCCGAGATGGCGGGTGCGGTACAGCACCTCCTTGACGCCCATCTTCAGGATGACGTCGGGATGCGCGCTCACCCACGGACCGCGCGCCGCGACGTCGCGCAGCAGGGCATCCAGATCGGCGCGCGTCTTGCCTTGATGGATCGGATCGACCCAGACCAGCACGCCGTCGACACCGAGCAGTTGATCGCGGACTGCATCGGCAAAGCTTTCGTCGTAGATCGCCGGTTGCGCCGCGATGCCGGCGGCGGCGAGAGCTTCGAAAACGCGAACGAAGCGGCTGTTCTGAACGGTGGTGTCGCGGCGCGCGTCGGCGTCGCCCCGCGAAACAATGGCTACCGAATACCGGTGAGAGGATTTTGGGTCCATGCGCAAGCTCCACGAATTGCGTGCTGCGCAGACTTGGACCGAAGTCTCACGGGGAGTCTGCCTTGTCCCCTCGGCCGCATTCTATGCGGGATCCCGAGGAAACCGCAAGACGTCAGTCGCTCAAGCCATCAGCTCGTGCAATCCGGTCCAGCCGGTGTAGAGGCCGACGAAGACGATCAGGGCCGCCGAGACGTAGGGGGCGCGATGGGCATAGCGGCTGAAGCCGCTCCAATGGCGTTCGACATGCCGGAGGCTGAGGGCGGCCAGAACGCCTGCTGACACCATCGTGATCGCGAGCCCGATGCCGAAGGACAGCACCAGGACAAAGCCGAGGCTGAACTGTTTCAGCTGGATGCAGAGCAGCAGCACGGTGATCGCGGCGGGACAGGGGATCAGCCCGCCCGTGAGACCGAACAGGACGATCTGTGTCGTCGTGACGTTGCGCCCCGCAAAGCGCTTGCGGATGTCCGCGGCATGGGCGCGGGCATGCGCGTCGTCCTCGTCGCCGAGATTCATGTGATCGTGATCGTGCTCTTCGAACAGGCGCTCGGTGGCGTCGCCTGCAAGTGTAATGCGCGCCTTGAACGCATGCGGCTCGGGGATCTCTTCGACGCTTTGGAGGTATCCGTCGTGCGCAGCGAACGCGAATGTTTGCTCCGCGCCATCCTCGCGGATGGTGGTCACCGTGATCTCATCGGCGGAGGGAAGCGTGCCGTTCCCGCTCCTGATACGCCAGCGCGGCGGCACACCGTCTTCGAACACCTCCAGCAGGAGCGAGGCGCCCGCGAGCGAGATGGACTGCGGTTCGTCGTGATGGTGATGATGATCGTGGTCGTGGTTCTGCTCGCGCCAGGTGCGCCAGACCATCCAGCCGGCGATGCCGATGATGATGGCGGCGGACACCAGTTGCAGCCAGGCTTCGCTGCGTTCGCCCGATAGTTCGTGGCCGAAATACAACCCGGCGAGCGCGACCGCCCAGACGATCGCCGTATGCGAGATGGTCGCCGACAGGCCGAGCAGCACGGCCTGGAACACCGTGCCCCTCACGGCGATGATGAACGCGGCCATCATCGTCTTGGAATGGCCGGGCTCGAGACCGTGCAGCGCGCCAAGCAGGATGGCGCTGGGCACGAACAGCCAGGCATGTGCGCTGCTCTGCTGGAGCAGAGAGGACAGGTCGGTCATGGCGTTCACTTCAAATAGGTTCGAACGACGTCGATGAGGTCTGCAGCGCCCTTGGCCTTCTCCGGATCCTTCTCGTTCGCGGGATCCACGACATGATGGCGAATGTGATCTTCCAGCAGTTCGGTGGTCAGGCCACTGATCGCGCCTTTCACCGATGCCACCAGCATCAGAACGTCGGCGCAGCCGATCTCCGACTCGAGCGCGCGCTCGACGGCTTCGAGCTGGCCCTTGATGCGCCTGACGCGGCCGATGAGCTTCGACTTGTGTTTGATCGTGTGAGACATGCGGATAAGTTAGGGGGGTACCCTATGGCTGTCAAACGATGGATGGGTGTCCGTGCCGACGGAATCACGATCCGAGCGTCGTCGCCGCAACATTGCGAGCGCTACTCGTGTCATGAAATCCAAGATTGTGCGTTGTCACCCCTGCGAGGTATCGCGGTAGGACCTCCCGTGTCTTCCCGGTAACGATTGTGCTTCCCTTGCAACATTCCTGTGGGATTTAACCGACGTCACCGGTGGTTCGCATCAGCGCCGCTTTTTGGCCACACCCGAACATGAATAAAATCACTCGAATGTTTCGGGGCTGTGCTGGTCCCTTGCAGGCGGCGAAAAAATCCCAAGGTCGATTCAAATCGCGGCTCTGATTTTTCGGGTCTGAAAGGGTTGGGCAAGGAAACTCGTGTGATGGACGCCAAGACCAACATCAAGCAGAGGCTGCCGAGCCGTCACGTGACGGAAGGTCCTGCGCGCGCGCCCCACCGGTCCTACTTCTACGCCATGGGTCTGACCACTGAGCAGATCCACCAGCCTTTCGTCGGCGTCGCCTCATGCTGGAATGAGGCCGCGCCCTGCAACATCTCCCTGATGCGCCAGGCGCAGGCGGTGAAGAAGGGCGTTGCCTCGGCCGGCGGCACGCCGCGGGAATTCTGCACCATCACCGTTACCGACGGCATCGCCATGGGCCATGACGGGATGCGCTCCTCGCTGCCCTCGCGCGAATGCATCGCCGACTCCGTTGAACTGACGGTTCGCGGCCACGCCTATGACGCCCTGGTTGGGCTCGCCGGCTGCGACAAGTCGCTGCCGGGCATGATGATGGCGATGGTCCGTCTCAACGTGCCTTCGATCTTCATCTACGGCGGCTCGATCCTCCCCGGCAATTTCCGCGGGCAGCAGGTCACCGTGCAGGACATGTTCGAGGCCGTCGGCAAGCACTCGGTCGGCGCCATGTCGGACGAGGATCTCGACGAGATCGAGCGCGTGGCGTGCCCCTCGGCGGGCGCCTGCGGCGCGCAGTTCACGGCCAATACGATGGCGACCGTCTCGGAGGCCATCGGCCTTGCGTTGCCTTACTCCGCTGGTGCCCCGGCACCGTATGAAATCCGCGACGCATTCTGCATGACCGCGGGCGAGAAGGTGATGGAGCTGATCGCGTCCAACCTCCGGCCGCGCGACATCGTCACGCGCAAGGCGCTGGAGAATGCGGCTGCCGTGGTTGCGGCCTCAGGCGGCTCGACCAATGCTGCGCTGCACCTGCCGGCGATCGCCCACGAAGCCGGCATTAAGTTTGACTTATTCGACGTCGCCGAAATCTTCAAAAAGACACCATATGTCGCGGATTTGAAGCCCGGCGGCCGTTATGTCGCCAAAGACATGTTTGAAGTAGGTGGCATCCCGCTTCTGATGAAGACGCTGCTCGACAACGGATTTCTCCACGGCGACTGCATTACGGTCACCGGTCGAACGATCGCCGAAAACCTCAAAAGCGTGAAGTGGAATCCGCACCAGGACGTGGTGCACCCGGCAGATAAGCCCATCACCGTCACGGGCGGTGTGGTCGGTCTGAAGGGCAATTTGGCGCCAGAAGGTGCGATCGTGAAAGTCGCGGGCATGTCCAACCTCAAGTTTACCGGTCCGGCCAGGTGCTTCGACCGGGAAGAGGACGCGTTCGAGGCAGTCCAGAACCGCACCTACCGGGAAGGCGAAGTCATCGTGATCCGCTACGAGGGCCCCAAGGGCGGCCCCGGCATGCGGGAGATGCTCCAGACCACCGCGGCGCTGACCGGGCAGGGCATGGGCGGCAAGATCGCGCTCATCACCGACGGCCGCTTCTCCGGCGCCACGCGCGGCTTCTGTATCGGCCATGTCGGGCCCGAGGCGGCGATCGGCGGCCCGATCGCATTGTTGCAGGATGGCGACATCATCGAGATCGACGCCGTTGCCGGTATCCTTAACGTAAATTTGAGCGACGCTGAGCTGGCTCAGCGCAAAACCAAATGGAGCCCCCGCGCGACTAACCATACGTCGGGCGCGCTCTGGAAATATGCCCAGCAGGTTGGACCAGCGGTCGATGGGGCAGTAACCCATCCAGGCGGCGCGCACGAGAAACAGTGCTATGCGGACATCTAGGCGTGCCATAGTTGCGTTTGTGTTGGGGGCTGTCGCGCTGGCCGCGCCGGCGCTTGCCTTTGACGGCGCGCCGGTCAATCCGAAAGATGCGACCATTCCCGTCGTGACCAGTTTGCCGGGGTCCGCAGGAACTGTGCGCAAGTCCGTGCCGCCGGTCGCGACCCCGGAGAGCTCGCTCAGCGCCCTGCAATATGCCGCCGAGGGCGGTCACCCCATTGCGCAGTGGAAGCTCGGCCGCATGTACGCCAGCGGCGACGGCGTGGCCCAGGACGATGTGCGTGCTTTCGACTATTTCACCCGGATCGCAAATGCGCATGCCGAGGACAGCCCGTCGGCGCCGCAGGCGCAGGTCGTGGCCAATGCCTTCGTCGCGCTCGGCCGCTACTATCTGAGCGGCATCCCGAACTCGAAGGTCAAGGCCGACCCGGACAGGGCGCGGGAGATGTTCTCCTATGCCGCCTCCTATTTCGGCAACGCGGATGCCCAATACGATCTCGCCCGGCTGTATCTGAAGACGCCGGACGCCTCGCGCGAGGATTTCCGCTACGGCGCGCGCTGGCTCGGCCTTGCCGCCCAGAAGGGCCAGCACGAGGCTCAGGCGCTGCTTGGACAGATGCTGTTCAACGGCGACCGCCTGCCGCGGCAGGCCGCGCGCGGCCTGATGTGGCTGACGCTCGCGCGTGACAGCGCCGGCGCCGACGAGATCTGGATCAAGGAAAACTACAACCGCGCCTTCGCCAAGGCGTCGAACGACGACCGTGCCATGTGCCTGCAAATGCTGGAGCAATGGGTGCAGGGCCGCCGCGAGTAATCCGGTGAGGCGGCCTTACGCCGCCTCCAGATCCAGATCCGCCCACACCGGCACGTGGTCCGACGGCTTCTCCCAGGCCCGCACATAGCTATCGATGCCGACATTGGCGAGCCGATCGCTGGCCTGGGGTGACAGCAAGAGATGGTCGATCCGCAGGCCATGGTTCTTCTGCCAGGCGCCGGCCTGGTAATCCCAGAAGGTGTAGAGCCCGCCCTCGTCGGTGACGGCTCTTAAGGCATCGGTCAGGCCGAGGCCGAGCAGCGACTGAAAGCTCTCCCGCGTCTCGGCCTTGAACAGGGCGTCCTCGGTCCAGGCGGCGGGATTGTGGACGTCGCGGGCGTGCGGAATGACGTTGAAGTCGCCTGCGAGGATCAGCGGCTCCTCGGTCTGAAGACGCTCCTTCGAATACTCAAGAAGCCGCGACATCCATTTGAGCTTGTAGGGATATTTCTCTGTGCCGACCGGATTGCCGTTGGGCAGATAGAGACAGGCGATGCGCAGCACGCCGGACTTCAGCGTCACCACGCCCTCGAGGAAGCGGGCATGCGCATCCTCGTCGTCGCCCGCGAGGCCCGATGTGGTCTCGTCGAATTTGAGCTTGGAGAGCAGGGCGACGCCGTTGAACGTCTTCTGCCCATGCGTCACCACGTTGTAGCCAAGCGCCTCGATCTCGAGCCGCGGGAAGGCCTCGTCCACGCATTTGATCTCCTGCAGGCAGACGATGTCGGGCTGACACTCCCTCAGCCAGGTCAGGAGGAGATCAATCCTCTGCCGGACCGAATTCACGTTCCAGGTGGCAACTCTGATGGGCATGTCGGCGGGCTCCGGACCAAGGGGCATGGTTAGAACAAACCGCCAACGCCCCCGTCAAGGACGCCGCAAAAACTCCCACAAAATTAACCCGGCTTAAGCCGGCCGCAGGTCATTGATACCGAAAAGGTTCCTTGGAATGGAATGGCCGGACAAATCCACAGCATTGACCGGGCCGCGCGACGGCCTGATCGGCGCGTTCCTGTACTGGCTCGGCGGCTTCGAGATCGAGGACGGGCTGACCGCCGATCTCAGCGAGCGGGAGCTGCGCCGCATCCGCGCCAAGCAGATCGACGCGGTGACGCGGGCCGTTCCGGTGACGATGGCCGTCACCATGCTCAACGTCGCCATCGTGCTGATCCTGTTCTGGGGCCGCGGCTGGAACGGCTTCCTCGCGATCTGGGGCACGACGCTTGCCGTCACCGCCTCACTCGCAGTGCAGGCGTGGCGGCGCTCGCATCGGAGCCCGCCGCAGGAGGCCTCGGCGCGCGCCGCGCGGCAGACAATGCGACAGGCGTTCTTCCTTGCCGCGATCTGGGGCGCGCTGCCGCTGGCGCTGTTCAGCCTGATAGAGCCCACCAGCCAGCTCATCCTGGCCTGCCTGATGGTCGGCATGATGTCCGGCGGCGCCTTCACGCTATCGACCTTCCCCCGCGCCGGCCTCGTCTATCTCGCCACCATGACGATCGCCTGCGCCGGTTCGCTGCTGCTCTGCGGCACCGGGCCGTATCTGCTGACGGCGGTGTTCCTGCTGATGTTCGCGTTCTTCATGGCGCGCAACATCGTCTCGCACGGCAATCTGTTCCTCGGTAATCTCAAGGCCCAGCTCGAGCTCGAGCGGCAGACCGAGATCATCTCGCTGCTGCTGAAGGATTTTCAGGAGAACGCCAGCGATTGGCTGTGGCAGACCGATGCCGAAGGGCATCTGACCGACGTGCCGCAACGGTTCGCCGACGTCGCGCAACTGCCGCTTCCGCTGCTGAAGGGATCCCACTTCGCCGACGTGCTCGACATGCTCTGCCCCGAGGACAAGGCGGCCGCCTCTAACGTTGTCGGCCTGATGGAGCACGCCGAGCCGCTGCACGAGATGAACCTCAAGGTCGTCGCCGGCGGCGAAGCGCGGCTGTGGTCGCTGACCGCGAAGCCCGCCCATGACCGCGACGGGCAGTTTTTGGGCTATCGCGGCTTCGGCCGCGACGTCACCGAGCGCTGGCGCGCGGAAAAGGCCGAGGCCGAGAGCCGGGCGAAATCAGATTTCCTCGCCGTGATGAGCCACGAGATCCGAACGCCCATGAACGGCGTGCTTGGTCTCGCCAGCATGCTGCTGGAAACCAACCTCGATCCCGAGCAGCGCGAGGCCGTGACCACGATCCGCGAATCCGGCGACAACCTCCAGCGCATCCTCAACGACATCCTCGATCTCTCCAAGCTCGAGGCCGGCCGTTTCCAGTTCGAGGCGATCGACTTCGCGCCGCAGACGCTTGTGGAGACGATCGCGAATGTCGCGCGCGCCAGCGCAAAGAGCAAAGGTCTCAGCGTCAAGGTCGAGCTCGATCCAAACCTGCCGCCGACATTGCGTGGCGACGTCGCGCGCATCCGCCAGGTGCTGCTCAATCTCGCTTCCAATGCGGTGAAATTCACCGACGCGGGCGAGGTGACGATCAAGGCGACGTGCCAGGCGCGGCGCGACCTCCTCGCGACAGTCGAATGGATCGTGACCGACAGCGGCATCGGCATCGCACCCGGCAAGCTGGGGCAGCTGTTCAGCGACTTCGCCCAGGCCGATGCCTCGATCAGCCGCCGCTTCGGCGGCACCGGTCTCGGCCTTGCGATCTCAAGGCGCATCATCGAGCAGATGGGTGGCACCATCGGCGTCACCTCGACGCCGGGCGAGGGTTCGGCCTTCCGCTTCACGCTCGTGCTGCCCTGGAGCCAGGCGCAGATATCGGATCAGGATCCTGGTCGCGAGGAAGCCGACGATCTCAAGGCCCGCATCGCAAGCCTCGACCGGCCGCTGAAGGTGCTGGTCGCCGAGGACGATGCCGTCAACCGCATGGTCGTGAGCAAGATGCTCGGTGCCTTCGACGTCGAGTTGCGTGTCGTGACCGACGGCGTCGAAGCCGTGGTGGCCGTGTCCGAAGGCGATTACGACATCGTGCTGATGGACGTGCGCATGCCCGAAATGGACGGCCTTGCCGCAACGCGCGCGATCCGCGCCGAGGGCGGACGTTTCGGAGCTCTGCCGATCATCGCGCTGACCGCCAACGCCTTCCCTGAAGACGTCAGGATCTGCCGCGAGGCCGGCATGTCGGATTTTCTGGCAAAACCGCTTCGGAAGCCGGCGCTGGCCGCGGCACTGCTGCGCGCGTTGGACGGTCACGTGATGACGAAAGACGCGCCGCTCCAGCCGGAGCTGATGCCTGATGAGGTCGAGTGGACGGATGAGGAAAGACAGATGACGGGGGTCTAAGCCGGCGCCGTCACAGTTTTCCATAAACTCGCCCGGCGACCGCCTGCAGGTGCTCGACCAAGCCGGACTCCGGGTGCGGCTTGACCGGCGCGAACAGGATCGACGCCTGCCTGCCGTTCTTCCAGACGAAGATGTTGACGGCGTTGCCGTTGCCCTTGGTGCAGGAATGCTCGCCGAACGCTTCGCGGCCGAGCTCGGGGATCGTCACGTGCTGGCACGGGCCTGCGCGTTTCATCATGCTCACGGCGGTGTCGTGTCATCGTGATCACCGCAACGCCATGGTGTTGGCCTCGCGATCGAACATCATGCAGCTGCCGGCGCCGGTGCGCTGGACCTGCAGCGTGCTCTGGTCGAGAAAGCCGTCGGCATGGCGCCACTGTCGATCACGGAAGGCCGGCACTGTTGCTTCGCCGTGAAGCTACGACAGCTTATGCCGAAAGCACGATAGATTTGCCATCGCAGGGCGGCGCGAAGGTGCGCCCTCCGGCGCTTGATTGCCCGGTCCGACACGGGGACGCGACAACCGGTCGATCGTGGGCATGAGACCCCTGGCCGTCGCTCGACTTTACCCGCGCCGCTCCGGCGCATAGTCGAGCGGCAGCACCGTCGTCGCCTTGATCTCCTGCATGACGAATGATGACGACACGTCCGCGAGCGTGATCCTCCCGATCAGGCGCTGGTAAAGGCGGTCATAGGCGGCAACGTCAGGGATGACGGCCTGCAGCAGATAATCGACATCGCCGGTCATGCGGTAGACGCCGATGATCTCGGGAATGTCGCGCACGGCGTTCGAAAACTGCGCGAGCCAGCTCGCGCTGTGCTCGGTGGTGCGCAGCGCGATGAACGCGGTCAGGCCGACGTTGATGCGGCTTGCATCGAGCAGCGTCACGCGCCCCTTGATGATGCCGTCATCCTCCAGCCGCTTGATGCGGCGCCAGCAGGCGTTGCGGGAAAGTCCCGCGCGCTCGCTGAGCTCGTCCAGCGACAAGGCAGCGTCATGCTGGATCAGGTTGAGGAGTTTGCGATCTGTTTCATCCATTATCCCAAGAATAAACGAAATTATCGTCCAAATTCAACAGGTATGGCGCTAATCGTGTGATGTTTGGGACATTTTCTTGGTTCGAATCCACTAGGTCTTGCAGGCGAACCGCGCACCCTGGAGCCCCGCATGCAAACCACCCTGCACCGGCTGTTTCTGTCCCATCCTGAGAGCGTCGACGAATCCTACGGCGAACACTTCCTGTTCGCGCTCGGTTTCGCGGCGCGCCTGTTCGGGGCTGCGTTGGCGGCACTGGTGCATGCCGTGATTCCCTGCCTGTTCGAGACCACGGCCAGCCGCATGATCCGGCAGATGCACGAGCGCATCACCCGTCGCGGTCACGCGCTGCAGCCCGCCGAGTAGCCAGCGCCGCGATCGAGGGGCAGGGGAGCCATATGTGTCGATGGTTGGCCTATCTGGGCGCGCCTGTCTTCCTCGAGGACTTCATCGCAAAACCCTGCCAGAGCCTGATCGCGCAAAGCCGGCATTGCCGCGAAGCCAAGTCGGAGGTCAACGCTGACGGTTTCGGGGTCGGCTGGTACGGCGAACGCGAGCGGCCCGGCCTGTTTCGCGACGTGCGGCCCGCCTGGAGCGACGAGAACCTGCTGTCGATCGCGCACCAGATTCGCTCCTCGCTGTTTCTCGCTCATGTGCGTGCTGCGACCGGCACTGCGACCATCCGCAACAATTGTCATCCTTTCGCGGTGGATCGTTATCTCTTCATGCACAATGGCCAGATCGGCGGCTGGCAACGCCTACGCCGCGCCCTGGAGGCGCATATCCCTGACGACCACTACGCCAGTCGCCACGGCACGACCGACAGCGAAGTGATCTTCCTTCTCCTGCTGGCGTTCGGGTTTGCATCCGATGCCGAGGGCGCGTTCGCTGCGGTTGTCGACCTGATCGAGCAGCAGATGGCCTCGAGCGCGGTCAATGAACCGCTGCGGCTCACCGCCGCGATGTCCGACGGCGAGAAGCTCTACGCGATCCGCTACGCCAGCGATTTGCGCCCGCCGACGCTCTACGTCAACACGCGCGTATCGGGAGGCGGTGCGCTCATCGTGTCCGAGCCGATCGACGACGCCAGCACCGGTTGGGACTCCATTCCGCCGCAGAGCTTCGTGCGCATGGATCGCGCCCGCGTCGATGTGAGCCCGTTTCGCCGTTCATGAGAGATTGCGGGGACGGAATTCCCCTTATTTTTATAGCCTCGGGAAAGCAAGCGTTAAGCACACGCTCTAGTTGTGCGTAACGCTATCTTATCGATCAGCTCCGAAAACGACCCGACATCCTGTCGCGGGGAGGACGATGTTCGAGGTTGACTATTGCGATCAAGCCGGAGCGCAGCCACCGACGCCCGTCGGGTCGTTCAGCTGGTCCGAAGCAGCTCCAATCACGGCGCGGCGGCTCATCGCAGAAAGAGTGCGGCGCGAGTTCGAAGGTCGCTTCGAGCGCTTCGACGCGCATGTGGCGAACTGCGTGCCGAATGGTTGCGCCGAGATCGGGCGCCCGCGCGTTTGACGCTCGACGAAGTGGTTGAGGCCGCACTGCATGCGTTTTCGGCCAACCGCTTCCTTCTGCTCGTTGAACGCCAGCAGATCGTCAATCTCGACGCGCCATTTCCACTGACGTCGAAAAGCACCGTCGTATTCCTGCGCCTGACGCCGCTCAAAGGCGGCTATCCTGCACCAGCGGGTGCTGATGCGATCCTGCGCAAGCGCGGCTGGATCGCGGCGAGCCGCGTCGCCTACGACGAAAGATCGGACGCCAAGCCACGCTACTGCCCTCGCTGACCATTGCCGAGCGCTGTCACATCGCCGGCGATTGGTTGATCGTGGACGGGAAACGGACGACCTATCGCATTCACCTGGGCTCGGGAGCGAGCCAGCTCGCGGACAGCGGCCGGCACCTTTGCATGGTGCCCAAAGGCAGCGAGGACGAGCTGGATATTGTTCCTTCCGAAGGCGACCAGACCTTGTCGCTGATCCTCTCCAAGGCGATGCTGTTGGCTCAGGATGATCGTATCGAAGATCCCAGCATTCTCTCCCAACTTGCTGTGTGAGCGTACAGGCCCGCATCCTCGATTGCATGACGTGGCTGGAGATTAGTTTGAGCCTCATGAGGCCGAGCGATTTTTCCAAGCCATAAAGTCTCACTTGGAGTCCGAAACAAAGAGGCCGTGTGATATTGTACGCTCGACAACAGGGGGAAAGGCGCGATGAACGGGAGTAGGGCAGGCGAGCATGAAGGGGTGTCAGGGGAAGCTGTTGAAAGAAAGCTCAGATCAGAAAGGATACTTCAAGCCGAGGGCGTACCTTTCTTCGCCATGTTGCCCGTTATTGAGAGCACCGCCGAGGCGCTGAAACGGTCTAAGGAGGAAGTCGCGCTGCGCACTCTTTGTCTCCTTTTCGTTGCTGCAAAGGGCGAAGGACTTGATGAAGAATTAGCTGAACGACTTCTGGAATCATACGAGCTCCGGCCACATCTCACCCCCAAGGAACTGGCCTTCGCACTCGACAATTCCCCTTCGCAGCACGACCGGATTCAATTCACGTGGCGGCACGAAGCCGCGTGGACTCTGCTTTGGGCGTTGGGCTTCGTGGCCAGACTCGGCAGGCCAGCCCAGATTTGCGATGTGGAATTCGCGGCAAAGACAATGGCCGAGAGGACAACCTCTGAGTTCATTGAAGACTCCGAACTTCGTCCGATCGCGGACATTCTTGATCAGGCCGATCTCATCTACCGGTACCACTGGGCTGTTAGAAACGCTCGTATTAAAGGACAGGCGGTACCAGCAGCTCTCGATCCTGGCGTGACGGCAGAAAGACACCACGCCTTGAACTGGCTGATCGGATACAACGAACAAGCGTGGGATCACGTCACGACCGATACCTGATGCTCGCCTGCGGAAGGGTCCGCTTCCCGTGTTGTGGAGACTGCGCACAAAGCGCCTGCTAAAGGCAGCAAGCGCGCTGCGGTTCTTGCTAAGATAGCCCCTCCCGACGCAGCCGGATCCACTTCGAATGAACATCGACGCGCTCGCCCGAGAGATTAGCGCCGGCAAACCCGTCCGGTCGCTCCAGATGTCCGACGATCACTGGCCCGAGATCGATTGCAGCGGCATCTCATTTGCCGACTGCGTGTTCGAGCGGGTTCAATTCTCCAATGTCGTCTTTGAGGACGCGCGCTTTTCCAATTGCAGGTTCGTGTCGTGTCGCTTCTCGCACGGAGAGCTTTCAGGTACCCATTTCGAGAGCTGCAGCTTTGCCGGAGGTGATGGCAACCTCTGCAGCTTTGCCTTTAGCGATCTGCAACGGGCCACGTTCAAGGCGTGCGATTTGTCCCTGGCTTGCTTCGATCGAACCGAGCTTTTCGCAATCGAGATGCGCGATTGCAATCTCACGGGGGCGAAGTTCACGAAGGTCGACTTCAGTCGTGCTCTGAGCCGCAAGCAGATCGAGACGCGGGCGCGCTTTCTTGCCTGCAGGATGGACCTGGCCGAGCTCTTCGAGGTGAAACTCCCGGGTTGCAGCCTTGCCGGCAGCCGGCTCCGTGAAGCCGACTTGTCCGGCACCGACCCGATGGATGCGGACCTGACGGACTGCGATCTGTTCCAGGCCATCCTCGATGGCGTAAAGCTCGCCGGTGCTGACCTCACCGGTGCCGAGGTGAGCGGATTGAACCTGACGACGCTCGCCGACTTCGCTGGCCTGAAGATCAGCGACGATCAGATGTTTCGCCTGCTCGACGCCATGGGCGTATCGGTGCGCACGCGGGGGCGATGACACCGGCCACGGGCGGGGACCTCGCGATGATCACACCTTACCCCTGTTTTGCCCGACGCCGCAAGCAATTTTCGCAAAAGCCGAAACGACGAGTACCGACGTCCCGGCTACTGTGCATGGGGTTGTTTTGCAGATTTGCGTTGGGGACTAGATCGAGAAGCTGGTGCCGCAGCCGCAAGACGCCGTCGCGTTGGGATTGTTGACGCGGAACGAGGCGCCGATCAGGTCGTCGACGAAATCGACCTGCGATCCCGCCAGGAACGGCTGCGAGGCGGAATCGACCAGCACCACCGCGTTGTCCTGCTCGATGACGAGATCGTCGTCGGTGCGGTCGCGGTCGATGTCGAACTTGTACTGGAAGCCGGAGCAGCCGCCGCCCTCGACCGAGATACGCAGCATCGCGCCTGTGCCTTCGCCCTTGAGGATTTCCCCAATCCGGCGTGCGGCGCGGTCACTGATGGTCACGGCAGTCGTCATGTCTCATCTCCGGTCGTCCGCGTCATAGCCAATTCATTTGGTATCCCGCGTCGGGCATAGTTAAGTGCAAGGATACGCAGAATCAAATGGATAGGGACTAAATTCGTCGTGTCCGTCGGAATGGCAGCCCCCCGCGCACCCTATGCCTGCGACCCCGATCGCAGCCGCGGCCGGCTGGTCGCGGAGCCGCCGAGCCGGACCCGGAGCCCGTTCCGGCGGGATTGCGACCGGGTGATCCATTCCACCGCGTTCCGTCGCCTGAAGTACAAGACCCAGGTGTTCGTGTTCCACGAGGGGGACCATTACCGGACACGGCTGACCCATTCGCTGGAGGTGGCGCAGATCGCCCGGGCGCTGGCCCGGCAGCTTGGGCTGGACGAGGACCTCACCGAAACCCTGGCGCTGGCCCATGATCTCGGTCATCCCCCGTTCGGCCATGCCGGTGAACGGGCGCTGGACGCCTGCCTGAGGGATTTCGGCGGCTTCGACCACAACGCCCAGGCGCTCCGCGTCGTCGGCGCACTGGAGCATCGCTATCCTGAATTCGATGGGCTGAACCTGACCTGGGAATCGCTCGAAGGCATCGTCAAGCACAATGGCCCCCTGACCGATCGCAGCGGCGCGCCAACTGGCCGTTATCGCGAACACGGCGTTCCCGTCGGCATCGCCGACTACATCAAGACATACGACCTCGAGCTCTGGAGCTTCGCCTCGCTGGAAGCGCAGGTCGCGGCGATCGCCGACGACATCGCCTATGACGCCCACGATATCGACGATGGCCTGCGTGCAGGCCTGTTCCACCTCGATGACCTCAAGGTGATGCCGCTGACGGCGGAGATCATCGCCGAGACCTCAGCACATTACCCTGATCTCGAAGACGTCAGGCGCGGGGCCGAGCTGGTCCGTGAGCTGATCTCGCATCTGATCGGCGCGGTGTTCACAGAGGCGCAGAAGAACATTGCCGCCGTCAGGCCGCAATCGGCCCAGGACGTGCGCCAGCAGAATAGGGCGCTGATCGCGTTTCCGCCTGAAGTCGCCGAGGAGGAGGCCGCCATCAAGGGCTTCCTCTATGGACACATGTATCGGCACACCAGGGTCATGCGGGTGATGGCCGAGGCGGAGCAGATCGTGTTCGATCTGTTCGCGAAATACCTGACATCGCCGGCCGAGCTGCCGCCGGAATGGCTGGTCGGGGCGGAGGCCGACAATGAGGGGGAGCGGGCCCGCCGGATCGGCAATTTCATTGCCGGAATGACCGACCGTTTCGCCCTGACCGAGCATCAGCGGCTCTTTGACTCGACCCCGGATTTGCGTTAGGCGGCGGCCATGCCCGAGACATCCTCAAGCCCGCATTTGTTCGCCGACGTGCTCGCCCGCGTGCACGCCGCCTGCCGCGCACTCGCGATGGAAGCCAACTGGCCCGAGGGCATCGATTTCTCCCGCGTGGTGGTCGAGCCGCCGCGCGATGCCTCCCATGGCGACATGGCGACGAACGCCGCCATGGTGCTTGCGAAAGAGGCCAAGGCAAAGCCCCGCGACCTCGCCGAGCAGATTGCCGAGCGGCTCCGCTCTGATGCGCTGATCGCCAAGGTCGATGTCGCCGGTCCCGGCTTCATCAATCTGACGCTGCAGCCCACCGCCTGGGCCGAGGCGCTGCGGACGGTGCTGCGCGAGGGCGCCGATTACGGCCGTGTCCGCGGCGGCTCGAAGGTCAACGTCGAATACGTCTCGGCCAACCCGACCGGACCGATGCATGTCGGCCATTGCCGCGGCGCCGTGTTCGGCGATGCGCTGGCGAGCCTGCTCCAGTTCGGCGGCCACGACGTCACCCGCGAATATTACATCAACGATGCCGGCGCCCAGGTCGACGTTCTCGCACGCTCCGCCTTCCTCAGGTACCGCGAGGCGCTCGGCGAGGCCATCGGCGCGATCCCGGAAGGCCTCTATCCCGGCGACTATCTGAAGCCGGTCGGGCAGGCGCTCGCCAAGGAGCACGGTGATAGGCTCATCACCATGAGTGAGGCGCAGTGGCTGCCGACGGTGCGCGCCAAGGCGATCGCGATGATGATGGACGAGATCAAGGACGATCTCGCCGCCCTCAACATCCGGCACGATGTGTTCTTCTCGGAGCGCTCGCTGATCGAGACCGGCAACAACAAGGTCGCCGAGACCATCGAGTTCCTGAAAGCCAAGGGCGATATCTATGAAGGCCGCCTGCCGCCCCCGAAGGGTGCGCCAGTCGAGGACTGGGAAGACCGCGAGCAATTGCTGTTCAAGGCGACCGCTTACGGCGACGACGTTGATCGTCCGCTGATCAAGTCCGACAATTCCTACACCTACTTCGCCTCCGACATCGCCTACCACAAGAACAAGTTCGACCGTGGTTTTGCGGAGATGATCGACGTCTGGGGTGCTGACCACGGCGGCTATATCAAACGCATGCAGGCGGCGGTGAAGGCGACAACCTCGGGCAAAGGCTCGCTCGACGTCAAGATCGTCCAGCTCGTGAAGCTGCTGCGCAACGGCGAGCCGGTGAAAATGTCGAAGCGGAGCGGGGACTTCGTCACCTTGCGTGAGGTGGTGGATGAAGTCGGCCAGGACGCCGTCCGCTTCATGATGCTCTACCGGAAAAACGACGCGGTGCTTGATTTCGACCTCGCCAAGGTCATGGAACAGTCGCGCGACAATCCAGTGTTCTACGTCCAGTACGGCCACGCCCGTGGCCACTCGATCTTCCGCAACGCGCGGGCTGAGGTGTTCCCGGACCTGCCCGAGGATCCCGAGACGCGGATCGCGTGGCTCGGTGAGTCGGCCCTGGAACGGCTGTCGGACCCCGTCGAACTTGATCTTCTCAAGCGCCTCGCAATTTATCCGAGGATGCTGGAAGCTGCAGCCGGCGCCCACGAAGCCGCACCGTATCGCCTTTTATCTCTATGACTTAGCGAGTGAATTTCACGCACTTTGGACGAAGGGGCGCGATTTGCCCTATTTACGCTTCATTATCAATAATGATGCAGTTCTAACAAAGGCGCGACTGGCCATGGTCCAGGGCGTCGTCTCTGTCCTGGCATCGGGCCTCGCCATCCTCGGCGTCCATGCTCCGGACGAGATGCGGTAGTTTGGGGCGAACTACTTAACGGGAATTTCGGGGGGTTCCGGCAGAAGCCGGATCGCTTGGACTTGTTTGAAAGCCTTGTGGGTCGAAAGCCGCGCCTTGGTCGAGGGGCGCGCGGCTTTCCCGAAGGGACGCATCATCACGATGGCCGATCGATATCACGACAGACCGCTTCCTTCCGATGACTATGGTCGCGGAGCCGACCAGCATGGGAGGGCGGATAATGATCCCTTGGCCGAGCTTGCGCGCCTGATCGGACAGACCGATCCGTTCGCAGCCCAGGGCCGCCCGGCTGCAGCGGCAGCACCGGCGCAGGCCTATCAGCACGACGGTTATTCGCACGACGATGATCAGCCCGACTACGCTGAGCAGGCCGCGCCGCCTCAGCCGGGGCCGCCCTCATGGATGCGGCGTGCCAACGTGCAGCCGCAGCCCGCGCCCGAGCCTGACCATCCCGTCGCGGTGAATCCGGTTCATCCGCTGCATCGCTATGCGGCTCAGCCGGCTTCGCCCGAGCCGCAATATCGCCAGCCGCAGGCCTATCAGGACCACGCTTATCAGGATCAAGCCTATCGTCAGGAGCCGGCCCAGGCCTACGAGGCCCCGGAGCAGCCGGATCCGGCGCGTTACGATGATGCGCTTTATGGCCGGCTTGAGTCAGGCGAGCAGGATTTCCAGCGTGAGCCGGCCTATCCGGACGATCCTTACGCGTTCCAGAGCGACTATGCCGAAGCCGATGTCGACGAGCCCAGGAAATCGCGCGGCGGCATGATGACCGTTGCTGCGATCCTTGCTCTCGCTGTGGTCGGAACCGGTGCGGCCTTCGCCTACAAGACCTATATCGGCTCGCCCCGTAGCGGCGAGCCGCCCATCATCAAGGCCGACAATACGCCGACCAAGATCATACCGGCGCCGTCGGACTCCTCCGCGAAGGTGCCGGATCGCATGGTGACAGGTGACGGTGGCGAGAAGATCGTGCCGCGCGAGGAGGCGCCGGTCGATGTCAACGCCAAGGCTGCCGGTCCCCGCGTGGTATTTCCGGCGCTGAACCAGAATGCAAACCCGCCGCCGGTGGCGAGCGTGTCGCCATCCAATGTTCCGGCGCCGGGCGCCGGTCCGGTTCCGAGTAACGGCACGATGCCGAACAATGCGCCGCGCACAATCAAGACGGTGGCGGTGAGGGGCGACCAGACCGACAGCGCCGCGCCGCAAGCCGCAGCTCCGCCCCCGGCCAAGCCGGCGGCGGCGCCGAAACCGGCCGCTGCGCCGCGTATGCCGCCGACCTCTGCCAACGCCAGCGTCAACCAGCCGCTCTCGCTGGCACCACAAGCTACGCCGTCCGAGCCGCCGCAGCGCATGGCTGCGACCGCCCCGACGCAGATTGCGCCTGCGGCCAGTGGCGGCGGCTATGTCGTGCAGGTGTCCTCGCAGCAGAGTGAGGATAGTGCGGCTGCGTCCTACCGGGTGCTCCAGAGCAAATATGGCAGCGTGCTCGGCGGCCGTTCGCCGGTCATCAAGCGGGTCGACCTGACTGACAAGGGCAAGGGCATCGTCTACCGCGCCTTCGCCGGGCCGTACGGGTCGGCCGAGGAGGCGGTGCAGGCCTGCAACAATCTGAAGTCTGCTGGCCTGCCGTCCTGCTTCGTCCAGAGGAATTAGCGGCCGTTTCCTTGACCCCCTCTTGGGGCAGGGTTAATCGGCCCTATGAGCACGCGGGCCTTCATTACCGGCGTATCCGGAACGGAACTGACCGCCGCCGAGCGGGCGTTTGTCCGTGCCGAAAGTGCACCGGGTGCGATTCCCTTCAGGCTCAGCTTCGAGATTTCGCCCCAAGTTGCAGCTTCTCTTTGGGAATTGACAGGGCCGACTGATCCCGCTGGCCTCAGCATTCCCGTGGATGGCGCCGCCGAGCGGGTCCATCCGTCGACGACTTCTGCGACAATGATTGCTCAGGTGATTCGCAGCGCAATCGGGTTCCAGGATTTGTTGACGAGTAATGACGGGCCGATGAAGGCGTTAGTGGGAAGCATTGGCGAGCGAAGTCGCGCCAAGTCCAGAGCCGGCACGCCGCTTCACAGCAACGACAATGCGGAACTGGACGCATTGACCGCAAACACGGCATCCGCATGACCGCAGAAATTCTATCGTTTGAGACCGGCCGGCCCGCAGAGCTCGCCGAGGGCGAGCCGGCGTTGGTCGTGGACGTCGAGGGCTATGAAGGCCCGCTCGACCTGCTGCTCGCGCTGGCTCGGCAGCAGAAGGTCGACCTCGCCAAGATCTCGATCCTGGCACTGGCCGATCAGTATCTCCATTTCATCGAAGCTGCGCGAAAGATCCGGCTCGAGCTTGCGGCCGATTATCTGGTGATGGCAGCCTGGCTCGCCTTTCTGAAGTCGCGCCTCTTGCTGCCTGAGCCGCCGAGCGCCGAGGGGCCGAGCGCCGAACAGATGGCGACGGCGCTCGCCAACCGTCTGCGCCGCCTGGAGGCGATTCGCGAAGCGGCCAACCGGCTGATGAACCGGCAGCAATTGCTGCGCGACATTTTTCCGCGCGGCGAGCCCGAGCAGATCGCCGAGATCCGGCATCCGAAATACACCGCGACGCTGTACGACCTGCTCACGGCCTATGCCTCGCAGCGCCAGTCCCGCGTGCTGGCGAGCGTGCATCTGGCCAAGCGCACGGTGTGGTCGCTGGCCGAGGCGCGCGCCACGCTGGAGCGGCTGGTCGGCAGCATCACCGAGCAGGACGACTGGAGCGTTCTCGATGATTTCCTGATCCGCCACGTCGCGGATCCGACACAGCGCGCGACGGTGTTCGCCTCGAGCTTCGCCGCCGCGCTCGAGCTCGTGCGTGAAGGTCAGCTCGAGCTGAACCAGAAAGAGGCGTTTGCGCCCATCTATTTCCGGAAGGGGCGCCCGAAACCGGTCATGGACGCAGCTCCTGCGCCCGATGCGCCGGTCGGCTAAGTGCAAGAAGGAGAAGCTGCCATGGCAAGCCTGGCTGAAGTGCGGGTAGAAGAGGCCGAGCCGATGGAGAATGAATCCCAGGCGCGTCCCGAAGAATTGCGGCTGCTGGAAGCGTTGCTGTTCGCCTCGAGTGAACCGCTGGATACCGCGACGCTCGCCAAGCGCATGCCCGAGGGCGTCGACGTGAAGGCGGCGCTCGAGCAGCTCCAGGCCGACTATGCCTTGCGCGGCGTCAACCTGGTGCGGGTCGCCAACAAATGGACGTTCCGCACCGCCGGCGACCTCTCCTGGCTGATGACGCGCGAGAGCACCGAGACCCGGCGCCTGTCGCGCGCGGCCATCGAGGTGCTGGCGATCATCGCCTATCACCAGCCGGTGACGCGCGCCGAGATCGAAGAAATCCGCGGCGTGGTGACCTCGAAGGGCACGCTCGACGTGCTGCTGGAGACCGGCTGGATCAAGCCGCGTGGCCGTCGCAAGACGCCGGGCCGTCCGCTGACCTTCGGAACCACCGAGGATTTCCTGTCGCAGTTCACCCTGGAACAGCTCGGCGATCTGCCGGGGCTAGAGGAGCTGAAGGGCACTGGCCTCCTGGATTCGCGTCTGCCGACCGGATTCAGCGTGCCGACGCCGTCGGATGACCCGCAACTGCGCGAGGACGAGGATCCGCTGGAACCCGGCGAGGAGCTCGATCTGGCCTTGGCGCCTGCGGTCGAGCCCGAGACGCCGCCGGAAGGCGGCAATGAGGGCGGCGAGGGCGGGAGCGAGGAGTAATCCTCCGGCCTTCGACAGGTCCCCTGCGACCAGTTAACAACTAGCAAGATTACGTAGCGCCAACAGCGAATTGGCGGTGCCTTGGTCCTTGTTTTTGGCGCCTGCGAAGCCTACGTTCCGGTCAAGATCGGCCGGTCCCCGGCCATGCGCGTTTGGAGGGTTGCAGGATGGGTTCACTTAGCATTTGGCACTGGATCCTGGTGATCGCAGTGGTCCTGCTGCTGTTCGGCCGCGGCAAGATTTCGGATCTGATGGGCGACGTGGCTCAGGGCATCAAGGCCTTCAAGAAGGGCATGCAGGACGACGACAAGCCCGCCGAGAAGCAGGAGCCCTCGAAGTCCATCGAGCACAATGCCGCGCCGACTGCGGCACGGTCCGACGTCGGCAGCAAGGCCGTCTGAGCCAGGAGCACGCGAGACGCGGGAAAACGGCCCCGATCCTGCGCGTGAGGGATTGGGCCGATCGTGGCTACGCGTGAACGGAAGACGTCATGTTCGACATCGGCTGGAGTGAGCTGGTTCTGATCGGGGTCGTGGCCCTGGTCGCCATTGGCCCGAAAGAGCTGCCGGGCGTGCTGCGCATGGTCGGTCAATGGATGGGCAAGGCCCGCAAGATGGCCGCCGAATTCCAGGGCCAGTTCCAGGAAGCGATGCGCGAGGCCGAGATGGCCGACCTCAAGAAGAGCTTTGACGAGGTCAAGGAAGCCGCTGCCGGTTTCACGAGCGGTGGCCTGATGACCTCGCTCCAGAAGGACGTCAGCGACGCACTCCGCGTCGATGCGCTCGACAAGCCGGCCGAGACGTCGACGACGACTTCCGTCGAACCACCGGCCACGCCCACGACGCCGGAAGCCCCGACGCCAGAGACTTTCGTGGAAGCCGAGGGACACGCGGCGGTGAATGAGCCGCTCGCCATTGTCACCGAGGTAGAGCAGACATCGGTTGCGCAGGACACTGCACCCGAACCGATCAAGGACGCCAAAGCGTCATGAGCGACGCCGATATCGAGGCCAGCAAAGCTCCGCTGATGGACCATCTGATCGAGCTGCGTTCGCGGCTGATCAAGGCGTTGCTCGGCTTCGGCGTGGCCTTCATCTTCTGCTTCTTCTTCGCCAAGCAGATCTACAACGTTCTGGTCTGGCCGTTCGTGTGGGTCGCAGGCGCGGAGAACTCGAAATTCATCTACACTGCGCTGCTGGAATATTTCATCACCCAGCTCAAGCTCGCGCTGTTCGGTGCCGGCTTCATCTCGTTCCCGATCGTCGCCACCCAGATCTACAAGTTCGTGGCGCCCGGCCTCTACAAGCACGAGAAGCAGGCCTTCCTGCCGTATCTGATCGCGACCCCGTTCTTCTTCGTGCTCGGCGCGGCGTTGGTGTATTTCGTCGTGCTGCCGATGCTGGTGCGCTTCTCGCTCGGCATGCAGCAGATGGGCGGTGACGAGACCGCGCAGATCCAGCTCCTGCCCAAGGTCGGCGAATATCTCTCGCTGATGATGTCGCTGATCTTCGCCTTCGGCATCGCCTTCCAGCTGCCGGTGATCCTGACGCTGCTCGGGAGGGTCGGCATCATCACGTCGAAGATGCTGCGCGACAAGCGCCGCTATTTCATCGTTCTGGCTTTCATCATCGCCGCAGTCCTGACGCCGCCTGATATCCTCAGCCAGTGCTCGCTCGCGATTCCCCTGCTGGCGCTCTATGAGGGCTCAATCATCGCGGTGTCGATGGTGGAGAAGAAGGCGGCCGCGTCGAAGGCGGCCACCGCCACCGATGTGTCGACGCCGGCCAATCCGGCGGAGTAGGGCGGCCAGTTCCGGTGTCATTCCCCGCGAAAGCTGGGAATCCAGTAGGCCGCAGCCCAGCGGCGAATTACTGCCGTCTCTGGAATACTGGATCGCCCGCTTTCGCGGGCGATGACAGCTGTGCTAGGGGGGAGCGCGCCAACGCAAACTGACAACGTTTTCCGTTGTATGTTTACGCGCTGACCCCAGGACCGCTGCCATGCACGACATCAAATCGATCCGCGACAATCCGCAAGCGTTCGACGCCGGTCTCGCCCGGCGCGGCCTCAAGCCGTTGTCGGCGTCGCTGCTCGCGATCGATGAGCGTCGGCGTGCGGCGATCCTGGCGGCGGAGCAGGCGCAGGCGCGCCGCAACGCGGCCTCGAAGGAAATCGGCGACGCCAAGAAGGCCAAGGACGAGGCGCGCGCGGCGAAGCTGATGACTGAGGTCGCCGAGCTCAAGATCACCATGCCGGAGCTCGAGGCTGCCGCGAAAGCGGCTGATGAGGAGCTGGCCAAAGAGCTGTCCGCGATCCCGAACATTCCATTCGATGAAGTGCCCGATGGTGTCGACGAGCATGACAACGTCCAGCATCACGTGTTCGGCGCCAGGCGCAACTACGGTTTCGCTCCGAAGCTGCATGACGACCTCGGCATTGCGCTTGGCTGCATGGATTTCGAGGCTGCGGCAAAGCTCTCCGGCGCGCGCTTTGTTGTGCTCAAGAAGGGGCTGGCGCGCCTTGAGCGCGCGATCGGCCAGTTCATGCTCGACCTGCACACGACCGAGCACGGTTACACCGAGATCAACCCGCCGCTGCTGGTGCGCAATGAAGTCATGTTCGGCACCGGGCAGATGCCGAAATTCGAGGACGACCAATTCTGGGCGATCAAGGGCGACTTGCTGGATTCGCCCGATCATGAGCGGCTGAAGACCGAGCGCCTCGGCCTGATCCCGACTGCCGAAGTCCCGCTCACCAACCTCGCGCGTGAGTCCATCCTCGACGAGAAGCAGCTGCCGATGCGGCTCACTGCGCTGACGCCGTGCTTCCGCGCCGAAGCAGGCGCTGCCGGGCGCGATACCCGTGGCATGATCCGCCAGCATCAGTTCACCAAGGTCGAGCTGGTCTCGATCACGACGCCCGAGACCAGCAAGGACGAGCTGGAGCGGATGCTGTCCTGTGCCGAGCAGGTGTTGCAGAAACTCGACCTGCATTATCGCGTGATGACGCTCTGTGCAGGAGATATGGGATTTTCGTCGCAAAAAACCTACGACATCGAGGTGTGGATGCCCGGGCAGGGCGAGGGCGGCATGTTCCGGGAGATCTCGAGCTGCTCGGTGTGCGGCGACTTCCAGGCGCGGCGCATGGATGCGCGCTCGCGCGGGCCGGACGGCAAGCCGCGCTTCGTGCACACGCTGAACGGCTCGGGCACGGCGGTCGGCCGCGCGCTGATCGCTGTGATGGAGACCTATCAGCAGGAGGACGGCTCGATCGCGGTCCCCAGCGTGCTCCAGCCCTATATGGGCGGCGTGAAGGCGGTCGCGCGCGAGTAAAAATTCGTGTTGCCCATCTGAAACGCAGAAACGTTTGGTTGCGAAGATCGGGCGGCCGGCTATCCTGACGGCTGCCCGCGAACGCGACACCAACCGTCCATGGCCTTGCACCACGATATCTTCTGGATCGGCCGACAATGGGCGGTAACAGGTGCCGGCGTCCAGGCCGTCGACCAGCGTTTGCGTGGCGTGCTTGATATCGACATTGCGCGTCTTTGGGACGAGGGCCTGGTGCAGAGCCGGCGGGCGAAGCCCGGGGTCAATGCCGAGGACTTCGACAAGGCGCTGACGATGGCGCGCGAGCGTTTCCCCGAAACGCCAGTATCTGCGCCGCTCCTTGCGCAGCTGAAGACGCCCGGCGTGATTGAGACCCCGGTCGTGCGCCCGGTCGCGCCTGCGATGCAGCTGCGCGTTGAGGGCAGGCTCGCTCGCTTCCTGCCGCAATGGCGAGTCCGCCGCTGAAGGGAATGGCTCGATTGCTGCGCTGCGGCAATGAACGTCGGCGCGGGTGAGGTCTGCGCCGAAGCCGGTTTGCCTGATCGGTCCCAGCCGGATAAGACGGCCTCACTCCAGATCAGGAATCGACCTCCGGCATGCGCATTCTCTGCACCAATGACGACGGTATCCACGCTCCCGGCCTCAAGGTCGTGGAGGAGATCGCACGCGCGCTGTCGGACGACGTTTGGGTGGTGGCGCCCGAGCTCGATCAGTCCGGGGTGTCGCATTCGCTGTCGCTGAACGACCCGTTGCGCCTGCGTGAAGTTGGGCCGCGGCACTTCGCTGTGCGCGGCACCCCGACCGACTGCGTCATCATGGGCGCGCGCCATATTCTCGGTGCGCAGCTCCCCGACGTCGTGCTCTCCGGGGTCAACAAGGGCCGCAACGTTGCCGAGGATGTGGTCTATTCGGGCACCATCGCCGGCGCGCTCGAAGGCACCATTCTGGGCATCCCGTCATTTGCGCTGTCGCAGGAATTCAGCGTCGAGACGCGCGATAGGCCGCAATGGGACACCGCGCGCAAATTCGGTCCCGATATCTTGCGCAAGGTGATCAAGGCCGGCATCCCGAAGGACACCGTCATCAACGTCAACTTCCCGTCCTGTGCGCCGGAGGATGTGCTCGGCATTCGTGTCACGCGACAGGGCAAGCGTAATCTCGGTTTCCTCAGGATCGACGAGCGCAGGGACGGCCGCAACAACCCCTATTTCTGGATCGGCTTTGAGCGCACGGTGATGATGGACACGGCGGCCGAAGGCACTGACCTGGCAGCGCTGCGCGAGCATTATGTCTCGGTCACGCCGCTCCGGCTCGATCGTACCAACGAAGCGTTTTCCGAAGAGCTGAGCGCGACACTGAAGTAAAGGCGCTTGCTACTAGCGGCTAGCCGCCGCGAAGCGCGGCTTCGATGGTCTTGCCGAGCGCGTCAAGCTGAAACGGTTTCTGAAGCGCCGGACGGTCCCGATATTGCTCGGGCAGGCCCGACGAGCCGTAGCCGGTCGCGAAGATGAAGGGGCAGCCCTTGGCCTGGATGACGTCGGCGACCGGCGAGATGACCTTGCCGTTGACGTTGACGTCGAGGATGGCGATGTCGAACTCGGTCGCCTGCGCCAGCCGCATTGCCTCCGTGATATCTCCGGCTTCGGCCGCGACCTTGTAGCCGAGCTCTTCGAGCATATCCGCCACCATCATTCGGATCATCACCTCGTCCTCGACGAGGAATACAGAGCGGCCGGAAAGCCCTGTCGCGGTCATTGTCGTTGCGTCCTTGCCCATTCCCGAAAACGTTCGCAGATAACGCTTATCGACGCAATGCGCGTTTCGGCCAAACCATACTTGAAAATGGCCGCGCGGCTTGTCCGCTGCAAGCCGATTTGTGGTCAAATGCCGGGATAGAACACTATATGGGTTCCTGAGCCGGAACAAGATTCCAGCCCGGATACTGGCGCCGAGCCGTCATCCGGGTCCCTGACGAAGATGGTACAGCCCGCGATGACCTCCAATCAGCGCCCGCCGGAAAAGATGATGTTTCAGCTCACGCTGAGGCGTCGCGGCATCAGCGATCAAACCGTGCTGCGGACGATGGAGGAGGTGCCGCGCGAGATGTTCGTCGAGGCCTCTGATCGGGACGGCGCCTATCGCGATAGCGCGCTGCCGATCGCCTGCGGGCAAACCATCAGCCAGCCCTTCGTCGTCGCCTACATGACCGAGCAGCTTCAGCTCCAGAAGAACCACCGCGTGCTCGAGATCGGCGCGGGCTCCGGCTATCAGGCTGCCGTGCTCTCGAAGCTTGCGCGCGAGGTGCTGACGGTCGAGCGCTACCGCAAGCTCGCGGATGCCGCGCGCGCCCGGCTTGAAAAGCTGGACTGTCACAATGTCGAGGTGATGCTCGGCGACGGCCTCAATCTGCCTGCAAATATCGGCCCCTTCGACCGCATCATCGTCACCGCCGCGGTGGAGCAAATTCCAGAGAACCTCATCGAGCGGCTCGAAGTCGGCGGCATCCTGATCGCACCGGTGGGGCCGCATCAGGGCGTGCAGACGCTGACACGTCTCAAGCGCAGCGAGGCCGGGATCGAGCGCAGGCAACTCGTCGAGGTCCGTTTCGTGCCGGCACTGCCTGGCGTGGCGCGGGAGCTGTAGAATTCCGGATCGGCAACGCATCCAACATCTTATTGGGAGGGTTAAGCCGTTATTTACTCGGCGCGTGTTTACTTAAAACACCAGTTCTGTTGCGTACGAGTGAGTAACCATGTCAGTTGTCGCCGAGTTGCTTTACTCGCGCCGCGTACCGCAGGTCGCGGTGCTGGCGCTGATCTCCTTTGGTTTCGCAGGGTGCAGCGCCGACATGTCGTCGCGCCTGTCCCAGTCGAACTTCTCCAACCCCTTTGAATCGACCGGTTCGGTGCAGCAGGCCGCGCCGCCGCAGCGCGAGCTGCCGCAATATGCCCGGCCGCAGACCCAGCAGGGCTACTATCAGTCACAGCCTTTGGCGCCGGCGGTTGCCGCACCGCAGTCCTATCCGGTTGCAGCGGGTGGCGGCGTCTCCGGAGGCGGCCGCGGGCTGGGCTCCTACACGCCGCCCGCGCAGCCGCGTCTCGAAGCCACGGGCACGGTGCCGCAGCGCTCTGTGGTGGCTGCGCAGCCACCCGGAGGGACCAGGATCATCGTCGGCACCAGCGACACGCTCGACGTGCTCGCCAAGCGCTATCACGTAACTCCGCAGGCGATCCTCGCCGCCAACGGCTACAAGGGTCCGCGCGCGCTCTCGCCTGGTCAGCAGCTCGTCATCCCGCATCCCGGTGCTGTTGCAGCCGCACCGGCGCCCGCGATGACCCCGGTTGCCGCGGCTCCCGCGATGGCGCCGAGGCCGGTCGCAGCCGTGGCCGCGCCGTCGAGCTTCCACTTCGTCAATCACGGCGACACGCTCGCGAGCATCGCACGCAAGAACCACATCTCCGCCGCCGAACTCGCTCGCGCCAACGGTCTCGATCCCTCGACCAAGCTCAAGCTCGGCACCAAGCTGACCGTGCCGGGCGCCAGGACCGCGGCTGTCGCTGCGCCGCTGGCTCCCGCGCCGGTCGCCGCGGCACCGGTTGCGGCTGCTTTGCAGCCGGTCGCTGCCGCTCCCGTGCCTGCTACCAAGATGGCCGCTGTTGCCCAACCGGCGCAGAGCGCGCGCCTCGCCCAGGCCACCGCCAATATCGACGAGAAGCCCGCTGCCGAGGCGCCGGCGAAAGCGGCGGAGACCACGAGCTCCCTGCCGACCTTCCGCTGGCCGGTGCGTGGCAAGGTGATCACGAGTTACGGCGCCAAGACCAACGGCAAGTCCAATGACGGCATCAACGTTGCGGTGCCCGAGGGTACGCCGGTCAAGGCGGCTGAAGACGGCGTCGTTGCCTATTCCGGCAACGAGCTGAAAGGTTACGGCAATCTGGTCCTGGTTCGGCACGCCAACGGCTACGTCACCGCATATGCCCATGCGAGTGAGCTGTTGGTGAAGCGCGGCGATACCATCAAGCGCGGTCAGGTCATTGCCAAGTCGGGTCAATCCGGAGAGGTGGCATCACCGCAGCTCCACTTCGAGATCCGTAAGGGATCGAGCCCGGTCGACCCGCTTCAGTTCTTGAATGGGGCGTGAGGCTTACCTCACTCCGTCGCTCTCTCCGCAAGAACGCTGTTGTCGCCCGCCTTGTGCGGGCGATTTCATTTCTGGGAGCGCGAGGGCCGGCGTGGCCTACTTCGCCGTGAGCTTCACGCCGAGTCGTCCGGCCAGCTCCTGCACGAACTGCCAGGCGACCCGGCCCGAGCGCGAGCCGCGCGTGGTCGACCATTCCAGCGCTTCGCGCTCTAGCGCCTCGCCGTCGACCTTGATGCCGAAATGGCTGCAATAGCCCCCCACCATGGCGAGATATTCGTCCTGGCTGCAGCGGTGGAAGCCGAGCCAGAGACCGAACCGATCCGACAGCGAGACCTTTTCCTCGACCGCCTCGCCCGGATTGATCGCGGTCGAGCGCTCGTTCTCGATCATGTCGCGCGCCAGCAGATGGCGGCGGTTGGAGGTGGCGTAGAGGATGACGTTCTCGGGCCGCCCCTCGATGCCACCTTCGAGTACAGCCTTGAGCGATTTGTAGGAGGCGTCATTGCCATCGAAGGAGAGGTCGTCGATGAACACGATGAAGCGGAAGTCGGCGTCGCGGAGTTTCTCCATCAGCATCGGCAGCGTTTCGATATCCTCGCGGTGGATCTCGATGAGCTTCAGCCTGTCGGCGGGCTTCCGGTCGGCGTTGATGCTGGCATGCGCCGCCTTCACCAGCGAGGACTTGCCCATGCCGCGCGCGCCCCAGAGCAGGGCGTTGTTGGCGGGCAGACCGCCTGCAAAGCGCTCGGTGTTCTCCATCAGGATATCGCGCATCCGGTCGACCCCCTTGAGCAGAAACAGCTCGACGCGGCTGACCCGGGGCACCGCCGCGAGGCGGCCGTCCGGATGCCAGACATAGGCGTCCGCCTGCTTGAACGACTCGCGTTCGGCGGCCGGCTTACCCTGGGCGGCGAGGTGGGTCGCAATCGTCTCCAGCGCGCGGACGATGCGCTCCTGGGTGAGGTCCGGGGTTGCCTGGAGGGAGGTTTTTTGGACCACCTTGGGGCGTTTTGCCGCGACCTGGGCGGCCTTCGTGGCAGGGGTACGGGGGCCTTTGCCGGCCGGGCTTTTGCTTGGTTTTTTGGGCATGTCCGAAGTTCCTGAGAATGCAGCCTTATCGAGCCTGGGGGCGCGCCGCAAGGTGGCGAAAAGGGCGGTCTGGCAGCGTTGCAATTGGGGCGGTGGTCGCTATAGTCCGCGCGAATTTGACCGAACCGGTCGCCGCAAGGCCTGACCGGCTTCCCCCGTTTCCACGAGGATCGTCCGAATGCTGATTTCCCCTGCGTATGCCCAGGCCGCGGGCGCCGGTGACACCAACAGCATGTTGATGTCGCTGCTGCCGTTCGCCCTGATCTTCGTGATCATGTACTTCCTGATTCTGCGTCCGCAGCAGAAGAAGGTGAAGGACCACGCCGAACTCGTGAAGAACATCCGCCGCGGCGACACCGTCGTGACGTCAGGCGGCCTGGTCGGCAAAGTCACCAAGGTGGTCGATGACGACCAGATCGAGTTCGAAATTTCCGACGGCGTCCGCGTGCGCCAGATGCGCTCGATGATCTCGGGCGTGCGCGCCAAGGGCGAGCCGGCCAAGGACAGCGCGAAGGAAAGCGCCAAGGACGACGCCGCGGCGAAGTGAGCGCTTTGCCGCGAGCACCTCAAATCTCCTGATCTGACAGGTCCAGTCGATGTTGTATTTCACGCGGTGGAAGGCGCTCGGGATCATCCTGACAGCGCTGATCGTGTGCCTCTGCGCGGTCCCGAACTTCTTCCCCGAGGCGCAGGTCAAGACCTGGCCCACCTGGGCGCAGCGGCGCCTGGTTTTGGGTCTCGACTTGCAGGGCGGCTCCTCTCTGCAGCTCGAGGTCGACTCCAACTATGTGAAAAAGGAAAAGCTCGACCAGATCCGCGACGACGTCCGTCGCGTGCTGCGCGAAGCCAAGATCGTCTACACCGGTCTCGTCACGAAGAGCGATGCCGTCGAGGTGCGCGTCAAGGACGCGGACACCCAGACGGTGCTGGCCAAGTTGCGTGAGCTTGCGCAGCCGATCGGTGGCCTTATGGGGTCCGGCGGCCAGCGCGACATCGACGTCTCGGATGCCGGTGGCGGATTGATCCGCCTCAGTATTCCGGAGTCGGCGATGATCGAGCGTTTGCGCAAGACCATCGAACAGTCGATCCAGATCGTCGAGAAGCGTGTCAACGAGCTCGGCACCGTCGAGCCGATCATCCAGCGTCAGGGTAACGACCGCATCCTGGTGCAGGTGCCGGGATTGCAGGATCCCACCCATTTGAAGGAACTGCTGGGCAAGACCGCCAAGATGGAATTCCGCATGGTCGATCCCTCCGTGCCGCCGGACCAGGCGCAGCAGGGTGGGTTGCCGCCGGACACCGAGTTCCTGCCGGCAGCCACCCCGCCGCCGTCCGGCTACGTGGTCAAGAAGCAGGTGCTGGTTGCGGGCGGCGATCTGACCGACGCCCAGGCGACCTTCGACCAGCGGACCAATGAGCCGGTCGTCAGCTTCAAGTTCAATACCTCCGGCGCGCGCAAGTTCGCGCAGGCCACGCAGGAGAACGTCGGGGTGCCCTTCGCGATCATCCTCGACAACAAGGTGATCTCGGCGCCGGTCATCCGCGAGCCGATCACCGGCGGCCAGGGCCAGATCTCCGGCAATTTCACCGTGCAGTCGGCCAACGACCTCGCGATCCTGCTGCGCGCCGGCGCGCTGCCTGCGCCGCTTACGGTCGTGGAGGAACGCACGGTCGGTCCGGGCCTCGGCCAGGACTCGATCGACAAGGGTGAGCTCGCGGCCTATGTCGGCTCGATCATGGTCGTCGTCTTCATGCTGTTGACGTACCGGCTGTTCGGCGTGTTCGCCAACATCGCGGTGACGATCAACGTTGCCATGATCTTCGGCCTGCTGTCGCTGCTCAGCGCCACGCTGACGCTCCCCGGCATCGCCGGCATCGTGCTCACCGTCGGCATCGCGGTCGACTCCAACGTGCTCATCTACGAGCGCATCCGCGAGGAGCTGCGCGGCGGGCGAAGCCCGATCTCGGCAATCGACGCAGGCTTCAAGCGGGCGCTTGCCACCATTCTCGACTCCAACATTACCACCTTCATCGCCGCTGCAGTGCTGTTCATGATCGGCACCGGTCCGGTCCGCGGCTTCGCAGTGACGCTCGGCATCGGCATCATCACCACTGTGTTCACCGCATTCACCATGACCCGTCTGATCGTGGCCTGGTGGGTGCAGTGGAAGCGGCCGAAGACTGTGCCGATCTGATGATTCGAGGCCGACTGTGACCACCACTCAAATCGTTCTCATTTCTCTCGGCGTCCTGATTGCCGTGCTGACCGTGGTCAGCGTGCTCGGCCTGCTGCCGTCGCTGCGCATCGTCCCGGACAACACGCATTTCGACTTCACGCGCTTTCGCCGCATCAGCTTTCCGATCTCGGCCGCGCTGTCGATCGTTGCCATCACGCTGTTCTTCACGCATGGCCTGAACTTCGGCATCGACTTCAAGGGGGGCACCTTGATGGAGGTGAGGGCCAAGTCGGGGTCCGCCGATCTCGCGCAGATGCGCGCGACCCTTGGCAGCCTCGGCCTCGGCGAAGTTCAGCTGCAGCAATTCGGCAGCGCCGCCGACGTGCTGCTTCGCGTGGCCGAGCAGCCGGGCGGCGACAAGGCCCAGCAGGAAGCGGTGGACAAGGTTCGCGGCGCCCTCGGCGAGTCGGTCGAATATCGCCGCGTCGAGGTGGTGGGCCCGCGTGTCTCCGGCGAGCTGCTGGGGTGGGGCATGGCCGGCCTGATGCTCGCAATCGGCGCGATCCTGGTCTATCTCTGGTTCCGCTTCGAATGGCAGTTCGCGCTCGGCGCCATGATCGCCAACGTGCACGACATCGTGCTGACCATCGGCTTCATGTCGATCAGCCAGGTCGATTTCGACCTGACCAGCATCGCGGCGCTCCTGACCATTCTGGGCTATTCGCTCAACGACACCGTCGTCATCTATGACCGCATCCGTGAAATGCTGCGGCGCTACAAGAAGATGCCGATGCCGCAGCTGCTGAACGAATCCATCAACTCGACGCTGTCGCGCTCGATCATCACCCACTTCACGGTGACGCTGGCGCTGCTGGCACTGCTGCTGTTCGGCGGCCATGCCATCCACAGCTTCACGGCCGTCATGATGTTCGGCGTGGTGCTGGTCGGTACCTACACCTCGATCTTCATCGCGGCGCCGATTCTGATCTATCTCGGCGTTGGCGAGCATCGCGAGGATGCGAAGGAAGCGGCTCCGCCGGCGAAGAAAATCAAGGCATGATCCGAACCGCTTGCCTTCGCATGAGTTTGCGAGGGTAGTCAGCTCATTCGGACGAGGCTCATGGCCGGCGATCCCAACGCTCCTCATTTCCCGCGCTCCGCGCCGATCGAGGCCTATGGCAAGGGCGGCTTTGCCTTCGCCGGCATGTCGCATCGCGGATCGCTGCTCTGCCTGCCCGACGCGATCTGGGCCTGGGACGTGACCGATCCCACCAAGATCGACCGCTATTCGCTGGATCGGGTTTTCGCCGCCGCCAACAGCATCGATACGCTGCTGGTCGGGACCGGAACCGGCGTCTGGCTGCCGCCACCGCAGCTGCGCCAGGCGCTGAAGGCGGTGAGGGTGGTGCTGGATACGATGCAGACCGGCCCCGCCGTTCGCACCTACAACATCATGATCGGCGAACGGCGCCGCGTCGCGGCTGCGCTGATTGCCGTGCCATGAGCAGCGCTGCGACGCCGGCCGACAGCGTGACCTTCTGCGCCGATCTCGTGCGCAGCCACGATTTTCCACGCTATGCGGCGACGCTGTTTGCACCCGCTGCCGAGCGTCGCGCGCTGCTGGCGCTCTACGCCTTCAATGTCGAGATCGTCCGCGTCCGAGACCAGGTGAGCCAACCCTTGCCAGGCGAGATCCGCTTTCAATGGTGGACCGATCTGCTCTCGGGCCTTGTCCATGGCAGCGCCGAGGGCAATCCGGTGGCAGCGGAGCTGTTGCGCGCGATCCGCGATTTTGACCTGCCGGTCGAGCCGTTGTCGCTGCTCGTCGACGAGCATCAGTTCGATCTCTACAACGACCCGATGCCGACCATGACGGCGCTCGAGGGCTATCTGGCCGCGACCTCTTCGGCGTTGTTTGTGCTGGCCGCCCGGATCATGGGCGAGGTTTCGGAAGCGGCCGAGCACCTCGCGCGCCACGCGGGGCTGGCGCAGGGCATCGCGCAGGTGATCGCAAACCTGCCGCGGGACTCGTCCCATCGTCAATTGTTTCTGCCGCAGCAATTCCTGGCCAGCCATGGCTGCGCCATGGAAGACGTGTTCGCCGGCAAGCAGACGCCCAACCTCCATGCCGTGCTGGACCAGCTCATCGGCGAAGCCCGGCAGCATCTGGCGATGGCCTCGTCGCTGCTGGCGCAACTGCCGCCCTCGGTGCGGCCGGCGTTCCTCCCGTTGAGTCAGGCGCGGTCTGATCTCGATCGCCTGTCGCGGCCCGGGCGCAATCCTTTCGCGCCGCAGCCGGTATCGCGGCTACGCGCGCTATGGACGCTGTGGCGGGCGTCACGATCGCCGGAATTTACCAAATAGCATTTGGCGTATCGCCGGGACCGGCCAAATGCTCTATGCTGTCCCATGGCTGAGATGTCCCAAACCGCAATCCCCGATCTGGGCGGCTTTCCGGTTACACCGGCCGACGTTCACGCCGCCGCTGCGACCATTCACGGCGCCGTCGTCGATACGCCCTGTAGCTACAGCCGCACGTTGAGCAGCATCTGCGGCTGCGAGCTCTGGCTCAAATTCGAAAACCTTCAATTCACCTCCTCGTTCAAGGAGCGCGGCGCTCTCAATCGCCTCACTGCGCTGACCGCGGAAGAACGTGCGCACGGCGTCGTCGCAATGTCGGCAGGCAACCACGCGCAGGGCGTCGCCTATCACGCCAAGCGGCTCGGCATTCCCGCCACGATCGTGATGCCGGTGGGCACGCCGATGGTGAAGGTCGAGAACACCAGGCACCACGGCGCCGAAGTGGTCGTCACGGGGGCGACCCTGGAAGAGGCGGCTGCGTTCGCGCGGAGCCACGGCGAAGCACGCGGCATGATCTTCGTCCATCCTTACGACGATCCGCTTGTCATCGCGGGCCAGGGTACGGTCGGTCTGGAGATGCTCAAGGCCGTGCCGGAGCTCGATACGCTGGTCGTTCCGATTGGCGGAGGCGGCCTGATCAGCGGCATCGCCATCGCCGCCAAATCGATCAAGCCGTCGCTGCGCATTCTCGGCGTCGAGGCCTGGCTCTATCCTTCCATGTACAACGCCATCCATGGCGGCAATCTGCCGGCGCGCGGCGATACGCTTGCCGAAGGCATCGCTGTCAAATCGCCGGGCAAGATCACCAGTGAAATCGTCCGCAGTCTCGTCGACGACATCGCGCTGGTGAACGAAGCCGAGCTCGAGCGCGCGGTTGCGACCCTGATCTCGATCGAGAAGACGGTCGTCGAGGGCGCCGGTGCTGCGGGCCTTGCGGCGATCATGTCCGATCCCTTGCGCTTTGCCGGCGAGAAGGTCGGTCTTGTGCTGAGCGGCGGCAATATCGACACCCGGCTGATCGCCTCGGTGCTGACGCGAGAACTCGCGCGCGAGGGACGGCTGACGCAGCTCTCGCTCGATATTCCCGACAGGCCCGGCCAGCTCGCGGCAGTGGCTTCGCTGCTGGCCGAGGCTGGCGCCAACATCATCGAGGTCTCGCACCAGCGGACCTTCTCCGACCTGCCGGCCAAGGCGACGCTGTTGCAGCTCGTCATCGAGACGCGCGACAGTGCCCATCTCGATGACGTCATGGCCAAGCTGAGTGCCTCTGGACTGAGCGCGCGGTGCACCTGAACAGCGCTATCGCGCTGCGAGCTCCGCGAGGTGGTCGATTAAGCGATCGATCTCGGCTTCAGTGTTGTAGTAATGCGGGGAGGCGCGAACGACCACCGGCAGCGCCCGGACTTCCGCGTCGATGCGGGTGCTCGACGGATGCGTGGCGCCGATGGTGATGTCGGCCGCAGCGGCGCTGCTGACGATAGTGTCGGCCTCACGGCCCTCCATCGTGAAGCTGACGATCGCGCCCGGCGCATGACCGAGGTCGCGAATGGTGATGCCCCTGATCGCGGCGAGACCGCGGCGGAGACGGTTCGCAAGCAAGCGGCAGCGCCGCTCGATCGGGTCGAGGCCGATCGCAAGAGCATAGTCGACGGCAACGCCGAGCCCAAGGCGGGCCGCGTAGTTGTTCTCCCAGGTCTCGAACCGGCGGGCGTCGTCGCGGAGCTGATATTGGTCGCGCGAGACCCATGGCGCCGCAAAATGGTCGATCATCGGTGGCTCAAGTCGCTGCAGCAGCTCACGGCGGACATAGAGAAAGCCGGTGCCGCGCGGTCCGCGCAGGAATTTGCGACCCGTGGCGGACAGCATGTCACAGCCGATGGCTTCGACATCGACCTGCATCTGACCGACTGCCTGGCAGGCATCGAGCAGATAGGGAACGCCGTGCGCCCGCGCGATTTTGCCGATGGCTGCGGCTGGATTGACGAGCCCGCCATTGGTCGGAACCCAGGTGATCGCAATCAGCTTCACGCGATGATCGATCATGCGTTCGAGCACATCGACATCGAGCTCGCCGCTTGCGTCGCTCGGCACGATCTCGATGACGGCGCCGGTTCGCTTGGCGACCTGGAGCAACGCCACATAGTTGGCGGCGTACTCGGCCTCGGCGGTCAGGATCCGATCGCCGGCGCAGAACTGCAGCGCATAGAATGCCATCTGCCAGGCTACCGTTGCGTTCTCCATGAGCGCAATCTCGTCCGGCGCGGCGTTCAGCAAACGCGCGACCGAGCCGTAGATCGCATCGAGCCGATCAGATTCGCGGTCGGCGGCCGCATAACCTCCGATCTCGCTCTCCAGATCGATATGCTGCTTCATCGCCGAGACGACGGCCGCCGGCATGAGCGCCGCGCCTGCGTTGTGCAGATAGGCAAGCCGGGAGACCGCCGGGGTGTCGGCACGAAGTCGGTGGATGTCGATCAAGTGGGCTTCCCTCTCGCAATCCTGCTGAATGGATTAGACGCGCTGGGGAGGGCGAGCAAGACGGGGGCGCGAGGAACGGGCTTGGCTTGGCTTCGCCTCAGATGCAGAGGCCGAGCAGCTTGATGTGGCAGTTGCTGGATTTGGGCTTGCTTGCGGGCACGGTCTCGCGTCTCAGGGCGACCAGCGGTTCGGTATCCTTCTTGCCTTTTCCCGGCTTCGGCTCGTAATCGCCGGCAATCACCATGGCCCAATAGGTGCGCTTGCCGCTGGCATTCTTCGCGCTCGCGATTCCGACGCGGGAGGCGTTGTGGAGCAGCAGGTTCTTGCGGTGCCCGGACGAGTCGATCCACTGTCCCAGCGTCTTCTCGAAATTGTCGTAGCCATAGGCGATGTTCTCGGCGGCGCGGCCCGCACCTGACGGTGCGACGCGCTTGTTGAACGGGCCGAGGGCGTCGTGGCTGAGATCATCCTTGGCCGC
>NZ_JBSRZJ010000001.1:0-341814 GCF_054057515.1 Bradyrhizobium sp. USDA 4474 | reverse complement strand
CACTGGCCGTCCACGCGTGGGACGCCTTGCCTGAAGCTCGAGTAGTCGTTCGGCATTTGAATTCTTGAGACAGCAAGCGACCCGCAAAGACAGCGTGTCCCTACTACCTACGCGCCATCCAAGGATTCGATTGTCGGGCTGAGGCTTCTCATAGAAAAGAGCGGCTACTGTCTCTCCGACGTGACCCTTGCGTGACCCAAGCCGACGCGGCCAACTGACTTGAGCCCGATCACTTTCTAAGCAGCTGATTCTGTGCATATTTTGGTGGCCGCGCCAGGGCTCGAACCTGGGACCCGCTGATTATGAGACATGATAGGATCATTGATTTTACAAGAGAAAGGGCGAGTTTGCCGCGCGTCTCGCGTCAGCATTGCGGTTCGCTGCTGCCTCGAGTCTCGGTCTGGTCTCGCTGCTCAATGCACCGCCGCGTACAGAATTTTGTCCTGCGTGGCCTCCGCCGAATCGAACTCGGCGACGATGCGCCCCGTCCGGGCGACCAGGATGCGGTCGGAGACGGCGAGGACTTCCGGCAGATAGGACGAGATCACGACCACCGCCTTGCCCTCGTCCGCGAGGCGGCGGATCTCGGCGTGGATGTGCGGGATGGTGCCGACGTCGACGCCGCGTGTCGGCTCATCGAAAATGATAATGGAGGGATCCTGCACCAGCGTCTTTGCCAGTACGACCTTCTGCTGGTTGCCGCCGGAGAGTTCGATGATCTTGGCTTTTCTTTGCAGGGCGCTGATCTTGAGCCGGTCGACCCAATAGGTGGCGAGCTTGCCGCGGCGGGCGCGCGAGAGCAGAAAGCTGAAGCCGCCCTTGGTGGCGAGCTTGCCGAGATAGACGTTGTCATCGACCACCATGGTCTCAAAAAAGCCGTTGGCCTTGCGGTCCTCGGTGATGTAGGCGATGCCGTCATTGATGGCCTGGCGCGGCACCCGGTAACGGATCGGCCTCCCGCGCAGGCGGATGGTGCCACCATTGATCAAATTGCGCTTGAGCGCACCATAGATCACCTTGGCGATCTCGGTGCGGCCCGAGCCGATCAGTCCGGCGATGCCGACGACCTCCCCTGCATAAACCGAGAACGACATGTTCTTCACCGCCATGCCCATGGTGACGTTCTCGACCGTCAGAACCTTCTCGCGACGGTGGTGAGTTTTCTTGCTGCCGCCATAGACCGCTTGCCCGACCTCGCGGCCGACCATATGCTGAACGAGGCTATCCCGGCTGAGCTGCTTTGCCGGCGCGGTGATCACGTGCCGTCCGTCACGCAGCACCGTGATGCGATCGGCGATCTGCAAGGATTCTTCCAGCGCGTGCGAGATGTAGATGATAGAAACGCCCCGGGCGCGGAGGTCGCGCACCAGGTGGAAGAAATGGACGATCTCCTCTGGCGTAAGCGAGGCGGTCGGCTCGTCGAAGATAATGATGCGCGCCTTGTTGTAGATCGCGCGCGCGATCTCGACCATTTGCTTCTTGGCGGTGCCGAGCATGGCCACGGGCGTTGCCGGGTCGACGTGGAAATTGAGCGATTGCAGCAGCTGCTGTGCCTGGATGTTCAGGGTGCGAAAGCGCGTCAGCAGCTTTTCGTTGCCGAGCTCGATATTCTGCGCCGCCGTCATGGTCGGCACCAGGCTCGTCTCCTGATAGACCATGCAGATGCCGGCGTTCAGAGCATCGCGCGGCTGTTCGAGCTTCACCTGCTTGCCATCGAGCCGGTATTCGCCGGAGGTGAGCTGGATCGCCCCCGCAATCGCCTTACACAGCGTCGATTTGCCGGCGCCGTTCTCGCCGACGAGGGCATGCACTTCGCCCGGATAGAGATTGAAGTTGACACCCTCGATGGCGTGCACGCCGCCGTAGATCTTGCTGCCGCCGACGATCTCGAGCACCGGCTCGGCGGGATTGACGAGGTTTGCGCCGTCGCTCATCGGAACTCTCCCGTGTGGAGCAGAAGACATCCCGCGCCGCGGGCGGCGATGACCACGCCTTGCGGCGTCGCGCAGGCCGCAGTGACGCCGTGGAAGCGGCCGCCGGCACGGCTGTGCAGGCTGTCCGTTGCTTCGCCCTCGCTATCCAGATGCACGAGCAACCCATAAGAGCGCGGCGGCGCCCAAGGCTTTTGTATGCCGAGCGCCTTGACGCCACCGATCTGCATCGGCTCGAGGCAATCGGAACCGCCGGCCAGCGCCGGCGCGATCCAATAGCTTTCCGGCATCGTCCGCATCATCTCCTCGCGGAAATCGTCCTCCTTGAGCACGAATTCGATGAGATGCGTGCGCCGCGCGAACAGGCCTAGGAGGAAGCCGCCACGATCATCCGGATGCAGCCGCCCAGGGTAGCCCGGCAGATTGCCGGCGGCGATTTCGGCCTGCCCCAGCGCACTTGCGGTGAGCGGGAAACGGCTGAAGCGATACGCGCCGGTCTCGGTGAGCCACAAGCTTTTGCCGTCGGCGGACACCGCAACGCCGGAGGGATAAGATAGGTCACTCAGCAGCACCTCGGCACTTCCGAGATCCGGCCCGCACGCAATCAACCTTCCCTGGCTCCGCTTCTCCATCAGGTCCCGCCGCCACTGGTCCGGTGAGCGGCCGGCGGCGCCTTCGACCGCGAAGATGCGGCCCTCGGGATGCGCGGCCACCGACAACAGCCCGACTAAGGGGCGGCCGTCCCCGGATTGCAGCCAGACCGGATCGGGTTTGGCCGGATCGATTGCCGCAAGGCCGCGGCCGGCCACGCACGCGAGCAAACGGCTATCCGGGTGAATCGCAAGCCCACCCGCATCGCCGTCGAATTCGGCGATCAGCGTCCGCGTTGCAAAACCCGCACCTGAGAGCTTCAGCACTTGTCGCCCAGCCGAGGCGAAGATCGATCCGTCGGGTGCCGCGACGACGTCGTCCACCCCAGGCAAGGGCTCGCCGATGACAGTCGCGCCATCCAGCCGGTCGTTAGGGCTCAGCGACCCGTCGAGCGGCGGGATCGCGTTCTCGCCGCCATCGCGGTCGATGACGCTGCGGATATCGCGCAGGAGGTGATCGAAGAATCCCATCGCTATCCCCTGACTCTGCTCTTGTCGCCCCAGTAGGCGTCGTATCCGGTCCAGCTCTCGTCGACACCATCGAGCTTGATGCGGCCGATACGATTGTTCTCGAGGCCGCCGAGATAGAGATAGCCCTTGTGCTCGCGCATCGAGGTCAGCGTCGAATGCGAGATGCCGGTCGGATCCCACCAGGATTCCAGCGCTTCGCCCCGTTCGTTGAACTTCAGCACGCAGCCGTGATTGAGCGCGGGCGCGAGCCACTCATCGGTCGGCACCTGCTTGACCATGCGTAAGCGGAATCCGGGTTTGCGTACCGAGAGGTCGAAGGTGGGCGTGCGGATGCCGACCAGCGCCAGCCAGTAATTGCCGTCGGAGGCGCGGTTGATGTTATCGGGATTGCCCGGAAGCTCGTCGATCAGGACCTCGGTCTTGCCCTTCTTCGGCCCCTCGATCCAGTAGCGGAAGATTTTGCAGAGCGAGGTGCTCGCGATCAGCACTGATTTGCCGTCATGGGAGACGCACACTCCGTTGGGGAAGTAGAAGTGATTGATGACTGTACGCGTCGTCCTGGTCTTGGGGTCGTAGCAGACCACGCGACCGTTGGGCCGCGCTTCGAGAATGTCGAGCGTGTTGGTCGTCATCTCGTAGCGCGTGGTGCAATCACTGAAATAAATCTTGCCGTCAGGCGCGATGTCGAGATCATCAGCCATGCGGAGGCGGGAATCGTCATTGAGCTTGTACCAGGTGCGGTTGGTCTCGTCGGTGACTTTGAACACGCGGCCGTCCGGGGCGACGCCATAGACGCCCATGCCGGCAACCGCTACGATCAGGTTCTCGTCGCGGTCGAACTGCATGCCAAGAGGGCGGCCGCCGATATGGGCGAATACCTCGCGCTGTTCGAAGTTCTCTCCCGAAAAGCGGATCACGTTGCCGTCGCGGGTCGAGCCATAGACCCGGCCCTGGCGGTCGACGATGACGTCCTCCGGACCCTCGACCTGGTCGAGGCCGATGGCCTTGGCGTGGATCAAGCGATCGTTCTGGGCAAAGGGCGAGGCCGAGCCGCGCTGCACGGAGGGCGCGGGGGAGAACGCCACATAGGCCGGATTGACGTAGATCTTCTGGATCGCCTTACCGCGGTTCTTCGACCATTTGACGTCGATACCGACGGCGGCGAGCAGGATCATGCCCGTGACCGCCGACGTGACGTAGCCGGGGATGCCCATGCGGACGAGGCCGTTGATGAGGAGGAAGACGATCAGCGCACCGATCATCGCCCGCCACACGGTGCCCTTCCCGCCGGCTAGCGAGATGCCGCCCAGCACGACCGCGGTCAGCGCCTGGAATTCCCAGCCGACGCCGGTCGTCGAATCCGTCGAGGCCTGGCGCGCGGCATAAAAGATGCCGCTGGCCGCGCACAGCGTGCCGGACAGCACATAGGTGAGAAACAGCATCAGCCGGACGCGGATGCCGGCATGCCGCGCCGCCTTGCGGCTGGCGCCGATCGCGGTCAGATGCCAGCCATAGCGCGAGCGCGACAGGAAGATGTGACAGATCAGCAGCACCACGAACAGCATCGCGGCGTTGACGGGAATGCCGAGCACGCTGCCGGTGCCGATGAAGTCCCAGGCATCACTATCGACCGAATTGGTGGCGAACACCTGGGCATAGCCGGTGTTGAGCAGGTTCACCGAGGCACGCAGTATGATCAGCGTCACCAGCGTGGTCAGGAACGGCCGCGTCTTCAGGAAACCTATGAGGACGCCGTTGATGCTGCCGAGCGCAGCGCCGACGCAAAGCGTCGCGACCACGACGAGGCCAACCGGCCACTCCATCACAAGGAGGAAGAACAGTGCGGCGAAATTGCAGAGCGCAAAGATCGCACCGACCGACAGGTCGATGCCGCCGCTGATGAGGCAAAAGCCCATCGCCAGCGCCACGAAGCCGAATTCGGCGAACAGGCGCAGCAGCGACAACCCGTTTTGCACCGAGGCATAGTCCGGGATTGTCAACGCGAAATACAGCCACAGCCCCATCATCACCGTGAACGGGACGACCGGCTCGAACCATTGCTTGAGGAGCAACTCGGAGAGAAGCAGGCGTGGCGAGAACCGCCGCGCCGATTGCGTCAGGGATTCGGCAAAGGCTTCGATGGTAGACATGGTCGTAGCACTCCCAAGCAGCCGGCGTGCAACCGCGCACGCCGGCTCAGATTCGCGTCAGCTCTTCTTGGGAAGTGCGAAGCAGTTCGCACCCGACGCGTTGCTCTTATCGAGCCAGATCGGGCGCGTGTAATATTCGAGATTCTTCGTGCCGGGCTTTTCGCCGGACATCAGCAGCGTCTCAGCCGCAAACATCAGATCGTGGCCCTGCTCAGTCGCCTTGTAGCTAAGGAATTTGTAGAAATTGCCAGAAGTTAGCTGGTCGCAATCGAGCGAGGAGCCCTCGCCGGAAGCGAACACCTTGACGTCGTCGATCTTGCCGGCGTTGCGGATCGCCTGCGCGGCACCCGATTCCATGATTCCCCAGAACCCGATCGAGGCGCAGAGGTCCGGATGCTGCTGGATCACGGTGGCGGTGATGTTCAGCGCGGTATTGGCGTCCCAGTTGGCGGCCTGGTTCGACACCACCTTGATTTTGGTATCCTTGTTGAGGACCTCCATGATTCCGCCGACCTGGTCGACACTCGCCGCCGCCGTCAGTTCGCCCTGCACGATCTGGACCTTGCCGGACTTGCCGGACCCGGTGCCGCAGACCCTGACCACCTCAGTCGCCAGCATCTTGCCGATCTCGCGCCAGTCCGCGCCGACGAAGGCGCCTGACTTGTAGTTCGAGGACATGTTGATCTGGATAACATGCGTGCCCTGCGCTTCGGCGCGCTTCAGGTCCTTCATCAGCAGCGTGACGCTGGGATTTTGCACGATCAGCACGTCAGGCTTCTGATCGACCAACGCGGTGAGCGCCTGTTGCATCGCCGATGGATTGTTGTTGGGATCGCGGACAATGAACTTCATGCCGCGCCACTCCGCCTCTTCCTGCACCACCCGGCCCCATTCGTCGGACAGCGGAACGCCGAGCGCGATCGGCAGGTACGCGATGGTCTTGCCCTGCAACGCCTTGTCATAGGAGGCGCGAAGCTCGCGCGCGGTCTTGGTGCCGCCTTCCTCCTGCGAGAGCACTAGGGATGGCAGCGCGGCCAGCGCAGCGCCTGTGATCGCGATCGTCCAGAGTGTCCTGATCTTCATGGGTTCCTCCCGTTGTTGATGAGACGGGATGCCTTGGCGGCATTCTTTGTTAGGTTTTTGCCTCGCTAGGTTTTGCTTCGTTGAGTAAGTCTCGTCAGTCTCCCTGCCGCGCCGTCTCCTCGTCCCGCGGATGCAGGAAATTGTCGAGCACGATGGCGGCCAGCAGCACCACGCCTTTGATGATGTTCTGCACCTCGCTGTTGACGTCCATGATGGTGAACGCATTCAGCAGTGTGCCGATCAGGATGCAGCCGACCACGACCGAGAACACGCTGCCGCGCCCACCAATTAGGCTGATGCCGCCGATGACGACGACCAGCACCACGTCGAAGATCATTGTGCCCTGCGTGATCGCCATCTGCATGCTGCCGGTGGTGCCGACCCAGACGAGGCCGGCGAGCCAGGCGAGGAACGCGACGAGCGCGTATTCGAGCACGATCAGCGGCCGCAGCGGGATGCCGGTGAGCCGCGCGGCCTCGGGATTATCGCCCTGCGCATAGATGAAGCGACCGATCGAGGTGCGCGACAGGAACAGATGCATGGCGATCGCGGAAACGGCGAACACCAGGATTGGGACGGGAATGCCGAACAGGCGCCCGGCGCCGGCGAACATCAGCCCTGGTGCGTCTTTGGGCGCGTAGACCACCCAGGCCGGCGCCAACCAGAACGCCAGCCCATAGATCACAAAGCCGGCGGCCAGTGTCACGAACAGAGGCGGCGCTTCGACAAAGGCAACCATGACGCCATTGATGACGCCGATCAGCAGCGCGATGGCGAGAGCGAGCAGGACGGCGGCGCCGACCGGCACGCCGCGCTGCATCTCGATCAGGGCGATGGCCCAGCAGCCTGCAAGGGTCGCGACCTCGCTGAGGTCGATGCCACGGCTGATCACGATCAGCCCCATGCCGAGGCCGAGCACGCCCAGGATGGAAATACTGCGCAGCAGATTGAGCAGGTTGGAGACGGTGGCAAAACCGGTTAGCGTGACACCGAACACGACGAGCAGCACGATCGTGATCAGAAGCACGATCTGCTCCTGGTTTGGCTTCGGGATATTGAAGGGAATGCGCGGGGCGGTCTCAGGAACGGCAAGGCTGCGCGACGCCAGGGGCCACCGCATTCGTTTCCTCCAACTCTTATTTTGTCGGGAGTTTGAAGCGGCTTTCAGGCTTCGTCAAATACATTTCGCGAGCTGCGTTTGATCACCTCCTCGCCATTTTTCAAACAGCGTTTGAAGTTGCGACGTCCGGGATGCAGTCGGTGGACTGTGATCTTACAGACTTCATCAGCAATTCCAACGCGCCGATTTCCACGAAACGGCATTTTGCAATGTTGCAGCTTTCGCCTGCATAGCTTTTGCGCAATCACAGTCGCGACTCCTACGGCGAACCGGCGAGTAGCCGCGCGGTGTGGCGCGCGATCATTGCGGGCGTGGTCCATCTCCAGGCCGAGCCATTCGGAATCCTCACAGATCCGCGCACTGATGCGACAGGCATTCTCGCCGATGCCACCGGGTCGCGCGATGCAACGTCGAGCTGATATCCGATGCATTGCTCATGGGCAACCGCGGCCGCCTACACAGACCAACCGTCCTGACGTCTGATCGGCGGTCGCGGCGCGCAGGCATAAAACACTAACGCACCGATTTTCTTGGAACGCGGTACGGCAAAAATGGTTCGATTGGCCCGTCGTGTAAGCCACTGATTGGGCGATTGAAAGTCGCTAGCGGAGAGAGACTTCAGCCCGCCCTGGCCGTTGGTTGAAAGGTCCGTTTGAAAAATCATGTGCTCACTGGCTAATGCATTGAAATCGTGGGCGCACGAGGGCTCGAAACTGGGACCCGCAATTGCTCTCATGACCGGAGAGAAGTTTTCCGGTAAGCAGCCAAGCAAGTACTCGCTTTCAGTATCTCGAACCCGCCTTCATAATTCTGGTCTTGGAGTGGCCGACGCTGACGATTACGCCGCAGCTATTACCGTCGCCTGCTTCTTTCCGGTCTGGCCGAGTCTAGTGGTTCCGGTGGCATCGATACTCAGGCTGACTGTGTGGCCAATGCTCGCAGACGCTAGATCGGCTTTTGCGCCTTCGCGCAGCGCCTCTAATGCCGTTTCGTCAATCTCTCTGGCCAAACAGCTCAGTATGATGGTTGCCCTTGGCAATTTCCGCCTCAGCCGCCGGACCGAGTAACGCATATGTGCCGGACTGCTGATGTCGAGATAGACCAGGCATACGATCATAACGCCTGTGGTATCCAAGCGGAAAACATTGCTGGAGGTCAGCGAAGAGGCGCCTTCTACGCGCGCCGCTAATCCGTGCTCTGTTGAGAGCTGGCCGAGCATGATCGCAGCCGCCTCATCGACTAAGCTGCGTCCGGCCACGCACAGCACGGGGTGATCGCCCTGCCACTCCGCCGGGAGGTCTCCTTTGCGCACGGAACGCATCCGTTCGTTCGCGGCGAATTCTGGAACGCTCTCCACCGCAGTGGATGCTTCCGGATCCATGGTCGCCTCGCCCTTCGCCGGCGGCCGCTCATCTTGATCGGCAAGGTCGCCGACGAGCTCGCTGACCGCATCGCGGATTCTGATGAGTCGCTCCTGATCGAGAGCATTCCGTTCGGCATCGGTTTGCGCCAGGTGCAACCCCCTAAGAGCGACTTCGTCATAGTATGAGGCCAGCGACCGCTCCTTAAGAAATTCCTCGGCCTTCTCGGCTGCTTCTGTCGGATCGCCAGCCAGCATGCGCTGATAAAAAATTTCCGATGGAGCAAGAGCCGGCCGATCTCCGAACATGACGTCGAGGAATTCCAGCCTCTCCACGTGCCTTCCGAGCACCACAAGGCAGACCGTGAGCGGCGTTGCGAGGACGAGGCCGATGGGTCCCCACAGCGCGGTCCAGAACGTCGCCGACGCGAGAACGGCAACGGGAGATAGCCCTGTGCTGTGACCGTAAACCATTGGTTCTATGACATGCCCCACGATCGGCTCCACGACCACAAAGAGCGCGAGCGTCCACAGCAGCATTGACCAGCCAGGGTCAAGGGCGACCGCAAGAGCAAGCGGAAATGCGGCGGCAATCACCGCGCCGATATACGGGACAAAGCGCAGCGCGGCAGCCAAGATGCCCCACAAGATCGCGCTGGGAATCCCGATGAACCACAAACCCGTGCCGATCACGGCGCCGAACGCCCCGTTAAGAATGAGCTGCGTGAGGAAAAGCTTGCTAAGCCGGCTCGCCGCATCGTCCAGCGCCGCCGTTGTCCGTTGTAAATCGGACGAGCCGGCCAGCCGGATCAGGCGGTTACGCAGGTCCTCGCGCTGAACGAGAATGAAGATCACGAAAATGATGATGATGCCCGTGGTCGCGAGCGGATGGATGAGTGGAGATATCAAGCTACGAAGACTTTCCAGCGCCCCGGGATCCGGCTGGCGAACCTCCACTGGCACCGGCGGAGCAGAAATGGTTCGGCCCGCCGTTAATCCGGGGACTCGCACCACCGCGGTGTCCTTTGGCTTGTCGAGCTCCTTGCCGAGGTCCTTCAGCATGTCGGACGCGCGTTCCAGCGTACCCCTACCTGCTTTGGTGTTCCGGAACGACTGTATCTTTTCACTGATCGTCGACTGATAGCGAGGAAGATCACCGGCGAGTTGGGTCAGCTGCGTTGCCAGAAGACTTCCCATCGCAAAAATCAGGCCAAAGGCGAGGATGACAACGCCTACGACAGCGAGTCCGCGGGGAACGTGGATGCGCTGCAATAAACCTACAACGGGAGCCAACACAAAACTGAGAAGGACAGCAAGCGCTACCGGCACGAAAATATCTCGGCCGAAATAGAGCGTGGCGATGATGATTACGGCCAGTATCGCAGCGGATGCCGTGCTTAGGATCCCAATCAGCTCCTCGGTGGTCCGTGCCTTGAACGGCTGCCTCGGTAGAGGGCTCATTCCTTTTCTCCGTCCCGTTGAGAGCGCGGGAGCTGCAAATCAGGCGCGCACAGCCGCTTGTCAATTTATGGAAAGAACATTCAACTGTGGGCAGTTCACTTCGGTTCCCTGTGACAAGGATCACACATCGCCGATTGATGTAAGAAATACTTTGGAATGGCAGCTCGCCTTATGAGAGCCGTGGCTCTTTTGAAGCTTTCGACGCGATCGGAGTGGCGCTTGGTATTCCGCTGCTGTCTCTTTAGGGACGTCAATAGACGTCGCTTTTTTCGAAGGTGAGCAGCGGCACGATGTCCTGCGATATCCCGGCGAGCATGGCATTTACCGTGCCCGGGCCGCTGATCAGGAAACCATGCTCCAGGGCCACCTGCGGATTGGGCAGGATTCCGGCGGCAAACGCCTGCGCCTGGGCAACACCGAGCCGCGCCCTCGTCGAGCGTAGTTCCGGATTGTTGGCGACCGCCACAATGGGAAGGCAAGCGCCCCAGCTAAATTAGTTGGTCGATGGTGGGTTCCGGGCCCATGCCCGACTAAGGCTCGTAATTTCCGCGATGGAATTGGAAATGCTCGGTTCTGTCGTCGGGCCCGAAGTCCGCATGCGAAGAACTCAGGTTGAGCAAATCTGTCCGCTCCGTCGCAATAAGCGGACCTCCGTCAGGCGCGCCCCTTTTCAGCAGCCACGATCATGGCCGAGAAGCACCCCTGCCGCCAGAAGCTTAGGCAAATTTTAACAACTACGGCGTGAGAATTAGGTCAGCAACACGGGGCATTTCGACAGCGCGGATTTTGACGCTGCACTCGTCCTGGTCGAAGCCGGACCCGCGAGCCTGATGCAGTGCGCGCGTCCTGTCGGTTTGTTGTTTATGTATTTTGATTCCTTGGGCGGCCCTTAAGCCCGAACCGATTGAGAACCACATGTCTACTGTCCTGAAATTCCGTAGACCTCGCCAATCCCGTCCTAAGCCACAGCAGTTATACTGCCGTCCATCCAATATTTTGACGCACATCGCTGCGCTCGTCTCAACAGTTGAAGGTCACCAGATTCGCTCAACAGAGGATCTGCGCCAGGCGATCTTCATCCTGGATCTCGCAAACGCCTGCATTCGATTGTTGCTCGGCCAATTGCCCAGCGGCGCGACGACAATTCAGTTGCCGTCCCAGTCCGAACGAATCGAACAGCTCATCGTGGCTGCGCGCAGCGAGGTGCATATGTCCATCGAGCGCTTCTGCTTTGAACCTAGTACCATTACTCCAGGGGATTGCAATGAGGTTGAACGGTCGAAAGGCAGGCCGCGTTCACTTTGAACACAAGCGCCTCATGAACATCATGGGCGTCGATGGCACATGGCGCCGAAGTTGCGTTCTCCTTGACGTCTCGGCAACAGGCGCCAAGCTCGAGGTCGAAGGATCTATCGACGCGCTCAAGGCTCAAGAGTTCTTCCTCGTTCTATCTTCCAGCGGGCTTGCATTTCGTCGATGCGAGTTGGTTTGGGTCAACGTGATGAATGTCGGTATCCACTTCGTGACGGAAAAGGCGAGGAAGAAAGCGTCCCCTAAGGATCATCTTGCTCCCGCGCGATGAGCGGAAGCTGTCGAAGCTCGAATGACCAGTAGCAACACATGCAGCTAGTCTCCTCGCGAACGGTGTCTTTCATCGACGTTCCGTCTCTCGCTGCTTGCGAAGCCAAAGAGGCCCTCTTTCATCACGACAGCAAGGGCTTCATCCTCTATCTGTCCGGGGGAGGCCGACCGTCGACGTCTGAGGAGCGAGTGATCTTCCTGGAATTGCGCGAAGCGCTAGTGTGGTTGAACGAACCGCCTGAGGATCAGGGATCATTTTGGACGTGAAGACGCCGGTTAGCGTCTCGGAGACGGCTCTCATGTTTGTGCATGTTCTGACTGATAATGCCGCCAAGCTGTCCGAGCTTTGCAGCCTGCTCGATCGAAGATTTCGGATCGCAGGGGAGCGACTGGACCTCGACGCAAAGCTCTCGGACGTGCCCGACGTACTGGTTGTGCGGGCCGATCTACGTGTGATCGAAAACATCGTCGCTCTCAAGAGGAGGAGTGCTCGGATGGCCAAAGTTTCCAAGCGCATATTCCTAGTCGAGGAAGCGTCTCACGTCTGCATCTCGCAGGCCTATGCCCTGGGAGCTACGCTCGCCGTGACGGGCAAAATTAATCAACCCAAAGTCTTCGCGGCGTTGGCCAGTCGGGCGAGTTCAGAGACTGATTCGGCAACTGGCACGGCGCAGCAAGACAATCCGGTGGAGGCGGCGGCTGCTGCGATCGGATCGATTTTTGCTGCGGCCTCTTTGGGCGAGCCGATAGACGTGATCGCGACTATAGAAGCTGGCAGAGGAATCGCCGAACGGATCACTGAGCGCGGCCTCGCTGAATGGCTCAGCACCGTGCGGCGCCATCACGAAGGGACCTATCAGCACTGCCTCCTCGTTACCGGTGTAGCCATCGACTTCGGCCTTAGCTTAGGGCTGAAGAGAACCGATCTTGAGCGCCTGTACTCTGCCGCCATGTTTCACGACATCGGGAAGGCAACTGTCCCCTTGGCGATCCTGGACAAGCCCGGACGTCTGGATGCCGAAGAGCGGGCGCTTGTAGAGACGCATCCGGTGGCGGGGTACGAGTTTCTGAAAGCTCAGACCGGAATCTCGGCCGAGATCCTGGATGCGGTCCGGCATCATCACGAATATCTCGATGGCAGCGGGTATCCGGACGCGCTTTCTGCCGAGAGCATCACCGACATCGTGAGAATGTTGACCATTGCCGACATCTTCGCCGCCCTGATCGAGCATCGATGCTACAAGCCGACCATGCCTCGGGCGGAGGCATACGGCATTCTCTCGGGGATGCAGGGAAAACTCGAAAAGGCTCTCGTGATTGCATTCAAGCAGGTCGCGCTGACTCGGTAGGAATGCCGAATAACTTGGGCGTAGAGGAGTCGGTGCAGGGTCTCGCGCTGAAGGAGGTCTTCTCGGCAGGTAGCAGGCCAGGGTGTGGGCGGACGTGAGCGAGATAGCAATCAGCATCAAACCAAAGGGTGAGAAGCTCGTCATCCTTGCGGATGAAGTGCCCGTGTTGAATGCAGCGAACTCGCCGTAGCAATACGAGTCGTTGCAGAAGCCAATCGGCAGCTTCAGTCCACAGCCCGAAACGTCGCTGACCGGCCGCTTGCTGAACTCGGTCTGAAGCAAGCAGTAGGCACAGCGGCTCGCGCAGCCAAAGTTCAGTTCATTGTTTTGCCGGCTTCCGTTCCGGCGCGGAGCGCTGACCTAAGACCGCATCGAATAAACCCACTGATGAACTGCATTGCATTAACGTTCGAGATATGGCCCGAGTTGGCTAGCTCAATGCTCGCCCAAGCGTCGGCTAGCGAGGGAAGACTGGAAGCAGCACGCAGCGGTCTCGACCGCTGATTTTGACCCGGAGCGGTCTTTCAAAGCACCTCACAGCCTTAAACCAAAGTGCTAGGCTCCTACTCCCCAGCGTGGTCCTTGGAGGAGAGGCACATGCGACGGCGAGACGTGCTTGCAGGGATAGTGGCCACCGGCATAACGAGCGCGCTGCCGGCCGCGGAGCAAAACAAGGTCTACCGGCTGGCGATCTTTACCTTAGTCAGCATCCCTCGCAACGACCTGGCTTTTGCGCCGCTTGTTTCTCGCTTGCGTGGGCTCGGGTACATTGAAGGCAAGAATTTGATCGTAGCGCGATACACCGCCGACGGTCTGCCAGAACGCTATGCCGAGATCGCACGCAGTATAGTGCGAACAAAGCCGGATGTGATTGTGGCTCTGAACCATCAGGCAATAGCACTGCTTGCGAAAGAGACATCCACATCCCAATTGTCGCGTTGATGGGCGATCCGGTCGCCGCCGGACTTCTGCAAAATATGGCCCGGCCCGAAGGCAACATTACCGGCATCGCCGGGGACGCAGGGATCGAGATGCAAGGCAAGCATCTTGCTCTCCTGCACGAAGCTGTCCCTTCTGCATCGCGCGTATCATGGAAATTCGCCTGGCGGTTCCTGACCAAGCGTCTCTCAGCCACCGTTGCCTTGGCAGAGCCTCGCCAATCAGGGCCTGCCGCTGCCGATCGGAACGCCCGCCGACCACGCCCGCGCCGTCCTTGCGATTCCCCTCGATCTCGGTCGTACCGCTGCCGATCAATCCGACGCTGCCGTTGTTGCCCTCGTTGCCGACGATCAACTTGCCAACCATCAACTTGCCGAGCTTCGCGGCCTTCCCCGATCTGCCGATCTTCGGGGTCGGCATTTGACCGCATGAGGACGAGGCGCCGCGGCACGCGTGCCGTGGCGCCTCGGTTTCCTCGAACGGTCGCGTCTCGAGATTACTTGGTCGGCATCGGTCGAACGCTGCATATCGTCGACGGTTCAGCCTGGTGCAATTCTCGGCGCCGTCGCCGGATCGACATCCGCGACGTTCGCCGCCGCTTGAGGGGACGACTAAGGTCCACACAACCGGCACCACCGCCTTCCGACCGCCTGGTCCATGCCGACAGAACCCTCGCGCCTCCGGGTCTCGAAGTGAAAGCGTTGGTTTTGTCCCAAGCGCCTGAAAGTGCTAACATATCGCTGCGTTAATGGTCTTGGCCAAATCGCGATCGCTGGAGGACATCCTGAAGATCGAGCGAGCCCTTGCGATCGCGGCCCGGGCACGGGTCAGACGGCGTATTTCAACCGATCCTGCTGCGCCATACAGCACCGGAGCGACAGCGTCGTTCGAGCGCCCGTCCCACTGCGCGACGCGCATGGTCGCTTTGTCAACGGCCACGCTGGTGGCCCGGGGCGGCCCCCGCGTGACTGTCTCAGGGAAGCCTTTACCAGCGACCTACTTGCGGTCTGGACTCGACACGGCAAGCAGGCGCTGCGCCAACTTTGCGAAGAGCGGCCGGCAACATTTCTGCGGCTCATCTTAAGCATCGTCGCGAGCAAGAGGCGCGATTAGAATAATGGGGACGGCCGGTGGCGCATAGTGAGAATTAGGCAGTGGTCCAATCGATACCAAAACTAGCTGCCGAGTACATCATTGAATGGCCTGACGGCCAGCGCGCAAAGGTCGCCTGTGTCTCGGAAGACGGCATGCGCTTTCGCGTCGAGGGTCTGCCGTCGTTGCTGCGGGCGACCGACAGCTTTCGGGTGGTCAGGAGAGGACGAATAGCCGTTCCGGATTGAGCGCGCTGGAGACGCCTAGTAGCTCTAGCCAGAGGTGACATCGGGGTCAGCGCGCAGCCCGAGGTTCGCGATCTCCCCCTGTATTGGCCGGGACTACAAGTGCAGCCACAACCCAAGCTGGAGCCGGCCTGCGTTGGCCCGACGTCTGTCAAAAGCTACCGCTACGTAACAGCGGTCGCCTCGCCTTTTGACGCCCGAATCCCCGGATAGTGTCTAGGGACGTGGGCATTCCGCCGTTGCCCTGGCGCGCGCGGCCAGCCGGCTGATCGTCGATTGGTCCACATTGAGCGGCCGCGCTACCGCGCTCTGCGGCTCGCCGGCATCGAGCAGCTTGATCGCCTGCCGCTGTTGATGCTTGGTCAACTTCGATGGTCGACCGAACTTCGCCCGCTTCTCTCGCGCGCCGAATGCCGACGTCGGTGCGCGCCTTGATCAAGCTGCGCTCGAACTCAGACAGTCCGCCCAGAATGGTCACCATCATCTTGCCGTGCGGCGTGGTGGTATCGGCCCAAGCATCGGCCAAGCTCTTGAACGCAGCTCCCGACTCACTGACCTCGTGCAGGATATTGAGCAGATCGCGGCTCGAGCGCGCCAGCCTGTCGAGCCGGGTGATGATCAGCACGTCACCTTTCCCGAGCAGCGATTGTCTTTCGCAATTGCGGCCGGTCAAAACGCGCGCCGCTCAGGTTCTCAGACAGAAGCCGAGGAAGGCGAAGGTCTCCGGTCGCCGCTCGCCGCGCCGCTGAAGCGAGAGGGCCGCGAACCGGCCAAACTCGATCAGGCGTCTTGTTCTCATGGAGCGTCAGGCCGAAGCTGGCCAGCCGCGCCTTGAGCGCCAAGAGCATTTCCTGCGCATCTGCCTTGCTCTCGAAGCCCGTGACGAAGTCGTCGGCGTAGCGCGCGGTCACAATGCGACCGCGTGAGTGGCGACGACGCCATTGGTGGACCCAGAGATCGAGGATGTAGTGCAGGAAGATGTTGGCAAGGAGCGGGCTGATGCCTGCCCCTTGCGGCGTGCCCCTGTCCGTCTCTTGCTTCTCGCCGCTCTCAAGAACGCCGGCCGGCAGCCACAGCCCGATGAGCCGCAAGATGCGAGGATCGGCGATTCTTTGCGCCACCATCCGCAGCAGCCACTCGTGGTCGACCGAGTCGAAGAAGCTGCGAATGTCGGCATTGAGCACGCAGTTCACGCGCTAGTGTGGTCTCTCAGGAGGTTGTCCATCTGGTCTGAACCGAGTGACCGCGACATTAAGGATCGGGAAGAGCTGCCGGAGGATATTGCCGTTCCGCTCCTCGAAGCTTCCCAAGGCGAATCGCGGGAGTCGATTCAGGACCTGTACGCTGCGTTGCTTGCCAATGCGATGGACAGCAGGTTCGCCGGGGATGTCCGCCCAGAGTTTATCGAAATCGTCAAACAACTACAGCCGATTGATGCCGTCGTTCTCGAGTTCGCGAGAGGGCGATATATCGAGCCCTCTAGGCGAATCTTCAACAACAAGGATGCTTTCGAAGCGCTGAAGAACTATCGATCAACCGCAATAGAGGTGAGCCTCGAAAATATGCAGCGGCTCAAATGCATCAGGTCTCATTCCCAAGGCCTCCTATTGTCGACATTTGGGTTTGAGTTCATGTCGGCATGCGATCGGCATGTCGGAAGTTATCTTCCGCATTTCGCGGTCGCGTCAGCCGACAGCCCGCGCTGCTGAGACATGATCTCCGCCAGATCGTGCCGGTATTGCTCATGCCGCCGCTCTGACCGTCGAAGACCGTTCGAGCCGTGCGATCGCGGTGGAGATGGCGGCCAACGGTGCGGACGTGGTCCCCTAGACATCGCGGGGCCGGTTTCTCCCGCCTCCAATGCCGAGCCGGCGACGGCCGAGGAACTCGATGCGATCGTGCGGATGGTCAAGAAATTCGGAAGGCGCAGCGAAGGGATCAAGGCAGACATTCACGTCATCGGTGCGGTGCGGGCGCGCGCCCGCCCCGTCCAAGGCATTCCGACGTCGCGGTTAACGAGAGAGGCGAGACGCCCACCTCGGTATCCGGCAAGTGGGAAAAAGGGCAGCCCCTACTTCTTCACCTTGCTCGCATCCATCTTGATGCTCGGATCCAGCATCTTCGTCGTGAACGCGGTGGTCACGTCAAACGGCTTTTCCATGCCGAGATAGGTCTGGACCAGCTCGTAGTCCTTCTTCATCCGCTCGCCGTCGATCCAACCGAGGCCCTTGGTGGTCGTAAACTCGTCCGTCATCAGATATTTGATGCGCTCCCACTGGCGCTCCTGGTTCTCCTTGTCGAGACCGGAGACCTGGTCGAGCAGCGCCTTCAGGCACGGCGTGACGTCGGCGACGCAGGCCGCGAAGGCCTTCTGCGTGACGCGCACGAACTCTTCCGCGACCTTCGGGTGCTTCTGCAAGTAGACTCCATTGACGATCAGCGAATTGCCGTAAGGGTTGAGGCCGATGTCCTTCCAGTTGACGAAGCCGAGGTCGGGACCGAACTCGATCACCTTGAGATCGTGCTCGTTGTAGAAGTCGCTGATGATGTCCACCGTGTGGCTCTTCAGCGCGGCGATCTTCGCGGTCGGCCCGATATTGACGAAGCTGACGGAATCAGGCGCAAGCCCCGCGGCCTTAGCGAAGGCCGGCCACATCACGCGCGAGGCATCGCCCGGCGGATTGCCGATCTTGTGGCCGGCGAAATCCTTCACGCCGTTCACGCCATAGCTCTTCAGCCAGTAGAAGGACTGCCCGGTATTGGCGTAGATGCTCATCAGCGCGACGTCGTCGGCGCCCTTGCTCTTGGCCACCAGCATGGTGGCGAGATCCGCGATCCCGAACGCCGAGCCGCCGGAGCCGACCTTGGCGGCGGAGACGCCCGAACCCTTGCCGACCTCGATGGTCAGATCGATGCCCGCCTTCTCGTACCAGCCCTGCGCCTTGGCGTAATAGAACGGTGAATGATCGGCCGTCGGCGTCCAGTTCAGGATCAGATTGACCGCCTGGCTCGCGTTCGCCGGCACCGCGGGTAGACCGAGCGCCAGAGCCACAAGAGCCGCCTGCAAACGCTTCATCGTCTCTCTCCCCATTGCCGCGACCCGGCTTGTCGCTCTCCTCGTGTGAGGTTACCAATGCAACAAGCCCGTCCTCAACTTGTCAACTGTTTGGTTGGAAATGCCCGCAAAACTTTCAGGAGGCAGCGTGCCGCAGCGCCGCGACCCTGTCGCCACCCGCAAGAAACTGCTCACCGCGGCGCGCCAGGAGTTCGCCCGACACGGTTTTGCGGGTGCACGCGTCGACGAGATCGCGGAGCGCGCTGGCGTCAACAAACAGTTGGTCTATCATTATTTCGGCGACAAGGACGCGCTCTACCTCGCCGTGCTCGAATGGGTCTACGAGGACATCCGCGAGCAGGAACGCAAGCTCAATCTCGAAGGCCTGCCGCCGGACAAGGCCATCCGCAAGCTGATCGAGGCCTCCTTCGATCATCTGGCCGAAAACCCTGATTTCATCGTGCTTTTGAACGACGAGAACCGCGGCGGCGCCCGCCATGTCCGCGGCTCGACGCGGCTGGAAGCCATGCATTCGCCGCTGGTGAGGAGCGTCTCCCACATCCTGCAGGAAGGCGTGCGCGCCGGCCTGTTCCGCAACGGGATCGACCCGATCCAGCTTTATATCTCCATCGCAGGCCTCAGCTATTTCTTCTTCTCCAACACCCCGACGCTGTCGGCGATCTTCGGCAAGGACCTGTCGAGCCGCACCGCCCGACGAGCCCGCCGCCGGCACGTGGCCGATCTGGTGCTGCAGTCGCTCCGACCGTAATCAACCATCTGGTTGAAACTTGTCCCAAGGCCGGTTAGGCTCTGCCTCGCGGCGATGAGGGCTACCGCAAATGGGAGAACCAGGTGGCTGGTGGCGGAGCAAGTCCTGCGCGCAGCTTTGCGATCATCCTGATCGTGCACCTCGCCGTGCTCGTGCTCTGGCAGGTCTCGGTCGACGCCTTCCACGTGCCGAAATTCATCCTGCCCTCCCCGCTCGCGACGGTGAAGACGCTGGGCACCGCGAGCTATTCCTGGGGAGCTAACACGCTGGTAACGGCGATTGAGATCCTCGGCGGGTTCGCGCTCGGTGCTGTCGTCGGCGTCGCACTTGCCGTGATCTTCAGCTGGGCGCCGCTCGTGAGCCTGGTGCTGCTGCCGCTGTTCGTGACCTTGAACATGATCCCGAAGGTCGCGCTTGGCCCGCTCTTCATCGTCTGGTTCTCCTATGGCATCCTGCCGAACATCCTGATCGCCTTCAGCATTTGCTTCTTCCCAATCCTGCTGACCACCGCGCGGGGTCTGCGCGAAGTCGAGCCAGACCTGCTCGATCTCGTCAAATCGCTGCGTGGCTCGCGCTGGACGCTTTTCCGCAAAATCCAGCTGCCTGGTTCGCTGCCTTACGTGTTCTCCGGTATGAAGGTCGGCGCTATCCTCGCGGTCGCCGGCGCCATTGTCGGCGAGTTCATCGCCTCCGAGCGCGGCCTCGGCTACCTCATGATCCAGGTGCAATCTTCGCTCGACACGCCCGCAATGGTGATGGCGGTCGTGCTGCTGACGCTGCTCGGCGTCGCCCTCTACGGCCTGGTGCTCGTCCTCGAACGCATGTTCGTGGTCGGGGACGCAAGACAAAATTGAAGGAGCTCTCCATGCTGCTCTCCCGCCAGGCGCTGCCAAAGACCATTTCTGACATCACCGCCCTCGATGATCTCCTCTGCCGTCCGACGCAGGCGCTGATCGACGACCTCAAGAATGTCGACGGCGACATCATGATCCTCGGCGTCGCCGGCAAGATGGGCCCGACGCTCGCAGGCCTGGCCAAGGCCGCCGCGCCGGATCGCCGCGTCATCGGCGTCGCCCGCTTCAGCGATGTCAGCGTCAAGGACTGGCTGCACGCGCGCGGCGTCGAGACCATCAATTGCGACTTGCTGGACGAGGCCGCGATCAAGGCGCTCCCAAAGGCGCCGAACATCATTTTCATGGCCGGCCGCAAGTTCGGTGCCGAGGGTGATCTGTCGCTGACCTGGGCGATGAACGCGCATGTGCCGGCATTGGTAGCGCAGGCTTTCCCACGGTCGCGGATCGTCGCGTTCTCGACCGGCTGCGTCTATCCGTTCGTGCCCGTCGACGGCAAGGGCTCGACCGAGGATATGGCGCCGAACCCGCCCGGCGAATACGCCCAGTCCTGCGTCGGCCGCGAGCGCATGTTCGAGTATTTCTCGCACAAATTCGCAACGCCGGGTCGACTGTTCCGACTTAATTACGCGATCGACATGCGCTATGGCGTGCTGCACGACATTGCGACAAAAGTGCTGATGGGCACACCGATCGACGTCAGCCTCGGCCACGTCAATTTCATCTGGCAGGGCGATGCGTCCGCGCAGGCGCTGCGCTGCCTGGCGCATTGCACGGCGCCGACCTCGCCGATCAATGTCAGCGGCCACGAGATTTTGGCCGTGCGCGATCTCGCACAGAAATTCGGCGCCCGCTTCGGCCGCGCGCCGGTGCTGACGGGCAAGGAAGAGCCGACGGCCTGGCTGACCGACACGTCGAAAGCCGTGGAGCTGTTCGGGCTGCCCATCATCGACACCGAGCAGTTGATTGCCTGGACCGCCGACTGGGTCTCCCGCGCCATGCCGAGCCTCGGCAAGCCGACAAAATACGAGGTGCGCGATGGCCGCTACTGATGGGCGTCCCGTCATCAAGCTCGGCCTGGATGATGCCACGGCCGGGCTCGTCCTCTCGGCGGAGGCACACTGGAACCAGACCGAGGAGGATTGGCGCGTCTTCCTGCGCGACGGCGTCGTGTTTGGTATCCGCACCGGCGTGCTGCTGGTCGCAACGGCCGCGCTGCTGCCCTATTCCGGCAACAACGCCTGGATCAGCATGGTGCTGGTGACATCCAGCCACCGCCGGCGCGGCCTCGCCACGCGGCTCGTCGATGCCTGCCTCGAGACCGCCCGCAAGAACGGCCTGACCAGTTGGCTCGACGCGACACCTGATGGCGTTGCCGTCTACGGGCCGCTCGGCTTCACGCCGACGCTGCAATTGCGGCGGCTGAAGCTGGCGAGACCAGCGCACACTCCCGCGCCGCCGCCGCCCTCCGCAGCGCTCGAAGCGCTTCGCGCGCGCGATCGCCGTGCCACCGGCTTCGACCGGACCGCCCTGCTGTCCGCCTTCGCGCAGCGTTCCGGCTCGCGCATCGCCGCCACGAGCGGAGCGATCGCGCTAGTCCGCGATGGCCGGACTGCGCGCCATATCGGCCCGCTGTTCGCGGACGAGGCCGCCGAAGCGCTGGCGCTCGTTCATGCCATCGCGCGATCGGAATCCGGACCGCTGCTGATCGACGCTGTCGCGCCGCAGACTGCGTTTCTGGAAGGATTGACCGCCTCAGGGTGGACCATCGAGCGTCCGTTCCAGCGCATGCGGTTCGGTCCCGCTACCACCCCGGGCGAGGAAATGCCATTCGCCGTCGCCGGCCCTGAATTCGGATAGGACATCATGCACCACAGCCAGATCAACAGGGACATCCGCAAGCTGATTGCCGAGGGCACCGTGCTGCCGGCGCATCCGCTCGCGCTCACCGCCGAGCGACAGCTCGACAAGACACATCAGCGCGCGCTGACGCGCTATTACATCGATGCTGGCTCGGGCGGCCTTGCCGTCGGCGTCCACACCACGCAATTCGCAATTCGCGATGTCGGGCTCTACCGTCCGGTACTCGAGTTAGCCGCTGAGACCGCAGCAAACTGGACTAAGCGTCCGCTTGCAATGGTCGCGGGGCTCGCTGGTCCGACCGCACAGGCCGTGACTGAAGCCCGCACCGCACGTGATATCGGTTATCACGCCGGCCTCCTCAGCCTCGCCGCAATGAAAAGCGCGTCCGAGGACGAAATCATCGCGCATTGCACCGCTGTTGCCGCGGAAATCCCGCTCGTGGGATTCTACCTTCAGCCGGCGGTCGGCGGCGTCATCCTGTCGAGCCGGTTCTGGCAGCGTTTTGCCTCGGTCGAAAATGTCATTGCGATCAAGATCGCACCATTCAACCGCTATCGCACGCTCGACGTGCTGCGCGGCGTGGCTGCCGCCGGCGCCCTCGACCGCGTCGCGCTCTACACCGGCAATGACGATCACATCCTGCTCGACCTGATGCTGCCGTTCGATCTCCGCGACAAGGGCGTCACCACGCGCACTTATTTTAAAGGCGGCCTGCTCGGCCACTGGTCAGTTTGGACCTCAAGCGCCATCAAGCAGTTCGAGCGCTGCAAGGCGGCGCGGCACAAGGACAGCGTGCCGGCCGATCTCCTCGCGCTCGATGCCCGCGTCACCGATTGCAACAGCGCCTTCTTCGACGTGGCCAACAATTTTCACGGCTGCATCGCCGGCTGCCACGAGATCCTGCGCCGTCAGGGCCTGATGAAGGGTCTCTGGTGCCTCGATCCGAACGAAGGTCTCAGCCTCGGCCAGAAAGACGAGATCGATCGCGTGACGCGCGAGCATGCCGACCTTAGCGACGATGCCTTCGTCGCCGACAATTTGAGCAAATGGCTGGCATGAGCTCAAAACCCTTCATCAGCCTGCAAGGCGTCCGAAAGGTCTATCGCAGCGGCGGCAGCGAGTTTCTCGCTGTTTCCGACGTGACCATGGACGTGCAGGAGGGTGAGCTGGTCTCGCTGGTCGGCCCGTCCGGCTGCGGCAAGACCACGGTCATGAAGATGCTGGCCGGCCTGCACAACGCGGACGGCGGCACCGTGACCATCGGCAACGCGTGCAGCCCGTTCGATCCGAGCCGTGACATTGGCATGGTGTTCCAGCAGGCGCTGCTGCTGAAATGGCGCACCATCCTAGACAACGTATTGCTACCGGCCGAGATCGTCGGCCTCCCGATGAAGGCCGCGCGCGAACGGGCGCGCGACCTGCTCAATCTCGTCGGCCTCTCAGGCTACGAGCAGAAATATCCCCAGCAATTGTCCGGCGGCATGCAGCAACGCACGTCGATCGCGCGCGCCTTCATCCACGATCCAAAGTTGATCCTGATGGACGAGCCGTTCGGCGCGCTGGATGCACTGACGCGTGAGCAGATGAATCTGGAGATGCTGCGGATCTGGCGGGAGAGCGGCAAGACCATCATCTTCGTCACGCATTCGATCCAGGAAGCCGTATTCCTGTCCTCGCACTGCGCGGTGCTGACGGCCGGGCCGGCGAAGATGGCCGACTACTTCCCGATCGACCTGCCCTTCCCGCGCGATCTGCCGTTGAAGACAATGGATGCGTTTGGCGCGTATGCACGGCGGATCTACGCGAAGCTGGGGCTGGGGGCGGCGTAGTACGCCACACGGTAGCTGCCGGCTTGCGATAAAGAGGAAGAGGCCGCCAACTGTGGCGGCCTTTCTCAGGGGGCAAGAATGCGCTCACGAATTATCGGCCGCTTGATCGGCGTGGCCGTGATCGAATTCGTAATAGGTGTTTCGGGGCTGTTCGGTGCCAACCAAATGCTAGTACTGATGCTCATCCACGTCGGCCTGTCGCCAGTTCGGGTGATGGCTCGTGTGGATGCCTATGAAACGCTATGGTCTAGTCGGCTTCGCTGCGGCCATTCTCTTAGCAGCAAGCCTCGCTCCCGATGACGCAGTTGCGCGTCGAGGCGGAGGTGGTTATCGCGGTGGCAGATTTCATGGAGGAGGAGGTCGCGTCGCTCATGTAAGAGGCGGTGCCGTCCACGGGCGAGTCGTCGGCGCCGGCGGAGGGTATGGCTACAGACCAATTCCCGGTAGTCCTGTCGCACGTGCGTCGGTACGACGGGGCGCATACCGCGCGGCCTATAGGGGCGCAGCCTATCGCGGCGCCGCTGTTGGCGCCGCGGCCGCAGGGGCCGCCTACTACAGCGGTTACAACAATCGCTGCTACTACAATTCCTACGGCCACCAGTCGGTAAGCATCACTGCGGGTCCTTTCGGCTGAACTGAACCTATGACGCATAATGAAGCCACCGGTCCTTCGAGCTTCTTTGGTTCAAGGTGTCTGTCGCCGCCAGCCACGGAGCAGCGGTGCGCCGGGTTGACGTCACTTGGCGTCTTGATAGGCTGCTTGCATGGGCATCTTTGAAAAGCATCGCGGTACTCTAGTTCCCGTTCACGAGGACAACGCTAAGACGAGGGATTGGCTCGTCCTCCTGGAAGCAGCCACCATAGTTGGCGAGCAACGTGACAAGCTTCGGGTGGCGCTGACCACGCAAGAGCGGAAGCTCGTGAAGAAGCGCAGGCTATTCGGCAAGCCGCAGTATTTCCTTGTCATAGACGGCTATGATCCAAGGATACACGCTCTCTATTTCTGCCCCCAGCTCTACAAGAACGAAAACGGCAGTCTAGCCCCACTAACGGGGCCGGAAATCGGCCAGCTAATGGCTCAAGCACTTGAGGGCGGTGCAATTGAAAAAGCGCCTTGGTACGAGCCGGGCGACGGTGCCCCGAAGGACCTAGTGATCAAGGCGGCGCCCAACCTGGAGCTTGATAGTTTGGTCGTCGACGCTCCTATGCCGAGATCGAATAAGCCCGCGCCTCTCAGAGCGGTCCCTATTAGCGACAAAGACAAGTGAGGCGTTCGTGTTGACTGCTGCTATTGACGGCTGCTGCTATTGTAGCCGTGACTGTGCGCTCCCGAACTCCCTCAGCATCAGCCCCCTTTCGGAACTCCGAGTTTCAGTGTCGCTTTTGCAACCCTGCCCGTAAGCAGAGGTTAACCCAGGTTAACAACGCCGGGGTTTGCCATGGGCCAGTCCACTCCGTTTTCTAAGCTTGCAATGGTCGTCGAAGATGATCGCGATTCAGCGCGAGATGATCGCAATTCTTCTGGAGGAGAGTGGCTTCCAGGTGCTTCAATTCGAGGATGCCGATAGCGCAACTATGGTGCTCAAGGTCCATCACGCGGCAGTGCTGATTACTGATGTCAACCTGATCGGCAAAATGACCGGCGTTGAACTCGCACACATCGCGAGGGCAATTGATCCCGACCTTCGTATCGTTGTGACCTCAGGAAGACCTTGCCAGAGCGTGCTGCCTTCGGACGTGACGTTTCTATCGAAGCCGGTCTATCCGGTCGATTTGTTAAGGATGGCGACAAACTAGGCTGGCGCGCCCGCTACGTGCCAAGCAAGGCCCTTGTCGCTCTGCGGACGTGAAAAGCCCCAGACAGCTGCTGTCCGGGGCTTTGAACAGAACAAGACGGTCTCGCGCTCCGTTTTGTTACCACTCAGGTCCGTAATAACCGCGGCGCTCGTAATAGGGCTCGCCGTACCCATAGGGACGATCATAGTAGCCGCGGTCGTAGGCGTAGGATCCTCGGAACGGTGCAGTCGCGATAGCGCCAGCCGTTCCGATAGCCGCGCCAGCGAGGCCAGCGGCAGCTCCGATGGGGCCGACGCCATAGTGATGGGCGTAATAGTGGCCGCGATGGTGCACGATCCGCGCTTCCGCGGGGGCAGCCACCAAGGTCGCTACCGCCGCAGCGGCAGCCAATAGCTTCACTTTGATCATTGTATTTCCTCCTCTGAGCGGATTTAACGGCACCGAGACAAATCAGTTCCGGAGGTGGCCGGCGTGCTGCCGCCTGGGTGTGATGAATCGTTAGACCGGGGCTTGCCTGACTTGGCTGCTGAAGGGGCCGACCAGCTGCAGATTGGTCTGGGAGAGTTGTTCAACGAAGGGTTCGAACGCGGCCGCTCCTGAACCCTCCGGTCATCTTGTGCATCCTTCCTCGGCGGCCACGGCCGACATGGCCGCACGCGCGATGCGCATGCAAAGCTTCAAGGGCACTCAAGACGCAACGCGGCCTCAAGCCAATCGACCGGAGCAAGGCCTTCAGGAGGCGGCCTGGAGCGGGAGCCTCTTGCTTTTGTTGGGGGTCGCCAGACTTCGCGGCCGGCCGATCAGATATCCCTGCATTTCGTCGCACCCGTCTGCAGGAGGAGCGTCATCTGGGCTTCGGTCTCTATGCCCTCCGCCAGCACCGGGACCCCGAGGCCGTGGGCGAGGCCGATCACGGCCCGGACGATGGCGAGCGAGCGATCGTTTTGGCCGAGCGCCATCACGAAGGATCGGTCGATCTTGATTCGGTCGAGGGGGAAAGCTTCCAGGTATGACTGAGTATCCCGTGCCGAAGTCGTCCAGTGCGATTTGAACCCGGTGCCTTGAGCGACTGCATCGTCTTCTTGGCGCGCGCGATGTCCTCGATCAGCACGCCTTCGGTGATTTCGAGCTCGAGCCGCGAGCCCGGCAGCCCGCTATCGCGCAGCGCCTGGCGGACGTGCGCTTCGAGATTCTCGCGGCGCAACTGCGCGGCCGAGACGTTGACTGCGATCCTCAGCGGATACAGTGCGGCGCCAACGCAGAGATCAATCTGAAGGGCGTGGCCGTCGACCTCGATGGGCCGTTCGACGGCGTGCATGCGTCTCGACACTTTGAAGGCCCCCGCGTAGCCTCGCGCAGCACGGACGCCCGAGTTCTTCGTTCGCTAGTGTGTTTGTGAAGGAGTTTCTCAGTCTTCTTTGACATCATCATCTGGATTCAACTGGCTTCGATATTCCCGCGCTATCGTGTCGAAGCAGGTGCAGGAGACTTGCCGAGAGCGTGAGAGTTGATGATGTTGACGAGCCCGCGCAAGCTGTGGATCAACCCACCTTTTTCGAGTGCTTCAAGGCATTCGGTCACGCTTGCCCGTCGAACACCAAGCAGATGAGCCAAGACTTCGTGGGTGAGCGGCAACTTATCGTCCTCGAGGGCATTGCTGGCGACGAGCAGCCATCGGGCGAGTCGTTGCTTGACGGAGTGTGCCGCATTGCAGACGCCTCGATTGCGAGGTCTGCAGCAACACGATATCTACGTGTCTGAGCAGAATTCTCCTAGAGCTCGAGACGGGATCTAGCGAGTTCAAAAATGCCTTGAGAGCGTCCGCGTCCTCGCGGCTGATTTTGGTGTACCAGGGGTAGGGAATGGCGGGACATAGATAGCTGCCATCGGCCGATATGCCCTGATGGAAAGCCCGGTAGAACTGATTCTCACTCGACGCGGTAGTCGGACTTGCCGTTGCAATGTGGCTGTACGCAACTCCGACTGCCTCGCTTGCGGTGCTGCTGGGGGGCGATAGGCGGCATAGTGCCAGATCCCCTGCAACTTGCGCATACTGCTCTCCCGAGGGAGCCCCTGAGGTCGCTTCAGCGCTTTCGCATCTGGATTCACACCAAACGGAAACTCAACTGGCCGGAAGGGATCTGGTCACAGATCTTGTTCGTTCTAGTGACCGTTGCCCTTGTCGAAATCGTTCGGACTGGCATCCAAAGCAGCTAATTCTGCAACACGCAAAAGACCCTAGCCCATGGGGCCATGGCGGTCAGTTACCCACACCCACGACGCGCAGTAGCTCGCGCGCGTTCGGAGCCACCCAGTAATCGACAATGTTTGCTAGCGGTGGCGGGGGCTTCGTCGGCGTGATCCGCTCGTAGGGCAGCGAACGAAAACGGCCGCAGGACCCTGCCCCACATCCTGCGGCCTCATTTTTCCGGGAAAATTCAATGTTTGCGAATGATGCTCGACTTCCAGCCCCGGCTGAGCGGAATGATTGCAGGACTCGGGCTGAAGTTTGAGTCGCCAATCGGTGTTCCAGAACGGAACATACGCGATGTTGCGACAGCGCCACGTTAAGGTCAGGACGGCGAACCTAAAGCAAATTGCTGTGATCCCGATCAGCGTCCCGGTGCATCAGAACGCGATAATGTTGGCTCGCCACTTACTCTTCCCAAACCATCTCCCCGCACTGACATCGAGCAGGTCGCTGCTGGATGAAGAGAGTAACCCGGAAGGTTTCTTTGGCGGAGCGACCCTTTAAGTGACCATCGTCTATTCTGGGTGCCTGGTCGCGGTCTGGTCCGCGACCAGGCGGTCGAGCGCCATAGCCTGAAGCCAGCCCCAGGGCGATGGTTGCTCGGCCGTCACCGTAGCAAACAACATGCCACGCCTAGACCGTGGCTCCGATACTCGGGACGTCGGCGTCCGGGGTCCGGCTGGCATGTTTGGTGGCGCGGCGCGGGAAACAGAAAAGCGGCCTCGGGTACGCAGCGGGCTGGGTAGGCCGGGGCCGCTCTGCGGGCATTGGTGGCCCGCAGCCATCAACGAACCGCGGGGGCGCCGTCGGTTCCTGCCCAAATCCGGCGCCGGGCCAACTAGGCTTGCGACTTGTACCCGCCTTCAGCGAGGCGCGGCCCCAGCCCTAGCCGGTGATTCACTCAGCCATTCGCCATTGCGAAAAGGTTTCGCCGCTCTTTCGACTGATCTGGCCTCGCTGCTTGCGAAAGCGCTGAGTACGGCCGTATATCGCCTGCCGGGACCGTCCTAGGCGTTTGGCGGTTTCGTCAGCTTGGACGCCATCGCTTCTTCGTCCGGCAACCAGGGCCGTCCTGTTGCGTGATCGTTGGACATAGAAATCACGTCGGAGGTCAATTACGAAACGATAGCGCCAGATCGTAAGTGAACGTTCAAAACGGCAGCGTCGCAATTGCTTGGCTGGCTCCTTGGCGTGACGAGTCGTTGCACCTAGAGGGCACCAATCTTTAGACAAATCACGTAGGCGATTACAAATCCCGGCAGAAAGAGGAAAAACCACACGACGCCGTTCGGCTCGCCATGGGATGCAAACTCACGGTTTGGATCTGTCTCACGGTGATGGGGCACGTCCGAAGAGATGTTCTGACTCGGGCGTCTGCGTCTGGCTACTCGCCTTAGAAGCTGCTTGACGGCCGTTTCGTGCGAGCTCGTTGTGGTGTCATCTCGATCGGACATCGGTGCTCTACCTCTTCACTTCATCCGATGTCGACCAGCCGCGGCTATTTCCCGCCATTCCTCGGACCTTCGCTTGGTAGCCCGGCCGCTAACTGCGCACGAAATCCCGCAATATCTCGAAGTAATTCGTCGCGACCCGGCCCCTGCGGAAGCTTCCGAGCGGTGGCCTCTAATAGCCTCACAGCCGTCTCTTCTAGTTTCCGCATGTCGTTGCTGCAACCGTTCGGTGGGTGCTTCCGGCGACGCACCGCCGATCAATGCGTTGGTGAGATCGCCCCCCGCGTCGACCACGATGACATCGCCGGGATCGGCGATCGCCATCGCCTTGTGAAGCATCAGATTGTCGCCCGGGCACGTCTTCACGGTCAGCGCGGGGCCGGCCATCCCTCCGGACTGGTGCATCTCGAGATTTTCTTGGCCTGCCTGATGACCGGGGTCATTTCCTCGGGCTTCTCGGTCTTGAAGCGAGTGAATTGAACGATCGTCACTGGCTACCTCCATCATTGTGTGAAATGTCCAAGAGGCACCGGATCGTAGCGGCGCGGCGCTTTGGCTATTCTAAAATTGATCAAGTAGCTCAATCTATTCTCGCTCGTTCGCCACGGAATCTGTGAACCATCTCACACCCGACACAACCGCAAACCGATAACTTCTTTTTGTAGTCCTACCGCTTGAGTGACAAAGCGATGAAGAAAATCGTTGTTCTCTCTGACGGCACAGGCAACTCCTCTGCCGCTGTCTGGCGCACTAATGTATGGCGCACATTCGAGGCAATCGATCTCTCGAATTCGGATCAGGTCGCATTTTATGACGACGGGGTTGGGACCTCGAGCTTCAAACCTCTCGCGATACTCGGCGGCGCCTTCGGCTACGGCCTGAAACGCAATGTCATCGACATCTACAAGTTCATCTGCAGAAATTATCGAGACGACGGTGACGAGATATTCGGCTTCGGCTTTAGCCGTGGTGCTTTCACAATCCGCGTAGTCGTAGGCTTGATCTTGGATCAGGGCTTGGTCGAGGCGGAAGATGAGCTCGATCTCGATAGTCGCGCGACTGCCGCGTTCGAGGACTATCGACGTCGCAAGTATCATACGGTCTGGTGGAGCTTGTTCAGGGGTGATCGAAAAATACCGCCGCCTAAGGACACAGCCAGAAATAAGCCGGTCAAGAGCATCCGTTTCCTGGGCCTTTGGGATACGGTGGCGGCCTACGGGCTCCCCGTCGATGAAATGACCCGCGGCGTCAACAAATGGATATGGCCGCTCGAGCTCCCAAGCCGGGTGCTTGATCCCCGCGTTAAACGCGGCTGCCACGCGTTAGCCTTGGACGATGAACGCACGACATTTCACCCCGTCTTGTGGGATGAGAGCAAGGAGACGCCAGCCCAATCCGAACAACCGCGGCCGATCTCCGAGGAACGCATCAGCCAAGTCTGGTTCTCCGGAATGCATTCCAATGTCGGCGGCGGTTATCCCGACGATTCGCTGGCGAGGATCCCGCAGTGCTGGATCATGACCGAAGCCCAGAAGTGCGGCCTTCGCTTCAAGTCTGCTCCAACCGCCGATCCGGATAGTATGATCGCCACGCATTCCGCCAGAGACAAGGACGGGCGGCTCTATGACTCTCGCAGCGGCCTCGGCAGTTATTACCGCTACGGTCCGCGCAAGCTCGCCGAGCTGTGTCACGACCGCCTTTCGCGCGACGAAGGCCATCGGGTCAAGATCGATAAGCCAAAGATTCATGAGAGCGTCTTTCGGCGCATCCAAAACAACGCACATCCTTGCGCGCCACTCGGTATCCCGTCGCGGTATGACGTCCTCACGGACAAGGGCCAAATCCTTCCGGCCCCCGCCAACCCCTACGAAACGAGCGCTCAGAGTGAAGCGCGGGCGAAGGCGCAGGAAGCGGTCTGGAACACGGTTTGGCTTCGCCGCGTCGTATACTTCTTAAACGTCTTTGCCTCCGCGGCGCTGCTGGTTTTTCCGCTGCTGAAAGCCCTGCCGGCCTCAGATGAGTTCTCCAGTCCCGTGCGGTGGCTTTCCGACCTCATTCGCCTCATCGGCTCCTTTCTTCCGTCCATTGCCACGCCCTGGATCAACGGATATGCCCGCAGTCCCCTTACTTTCCTGGTTCTCGCGCTGGCGGTTGCGGCATTCTCGCTAATCGGAAGCCGGCTCTCGGCACGCATCAAGAGCGACATGGGCGCGATTTGGCAAAATTCTATGGTGACCGGCACCACTATCGCAAGCGCGCCGGAAAACTGGATCTATCGGCTGCGCACCAGCACGCCGTACGAATGGTCCAAACGATTTCGGAAGTTTCAGTTGGGGCCCGCCTCTCAGCCGTCTTCTTTCTGTATGCCGGAATTATGGCCGTCAACCACCTCCTCTACATCGTCATCGACGATGCCGGCTTCGTGTGCAGCGAGAGTAGTCCGACCGCAATGACAAAGGGGGAAACGCGACGACTGATCCTTGACACGTCTTCAGTGTGCTCGCCCACTGGCATTCTTCTTCAAGATGGTCAGCGCTATCTCGTCACGATCAAAGCGAGGGAACCGCAATGGTTCGATCGGACGATTGCGACGACGGCTGCAGGCTTCTATAGCCTGGACCCGCCCACGATCTGGGAACGGGCAGCGATGCTGTTTGCGCTCCCGATGCGCCGCGAATTGATCCGGCCCTGGTTCAGGATCGTCGCTAGGACCGGCAGCGTCGGAGGCGAGGAGAGCTTTTTGGATCCCGATCCAGAAGACCATTCGATCGAAGAGGTGATCCGCGCAACGCGCGATGGCGAACTATTTTTCTTTGTCAACGACGCCGTCGTTGGCGTGCCTAGACTGGCCGGTACATTTTATGCGAACAACCGTGGCACCGCCGAAATTACGGTGACGCGGCGGTAGCCCCTAATAGGTAGATCACGGATTATGGAAAGAAGTCGGCCGAGGGCCGAGTTCTGGGCCGAAGCAGGTTCATCATCTTCTGCTCCTGTAGGCTGGCAGCCGCTTCGCGCGCCCGCTCTGCGGGGCGGGCTCTATAAGTTGCGCTCACCGAATCTTCGTCTGGGAGCCGAGGCTCCCGGCCGGTCGTTCAAGGACGTGCAACAAGCAATGACTGCACGTTTGCACCGCCGGCCATGAGAGGATTCGACGGCTCGAAGTGCTCCCCCAGTTCTCGTTTCTGGACAAGCAAGCGCGCATCGAGAAACGCATCCTTCAGGCTTACGGCTCGCCGGAGCGCGACGTTAAAAAACGCATCACCGAAATAGGTCCACTTCGCCTTATCTTGACACCCAAACGACGCATGATTTGCGTCGGCCGCAGTGATGACCAGCACATCGGGATTCGCGAGACGTGGGATGAAGACCCCGGAATAGCAAGCCGAGATGACCACCACCTTATGTCGCACACCAGTCTTCGCGAGTATGCTAGCGAGACGAGAGGGCGTCAGTGTTTGTGTGAGCCGCCCCGCCTTGATTGCAAGTCCGTCGGGAGAGCCATGGGAGGTGAGAATCAGAAAGAGAACATCTTTATCGGCATTCAGGCTATTGGCTGCGACCTGCAACGAACTAGCCAAGGCTTCGATCGTTGCACCTCCGCCTTTCTTCGAATTGTATTGTACGTCGATCGCGCCAGTTTCGAAACGGGCCGCTACGACCTGAGCTGCGCCAGTTGCCTCCGCTCTAAATACGCCCTGATCGCCGAAAAGGCCAAAGGACACCACGCCAACCTTTCGAGCATCCTCAATAGCGCATACCGACGAAACCAACGGCCCGACGGTCAGAATTAAAGCGAGGAGCGGCGCGCAGAGCCGCCTGATCCAACAATGAGAGGTCATGCAAAACCTCGTTTCGAGATCGCCGCTAAAGAATTGCGGCTCTATACAAAATAGTGGACGTACAGTGAATTACCATTAGTCGGAGTGTACCTCTCCAGCCACGCTCTCGCTTCGCCGCTCTGACGCGTCAATTTGAACGCTTGATTTGCATCAACGTTGCGTTTGCCGTTGCGTACGAGCATGTCCTGAACTTGCCTTGTCCCTAGGCGGCCGACCACGTTGCCACTTCAATATAAAAGGTATACCTTGCCACCGCTTCAGCCGGTCCACCGGCCTTTCGCTCGATCCCTGCACCGCGTCGCGAAAATGAGGAGCATGACCATGCCGATTACGACGCTGAAGGTTTTGGCCAGCCTCATACAATTACATGGGCCAGGGGCAACAATTCAAAGCGACCATCAGGGTATCGACGCATTGCTGAACGATCTGCGCGGACAGAGTGCGGAGCAAGGCGTTGTCTCCGAGGAACCCGTGGCGACCCAAGCCGCTTTCAGACGAGGGGGTTTTGCTAAAGGGGCTAATGCAGGCGCCTTTCGCAGGGCGGCGTACGCCCCGGGCGCGGGCGCGTTCCGCCGAGGGGGATTTGTTCGAGGGTATTAGATAGGTTTCTTCTAGCCCGGCTCGGTATCGGCATGTCGGCTGACGGTTCAGATTTTGCTGCCTTCCAGGATCTGCCGATTGCGCAGTTGCTGGTCAAGGTTGCGACGAGATGTAACATCGACTGCTCTTATTGCTACTGGTTTCGCGATACGTCCGTTTATAGCAAGCCCAAACTGATGAGCCCTGACGTGCAGCATCAATTGCTGCAGCGCATCGAGGAGCACGTCGTCAGATACTCCCTCGTCGATTTTCCGATCATTCTGCACGGCGGCGAGCCGCTGCTATGGGGCGTCGAGAACTTCCATCGCTTTGCCGAGGCCTGCGAGGCTATTTCATCACGGACGGGCTGCGAATTTCCCATCGCGGTCACGACCAACGGCGTGTTGATCGATGACGAATGGCTGGCCTGCTTCGAGGCCCGCCACATTTCGGTTGCGATCAGTCTGGATGGGCCAGCACACATACATGACATTCATCGCAGAACATTTCAGGGTACGGGTACCCACGCCGCTGTGGAACGTGCCGCTCGAATGCTGGTATCGCGTAAGATTGGCGTAATTGCCCTGGCAGTCTGCAATCCCGTCCACGCGCCACAGCACTATGCTGATTTTTTCGCTGCGTGTGGAATCTCCAACTACGACATCATGATCCCCGACGCGACGGTGGATGAGAAACCGCCATCTATTGCCGCGTTCTACAAGGGTCTGTTCGACTTGTGGCTGGAGGCAAATCGTACAAAGTCGACGACCAATATTCGTATCATTTCTGACATGATCACTGCCCTGCTTAGCAACAATTCGCCGACCGAGGGCGTGGGCCACAAACCTGTCGAACTTTGCACCGTCATGACAGATGGCACCGTGGAGGCGCACGATGTACTGCGGATTGCAGGCGACGGCTTCACGAGCACCACGTTCAACATCTTCGATCATGCGATCGACGAGGTCAGGAACGAGCCTCGCTGGAAAGCCGCGCGGGATGCCTCAATCAATCTTTGCGCGAAGTGTCGGCAATGCAAGTTCATGAACGCCTGCGGCGGAGGCTATCTTCCGCATCGTTTCTCCAAAAAGAACGGTTACGATAATCCTTCGGTCTATTGCGACGATCTCTACGCGATGTTTGAGAACATGCAGTCCGCACTTGAGAGCCATCTCTACGTCAGCAAGCCAGACGGGGGTCGCCTCAATGTGCGCGAGCTCTTGGCAGACGCCTAAAGCGGGATGGCTTTAGTCTGAATCGATTTGGGATTCCCAAACCAGTTTGTTTCTGATTCACCATGCTGGCTGGATAGGAGGCCAGCATGGATGGGCAAGCCTTACTCTCTGGATCTCCGTAAACGTGTCGTAGCCGCGATCGAGGGCGGGATGTCGCGCAATCGAGCCGCCAAGCAGTTTGGGGTGGCGATCAGCACGGCCATCGGCTGGATGCAGCGGGTCGAGAAGACCGGCAGCGTTGAGCCTAGCCAGATCGGCGGCTACAAGCCGAAGGCAATTTCGGGCAAGCACGCGGTCTGGCTGTCACAACGGATCAAGGATGGCGATTTCACCATACGCGGTCTCGTTGCCGAGCTTGCCGGACGTGGCCTGAAGGTCGACTACCACTCGGTGTGGGACTTCGTACATGCCGAGAAGCTCAGCTTCAAAAAAAAGCGTGGCGGCTGGCGAGCGCGATCGACCTGAGGTCGCGCGGCGGCGAGCCCAGTGGACAAAGTATCAAGATCGCGTCGAAGCTGAGCGGCTGGTCTTCATCGACGAGACCTGGACCAGGACCGATATGGCACCCTTGCGGGGATGGGCGCCGCGCGGGCACAGACTACACACCAAGGTTCCCCACGGCCGCTGGAAGACCATGACCTTCCTGGCGGCCCTGCGCCACGACCGGATCGAGGCGCCATGGTTCATCGAGGGGCCGATCGACGGCGTGAGCTTTCGCATCTATGTCGAGAAGGTTCTTCTGCCCGTCCTTCGACCCGGCGATATCGTCATCCTGGATAACCTCGGCAGCCACAGGAGCAAGGCAGTTCGCCAGCTCATCCGTTCGGTCGGTGCCAAGCTGTTTTTCCTGCCAAAATACTCGCCCGACCTGAACCCGATCGAACAGGTCTTTGCCAAGCTCAAGCATCTGCTCCGCAAAGCCGCCGCGCGAACCGTCGACGCAGTCTGCGCCGCAATCGGCCACGCCCTCGACGCCTTCACCTCCGAGGAATGTGCCAACTACCTCAAAAACTCAGGCTATCGAACTTAATGCCATCACGCTTTAGTCGACTGCACGAACCGCCAGACGTTCCGCCCGCGGGGAGGCCGCCGTGCCGATCCCAGTGTGTGGCCCAGAGGGCCGGGTAGAACAATGCTGACGCAAATCTACGAAGTCGCGACGCCCGCCGAAGCCGAAGCAATATCCTCAATTGGTGTAGATCATGTCGGCGTGCTTGTCGGCGATGGTTCCTTCCCTCGCGAGCTTCCGGTTCACAAAGCAGCTGCCGTTATGAAAGCGATCCGGGCGCCGTCTGTACTTTCAGCGTTGTTCCTCTCGGCGGATGTCGATCTCATCGAACGGATGGCCAGGGAGCTTAATCCCCAGATCGTGCACCTCGGCGCTTCCAACGACTTGCTTACGCCTGATCATGTCGTGGCGCTGCGAAAGACTCTGCCAAAACTCAAATTCATTCGCAGCATATCTGTGACGGGACCCGAGGCGGTACACGTGGCGCGCACTTATGATGGAATTGTTCAGTGGATCCTACTTGATAGTCATCGAGTAGGCGATATCCAAATCGGTGCGCAGGGCGTGACGCATGACTGGAGCGTCAGTCGAACGATTGTCGAGACTGTTCGCACCCCGGTAATACTCGCTGGTGGCCTCGGACCAGACAACGTCGAAGAGGCCATCCGATCGGTCCAACCTGCCGGCGTTGACTCGAAAACGAAGACCGACCGCGAGGGTGCTCACTCAAAAGACCGGGCCAAGGTCGAAGCTTTCTATCGCGCCGCGAAGAGCTATTAGGTCTTCTCTTTGTTGGCTCTTGTGAGACGTTCGGATTCGACAGCATGTCGGTTTGCGCCAAAACCGGCCGATCCTCGCAAGACTATGCTTCATTGGCGTGACAAGGTCAGCCCGCATAGGCAAACTGGGCTTACCCGCGTTCGCAGTTTACACCATCGCATCAGCTAGCCCTGGCCGCTGTTATCAGGAGTAGAAGATCGGAGCAAATCGCTAGGTGGGCTACCGCTTCCGGCATGTGGTTGGAGTAATGACCCTGGGCCCGGATCCTTCGCAACGTGGACGGACACGCCTGATACCTTGCGGACCTACGATAACGCTGGTCCGCACAGTGAGGCTGGTCATGGCGCTGGGCACCACCCCCGCGTACGCCGCTGACGTTAATTATCTGGCCCCGACAGGAATCCCCGCAAAGGAGTTTCCCGCACCTCGGCGTCCGGTTGCGCCGATCCCCAGCCTAAGCCGCTCCGCCGAGGAGCACCGCGACTTCCTGAATGAGGCCGGTGAGGTCGCACGTCTTCTTGAGCTGAAACCAGGCATGACAGTCGGCGATATTGGTGCAGGCAGCGGCTACTGCACGGTCCGTCTCTCATACCTCTTCAGCCCGAACGGTTATCGTCGCCCAGGATGTGATGCGGGATTACCTCATCGAGCTCAGGAGGCGAACGGAACGACTGGGGCTGAGATACGTTATATTTGTGATGGGCGAACCGCACGACCCCCGCCTGCCCGCTTCGTCGCTGGATGTCGCCATCCTTGGGCACATGTATCACGAGATAGCCCCAGCCCTATGCCTTCCTTTACAATCTCGCGCCCGCATTGAAGCCGGAATTGTCGACTTCGAGCGTCCCACCTCATGGCACGGCAGGTCGATTGAGCTGCTGCGTTGCGAATTGACCGCTGTTGGCTACGGTCAGATCGCCACGTATCAGCTTGGAGGCGGTGGCGGATATTTGGCGGTATTTGCTCCACCGCAAGAAGCGGGTCTCCGATGGACATACGTCACGAGCGTCGAGTAGATCGTCTGGACCTCGTCTTTCATCCGACCGACGACTGCCTGCTTCGGGCCGGCGAAATGCTGAAAGACTATAGTCACCAGATAAGCTGACCAACCATCATTAAGCCGACCGGCGACCAATTGACCGTATCCGTTGGCGATCGTGCTCGGGCCGGTGAGAGTCCCTTGCCTTCCAGGATCTGTCTAACGGAGGGAGTCGGTGAGAAGCGAGGCCGGCGCATGGTTCGCGCGAACGGGACATTCCCCGCCAGTTCGGATCGCACGCTTCGAGTAACTCGATGTCTCTCCGGAGAGAGGGGCCCACGAACCGGCTACCCAGCCAGTCATGCAACTACTCCGCACGGCCGGTACAACGTCGGACCAAGGGGCCAAGACCGAGCGGGTTCGGCTGACGGCACTACCGATACGTTTCCAGCGAAATAGAGAAGCAAGGAAGGGTTGTAGCAGCAGCCATTTACCACAGGCGCCGTAAAGGCTCCTCGATATCTGCCTAGCACTTGATTCCCTGCGATGCCCTGATTTTGGGCCGCTATCGAACGGCGCTGCTGAAGACTCCACTTCAAACTGGTGGTAGAGTAATCATTCGCTTGGTTTGAGGAGGTGGCTGTGCCTTCTGGCCCAGACGTTTCAGTCGAGCCGATTATCGAGTTCGGTCGCCTCAGCCGAGCTGTGCTCGCCGCTGATGTAGTAGCGTATACGCGTCTCATGGAGACCAACGAGCTTCAAATTCATCGACGGTTTCGTCGCCTAAGGGTAGAAACTATCGATCCATGCATCCTTTACATGCGCGGGGAGATCGTCAAGAACACGGGCGATGGCTTTATCGCCATATTTGAAAGTCCATTGGACGCCCTAAAAGCAGCCGCAGAGTTGCAGCGCGAGATTAGATCCAGGGAAGCAGACCATCCGCCTGAACTCCAAATATCATTTCGGATGGGCATCCATTGGGATCCCGTGATTGTGGATCTGAATGATGTGTATGGCAGCGGAGTCAATATTGCCGCTCGGTTGCAAACCGCGGCCCCAGCTGGCGGAATTGTCCTCTCGTCAGCTATGCTCGACCAGATTGGTGATCAGAATGAATACGCTTTCGACGATTTGGGCGAACTTCGGTTTAAGAATCTAACACGGCCGATAGCCGCCTTTTCTGTTCGCTTGCCCGGTGTAGACCGCAGTGCAGCTGTGGGTTTTGCGTCGAAGGGTTCAAAGCGAGCAAGACTGCCATCGATCGGCGTACTGCCGTTCGCAAATCTCTCGCAAAACAATGACGACAACTATTTTGCTGAAGGTTTCGTCGACGACATTATCGCCACCTTGAGCAACCTTCGGGATCTACTAGTCGTCTCTCGTGGTTCAACTGTTAATTTTGTCCGGCGGTCTTTAGACCCATCCTTGGCAAGCGAGAAGCTCGGAGTGCGATATGTTCTAAACGGAAAGGTTAGGAGGACAGGAAACTCTATTCGTGTGTCAGTAGAGCTTACTGACTTGGCAGCTGGTTCAGTGATCTGGGCAGAGAAATATGATTCGAAGATCGACGATATCTTCGTTGTACAGGACGAGATTGCTTCTGCGATAGTAGAGCGCGTAGCTACCCACGTTCGTCGAGCTGAAGTTAGGCGTGCCATGCGTAAGCGGCCACAAAGCCTCAACGCATACGATCACCTGCTTCGAGCCCTTGAGCTGCTCTATAAGCTTGACTTCTCCAGTTTTTCGCGAGCGCGAACTCTTCTTGAAAGGGCACGTGAGGACGACAATACATATGCAGCGCCTTTTGCGTTCTCAGCGCATTGGCACTTGTTCAACATTGCAGAAGGCTGGTCTTCCGATCCTGCTGTCGAAATTGCAGAAGTTATGCACTTGTCAGACCTGGCGCTTGAGCGAGACCCCAGCAATGCACTCGCGCTTGCGCTGAAGGGACATGCCACGAGTATGTTCTTCCGCGACTACGATGCTGCGTTGGACTGCTTCGATCGTGCGCTTACTATTTCCCCGAATAACGCTTGGGCTTGGATGTTTAGCAGTGCGACTTATGGTTTCATCGGTGATGCTTTGAGCGGTATCGAGCGGGCAGAGCGGGCAATTCGTCTTTCGCCTCTCGATCAGCAAGCATTTGTAAGTTACGCTAGGCTCGCACAGAACCATTATCTCAACGAGGGCTACGAGGACGCCCTGCGATGGTCCCGTAAGGCTCTAAGTTTAAACCCTCGCTTTGGAAATGCGATCCGCATAGCAGCGGCGAGCCTACTCGCTCTCGGTCGCGATGAACAAGCCACGCAGATGGTCACACAACACAGCAAGGTGCTACCTCAATTCAAAGTCTCTCAATACGCAGCCCGTTGTCCATTTAAAGAACCCCAACGTTCTTTGTACTTGCAAAGATTGAGATCCGCCGGAATTCCCGATTAACTCTGGCGTGCCGCTCCGAAGTAATCTTTAACTCAGGAGGAAGCCATGCGCTTGCACATACTTGAAGGTGGCGGAGAGGGGGGCGGCGAAGGCGGAGGCGAGGGTGGCGGAGAAGGCGGCGGCAGCGCGGTTGGCGGCGCGTATGTCGGTGCACCGGCCCCCCAAGGTGCGCCCTTTCTACTCTTCGATCCGCTCGGCGGCACCATTTGCGAAAAAGATCTAAACTATGACATTCATTTCCCATCTTCTGCGTGGCAGCCTGATCTGTTCGGCGTGATAGCACTTGCAGAATTTGGTGAGACGGATTGGCAGAAGAAGATTACGCATTCAGGTCCACCCACCGATCCCAAGATCATCTTCCATGAGATCGAACAGCTATTTGCTATGGCTCGAGACGAGCGGCCACGCTTGGTCAACGAGATTTTGGACCAGAATGCTAGACTCAGGGGATACTTCGCCCAAGTCCTGATGTTATCGTCGTGGTCGCACTCTGAAACACTCAAAGTAATTGAAATGGCGATGCGTGTAGCGCAGCTGGTTTCGATTTATTTCAAGCTGCGTTTCAAGCGGGCGCGACCTCAACAAGTGTGTCCAGCCTTGGTTCCTCTGATTAACTCCCCTTGGCACGCATCATTTCCGAGCGCTCATTCTTTGGAAAGTCACATGATAGCGTATTCGCTCGCGAAAATTAGACCACGCAGCGGACGTGAGCTAATTGCGCTAGCAGATCGCATTGGTCGAAATCGCGAAGTCGCCGGAGTCCACTATCCAACTGATACAGCCGCCGGAGTAGAAATTGCGAAACAAGCGTTTAAGCTTTTGATGACGTGCGGCAGCTTTAACGACGCGATCGAAAGAGCGCAGAGTGAGCCAGGCGGCTCAGGACATTAGAAATGGAAGCACGTCGGATGCAAATCGGGTCCGGCTAACCTATCAGCTTATTCTCGAGGTAACTCAAATGACATCAGTCGCGGGAGAAGGCGAACGCGCCTTAGGCTCGGTGTGTGATCCGATCAAACTAGGCTCAGTCCACGATTCAACCTGGAAGGCTCTAGATTTTCACCTTGAGTATCAAGAGAAGACCAATTGGTGCTGGGCGGCCTTAGCGGTCAGCGTTGCTAAGACTTACGTTTCATCAGGCAAGTACTCTCAATGCGAGATTGCAAACGGTGAACTCGGCAGGACGGACTGTTGCAAACAAGACAAGGATGAGCCGTGCAATGTATTTGGGTATCTTATGTCGTCGCTCAATCGTCTCGACCGCTTTGAACAATGGAATGTCCGACGACCTGAAAAGTCCGAGCGTTTAAGGCTTCAAGTGCGAGACGCGATTCAAGCTGAGATTCGAAGCGAGATAGACCAAGGTCGTCCCTTGTGCGCGCGCATTGCCTGGTTAGGGGGTGGCGAGCATTTCGTTGCGATCTACGGCTATGCTGGCGACACTGAGGTGGATGCAGTAGCTATCGCAGATCCATGGTGGGGCTTGTCAGACATAGATTGGAGCGACTTTCCCGCTCTTTACCGGATGGGGGCCGTCTATACGGACAGTTATCACACGAGGGCGCCATGACAGCTTACCTTTCAGCAAATTCGCAAGAAGCTAAGAAAGCTGCGCTAGATGGCATTCGAAAACGTGCCGCGACCAGAGGATTTCTTACGCCAAAGTTGAAGAAGGCAAAGCCAGACGCTCTTCAGCTATGTTGGGGGCACAGGCTCGGCTTTGTGCGGCTCAACGAAGTACCTAAGGACGGAAATATCAGAGCTGCCGCGAGGATTTCAGGATGGCGGTTCTTTGTTGTCGAGTCCGATGAGGCTATCGCAGCAGCACACGTTATGAGAGATGAGCATGGAGAACTCCGGCTATGCGAATTGAACGAGGGGCAGTTCGTCAGCGGCACTCTGGATGTTCTCAAAGACATTCTCGCTGATTTTAACGATGGCAGCAAAAACGGAACAAGATTGCCGTCTTTCGAGCTTTTACTTTTGATTGTTCCAGCACTTTGCTCGGTCAACTGGTGGGCGCAGTTCGAGGACCAAGCCAATGATTGGATTGCGCCCGTCAGCCCAACCCTTAGCCGTATCGAGTCAAAGCGTCTTTCGCCGAAAGAACTGCTTGGGGCTCTTAACGATGAGTACGAACATGCGGCGCAGGTTATGGAAACGTCCTAGCTAGGGCTCGACCAACGACAGAGCCGACGGTAGCAGTCAGACATGCATCCGCGACAGGCAGGCTTGGGCCGCGCACGCTTAGCGGTATATCGAACAGGACGCAGACGCCCAGCGTAAAGTTGTTCAGCAAATGTGAGGCGCACTTGAGGGTCGAGAGGCGGCGTTCCGATGAACCCCCGGGTAGCCGATTTAGGGTCCCCTGCAAAGGAGAGCCATCGAGCCACTGAGTATTTCCTCCAGAAGGAGCTAGAGTCCGCCCCGAAGAAGGACGGACAGATGAAGCGAGCACGGTTCACGGAAGAGCAAATTATTGCGGTGCTGAAGGAGCATGAGGCCGGGGCGAAGACGGCCGATCTGGCTCGCAAGCACGGGATCTCCGAGGCACGATCTACAATTGGAAGGCCAAATTCGGCGGCATGGACGTTTCCGAAGCGAAGCGGTTGAGGGCCCTGGAGGAGGAGAACGGAAAGCTGAAGAAGCTTCTGGCCGAACAGATGCTCGATGCAGCCGCACTCCGTGAGCTCCTTTCAAAAAAATGGTAGGGCCCGCCGCCAAGCGCGCTGCGGTCGCGCATCTGCAGGCCGTCGTGAGCCTGTCGGAGCGGCGGGCCTGCTCGATCGTGGGTGCGGATCGGAAGATGATCCGCTATCGCTCCAGCCGCCCGCAGGACGCAGTTCTGCGGGGCCGGTTGCGCGATCTCGCCAACGAGCGGCGGCGTTTCGGCTATCGCCGCCTGTTCGTCCTGCTGCGGCGCGAGGGCGAGCCATCGGGGATCGACCGGATCTACCGGCTTTATCGCGAGGAAGGGCTCACCGTCCGCAAGCGGCGGGCTCGCCGCAAGGCCGCGGGGAGCCGGGCCCCGATCCTAGTCGAGGCCTAGCCAAATGCCCGCTGGTCGTTGGACTTCGTCCACGACCAGTTCGCCAATGGCCGACGCTTCCGCATCCTCAACATCGTCGACGACGTCACCAAGGAATGCCTGGGCGCTATTCCGGACACGTCGATCTCGGGGCGGCGCGTGGCCCGCGAACTCACGGCAATCGTCGAGCGACGCCGCAAGCCAGGAATGATCGTGTCCGACCATGGCACCGAGTTCACCTGCAACGCCATGCTGGCTTGGTGCAAGGACGCAGCCATCGATTGGCACTTCATCGCACCGGGAAAGCCCATGCAGAATGGCTTCGTGTATAGACGGCCCCGCGGATGCAAGAGATTTCAGCAGCACTTTGGTTACCGGTCGGGTGCGTTCATGTATACGGCCTGTTAGTGCGACCGATGCCATGGCCGCTGGCCCTGATCGAGATCGCGGATCGAGGCCTCATCAACGGGTCGCGCTTGTTGCGCTTAAAACTCTTCGGGCTTTCTCGATCCCCAGCTCCGCCGGTTTCCATCACGCTGTCATCTGCCCTCACTCCTTAGGGTGGCCAAAAAAAGCGCGGCAGCTCAGGCCGCGAGCTTAGGCCGATAGAACTCACCGGTCGTCATCATTGCCCAGATGATCCGAGCCAACTTGTTGGCGACAGCGACCGCAACAACCATGGGCCGACGCCGTTCAAGAAGGGCTTCGATCCAGCCAGCTCCGACCCGGGACCGGGCCTTTGGACACCGAACGACGTTGCGTGCCCCGATGACAAGCAAGTGCCTGAGATAGGAATCGCCCTGCTTTGTTATGCGGCCGAGCCTGTCCTTCCCGCCGGTGGAATTTTGTCTAGGCGTCAGGCCAAGCCAGGCCGCGAACTCCCGCCCGGAGCGGAAAATTGTCGCGTCCGGTACGGTCCCGGCGAGAGCTGTGGCCGTTATGGGACCGATCCCGGGGATCGAGGACAGCAACTTCGCCATCGGATTTACGCGCTGGATCTGAGCCAGCTCGCGCTCGATAGCCTCGACCTGCCGGTCCAATTCCTTCAGTTGGTTCACAAGGACGGCTAATGCGATCCGGGCGTGGGCCGGTAGCGTCAGTTCCTCGTCATCCAACACGTCCACCAGACCATCCACCCGTTGCCGGCCTTGCCCGACGATGATTCCGAACTCAGCAAAGTGAGCCCGAATGGCGCAGGCCGTCATGGTTCGTTGGCGGACCAATAAGCCTCTTGCACGATGAAGCATCAAGAAGCCCTGGTTCTCGCCGCTCTTGATGGGAACGAACCGCATATTGGGACGACTGACCGCTTCGCAGATCGCGGCCGCGTCAGCGGCGTCATTCTTGGCTCCTCTTCGTACGTAGGGTTTAATATAGGCCGGCGGGATCAATCTCACATCATGTCCAAACTGCCGAATCTCCCGCGCCCAGTCGTGAGCAGTCGCGCAGGCTTCGATGCCGACCAGGCAAGGTGCGAGCGAGGAGAAGAACGACACGATCTCGCCTCGCCGGAGGCGTTGGCGACCGGCCACTTGGCCTTGGCCATCAACTGCATGGATGTGAAATACGTGCTTCGAAATGTCCAACCCAATTGTCGCGAGTTCCATTGGTGAATTGCTCCTGTTACCGGGTTCGTCCATCGCCAGTATATCGCCGGCGCCGAGGAAGCGGGGCCGTCTTCCCCATCAACGGCCGGATGCGCGATGAGCTACTCAACGAGACTCTGTTCTTCGATCTCGATGATGCCCGCGCCAAAATCGCCAATTGGGTCGCCGACTACAATCTCCAGCGTCCCCACTCGTCGCTGAAATACCTGACCCCCGCGGCCTACGCCGCCCACCTCACCGCAACGGACGATCGGCTGCGCAACCCCGACCAGCTCCGCCGATCGTCCGTTGCTCCACCCGCGCCACTTGGCGTACAAACCCCCGAGACTCTAACTGCTGCTGGATGAAAATTCAGTGGCAGGTCAGGTAGTTTTTGCTTTGCGGGTCCACGGACGGACGCCTGCCTCGGGTCAATCGCGACGGTTTGGCCCGGTTTAAGTTAGGTCCGGTCTAGCTCTGACAGCCGACACAGCTGCGGCCGTGGGATGCGGCAGCGATGGGCCAATTCCAGACTAAACTCCGCACTACAAAAACCTACTCGATTACCTGGTCAGCACGGGCGACCAATCCAGCAGGGATTTCAAGGCCGAGCGTTTTTGCAGTTTTCAAGTTGATCGAGAGGACGAAGTTCGTTGGTTGGGAGACGGGGATATCCACTATCTTTGTGCCCTTGAGCACTTGGGCCACCGAGTTAGCCCACCGCTCCGGTATATCGCTGTCGACTTGCGTATAAGCCAGGAGGCCGTGACCGTTCTCGACAACGTCCGGATACCAACCTATGGACGGAAGCCGATATCTCAACGCTAACTCGGCGATAAGATATCGGTGGGTGAAATTGCCACCAAGTCCGTTAGCCATGAGTGCCTCGGCCGACTGCTGAGCCACAGTCTCAAATGCTTGATGGTAGTCCTCTTCGTCGACCCAATGGTCCATCGGGATGCCAATTATTGATACTCCTGATGCCCGGCCAGCCTCGACAACTGCGCGTCCCCAAACTCCTTCCCAATCGTAGCGATTTGAAAGGTAGGCAACACGTGATGCGGAGCTAACGGCCTGCCGCAGAATATCGAGGTGCTTCCCTTGCATCTCAATCCCCGCGTCCGCAGCGATTCCAGTAATGTTGCCCTCAGGCCGGTTAGGGTTACGCACAAATCCGGCGTCGAGCGATGGCATGTATGCAACAATCGGAATCGTGGATGTCTCTTTAGCGACCTTCGCTAAGAGTTGGTTGTCCCACGACACCATGATTACGTCGGGCTTTGCTTCGACCGCCTTGCGTGCGATCTCTGAATATCGTTCGGGCTGATCCTCCGCGCCATATATGTCTACGATCAGGTTTTTGCCCTCGCTGTAGCCAAGCTGCCGCAAGCGCTCAAGCAATCTCGCGAGAAAGGACGAAGGAGGCTTCGGGCGCTTCACATGGGCGCAGTACACCACGCGATAGACCTTGGTTGGCTCAGCCGCCCGCAGCGCGCTCACCGTTGTCGTGGCCAACAATCCTGCAAGAAGATCGCGCCGTTGCATGTGACCCCCTCAAGGACCACGCTCGTGGGCTGAGAAGGTTAGCATTTTTTTTCACGCCGTCAGAGCGGTAAGATGAGGACGGCAGGTCGCCTTTGGGTCAAAATCGGCGGTCTAGCCCCCGCAAGGCGCTTCCGGTCTACACTCGACAGACGACACTTGGGACCAACCTCGGGGTAGGCAGCATCGGCCAAGAGCGGAAAAAATTGGCGCGGCGCTAGGCCTCGCCAAGCGCGTCATCTGTTCCGCGAGCCGCTACCGCTTGCCACGCTGGGACGCCTGGAAATCGAAGATGAGGATGAGGACGACGAGTAGGCGCATCTGAGCCCGGCCTGGTCCGAGCACCTCGCTCGGACGGGGAGCGCCTATCGTGATGATCAACTCGACTATGAGAGCGATCCGGGCGGCTCTGGTCGAGCGGCAGCATCCCCATCGGGCGTGCGCATGGCCAGCGCCGTGCGTATCATTCGGGCAAGATCCGACCTGAGATAGGGCTTCGCCAGCAGGAGGACACCCGGGTCGAGGCGCCCGTGATGCACGATGGCGTTGTCGGTATAGCCGGAGCTGAAGAGCACCTTGAGGCCGGGCCGCCGCCTCACGGCCTCGTCGGCGAGATGACGCCCGTTCATGAGGCCGGGCATGATTACGTCGGTGAACAGCAGATCGACGGCATCACCATGTTCGATGCGGGCCAGCGCTTCGGCGGCGTTACTCGCGAGGATCGCGGTATAGCCGAGGCTCCGCAGCTGAGCGCCAACGTAGTCGCGCACCAATGCTTCATCCTCGACCACCAGAATTGTTTCAGTTCCCCTCTCGACCTGCGTCACCGGCTGGGCACGCGCCTGCCCCTCATCGTGCTCCCCTGCCGGCGGCAGATAGATCCTAACAGTCGTTCCACATCCCTCCTCGCTGTAGATCTTGATGTGGCCGTTCGACTGCTTGACGAAGCCGTAGACCATGCTGAGGCCGAGCCCGGATCCCTTCCCGGCGTGCTTCGTGGTGAAGAACGGATCGAACACCTTGTCGCGGATCGCGGCGGGGATTCCTTGCCCGGTATCGCTAACGGCGATCATCACGTAAGGTCCCGGACGAACGTCGCCATTTGCACTCGCATAGTCCTCGTCAAGCTGGACGTTCTCGGTCTCCAGCATGAGCTTGCCGCCGGCCGGCATCGCATCTCGCGCATTTACGGCAAGATTGACCAGAGAGTTGCTCAGTTGGCTCGGATCGACCAGGGCGGCCCACACATCGTCCGCCAACATCGAAACGATCTCGACGTTGTCGCCGAGCATCGGCCGCAAAAGCCGGCCCACATCGATGACCAGCGCATTGACGTCCGTTCGGCGCGGCTGCAGCGGCTGCAAACGGGAGAAGGCGAGCAGCCGATGAGTGAGGTCCGCGCCGCGCTTGGCGGCTTCGTCGATCATTTTGGCGATGGCGGAAAGCTCTGGATTGCCGGCAACGCCGTCCTTCAGAATCTCTATGGTGCCAAGAATGACGGTGAGCATGTTGTTGAAGTCGTGCGCAACGCCTCCTGTGAGTTGGCCGACCGATTCCATTTTCTGGGCCTGCACCAGTTTCCGTTCCAGCTCGGCCTTGCTGTTCAATTCGTCCTGGGCCTGCACGAAGCTCGATCTCATCCTTTCGAGGGAGCGGGCCAGCGCATCGATCTCGTCGACCGACGATGCCACGTTGATCGGTCGAGAGAATTCCATGAGCCCGATGCGCTCACTTTCAGCCGACAACTGCTCGATCGGCCGGGCGATGCGCGTGCCGAACCATATCGCGGCAAACGACGCGATTGTTATGCAGCCGACGACAAGCGCTGCGCCAATCGCCAGCTTGCCCGCGCCCACCCATCCGAAATCCGCTGAGGGCGCGAGCGTTGCAATCCAGAAGGTTTGACCTGCAGGATGCACCGCATGGAACGATGCGAACCAGAGGTTTCCGCTTTCCTCGACCGGGATGATCTCGTTAGAAGGACGCCCGCGAGCCTGCCAGGCTCGGTATGACGCCGTTAGCGGCGCCACTCCGAGCGCGTCGACAGGCTTCAGCAATGCCTTCCTGACGGTCTCGCTCGTCCATCCCGGATGGCGCGGGAGACCGAGCGCCTCGCCGGCGTCGGTCAAAATCGCCGCCAGTCCGGAATTGGTGAAACGGACCTGCTGCGTGAAGCTCGTGATTTCACGGAGCCACACATCGCTGGTGATGGCGTAGCGATGGCCGTCCGGAGCGGTCCACCGCACCACCGCCGACAGGCCCGGCTCGCCGGACGAGACGAACCGATAGGCCGCCGTCCAATGGATATTGTCGTCCTTCGGCATCGCTGCGGCGGCCAGAAACCACGGACGCTTTCTGGCATCGTAGTCGGTCTTTCGCAGCTCGTCGCCGACCACCCGGTCGCTCTCATCGTAACTGATGAAGCGCCCGACGCCGCCGCGCACGTCCGGATCGGTGAGGCGGTTGAACCAGCGCCCGTTGGCTTCCGACGAGATCAGGATCTCGCGACCGTCGTCGCGCGCGATTGCGAACGAGGTGATGCCGCTGGTCCCTTTCAGGAGTGGGCGAAGCAGAGCGTTCGAGGCGTCGAGACGATCGACATCGATCAGTCCCTTGAGTCCCCATTCGCGTTCGAGGCGAGCGATCGCCTCGACCCTGACGAAGATCGTCTCGAAATCAGCGGTCACCTGGACGGCGGCACGGCGGCTCTCCGACGCCGCCAGCTCCTTCACCAGCGGCCGATAGAGCAAGACGTAGATGCCCATGGCGCAGATCAGCAAGGCCACGGTGACGACCCCAACGCCTCCGAACACTAAGCTGCGCCGAATGGACCACTTGCGATCCATCTGACCCAGGTCGGGAACTTGTTCGGGCTGCAGCAAGCGATATCCCTGGTAAGAATCTTGATCGCCGGCACTGTAGGATTTCAGCGCCTTTGGGGGAACCAAGGAATGCAATCAAGCCGCCGACTTTTGCTGCCGGTGGTCCTGTTACTAACCGCCGCTGCAAAAGACGGACCGCATGGAGTTCAAAAGCGTCGGATGGCCGCCGGTAGCCCTGTCCGGTCTGATCGCTCTGCCTCTGGATGGACATGGAAGGCGACCTGCTCCGTGAGACGATGCCGCTCGCCACGACGAAGAGGAGGTAGAAGATGACGAGGACGACGAGTAAGTCCGCTTAGCTAGCGGCCTGATCGGAGCGCTCAGCTCCGGCTCACCTGATGTCCGCTTTGCTGCCGGCAATGAAGCAAGAGCGGACATCGCTGGATGGCGCTGCTGTGAAGGGTTTCGGACGCCGGCCGCCCGAATACGCCGCGCCGTCAGTCATGCGGCCGGCATCCGAAACCCTTCACAATTCCTCACCTCGTCCGCGCGGGCGACCAATCCGGCGGGTATTTCGAGGCCGAGCATCCTTGCTGTTTTTAGATTGATCGCGAGGATGAATTTCGTCGGCGGAGAGACGGGGATATCCGCTATTTTGGTGCCATTGAGAACTTGGCCCACGGCATTAGCAAAGCGGTCCGTAAGATCGCTCAAGTCCGCCGCGTAAGAGAGGAGTCCGGGACCGTTCTCGACAATATCGGGAGACCAACCAATCGAGGGCAGTCGATATTTCAAGGCTAATTCAGCGATGAGTTTTCTGTGAGTGAAATTACCACCTAGCCCGTTAAACATGAGCGCGTCTGCGGACTGCTGGCCTATGGTCTCAAATGCTCGACGATAGTCCTCGTCCTCTACCCAATGGTCCATCGGTATGCCGATAATTGAAATGCCCGAACTGCGCCCAGCCTGGACAACCGCATGCCCCCAAGTCCCTTCCCAATCGTAGCGGTTTGAGAGATAGGCGATACGGGACGCAGATGGGACAGCTTGGCAGGATGTCGAGGTGTTTTCCCTGCATCTCCGTCCCGGCGTCAAAGGCGAAACCGGTGATATTGCCTTCCGGCCGAGCAGGGTTGCGCACAAATCCGGCGTCGAGCGATGGCATTTGCCAAAGAATCGGGATCGTGGATGTCTCTTTAGCGACCTGCGCTAGGAGCTGGTTGTCCCACGACACCACGATCACATCGGGCTTTGCCTGGACAGCCTTGCGTGCGATCTCCGCGTAGCGTTCTGGCCGATCCTCAGCGAAATATCCATCCGCGACCAAATTCTTACCTTCGATGTAACCGAGCTGGCGTAAGCGGTCGAATATGCGGATCGCAATGGGCCCCCGCGGCAACCGCTTGAAATGATTGCAAAACGCCAGCCGGTAGACCCTGTTTGGCTCGGCAGCTCGCACCGCGGTGGCCGTTGTCGTCGCCAATAATCCTGCAAGAAGGTCCCGCCGTCGCATGCGCCCCTCCCTCCACGGACCCAGGCCTGTGGGATGAGAAGGTTAGCACTTTTTCGCGGCGCAAGAGCGATGACTAAGGACCGCAAGATCGGCTTCGGGTCAAAGGCTACCCTCGTCGACCAGCATGAACTTGGTCCGGTCACCTTTCGTAAGCGGACATACTTGCGCTCTGGGCTAACGTCAGCGACGGGCCGACAACGAAAGGAGGTCTGCAAGAGGTGACCGTCGGACATTGATTGCAACATCAATCCGCATCTATGCGTTAGTCGCGCCCAGGCACCGGCTTCGGCGTGATGGTCGCCGCCGGAAGCGGCGTGCGCGTCAACTCGGAAGACGCTAATGGCGTGAAATCTGGGCTCTGGTCGTTGCCGACCCGTATGCCGGAATAGGCGACGAGCCCGTCAGCGGTAGCGACCGCGTCGCCCGAGCGTAACGAGCCGTCCATCGCGAGATCGACTGACGCAAGACCGGCGGGATTGTGGCCGTTGCAGGTGCAATCGGCTCGCAGCGCCTTCCGATAGGCAAAGGCGTTTTCGCTATCGCCGTATCGTTCGCCGGTTGCGGTATAGGCTCTGTCGATGCTGGAGCCGAAGAACACTTTGGTGGGGCTTGCCGGACAGAAGGCTTGGCACATCTGCGCCGGCAACGCCGCGCCGCGCATCAGCGGAAAATATTTGCCGTCGCAGCTGCGCACGCAGAAAGCAGGTCCCGCGCTTACGACGACCGGCCGCGGCGGTGGTGATTGCGGATTGTTGTTAAAAGACGAGGTCTGCTGCTGTTGCTTCTGGCCGCCACCGAAAAAGAAATCAAGCAAGCCCTCGGCCGCACCCATTTCGGGCGTCAGCACCACGGGGCCAACGATGGCAACAGCAACAAGCATGTGGCGCAGCTTGCAGTGAAAGGACAATTCGGTACGCATCGCTTGCTCCACCGGACGCAAGGAACTCTCTTCAGTACTGAGGGCGTTGCGTCAAACGTGGATACGAAACGCGCTCTAAGCTGGGCGGAGAAGGGGAAATAAATAGGCGAGCGGGCGGCGCAAGCGCCACATTCCGGCCGTTATGGGACAAGGAGCCGTGATCCCACGGAGTTCGCGCCGCGTTAAAACCGACCGAAGTCCGGTGCGGGTCAAAGGCTGCCCTGGGCAGCAGCATGCTCTTGGTCGGGTCATCTCTTGGGGATCGGACATAGCAGCGCTGTGGGTGTGGACGGCTCCGGGTTGGCAAGAAGAATCTTCACGTCGCAGGATTGGTCGGAGCAGCCATGTGTTCGGCCTGTTTGTGCGATAATAACCGCTGGCCATAATGCCCTCCGCGGATCAGGTCCCTGGGCGCTGGCAAGATTCAGCCTCATGAGTTCGCTGATTCTTTCGTCGCGCCTAGCGCATTCAGCCAACAACTTGACAAGATCGTAATCCGTCGCGGCGCCGGCCCTGCTGAGAACACGCAACCACTGCGAAATGCGGTTCGCGCCCCGCCGAGTTGCAATTCAAATGGCGTTGCAAGATCTTGTTCTCGATTAAGATCCTTCTTCACGACCGCGGCTCCGCGGCCTTTTTATGAGGATGCGCAGCGTTTCCGAGCGTCGGCTCGATGCCGTGATCGATGAGCTTCTGAATGTCACTATCGCGCCAAGCGGTGATGCGCGGCCCGAGCTTCACCGGTCGGGAAAGCGACCGGACTTGACCCCGGCCCACCACGTCCTCCTCGCCAACGCCAATGGCCCATAGGGCCTAATAATTTCGCTAAGCCGCCACAGGGCTCGAGAGTTTGTGTCAGACATGCAGAACCTCACGCAATGTCGAATGCCGTGAGCGTCTGCTTTCCTTCGAACTAAAAACAGGGAGAATTAATGTGCCTGTTGTCTGAGCCCTATCGGCAAACCAGTTATGTTGGGTTCCCGTTGTGCTGATCGAGCGCCGGCAGGAATAGATCGCTGTAATGTCGCGCCAGGCGAATCATGGGGTGTCCGCCGCTCATTTCTTCCATAGGTTCGATCTGTTTGGCGACATCGGATACAGCCTTCAGACTGACCCTCCACCTCCCCCCTCCTTATATTTAGTCTTGTAGGGGTCTTTCTCTCGCAAGGTCTTCAAAGCCTCCTTTCGGCTCCATCTCTTTTTGCTTGAAATGCTCCTCCCAAATTTGGATCAGGTCAAATCCTAGAGCCACCTTACGTTCTTTCGACCATTCCGGTGGACGGCCGCAAGCGGCGATATAGGTCCGGCAGAATATCTCAAGGAGAGTTCGCCAAAAGAAAGGGTCGTCGTGGCCGACTACGGGCGGCAAGCTCGGAGTCATCGTGCGCATCTTCAAGGAGCGGGTCTTGTTGTTGGCTGATGGCCCTAACCGCAACCGATGAAGACGTATCTGCGGCCCAGTCCCGAAACGCTGAACGAAAGCCATGGACCGTGAGGTGACGCCCAATCGGCGCAGCATCATCAAAAACACCATGTTCGACATCGGAGAGCTCAAGTCTCGTCCTGGGAAGATCGGACCTGAATCGCTGTTCAAGGCGCGGGCGGCGCGAAGTATCTCGACTGCGCGCGGCGCCAGCGGGACACGGTGTTCTCGTCCCGCTTTCATATGGCCGGCGGGGACTGCCCAAGTCGCCATTTCCAGGTCCACCTCACCCCACTGGGCTCTCTACACCTCGTTCGTTCGAGCAGCAGCAGTTAGGATCAGAAACTAAAGCCCTAGTCGCGCGAACTCGGCGGTAGGCGCCTCGGGGAGCCGCTTAACGAAGGCAGGTACGTCGGCGTAGGGGATCGCATCGAAGTGGCGGCGCTTCTCGTTCTGCCGAGGAAGCCCCATTCGGACGCCGTCGACTGGATTGTCGCCCTTGCGGTACCCAGCAGCCTTCGCCCAGTCCAGGACTGTTGCTATCCGTTGCCGGATGCGCCGCGCGGTTTCCGGCTTAGAAAGCCAGACTGGTGACAGCACCAGCAGCACGTCTGCTGTTTCGATGCTTTCAATTGCCTTCCAAGCTCTTCATCCACTGATCGGCATGCCCTTACCGTTTCTTCCAACCACCGCGGCGCTGTTCCATCGTGGATCTCGCGGCTTCCGCGAATGTTGGAATCTTCGCCCGGGCTGAGCGCTTGGCTTCGATGGGGTCCCCACCCTCTCTGGCCAGTTTTCGATACGCCAGTGCTTTTTGTCGCGCTTCAGCCAGGGAGACTAGGCGCAGACCGCCAAGGCCGATGTCGCGCCGTTTGCCTCGGACAACAGTTCGAAGGACCCATCGCTTTGCACCGGATGGATCGACGACGAGTACAAGCCGTTGCCATCACCATATCGGCCCGGCTGAGTCAGCTTGTTAATTCGCAGAGCAGATAGAGCCTTCTGTGGTTGCCGCCGGTCCATACCACATTCCATACCACATTCTGTTTGGGATTTTACAGGACGAAGGTGGACTGACGTGGATGGTCCCACAGCTTAGGTGACGGAAACTCAGCGCTAATTGGATTTTATTGAACCTAGTTGGACGCTAACGATAAGGACACTGTCGCCCCGCTGGGCCGAGGCGCGCCCGCATATCTCTACTCTATCCGAATACATAAGCCGCAGGGCTGAGCGCTGGCCTCTCAACTTCCTCCGGCTGGAGGGTGAGCTGTCATGTAGGACGTCGCAATGGTCAGAAGATGGACTGCAGCGGTGCCAAGCTGCTGCATGTCCTGATCGATCGTATATGTGCCCGCGGCGCGACGATATGCCATTGCTACAGTAGCGTAAGCATCCGTGATGAAAATGGCCGAATGGTCTTCCCCGTCATTTCCACGACGGATCCGGCGCTTCACTACCACGAGCGCAGCTTCAGCAGTGGCTCTGGCCATCTGTGCGTCCTCCGCAAGCGGATCAATGACGGGACGAACCGTTGCTTGCCGGACCCATCTGACGATAAGTAACTTCGTAGGAAGCGCTGCGTTCGGCCAACAACATATTGCCGATCCTCTCGGACTGCCTTCCGTCGCGGGTCAGCTTTGATCCAGTCAAACACGTTCGTCTCTCGCTCAAACAGAATTATCAAAGACCGCTCGTCGTCGAGCGTACATGGCTCGTGCCGTTGCTCAAGATCTACTTCGCTGTACATTCCGGCCAGCGCTCCTCCAGGGGCGTCCCGCTGCAAAACAGATCGTGATTTTTCCCATGAAGCGGGTGGGGCCAAAGCAACGGCGTCATTGGGCTACTACCTTGTGTCGTCATCTCGGCTGAATTTGTCGACGATTGTCCGCTCAGCCTGGAGCCAGAAATCCCAATCGCGCCCCGAAGGGCACCCACTCTGTTCCCAGAGCTCGTAAGCCCTCGCCCTGATTTGTGGCCGCCGCGGCGCCGCAAAGAGCCGCTTAATCCTGCGCTAATCGCAATAGCCGCTGCACCGTGGTCTCATCTTTAATGTAGGCCGCAGCGCGTGTAGCCAGCTCAATATGATGCTTTAACTCCTGCTCGTTTTCCATGACCGCGACCTTTGCGGCTAGGCGGCTTTGCTCGAATTACGTTCGACCGTGAAAAGCGGTGCAACTATGAGCGCCTGGGCAAATCATGAGGCGGAGTTAGCGGACGGCCGCGCCGGATCAACTGGGTTAACCTGGAGGCCCGCCTCATTCCAGGGCTTCAATAATCTGCTTTCCCAAGAGCTTAGCTTCTTCAATTCCACATTGTGCGTCAGGATGTCCCTTGAAGAAATCCGCGATCGTCGTCGCAATGATCGTGTTTACTTGGTGTGGATCATCCATTTTACGGAATCGCTAATTTTAGTTGTCTCATGGAAGCGTGTTCTCGCGCGTCTCAAAAAGCACAGCGTCTGCCCAGCGACCGTCTGGCGCTCGCCGCTCGAAAGGCTCAACGGCGCCAAGCAGCTGGGTCGGCCTCTCAAGCGGCCTGCGAGGCGTTATCGTAAGCCAAAGAACGAAAGAATAGCCGCGACTACAACTATCAACCCTATCAGGTAAATGAGGCCGTTCATGGCATTTTCCTCCTTAATAGAAGGGCTGCAGATTTCTACGCTAGGGACGCGGGCTCTTTCTTGGAGCTGCAGTATTCAAGTGCCGCCACTCTTTCGAGTTCAACTTGCTTCGGTATGGCGGCATGAATTACCGATGTTGTCGGCAGTCCGAATCAAATCAGCATCGGAGATGCCGAAACGTTTCCGAACAGACTTCACCTGCTTCGCGTCGGCAAGATCGAGCGTCGTGCGGATAGGGCGAGACGGCTTTAGTCGCAACATAGCCGGCCTCCTGACTTGGTTAAGCGCGGGTAGGCCTTGTTTGTTCCATGGTTGCGCACTCGGGGATAGCGCCCCGAGCCTCATCCTGGTCGGCTCACAGAATGATTGTCTGGGCCTGCCGCCGGATATGCCACAACGCGATTTAGCGCGCTCACTGACCTCCAGGCTACGCGAGCGCATCTTATCAGCGATGGGTGCCTTTGTTTCGGACGAATGTCCGATCCTGCTCGTCTCAGCGTTGCTACTTCCAAATCCAAGTTTGCTCAGGTGGGCCGAATAATTTTGGCAACTTCCTCTCTGACGGGACCCCGTGACCACTCCTCGGCAGATCTCGCCATCTGCTTACTTACGATCACACAAATGCTCAACGCTCAGCTTGGTCGCTGCAAGGGTTGGATCGAAGAAGATGCCCGTTTTCGGCGATACAAGATCACCGAAGCCGGGATCGAAGCTATGAAGAGGAAAAATCCGATCCGTTAGGCAGCGTAAGCACAGGCTGAAGGAAACGATCGATGCAGGAGAGGAGTGCTGCTCAGCTCGAACTCCTTCTCGCCGATGCCGTCGGGTTTGATCCAAAAAACATCCTGATCAAACCTGTGGGGGACGTGGGCGACTTTCGTGCGGAGTTTGTAGGCCTCGTTCCTGGTGTCAGCAGTTATCGAGCAAGACTGGATATCGAGAACGCCTGCAAGCGTCTCAGAGCTCAGTTCATGCTCGATCAGGTAAAGGCTGCAGCGCCGCGCGCAGCCTGTACGCCGAGCGCGTTGCCGACTTATACTAAGTTTCATGTCGATGGACGAAATTTTCGATTTGAGAACAGGCTACCCGTACTGGCTTATGGTGGCCGGTACAGTTCTGGTGTTTCTTGGAGTGGTCGGGCTGGCGTTGAAACGCAGGCGCGGAGAGAAGGATTCGCCCGGCGATCCAAGTCCGCTAGCCGGGCCGCTCGGGCAATCTCGGGGGTCCGGACCCGTTGACGAGCGATCTGACTCGCCCACCGCGGAGAAAGTGCAGGCACCGCTTCGGAAACTCTGATGCTTCGCGGCATCCTCAGCCGATTGCGCAATAAGATTGCGCTAAATCCGGTGGCTTTGGTCCTTGATCTCTCGCGGTAGTTGCGATTGATTCACCCGCTTCATCTACAAGGAAATCACGGTTGGTAGGCTCGACCGAATTCTACCAAAATTTGGACGACCTGGGCGCCCCCCAACTCCATCTGTCCGGAAAGTAATAGTCAGTGGAACCTTCCGCCGCTTTTGCCGACTTTGCCTCATTGAGGGTGGAGGGAGAAAGGTGGAAACCCGTGTAACCCGGCACAACCTTCGCGCGGCTTTGGTCCCGGTCGGGGTTTTGAGCATCTGTTGACACGCTGGACCTCCTCTGGATCCCAGATGCCTAGCAGCGATTACTGGGAAATGCTGTAACTGAGGTACTACATTCACGGGGAAACAGCGCATTCGCCCTGTTTGTTTCACGCCCGTAGCATAACGTGAATTGTCGTCCCGAGCCTGCAGCAATAATGGTCGAACCATGTTTGCAGGCCTGTTGGTTACGGCAGGAGTGGGCGTGTTGGCTTTAGCCTTCACCTTTACCGCCGCGTTGTATATCGACGCGCGCGCCAATCGCTCGCGACAATAGATTGTGCGCCGCTCTCAGTCCGACATGGCCGACGATTGAGTAAAACGCCGAGCATCGTAGACAAGGCTCCCAACTACCGCTAATGGCCGAGACCAATCCCTAGGGACAGTGCCTTCTGACATAGCGAACCTCGCTTCGCCTGGTCATCTTCGCGATTTTGACGACCGGCGTCCGCGTCTTGGAGTGAGCCTTCAATTCTTTGATGTCTTCCCTTCGTCCACTAAAGCGTAAGCGCTGTTCAGTGACCACCTGCGATCTGCGAGTCTGCGGTTCGGTTTGGACCGTTAGGCTTAGAATGGACACAGTGCATACTGCTATCACGGAGCCAGTGCGGCGGCTTGAGGTCTTCACCGGAGCCGGTCGTCGGCGGAAGTGGAGCGACGAGGACAAGGCGCGGATCGTCGCGGAGATCGTGGCGAGTGGCGACTCGGTGTGTTCCGTGGCTCGAGCGGCACCATCACGATTTTGCGGGCTTCGGCGGATTTGTTGGATCTGTTGCTCATGGTTTTTTCCTTGCGGCGGGGGGTTGTGCGCGGCAAAGAGCCGCCATAACCCCAGCCCTCGTGGGCGAGCAGCGAGGTGTGCAAGGGCAAGGGCTGAAGCAACTTTTTTGGGGGGACCGCGCGCGGAGCGCGTGGGGGAGCCAAAACCGGCGGGCCTGCCGTTGCGCCGCGCCGAGGGGCCGCGCCCCTAAGCTCTGGCCGCGGGGGCGGCGAAAAACGCCCGGTAAATCAAAATGCCGTGCGTAGCGCCCAAGGAGCGGGATTTCTAGGACCGCCGGGAGAGTGGTAGGGGCGGCGCACCACGTGGTGTCAAACGCCTTCCGGAACTGCCCCCCGCATTGCCTCACTAAAAATGTTACCGGACAACTTTCCTGTCGTGTCTGGGGCGGAGCTGCCGAATCAGTTCGGTGGCGGGTATGGCAGGGAAGATCAGCATGCGCGCAAAGCGCGAGATCACATCAGCGCTGGTGGAGCGTTATCGGGCGAGCGGACGGCTCGAGAAGGCACGGATCCTGGACGAGCTGTGTGCCCTTACGGGATGGCATCGTAAGCACGCGATCCGAGCACTGTCGGTGGACGGGGCATCGGGATCGGCCGTGCCGCGGCGACGGGGCCGCAGTTACGGAGCTTCCATTCGCGTTGCACTGATTGTGCTCTGGGACGCCTCTGACCGGCTCTGCAGTAAGCGGCTCGTCGCGATGATCCCGTTTTTGCTTCCGGCACTTGAACGGCACGGCAGATTGAAGCTTTCTGCCGATGAGAGGTCGAAGGTTTTGAAGGTGAGCGCGGCGACGATCGATCGCCTGCTGAGCGACGTAAAGATCGCAGCAGCCGGAGGGCGCCGACGGCGGGCGGGCTTTTCTAGTGCCGTACGGCGGCAAGTCCCGGTGCGTACATTCAATGACTGGGGATCACCTCCGCCGGGGTACTGCGAAGCGGATCTGGTTGCGCACGGCGGCATGTCCGTATCTGGCGCGTTCATTCAGACGCTAACAATGGTGGATATCGCAACGGGGTGGACCGAATGCTTTCCGCTCGTCGTGCGTGAAGCAGCTCTTGTGATCGAAGCTCTCGAGCGGGCGCAGAACCTATTTCCCTGGCCCATTCGGGGGCTAGATTTTGATAACGACAGCGCCTTCATGAACGACACGGTCGTGTCGTGGTGCCGTTCTCACGACGTCGAAGTCACTCGTTCCAGGGCCTACAAGAAGAACGATCAGGCATTCGTTGAACAAAAGAACGGAGCTATCGTTCGCCGCCTGGTGGGCTACGGGCGGTTTGAAGGCATTGATGGCCGCTCGCTCATTAGCTCGCCTGTTTGCTGCGGCACGGCTGCACATCAATTTCTTCCAGCCCTCGTTTAAGCTGAAGGAGAAGCACCGCGAAGGTGCCAAGATGATCAAGCGCTATCTTCCTCCCGCTACGCCGTACGAAAGAGCATTGGTCCACCCGAGGCTCAATGAGGCATTCAAAGGTCGGCTGCGGGAGATTTACCGGACGCTTGATCCGGTGGCATTGCTGGCACAAATGCGGGACGCTCAGAATGAGCTGGGTAAGCGCGTCGATCAACGGGCTGGAAAGCCAGCGATGACTGTCGCGCAGGGGCATAGCGACTTAGCGGCCTTTGCCCGAGAGCTCGGCGACGGTTGGAAACAGGGTGAGCAGCGGGGCATTCATCGTCGTCGCTATGTGCGGCGCAAGCCTGTGCCACGTCGGCCATCGATGCTCGACCCCTACATTCCCATCATCGAGGAATGGCTCGCCGCGGCTCCGCACTTGTCCGCGGTCGATCTTCTCTCCCGGCTGGAAGCGCATGCGCCCGGTCGGTTCAGCGGCCATCAGCGGCGCACGGTGCAGCGATTGGTCAAGAATTGGCGATCAAAGGCCGCTCGACAGCTCATCAGCAGCACAGAGATCACACTATCGGGCCAAGCTTCGTGCCTTAGTATTTAAATCCTTACAGGTTCTTTCGCCGAAGCACCGCAAGCCGCTCGCTCGCTACGGCGCTCTGTAGGGCGCGCTTCGCGAGCAGCTTGCTCCGACTCGCGGCAGCCGATCCAGAAAAACACCAGGGTGCGCTTCGGTAACATTGTCATCTGAGGCAATATGAGGGGGCAGTTTTCCATGGCGCGCGACAACGTGGTGCTGAAATCGACACTATGAGTGGCGGGACATTCGCGCAGAATGGCGGGCCACTAGCCACCTTCTTGAGGCTCGATGAATGCGAATTATTCCTGCCAATCCAGATGTCGCGGACACAGCGCCGACTGGTACAGCCGCCCTGACCCCTTACGACCATGAACACGCCGTCACGTATCTGCGTCTGCTGGATGCCGACGCGGCGGGGCCGATTGGCGCGAGGTGGCGCAGCTCGTGTTGCACATTGATCCCAAGCGCGAACCCACCCGCGCCCGTCGGGCTTTTGAAAGTCATCTCGAACGCGCCAAATGGATGACCGAGCACGGTTACAGGCTGCGGTTGCGCGGCTGGCCAGCTTCTAACTAAAGTAGCCAGCGGCGTCATGCCGTTGTGCGGCTGCGCCAGTGGCCGGGGACCGTGGCAGCGGCGTACACCAGAAGCTAAAGCTTGTGGTAAGTAACGTGCGCCGTCGCAAATGGGATGCCAGCACGGCCAGCACGGCCCCGGACTATGCAAGCTTGTTCATCGATTCCATAAAACCAATCGTCGAAATTCAACTTGAACGATTTGCCGTCCCCTTGCGGTGTATCGCGCGTGTATTTCCAATGGAATGCGCAACCGGCTTGCTCCCCAATGGCTTCACCTTCCAGTCGATTTTCCAGGCCCGTGTACTTGCCCTCTTCACCTTTTCGGATCGTCCAATGCAGAGTGTCGCTATGACCATCGTCAAATGTATATGCCTCGATGAAAAGCACTGTATCAGTCTCCGCATCTAGTTCGCCGTGACCAGCAATCGTTGCGCGCTTCAGTAGTCCACCAACTAGACTTTCGAGCACTGCCCAACCTTCTAGCCGCCCGATGAAAAAACGTTCAGGGAGAAACAGCGGCGTTGTTCCTCTAAAAGCAGCGATCGCCATACGTAAACCCTTCGAAATGCATCTAGTAAACCAAATCTCCTTTCTGCCAATGGTTCCTACTTGGCTCTCCGGCACATGCTCCGCTCGGGGCGCTCAACAATCCACAGCCCGTCCTTCAAACTACTAATACCGCCCGTCGCCGCTTGGCGCCGGTGCGGTCGCCATCGGACTGGCGCCCGACGCCGACAATTCGGCAATGTTCGCCAGCAGCTTGCGCCGGTCACCAAGCCAGACGCCCAGCTCCTTCAGGTCGCGATCGGTGAGCTGGCCGAGCACCGAAACGTCGATGTCGTTCTCGGCGAACCGCGTCGCGTATTCGAGCATCCCGACGGTCGTCAGCCATTCGGCAATCGAAGTACGTGGTTGTGTATTGAGTGGATCGCGTAGCCGAGCTCTACCCAATGGATGCTCATCAAATCCAGAAATTCGACCGGAGCGACTCTCGGCTTACGCTGAGCCCACGATGACGGAGTTACTCTCGATAGGCTTGATCGCCAGGGTTGGTGCTGCTCACCACAACGCAACGAAATCGCAGCCGCTCGACCGAGCGCTGCATGCCGCCTGGAGGTTTGTTTGAGTAAGTCGACCGCCGCTTTCCTGTTGAACTGTCCTCTCCCAATCGACCTAATGCTGGCTTTCGGGCCGCACGTCGGACAGCACGAGGATGCCCGCTTGTGACCCGGAGACGTCGGCCAGCATCTCGTGTTGCGGCGAAGCCGTAGACACGGCTGCCCCACGGAATGCTCTTCATTTATACTTAGACGGAGCAGTGGCTGAGGTTCTGAAGTGCAGAGGCGCCTACTTCCGCTCTTGGACCCATTGCTGACGTCTTCTCCGGACGCCGACAGGGCCGCTACACCCGGCGCAATCCCGCAAAGAGCGCCTCGAATTCGCTATCCGCGCGATAGAACGCCGGTGGTCGCCCCAACGGTGCGGCGACCGATGTCTCGTGCCCACCGGCAAATGACTGGCCGGTCCACACATGAGTCCAATCGGTCCCTGACGGAAGGTAGACGCTCCGCTGATCCTGGCCCGCCTGCCAGACGGGGGCGACGAGCAGATCGCGGCCATAAAGGTAGCAATCCTGAATGCCGTAGGTTCGCCGATCATCTTCGTGATGAAGAAACAGCGGACGTTGCACTGGAAGGCCCCGGCGCGCAGCTTCCAGCGACAACGTCCTGAGATAAGGCGAGAGGTGAACGTAGATCGCGGTCATCCTGGCAAAATGCTCGAGAACCGCCGGATCGCCGTCGAGCTGCAGATTGTCACGAGGCCTGTTGCCTTCGTGGCTGCGCATGACGGGCGTGAAGGCTGCCATCTCGCTCCAACGCATCACCAGCTCGGGCGTGCGCAAATTGCCAAACAGGCTAGTATAGCCGCCGATGTCGGAATGGTGAAACGCGTTGCCGAGCAATCCCGACGACAGGGCGGCGCAGATCACCGTGACCAGCCCGTCATGCCTGGAAAAGTCGACCGATTGATCGCCGGCCCAGAGCCACGGGCACCACTTCTGCACACCCGTGAAGCCGGACCGCATGAAGAACACGGCCTCGCCGGTGCGGCCGCGGCTCGCCACAGCATTCGCATTCACTTCGGCCCACAGCGTCGGCCAAAGGTTATGCGCAAGTCTTGCATCGATGCCGCTGGCGAGACGTACGTCAACCGGCAGATACTCACCGAAATCTGCCATCCAGCCGGATAGGCCGTAGTCGAGCATCCTCTTGCCGATGATTTCCTCCGAGAACCATGCCGCGGCATCCGGATTGGTGAAATCGACGGTGCCGCAGTGGAACTCGCCGAAATCGATCAGGGCCGTTCGTCCCGAGGCGTCCTTGACGAAGAATCCGGCATTTTCGGCCTCCTCGAATAGGACGCCATCGTTGCAGAGATGCGGGTTCACGTAACCGAGGAAGCGGATGCCTTGATCGTTCAATTCGGCGATGCGCTGCCGCAGGCCCGGATAACGCGTCTCGTTGGCCTTCCAATCCCAGAACAATCGCGCGCCAAAGGCGGTCGGCCGAATTCCGACCCAATCCTCGCACCAGAGACCGGAAACCTTGACGCCGGCCGCGCACATCTTCGCGAGGCGAGCGAAGGAGTTCGCGCCGTCCTTCAGGCCGACGATCGCGCCATTGTAAATCCACTCTGGAAGCGGCGGTTGACGGCCGAATCGCGCGGACAGCATCTCCACCAGCGCGACAAACGACGGCGCCGCAAATAGCTCGATGCGTTCAGGAACGGACCAGGCCTCGATCTCGTGAAACCCGTCCTCGCGAAAATCGAACACGGTGTAGGCTGACGTCTCGACGTGAAGCGCATAACGCGCCGAGGAGATGTAGGTCGGTTGCGGATAGTTCGTGTGATAGTAGTCGCCGCCGGCGTGGCCCACCGCGTCCGCCTTGAAGGTAATCGCGGTGGTCTTGTCGCGCCCGACGCCCGGCTCCGAGCTCCATAACGGAAACCGTCGTCCACGCAGATCAAAATAGGAGAATTGCTCACCGCCACCCCAGACATGCTCGTTACGGTTGGCCACGACACGCAGCCAGAACCGGTTCACAGAGGGATCGAGCGACCGCAGCTTCAGCGCATCGCCCTCAAGCGTCACCGCGAGGCGAGCAGGCTGGCCCTTGGCCGAGGACAGCATGATCGTGTTACCGTCGATCTCGGCATGCGCGAGCGGACAGCGTTCGGCTAGGCGATCCTCGATCGCGAAGCGGCCGCGGTGCATTTCGATGCTGTCGTTGCCTCGGCCGACAAAAAAACATGGCGCCGCGGCACTGTGGGCGAGAATCTGGCGGCCCGAGATCGATAGCGCAAAGCCAGACGGGGTCGTCTCGAGTTTCAAGTGCATTCCTCTCGGCCTTTCCGTCAGCCCTTGATGCCACCTGCGGTCAGCCCCGAGACGACACGCTCCTGGAAGATTATGATCAGGATCGCGACGGGGACGATCCCGACGACGAGCGCCGCCGAGATCACCGGCCAAGGAAACGCAAATTCACCCTGATAGAGCTGGATACCGACCGGCAGTGTCCGCAATCCCGGATTGGAGTTAAACGACAGGGCCAGCAAGAATTCGTCCCAGGCGTTGACGAAGGCGAGGATGCCGGCCGTGAAGACGCCGGGCGCCGACAGCGGCACCACCACCCTGAACAGCGCACCAAACCGCGTGCAGCCATCGATCATGGCGGCGTTTTCAAGATCGCGCGGAATGCCTTCGAAGAAGGACGTCAGCACCAGGGTGCATACGGGCAGGCTCAGCACGGTGTAGGGCAGGATCAATGCTGTCCACGAGTTCAGCAAATTGAGCGCGCGCATGGTCTCGAACAGGGGAACCAGCAGCGTCACCAGGGGAAAGGTCGAGACCGCGATGATGACGGCCATGATCAGCCCCCTGAACCGCAAGTTCAGCCGCGCGAGCGCATAGGCCGCGAGCACCGAGACCAGCAGCGTGAGCGCGGTCGAGAGCAGCGCGACCATGAAGCTGTTGAACAGAAAGGTGAGCAGCGGCTGATCGGAGAACGCCTGAAAGTAGTTTCGCAGCGTCGCTGCCTGCGGCAGCCAGGTGATCGGCTTTTGTGTGAGCTCGGCCTCGGTCTTGAACGAGGTCAGCAGGATCCACAGAGCCGGAAACAGGCCATTGACGACGAGAATGAACGAGGCGATGGCCCGCAGCGGCTTGCCTGAGAGAGCCGCGTCGAACGTGGAGGCGACAGCCGTGCTCATGATGCGGCCCCGTTGCCGCGGATCATGCGCAGGTAAAGCGCGGTTACCAGCATCGACAGGCCAAACATCACAACTGCGAGCGCCGATCCGTAGCCGAGGTCGAGGAACGAAACGGTGTTCTGATGAATGTACATGGCGAGCGTCGCGGTTTCGGTACCCGGCCCCCCGCCCGTCATCATGTAGGGAATGTCGAAGGTCTGCAGTGCGGTAATGGTGCGGAAGATCAGCGCGACGACGATCGTCGGCTTGAGCAGCGGCAGCGTGATCTCGAAGAACCGACGCACGCGCCCAGCGCCGTCGACGTCGGCGGCCTCGTAAATCGAACGCGGAATGGTTTGCAGGCCTGCGAGAATGATCATCGCCATGAAGGACGAGGCCTTCCAGATGATGGCAAGGCAGATCGCGGCAAAGGCGAGCCGCGGCGAGTTGAACCAGATCACGCCGGGCAGACCGATCCGGCGCAGCACATCGTTGACGACGCCGTACTCGGAATGGAAGAACCAACCGAAGATTAGACCGGCAAAGGAGAGCGGCAGCGACCAGGGGATCAGCAGCGAGAGCCTCACCGGCCATTTCATCTGGAACGGCAGATTGGCGAGCAGCGCGAGTGCGAACCCGACAACGAGCGAGCCGGGCACGGTGATGAGCGTGATCAGCACCGTGTTCCAGGTCGCCTGCCAGAACACCGGATCATCAGGCATCTGCTTGAAGTTCGCGAGCCCCGCGAACCGCGCCGGCAGGCCCGACGTCAGCGACAGGTCGAGAAAGCTCGTGTAGATCAGCCGGCTCACCGGATAGACGATCATCACGCCGAGCAGGATCGCTGCGGGCGCCAAAAGTATCACGGCAAGCGTAGTGTCGTCAGGATCGGACCAGCGCGACAGCCACGGACGCCGCATGACGGCGCGATCGGCCTCGCTTTTGAACGTCGATTTCATTGTCACCAGGTCTGATCCGGATTGCAATACGCGCCTTAGCGGATGATCCGCTTCAGCCGGGCCTCAATCTGGGCGGCGCCGTCCGCCGGAGTGGTCGCACCCGCGAGCACCGCATTGACCGTGGTCCGGATCGCTTCACTGACCTCGTTGTAGCGCGGCGTCACCGGCCGCGGCTTTGCGGTCTCGACGATGGCTTGCGCCTCGGCGAACCAGGGCACCGCCTTGGTCACGTCGGCGTCCTTATAGAGCTTGCCGTAGGTCGGCAGCAACGAGCCGTTGATGGCCACGTATTTGGAAACTTCGGGACTCGACAGATATTCAATCAGCTTCTTCGCCTCGTCTTGATGCTTGGAAAAAGCGGAAACGCTCCACTCCCAGCCGCCAAGGCAGGTCGCCTGTTCGCCGCCTTTGATTGCCGGAAGCCGTGCGACGCCGACCTTGCCTGATACCGCAGACTCGGCGCCCTGCGACATCGCCCATGCATAGGCCCAGTTCACCGCGAATAGGACGTTGCCGGCCTGGAATTCCTTGCGCGTATCGTCGGTCGCGACCTCGGCAATGTTCTTCTTGGCAACACCGCTGTCGGCAAAGCCCTTCCACAGCGCGAGCGATTTGGTCGCCGCCTCGCGATCGAAATCGAGCTTGCCGTCCTTGGTCACCACCTTGCCTTGGCTCCAGTACGGCACGAGGAAGGTGCAGACCGCGCCTTCGATCGCCTTGCCCTGGAACGACAGCCCCTGCAAGTTCGGATTCTTCTCGCCGTCCGCAACCTTCTTCGCGGCGTCCGCGAGCTCGTCCCAGGTTTTTGGCGGCTGGAGCCCATATTTGTCCAGCAGGTCCTTGCGATAATAGAGGAACATGGAATCCGCAAAGGCGGGCAGCGCCACCACCTTGCCGTCGATCGTGTTCGCCTCGGCATAGGCACGCAGATAGGAAGACATGTCGGTTGCGACCGGGCTGGTCCAGCCCGCTGCCGCAAACTGTGCCGGACGGATAACGTCGAGCATCAACACGTCGAGTGAAGAGTCCTTCGCTGTGAGCACCGTGTTAAGATACTGGGCCTGCATGTCGGAGGTCGTACCGCCCAGCTCGATACCGACCTTGATGCCCGGATTGCGCGCTTCGTACTGATCGAGTAGCGTGCGCCAGATAGCGGGCTGTCCTTGGCTCGTAACGAAGACCTTCAAATTGGTTTCGGCGGATGCACTGGTTGCGAATGCGGTCGCTGCACACGCGAGCATCAATCCCGCCAGCCTTGAAATGCGCTCTGAACTCATGCCGTCCTCCCGGAAAAAATCGCCGCTTTGTTGCGGCTTGACTGGCCTGCAGTTGGTTTCGCTGCGCGCTCTTTAATGCAAGGCGCGCTCCGTCTCCGGATCGAACAGGTGAATCTTCGCGGGGTCCAGCCCCAGCTTGATCGCTTCGCCGGCCTGCGGGCGCAACTCGGGCGGCAGCCGTGCTGTCAATGTCGCGCCGCCCATTGCAAAATGCACCAGCGTATCGGAGCCGAGCGGCTCAACGACCTGAACCTGGCTGTTTAGGCCGTCATCGGACGTCAGGGACGTGAAATGCTCGGGCCTGATTCCGACGATGAATTCACGCCCGTCGGCCGCCGAGAGCTTTGTGCCGGCGATGCCCGCAAGCGGCAGACGGTTGCCATCTGCGAATTCGAGATAGCCTTGAGCGGCCCTGGCCTTCGCAAAATTCATGGAGGGAGCGCCGACGAAGCCACCGACGAAAACGCTAGCCGGATGATTGTAGACTTGCTCGGGCGTTCCGATCTGTTCGATGTCGCCACCACGCAGGATGACGATGCGATCGGCCAAAGTCATCGCCTCGACCTGATCGTGGGTGACGTAGACGATGGTGGTCCCGATCGTCTGATGCAGCCGCTTGATCTCCGTACGCACCTGACCACGCAGTTTTGCGTCGAGATTGGAGAGCGGTTCATCGAACAGGAAGATCTGCGGCCGCCGTACGATGGCGCGGCCCATCGCGACTCGTTGACGTTGACCGCCGGAGAGCTGTCCCGGCCGGCGGTCGAGCAGATGGGTGATGCCGAGCATCTCCGCCGCGTCCCTGATCCTGGCGTCAGCGTCCGCCGCATTCGCACCGCGTACCCTCAGGCTGAAGCCCATGTTCTCGCGCACGGTCTTGTGCGGGTAGAGCGCGTAGTCCTGGAAAACCATGGCGATGTCGCGCTCGCGCGGCGGCAGATCGTTGACGATGCGGTCGCCGATCCGGATCTCGCCGCCGGTGATGCGTTCGAGGCCGGCGATCATGCGCAGCGTGGTCGACTTGCCGCACCCAGACGGACCGACGAGGACGGCGAACTCGCCATCCATGATATCGAGGTCGATCGCCTTGACGACGCGAAACGCGCCGTAGCTTTTCTCAAGCTTGCGCAGGCTGACCGAAGCCATGAGCCCGTTCTCCCGTCCCGACGGTTCTTTCAGCGCCGTGATGTTTCATAGTAGCGCTGCGATTTTTAGAAATCAACGACGGACCCTCACCGGCTCGATCCTGCGGATGAAGACGGGAGTACTATCTTATCTAGCTGGTCATACTCACTATATCGCTCGGTAAACAGAATGCGGTTGTAGCCTTTCAGGGCTTCGGATACATAATAGCGCTATTATCTTGAGCCACCATTGCAATGGCCGCATCAAAGCCCCTACGCACCCGGCGCAAGATGCAACGGGTCACGATCATGGATGTAGCGGCGCGCGCAGAGCTGTCGCCTTCCACGGTGTCCCTCTATTTTAGAAAGCCCGATGCGGTCTCGGCGTCGGCGAGCGAGGCGATCGCACGCGCTATCGAAGCGCTCGACTACGTGCCGAACCTGATGGCTGGTGGCTTGGCGGCCGCCTCGTCGCGCGTCGTGAGCATCATCGTGCCATCCGTCCGCAATGCGTTCTTTGCCGAGACCGTCGCGGCCCTGCAGGAAGAGCTCAGCAAGCAGCGGCTGCAGGTGATGCTCAGCCACAGCGAGTACAGAGAACACGACGAGGAGAATCTCGTCCGCACCGCCCTCGCCTGGGCCCCTGCCGCTGTCGTATTGACTGGCCTTTCTCACAGCGCCGCAACGCGCAGGCTGCTCCGCGACAGCAAGGTGCCGATTGTCGAAATCTGGGAGCTTGGTTCCCCGACCATGGACATGGCGGTCGGTTTTCACCACGACCAGGTCGGTCATGCCGCTGCTTCGCATCTTCTTCAGCGCGGGCGCAAGCGATTATTGTTTCTCGGCGCCCGCCTGCATGAGGATCACCGCGCGGCTCGGCGCGCCCAAGGCTTCGTCGAAGCGGCGCGAAACGCGCCTGATGTCACGGCAGAGGTCATCCAGCACCCTGCACCAGCGAGCGCCGAAGTTGGCGCCATGCTGCTCGGCGAGGCCGTGCATCGCTTTCCAAACGTCGATGGAATCGCCTGCTCTAACGACCATATCGCACTTGGCGTGATCTTCGAATGTCAGCGCTCTGGCATTGCGATCCCCGAGCACCTGTCGGTGATGGGCTTCGGCGATTTGAGCTTCAGCGCGGCCGCAAATCCGTCATTGACGACGATCCGCCCGCCCGGCGACCTCATCGGGAAGGAAGCTGCGCGACTGATCATCACGCGGCTCGCGCACTCTGGTGCCGAATCGGAACAAGCCGTCATCGACACGCGCTTCACCCTGCTACATCGGCAAAGCAGCTGATGATTGGAACGATGGCGCTTTTGCCGCGGGATCCCCGATCACCCGATAGCGATTATCTCCTTTGCGTCATGGTATCAGACGTCGACGCTCTTGAAGACCTTATCGTGAACAAGCTCTCACGAATCGCAGGTATCCAGCATTCGCTCAGGATCTCACAGTTGAGCCATGGTTCGGCCGATGTCGTGCACCCACCGCAGACGAGGTCCACGACAGCAATGTGGGTAACACCAGCCCCACGCCCTTGCCCGAGCGAGTCGGCGCAAAGCACATGACGTGCTCCGGTCCATCGTGGCGCAGATAGTTATTCCCGGGGCGCCCCAGATACGCCTTTGGACGCGAACAGGCCGGCCGCCTTGATTTGCTTCGGCGTTGCCCAGCGTGCCGAACCGTAAGTCGTCACCAACTGGCTTTGGCGCGCGCGCCACACCGAATTGAGGATCGCAAAAACCGCGCCCGCGATGTCGTCAGCTGCAGCGATCGCTCAACCTTCCTCGAACACCTCGGGCGCATAGCCCTCATAGGCAAACCACCATTCGAACAATCGCCAGGGCAGATAAACACGATAGCCGACAATCAAGAACCAGGGGTCACCGAGGCGCTGCTGATAGCCGAGAGCTGCGGCAGGTCCATTGCGTTGTGCCCCACGTCGAGACGGCACGATGCCGAGCACGACGACGATCTGGCCGACCTAGATTTTCGCCGGAACATTTTCCGACCCACTCAACTCTCGCGAACGAGCGCGGCGAGATGAAAAGCGGCAGACGCCATCGCATTCAACCTGAATAAAAATCGGTTACGAGATCCGCGTCGATCAAGCCTATCGATGCGAGATCGTTGATGCGCCAATCTCGGCGTCTTTGAGGAAGCTGCTCAATAGACTGTGAACGGCGCGATCAAGCTGGATCAATTCGAGCTCGCTTCGATGTGCGCCGCGCACGAGCCGGTACCGATTGGGAGAGAACGAATCGACCGCCCTACTCGATCGCAATGTTCGACGGTGCGCATCGACCCCGTATCTGAAAAACGGCGTGTTATACTCACTTCGCGAAATGGGTATAAGCGCGCGAACTCGCGCGCAGCCATCGGCGGACGTCTTTGGCGATGGAGACAGCACCCGGCGATCCCTCGGCGGCTTGGATTTCTTGGTGGAAGTTCAAAGGAGGGCGTCAGGCGGAAGCTCCAACGGATCCTGTTTCGGGGCTGGCGGGTCGGGTCCGATGCGGAGAATTGGCGCCATTCCCCGCATATTTTGCGGTAATTAGCCTTGCGGTTGAGGGGAAAGGCCGCCATATTCTCCGCAAGGAGTGCGGGGAATGCGGGACTATATCCACCAACTACCTGATTGGCCTCAATTTTCCTGGGATGGCGACGCCTTGGCGAAGCAACTCGCGGCCGTGCGGCTTCGCCAAGGCCAGCTCATCGGTCGGATGCAGGCGCTCGGCTTCCCCCAGCAGGAGGAGGCTGTCCTCACGAGCCTGACGGAAGAAGTCCTCAAGTCCAGTGAAATCGAGGGGGAAAAACTCGACAAGGACGCGGTGCGCTCTTCGCTGGCGCGTCGCCTCGGCATGGACGCAGGCGCTCTGCCATCAGCCGATCGCAACGTCGAGGGCGTTGTCGAGATGGTGCTCGACGCTACCCAGAAGTTCAAAGCCGAGCTCACGGCGGAAAGGTTGTTTGGCTGGCATGCGTCGCTGTTTCCGACCGGCCGCAGCAACATGAAGAAGATCGCTATTGGAGCCTGGCGCGATGCCTCGTCAGGACCGATGCAGGTCGTCTCTGGTGACTACGGACGTGAGCGCGTGCACTACGAAGCACCGATTGCCGACAAGCTCGATGCCGAAATGACTGCGTTTCTCGACTGGTACAATACCGAAGAGAACATCGACCCACTAATCAAGGCTGCGATCGCGCATCTCTGGTTTGTGACCATCCACCCATTCGAGGACGGCAATGGACGTATCGCGCGTGCCATCGCCGACATATCGCTTGCCCGCTCCGAAGGAATACCGCAACGCTTCTACAGCATGTCGGCTCAGATACGGCGCGAGCGCAAGATCTACTACGACTTGCTGGAGACCACGCAGAAAGGCGATCTCAACATCACACCCTGGCTTGAGTGGTTCCTGGGCTGTCTCGACCGCGCCTTCAGTGGCGCCGAGAGTACCCTCGCAGCCGTGCTCGAAAAAGCCGACTTCTGGAAGCGGCACTCCACGGCTCAAGTCAACGAGCGGCAGCGCAATATGCTGAACCGTCTGCTGGACGGGTTCGAAGGCAAACTGACATCGAGCAAATGGGCAACGATTGAAAAGTGCTCGCCCGATACGGCCCTGCGCGACATCCAAGGTCTCGTAAATCAAGGTATCCTCGTGAAGGACGAGGGCGGCGGGAGGAGTACGAGCTATTCCCTCATGCCCCTAAGCGCCGTTGCGCCGGGACGTTCAGCACATCGTCCTACTGGCGACGACGACCCATCATGACCCCTACCCAGCCATAAGCTGGATAGGAAGTGCCTACCTGATCAGGTACCCCCTCCCACCGATCAGATGTAGCGCGCTCGCCCGGGTTCTAGGGGAAAGTTGTGTTTATCTATAAACGCAACTTTAAGGTTTGACAATATAACGGAATTGCATTCAGTTCTGGGAACAGAACCGTCCGTCAGAAAGTGACGTAGTTCTGCATCACGGGCGAGTGCTTCGATCTCGAGAAGTGATTTTTAACAGGGGCCATATTTGTGCGAACAATCCTCGTTCTGTTCGGACTCACCGGCGAACTCTTCGAGACTCTTCACGGTCGTCTCATCGGTTATGAGCGCGACTGCCCGACGAGCCAATCGAAGCTGATGTTCAAGCTGCGCAAGTTCGGAGAGGTGATCGATCAACGCACTTTGTCATTCGGCTTGCAATATCGACCCCGCATTGCCTCACCCAGAATGTTACTGGACAACTTCTCGCCGATGATTGGGTCGGTGCCATCGAAAACGTTCGGTGGCGTCTATGGCGGGAAAGATCAGCATGGGCGCGCGGCGCGAGGTGGTGTCGGCGGTAACGGAGCGTTACCGGTCGGCCGAACGAGCGGAGAAGGGACGGATCCTCGACGAGACGTGCGCGACGACGGGCTGGCATCGCAAACATGCGGTGCGCGCGCTCCGGCGACGCGAGACGGTTCGACCGGGCGAGGTCGAGGCAACAAGAAAGCGAAGACGCAGATATGGCGCGACGATCAAGGACGCGCTGACGGCGCTGTGGGAGGCGTCGGATCGGGTGTGCGGCAAGCGGCTCAAGGTGATGATCCCGACCTTGCTGCCTGCCCTTGAGCAACATGGCCGATTGCAGCTTGGCCAGTCGGACCGTGATCGTGTTCTGGCTATCAGCGCCGCCACCATCGATCGCCTGCTCGTCGATGTGAAGATCGCGGCGATGAAGGTCACTGGTATAGCGAAGGGCGCATTTCGAGGCATCGCCACCAGCCGCGGCGCCGGGATCGCCTGTCGCCTTCCGACTCTGAAAAATATGGGCGAGCGTCGCGTCAGCTGCCGTCTATTTGTGGTATGAACGCTCATGTGACTCACATCGATCGACGTAAGTTTCCGCACCTGCAATCTTTGTTATTGAATGCTTTGTGCATGCGCGCGATCAGGGCGACGGTTCGGCAATGGAAGAAACATCGGAGCACAAGTCGGCGGAAACGCCTGGGGCCCCTGGGAGAGCCGGTCACGAACCGGCATTCTCCAACCTGGTCCGGACCACCAATCTGGCCCTCCAGGGCGGCGGAGCGCATGGTGCGTTTACCTGGGGTGTACTCGACCGATTCCTGGACGAGAAAGACCTAGCGTTCGAGGGGCTCAGTGCAACCAGCGCCGGAGCAATGAACGCGGCGGTCTTTGCCTATGGGCTTGCGATCGGGGGTCGCGAAGGGGCACGCAAAGCGCTTACGGACTATTGGAAGCGCGTCAGCGACGCGGCCAAGTTGGGACCGTTGCAGCCAAGTTTCATCGATCAAATTCTGGGGGATCACAAGCTGGCCTGGTCGCCTGCTTTCTCCCTTATGGGGTTCGTGACGCGCGTCCTATCGCCATATGAGTTCAACCCTTCAGACTATAACCCGCTTCGTGAAGTGGTCGAGCAATCGATCGATTTTGACGTGTTGGGGCGTCCGGACTGTCCGGTCAAGCTCTTCCTCTCTGCGACAAACGTTCGTACCGGCAAGGTAAAGGTCTTCGCCGGAAAGGAAATTTCAATCTCTGCCGTGATGGCTTCAGCATGTCTTCCCACGATGTTTCACGCGGTAGAGATCGACGGCGAAGCTTATTGGGACGGCGGCTATATGGGAAACCCGGCGCTCTTCCCGTTGATCTACAACTGCAACAGTACCGACATTGTCATCGTCCATATCAATCCGCTGATTCGTACTGAGGTGCCGCGCGCCGCTGTCGATATTTTGAACCGCATCAACGAGATCAGCTTCAATTCGTCGCTAATGCGGGAAATGCGGGCGGTCAGTTTCGTCACCAAGCTTGTCACACAAAAACGAGTCGATGGAGGGCTCAAGCGTGTGCTGATCCACAGCATCGCCGACGATGAATTCATGGGCGCACTTAGTCCCACAAGCAAATATAACGCCGATTGGAACTTTCTCATTTTTCTTCGCGACCAGGGGCGAAAATGTGCGGGCGACTGGCTTGCGAAAAACTTCGCCAAACTGGGCGTAGAGTCGACGGTAGACATCGATAAATTCTACCTCTGAATCCGATTATCGACCCCGAGGGGGGTCTCGGTCTACCACGGCCGGGATTGTCAGTATCCCCGAATTGGGAGCGAGAGGCTTCCTTCCAAGAGTAGCGGCCGAGATGACGGCCCCCGTCCTAGCCTATGATCTGACGCCGGTTATGAACATGTCGGATCTCGCCGCACGGCGCGGTAGGAACGATCGCTGCGCCTCGACAGAATGCCCCATGTTGTAGCCGGCGGGGCTAGGACCCCCCCCCCCGCTCCGATGCAAGAAGAACCCGGCCAACGATGTTGACCGAGTTAGTCATGGGGAGGGACCACTATGTCATCGATGTCCGGCAACTAGACGTATTCTCAGCCGTTCCTTGCGAACTGCTGCTCTCGCTGAGTTCTTGAAGATTTGCTGATGCAGGTTAAGGGCTAAGCTGGCGAGGAACGGTCATTGCGTCAGTGGCTTGGTTCTGTCGAAGACCACGCAACGCACCGCCGACCTGGTGAGCGTTGCAAGGTCGCAACGGCTGCGGTCGCGTTCCCTATGCTGCCCGGAGACAGGCAGATGATTGACGCTTTGATGCACTACCTTGAAAGAGCAGTTGCCTTCGAGCGACTTGCTGCCGGTGAGAACAATAGTGCCTTGAGAGCCGATCTTGAGCGTCAGGCAAGTGCGTACCGACAACTTGCTGCGATGCGGGCGAAAGGCATGGGCCTCCCCGCACCTAGTCAGCCATCCCAGCCGCCACATCCCTGACCGCCATGCGGATCAAGAGACCCATGCCGTCATCGCGTTCTGAGGCTCCTAGCCGTCCCAAACCAGTTCCCCGCACTGGCATTTGTAGACGCGAGCAAAGCGTTTGGTCGTTTGGTCTCCATGTTCCAAGTCTTGTCAGCCTGACTTAGCGGCTGACGACACTTAGGACAGCGATAGAGGGCGGGTGGCGCAGTCCTAAAAAACAATCAACAGGGTCGAACCGTTCCTAGTTCGTGCGACTGCATGAGCCTCGCACGATGGGAGTGCCAGAAGGACCGACCAAAGCGACACGCGGCCGGCAGAAAAGTATCTCCGGGAGAAGAACGAAGGCTGAGGTCCGCTGTTAGACAGCAAACCCTGCGAGGTATGACCATGCGTCGTTCAGATTTCGTCCTTCCGCTGCTCCTGGTTGCGAGCCTGTATCCCATCACTGCATCTGCTCAGCAGAGCGGAAGGGACACAAACCAGTCTCAAACCGAAATCAAAGGGCAGCTTAATCCGCAACCAAACCAAGCTCAAATTCAGAACACTCCGGTCGATACTGATCGGATGCAGCGGCGTTCCGATCAAAATCAAGCTCAGAACAAGCCCGTTCAGCCTGAACGATCACCACAGCAATCAGACCAAGCTCGCGAGCGCGATCGTCAAAGCGCTGAGGACACCCGGATTAATCGGGATTGGACTACGCGGCAGCGCGGCGAGGACCGGATGGACAGTGACCGAATGCGCCAACGCCAGATGGGCCCTATGATGGATCGAGATGAGGACCATCGAACCATTGGGCGCAACTGGCATCGGGACGACGATGACATGGATCGCGGCCGTGGGTATGCGGAGCAGAACGAAGGACGCTACTACTATGAGGTACGTCCCCGTCCTCGCGTGAAGACCTGCGTCGAGTACGAGAACGGGGATGAGTTCTGCCGGTATCGGGATTGACTGGCTGCGACGGCAAGGGACGCTCCACTCCCTACATGCGTCACAGCACTATCGACAGGATCGCGATCAGGCCGACGACGGTCAATCCCCACGTCAAAGTGTGCAACATCCAAGGCTGCATCATAGCGCCCACTCGGTGTCCTGCCGTTGGCAAGCAACACCGATGCGCGTCATTCAATAATTAAGATAGATCAAAAGCCGAAAAGGAGAGCGACGGATGCTGCCACAGTGAAGACACCGGCCCCGACCACCAGAACCTGCAAAGTTAGCTCTCTGCCCATACCCCAAAATATAACTTGGGTTAATGCCGAGAGCATCTGCAAATTATGACAGACGGATAATTTGCGGCCCGGCAAACGCTAATGGCACCCACGAACATAGGGTCAATTGGGAATCGGCAGAGCTGCCGCATGAGCGTGGACCAGCTGCTGTATCTCGTCCTCGAGCATTTCGGCCGCCGGGCCCCGCTGCGGGATAAGTTCGAGATCAACGGAACGCCCTTCTTCGGTGAGGAGAATTGGCGCGCTATGTTGTCGATCAAGTTGTGCTCCATGGGTACTGCTGGAGGGTCTTGGGTGCGAATATTTCTTATCAACTATGGGGATGCACTACAGCAGCGGACATCGGAATGGGCCACTAAGACCTTCCGCTTTGGCCCAAGAGCTGTCGTCAGCAGAGTGGGTCTGCCCGCGTGCGTCCTTCTCGTTGAGAAAGTGTTGCCAGGCTCTCGGCCGCCATCAGTTCGAAGGATTTCGCCATTTGTTGTTTCGCAACGAAGAGTGACCGCTCGAAATGAGCCTGCGCTTGCTGGACGTTCGGCGGTTCGAACGCCAGCGCCACCTCTCCGGCGATGCGATGTGCTTCAGCCTCCTGCCAGCACTCGCCACTTTCGCGGATACTCAGCAACGCGTCTTGACTACAGCGTTGCGCATCACCAAGCCGTCCAACCCGAGCGTATGTCGCTCCCAAAGTGCTGAGATACCACGGCGCATAGGCTGTCGCGCCGGTCGATCGCATGACCGAAATCCCGGCCTCGATCATCTCAGCGGAAGCGCAGTCATGCCCCTCGAGCGCGAGTACTCGGCCGCGCAGCAGCTTTCCGTAAGCGTTCCAGAAGCGTGATCCCTTTCCGTCCGCGAGCTGCATAAGCTCGTCGGCGAACTCGGCCGCGGAGTCTAGCTTGCCCATGTAGATCAACGTGAGCGACACATGCGCGAGCGCATACATCAGCGTGGCAGCGTGACCAAACTCGCGCGCTTCGCGGATCGCGCGCTCCACATCGGCCGTCACGACATCGGTGCGACCCAATGCCCATTGTGAAAAGGCGCGCCACGCCAAGGCGGAGACGAGAATATCGTGGCCAAACCGCATCGCCAGCGGGCGGTGTTCGGCTTGATGATACAGCGCCACGGCGCGATCGAGCTCGTGCGCGCCGGCCGTCAGGTCCCCGGCGAGCACAAGGGAAATTCCCATCAAGAGGTGCCCGATCATCATTGGTGTACCTGCCTGACGCTCGTCGGCGAGGGCCTGGAATTGGGCGGCCAGCTCCCGCGTCACATCGGCGTGGAACGACATACGGCTCGCCACCCAGAAGCCATAGAGTACCGAAAAGAGCATGATGGGATCGTCCGTCGTATCCCCAAGCTTCTCCGCGTGTTCGATCAAGGCGCGCGCGTGATTGAAGGCCGCTCTTGTCTCGGGGGCAGCGTGCCCTTTGGTGTGGATCAGGGCGTTGGCGAGCTCGATCTGTAACGCGATTCGCTCATGGCGCAACGAAGCAGTCTCGGGCGACGCGGCGATCAGGTCGAGGGCGCGGGCGAGCTGTTCCGCCGCTTCGACGAGCGCCGATCGGGAAAGCGAGCGCTTTCCGGCCTTGCTCCACAGGTGTGCGGCCTTTTCGAGGAGGCCGGCTTCCGTGCAATGCCGGGCCAGCACTTCCGGCTGGCTCTCGGCGATGTCGCCGAAATCGGTTTCTATGGTCTCGGCGATTACAAGATGGAGCTCGCGGCGCTTCTCACGCAGGAGCGTGCCGTAGGCAGCCTCCTGGATCAGCGCGTGATTGAAGACATAGTTCAAATCTTGTGGCTCGCCCTGGCGAAACAGCAACCCCGCATCGACGAGACGGTCGAGTCCGCGGTTCAGCTCGGACTCCGCTAGTGGCACGATGGCGGCGAGCAGCGCATGGCTGAAGTCGCGACCGATTGCGGCCGCCATCTGTGCAACCTCCTTGGCGGGACCGAGCCGGTCCAAGCGGGCCATCAGGGACGCGTGAAGGGTGGCCGGCACCGGGCTTGCAGCGGCAGGGATTGCTCCGAGGAAATGCGTTTCGGAGCCTGCCTCCAGCACAGCCTTGGTCATCTCCTGGACAAACAGGGGTATTCCGTCGGCGCGATCGATGATCTCCTTGCGCATGTGTGCCGGAACGGGGTGCTCTCCGATCACCTCATCGAGGAGAGCTTCGGTTTCGCGCGCACCAAGGCGGGCGATCATCATTGCCGTGATATGAGGCCGATCGGCCCAGGGCAGTACAAACTCGGGCCGGAACGTCGCAACCATCAGCACGGGCAGTGTGGCAATCGCCTCGATGAGCTGGCCAAGCAGTTCGAGGCTGGTCGGATCGATCCAATGCAGGTCCTCGAATATCATGAGAACAGGATTGGAGCGAGCCTGGCTCTCGATGTCCAGCACGATCGCTTCGAGCATTCGTTGGCGGCGCTGCGCCGGCGTCAGGTCGTCGGTTGAATACCGGCCGTCATTGGCGAGTTGGAGCAGGTCGGCAAGCGCTGCCCTGTGTGCGATAGGTGTGGATGAACCGCCGAGCGTCGTGTCAAACTTGTCAAGCCTCGTTTTCGGATCATCCTCGCGCGTAAAATTCGCGCGCCGTTCCATCTGCTTGGCGATCGGATAAAGCGCCGAATTGGTGTGCTGCGGAGAGCAGTAGTAACGCAGCTGCGTCGGCGCATCCGCGGCCACCCGCTCCAGAATGGCAGCCACCAGGCGCGATTTGCCGATGCCCGCCTCTCCGGCAATGAGAACGACTTGCCCGTCGTTCGTTCGAGCTTTGGACCAGCTCTGCTCCAGCACGGCACATTCGCCCTCGCGTCCGACGAGGCCTCCCAATCCGCGACGATAAAGGGCTTCGAATCGGCCATCGATGGCGTTGGCGCCTTGGACGGCCCAGGCCTGAACCGGTCCAGTGAGGCCCTTGAGCTGTTGTGGCCCAAGACTCGTCAGCACAAATAGATCGCCGAGCAGCCGTCGCGTTGCGTCCGCGATCACGACCATTCCGGGCCCTGCGACGGCCTGCAGACGGGCCGCCAGGTTCGGCGTTTCGCCGACAACGCCGCGTTCCTGCGCCTCTCCAGAGCCGACGATGTCTCCGACAACGACCAGTCCCGTTGCAATCCCGACACGCACTTCCAATCGGCCGGGGGCCGCCGTTTCGAGTTTTCCGACTGCAGCAACGAGCCCCAGCGCTGCCTGCACAGCGTGCTCCGCATCGTGCTCGTGGGCCCGCGGGTAGCCGAAATACACCAGCACGCCGTCGCCCATATATTTTGCAACGAAGCCGCCGTTCTGTTCGACAACTCCTGCGCAGGTCCGATGGTACGCACCGATAATCTTCCGCAAGTCCTCTGGATCGAGCTGCGTTGATAGGGCCGTGGAGCCGACGAGATCGCAGAACATGACTGTCAACTGGCGCCGTTCGGCCGCATCTGGGACCGATTCGGGAGACGTCGCGGAGCGTGCGATGTTGTCGGAGGCGTGCAACTCACGAATTGCACGCATGAGCTTCTTGCGATCGCCGAGGACGATTCCCAGTTCCCGGAGGTCTTGGTCGTTAAGTTCACCCAGGACGGTGGTATCGATCCGATTTTCGAGGAACAGCTGGGCATAGCCAGACATGCCTAGTTTCTCGAGCCACTGTTCGATCTGCTGCATTTCGATCCTCAATCGCGCGGCAATCTGGCGTAGGGTTGTCGCAGGATCAAGCCGGAAATCTTCCAGAACTAGCATCGACCTACTGGATTTCCTTGGGGCGATGACGGCCCTATTGCCTCAAAAAGCAGTCGGTTAACGAATTCACCTACCAAGTCCGCCTCGGCCTTAGATCCGGACGTGGTTTAGGTCATCTCTCCGGAGGTCAAGCCTCCACATGATTTTCTTATCAGTCGGTGAGCTTCCTCCGTTTGCGACCAAACCTTATAAGCTCGCAGATTGCCGCCATTTGCCCATTTCTCGAAAGCTTGTCAGTGGAGGACTGACTCCATTTGGGACCAAAACCTTATCATTCCAGCTACTTCACTCGGCGCCATCTGACGTTTTCGAATGTTCGCCGAAGGTGAAGGCAATCCCGCGAGGCGACTTCTGCGGGTCAACCAGGAAGATAAGAGGCAAACGTTACCGCCCACTGGTCCATATCGTTGCGCGCATGAGCTTCCAAGATGGAGTGATATTGAAGTCGCTCACAATCGCGAACTTCACATCGTAAGAGAAAGAATGCCTCCAGACCCCAGCGCTGGACCTTTCCCGTTCGGGTTGCTTCTTGAGGACTTCAGATAGGCGCTAGTCTCCGTGGCGGCGGCGGCAATCTCAAGGGTGCGATAGGCGGCGAAGATGGATCCATTGTCGGTCAGCCATTGCACCTTGCGCGGAGCGCGGATGTCGGCGAACCGCTGTTCGACACAGTGGACCATCATGTCCCGGATCATCTCGCCGGAGATCCCAGCCGTTGTGGCCACCCAGCTGATGACCTCGCGGTCGTGGGTGGCGACCACCGGATCAGCGAACACCGTACCCCATTCGGCAACGCTGCGGTTCGAGGTAATCAGCAGTGCTGCTCGGCCCTCCAGGCGTAGGTAAGACGCACTTGTCGGCGTCGAGATCGACACGAACAGCTACTCGGTGCCGTGGCGCCTGATTGGCGAGCGCGTGGCGGTAACAATCGCGGCCGGGGAAGTGCGGATCCGCCATGGATTGCACCAGGTTGCGATCCACAAGCAATCGGATGGACGCCGGCTGCGGATCATCGACACCGCCCATCTCGATGGTGTTGCTGGTCGCAATGGCGCGGTCCGCCGGGCTGAGATCGCGGCGCCGCCGACAGGTTCGCGCGCGCGGCCCATCAGAAGCTCCCTCCGACCGCGGCTTCGTATTCGGCAAGAGGGCGCAGCAGCGGTCGGCGTCTTGATGAGGCCGCTCTTTCGCTTGGCGCGGAGCCGGTAGCTGGCGCTGGAGCCCGACGCGGCGCATCTGTTCTTCCAGTTGGTCAGCCGCACCTAGGTTTTCTGACTCCTTGGCATTGTGACCCATCCGCGATGTAGTGGTGACCAGCTTCAAATTTCAACGTAGATCAGCATCTTCACGCTTTTAGCGCGCCCCATCGCTTGACTGCAATCGTGGGTAGACAACGAGAGTGGCGGGACTTCGCGCCTGCAGCACTGAATATGTTTGAGCTGACCCAGTTGAGCGGATATCGTCGCCGTCCCTTGAGTAAAGAGTGGGGCGTGCAATGAGTGGCTTCCAAGCCAAGTTGGAGCGTTTTGAAAACCTCGCTGCGGAGTGCGAGCTGATCGCTCGTCGATCGGAAGGAGGCAATCGCGAACTTTACCAGCGGGCGGGCCAACACTACCGCCGACTCGCCAATGACGTGCGTGCCCTCATCGCTTCGTTCGATCTTGCCGCCTAGACCTTCTTCAACGCCATTAACCAAGCTACGGCGCCTGGCGCTGCGGCCGCCAGCCGGCAGCTGCGAAGACTAGCGCTCTCGCGGCACCGGCCGGGCGGCTAGGTTCCGCTTATGCAAGCCTCGCGTGCCCAAATCGGCACGAATCCGCTCGCTGACGGAGCGCACAGCGCGCTTCTTGCGCCAACTCCCATCAGTTCCAGTCGGAATCGGATTTCCGCGGAGGACAATCAAAGGGCCGTTCCTCTCGTTCACATACACGTCGAACATTCAGCCCCTTACAATGACGCAATGCTTCAGCACACATCGACAAAGTCGCAACGGCCGTCTACGCCGCTGCTTTGCAGCGGCTCAGCTTGCGCATCGCCTGATGAGCGATGTTCTCCAGTGCTCCCAGCGTCTTCCGTCCGCGTTGCGCCGCGCGAAGGAGCCGCACGGCGATGTACTTCCGGCTCACGTGGTCGCCGCCGTTGTTCGGAAGATCACGGCAGACCTCGTCGAGGACGACTTCCATGTTCGCTGCTGCTTTTTCCTCCGTTTCCCCGCTATCCCCTGCATGCCGCCAATTCGATCATCTCGACTAACATCATCCTGATCTGCGCTTCATCTTCGACAAGGAGTATTGAAGCGGGCAGGCTTGCGACCTCAGGTTCGACCCATTCTGCAGCGACCACTTGTTCATAGTTTGGAAATAGCCGGAATGAAGTTGTGGAAGAGATGCAGGTCCGAGCAACAGATGGCACAGCTCGTCACCTTGATGATTGCGTTTCTGGCGTCCTCGATCTCCGGATCGGTAACTGTGTCACACCTGATATCTTCCTTGCCGTGCCAAACTAGCGCCTTCTTGCCGACCACTCCGATTCACGCCCCGCCGAAGCGCGAACTCGTGGACGGGTGACCGGTTTCTAATTCCGGAAAGGTTTTTGGCGCCCTCCTCCGCTTTAATCGGCACATCCACAAAAATCGATTTCGCACGCATTCTGTGTTCTGTTGAGTATGATGATTGTCTTCAGCCGGACTGGGCCAGGTTCTTCGGATTCCACGTATCCCGGTGCGAGGCCGCGATGTTAACCTAGGTTTACGCGCGACGTCTGGGAGCTTGGTTTCGCTCGGCAACAGGAACGATGTCGAAGAGAGAGGATTGTGTGAATTTCTCCAAGTGAGAGGACGGCGCAATGCGTCCAAACCTGTTCGGCTCCTGCGCGGCACTGCTCCTGTCGATGGCCTCCATTGTCCACGCGCAGACGGCGACGGAAGACATCAAGGCCAAGGCGGGACGACTTGTCTCTCCCTTGGTCGACACGCGCGACGATCGCTTGCAAGTGGTCGCCACATTCGACCATCAGGTCACCGGCGTCACCGTGGCACCGGACGGCCGGATCTTCGTGAATTTCCCCCGCTGGACCGAAGACACGCCCGTCTCGGTGGCCGAGCTCCTGCCGGACGGCTCGACCAGGCCCTACCCTAATGAGGGGTGGAACAGCTGGCGCAACGCACGGATGTCCGAGATCTCACCCAACGATCACTTCGTTTGCGTTCAAAGCGTGGTCGCGGACAACCGGGGATCTCTCTGGGTCGTCGATCCGGCGGCCCCCAATGCCGAGAAGACCATCAAGGGCGGCCCCAAGATCGTCGAGATTGATCTGAAATCAAACAATGTGAAGCGATCCTTTCCAATTCCTCCCGGGGTAGCTGGTCCGGGTAGCTATCTGAATGATGTCCGCATCGCGCCCGATGGAAAGTTCGCCTACCTCACCGATTCCGGCTCACCCGGCGGCCTGGTCGTTCTTAACATCGACTCAGGGCAGGCGTGGCGTGTGCTGAGCGAGGATCCTTCAACTCAATTCGATCCCAGCGTCAATGTGATGACCGATGGCCAGCCGCTGCGGCGGCCAGACGGACGGCAACCGCTCTTCAATGCTGATAGCTTGGCGCTGTCGAAGGACGGCAGCACGCTGTATTGGCAAGCCCTGACCGGCAAAACCCTTTACCGAATTCCCACGTCGAGCATCCAGAATCCCGATATGGCAGGTCGTGCGCGTCCCGAGACGGTGGCCACGACAGAGCCGGCGGATGGGCTCTGGACCGGCGAAAATGACGAGATCTATCTGAGCTCGATCGCCAACAACGCCGTCAAGATCATCAACCCGCAGGACGGCAGCATACGCCAGCTGTTGACGGATTCGCGTCTGCGCTGGCCGGATACTTTTTCGCAAGGTCCTGACGGCCACATCTACGTGACCGCGTCGCATATTCAGGATTCTCCCTGGTTCCACATGGCATGGACGGACAAGAACTTTACTTTGTTCAAGTTCATGCCGGGCGATCCCAATGCAACCGCGTCAGACGGCGCTTCCAAACCGAAGTAGGCGACGGCGGGGCCCCGCGACTCAGCCGAGGAGGCGATGGTGCATTGGTTTGAGCCCATAGTGGGCACGCTGTTGATGGCCATCGTCCTTGCCGACGTCTTCCTCACCGTGCTCTATGCGCGCGCGGGCACCGGCATTATGAGCGACCGCCTGGCTAGACTGGTATGGCTCGCAGTGCGCGGAATTGCTTCCAGCCGCAATAAGCATCTGCTTTCGTTCTGCGGGCCGCTTATCGTAGTCACGCTCCTACTCGCCCGGTCTTTTCTGTCGCGCTGGGAGCTGCACTGATTGTCCACCCTCTGCTCGGGACAAGCATCACGAATAGCAACCAAGCCACGCCACGGGATTTCGTGACCGCATGGTACGTGGCCGGAAGCAGCCTTTCGATCGTTGGTGGCAGCAATTTTGGTCCACAAAGCGCCGGCGCGAAGCTGCTGTTTATTTTCAATTCGGTGATCGGAACGTCAGTCATATCGCTCACCGTCACTTACCTGATGCAGATCTACGGCGCTCTCAGGAGCAGAAACTCACTACGCCTCAAAATCCACGCGCTTTCGGGTGAGACCGGTGACGCTGCGGAGTTGCTCGCTCACCTCTTTGCGAACAACCAGCTCAGCGCGTGCTACAACAACCTTTCGGAGCTCGCAGCGGAGCTGACGGACGCGAAGGAAGCCGACCATTTCTATCCTATCCTGTTCTACTTCCGCTTCCCTGAGCCGATCTACGCAGTATCGAGGTCTTGGCTTATCGCGCTTGATGCCGTGTCGCTGATCCGAAGTAACGAGATTAGAACCCGACGTCGGCATCGTGTTGATGCTCGTGAAATCGCGATCCCGTGCGAGGAACGCCCATGGACACGAGGGATTGGCTTCTAGTCAAACCAGACACGGAGACAACCATGACAAGCATGAAACGTATGAGCGCAGCCGCATTGATCGTGATTCTGCCTCTCAGCGCAGCAAGCCCCAGCGTTGCGGCGGGAAGAGGTCCGGGGCGGTGTACGCCACCCGGCGACCAAGCTGTCGGCGCAGCCGGACCGGCTATGAGCGGCGGCCAGTTGATGGCCGGCGTGGGCCAATGCCAGCGGATCGGCAGCTGGCAGCATGGCGACCGCTACGGTTATCGCGCCAATTCGAGATACAATGAGTCCCGCTGGGGCGCGTCCGTTTTCCAATCAGACGAGTACTGAAATCTCAGCTAATGAACTGCCACGAGCGCAGCCGTTCTGGCTGCGCTCGCGCGCTCGATAACGCCGTGATATCTTGGATTTGGAAGGAAAGTCGATCCGGCGGTGCAATTTGCGCAATATCAAGATTCATTTGAATATCGCAACGGGCTGTACGCCTGAAGACCGCAGTGTACGTCGCACGCATTCGCGTCTAAGTGAATTTCATCCAGTCGCCACGTTGCGCGGCTGTTGTTGCGCCACCTTGCCGCTCTCCTGCCCGGTGCTGCGTGCGAGATCAGGGACATCCAGTAGCTCGGCATCGAGCTGACGATGCGTGTAAGCCCCCTCCAGAATAACCAGCACGGTTGCAAGAATGACCAGGCCAAAGCCTCCAAGCAATGCAACGGTGCCGAAGACTTGCAGGAACTAACTGCCTGGAATGATGACGTCTACCGCTCCGGAAACAAGCGTCAGAAGGAAGAGAATCGCTGACAGCAGGCCAGTGAAGCAAGCATAACTCATCAGTTGGCAGCGGTACTTAAAAACCAGTATCTGGTCTTGAATATTATCGCGCCGATCGGCTGGGTGTTCTCCGCTGCGATAATCGCTTATGGTCTGTCGGTAGCGATCGACAGCGGCGTCATAGCGCTGCTGGAGAAAGCCTACGAAGATCCAGGCTGCAAAGATGATCGAGGCGCTGGGCCCAATCGCCTTAAGGATCTCAGAGAGGTGGAAGCTCATCGACTGCAACGGAGGGCAGTTGATAGAGGTTCCTACGACCCGCGGAAGCTTGCCCGATGACAACGTAAAAGCGACTTGCATCCGGTGGTATAGCAAAAGAAGACCTGTCTCGGAATTGCCGGGTCTGCGCCCGAAGCGCGTTGCCCCTCACCTGCCCTGAGTGTCCTACGGAATTAGCTGACGTAGAAGCGCGCCCACCCACGGCGACCGTTCCAAAGCCGCTTTGTGCCTTATCTGTTTGCTGGCTCGCGTGCTCCGAAAAGGATCCACCGCTAACTTGCGATAGACGATCGTCAAACAAATCGGCGCCCAGGAACAACCCAGTGGAGCGCCTATTTTCTTTAGGGTGACGTTGCAATTTTCGTCGGCGGTACGTCCGAGAGCTCGCCAATGACCGACACTCCCTTTCGCACCGATGCTTTAAACAGTCGGCTCCCGCGGCCTGATGACGGGCGGCCGGCGAACGCGCCCGATCCGTACTTCATGCAGACTCGTGACGATCTCGCCGACAAGGGATGTTTGACGGCGACCGCGGAGGAGCTGATCACCTGGGCGGGCACCGGATCGCTGATGTGGATGACGTTCGGGCTCGCCTGCTGTGCCGTCGAGATGATGCAGATGTCGATGCCACGGTACGACGCGGAGCGCTTCGGCTTCGCACCACGAGCCTCGCCCCGGCAGTCAGACGTGATCATCGTCGCCGGCACATTGACCAACAAGATGGCGCCCGCCTTCCGCAAGATCTACGACCAGATGCCGGAGCCTCGCTACGTCATTTCGATGGGCTCCTGCGCCAACGGCGGCGGCTACTATCACTACTCCTATTCCGTCGTGCGCGGCCGCGACCGCGTCATACCCGTCGATATCTACGTCCCGGGCTGTCCGCCGACTGCGGAGGCGCTGCTATACGGCGTAATGTTGCTTCAACAGAAGATCCGGCGGACGGGCACGATCGAAAGATAGCTGGCAGGCAGCACATGACCCAGATCCCTCTTTCTCCCAGCGCAGAAGCCGAACAGCCTGGCTTCGATCTCGATCGAAATGACAACACGAGGCGGATTGTGGCCGATGTCGCCTACCGGCAATTGGCGATCGTCAATTTTCCGTCGGCCTCGAACATGCCGGCGACGGAAATTGGGTGCTGGTCGATGCTGGCATTCCGGGATCGGCCCGGGCGGTCCGCTCCGCCGGCAAGCGCACGGTTCGGCGGCAGCGGCCGCCCCGCCTGCATCATCTTAACGCATTGGTCATTTCGACCATGTCGGCGTGCTCGAGACGCTGGTGGAGGAATGGGACGTTCCGGTCTATGGGCATGCGGCCGAGCATCCCTATTTCGACGGATCACTCGCTTACCCACCGGCCAGTCCTGGGGTCGGTGGAGGCCTGCTCGCATTGCTCTCGCCGCTGTTTCCACCCGGCCGGTCAATGTCGCATCGCGCCTCTACGACCTTCCCGGCGATCACAGCGTACCGTTCATGCCGGAGTGGCAATGGATCCACACGCCAGGACACATCTCACTCTGGCGCGAGCGCGACCGCGTCTTGATCGCCGGCGACGCATTCATCACCACACGGCAGGAATCGGTTTATTCAGTGGTGACGCAGGCGCCGGAGATGCGTGGACCGCCGATGTATTTCACGCCGGATTGGAAGAGCGCGAAGCAGTCGGTGCGGGATTTGGCGGCGCTTGCGCCGGAGATCGCCATTACGGGCCATGGCGCCGCAATGCAGGGGCCGGATATGCGCGCGGCGTTGGAAACGCTTGCCGCACGTTTTGATGATGTCGCCGTTCCCGGCAATGTTGCCGCTGAAGATGCAACGGCGAGAAACGGTGATGGCCACAGGTGATTGTCCCGGCTGAATGACGAGAAAGAGGGCTCGGGAGCCTTTCGCAAGACCGGTGCGCTTTGGGTCGGGTTATCGGCTCCAGGAGATATCGTGCCCTATCGAAGGGCAAAGCATACCTCTTAACGATCGACCTCGCCGAACACGATGTCCAAAGAGCCCAGAATCGCTGAGACGTCAGCCAGCAAGTGCCCTTTGCAGAGAAAGTCCATCGCCTGGAGGTGAGCAAATCCCGGCGACCTGATCTTGCATTTATAGGCTTTATTTGTGCCGTCCGAGACCAGGAACACTCCAAACTCTCCCTTGGGAGCTTCGACCGCGACGTAGATCTCACCCGCAGGAACGTGGAATCCTTCCGTGTAGAGCTTGAAGTGGTGGATGAGGGCCTCCATGGAGCGCTTCATCTCGCCGCGCCGTGGCGGCGCGACCTTGTTGTCCTGCACGAGAACCGGGCCTCCTCCGTCCGAAGACTTCAGCTTGGCGATGCACTGCTTCATGATGCGGACTGACTGCCGCATTTCTTCCATGCGAATGAGATAGCGGTCATAGCAATCTCCGTTTCTGCCGATGGGGATGTCGAAGTCCATCTCGGCATAGCAGTCATAGGGCTGCGCTTTCCGGAGGTCCCACGCGGCGCCGGAGCCGCGCACCATCACGCCTGAGAACCCCCACGCCCACGCCTGCTCCAGCGCGACCCTGCCAATATCCACGTTGCGCGCCTTGAAGATGCGGTTGAGCGAGAGCAATCGGTCGAGATCGTCGACGACCCGCAGGAACGGATCACACCAGGCCTCGATGTCGTCGATGAGCTTCGGAGGAAGGTCCTGGTGGACGCCGCCGGGCCGGAAATAATTCGCATGCATCCGACTGCCTGACGCGCGTTCGTAGAACACCATGAGCTTCTCGCGCTCTTCGAAGCCCCACAGCGGAGGCGTCAAGGCGCCGACGTCCATGGCCTGGGTCGTGACGTTCAGCAGGTGCGACAGGATGCGGCTGACCTCATGATAAAGCACCCTGATCAATTGCCCGCGCCGCGGCACTTCAATGCCGATCAGTCTTTCGATCGCAAGGCAGAAGGCATGCTCCTGGGTCAGCGGCGCGACGTAGTCGAGCCGGTCGAAATAGGGGATGGCCTGAAGATAGGGCTTGGCCTCGATCAGCTTCTCGGTGCCTCGATGCAGCAATCCGATATGGGGATCGACGCGGGCGACGACTTCACCGTCGAGCTCGAGGACGAGCCGCAGCACGCCATGCGCCGCGGGATGCTGAGGCCCAAAATTGATGGTGAAGTTTCGGAGGCTGGCAGACTGTTCGGACATCCTGATTCCGTTCGAGCTGACGCAGGCATCACCCTAGAGGAGATCTGCACCGAGCGGCTTCACACAGGTTAACGGATCGCTCTATTCGCGAGCCTGCGTGCTGGATCGGCAGGTTGGAACGCCGATGCGTGCGCGACGTTCAATCGGCATGGGTGCGGACCAACCTCTCACGGCCATCGTCTTCGCCGGCGGCCTCGGACTTGGCGCCTACCATGGCGGAGCATTCGAAGCGTTCGCCGGCCTGTCCGTGCCGCTCGACTGGGTGACAGGTTCATCGGCGGGCGCGATTACGGCGGCTTTGGTCGCCGGAAGCCCCTATGCCGATCGACTGCAGAATTTGCGCAGCTACTGTTATGCCGCAGGTGGTTCGTCCAAGGGGCCGAATATCAGCCGGCATCCGTTCGCGTGGCTCAACGCGATCAACACGCGCCTGTTTGGCCAGGCCGGCTTCTTTCATCCCCGCCTGCCGATGCCGGCATCTCACTTCGGCGGTCTCTACGATCTCGGCCCGACGCGCGAACGCCTGATAGGCCTGATCGACTTCGGACGCCTCAACAGCGGCGATCCCCGCATCACCATCTGCGCCGCCGATGTCGAAAGCGGCGACCCTGTCCTGTTTGACTCCGCGTCAGCACGGATCGAGATGGATCAAATCCTGGCCAGTTGCGGCTTCCTTCCTGAATTTGCCCCGGTGCAGATCGCCGGCAGATGGCTCTGCGACGGCGGCTTCTCGCTGAACGCGCCGTTCGATCCGGTCCTGGAAACCGCCAGCTCGCTGCGCCTCTACATCGTCGATCTGTTTGCGCGTAACGGCAATGTCCCCGACGGCCTCGAAGCCGCCGCCGAGCGGAAGAGCGATCTGACGTTCGGCAACCAGACCTTTCAGCGGCTTCGCGTTTCCCTGGAAGCCCGCAAGCTTCGCGCCGAGTTGCAAGAGGTGGACCACGAGGACCTCGTTTATCTCCTCAGCTACCGCCCCGGCGCCGAGGAAGCCGGACCAGAAAAATCGTTCGACCTCTCGGCAACGGCCATGACGCAGCGATGGCAGGCAGGATTTCTGGACATGCAACATGCTGGAACCATAGCTGGCATACGAAACGGGATCCGGACCGTCCGGCGGCCATAAATCCTCACAAGAGGCGGGCATACGCTTTTCCTTCAAGAATCCTGGCCTCATTGACACGGACGGCTTCAGACTGACCGAGGAAGGCAGAGCCCACCGCGTAACACGAAAGCAAATGCTCGCGATTACTTAGCCTAAACATGCAGTTTTGCGTACGATGCGACAACAGCCGCTGGGTTTGCGAAAGCCCATCCGGACCAGCCATCATCCTGGGGCAGCGAAAGCCAGCCTTGCCCATGCGGCGCCCCGGGAGAGCCCTGTCGTGTCTGCAACAGGACCGAACTGCCGCGATTGACCACAGCGGGCCCGATTGAAAGTCGTTCTGCCGGGCCATGGATAATCTGGAAGACGCAACGAGCGAATTGACGTCTAATCCACGCATCTATCTGCGAGGCCAGTATAAGAACAATTCGGGTTGCGGCGCGTTGGGGCTCGATCGCAACGAGAGGTTCCGATGCCGCTGACCATCAATGGACGAGCCTGCGACTTTGCCGGTGATCCCCGCACCAGCCTGCTCGATTTCCTTCGCCGGGACTGTGGCCTGACCGGCACCAAGAAGGGATGTGACCACGGCCAGTGCGGCGCCTGCACCGTTCTGATCAACGGCCAGAGGATTAATTCCTGCCTTACCCTGGCGATCATGCACGACGGCGACTCCATCACCACAGTCGAAGGGCTGGGAACACCCGAGAACATGCATCGGCTGCAGGCGGCCTTCGTCCGTCACGACGGCTATCAGTGCGGCTATTGTACGCCAGGCCAGATTTGCTCCGCTGTCGGCATGCTCAATGAAGCGGCGCTCGGCTGGCCGAGCTTCGTCACTGACGATCTCACGACCGACATATCGCTGAGCGCCGAGGAAATCCGCGAGCGGATGAGCGGCAATCTCTGCCGCTGCGGCGCGTATTCCAACATCGTCAATGCAATCGCGGAAGTGAAGGAGGCTGGGTCTTGAGACCGTTCGGATACAGCCGAGCGCACAGCCTCGAGCGCACAACGCAGCTGATTCAGAAGGGCGTGCGGCCGATCGCCGGTGGCACAAACTTGCTCGATCTGATGAAGCTCGAGGTCGAGACGCCAGACGAACTGATTGACATCAACAGGCTTCCACTGGGTGGCATCGAACCGGACGGCGACAGACTGCGGATCGGCGCGTTGGTCACCAATAGCGCCTGCGCCGCCGACCCCCGCATTCGCCGGGACTATCCGCTGCTGGCGCGCGCAATCCTCTCCGGCGCGACCTTCCAGCTCCGCAACAAGGCGACCACTGGAGGCAATTTATGCCAGCGCACGCGCTGCTATTATTTCTACAATATCGACACACCTTGCAATAAGCGCCAGCCAGGCAGCGGGTGCGCCGCAATTGGCGGGTTTAACCGCATGCATGCCATTCTTGGCGCCAGCGAACAATGCATCGCGACCTATCCCGGTGACATGGCGGTGGCACTTGCAGCGCTGGACGCAACAATCGAAATCACCGCGCCGGGCGACATCAAGCGAAGCGTGCCGGTTCGCAACTTCCACCGGCTGCCGGGCAACACACCGCAGCGTGAAAATGTGCTGGAGGCCGGCGAGGTGATTACCGCGGTCCTGCTGCCGGCGCCGGCGGGTGGCCGCCAGCTCTATCGCAAGGTCCGGGAACGTTCGTCCTACGCGTTCGCCCTAGTCTCGATCGCCGCAGTCGTGTGCATGGATGGCGACGTGATCGGTTCGGCGGCGCTCGCTTTCGGCGGGCTGGCGCACAAGCCCTGGCACGATGCGCGCATCGACGAAATGCTGCGCGGTGCGGTGCCTTCGAGCCAATTGTTCGACAAGGCCGCCGACCTGTTGCTCGAAGGTGCGATGGGCCAAGGCGATAACGATTTCAAAATCCCCTTGGTCCGACGGGCGTTGAAAGCAGTGCTGCGCGAAGCAACCGGAGATGCTGCATGACCCGCTCGCTGACCATGGACAAACCGGACGAGCGTAATCGGCTTGATGCAATGCACCAGGGAGTGATTGGCAAGCCGCTTGATCGCCCGGACGGGCCGGCCAAAACCACCGGAACCGCCATCTATGCCGCCGAATACAAAATCGACGGCTGCGTTGAAGGCGTGATTGTCACCGCGACGATCAGCAGGGGTGACGTTACCTCCATTGACGAAGCGTCAGTGATTTCGATGCCCGGTGTGATCGCGGTGATCTCGGACGACCGGATGATCGCGAGGTCAGCGCAGGGTGGTGCCGGAAAGTCGCCCGTCCGCAATGTGCGAAAGGTCCAATATTGGGGGCAGCCGATCGCGGTGGTCATCGCCGAAACGTTCGAGCAGGCGCGAGACGCAGCCAAGCATCTGCGGGTCGAGTACCGGCGGGACGGCGGCGCAGCGTTCTCCCAACACTCGGCCGGTGCACCGGTTGAGCCCCACGGCGAACCGGTGATCCAGGGCGACCTCGACCATGCGGCGGCGCAGGCTGCGCACGCGGTGGATGTCACCTACACGACCGAATCTCACAACAGCGCTCCTATGGAGCCACACGCCAGCATCGCGCTGTGGAATGGCGACACATTGACACTGCATTCAAGCCTGCAGATGTTGAAGTACAACGTGACGGAGCTCGCCGACGCCCTCGGCCTGTCGCCCGACAAAGTCAGGCTGATTTCACCTTATGTTGGAGGAGGATTCGGGTCGAAGCTCGGGATCAGTGTGGATGGCGCCGCTGCCGCCGTCGTGGCGATCAGATTGAACCGGCCGGTGCGCGTGGTGCTGTTGCGCCAGCAAGTGTTCCAATCGGTCATGCGTCGTTCCGAAACGACCCAGCGGTTTCGGCTCGCCATCGACCGCGACGGGCAACTGACCGGCTTTGGTCACGAGGCCAAGGTCTCCAATCTGCCAGGCGAGAAGTTCGCCGAGCCGGTCACCCAGGCTAGTAAATTCCTGTATCGCGGCCAGAATCGCGTGATCAGCATCGATCTGGCGCGGATTCATCTGATGACCGCGGGATCGGTACGCGCGCCGGGCGAGGCGGTGGGTATGCAGGCGCTCGAATCAGCGATGGACGAACTCGCGAATCAGGCCGCGATGGATCCTGTCGAATTGCGTCTCCGCAACATTCCGGACCGGCATCCCAGCGAGGATATTCCTTACAGCTCGCGTAAGCTGGCCGAATGCTTGAAGGAAGGCGCCAGGCGCTTCGGTTGGGACGGCGGCGATCGCCGCCCGTGCAAGCGCCGCGAAGGCGAATGGTGGATCGGAACGGGCGTAGCAAGTGCGGCGCGGGTGCATAATCTGAACGAAGCGCAGGCCCGGGTGACGCTACGTGCCGACGGCACCGCAGAGATCGCCAGCGATATGACCGACATCGGCACGGGCACCTATACCGTTCTCGGACAGATTGCTGCCGAGATGCTGGGGCTTGATCCGGCACTCATAGACGTGCGGCTGGGCGATTCAGAGTTCCCGCCAGGCTCCGGCTCGGGCGGGAGCTGGGGCGCGGCATCGACCGGGTCGGCAGTGCTCGAAGCTTGCGAGGCGATACGCCTTGAACTCGCCGAACGCCTGGGCTGCGGCGAGGACCAGCTCAAGCTCCAGGACGGTTTCGCCGAAACCGGCAACCGACGAATCGCATTCAGTGATTTGCTCGAAGGCAAGCCGATCGAGCAGATCGGCCACTTCAAGCCAGGCAAAATCGAGGACGACTTCTCTGCGGCGATGTACGGCGCGTTCTTCGCCGAGGTTGGCGTCAATGCCTACACCGGCGAATGCCGGGTTCGGCGCTTTCACGGAACCTTCGGCCTCGGTCGCGTGCTCAATAGCAAGACTGCGAAGTCGCAGTGCATGGGCGGCATGGTCTGGGGAATCGGCAGCGCGCTCAGTGAAGAGATGGTGTTCGACAAGCGGGACGGACACGTCGTCAATCCGGACTTCGCCGAGTACCACATTCCGGTCAGCCTCGACGTTCCCCTGCTCGACGTCGTGTTGCTCGACGAGCGCGATCCCGCCGGCAGCCCGCTACAGGCCAAAGGTGCGGGCGAACTTGGCATCTGTGGCGCAGCGGGCGCGATCTGCAATGCGATCTATCACGCCTGCGGCGTAAGGGTACGCAGCTTTCCAATCACGCCGGACAAAATCCTCCTCGCTGGTTTGCCCGAACCCTGAACGCGGGCTTCCCGGCACTCCGCTTGCTAGTGATACCCGATGCCGAGGGCAGCTTCGACCCTCGCTGCGTAAAAATGAGAGGCGTCGGAACACGAGCAGAATTGCACGCTTCAATTCATGCTAGAGTTGAAGACGCTTGCGAGGTCGAACTCCAGGTTGGTGTTGAAGAAATAACTTCTTCTTTCGCCGTCAAACCTCCTGGCATTTTCACGCAGCTCAGCCTCGAAGCTAATGACGCTTCGCTTCGCGCTCATCCGGGCTTTAGTTGCTGACCTTCTTCATGACGTCTCCCTGCAGCCGACGGTCAAGCTTCGAGCTGCTCCGGCTTTGCCGGCTTTTCGTCTGCATCGACCAACGCCTCGACCAGCGCGGGTTTACGGAAGGCAAACGCCGCTTCAATCGCGGGACGGACCTGAGCGGGCGTTTCACAACGGAAGGCGTCGGCTCCGCAGGCTTTAGCGAAAGCAACGAAGTCGATTGGCGACAACTCGCAGCCAAAGCTCGGATTACCGATTTCCTCCTGCTCAAACTTGACCTCGGCAAGACTATTGTTCTTGAGCAGCACGACCTTGACAGGCAAGTTGTGCGCAACAGCCGTCGATAGCTCCGCCATCAGCATGGCAGATCCGCCGTCGCCCGCGATCGCCACCGATTGCCGGTTCGGGAAAGCCAACTGCGCAGCGATCGCAAAGGGCAGCCCCGGCGCCATGCTCGCAAGCATACCGGTGCCGGTGAGAAATTGCCTCTCGCGTAAGCGTAAACAACGTCCAGCGAAATGCGTGTTGGCTCCGCAGTCGAGAGAAATCACAGCATCATCGCTCAAGAGGTCGCTAACCGCCCGGATCACCATCTGCGGGCGCAACGGCGAGCGTTGCGTATCTTCGACCTGCTGCGGCAGAAGATTCCAATCACCCATGCGACGCTGCGCTTCAGCCAAGAACGAACGGTCTCCTTTGCGCTGGACGAGCGGGAGCAGCGACTGCAGCGTCGCCTTGACGTCAGCAACAATCCCGATCTCCACGGCATAACGCAAGCCGATGCGGTCCGCTTTGAGGTCGACCTGTATGCCGGGCGCGCTTTCCGGGGGAGGGATAGTACTCCTCCCATGGCATCGTGGATCCGAGGATCAGGATGGTGTCGCAGTTCTTCATGATCCACGAGGACGGCGCCGTGCCGAGGTCGCCGATCCCGCCGGTGGTGAATAGAGAATCGTCTGGTAGCACGGCCTTGCCGAGCAACGATTTGGCCACCGGCGCTGCGAGCGCGTCGGCCAATTGCGTCAGTTCCTCGCGTGCGTGCAAGGCGCCCTGTCCGGCAAGATGGCGATCCGCCGACCGGAATTGAGGAGGTCCGCCGCCGCGCGCAGCTGGTCCTGCGGCGGTGGTGACAAGGGCGGGGTCCAGGACGAGGAGGTTCTCACGCCGGGATTGCGCATCGATCGCTTGCCGGCGGACAGCTTCATCATCTGTACATCCTTTGAGATGGTCAGATGCGCGACACCGCGCTCGCCAAGCGCCGCGCGGCAGGCGCGATTGGCGACGATGATCGCATGCTCCGGACCGGTCACTTGCTCGTTGTAGAGCGCAACGCTCTGCATGAGGCGCACCGTGTCGATACCCTGCTGGTAACGCACGCCCATTAGATCGTGAAAGGTCAGGCCGGTGAGCGCCACCACCGGCGCGCCATCCAGTGCGGCGTCGTACAGGCCGTTGAGCAGATGAACGGCGCCGGGGCCCGTGGTGCCGATGCAGACGCCGAGCCGGCCGCTGTGCTTGGCGAAACCCGAGGCCATGAAGGCAGCTGCCTCCTCGTGCCGCACGCCGATATAGCGGATGCGATCGGCGCGTTTGCGCAATGCCTCCACGATCGAGTTGATGCCGTCTCCGACGATGCCGAAGGCATGAGTTGCGCCCCAAGCGATCAGAGTTTCGACGAGAATGTCCGCGGTGGTTTCGTCCCCAGCGAGACTGGAGGGCGCCGGCTGCGGGGTCATGGACGGCGCGGTCTCGGAAGGTTGGGCCTTCGCTGGCGACCATGTGCCGGCGGCGACAAGACCAGCGGTCGCACTCACGACGAACTCGCGACGATACAGGCCATTGGAGTGCTTGAAATTTGACATGACGGCTCTCCTGATGCGACGGAATAACAAGCGCGCCAGGGCAAGGTGCCTTCTCGAATTGAACTAAATACCGTCGACGACCATCAGTGGAACTCGAGGATCGCTTCTGACGATCGGCGGGTTCGGCCGTTCACCACATCGGAGCTGGTGACCATTCGCATAAAAAGGCGGGAAGAGCAGTCGTTTCAACCAAAACGAACTCGGTTAGTGGCCAGGCATGATGCCGGTTTTTGGTATCCCTAAATCCTCTACAGCTTTGTTCATTGTACTGTCGTTGACAAAGCCACTAACCGCCGATGATGAGCTGGAATTTGTCCGCCCTTTACCAGTATTGCCCAGTCGACTTCCTGTCGTTCCATGACTTAGGCGTTGCTCGTTTTTGGCCCAGGCGACCCACCAGTCCCATTTACCGATCCGGGAGTAGACATTGACCCAGCAGCCGTGCTGCTGGAGCCAGCCCCTGCTGCCGAACCAGCACCGCTGCCGGAGCCACCGCTGCTTTGTGCATAGACCAGGGGGCCCAATGCGCTGAGGAATAGCGCGGCCAGGCCAACTCGAACTCTCATAGAGACCCTCGCGTCTGATCTCAGGATTTGATAAGCGGCGAGTATTGCCCGCGCGTGCTAATTTAGTGCTCCGTCGTGTTCGCACTGACGCGCCAGACCGCGTTGCCTGTATCGTCGGCGACCAGCAGCGCGCCGGTACGGTCAAGTGCGACGCCGACGGGCCGGCCCCTCACCGTGTCGCTGTCGTTGCCAAGAAATCCAGTGACGACCGGGACAGGTTTTCCCTCCGGCCGACCGTTTACCAGCGGCACGAAAATCACCTGATAGCCGTTGACAGGGCTACGATCCCAACTGCCGTACTCGCCGACAAAGATGCCGTCACCGAATTTGGCTGACAGTTTCTCGCCTTTGCTGAACGCGAGACCAAGCGCGGCCACGTGCGAGCTTAGGCCGTAGTCGGGCTTGATCGCCTTGGCCACAAGGTCCGGCCTTTGCGGATGGACACGTACGTCAACGTGTTGGCCCCAATAGCTGTAAGGCCAGCCATAGAAGGCGCCCTCCTGCACCATGGTGAGATAATCGGGGACCAGGTCCGGGCCGATCTCGTCCCGCTCGTTCACGACCGCGAACAACCGTCCGGTGTCGGGATCGACGGCGAGATTGGTCGGATTCCGTGTGCCCGACGCGAAAATGCGTTTTGCACCCGACGAGCGATCCACCTCATAGATCGCTGCCCGCCCCTCTTCGGCGTCAAGGCCGTTTTCAGTGATGTTGCTGTTGGACCCGACGCCGACATAGAGCTTGGACCCATCCGGGCTGGCGACGATCGCTTTCGTCCAGTGGTGGTCAATCGGTCCGGCTGGAAGGTCCGCAAGCTTCGTACCGGGCTCAGTGATCTTGGTCTGCCCGAGCGTGTACTTGAAAGCGATGATCGCGTCCGTGTTGGCCACGTAGAGCGTGCCGTCCACATAAGCCACGCCATAGGGCGAGTGAAGGTGGTCGACCAGAATAGTCTGTTCTTCCGGCTTTCCATCTCCATTGGCATCGCGAAGCAGGGTGATGCGGTTGCCGCCCTTACCGGCTGTGCCGGCTCGCGCTTTTACCTTGCCTTGGATGAAGTCCTTGGGCCGGAAGGGTATGGTGCCGGGACTGTTACCCTCCACGACCAGGATATCGCCGTTCGGCAAGGGATAGACGATACGAGGATGCATCAGCCCCGTCGCCATCGCCTGCACTTTCAACGCATCAATGGTCGTCGGGGTCTCTCCTGGCTTCCAGCCAACCTCCTTCGGGACGCTCATGGGTGGCAATAGATAGTTCTGGGGCTCCGGGAGGTAAGGGTCTGCCCCGTATTGCCGCACGGGATCACCGCCCTGGTCGCCGCAGGCGGTCAGCGCGAGCAGAGTGCAAATGGCTGGCAAGGCACGAAGCACATGGGTCACGTTCTCTCTCCGATCTCGGTGGTGCGAGCCGTGCTCACCTTCCATCCGTTAAAGGCGGCCATCAGCAGCAGAATGGTTACAATCCCCGAGATCGAGACGCCCTGAGGTACGACTGAGGTCCAGGCGTCACGGCTGTGAATGAATACGTTCAAGAGCGAGAGAAGTGCGGCCAGCGCGACGAGCGCGAAGGCGATCCAGTCGATCCGTCTCGCTCGGCCTGCGATAAAATCGACGATCAGGGTAATTGTGGCGACGAGAGCCAGAATCAGGCCAGCAGTAATCAGCCAAGCCGACAAGTTGGCCCACTGCCAGTTCGAGGTTTCCCAATACATGAGGTCGGTCACCAACGCGGCAATCAATAGGGTCGCTCGCGCGCAGGTGAAGCCGGGGTGCAGCAACGACTTGGGACTGATCCCGGGCGATCTCGCCATTTGGACTCCTCAACGTTCGCTACCGCGCGCCGGCCGCTGCTCGGAGCACTGCGAAACAGAACGCATTCTTCCCGTCGATCTGCCCACCAACGGAACCGGGAGAGGTGTGTTCCTAATGGAATTGAACCAGCGAACCACCAGCAGGTGCCACCAGCGAAACAGTTGCAGCCCGCCGCAAAAAGGCTGGTACGCCCACGAACAGAACCCCCGCTCTTTAACTCACCATGAGAGAGAAGCATTGCGTAAGCTCGACCTAGGAACGATTGGCGCCGGACCAACATTGAGCTTTGCCGGGTCGTTCAGGCCCACGGCATTGGCGACCTCGGCTCTGGCCCCCCTGCAGAGCTGAGGTCGGGTTAAGGGGCCAACGACATGAGAAACGAGCAATTTCCGAACCGTCGCATCGTAAGAACGAGAGACCAGCGCGAGGAGAGGGAAGCCGAACGTCACGCTCAGGCGGAGCAGGTCATGGTTGATCACGCGGCTGCTCAGGAAGCGGTGAAAGCGAATCGTGAGCGTCTGCGGGCCTTACGCCTGGCCCATAACTTGGCCCATAAACAGTTTGATTGAGCTCAGGGTGTGAAACACCTCGACGACAACGATGTCAGAGAACGTGCCTTCCTCATCTGGAAGCAAGCGGGCGAGCCCAATGGCAAAATGGATGAGTTTTGGTACGAAGCCGAGCGCCAACTTGAGCAGCAACGTCTGAAAGAACTCAGAGAGGCCGGTGAAGCCCTGTCGGACTGACCGGAAATAATTCGTTCGACAATGAAGCTGCGGGCCGCGCTTGGATCAGATACACCCGCGACACTCATGGCCGACCATTGGCGGCCGATCATTGGCGGACGATCATTGCTCGATTTTCTTGATCATTGAGATCGGCCACTGACCATCATGTCCAACTATGGATATGCGTAGTCCATGAATATCATCGAGAAACAAGTGTCCGATTGAACCGGCCTTGCCGTCGGTCAAAATGACCGCACGCCCCACCAATTCCTCCTCAGCTTGATGCAATTGAGCAAGAATACTCATCGCTCGGCGGTCACCCGTCACTGATACAAACGCGACAGCAAGCAATTCAACTGACTTGCGCCTTCTCTTTTAGACTGTCGATAAGCGTTTCTGCGTCTTCTTTAGTGTCAGCGAGCTTAGATTCGTCGACCACGCCCGCCTTAGAGCTTAACCTTTTGAGTTCATCCAGCTGTTCCTGGGTGGGCTTTTCCATTGCTCTGCTCCAAATCGGTTATCTTGAAAGATAACTGCGTCAAGGGCGCGAAAGGAAACGAGTGCTCGGAATACCGACCGGCGATCGGGCTCCGGCTCAACGGGCGGAATATCTGCTCGTTCCTACCTGGCGTTCTCGTCCTCCCCGACCCTTATCGATAGAGGCAACGGAGCTCCAATTGTTCGAGCGCGAATGGGAGACGTTCCCTAATCGGGCATTGAGACAATAGGAACGGGCTGCACTTGTCGACTTTGATCCGGGCCAAGCGCAAGGCTATTTCACGATAGCTCGAGGGGCCCCGGCCGTGGAGTGGTACTCCTGTGTTCGTCGACCGTCGAAGCCATGGCCTTCTTCATGCCGCGACCGCGGGGCGCCCCTCGAGAGCCTTCGCAAATTCGATGAAGGCCACCTTGATCGCGGGCTGCAGAGAGCTCAGGAGGGGCCTTCTCGTCGGCGTAAAGCACGATCCTGAGCGCAAGGAAGAACCGGCTCGTGGGGTGCGTTGCCGATATGGTTGAATTCGCCTCTGGGGTGCCTAGGCGTCGACCTCAGGGCCATCGGTTAACTGTGGGAAACACCCGAGCAGGCCCCGATTCCACCGTGCAGAGCGAAAGGAGCGCCAGATCATCGCGATGACGCGGACGACCGAGCCGAGCATGGAGGCGGGGCAGAACGTTACGTAGGAGCATGCAGGCTCGCCGACCATGGACAACGGCGGGGCCAGGGCCTTGGTAGGCCCTGCCGCTGGGATGGTGCGGCCAAGCGGCCGGCGGTCGAAAATTACGGTCGGCTGCTGCAGCGGATTGCGGCCATTCAAGAGCTCGATGATGGCTCTGCGGTCCTCCCCCCGTAGAGGGAGATGATGTGTGCACCAGTGGATGTTTCCGTCAGATATACGGCGACGCCGGCGCTTCGGGCGCTTCGGATAATTGTGACCGTGCAGTCGAATGGCGTCTTCGACGTCTGCCAAGCTGATCCGGAAACGCGCTGCAATCTCGTCTGGCTCATCGCCCCGACCTCACAATAGTGCAAGAGCGGTTGCGGGCAGCGCTTCACCTAGAACAACGCGAACAACGTCCGGCGATGATCCGCTCTTCTTCTCTTTCATTCGGGTCCCTCAATTCATGAAGGACACAATTATCAGCATCGCCGTCGACGGGATCGGCGGTACTGATGACCTTTTGCCAAGATTTACTTCGATAGTGTTCAACCGAAGTCCCCTTTTTGGCGCATCATTTCCAATCGGCTAAGAGTACTCATCCGCTTCGCTGACCCGGTCGAAGGCCGAGACTTCTGGAACCGGGTCAGGCTCGAAGACGGCGGCATCACCTCGTATCTAGCGACCCCATCGAGGAAAGTCCCGATGGCTTCGACAAGATCGGCGCGGGTAGCCGCTCCGCGTTGCAGATATGTTGCATCGGACATCCGACCTCACGAGGCGTCTCACAGACTGCAGCAACCGGCGACACTCCTCGACTACCAGCTTTCCCCGAACGGTCGGAGTTCAACATTGAACGACCAGGCGCTGCGGTCCTGGTGGGCTACGTGCCAGATCTCGCTCGCGATCGCCTGCGGCTTGATGAAGAAATCATCCGGCCGCTCAGGCCACCGCTTTCGCGTCCACTCAAGGTCGATCACTGCATCGATCACGACATAGGCGACGTGGATTCCCTGCGGTCCCGGATCCCGGGCCATGGACTCTGCCAGGATCCGCTGCGCCGCCTTGGTCGGCGCGAAACCGGCAAAGCCGGCCTTGCCGCGCAACGCCGAGGTATTGCCGGTGGTAACGATGGCGCCCGCACCGGCCGCGATCATCGCGGGGGTCAATCGCCGAGCCAGATAAAACAGCCCCATCGTGTTGACCTGAAAATTGCGGTTGAGAATCGCCGGATCGATCTCCCGAAAGGTGCCGAACGCACCGCCGACAGCGTTGTGGATGACGACCGTGGGATGGCCGAGATCGCGCTCCACAGCCGATGCCACCGCATCTACCTGTGCTAGGTCCGAAACGTCGCAGCGAAAACCCTTCGCGCCCGGCAATTGCGCTTCGAGCGCCGCAAGGCGCTCCTCATTGCGCGCGAGCAGCGCCACGCGATAGCCACCTTGCGCGAACTTCCTGGCAAGAGCCGAGCCCGTACCGGGGCCGACACCCGAGATCAGGCAAACTGGCGCGGTCATGCGGTCAGACCTCCCTGTTGCGGCCGGCGGCCTTCACGCCGCGGCTCTGGACAGCAGCTTCTCGACATAGGATGCAAGATCAGGACGAAAGTGCTCATGCGTGATGAGCCGGTCGAAATGGTTGGTGTCTTGGTACGTGGCCGCGCTCAGGCGCGCCACTCCGCGCATGATGCTTTTCGATTCGAAGATCCCAACTCCGCCAGGCCCGAAGGCAGTGGGGGTCGAGTCATGCTTTGACAGCATATAATCATAAAATAATGGCGATTTGCACGCGCTTCCCTGCACAACCGGTCCTTCCGACTCGAATCGCCAGCAACTGGGTCGGCATAACATGACGAAACCTACCGCCCAGCAAATACCGGTTTGCGCTTCTCGATGAAGGCGCGCACCGCCTCCTTGTGGTCGGCCGTCCGCGACGACCGGACCATATTCGCGGCTTCTTGATCCATTGAATCCAGAAAATCCGCCCGCAAGGCGTGATCAAGGTTGTCCTTGATGTGGGCCAGCGCGATCGACGGCCCTTGCGCCAGCGACGTCGCGAGCGCAAACGCTGTCTCGCGCAATTCGGAATCGGGCACCACCCGGTTGACGAGACCCAGCGTCTCGCAACGACGCGCGTCAATCCGTTCCGACAGGAACAGCAGCTCCCGTGCCCGCGATGTTCCGACCAGCCGGGTCAGCATCCAGGCGATGCCGTAATCCCCGGTCAACCCGATCCGGGCGTATCCCGTGGACATGATCGCGGATTCCGCGGCAACGCGGATATCGCAGGCAAGCGCAAGCGCCATCCCGGCGCCAGCGGCTGGTCCCGGGAGTGCTGCGATCGTCGGCTTCCTCACCGCCACCAGCGCGCCGGTCAAGGTGCGCTGCTTGGTGCGCAGATCGGCGACGCGCTCTTCGAACGGCGTTTCGGCCTTGCTGGAATTGCCACCCATGCCTTTGACATCGCCGCCCGCGCAAAAAGCCGTGCCCGCGCCCGTGATCAGCAGCGCGCCGACTCCCGCATCGTCGCCGCATTGTTTGATCATCCGCCGCAATGCCGGCGTGAGATGGTCAGAAAGCGCGTTGCGTGCCTCGGGACGGTTGAGCGTAATAAGCGCGACGCGATCGCGGATTTCGCACAACAATTCGCTGGTTCCCGTGTCGATTTCGACCCGACTTTCTGCCATCTCTGCCAATCCCGTTTTATTCCACGAAATCGCGATCTCCCACGTCGAGGCCATCGACCGTGCATGGACTGTGCCGAGCAATCTCTTTAGATGACGATCACCTGACCGCACGGCTCGGACGAATAGATCAGCTCCATCTGCGCCGCCCGATTAATCAGGACAGCGCGTTGGTTGATGTATGCCTTGTCGGTGATCTCGCCCGCCGCCAGCGAGGGCGGCTCTGCAAGAAGCGTGAGCGCGCATACGCGCTCGCTGCTTCCGACACTGGCATTGTAAAGCCGCAAGCACTGCTGGAGAAACGCGATCACACCGGGGTCGCAGTTAAGGTCGCCATCGGCATTGGTGGCGTGCTTCCTGGCCATGACCGGGTTCAACCAACCCAGCAAAGCGCAAGAGTGGCGATTTTCGCCGGCGATGACGACATCCTGCAAGGCACCGTGGGTAGCCGCCAGCGCCGCTGCCCGCAGATTGCCGACTGCTACCCATGTCCCGTTCGCGAGCTTGAAATTTTCGGAAACCCGGCCGGTGAAGCGCAGGCCACGGCTCGGGTCGGCAGGATCGATGAACGACACGGTATCGCCGACCCGATAGAAACCTTCTTCGTCAAAGGCCGCCGACGTCAGATCCGGCCGGCCAAGATAGCCCGGCGTCACATTCGGGCCGCGCACGCGGGCTTCGTAAGTGTCCCCGGCGGGGATGAGTTTCAACTCCACCCCAGGAGCCGGAAGTCCCAACTCGCCCGACGTGTCGGTTGCCCAATGCGTGGTAGCAATCGTGGGAGCCGTTTCGGTGGTACCGTAACCCGACATCACCGGAATGGGCCTGCCTTTCGCGGCGTTCGCCAACTGGTAAAGTTTGTCGAGCGTACTCCGCGATATCGCTGCGCCTGCGTAAGTCATCCGGTCGAGTTGTCGGAAAAAATTTGTCCGCAAATCATGATCGGTTTCCAGGGCTTCGCACAACAGCGTATATCCCGCAGGCACGTTGAACATTGCGGTCGGCGATACGTCTTTCAGATTGGCAATCGTTTTGTGAAACAATTGCGGGACCGGACGTCCCTCGTCGATATAGAGTGTACCACCATGCTTCAAAATTCCATGCAGGATGACGTTGCCTCCCATCGTGTGATGCCAGGGAAGCCATTCGACCTGCACCGGTGCCTCGCGAGGCGATACCAGCAACGTTCCCATCAGCAATGCACTTGCCATCATCCTGTGCGTGTTGATCACGCCCTTCGGCAGCCCCGTCGAACCCGATGTGAACAGAATCTTTGCGGCCGCCTCCTTGTCAATCGAACGAAAGGCCCGCTCGAATTCTGCCCCGGGCCGCGTCAGATAGAGTGACTGTAGTGAGACGACCTCGGACCCTTGATCCACTGCGATCCATGTCGCGGACGAAAGCTCCAGGATCTTGCGTGCGCCCGAATAGGCCTCACTGTTCTGCACAAAGACGAAGGACGGCTGAAGCAGCATCGCAATATCCTGCAGGCGAGCCAACCCACCCGGCATCGACGAATAGTTCGGCGATATCGGAGCGGCGATGATCCCTACAGACATCGCCGCGAACATCATGACCGCATGCTCGATCGAATTGCCGGAGAGGATGGCCAATCTGTCGCCGCGCTTGGCCCCCCGATCGATCATGGCCTGCCCGACCGACTGCACGCGTTGCCATAGTTCGGCGTAAGAGAGCTTCTGCCACTCGCCGTCGCCGCCACGCTGGGCAAGAAATACGCGTTGTGGCGCCTTCTGCGCCCATTCCGGAATGAAATCCAGGATCGACCATTGCGGGGTCTCGAACGCGATCGGGGACCGCAGGACGAGTGCCCCGTCGGAACGTTTCTCGACCCGGATTTCCCGTGACGCGAATTGGGGCCCTTCCGAGAGGACCGATTGATGAAGGGTCATGCGGCCGTTGCTCCTATCCGACGATCGATGTTTCGCGTTGAATCCAGAAGGTCCAGCCCGCTCGGGCCGCACCGCCTCTATGCAGCAAGCCTGAGAATGTCGACGATATCTTCCGGCCCCTTGATGGTCCTCGGGTTCGCTCGGGTAAACACCGATAGCATCGCGTTACGACCGATCAGTTCGAACTTGTCCTGTGTCACGCCGACCTCCGAAAGATGGCCGGGTAATTCCAATCGGTTTATGAATTGGGCGAAGGTATCGCTGGCCGTGGCGTCAGGTGCTCGCCAAGCCTCGGCTATTCGCTTTTGCGCCTCGTCCGTCACCGGCTGATTGTACTTCAGAACGCTCGGCATCATAACCGCTGTGCAAAGGTAATGCGGAACATCGCAGGTACCGCCCAGCACATGTCCGATCGCATGGCTTGCTCCCATCGGAACGCGGCATTGCAAGCCGAAGGCGGACATCCAGGAGCCAAGCTGGCAGTATTGCCGGGCTTCCAGATCGTCCGGATTTTCCTTCGTGGCCAGCAGCCCGTCGTACAGGTACCGCAGACCGCGCAGGCACACACTTTCCACCAGAGGATTGCCTCTCGGCGAACAGATGGCTTCGATCCCGTGGTCCATCGCGCGCGTGCCGGATCCAAGCCACAGCGTCTGCGGAGTGTGCCGCGTGATCTGGGGATCCAGGATGATCGACAGCGGCATCATCAATGGGTGGCTGAATATCTGCTTCAGCCTCCTGCGTGAGTCCGTCACCAGCGTTCCGGAGTTGTACTCTCCGCCCGAGAGCGTGCTGGGGATCGCGATCATTCTGACCTTCGGAGCGCGAAATGGACCGGGCCGCGGCCCCTCCGGCGTCGAGACCAGTTCAAATCCATCGAGGCCGGACTCGTCCGTGATATTGTGTTCAAGGCACATCAGGACGATCTTGGCCGCATCGACCACGGATCCGCCTCCCACGGCGACGATCAAATCCGCTTTCGCCGCTGCGGCAGCCGCCGTCGCTGCAACAGCCGACGCGCGGGTCGTATGCTGCGGAACGCCATCAAAGTTACCGGCATATCGGCCGCCTAGCGCGGTGCGGATCTTCTCGATCTCGTCAGTGTGCGTGTTCAGCGTTTTGCTGACGATCAGGAATACGCGCTTGGCATCGCGCTTCTCGGCTTCCTCGCGCAAGGCCTGACCGGCAGGCTTTCCGAAGATCACCTGATCCATCGGCGGATATTGATGAAATCCGACTATAGTCATGCTGGTTCTCCATTGTTGGCCGTCATCGCGCAATGGGGAATCGAACGTGCTTCAAGTGCTCTCAGCCCTCGCAGGCATCACTCGGAGCTTGCGTCCAAAACCCCGCCGAGCGGTTCCCAGTTGCTCCCGGTCCAGCGCTGCAACTGCATTTGACTCCAGATCATGTTGTTAGTTTCGCTAGTGTTGGCTTCGATTCCCGGGAAGGCTGTCGGAAGTACGACATGGCTGAGCGATTTGGCCTGCTTGACGATATTTTTGCGGGAGAGATCGTTGCCACACTGCAGAAGTATCCTTTCAAGAATCACCCCCTGCATGTAGCCAGAGAGATAACTGGAGTTCTCGAAGTCCGCGCCCGGCAGATACTTGTTAAAGAACGCCTTGTAGGCCTCAATGCCTTCGTCGCCACTCCACCTCGAGTCTGTTGGGTCCTTGTTGATGGTACCGACGATGACACCGGTCGAATTTTCCAGACCCGCCGGTTTCAACGTGCCGCCGATCGAACTCGACGGAAAGTTGACGATGACCTTGGCCTTCCAGCCGATCTCGGCAACCTTGCGGATCGCCTGCGCGGCAAACTTCGGCGTCCCGGCAACGAACAGCGCTTCGGCGCCCGAACTCTTCAGATTGACGACCTGCGAGTCCACGGTCGGCTCGGTTACCTCGTAAGCCGCGGTCACGACACGCTTGTCGAATTCTGCCTTCAGAAACGATTTGAAGGCGTTGACGTAATCCTTGCCCAGGTCGTCGTTCTGGAAAAGAATCGCATATTTCGCGCCGGGTAACGCCTTGTCGAGAAACTTGGCGTATATTCTTCCCTCGGTCTGGTAGCTGACGAGACCGGTGGTGGTCAGCGGGTAATCGCCGATCTCGGTGAATTTGCTGGAGCCACTGAACATCGCGATCGAAGGAATGCCTTTGCCCCTGAGATATTTCGCCGTCGCCGAATTGCCGGGCGTACCGAGTTGTCCGAAGATGAACGATACCTCGTCGCTTTCGACCAGCTTGCGGGCGTGCTCGATCGCTTTCGGAGGACTGTAGGCGTCGTCCATTGCGATGTAGTTGATCTTGCGGCCGTTGATGCCGCCGCGATCGTTGATCGACCGCACGTAGGCGACCACTCCCTTGCCAACGAGCCCGATCGACGACGCCGGACCGCTGAACGGGAATATCCCGCCGATCTTGATTTCCGTACTGGTGACTCCGGGCTCATCGGCGGCCAGAGCCGATGACGCGAGCAGCGATGCGGCCACACATGCGGCCGCGAAGCCCAATCTGATACCCATGTCTCTCTCCCTTTGCGCCGGTTCGAGCCCGGCGCTTTGCTTCTCTGGTAGGCAGGTGCGTGTGGCCGGACGAGCCGGCCCAAGTCATGCGACTTTCATCGCCTTTAGAGGCTCGGTGCCATCGAGGAATCCAACCAGACGCTGGCGAATGATCGCTTCCGCTTCCGCCATGATGCGATCGATCAGCTCCTTGACCGTCGGGATGTCGTGGATCAGCCCAACCACCATGCCGCAGCTCCACGCCCCCGCATCCATCTTGCCGTCGACCATGACTTTCGGGTAAACGCCGGCCACCTGATCGAGGATGTCGTCGATTTTCAAGCTTGCGCCCTTCTCGCGCTCGATCTCGAGCAACTCGTCGACGCCCTTGTTCCTGAGCACGCGCTCAGTGTTGCGCAATGCGCGCATCACAAGAACGGTGTCGAGCTCGGTTGCCTTGACCAGCGCCTGCTTCACATTGTCATGGACCGGGGCTTCCTTGGTGGCGACGAAACGCGTACCCATGTTCATGCCGGACGCTCCCATCGCAAGCACGCCGACGAGGCTGCGTCCATCCGCCATGCCGCCAGAGGCAACGAACGGGATCTTCAGCTCATCCGCCGCCCGCGGCAGCAGGATCATGTTCGGGATGTCGTCTTCGCCGGGATGACCGCCGCACTCGAATCCGTCCACGCTGACGGCATCGCAACCGATCTTCTCCGCTTTGAGCGAATGCCGCACCGAGGTGCATTTGTGGATCACCTTGATACCGGCCGCCTTTAGTGCCGGCATATAGGCCTCCGGGCTGCGGCCCGCGGTCTCGACCGCCTTGATGCCGCCCTCGCGGATCGCGGCGATATATTCTGAATAAGGCGGATCCGACAATGTCGGCAGGAACGTCAGGTTCACGCCGAACGGCTTGTCGGTCATGTCGCGGCAGCGCGCTATTTCCTTCGCGAGCAATTCCGGCGTCCGCTGGGTCAGGCCGGTGATGATGCCGAGGCCGCCGGCATTCGATACCGCGGCCGCGAGCTCGGCAAAGCCGACATAGTGCATGCCGCCCTGGATGATCGGATGCTGGATGCCGAACAGTTCAGTGATCGCTGTCTTCACGAAGATCTCCTGCTTTTCCGATCAGTGGATCATTTCAAACAAGCCGGCCGCTCCCATTCCGCCACCGATGCACATGGTCACCACGCCGTATTTCGCCTTGCGCCGCCGTCCCTCGAGCAGGAGGTGGCCGGTGAGCCGCGCGCCGGTCATGCCGTAGGGATGGCCGATCGCGATCGAGCCGCCGTTGACGTTTAGCTTGTTCGGATCGATGCCGAGCTTGTCGCGGCAATAGATCACCTGCACCGCATAGGCCTCGTTGAGCTCCCAGAGATCGATGTCGTCGATCCCAAGATTGTGGCGCTTAAGCAGCCGCGGGATCGCGGCGACCGGGCCAACGCCCATCTCGTCGGGTTCGACGCCGGCGGCGACAAAGCCGCGGAAGATGCCGAGCGGTTTCAGCCCCTTCTGCGCGGCGATCTTGTCGCTCATGATCACGCAGGCCGAGGCGCCATCGGACAGCTGGCTGGCGTTGCCGGCACTGATGGTCTTGCCTTCGAACACCGGCTTGATCTTGGCCAGACCTTCCGCCGTGGTATCAGGCCGGGGGCCTTCGTCCTTTGCCAGGGTCACCTGCTGGTAGGAGACCTGCTTGGTGTCCTTGTCGAGCAGGGCCATCTTGGTCGAGATCGGGATGATCTCGTCGTTGAAGCGGCCCCCTTGCAGCGCGGCGCCGACGCGGCGCTGGCATTCGAGACTGTACTCGTCCTGCTTGTCCCGGCCGATCTTGTAGCGCTCGGCGACGATTTCGGCTGTCTCCAGCATCGACATGTACATCTCCGGCTTCATCGCCATCAGCTCTTCATCGACAGCGTGGAACCTGTTCATGTGGTCGTTCTGGACGAGGCTGATCGATTCGATGCCGCCGCCGATCGCGATCTCGACGCCGTCGAGCATCACCGAGCGCGCGGCCACCGCGATCGCCTGCAGGCCCGAGGCGCACTGGCGATCGATCGTCGTGCCGGCAACCGTCACTGGAAGACCGGCGCGGATCGCGCCCTTGCGCGCAACATTCATCACCATGGTGCCCTGCTGCATGGCGCAGCCCATCACCACGTCCTCGACCTCGCCCGGCGCGATGCCGGCGCGCTTCACGGCCTCGGCCATCACGTGACCCGCCAGCGTCGGCCCGTCGGTGTTGTTGAGCGCGCCACGATAGGCCTTGCCCACGCCGGTACGGGCGGTGGACACGATCACTGCATCAGGTGTCATGTTTGCCTCTCTGGATCAGGCCGCCGCGCCGAGCTGCGCGTAGCGCAGCACGTGGTAGGCGGGATCGCCGAACTGGATGTTGATCGCGGAAATCCGCTTGAAGTAGTGGCCGACATTGAGCTCGTCGGTCATGCCCATGCCGCCGTGGATCTGCACGGCCTGATCGGCGACGAACTTGCCGGCATAGCCGATCTTTGACTTGGCGCCTGAGGCGAGCCGCGAGATGGCCGCCTCGCCTGCGTCGAGGCTGAGATTGAGATGCTGCATCAGGGACAGCGCCTCCTGATGCGCAATAAACATGTCGACCATCCGGTGCTGCAGCACCTGGAACGCGCCGATGGTCACGCCGAACTGCTTGCGCGTCTTGGAATAGTCCAGCGTTGCATCGTTCAGCTCGCCGATCGCTCCGACCATCTCGGCGCAGAGCGCACCGATGGCGCGGTCGCGGCATGCCTCCAGCGCAGCAACGCCCTCTCCCTCCCTGCCAAGCAGCTCGCCGCGGACATTGTTCAGGCTGATCTCGGAGGCCCGGCGGCCGTCGATGGTCCTGAAGCTCTGGAGATGCAGATTGGCCGCGTGACGGTCGACCACGAACAGGCTGACGCCGCTGCGGTCATGGCGATGTCCTGAGGTTCGGGCGGAGACGAGTAGGCGGTCCGCCCAGGGCGCGCCGATCACCGTAGCTTTCTCGCCGCTGAGGACGTAGTCCTGCCCCTCGCGGCGAGCCGCAGTGGTGACATCAGCCGGATCGAAGCGCGATCCCTTCTCGGTCGTGGCCAACGCCCAGATGCTCGTCCCGTCGACGATATCAGGGATCAGCGCCTGCTTCTGCGCCTCCGATCCCAGCCGCTCAATCAAGCCGCCGACGAGCACGATTGTCTCGACGAACGGTTCGACCACGAGATGGCGGCCGAACTCGTGCATGATGATCATGGTCGACAGCTCGCCGCCGCCAAGGCCACCGACGCTCTCAGAGAACGGCGCAGCGAGCAGACCGAGCTCGGCAAATTCCTGCCATTGCTCGCGACTCCAGCCCTCCTCGCTGGCGACGATCTTGCGCCGCGCGTCGAAATTATAGCGATCGCGCAGCAGGCGCTGGACGCTGGATCGCAGTAATTCCTGCTCTTCCGTGAACTGGATATCCATCCGATCCCCTCCTGGCTTAGCCGTCAGAGTCCGAGCACCGCTTTGGCGATGATGTTGCGCTGGATCTCGTTCGACCCGCCGTAGATCGAGAGCTTGCGCGCGTTCAGATATTTCTCCGAGGCGGTGTGGCCGTAGTCGGGCCCCGGCATGAAGCGGTTGGCGCTGACCGGATGCTCGCGGATGGCCAGCCCGTAATTGCCGATCGCGCGATGAGTCAGCTCAGTGATGTCCTGGAAGATCTCGGTGCCGCGGATCTTGAACAGCGAAGCCGCCGGTCCCGGATCGATTCCGCGCGCCATTTGCGCGACGACACGAAGCTCCGTTGCTTCCAGTGCCAACACGTCGAGCTCAACGCGGGCAATTTCTCTGATGAATTCGAGGTGCGCCGGATCGTCTTGCGGGATTTCAGCCTGGACGATCTTCTTCAGCTTCTCGATGTAGCGCGTCGAACGGCCGATCCCGGCCATGCTGGTCCGCTCGTTCCCGAGCAGGAATTTGGCGTAGGTCCAGCCCTTGTTCTCTTCGCCGATCAGGTTTTCGACGGGGACGCGGACGTTCTCGAGGAAGACGTCGTTGACCTCGTGCGAGCCATCGATGGTGATGATTGGACGCACGGTGACGCCAGGCGACTTCATGTCGATCAGCAGGAACGAAATGCCGGATTGCGGCTTTGCGGCCGGATCGGTCCGCACCAGGCAGAAGATCCAGTCGGCGTGCTGGGCCAGCGTGGTCCAGGTCTTGTGACCGTTGACGATGTAGTGGTCGCCGTCGCGCACGGCCTTGGTGCGGACGGTAGCGAGGTCCGAGCCAGAGCCGGGTTCGGAATAGCCCTGGCACCACCAGTCCTCGCCCGAGAGGATGCGCGGCAGAAATTTTTTCTTCTGGGCCTCGTTGCCAAAGGTGTAGATCACCGGGCCGACCATGGTGACGCTGAATGCCAAAGGCGGCATCGTGCCGGCACGGGTGGTCTCCTGTTCGAAGATGAAGCGGCGGGGGATGGACCAGCCGGGCCCGCCATATTCCTTGGGCCAGAGTGGCGCGATCCAGCCCTTCTTGTGGAGGATGCGATGCCACAGCAGCATCTGCTCCTTGGAGAGATCGGTCTCCGGATTAGGAACCCGCATTTCGGCAGGATAGTTATCCTTGATGAAAGCGCGGACTTCGTCGCGAAACGCCGCGTCTTCCGGGGATAGCGCGAGCTCCATTGGACGCCCCTCTTACCACTTCTCGCCGAACGGTCGGATCTCGAGCTCGAACGTCCAGGCGCTCTTGGGCTGCTGGTAGAGCTGCCAATAGGACGTCGCCACCGATGCGGGCGGCATCAATAGGTCCGGATTATCCAGCGCATTGGGCCCGAGCGCTTCGAGCCGGCGCTGCCGCACCCATTCGGTATCGACGCCAGAGTCGATGATGAGATGGGCGACATGGATGTTCTTCGGCCCGAGTTCACGGGCCATCGCCTGCGCCACCGCGCGCAGGCCGAACTTTGCGCTGGCGAAGGCTGCATAGCCGGAGCCGCCGCGCAGGCTCGCGGTCGCACCGGTGAAGAAGATATTGCCACCGCCGCGCGCAAGCATGAGCCGCGCCGCCTCTCGCCCGGCGAGGAAGCCGGAATAGCAGGCCATCTCCCAGACCTTCCGGAACACCCGTTCGGTGGTCTCGAGGATGGGAAAATTCACATTCGCACCGATGTTGAAGATGCAGACCTCAAGCGGCGCGTGCTTGTCCGCATCGTTCAGGAAGGAGATGATCTCATCCTCCTTGCGCGCGTCGAGCGAGCGGGCGTGAATCTCGCCGTCGGCAGCTTCAATGTCCTTGACGAGCGGCGCGAGCTTGTCGCCGTTGCGGCGGCCTGCAAATACCGCGAAGCCTTCAGCGGCGAATTTCTTGGCGATATCGCCGCCAATGAAGTCACCGGCGCCGATCACCGCAACCGTCCTGTTTCTCTTCTGCATGTGACTTCTCCTGCCTTTCGAAGTTGAAGCGATCTCGCCCGGCCTCAATTTCCGAGCGACTCCGCCAGCTTGCGTATTGCCGCAGTCTGATGCCAGTTCGCCAATGACACTTGTCGTTGACAGGCCCTTTGCGGGCTCAGTTCTTTCTCACGCCTACGCACCGTCAGGCGCTCTTTTGCTGTTGCGCGGCTGATTGCGCGAGGATTTCGTCCTCGACGTCGCGCAGGCTGTCCTTGCCAAAATAGATTTCGTTGCCGACGAAGAACGTTGGAGAACCGAAGCTGCCGCGGGCCACGGCGTTGCTGGTATTCTCGATCAGCTTTTTCTTGACGTCGTCCTGCTGCGCGCGCGCCACGATGCGATCGATATCCAGCCCGGATGACAGGAACGCATCGCGAAACACCTGCGTGTCGTCCATCTTCTTGGGCTCGACCCACATGTGATGATACGCCGCGCGGAAATAGGGCTCGAACACCCCCTCGAATTCGGCCGCCACGGCGCCGCGCATGAGCGCAAGCGTATTCACGGGGAAGAACGGGTTCATCCTGAATTTAGTGATGTTGTGGCGGCGCAGGAAACGCTCGGTCTCGAGCGCGTTGTATTCCGGCTTGTTCTTGATCCCCCGCAGCGACTCCGCCGGCGACATGTTCCCGGTGGCCTTGTACACGCCGCCAAGCAGCACCGGCACGTAATCGAACTTGACTCCCGTTCGCCGCTCGATCGCGGGCAGCGCGAGCTCGGCCAGGTAGGCGTTAGGGCTCCCGAAATCGAAATGAAACTCGACCTTGAGCGGAGCTGCCATGGAACGCCCTTCCCTTTAATGGCGGCGATTGCCGCTCGCCCGATTGATCGTGCGGCGAGTCCTAAAGTTCTATTTTAGCACTGTCAATATGATAATCATCATGTAATCGCACCTCCGCCGCCGGAAATGCGGCATCCTATTGAAACTTAGTGAGTTCTGTTTTAGAATTTATTTTCGGAAGCCGTAGATTCGTTGGAGTCGCTGATGAAATGGGATGCCCTCGAAGAGGAGCCGTGCTCGCTGGCGCGCACTGTCGCGGTCATCGGCGACCGCTGGAGCCTGCTTATCCTGCGCCAATGCTTTCTTCGGGTCCGCAGATTTGACGAATTCCAGTCATCACTGGGCGTGACCAGACACCTGCTTGCCGACCGGCTTAAGAAGCTCGTCCGCTTCGGAGTGCTCCGCAAATCGCCCTATCAAGAAGCGCCGAAGCGCTACGAGTACATCCTGACGCAGAGGGGTCTCGACCTATATCCGATCATCATGTCGATCGTGCACTGGGGCAACGTCCATATGGTCGACTCGCGTGGGCGTCCGTTGCTGCACGAACACAAGAACTGCCACAAAATGTTCGATCCAGTCATGATCTGCTCAGAATGTGGCGAGCCACTGACGGCGAAGGCAGTCCGTGTGCATCAAGGTCCCGGAGCGCGACAATCCTCCCCGATGCATGCGAAGGATCCCGGAAAGCGCTGACGCATCTCGCAAGAGCAAGGCTGGTCGAGTACCGAGCCACAGCATCTGGCATATGCTTGGCGAGTCAGACGAGCCAGCGGCCAAGCGATCGAAACGTCCGAGAGTTCGACACCGTATTTCTTGCCCGCATCGCGCGACAAGTTTGTCCTTGACACTTAGACCACATTGAACGCCCAGCAATTGTAAGTTCGTTTTAAAGAGCGAGCTCCGGTAATTGTAGCTGGGCCAGACGCCCAACACCTCAGCACTGCATCGGCCGCATGAGAAGGATCGCGGTGGCGCACTGGAGTCTACCTGTAAGGTAGCGACACACAGGTGAATGCAGCTCACCAGGGCCCACAACACCGAATTGGCTGAGACGGAACCCGCGTAAGGCAGTTGTCAGCCTGCCGTGTGATGTTTCGGCGTCGCCCAAACCCCGCGGGAATTGGTGGCGCGGCGGTCAGGTTGATGTTGAGAGATCCGCACACGGTTTTGATCTTCATGGGCATCTTGGCCGGCTTTGCCTTGCTGCTCTGGCTCCTCACGCGAACCTGGCCGATTATGCTCGCCCTCGGCGGTTGATTTTGACAAAGAAAAACCTGCCGACCTTGTGAGCCGGCGGGCATTATTGTCACCGCCTCAGCTGGCGCCGTCTCGGCGCTGGAATCCTAACCTGAGCACCAGATTCTCGCGCGATACCACTACCGGCGGCCTCCGACTGCATTGTGCGCATGGCGCCTGGGCTGGGCCGGCTAGCACACAGCGGATGCACGAAAGCAGCCGGCACCTGGCTGCTTTCGGTGTGTCGAGCCCAACGCGCGTATGCTACTCCTCCATTAGCGCTACGACTTCCATCGTATCCGGATCCACGATCACGATCTCGTCGTTCGCGACGAAGTCGCGATACCGCTCGTAACCGGGAGCGTAGTGTTAGATCTCGTCGGGCAGTTCGTACGACGTGACGTACTCCGGCACCCGCGCGCCAATTCGGATCGGGAAGTCGATCTGCGCTGGCTCGACGTGCCGCCGAACCAGGATGTCGTGCACACGGGTGCGCTGCCGGCGGGTGATCTGCAGATTCCGGGGACCCCGGTACTCGCGCTCCGCCCCCTAGCGTCGCTCTTCGTAGCGACGGCCTTCGTACCAGTCGCCGTAACGTCTTCCCTCATAGTACCGATCGCGCTCTCCGTACCTGTCCCGATCATCGTAGCGGCGGCGCTCATCGTGCCGACGGCCCTCGTCATATCGCCGTCCTTCATCGTACCGGCCGCTCTCTTCGGCGGCTTCCCTCCTCGCGATCCGAGCGCGCAGAGCGGGCGCCCCGTTCATCGCCTCGTCCCTCTTCGCCAGCGCGCCGCTGGCCATGGGCGCCCTGCTTCGATTCTTGCCGGGAACTTCGGTCCGAGGCGCTCTGTCCAGGTTGGGTCGCCTGTTCCGATCCCGTCGGAGCGGCCTCGGATCGAGCCGCCGAAGCCATGTCCCCGATGCAAGGGGACCGGAAAGGAGCCTACCGAGCACTCGTAAATTTCCCAATGTCCGGACTGCGGCAGGCGCGGTGCCGACGTTCGACCGGACTTCAATCGGAATAAGCCTAATCGGAATACGGTGGCAACGTGACGCGCGTCACAGCGACCTTCGCTGGCAGCGCGTACATTTGCATCCGATGGCAATCAGCCACACAGAACAGGGAGAACGCAGATGAAAACGACTAGCGATCGTGAACTGTCAGCCGCCGAGCTGGAAGCGATTTCGGGAGGTTCTCCGACCCTCACTGTTCCAGCGGGTACGTTCGATAAGCTATTTGCATCGATCGACAAGAATCTTGAAACGGTGAAGCAGCTGCCGAAGGGTGGTTACCTTCCGCCTGGCTAAGGCAGCGAAAGGCCGCCGCTCCATCGCTGGCGCTATTAGTCCTCAGATGGAAGGCCGCCAGAGGCGGCCTTACTGCATCGTCATCGAAAAGATGACGGCGAGAGCTATGGCGCTCAGTGTCCAAGTCAGCGTGTGCAGCATCCAAGGTCGCATGGCGCGCGCCCCGCTCGCGTTCCTCTGCCTGTGACAGGGAATGCTGTTGCGCCGTGGCTTCCTTGAGCTACGTCAAAGCTCAGCCTTACTGTCGTATATGGCGCTTCAATCGCGCGACGTGTCGCTCTCGTCGCCAGACATCAAGGTCGTGCCCGTCGAGTAATTGGGCCGCCTTCTCTTTCGCTTCTTCGTCGTTGGCGCAATCCAGCTCATGCACGCCGGTGATACGCCCGTCCTCATCGAGGATGTAAGCCCGGTAGTCCATGGCAGTTGTTCCTCAGTGGAACAGTTATACCACCGGCCAAACGGCTGAAAAGTAGATTCAAAGGGCTGTCCGTCCGCTCTCCGGGATGGCGGAACGACAGGGAATTTGCCAAGTTCTCCCGGTAGCCTAGGTTCGTGATCCTGGGCCACAAGGTGACTTGTGCCCCAGCTCACTTATCCCCTTTGGTGAAGCTCGGGCCTTTTTGTATGGCAGCCCGCCAACCGCCAAGTCATAGAGGCCGGTAAGGTGAGCTGCCTCACTCTTCGCGCGGTTCCGGGGCCGGGAAATTGGCCCGGTCAGCTTTAGCAGCTCCTCCGATCTAGGGATGACTTCCCGCGAGCGCAGCAATATCTCCCGGGTCATTTCCTCGTTGATGCGGCGCCGCTCCAAACGGGCCTTGATGTAATCGCGTAGCCATTCCCGCTCGTCTGGCTGCATGACTCGGCTCTCGGCTGAGCTGCCCAGAACTTAACGAAGGTTAAAAAAGCGAGTTCCGCTAGTGCTGGGCTGGAGAACTACGGTGTCATTCAACGAACACCGAGCTGGGATGGCTCGTCGCTCGCTGGGAGTGCAGGGCGGCAAGCTGGGCCTCGTACTCGGCCAAAGCGGCAGCGATTCCTGCAGACATTTGCTCGTCTGGAAATCGCGCATCAATTCGCTTAAAGCGGGCGATTTTCTCTCTACGCTCGCGGCACTTGTTGCACATGATGGGGCGGCGGCTGTTTCGACGGACGACGTAATTAGCTTAAAAACGATTTGTTCCAAAACCGGATTTTTCAAAGGGTTTCTTGCGGTCGGAACAGGCCAGCGTCGCCACAAGCTGGATTAGCTTTCCGCAAAATGTCGCCATACCGTGCCCGCACTCGCGCTGTTCAATCTTGAGGCGGCTGGCACTTCTATCCAAATGGTCGTGCCGGAAAACTGACAGCCCTGGCGGGAAGCCCCCCGGCTGGGGCCTTTTCTTGTAATGGTCCCGAGTCTCGAACTGAATGGACCAGAGCGAACTTACATCCGGCTCAACGGAAGCGAAGATCTGCCGGAAAAAAAAGCGACCCCGACCTTTGGGTCTCGGGGCTGAACGAGGGGGCCGAGGCCGCCAGTCACCCAGCGGGAGGTAGGTCTGGCAGCTTGTAGGAGCCTGAGTGCGCGCGCAATAAACCAGGTGAATCGATTCGCAATTGGATCGAAGGCAACCTACCTTGGACTCGGTCAGTCCGGAGTTGCGTATGCGTAAATCCCCCTCGAGCACCCCCGTAGCCGATCGTCTCGACCGCGACATGCACTTCGTACTGGAGGACTTCAGCAGCGGACCTGCGTGGCGGGAGACCGACGAGGACAGCACCGACTTCCGAACCCTGATCAGCGACCTCCTGAGCGGCCAGTACTCCCACCCAATTCACGTCGTCGCACTCAATCCGCTGGAGGGTTGGTCGCGAGACGCCTCTGAGGACGTGGCCCAGGAGCTGGAGCAGCGCGTCGCCGAGGGATTTGAGGTCACCGAGCCGGTGCGGGAGTTCATCGAGCGCTTCACAGGAAGGCCGATCGGCGTGCAGCTTCTGCTTCCGCTGCGTGATTTCTAGGTCATACCTGCCGCCAGAGGTCCGGTTTGTTCTTGTCGTTGAGGTGTCGGACCCGACCCACATGCGGCTGGTGGGCATGTTCCTTGGCCCATTTGATCGCAGCCTCTTGCGTCGGAAAGGTCGCGATCGGCTGATTGGAATGGGTCTCGACGACGAAGTGCTCGATTGGTTCGCCCTCTTTCCTTCCTTTGGGACGAGGCTCGATGAAAACGACCGACATGGCAAGACGCTCCTTGGTTGTCGGCGAAAGAACGCCTTTGTTTCCTGCTGTTCCTTTCTTCCGGACTCGACTCTCTTTCGATCGTGCATAGATGCCGGCCATGCCCAAATCATTCGAGCTTTGCAGGCCCACGGCCCGGGACGTCGTGCCCGATGGCCCCGACTGGATCCACGAAATCAAATATGATGGCTATCGCCTGCGCGTTGAGCGCAGCGGCCGCGATGTGCGCCTGATCACCAGGGGCGGCCATAACTGGACCAGCCGCTTTCCCTGGATCGCCGAGTCCGCGCTGAAGAACCGCGAGCAGCAATTCATGATCGACGGCGAAGCCGTCGTGCTGGGCGTCGATGGCGTATCCGACTTCGACGCGCTGCACTCGCGCCGGCACGACGCAGAGGTGCAGCTCTACGCCTTCGACATCATCGCGCTCGGCGGCGAGGATCTGCGCCAGGTGCCGCTGACGATGCGCAAGACCAACCTCGCCAGGCTGTTGCGCGGCCGCCCTGACGGCATGTTCGTCGCACCGTTCGAGCTCGGCGCGATCGGGCCCGACCTATTCGCCGCTGCGTGCCGCATGGGCCTCGAGGGCCTCGTGTCGAAACGCCGTGACCGCCGCTACAGCGGCGGCAGATCCAAGGACTGGATCAAGGTCAAGAACCGGGCGCATCCGGCGATGACGAGGGTCGCGGACGCATTCAAATAGAAAACGTCTCCTGCGCACTTCGGATGATGCGCAGAGCCTCAGGATAAGCAGATCCGGTCCGCTATTATTGAATGAGCAGACCTCCGGCAGTCGAGGCGTAACTTCGCAGATGGGCCAGTTGCCGAAATCAACGTGGCTGAAATGAGAGAGGCCACCAGCTGAGGCGCCCTCAGTTGTAGAACCTGCGCAGCGTCTTGATGATCTGGCGGTATTCCTCAATGCACTCGCGGACTAACTCGCGTAGCTCGCGAGACCGGAGCTTGTCCGCGTCCCGCTCCATCTCTTTCAGAGCGGCTTCTGCCTCTGACAGGGTTTTCATCGCCGTATCCTTAGAAGGTGGCCCCGGAGTGCCTAGGAGTCCGGGGCCATAACCTCAGTGACGTCATGGCGGCGCCGCTCGGCTACGCTGGATAATCTACGAAGCTTTATGAAGGTGGGTTGAGGTATCGCAAGGGTCTTGGAACCCAAGGCGCCTCCCGACCGAGGTGGCATTACTCTCGTGGCGGCTGTTCGATCTCATGCGGCAGCGGGATGAGGGGATAATGCTGGCGCCCCAGGAAGGTTGTCTGGCTTGGGTTCTCTGAGAATGTTGATCGCCAGCGCCGCAGCTCGATCCGCTGCGGCTTTCTCCTTAACGATCTCGAACCTTCGATTCGTCAGCCGATAAATTCCCCACCAATGACTGTTCATCACACGCGCCCCTGAACAGAGACCCGGATTTTACACCTAGTTGCAACACTGGCAATCTCGACTTAGGAATCGGGAGTCAAATACCGAGAGGACCTGGACCTGCGCACCAGCAAATTTCGAGAAGGGGAACCGGTCCGCTCAGGGTCAAACTGCGACTTCAACCCTATTTCAGGGCTGATCCGGTATACGCCGGAATAGCGGACGCTGCGGGGGTGCGCGTGAAGGTCAGCAGCGGGCCAATTCCCGACTCATGCGCCGCAGCAACATGCCCTCATTCAATCACGTCGTCGGCAATGGCTAGCACGCCGGGCGGAAACGTGAGGCCAAGCGCCCTGGCGGTGTTGAGGTTCAGTACCAGCTCAAATTTGGTGGGCGCCTCGATAGGCAACTCAGATGGTTTTGCGCCCCTGAAGATTTTCTCCACGAGGCTTGCGGCCCGTCTATAAAGGTCGACATAGCTCACAGCATAGGCAAAGAGTCCTCCCGCGTTGACAAACTCTCTCGCCGAGTAAATCGCAGGTAACTTATGTATCGCTGCCAGATCGATGATGAGTTGTCGATTGGGCCGAGTTGTTCCGTCGACCTTGACTAGGAGTGCGTCAAGCTTTTCGCTAACTGCTACGTCGAAAGCATGGCTGACATCTGCTGCACTTCGAACATCGAAAAGTATCGCGTCGATCATTAGAGATCGGGCGGCGATCTGCCCCTGTTGCCATTCTATTTCGAATGCGGGGTTTGAGTGATCTCCCAGAACCGCCATTCGCTTCATCCCTGGGACAACCTCCTTAAGGATCCCCAATCGCTTCGCCTCTAGTTCATAGACAACGGAGCTCATCCCAGTGAAATTCCCGCCGGGATGGGGGAGAGAGGCGGCAACTCCTATTCCTACCGGATCGACAACAGCGGACATCACCACTGGAATTTTGCTGGTGGCTTGCTTTACAGCAAGGGCCTCGGGCGTTCCTCTGAGGACGACAACGTCGGGATTGAGTCCTATGAGTTGCGCGACTAATTCCGGCAAACGTTCGTTGCGGCCACCGGCTGACCTGTAGTCGATTGTCAAATTTTTCCCCTCGACGTATCCGTACTCCCGCAGTTTTCCTAAAAACACGCCCATATTGGCCGAGTTGAGCTCGCGGCTGGCCGTGTCCAGCATGCCGATCCGCCAAATCTTGCCTACCTGCTGCGCGCGCGCCGCGAGCGGCCACGCAGTCGCCGTGCCCCCGACCAGCGTCATGAAATCGCGTCGTCTCATGCGCTCCTCCTCCAGGCGAGACCAACACGCTACCACATCGTTAAATGAGAGCCACATTTTGCATCACAACAAAACTGAGCGGCCAATGACTGCTCGGGGTCAAAATCAGCGGTCCAGACCGCTGCGTGCTGCTTCCAGTCTTCCCTCGCCAGCCGACGCTTGGGCGAGCATTGAGCTAGCCAACTCGGGCTATACTCGGACATGTTGCCGTTTGTCGGTTACCGGTCGGGCGCGCTGCAAGTGCGATGGTGCGTCCGAGACCTGGCGAGCGCTGAGATTTGTTGCTGTCAAAGATTTGCTTTGACCAAGGTGCTCATTCGCCCGATGTTTTGCGAATGAGGGAGGCTGGCTTGAGCGAAGACAAGCGTACCGGATTGACCAGGGCGGCCAAAATGTGTGCTGCACTGGCGATTTTAGCCATGCCTGCCGCGGCTGAGGCCCAGGCGATTCCGGGCGCTCCGCTGGAATCCCAGACAGCGCTGCTGCGCGGCGAATGGCCCGCCTATGCCGGCACGCATGCTTCCGCCCACTATTCGCCGCTGACGCAAATCACCCGGGACAACGCCAAGAACCTTCACGTGGTGTGGCGCTGGAAGTCGCCGGACGCGGCGATCCGCGCCGCCAAGCCGGAGATCGGCCCCGGTTTCGTCAACGAATCGACACCGCTAATGGTAGACGGTGTGCTCTACACCTCGACCTCGCTGTCGCAGGTCGCCGCGATCGATGCGGTCACCGGCGAAACCAAATGGGTGTTCGACCCCAAAGTCTACGAGAATGGGCTTGGGCCGCCCGCCAATCTCGGCTGGACCCATCGGGGCGTTGCCTATTGGCGCAAGGGCGATGATGAGCGCATTGTGATCCTGACGGCGTTCGCGCAGATGATTGCTCTCGACGCCAGGACCGGAAAGCCGGCGATCGATTTCGGCAGCAACGGTCGCGTCGATCTCAATCAGGGTTTGCGGCGGCCGGTGTCGCCGCATTTTTACACCATGACCTCTCCGCCGGTGATCGTTCGCGGTGTCATCGTGGTCGGGTCGTCTGTGCTCGACTGGTGGGGCGAGCGGCCCTCGCCGGTCGGCGACGTCCGGGGGTTTGATATCGCGAGTGGCAAGCTGCTCTGGACCTTCCATACGGTGGCGCAGGGCGAGGAGCCTGGTGCGGAGACCTGGAAGAACGATTCCTGGAAGGAGGCCGGCAACGCCAATGTGTGGGCGCCGATGAGCGCCGACGAGGAACTCGGCTACGTCTATCTGCCTGTGAGCACGCCGACCAACGATTATTACGGCGGCCACAGACCCGGCGACGGTCTCTATGGCGAGAGTCTGGTCTGCCTCGACGTCAGCACAGGCAAGATGGTTTGGTACTATCAGCTCGTGCACCACGGCTTGTGGGACTACGACCCGCCAGCGGCGCCAAACCTGATCGACATCACTGTCAACGGCGAACCGATCAAGGCAGTGGCGCAGGTAACCAAGCAGGCCTTCACCTACGTGTTCGATCGCATCACCGGCAAACCGGTCTGGCCGATAGAGGAACAGCCGGTGCCGGCTTCGACCATCCCCGGAGAGCAGGCGTCGAAGACCCAGCCGATTCCCTCAAAGCCTGCGCCATTCGACATCCAGAGTGCGACCGACGACAATCTCGTCGACCTGACGCCGGAGATTCATCAGGAGGCGATCAAGATCGCGAAGGATTACGAACGCGGCGGCGTGTTCACGCCACCGTCGCTGCGCGGTACGATCGCGGTGCCCGGCAATGCCGGCGGCGCGAGCTGGTCGGGCGCCGCTGTCGATCCCGAAACGAGCCTTCTCTACGTGCCGACCTACCGCATCCCGACGCTCATCGCCATTGGCAAGCCTGAACCGTGGGAGGGCACCTACGATTATATTGGTCGCGCCCGATACATTTCCGGGCCGCGCGGACTGCCTCTCCTGAAGCCGCCCTTTGCCAGCATCGTCGCCATCGACATGAATTCAGGCGAACACCGGTGGCGGATTCCGGTCGGCCGCAGCATTGCGATGCCGTCGGTCATGCTGCTGAAGTCGCCGGGCGATTACGGGCTGCCGGCGCGCAGCTTCGCGCTGGTGACGAAGACGGTGATGGTCGTCGTGCAGATGGGAGTTTTGGGGCCGCCGCGCTTCATTCCCGGCGTCTACGCGCCGATTTACGACCTGCACAATCGGGACCCGCATCTATGGGTGTATGACAAAATGACGGGCGAGAAGATCGCCGAGATCGAACTGCCCTCGAATGCCAGCGGCGCGCCGCTCAGTTACATGGCTGGCGGAAAGCAGTACATCGCCTTTCCCGTCGGCGGCGGCTCAGTGCCGGAGGAACTGCTCGCAGTCGCACTCGAGGATGGACGCTTCCAGTAAAATATCTATCCCTATGAGCACAACAGTCACGTACAAGACGCTATGCTATGATGGCAAGGCTTGGACGCACTCTCGGGCCAAGAGGATGGATCGCCGGATGTCTCTTGTTGGTCAAACTGCGACTTCAACCCTATTTCAGGGCTGATCCGGTATACGCCGGATAGCGGACGCTGCGGGGGTGCGCGTGAAGGTCAGCAGCGGGCCAGGAGCAGTCATTGGATCAACTCATCCGCAGAGGCGATGATTGCGTCGGGGACGGTGAAACCTAGGAGCTTGGCGGTCTGCAGGTTGACTACGGTTTCGAATTTTGTTGGCCGTTCAATTGGTAGAAGGGATGGCTGGGTTCCCTTGAGCACACGATCTACGTAGTAGGCTAAGCGCCGATACGATTCCGACAGCTTGGGCCCGTAACTACAGATGGCGCCACTTCTGGCGAATACGGGCCAACCAGAAATAACCGGCGCTCCGTGCTTCATGGCGTAATCAATTATGCGATGACGATATTGAATAGCAAAGCCGTCGGCGAAGAGAGAGATTGCTTGTGGGGGATGCGGGTCCATCGCAGAGAAGGCAGCCGCCAGCTGATCGTCCGTCGAGGTCCCATGAAATTCAATTTCCAAACCGAGCTTCCGGGCCGTCTCCTCTGAGTAGGTGCGCTCTATCTGACTGCCCGGGTGCTCGGGGTTGGCGATAATGGCAAGACGCCGCAACTCTGGAATGATGTCCCGCAATATCTCCAGGCGCTTTGCATTCAATTCGGCCGCCATGAAGGTGAGACCGGTCATGTTGCCACGTGGATGAGCGAGACTGTCGGCAATCCCAGCGGTTACAGGGTCGCCACTAAAGACGTACACCGCAGGTATGGACAGTTTCAACTCGTAAACCAAGGGAACAGCGGCGCCCTGCACAACCAGCAAGTCAACCGGCTTGCGGACCAGCTCAGCTGCAAGTGGCGCTACCCGTAGAAGGTTGTCATCGCCATAGCGATATTCAATTTCCAGATTGTCGCTTTCTCGATACCCGAACTCGGCAAGACCGCTGCGGAATGCGTCGAGAAATGGAGCTAGACTCGAAGCCCGTTGCACGGTCAGCCAGCCGATGCTTACAGTCTTTGTTGCTGCCCGAGTACCGCTTTGGTGCGCCGCCGTTCCAAAGGCGATGATCGAGGCGAGAAAAGCGCGCCGATTCATTCCATCACCTCCCGTGTGGGAACAATTTATCCTAGCGCATTGAGATTGCCCCTTCCACCGTTCGGCGAAGACCCCTTCGGGTCAAAGGCGACGGTTTGCCGGCGTTGAGGTCGTTCCGAGTTACCCCCAACTTCGGACCTGTCCCTCGGAGCAGGTAATGATTCGGATGGTTCGAGGGAATGGAGGCGTGAAGACGGTGTTACGTCCATCAGGACGCCAGCATTGGCGTTCGTCGCCGGGGGACGCCAGATGGCAGATCAGAAGGCTAAACTTGTATTCCCTGCGCTCGCGGGGCTCTATGAGTCGTGTGCTCCTTATTCATACGCGATCATACGCTTCGCTACGGGTGCCATCCTGGTGCCTCATGGCGTTACGAAGATCTTGAACACGCCGATTTCCAAGTTCGCGCCCAACATCGCGGCTAAGGGACTACCGTTCCCGGAGCCTTTGGCTTACCTGACATACTTCACTGAATCCGTCGGCGCCGCTTGCCTCGCCATCGGCTTGTTGACGCGGATCGCAGCCGCCATTGTTGGGATCGAGATGATCGTGATCGTCATCCTTTTTCAGTGGCAGTTTGGATATTTCTGGACCAATCGCGGATACGAGTATGCGCTGCTGTGGGCATTGCTCTGCGTCGCAATTTTCTTCAAGGGGGGCGGCCGTTATTCGGTAGACCGGCTGATCGGTCGCGAGTTTTAGATCCGACGCTGCTCGAAGCCTGGCCTCCGCTTCTGCGAGCATCAGCGGGGCCAGACCAAGCGTTGGATCGTGGCTGATCGACGTTGATGTCCGCTCCGGGGTCAAAGGCTGCCCTCAGCAGCCGGCATGCCCTTGGTCGGGTCATCTCCCGGAAGCAGACATGCGCTGGATTGTGAGCCATGGACGGAGTACGGATGGCTGCACACGTTGGGTTCTGAAGCGCAGTCCTGTAGCGTCCGTCGGGCACCGCAAAGCGTAAGCCCGCACCTCTCAGATCTCGCAGCGCCGGATAAATTCAGCGCCTTGCGCAAGCCGCCAAACGCCGCGAGCCTACAGGACATAGTCTCGCTGGCGAACTTTGAACGCTCGGCAACGGCAGTTTGCTTGATAGCGGTTACCTTCTTTGGTTTGGGTCGTGCGGCGACCGCGGCCGTCTTCAAATTGTGACGTTGGCGAGCGATCGGCCTTGAAAGCTCGGGCGAAGGGATACGGGCATCAATTTGGGGCAGCAACAGACGTTTCGGCCAAAGCAACCTGGGTCGGTGTCACGCTGTTCACCGGGGCGACGTCAAGGCGATCGCCTTTCGCTAGTGTGTCAGGCGAGGCAGATGAGCCAGCGCCCGGTACGGCAGGCGACTGGACGATCGCGACCGTGCCGCGCGGGGGAGCTCGCAGCTCTACGACTGACAGGCCTCCTACACCCAATACGATGAGGAGACCCAGGAAGCTCGGTCTCAGCATGATGCGCCTCTAACCAAGGTTAGTGCTGTTGAAGAAGTCTCCGCTCCATTGAGGCAATCTGTCGGCAGCGGACGAGCCGCGCGCAGATCATTTGCCGACAGGGTTAACACCGGTGTAGGATGTTGCTGTTCTTCACACCTGCGACCGTCAGCAGCTCCACGTCGCCGGCGCGGTTGAGAAGTGGTACTATTGCTGTTGAAGGATCTTAATGTCCCTGAATTGTTTGATCTCATCCTGCACGACCGCGGAGTTGTCACACTGCGCAAGCCTAACGGAAGATTCAAATGATCACAGTTCCGGAACTAGTATCGCAAGCTTTGGGGTCATTTCTGACCGCGGAAACTAAGGACCGGTTTGGAGCTTCACATGCCGGTTTAACTGAGTTGCTTCCGTTCGCGGCCAAGCTCACTTTGGAATGCATTGGCAACAGCGACGCCCTGTACCACAATATTGAGCACACATCGCTCGTTACCCTTGCGGGACATGACATTTTAACTGGACGCGCCCTGCTGAGGCCAACGACAGCAAACGATTATGCCAATTTCATTTTGGCATGCCTTGCACATGACATCGGATACGTTCGCGGCGTTGTTCAGGGAGATGAAGACGATTGTTATATTGCAGATGTAACTGGTGGCACAATTCGTCTGCCTCGAGGATCATCTGATGCCGCCCTTGCTCCCTATCATGTGGACCGCTCGAAATTGTTCGTCCTAGAACGCCTGGACTCCGTCGAAGACCTTGATGCGAACCGAATTGCCCAAGCAATTGAATATACCCGCTTTCCTTATACGATATCATCGAATGACAGTATGATCGAAGAGGAGGGGTTGTTACTGCGGGCTGCGGATCTTATCGGCCAGCTCGGCGATCCCAATTATCTAAGGAAGTCGAACGCCCTGTTTTACGAATTTGAAGAGATTGGGCTCAACAAGGCACTGGGTTACGCTACGCCGGCAGATATTGTTTACAAGTATCCCCAGTTCTATTGGAAGAATGTAGCCCCCCAAATTCATACGGCGATACGCTATCTCAATGTCACAGCTCGCGGTCGTCAATGGATCGCAAGTCTCTATGGAAATGTATTCCGGGCTGAGCGTGAGATGAACTTATCAGGACCGCAGCCGTAATAGCGCCGCCGCCCCGCCGTCGGACTCCCTTCGCCTCGTAATCTCATGCAGCGGGCGCAACTGCCCATACGCGGCTAAACGCGAAGAAGTTGGGTTGAGCTTGAGTCCGCTCTGCTGCAACGAGCAGACCAGCGTCGGATGTGGCGCAACTTCGCATTTGGGCCCAGCAGCGGAAATCCATGGCTCAAAGGTCGGTGGTTCGGGGAGCCCTGTCACAGCGATCAGCTTGGATGGAGGTTTGATCAGAGGTAGACGTCATCCCGAATACAGTGGCCTATGAAGCAAATCGGCCTCTTCTTCGATGAAGCGGGCCGAAATCCGCCTTCCCGTTTTGCTAGCCGCTGCCGGGGCGTGTCCCGGATGGCGCGGCTGTTGCCCGATCGTCTTGCCTTCCCTTTTCGCTTGCAGGCGGCAAACACTATTGGCCCAGGAAGTTCGGCTTGCGGCGCTCGTTAAAGGCAAGGACGCCCTCGCGGCGGTCTGCGGTCGGGACCAGGCGGTTATAGGCTTCGATCTCGAAAGCGAGACCGTCAGCAAGGGACATCTGCAGACCGCGATGAATTGCCTGCTTGGCCTGACGCACCGAAATCGGACCATTGCCGGCAATGCGGTCGGCGATCGCAAACGTCGCCGTCAACAGCTCCTCGGGCGGCAACACCCGATTGACGAGGCCCCAGCGCTCAGCCTCTTCGGCCGAGAACGGCAGGCCCGAGAGGATGATCTCCTGGGCGCGGCGTTCGCCGACGGCGCGCGGCAGATTCTGCGTACCGCCGATTCCGGGCATGATGCCAAGCGTCACCTCCGTCAACGCAAAACGGGCAGCGGTCGAGGCGTAGACGAAATCCGCCGCCGCCGCGATCTCGCAGCCACCGCCGTAGGCGGCGCCGTTGACCGCGGCGATCACGGGAATGGGGCAAGCCAGTACCGCGCGCAGCATGCGCTCGAATACGAGATGCTGTGCCTGCCAGGCCTCGTCCGTCATCCCATTCCGCTGCTTCAGGTCACCGCCGGCGCAGAACGCCTTGGTCCCGCTACCGGTCAGGATCACGACCCGCAGTGCTTCAAGATCGACCGAAAGGCCCTCGAACAGTTCCATCAGGTCGAGACCCATCTGGGTACTCATGGCGTTGGCGGCATCCGGCCGATTCAATATAATCAGCAGGACATGATTGTCGCGTCGCTCGGCGGTGATCGTCTCGAAATCACTTCGCATTGGCAGTCTCCCTGCTAGCGTATGCAAGCAGCGCGGGATGGCGAGGCCGAGTGCGATCGGGCTATTCCAATCTCACGAGACGGATCCGAACGATGCGCAAACCATAAGCCTGACATTGGCGATAACCAGTCCCCGCGTATCGACGAAAACCAGGTTGGTCACGCCTGGTTTGAGTGGTTCGATAACGACGGATCGATCGTCGTCGGTGCGCACCTGGATGATCAACTGGTCACCGACGATCACTGTGTCAAAAGGGCTATCCAGCGCCAGCCGGGACGCGGTGCCGACGCTCAGACACGCCGCGCGGTCCTTCGCCCATGAGGCGGGCGCCATTGCCAGGAGAAGGAGCACTCCGAGCATGAGCTTTCGAGATGGCGCCGTGATGAGTTTCTGAGGAAAAATGGGGTCCATAGCTACCTCCCTTGCGCGAGGCGAGCAGAATGATCACACAATCGCTTTCAGTATTGGTCGGCCGGTTCGCTTCGCAACGGGCCACATAAGTTGGGTGTTACTCCAGGTCTGAAGGTTCAACCGCAAAACTGGCAAGCTTTGTTGCAGGGAGTGCTGTTGATCGAGCGGCTGACCTTGGTGGCTCCCTGATCGCGCGCGGAGATCTAAGGCACATTGACTGGTGGCATAGGCGCGGTCGCGCGCGGCAAGAAATCAGTTTGATGCTCGCCGCGTGCCGCCAACATTAGCGCGAAAACCACAAACAGAATGAAGAGCCCTCGCATCGTGCGCCGCCAAATCACGGCATAGCCACCATAAGAGCAAGAGCAGCCCCGCCACTTCCCGGCCCGGCTGCCGCAAAATACAGCGCAGCCAGGGCGATAATTCCGAGGACGCAGTAACCGGCAATGATCTTTCCGTCGTAATCCTTTGTTGGCTGGGCCGAGGGCGCATTGTGGGTATATGTGATAGTAGCCATGACCTAGGTCCTTCCAGTTTGCGCGCAGTGGGCGCGCTGAGACGCCGGCGACGGTTCGCGTTTGTGAAGTGGTCAGCTAGTGGGCAGATCGATTTTCGGCACGCAATGTGGCGTGTTGTTCCATGCCACCCGACGTGGTCATGCTCTGGTGGAGACCAATGGCGATCCCGCCAGCGAAAAATAAAATGGCGTAAAAGGCCAGCACGGCTTTCGCCCAACGCCTGTGAGTTATCCTGTCTTCTTGAGTGGCGCCGGCAGCAGGTTCAATTAGTGAAAACGACTTGTTAACGTGTACGGAATCCTCACTAAAATAATCCATAGGAAAACTCCTTGAATTTAGTTCTGTGAGCGTCAGGATTACTCCCTCTGATTGGGATGCCCTGCAAATTCCATAATCACCTTACGCCTGAGCACCAAGGCGTTGTGTTAACCTGTTCACTATTGGTCCCTACGAATTCCGCACAGTTCAATCGAATTACGAATTTAACAGGTCAGCGCTGCTGCACTTCAGAGTTCGCGGTGACGTTGTAGATTTCGCCCCGGGTAATGCCCATATCCCTTAGGTCACTATCATTTAGAGCGTACAACGCGGCTCGCGCCCTCTCTCGTTCCCGCCACGCCTGAAACGCAAACCAATATGCTTCGAAGGCGCGGAAGACATGCTGTGTCGAAGCGATGGTCTGTCCCAACTCGGTGGTCTTCATAGCTGCACCTCTTCAAATCCGCTTTCGCCCGAAGACTGCCGAAAAACGGGTCGGCGCGCTTAATGAATGGCTTACATTTCCCTTACCGCACGCTTATTCTTTGCGGTCCAATCCACATTAGGAGCGCTTTTCAATATCCGAAAAATGCCCAGGGAGAATGGTGCTTTGCGCTATATCTTCGAGGACTACACATTCGACACGGTCCGTCGCGAACTGCACCGCAGAAGCGATGTCGTCGCCGTCGCGCCACAGGTCTTCGATCTGCTCGAATATCTGATCCGCAACAGGGAGCGCGTCGTCAGCAAGGACGACCTCATCCGTGTCATCTGGAATGGCCGCGCCGTTTCGGATGCAGCGTTGACGACCCGCCTCAATGCCGCTCGGAACGCGATTGGCGACACTGGCGAGAGGCAGCACCTGATCAAGACGCTGCCGCGCAAGGGCTTCCGCTTCGTGGGAATTATATTCGAAGAAGAGCAGCGCGCTGCCGAGTTGACCAGTTTGGCGACGCATGGCGGCGACCTTGCAAAGAAGTCGCCTTCGGTACCTCGTCTTTCCATCGTTGTGCTGCCCTTCGCCAACCTCAGCGGTGATCCGCAGCAAGATTACTTCGTTGACGGTGTGACCGAGAGCCTGACCACGGACCTCTCACGCATTAGGGGCTCGTTTGTCATCGGTCGGCACACCGCATTCACCTACAAAGGCATAGCTGTTGATCTCAAGCAGATCGGCCGCGAATTGAACGTTCGTTACGTTCTCGAAGGTTCGGTGCAGCATGGCGGTGATCGATTTCGCGTAAACGTCCAGCTCGTGGACGCGGAAACCGGCGCGCATCTATGGGCCGACCGTTTTGACAAGCCCATCGCCGATCTTTTCGACGTGCAGGACGAAATCGTATCGCGGCTCGCGAACGAGCTGGAGGCTCAGCTAACCGAGGTAGAGGCCAGGCGATCAGAACGATCTCCGCATCCCAGTTCAATGGAGTTGTATTTTCAAGGCAGAGCTTTAGTGAACAAGGGCTGGACGCCGGAGTATCTGGCGCCCGCGCGTCGTAATTTTGAGCGAGCGTTGACCCTCGACCCCAAGAATATCGAGGCTTTGGTCGGCATGACAATAATCGATGCTATCATCGGCACCCATGACTCGAGTGACGACCGTGCTGTACTTCTCGCAAGAGCAGAGGCGACGCTGATCAAAGTGCTGTCCATCGTTCCGGGCCATGCCTTTGCCCATTTAGTCTTGGGAGGCGTGCTAAATGTAACCAATCGGGCAGCTCAAGGCATTGCTGCGTGCGAGAGAGCATTGGCGTTGGATCGGAATTTGGCTGAGGCGCACGCGCAAATTGGCTTCGCTCGGTATTTTATGGGGCATGGCGCCGAGACTGAGGTCCATGTGAACAAGGCGCTTCAACTCTCTCCCCGCGATGTCTCTGCCCATCGCTGGCTCTTCTACGTCGGCCTAGCCAAGTTGCTGCTGAAAGACGATGCTGAAGCTCTCTGTTGGTTTCGCCGAAGCATCGAAGCCCACCGAAATTACCCCATCGCGCATTTTGTGCTCGCCGCAACACTCGCGCTGCTTGGCTCGCTGGATGAGGCGACGATCGCCGCTAAGGATGGAGCTGCGCTTGATCCAAACTTTACCATTCGTCGCTTCCGCAAATTCGCACAGAGCGACAATCCAATCTTCCTCGCCCAACGCGGGCGCATCTATGAGGGCATGCGATTGGCCCGGGTAACCGAGGGCTGATGTCGTAGTTGGGTCAAACTGCGACTTCAGCCCCGTTTCAGGGCTGGTCCGGTTTACGCAGGATAGCAGGCATTGCGGTGGTTCACGCGAAGGCCAGCAGCGGGCCACCAGCGGAAATGAAGCCTCGCAGCCTACTGTACTGTGGTGCGATGCGGACCACGTCCGCCCCGCGATGCAGCTCGCGCCGGTCGGTGTCCAATGCGTACTCCTCGAAGAGATAGCGCAAGATGAATCCCCTTGGCCTCGCCGGACACCGCAAGAATAAGCTGCCGGTGAGCAAAATGTAAGCTGCCAGTCAAGCGTGCCCGCCGATCCCGTGGCACCCTTGGTGTCGGTGAGTGCACTTTCGGCACCGCCACGACATTCGAGCCAAGCCGTGTGAAATGGTTCACGTCGGGCGGACGACAATCTGGAGTACTATTTTCGCGTTGGTCGTGGTGCGATTTTCTCAGTTTCAGCAAGGAAATTGCCATGACGAAGATACCTTTTGATGACCTACGGCCGATTAGCGCGTTTCAGGTTCAGCCTGATTGGTATCAGGAATACTGGTTAAAGCCGGAGCAGGCTTCCCCGCGCGCTGTGACAAAATGGCGACGCTGGAATTTGCGATTTTATTCCATCTTGCAGGAAGCCTTAGTTCGGCGTTGGCCGCTCTCATCCGCAGCTTCGGAACAACGACACGCAGGGGCAATCGACTCCGAAGACCGAGTGCGGAGCTATGTCTCGCGTCGGCTGCAATCGCAAGAATAAGCTGCCGGTGAGGAAAATGTAAGCTGCCGGTCAAGCGTGCCCGCCGATCTCGCGGCACCCTCGTGCCGGTGGAGATGCACATCCCGGGAGGCCCCCGCAATGAGCACGACGCACGGCACAAATTGGCTGGAACGGACATCCGGATCGACCCGGCATGTCGCCAGCTTCATCTGGAAATATTGGGATGCCGCTCAGGAGCGTCGCGAACGGCAGAAATTGCGCGCTGCCTGGTCCAACTTAAGTGACCGGGACCTGATGGATATCGGCATCCCGCGCCGCGAGATCGACTGCGTCGCCTCGCTCCGTGGAATTGACCCGCGAGACATTCGATCCGGCGAATGGCTCCGATACCTGCCAACAGTAGATGGCCAGATGGGGACCACCGACTTCCGATAAGGGGCACACCCGGAAAAACTCAAGTTGACATATCAAGTACGACTTCGCCCTCACAGACGGGACATGTAGCGGACATGCCGGGGCGGCCGCTGGGGCCAGAAGGCAACATCGCTATTTGACCGGCTATGGTCGCCCAAAGTCAGCACCTCTTACCGTCAGTTTCGCTTCAGCCGTAGAGGATTGACCGATGATCAGCGGATATTTTGAAGATTGTGAAGTCGGCGACAGCCGCAAGGCTGGTCCCTATCTTGTTTCCAAGGCCGAAATTATTCAGTTCGCCCAGCAGTACGACCCTCGGCCTTTCCATATCGATGAGGAAGCTGCCGCGCGTTCCGTCTTTGGAGGACTATCGGCATCTGCCGCCCACACATTCGCGATCTTCATCTTTCTAACAAACAAATATCAGCCTCCGATCCGTGCACTTGCTGGACTGGGCTATGATGACCTGAGGCTGCCAAACGCAGTACGCCCGGACGATGTACTTGAGCTTGAGGCGGTCGTCTCAGAGAAGCGGGAGTCGAAGTCGAAGCCAGATCGGGGCATCGTACGCAACCAGGTCAGTTTGCGTAATCAAAGGCACGAAATTGTATTGCAGGCCATCAGCACCATTCTTGTTGCGAGGCGACCCGAATCTATAGAGGCGGCCTAACAGCTCTTGGCCATATTAGTCTCAATTGCACGAAGCGCTGCATCGACGGCGCTTGTCGGTGCAAATTGTCCGTGATCGCTTTGGGTCAAAATGCGCAGAACTCAGGTTGAGCAAATCTGGTCCGGTCTGCCGCAATAAGCGGACCTCCGTCAGGCGCGCCGCGACTTCGCAGATGGGCCATCAACGGAAGCTGCCATGTCAGTCATTCGATGGCGCCTGGCGAGCCCGGAGCCATGCCCGGTCTGAGCGTAGGCATGCTACCGGCCACGCGCCTGTGATCACCGAAAACAACTGCGCCGAGTAATATTGCACGTGGATCAATGCCGCTTGTGCTTGTCAGACTTTGACTGTCAGGCATCTGCGAGTTCAGACATAGCCGACTGTTTGCATAGGGGTGATCCGATGAATTCCAATGCAGATCTTTCGACAATTCTAGGCCGCATTCTTGATATAGCGGCGGACAATCTCAGGATCGCAAAGATTCTCGTTCAAATGGGGCTTGATCCCAACAACATTACCTACGACGGACTGTTTAATCGGTTGTTTGAGATTGTGTTGGCCAATATCACGCTCGCGAACATGTTTGCCTTGGTTGGCGCCGTCTTCTTTGTCGCTACCTTGCTAATGCAGAGAATGGTGCCGCTCCGGGTCGCGAATATGGTCGGCTGTACATTCTTCGTAATTTCTTGCGCGCTCTCAGGAAGCGTCGCCACCTTTCTCCTTTATCTCCTGCTGTTGCCAGTCAATGCCGTTCGCCTCCGTCAACTGCTCAAGCTGGTTAAGAAAGCTCGTAACGCGACGCAGGGTGACAGGTCGACGGAATGGCTCAAACCATTCATGACCGAACGTAGATATCGCCGAGGCGACATACTATTCAGGAAAGGTGATGCCGCTACGGAAATGCTCCTCACAGTCACCGGGAAGTTTCTCGTCAAAGAAATCGGTGTCGAACTTCCGTCAGGGCGTCTCATGGGAGAACTTGGCTTCCTCACGCCCAATAACCGACGAACCGCAACGATCGAGTGCATAGAAGACGGCCAAGTCTTGACGGTAACTTATGAAAGATTGCTTGAAATCTATTTTCAGAGTGATCAGCAATTCGGCTATTATATCCTTGTCCTGACCAGCCAGCGTCTTCTGGAGAACAACCAGCGCCTCCAGGAAAGCATCTCGGGGCTGGAAGCAGCTCTCGCACAAGAGAAAGCGGCGCGACAGATGGCAGCCGCGGGTGGCTCAGCTTAGCATTGACTACTATTGGTGGCACTACTGTCGCCGCTCAGTGCGGCTCTCGCCACGCAACGATGTCCGCTGAGGTGCAATTACAACGTTTGGCCCGGCTCAAGGTTAGGTCCGGTCTACCCCCTGCAGCTGTCATATCCTCGGCCGTGGGATGCGGCAGCGATGGACCACTACCTACTCACGCACGGCAGCAGACAGGCTACTCGCTCACATCGCGCTCGCGAAAACTCATGCGTCCTACCCAGCGACTTCAGACGGTTTGGTGCGACAAAAATCCAAGGACCGCCGCGTTAAAAGCCTTAGGGTTTTGGCGGTTCATGCCGTGGGCGGCATCGGGTATGATGATCCTCTCTTCCGTGTTGTCAGGCAGGCAGAGCCGCATCGCGCGGAGTGTCTCTGCGAAACGTTTCGGGCTCCTCTCACCTACGATCGGCAGGATGGGAAATCGGAATTTGCCGATCGCTTCGGGTGGAAGGCTCGGTCTCGGTTCGGTGCGGATCGAAGGCACCGCATTGTCCAAATGGATTAACTTCTGTTCCGGGCTAATCTCATCCCATCGCCCCGGCCCACTGAGCGCGTCGATGTAGACTCGCAGCGCGGCGTCACGATCGCCGTTGGCCAGATCGGCCGCCAAGCGCTCGGCATTTGCTTGCCTTTCGGCCGCCATCGCGCGGCCTTCGGGCGTGTCTGGTAATAGCTCCTCGAGCCCGGCTGCGTCAGCCAAAATCAATGTCTTGATCAGCTCAGGATAACGAGCGGCAACATGGAGCACCACCGCACCGCCGCGCGAATGGCCAAGCAAGTGAACTGGCTCAAGGTGAAGTCTGCGAATGAACTCACCTACGTCGTCGGCATGCTGGAGGATGGAAAAATCGTCGCCGCGCCCATCCCATGGCTCGGGATAGTAATGACGAAGGCTAACGGCGATCGTGCGATAGTGCGCGGCAAACGGCTCGATCTGAGGATTCCAGTATCGATAGTCGTTGAGCACGCCGTGCACCAGGATGAGCGGTCTTCCGCGTCCGCTCTCCCGGTACGCCATAGGGTAGCCGTTCACCTCGACCGATTTGATGCCCTCCGGCATTGGCCAAGCGGCCCGTATTGTCATGGAGAACGCCCTTCCGCTCGTTGAAGCCGACACTTGAACTCTAAGCCAGGTTGTGCTCTGGCCAAACCAATCTAGGGGTCCGGCTTAGGTCTGGCTGTCCGTATTGCGCGCATGTGTCGCCGCCGGTCCGGCCTACAGCAGTGCGGCTCTCTATTTCGCGCCGAGCTGCACCTGCCGATCAACGACAATCCAGATGGCCCGGCCGACTGCGAGCAGGTTCTCCCCTTCGCCAAAGAGCGCAGCTTCGGCGAAGTGACGGCGGCCTTCGCTAGCAATCTTCCAGGACGTCACCACGCATCGTTCGCCCGGTCGCGGCCGCTGATCGATACGCACAGAAAGGCGGCCGAGCAAGATCGGCAAAACAGTGAAGTTCCCGGTTTCGGAATCGAACTGGGATACATAGCCAGTCGGACAGTCCAGCGCAGACCACACGAACTCAGGCGCAATCAGCCCATCGTCGGCGGTGAGGGAAGCGTCAGGCCTCCAAGGTACAGCAAATACTCCGCTGCGGCCTTGTCGTAGCAGCGGCCCCGCGAAAAGCCGTAGCCCGTCGCCGGGTGCTCTCTGTGGCCCGCAAACGAAGCACATAGGCAACAGATGCTCGTGCGGCTTGAGTGGAGTTTGCTTTTCAGCGTCAAGGGCCTCTGCGTAGGTCGCTCTCTCAAGCCGACTGACGTCCAACGTCACGGCCCGGCCGATTGCTACGACGGCCTTGCCATGGCGCAACTCCCAAGTCCCTGGCTCGGCCTCCATGCAATCCAGCGGCGTCTCCAGAGGCGGGGGAGCGCGCAGTGTTACTTCCGCGGCACCGGAAATTCCCCGTGCAAGCATCCCACACACGTAGCCGCCGTTGCCGGAATTCGGCGGACCACGAAAGCGACGAGGGATCGTCAGCGTCTGCATATCAATCCATATTCCCGGGTCATGCCTTTGAATGGGCCGCTGATGACTTCAAGTTGACGTTGATCGTCCTAGGATCACCTCACCTGAAGTACAATCCTACCTGCGACCGATCGGCTTTCGATGGCACTCATCGCCTCGGCCGCGCGCTCCAAGGGCAGGACACGATCTACGTGAGGGCGCAGCTTGCCTTCACTGATGCATTGCAAGATCTTGTCGGCGGCGCGTGAGCTCTCATCCGGAAAGCGGTCCGCCCAGGCGCCGGTGAACACGCCCACGACGGAATAATTCTTCAGGAGGGGAAGATTCATCGGGAGAGAGGGCACCTCTCCGCCGGCGAAGCCGATCGGCAACAGCCTCCCATTCCATCGCATGAGTCGAGCCAGCGTCCCGAACAGACCGCCACCCACATTGTCAACGCACACGTCAAGTCCTTCGCCTGCGGTCAACGCCTTGACCCGGTCGCGGACATCCTCACTGGAATAGTTGATGACTGCTTCTGCCCCGTAGTCGTGAACGATCGCTGTCTTGGCGGCGCTGCCGACGGCACCGATGACGCGGGCACCCAGCAAGTGGGCCAGCTCGATGCAAGCCAGGCCCACACCGCCGGCCGCACCCGTCACCAAAACAGTCTCGCCTGATTCGAGGCGGGCACGATCAACCAGCGTGTAATAGGCCGTCAGATAAATATGCAATACGGTCGAACCCACGACAAAATCAACGTTGTCCGGCAGGCGACTTGTTCGGCTGGCCTTCGCAGTCATTCGTTCTGCGAATCCGCCATACCAGTTTTCGCAGGTCACTCGGTCGCCGGGGCGAAATCGATTGACCCCGCTGCCCACCGCGACCACCACTCCGGCCGCATCCGTTCCCGGCACATAAGGAAGGGGCGGCCGCATTTGGTAGCCCCCTGAAATCATCAAATAGTCCATGTAGCTTACCGAGGCCGCGTGCACATCGATAAGCACTTCGTCAGATTTTGGGCGCGGCTCGGAGGTCTCCCCAATAGTCAGGGATTTGACCCCGTCGAACGCAGTGCAAAGGACGGCGCGCATTATGCCTCCTGCCCCTCTTGCTACTTAAAAGGCCTCAATGGAATTTGTGGTCATCATCGCTTCCGCCGCTCCCAATAAGAGCGGCAGCTGGAAACAGGCTATCTCACCTTGTGTCGCTCGACAGCATCTTTTGTTCAAACCATTCAACCGACGCTTGTGGGCGTCACGTTGGCCCAGATGTCGGCGTGGGGTCAAAGGCCGCCCTCGTTGGCCAGCGTGAACTTGGTCGGGGCACCTGTCGGAAGCGGACACCTCGGGCTCTGGGCGTCAGAAGCCGCGCGGATCGATCGAAGGATCGGCTCGAACGACATAGTCTATTTCGGCTCTCGTAATCCCGATATCTTTAAGCTCCAGGTCACTCAATTCATCCAGCCTCGCTCGCAGGTTGTTGCGGATACTTCTGGCGTAAAAAGCCTCAAAATATCTCCTCAGAATATTGGGTGGACGCTGCGTCGACGCGGACGTTAGCGCGGACCGATCCGAAATACTGATCGAGCTCATCGCCATCTCCCAAGGTGACTAACCACGGGCGAGCTTGCCAAGGTAGAACGGAGCTCGCTTGACATACGGCTCACATTTTCCTCACCGGCAACTTATTTTTTCGCTTCGCGCCCCGTGCTACACTCCCTGATGGCAGACGGGAGCGAAATTGCGCTATCTCTTCGCAGGCCATACTTTGGATACCGACCGGCGCGAGCTTCGCCGCGGATCGGATGTGTTGCCCGTGGCGCCTCAAGTCTTCGACTTGCTCGCGTACCTGATCAGTCACCGAGAGCGAGCCGTCAGCAAGGATGAGCTGATCAGCGCGATATGGAATGGACGAGCCGTATCGGATGCCGCGCTCACCACCCGCCTGAATGTCGCACGATGCGCCATCGGCGACAGCGGCGAGCAACAACATCTCATAAAGACATTGCCGCGCAAGGGCTTCCGTTTCGTTGGAGCCGTGCAGGAAGAAACACAGGGGCAGAGGGGTTCGACGACGCCTGGTGGCGTGATTGCAGAGACGCCGTCTTCAGCACACCGCCTTTCCATTGTTGTGCTGCCGTTCGCTAATCTCAGCGGAGATCCCCAGCAAGCCTATTTCGTTGATGGCGTGACCGAGAGTTTGACCACGGATCTATCGCGCATCTCCGGTTCATTCGTGATCGGCCGACACACCGCCTTCAGGTACAAGGATAAAGCAGTCGAACTCAGCAAGATTGGGCGCGAGTTGAACATCCGTCACGTGCTCCAAGGCTCCGTGCAGCGCAGTGGCAACCGGGTTCGGGTGAACGTGCAGCTTGTCGATGCGGAAAGTGGCAACCACCTATGGGCCGAGCGTTTCGACAACCCCGTCGCTGATTTGTTCGACATGCAGGACGAAATTGTGTCGCGGCTGGCCAACTCGCTGGATGCCCAGATTGTTGAAATTGAGGCACGACGGGCAGAACACTCGATACATCCCGATTTGATGGATTTGTATTTCCAAGGCATCGCTCACTTAAACAAGGGAGTGACCCTCGAGCACCTGACGCGAGCGCATGGCTTTTTTGAACGCGTCTTGGCGCTTGATCCCGGCAATGTCGAAGCACTGGTTGGCACGGCAATAGTTGACTGCCTTTTAGGCGTTAACTTCTTTACCGACGATCGAGCCGCTTCCCTCGCGGCGGCCGAAACGGCCCTCAACAAGGCTCTGTCACTGGCTCCGCAGCACGCACGGGGTCACATGAATCTGGGCGCGGTGTATATTTTCACATCCCGCGCAGCCCAAGGAATTTCCGAATGCGAGCGGGCGTTGGCGTTGGATCGAAATTTGGCTAACGCTCATGGCTGGATCGGTCGCGGCAAGTTTCATCTTGGTCGCGCTGAGGAGACCGAGGCCCACATCCATGAGGCTATCCGCCTCTCACCTCGCGACATCTATGCTTACCGGTGGATGATGGTCATGGGCCTCGCCAAGTTCTGGCTCGGTGCCGATGCCGAAGCGGTCGCGTGGTTGCGGCGGAGCATCGAGGCTAACCGGAATTTTCCCTTCACGCATTTTTTTCTCGCCGCGGCCCTAGCGCTTGTCGGGCAGCTGGATGAAGCGCGCGCTGTAGCGCAGGCCGGATTGGTACTCCAACCAAATTTCACCATTCGTCGCTTCCGCGCTAACCCATACAGCGACAATCCATGTTACCTCGCCCAGCGTGAGCGCGTCTATGAGGGCATGCGGTTGGCCGGGGTGCCCGATGGCTGATGTCCGATTTGAGTCAATCGCGACGGTTTGGCCCGGTTTAAGTTAGGTCCGGGTCCGCCCCTGATAGCCGGCAAATCCTCGGCCGTGGGATGCCGCAGCACCGGCCAATGCGGGCACCCGATCTCACTCACCAGAAAAATGCTGCCGCTCGGGGTAAGCCTTTGACCACGGGCTTACATTTTGATCGTGAGCGGCATAATCTCATGACTTGGCTGTCGTTGAGCGTCTCTCGGGGATCAGAAGGCCAAGGGGGAATGGCTGTGCGATATCTCTTCGAGAACTATACGTTTGACTCGGACCGTCGCGAGCTGCGCCGAGGCGCCGAGATGGTCCCAATCCCACCACAGGTGTTCGACCTCCTCGACTATCTGATCCGCAATAGAGAGCGCGTCGTCAGCAAGGACGACCTCATCCGTGCCATCTGGAATGGCCGCGCCGTCTCGGATGCAGCGTTGACGACCCGACTCAATGCCGCCCGGAACGCGATTGGCGACACTGGCGAGAGGCAGCACCTGATCAAGACGCTGCCCCGCAAGGGCTTCCGCTTCGTGGGAACTATATTCGAAGACGAGCAGCGCGCGGCCGAGTTGGCCAGTTTGGCGACGCATGGCGGCGACCTTGCAAAGAAGTCACCTTCGGCATCTCATCTTTCAATTGTTGTGTTACCTTTTGCCAACCTCAGCGGTGATCCCGAGCAGGACTACTTCGTCGATGGTGTAACCGAGAACCTGACCACCGACCTGTCGCGCATCAGCGGCTCGTTCGTCATCGCCCGCAACAGCGCGTTCTCTTACAAGGGCAAGTCAGTAGACGTTCGGCAAGTCGGGCGGGAGTTGAACGTCCGCTACGTGCTTGAAGGCTCTTTGCAGCGTAGCAGCAAACGGCTTCAAGTGAACGTGCAGCTTGTCGATGCCGAAACCGCTAATCACCTGTGGGCCGATCGTTTTGAAAGGCCCATCGCTGATCTTTTCGACATGCAGGACGAAATCGTATCGAGGCTCGCCAACACGTTAGATGTCCAACTCGTTGTTGCCGAGGCACGACGAGCGGAGCGTTCGCTGCATACGGACGCATTGGACCTCGCCTTTCAAGGGTATGCCTGCTTGTATAAGGGGCCGACCCCCACGCATTTGGCGCTGGCGCGCGATTTTCTCGAACGTGCCTTAGCAATCGATCCGGGAAATATCCGAGCCATGGTCGGCTTGGCAATCGTCGATTTTCGAATGGCCGTCACCCTGCTCACTGAAAACAAGACTGCGCTCCTCTCAGCAGCCGCAACAAACGCGGTCAAAGCACTTTCGCTAGCCCCGGACGATACATCTGCCCACTTAGTCTTGGGCGGCGTCTACATCATGACAAACCGCGCCGCCCAAGGGATTGCTGAATGCGAGCGCGTATTGGCTATTGATCGCAACTCAGCCTGGGCTCATAGCGCTATTGGTGTGGCCAAAATACATATGGGTCGCGCCGCCGAGACCGAAGGTCATATACTGGAGGCTTTCCGTCTGTCCCCCCGCGATACGCTTGCCCACCAGTGGATGGACTTTGTAGGAACAGCCAAGATGCATCTCGGTGCCGATGCTGAAGCCACCGATTGGCTACGTCGGAGTATTGAGGCCAACCGCAATTATCCTACCGCACATTTTGCGTTGGCCGCTGCCCTGGGTTTGCTAGGCTCATTGGATGAGGCGCGAGCCGCTGCGAAGGCGGGACTTGCGCTCGACCCAGGTTTTACCATGCGCCGTTTCCGCTTCGGCTCATCAAGCGACAACCCGACGTATCTTGCCGGGCGGGCGCGGGTTTGTGAGGGATTACGCCTGGCCGAGGTGCCGGAGGGTTGAAGTCGCCAATGGGCCAAAATGCGAAGAACTCAGGTTGAGCAAATCTGGTCCGCTCTGCCGCGATGAGCGGGCCTTCTTCAGGCGCGGCTTAACTTCGCAGATGGGCCATGAGCCGACATATTTCGCAATTCGTGTGCTACGCGATACGATGCGGCAGTTTACCGGCATCGGTACGACCATGCCGTCGGGACACGCGAGATTCTATCATTGCGAGGGAGCTTGTGAATGTCAGCGCATTCGCCAAACGTGCGTCAGGTGCAAGGGTATTGCAGTCTTTGTATCGCCCGCTGCGGAACGGTCGCGACGTTGACAGATGGCAAGTTCACACGTCTCGATCCCGATCCGACACACCCCACCGGCGCGGCGATCTGCGCAAAGGGCCGAGCGGCGCCTGAACTGGTCTACCATAAGGACAGGCTGACAAGACCACTGCGTCGGACCCGGCCGAAGGGTGATTCCGATCCGGGTTGGGAGGAAATCACATGGGATGCGGCGCTCGACCAGATCGCCGCCGCGATGCGTCGCATCGCCGAGGAGCACGGACCAGAAGCGGTAGCCTTCAGCCAATCCTCCGCCTCAACAACTGCTATCGCGGATTCGGCTGCTTATGTCCGGAGACTGATGAACGCATTTGGTACGCCAAATTTAGTATCTGGGCTCGACCTATGCGGTTGGGGGCGCGGGTTCGCGACGCGCTATGTGTTCGGCGTTGGCACCGTTGCGACGAACCTTGGCGGCGCAATGCCCGACATCGCCGAATCCGGCTGCCTTATCCTGTGGGGCTATAACCCGTCATTTTCACGCATCACCCACGCGACAGCGACCGTTGCGGCCCTGAAGCGCGGAATGAAGCTGATCGTGATCGATCCGCGCAACGTCGGGCTGGCCAACAAGGCCGACGTCTGGTTGCGCGTGCGCCCGGGAACTGACGGAGCGCTCGCATTGGGTCTGGCCAACATTATGATCGAGCGAGGTTGGTACGATGATGAATTCGTGCGCGCATGGAGCAACGGACCTCTTTTGGTGCGGTCGGATACCAACAGATTGCTTACGGCAAACGAACTGGCTTCCGGGGGTGGCTCAGGCCAGTTTGTGGCCTGGGATTCATTGGCCAACCGCACCGTAGGCTATGATCCGTCGGCCGGTTGCTACGAGGCGACCGCCGGGCATCTCGCCCTGCAAGGCGAATTCACTGTCGCAACCATCAATGGCGTCGTCAGTTGCCGGCCGGTCTTTGATCGCTACGCAGAGCTATGCAGGAAATATTCGCCCGAAGCGATTGAGCGTACCTGCTGGATTGCACCGGGGCAATTGGAAGAAACTGCACGCACGATCTGGCAGGCCCGGCCGGTCTCTTACTACGCCTGGAGCGGGCACGAACATCACGCCAACAGCACGGAGACGGCGCGGGCGATGGCGATGCTCTATGCGTTGACCGGCAGTTTCGATGTGGCTGGTGGTAACGTCCTGCTGCCAGCCGTGCCTGCCGCCTCTATGACCGGGGAAGACCTACCTGCGGCAAAGCGCCTGGCTCCCGCAATCGGGTTTGTCGAACGCCCGCTGGGACCGGCGCGCTGGAACAATGTCTCCGCCCGAGACTTTTGCAGCGCTGTCCTGGAGGGTACTCCCTATCCTGTGCGCGGACTGGTGGGGTTCGGCAACAATCTACTGCTCGCTTATGGCGATCCCGCTCGTGGACGGGCCGCCCTGGCCGCGCTCGGATTTTATGGCCATGCCGATCTGTTCATGACGCCGACGGCTGCGCTCGCCGACATTGTACTGCCCGTCGCATCCTGCTTCGAACGCGAGGCTCTCAAAATCGGATTTGATATCAACGCCGAAGCGCAATCGCACGTTCAACTTCGGCAAGCAATTGTTGATCCGCCCGGTCAGGCGCGTTCCGACACGGATATCATCTTTGACCTTGCCACGCGCCTTGGCCTTGGCGAGCAATTCTGGAATGGCAACGTCGATGTCAGCTACCGGCAGCAACTCGGTCCGAGCGGCATTACCCTGGAGCAGCTTCGCGCGGAGCCGGCTGGATTGCGGAAGCCACTCACGATGCGATACCGCAAACACGCCGGCAGTGATAGCAAGGGAAGCCCGCGTGGCTTTCAAACGCCTTCGCGAAAAATTGAATTCTGGTCCGAGACCTTCCTCGATCATGGTTATTCGGCCATGCCGGACTTCTTCGAGCCACCAGTCGGCCCTGTCGCTCGCCCTGACCTGGCCGCAGCTTTCCCTTTGATCCTGACTTGCGCCAAGCCCAGTCTGTTTTGTCAGACTCAACATCGTGCCCTGCCGAGCCTGCGCAAGCGTGCATTGCACCCCGAGATCGAACTGAATCCCACGACCGCTGCGGCTCGCGGGATCAAGAACGGAGACTGGGTTGACTTGCGGACCCCTGCAGGCGGAATGCGCGCCAGGGCGCGCTTCAGCGAAGAACTCGATCCGCGTGTCGTCGTCGGCGAGCACGGCTGGTGGCAGGGTTGCGATGAGCTCGGGATCTCAGCGACCGATCCGTTCGATGCAACCGGCACCAATTTCAATCTGACAGTCGACGCTGCGGTCCGCGACCCGGTCAGCGGCACGCCAGCCCATCGATCCAATCTTTGCGAGGTTCAGCTGGTGCGGGAATCTCGTTGAGGCGAGTTTCGGAACGGCGATTCCAACTTAGGCAGAAGACCAGCGACTCGCGGTCGAAGTCCGCTCAAAATGCGAAGAACTCAGGCTGAGCAAATCTGGTCCGGTCTGGTGCGATGAGCCGACCTTCCTCGACAATGCACTCACCGACGCCCCGATCTCCTCGACAGCCCCTTGAACGAACTTGCGCGCAACAGTCCCTCCGACGTGATGTCGCGGTACTCGACCTCAGCATAAAATTGCGGCTCTACCCATGTCGCTTTCGGCTTCTTGATGGGCTTGGTCAGCTTCGTCTTCGAGCTGACTACGGTATCGAGCTGTTTCCTGATCTGACTGGAGTGCGTGCGGGACCAGCCGGTGCCGACCTTGCCCATGTATCGCAGCTCTTTGCCTTCCTGCTTGCCGAGATACAGGGCGGCGACGCCACTGGGATCTTTGACGAACCCAACGACCGGGAATTTTTCTCGCTGGACGGCTTTGATTTTCAGCCATGCCTCCGTCCTTTCAGAGCGGTATGGCGCATCGGCCCGTTTCGAGATGATCCCTTCGTAGTTGAGCTGAGTCGCGTGCTCGAACAATTGCTGCCCGTCGCCCTCAAGGTGCTCGCTGTACATCAGTGGGGGCCTGAGGTCGTGTTTGTCAAACAGCCCCTTGAGCAAGCGCTTGCGCTTCTCCTGCGGCTCCTTTCGCAGGTCTCCATCCAGCCAAAGAAGATCGAATGCATAGAACAGGAGGCGGTCCTGATCGCCTCTCGCGAGATCGGCTTGCAACTCGAAAAAGTTAGTTCTTCCCTCGTGGACCACGACGACTTCACCATCGATGATGGCTTGACCGGGAATGTCGAAGGCACCGGCAATGACGGAAAATCGTTTGATCCAATTCAGACCGTTGCGGGTGAACGCCTTGCGGTTGTCGCCATCAATATGGAATTGGGTGCGGTAGCCGTCGTATTTGATCTCGTGCAGCCAACCTGCTCCGGAGGGGGCCTTGCCCTTCAATGTCGCGAGCTGTGGCTTGATGAAGCCCGGCATCGCCAAACGTGCTTTGATACGCTTTGCCACTGTACGCAACCCACAAAAAACCCGCCGCTAGGAGCAACGGCGGGGAGTGTAGTCAATTTTTCCCGCGAGTCTTTACAACGCTCAGGGTATGTCGTCCCTGCGGCTACCACCGATGCTGTAGGGTTTGTTCAGGAAGAACTCACGATTGCCCACCGCGGCCTCGGCATACTGGTCGATGGCGACCTGAATGGCTTCGATATGCGCGCGGCACCATCCCTCGCGGGTGGAAAGCCGCCGCGTCTGTTCGAGCGACTTCAAGAACTCAGGCGGGTTCTCCATGTCGCTGAAATACTTCGGTCGTTCGCCTACCACTTCCGGCCTCCTAGCACGCGTGTCTTTTTCTCCTTTGGTTCGATGGTGCTCTTCATCTCGTCACGCTGGGCCACGAGCTGGTCCACTTTGGCCTGCATGCGGGTGAGAAGAGCTTCGGCGGAAGCCGTGCTTATCGATGCCCGCTGAAGGTGAAGGATTTCCTTGCGCTGCCGCCCTATCTGCGCGCGCATGCGCTCGATCTCCGAGCGGATGAATTCGAGTGTCGGCATGTCCAAAACCTTGGATTTTGCCCACTAGAACAGAGCAAGAACACAGAGTCAAGTAAACCGGCACGCGGTGGCATTCGGCCAGTGAGGATAATTTAGGTCCGGTCTACCCGTGACAGCCAACAGGATGCGGCAGCCATGGGCCAATTTCGGACTCCGCCCGGGCAAACTCACCCGGCTCCTAAGGCGCGGGCATTAGGCCGTAACGTTTCATGATCTCGCCCATCCGAGCAGGATCAGGAGGCACAGAACCGCTGACTGCTACGGCCATTTCCCGGAAGAATTCGGGCCCGAGAACTCCTGGCGTGAGAACGCAAAGCATTTTAGCAATCGCCTGCGTTTCGTTGACAAAACCGTGGACAACACCTCGCGATATGAAGAGATCATCTCCTGGCCCGACCTCGATGCGCTTACCGGCGACCATCCAAGTGACGATGCCCTCAAGACCGTAGACCGTTTCTTCCCAGTCACGATGATAGTGCGGGACCGGCATGCGGGAATTTGGCGGGATCATCACCTCAAACAAATCAAGAGCCCCGCTGGTATTATCCTTGGTACGCAAAAATCGAAGTTGCATTGCGCCAACGTTGATGAGTTCCGCCATACTCGTGCCCTCGGCTGGTCGAAAACGGTTGCAACTCGTCCGCACTGAATTAGCGAAAGCTTATGGCCGAGCCACCGGGATGTCTACCAAGGCGATGATGTCCGAGAAGGGTCAAAGCGTCGGCGTAGTACTCGGCTGAAGACTTCCGGTCTGCCGCTCGAACCGGACGTGCGGCGCTAGCGCGTCGGCGGCAGCGATGGGCCCAGGCTGTGCGATAACCCTTTTTGTCGAGTGACAGGTCGAGAGGCCCGGGACCGGGCTTCGAGTCTGGAGTTGGTTCGAGCGCAAACTCCTCTACGTCTGCATCGCTTCCAGCAGTGTTCGGCAGCCCAGAATGGCTATTACACGTTTTAGATTGTAGGCGAGCACATTGAGCGCCATCTCGGTCGCGACTTTGTGCTGTCTTCGCATCACGAAGTGCGTTGCCCCCATCCAGGCCTTTATGGTCCCGAACGGGTGCTCGGCCGTTTGACGACGCAAAGTCATCTTGTTGGGATCTTGGTCAAGCCGCTGCTGAACCCTCTCCAGCACAGCCTCGTGCTCCCACCGCGCGATACGTCGCTCGGGGCCAGTCGTACACTGCGCTTTGAGCGAGCAGCTTTGGCAAGCGGTCGTCCAGTAACGGCGCAGCATCTTGCCGTCCTCCTGACCGGTGAAGCGGTACGTCAACCGATCGCCGGCAGGGCAGCGATAGATGTCCTCGGCCGCAACATAGATGAAGTCCTGCTTGCCAAAACGGCCTGCGGCCTTCGCTCCTGAGGTCAGCGGTTTTGGCAATGTGACCGTGATGCCTGTCTCCTCGCAGGCACGGATCTCTTCGCCGTTGTAGTAGCCGCGATCAGCGACGGCATCGATCGTCTCGACAACCATCTCGTCACGCGCTTGCCTCGCCATGTTCGCGAGCTGTTGCCGATCGCTGCCCACGTTGGTCACCTCGTGGGCCACAATGAGATGATGCTGCGTATCAACTGCCATCTGCACGTTGTAGCCGACTATGCCGGTATCCTTGCCACTTGTGGCCATCGAGCGCGCGTCAGGATCGGAGAGCGAGATCTGCTTGTCATCGCTCTTCATCATCTCCTCGTTGATCGCGTTGAGCCGAACGATCTCCTCTTTGAGCTTTTCGATCTTGCCTTTCAACCGCTCAACCTTCGCCTCCGGCACTGCATCGCCATGGCGATCGGCGGTTTCAAGCTGTGAGAGGTAGCGGGTGATGCTCTCATCGATCCGCTCAAGGCGCCTCTTCATCTTGGCCTCGGTAAAGTTCTTGTCCCGTGCATTGACAGCTTTGAACTTTGATCCATCAATGGCAACGCTAGCTGCACTGAACAGATCTAGCTTGCGGCATAGCGCGACGAACTCGCGACAGACCTCACGAATGGCCTTGCCATTATCCTTGCGGAAGTCCGCAATGGTTTTAAAGTCCGGCGCCAGTTGCCCGGTCAACCAGATCATCTCGATGTTGCGCTGGCATTCCCGCTCCAGGCGCCGGCTCGACGGAATCCGATTGAGATAGCCGTAGACGTAGAGTTTGAGCATCGTGCTGGGGTGATAGCTCGGACGGCCGGTGTCGAGTGGTTGCACACCGTCGAACCCGAGCTTGTCGAGATCAAGACTGTCGACGAACACATCGACCGCTCGCACCGGATTATCCTCGGTCACATAGTCATCGAGCGAGGCCGGAAACAGGGTGTTCTGGCCGCGATCCAACCCTTCGACAAAGCGCTTCATCGGATTCCCCGCAAATCGCGGGGAATCTTATCGCGCGAATCACGCCAAACAGAGCGTTTTCACACAGCCTGGGCCACAACCAGACATCGGCGGCTACTCGATCACCTCGTCAGCGCGGGCCAGTATTGCGGGAGAAACGTCCACCCCAAGCAAACGTGCAGTCTTCAAATTGATCGTGAACTCGAATTTAGTGGACTGCAAAACAGGAAGCTCGGCGGGCTTGGTACCCTTAAGGATTGTGCCCGCGTAGACTCCAACTTGGCGAAACATGTCGCCGAGGTTGGTGCCATAGCCAATCAGAAGGCCAGCTGCGGCCATCTCGCTGGAAAAAGTGCTCGCAGGCAGTCGATAGCGCTCCGCAAGCATCCCAAACTGCGTGCCGTGGCTTGTGAAAAACGCATCAGGCGCGATGAAAAGGGCCTGCGCTCCCCAACCAGCAATGGCCGCAAAGGCGTCTTCGATCTCAGCGGGCGTGCTTGCTTTGAAGAAAATCAGTTCAGGGCCAAGGCCGGGAGCGACTTCTCTAAGGGCTTTCGCCGTCGCATCGGCAGTCGTAGGATTGGTAGGATTAGTGAGGACTGCAAAGTAGGTCGCGTTAGGTAACAACTCGTGCATGAGCCCGAGCCGTTTGCTGTCGATCTCGCTCGCGAAAAAATTTATGCCGGTCGCATTCGTGCCCGGTCGCGCGATGCTTTTTACTAGCCCCAGCGCTACCGGATGTTCGGACACGCCAAATACAATCGGGATTGTTTGGGGCGCCGCTTTGGCGGCAAGGGCGCTGGGCGTGCTCCCAGGCGTGGCAATGACGGCCACACCCCGACGGACAGCATCACTAATGATCGAGGAAATCTTGTCGTAATGACCGTCGAGCCAATGGTATTCGACGAGGACATCCGTCCCGTCAACAAAACCTACCTGCCTTAAACCGCGACGGAATTCGTCAGCCAAAGCGCCGCTGTTCTCGCTGCTTCTGCCATTTAGTAGGCAAATTACCGGAGGGACCGAAGACTGCGCATGTAGCCAACGCGGCCCCGAAGCCAATGTCGCGCCTAAAAAGCCAAGGAAATCACGACGCCTCATGATCTTCGCCTTAAGCCGATGCCCGACCGTACCACAGGATCAAATAAGAAAGTTCCACATTCAGACGCGCAAAGATGACCGCTGCGAGTCAAAATGCGAAGAACTCAGGTTGAGCAAATCTAGTCCGGTTCGCTACGATGAGCGGACCTCCGCCAGCGCGGCCGCAATTTCGCTAAAGGGCCAATTCCGGACCTGCCGGGGTTGCGAAAACGGCACGATGTGCCAGAACTCGGCGGAGAGGTTCTCACAGCGCCTTAGGAACACCAGCGCGCTCGAAAAGGCCGACGCTATCGTGCGAGCGTTGCATCGATCAGCGGAAGGAAGGCTTCGAACCCAGCGTCGCACAATGCCGATCGGACACGGAGAAGTCCGCCGCCGACATCGTCCGCGGCACCGCGGCACATCGCGCGGGCAAGCGCCCGGCCGCGCTGTGCAAAGAGCTCGGACCATGCGAGAGGCTCGCGCCGGGCATAGTTTTCCAAATCAGCGACATACTCTAACGCGCCAGCCGCATCGCCTTTACACAGGAAGGCTTCGATGGCGTCCCGGTAGAACCATAAATGATTGTGGCCGACCGAACCGCGTTCAAGCATTTCCTTGCCTTCCACGAGTAGCGCGCGGACCTCGTTCGAATCGTCTACCGCTCGACTCAAAGCGCTGAGGACCTTTGGCCCGCAGAATTGCGTTCCGGCCTCCCTGCAAATCGAGAGCGCCTCTCGCAACAGCGCGGCGGCTTCGGCCCGCCGGCCTTGATCAAGTAGCCTACGAGCGTCCAGCTCCAGGGCCTGGGCCTCGAAACGTCGGGCACCGAGCTGGCGAGCCAGCCTCGTTACTCGCTCGAGATAGCCCTTCATTGCCTCATAATCCGCAAGTTCGTAGCAGGCAAAAACACTCATGGTCACCGCGAGCATCTCGGCGCGCGGTTGACCTACCAGCGCGGCCGACCGCGCGGCAGCATCGCCGTCCTGCCGCGCCTGTCGCGCCTCGCCGAGATATATGCGGCTGAATCCCACCATCGAGCGGTTTGCCACCTCGATCCGACCAAATCCGTGTGCCCGGGAGAGAGTGACGCACCGACTGAAATACTCGAAGGCCGATCGCATTCGACCTTGGGCGTAGGCCGCATCGGCGAGTCCTCCCAGAGCGCGAGCCTCCGCTTCGGGAGATCCGATCCGCCGCGCGTAGTCGAAACTGAGTTCATGCTCCTGGCGCAAGCCTTCGACATTCCCTAGTGCAAAGAAGATGTTGCCCCTGAGGTGATGAAGGCGCGCGAGCTCCGCAATCATGTCGCCGCGCTCAGCCAACTCCTGCGCATTGCGGAGCAGCTCGATAGCCTCGGTCAGCCCCTCATTGACGCGCAGACCGTCGGCAAGGCCAAGCCAAGCACGACAGCGCGCAGCATCGTTCGTCGCTGCCGTCGCTGCTTCCCGGTATGTAGCGATGGACGCTGGGACCTTGCCGAGATCGTGCTGAAGTTCACCGATCATGCACATGAGGGCATGGCGATCGGTGTCTGTACGCGCAATCTCGAGGCCGCGACGGGCGAGACGCAAGGCAGTTTCCACGTGAAAGTTGGCGCGTTGCCAACCGGCGGCCGCGAGGTAGGCATTGGCCGCTCTCTCATCTTCGGCGCGGTCAAGATGCTGCGCGTGGAGCACCTGGTCCTTGCCAACAAACCACTGTGCCGCACGGCGGTGCAGCTCGCGAGTCTGAGATCGGAGAAGGGACGAGTAGGCCCCCTCCTGAATGAGCGCATGGGCGAAGAGAAACTCATCACCTTCCGGCAACAGCAAGGCGCTGGTGACCAGTCGGTCACAGACGTAGTCGGGCATGTCGATCAGATGGCGCAGCAACATTAGGTCGAAGCGCTGTCCGATGACCGATGCCGCTTGAAAGGCGCGCCGGTCGATCGAGGACAGGCGGTCCATACGCGCCAGAACCACGCTTTGAATGGACGGAGGTATCGAATCGACACTCCCTTCCTTCGCGTTTCGCAAAAGCTGCTCTAAGAACAGAGGGTTTCCGCCCGCTCGCTCGACGCACGCAGTCGCGATATGCTGGGTGCCAGCCACGAAGTTACCGGCAAGGCTAATCGCTTCGTCCCGCCGGAGAGGGCCGAGATCGATCGTCGCCAGGGGCGTGCTGCGGCAGCCAGCGCGCCAAGCGGTGTCTATAGGGTCCCCCTCCACTCGCGATGTCATGATCAGCAGGCCGGGACCTTCCGTCACCGCTGCCGCAAAAGCGGCGAGATGTCCCAAGACCTGCGAATCCGCCCAATGAAGGTCCTCAACAATCATCAGCGTCGGCTTCCTGCGGCAGGCACGAGCAGCGATTGCCGCAGCGACCGAGCGCTTGCCGCGATTACGCGCAGCATTGTCCATCGCATCATAAAGCGTCCGCCCCTCCGCGGTTTGTGGAAGCTCGAGGAGATCGTGGAGAAACGTCACCTGCTCAGACGGCACGATATGTTCGGCAATGAGGCGCTCCGCCGCTTCTTGCCTCAACGCTTGTCCAGAAGCTGGCGAAAGCCCCAACAAGCTCAAGAGCAGCGCGCGTACCGCGTCCTGGCCCTTGCCGACGCCAAAATCCAGGACCAGGCCGCGGTGAGCGCTGAAGCCGTTCTCCTCGGCAATGCGCCGCATCTCCTCGACGAGCCGTGTCTTTCCGATTCCGGCCTCTCCGCGCACGTAGACGATCTGGCCGCCACTTCGAGCCACAGTCGCGCTGAGAATGCCTTTGAACTGTTCGATTTCTGCGGCGCGCCCCACAAAAGAGGTGCGAGTCCCGGCAGCGGACTCGCCAGCGAGTCCATGTAGTCGCCATACGCGGACGGGTGCTTTGAGGCCTTTAAGGGAAGTGTCGCCGAGCTCCTCGCAGATGCCGCGTCCCGACAGTGCGCGGTATACGCCCTCGGAAAGCAGGGTTTCTCCCGGCGCCGCGAGCGCCACGAGGCGTGCCGCAAGGTTCACGCTATCACCCATGACCGTATAATCGCGAGCGTCGCCGCGGCCCAGGGAGCCCGCAACCACCTCGCCGCTGGCGATTCCGATGTGGGCCTGCAGCGGCCTCGTAGAAGGGTCGTTCATGCTCGCAAGCGCGGCATGAACATCTAAGGCGGTTCTGACGGCACGCGTGGGATCATCGTCATGAGCTAGCGGCGCGCCGAACAGCGCCATCACTGCATCGCCGATGTGCTTATCGACGGTCCCGCCATAACCCGCTACGATCCCGTCCACACGTGCAGTGAAACCCGCTATCAATTCGCGCATCTCCTCCGGGTCGAGGGATTGCGAGAGTGCCGTGAAACCGCAAAGGTCCACGAAAATGATGGTGACGTGTCGCCGTTCGTCGCTATCCAGGCCCAGCGTCGGCTGATTGCTCGCTGGGTACGCGGTTGCCTGCTCTGCGATTGCTGCCAGCAGTCGCTTACGGTGACCGAGAGAACCGACACCGAGCTCTTTGAGATCAGCGTCCGTGAGTTGCGGAAGAACATCGAAATCAATGTCGTTTTCAGCAAAGCCGCGCGCATATTGGCCGAACCCCAGTTTGCTCAGCCACTCCGCGACACCCATGCCCGCTCTCCTCGCGCATGTAGTTTTAGAGCGTACTCCTTCTGCGCGACTTGCGAAAGTCGAGAAATCCGGTCGGCAAGTCCGTTCAGGGCCCAGGCTGTGTGAAAACGCTCTGTTTGGCGTGATTCGCGCGATAAGATTCCCCGCGATTTGCGGGGAATCCGATGAAGCGCTTTGTCGAAGGGTTGGATCGCGGCCAGAACACCCTGTTTCCGGCCTCGCTCGATGACTATGTGACCGAGGATAATCCGGTGCGAGCGGTCGATGTGTTCGTCGACAGTCTTGATCTCGACAAGCTCGGGTTCGACGGTGTGCAACCACTCGACACCGGCCGTCCGAGCTATCACCCCAGCACGATGCTCAAACTCTACGTCTACGGCTATCTCAATCGGATTCCGTCGAGCCGGCGCCTGGAGCGGGAATGCCAGCGCAACATCGAGATGATCTGGTTGACCGGGCAACTGGCGCCGGACTTTAAAACCATTGCGGACTTCCGCAAGGATAATGGCAAGGCCATTCGTGAGGTCTGTCGCGAGTTCGTCGCGCTATGCCGCAAGCTAGATCTGTTCAGTGCAGCTAGCGTTGCCATTGATGGATCAAAGTTCAAAGCTGTCAATGCACGGGACAAGAACTTTACCGAGGCCAAGATGAAGAGGCGCCTTGAGCGGATCGATGAGAGCATCACCCGCTACCTCTCACAGCTTGAAACCGCCGATCGCCATGGCGATGCAGTGCCGGAGGCGAAGGTTGAGCGGTTGAAAGGCAAGATCGAAAAGCTCAAAGAGGAGATCGTTCGGCTCAACGCGATCAACGAGGAGATGATGAAGAGCGATGACAAGCAGATCTCGCTCTCCGATCCTGACGCGCGCTCGATGGCCACAAGTGGCAAGGATACCGGCATAGTCGGCTACAACGTGCAGATGGCAGTTGATACGCAGCATCATCTCATTGTGGCCCACGAGGTGACCAACGTGGGCAGCGATCGGCAACAGCTCGCGAACATGGCGAGGCAAGCGCGTGACGAGATGGTTGTCGAGACGATCGATGCCGTCGCTGATCGCGGCTACTACAACGGCGAAGAGATCCGTGCCTGCGAGGAGACAGGCATCACGGTCACATTGCCAAAACCGCTGACCTCAGGAGCGAAGGCCGCAGGCCGTTTTGGCAAGCAGGACTTCATCTATGTTGCGGCCGAGGACATCTATCGCTGCCCTGCCGGCGATCGGTTGACGTACCGCTTCACCGGTCAGGAGGACGGCAAGATGCTGCGCCGTTACTGGACGACCGCTTGCCAAAGCTGCTCGCTCAAAGCGCAGTGTACGACTGGCCCCGAGCGACGTATCGCGCGGTGGGAGCACGAGGCTGTGCTGGAGAGGGTTCAGCAGCGGCTTGACCAAGATCCCAACAAGATGACTTTGCGTCGTCAAACGGCCGAGCACCCGTTCGGGACCATAAAGGCCTGGATGGGGGCAACGCACTTCGTGATGCGAAGACAGCACAAAGTCGCGACCGAGATGGCGCTCAATGTGCTCGCCTACAATCTAAAACGTGTAATAGCCATTCTGGGCTGCCGAACACTGCTGGAAGCGATGCAGACGTAGAGGAGTTTGCGCTCGAACCAACTCCAGACTCGAAGCCCGGTCCCGGGCCTCTCGACCTGTCACTCGACAAAAAGGGTTATCGCACAGCCTGGGCCACAAGCCGACATCATCGCTCGCTAGCAAAGCCTTAACAACCTCGGCCTGCGAATGCCGTGACTACCACCGCATAAAAATTGAAAGCGACCTAGGCGATCGTTCGGTGTGCGAATCCAACCGATTCAGCCTAGTCGCCGGGAATCTTCACGATCTTGACTTCGATTGCCGAAAAATAGGCAGCGAGGTCTTCCACATCGTTATCCGATAGCGATTGCGCGACAAGCGACATCGCGTCGTTGTTCCGCGCTCCAGATTTGAAGGCCTGGAGTTGCGTGATGAGGTAAGCCTCGGTCTGACCGGCGATGTTAGGCGCATCCGGAACCTTGGAAAGCCCGTCAATACCATGACATGCCTGGCACATCAGCGCCTTTGCGCGACCGGCCTTCACGTCGGCGGCGCTGCCTATGCCGTTGCTGGTAACGAGAAGCGCAAACGGGACCACCAACCTTCCGAGCCGAAGCGCTGTCTTGGGATGCGAAGACATCAACTCGAACCCCGCTATGAGTGGACATATAGGTGGCCCCCTTCGCCCAAGGGGGCCACCTATTGGATCAAGGCATCACTTGCCGTCATACCAGATGCGATAAACCGCGCCGACGAGATCATCTGAAACCAGCAGCGATCCATCCGCCAGTTGTTCGACGTCCACCGGCCTGCCCAGGTAATAGCCGTTGTCGTTCCACCCTTCTGCGAACGGCTCGGATTTCCCCTCGACGTGACCATCATCCTTGAGGAAGGTGACCATCACCCGCGCGCCCACCGGCACCGTTCGATTCCAGGAGCCGTGCTGCGTCGAGAAAATTGCGCCTCGATATTTCTGCGGGAACATGCTGCCGGTGTAGAATGTCAGGCCGAGATCCGCTGCATGGGGGGCCTGTTCGACCTCAGGGAAGACGACGTTGGCTGGCGCCGCCTCGTTCTTGTACTCGTTCGTGCGGACGTGCCCGCCACCATAGTACGGGAAACCAAAATCCTGACCCGCACTGGCTATACGGTTCATTTCGCCTGGCGGCTGATCATCGCCCATGCCGTCGACCTGGTTGTCGTTGGTCCAGAGTGACTTGTCCTTCGGATTGAAATCCATGCCGACGGGATTACGCAGCCCCGTAGCGTAGACTTCGCGGTTCTTACCGTCGCGATCCATGCGGATGATGCCGGCCATCCCAACCTTATTGTACAGGTCCAACTTGTCTTTAGGCGGCACGTTGTAGGGCTGACCAAGCTGAATATACAGCTTATTGTCTGGACCGACCCGGCACGGGCGGGCTGTATGATTGTAGCTCTCCTCAGATTTCGGTATCAACTCGCCTTCCGGCACGACAATGCCAACGGCAACATCCGGGCTTTCATAGAAGAATTCGGCCGCCGCATACTCCAGCACCCGGTTCTGCTCTACCGAGTAGAGAAAGCCGTCCTTAGAGAAGCAGACACCGTTCGGAATTTTCTTCGGCAGGGAGGGAGCGAATTCCTTCACCTCGTCCGCAACACCGCCGCGCGAGCGGTCGGTCAGGACCCATATCTTCGATTTGCGAGTGCCCACGAACGTGGCTACTCCCTGCGGGCCGACCGCGATATGACGCGCATCCGGCACCAGCGCGTAGAGAGATATGTGGAAGCCGGAAGGTAACTTGATTTTGGTCAGGTTCTGCTTCACCTGGTCCGCTTTCGCACCAGTCTGCGGGACTTCCGGCCACTCGGCTACCCCGCCTGTCTGGTGCATGCCTCCAAGTGTTTCGAGCGCGCTTCCGCCCGTGGTCGGCGCGGCTGGCGCGCCCTGCTGCTGCTGCGCGGCTACGGGGCTGGCACCTGCGGCCAAAACGAGCAAAGCAGCCGCCGTCTTCGAACGAAGATCCATTGCTAACCTCCCTGTGATGCGCCCCCAATTCTGGCGGATGGCACCCGCTGTCGGAGGCTCAGTTATCAATGCGTCGCCTTGAGCAATTGTCAATTTCATTGCAGAAGGAGCGATAGTGATGCTGATGCGGCACTGCCGCTCGCTTCTAGCCTCGTGGAACTTATCCGTGTTTGCCTATCGCAGGCTGTGATCGCGGGTGGTCGTGCGCCGATCTAATTGGGCGCCGTATCGGAAGATGCAAAAAGAACTGCGACGGATACTCGCCGACAACCGCCGCGTACAATGGGTCTATTTACGATTGTCTGCGTTGCCGAAATCGAAAAGCCCCTGCTCGGCTCCAAAGATGACGAAAAATGTCGCGAAGCTCTGGGGCCGGGCAGGCCGATGCAAATCGCTTATTTGCGCGCTGCGCAGGCGTACATGTTGATCTCCATGCCAACCGGCACTTCGACGATCTTCGGTGCTTTCCAGGCCACAGTGAACTCCCTGGGTTTGGCGGCACAATCACCGCAATAACTACACTAAGAGCATATCAAACTCACAAGCCTGCGTCTTCCTCTTTTGTTTAAGCCCTGGGCAGACCGTCAGGTGCCTTGGTGGAGCTGAGATAGCTGATCCGCCACGGCCGCGCTGGCTGCTGCATGCGCCGCCATTGGCAATGTCGATCGCTACGCACCGAGAAGCGATATGAACTTGCGCCGCTTCAAAGGAGGCCTCCTGTGCCGACGCCCTCCAAGTTGAGGCTATCACGAAGCCTGCGTTGTGCGTCGCAAGAAAAAATGGCTGGGCCAATGTCGCAGTTGGGTCAATCTGCGAAGAACTCAGGCTGAGCAAATCCAGTCCGGTCCGCCGCGAGGAGCAGACCTTCGTCAGACGCGGCGCAACTTCGCAGATGGGTCAAAACGCGAAGAACTCAAGTTGATTAAATCTGGTCCGCTCTGACGCGGTGAGCGGACCGCCGTCATGCCCCGCGGAACTTCGCAGGTGGGCCACAACCGGACTCATTCGCAGAGACAGAGGCTATTCGATGACTTCGTTTGCTGTAGCAAGTAGCGCAACGGGAATGTTGATGCCCAGCTCTTTGGCTGTCTTGAGGTTGATCACAAGCCGAACTTGGTTGGTTGCTCAACAGGCAGGTCGCCGGGCGAAACACCTTTGAAGATGGGCCAGCCATGGTCATGCTCCGGCTATGCTAGCGCTCGTGGCTACGACGCATTGGTGAGTGGCTGGGCGCCGCCGCAGCGCGGTGGACTGCGCCGCAAGCGACCACGCTGTCGATTGCCACGCTGATTTTGGGATAGAAAATTCGGGATACTGGACATCATCGCACCCGCCAGCGCATAAAGGGGGGCCGCCAGTGGCGCGCGCCTCTGCCGAGCGCTTGAGTACCTCGCGGCTGTAGATCGAGCTGCCTTGGACGACGTTCAAAGTGTTAAGCGGCGGCCCAGCTACTTGCTTTTGCGCCGCGCCGCATCCAGCGCGTTCTTTGGAGCCGAGCAGAGCCTAATCCAGGGCTCGCCCGATGCGCGGACCCTTTCGGATTAGCCCTATCGGCATACATACATCTCCACGGCAAGGAGCAAGCGGATGACCCGATCGGTACCCGAGCTGGCACCCGAGTACATCATTGAATGGCCTGACGGCGAGCGGGCGAGGATCATATGGGTCTCGGAAGACGGCATGCGCTTTCGCGTCGAGGGTCTGCCGTCGTTGCTGCGGGCGACCGACAGCTTTCGGGTGGTCAGGAGAGGACGAATAGCCGTTCCGGATTGAGCGCGCTGGAGACGCCTAGTAGCTCTAGCCAGAGGTGACATCGGGGTCAGCGCGCCGCCCGAGGTTCGCGCTCTCCCCCTGTATTGGCCGGGACTACAAGTGCAGCCACAACCTCAAGCTGGAGCCGGCCTGCGTTGGCCCGACATCTGTCAAAAGCGCTACGTAACAGGGGTCGCCTCGCTTTTTGACGCCCGAATCCCCCGGATAGTGTCTAGGGACGTAGGCATTCCGCCCTTGCCCTCGCGCGCGCGGCCAGCCGGCTGATGGTTGATTGGTCCACATCGAGCAGCCGCGCTACCGCGCTCTGCGGCTCGCCGGCCTCGAGCAGCTTGATCGCCTGCCGCTGTTGATGCTTGGTCAGCTTCGATGGTCGACCGAACTTAACGCCCGCTTCTCTCGCGCGCCGAATGCCAACGTCGGTCCGCGCCTTGATCAAGCTGCGCTCGAACTCAGCCAGTCCGCCCAGAATGGTCACCATCAGCTTGCCGTGCGGCGTGGTGGTATCGGCCCAAGCATCGGCCAAGCTCTTGAACGCAGCTCCCGACTCACTGACCTCGTGCAGGATATTGAGCAGATCGCGGCTCGAGCGCGCCAGCCTGTCGAGCCGGGTGATGATCAGCACGTCACCTTTCCCAAGCGCAGTGATTGCCTTTCGCAATTGCGACCGGTCAAAACGCGCGCCGCTCAGCTTCTCGGACAATACTTTGGTCGCGCCCGCAGCCTTCAGCTGCACGATCTGGTCGGAGACGCTCTGGCCGTCAGTCGAGACCCGCGCATAGCCAATGATACCACTCATGGAAATCCTCACTCTCTTTTGCATCGGGATTTCGCATAGAAGAAATGTTTATATCACAAGGGCGTTTGAACCATGCGCCAATCAACACTTTTGCATGATGGAAAAGATCACGGCGCGGTCAGCGGACCTTCTCAAATCCCGCCTGGATCGCGCGAAAGCCTGCCCGACATAGCTGCGCAATGGCGGCCCCAATCGCTCGGTCGTCATGGCGTTGATCCTCCGCCAGTACCCCTGCGCGCACAAAGGCGTCGATCGTGGTAGTCCAATTAGAAATCTCGATCCGCAAGCACTTAATGTTGTTTCGGCGCCGTTGCCTATATCGCCGTGAGCACTTCCGGGCCACCGCCCGCTTGTGGGCTAGATGCTCGAAACGTAGAAGATTGTCCCGTGGACGCATGTTGATCTAAGTCTGCGCCCGCCTGGGTGGCGGCGATAAGTGTGAGAGGTGCGACCGCTGGGCTGGCGGCTTCGGCTCCAGATAGCGCGCGCTCCTGTGCAAATGATTTGCCACCGCACCGTAACCCAAAGGCCGCAGCACCTGCTCGACCTCGCGGATGTCCTCGCGCCAAGGCGTGGTGACCTTAAGCAACGCATCGATCACCTCGACTTCATCCCAACTATTTTGCCGCGCGACTTCAACGCAAAAAGCGAAGACTTCCGCCCGCGTCCGCAGCGGAGATAGGTCGTAGCGCTCACGTGGCTCAGAGCCGTCAGCGGCCTTGCGCCTGATTTCGGCAATCTCCGCATCACTGATCATCGGCATCGATCACCTCCGCCTCGATCACCTTCGCACGCTTGCGCGGGGGCTCGTTCCCGAGCAACTCGACCGCTTCCCGGAAGGTCGTGACAAACTGCGCCGCATCAACACCTACACTCAAATCGATCTGACGCGGCATTAGTCCTGCGACCAGCCGGCAGAAGCTTGAGGGATCGTCGATCGCCATCGCCTCCAGCGCACGGTCGCCATGCTTCTGCCATGTGCGATGCAGCCCTTGCAGAAAATCTTCACTCAGCTAGTTGCGCGAGCCTGGCCGCCGACCAGCAGGATTGCCCGATTGCCCGGGCTGCCAAGACGGCGCCGTCTTCAAATTGCCATTGCCCTTCGGCCTGAGCTGCACGACAGGCTGTAGGTCCCGTGCATCATCATCTGAGAACTTCTCGGCCATGCCTTTTCCCGTCAGAGGGAGCTAACAGCGGCGAATCCTACCACAACGCCGGGCAACTGGCATCAGACGTGATTGGTTGAACTGCAGAAGCACTTAAAGACGGATGGGGCTATGAGCTGGAAAAAACTGGGACAGGCCCGCGAGGGGCAAAGTAACCCCGTGAAGCTCACTTTTCTGCTCCATTGCGCCATTGGCGCGCCAAGCACCAAAGCTAATGGCGCGCTCATTGCGCCATTAAGCTTTAGCTTAGCGCCTTTTGCTAATGGCGCAGCGGCATCCTGCGCCATTGGTGCGCCATTGAAACGGGGCTAATGGCGCAATCTCATGACGGCTGCTTCTCGGGGTCTAGGCGGAGGCCCTGCCGCGCCTTGCGCTCGATGGGATCGTCGTACGGCTCGTTGAACAACACGCCGTTTCGCACCCAAGTTTTGATAATCTCACGACACTGCATTTCGGAACGATCTGGGCAGTGCTTTTGGACGACACGCCAAGCGGCACGTGTGCTCGCCTTCGGCGCGTCGGAATAGCGCTGGCCGTTCAGCAGCCCGGCATCGATGTCAGTCAGCGCGGCATTGAGCGCCACCGACGACAGGCCAGCCCATGTGTCAGGTGGGTTCCATGGCACGACCGTCTGGACCTCGTCGCCGCTCGGATATTCGGCAGTGCCGTTGCCAAGCTGCACGCCGATGATTTTGAACCATGTTGCTGTCTGCGAGGGCGGCGCAGTGTTCACCTTGGCATTGTCGAGCCGAACGAACTGCGCTCGATCTTGCGGGCTGATGCTGAATTGCTTGGCTTCCTCCTCGCTCATGCGGGTGAGGGTATAGACCAAGCGCCCGGCGTCCTTGGTGCCGCTGGCGCCGCGGCCTACATCGGGATCGCCGGGCGTGGCGGCGCCCTTGCGGGCGTGATGCGGGGTATCGACGGCGATATTGCATTCGACGGCAAGTCTCGCGAGGAGATCGCAGACAAAGTCCATTGCGCCATTATCGTTCTCCTCCAGGGCATGTGTTTTCACGAACGGATCGAGGCTGACGATGTCGGGTTCGAAAGATGTCACGGCCGCGCGTAGTTTACATTCAAGCTTGCCTAACTGGCGTGCGCCTTTATGCATTTCGGCGAGCTTGATCCCTTTGGGGGCGGCATAGAACAGCCAGCCCTTAAGCTCGCTGCGATCTATGTCGAAATGAATACAGGCTGCGGCAATGCGGCGTCGCAGTTCATCGATGTCGTCCTCAAGTGAAACCAGCAACACACGGCATCGGCGGAACACATATTGTTCTGTCAAGGCGCGGCCAGTCGCGAGCGACAGGAATTGTACGGTTCGCAGCGCGGTCTTGCCACCGGCACACGGCGCGATCAGCGACGACAGGAATTTGCGACAGAATTGGTTGCCGAGCAGCCACTCGCGTGGGGGCGGAAGATTGATGTCATCGCCAGCGTCGAAGACTTCGAGGCCAGTGTCGTCCGTTGTATCTGGTGTAATCTCGGGCATTGCGTTGCCCGGCTGCCAGATCGGCGCCGATAGGCAAATGGCCTCAAGCTCTTCCCCGGTGTGGCCGGCATCGAGATAATCGGACACGTCGCCTTTCGACGGCAGGTCCGGCAGCAGGATCACGCGCAGGCTTGCCGCGATGCCGTGCAATGCTTCCGCTGCTGCTGTAGCCCGCCTTACGCCTTTCGCGTCATTATCTTGCAGGATGAACACGTCGCGCCCGCGCAGCGGCGCTACCAATTCCGGCGTCAATTTGTCCGCCGCCGACCCAGACACTGTAGTGGCAACGAGACCAAGCTCGGCAACGCGATCGGCATCTTTTTCGCCCTCACAGAAGAAGACAGTCGCGTCCGGAAACTTGATCAGATCGGGGAGCCGATAAAGCACTTCCGGGCTATCACCGCGGCCCCATGCATAACCGCCGCCGGGAAGCGGCCGGCGCTGAAGAAACTTCTTCGGGTCATATCGCACCACCTCATAAAACAGCACGTCATCGGCATTGACATAGCGATAAGTGGCGACGATGCGCAGTTGATTGTGGTTGTTGCTTTTGGCCTTCTTCGGCTGCCACGACGGCAATTCAAGTCTGTCGCGTACGAAGTCCTTCGCAGCCAAAGGATCGCCGCCATTGAAGAGATGAACGATGAAGCCGTCCTCTGCATCGAGATCGAGCTTGATCGCCATGCCGTCATCCACCGAACTGTGACCCGGTGAAGGCGCGCGCACCTCCCGGCCGACGACTCGACCGCCAAGTGCGCGCGCGATTTGCTCCAGGCTGAGCAGCATCGGGCCTTTGCCTAGTAAACGATATCGTCGTCCAGGTCGTTCTTGCGGGTTCGCGCCATGGGTTTAGCCACGACTTGCCTCTCGCCGCCGATGACGCGGACCAAGACACAGGGCTGCTTGTTGCCCTTGACCAAAACCTCGCCCTGGTAAACTTCGATCCTATGGCCAATCCAGGACTCTGAATCGTCTGTGCCGAGCGTATCAATCAACGTCCGGACATTGGTTTTACCGAGCGAAAGCTGGTCGCCGTTTTCGAAAGTGAGCATCGGCTTATCGAAGCTGCCCATGGTCACGTCGGCGATGATCGCCTCCATGGGACCGTCCGCGACATCCTCGACCTTAATGAACCTTGTGCCGGCAAAATCGGACATTCGCATTGTCTCTCTCCATTCAGCGCGCGCGCTTTGCGCTCTCGCGCGTGCGGCGCTGGCGCCGCGCAAGAGGAAACAGGTTGTGGCCGCACTGGCGGCAGATCAGACGAAGGTTTCAGGGGGGTGGAGACCGATCACGCCGTCGCACATGTAAGTCGTCCTTGATTTTTGGGACGTCACGCGCTACGGAACTAGCGCTCCAACCCCTCGCGCCATCGGCCGATGAGGTGGTGGGAGTCTCGGGACTCGAACCCGTCCAGCCCGCGACCTCCAGAGATCGACTTGCGGCTGGCTGGCCACTGCACAGACTCCAAAAACACGGAACGCCGCCTTTCACCGGGGCGGCGTTTCGTTAGGCAGCGTCGGTGACACCCTGCGCGACTTCTAGCGCGTGCATATGCTGATCCAGCAGGGACTGTCGCCACAAAAACTTGCCGGCCACTCGGACCGGTGCCGGCACCTTGCCGGCGCGAATGAGGGCGCGGAAATGATTCTCCGAATAGTTCATGTAGCGCGCCGCATCCGCCGTCCCAAGGTAGCGATCGGGCGGTCCGCCGCGACGTTCGTAGTCCGAAAGTCCAGTGGAGTCCTGTGACATCGTCCGTCACCGATTGAAGTTGATCGATGCCGAACTTGATATGACTTTCGAATTTGACTGTCGGCCGGCAATGGTCGCTAATTAATTATCAACCCGTTGGGCGAATTACTGACCTTTTTGGGCGCGCCATTCGTCCACTAACCCAGGGACGCGCTCTTTCAGGGTGGTGAGAGCTGGGCACTTCTCGCCGAACTTCTCTTCGATTGCTCGGTAGAGGTCGGCGCATGTCTTCCAATCGTCTACTTGGTCTTCCTCGGCAAAGTCGCCTCGCGTATCGAGCTGTTCGAAAATGAACCGCTTGATCTCTGGCCAGTCGTACGTGCTAGGGCGTCCCCGTCGCAGTTCCGGTTTTGCTGAGTCCTTTCCCTTTGGCATCGACGGTGGCTTCATCAAAGCATGCTCGGTGGCTTCCTCGCGCGGCTCAAACCGCGCTGGATTGCGCGGCAACTCGTGCTTGGCCAGCCAGTGGTGAAACATCGATCGCGGAAACCAACAGCGCGCCAGATATTCGGACCACACGACGTCGGGCGGAGATGTATCGATGATAGTCAATAGATGCTGCCTCTTCATTCTCGCCATCCGAGTGCGAAAATGCAGATAAAGCACCTTGGATCGACCGTGCTCCTCGAAATCGCCAGCGAGAAGATCGCGCAGCAATATGTCGCGGGCATTAGCGCGCACAGTCTCGTGGCCATCAATCTCCGGCAACCATTCTTCGACAATCTCGCGAAAACTGATCCATTCACGTCGGCGCTGCTGCTTCCAGGTGAATCGCGCCTCGCGATTAAGTCGCCAGTCGCGCGGGCAACTCGGATTGGGGATTAACGGCGGCCCATCGGACATTGTGCACGCGCCTCCGCTTAGCGCTGCCGCAAAAAGAGGGCCGCGGCAGCAAGCATGGTGCGGTCCATGCTTTTCGGGAGCTACCCTATCCGCCCGGCGGTCAGATTATAACGCAGCATGGTCTTTGGCGACAAAGGCGGCGAAGTAGGCCCTAGCGAACGCCGAAACTGACCGGCTGCCTTTAGTCGGCGCACATCAAGAATGAGACCGCATGAAGTTTCATTGAGCCCCTCCCTTTCGCCGATCCGGATGCCGCGAGCTGGCCGACGCTCTTCCCGGCGCAGGGTGGGCCCATCTATATTGATAAGACCAATGGCCCCATCCTGTATCTGAGACTCACCATCTTGACCCTCATTACAGAGTGCGCCGGAAGCTGGCAACTAACAGGAGGCGAAAGTCTCCCTCGTGAAAAGGCTAGCCTCCGCCCGACCTTGCTGGTGTGTGCCGTTGTGCCGTCATCCTCGCTGCAGTACTGCCGCCAGGCCGGCTCGAACTGCTGACGGTTATAGCCATCGATCCTCATGGCGCTGCCTACCTCTTTTCGTCCCGGGCAGTCCCAGCCTCGAGTCCGTCATTGATGCTGAGAATCCCGATTCATGGCGTGCCATCACCAACAACCCGAAAACTCGTCGCATCATTTGGCTGTGACGCTGTCGTGTCGCAATAGGCGCGCCATGGTTCCTCGAACCAGGCTCGGCGATAGCCCTTCGCGCTCGTGCCTTCGGACCAAATCGTCTTCGGCTTGATTTTGAACTCACGCAGCATGCTCGCAAGCTCGGTGTCTTTAAGCCTGTGCGGTCGCTGATCGCTGCGAACACCGCGAAACTCGCACCAGTCAGCTTCGTCGAGGTTATGCAGCGCGTCGAGGAGGATTTTGGTCGGCAGGTAGTCGACGTTGCGTATGTCAAACACTTTGCGAATGTCGGCGAGCAGCAAAATTTTGATATCAGCGTCGTGATATTGGCGCGCGAATATAAGCATCGCATCGCGTGCCTCTTCGCCCCAGCCTAACGCGTCGGCGATGCTGATCAGCGATCGCCAGTTGTCGGCCCATCGATTATGCACTGGCATTGCCGGATCACGGTTGAGTTTGACCTCACGCCAGAGCAAAATTTGTGTGTAAGCGGCATCGAGCGCGGGATCGGGATGACTAGCGTCGAAGCGCTTGAGTTTGCGCTGGCCATCATGACGCTCCATCGCGATAGTGATGCAACGAGAATTCAGAGTACGCGGCAACGCGCCGAACGTATCTGGCAGCGCCAAGGCCAACGGGGTAAATGTAGAGAATTTGCGCACGCGGCCGCGCTCTATAATCCCGATTGTGCCGCCTTTGCGATGGCCACTGTTCAAGATGGCGCGAAGCCGTCCGTTGTCGCGCAGCGCAAGGCCAAGATTATCAGCTTCGTCGATCAGTAGGGTCGGATGCGCCGCATCGATCACTCGATATAATGCGGCGGTAGAGACGGCGTCGAACTTTTCAGGCCGCGCCGTGAGCCTTGCCAGGATATCAAGCAGCGTCGTCTTGCCGCAATCGGGGACGGGGCTGCGTAAGGCCAGTCGCGGCGTCACCATGAACCGGTCACTAACGTGAGTGTGCAAGGCCCACAGTGCGACAACGACATACTCACGCGGCTGTAGCGCGACATATTCCTGGAGCAGGTGATGAACCAGCGCCAATGGATTGACGCGCTCGGGATCGTCTGCCGAAGCATCACACGCCCGCGCCGCGTGCGAGTTTGAGGACAACACGTCGACGAGATCATTCCAGGACTTACGATGGCGAGCGAGCAGATCGAAAATATTGCGGCGGGCCTTGTCACGCTCGTCAGCTTCGCTGGCGCCAAGCGCGACAATGTCGCGGGCAAGCTCAGCGCGAATGGCATTAGCTGCGCCGCCGAGCAATTGGATGATGTCGACCCACGTCTTGTTGTAGTCGCGCAGCAGGCTGTCGATCCGGCCGCGCGCTGCTTCGGCCTCGTGCGTATTGTCCGTGCCGAGGGCGCGAAATAGTTTGTCAAGGCGCTGGCGTTCGCGGTCGCCGAAGTGCTGGGCGATGGCCTTATGCCCCCTCATGCCGGCAACCCGTCAGGACCCTGAGATTTCAGGCGCTTACAGGCGATTAGAACCGGCAGGTCTGACGTCAGGTCAGATAGCCCCATGCCGTCGTTCGTGGCGACTATAATCATCGCGGCCTCCTCTGACCGGGACGACGGCTGATGTGCCTGGGGGATTGCGCCGCGATTTCACCGGCGATCGAGGCCAGCTTGCGCCGCCGCTCGATTTCAAGCTGTGCCGCCTCGGTGCGAGCAAACTCGGCCATCCGCACACGCCATGCGGCACGCGCTTCGGCAGTGATACGAATAATTCTGGTGCCGGGCACGAGCCGTTCCTCAGGCCCCAGACCACGCCGTCGCAGCGAATAGTAGGTCGATTTGGAAAGCGACTCGGCGCGGCAGAACTGCGCTACGGTAAGCGCAGAGTCGACGTGCGACACCTCTAGTGCAGGATTGCTGATTTTCGTCATCGAGACCGCCTCCGGGCCGAGGGGGTCTCAAAGGACAAGAGGCCGCCCCGGCGCAATCGCATTGCGCTGGACGACCTCCGTTGGCGCTCACGATCGCTGAGGCGCACCGCCTATGCAGTGCCGGGGCCGGTAGTTCAGAAGCTGCCCGAACAAGCGGGACTAATGGTACTCTCGCGCTGGCGCCCGTGATCGCGCCGCAGGCATCACTATATCACTATAACGTAATCTTTAGACTGTCGCAAACAACAGCGAAACGGCGCGATGTTTGGCCGATGTTTGGTTTGCCGAAATGCTCGAAAGCTAAGCCTTTGATTTCTCTGGCGCTCCCTAGGGGAATCGAACCCCTGTTTCAGCCTTGAGAGAGCATTGGTGTCACCACGCTCGAGTTGAGCTCGATTAACCAGCGTGAAGAAACTGAGGGAGACGTTGAACGATAACGGCCATCCAGCCACGAAGGCCTTGCGGACCTTGGCGTCAAGTACGTATCCGGCGTTGGCCGGGGTCCGATAAGCCTCCTGAAAGCAGCTTAACTTCAACAATCAAGGCCGCACCAAAGGCTTCCACTGGGATGTCACATTGAATGGTCCAATGTGGAGAATGGGTCTCCTTCTCTCCCGGCGTCCAACGCGCGGCTCTAACCGAAATGCAGATGGTTTCATTCACACGAAGGGAATCTGTCCAGCCACCAGTGCTAGTACGGCAACCCGCCTTTCTAACGGCAGCTACAATGCGAAAGGTGAGCTTCGTCTTTTGCTCCGACCAAAGAGGTCGAGAATCTAGGAATTCATAGTTTCGTTTCGGAGCGTAGCCGAGCAGCCGATAGAGATTTCGCAAACTGCCGAAGTGGGTCTGGCATGTCGCCACGCAAGGCAGCCCCGGCGCGCGGTCTATAATGTCCCTGCTCAACTTTCCCTGCTTGAGCAAAGCTTTTCGCAAGCGGACGAGCATCTCTTCTTCGGTTATATCGACGCGACGTTCTTCGATAAATTTTGTTCGCCTTTGCGAAGACGTCACGATCAACAATGGGTTCAATGCAGCCTTCAGCTCTAATCCACTGGTCTGGAGAATTGTACGTGTATGTCTGGCGCAGCTTAAAGGACCTTCGATTGAAAATGAGATTTCCGATGTAGCTTTCGTTTCGGAGTATGGCTCCGACCTTCACGCGCGTCCAAGGATCCCCCGAGCGCGTCGGCACTTTCTTCTTGTTCAGCTCCCAAGCCACCACCGTTTCACATTTCACATCGAGGAATCGGCTAAATATCCACCTGACGGTAGCAACTTCGCGGGGAGTTCCGGGACGAACTCTAATGTGATCAGTCAAAGATACTTTCGCTGTCCCTTCTTTAGAACACCCTTCGATTGCTCCTTCTCGTCAACAAGCTCCCGCAGCAAACCGTAGCCAGGGTAACCGCCCAGCTTGTAGCCTAACCGAGCAAAGCGGCATTGACCGGCGTAGACCTTCGCTGAAAGCTCTCTACTGTACTCGGCCGCCATCACTCGTTTGATGTTCTTGACGATGCTGGCTAGCATAGTCCCGTCGTTGTCGAACTGTTCGGCACAATATGCGACCTTGATGCCCGCGCGCTTGCACATGAATTCATAGTGCGCACTTTCGTCTGCATCTTGGAAGCGCCCCCATCGGCTTACATCGTAGACAAGGATGTGCCCGAAGTCGGCTTGTCCACTTTCGACATCCTCTATTAGCTGGAGGAGGCCCCGCCTGTTCTTGATGAGCAACCCGCTTTCGCCCTCGTCTCTGTAGGTACGGACAAGAGTTAGATTGTGAGCGTGTGCATAGGCAGCTATCACTGCAGCCTGATTTTGGATGGAATAGTGCTGCATCTCAGTGGACATTCGCACGTACTGAGCAGCACGAACGCCGAGGAGAGCCTTCGGCAGGTGAGCCTTGTGAACGACGAGCGCGTTGCTCATTCGCCACCTCCATCAAGCAGGGCCGCCAAGCGCAGATAGAACACTCTGGCTGACGGTCGCTCAAGAGCCCGTTTCGCCAACCACGCGGCCCCTACCAATTGAGAGAAGCTCCTCTTGCACTAACGTCAGAGTTGCGCTTTTCTGGCTTCGGGTCTGGGGGAGGTTAAGGCTGATGAGAGCTTTTGGGATCGTAGCACTTTGCGTTTTGCTTGCGGGCTGCGCTGCGTCAGCGCCGGAGGTCAGGGCCCGGCTCGGTCAAGAATACATTGGCAAGAACGTCGATACGCTGGTCGTCCGCTGGGGGCCGCCAACAACTACTTTCAAGATGAATAGTGGACAAACTTCCTACGTCTGGCAGTTGGCGACCGAGACAACTGTCAATATGGACAGGGGCTCAGGGCTTGCCAAAAACTACGCTTGCCGGGTGAACGTTATTGCGTCGCAAACTGGCGTAATCGAACAACTCGACACCGAGGATTACAAGGCTGGCGCGGGAGTCCTGGCAATGGTCGGAGCCACCGGAAGTATGTGCGGTGAAAGGCTCGGGATGAAGCCACAGGGTTAGTCGCTATTGGGCCCTGTCGCCATAATCGACCTTGAAAACCTTGTACGATTGCCCAACGGTTGTCTGGGTGAACAGAATCTCCAGCGCAACAATCTCAGTATAGCCGCGCACTTCGTCTCCAGCATTGATCAGGTCAACCACCGTCAGACCCTTGCCGGTGTCAAAGTTGGACGCTGGTGCGCCCGGAATGCGGATTAAGCCCTGCATACTTGGGCCCCGCGTTTGAATAGCGACCTTGATTTGCGCCTTTCGCAAATTGGGTCCCTTTGATTCAAGTACTATCCTTTTCCACTGATCAATATCTCCTGCTGATCGACTCAAGTAGCTCAGGCCGGTCAATGGATCGATGGCAGCAATGGTAGGGACAACGAATGCTGACATGCCGGCGATCACTGCAACGGCACGGAGTGAGATGAGATAGAAGCCCGGCGCCTTAGGGATTGACCGGCACTTTTTTCGCTTCATGTGAACGATCCATCAGCGACCGGATAGCCGCTCCCTTCGCAGCCGCATCTCCCGAGCCCTCGGCGACGCGTTCAGCCGTACATTTCGTTGAGGGTGGGTTTCCACACTGACGCGCAAGCGCTTCCCAGCCGACACACTTTCCGGATTGGTTTCGGTATCCCGGTCCACCATTGTCCCCGCAGGCTGCTAACGCCGATGCAGCGGAGGAGGCTTGCACGACTATGAAAAGCGAAACGGAAATTGCAATCCGACGCACTCGCATCTTCCCTGCCCCTTGAGCCACCATCCAAGCGCAACTAGGGGAAGAGATCAATCCGACTTTCGCGAACTCGGCAGGAAGAGATAAGTGCCGCACCTAGGAGTCCGAAGGAGGCCCTTCGGTGCGGCTCCTTCTTCGCACTCAGCTATTAGCCAAGCGCACGGTTGATCATGTGCTGGCCGACGTCGATACCGGAGCGCACGGCCACACGGTCTACCCAGACCTCCAGAGCTTTCCCCGCATCCCCAACGCGCTCCCAGCAGCGCCATGCTGCGTCCGACTTTGCCATGCTTGCCGTTTGGCCAGCGCGACACATGGGCCAAGCGACCTCCAGCGTTGCTGCGAGGACGTGCGTGGCAACGGATTTGATCATCAGTGATGTTTTCGTGCTTTCCGGTGAGCCCCAATGCCCTTCCGGTCGTGCTTAGGCGATATCGCGGCTACGCTTTACACGCCCGAATGTCTAGACGCGCGACGCGTCCAAACTGGATACGAAATCTCATCAGCCGCTTTCTTCAGAGCTTTGGCGCCCCAACGCCGAAGCATTTCCTTCTCGCCATAGATTAGGCCTACCGACTTGCCGCCGCTACTGCGTCCTGCAAGTGCATCACGCCAAGCTTCGTCGGCCGTTGTACAGCGAACGCGGGCAGAGACTCTCCACACCAGAAATCATCTTCTGAGAGTCTGTCCGTTTTGTCCTCTATCATATCCAATTCCACGATCGGCGCACAAGCGCCGTGCTTTCTCTCACCAGTGCGCAGCATCTTGTTGGGATGAAGCGCGCAAGGACGAGAGAAGTTAATAGTCGTGGACCACGGTCCGCAGCCTCTGCGCAAATCGATCCTGCTTTGATGAGGTTTGTTGAAGCACTTGCAATTGCCGACGCAAGACGCGATCATCTCTTCGATAGCGAGCGTCTGATGAAGAATCATCTCGATGCCGCTGGCGACAAGCGCATCAGCAGTGGTATTCGAGATGAAACCCGCAGCGATCTATGCTCGGTTCTCGACCGAGCTTCAAAACGAAAAATCGACTGAAGACCAGATTGCCCTTTGCCGCGCTTATGCGGCTCGTCATCAACTCGATGTCGTTGGTACCTTTGAGGACAAGGCGCGCTCTGGAGCCTCGGTATTCGGCCGCGATGGCTTGATGCAGCTTATGGACGCTGCGCGTCAGCATCGTTTCACAGTTGTGATCGTAGAGGCCTTGGACCGACTCTCACGTGACATGGAGGATCTGGCCGGCATCCACAAACGGTTGTCGTTCCAAGGGATCGAGATTCAGGCTGTCCACGATGGAACTGCGGACTCAATCTTGATTGGGATCCGCGGTCTCGTCGGACAGATGCAGCGCGAGGACGGTGCGAAGAAGGTCCGCCGCGGCATGGCCGGCGTGATACGCGATGGCCGACATGCGGGAGGGCGTGCCTACGGATATCGAGCGGTACCCGGCAAACCCGGCGAGCTCGAAATCGTCGAAGATGAAGCTACGATCGTCAAACGGATTTTTACAGCATACGCCGCGGGGCGGCCCCCCCGGGAGATCGCGCAGGATCTCAATCGGCAAAATGTACATCCACCGCGAGGTCGGCGATGGAATGCGTCGACGATCAACGGCAACGCCAAGCGCGGGACAGGGCTCATCTTCAATGAGCTCTATGCTGGCCGTATTGTCTGGAACAAGGTCCGGATGGTGAAGGATCCCGATACAGGTAAACGATTGTCTCGCCCGAACCCTCGCGAGGAGTGGCAGAGCATTGATGTGCCCAAACTGCGGATCGTCGAACAATCCGTTTGGGAGCAGGCGCACGCTTTGAAAACCGAGAAGGGTCATTTGGCCAGTCACATGAAGCGACGGGCGCCGCATCTCTTGTCTGGTCTCCTTCGGTGCGGTTGCTGCGGATCTGGTCTGTCAGTTCATGACCGCGAAGACCGGAAAGACCAGGATTCGTTGCTCAGCTGTGCGCGAGAGCGGCAGCTGCTCGAATCGCAGGATCATCTACCTGCGCGACGTCGAAAGACTTGTGCTCAGCGGGATGGTCGAGGAGTTGAAGGACCCACGGCTGATCGAGACCTATGTCCGCAACTACAACAGTGAGCGAGAGCGACTTGCAGGCAACGCCTCTGCGGAGCGCCTGCGGCTAGAGGCCAAACGTGATCGAATCGAAAGTGAGCGTCAGCGCAACATTGATCTCGTGATCAAGTACGTGATTTCCGAGGAGGATGCTAAGCGACGGATCGTCGAGTTGAAGCAAGAGCGGTTGCGCGTTGAGGCGGAACTGGCTGCCCTCGAGGAGGCCCCTACTCCCATCTCACTGCATCCGGCAACGCTGGACCGCTACATCGAAACCGTCAATGCGCTTGCCGACACGATAGCAAGCCACGCAGGCGCGGAGGACGACCGGGGCCCGCTGGTCGCCGACTTCAGGTCGCTTGTGCACAGCGTCATTGTCCACCCGAAAGGCCCTTGGGAAGGCTTCGAGATCGAGGTCAAAGGAAAGCTTGCCGCATTGGTCGGCGGAGGGGTCTTTCCAGAGGCCCACCATAGTAGTGGGGGATACATGGTAGCGGGAGACCGCTACAGCCCAAAACCCACTTTTGAGGATAGTGGGAGACGCGTGGTAGCGGGGGAGGGACTCGAACCCCCGACCCCAGGATTATGATTCCCGTGCTCCAAGCAATTCGCCTCGACGACCGCGCACGCTTGGGATGCTCGAGACCTAAAGATGATCGAGTGTGCGAAATCGCCCATCAGCGCTCCCGCTCTTGTAGTCTGATATGTCCGCCGCTCTGACTCTGGCGGCTTCCCTCTTTATCGCGTCCCGGTCGTTGTTCATGGCGCTCGTGAACAGGTTCCGCGAATGTCGCTCGCGCAAACGGATGCCCTTTCTCCAGATGCTGGGCGATGCGCTCCTTGGCGAAGGCCATAATGCTCTGGCGGGCATTCTCATCGTTCGGCAGAGCGCGCTCAACAAGCTTGTTGATGACGACAAGCTGGGATTGGGCCGCGAGCAGGTCGGTGTCATGCACTGCCGCCGGCTGGTCTGCATGGCCTTCCTCCACCGTTACATTCCACATGTTGCGTGACATTTGGCGTCGTTCAATGCCGGCGATTCCTGTGGCGGCGTCTATGGGGTTGATCGCCCTGACGACCGGCTCGACGCCATCCCTTCGCAGTGAGATGCGGTCGCCTGGCCTCGCGCCACTGTCTGCGACGTCTGTTACGACGCCGACGCCCTGCGCCTGATGTCGCCGGCCATCATCCAGTTCGATGGTTACATAGGTTGACGGCTCCGCGTCAGTGCGGTTGCGATACGGACCAAAACCGACCTCCATCAGACGTCCGGAAACGCTCTTGGCGTTATCGAGCCTTTCCGCCTGCGGTGACCTGTTGGAGGCCGAGCGAGCCCCGACATCGTTGGTCCGGGCGTGGGCTCGATCCCATGCGGCTCGTCGGTCAGCGAGCGCCTGCCGATCAAGCTCGTTTGGCCGATAGCCCTGCACCTCTATTCCGCGCGCGCCAGCCTCAAGCCAGGCCTCGCGTCGGAACTCGACGGACCCGCGAACGTGAATTGTCTCCCACTGGCGATGCTGTGCCACGCTGACCATGTCCCGGATCACCTCGGCGGCAGACATGCGGGTAACCAAGCGATCGTCAGTGGTCTTGAACGCAAGATACTCTTTTCGCTCATCGGCATAGAGCCGCGCTTCGCGGCCAGATCCATCCTTTTCGGATTCAGTGGCCACCACGTAATATTTCCGACGGATCCGGTCCGGAAATGCACTATCAGCAACCTCCGCGGACGAGGGCTTGGGGGCTGTTGCGGACTCGCCTTCACCCTTTTCTCGGGCGGAAGCGCGCCCGGCGCGACGTTGCCGCTCCAGGCTGAACTCCTCGCTCGCGTCATGCCTGGCGCTCATGCTCTTCACCTTTCTGCTTGCGGCCGGTCCGCCGTGTCGGCGGAATGACCTGAGCGTCGACGTAGTTCATGACCCAGGCTTTCAGGTCCTCTTCGGAAAACCCCTCGAGGTCGACATCCACATCCCCGAAATCGAAACTGGCGCCTGCGGGAATCGTGGAGGGGTCGGCCACCTCCTCATCGGTCATGGGCCGTTTTTGGAATACCGCGCGTAACTCGGCGATCTCGGAGCGCAGCTCCTTGATCTCAGCGTCGAGCAGTGCATTTGAACGCGCGTTCGGCATCTTTGGGAGAGGCGCCGGCAGTAATCGCTCCAGAAAAGACTTGTCCTCATAGTAGATGATCTTATCGGCGATGATTGGGGGAATGCCGGTGCCGAGAATGAAGGCCTTGGATTTTGGAAGAAGCTTGAGCTCTTGCGGCAGCATCAGGGCGCGACGATGCTCGGACACCGTCTCGCTGATTGCCCGCATCGCCAGCCCTTTTGGTCCGCTGCGGCTGCGGGCGCTAACAGTCTCATAGCCAAGGCGCTCCGAGAGCTCATTGGCCACGTCCTGCTCCTTTGGCGCAAACACGACCTCAACCGCGTGGTTGGTCATGAAGTTGCGGGCTGCGTCTATCCCGTAGATGGCGCGCAACTGCGCCGGGCTCTGGACGACGGTGAGAAGGCGGATGCCGTAGCCGGCGACGAAGGCAACCGATTTTGCCAGCACATTCACATTGCCGAGCGCCGGAAACTCGTCCAGCAGCAGCAGTACCTTGCGATTAAGTTTGGCGTTTTGTTCCGGCAGCTCCCTTGTATTGAGATCGACCACCTGCTGAAAGAACAGGTTCAAGAGCGGTGCCATGCGGTCGAGATTGTCAGGTGTCACCCCAAGGTAGATCGACATGGGGCTCTGCCTCAGCTGCCGCAAATCGAAATCATTGCTCGAGGTTGCGGCATCGATGCGCGGGTTGAGCCAGAGGCCAAGCCGTGCCGTTACGGTCTTGCGGACCGAGTTCAACGTGTTTTCGGAAGCTGCGAGGAAGTCGTTCAGCGCCGTAATGCAGTGCCGTGATAGCGAAGTTGGGCCCGCCTTGCGATCGGTGATGATCTTACCGAAGTGGCCTTTAAGATCGGGGGTCGCCGAGAGCTGGCGCAGGATCTCACCGATCGTCAATGGCAAGCCGGGTGTCTCCGCGACATAGCCGCCAATAGCCACAAAGGATGAACGAGCCGCCTCGAACCAGAACGGATCGCCGCGGCTCTCGGCCGGAAACAGCATCACCGCAATGCGCTGCAGATCGTCGTAGAGATCGGCGGGATCGTTGCGCACATAGCCCAGCGGATTGTAGCGAGCCGTTCGACCGTTCTCGTCGAGCGGGTCGAAGAGATGGACCTCCTGGCCGTGCGCTTCGCGAAAACCGGCCGAGCGATCCCAGTTCTCCTTCTTCACATCCAGCGCAACAACCGAATCCGGCCAATTAAGCAGGTTTGGAATGACGTAGCCGACTCCCTTTCCTGCGCGGGTTGGGGCGTAGAGGAGGACGTGTTCCGATCCGCCGAAGCACAGCAATTTGCCGTCCTTGCGGCCGAGCAGCAGGCCTTCCTTCGATCGCAGGCCTGCGGCCTTGATCTCCCGCTCGGAGGCGAAACGGGCTTTGCCGTGAAGGGGAAGCGGACGGTTCCGAAGGATGGCGCCGAGCAGGCCAAAGACCACGATCAGCCCGGCGAGCGTCGACAGCGTCAGCCAGCGGTCGAAGCGCGGGTCAGCGCCATAACGCGGCCAGCCTGTGGCGATCTCCGACCAGTGAAAGCCGCCATCGTGAAGCCTGAGCCCGAGCAGCAGAACGTTGGAGGCGACTAGCAGGAACACTGCGGCGGCCGCGAAGGCAAGCGCCGTGCCCTGGGCCGCCTTAACGGGCGTGGTCGCGCTTGCGAACGGGGTCATAGTAGATTTCCGAAATGCGATAGCGGCCGTTACGCTTCTGCATCTGGACGACGACATCGACCAGGTGCAGCAAGAGGGAGCGGATATCATCGCGGTGGAGGTCCCGTCCCTCCGCACTCTCCTTGACCAGCAAGGTCATTTGTTCGAAGGCAAGGCGAGCGCTGTCGGCGTGAACCGTCGTGATCGATCCCGGGTGCCCTGAATTCACATTCCTGAGATAAAAGAAGGCGGTGCCGTCGCGGAGCTCCTGCAGCAGGATGCGGTCAGGCCGCATGCGCAGGGACGACTCGAGGAGTTCGCGGGGGCCGATCTTGGCCACACCTTGCCCATCCTTGGCATAGAGCAACCGGACGCAATTCTGATGGGGGATGACGAGCTCGGCCGTGTCTTCGATAGTGAGCAGCCGCTCATGCGCCGGGATTGCCGCGATCAGCGCCTTTGACAGAGTCGTCTTGCCGGAGCCCGTCGCCCCTGAGATCAGGATGTTGCGGCGGGTGCGCACCGCAAGCTGGAGGAACTCGCGCCATTGGCCCGCCTCTTTCAGCGCGAGTAATTGATGCTCGTCGGCGTCCAGCTCGTCACTGGCGGAGCGGACCTCGTCGAACAGCTTTACCCGCTCAAGAGCGTCCAGGTTCATAGTCAATGTCGAGGGCTTGCGGATTGTGAGGCTGATCGTGCCAGTAGGCACGGCCGGCGGCACGACGATCTGGCAGCGCTCCTCGCCGATCAGGCTGGTCGATACCACCGGGTATTCCGGCCCGATGTCCTGACGAGTGTGACTGGCGGCCGCGGTCGCAAGGTGGGAGAGGTAGGTGTGCGTGAGGGCTGCGACTTCATGCCGGGTCCAACCGTTCGGCCCCTCCACAAAGATCTCGCCGGGGCCGTTGACGACGATTTCAGTGAGGGTGATGTCGGCCAGGTATGGAGCCAGCGGCTCGAGGTAGCGCGCCAGCACCAGGCGACCACCGTCCCGCTCGATCGACGCGGCCCTGGTCATTTCGTCACCATTGCCGGTCCGACGAGGCCTTCGGGGAGGGTGCGGTCGAGAATCTGGGTGCGGCTTTCGATCCGTTTGAGCCGGTAGACCGACGAGAAATCGAGGTCGCGCGCGACAAAGATGTTCACGAGCTCGCCCTGATTCTTGCTCAGCGTCGGCGGGATGTTGATGGATTGCTCGACGGCGATGCCGGCAGCGGTATTCGTCGCGCCGGCCGTGTTGTTGATCTGGATCGAGCCGTCTTGCAGCTGCTGGCGTCCGATCGAAGAGGCATCGCCGACGATTGACAACAGCAGCGCGGAGCCAAAGCGCTCCCAGAAGTGCGTGTCGATGTCGCCGTCGAACCCCGCCCTGCCGAGCGCATCCGTCGCGGGCGAGGCCAACGCCACGATGACACCTGTGGGCGTCTTGGCGCGGGCCCATAGCACAAACATCCGTTTGGAGCCGCGCCGGACACTGCCGCGGTATTCGCCGACGACTTGCGTCCCCTTTTCCATGAGCACAACGTTGCCGGAATCCGACATCACGTCGCGCAGCACGACGCAGGAGACGAAGCCGGACACATCCGACGACATTGCGGTCTCGAGCACGCAAGGGATTGACGTGCCTTGGGTCACCAGAAGATTGCGATTGGCCAGCCGCGCCGCCCGAACGCCCTCGATCGGCGTGGGTTTGAGCTTGTCGGCGAGCTCATTGCGTGGCTCGGCCCGTCCGAACTCATAGGGATCAACGGGGATACCTCCGGCCGGTTCGTTGCGGGCCGAACGTCCCGATGCGACCGGCCGATTATAGGCCAGCACCGGTGCGCGCCGCGCGCTTTCAAGCATCTGGTCGGGAGCCGGCGCGGGTGCCACTGGCGGGGCTAAGATGGGTGCAACCGGAATGGATGCCGTGGTAACCGGTACGGCGGGGGTTTCCGCGACGGGCTCGAAGGCCGCCGCCTGGCGGATTGTGAGCTTTCGGGCCGAATCCGTGACCGGCTTATCGCTTTTCCAGGTTCCCCAGATTATCAGGAAGGCGAATGCGGTGAGCGCGAGCGCGCCGAAGCCGCGTTTGAGCATCGCCGTTCGACCGCTGTCCCCTCCTCCCACCGGCGTAATTCCGCGCTCGCCGGCAAGCGTCTCATGTTCAAGCTCGGTCATTTGCACCCGCCTCATCGCTCTTTAAGGGTTGGAGATGACCTCTTTGCCCGCCGCTCGACCGAGGGGCTCGTTGTGTTGGTGCCGGGATTGACGCCGACAGCATCGAACGCTTCGTTGAAGATGCAGAGCACGACGTCGCCCTTGCGCAGTCGAAACTCGCGGGCCGTGGCATGGACCACCACGAGCTCGCCACGGACATCCTTGGGCACCAGACTTTCAGAGCCATCCGAGTTGATCAGGTAGATCGCCGGGATCTCGCGATTGCCGGCGAAGCGGAACGTGGTTTCCTTGCCGTCATCGAAGACAGCTTCGGGTTCGAGCTCGATCGAGCCTTGGGCGGAAAAGCGCCAGTTGCGCGCGCCATAGGCATGATGAACGTCAAACGTCTGATCAATCAGGGCGCCTTCCCGTTCCGCGCCTCGGGCGGCCGCCTCGATGCGCCGACGCTCGATCTCGTCTCCGGGATAAGCAAAGCGGACGACGAAGTAGCTGTCGGCGAGCGTTGTCTCGGCGATCGACAATTCGAATTGATAGGAGCGCTTGCGCCCGTCGGGTCGGGTGGTGACGACCTGCAGATTGGTCGGCGGATGTTTTTCGCGCGGCTTGAGGAATAGGATCGAACCTGCAGGTGCGACCTCCCATGCGATCGCATCACCAATGGCGACATGCGCGATCTCCTCGTCATCGGCAAACACGACCTGGGTCGAGGCGCGAATGACGCCGTTGACGCGGACCACATTGGCTGGGTCATAGGTCACAGTGCGCACGCGCGCATCGTGTTGCCCAGGCGCTGGCTGCTGCAGCGCCAGCACGGGCCCGGCAAATCCGAGAGTTAGAGAGATCAGAACCGCTAAACGTTTCATGGCACGACCTCCGGATCGGCGCGATACTCCGAAACCAGAAAGCCGAGCGGATTGATGAGACGGTCGGCGGACGACATCGGTGCGTTGGCGTAAGAGAAGGTCAGGGTCGAAACCCAATGTGTCACACGGGTCTCCTCGCCCTTGCGGCTCTCTTTCATGAACCGCACAGACGCGACATTGTCCGCCAGGAGCGAGATCGCTTTGATCCGAACCGTGGCCACGCCAAAGCGTCCCTGAACGACTTGCGGGCTTTCTGGATTCGAACCGCGGTACCAGGCTGCGAAGCGGGCCTGCTCGCCCTGCTCCGAAAGAAGAGAAATCGTCCGAAAATTGATTTCCGCTTCCGGGTAGCTGTAACCCTCCCGCGCGCGAACGTAGCGTCCAAGGAAATATTTTGTGACGGCCTCGTCGTAGCGTGCCGGCGTCGAATTAAGAGCAGAGACGGTGTCGACAATGCCAGTGGCATTGTCGACCCGAATGACGAATGGTTCGACCGTCTTCAGCGGTGCTAACGCTGCGACCGCACCGACTGAGGCCACCGCCAAGGCGCAGGCGCCAGCGGCAACCACCCACGCTGTTCGCCGCGAGCGACGGGCCGACAGAAGCAAATCCTGTTCCCATCGCCGCGCATTCTCGAAATAGCTTTTCAGGTCATCGTTCCCGAGCATCTCACGCTCCCTCGCCGCACCAGCGGTAAGAGGCCGCAATTTCGGCTGAGTGGCTGGACGCGGCGAGATGGGTCGAAGGCGCTGACGGATTGCCTTCGCCCTTCCGGATGATCGGTGTGGACGGCGAACCTGACGGTTCAGGTGTCGCGGGCGGCGCGCCGGAATCCCAATCCCAGAGCGAGCGGTTAAGCGGGCGCCGAGTCTGGCCATCACAGGATGGCGGCCCCTTTGTCCAGTTCGCGCAGCCGCCAAGCTGCCACGCGATGACGCAAATGATGAATACTCGACGCCACATCGTTCTGATGCCCTGCTCTGCCTTAGTCGCCTGTTCTGGCGATCACTTGCGCGCTCAACCACGCGAGTCGTTTTGCCGGTTATGCCTGCTCAACAAGTGTGGTCTGAATCAGAAGGTCAGAGTCGGCTGTGCGGATGACCTGTCTGTTTTGACAGGGCTCAAGATCTCTCGGACTCAGCAGGTCGAGGTGAAATCGCCCAAGTGCGGCCGGAGGCAAGCGATAGGTGCCAAGAGGCACGCCAAGACGTCGAATAGGCCTTAAATAATATCATCCTTGGACCAGCGACGCCGGCCGTGCCGCCGTCCACAAGTCAGGTCCGTCGACTTGCGAATGCACACCGTCCGTAAGGACAGCTCCCCAAACACGCCTCATTCCGCAAGGCCGCGATCACCGGATGACTTGAAATCCTCATCCCACACTCGCGACCGGGTCCAGCGCCAGAACCGAATGTGGACGGTGAGCCAAGCCGAATGCTTCCGGCACATCGCGCCATCGCGAGTCTGTTCGCGCAATCAAAGCTGCGCATAAGCATTGACGCAATGACTCGGCCGTGATTCGATTCTCGGCACTGGCCGCTACAGGCCAGGCAAGCGGCCCGCACAGATGGTGGAACACCTGCGCGAGCCTAACCCTCAACATGGAGTACACCATGTCTCAGGCTGATTCTGCCTATACCACGAGTCGTTTACTCTTTCGTGCCGGCCCGGCCGTTCGGCGCCGGCAGTTCGTCACCGGCGGCGCCGCCATCCTGGCCGGGGTCTTCACCCCTTCATGGGTTGAAAGCGTCGGTGCTTCGACCGCGCCCGACCCAATCCTCGATGCCATCGAAAGCCACCGTCGAGTCTTTGAGGAACTGGGGCGCCTGCTCGCCGAGCAGGATGCTGCCGAGCGCGAGCTGCGCCGTGCGCCCTGCGGTAAGCGGGCCGAGTTGGAGGCTAGGTTAAGTGGCCTCTGCGAGGCTGAAGGCGCACTCGGCCGGGCTGAGATGAAGGCCTCGCGTCAGCTCGCCGGCACCGTACCAGGAAGCCTCAAAGGAGCGGCCGCGGCGTTAAAGTACGTGCGTGATTGTTACGAAGTTGGCCAGTGCCCCCTTTACGAGGATGCTGGCTACCGGCTGCTGCTGCTCTCGACTGAACGCGCGATTTGTGCGGCCCTTGGTCTCGCTATTCCGCATGGTGGTGTTGATACGCGATAGCGATTGCGCACCCTTCCTACGAGCGGGATGTGGAAACGAAATCCTGGCGGAACCACCAAGGCACCGCCAGGCGAAAGCGGTGGGAACGGATATCTGCGATCGAGACCACGGTGCCACACCTCGGCTCCGCAAGAGGCAGAAGAACTCACGATGAAAACTCACGATGAACATGACCAGCGGTCAAAACCTGACGCCTGGTACCCGACCGCGAGTCATCTGGCGATGGCCCTGCGACCGAGATCGAGGCGGCCCAACAAGCTTCAGCAGCAGGTCGCAGCCGAGCGCTTCACGCAACTCTTGACCGAGGCATTGCGATGCGCCTGACAGGTTTTCCAGTTGCGCGTAGGAACCTGGCTGGCAAAGGGCGCGGCTGGAACGATTGCGAACCTTAGAGCGGATGGGTGGCAGAAAGGGGCGAGCCGGGTCGTTGGCGGCTCGATGTTGAACTCGAGCAAAAGCCCAGACGGATGTCCCAGCTTACCGGCGGATGAAGTTGTTAGTCAGACATGGACCGCTTCTTTCGACTCACTATCTTAGGTGAAGGGTAGGCTAAAGGGAACATTTCAATGGGTTGGCGAAGATTGGAGCTCTTCAACCTGTTGAGAAGGTGGGACATTTATGAGGACTTTGATCTGCTCAATTTCCTAAGTGAAATTTCCGCATCTATTTGATATATTTATGGTTATGACGAAAAACTCAGAGGACAAAAAAGAGGACATTTCAGCGGCTGTCGATCGCGGCGAGCCGGTTTCTTCCATGGAACCCCTGCTTATCGCGGAGGGTTCCCGCCACCGGGGGGAACTGACCGATTTGGCAGTTGACCTCGTCGGGAAGTCGGCCGGTTTCAAGAGAAGCTTACCGCAAAGCCTTCTGGGCTCCCTGGCCGATCTCGTCCGGGCCATGAACTGCTATTACAGCAACCTCATCGAGGGGCATGATACGCACCCGATCGATATCGAACGCGCCTTGAAGAACGACTATAGCGCCGATCCCCAGAAGCGCGATCTGCAGCTCGAAGCCAAGGCGCACATCGCGGTGCAACAATGGATCGATGAAGGTCATCTCCGTGGTCGCGCCGTAACTATCGACGGCGTCCGCGAAATCCATCGTCGCTTTTGTGAGCACCTTCCCAACGCGATGTTATGGATCGAAGAGCCCGGTACAGAGGAACGAATTCGTGTTGTCCCCGGCGAATTGCGGCTTCGCGACGTCAAGGTGGGACCTCATATCGCCGTCAGCCCTGGCGCTGTTCCACGATTTCTCGCCTATTTCGAGAAAGCTTACATCGGTGCTGGAAAAGCCGACGCCATTTTGGCTGCGGCCGTGGCGCATCATCGCCTTTTGTGGATTCACCCCTTTCTTGACGGTAATGGCCGAGTTACGCGGCTGATGTCGCACGCCATGCTGTTGGATTGGCTCGATACTGGGGCCGTTTGGTCAGTGGCTCGCGGGCTTGCTCGAAGGGACAGCGCATATAAGCAGCATCTCATCCAATGCGACCTTCCGCGGCGCAACGACCTGGACGGCCGCGGAAATCTCAGTGAAGAAGCACTCGCATCCTTCACGCGCTTCTTCCTCGAGACCTGCATTGACCAAGTGAACTTCATGGAATCGCTGATGCAGCCAGATCGGCTGCGCACGCGGTTATTGCTGTGGGCAGAGGAAGAAAGCCGCTTCAGCAAACTCCCGCCCAAAGCAGGCGCAGTGATTGAAGCAATCCTCTATCGGGGCGAGCTTCCGCGTGGCGATATCGCCAATCTTCTCGATCTTACGCCACGTCATGCACGGCGCATCGTATCGGAACTCATTGGCCGTGGCGTCCTCACCTCAAAAGGTCCGCGCGATCCATTGCTGCTGGCTTTCCCCGCCGCCCTTGCCTCGCGATGGATGCCAGGACTCTTTCCGGAGCACACGGCGAATGACTGAGGAGGGCTTGAAGTGCATCCATGGACACAGAGGCTCGTAAAGCGGCCCTGAGGTCACGCACCTCATCGCAGCGAATTTTGGGCTAGGACGAATAAACCGAGATCTTGGAGGACATTGGCGAGGTTGGTGCAGGTGTTCGCGTCGGCCGGATCGAGCTCGATCGCTCGCTGGTTGTCAGCTTCCTCGAACCTCTTCAGGCTCTCGTGAACAAGCGCGCGCATGTGCAAGGTCGCGGCGTGATCAGCCCGATTTTTAGCGCTGAGTTCCAAGTGGGCCGAAGCTTCCTATTGTTACTGACGGGCTGGCGCGCGATTCGCCTCCTGAAACAAGTGTCAACCGCCTTATACGCGCCCTGCGAAGTGAGTATAAATCCACTAGACGCCAGGTTCCATCCCTGGCGCGAACTGCTACGGCCCGAGCAGATCGACCTCGGGCGCACAGGTGCCTGCCAAGGGGCTGGTTGAGTTCAAGCACTTCCTTGAGTTCGCCGAGAACGGCGCCCGGGCTATTGCTGAGACCTTCTCGCCAACCGGGCGCGAAACTGAATCGCCGTTTGAGGACGCCGTGATGCGGGCCCTCCAGGAAAAGGGTTGGGAAGTTCATCCTCCAGGTGGGCGTATCCTTCTTCAGGATTGACCTCGGCGTCGTTCTTCCGGATTTTCCCGGGCGACACCTTGCCGGGGTTGAATGCGACGGTGCCGCTTATCACCGGTCAGCCACAGCGCGCGATCGCGACCGCCTGCGCGAGATGGTGCTGACAGATCTCGGTTGGCGAATTCGGCGGATCTTGGAGCACCGAATGGTGGATGGACTCTGCCACCGCGACAGAAAAGATCCATGCAAGGTTGGTCGTCGATCTCGAAGCCGACGGCGCTTCGCAGCCGATTGTCGAGGTTAAGGAAGAACCCACGCCTCTACCTGAAGAAATACCGTCCGTTTGATGAGCCCGAAAAAGCCGGCTCGCGTCGAGACCGCTGTCACGGATCCGAAGCAGATCAAGCTGAAGTCTCGCCAGAACCGGCAAATGACGAGGGCCAGCCGATCGAGCCAACGAAGGTCCAGGCGCCGACCGGGATCGTTTCTACGACGTCGGCTACCCGCCCTGAATACGGACGCACAGCCGCTGCGCTTCCTGGATTTCCTGATCCGCGATCCCGAGCCCACGGTCATCCTGCACGGTCCCGGCATCTACGTGCACGTGCCGGCTCCGGCGCGCTATGCCGTCCACAAGCTCATCGTCTCCGATGGCGCCCGAAAGGGTTTGCAAAGCGTGACAAGGACCTGCAGCAGTCCGAGGCCTTGCTTTCGGCCCTGGCTGAAAAGCGTCCCATGAGCTGAAATCCGCTTGGACGGAAGCTCATGCGCGCGGTCCCAAATAGCGCCAGTTGATGCTCGAACGGCTTGCTTTGATTGCGGCCTCGGTTCGGGACGCGGTGCTCAAAGTCATTGGCGCCCCTCGCTCCATCATCCCGGGCATCGATCCTGCCTTCGACAATCCACCGGCTCGCTATGACGTCAGCCGCGACGTCGTGACGTTCCAGGGAAAGGAGCTTGGAGGCGTGGTCAACTGCGCAGTCAGCCGCAAGGCGCTGGACGACCATTTCGGCGTCGATGGTCTCGGACAAGAGGGCCGGGTGAAAGCGTTCCTCAAGAACAGATCGAAGATCGAGCAGATCGCGACGCGCCAAATACCTCTCCTCTCCGGTGGAGGAGCCCGGTGCCGTCCTGGTCAAAACCTCCAACGTCGAGAGTTTTGCGCAACGAGCCCCCAAACGAAAGTAAGTCTCCCATCATCGTCCAATTCCGCGCTTGAATCAAATTGGCCAGTTGGGTGCTCCTGCCGATCACGGAGTGCAGACACACGTCAGCATGTGTCCTGCTGCTCGTCACTTTTGTTGGCACTAACCTTCCTCCGCCTTTTCTGCCGACCGCTCGCTCTGCCCGAAAGCAGCGAGACCGTGCGGAAATTGGTTTCCGCTTCGGGGGAGCTGTAACCCTCTCGCGCTCAGACGTCGCGTCAGCGAAAATATCTGCTGACGGTTTCGTCATAGCTAGGTTGTCGAGGTGCCCGGCGATTGGACGCGCCGGATGCTGCCGCCCTGGCGGCTGGCTCTGAGTGCAGCGAGGCCGCGGCCGGCCGACCAACGAGCGCCGGCATAGGCGCCTCCGGCGGCGGCCGTGGCATTGGCAATCATTGGGTTTGTGACCAGTCGGCTTGCCAGAGACGCTCCTCCCCCGGCGAGACCGCCTGCGATGGTCGGCAATTGAAGGGAAATGTATCCTGACAGACCAAGCACGGCACTAATGGCGACCGCACTAACCACCATCTCGCCCGCCGTACCCGCGTTTGCCGCGAATCTGCCGATAAAGCCGCTGACGGTGGTCAGCATCAGCCCAACGAGAGCGACCACCAGGACCAACAGGATCACGAAATTGGCTACCTGTCGAAGCCAGGCCTCCGTAAACGGGCGTGTTGCCTCAAATAGTCCGAGCGCAATGAAGAGCGGACCGAGTGCGATTACGACGCCTAGGCCTACTTTGGCGTAGAGCAGAATAGCAAATTGCAGGAACGACCCGACGGCCACGAAGACCAGCAGAATGGCCGCGATGAGCGCGGGGCCGACGTTGGTCAACCCAGCCTGCTCATAGATCTTGTTAGCGACGTCAATTCCTTTAGACAGGAGCTGGTCGAACGGAGCTCCGGAGCTGGTGTTCAGTCCTGAGCCCGCCAGCACATTGCCAATCTCCTTTGGCAAGGAATCAAAGAACAGGCCAGTGACGTATTGCTGAAATGCGCTGGAATTAGTCGCCAGCAACACGACGACCACGATCCGCATCGCCCGCCAGGCAAATTCCATGATCGGCTCGGAGATCGCGCCGCGCATCACGGCAAACCCATAGAGAATGACGTAGAGCGTCACGGCGGTACGAAGTGGACCGTCGATGTAGGAGGCGAGGTTCGAAACCGAGGTCGACACGAATGCCGTGATCGGCTGCTCGAACTCCTTTAGGAAACTGTCGAAGACGTTTACAGTCATCGCGGCGGTCCTTACTTGAGGGCGTCTTTCATCTCTTGAATGGTGTTCTTGTTGCGGGCTTCATTCGCGTTGATGCAGTCAGCCGTCGTCCCAAGCGCTCCGGGATTGTCGCGGCACGTCTTGAGGGTCGTCGCAAGCTCATCCTGATGATCTAAAAACCAGCTTACGGTTTTGCCTTGTTGACCCTTGTCGGCGTCGTTGCAGCCCGTAAGAGCCGTGCTGACGGTGAGGAGAAGAATGGCAAGTCTCGTCTTCATTGCAGGGCTGCCTTCATTTCGTCGATCAGCTGTCTCTGTTTCTCCCGCTCCCGCTGTCCATCCATGTCCGTGCGGGCCTGCTGGATCATCGCCAGTCCCTGCATTCGGAGTATATCGTTCTGCAGCAGCGCCTGTTCTGCCTGCAGCCGCGCGGATAAATCGAGGATCTCCTTGGCGTCGATTGCCGAGCTGATGCGCGCCCTGAGCTCTTCGAGTGCATCGATGCGCTGAGACGCGGTGTCATAGACCGCTTGGCCAAGGGAATGCTTCGCACCCGTCTGCCGGGCGATCCGGTCGAGCTCGCTCTGGTAGTACGAGTTGCCGCTGTTACCGGCATAGGCGCGGTTCTGCGTGATGTAGTGGTTGACTGCGTCCGCGAAGTTGCCGCCCCCCGGCCCCGCGACGAGACGTTCGATCTCCCAGAACTGTTGCGGCAGCACCTTGCGGAACTGCGGCGTGTTCAGGAGCGCACCGATGTCGTTGGCGTTCGTCCGCTTATTGAAGCTGTCGTACAGCTGCTTGGCCTGGCTCAATTGATCCTGTGCGACCTTGAGCTGCGACGTCAGGGTGTCGACTTGCTTCTTCAGCTCCGTCAGTTGCTCAAATTGGCGCGCATATACGCTCGGATCGAATACGATTTCAGCCCTGGCGGACGAGATCATTATGAGGGTCATCATTGACACGGACGAGAGAACCCTCTGCATACGCTGAACAATCATCGTGCTTTCCTCCGCTCCGCATGAAATACCGGCAGCCATTGCGCAGGGTCGTCGCCGACCCGCTGCCGAATGCGGTCGAGCAGCTCGACGGTTTCCGTGCGTCCCGACAAAACGGCCAGCGCGTCGTCGAAACCGCCGAGGTCTAGTTCTGCTACCACCGAGTTATGGCCTTGCTTGACCAGGAAACGCCGGCTCTCCGGAGCGAGCTCCTCTTTGATCAGACGGAATTCCGTGTCGGTCAGGTGGAAGCCGTCGACATAGTCGGAGCGTGTTCCCCGCGCGTTCGGCAGAAAGATCTGGGTCGGGCATTGCCCGACGATGGTGTGCGCGATCGGCGAGGCCAGCGCGTCGCGCGGCGACTGCGTCCCGAACACCATGACACCGTTCTGCTTGCGGATGGTCTTGAGCTTATTGTTGGCGAGATCACGAAACGCCTCATCTCCAAGCGCCTTCCAGAACTCGTCGATGTCGATAATCAGGCGTCGGCCGTCGATCACCCGCTCCACACGATGGAACAGATACATCATCACCGGTGTGCGCACCGTAGGATCATCCAGGAGGTCGGTCATGTCGAAACCCATGAACCTGGCATCAAGGCCGATGGCGTCGTGATCGCCATCGAGCACCCAGCCGAAAGGGGCGCCCCGGCACCATCGCTCGAGCCGCGCACCAATGCCCTCGCGATCCTGCTGGCCGAGGAAGGCCCGTAGGGTCCCGAACGATCGCTCCGATTGCCGCAACTGACCGAGTGCTCGCAGCCCGGTATCGATGCGTTCCTCCTCGACCACGGTCAGCGGGCGATCGTCAGGGGTGACGAGTTTCCGGATGAGTTCGCCCAGGAAGGAAAGGTTCGCAGGTGTCAGCTCCAGCGCTTTGAGCGGCGCGCACCCGGTCGGGACCCCGTTGTGGAGCCTCAGATACGTGCCACCGGCGGCGCGCACGAAAATCTCGGCGCCCCGGTCCTTGTCGAAGAAGATGTAGGACGCACCTAACCGCTCGGCCTGCGACAGCAGGAAGTTCTGTACGACGGTCTTACCGGACCCCGAGGGGCCGCAGATGAAGGTGTTGCCGAGATCGCCGTGATGAAACGAGAAATAGAAGGGCGAGCCGGACGCGGTCTTGAGCATCGCTACCGCCCGTCCCCAATGGTTGCCCGCAGGCTGTCCGGTCGGATAGGTGTGGAACGGCGAGAATGCCGCGAAATTTCGTGAGTTGATCGCGCCGGTGCGTGCCCGGTATTTGAATAATCCGGGAAGCTGCGCCCAATAGGCCGCTTCAAGCCCCAAATCTTCTCGCGCGACCACGGCTCCCGCATCGGCCAGCGCGCGCCGGGCCATGCTCATGTGCTCCTGCAGCTGGGACGGCGTATCGGCGTAGACCAGGAGCGAAAGATGATGGTCTCCAAGCACGAACCGGTTGGATTCGAGATCGTCGAGCGCATCAGAGAGCTCGTCGATCTGTGAGGCTGCCGGATCCTGGGCCGAGACCAGTTGGTTTTGCTTGCGCGTCAGCACCGTCTTGGCGTCAGCCTTCGCTAAAAATGCGAATGATTGCGTGGCGATGAGCTCAAACGGCGCCGAAAGCAGCGCGTTCAACAGCCCAGGCCGGGTGGACGCCGGATACTCCTTGAGGCCGAACATGCCAGCGAAGCGCGATCCGCCGGCGCTGCGGATCTCGAGAGCTTCGCGGCCGAAGATGACACGATTTGAATAGAGCGCGGGGCCGACCGGCCCTTGCGGCAACGGCATCGGCATCCATTCCCCGGAGGCGAGAGCGTGGAGCAGCTCCATCGGCTCTGAGAAAATGATGCCGTCCCGCTCAATCAATCTCGCCGCACGGGCGCCGTAACGGTCGAGCGCCGCGATGATATCTCGCGTTGCATCGTTAAGACGCTTCAGGGTTGCGCTGTCGACCTCGGCGGAATTTGCGGCGCTTCGGCTGAGCCGCCGAAAGAACGCAGCCGCCGTATCGGCTGCCGCACGGCCGGGGTGACAAACCAGGGTCAGATAGAGATCGTTGCGAAACAGCGCTTCCTTGCTAAGCCGTCCACGATATTGGGCGTCAAGGGTCACTGCGAAGGTCGAGCGGAAGGTACCGTCCGGATAGATCGACGTGCGGCGGCGCACCAGGTGACTCCAGAGCGCCAGTTGCGGATCTGCAACATTGCGCAGGGTCAGATTAAGCTTGCCATGCAGATCGTTCAGATCCGACGTTTCGGCGGTCTCGAACGAGGTGCCGTCAATCCGGATCACTGTGAACAGAGCTCGGGTAGTAAGACTGATCACTGTGTCGGTGACATGCCGGCCGAACGGCAGGTAGGCATCGGGCTCGGTCTCCCGGGTCTTAAGCGCCCGATTAGGCATAAGCGAGGTCCCTTGTTCGATATCGCCGTATGAGTTTGAGCGGCGTGCAGGAGGAGCCGCCCCAGAATGCGGCGTTGCGCGCGCGCCCTCGAGTTTCGATCCAGGCGAGCAGGATCCGGAACATGTTCGGGTCGTGCCGGCAGATGATGCGGCAAAGCCCATGGACCGGAATCGCGACCAGACCGTAAACGATGCTCCCAGCTGCGAGGAACAGGACGCAGGAGAACATGACGTTGAGCGCCATGGCTTCCATGGTTACGCCGGCAACCATGGCAGGCCGCGTACATGCGAGGAACAAGGTGTCCTCCGTGAGGCGCGCGGCCTCGCTCATCAGTGACCCCCCGTCAAGGTTGAGACCACTTCGGAGGCGCCAAACGTGATGGCGACGCCCAGCACGACATAGGCGGCCTTGCGCAGATCGAGATAACCGAACATCCAGGCGATGCCGACGATGATGACCGCGATTGTCGCCAGCAGGCGTGCAACGTTGCCGGTCAGCATGTTGACGATGTTCTGCAGCACGCCTTCTATGTTGGCGGTCTGCGCCAGCGCAGGTTCCACCAACGCAATGCTGAGAACGGCCCCCATGCAAAGAAGAGCAGCGGAGTGTTTAAGAGGAGAAGTCATGGCGCGGCTCCGATTGGCACCGCAGCCGGACCCCAGCCCGGACCACGGTATTGAGTTGAAGTGGAAAAACGACGCTTTGTCATCGCTCATAGACGAAGGCTGATGTGCCTAGTCCCGAGCGATAGACGTCCCAGCGCGGGTGCTCACTGGCAGACGCTGCGGGTGGATTGATTGTCGTATCGCCGGTGCGGCGGTCACGACCGGCAGACGCCAGTGGCTGGATGGGAGGCTCGGAGGCTTGGCTGGGAGCTTTGGACACAAAGCTTGCAACAGCCTCGGCAATCGCCTGGTCGTGATCTGCGCCTTTCATGCTCGCAGCTTGCAGGCGCGTGTCGAACAATCTGCCAAGGCCAGCTATGTGCTGGCATGCATCGAATGTACTGGCCACCGTCAGCCCGGCCTTCTTTGTTTCCTCAGCATCAAGTTGGGCGAGACCTGTTCGGACATGCTGGCCGCCAGCAATGGCCTCGGTTGCGAGCTGGATGGCCTCGTCACGGTCAGTGGGCTGAATCGGAATCGGTTTGCGCCCTTCAATCGTGATGAGCAGCGGCTCGAACGAGCTCGCCTGCCGCACGATTGCCGCCAGCGGCCGAGCCATTGCGGTCGGGGCGCATCGTTCGAGCAGAGCCGCAAATGCAGCGGGATCCATGTGAGAGCCTTTGTCAGGAGCTGAGGTCGTTCGATGTCAGGCAGCGATCGGCAGGCTTGATGGCGCCTCAATTGCACGCTCCGAAATCTGCCCGGCCGTTCCGATCGCGCCGAGGGCCTCATCGGTGATCGGCAACAAACCGGCGACGGCTTTGGTCGTCCCGATTTGACGGGGCGTACCCAGGCGATCGAGACGCCATCCGGCCCGGCGCAGGATGCGTTCCATGCGCAGATCGGTGACGGTTGCGATGGCCTGAAGATCGCTCTGCTGGCCCCACTCGATCATTGCTGCAAACAGCAGGAACGTCGCCTTGCGCAGACCATTCTCAGCCGTTGCAGCAACGGTCTTTGTGTCAACGCAAAAGCGCGAACTCTCCCAGATCGTGGTCGCCCTCGGCGCCGGGTTGCCATCCAGCAATACTGGAAACGTATCCGCAAGCATGTTGCGACCCGCGGTCGGCAGGAGGCGAACACAACCAATGACATCGTCTTGCTCGAGCACCAAGAGATAAATTGCCAAGGTGTCGTACTGATCAATCTCCAATCCGTTTGAAACAGAGACGTCCCAGTCAAGGCGATCTTTGCATACGCGCCCTCGCAGGCGATGCATTCCCAGCGTTAGTTCGGAGTCTTGCAGCAGTGCTGCACGGCTACGCACAATTACCTTCATTCCTAACCTCAAACTTATGAATCACAGCTTCGAGATCAAGAAAGCAGTCACGGTCACCGCCTTGCACTGTCAGTTCTGACAGGGCGCTATGGATCTGTTGGGTCGCGAACCGTATTGCGAGGCGCGAGTATCGGCGCGCACTTTAGAAGCCCTACTATCAGCGTAAGAAATGGAATTTCCTTGCTTCCACGAAGCGACAGAAATTGTCGCTAAGAGTAGCTCGCTCAGAGGTTGTTGCAGCTTTGTGCGTATGATCGCGTTTGCCGCTGTAGTTCTGAGAGCGGTATCGTGCCCCAAAGCTGTCGCAACGCCGCAATAAACCGCTACACGTAGAGAGCGAATCATTATAATATTCGCGTTGTAGCAATTGAGAAGTGACGCGATGAAAGATGTCAAAAGAGCGTGCGATGAATTTGTCGATTGTCTGCACGCTGTCCATACGGAAGATGATTTTCGGCGTGTTGCGGAGCGCGCCGCTCATTCGCTGGGGTTCCGATGGTTCGCTTATTTTGGGCAGCGCGCGAATGGCCCTCATCTGATCTCATCCTATCCGAAGAGCTGGACCAGCCGTTATTTTGGGGAGGGATATCACAACATAGATCCCGTTCTTCTTCAGCAGCGAAACACGAGCCGTGTGTTCCTGTGGGACGGACGTGATGCGCGAGGCGCAAAGTCAGCGAAAGAGCGCCGTCTGTTTGACGAGGCGCTGAGCTTCAAGATCAGGACTGGCCTAACCGTTCGAATACCCTCGAGCCAAAACCGGTTCGCGGCGTTCACGCTAGCGGTGGACGAGCGTAGCCTTGGACTCGATCGCTTCATTGAGACCTCGCAGGACATGTTGGAAATGATGGGGCGTACCTTTCATGCACATGTGAGCGCCGCCAAAATCGGCCACCTGATCCCGCTCGGGCAACAGGAATCCGTGCTGACTCAGCGCGAGCGTCAGTGTCTCGGTTGGATTTCTGACGGCAAGACAATGCGAGATGTAGCGCAGCTACTTGGCATCGGGTCGCGAGGAGTAAAGTTTCATCTGGACAATGCCAGGCAAAATCTTGCTGCATCAACCCTTTCTCATGCCGTGGCCCTGGCCTTTCGACAGGGATTGCTCCGATAGCGTTAGAACAGACATCCGGCTTGGCAAGAGTACCAGGATTGAGGGTGAGGCGCGGCTGCCCAGGACTGTGGACGGACATTGAGGTAGGCCGCCTCACTACATTTGCACTATTCACCCAGGACGCTGATCGATCACAGTCATCCGATTCTATTTGATGGGCCTCATTACCGACAGCCATCATCGGGTGCACCCGCCCAATGCGCTGCGCGGCGGATGACTTCAGCGCCGACCGAAGCGAAGCCGAGCAGCTCAAGATCGGACATAAGTACCTAGCCATCGGATCAGCGAAGACTGGCCGGAAGAATATCACAGCAACATGATCCTCAATTTCGAGGCGATCAGGATCGTCTAGGCCACATTCGGGACGCACCTTGACGGCGACGAGGTGCGCTCAAATTTTGAGCATCTACAACTCGATCCGGAACGGGTCGAGGCGCTTGGCGCCAAGGGCCTAAAACGCCGATCTGTGGCTAGTGCCCGAGAGGCGACTCGACAGAGTCGGATGGCCTTTGGCGCGGGAAATGCCGCGCGGCAATCAGGGTGACAGTGCGCATTGCCTCGCCCTAATTGTTACCGGATGCTGCGCCGTTGCCTAACGTAAATTGCTCCCTTGGAGCGGGAGCGAGCGGGGGCGAAGATGGGGTGGCTAAGCATGGCAACGCGGAAGGAACTGCGGCAGCAGGCGCGCGCTATCGGCGTTCGGATCGCGCGAAGAAGACGCGGATATTGGATGAGTTCGTCGACATCACCGGGTTCCATCGCAAACATGCGATGCGACTACTTCGAGGTCAGGAAGACGCGCGCCCAAGCCGAAGGGCGCGACGTCGAATGTATAATGAGGTCGAACACAACGCGCTCGTGCTCCTTTGGGAGGCGCCAGACCGGATCTGCGGGAAGCAGCTGAAGGCGTTGATTCCTGCGTTGATTGAGGCGATGGAACGGCATGGCCACCTCGACCTTGCCCCCGAGATCCGCGACAAACTTTTAGCAATCAGCGCTGCGACGATCGACCGCGCATTGGTGCGGGTCCGAGAAGGATTAGGTCGCAAGCGTCGGCCGCACGCGACGCACTCGTTGCGTCGCAGTGTTCCAATAAGGACGTCGGCAGGTTGGAATGATCCGGCGCCCGGATTCGTCGAGGCCGACCTTGTCGCGCATAGCGGTCCATCTGCGCGCGGCAGCTTCATCCAGACCCTCGTGCTCACCGACATTGCTACCGGCTGGACGAAGTGCGCTCCTCTGATCGTGCGCGAACGGACGCTGTTGAGCACGGAGCCGGGCTAAATTATGCGTTTGCCACCATCAATGTGCAAATAATCAGAATTGAACTCTGCAAGGGCTTCGAGTTCTCCACGATTCAGAAGCACCACCTCGCGCCTTTCCCACTCGATCAAGCCACGAGATCGAAGCTCTTGGATCATCCGGTTGACATGCACAGCGGATAGGCCGCAAGCGTCCGCCATGTTCTGCTGTGTGAATGGGAACTCAAAGCTGTTGTTGGGCATGAGCCCGACAACTTCAAGGCGGGCTGCAAGCTCACAGAGAAGGTGCGCGATCCTGGATAAGGCTGAACGCGCTCCAAGGGCTGCAACCCACTCCCGGAATACAGCGCCATTAATCAAAGTTTCGCGCCAAAAAACATGAGTAAGCGGCGCGGATGATGTAAGCAAGTTTTGCAGATGCGAGTGCGGAATAAACGCCACTGTCGAGGGACCCACGCTGCAAAGATCATGATCCATGCGCGGGAGGTGTAGGGTGGGCAAATCGGGAATATCGCCGGGAACGTACAGTGCGAGAATTTGTGTCGCGCGCCATGGAAAACTGCCCCCTCATATTGCCTCAGATGACAATGTTACCGAAGCGCACCCTGGTGTTTTTCTGGATCGGCTGCCGCGAGTCGGAGCAAGCTGCTCGCGAAGCGCGCCCTACAGAGCGCCGTAGCGAGCGAGCGGCTTGCGGTGCTTCGGCGAAAGAACCTGTCAGGATTTAAATACTAAGGCACGAAGCTTGGCCCGATAGTGTGATCTCTGTGCTGCTGATGAGCTGTCGAGCGGCCTTTGATCGCCAATTCTTGACCAATCGCTGCACCGTGCGCCGCTGATGGCCGCTGAACCGACCGGGCGCATGCGCTTCCAGCCGGGAGAGAAGATCGACCGCGGACAAGTGCGGAGCCGCGGCGAGCCATTCCTCGATGATGGGAATGTAGGGGTCGAGCATCGATGGCCGACGTGGCACAGGCTTGCGCCGCACATAGCGACGACGATGAATGCCCCGCTGCTCACCCTGTTTCCAACCGTCGCCGAGCTCTCGGGCAAAGGCCGCTAAGTCGCTATGCCCCTGCGCGACAGTCATCGCTGGCTTTCCAGCCCGTTGATCGACGCGCTTACCCAGCTCATTCTGAGCGTCCCGCATTTGTGCCAGCAATGCCACCGGATCAAGCGTCCGGTAAATCTCCCGCAGCCGACCTTTGAATGCCTCATTGAGCCTCGGGTGGACCAATGCTCTTTCGTACGGCGTAGCGGGAGGAAGATAGCGCTTGATCATCTTGGCACCTTCGCGGTGCTTCTCCTTCAGCTTAAACGAGGGCTGGAAGAAATTGATGTGCAGCCGTGCCGCAGCAAACAGGCGAGCTAATGAGCGAGCGGCATCAATGCCTTCAAACCGCCCGTAGCCCACCAGGCGGCGAACGATAGCTCCGTTCTTTTGTTCAACGAATGCCTGATCGTTCTTCTTGTAGGCCCTGGAACGAGTGACTTCGACATCGTGAGAACGGCACCACGACACGACCGTGTCGTTCATGAAGGCGCTGTCGTTATCAAAATCTAGCCCCCGAATGGGCCAGGGAAATAGGTTCTGCGCCCGCTCGAGAGCTTCGATCACAAGAGCTGCTTCACGCACGACGAGCGGAAAGCATTCGGTCCACCCCGTTGCGATATCCACCATTGTTAGCGTCTGAATGAACGCGCCAGATACGGACATGCCGCCGTGCGCAACCAGATCCGCTTCGCAGTACCCCGGCGGAGGTGATCCCCAGTCATTGAATGTACGCACCGGGACTTGCCGCCGTACGGCACTAGAAAAGCCCGCCCGCCGTCGGCGCCCTCCGGCTGCTGCGATCTTTACGTCGCTCAGCAGGCGATCGATCGTCGCCGCGCTCACCTTCAAAACCTTCGACCTCTCATCGGCAGAAAGCTTCAATCTGCCGTGCCGTTCAAGTGCCGGAAGCAAAAACGGGATCATCGCGACGAGCCGCTTACTGCAGAGCCGGTCAGAGGCGTCCCAGAGCACAATCAGTGCAACGCGAATGGAAGCTCCGTAACTGCGGCCCCGTCGCCGCGGCACGGCCGATCCCGATGCCCCGTCCACCGACAGTGCTCGGATCGCGTGCTTACGATGCCATCCCGTAAGGGCACACAGCTCGTCCAGGATCCGTGCCTTCTCGAGCCGTCCGCTCGCCCGATAACGCTCCACCAGCGCTGATGTGATCTCGCGCTTTGCGCGCATGCTGATCTTCCCTGCCATACCCGCCACCGAACTGATTCGGCAGCTCCGCCCCAGACACGACAGGAAAGTTGTCCGGTAACATTTTTAGTGAGGCAATGCGCCCCTCGGCGTCATGAGGAATTGCCCCCTCCTTGGATAGCCGAGGAGAGAGTGAATGAAAGAGGAACGAATCGCGGAAAGCTCGTCGTGGATTGATCCACGGGGGCAGGTGATGAAGACGCCGGATGACGTGGCGGAGATGTTGCGCCTGAGGGCGTGCGGGTGGGGTCTGAAGCGGATTGCGCGGCAGCTTGGCTGCAGTCATCACACGGTGAAGGACTACGTGGCGGCGGGCGGGGTGAAGCCGTTCAAGTCGCCTGAGCGGCCGAAGCGTCTCGACGGCCTTGAGGGTTGGCTGCGCGAGAGGCTCATTCGGCATCGCGGCAATGCCGACGTGGTGCGCCAGGACCTGTTGGCCGAGCAAGGCGTGACAGTCAGCCGGCGGACGCTGCAACGCGCCGTGCAGCCCTATCGTCAGGCGCTGAAGGCGGAGGCGTTGGCGACGACGCGGTTCGAGACGCCGCCAGGCCGGCAGCTGCAGATCGACTTCGGCGAGCGTCTGGTCGAGATCGGAGGGGCGAGAGTCAAGGCATTCGTGTTCGTGGCAACGCTCGGCCACTCGCGACGGCTTCATGCGCGTGCGTTCCGGGCCGAGAGGCAGGAGCATTGGTTTGCCGGGCTCGAGAGCACATTCACGACCCTCGGCGGTGTGCCGGAGGAAGTGCTGATGGACAATCCACGGGCGCTCGTGGTGCGCCACGACGCGGTGACCCGATCGGTTCAGTTCAATGACAAGCTGATCGCATTCGCAAAACATTGGGGCTTCTGTCCTCGCGCCTGCGCGCCGTATCGGGCGCGGACGAAGGGCAAGACGGAGAATGGCGTCGGTTACGTGAAGAAGAACGCGATCGCGGGGCATTCCTTCGCGAGCTGGGAGGCATTCGAGGCGCATCTGGCCGGATGGGAGCGTGAGGTGGCGAACGTGCGTATCCACGGCACGACCGGGGAGGCGCCGATTGCTCGCTTTGCGCGTGACGAGGCACATCGGTTGAAGCCGCTTAGCGGGCAACCGTCGTTCGGATCGTTGCGTGAACTGACCCGCGTCGTCGGGCATGATTGCGCCGTCGAGATCGACACGAACAGCTACTCAGTGCCGTGGCGCCTGCTTGGCGAGCGCGTGGCGGTAACGATCGCGGCCGGGGAAGTGCGGATCCGCCATGGATTGCACCAAGTTGCGATCCACAAGCAATCGGATGGACGCCGGCTGCGGATCATCGACACCGCTCATCTCGATGGTGTTGCTGGTCGCAATGGCGCGGTCCGCCGGGCTGAGATCGCGGCGGCGGTGCTGGCGCCGTCCTCACCCCCGTCGTTGTTGCGCCCTCTTGCCGAATACGAAGCCGTGGTCGGAGGAAGCTTCTGATGGCACGGGCAAAGAAGATAATGGAAGCAACGGCCGATCCGCTCGATGCCATGCTGGCGCGACTGCAGCTCTCGGGTATCCGCGATCAGCTCGACACCCTGCTCGACGAGGCGGCGCGCGCGAACCTGTCGGCGCGTGAGACGCTGATCCTGCTGTGCGAGCGCGAGATCGCACGCAAGGACCATCGCCGCATAGAGATGGCGCTGAAGCTCGCACACTTCCCGGCGGTGAAGGAGCTTGCTGGCTTCGACTTCGAGGCGCAGCCGTCAATCGATCCAAAGCAGATCCGTGATCTTGCCGCATCACGTTGGATAGCCAACGGAGAAAACGTGCTGCTGCTCGGGCCGCCAGGCGTAGGTAAGACGCACTTGTCGATCGCGCTCGGGCGAGAGGCGATCCTGGCCGGATACACGGTGCAGTTCACCACGGCGACGACGCTGGTCGCTGGCCTTGCCAAGGCGCACGGCGAGCGACGCCTGGACGAGAAACTTCTCGCGCTGTCGAAGCCAAAGCTGCTCATCGTCGACGAACTCGGCTACTTGCCTCTTGAACCTGACGCGGCCCATCTGTTCTTCCAACTGGTCAGCCGGCGATACGAAACTGGCGCGATGCTGATCACGTCGAACCGCAGCGTTGCCGAATGGGGTACGGTGTTCGCCGATCCCGTGGTCGCCACCGCGATCCTTGACCGGCTCCTGCATCACAGCCACGTGCTGACCATCCGCGGCGACAGCTACCGACTTCGCGCCAAGCGCAAAAGCGGCCTCATCAAGACGCCGACCGCCGGTGACGGCCCTCCGGTCGGCTCCGCCTCCCTCCGGCCCGTCACCGGCGGAAACAACCTTCAACCGAGATCATAATCCGATGGTGGGGGCAGTTCTTCGTGACGCAAAGGGGGCAGTTCCGGAAGGCGTTTGACAGAATTTGCAATCGGCTGCCAACTATCTTTTGGCGAAAGACATACCCACTCACGACCGGGCCGCATTGAGTGGCCGCATCTCCCTCGCGTAATATGTAATTGCCGTCAGCGAACTGCTTCAACTTAATGGGTAGTCCAACAGTTGATCGCGCTCGATTGGGGACAAGCCATTAACAGCCTGCAAGCGGCCGATCAGCCTTCCGAGTGACATCTTGTAGCCCTACCTGAAGTTCAGGGGATTACCGTCTTGCTCCGCTAAAGCAAGGAAGCACTAGCAGCCGCGTGACTCCAATTGCGCCCAAAATTGTTCCGACCTGGAGGCATTGCCGGGATCGCCTGGGCGGTTCTCAACAAGGGACGCGCCTTCGAGTGCGTCAAGACTGAGGAGACGGCGTCCTGATGGCCCGACCCTCGCGCCGTGCTCGGGGCCCTCAAGGCGCAGCCTGGCAGCGTAGAGCAAGACGTCAGGACACCACGACGGCCGGCCTTGACGGCCTCTTGCGCGCGGCGCGTCTGCGCGCGCAGGCCCGGACGAAGGAACGACCGCCAGACACGAACAAAGGAGCAGCGCGAAGTGAGCAGCTATCGAGATGACGTAACCAACATCCCTCACCCGTCGAGGTCTGCGAGAGGATGACACGACGATGGAAGATCGGTCTTCCCGGCGCATGCGAACACTGGTGACCGAATGGCCCGTTCGAGGCCTGTCCGCCAATCAGCTCGAATGCGCCCTGATATCCATGATGGCCCGGGGCGTAGCTCGCTCCAATCAGAGGCGGGATACATTGATGCAAGACCGCCATCTGACAGGTTGACGAAATCTCTTGCAACGCGGGGCCGGACCAGTTGGGTCAAAACCGACGATCGAGGCTCCTGCGAGCCTCTCCGGTTTCCCCGACGGCCCGCCCCGGGCCAATCGCGGACCTTGTGTTGAGTTGAAGAGAAGACCTAGCGTGCACGCTTTGCCCGCTCGAAGATCGTTGTCGCCACCCCACCGCCCGATGAGTGCGGGTCTGTGAAGTGCAGCTCATCACCCCTGATAACAAACGAACGTTTCGTGTTCTTGCCGTCCCAGTTGGGAAATGTCGCACGCTCGACTTGAAACGTGAAGCTCTTGTCCACCTCGTCCACGACGTAAGTGCCGCAATGGGCGAAGCTTCCCGAAACAACAGCATTGCTTTCATCTGCCGTCGGGCTGGAACGGCTGTCCGACGCAAAATTCGGGAGGCCACTGGAAATAAAGATGATTGAATATCGCCCGATCGGATCGAACACCAGATGCCCCTTAGCGTTTGGGCCATAAGTATCCAATCTTTCGCCGTCCCGCTCGGTTACGACGGAAACGAGCGTCCACGTGCCTTCCAAATCCTTCGGATCGTGGCTAACTAAAGGGGTGGGTTCCGAATTGCGCATGGGCAATCCTCCTTCCTTGTTCTGGAAAAGCATTCCAGTCAGGCACGATTTTGATTTAAGGGAACGCCTTGCGGCAGCAAAGGCACCGACAATCTAAGGCATCAAATAGATCGAAAGTTGAACTAGCGCATAGGCCGGTCAAAGCGGGCTGATGTCCGAAGTAGGTCAATCGCGGCGGTTGGCCCGATCGACGCCGCGTATGCTTTACCACTCATCGTCGACATCGATGCACCGCGCCCAATTTGTCATGGGCAGACATAGTGCGTGCCTCCGAGAACCTTCCGATTGCTTTCGTAGTTCCGGACGGGATTTGCGTCATATGGTGCAGAAGCTCGGCAGCCTGAAACGGCTTGATCAGCACCGAAATATCCTGTGCGATTATCGCCTCGACGGTCTCCGACCTCATGTCGCCCGTCATGATAATGGCTGGAACGTTCCAGCCGAGCGCGGCCCGCAGCGCCCCGATGCTCTCGACGCCGTCGATCGAGCCACGCAAATTGTAGTCGGACAGCACCAGATCCGGGCGGACGCTCTCGCTGTTCACGAGCGTCAGCGCTTCATCCCCCGTCGCCGTGACGACCGCCTCGATCCCCTTGGCTTTCAGGAATCTGGCGACCGCCGTTCGCACCGACGTCTCATCCTCGATGATGAGGACCTCACGTGCCGGCAGCAAATCAACTTCATTTGCCGCACTCCGCGGCACCTCGGGTACATCGCTGCGCGCTTGCACACGCGGGACTTCGATGGAGAAGCGCGTACCCTTGCCGACTGTGGAGCTCACATGGATTCGATGGTCCAGCAAAGTCGCCAGTCTCCTGACGATCGCAAGACCCAGTCCGAAACCGCCACGCTGCAGGCCCTCCGCACCCTGATAATATTCCGCAAAGATGTCTGGCAGTTGATCAGGCCCGATTCCGACGCCACTGTCCCAGACTTCAATGCGAATATTATCGCCGCTGCGGCGGCACCCCAGCAGGATCCTGCCTGCATCGGTATACCGGGTCGCGTTCGACAGCAGGTTGCGCAGCATTTCCTCGAGCATGCGTTTGTCGCTGCGGACCATCGCTCCAGAACGCACCAGGCACCATCGCAGACCTTTTTCCTCGACCGAGCGGGCAAAGTCGACGGCAATCGAATCGAATATGTCGTTGAGCGTAAACTCGCTCAGCGATGGCCGCACGCTGCCGGATTCGAGCTGATTGACGTCGAGCAAACTCGACAGCATGCTGGACATGGTGTCGAGCGAACGGCCCATATCGGTGACGAGCTTGCGCCCTTCGCCATTGGAATGATGCTGCTCGAGCAAGCCTTGCAGGAATCTAAGGGTTTGCAGCGGCTGCCGCAAATCGTGGCTTGCCGCAGCGAGAAAGCTGGACTTGGCGCGGTCGGCCAACTCCGCCGATTTACGCGCGAACGAAATCTCCTGCTCGGATCGTTTACGAGCGGTAATATCAGCCGCGAGACCATGAATGTGCGCAAGCTTTCCGGCTGCATTGAATTGGGCGACGGCAATTTGCTCTAGCCACACTTCGCCGGCGCCGTCGGGACGCCGATAACGGAACGTCACCGCAAGCGATGGCGCATCGGGACGCGCGCCATCCGCGCATTCGATCATCCTCGGACGATCATCGGGATGGATCTGTTCGAGCCAGACTGAGCTATCGAGGGACTGCCTCGATAGAACACCGAGAATTTGTTCGGCATTCGAGCTGTACCGAACCTCGCCTGCGGCTACGTTCCAGTCGAATGTCATGACTCCGCCGGCGCGAAGCGCTTCCTGCAGCCGAAGCTCTCGTTCCAGAATGCTGGTCTCGTGAAGCCGCCGTTCGCTGAAGAGCGCCGCCAAAACCAGCGCGCCGAACGACGCTGCCAGAATCGTCGCCTGGGCGGACAGGATGCGTTCTTCGACCGGCAAACGCGGATCGCCAAACACACCGACCGCAAAGGTCGTTGTCCAGACGATCGTGATCGCACACATGAACGTTGCCGCAGCGGTGAAGGCGGGCCGAAGGCGAGCCGCGATCCAGACAACAAGCGGGCTGAGGGTGGCAATTGCCAGCTCAAACGTCCACGGCTGGTTCGGCAGAAAGACCATGCCCGCGCACAACATCGCGGCCAATGTCAATGCCACGCCTCCTTCCGTGACTTCGCGGCGCGGTGGAAAGTCGCGTATCAGCGACGCGACCCCGATCGCAAGTGGTGCAACGGTCACGGCGCCCAGCGCGTCGGACGTAAACCAGTGAAGCCAGATGGTCGGGATCGATGCGTTCGAGGTGTGAAACAGCACAAAGCCGAGCGTGCCGACGAACCCGGAGAGCGCCGTTGCGGCGATCGTGGCCGCGAACAATCCAATAACGCGCTGCAGCCGATCGAGCTCGAATCGCGAGCCGTGGAAGTGCTCGACGAGGGCGGCGATAATGACGGCCTCTATGGCGTTCGCGAATGCGAAGAAGATGGAGCTCGACAAATTGCGATCGCCCGACAGATTAGCGACGAGCGTCGCCGCCACCACGCCGATGACAACCGGCCACCGCGCGGCCGAACCCGCCCCGATCAGGATACCGGAAGCAACCCCTGCGGCCGGCCAGAACACGGCAACGCCGTCAGGTTCGGCGAGCAGGAAGAGGCTCAGGCGCGCAGCAAGAAAATAGGCAGCAGCCACGACAAAGATGACAGCCACGTAGACTGCCCATGCCGGCTGCTTGCCCGGCGGCCATACTGGCTCAACCAACAACGCCACGCTCGATCCGCCCATCGCCGAGGATGGGCAATCCTACCAACCAGGTCGCGCCGGTGGCAACCGAGCCATGTGCGACGTCGGCTCGCCGCACTGCAAAAGACAGACGTGGCGCGCGTGATCCTATGGGGGCAAAACCCGCACTCACCGGGCGACCTAAGCTCGTCCACTATGTCCTGAAAACCGGAAGTCGGCGTAACAGCGAACAACCAACTCACGGCGGAGAGACAGACATTTAGACGGTCGCAGCAAACCAGTCCCATCGCCCGGCCTTGCCCTTAAACTCTTGAGAACTGTGATATCGTTCATCCGAGATCGTTCACTGCTCGTCTGGCGGGATCTCGCCGCCTTAAATCATTCAAACGCGCTCTTCGGAAAGTAAGTGATAGCGGAAAGCAAGATCTGCGTAGCGCCGTTTGAGGGAATGCTGCTGCGCTTCGTGCACCAGACGCACGAACTCAGCAGCGCGATTGTGGGACTCAGTAACACTTTTCATGACCAGCCCTCCGAACGAACGGCATTTATGTCGACGTCACCCGCGAGGCCAGACTGGATCTTCAGGTTGATTATCCATGCGGGCTCAAATTGGAGCTGTTGGGCCAGCCTCGTCCCGCCATGCTCGCTCGCCGCAAGCGCACGAGAAGAGTCGAACGGAGCGGCCGTTGGTCGGGTCAAGCAGATGTTGCACCAACCAGGCTCAGAGCGGAGCCGCATCTGGAGCAGAGTGGTTGCCGATCCTTATCTGCGGAGACGTTTGCTGACATGCGACGCTAGTAGCATACCGGAGTGGCGAGGGAGCCCTCCGGGCGAGTACGGCGTTACCGCTCTTGAGCCTAGCCGTTCGTTCCTCTCGGCGCAGTTGCTTACCGTGCTGGCTAGTTTGCATCGACGAGATTTTGCCGATGTCGGCAATGGGTCAATCAAAATGCGAAGAACTCTGGTTGAGCAGATCTGGTCCGTTCTGCCGCAATAAGCGGACCTCCGTCCCGCGCGGGGCACTTCGCTGATGGGCCAATGCACAAGTCGCTGCGCTCCAGCCCGCTGCGCGGGAGCAAGAGCCGACAGGGCTGTAGCCGATGGAGAGGACAGCGATGCCGCGGCGGCAGGTCAACACGATTAACGGGCGGGATCAAGCGCGGTCCAGCACCCCGGTGTGGCAGCCACACCGGCCCACTATATGGAATGACAAAAATTGCCTTGACGAAAGCGCCAACCAGTTTGCTTGAATGTGCGGTCGATATCCCTGCTCGCAAGAAATTGATTCAAACCATGCCACTGGATATTGATCGACCGATTAATCGCGCAGTGGTTCTCGGATGCGCCATTTCTGCCACGCGCAACTATTTGAAATTACACAGGTCGCAAACATTAAAAATACTCTTTTGCAACACTCGTGCCGAAACGCGGAAGTTGTGGAAGCGTTCTGCCTGGTTGCCGCCTCTCGAAGCAATGCCCGTCGATCGATTCACCGGCTGCCCGTTGCTGCACTTCACCCACCTGCCGAGATACCCACTGCACTCTCCTCGGTTCCCTGGCATGCAGAGATACACGCCACCTCGTGCTCGCGTCGCGCTTGCCATCGAACGCGGCACCCGACATGCGATCCTCACAGCGCTCGCTGCTCCGCCGGCGCCCTACCTCCCGTGACTTCGTGCCTTGGCGCTTTTTGGACGCCGGCCAGTGGAGCCCTGAGGAGCCTCCTCGTTGCCGGCCTCCAAAAACCTGCACATTTCCGGATTCATGCATTGCAGCAAAGGCGAACTCTATTCGACAACCCCGTCGTGAGTGCCGTAAGCATGCGGCGTAGGCCGCGGGCGGGACGATCGGGCGGCGGCATAACTACTGCTTGTCCCGACGCTGGCCTATGAACTTTAGCCCTCCGGCACCCCGGCCATTCGCATGCCCTGACAAAGGCGCTCAAGCGTGGAAATGTAGGTCGTGTTGTCGCTTACTCTGTGGGCGAGCACGCGACGGATGGTAAATTCGGGGCTGAGCGCAAGTCCGGCCCGTACAGCCGCTCGCGCCTCATCTACAGCGCCGAGTGCGCTTAGAGCACCCGCTAACATAAAATGGGCGAGAGGAAAGTTACGGTTAGTATCAATGCTTCGCCGAAACCAATCGACGGCTTCGGCATCCGCGCCCAATTGTATCTTGGCCCGGCCTATAGAGTACATCCAGTAATGGGCATTCTTATCGCGAGGGGAGAGCCGAAAAGCTTCAAGTACATGGGCTTCGGTCTCGGCAGCTCGACCCAAAAAATATTTGCCCGAACCAATAGAGTTATATGCGCCGGCTAAATTGCGGTTAAGCGCCAATGCCTGCTCGCATTTACCGATTCCTTCAGCGGCGCGTTTTGTAAAAATGTAGGCGCCGCCCAATATCCAGTGTGCCACCGCATAGTTTGGGACCAGTGAAAGCGCCTTAATCGCATTTGTTTCAGCTTCTGAATAGCGCGAGGCGCGGTCGTCGGTGAGTAAGCTGCTAGCCATACCCAGATCGACGGATGCCATTCCCGCAAGCGCCACGAAATTTCGGTTATTGATGCTCAAGGCACGTTCAAAAAAGGCGCGCGCTCGGGTGAAGTCGTCGGACGTGAATGCCTTGTTCAAGCAAGCCAAGCCTTGAAAGTTGAGGTCCATTGCATCGGGATGAAGCGAGCCCTCCGCCCTCCGTGCCTCGACCTCAACTAGCTGGGTATTCAGTGTGTTAGCGAGCCGCGATACGATCTCGTCCTGCATTTCGAACAGGTCGGCAATGGGCTTGTCAAAACGCTCGGCCCAGAGGTGATTGCCCGTTTCCGCATCAACCAACTGCACATTCACCCGGATGCGGTTGCCACCACGCTGCACCGAGCCCTCAAGCACATAGCGGATGTTCAGCTCACGTCCTACCTGCCTTAGATCAACCGCTTCGCGCTTGTAGGTAAACGCTGTGTGTCGACCGATGACAAACGAGCCGCTGATCCGTGACAAATCCGTGATTAGGCTCTCAGTTACGCCATCGACGAAATATTCTTGTTCGGGGTCGCCACCGATATTCGCAAACGGCAAAACGATAATTGACAGACGTGGCGGGCCTTCCGGACGGGCGAGATTGCTTTGGCTCTGCTGGTCCTGAATAGTGGCTACCGAAGTAGCAGGTGATTTCTCTGTTTCCCGCACCGCACCTACGAAGCGGAAACCCTTGCGCAGCAGCGTTTTGATCAGGCGCTGTTCTTCGCCGGAATCCCCGATTGCGCCCCGGACGGCATTCAGGCGGGTTGTCAGCGCCGCGTCCGATACGCTGCGCTCATTCCAAACGGCTTTGATGAGGTCGTCCTTGCTGACAACCCGCTCCCTGTTGCGGATCAGGTAATCGAGCAGATCGAACACCTGTGGCGCGATGGCGACGACATCGCTTCTGCGGTGCAGTTCGCGACGGACCGTGTCAAATGTGTAGTCCTCGAAGATATAGCGCAAAGCACCATTCTCCCTGGCATCTTTCGGATATTGAAAAGCGCTCCTGATGTGGATTGGACCACAAAGAATAAGCGTGTGGTAAGGGAAATGTAAGCCATTCATTAAGCGCGCCGACCCGTTTTTCGGCAGACTTCGGTCGAAAGCGGATTTGAAGAGGTGCAGCTATGAAGACGATCGAGTCGGGACAGACCATCGCTTCGACACAGCATGTCTTCCGCGTCTTCGAAGCATATTGGTTTGCGTTTCAGGCGTGGCGGGAACGAGAGAAGGCGCGAGCCCAGTTGTACGCTCTAAGTGATAGTGACCTGAGGGATATGGGCATTACCCGGGGCGAGATCTACAATGTCACCGCGAACTATAGCGAACCGGGGCGTTGATACAGGTTACTGGGCCGCCGGTTGGCATAGCGAACGAAGTGAAGGACTTCGATAGATCCTTCGTTGGTGCGTGCCAGAGCTCCGGCCCGAATGCCTCTTCTCGGCCGTTCTCTTGAAAAAGGGCGGCAGTATTTCATTGTAATAGCTTCGTCGCGAGGAGGCCGAACTGCTCTATCGCCCTATCCGAACCTCGGGGCGGGCATCGGGATGAGCTTGATCATCTTTCGAAGGTTCTGGGCGGATGCCCGACCGTGGCTTGCGACCGTAGCTTTTGGCGCTACATGCGAAATGCCCCGTAGTTTTAGCGGGGTTTGGAGGAGCGGATATCCTCTGATATCGTTGTTGAAAAAATCATTAGCGGCAGGCGCCTAACCTACGCTCGGAGAAATGTCTCTCTTCGCTGCTGCCAGGCGAGCAGAACAACTTGACGCATTTTTCAGGGCAGGCTTCGCCCGAGGCTGACATCACGTCGCTTATTGCTCAGTCGCAACGTTGAGATGCAAATTGCGGGCTACTGCTCACAGAGGGTAATCGCGCTGCAATGCGGTTTCCAGTGGCAGGCCGGACTCCCGCGCCCGCTTGGTCTGCGGTTGTGGCCGAAGCTGATGTTAGTCGCGCATTTTCGCAGACGGACGGCCGGCGACCTCGTTCCGAATGTGGAACGAGGAAAAGCCTTTTCGGCGGATATTGACCGCAACGATCTAATCAAATTATGCTCTGGAGAGTATTAGATTCTAATGTTTTATCACTAGATCGCCCCCCACGGTGACAGGCCCTTATGCCTGTCGTGCCCACCACACAATTTCAACTCGCTCCATGTCTGCAAGGAATTCTTCATGCTGAGCAAGCTCAACTATTACGTCGCGAAGAAAATCAGGACCCCTCAAAATCTGGCGATCTTAGTACTGTTAGTCATGTCATCGACAGCATGTTGCTGGGATGTAGCCCGTGCTCAGGACTCATCGTCCCGCTACGGGATGGGTGGTCGTATCAGGGATTTTAAGGAATATCGTCAGCAAGCGTCGCAGACGGGTCAGCCCTTCCGAATTGAAGGTCATTGTCAGTCGGCTTGTACAATGTTCCTGCGGCTCAGAAATGCGTGCGTCGATCCGAATGCGGAGCTTTTATTTCATGCGGGAAGCGATCAAAAGGCAACCCAGAGTATGCTGAATTCCTATAATGGAGCATTGCGCAGCTATCTTCTAGCCAATCACATCATGGACACTACCTCATTCACGACAATCTCCGGCCGTGACATAATTCATCGATTTGGCTATCGGGCGTGCTCACCGAAGACGTAAGTTCAAGGCTTCTCTGGCTGCGAACTCTGCCTATTCGTAAGAATGATCTTCGTCGTGCCTGTCCAAAATTGGCGCTTGAAAGCACTTCTGTCATAGGCGTGTCCGAGCCGATCTAACCCGTCAACCTCGATGTCCGCGAAACGACTTGTTCTGTGCGGATGGCGCAGTTGGCTGCGAGGTGGGGACTTCGAATGATAAGCCGGTCGATGTTAGCGTTCGCGCTAAGCCTTTCATCGGCATTTGCTGCATCAGGTGCGTTTAGCCAAGAAGCTGACAAGTGCCAGTTTAACCTCGCAGCCGAACGGCACGACTGCAGCTCGTCGTCGATTGGCGGGACTTCGATCATTAAAGAAAGCTCAGCAGAGGGTTCATCCTCCCCGAGCTTTCTTCCTCCGCCGCCATCGATTGCGGACATCACAGCTATTCTCGACAGCGAGAAACCTGATCCCATACTGTTGGCAAAGATCAAATCTGCCGCCGATGTAGAACCTGCGAGTGATAGCTCTGAGAATGCCTTGGCTATATTCTACTACGAGCGATCCGAGGCTAGACAAATCCTGGGCCGGATGACCGAGGCATTTGCCGATGGTCAGCGAGCACTTTTTGCCGCAAGACAAGCAGGAAACAAGGGACTCACGATACGAATCGGGATGCTGAACCAAGCCTATTATGACTCAGTCGGGGACTTAAAGAGCGGCATGGCAGCATTAGAGGGTTCGATTGCAGAGGCCAGTCACCCTCAAACAACGGGCAACCTATTTCCCCTGCACCATACGGCGGTCGGCGTCGCGATCCGAATGGGAGACATGGAGAAAGCTGAAGAGCACCTCCGAAAAGGCCTTGCGCTCATCCAGGAGGCTCGGCGTAGCTGGCGCGGCTACGCTGTCAGAGGAGCGTCGTGGGAATGCTCCATCGCATTGATGCAAGCGCGCATATTTGCCGCACGCGGCCGGTTCAGCGATGCCGAGAGTGCGTTTCGGGAAGCGCGCGAACTGAGACTGAAATCAATAGAAGCTTTCAAGAAACTCAAAGAGACAAATCCAGATGTGCCGCTGGTTTCCGAGCAGCAACGGCAAGCGGACGCTTTTTTATTGAATATCGCCGAGATGAAATCCCGGCAAGGACGGCTCGCAGAAGCCGAGCTGGACGCTCGCACTGTATTGCTTTCTCGCCTTAAGGCCGACGGTAAATACAATCCTCTGATAACCAAATATGTGACCGGCCTAGCGGGCATTCTACGACTGCAAAGCCGCTTTCCAGAAGCCGAAAAGCTGGTGCGGACAAGCCTTGATATCCAGCGGACGCTCGGTATCGGAGACGATCAATTCAATAGCGCCGCTGCATTGTCCTTGCTAGGTGTAATCTTGACCGGTGAGAAAAGGTACGCCGACGCGAACGAGGCGTTCGACATGCTCCTAGAAGCAACCGCGAAATGGGAGCCGGGTCAGCGTGAAGCCCTGCTGTCGAAAGTCTCGCGGGTCCATGCACTGTTGATGGTCGGCCGAATTGAAGAAGCTTTGACCGCTGCTCAGGCGCTGGTTGATTATCAGGTGGCAAGGGTCGGTGAAGGTCACTACGACAGCGCTTCCGCTCGTGGATTCTACGGGATTGCGTTGATGCGCGCTGGCAAAGACCCCGAAGCTGCCCGCGAATTTAGAATTGCATTGCCAGTCTTGCTGGCTATCGTGCAAGAGAATGTTGCCGATGGGGATGAAGAGGTTAGGGCCGAGGCCCAGGCGCGACTTAAGTCGATCGTTGAAAACTATCTTGTGCTGATGGCACGAACGCCGGTCGCCGAGGACGGCCTTGCAGCCAGGACATTTGCATGGGCTGACGCGATCCGTGGCCGCGCGGTACAGAGAGCATTCGCAGAATCAAGTGCACGGGCCGCTGCGACGGAGCCAGCGCTCACCGAACTTGTGCGCAATGAGCAAGACCTCAGCAAACAGGCGCGAGCACAACTCGGCTTGCTCAACAACCTCTTGAGTGTGCCATCCAGCCAACGGGATGAGCATGTGCTGCAAAACGTCGAGAAATCGATTGCGCAATTGCGGTCTGATCGCGACGCGGCTCGTACCGAGATCAAGGAGCGCTTTCCGTCATACGCCGATCTAGTAAATCCCAAGCCGCCGAGCATCGATCAGATTCAGGACGCTCTACTACGACGACGAGGCGGTGTTGTCTTTCTACTTCGGAGACGACGCAAGCTTTGTCTGGGCCGTACCAAAGGCCGGTCCCGTCGCTTTTGCTTCCATCGCAATTGGACCTGCGGAAATCAAGAGCAAGATAAAGCAGCTGAGAAAGGCATTGGACACTGAAGCGGCACTTGTTTCCGATATTCCTCCATTCGATGTCGATCTCGGCTATCAACTTTACTCTCTGCTTCTGAAGCCGGTCGAGAGTAGCTGGAAACGGTCCAGGACGTTAATCGTGGTGACGAACGGAGAGCTTGGCCTTTTACCGCTTTCACTGCTGCCTACCGTCCCCGCTCAAATTGACGCCGGCGAGGACGTACTGTTTTCCAGCTACAGGCAGGTACCATGGCTCGCGCGAACACATGCCGTGACGATGGTGCCCTCTCTATCTGCTCTTCGCACCCTCCGTAACCTGCCGCCTGGCAAACCGACGCGCAGTGAGCTGATTGCCTTCGGCGATCCCTACTTCTCGACCGAGCAGATGGAGGCGACGAAACTCGCTGAGGGCTCCGATAACGCCGCAGCGCCGCTTGCGACGCGCGGACTTCCGCTCAAACGACGTAACTTACCCAAGCTCGGCGTCGATAGCGCTGAGTTGGCAATATTACCGCGTCTCCCAGACACGGCTGACGAACTAAAGTCGATTGCGCTTGCGCTTCGGGCCGATCCCGCCAAAGTGCTCTTTCTCGGGGCGGATGCCAATGAGGCAAGGGTGAAGGCGGCCAATCTTTCAGAGTTCAAGGTACTCGCGTTTGCAACCCACGGCCTGCTACCAGGCGAGCTCAACGGCTTGAACCAGCCAGCCTTAGCGCTGTCGGCACCAACCGTTTGGGGCGGCGACGGTGATGGCCTTCTCACGATGGAGGAAATTCTCGCGCTGAAACTCGACGCCGATTGGGTTGTACTCTCAGCTTGCAATACCGGCTTGGGCGACGGCGCTGGCGCCGAAGCAGCTTCCGGCCTCGGTCGCGCCTTCTTCTACGCAGGGACCCGTGCGCTTCTCGTGACGAATTGGTCAGTCCATTCGCAGTCGGCGCGCGAACTCGTCGCCGACTTGTTCAAGCGTCAGTCGGACGACAAGAAACTAGCGCGCGGCGAAGCGTTACGGCAGGCGATGATCGCAATGATCGATGGGCCAGGTTACACTGATTCAGCTGGAAGAACCGAGTTCGCTTACGCGCATCCGCTGTTTTGGGCGCCCTACTCCGTTATAGGTGACGGCGGACGTCGTTGATCAATAGAATAGTAAGCGATTCGAGCCTCGCAGACATTGGAAGCCATTCGCCAGCTTTAGTGAGCCCTGCCCTTCGAGTCTGCTCGCGCGCAAACTTGTAGATTATTACCGTAGTTTATCGCGTGAAGCCGGTAGCGCCAGCCAAAAACTCGCGAGCACTCAATGCGTTGAATGCCCATGTTCGTCGGAGCGGTGATCCGCCGTAGAAGCTCAGTAGCGGACGCCTCCCGGTTCGTCACGACTATCCCGCGGGGGTTAATCTCCGGCTCACGGCCTCTTGGCAACCATGGAGGCGTCCGCCCCTGCTGGGCGCAGCAGTTCCGACCACCCACTGCCTGGTATCAGGCCGTTGCCGCCGCAGAACCACATACACCTCACTTCAACTCGCACTAACTCGCACTGCTCTACTTAGTTACTCAGCAGGCTCAATAATTTAGCAGGCCCCCTAGCTGTCCCAAATCGCCTTACGCGAGGACGCAAAGGCGTCTCCGGTTTTACCTTGCGGTGCTTGCGATGTGGGCTCATCTTGAGCGTCACGGAGGGTCGTCGTGCGCTGTAATGACTGTGGACATGACAACCGGGTAGAACGCAAATTCTGCGCGTCGTGCGGCTCCGCACTTTCGCTCGACTGTCCCGCCTGCGGTTTTGCCAACGAGCATGGCGCACGATTTTGCGGCGAGTGTGGCCGCGCGCTTGGAGCGAACGCTGCCGCAGCTAAACCAGCCGCCACCGTCGACGAGGACGAAGGCGATCGCCGTCCCGTCACGGTGCTTTTCTGCGATCTCATCGGTTTTACGCCTCTGTCCTCGACACTGGACCCCGAGGACGTGCGCGCGGTGCTTAAGCGCTTCTTCGCGATGGTCGACGCGATTGTTGACCGCTTCGGCGGCACGATTGACAAGCACATCGGAGACGCCACCATGGCTCTATTTGGAGCACCGCGGGCGCGCGGCAATGATGCGGAACGAGCGATCCGCGCAGCTCTTGAAATACAAGCCAGCGTGCCGGCCCTAGCATCCGGTCTACCCTCCTCCCTAGCGATTCACATCGGGATCGCAACCGGCGAGGTTGTCGCCAGCGCGTTGGGCAGCAGCCACCACCGCGAATACACGGTCACCGGTGAAGCCGCCAATATCGCCGCGCGGCTGCTCGACCGCGCCGGAGCCGGCGAAATCCTGGTGTCCGATCTCGTCTATCAGGCGACAAAACAAGTCGTTGTATTCGAGTCCACGGGTTTGCTGACGCTCAAAGGTGTGGCGCGTCCGATGGAGGCATGGCGGCCACTTGAAATGAAATCGTTGGCTCCGGACGCGCAGAGCTTGGTCGGCCGGCGCTCCGAGCTCGCGCAGCTTCGCGCCATCCTCAACGCCTGTGTCGACGGCACATCCGGAACTGCGGTGCTGATCCGCGGCGAGGCTGGGATCGGCAAGACGCGGCTGCTGGACGAGCTGAAATCGATTTCTGTAGCGATTGGGATGACCTGCGCCGCTGGTTTTGTGCTCGATTTCGGGACAGCGCGTGGCCATGGTGCGGTGCGCACCCTGGTGTCCAGGCTCCTGGAACTCGCCCCGGGCGCTGAGGCGGTCGCCGTCGAGGCCGCGATCGAGTCAGTGGTGGAACGGGCACAATTGCAGACGGATGACACGCTTTATTTTCGTGATCTTCTGGAAATACCGCACAGCGACGCCGCTCGAAAGTTCTACGAGGCGATGGATAACGCGGCGCGCAACAGCGGCAAAGAGCGCGTGATTGCCGCGCTCGTAAGATGGGTGGCAAGGCAAAATCCTCTGCTCATCACCATCGAGGACGTACACTGGGCCGACGCCGAAACGCTCAGCCTGCTCGCGGCGGTGAGCCGTGCGACGGTGTTGAGCCGCACCGTGCTCGTCATGACCACGCGGCTCGACGGCGACAAGCTCGACGCACAATGGCGCGGCATGACCGGCGAGGTAGGCATCGCGACTATCGATCTATCGCCATTGTCGGTGCGGGACGGGCTGGCGATTGCCAGACGTTTCATCGACGCCTCTGCATTCGCCGATCAGTGCGTCGAACGCGCGGGCGGTAATCCGCTGTTCCTCGAGCAGCTGCTGCGAGGCGCCGGCGATTTGACGGATGGGCGCCTGCCCGCCTCGATCCAGAGCGTGGTGCTGGCGCGCACCGATCTGCTTTCGGCGCCTGACCGCCGTGCCATCCAAGCAGCGTCCGTGCTCGGCCAGCGCTTCACTCTCGCCCAGCTCCGGACGTTGCTTCATGACCCGAATTTCGTCTGTGATACCCTGGTTGGCAACGTGTTGCTGCGTCCGACGGCCGACGGCTTTTTGTTTGCGCATGCGCTGGTTCGCGAGGGTATCTACGGTTCGATCACAAACGCTCGCAAACGCGAACTCCACGCCGCAGCCGCTGCGATATTCGTCGACGATCCGGTGCTGCGCGCCGAACATCTGGATTGCGCCGGCAGTGCGGAGGCGCCGCGTGCCTATATCGCGGCGGCAAAGATGCAGGCCGGCCTGTTTCGGCAGGATCAGGCCATCACCCTGGCGTCACGCGGCCTTGCGCTCGCAACCGGCGGCGGGGAGGCAGTTGAACTTGCCACCCTGCTCGGCGACCTCCAGCAGGATGCCGGACGCGGCACGGAATCACTCGAAGCGTACGTTCGCGCGCTGGCGGAGGCCAGCGATGCCGCGGCCCGCTGCCGCGCCCTGATTGGATGCGCCGCGGCAAACCGATTGACGGCTCGTTTGGAGGACGCATCTGCATCGCTATCCGATGCCGAACCTCTTGCCCAGGCGCTCGATGACAGCCGCTCGCTTGCGGAGATCCACTACATCAGGGGAAACTTGCATTTCGTGCGTGGTCAGCTCAATGAGTGCCGCACCCAGCATCAGTCCGCGCTCGAAGCGGCCCGACGGGTGGCATCGCTGGAGTGGCAAGCCCGTGCTTTGAGCGGTCTCGCTGACGCACTCTACATGGATTGTCGAATGGCGACGGCGCTGCAGCATTTCACAGCCTGCGTCGAGCTCTGCGAGGCCGACGGACTAGCAAAGATCATAGCGCCCAATCGCGTCATGATGGGACATTGCAGAATCTATACCTGCGACTTCGATCGCGGCCTTGATGATATGCGCGCAGGCAAGGATGCTGCCATAAGGATTGGCAACCGACACGCCGAAATGTTTGCGGTGCACTCGATTGGCTTCTGCCTGACCGCGGCGGGGCGATATACTGAGGCAGTACGAGAGCAATCGCAAGCACTGGAGCTTGCGCGCTCACTCAATGCTCGGCGTTACGAGGCGGTCATCCTCAGTCATTGCGCGGAGGTGATGCTGGCCACAGGTCGCCGCCAGGACGCGCTGGCACTGGCACGTCAAGGGCGAGATATCTCGGAGCAGACCGGCCACGGTTTTGTCGGCCCGATCTTTTTTGGACTTCTTGCCCTGCTAGAAGACCGGCAGGAAGATCAGGAGGCTGCGCTTGATGCCGCCGAGGCGCTGCTCGAGCGCGGTGCCGTCGGCCACAACCATTTTTGGTTCCGCCGTTACGCCATCGAGCGCGCGATTTTGCTCGGAGACTGGGATGAGGCCGACCGCCAGGCCGACGCGTTGTTACGTCGGACTGCTGATGAGCCGCTCCCGTATGCTTCCTGGGTCGCCCAACGCGGTAAGGCCTTGGCGCGGTGCGGGAGAGGCAAGGATGGTGACGAAGAACTTAGGCTAGTCCTCGAACCCGCGGCGGAAGCCAACATGCGCATCGACGCGCTCGGTGAATCATTGCGCACGCTCTAATTCAAGGCGTGCCTTATCTGCTCAGGCACTCCGGATTCGGTCAATCGCGACGGTTTTGGTCCAGTAAGGTTCGGTCGCCCCCCTAACAGCCGACATTTCTCCGGCCGTGGGATGCGGCGGCTCCGGGCCAAAGGACTAAACCGCTCGCGCGGTAAGTTCGGCAGCCCGCAGCACGGCTGAGAGATAGCGCAACGGGGCGTCCTGTCTTGAGACTGAGGGGTTCGCAACCTTCACCCAGAACAGGAGCATCCCATGACCGACGAGGCAGTGAGCCCGTTGCGCCGGCGCATGATCAAGACATGACGATCCGGAAGTTCGCGCCCAAAACCCAACATGACTATGTGTAGCGGGTCAAGCACTTGGGCTGTTCTCTATCGGGTTGGCCGAAATTTCGGGCGCCTTCCAGATCACCAGACGTTTCGACATGGCTATTCTTCACCTGTTCATCGGCTTTAACCGATAATTCAGTCAAATCCTCTCGCACGCCCATGTAGTTGGTTCTGGTGGTGCTCGCGCTCGGTGCGATCGGTGCCGCCTTAGATGGCGCGATGTGCTAGCAAAGCCGGGCGTGATCGATTAACGGACCCCTAATTGCTCCCCACAAATCGGGCGGGACTTTCCCTGACAAGTTTCAACAATTTCTCACCTGTCGCCTGTAGTCTCGCGATCATGGAAAAACGCTACGTACGCCGGCGGCGCGTCTTCAAAGCCGCGAGGATCGAATTTCCTGGGGGCGCCCTCAGCTGCGTCGTCCGTGACCTGTCGGACGGCGGTGCCAACTTGGATGTACCAAGTCAGATTGGTATTCCGCACGAATTCATGCTGAGCATCCCGACGGCGGAATTGCGCCGGCCGTGTCGAGCGGTGTGGCGTTCGGCCAAGCGGATCGGAATAGCCTTTGCTTCCCGAGACAAAGTGGGGTCGTAAGCCTCAATTCGAGCTCTGAGCTGACTACTGATCGTTGGCCAAACGACATCAGGATCTCGCAACTTCGAGCCGCGTTTCCTCTGCCAGGGCTGCGGCAAGCTGCGGCGCCGATCTCCGGCCCGTTTTGAGCGAGGTGACCAGCGTCGAGCGATAAAGGCGAAAGAGGCCGCCAACTGAGGCGGCCTTACTCTTACTCTTACTCTCTTACTCTTGCTTTTGCTTGGAGTGCATCGCGGCGAGTTCGGCCTCGAACTCGACAACAGCGGCAGCAATGGCGGCCGTCATTTGCGCGTCTGGGAACCGCCCACCAATGCGCCTATAGCGCTGGATCTTCTCTCTCAGCTCTTCGCACTTCTCACACATGGTCACCCCGGCACGGGTATCTGCGGGGGCTTAATTAACAAATGATGTACGTGTTCCAAAACGAAATTGGGCCACTGCAAAATTCAACTTAGGCAACTAGCCTCCGAGACCTCCATCCCGCCAACTTTGGCTTTCCATTTGTAGATACTGGCATCGCTGACGCCGTGCTTCCGACACAGATCGGCAACCGACACGCCAGCCTCGTGCTCCTTCAAAATCCCGATGATCTGCTCTTCCGTAAAGCGGTTGCGCTTCATGCTCTGGTCCTCATATGGGCCAGAGCGAACTTCAATCTGGATTAAGTCCAGTCACGGCATTGACCTCCGGCGCGGGCTCCTGCTGGGTCCAATGACCGCAGCCGGGCCAGGGGCCCAGCATTAGGCGCCGCCGGGACACGAATTTTCGAGCCGGACGGCGTATTTTTTTGGCTCTGTTTTCAACTAAATGAGCAGACGGTTCACTGGTATCCCAGCCACCAACACCGAGCCGCAACCATTTTTGATGATCGGCGAAGCAGTCCCGAAACAAACCTAGCGTAGCCTTCTGGAACTCACTCACGGAGATTTCGGTCATGTGGGCACTCATTGAAGGTCTGTACCGAGATTATTGCCTGACGCGATTGCAGGAGATTCGGAAATACGAGCAGTCGCATTAAGCCATGGCTCGCGCCCCACGATCTCCGGTGACGTCCACTTTTCTCACTGCTTTAGCGATAGCTGTTGCTGTGTGGGCGACGATCGGGGCACCCCCCGAGCCGTCGCATCCGAAGAAGCAAGTCGCCCACGTCTTAGAGCACCCCTGATTAACTCTTGGGAGCAAGACAATGCGGAACGACAAAAACGTTCAATTCCGTGATCTCGACGAGATCTTGTACAACGCGCAACTTCGCCGCTCTGCTGATCTTGGTCGCTGGCTGCGACAATATCTTGAGGAACGTCGTGGCGCCCGCATGAAAAATGAACGGGTGCGAAACCACAAACAATCGTCACGACCCGTTCACCGGCCCGTCTAAAGCTTTGCGCCGAGCCCATCGACAGGTCTTTCGGGCGCGCTCACAATAGGATCAACACCGACTGGGTAGATTCAAGCTTCCTGCCGAGCGGCCATGCTATTTCGCTTGTTCATGAGCGAGTTTCGACATCCGATAGCACGTAGGAGACGTCCAGATCAGCGAGCGTCAATTATCTTTTTCTAAGGCAGATGTGAGCAGTCTTACACCACTCTTGGAGTTTCTGTCACAGGATCGTCCCGCTTCTTCAAACTCAGCATGGGAAATGTTGCCATGAACATTGCAGAACGCGCGGTCATTCGACCACACCTTACTATTCAAAGCCACTGGATCACATATTCGTATGTGGCATTCACGCTCGTCGCGCTCGCTGTGATCTACCTCGCATCTGCGGGGCCGGGATTCACAGAAGCAGAGCTGGCGAGGACCATCGCATGGCCATGATAAATTGCTGATTGCCACGAGCCAGGTTCTGCTCTGTCGCGGCGTTCAACATGTACTTAGTCGCTACCCGCGAACCAAGGGCAGGGCTTTTGACGCCTGCTCCTGTAGCGGCTGGCGATACATTGCTTTTGGAGGCTGTCGCCATGCTTGAACAGATTGCGCGCGTTATGGGTTGGCTTTGCATCGGAGAAATAGCTTCAAGATCGGGTTTGTTGCCCCTTCCCGCGCCCGTCACGGGCTTGATTTTACTTTATGCCGAACTCTCCGTTCGCGGAAAGCTTCCGAACGACTTGGGTGTCCTTGCGGATCGGCTACTCCAATTTCTGGGTATGCTGTTTGTACCGGCTGGTGTCGGCGTGATCGCCTATCTCGGTGTCTTGAAGACCGAAGCGCTTCCGATCTTGGCGGCCGTGATTGGTGGCACTGCGATAACGCTGTTCGTAACCATGGTCGTTGTGAGTTGGCTCGGGTCCACAGCGACGAAAGCTCAGCAGCACGAAGGAACAGCTCGCGATGTCCAGCCTTAGTCATCTCACCAGTATGACCTGGGCCGGCCTGGCGGAAAGGCCGATCCTAGAGACCGCCGCAACGGTTTTTGCATTTCTCGCAGCGAGCCGCATATCGCGCTTCTGTGGCAATCACCCCGTTCTTAATCCAACCCTGATCGCGATTATCCTGATCTCACTCGGGCTCGAAACGACACACATTCCTTACGAAACGTATTTGCGAGGCGCTGACGTTATCCAGTTTATGCTGGCGCCTGCTGTCGTTCTGCTCGCAGTTCCCCTGTTTCGGCAGAGGGCCATCATCCGTGCGTCCGCGCGCTTGATCGCAGTCGGCCTCGCGGTTGGATTGCCCGTTGGCGTCCTGAGCGCTGTCGGAATCGCCTGGATGTTTGGGGCGGATTCTCAGACCATCCTCTCGCTTGCGCCCAAGTCGGTGACGGCGGGAATTGCCGTCGGCATTTCCGAGCAAATCGGCGGCCTCCAGACGCTTACGGTCGTCCTGGTCATCATGACAGGCATCACAGGCGCTATTCTCGGACCGATCATTGCGCGGATTGCACGGATCGATGACCCGCGCGTGGTGGGTCTAACGATGGGCATTGCCTCGCACGGCATTGGCACCGCACGCGCGCTTCAGATCAACGAGGTTGCTGGCGCCTTTTCCGGACTTGGCATGGGGCTGAATGGAGTGCTCACGGCGATCCTCCTGCCTTTGATATGCCGGCTGCTCTGAGCTACTCGCCCGGTGCGATCACCGAGGTGGGCACATTGAGAATTCGGGCTTTTCGTGGCATTCACAAATGATCTAGTACTGCCTCGTTTTCGACGCTGACCGTGCTCCCAAGTTCTATCCAGTTCTGAATTCGCCCCGATCGTTGAATGCGCCCGGTTGGGCCGTCCAGAGCGCAAGACCCAGAAAGGTGCCATTGAGGACACGCGTCGTTCACCCGAGGAAAACACGCGGCTTGGGCGGCAACATAGGCTTGATGGCAATCCATTCATGATCGGGTCGGCATCGAACTTGTGCACATGACAGAAAAAGCTCTAGTTGGCCAGCGCCGCTACCGCAGTGGCCGGGCCAATCAGCGGCCGCGCCAGGTTCTGCTCGGCGCAAGCAGCGGCTTCAATGCGCGGCTGACGCGGCTTCGCAGCGATCGCAGCCGGAGTACGAGGAAATGGGCGCGAATGTGCCTGCGAGCTTCCCAGCGGTAAGCATACGAAGCAAGGCGAGGGATGGGAGTGCTTCATGAAAAGGTCAGGGAACACGATCCTTGTCACGGGAGGCGGATCGGGCATCGGGCGTGCGCTGGCTGAGCAGTTCTCAATTCGCGGAAACCGGGTGATAATCGCCGGTCGCCGACGCGAGGCCCTCGACGAGGTCGTCTACAGTCATTCCGGAATCGAAGGCGCAGTTCTAGATATCAATAACGGTGAAGCAATCGGCAAATTTGTTAACGACGTTCTCGTCCGCCGCCCGACGCTCAATGTTGTAGTCCACTGCGCCGGGATCATGCGGTATGAGCGGGTCACCCGGGCCGGTTTCTCGACGGACATCGCCGAAGCCACGATTTCCACCAACCTTCTCGGCACGATTCGGCTCACGACCGCCTTGCTCCCTCATTTTTTGTCGCGCCCGGACGCCACAATCGTGACCATCTCCTCCGGCCTAGCATTCGTGCCGCTTGCGATGACGCCGACATACTGCGCGACAAAAGCGGCCGTTCATTCCTACTCGCAATCGCTGCGCTATCAATTGAAAGAAACGAATGTCCGGGTCGTTGAAATCGCTCCCCCGTACGTACAAACAGAGTTGATGGGCGCCCAGCAAGCATCTGACCAGATAGCGATGCCACTGAAAGACTATATCAATGAGACAATGGCCATTCTCGACGCCAATCCCGACGTAACCGAGGTGCTTGTCGAGCGGGTGAAGTCTCAGCGGTTCGCAGAGGCGCGCGGCGATTACGATGCCTTTTTCAATGCCTACAACAGTCGAGCCATGGCTGCGCGCGCCGATGAGTGGTGACGATTGAAGAACGAGAGACGACGTCACGGGGATACCCCGCGCCCAAACACCTCTACCAACTATGCCTTCACTGCTGCGGTTCCTGAGCCGTTCACGTGGGCCTATGATGATCTTGGGCTTTTTGTTGCGTATCGGCGCAAGAGCAGCGCACTGATCATCGCTTTATCCCAGGTCGCTATGATCGCAATCGATAGCCGCCTTCGGGCGGCTTTTTTTCTGTGTGAGATGTCGCATAGTGGCCCTAAGCCGAGGTAGCGGAACGAAGTTATCCCCTTCCAGTAAGTCGGCTTAAGCGACTATAATGGGTCGTCGTGACCCTTGGGGCGATGCGTGAAGCGGCGAGAATTTCTCGGCTTGGTTGGTGGATCTGCGGTGTGGCCGCTAGCTGCATCGGCGGTGGAGTCAGTGCCCATCGTTGGATTTCTCAGTGCCCGCTCGCTGTCGGAATCGGCACCTTTGGTCGAATCATTTCGCCGCGGCCTGCGGCAGATGGGGCTGGTCGAAGGCAAGAACGTGAACATCGTATTCGGGTGGGCCGAAGGCCAGTACTCACGATTGCCAGACCTTGCGAAAGAGCTCGTGAACCTTCCCGTCAGCGTCATCTTTGCGGCGGGCGGCTCTCCTGCTGCGCTCGCGGCAAAGGCCTCAACGTCTTCCGTTCCCATCGTTTTCGTGATGAGTGATCCAGTCAATCTTGGACTGGTGGCCAGCCTTAGCCATCCAGGTGGGAATACGACCGGCATCAGCAACCTGGCGTCTGACCTGCCGAGCAAGTCCACACAGCTTCTCAAACAATTGCGACCAGATGCGAAAGCGATAGCCTATCTCGTCAATCCCGCGAACCCGACCGCCTCGCCTAACACCACGCAGGCTTCAGAAGCCGCCAGTGTCTTGGGGGTGGAGCTTCGCATGGCGCACGCAGGGACGCTGCAGGAGATCGACGATGCATTTGCTGACATGGCAAGGCTTGGCGTCGTCGCGCTCCAGGTGATGGCGGACGCATTCCTGGATACCCGGCTCGAACGCATTATCGAGCTGTCGGCAAAATACCGAATAGCCGGATGCTATCCTTGGCGGGACTATGTCGTGGCAGGCGGCATGATGAGCTACGGCACGAACCTCACCGATTCCTATCGACAGGCCGGTATCTATGCCGGCCGGATCATCAAGGGCGAAAGGCCGGCAGACCTCCCGGTCTTGCAACCTACCAAGATCGAACTCGTTCTGAACCTCAAGACCGCCGCCACGCTCGGCATCGCCGTGCCGCCGCAGCTTCTCGCCGTCGCGGACGAAGTGATTGAATGAGGAGGCGTTTGCTGCGGAGCATGACTCGGCTTTTGGCCCATCGCTGCCGCATCCCACGGCCGGGGATATGTCGGCTGTCACTGGTGGACGGAACCTGACTTAAACCGGGCCAAAACGTCGCGATTGACCCTGATGTATGGCCCGGCCGTGCGTTGCAAGTGGTTTTGCCGAGCTGGCGGTGAGCGGTCTTGCATCAATGTATCCGGCCTTTGATTGGAGCATTTGCTCCGGGCCATCATGGATATCAGCGCGCGTGCGTTCTCGTTAGCGGACAGTCCTCGATTGGGCCATTAGGGTCACCAGAGTTCGCATGCGCCGGGAAGACCGAACCTCCATCTCGTCTCATCCTCTCGCAGACCTCGTCTGGAAATTGTCGATAGGGCTACGTCATCGCTTGCTCCTCATATCGCTCAGTTCCTTTGTTCGAGCCAGGGCCGTTCCTTCGTCCCGGCCCGCAGAACGTCGATCGCGTCGCGCGCAGGGGCGGTCAAGGCCAGCCGTCGCGCTTGGCTCGCGGCTGGCTCGGGCGTTGCCAGGCTGCGCCTTGACCGCCCCGAGCACGGCGCGAGGATCAAGCGGGTCGGACGCCTGCCTCGTCGGTCCTCGTCAGCTCGAAGGCGCGTTCTTTAGCCAGCACCGCCCAGGCGATGCGGGCAAGCTTGTTGGCGAGCGCGATCGCGAGCACGTTGTGGTGCAACCGCCTTTTGGCGGCTTCGATCCAGGACTTGAGTCCATAACGTTCCCAGTTCTTTATCCTGACGAGTACAACCCACGCCGCCTGCACGAACAGAACGCGCAGGTAGCGATTGCCGCGCCTCGAGATTTTGCCGAGGATCGTGCGGTCTCCCGTCGAGATCTGCTTGGGCACCAGTCCGAGCCAAGCGCCGAAGTCGCGGCCTTTGGAGAATACGTCTCCAGTGCCGATCGCGGCCACCATGGCGCTCGAAATGATCTGCCCGATGCCTGGCACCGTCATCAGGCGCGAACATGCCTGATCTTGACGGGCTAGTGCTTGGATCTCGCCGGACAGGCCATCGATGCGCTGGTCCAGCCGGCGCCAGTCGCCTGCCACCTCCTCGATGACACGCAACATGCGTGCCGACAGGGCATCGGTGCGCATCGCAAGGATAGTGGGCAGTTCCGTGCGCAAGAAGCCGCTGGCGCACGGCGATCCCGCGTTCCAGCATGAAGGCGCGAATCTGGTTGATGATGCCGGTGCGTTGCGACACCAGCCGCTCGCGCACCCGGTGCAGCGCCTGCAGATCCAGTTGCTCCGCAGTCTTGGTCGCAACAAACTTCATCGTCGGGCGCTGCACGGCTTCGGCAATCGCTTCGGCATCATAAGTCGTTCTTACTTGCTATAGGGTCGGACATATTTGGCCGGCATCAACCTGAAATCGTGACTAAGCGATGCGAGTTTGCGGCTCAGGTGATGGGCGCCGACACAGGCTTCTATGCCGATCAGGCAACGCGGCAGATTTGCGAGCCGCGCCTCCACTTGGCCGCGCGACCACTTTTGCCGCAGCACGATGGCGCCGCGCTCGTCCTGGTCCACGACGTGGAACGAGTTCTTGCCGATATCGATGCCGATCACCGCGATGGCGGTATTGGGTGTCTGAGACATGGTGTGCTCCTTTGGCGCCCCTTGCCAGCTTCGCTTGCTGGCGGGGCAGGAGCACGGCCGGACCATCCCATTAGCGGACGTATCGCACTCAAGTTGCTAAGCTTCGCTGATCAGGGTGCAACTTACACCGTATCGCACGGGCATAAAGAAACCCGTCGGCTTAGATTTGCGGATCTTTCGTCGCATTAGGCCCAGATTCCTTGCGTGCCAAAGAGCACGGCTATGAGCGAAACTAGCAGGCCAATTCCCGAGAAGATGGCGACGGCAATCAAATGATCGGAGTCATTGTTCGACGAGGCGAATTTTCGAGCATAAATGGATGGCTCTGAAATCGACGTTGGCATTATTGTTCCCAAGGATGGTCGGATATCATCGCTCTGTAAGCATCATGATGGTTGCCCTACCTTCGGTTAGGGAGAGGCGGCAACGCTCCGATTTGATGTAACAGCGCAAAGCGGTCGGGCACGCCCCAGTGTTCGACAAGTTTGCCGTCTGCAAAGCGGCAGATGTCGATGACGTCGATCGCGACCGGCTTTCCCGAACGCGGATCGAAGCCTGTCGCCCTGCTGCGCGCCCACACCGTGTCGCCGGCCTCCACGATTGCCTCAATCGTAAGCTTCAAACCCTTAATGCTATGCCTTGCATCTTCGATCTGGGCTTTGAGGATTTGCGGGCCGGGAATGGCTGTTTTTGCTAAATATTCATGCTCCACGATCTGGTCTGCGCAGAACTCATCGGCAACGCTCAAGTCACCTTGAGAAAAGCCGCGGTCGATGATCGCCTTGAAGCTTTCGATATTCGGCGACATGTCCTTCGCTCCGCTTTTCCGGTCGACCGCTGAGGCCATGGTGGCCACTGTCATGATGGCGAATGTACGCCGTGTCAGTCCCATAGCCAGCCCCCCGTCTGGTCGATCTAGCGGAGCAGGAGTAAGAGGCGCTTGTAAAATTCAGTCATCCGCTGGAAAGAAAATATTATTCCAGTCACCGACGAGGCGGCCGGGTGGCAAACCAGCGAATGAGCGGCACTCGCGGATGAAATGCGCCTGATCAAAATATCCGAGTTCGTGAACTATATCGGTCCAGGATCTGGTTGGCTCTTTGCGACGAGCGGCCAAGGCCCGATCGAAGCGAACGGTTCGCGCGAAGAGCTTTGGCGGCAGCCCCGTTTGGGTCGCAAAACGCCGCTGGAATTGCCGGGCGCTAAGACCAGACCCGGCGACAAGACCCTCGATCCGAAAACAGCCTCGCGTTGCGATCAGGCGACGTGAAGCGAGTGCAATTGCGCAGTCTGGCCCGCACTCTTGGAGGATGCCTTCGGCCCAGCGTTCGACCGCAGCGACGCGGTGCGGGAAGTCCGGCGCCATACGCACCGCGTCGCCAAGCTCAATGGCGGACTTTCCAAGAACGTCGGAGGCCGCGGGGTCCTGGTTAACCAAGGATGTCATGTCGATTCCGACCAGCCGGTTCAGCCCGGCCGGTTGAAACAAAATGTTGAAGACGTGGATCGTACCCGACAAGAAGATGTGCGCCCGGCGATAGCTTTGCGGTCCAACGACGCTCATATCCGGCGTCGGGTTCGCTTTGCCACCGTCGATGCGCACCCGATAAGGCTCAGCCAGGTGGATATTGAGGATCTGGTGCGGCCGGGCGGGAACAGGCCATGCCAACACTGAACTTCCCAGCTCGATCCGTCGCTCCTCGAACGCCCGCAAGACGCCTCTCAGCTGAGAGCGGGGTAATGTCCGCTTGATTTCCATCGAGCACCTTGGCGCGACGCAGCTTAGAGCGCGTCGATACCGGCAGCAAGAGCCGAGATTGGCAAGCAGCGCCTTGTATGGTCCATCGCTCTTGTTGAAGCACGGCAAGATGAGTCAGGGCTCTGGTTCTGCGCTGTGCATCATCGCCACTCGCACTATCGAGAGGAACGATATCACACCCTTGTCGTTCCGCTGGTCAGCGCCGACCCGAGGAGGAAGGGTGTGTCGGTGTCGTTCTTGAATGGAGCTTTGATGCCTCGTTACTTCTTTCACCAGCATGTGCGCGGCCAAAAGACCGAAGATACCCGTGGAAAACGATTCCCGACCCATGCCGAAGCGTGCCACCGGGCCGCACAGCAGATGCCTGCCCACCTGAAAAAGGCTGCGGTGCGTTCCCCAACACCTATGTCGCCACCGAAGTATGTGACGGCAAACGGACCCTGCGTGGTGAGGGGAACAGTCGTTGTCGAACGGCGGTAAGGCTGCCTCGGCGGCGGGCGCTCTCGGCATCACCGTGCCGCCCCTCGCTGCGGTGCATGAGTCCGGAAATGGCCCATCGCGACAAAGTCGGCGCGGCCCGTCTATGTCGGCGATCAGCGGTAAAGCAGACGCGGCATCTGTCCATCGTAGACGACGCGATTGACCCCGAACAGACATCGCTTCGAGCGTTCGGCTATCGTGTGAGCGGTTGACCTGCTAGCATACAGGCGGCCGGCCAAAACCATGTCCGTCGATCGCACATCCGCCGTTGAGAGGGCACAATGCGCAGCCGCCGCATGATGATGATGGTTGTAGTCCTGGGAATGATTGCCACGACGGACAACGCTCTCAGTCAGCAGAAGACACTGACGGAGCAACTGTTAGGCGCCTGGGACCTAGTCTCATTCAATTCCGTGCACGCGGACGGCAGCAGGCTCACGGTGTTTGGCGACGATCCAAATGGGATTGCGTTTTTCGATGGGACGGGCCACTACATTATTACGGTAATGCGTTCCGACCGTGCCAAATTTGCCGCCAACGATCGAACGAAGGGCACGGCCGACGAATACAAGGCAACGGCCCAAGGCACGATCACCTACTTTGGCACGTACACCGTCAGCGAGCCAGATCGCGCCCTCAACATTCATGTTGTGGGCAGTTCATTTCCGAACTGGAACGGGACGGACCAGAAGCGAACGTTCGCAGTCTCGACGGACGAGCTTAGGCTGACGAACGCCGTTGCATCGACCGGAGGGACGACCGAGGTCGTTTGGAAGCGAGCCAAGTGAGCCACGCCATTCTGCTTCGTTATTTGGAAGTCCGGTCCTGGCCCTTCGGCGACCTCGGGACACGTCCGGTTTTCCGCCGCTGTCGGGCCTTGTGTGTTTCGGCATGGAATAAGGACCCCGTTTTCGGGGTGATCGGCATCCAATCGGGACCCCGGGATAAGGGTCCACAGTGGCTTCCATCGAGTCATGGAAGCCGAGGTTGGGATGCTGGTGGTGGAGACGATTGGTAGGATCCGTCGCGCCTACTTTGTTGATGGTCGTCCGATCAAGGCGATCTGCCGAGAACTCGGCGTATCGCGGAAGGTGGTTCGCAAGGTCATTCGTTCTCAGGCGACGGAGTTCCGGTATGAGCGCGAGACGCAGCCGCTCCCGAAGATGGGTGCCTGGAGTGCCGAGCTTGACCGATTGCTGGCAGGGAATGCGAGCAAGTCGGCGCGGGAACGGCTGATGCATCCGGCTATTCGAAGAGCTTCGCGGCCTGGGTTACGCCGGCGGCTATGATGCGGTTCGTCGATATGCACGACGATGGAGCAAGGAACGCGGCACCTCGACAGCGTCGGCTATGTGCCGCTCAGCTTTGCACCAGGCGAAGCCTACCAGTTCGACTGGAGCCACGAAGTCGTCCTGCTGAGCGGCACCACGGTGATGGTGAAGGCTGCTCATGTCCGGCTCTGTCACAGCCGCATGCTGTTCGTGCGGGCCTATCCGCGAGAGACGCAGGAGATGGTGTTCGACGCCCACGACCGGGCGTTCGCCCTGTTCAAAGGCGCCTGCACCCGCGGCATCTACGACAACATGAAGTCCGCCGTAGAGACGATCTTGGTCGGTAAAGGCCGTATCTACAATCGCCGCTTCCTGCAGATGTGCAGCCACTATCTGGTCGATCCGGTCGCCTGTACGCCAGCGTCGGGCTGGGAGAAGGGGCAGGTCGAGAACCAGGTCGGGCTGGTCCGCGAACGCTTCTTCACGCCGCGGCTGCGGTTCAAACATCTCGACGAGTTAAAGGCCCGGCTGATCGACAAATGCATCGCCTACGCCAAGGCTCATCGCCATCCGGAGCTGGCCGATCAGACGATCTGGGACGTGTTCGAAGCCGAACGCCCCAAACTCGTCCCCTATGCCGGCCGCTTCGACGGCTTTCATGCGGTGACGGCATCGGTCTCCAAGACCCGCCTGGTGCGCTTTGACAACAACGAGTACTCGGTCGCAGCCGCGGTCGGACGGCCGGTCGAGGTTCAAGCCCATGCCGATCGCATCGTGATCCGTCAGGATGGACGCATCGTTGCCGAGCACCCGCGATCCTTTGGCCGCGGGGATACCGTCTACGACCCCTGGCATTATGTGCCGGTGCTCGCCCGCAAACCCGGCGCCTTGCGCAACGGTGCTCCCTTCAAGGACTGGGTGCTGCCGGCCGCGATCGAGCGAATCCGGCGCAAGCTTGCCAGCACCGATGATGGCAATCGGCAGATGGTCGACATCCTCAACGCGGTGCTGACTGACGGTTTGCCCGCGGTGGAAGCGGCCTGTGCCGAAGCGCTCAGTCACAGCGTCCATTCCGCCGATGTCGTGCTCAATATCCTGGCCCGTCAACGTGAACCCGCCCCACCGGCCAACATCATGACGCCGGCCGCACTGACGCTCCGTCATGCACCAATCGCCGATTGTGCCCGCTACGACAAGCTCCGGAGGACCATCTGATGGAACGAACCCAAATCTTGGATCTCATGGGCGAACTCAAGCTCTACGGCATGAAGGCTGCCTTCGACGAGATCATGGCAACTGCCGTCAAGCGCCAGCATGAGCCTCAGCGCATTGTCGGCGACCTGCTCAACGCCGAGATCAACGAGATGCAGGCCAGGTCGATCAAATACCAGCTCACCATTGCCAAGCTGCCGCTTGCCAAGGACATCGCCGACTTCCAGTTCGACGGTACGCCGATCAATCAGACTCTCGCCAATGATCTCGCTGGCGGCGGCTTTATCGCCCAGCAACGGAACATCGTGCTGGTTGGCGGCACCGGCACAGGCAAGACCTTCTGGCCATCGCCATTGCCAGAAGTTGCATCCGCGATGGTGCCAGAGGACGCTTCTACAACGTCGTCGATCTCGTCAACCGGCTCGAGACCGAGACCCGCAACGGACGGCAGGGACGGCTCGCTGAGCATCTGAGCCGCATGGACTTCATCGTTCTCGACCAGCTGGGCTATCTGCCGTTCGCGCAATCGGGCGGTCAGCTCCTGTTCCACTCATCAGCCGGCTCTACGAGCGCACCTCCATCATTGTCACCACCAATCTTGCGTTCGGCGAATGGCCCAGCGTGTTCGGCGATGCCAAAATGACCACCGCGCTACTCGACCGATTGACCCCATCACTGCGACATCGTTGAGACCGGCAACGACAGTTGGCGATTCAAAGCCGCGACGATGTTCAAACAACCCGCGCTCGCGCCGCCTCCGCAACCCCGACCAGCTCCGACGACCCGAGCGCTACCAACAGAGCGCGCCGATCAAAGGACTCCCTTTTGGATGCCGATAGTGGGTCGCAGCCGAACGCCGATTGACATCCCGGCATTACAGAATCACAACCGCCAGGCAAGAAGCCCTTAAGGCCAAGCTGTAATTAGCTGTCGACGTCCATAGCTCCGGGAAGAGCAAAACAAGGTGCGCTTGGCGCGTCTTGACCATGTCGCAGGACGTCGCTCACCAAAGGCGCAGAACGATCATGAGGTCGTCAGCGCGAGAGCGCAGAAGAAATGTTCGCTGCTTCACCGCGCAATCCCGAAACGGCGATCGGCGAGGACTGCGAAATCCTCTTGCCGATTTGCAGTGTGGCTTGCTCTCGCGTCGTGGTGGCTCGCTCTAAGTACAGCTGGCCCCAGACCAAGGCTATCGCGGTGAAGAAAAGGACCAGCATCGCGGTCGCGAGTTGAGCGTGATCGTTCATGCCCATCAAAGGGAGTTCGCAATGCTTCGTTCCTATTGAAACGCCTGCGAATTTTAACGTAGTTAAGCTGCTCTCACCTGCCGGCTCGCGACAGGAATTGGAGTAACCTTAACAGCACGCGAGCCGCTCCTCGAGCCAATGGATCGGAACGTTGAGCAACGCGGACGGATTGGTTCTTCGTTGCTTGACTAGGAGGAGAACTACCCAATGAAGAAGCTCATTATCTGCGGCGCGTTTGCTGCTCTTGCCTTTGGCACTCAGGTAGCGAAGGCAGAAGGGTTCTACATCGTGCGTGATGCAACCACCAAGAAGTGCACGATCGTCGACACCAAGCCCACGACGACGACCACGACCGTTGTCGGGGACACGACGTTCAAGACCCGGACTGAAGCCGAAGGTGCAGTCAAGACCACGAAGGTTTGTACCGAGCAGTGATCTTGCTGCAGTACCACCCGCAGTCACTTGTTGAGGAGTAAGACCGATGCCTGTTCTTTTGCTGTGGGCAGTTCCCGCCGTTATCGTCGTCGGTGGCGCCGGCTATTGGCTCATTCATATGCATTAAGAGAGTTGGAGGAGTGGTCGCCCAAGAGGACGGCCGCTCCTCCGGTTTCCGAAGTACGACGAAAGCTTCGATCGCCGCGATCCCCGTCGCCGCCTTTCGGGCCCACGCTCCCCTGAAGGTCGACTTTCCTCGAAGCTTTCAAGCACGCAGCGACGCCTTAATCACTCGAATACGAGATCATCCGCCCACGCTGACGAGCGATAGGGCCGCGCGTTAGAGAGCTCGCGGTCGATCACGGCCCGCACGGCCGGGGCAGTTACGATCTCGGTACGCTTCATCAGGTCTCTAAGCTCGAAACGTCCTTCAATGCTGATGGTTTTGAGCGAAGCGATGATGTCAGTCACCGTGCTGCCATGCCCAAACGGCAGGAGTAATCTCTCGTACTCCACCTCGCGACCTTCGTCGTCCTTCAGGTGAGAGACGGTGTATACTGGCCGCCGCCGCTCGATGCATAGGTGATAAACTGGCATCACAGACGCCGCCAACCGGGGGCCAACGTACTCATCTAGTCGGCGGCCTTTACCAATCGCGCCATAAGCACTCGACATACGAGTTCCCTCGCTCCGTATCGTTACCACGGGCGGCGTGCAGGACCCTTCGACAGAATAATAAACGAGATCGTCGGCTTCTTCCTTGAGGCGACCGGGTTCGTACTCGGAAACGGCGGGAAGGTCGTCCTCATTGTGCAAGTACAGACGCAGCCATGTGTTCAGGAGATCACGCTGCCGGATCGCTGCTACAACAGCGGGTGTTACACTCTGAAATTCCATTGCTTGCGGACCCGAACGGCTGCCGAGCCTAAGCCTACTTCAGTCTCGCTAACGGTCCGTTAAGTCCTAGAGCCGCCTTCCGCGGGCGGGCCGACGCCCTCGTCGGTAGCGGCGTCAGATCGGAGAGTGAACCGCTGCACGCCTGCCGAACGGCAGAATCGCGCGAACTTGATGATCGGCGGCGAAGACGACTTCCTGCTCGCAGTCGAGGTCAGCAATCACGCTCTCGATAGCAACGATTGCCTGCTGGAGTTCCGCGAGTAACCTCAATTCAACGCCATCGACCAGATCGATCCGATTTTGAAGTGAGACGACCATTTCTCGACGACGTTCCTTCAGCTGCACAAGAGGTAAGCCATGATCCAACGGATAGTGCATCTTGTCCCTTTCTAATTTTGCTGTTCACCCTCAAACTATCGAAGCGCTCCTGAAGTGCCGTTGCAAGATCCCGTCAAATTTGACGTTTCAGACCTGGAGAACTGTGGGCGAAACAAACCATCAATCATAGGAGTGCTTAGGTTTGGCTCTCAAAGTATTCGAGAACAAGGGTTCACAGATTCCGGAGATTTGCGATGGAAGACAGGGTTAAGGTTCGGTGTCCCGCTTGCAGACAAGTCTTTCGTGAGAAGGTCGGCAAAGTGCGGGAAGGCTCGCAGATTAACTGCCAGCATTGCAACAAGCTACTGACGTTCAGCCGAGAGAGCGAAGACCCATTCATGCGTCGCGCCCTGAAGGCCGCAAAAGAGATACGGACCGCAATTCAGGAAGGCGTAGTTCAGAAGGCTTATGGCAGATCGGAGGGAGCCGCGGAGCCACAAGTCAAGGTCGTAGATCGGTGGTAAAAGCTGTAGGGAGCGCCTCCTAAGAAACCTCAGGATCCGGTCCGAGCATTGTGTCGCGTCGTCAATTTTAGAATCAAGGAGTCTAGACGGTCCGTTTGGCACTCTTGATAGCCGAATCTTCGCCAAGGGACACGAAGGAAAAAGTATCAGTTCCCAGGAGCAGGCTGACTTGTAAGCCAAGTGAACGTGAACGCCATCGGGCATCGAAAGTGCATGATTGAACCTTGGTTCGTTGCGGCAGCGGACATCAAGCTTCTCAAGGCTCGTTCACAATCTCGTACGCTCGTCGCTAAGTTGACGAAGCTGATGAAGTGGAGCGAAAGGATCTTTAAGACAGAATGCATTGGCGCTCAGCCTCGGTCTGGGACACCAGCGATAAGCGGCAACGAGTGTACGCCGTCGCTCGGCAATCTTGGGAGCTGTCGTTAAGCGGCCGAAGGAGCAACTGGCTCAACGGCGCTCGCCGATCACTAGACCGAGAACGAAAGCGGCAAAGACTGTTGCCAACGGTGCTTCGCGAAAACGCCTCTTGCAATGGCTTGCAACTTATCCCATCGCGCCTCGGGAACTGGGCCGGCTTCTTAACAGAAGTGGACGCGGTCAACCCGCTTGGAGATCCGTTCTAAGACGCGGCGCATGTTGGTGGCCGAAGCATCAACCTCACCGAAGAACCGAACTCCCCCTCCCCGCCTGCGTCCGCACTCGCGACGGCATTTCTCAGCTTGGCCACATCGATTCCGACGAATGCTTCCCTATAATTTGCCACGGCTCGTCCTAGGATCGGCTCGGTCCGCCCGAGCAACCCTCGGACGCGCAGTGTAGGGCGAGCCACCTCATCGGCAGACCCGGACATACGGCCTTACACTGGAGGTGGATCCGGTCGAGTTCTTCCGGCGCCCCAGCCAACCGGCCTCCCGCAAGAGGCCGAATAGGCCTCCGTTCCCCTGCCGAGCCTGGTGGTCCATCCAGTCTGTTTCTTATTGGACTTGTCTGGGATGTTGGCCTCGCGTGTCCACCGTCCCGTCCCGGAAAACTCGGGCAATAAAGGAGGCAGCTTAATCACTAAGTGCCGACCGTGTGGTCGCGATGTGCCTGAAAGCGGACGCGCTATGCTCACTTTGAGTTCGTGTCGAGTTTGACCCTAGCGAACTCTCGGCCACCCAAACAACCAGCGGGCTGTTTTGTCGGTGAAGATGGTGCTCCAGCCATCAGTTCTGGATGAGCTTGACGGTTGAAATCGGCCATTCGCCGTCGTGCCCAGCGATTGAAATGCGAAGACCGTGCACTTCGTCGAGATAGACATGATCAATCGTTCCAGCTTTGCCGTCAGTCATGACGACAGTCTTCCCGATCAACTCGTCCTCGGCAGCGTGCAGCTCCCGGAGGATGCTAACGGCTCTTTCCTCACCAGTGCTCGACGTGGTCATGCGCGTAACAATGACATAAGGGTCACGAAGCCGACGTGCTCGGAAACGGACGTGCGAGCTGGTATCGTATGACAATGAGCCAAGCCCAGAGCTTCGCAAACCAATTAAGCTTCAGCAGCTTTGGCTTCACTGCCGCGAACAGTCGTTCCACAATGAGTAGGCTGGCGGCATACGCTGCGATGATCATGGCTGTGCCGGTGATCCAGTGGCCCTCGCTCGCTACCGCTACAGCTATTAGCTTCAAAGGCTCAACCAGACAGACCGGCACGGCTAGCAGCGTGAGTGACTGATACGGACCGAGTTTGTCGATGGCTTGTCGCAAGATAGTCACTGGTCTCGGCCTCCTTCTGGCCTAAGCGAATAGAACTTTTGGGTGCGCAGATGAGTTCCAGTGACGATTCGGATCGGTAAGAAGTGGCTGGGCCGATCGCTCCGCATCCGTGCTTAAGAACGCGAATGGATTGCCGGCTTGAAGCACTCTATTGACCCGAAGGCGAAGACGACGCGGACGAGAGGGAGCCGATCCTGCTCCTGCGGCGCAAACAAATCCCACGAAGACATTGTCGCGTTCGAGAGGGAGATCTTCCGTCTGCTCTGATTGTCCGCAGCCGGGGTAGAGCGCCTCCACGGCCATCTCGTATGTCGAATTTAGTTCCGCCTGGACCGGTGAAATATTCGCACTTTTAGGACTGGGCAGCTCAGTTCCCACGAACTACAACGGGATTGGACAAGTTCTGGAACCGGGGCATGACTGAAGGAATATCCAAGTCTCTTACTGGTATTGACGGCTTCGATGAGTTGACACTAGGTGGCCTTCCCTCCGGGCGCCCGACCTTGGTTTGCGGTTCGGCGGGCTGCGGCAAGACGCTTTTTGCCTCGACATTTCTCTTCAATGGCGCGCGGCAACACGACGAGCCGGGCGTCTTTGTGACCTTCGAGGAGCGACCGGTCGATATCGTCGCGAACGTCGACTCGCTCGGTTTTGACCTGCAGAGCCTAATCGACCAATCCAAGATCGTTATCGAGCACATTGCAATCGACCCGTCAGAAGTCGCCGAGATCGGCGATTACGATCTCGAAGCCCTCTTTCTGCGCCTTGAATTTGCTGTGGACCAGATCGGCGCAAAGCGCATCGTGCTCGATACGATTGAGAGCCTGTTCTCGGCTTTCTCAAACCCGGCCATCTTGCGCGCCGAAATCCGCCGCTTGTTCGACTGGCTCAAGCAGAAAGGTCTGACGGCCGTTATCACTGGTGAACGTGGGGACGGTAGCCTGACCAGGCAAGGTCTGGAAGAATACGTCTCCGACTGTGTGATCCTGCTCGATCACCGCGTCGAGAAGCAGATCTCGACGCGGCGCTTGCGCATCGTCAAATATCGCGGCACGGCACACGGTACAAACGAATATCCGTTCCTGATCGACGAGGATGGCTTCTCGGTCCTGCCGGTCTCCTCCCTCGGCCTCGGCCACCAGGTGTTCGACGAGCGCATCTCAACCGGCGTGCCCGACCTAGACGCCATGCTGACCGGCGGCGGCTTCTACCGCGGCAGCAGCATCCTACTCACCGGCGTCGCCGGCTCCGGCAAAAGCTCGCTCGCCTGCATGATGGCTGACGCTGCCTGCAAGCGCGGCGAGCACGCGCTCTATCTCTCCTTCGAGGAGTCCGAGGCGCAGACCGTCCGCAACATGAGGTCGATCGGCACCAATCTCGACAAATGGCTGAAGAACGGGCAGATGCGCTATATCGCGACGCGACCGACATTCTACTCGCTCGAAATGCACCTTGCGATCATGTTGCGCGAGGTCGGAAAGTTCAAACCACAGCTTGTCGTGCTCGATCCGATCTCCGCCTTCACCGGTTCCGCAGAGATCAGCGAGGTACAGGCGATGCTGCTGCGCATCGTCGATTTTCTCAAGTCCAATGGTATCACGGCCGTGTTCACCCACCTGGCACATGTCCAGCAGGCCGAGACCGATGCCGGGTTGTCGTCTTTAATGGATGGCTGGATCCTGCTGCTCAACCGAGAGGCGAACGGCGAGTTCAACCGCGAACTTTACCTGCTGAAAGCACGAGGCATCTCGCATTCTAATCAGGTGCGCGAGTTCGTCATGTCGAACGACGGCATCCATCTGCTTGAACCCTATCTCGGCGAAGGCGGCGCGTTGACCGGGTCGGCGCGGCGTAACGAGGAGGCTCGCGCGCGACGGGCCGAAGTCGGTCGGCTGGCCGAGGTCGCGCGGGTCCAGGACCAGATCGGCCAGCGACGACGACGCGCGCTCGCCCAGATCGAGGCGCTCAGGGCCGATATCGATGCCGACGAGTCCGAGCTCAAACGAATGACGAAGGCTGAAGACGTTTATCTCAGACAGAGCCGGGAAGACGCGGCAGAAATAGCACGCGGGCGGGGACTGGACCTCCCTGGCAAGACGAAACAGGGCTAAGTCATGACCGCATCAAGCAAAGATCCCGTCAAGCTCGTCCTCTATGTCGCAGGCGAGACACCCAAGTCGCTCGCCGCGATCCGCAACCTCGAAAAGATCTGCTCGGAGCACCTTGCTGGCAAGTACAGGGTTGAGGTCGTTGATCTCAAGAAGCAGCCGCAGCTCGCTCGCGAACACGGAATCGTAGCGATCCCGACCCTGGTTAAAGAGCTTCCAGTCCCCATCCGCAAGATTATCGGGGACCTTTCCGACACTCAGAAGGTTCTAGTTCACCTGTCCGTTGAGGAATAATGACGGTGGTATCGCTCGTATCTGCGTTGACCCGGGACGAACTCGAGGCTCGGCTTTACGAAGCCGAGGAGACGCTCCGGGCCATACGCGAGGGCGAAATCGACGCCGTCGTCATCAAGGGGGGGACTACCGAACAGGTCTTCACTCTTGAAGGCGACGGGCAGTCCTACCGCACCTTCATGGAGGCGATGGACATCGGCGCCGCCGCTTTCGATGCCGAGGGACAATTGCTCTATGCCAACCAGGCGCTGTGCGTGTTGCTAGACCGTCTCGCCGGCGCATTGTCGGGACAAGCACTGCTCGGCATGCTCGACGCCGTCAATCAGACCATGTTCCGCCGCCTTCTCACGCAAGCGCTGAAGGAGCGGCAATCATCTGAAATCCACGTTCGCGTCGGCGACAGCGATCGCAGCTTTCTTCTCACTGGAGCCCCGATCGATTTTGGCATTGTGAGCGGCGTCGCGATTACCTTTACGGATATTAGCGAGCGTGAACAAATCGCTGCAGCCAAGGAATCGGAGCGGTTGGCGCGGTCGGTTCTCGCTTCCGCCAACGAGGCCGTCATCGTCTGCGACCGCGCTGGCCGGGTGACGCACATTAATGCTGCCGCCGAGCGGATCTGCGCCGAGGCTCCGATCGGAAGGCCATTCGGGGAGGCGATCGAGCTGAGTTTTGCCGATGCATCCGAGTTGATGTCGGGTGCCGATATCGTGGCAATGGCGGCGAGCGGCACGCCCGTGCAGGGCCTCGAAGCCGCCGTGAAGACGTCGACAGCCGACGTCACAGACGTCATGATCAGCGCCGCGCCGCTCGTCGTCACCGGCGATCGGACGCAAGGCTGCGTGGTGACGTTGATCGACCTCTCGCAACGCAAAGCCGCCGAGCGCCGCCAGGCCCTTCTGATGGGTGAGCTCGACCACCGCGTTAAAAATACGCTCGCGATGGTGCTGGCGATTTCCGCGCGTACCGCATCCCACGAACGCACGATCGAGGACTTTCAGAAATCCTTCTCGGGCCGCATCCAGGCGCTGGCGGCCACCCACACACTGCTATCCAATGCCTCCTGGGAAAACCTGCAGATCAAAGATGTGCTTCGGGTCGAGCTTGCGCCGTATGCGACGCTATCCGGCGGACGCATCACGATGGAAGGATTGGACATTTCCATCGATTCCAAGACAGCCGTCTCCCTGGGGCTGGTGTTCCACGAATTGACGACTAACGCGGTGAAATACGGCGCGCTTTCGAGCCGATCCGGCAAGCTGTCAGTGCGGCGGATCGGCCTGCTCGACGACGGTGCTTTGCAGATCGAATGGGAGGAGCGCGACGGCCCGTTGGTGACGCCGCCGACCTCATCCGGCTTTGGCCAGACCCTCATCTCCCGCAGCCTCGGCAGTGGACCGAGCGGAGGGACAAAGCTCGAATACCGGCACAGCGGAGTAGTCTGCCAGATCGTAATCCCGAAGTACGGCCATTTCCATTCGCATTAGCTTTATGTGGTTCAACGTGCGTTTCTAGTGGTCTCGCCGAGCCGGCTGCAAATCGTCTCGCATCGAATCTTTTCGTTGTCTGTGAGATCACGCGTCCCTGTCTCCGGGAACGCCAGAGGAGAAGTACGACCAAACAATCTCAATCGCGTACCTCCGTTGGCTAATTTTGAGTAATTGCTGCAATGCTGCAATCAAAGACCTCTCGCGTTGGGTATGATTTGGATGCATTCTTCCCGTCATCGTTTCCGCGACGGGTCAACTTTTCCGACAGTGAGGGCATATGGCCGATTGGATGTCCGGAACAGCCGACTGGACCGGACAATTCAACTTTCTGAACGGTGGCGGCACCGTCGGGGCGCTTATGCGCGCTCACGACTGGTCGAATTCACCACTTGGTCACCCGGAAAATTGGCCGCAGTCTTTGCGGTCAGTCGTCGGTCTTTTACTCAATTCCAAGTTTCCAATGTTCGTCGCATGGGGCGAACAGCTTGGATTTCTCTACAACGACGCGTACGCGGAAATCCTCGGTGCCAAGCACCCGCGCGCACTTGGCGCTCGTTTCTTCGACATTTGGTCAGAAATCTGGCCTGACATTTCGCCGTTAATCGACGCCGCCATGGCGGGTGAGGCGACCTACCGTGAGGACCTGCCCCTCACAATGAACAGGCACGGCCACAACGAGGACACTTGGTTTACCTTTTCTTACTCGCCGGTTCGCGATGAGAGAGGTCACGTCGCCGGGATGTTCTGTGCCGTCGCCGAGACGACGAGCCAGGTCCTGGCAGCGCGTCGGCGCGATGCACTTTTGCAACTCGACGAGCGCCTGCGCAACGTTGCGGACACCGCAGACATCTCGTTTACAGCGTCTGAGCTGTTGGGCAAGGCGTTAGGGGCTTCGCGAGTCGGGTATGGCACGATTGATCATGAAGCCGGAACTACTTTGGTTGAAAGGAACTGGTTCGCCCCTGGATACGATAATCTTGCCGGCCTTCATCAATTTTCAGATTATGGCTCGTATATCGACGATCTACGGCAGGGCCGCGTGGTTACGAACACAGATGTTCAGAAGGATCCGCGCACCGCCGCGAATGCAGATGCATTTCGAGCGCTTGGAATCAGAGCGCATCTCGATTTACCCATTATGGAGAATGGCCGCATCGTCGGCCAAATGTTTATTCATTCGCCGGTACCGCGCGTTTGGAGCGTCGAGGAAGTTACTCTCGTTCGCGACTTTGCAGAGCGCACGCACGCCGCGATAGCCAGGCGCGCAGCAGAGCATGAGCTAAGACTGAGCGAGGGCCGCTTGCGGCAGTTGAACGAAACACTGGCAGCTCAGGTTGCGGCCCGTTCGGCAGAGCGCGACCGCCTCTGGAATCTCTCTCAGGACATGCTCGCGCGCGCCGACTACGCCGGCATGATGTCTGCGGTGAGCCCTGCTTGGACGCAAATACTGGGATGGAGAGAAGCGGAGCTCCTTGCACGTGGCTACTCGACTTTCATGCATCCAGATGACCGGCAATCTACGCTGGCCGCGATTGCTCGGATGGCTAAGACGCGTCAGCCGAGCCGGTTCGAAAATCGTATCGCAACCGTGCAAGGCGGCTGGAAGCATATTGAGTGGACTGTCGCGCCGGAGGCAGACGGTGAAAACTTCATCGCAGTTGGTCGCGATCTCAGCGTCACTAAATCCCGCGAAGCTGAACTCGAAGTTGCCCGAGAAGCATTACGTCAAAGCCAGAAGATGGAGGCGATGGGGCAGCTCACCGGAGGCGTTGCCCACGATTTTAATAATCTGCTTACGCCGATCGTCGGCGCGCTCGATATGCTGCAGCGCCGCGAGGTAGGTGGTGATCGTGAAAAGCGCCTGATCGCCGGTGCCGCGCAATCGGCGGAGCGAGCGAAGGTGCTTGTCCAGCGGCTGCTCGCCTTTGCTCGGCGTCAGCCGCTCCAACCGGTTGCGGTTGACGTCTCCAAGCTGGTTGAGAACATGGCTGAGCTCATGTCGAGCACGACGGGGCCACAGATCAAAGTCGTAGTCGACGTAAAAGATAACCTGCCGCCGGCCAAGGCGGACCAGAACCAGCTGGAAATGGCTCTTCTAAATCTGGCAGTGAATGCTCGCGACGCTATGCCGAATGGAGGCACGCTGCGGATAGCCGCGTCAGCAGATACTCAGTTGGAGGCAGACCGGAAGGTACCGCCCGGCGAATACGTTCGAATTTCCGTGGCTGACACTGGGGTCGGAATGGACGAGGCAACGCTCGCTCGAGCGGTCGAACCGTTCTTCTCTACCAAGGGCCTAGGGAAGGGCACTGGCTTGGGCCTCAGCATGGTCCACGGTCTAGCTTCCCAGCTCGGCGGTGCATTGATAGTCAATAGCAAGCTGGGCCTCGGTACCAACATCGAGCTGTGGCTGCCTCAAACCGAATCTGTGCCAAAAGTACGTAGTATCGCGCGCGATGCCCACTCAGTACGAGGCCGTGGCACGGCATTGCTAGTGGATGATGAGGAGTTCGTTCGCTTAAGCACCTCGGATATGCTCGTCGATCTTGGCTATCGCGTCATCGAGGTGACATCGGCCGAGCAGGCACTCGAAGTGGTGAGAGATAAAACTCCCATCGACTTGATCGTGACGGATCATCTCATGTCTGGCATGAGCGGCGCTGAGTTGGCGCGCACAATTCGCGCGACCTCTCCTGACACTCCGGTCTTGATCATTTCAGGTTATTCAGAAGTGGAAGGAATCGAATCGGACCTGCCTAGGTTGACGAAGCCATTTCGAAGAGACGAACTGATGACCTGCCTTGCAGCTCTGACACCAATTGCGACCAGCAAAAGCAGCAAATAGCTTCCAGCACGCAAACACTTTTTCGAGAACTAGCTTCGCTCGCGCAAGTGCCGGCATGCGCATGCCGGGCTCTTATACCGCTCGGCTACAGCCGTGGCACTAATGACGCGCGGTGGGATGGCTCACGAGACTAAGGGATTGCCCGTTTCGATATACGAACCACTTGGACCCGGCCAATCGTGGTCCCTTGTCGCCCTCCTCTTCCAAGCTCAAGGCCCCGGAGGCCGCCTCGCCATCGTAGTCGGCAGCCGCTTGCATCTGGTGTTCCTCTGTTGGACCCTGCAGCCTACTCCAAATTGCAGGCTCTCGTGCGCATCATGCGAGATTCTGGCGCGTTGCTAACGACCGGAACCGATTTGACCAACCCTTGGATAATTCCGGGCGAAAGCCTTCATCAGGAGTTTGAGTTGCTAGTGGCAGCCGGGCTTTCGCCATCCCAGGTGTCTGGCGAGAACGCCGCCCGCGCACTGCGCTCGAGGGACGTTGGCTTGATCGAGCCGGGAAGAGTGGCTGATCTCGTACTGCTTACGACCAATCCTTTGAACAACATCGCCAACACACGGTCGATCCAATGGTTATGAAAGGCGGAGAAATGGTTTCCCGTGGTCCTCCTCGATAGGCGGAGGCGATCGTAAGTCTGACGCTTGAAAAGAGAGATGGTCAGCGCCGGCATAGGATTATCCCGTCACGACATATTGCGCTGCCGCAAGGCGGCGCACTTATCGGTGGATCGCGCGGCCAGTCTATGAGTAAAGGACTAGCACTACTTTGGCAGATTCTTGATTTTGCCGTGCTTTATAGGATTCCCGAATCAATATTTCTCAAGCGTGTCATCGTCATCGGCACGATTCCCTGATGCTCATGACCGACGCATCGACAGCTGCGTCATCCGGACCCAGACGCCTTTGCGTGCCGAGGACTTCACCGCATCGATGAACTTCACGCCTGCCAGGCCATCCTCAACGGTCGGGAAGATGATCGCCGGATCGGGCTTTATGCGCCCGCAAAGTTCGATACCCGACCAAAATTCATCTCTCCTTGGTGGTTCCAGGGGACATGGCGCGCACTCGTCGGCAAGCGTGTCTCGGGACTGCAAGCGTCAGAACGGACCCTTGTCCCATACAAGCGCATAGGCGAGCCCGACGCCCGGCTTCGCGACAGGCGGCTAGACGCGACAAGGCCCAACGTGCCACCGGCCGACGAGCGGCCCTAGCAACGCGGTTCTGCCAAAACCCTCGAACACCAGGGAACGAATCAGCTTGACGGCGTTGAGTCCGCATGTGTGCCGTGGCGTTGCGTCAGTCTGGTTCGGGAGTATGGCGCGTCGCTGGCGCCCGCAAAGCTGCTATTCCAGGTTACGTAGAGCCGTGTGATCCCACGTTGCGCGAGCATGCGCCACGCGGGAGGGATTGGGCCTACGAGATCAAAGCCGACGGATACCGCGCGCAACTGCATCTTCAGGATCGGGTTGTCACCGTCTATTCTCGCACGGGGCTCGATTGGACCGAGCAGTTTTCCTCGATCGCAGCCGCGGCTCATAAGCTGAAGGCGAAGAGCGCGATCATCGACGGTGAGGCGGTCGTCTACGGCAGCAGCGGCCTGTCCGATTTCCAGCAGCTCCGGCGCGAGCTCGGCCCCAAACGCAGCGAGCGTGTGCGCTATCACGCCTTCGATCTCCTGTACCTCGACGGTTACGATCTGCGCGACGCGGCATATGAGGATCGCAAGCGTCTACTGCAGGAGCTTCTGAAGGACGCTCCGCACACCTTCATCTACGTCGAGGCTCTCGAGGCCGATGGAGACGAGATCTTCGCCAACGGCTGCAAGCTCGGCTTGGAAGGCCTCGTCGCCAAGCGGTTCGGTCGGCCCTACCGCTCGGGCCGGCAGGAGACCTGGATCAAGCTCAAATGTAAGAAGAGCGAGACGTTTCCGATCGTCGCGTTCGTGGAAAAACTGGGAGCACATCCGCGCAAGATCGCCTCGCTCTACGTCGGGCGGCGCCAGAACGGCAGGCTCGTCTACGCGGGCAAGGTTCGGACCGGGTACACGGAAACGAGCGCGCGCGAACTGCGCGAGCGGCTGGATCCGCTAATCCGGCGGACATCGGCCCTCGATGTCCGGATCAAAAAGCCGAAGGCGACTTGGGTCGAACCGGCGATGGATGTCGAAGTGGAGTATGGCGCGATCACAGATGACGGCCTGCTCCGCGAAGCAGTCTTCAAAGGGCTTCGAGACGATCTGGCATTGCGGAAGGTCAAAGCCCCCCGGCTTGTGCCCTCCTCTGTCGGACGGCCAAAGCTCGGCGTGCCCAAGGAAAACATCCTCCAGCTTCTTCCCGACGCGGTCGTGCCCTCCAAGGAACAGTTGACGTATTATTGGAAGCGAGTTTGGAAGAAAGCACTGCCGCATCTCGGCCACCGCCCGCTCAAGCTCGTGCGGCACGTGCACGGCACGACCTTTTACCACAAGGGGCCGCTTCCGAACGAGATTCCGGGGGGCGTGCATCAGCTTCGCATTCGGAAGCGCGAGGGTGGCGAAGGCACGCGCTTGTGGGTCAACACCCTTGATGGCTTTCTCGGACTGGTGCAGATGGGCGTCGTCGAGCTGCACCCGTGGAATTCAACCGTGGAGGACTTCGAGCACGCTGATCGCATCGTCATCGACCTCGACCCTGGCGAGGGCGTTGAATGGAAGGTCCTTACTGAAGCCGCGCTTGAGCTGCGCGCGCTGATGAAGCGCGAAGGGCTTGACACCTGGCCCAAGCTGACCGGGGGCAAGGGTGTTCATCTGATGGCGCCGCTCAATGAGCCAATACTGCACGATCAGGCGCATCGCATCGCGCGCGGACTTTGCTCCGAGTTCGCGGCGCGCAATCCCAATCGCTACACCCTTTCGGCGCAGGCAAATCGCAGCAACCGGATCTTCCTCGATTATCTGCGCAACGGACGCGGCACTACCGCGATCGGCACCTATTCGCCGCGGGCGCGCCACGGATTTCCGATTGCTGCACCTGTAACCTGGACACGCATCGAAAATGGGATCAGGCCGGACGCGTTCACAATGGAGAGCCCGCTCCGGGCGAAGAACGCATCGCCGCGGCTTTCGAGGACGAGATCACTCGCGCAGCGGACCCATTACTTCAAGGACTGATCGCGCACGCTTGTCCAGGCTGCTGGCGCCGGTGCCTGTCGCCATACTCGCCCGACCTCAACCCGACCGAAGAGCCAACTCCAAGATCAAAGTGGATGAGGCAAGCTCAGAAGCGCACCATCGAGGACAGTTGGAGTCGGTCACCTCATCCAAGAAATCCAGCCGTGCGAATGCGCCAATTATTCGCCAACTCCGGTTGTGCTTCAGTCAAAATGTGAAACACTCTAGCCGCGTCGCGTTTTCGTATTCCAGACGTCGACAAACAGCAGTCGCGCGCGATCACCGCCGGCGAGCAAGACGTCTGTCCCGGCCATTTCGCTCACGTTACCGGCTACGGGTTCGCCTGCTCGCAAACATTAAGCAGCCGTAAACGAATAAACGCCGTATGTGACTTTCGACATCTGAACAGAATTAGACCAAATGAGGGACCACTCAGGTGATCAAAATCGTTGACGACTAATCCGGCCTGCATGTCGTTCCTCCTTCGAGGAGGACGTCATTCTGACTTTGCACAGGTCGTCGTCGCTGTGCCGAGCAAATCGCGCTTGCGGCCTGCGGGTTCACTGTCGGGCCGCGTGGCTCTCTTTACGGCAGAGTAGCGCGCTTGCCCGTTTTGGGGTGTCGACCCGCAAGCCTGAGGAATTTAAAGATGTGTGGGGTGAGCGGTGATCGGGTTGTTTCGTCGGTCAAGGTTTCGATGGTCGACATTGTCGTGTTCCTCGGCCATTTCTTGTGGCGCACCCACGCCGTTCTCGATTGGCATGTCTGACCGAAGGGCGTCGTCGCTTGAGCGCCGCCTCGCTCTTACCCCCGCAACAGCCGGTTACGACTTTCTTCCCCTGGCCGCTGCGCGCCCATTCCTCGCGCAAGCCAAGAAAGTCGTGCCCTGGCTGCCCTCTACTGCGTGCCGGCCCCTTCGGCGTGCGGGTCGATCGCCTCCGGTCTGTCGCCAGCCATCGAGGCCGCGATGGGCGGCCCGGGAAACTGAAAGGACACGACAATGGCGACCATCGGCACCTTCACCTCGACCGGTAACGGCTTCTCCGGCACGGTTCGCACCCTCGCTCTCAATGCCAAAGCCAAGCTGGTTCGCGTCGAGAATCCCTCCGACAAGGGACCGCACTTCCGCATCTTCGCCGGCAATGTCGAGCTGGGAGCGGCTTGGCAGAAGAGCGCCAGGGACACCGAGCGCGATTACCTCTCGGTCAAGCTGGACGATCCGAGCTTCCCGGCTCCGATCTATGCCACCCTGATCGAGGTGGAGGGCCAGGACGGCCTACAGCTCATCTGGTCCCGCCCGAATCGGGATTGAGGGCCCACAGCAATGGCTCCGCCGAAAGGCGGGGCCATTTGCCCGCTGTCACAGCCTCGGCTCACGGAGCCGTGATAGTCTCTGGTGCATGTCATTCAAATGTATTTCATCTGGATACGAATAAGGAGGTCGCTATGGCTTCGAATGCCTGTCCAGACCCGCATCGATGCGGACGTGAAGGAAAAGGCCACTGCGGTTCTGGAAAACATGGGTCTCACGGTATCCGACGCCGTGCGGATCCTGCTGACGCGCACGGCCAATGAAGGGATGCTTCCGCTGGAGCTCGTGAGCAACAGCCAAGCTTACGATACCTGGTTTCGTGAGAAGGTGCGCCAGGCGTTGGCCGACACGCGGCCTGATATCGATGATTTCGAGGCCGAAGCGCATTTCGCACAACGCCGTGCCGCTGCGCTTCGAAAAGCGCCGGAGCAGGAACGGTGAAACTAGTCTGGTCGCGCTTCGCGTTGTCCGATCGCGACAGCATTTTCAGCTACATCGAGGCCGAGAATCCTCGTGCCGCGGTCCATGTCGACGAACCGATTGCGAATGCCGCGCGGCTTCCGGATAGCGGTCGGCCGGGGCGTGTCGCTGGGACGCGCGAGTTGGTCATTCCGCGTACTCTTATGTCGCGGCGTACCTGGTCGACGGCGATACAAGTTTCGATTTCTTGCCTATGTCGTAGCTGGGCTACGATAAGTACGGTCAAACTAAGGCTCAAGCCCTCGTCTCGCGTGCCGGACGAATAAAGGCCTTGGTCAGCGTCTCGAGCCGGAGTTTTCGTCACACCCTCTGGCGCTGGAAACGGCCGCTGCTGGATTTCAACCGCGCGGCTTTTTTGTTGGTGCATTTTTAATTTGGACGAGACGGCCTTTCTGCCGAGCGTTCACAACACGGGCTTTCGCCTCTACAGGACGCCCCACGCCCGGTAGCGTCCGCGCCCGGTCGCCTCGCGCAGGCCGAGCTCGGCGACCAGGTTTTGGGCAGCACGGGGAGTGATCCCAAGTTCCGCCGCGATCATGCCCGCCGAAACGATCGGCCTCGTCAGCACGTAGTCGAGGAGAGCCGGCAGTTTTGAAGTGGTGCGACGGCCGGCGAGTTTTCGGGCGAGCAGGTTTCTGGTCATCAGCCAGCGGTCGTGATCCTTGCGGCCAGACTCGGCGGCGGCCGTCATGGCCTCGAGCTGCACGACCAAACGCGCTGCGGCCTCGCGTGGCCGCCGGCGCTCACGCGGAATGTTTTTCAGCCCAGCATGCAGGCACGGCAGATGGGATCGCGTTTTGCCGCGGTCCCTCAACAATGCTGCGGCGAGCAGGCGGCCGAGCCAAGGCGTGTGCTCGAGCGGTTCGATCTCACCCCAGGCGTCGGCGGCAATCGCCCCCGCCAGGGTCGGCGGCAAGCCGCGAGTCTGGTCGACCACATCGCGCCACTGATCGAGGCGTTCCTCCTCATCCCAGTCGGGATCGTAGATGAGAGAATCCCGCTCCGGCCGAAACCGAGTCTCGTCGGCAAGCCTCCGCTCCGCCCTGGTGTTCGCTGCGTCGACCGCGTCGAAAGCGGCGGCCAGATGGGGATCGGTCTCGCGGAGACCGAGGGGCAATTCGAGACCCACCTCCTCCCGCTCGCGAGCCTCGTCGATCTCAAAACCTCCCTCACCTTCCTTCCACTTGCTCGTCTCCTGCTCTCGTTCGCCCCGCCCGCGGAGGCTCGAGAGCCCTCGAGCTGACAACGCCCATTCGGGTTTCGCCTCGGCGATGCGCCGACGGGCGCGCAGCACGGCGTGGGCGCGAGTCAGCTCATGGGTAGGAGCGCGAACGTCCATGCCGGCATCGTGGAGCACGAGGTCATCGAGGTGGACAAGTTCGCCGTCCAGCCACAAACTGGCGCAGGCATCGGTGAAGTGTGTCCGGCTGATTGCGCCGTCACGGATTGGGCTTTTGGCCAGCCGCTCGTCGAAGCGAGCCACGGCGTCCTCGGCGGCAGCGAGCGGTCCGACGAGCTGGGCCCAAGGCAGTGGATCGGGGATTTTGTAGGTCGGCAGCAAGGCCCTGATAAACCTTAGGGAGAAGCAGCGAAACGGAAACTAACACGGCTTTAGCTTCCGTCATAGCGATGTCGGTTCCGGACAGTCCACGATTGAATTTCGGCTAGCAAATTAGCGCTTCGGCCGACCTCGACCCAGACTCTTCGCCGCGCTGGCGCCAAACCGCCGAGAAGATGCGCCGCTGGTCAGGTCCCCTGCCCTCTACCGGACGCCTTCGGCCGCCGTCCGCGCTCAGATGTCCTCGTTGGTCAGGTCGACTGTCCGAACGTCGCGGTCACGGCTATCGGGCTGGCTCCCCGCGAATCAGCGTTCATTACTTCTGCCACGCTCAGACTCGGTCCGATAGTAGCGCTTGTCAGGCCGCCTCGATGTCGGTCTGCGGAAAATCCGCGCCCTTGAACATCAACGGTTCGCCAAGATATCGGGCGCAGGCGTAGGCAAAACAGTCCCCGAAATTGAGCCGCGCCGGGTGTCGGCCCTTGCCGAAGCGGTCGAAGGCGTCGAGCGCGATGCGGGCTGTTTCGGGCGCAACGTTCACCATTTTAATTTCGATCAGCGCGAGATAACTCTCGACCGCTTCGGCCGCCGCGGTGATCGGCAGATCGAGCACGCGGGCGATAGCAATCGCCGCCTCCCAGACGGCCAGCGGCGAAGTCAGCCGGGTTGTGCTTTGCTGCACGCGGGCCAGCAACTCGCGCGCCTCATCTTCGTCGGTCAGCATCGCGGTGAGCGCCGAAGCGTCAATGAACATCAGGAATCCTCGTACAGGCTGTCGCGGAACGCCTTGTCAGCAGGCTTGCCGCTCTGCGGATTGCCTCTAGCCCGGAGATCGCGACAGAACTGTACGCCCAGGTCGACCAAGGTTGGCTTACCCTGCTCACGCTCCAGCTCATGGGCGAGCGCCGTATGCACGGCCTCGGTGAGGCCAATCTTCTTGAGCGCAGCGACCCTGCGTGCCAGCGCGTCGGTCTCGGGATTCTTAATATGGAAAGCCATCGGGCGCTCCTCTATCCGCCAACGTGTATCCTTATATAGCACGTCGGATACACCACTTGAAGGCCAACCCCAATTGCTCGCCAAGGCTTGCTCACGACGCCTAGCGGCATTCTGATGTTTGAGGCCGCCTTTGACTTTTCCTCGGACCAGTACGCTCAACGGTCTGTTTGGAATTTCCGGGGGTTCTGTGCTGCGTCCAGCCCCGTCGCGACGGCGGCCAAGGCTGTGCGACCTTGAGATTCGCTGGATTGGGTTGCCGGGTCCGGACTGGCCCCCTAGGGCGCGGAATGAATCTCTGCTTGAAAAGAGCGTCTGCTCTCCAGATTCCAACCGTGCACTTGAGGCTCAGAATTTTCACCGGCTTGTTGACCGCGGTCAACTTTTGATGGTCGGGCGCGCACAGGCAGGGCGTGTAGGTGCTATGATACCGAAATGCCAAAGCGGATGCGGGGGGCCTGCGGGCATGAGCTGCTGCCTTCCCTCCTCGGATTACGACGGTGTTCGGCTTTCTGCACCGAGCAAAAGTTGACCGCGGTCAACTTTCCAATGCACTACATTACGCGATCCTTCCCTCGCTAGACGTTGGTGCGTGGAGCCGTCCACATCTGAACCGGGTTGCAAAATCGGCAATCTGGGGCCAGGGGTTCTTTGACTAGCAGGCCTGAGCCGACCGAAAATCATAAACTCCGAGATTGGCCTGGCGGACATCTCCGATCAGAGCTGGGTGGGCATGATAAAAGCCTGCCGGCCCTTACCGCTGAATGCTCTTTGGAATTCGATTCTCATGGGGCGCATCGACCGCGGGCAGGCAAAAGATACGAGCGTCGCCTGGGCGGTCCGAATGAGCATCTCGAAAAATTCGCCTAGCAAAGAGTTTGGCTCGTGGTCATCGTCCAATTTCACACTGGCGCGAGACTAGATCCGAACGCCTTTTCGGTCGGCCGATCGATGATGGTGATGAGGTTCTGCGCTGTCTCGCCGTCCGCATGGCAACGTCTCGCAGTTGGCCCAGACGATGCGGGGAGAGCGGCCCGAACACTCGCCAAAGCGGGCTCAGCCCGCGAAGAAAGTTGGTGACGCCCCGTAGAGTTTGCACTTCACCGCTGCAACGGATCGGAAGTCTTCGATAGAAGCGATGCCGAGAAAAATGCCATCGCTCGCGATCCAAGATTTCCTTTCGCAGACAAAGACAGCATTGAGCTGGCAGCAGCCTATCGTTCGGCGGCAGAAATCTTCTATGCTTATCCATGGCTTCTGAACGTACAGGGCCTTCCACGGCAGCACGCTGGCGGCTTAGGAGGCGCAATTTTGTAGCCAAATGGGGCCGAGTGACCGCGTCGGGCAGGGGTGCTCAAGGTGTTCGACGTCGACCAGTCTGGCCGAGACCACTTCTCAGATAGGTGACGGCGATTGCGGGTGAGCTTCGCCGAACATGGGAGCGCCACGCACCGCATTGTTGCTATTCGTTGAAGTCGCGATGCATGTAGAACTCGGCCTTTGCGCGACTGGTTCGTTGGCCTAGCCCCAGCCGTCCCGTAGTCCTTAATCTCTCGTTAACCCTTTCTTCATTGCCGAGCGGTAGAGAATCGGAGTTACTAACGCCGAATGTAGAGTTTTCGGCAAAATGTCGTAACCACGAGATGCCGCCGTGTCTTTGACAGAACAAACTGTCGCCGATTATTCGGCGTTAAATGAGCCTCGCGCGATCCATGAACTGATCGCTGCGGACGCTCGCGAGCTATCCGCGAAACTTGTCGCCCACAGACTGAAACTCTTCCCGCCGAAAGCCGCAAAAACCTTACGTCGATTCTCGTCCGGCGAAGCGGCCAAGTTGATCGGCGTGAACGACTCCTATTTGCGGCAGTTGTCGCTCGAGAAGAAGGGGCCCGATCCCGAGATCGGGCCGGCCGGCCGACGTCTCTATTCCCTGGGCGACATCCAGGCCCTTCGGACTTATCTCGACGAGACCGGAAAGGCCTCGCGCCGATATCTGCCGACGCGCGGGGAAGGGGAGCATCTGCAGGTCATAGCTGTCGTTAACTTCAAGGGCGGTAGCGGCAAGACCACCAGTGCGGCGCACTTGGCCCAGCATCTCGCCTTGCAGGGATATCGCGTTCTTGCCGTCGACCTCGATCCCCAAGCGTCCTTGTCGGCTCTGCATGGATACCAGCCCGAATTCGACGTCGAAGAGAACGGCACCTTGTATGGCGCCATCCGCTACGACGACAGCCGACGCGAATTGAGCGACATCATCCGACGGACCTACTTCCCGCTCCTGGATATCGTGCCAGCGAACATCGAACTGATGGAATTCGAGCACGAGACGCCCAAGGCTTTGGCCCAGCGGCAGTCCGGAGATCCACTCTTCTTCGCAAGGGTGGCGACGGTGCTCGGGTCGGTGGAGGCGAACTACGACGCCGTTGTCATTGATTGTCCGCCCCAGCTGGGATTCCTCACGCTGTCGGCACTATGCGCCGCGACCGCAGTCCTCATCCCGGTGCATCCCCAGATGCTCGACGTGATGTCGATGTCGCAGTTTCTTCTGATGACCTCGGACTTGTTGGAAGTCGTCGCGAAAGCCGGCGGCAACATGAATTACGATTGGATGAGATATCTCGTTACCCGCTACGAACCCGGCGACGGTCCGCAGGCGCAGATGGTCGGCTTCATGAGATCGCTTTTCGGCGACCGCATGATCACAAACATGATGCTGAAAAGCACCGCAATCAGCGACGCCGGCATCACCAAGCAAACCCTCTACGAGGTGCCGCGCGAACAGTTCACGCGATCGACCTACGACCGCGCGATGGAGTCGCTCGACGGCGTCAATGGGGAGATCCAGAACCTCATGCAAGCGGCCTGGGGGAGAGCCTGATGGGACGCAAGAACCTACTCAGCGATCTGCTGAGCGATGCCAAGCCGGCCGCTCCTAGCGCGCCGCCGGCGGAGGAGGGGAGGGCACCCCACCCGACCCTCGGTGGGCGTGGCGTCGTCGGAGCCATGAGTCGGTCGCTTGAGCGATTGACGGCCGAGAGCGAAGCGGCGAGAGCGCTGGCCGATCGGTTCGCCAATGGCGAGACAGTGCTCGAAATCGATGCCTCGCTGATCGACGCATCTATCGTGACCGACCGGATGCCTGGTACGGACGAGGAGCATGAGGCTCTGGTCCAATCGATCTCCGCCAACGGCCAGCTCGTTCCCGTTCTACTGCGTCCTCATCCAAGTCAGCCGGCCCGCTACCAAACGGCTTACGGTCATCGCCGGGTGCGGGCGCTGAAGGCACTCGGACGGCCGGTCCGTGCGGTCATCAGGAAGATGACCGACGAAGAGCTCGTGGTGGCGCAAGGCAAGGAGAACGGCGAACGGAAGGATCTTTCGTTCATCGAGAGGGCAATCTACGCCGTCACTCTCGAGGACCGCGAGTTCAAGCGTGACACGATCGGCTCCGCCCTCAGCGTCGATAAGACCGAACTTTCCCGCCTGATCTCGGTCGGTCGCGCCATTCCGCGTGCGCTGATCGAGGCAATCGGCCCCGCCCCGAAAACTGGCCGGAGACGGTGGATGGAGCTCGAAGCCTTGCTCCAGGGCAAGGATGCAATCGGCGACTTGGCGCCGCTGATCTCGAACCAGGCCTTTCGCAGTAAAGATTCCGATGCGCGCTTCCTTGCCGTATGCGCAGCGCTTGCGCCCAGGCCGCAGCGAGCGGAACCTGAGCCTTGGACATCTGCCGACGGCAAGGCAGTCGCCTCGATCGACCGCAAAACGGAAAAGACCACCCTTGCGGTAAACGAGAAGGTTGCCCCAGGCTTCGGCGAATTCGTCGTAGGACGGCTAGGTGAACTCTACGTGGAGTACCTCAAGGGAACTGCGTAAGCGCGCTTCCCGAGACTCCTTGAGAACATGGCGCAGCCAGCAAGAAGGCTTGCCGCGCGATCAGTAGGCGTATCGATTTTCAACAGAGGAGTAGAACGCAAAGAAAAAGGCCCCCGAAACGTCTCCGCCCGGAAGCCTTCTCTAACGTGTAAGCAGCCTTAGAGAATCACGGACGCGAATCCCAGTCAAGCGTATTTGCTGCGGTATCGATTCGCCGAGCGCTTTTTCTTTGCCTGAAAAGGCGAAGAACATGATCGACAGTCACCCAACGACGCCCTTCGGGCGGCGCGCGCTGACGCTTGCCATGATGGCGAGCCAGGCGGCCGCGAAGGCATGCCCTGAAGACAGAGTAGTTCACAAGTGGAAGATCTTCCGCGCGATCACCGATGCGAGGGAGCGGCTCGATATCTCGGATCGTGCGTTGACCGTGCTCAACGGCTTGCTGACGTGTCTACCGGAGACGGCTCTCACCCCTGGCAACCTCGTTGTCTTTCCCTCGAACGCGTCTCTGAGCGAGCGCACGCACGGGATGGCTGGGACCACGCTCCGCCGACATCTCTTCGCGCTGGTCAACGCGGGACTCATCATCCGCCGCGATAGCCCCAATGGAAAGCGATACGCTCGGCGATCTGGCGATGGCACAATCGAGCAGGCGTTCGGGTTCGATCTGACGCCGATCGTGGCGCGGGCCGATGAGTTCGATCGTCTGGCCGAGGAGGTAAGGATCGAGCGTCGCGCTGTCGCCTTGGCGCGGGAGCGTGTCTCGATACTCCGGCGGGATATAGCCAAGATGATTGCCGTCGCGGCGGAGGAGGGGGCCCAGGGCGACTGGGGGGATGTCCGGAGGCGCTTCGCAGGCCTCAGTGGCCGCTTGCCACGACTGGTCGGTCTAGGCCTCCTCGAACCTCTTGCCGAAAGCCTGGAGCGCCTTGCCGCAGAGGCGGGCAAGCTGTTGGATTCACATCTCTCTGCACAGAAAACGGACGGCAATGACAACCATTCTGGCGCGCACTATCAGAATTCAAATCCAGACCCCTTTATTGAACTTGAACCAGCCTCTCAAGAAGGCACGGGGCCGATCGGTGAGACCCAACCGGTGCCGGAGAGGAGGAGCCAACAGACGACGGGATTTCCGTTGGGGATGGTCCTCAAGGCTTGCCCTGACATCGCGATGTACTCGCGGACAGGGATCGGAAGCTGGCCCGAATTCATCGCGACGGCCGCGGTCGTTCGATCGGCGCTGGGGGTCAGCCCGAGCGCCTGGGAAGACGCCGTGGACGCGATGGGGGAGGGCGATGCAGCGGTCACCGTCGCCGCGATCCTGCAACGGTCGGCCGAAATCAAAAGTCCCGGCGGCTATCTACGGGGTCTGACGGCTAAAGCTAGGGCCGGGAACTATTCCATCGGACCGCAGATCATGGCGCTCTGGAAGAAGCAAAAGATTGCAAATCATGGACAGGCTTCCTAGCAGCGAGCGGGCGTTCCGACGCCCTGCGACTGGCGACTGCGTCTCAGGAACGGCGAGACGCGAACTGCACTGCGGGCGCGATTGAAGTGTTCGATGGTTCGATAGAAGCGATGCCGCTGCCGGAGGGCGCGGGAGGCGGTGCGATGTGAAGGAAGGAGACGGGGAGCGCCAGAACATAGAGTAACGGCGCGCCCACGATGTGGCGGTGAAGCAGCCCACGATCTGCACTGCGACCTTTCGCTAGGACTAGCCGGAGCCGGCGAACAGCACCGTTGGTGGCGTTGCGCGTTGCGGCGGGATGGACCGTCCGCCTGGTGATCCTGGTTTGCTCTTGAGATCGTATCGCTGGGCCAGGTCGAGTAGTCGCCGCCTGGTGAACGGGTCCGCGTTCTCGGCCAGATCGCGCGCCCGCTTCGCGAAGCTCCTATAAAAATCTTCCACGACGCCACCCCCGCAACATCACTGAAAACCGGATTTCAGTGCGGGACGCGCTCCGCGTCAAGCGGTCTGGTGCATACGGACAAGTTTTGGCGATCTACTTGTGCTCGCGGCGCACTGGGAGCTGGTTCCGGCAGGGAAAAACCATGACTCCGCTCTACCTGAGCCGGAAGCTGTGCCCGAAGTGCGGGAAACCGATGACGGTTGTGCCCACGACGTCGCGCCGGGCCGGCCGTGCTACGTCTGCTTGGCCTGCGAAGACGATCCGCTGCGCGATCCCGCTGCCCGGAAATGGGCGGAAAGCCGGCTGCGCCCGCCGGCTAAGTAACGTTCGAACCGAAATCGAGCCCGGCAGCCGATCTCTGTTGACGTCGATCGTGCTCACAACCCGCACCAATGCTGTGGCGTTGCAACCCGCACGCCGAGCTTCGTTCGATCGCGCGTGCCGGCGGAATCACCCCGGACTCGGCGGCCGGCAAGTCCAGCGACGCTACCATCTGTCTCACGCCTCGCCGGGCGGTCGCATGGATGCGTAGAGCGGGGCGTTGAATCCACCTGGCGAGACAGGTCACTAGCCTCTTTATCGATCTTGCGACGGCAACTTCGACAGGGGCGCCGACGTTGCTGACAGCGACAAGCTCCATCGCGGGTGATGACTCGGCGCCGAGCTGGCCTGCTCAGGGTGATCTGCGCTTTGTTACTACGCCGTTGCCTTGAAATCCGAATGGCCGGACCGACTCGGGCCGCCTGTTTTCATTCCACGTGTTTTCGCGACGGGCGCACCCATCTGCGTCCTCGATGGAGGCTGGTCTGACCGAAGGTCGATCCCGCTTTGCGGGCTCTCGATCTTGTCCCTGCAACGCCCGCCCTCGACTTTCTTCCCCTGGCGCTGCCCGCCATTCCTCGCGGTCCAAGAAAGTCGCTGCCGGCCGCCCTCCATTCATTTCGGCCCTCCGGGTGCAGGTCGATCGCCTCCGGTCTCACGACCGCCATCGAGGACGCGATAGGCGCGCCCGAGAAAACCAAGGGAATGAGACAATGGCTACCATCGGCACCTTCACCTCCACTGGCAATGGCTTCTCCGGCGCGATCAAGACGCTAAACCTCAACGTCAAGGCCAAGCTGATCCGCGTCGAAAATCCTTCTGACAAGGGACCGCACTTCCGCATCTACTCGGGCAACGTCGAGTTGGGTGCGGCCTGGCAGAAGACCGCCAAGGACACCGAGCGTGACTACCTCTCCGTCAAGCTGGACGATCCGAGCTTCCCCGCTCCGATCTACGCCACCCTGACCGAGGTCGAGGGTACGGAACGCCTCCAACTGATCTGGTCCCGGCCGAACCGGGACTGAGCCTCCCAAGAGGGCTCCGCTGCGAGGCGGGGCCTTCTTCCCTTCGAATGGAGAGAAGCTCATGACGGTCGACACCATCGAGGAACTACGCGCCGAACTGCGCGACTGCCTGTTCGGTCCCGCGGAGCGCAAGGCGCTCGAAGCGCAACTCGTCGAGCTGATCCGGCAACGCAACCAGCCAACCACGTCCGGCGACGCATGGCCCGCCGATCAGCGGTTTTCCACCGCCGGGGCATAGCCACGGCGTCGCTTTGTTCGCTCGAGCCGGTCAAACGCCTCGCCGAGCATCAGCAGGTTGATGTCGCATTTGCGCCCGAGGGCGCCGCGCGGTTCTTACCGTCGTCCAGCTTTGGTCGGCGTCGGCTCCGTCTCGTCTCCCAAACTATACGGAGATTGCGAGGTGACGCTGCCTCAGAACGTGTTGGTTTGAACCAACAGGGCTAGTGGCACACGCATTTGGCTTTCGTTGTCTTGCGTCAACTCCGGTGTGCGCCTGTCCAATCATGCGAACTGACTGCGCGCCCGATGTGGCTCGGTCCCACCTGACTCTTCTGGCAGGGGATTTTGTGCCTGCTTTCAGGATTCTGCTGGTTCGCCATGGGCGTTGGTTCAAACCAACACCCAGGATGAAGAGGCCGGTCAAGTCAGGACCGAGCCGGCAGCCGAAGCACGGTCTGGAGGAACATGGATGGAACGGGCGCAGATGGTTGCACCAAGGTCGGCCCGGTGAACACGATCGTCATCAACAACCAAAAGGGCGGCGTCGGCAAGACGACCCTTGCCGTGCATCTGGCCTGGTTTATGGCGGAAGCGGGCCGCCGGGTTCTGATGATCGATGTTGATGCGCAGGGCAACGCGACCGACACGCTCAAGCAGCATACAGGGTCGATTTCGGCGGCCGCCCTCTTCAAGCCGGCGACCCGGTTTGTCGCTGGGGAAAACAACGGCATCACACTGGCGCCGGCCGACAGCTCTTTGACGGATATCGATCGCGGCAATGCTGCAGCTGTCATGACCCTGCAGCAGAATCTCGCTGAGGCCGCCGGCCGCTTCGATGTCTGCGTGATCGACACCCCGCCATCGCTTGGCCTTCGCAGTGTCGCTTGTTTGGTCGCCGCCTCGCATGTGTTGGCGCCGATTTACCTGGAAGATTATTCCGTAAAGGGCGTCAAAGCCCTGATGCAGACCGTGATCGGTGTGCAACGACGCTACGCTCGTCAGGACACGCGATTCCTCGGCCTGCTGCCGTCGAACTTTAATACCAAGTCGCCGCGTCAACGAACGCACCTAGAGCAGTTGTTGCGCGAAGCGGGCAAGTACGTGTTCCCAGGTCAGATCGTTGCACGGGACGGCTATGCCGAAGCCGTTGCGGAGCGGGTGCCGGTGTGGAGCTTGAAGCGTCGCTCGGCGCAAGAAGCCGGTCGGGAAATCCGCGCGGTTCTCGCCAAGATCGTGGAACGGCTTGATCAGGAGACGACGAATGACGCTTGATCTCAGCTTCAAGGAGCTCGTCGACGTCGCTGCAAACCCTGGCGGCGTAACCGGACGGCCGCTTTTGGTCGCAATCGGCTGCATTGACGAAGACCCCGATCAACCACGCCGCACCTTCGGCGAACAGGAATTGGAGGAGCTCTCCCAATCGATTGCCGAACATGGCGTGCTGCAACCCATCGTGCTTCGCCGTTCTAGTCAAGATGGACGCTACGTCATCGCCATGGGCGCGCGCCGGTACCGCGCCGCGCAGCGCGCCGGGCTGCGAGAAATGCCCGCGTTCATTCAAGACGTCGATTTGCCAGACCGATACGCTCAGATGATCGAGAATATCCAGCGCGATGATTTGCGCGTGCCTGAGATCGCGAGGTTCATCGCAGACCGATTGGACGCCGGCGATACCCAGGCGGAGATCTCGCGCAAGCTCGGCAAGCCAAGAGACTGGGTGTCGCGTTACGCATCGGTCCAAGGTATGCCGCACTTCCTTCGGGCACGGCTTGAGGGCAGTTCGATCCGTGCTCTTTATGAACTCTATCAGGCCTGGCGCACGCACCCCGACGAGATCGAGCGCCGATGCGCGACGCAGGACAGCTTTACCGACGCACAGGCTCGACAACTGGCCCGGGACGTTCGCGGGGAGGGCGTCCGGGCCAATCCACGGAACGAATTACCGGGTGGGCGACTTCGATCCGAAAACTCCGCTCCCCTCCCGGAAGCACTGCTCACGCGCAACGTGGCGGACGACCGCGAAGCGGCAACGGAGCATCAGCCAAAAACTCGCGTCGTTTCGCAATCGAAACCGGCAGCGTCGCTGGCAATCAGGGTTCGGTATCAGGATCGGACCGGGCAGCTCGTTGTCGATCGACCCGCGACCCAGGGCTCCCGTCACGCCGTGGTGTTGGTCGATGGTGCGGACAAAGAAGAGGAGTTTCCGGCGTCGGCGCTCAGCATCGAGGAGATCCTGTCGAGATGAACTCGTTCGACACTTTCGCTGCCGCGGCGACAGACTATCGGCGTGCGCCGGCGGAGCGACTTTCCGATCCGAAGGATGGCGCGTTAGCGCGGCAGCCGAAGGCCGAACGCGCTCCCCACAGCGCCGTAGAGAGGCCGCAGGCTGCTGGAAAGTCGCGGTCCACAGTGCCGGTGTCAGTTAGTGCCTTCGTTTCCTGGCTTGCCGGCGGATCGGTCTTCGCGATGCCTACTCCGCCAAACGAGCGCCCCGAGCAGAGTTCGGCACAGAGGGCAGGGGCCCTCGATCGCCTTACATTGGCGAGCGTTGAATGCAGAGAATGTTGGTTTGAACCAACATCAAGGGACAAATTTTTTGGCTTTCTAGTGCAGGATAGGCTTCGCGCCAGCGATGTATTACATCGCAATTGGGATTGAAGTGCATGGCTCTGATCTCGCTTCGCGTCTCCGACGAAGTCGCGGCGCAGTTCTCCGCTTTTGCGGCTACCCAAGGCGGCAAATCCGCGCTGCTGCGGCGTCTCATTGCTGAGGCCCTAGCTGCACCAGCGCCGCGCATCCTGGCGTTGCCTATCGGACGACCGGAGAAGGTGACGGTGCGGTTTCGCGAGAGCGAGATGCGGCAGCTCGCGGAAGTCTCGCATCAGCGCGGCATGACGCGAACCGGTTGGATCGTCGCGCTGGTGCGCTCACGGCTGGGGTCGCCCGTGCAGCATTCCCCGAACGAGCATGAGGCGCTCCGCGCGATCGTTCGCGAGCTCAACCGGATCGGCGGCAACATCAACCAGATTGCGCGTGCCGCAAACACGAGTGTGCTGCAGGGCAAGGCGGTTGAGCCGGATCTATCAGCAATTCAAGAGGCCAAACTGGTCATCGAAAGAGAGCTCGCGCAATTGCGTGGCACGCTGCACGGCAACGCCGATTATTGGGATGGACGGCGATGAGCCGGCGCTCGCCGCGGCCGACCGGGCTAGCCTCCGATCTTCCGCCGATCTCGTATGTCTGGGAAACGCCCAATCGGCGCCCACGGCGGGCCGAGTGGGATATCCCCGATCCGGCGGTTCCCGGCCGCTTTACGCCGGCGATGCGTGCAAAGCTCGAGCGCCTCGTGCGCCGAGCACCAGAGGTGATGGTCAAGATCACCGGTCGCACCAAGGACGTGGCGCATCTCAAGTCGCACCTTGCATACATCACGCGAAACGGCGAGCTCGATGCGGAAACAGAACAGGGCACGTCGCTGACGCATCGTGCCGGATTGAAAGACCTGCAGCAACGCTGGGAGGATGATGCCGGTCTCGACGACAAGCGCCGCCGCGATGGATCGCTTTCGATCAACATCATTCTGTCGATGCCGGCCGGTACTGATGCCATCGCACTCAAAGATTCGGCCCGGGCGTTTGCCATTGAGACATTCGGCTATAATCACGACTATGTCTTCGTCCAGCACCTCGACAACAAGCATCCCCATGTGCACTTGACCGTTCGGTCTTTGGGCCAGGACGGCAAGCGCCTCAACCCCCGGAAGGCGGATCTTCAGGCCTGGCGGGAACGGTTTGCGGGCGAACTCAGGCTTCGAGGGATCTCGGCGGAGGCAACGCCGCGGCGCACCCGTGGACGGATTCGAAAGGCCGATCGCGGGGCGGTCCGCGCGATGCGCAAACGTAAGATCACGCCCGAGGTTGATCGGCTCGCCCGTAAGGAGGTGCTTTCGGAAGTGAGGGGTGGCAGGGCCGCCAAGCATCCTTGGGACGAACAGATTAAGTCCCGTCAGGACGTCATCCGGCGTCGATATCTCGATTATGCCGCCGAGCTGCAGCGCTCTGAAGCGCCAGCAGATCACGAGTTGGCTCGCCAGGTTCGCCAATTCGTCGACGACATGCCTGCTCTCGAAACCCGACGACATGCACTGAAGAACGAGCTTTCGGAGTTGGCCGCTAGCCGGCGTCGAGACGCGAAGCAGGACGTTGATGCAGTCGGGCACGACAAAACACGAGGCGACGAGCCGACCCGATAGGCGAGTGGGGGAATGATAATCCGGGGTAGGAGGTTCCGGTCCCTCCCCGACCAGATCCAGCGTAATCCCTTGATTCCCAGACTTGGTCGCGATCGACGCTTCGATGCGAGCGATGTCCGTTGACGTTCCGGAAGCTTGGTCAACCAATCGCGCTTAAACCGCGGTCAGTGTCTTCCTATGCGGGGAGGACTTGGGCGGTGTTAATTCGTCAGGCTCATAACCTGAAGGTCATAGGTTCAAATCCTATCCCCGCAACCAAATAACCCACTGATACAACTGGATTTCTTGAGAAGGCCGCTCAGAGAGCGGCCTTCTTGTGTGTGGGCGGTAGCCACCGAGTAGCCACGGAGCGGGTGTGCGAGCCATCTGCCCCCGTCCTCACTGCTGCTTATGGGGTATTGGGGCTCGGCTCGTTCAGGATTTGAGAGCCACGTAGTCGTCGGAAAATCGCCTCTGGTTGCCATTCCGCTCGCAAGGCGAAAGCTTCGAGTCTCAGTTTGAATTTATGCCGTCCAAGTGCGGTGGCGCCTTTCCGGAGGGACGGCAAAGGAAAGCAGCTTTGGCTCGCACTCCGAAATTTTTACGTGAACGAATTTCAGGCAAAAATCGAGCTTGTCTAAAAGCTCTTCCGCCGCTGCTACTACGTCCGACATCCCGGAAAGTGAGCGATGATGGTAAACCGCGTTTCTTGCCTCGCGCACCTTCTCAAACTTCGCACTGAAATCAGCGGTGCTGAGGGGATGGAATCTCGATGAAAAAACTGACCAATGGTCCTCAACAAGCTGTCTGATATGGTTCAGATGGCAATCATGCATGAACTCATATCCATTCAACATCCCGTCGATAGGGCCATTTGGGAATTTCTTCCCTTCAATGTCCAAGATTACGGCGCCAATCCGGAACGCTGCATGTCGCGCCAGCGGGACGGTTCCGATGTGGGTAATATTTTTAGCCCGACCACCCCGCTTAAGCTCTTCGTAAATGGCCCGCCACCATCTGGCATGCTTGTAATGATGCTCCAAAGTAACCGCGACGGTGGAGCGCAGCGCGTTTTCAAACGAATGAAAGACAGGGAAAAGCTGCGCATGAACGTCAGCTCCGGCGCGCTCTCCAACTGCAACGCCTCGAGGAGCTGCTCGCGATCAGCATCATCCGGTATTGTATTTTGCGCTACAATCCCTTATCTTGGGCGTGCATGGAAGGAGGTGGCAATGGCTAGTAGCGTAGAGCGTAAGGAATACCCGATCTCGATGCGTCTGCCGGAGGCAGACGTCGCGATGATCGACCGTGCTGCGAGCTTGCGTGGACGCTCGCGCACCGACTTCGTGCGCGATGCTGCGGTGAGGGCCGCCGAGGAAGTCGTGATGGAAAACCGCCTCATCCGCATGACCCCCGAAGGGTTCGAGGAATTCATGGCGGTCCTGTCTGCCCCCGCCGTGCCGGTTCCCGAAATGGTGGAATTGGCCAAGAGGCCTGCGCCCTGGGAGCCCGGCTACATCGCAAAGCAGTGAGCCGTGGTCCTATCGGCTCCCGAACCACTGACTGCCAGCCACGATGTATCCGAATTTTCGTGCGGCAAGCCGACACTCGACCATTGGCTTAAGACCCGCGCGCTCTCCAATCAGGAGAAGGGTTTCACCGCCGTGCTTGTCGTTCATGAGGCGGGGCGTGTCGTTGGGTACTACGGTCTTGCACCGACGGCGGTCGTACCATCGGTGCTTCCACGAGCCATTCGCACCGGACAGCCGCCTGATCCGGTTCCGTGCCTGCTGCTCGGACAGCTTGCCACTGACACCCGCTGGGCTGGACTCGGCATCGGCACGGGTCTCGTAAAGCACGCGCTCCAACGCTGCGTGCGGGGTGCAGCGTTGGTCGGCGGTCGCGCGCTCATGGTCAACGCCGTCGATGCCGAAGCCGCCGAGTTCTGGAAACGGCGCGGCTTTGTCGCGTCGAGGGACGATGCTCTCATCCTTTTCCGATCGATCGCAGCGATCGCCGCTTCGGTTGCGGCTGAACAGTCATAGGAGCGCAGATTGAACGATCCAATCGTGCGGGGCGACTATGGGACATCATGAGTCCCATGTTCGCGTTCAATATCGGCATGAGCCTCTTTCTTGAACGCAAGCAGCGGAAGCTAGTCCTGATCGATAACAAGACGGACACGCCATTCCATCACCGGGGATCAGCCAATCATAAACTTGCGCGGAGACGGCATCCGGCCTCCGACTGAGCTCTGTTTTTATTATCCGGTCTCTCCCCGTTCGGCCCTTCTGCTGCCGGAAGCCAATGAACAGCCCGCCTTCTCGTCCGCGAGCCTGACTGCGGCGCAGGTTGGAGAGCTAAATCAGGAGATGCGTCGAGCCTCTCACAGTCAGCTCTTTGGGCAGACCAGGGATTCGTTGCTTCTCGTAAAGGCCTAGCATCGTTGTTGGAGCTGTTTAAAAGTGAATGACGAGAGGGCAAGGTTCGGCGTGCAATGCGACCGCGAACTGCCCGCTTCTGGTTACGCGCTTGACGTGAACAGCCGGCCGAAGTCTGCATGCGATCCTGGGCGGCTCGCGCGCGGATGCACTGTAAACAGGCTGGGAGAGGGATCATCCAGCTTTTCGTTCGACCTCAACAGCGTTCTCCAACAACGGAGTATCTAGGCTGGGAATATCCGGCATGGCCTTACCGGCAATTGCCTGCAGGTCGCCGACCATGCCTACGGTCGAATCGATGACGGCCAGGATTTGAGTTTCCCGCTTGGCCCATTGCCGGCCCATAAACTTGCGCTCCTTGTCGAGATCCTCGCGCATATCGTTGAATTTCTCGACGACAGCTTCGACCCGCTGCCGAAACTTCGTGCCGGTCAAGTAGTGATAAACCTGCTCCATCTTCGTCTGTTGTCCCTGCTGCACCATGCGGGAACTGCAGACATCGATGAGTGCCTGACGAAGAGCGACCGCTACGGGGAGGGCGCAGCGTGGATGCGCAACCCACACACCGTCGACCAAGTCGAATTGCTCGACATGCTTCGGCAACGTATGCGAGATGATCAGAGCGACGTCGGCGCCGGAACGACGCTGGTCGTCGCGCAATTTGGCGAGCCACCCGTCACTCCACGCCTTGGTGCGCTTGGTTTCCCAAAGGATGATGCCGGCAGATTGGCCAATAGCACCATTCACCTGTTGGATAACGTCCGCCCCAAGCTCACCTTTGCCAACCGGCTCAATCGAATCGGTTGGAAAACGTCCGCGGAGAAGCTCTTCGAGCTCGACCTCGAGAACCTCCCCTTGAGATTGCTGTGATCCCTGTTCGGCCTTGCGCTTAAGCTCCTCGATCGTGCGTGTCATCGACTCGATGGTCTGGTCTTTTTCGGCAACGCGCAAGCGCGCAGCCTCGTCGGCTTCCTGCCTGGCCTTGATCTGGATTTCACTGATTGAGGCCTGGACGCGCTTCTCTATCGTCAGGTCGAACTCGCGCTTTTCCTCTTCGAGCGCCCGCTGCTGCCGCATCAGTTCAGCCTGCTGCTTTTGGGCCTCGGCGAGCTTCGCGTTGTTGGAGAGCAGGGTGGCTCGTAGCTCCGCAGCTTCGGCCTCCTTCGCCTGCAGCTCGGCCGCGGCCGCCTCCCGCGCCTTCTTGCTTTCGGTCGCGACCAGCTGGGCGCGTTCGGAAGTCAATCGCTTCGCAACCTGGCCTTCGATTTGCTCGCGGTCCTTCGCTACCTGCTCGCGTTCCAGCCGCAGCGCCTCGGTCTTGCGCTCCATCTCGGCATCTTTGTTGGCCAGTTGTTGTTGAAAGCGCTGACGGGTTTCAGCGAGGAGGGGGGCCGCCAGCGACTCAGTCAGCCGGATCTCGTGATTGCAGTTGGGGCAATGCAGGGTCGCCTCGTGCGAAGCGCCGGTTGCTTTGAAACTCATGAATTCCCTTCCATCATTGCAACCGGATTGAACATGATCTGTGCGCGATTGCGATGTCGCTCGGCTCAATGTCCACATACGCGTCGTCGATTTCGACTTGGCCGGCGGGTTTTCCACCGACATGTCGATCTACCCGAACGCTTTCATGGAGGAGCTCAAATTAGAACAAAAAGGGAACAGATGTCAATTTTGTATCCGAATGAGTTTGTGTTTTTGTGATTTTACTTAGTCTGACTGCGGAAAATTGACGTAACTTAAACCTCGCGTGCGGTTTGAAAACAGCTAATTTTACTTAGTATGGCTGAGCAAAACGACAGAAAGCTAAACAAACTCGAACGAACCCTCCCGCAGGGGCTTCTCGTCGATGCCGCCTGGATGGAACGGCATGGATACTCCACCAGCCTGCGCAGCCAATACGTATCGGCCGGCTGGCTCGTTCAGCCGGCGCGGGGAACCTTCAAGCGCCCGCTCGGCGAAGTCTCCTGGCAGGGTGTGGTCGTTTCGCTCCAGCGACTGCTCGGCTCCGATCTCATCGTCGGCGGACGTACCGCCATGGAAGCGCAAGGCCTCGGCCACTACTTGAGCCAGAGGGGCGCTACGACCGTACATCTATATGGAACGCAGTCCGCTCCCGGCTGGCTCGGCAAACTCCCGCTCGAACAGAAATTCCGCGTTCACCGCACACAAAGTCTATTCAAAACGCACGGGAGCAAACCCGGATCAAAGTCGGGGACGACGCGGGAAATACAGGGACCATTCGACTGGCCTCTCACGGTATCGACGCCCGAACGTGCGTTCCTCGAACTGCTTGACGAATTGCCCCGCCACGAAAGCTTCCATCAGGTTGATGCACTGGCGGAAGGCTTGAGGAGCCTGAGTCCCCGGCGGCTGCAAACGCTTCTGAACGACTGCAAAAGCGTCAAGGTCAAACGACTGTTCTTCTGGTTCGCGGAGCGACATCAGCACGCCTGGCTCAAACAGATCGACAGGTCGAAAGTCAATCTCGGCGCGGGAAAGCGCATGCTCGTCAAGGGCGGCAAACTCGACACCAAATACCTCATAACCATCCCAGACGACCTCAATGCCCCTGTCTGAAAAATTCCGGCATCAGGTAGCCTTGTTGATCGAGACGATTCCGTTCGTCGCGGCGGAGCCCGATTTTGCGCTCAAGGGCGGCGCCGCCATCAATCTCTTCCACCGCGACATGCCGCGCTTATCGGTCGATATCGACCTGACCTATGTGCCGGTGGCTCCGCGCCCCGAATCTCTTGCCGCGATCGATGCGGCGATGAAGCGCATGGCGGCGGCCATCAGGAAAGGATTGCCGGGCGCACGGGTGACGGAAGTCGTCAACGCTCGTGAAAAGATCGTCACCAAGCTGACCGTCCAGAAAGGCGATGCGCAGATCAAGATCGAGGTCACGCCGGTGATCAGGGGCCGCGTCTTCGAGCCGCAGCTGCGTGACGTGTCGCCGAGCGTCGAAGAAACGTTCGGCTTCGCACAGACGAAAGTCGTTTCGTTCGCCGATCTATACGCCGGCAAGCTCGTCGCGGCGCTCGACCGGCAGCATCCGCGTGACCTCTTTGATGTCCGCGATCTGCTCGCCAACGAAGGCATCACAGACGATCTCCGCAAGGCGTTCATTGTCTACCTCATTAGCCATGACAGGCCGATTTCCGAGGTCGTGGTTCCTCGTCGCAAGTATATAGAGCACGAATTCACGCACGGCTTTGAGGGCATGACCGCCGACGAAGTAACCCTGGACGAGTTTCTCGAAGCCCGGGAAACGCTGATCGGCCGAACTCGCAGGAAAAATGCCGCAAGCTCACAAGGATTTCCTCGTAGAGTTCAAACGCGGCGAGCCGGATTGGAGCCTGCTGGGCGTCCCCGGCGCGGCGGAGCTGCCGGCGGTGCGCTGGAAGCAGATCAATCTGGACAAACTTCTTGCCGAGCACCGGGCGAAGCTCGTGGCGCAGCTCGAGCAAGTCTTGCGCAACGCCTGAGGTCGGAGGAGGGGATCTCCATCAAGTACGCGCGGCATCTTGTTCAGAGAACATCTCCAAGGAGGCGCCGCCACCCAACAAGCTTGGAGCTTGGGAGCTCAGTTGAGCCGGTTATCGCCTGACCTCGGCTGTCTCGGAGCCTGCATAAAAATTCTGAATCGTTGGCCCTGATCGATTCATTTATTTAATTGGACGGTCGATTCGGTAATTGCGATTCTGGCGCATGTCCGAACTCACCGTGCAATACCTCGTGCTCGAGCGTCGCGATCCGGCTCGTAACATGGCGCGCTTCTATGTGCTCACGATCGAGCCGACACTCTTTGGCGATACGGCATTGGTGCGTGAATGGGGCCGTCTCGGCGGGCGTGGCCGACGGCGGCTGGATCTATTCGATGGTCACGTGCAGGCCGTCGAGGCCCTAGAGTCCTGGCTAAGACGGAAAACCCGTCGTGGTTACGTCCAGCGCCATTCGCCATGCTTGGAGCGAACGCGCGATCCGGCGTGAAGAGATGGCTGGGATGGACGAAGCGCCGAAGAAAGTATATCAAAGTAATCCGAAGTCGTCTTCGGTAGCATTCCAAGAATTGAAAAAGTATTCCATGATCTATGTTATACGGCACCAATAGGTAGCCGCGAAAGCGGCGTGGCCATCCTCTTCCCCGGGCAATCCGTGTGTCACACTCAGGAGATGATTCGCCGGTGCATGGACGCGTGACATGTGGTCCTGGTAAATACTCGGAACAATTCGCCGCTCTCTAATGAGGTTTCGGTGACCTCCGTCCAGAGCCTGTCCATTATCCGGCGAGAAAACCGCCATCTACGGCAACGACCGTCCCGGTCGCGTATTGCGAGGCCGGCATGCACAGGAAGGCGACTGCGCCAGCGACATCTGCCGGCTGGCCCCACCGCTTGAATGCGGTGCGCTCGGCGATGCGCTGGTAGTGCGCTTGATCGGTGCGGCCGGCCGCATTGATCGCCGTCTCGATGTAGCCTGGAGCGACCGCATTGACGCGAATGCCTTCCTCAGCCCACTTCAAGGCCAGCGCCTTGGTCAACATCACGACACCGCCCTTGCTGGCGCAATAAGCAGGAATCCGTGGCAGGGCCAGCGTCGCATTCATCGAAGCGATGTTGACGATCGAGCCCTTCTGCACGGCGAGCAGCGGGCGAAACGCCATGCAGGTTCGAAACGTGCCGGTGAGATTTACATCGATCACCTTCATGAAGGTTTCGATCTCGAATTCCTCGTCGCGCGCGAGAATCCCGGCGCAGTTGACCAGCGCATCGACGCGCCTGTGCTGCAGGGCGAACGACGCAACGGATGCATCGTCGGTCACGTCGAGCTTCGCGAGCGTCAGGCCCGTGCGCGGCTTGAGGAGCGTGCGGGCGAGATCGGCCTCATTGGCGCCCGTGGCCGTCACCGTCGCGCCGAGGTCGCAAAACTGGTTGCTGATGGCGGCTCCAATGTCGCCGGCGCCGCCGATCACGACGGCATGGAAGCCGGCAGCGAGGGAAAAGTTCGAATTCATCGGCTGGATCTCACTTCAGGGACTTCGGAGGCGCAGCCGTCGATTCTCGTACCACCAGCGAGAAGTCGATCTCGCGATGCATGATGGTTTGCTCGCCGGCAAGGCTCCGCACCAGATATTCGCCGGCGCGCTGCCAGGTCTCTCCGGTCGGAACGTGGATCGTGGTGAGGCTCGGCCGCAAATGGCGGCTCCAGTCGAGGTCGTCGAAGCCGACCACCGACAGGTCGCGCGGCACGGAGAAACCGTCGCGCTCGGCCTCCAGCAGCACGCCATAGGCGATGACGTCGTTGCCGCACACCACGGCTGAGGGCCGATCCTTGAGGGTGAGGAGATATCGCGCCGCCTCGCGCGCGTCGTCCAGCGTATAGGGTACCTCGACATGCCATTGCGGAGGCAGCTCGAGGCCGTTCTCGGCAAGCGCGCGCCGAAAGCCGGCGACGCGGGCGCTGGCGCGGTCGTTGTTGCGCTGAAGCGCCGAGACGATCCCGATGCGGCGATGGCCGAGCTCGATGACATGCGCGGCGGCGCGATGGGCGGCGGCTTCATTGTCGGTGCCGACGCAAGGGTAGGGCCGGTCGGGCTGGTAGATGCCGACATTGATGAAGGGCACCGCGTTGTCCGCGAGCAGCTTGCGCAAGCCGTCGTGATGGCAATCGCCCCGCAGCACGAGGCCATCGACCCCGCGGCTGATCAGGTTGCGCGCCTGCTGCAGTTCGACGTCGAGATCATAACCGCTGGTGGTGAGGAACAGCATGTATCCGACCGAGGACAGATATTGCTGGAGCGAGGCGATGCCGCGCGCGAACATCGTGTTGTCGATCGTCGGCACGATCGCGCCGAGGGTGCGCGAGCGCCGTGACGACAGAAGGCGCGCCGGCGCGTGCGGGATGTAGCCGAGTGCGTCGATCGCTTGTTCGATGCGGGCGCGCAGGGAAGGGCTGACCGCAGCCGGATCGTTGAGCGCGCGCGAGACCGAGGCGGTCGAAACGCCGGCCCGGGCCGCCACGGCGCGGATGCCCTGTTTCACGGATTTGGCGTTGGTCAGGCTCATGAATGTAACGTTACATTCTGCGGCGTGGCCGCGTCGTAGCGGATATGCACATGTCTGCCGGAGATTCCGTTGCTTGTCCATCGCTTGACACACCGGATTCGAGGTCTATTTTGTAACCGTTTTCAATTGATGCTCAAATGTTCAAAATGGTCCGCCAACCAAGGCGGCCAGCCGGGAGGAGAGTTCGATGAAGGCCAGGATGCTCGCGACGCATGTCGCGCTACCCGTTCTCGCGATTGCAGCGGTCAGTGCGCCGGCGCGGGCGGCGGATTTCGACTGGATGAAGTTCAAGGGCAAGACCGTCACCTTTCTCGCCAACAACAATCCGGTCTCCCAGGCGCTGCTGACCTACAAGGCCGATTTCGAGAAGCTGACCGGCATGACCCTGAAGGTCGACGGCTATCAGGAGCAGCAGATGCGCCAGCGTCTGGTCACCGTCATGAATGCGAACAGCGACGAGGTCGACGTGTTCATGACGCTGCCGTCGCGCGAGGGCGAGCAGTTCGCCGCCGCCGGCTGGTATGCCGACCTCACCGCAATGGCCAAGAACGAGGTGGCCAAGGACTATGATCCGGTCGGGCTGAGCCAGGCGTTGCTGAAAGCCGCGACCTTCGGCGGCAAGCTGACGAGCATGCCGATGAACATCGAGGGCCCGATCTTTTATTACCGTACCGACATCTTCAAGAAGTGCGGTGTCGAGGCGCCGAAGACCATCAAGGAGGTCGAAGCCGCCGCTGCGAAGATCAAGTCCTGCGACAGCGCGGTGACGCCGTTCGTCTCGCGCGGACTCAAGCCGGCGGTCGCCTACACCTTCAGCAACATGCTGCACAATATCGGCGGCAGCTATATCGCAGGCGGCAAGTCGAACCTCTGCTCGGCCAAGGGCAAGGAGGCGCTCGATACCTATAGCCGCCTGCTGCGCGATTTCGGGCCGCCCGGCGTCGTCAACTACAGCTTCCAGCAGATCTCGGCGCTCTATCGCAGCGGCCGCGCGGCGATGGCGTTCGAATCCTCGAACGAATTGCGCACGGTGATGGAAGGCGGCGCGCGGTTGAAGGACACCGGCCTGTTGCCGTTCCCGGCCGGCGAGGCCGGCACGGTGCCGACCACCATCGGCTGGGGCATGGCGGTGTCTTCGCACAGCAAGCAGGCGGATGCGGCCTGGTATTTCGTGCAATGGGCGACGAGTCCCGAGGTGCAGAAGAAGATGGCGCTGCAGGGCATTGCCCCGCCGCGTCCGTCGGTCGCAAAGGACCCTGAATATCGCAAGTGGATCGACGAGGAGCCGGTTCGCAAGGAATGGCAGGCGGCGCTAGACGTGCTCGCCACGAAGGGCTCCTCTGAGGTCGGCTATCCCATCGTCGCCAATCCGGAATCCCGTGAGTTCATCGGCCAGGCGGTGCAGGATCTGATCCTGAAGCAGAAGCCGATCGACCAGGCTTGCGCCGATGCCGACAAGGCACTCGATGCGCTGATCGCCCAGAAATAATGTTCGGTGCTGGCTGGCCTGCGGCCGGCCGGCACGCGTCACCCCCAAGGAATCGCACGCATGTCTGATGCGGCTGCGACGCTCACGCAGGATCGACAGAAGCTGGAAATGTCGGCGCTTTCGGCACCGGCCGTGATCTTCACGGTCGCGATGATCGCGTTTCCCGTACTCTATACGGTCTGGCTCGGTTTCCAGAGCTTCTCCTCGACCGGCAAGCAGTCCTTTGCGGGCCTTGCCAATTATTCCAGGCTGGTCTCCGACTACGAGTTCTGGCACGGCCTGTGGGTCACGATCGCCCTCTATGTGCTGTCGCTGGTGCTGCAGCTCGTGTTCGGCGTCTGGCTCGCGCTGGTGCTGTTTCATGCCAAGCGCCTGCCGGGCATCGTCCGCTCGCTGTTCATCTCGCCCTTCATGATGCCGCCGGTGGTGGCGGGCATGATGTGGCTGGTGATCCTCGATCCGTCGCTCGGCGCCGCCAACTACATCCTGCAAGCATTCGGCCTGCCGCCGTCGGACTGGCTGGCCTCGCCATCCCTGGTCATTCCGACCGTGGCGCTGATCGACAGCTGGCAGTGGACGCCTTACGTCGCGCTGATCGTGTTGGGCGGATTGCAGTCCCTGCCGCCGAGCGTCTACGAGGCCGCGCAGATCGACGGTGCATCCCCATTCAAGACTTTCCAGCGCATCACGCTGCCGCTGCTGCTGCCGACCATCGTCACCGCGGCGATCCTGCGCAGCGTCGATCTGCTGCGCTTCTTCGACATCATCTACATCACCACCCAGGGCGGCCCCGGCAACGCCTCGAACACGCTCAACATCTACGGCTTCCGGGTCGGCTTCGAGTTCTTCAACATCGGCTATGCCAGCGCCTTGATGCTGACGTTGACGGCGATCGTGTTCGGCGCCGTGCTCGCCTTCAACCGCCTGCGCGGCGCAGTGGCGTGGTGATGTCATGAACGATGCCGCCCACACCGACCGCTGGATCCGCCGGCTCAACACCCTGCAGCTCGTGCTCGCCGGCGTGCTCATCATGGCGCCGACGGTCTGGATGGTGCTGTCCTCGTTCAAGCCGTCCTTCGAGGTCACCGCCTATCCGCCGACGCTGATCTTCACGCCGACATTGGATAATTATGTCGAGCTGACCAGGACGACGCCATTCCTGAGCTACGCGCTCAACAGCCTGATCGTCACCGTCGGCTCGACCGCGCTCGGATTGCTGTTTGGAATTCCTGCCGCGTTCGCGGTCTCCTGGACGCGGATTTCGTGGCCGGCGATCCTGACGCTCGCTGCGCGCATGGCGCCGGGCACGCTGTTCCTGCTGCCCTGGTACGTGATGTTCCGGCAGGTCGGCATGATCGGCTCCTATACCGCACTGATCCTCAGCCATGCCGTGATCACGCTGCCGATCGTGATCTGGGTGCTGCTGCCGTCCTTCGACGGCATTCCACGCAGCGTGTTCGAGGCGGCGCAGGTCGATGGATGCAGCGTCACGCGCATCCTCTGGCGCATCGCGCTGCCGTTGGTGGCATCAGGCGTCGCGGTCTCGGCGATCCTCGCCTTCGTCTTCTCGTGGAACTACTTCCTGTTTGCGCTGGTGCTCTCCAATGGCGACACCAAGACGCTGATCGCGGCGGCCTTCAACTTCATCGGCGAAGGCTCGACGCAATGGGGCGCCCTCATGGCGGCGGCAACGCTGATCGCGCTGCCGCCGCTGGTGCTGGCTGCCCTGGTCCAGCGCTGGCTGGTGTCCGGACTGACGCTCGGCGCGGTGAAAGGTTAGGTATCCGATGAACGTGTCCCCCCGTACGAATTCGATCATGCAGGCCGCGGTGTTCCACGGCAATGACCGCATCACGATCGAACGCGTGGCAATGCCTGATGTCGCCACCGGCGAGGTGCTGGTCCGCGTCTTGCGCACCGCGTTATGCGGCTCGGACTTCAAGCTGTGGCACAAGGGCTCCGAGTTCACCGCTGGCCATGAGATCTTCGGCGTCGTCGAGCAGCCCGGTCACCGACTGCATGGCCGGCGCTGCGCGGTCTACATTCCCCTGCATTGCGACCACTGCGCGGCCTGCAAGCGCGGCGATACCCAGATGTGCCTCGAGGTCTCCAGCCTGATCGGCTGGAACAGGCCGGGGGGATATGCCGAATACGTGCCGGTGCCGGAAAACTGCCTGCTTCCGGTGCCCGACGACATCGAGGACAGCCTCGCGCCGCTGCTGCTCGATACCATCGGCACGTCAGGCCACGCGGTGCGCTTCGTCAGCCGCGTGGTGCCGTCGGACGAGGCGGGGCCGGTTCTCATCATGGGAGCAGGGCCGGTTGGCCTCGGCGTCGTGCTGGCGCTCCGCGCGCTCGGCTACGATGACATCCATGTCGCCGATCCCAACGCGGCGCGTCTCAGAATCGCGCAATCCTTTGGCGCGACGGCGCATCCGGTGGGCGACACATCGAAGCGCTTCGCCCTCATCATGGAATGTTCGGGCGCGCATGCTGCGCGCAATCTCGGCATCGAGCTGGTCCTGCCGCGCGGCGCATTGGTGCTGGTCGGCGAGAACGCTGCGCCCTGGACCATCGAGGAAGGCAAGGTGTTTCGCCGCAAGGATTTCTACATGATCCGGACCTTCTATTTCCCGGTCCAGGATTTCGAGCCGAATGTCGAGCTGCTGCGCAAGTACAGGGACGAGTACCGCGTCCTCGTCGACGGCGAGTTCGGCCTGTCGGCTCTGCCCGAAAATTTCGTCCGCTTCGCCAAGGGCGAGCTGATCAAGCCTGTGCTGGCGCTGGACTGAGCGATCATGGCCTCGATCTCGATCCGCAATCTCGTCAAGCGCTACGACAATTTCACCGTGATCCCCGATCTTAACCTGGAGATCGCGGACCACGAGTTCGTCGTGTTCGTCGGCCCGTCCGGCTGCGGCAAGTCGACCTTGCTGCGCATCATCGCCGGCCTCGAGCCGATCTCGTCGGGCGATCTCTATATCGGCGACAAGCGCGTCAACGGCGTGCAGGCCGCGCAACGCGACATCGCGATGGTGTTTCAGGACTACGCGCTCTATCCGCACATGAAGGTGTACGACAACATGTCGTTTGCGCTGGAGCTGCGGGGCGTGCCGAAGGCGGAGATCGACGCCCGCGTCAAGCGCGCCGCGGCGCTACTGCACATCGAGCCTTACCTCGACCGCAAGCCGAAGGAGCTGTCCGGCGGCCAGCGGCAGCGCGTTGCGATGGGCCGCGCCATCGTGCGCAATCCCAAGGCGTTCCTGTTCGACGAGCCCTTGTCCAACCTCGACGCCAAGCTGCGCGGGCAGGTGCGCGCCGAGATCAAGGCGCTGTCGCAGGAGCTGAAGACGACCATGGTCTTCGTCACCCACGACCAGATCGAGGCCATGACCATGGCCGACCGGATCGTCGTGCTCCAGAGCGGCACGATCCAGCAATACGATACGCCCGAGGCGGTCTATGAGCGGCCCGCCAACCAGTTCGTTGCCGGCTTCATCGGCTCGCCCGCGATGAATTTCTTTCCGGTCGAATGGCGTGACGACCGGGCCATTCTGTCGCAAGGCGGAACGGTGGTGCCGCTCGACGGCGAGACTGCGGGTCGCCTGCGGCAGGCTGGCAATGCCGTGCTTGGCGTTCGTCCCGAACATTTTGCCGTGGCGACGGATGCCGTCGACGGTATCGCCATCAACGTCAAGCTGGTCGAGCCGCTCGGCTCGGATACGTTAATCCATTTCGATCTTGCTGGCGCCCCTGCCATTGCGCGTGTCGATCCGGCGCTGCGGCCGAAGGTCGGCGATCGCATCACATTGCGCCCGCAAGCCGGCAAGACGCATTTGTTCGATGCCGCCAACGGGCAGGTCTTGCGATGAACGCCTCGGTCAACATCGCCGATGTCTCGGCGCTGGCGGATGTCGCATCCGGGGCGAAGCCTGTGCACGTGATCTGCCTCGGCTTGTCCGCGCTCGACCAGGTCTGGCGGGTCGACCGGCCGTTCGCGGGCGGAAGCGAGAAGATCAAGGCCGTGGAGTACGGCACGCTCGGCGGCGGCATGGCTGCCAATGCGAGCGTCGCGGTGGCAAAGCTCGGCGCGTCCGTCGCGTTCTGGGGGCGGGCGGGGGCTGACGCCGCCGGTCACGAGATGAAGTCGGCTTTCACGGCGGAAGGCGTCGAAGTCGAGAGCTTCAGGCTGTTTGCCGACGGCCGCTCGTCCGTCTCCGGGATCATCGTCGATGCTTCCGGCGAGCGGCAGATCGTGAATTTCCGCGGCCAGTATCCAGAGGCTGCGGACTGGCTCCCGCTCGAAGCCGTTGCGCGCGCATCGTCCGTGCTGGCCGATCCGCGCTGGGTCGAGGGCGCTGCGACGTTGTTTCAGCAGGCGCGGACGCGCGGCATCCCGACGGTGCTCGACGGCGACATGGCCGATGCCGAAGTGTTCGAGCGGCTGCTGCCGCTGACCGACCATGCCATCTTCTCCGAGCCCGCGCTTGCGGCCTTTGCCGGCTCATCTGAAGACAAGTCCATCGCGGGCATCGCGCGCTTCGGCTGCCGCGTCATCGCCGTCACGCGCGGCGAGGCGGGCGTGAGCTGGCACGCGAATGGCGAGCTGCACCGCCAGGCCGCCTATGCCGTCGACGTCGTCGACACCACGGGCGCGGGCGACGTCTTCCATGGCGCCTATGCGCTGGCGATCGGCGCCGGCCTCGAAGTGCGGGCCGCCATGACGTTTTCCGCGGCGGCGGCCGCCATGAAATGCCGCCATGCCGGCGGGCGGAACGGGATCCCCACCATCAACGAGTGTCTTGCATTCATAAGGACGAAGTCATGAGAACGATTGGAAAGAACCGCGGCCTGGCACGGCTTGCTGACGCAGATGGCCACTTTCGCATGGTCGCGCTGGACCAGCGGCCGCCCTTGTTCGATGCCATCGCGAAAGCCAAAGGCATCACGCGAGATCAGGTCGAATATTCCGACGTCACGGCGGCCAAGCGCCTCCTGGTCGAGAACCTCGCGCCGTATTGCAGCTCCATGCTGTTCGATCCGAATTTCGCGGTGCCCGCCGCGATCGATCTATTGCCGCCGCGCTGCGGCCTGATCATGACGCTGGAAGAGCACCGCGTCGAGGAGACCGCCGGCGGCCGCAAGTCGCGTGCGATCACCAACTGGAGCGTGGACAAGATTCGCGCCATGGGCGGCGACGCCGTCAAGGTACTCGCCTGGTACCGGCCGGACGCCGATGCCGCCGTGAACGAGCATCAGAAGCGCTTCGTGCGCGAGATCGGCGAGGATTGCGCCCGCCATGACATTCCCTATGTGCTGGAGCTCCTGGTCTATCCGTTCCTCGGCAGCCCCAATCATACCGCCGACTACGTGGAATCGCCCGGCAAGCTTCCAGGCCTCGTCATCGACAGCGTGCGCGAGTTTGCCAAGCCCGAATACGGCGTCGATCTCCTCAAACTGGAGAGCCCTCTGGCGGCCAACAGCCTGCCGGCCCGTGACGGCAGCGCGGAGGCGAAAGCCGCGCAGAAGGAGTTCGATGCGATCGGCGGTATCTGCCGCGAGCGGAGCATCCCCTGGGTGCTGCTGTCGGGGGGCGCCGCGCCGGAGAAATTCGAGCGCGTGCTCGAGTACTCCTATGCCGCAGGGGCGAGCGGATTTCTGGCGGGCCGAACCATTTGGCTCGACGCCGTCCTGAAGAATTTCCCGGACCGCGCAGCGGTGTCGGCGAGCCTGCGCAAGGATGGCCTCAACGTGCTCGAGCGTCTCAATAAGCTGACCACGGCCAAGGGCGCCGCGTGGAAGGCTCGCTTTCCGGTATTCACCGAAATCAAGCAAGAAGGTGACTTCGCGCGCGCCTACTGAGATGGTCGCGGCTCCGCGTGGTCTCGCAGGATCTGCAACATGACTGACAGCTTTACCATCCGTTCGATCGAGGCGTTCTGCTATCGCTATCCGCTCGCAGCGCCGGTGGTGACGTCGTTCGGCAAGATGCTCAACCGTCCCGCCGTCTTCGTTCGCGTCGTCGACGAAGACGGCGTCGAGGGATGGGGGGAAGCCTGGTCCAACTTTCCTGCTCCAGGCGCGGAGCATCGTGCCCGGCTCATCAACGAGGTGCTTGCGCCGGGCCTCCTCAGGCGCAAATTCGGTGGTCCGGCTGAGGTTTTCGAGACCCTCACCAGGGGAACCGAAGTGCTGGCGCTCCAATGCGGTGAGCCGGGCCCGTTCGCGCAGGCGATCTCCGGCATCGATATCGCGCTGTGGGATCTCTCCGCACGGCGGCAACGTTCGCCGCTGTGGCGGATGCTCGGCGGTCAATCGAGCACGATCAAGGTCTATGCCAGCGGCATCAATCCAGGCGGCGCCGCGCAGACGGCGGAAGCCGCGCTCGAGCGCGGCCATCGCGCATTGAAGCTAAAGCTCGGGTTCGGTCTCGAAACCGATCTTGCCAATCTCGGCGCGCTGCGCGCCCTCGTCGGCGCGGGTATGCTCGCCGCCGATGCCAATCAGGCCTGGTCGGTCGGGCAGGCATTGGAGATGCTGCCGCGCCTCGCCGCGTTCGATCTTCGCTGGCTGGAGGAGCCGATCCGCGCCAACCGGCCGTGGGAAGAGTGGTGCAGGCTCGGGGGCGCCGCGAAGATGCCGATTGCCGCGGGCGAGAACATCTCCAGCGTCGAGGGATTCAGGGACGCTCTGGCCAAAGACGTGCTCGGTGTGATTCAACCCGACATCGCGAAATGGGGCGGACTCAGCGTCTGCGCGGGCGTCGCGCGTGATATCCTGAGATCGGGCAAGACATTCTGCCCACATTATCTGGGCGGCGGCATTGGACTGCTTGCCTCGGCGCATCTCCTGGCCGGTGTCGGAGGCGACGGTTGGCTCGAGGTGGATGTCAACGACAATCCATTGCGCAATTTCTATTGCGGCCCGGTTCTTAGCGTCAGGGAAGGCACGGTTGAATTGGATCAGGGGGCGGGGCTCGGAATCGTGCCAGATCTTTCCTCTATTGAGCGCTATCGTAGCGCCTAGAACCAGAACCCATCGCTTATCAGGGCGCGATGCTGGATCCTGCCGAGGTCCCAATGATTTTGCTACATCCATGAGGAAAGAGCGCTCAACTCGATCCAATCTCGGTTAAAGGCGGGGATGGTGTCGATCCCATCAGGCAACGGACGCGCTGGGCAACCGTTCATTGTTACACTTGAGTTTTGTCGGGGCAAGGCAGAAATGACACCCGGCGTGCAAAGTAGAAATGTCACCCGAACTGACAGCAACCGGGGCGCATGGACGTTATTTTTGGCCTGAAGACGCGCCTGCGCTCGTTAGAAATGTCACCAGGAAATCGGTGAGGAGGGCGCGCGGACGCGGAGCTGGCCGGGGTTGCGCAGCGGCCGCGCGACCGGATGGTACGCCCTGGAAGGTCAGGTTAGCTTGAACATGTGCCGCTCGGCCTGGCCTCGACGGCGTGGCGCCTTGGCTGAGCGCGACATGTCCAGCTGCTTCTGCTGCTCGGCAATGTAGGCCAAGACCTCGCCCAGCCGCTTGTTCTCGACGATCGCCGCCTGATTGACCTTCTGCAGCTTGTCGAACGTTCGGTAGGGCAAATCCCGCCCGTTGTGCCGGATCGCCAGATGGCCATCCGGATAGTCGATGATCGTGACGCGCTGGCGGGCAAGCCGCCGCGTGACCTCGTTGTTCTCGAGCATGAACAGGATCTTGTCGTACTGAATCGTCAGATTGTTCGTCAGCGTGCGCTCTTCCTTACAGGCAAAGACGTCGCTCAGCGGCGCCAGGTCCTCACCGGGGCGATGGGCATCCTGGTCCGACTTCGCAGTCTTGCCAAAGCGAGCATTGTAGCTCGCCATAAACGCCGGCAGGAACGCGTTGCCGGCCGCGATCGTCGAGATCCCGGCAAGCCGCATCTCCTTCACCAGACGATCCTGCAGCGTTCCGAATGAGCGCTCCACCCGACCTTTGGCCTGAGGGGAGTTGGCACAGATGATATCGATGTTGAGTTCGCTCAGAGCGCGGCCGAATTGCGTCATCCCGTTGCCACCGGCCGCCTCGCGATGGTTGACCCGGAAGATCGAGTGCTTGTCCGAGTAAAACGCAACCGGGCGGCCATAACGCTCCACATAGACCCTGGTCTCGCGCAGATAATCCAGCGTCGATTCCGAAGGTACGAACGCCGCATGCAGAATCTGGCTGGTCGCATCGTCGATATAGGCCAGCAGCGAGCACTCCGGGCCACGTCCTTCGAACCAGTAATGCTTCGAACCGTCGATCTGGATCAGCTCACCAGTCCGTTCACGCCGGTTGCGCGGCTGATGCACCGAGGGCAGGCGGCGCTTCCGATCAATCCATAGCCCGTCCGCCAACATCCACTTGCGCAGCGTCTCCCGCGACACCAGGCAGGCGTGGTTCTCTTTGAGCTTCTCTGCCGCCAGCGTCGGGCCGAAATCCGCATAACGCGCCTTCACCAGCGACATCGTCAGCTCGCGCACCTGCGCCGGCATCCGGTTGTTGCTGGGCTTGCCACGACGCTTGGAGGCCAAGCTTGCCGCTCCATGCTCGCGGAGCGAACGGAGCAGCCGGAACACCTGTCGCCGTTGCAACTGAAGCACCGTGGCGGCTTCTGACACCCGCAATCGCCCGGCTTGTACCTCCATCAAAATATTGAGCCGCGAAAACTCCTTGTCGCTCATAGACACCACCACGATTGCCGTCCCCCGCAACTGCATTCCAACCGCGGAGTGCCATCTCAACTTTGCGGAGGGGTGTCATCTCTATATTGCGCTTACAAGTTTGATTCGCATAATACTCATTATGGAATATCCGAAGTGAGATGCGTTGTCAAAAGCCCGTCTGAGCCTTAGCACGTCAACCGTCTCAATCTATCCCGCAGCTTGCATCACGAGCAAGAGCTGCGCCCGCGTCATTTCCGGTTTCTTGAAGCGTTCGCGCATACGCCGAATGGCTGCAACAGCGCGAGCTTCGTCGAGTGCGATAGTATCTGCAATGAAACCGTCGTACGATTTCGCCTCCATGTTCAGGTCGGAAAGAACTGCCGCCGGAGTCCCTAAGGTTTTCCGTTACAATCATCGCGGCTTGCGCCTTGGCCGCCGCAGCAAAACGTGGTGATCGTTGGGATCGGGCAGACCCGCGGCAACCGGCAAGAAGTTATCGAAATCTGTAACCATGGCGTCTTCAAAGGCAGCTTCCATGCTGGCGCGCGCGAAATCTGCGCGCCGGGGCATCGGCGAAGGCCCCTGCCGGACAAAATTTCCTCGATAGCTGTTTCGGTCTCATCCAGGACGGGGCTCGACCAGCGGAGACGAAAAATTCCACCTCGGCCAGGAGCGAAGCACGTTCCTTTTGAGCGCGCTTGAAAGCGAGCACGCATCGACGAATGCGGTGAAGCGGTTTGCAAACAAGCGTACAGGTGCTCCGCGTCCTGCTCGGCGAGATTCGCAAGCGCTTTGCCCCGCTTCTCATCACGCGTGCGCTAAAGTTCCTGACCACCGTTGGACTTACGGGCGCGATCAGCTGCGGAAGACTACGAACACCCCGCGCCCCTACCCGTCTGAGGTCGCGAGAACCGGCTAGGAGACACCCGCAGGAGGGTCAGCATAGTGCGCCGACGCGTAGCATCGGGACCCGGGAGCGAGTGCAGTCGCGCGACCGGTTAAGGCGGCACCCGAGCTCGGGGGTTGCGAAGCGATCACCCAGCGGAATGCGCGCGGGTGTGCAGGGCCCAAGCTGCTGGCCCATGTTCTGTTTGTCAAGTACGCTCTGCACCTGCCGGTTCAGGTCAACGCGAGGCATCGATCTCCCGATTTCGCTGGCGCCGGTCAAGCCGGGGCCAAGAATCGAGCCATAGCATCGATGGCGAGCTCGTATCCGTTTGCTCCAAAGCCAATCAGGATGCCAGTCGCGGTGCGCGAGATAAGGGAGTTGTGGTAGGTGCTCTCCCGTGCATGAACGTTCGAGATATGCAGCTCGATCTTGGGACCGCGGAACATCTTCAGCGCGTCCAGCAGCGCGATTGACGTGAAGGTGTAGCCGGCCGGATTGACGATGATACCTGCGGCCTCTTGGCGCGCCTGATGCACGCTTTCAACCAGTTCGCCCTCGAAATTGGTCTGACGGAAGTCGATGTCATAGCCAAGCGGCCTGGCGCGGGCAATGCAACGGTCGCGAATTTCGGCGAGCGTGGTTCGCCCGTAGATCTCGGGTTCGCGCTGGCCAAGGAGGTTGAGGTTAGGTCCGTTCAGAAGGAAGATTTTCTTCATGTTTTTCCTTTTTTTAGGTTGCTTCTAATCGACGAGAAGCTGGCCGAGAAACGCCTGCGTCCGCTTGTGTGTGGGCGCCGAAAAGAACTGTTCCGGAGATGCCTCTTCGACGATTTCACCGTCGGCCATGAAGACCACTCGGTCCGCCACCGCCCGTGCGAAGCCCATTTCGTGGGTGACGCAGACCATGGTCATGCCGTCAGCGGCAAGGCTGATCATAGTGTCGAGCACCTCCTTGACCATTTCCGGGTCCAGCGCCGAAGTCGGCTCGTCGAACAGCATGATCTTTGGATTCATGCATAGCGCGCGGGCGATCGCTACGCGCTGCTGCTGGCCGCCGGACAACTGAGCTGGGTACTTCTGTGCGTGCTCGCCGATCTTGACGAGAGCGAGTAGGCGTCTCGCTGTTGCCCGCGCTTCTTCCAGAGATACGCCCCGGACCTTCAACGGCGCGAGCATGCAGTTTTCGAGCACGGTCATGTGCGGAAAGAGATTGAATTGCTGGAACACCATGCCGACTTCCATCCGCACCGCGTCGATATTCTTACCTCCTGCCGTCAGATCTATACCATCGACGACAATCATGCCGCTCTGCACGGTCTCCAACTGGTTGATGCAACGCACGAGCGTCGATTTTCCGGAACCGGACGGTCCGCACAGCACGATGCGCTCGCCGTTACCGACTGTGAGATTGATGTTCTTCAGCGCGTGAAATCCGCCAAAGTACTTGTTGACGCCATCCATGACGATGGCGGTTTGGGAATCGACTGTGGGCGGCATGGAGCGTCCTGCTTATTGCACGGTAAAGGGAACGCCCTCGATCTTGGTCGGGAATTCGGGCAGCGGCTGGTCGATCCACTTCTTATTGATCGCAGCCAGTTCACCGCTGGCCCGGATTTCGTCGATCAGGGTGTTTAGCCAGACGTTCAGATTGCTCTGGCCGGGTTTGGTCGCAATACCCATCCACTGCTCGTTGAAGACCAGCTTCTGCTCGAATTCATTATTGGGGAATATCTTGTTGATGTTGATCATGTAGGTGGTATTTGCTCCGATGGCCTGTACCTGCCCGGCAATTAGGGCCTGGATGACAGCCGAGTCATCGTCGAAGCGGCGAATGTCTGCGGACTTGGGCAGACCGTTGGTAATGGCAATATCCTGGGCCCCGCCGCGCACGACACCGATTCGAAGAGCGGCTGCGTCTTCGAGCTTCGTGATCATCTGGCCCTTCCTGGCAAGCAGGATGATCTTCATTCCGGCATAAGGCTCGGTGAACTGCACCACTTTGGCGCGCTCCGGATACATGCCCATGATCGCAAGCATCATATCGACCTTACCGGTCATGACTTGCGCGATACGCGCGGCAACGGTCGTCCCGACGAACTCCGCCTTGACGCCTATCTTTTTGGCGATCAGCTCGCCGACCTCCACATCATAGCCCGCAGGCTTGCCCGACGCATCGAGGAAGCCCCACGGCGGCAACTCCGACAACACACCGATCCTGACTATGCCACGCTGCTTGATTTCCGCGATCGTCTGAGCGCCTACCATCTGTGGGGACATGGCTGCAAATCCGAGCGCTAAGCCACAAACAATCACGCGACGATGAAAATATTTCGATATCACATTTCCTCCTTGGTGCATTTTGGCTTATTGGCTTCTTACTGGCGAGAGGCGACGTTCGATAAGTCGTCCCAGCTGCGATAGCGGCCAGCAGACGATGAAATAGATCAGGCCGACAATCGTGAAAATTAGCAGCGGCCGGTACGTGATGTTGGAGAGCAGCGTTCCGGTCCGGGATAGCTCGGTGAAACCGATGATCGCCGCCAGCGACGTGCCCTTGATAAGCTGAACCAGGAAGCCGATGGTTGCCGGCAGCGAAATCTTTAGGGCTTGCGGCAGGATGATGTAGCGCATCCGGAACCCATAATGGATGCCGAGAGCCTTGGCGGCTTCGGTCTGGCCGCGCGGGATTGATTCGATCGATCCGCGCCAGATCTCGCCCAGAACGGCGCTCGCGTGAAGCATGAATGCAATCGACACCGCAATCCAGGGGCTCACCGAGATGTTGAGCAGCCCTATACCGTAGTAGACGATGAACAATTGCAGTAGCAGTGGAGTGCCGCGGAACATCTCGATGAACGCGGCGGCAAACCGCTCCAGCTGCCTCAAACCGCAGGTCCGGCATAACGCCACGGCGAGTCCACCGAGGGCTCCAAACAGGAAACCGACTGCCGACAAGGCCAGCGTCCACAGGGTACCGACCAGCAGCAGATGAAACTGTGCGGGCCCAAGTGAGGTGATCATGGCTGGACTCGCATGCGTACCTCTTACCCTGCCGGATATGCAAAACAGATGCGCCGGATCAGCGTAGACAACTTGGACAGCCCAAAGGACATCCCAAGGTAGAGCCCGGCGATCGTGAAGTAGATCTCGAAGCTGCGGAAGGTCACGGCCTCGAGCTCCGCACCGACGTGCGTCAGCTCGGCCGCGGTAATGGACGAGGCGATACTCGATGTCAGCATCAGAAAGATGAACTGGCTGGTCATCGCCGGATACACGGTGCGCAGCGCAGGTTTGAGAACGACATGGCGGAAGATCTGCGTCGGCCTGAGACCGAGGGCGAGCCCCGCCTCGATCTGGCCGCGCGACACCGCCTCGACGCCGGCGCGCAGGATCTCTATCGTATAAGCGGCGCCGTTCAGGCTGAGCGCGATGATCGCCGCGACATTTGGATCGAGCCGCACGCCGATGCTGGGTAGTCCGAAGTAGAGAAAGAAGATCTGCACGAGAAACGGCGTGTTGCGCACGATCTCGACGAATGCTCCGATGAGCCAGGTGCTGATCGTCTCCCGCATCTGCAGCATGAGCACGGCTGCGACGGCAATCGCGAGCGTGACCGGCATCGCGAGCAGCGACAGTTGCAGCGTCAACAGGCAGCCCTTCAGCAGTTCGCGCCAATGCGCGACGACAGCAGTGAAATCGAAGGCGTATGCCACGCGTCCTCCCGGTAATAGGCCAGGGTCCCCCCATGGCGCGCGCTATTGATGAACGACTCACAGGATATCGCCGGCGTTCTCGCGGAAACGCCAGTCTTCTGGTTCGTCTAATCGCAATTGTGTATGGAGTGCTCCAACTCTCGATTTCGCGGGGCGCATTCTTCCTCGCTTCGAAAGTTGTGGGAAACGAGACGATGGATAGGATTACCGTATCGCGGAGGCTCGCTGTTGACCCGCAGCAGTGTCAGTTCGCCATCGCAGCCGCCGATCATGGGAGTATCCGGCAAGCTGCCGAGTTGCGGTCGGTTCAACATTCGATCCTTAACCGATCTATTCGTCGGTTTGAGCACAGGATTCGCGTCACCGTATTCATTGCGCAAAGGCTCGGTTGCGATACTGCAGACTGTTTCGATTAGCAGACGTACCGCTCGTCCTTCCCAAGTGATTTGATCGATCGGTGCTTCCCAGTACTTCGGTACAACATAGGCCAAATGGCGGGCCTTAACGGCCAAGCCTGCTATCGTGTGTGCCGGGGTCTCCATGATCGCTCGTTCGATAGGATCGAGGCAGGCCAGTAGTGCTTCATCCTCCATCGTGGAGTAGCCGTCGGAAAGCTCAAGATTCCCATCCTGGCGTTCGAGTTCTGCTGCGATCTCGATGAATTGCCTCTCAAGCCCCAAAAGAGCTGCGTCTGACGAGGTGTCACAATTCGGGCAATGGCTCCCAAGACGCTCGGCCATCAAATTAAACTCCAATACACGAAAAACGTCGGCTCTAAACGGTTACCGTTGAAATTCGCGGATGTCAACGCTTTTCGTGGCTGGTAGACGCAAAACGTGTCTCATGAAATGGCGGTTGGATGACCCCCGATCAATCTCGGGCAGCGCGTGGACTGCTCGACTGGTCTCAGGCCGAATTGGCTGCTCGGTCCAATTTGAGCGAGAGCACCATTCGTGACTTCGAAAAAGGCCGCAGGATCCCTTCCATAAATAACTTAGCCGCGGTCAGACGTGCTTTAGAGGCGGCAGGGGTTGAATTTATCGACGGCAACCACCCCGGAGTTCGACTCACGCGCTAGACTAACGACGTTCGACGACCGGCTTACTTAATTATAAGAGAGCCATGACTGGAGATGACTGAAGGGCGTCACACCGTGTCATCCCTGAGGCGCGCCCCCTGTCCAGGAACGCAACGATCGCCCGATGTCGGCAGTGTGCACTAGCTGCGGCCTGTCTCGCGTCTGAAGAAGAGCAAGTTCATCTTGCGCGTTTTATGTAGGTTGACAGCGCATAATCTCGGACGCTGAGCTTGAGGGGCTATCGCAAGGGCGCCAGGCCGCGCGAAGGGAGCAATCTCAATGATCGATTGTATCAACACCCCCTGTTGGTCAACATGCGCTCGATCTTGATGTCCAGCGTCGGCGGCTATCGAAGGCGGGCCTCAAGATGTGATTTCGGCGCGGCGTCACTCTGCTCGTTGATTTCAGTTTTGAGAGGTCCGACGACTTTCTGACGAGTTCGTGAGGATGGGAGCCGGATCCTAGCTCAGACGTTCACCTGACGACGAAGCCGTAAGCGTAGGGATCGCGATCGTCGATGAAGATCGTATTGAAGCCGGTCATGCGAGCCCAGCCGGAAACCGAGGGCACGATCGCGTCTCGGTGCCCCACCCTGGCAGCGGCCTCGACCCGTCCCCTGAACAGCGAGCCGATGATCGATTCATGTACGAATTGATCGCCGACCTGTAGCCGGCCTTTGGCGGCGAGCTGCGCCATGCGCGCTGAGGTGCCGGTGCCGCATGGTGAGCGGTCGATCGCCTTCTCGCCATAGAAGACGGCGTTGCGCCCATGCGCCTCCAGTTTCGTCGGCCTCCCCGTCCACTGTATATGGCTGAGACCGTTGATCTCGGGATGCTCGGGATGGACGAACTCATACTTCTCGTTCAGCGCTGCACGCAGACGCGACGACCACCCCACCAGCTCATCGGCGGTATGGTCGGCCATGTCGCGAAAAGATTTTTGCGGTTCGACGATGGCGTAGAAATTACCGCCATAGGCGACGTCGACGACGATTTCACCAAGACCATTGACCTCGGCCGTCAGACCCTCCGCGTAAAGAAAACCTGGAACGTTGGTGAGGCGCACCTCCTCCACAAAACGGCCTTCCTGTCGGTAGGTGATATCGACCTTGCCGGCCGGTACGTCGATCGACAGCTTTTCTGGTTCGCGTGGCGTGATCAGGCCATTCTCGATGCCCATCGTGATGGTTCCGATGGTGCCGTGGCCGCACATCGGCAGACAGCCGGATGTTTCGATGAACAGCACTGCCACATCGCAATCAGGACGTGTCGGTGGATAGAGGATGGAGCCCGACATCATGTCGTGGCCGCGCGGCTCGAACATCAGGCCGGTGCGGATCCAATCATAGTCACGCTGGAAGTGGGCGCGCTTTTCAAGCATGGTCGCGCCCTCCAGATGCGGCCCCCCGCCGCAAACGAGACGCACTGGATTGCCGCAGGTATGCCCATCGATGCAGGAAAATGTGTGGGTGGCCATGGTCAGAGTCTCCGAAGCGAGCCTAGCGGACGCTGAAGGGAAGAGGGTCCGCCATTCCGGTGCCGACGATCAGCACGTTAGCCGCCAGCGACAGTTCTTCAAGCGACGACGAACCCACCATGTGCCTCAGCGATTCGATATCGACCGCTCTACCCCGGAACAGGCGCTTCTGTGTCCAGCAGGCGCGCGGCCTTTAGATCGCTCCAGAGTGCGGCTGGCACGGAGGCGGTCAGCGCTGCTACGTTGCGCTCGACCTCCTGCGCATCATGCGCCCCGAGCACTACGCTCGCGACAGCGGGATGACCAAGCGCGAAATGTAGAGCGGCCGTCGGCAGCGGTACTCCATGAGCTGCGCAGATACGCTGGATTTCGACGACCTTCAAAAGGACGTGCGGTGGCGCATCCTGATAGTTGTACTTGGCGCCCTTGATGGCGCCCGTCGCCAGAATCCCCGAATTGAACACTCCGCCGAGCAGAACCGCAATGCCCTGCTTCAGCGCCAGCGGCATGAACTCCTCGAGTGCCGGCTGCTCCAGCAGCGAATAGCGTCCGGCAAGCAGCATCACGTCGAAGGACCCGGCTTGCGCAAAGCGCACGCACATTTCGGCTTCATTGACCCCGATCCCGATGCCCGCGACCACGCGTTCGGAACGAAGCTTGTCGAGCGCTACATAGGCCCCGGACATCGCCTCGCGAAAGCGGTCTTCGATCGCGTTCTGTCCGTGGGTCCACACATCGACATCATGGATCAGCAACAGGTCGATACGGTCGGTGCCAAGGCGCAAGAGCGATTGCTCGACCGAGCGCATGGTACCGTCGTACGAATAATCAACGACAGCCCGGTGCGGCTGTCCGCCTACAAATCCAGACCGAGTCTCCGGCTGGTGAAAGGGATCCATCCAGCGACCGGTCTTGGTGCAAAGCACCACATTGTTGCGTGGCACACGTCGGAGCGCCGTTCCACAGCGATGTTCCGACAGGCCATTGCCGTAGTGAGGCGATGTATCGAGCAAATTGATGCCGAGCTCGAACGCGCGGCTTGCGGCAGCAATCGCAGTCTGGTCGTCGAGCTCAAGAAAGAGGTCGCCCAGTGGCGCGGTTCCGAATCCGAGGATGGAAGCCTCAAGTCCGGTTCGGCCAAGGGTGCGACGCGGTAAAGCCGATTGCGAAGCCATGATTGATCCGCCCTTCTCCGCGGTCTCAATGACGCGCTGGTCTCGTAAGTGGTCATGCGCAGCCTATGTATTTGCCGCGACGTGTCAACGCGAAGGAAGAGCCTCCCCTGCGCAAAGCACCTCCCGTAACCAAGCGCACGAGCTTTAACCTCGGCGCCCGGGAAGATGAGCTCACGCTCGCCTCGGATTCTCGCTGCCCGCGACCGCAATCACGGCTATGATAATCAACCCGGTCATGACCAAGCGCACGCCGGGGCTCGCTCCGAAGATGTTGAGCATCGTGACCAGAAGATACATGAACAGCGCGGCGCCCCAGATGCCGGGAACATTGCCGCGGCCGCCCGCGACCGACGTTCCGCCGATCACGACAACGGCGATCGACGCCAGCAGGAAATCGTCTCCCATGTTCAGCGCAGCGCCGCCTGAAAACCCCGATTGCAAGATGCCGCAGAGACCGGCGAGCATTGCACTGAGCACGTAGGTCGCAAAGCGCGTGCGACGGACGTTGAGACCAGCGAGCCATGCGGCCCGCTCGTTCTGCCCGATCGCAGCAACCGTCCGGCCATAGATCGTGTGTTTGAGTGTCAGGCCGATGATCACCGCCAGAGCGGCTACCGCAATCGCCGCGAACGGGACGCCGAAGGCCCGGGCCGTCGCGAAGTCCGCCAGAGGTGCCGGCGGCTTGATGCGAAGGCCTCGTCCGATGGAGATCGCCGTCGATAGCACGAGAAAGCTCGAGGAGAGCGTAGCGATGATCGGTGGAATGCGAAGCAGCCGGATCAGGCCGTAATTTGCCACTCCGACCAAGAAGCTGGCGCCCATCGCGGCTGCGGTCCCGACCAGGATGAGCGCGCTCTCGGAGTCCATCAGTTTCATCGCGATAACGCCCGACAGGGTCATCGTCGCCGGAATGGACAAATCGACGTTTCCAGGTCCCGTGGTGATCACCATCATCTGGCCGAGCCCGACGATGACCGTGAACGTCGCGAAGGCGAGCGCCGAGGAGAGAATTTCGCCACCGCCGCGTCCTCCGGCGAATACGACAGCCAAGAGCCAGACCAGACCGGCCGCAAGGAAGGAGCCAACCCAAGGTTGACCGACGAGCCGGCTTAGAAGGCCTTTCATGAGCTTTTCTCCCGGCTGCCCGCGAGTGCTCGCAGCGCCAGCACGATGATAAGAACCGCGCCTTGCGCTCCAATCTGCCAGTCGGGTGAGATCCGCAGGAAGATCAGGAAGGCGCCCGCCAGCGCCAGCGTGAGGGCGCCGGCCACGGCACCAATGGGATTGATCCGGCCTCCAATGAACTCGCCACCGCCGAGAATGACGCCGGCAATCGAATACAGCGTATATCGGTCGGCGACATGGGCATCTGCCGAAGTCGTGAGGCCGAGTAGCGCCAATCCGGCCAGCAACCCAAACAAGCCGGCGAGCATGTACATGACGACTTTGGTGCCTAGCATCGACCAGCCGGCTCGGGCGAGCGCCTTTGGATTGCCCCCGGCGCCGCGCGCGACCACGCCAAAGCTTGTAGTCATGAGCGCAAGGTGAACGACGAGTCCAATCGCAACCGCCGCAAGGATCGGAAATGGGACATATGGCGTCTGCACCGTCATTATCGTCTTCAATACGGCGGGTGCCTTACCGCCCGGCGAGGGCAGCATCGTGACAGCAATTCCAAGCCAAACGAAGGAGAGCCCCAACGTCACCACAATCGAAGGCAGATTCCGCACATGGATCAGCGCACCGACTACGCCGTACGCCAGCACGCAGGCCATGAGCGCCGAGGCACCCCAAACGGGGTTGGAATTGAGCACCGTCGCGGCAATAACGCCGACCAGGCCCACGAACGGACCGATGGAGAGGTCCAGATCGTTCACGGTGATGATGAACATCTGCGCGATCGTTGCGAGAGCAATCGGAACGGCATATTGCAGCATAAGGTTCAGGCCGAAATAGCTCATAGTCCGCGGCTGCACGTAGAAGGTGGCCGCGAGCACGATTGCAAGCGTTAGGAACGGCAAGGCCGCGCGGAGCAAACGTGGGTTTTTCATGTCCCGCTCTCCGCAAAGGAGGCTCGCAGGACGCGTTGCTCGGAGAAATCGGCAGCCTCGATGGAATCGGAGATCTTTCCATTCCAGAAGACGTAGACCTTGTCACAATGCGTAAGCTCATCGAGCTCTGTCGTGTACCACAGGAAGCTGCGGCCCGAGGCGGCCTCGGCGCGGATCATGGCGTAGACTTCCAGCTTGGTGCCGATATCGACGCCGCGCATGGGGTCATCCATCAGGATGATCCTGGCGTCCGAGGCGAGCGCCCGGGCGAAAAGGACCTTCTGTTGATTCCCTCCGGACAGGGTCAGAATATTCCTGCCCATGTCGGAGGTCCGAATGCCGATGCGCTCGCGCCAGGCGTGCGCCAGCTTCGCCTCGGCAGCCACGTTGATGAAGCCGCGCTGAATGAGAGAACGCAGCGAAGCGACCGTGACGTTCTCGGCGATGGACCAAAGGTGGAACACGCCTTCACTCTGTCGGTCGCCGGCAACGAAGGCCACCGGCCGGTCGATATCGGCCTGGCCCGCGAAAATCTGCAACAGCAGCCTGGTCTGGCCATGCCCGGCAAGGCCGGCAAGCCCTACGATCTCGCCCTCGCGGACGACGAGCTCGCCGCCACCATCACGCTGCGGGCTTGCACGCACCACCACGGCAGAATCAGCTTTAGGGGATTGCCGCCGATCTCCGCTCGCCTCCACCTCCTTGAGGTCCGAGCCCATTGCGGCCATCAGCGATGAGCGATCGAAGGCAGGGGCCGGACGCGCCGCAACTTGCTTGCCGTCCTTCATCACGACGATGCGGTCGGAGGTCGCAAGCACCTCACCGAGGATGTGCGAGATCAGAATAATTGCGGTACCGCGCGCCGTTTCCTTCCGGATGTAAGACAGCAACTGGCCGGCGGCGACCGCATCAAGCGAGGAGGTCGGCTCGTCCAGGATCACCAGTCGTAGCGGCGCCCTCGTGACCGTGAAAGCGCGCGCGATCTCGACCATCTGGCGCTGGCCGATCGGCAGATGCGCGATCTCGTCGTCGGGAGCGATGCGGTGTCCGGGAAAAATCTCGTCGAGCTTCGCACAAATCAGCGCGCGTGCGCGCCCTTTCCAGCCAAAGCCCCGCAGCGATGCGTGCGTGATGCGGGCATTCTCTGCGACTGAAAGATTGGGGCAGAGCGACAGCTCCTGGAATACGCAGCGAATGCCCGCCGCTTGCGAGGCGGCGGCCGACCATTGCGCTTTTGGCTCCGCGCCTCCTACGGTCAACCTGCCGGCGTCAGGCAGCAGTGCGCCGGCCAACACATGCATCAGGGTGGATTTACCAGCGCCGTTGTGGCCGACCAGTCCCAGGCATTCGCCGACGGCGACCACGAGATCGACGCCCGCCAGCGCACGAACGGCGCCGAACGATTTTTCGACGCCGTCCAGTCTAATGGCTTCAGTGCTCAAGGATCAGATCTTACTTGCTCGCTCCGGCGACGACCTTCGCGGCGTCATCGGCTGTGTACTCGACATTGGCGACACCGCCCTTCTCCGTCGTGGCCAGCGACTTCTCAAGGTCTGCTTGGTCGATCTGAAGGAAAGGTACCGTCAAGTCCTTCGGCACTTGCTTGCCGTCGAGGATCATCTGCGCGACCCAGAACGCGAGAGTCGAGACCCCCGGCGCAATCGAAACGGACATCGTCTCGTATCCGTTCTTGTCCTTTTGTTCTTTCCACCATTGCAGTTCGTCCTGGCGATTGCCCATGACGATGAGTGGGGTCGGTCGTCCGGCCGCAGCAAACGCTTGCGCCGCCCCATAACCGTCGCCGCCTTGCGTGACGACCGCCTTGATCTCAGGAAGTGAAGGCAGAATGCCCGCGACCTCCTTCTGCGCCACTTCCTGCGCCCAGTTGCCATGCACCGATCCGACGATCTTGTACTGCGGATTGGCTTTGACACCGTCCTCGATGCCGGAGTGAATGGCATCATCCACGAACACGCCGGCAAGACCGCGAATTTCGAGCAGGTTGCCGCCCGCCGGCATCTTCTTGGTCAGGTAATCGACCTCGACGCGCCCCATCTTCTTGAAATCGACCGCGACACGCCAAGCGCATGGCTCGGTTACAATGCCATCAAACGACACCACCGTGATCCCTGCGTCACAGGCCTGCTTGATGACGCCGTTCAGCGCGTCGGGAGAGGCGGCATTCACGACGATCGCGTTGTAGCCCTGTAGAATGAGGTTCTGGATCTGGGCTGCCTGCTCGGTGACCTGGTTCTCCGAAGTCGTGTAAGCGTCGGCGGCTGCCACGATGCCGGAGGCAACGGCGGGCTTCGTCACCTTGTCCCAGCTCTTCAACATCGCCTGACGCCACGAATTGCCGGCGTAGTTGTTCGAGAGCGCGATCTTCTTGTCCTTGGTGTCGGCCACCGCGGCGCTGGCGGCGACCAGCAGACCCACAGAAACAATGCCAAAAAGTGTCTTCCTCATGCGCTGCTCCCATATTGTATCCGGCCACTCGTTCTTTATGCCGAGTGGGGCACACGCTAACATAATTTATCGAGCTGACAATCTCGACCCGCTATATCCGGCTGAGGTGAACACCTCACGGGCGAGCGTCGTTCCAGCGGCATCGCGAACTGCAGGCAGCTACCGCTGCCTTCGCGGCCGTTGCGCCGCGCGAACGAGCTCTGCCTTCCGCCGTGCCGTCTCCAAACCGAGCGCAATGAACCGACGAGCATGACGCGCCAGCTCCATGTTGTCGGTCCACAGATTGCGCCAGATGGCGGCTTTCCTGGACAAATTTTCGTCGACGATCTCGGAGGAGAACGATTCGAAACTGAGATCGTCCTTGTAGCCGATCGCCGTGAGCGCGTCGAAAACTGCTGCGAAATCGATGTTGCCGGTGCCGAGGAAGCCACGATGGCTCTCGCCGATATGGACGTAGCCGATCTTGTTCGCGGCACGGCGGATGGCGAGCCCGATATCGGCCTCCTCCAGGTTCATATGGAAGGTATCGAGATGAAGGAAGATGTTGTCAGAGCCGCTGTCCTCAATAAAGGCTAGCCCTTGTGCGCTGGTGTTGAGCAGATTGCTTTCGAAGCGATTCACGATTTCCAGATTGAGTGTGACACCGGCCGCCTTGGCTCTTTCCGCGGCCTCGGCAAGCGTCGCCGCGCTGCGATTCCACTGATCACGGGTGGACGCCGTGGTCTGCAGTCCATGAGCGGATGAGAGGATGCCGCCGAGCTTCCGGCCACCGAGATCTCGCGTCAGCGCTATGGTTCTGTTCAGGATTTCAATGCCGCGTGCGGCGATCGCGCTGTCGGCGCTGGAAATATCACCTTCAGCCGGCAGACCGATGCTGATCACCACGCCGAGGTCCAACTCAGCAATGCGCCCGGCGAGCCTGTCGATATCGACATTGGCGGGATCGAGATAGGAGAACTCGATGAGGTCAAAGCCGGCCTCCTTGGTGTTGGCCAAAGTCCGTTCGAGGTCGGTTTGCGCCGAACTGGCCGACCAGACGAAAGAGTGGATTCCAATGCGCGACATGATCATCTCCGGTGCCTGGAAATTGAGTGCAGCCGCAGCGAAGCGACCGCAGCGACGTTTAGAGCAGCTCTAGCGGGCTGCCGTCCAGTCGTTGCAGTCCTTCAGGTTCTCGGCAGTGATCAGTTTCGGGTCGAGCAGCACGACCGGCTCGCTGCTTTTGCCCGCGAGCACGTCGGCAGTCATCCGCAGCGCCGGCGGCGATAAGCGCTAATCCGGGAGCTGGACATTCCGTTATCGCTGGGCCAGCCGTGAGATGTCCGCGACGGTCACCTTGACCGTGCGGGTTTGTCCAGCACGGTCGATGGTCAGCTCCAACTCCTTGCCGATCCCCATATCATCAAGAATCGAGGTCAATTCCTCCATGCTGTGGACCGGCTTCCCGTTGGCCTCGGTTATGATGTCCCTGATTACCCCCTCCTCGCTCACACCTTCAATTCCCGCCTGCGCGGCGGGAGAACCGGGCAGAGTGCGCAAAATGATCACTCCGTCGATCCCGAGGCTTGTGGCCTCATCTTGCTTGGCAGCGACGATACCGATACCCGCCAACGGCACGTGACCATTGCGGATCAACTCGGCCGCGACGCGGTTGACGATATCTACCGGAATGGCGAATCCAATTCCGGCAGAAGCGCCGGAACCAGAAAGAATGGCGCTGTTCACCCCGATCAGCCGTCCGGCGCTGTCGAGCAACGGGCCACCGGAATTCCCCGGATTGATCGGCGCGTCAGTCTGAATCATCCCTTTGACCTCGCGCGCAGTGACCGATGGCAGCTTTCGGCCAAGCGCACTCACGATGCCGGAGGTCAAAGTCTGGTCGAGACCGTAAGGGTTGCCGATTGCGAACGTGCTTTGCCCGACCTGCAGGTCAGCCGAACGGCCAACAGCAATGGGACGCAACGCCGATCTTGGCCGCTCCAACTGAAGAACGGCGAGGTCGTAATTTGGAGCGGCACCCACAACATGCGCGCCGACAAACTCGCCCGACGTCAGCCGAACTCCGATCTGGCCCGTGCCACTGATGACGTGATTGTTGGTAATCACGTGTCCGGCGACATCCCATATGATGCCGGAGCCAGATTGCACGACGCTGTCCTGATCGTCGGAAAACATCGTTGTGCTCGGCTTTCCGCGGGCGAATACGTGCACCACGGATGGAGATACTTCCCTGAAGAGACGAATCGTCGCCTGCTCGTTTCTAGCGAGGTCGGCCCGAGGCGTGACAGTGCGAGGAGCGGAGGCAGAAAACCATAGTGCTGACAGGTAGGGCTGTAACACCCAGAGGGTGGCCAATACCAGCACCCAGGCGATGACCACGCGCAGGAAACGAATAGGCACCCGTATGCCTCCTTGCCGGCACCTCAATCACAGGAGCGCCCAATCGTTCCGAGTGGTCGTTCAGACGCCCGGGGCCGAAGCTGCACGCCCGGGGCCTCTCCCCCCCAATACTGCACCCGCTGTGCCATGCTGGAGCGCAAGCAACACACCCCCCTCAGCCTCGGTGGATATATGCGCTACTTCCGCCTTCCGGAGCGTCTTGGAAGCTGGCGAGCCACACTATGCGGGCCGATCGTCGAGGCCACGGAATTACCGTCCCTCGTTTTCGCCCGCACTCGCGACGATCGGCGTGCCCTCCGATAGGAACACTTCTTTTCTCCCCGATTTCTGCCTCTAGGAGAACTGCACATGACTTATCCCAACGACAACAGACCCGCGAACCAGTATCGACGGAACAACCGAGGAGGCTGGGTGGTTTTGGCCATCTGTGTGGTCCTCATCATTGCTGCTGGCGTCTACTACTCAGGCCGGCACAATACGACCGCGTCCAACCAATCCACTTCGCCGACAACGACAACTACCGGATCGAACACAGGAAATCCAGCAGCGCCCAAGAAATAGCGAACCTGAGCAAGCAGGTCGGTAAGCCGGTCGAGTCACCAAAAAAGCTACGCCCTGCGTCATCCGAACTGGCTGAAGAGCTGGAGTTGGCCGATGATGCTGCCGGTGTCGGCGCGAGAGGCAGAAGTGCGTTAACGGTTCCGTCCGCATCACATCAAGCTGCGGCCTCGGCTTTGCCTCGCGGTCCGTACGTCTGGGTGCGCCAAAACACTTGATCTCCATGAGGCCGCCCACTCCAACGATCGTTCGCGAGAACCGGCGTCCGATGGGGACATCGTGCGGGAGTATGGCAGCTTCGACGATCCCGAATGGTAGGGTGGATATGAATGGGAGCCCCAGGCCACTGATCACATCGAGAATGGCTTTCGCAAGAAGGTCGCGCCTGCCCCTACCCGGCCTGAGTTGGTGAAAGACGGCCTGGAGCCATGCTTTCTTTTCGGTCCAAGCGGTCACGACTATCGCGTCGAGATTAGCCCAGTCGCTGTCGCAACTATCCAGCGATTACCCCAACGCACGATAGAGTCGATTCGTCCGATGCCAGGGACCACGTCGCCCTGTGCCGCCATTCGAATCCCATCGGGCCCTTCGAGTACGGCCGTTCCGCCGCGAACCTCGAGGACTGCCCAACCCGCAATGGTCGCTGGTCTTGTTTCGGGGACCGACAGGAGCGGCCCCGCAGGCGCGAGCGAGCCAGTCACAGACACGTCCGCGTCGAGAGACGGAGAAGCCAGGCTTGAAGCTTCCGCCGATTGCGTTCCACTCGACGGTTTAGCCAGGGGTTTCTGAACAATGCCAGCGATGACTGTGGAGGGCTGACCTAAAGCAGGCGGCGTCCGCGAGGCTGATATTGCGGCCGATGCAAACTTTCGGGCGCTTTCAGCCTTACTGACTGACTTTACGTCCGGCATGCGGCGCGAACCCGTTTCCATCTGGGCAATTGGCTTGAGAGCTGAGATAGCTGCAGGACCATACCAAGCAGCAGCCCAACCCAGTCCAAAGCCCCCCGCCAAGGCTGCCAGGACGAGCCAACTAGTGGGTATCGAATGACTGCTTGGCGCCAAAAGCGCGAGGACCTCATCTCGAGTAGAGGTCGAGAAATCAAGGTGGTCGAGAGTGACGGGCCGCGTCGCGACCTCGCCGCTGCCGTGATCCGCGACGGTCACGATCCTTTCCAAGGTATTCGCATGGTGCAATTGCATGCTCGGGTCCCTTGCGGTCCCCAATGATCATGCCGGAAACTAAACCAACCCTTAACAGACGGCGCACTCGGCACGTGCAAGAGAGCAGTCGCTCGCGAAGGGCTGCCAGGGGATAAGACCGGCCCGCGTGCTGGGCAGCGACCAAAGGGCAGAAGGGGACTACCACGGCTGCGAGATCGCAGAGCGCGGGGATTGCCACCTGCAGCTTTGCCGACCAGACTTGCGGAGCGAAACCGATCCGAAAGACAAGCGAAAGCAGCGGAGTGCGACAACGGTCCAGCGTCGCCTACGAGCCGCTCCGGCGAGAAGGATTGGCACCAGGACGAGCCGTATCCCCACGGCGAGCCGTCGAATGAGAGCGCTTCGGCGGAGCCAGTTGTCGCGAGCTCGCAGAGCGTTCAGGTGATGACCGAGCTTGCCACTTCGACATGGTTGGGAAGCTCGCGGCAGATCGCGTTACCTCCACCTCATTGTCCAGTGCGCAACCGAAGCATTGGAGCAACAGTCTCACAGCCCTTTGAACAGTGCGCGATTCTTAATTTGCGTCGTGTGCGCGATTCAGGCCTGCTCTCTGGCGAAGCAGATAGTGGCACGGGGGACGCCGAGAATGATCGTACGGGTGGCTATTGTTGCGTTGTTGCTGATCCCGCTGGGGTCCGAAGCCTTCGCTTCGCGTCACTACAGGCCCGCGGGGCGCATCTCGTGCAGCGAGGTCAGATACTACGTCGCGAAATATTCGGCACAAGTGGCTGAGATGTACGCCCGTTCTCACGGCGCTACTGACGCACAGATCGATCGAGCGCGACGTTGCTTGGCCTCAAACGAGACTGCCGAAACTGAGCGAGCGCGCGCTTATACCGATTGAAGTCGTAGATCGGCTCTCCAACGGCGTGATGTGTGGCCTCCGTCAGCAGCTCGTCGCCATGACCGTTCGACTGTCCTTTGCAACCGCGAGCTGCTGGCTCGTCCTTGCATTCGGAGCCGGATCTCGTGGCACGAGCACAATGAATCCATGACGCCGCCAGATTTGAGCCGCATAGGTGCCCAGGTCTGCCCGAAGGGTCATGGCGGGCGGGGCGCAACACCGGGAGTTTTCGATGTCCGGTTATTTGCGATTGTACTTCGTCAGTTTCGTTCTTATTGAAGCTCTTTCGACCGCGCCTGCGTCGTCCAATCCTCTTGCGGATCTCTTCAATACTACTGAACCCGCACCCGCGGTGACCTCTCCTCCACAAGCGGAATGCGTGGGACGCCCCGGCAACTCGACCCCCGACGGCCAGCATTGGGTCTATCGAGTGGACGGGCATCGCAAATGCTGGTTCCTGACCGAGGGTATCGCGAAGGTGAAGAAGGCCGTTCGTCGGCGCGTGACCAAAGAGAGTATCGCCAGTTTGGACGAGAGCGGGACCGCGCGGCCCAGGCAGAACGGAATCCTTGATGCGCGCGCGGAGTTGCTGCGCTCAATGTCGGTCGCGCAGACTCATCCGGAAGTCAACGTTGCCGATGCTGGATCCGATGTCAGTGCGACCACCGCTCTGCCGTCGGCGACCATCATCGCCGAGCACAGCCCCCGGCCCACGCTCTCGGTGTCGAGCCAAGATCAAGTCGATGTTGAGCAACTTCTCGCGGCCGCGCCGGCCAACGACACACTGACTTCGTCCGGACCGCCGACTATGCCGATCGACGTGCTTATGCCCACCGCAGAGGCCCGTAACGAGGCGCCGAGCCGGACGGCAACTTGGCTGGGCGTACTACTGATGATGCTGGGAATGCTCTCCATCTTGAGTTCGAGCCGCTCGCTTCGGCACGCGGTCAGATTGCACTTCTGAGGCGCACTGCACCGGGGTGGGATCACCGTTGCGCCATGCAGGCGGCGAGACCTCGAGCCGAACAAATGTATAGCTAGGACGAGGTTGAGGCTTTGAGACCGCGATCGGCGTGCCGCAGTGTTTTCGACGCGCAGCGTCGAACGAAAATCCTGGCGGTGGGGCAACACCGTCAGAAACCTTCCACACGCCAGCGGCAGCCACTCGCAATCGCGGTTAGTGGTCGTCTCGGTCTAGCTCTCGCAACAGTCGATGAAGGAAGTCGCTGGCGTGGTTATATTGTGCGCCGCCGTCCAGGATCTGATGAGCGAGTGGTGACACTATGTTGCCAACAGCCTCAGGGCCAATCAGCTCGGTCCGCGATGACCACAACTCCAACAGCCCGTCGGGGATGTGTTCGCTCGATCCGAACAGCTTGAGGAGCCGGCCTTCAGCCACACCGTTATGATCATGGTGGGCCTTGGCCGCATAAAAAGCGAACAACCCTCGAAAGGCTTCACGGGAAACCGAAGGCCTTGCCATCGCAATGTCCCCCAGAAATTTTGCAAAGGTATTTCCGAAATCTGGAACTGAACTGAGCCTATTCTCTCGAAATCCTCACACGAAGACTCTATTTACAACATACCGGGAAAAAATGGCAATCCCTTAATCCATGTTAGAGGGGCTCACTGCCCGTGGACGTATCGCAACCGGCTTTGTTCATTTTCTATGAGCTTAACCGAACCTGCCGCTCAGGTCGCGGAGACACTTGGGCCCGAAGCCGGGCTCGCTCTCCACGCGGGCGTGCCTCTCGTGGCAGTATCACGACTTTATGCTCTGAGGGGCCCCTCGGCCTTGAGAGCTTTCCGCACCCGCTTTTGTGGTCGCCACGAGCCCTATTCCGCCAGAAATGCGAAGACGATGGACAACCACAGCGCCAGCACGAAGCCGCCGACGGCGTCGCGTCATATCCCGGAAGCTACCCAACAATCGGGACGAGATTTTAGGAAGTCGACTTCACTGGCCCTGCGGCCTTCTTACATCTTGACCGTCACTTTACGGTTTTCGCCGAGATTCGGCTGCTGGCCGGTCAACCTGGCCTTGGCAAGCTCAAATGCCACCACGGCGGAGCTCGCCGGCCCGTCCCACAATTCTGCGGTGACAGGCTCCACGCGCAACAAACATACGTCAGGATCGTCGGGGCCGCCGGGCCACCATACCTCGTCGGTCCTGCGCCACACCACCTTGGTCCTTTCGGCATCGCGCACAACCGAGGCGCGGCCGGTGATCGATAGATAGACGTTGCTGCTGGAATTGATGAAGACGAGACCGACGTCAGGCGCAGCTTCGATTTCATCCTCCTTGGGACTATGAATGTCCGTAACGAAGAAGATCACACCGGCATCGCGGTCGGGTCTCGCTTCTAGCGGTCGCGCGCGTAGCCCGCCGCCGAATTGCGTGGTCAGCATGCACACACCGACCGTTTCGATGATGTCCCAGACCCGGTCGATAGGATCTTTCTTGCTCATGACAGGAACCAAGCTGCGTGGACCCGAACCGGCTATGTGCGGTCATTCGCGGAGGCGATAGCAACGCGCGCAGGCATCTGAGAAACCGGCATCGCCGGTATCCGTTCCCGTCCTTGCAATACCGTCACGTCGCGCGACCAGCGCTCGGCGGTATTGAACGCGACGATTTGCGCTGGATGGGCTATACGGGTCTTCCAGAAGGCGGCAAAGAAGCGACGCGGGACTGTTTTGTTCGTGAGCCTCGCAGCAGGGGCGCCCGACCGCGCCTCTGAGCGGAGGCCTTACTCAAGGTTTTCCGTCCTTCCGATCGGACGAAGCACTGGCTCGGCGTTCGTATTCTTCCGCCATTGCGGTGAGCCGCTCGATCACCTCAGGATCGGTGATGGAAGCAGCCAAGCGCCTGCACCTCTGGGCCTCGGCGAGTAATCGGGTCTTCTCGTCTTCCATTGCAGTTCCCGCCCGCTTCCTTAGGGCGGGGCACGGCTCCTGCGCAGGTGCCCGTGCGTCAGCCGTCCTTCGGCGCATCCTTTTTTGTATGTCGCGGGCCAACTCTCGCCGAGGGACTCGACCCGCACCTCCCGCCGCCGCCCGCCATCGGCGACCGTCAGCTCGGTCTCGGGCTTCCACAGGTCGAGCCGCCTTCGAGCTCTACGCCGTGGCTCCGGACCGGGAGGGAATCTTCCACCGGCGCGTCCCTGACGTCCCGCTCGGCGGTAGCTACTTCTGCCCGGAGGGCGCCTGCGCATTCGAATCGTTCGGAGTCTTTTGTTTGTTGGCTTCATGATGCCCGATCGCGCATCCCGCCGCAGCGCCAAGCTTACCGTGACCGGCCATGTGGCCCGCGACACCACCGACGATGGCTCCCTTGATGCAGCCCTTTGCGTCCGCGCCGGAGGCCGAAGCCAGCGCCATTGCGGCCACGAACGCCGCCGTAAACAGCAATTTCATGTGCTTCTCCTCGCTCGTTTTCGCAAGATCAATTCGATCAGGAGGCGGTCGTTCCCGCTGCGAGCACGTTCCTGACTGCAGATTCGCAATTTGGCCATCCGGGGAAATCGGCCCCGTCAGCGAACCATCTCGCCAAGGAGCAAGTCGCTCGCCTCCGAGTTTTCCCATCTGCTGCAGCGGATCGTCCATGCCTGGAGAGGTTATGCGCGGGATCAAGGAGAGCAGACGGTCCAGGAGGTCCCGCTTCCTCCGCGATGCGATGGTCGACGTGCAAATTGCCAGCCGCGGCATTTGCAGCGGGCAGGTCCTGCTGGCGATGCGGCAGGTGCCGCGCGAAGTCTTCCTTGATCGGCGGTTCGCCGAAGCCGCGTACGAAGACAGCGCGGTACCGATCCCGAAAGGGCAGACCATTTCTCAGCCCTACATCGTCGCCAGGATGCTCGAGGCCGCTGCGATCGCCAAGTCGGACCGGATTCTGGAGATCGGCGCGGGCTCGGGTTATCTGGCGGCACTCGCCGCCAAGCTCGGGCGGGAGGTTTGCGCGATCGAGCGCCACGAGGCATTGGTGCGCCGCGCCCGATCGCGCCTTCGGCATCTCGGCTGTCTCAACGTGGATCTGCGTCATGGCGACGGGACCGCAGGATGGCCGGAAGGCGGCGAGTTCGACGTGATCCTGGTGTCGGCCGCCAGCGCACAGACGCCCGTGATCCTCAAGACTCAACTGGCTCCGTCGGGACGACTTCTCATCCCGCTCGGCGATCCTGACGGTGTGCAGTGGCTGACCAAGCTGACAAGAGAGGCGAACGGTCAATTCGTCGAGGAAAGGATCGAGGAGGTCCGCTTCGTACCTCTTGTCTCCGGCAAGGAGCTGCGGACGTCATGACGGCCAACCTCGACTTGCGAGACCTTCGAACTCAAGATGCGCTGGCCCGTGCCCGTTCACGAGCTTCCCGGCGCCGCTCGCAGCGTTCGCGCCGTCGTTTTGCCCGCTCGGCGGGCTGCCGCAGCACAGACACCAGGGCTGCGGCAGCCTCGGGCAAAGGCTCCTCGAATATCTGGTCGGTCCCAGAGCGAGCCTCCATGAATTCCAGCGCTGTCCGCCCCTTCGCGGTGATCTTCCAGCCGCCGCTTTCGCGCTCGACCAAGCCTTGCGAGAAGATGTCGAGATCCGGCATGCGGGCAGCGAGCCGCTGGGTGCGCTCCGCCCAATCGCGGCCGCTCGTCGCCAGAATCGCCATGTCGCGCTTGAGGTCGGCCATCAAGGCGAAACCAGCCGGATAACTCACCAAAATCTTCAGCACCGTCACTTGGAAGTTCACCGCGGTCCCTGCCCGGTTAGCGCCACATGGTCGGCGCGCGAGAGAGTGCGTGCTGACCGACGGAGAGCTTCGGGCGAGATTTGCCCCTTGCTAGCGGCTTCCAAGATCTTCGACGCGACGTGCGTGCGTGCCCCGATGTCGCGGTGCGAAATGCCCTCGCTGACTTCATCGAGGACCGCGCGCAAAAGCGCGGTGCGGTATCGAACATGAATTGCCCCCAGACGGGAAAACCCAAGCAGCATAGCGGCCTTTTCAGGTCTTGGGAGTCATATATGTTAAGACCGCCGCCACCACTGCGAAATCGACGTCTACTGTGAGTTGATGGATGCCCTCTATCAGGCGCGCCGGGGTGGGCTTCCTGAGAACAAGCATGCGTGGTTGCGTGGGCTGTCCAATGCGCCCTTGTAGGCAAGGAAGCCGCCTGACGATTGTGGTGGGTCCGCGCCCGCCGACGTCGCGCGAACTTGTTGTGCGGTCACTTATTCGGTATCGAGCCACGCCATATTGAACGCCTGTCGACGCTCGGATCGCAATGGGCGTTACGCCATGCCGATTTTTCCCGCAGCCTGGCGGAAAAGGCCCGCAGCTTCGGCGGAGAACTGGAAGGCGTTCAAATACTCGTCGACACTAAACCGAGGCCGCGCAGCGCGGATTGCCCGGACAAACACACCGGCTTCCTCGATCCTGCCAGCAAGCACCTGACAGAAGGCGGCGGTCGCAAGGATAAAGATATGGGCGTTCGGCTGCATCGCCGCCTTGACCGACCAGGCCGCAGCCTCATCGAACCGGCCCAGTCGCATGTAGGCTATCCCCTTGCTTGCCAGCATGCCGAACATGAGCGGATCGAAGGGGCTTAGAACGCGTGATTGGTCAGCGGCCTCGATCGCGGCAAGCGGATCGCGCGACTGCGAATGGACGAAAGCCAGGGTGTAATGGCCAAGCGCGAAATTCGGACTAAGGTCCACCGTCTGCCGCAACTCGCCGATAGCCTCGTCATGTCGACCGATTAGCCAGAGGGCTCGGCCCATTGCCCAATGCGCGGCGGGATCGTGTTCGTCGACAATGAGGGCGCGCCCGGCAGCCTCTAAAGCGTGGCTAGTGTGTGATTTTCGATCGTCCCACTGCTGAAACGCGCTTTGCCAATGGGTAAACGAAAGACCTGCATGAGCGCGAGCGAAGGTCGGGTCGAGTCCAACGGCCATCTCGAAAAAACGTCGGGCGGCGTCGTTCTCCGTTTGTGTGAAGCGGTACATATGCCAAAGGCCGCGGTGATAGGCCTGCCAGGCATCGAGCGAGTCGGGCGGCTTCAGCACCGCGCGGTTGCGCTCGACTGCTTCAATCTCGCTCGCAATCGACGCAACGATTCGATTGCCGATGTCGTCGATGACCGAAAACACAGCATCCTGCTTGCGATCGAAATCGTCGGCCCAGAGAATTCTTGCCGTAGCGGTTTCGATCAACTCTACGCTCACGCCGAGCCGGTTCGGCCGACGGCGCACCGATCCGGTGGCCACATAATCGACGTTGAGCCGACGGCCGGCATCTTCCGGCCCGACTCGTCGAGGGCCGAGGGCGAAGACAGATCCCTCGGCGATGACGAAGAAACTCCGCAGCTTGGCGAGCCGCGTAATGATGTCGTGCGTGAGGCCGTCGGCCGCCTCGCCGGCGCCCTCCCGCCGGTCTGGCAGCGCATGGAAGGGCATCACCGCCAGTGAGGGGCGGCACGTCGCTCTCGACTGGGCTGCGGCATCAGCGCGAGGTCCGGGAGTTGCCAATTGCACCACGGCGGCGCTGCCTGGAGCTCCTGCATGCAGCGCTTCGCATACTTTCAGCCAAGCCTTGCGGACGGGCTCAAAATCGAGAGCCTCAGCCTCGTAGAGTCGAGCCGCGACATTTAGCTGGCGCTTGCATGCATCAATCCGGCCGCGCTCGGCGAGGCGGCGCAGAAGTTCAGTCTGCGCCTTGTCGTCGAATGGGGCAATCTCGACCCATTTTTGGACCGCCGCGAATCCCTCGCTGGAATGCGCAGGCAGGCTCTCGGCCAGCCTTTGAAGAAGCGCCGCCCGAAATGCCGCGTATCGGCTTTGCTGTGAGGTAAGCCAGACGTTGAATTCGGGACAGCGTTCGATCGCAAGCCCTTCGAGCAGTTCGCCGCTGTAGTGCTCTGAGAGGGATTGCAGCTGGTCCACCGTGAGCGTCTCGACCCCCTGTTCCATGGCGGAAGCGACTTCGATCGCGTCCACTAACCAGCCGTCCAGTCGCAGCGCGACCGTATCCACGGACGTGACGACCATATTGCTGTGGGAGTCGCCGAGAAGGCTCCTCAGCTTGCTGAGGCACCAACGAAGCTCTCCTCTCGGGTCATTGGCAGCCTCGTCCCAAAGCAACTCGCACAGCCGGCCACGTTGCGTTGGGCGTTGTGTGAGGGCGAGATAGCCGAGAAGGCCGCACGTTTTCCGTGAGGCCGGCAATACCAGCGGCGCGCCATCCCGTTCAATCGCCAGCGGCCCCAGCATGCGGAGCCGAACGCCGACGGGGTGGGCATGGCATCCCGGGGATTTCGATTCCATGGCCATTTCCACGGTCGCTCCAACGGACGCGGCTCCCAAATGTTTGTATCATTGAATTTATTCGATCGCATCTGGCATTGCACCGGATGTCTCGCCGGGCAGACGGGAGGACAACCATGCTGACCGCAGCAACCATCAGAAGCACACAGGGCCGTGGCCGCCTTTTCGACAGCGTCCTCGATACGGTCGGCGATACCCCGGTGATCAGGGTCAATAATCTCGGAGTCGAAGGCAGGACGATTTACACCAAGGCGGAATTCTTCAACCCGGCGTCATCAGTCAAGGATCGACTCGCGCTGAACGTGATCGAGGCAGCCGAGCGCGCCGGCATTCTAGATCCTGGCCAGACAGTGGTAGAGGCGACCAGCGGCAACACCGGTATCGGGCTCGCCATGGTTTGTGCTCAGAAAGGCTATCCGCTCGTGGTGACCATGGCCGACAGCTTTTCCGTCGAACGGCGCAAGCTCATGCGCATGTTGGGCGCCAAAGTGGTGCTGACCCCTCGGGCGCAGAAGGGCTTCGGCATGTATCAGAAGGCGGTTGAGCTGGCGGAGACCCACGGCTGGTTCCTCGCTCGGCAGTTCGAGACCAAGGCTAACGCCGATATCCACGAGAGCACGACTGCACGAGAAATCATCAATGATTTTACCGGTCAGCGGCTGGACGTCTTCGTCACCGGCTACGGAACGGGCGGAACGATCACCGGCGTCGCCCGCGTGCTCAGGCGTGAGCGGCCGGAGACACGCATTATCCTCTGTGAACCCGCGAACGCCCAACTGGTCGGCAGCGGCGCCGCTCAGCAACGCGCCGCCGGCGGGGCGCCTGCTGCAAGTCATCCGGCATGGGAACCGCATCCAATCCAGGGCTGGACGCCGGATTTCATCCCCGCCGTCCTCCAAGAGGCTATTGATTCGGGCTTCTGCGACGAAATCGTGCCAATCGCGGGCGCCGAAGGCATGGCTTGGACAAGGCAGCTCGCCCAGAGGGAAGGCATCTTCACAGGCATTTCCGGCGGATCAACGTTCGCGGTCGCGCGCCGCATTGCGGAACGAGCGGCGGCCGGTTCGGTCATCCTGTGCATGTTGCCGGACACTGGAGAGCGTTACCTCAGCACGCCACTGTTCGACACAATCGAGGAGGACATGAACGAGGAAGAGCTCGCTTTGTCTCGATCGACCCCGAGCTGCCAGTTCCCGGTCGCGGCCGCCTGAGACTCCAGCGATGCGACACCAATCCCAGCGAGCGGGCACATCCCTGGAAGAAACGCTCGATCCGAAGGACTGGACCGATGCGCAATCCGTGGCACACCGCGCCGTCGACGACGCGATCGCTTATCTCCGAGACGTTCGCGATCGTCCAGTCTGGCGAGACATGCCAAGCGAGGTCAGAAAGACGTTCAAGTCGCCTCTGCCGCATTCCCCCACGCCACTCTCCGAGGTCTACCGCGAGGTCTCCGAAACGTTGATGCCCTATCCAATGGGCAACATCCATCCACGCTTCTGGGCCTGGTACATGGGGGCGAGTAACTTCACCGGAGCGCTGGCTGACTTTCTGGCTGCGGTTCAAGGGTCCAACCTGGGCGGTGGTAATCACGCCGCAGCACTTATCGACGAGCAGGTCGTCGACTGGTGCAAGGAGATGATCGGCTTCCCGGCTTCGGCGAGCGGCACTTTGGTAAGCGGCGGATCAATGGCCAACATTATCGCCTTGATCGTCGCGCGCAATGTCAAGGCGGGCATCGACGTGCGTGAGCACGGCGTTGCAGCAACCGAGCGGCCGCTCCGATTTTATGCATCCGACCAGATCCACAGCTGCCACCGCAAGGCTATCGAAGCGATGGGGCTTGGAAACTGCGCGCTTCGACGTATCCCAACTGGCGATGATCTGCGCATCGACCTCGGCGCACTCGCTATCGCAATCGAGCGAGACCGCGCCGCCGGCTTTCAGCCAGCCTGCGTGATCGGGACCGCCGGGACCGTCAACACCGGCGCGATCGATGATCTTGAAGCGCTCGCCGACCTCGCGGCACAGGAGAACCTGTGGTTCCACGTCGACGGCTGCATCGGCGCTCTTATCGCCATAGCGCCGGACAATGCCCATCGTGTTCGCGGCTTGGAGCGCGCCGATTCCGTCGCACTCGATCCCCACAAGTGGCTGCATGCGCCGTTCGAGGTCGGGTGCGTAGTGGTCCGCGACGCCGCCGCCCATGTGTCGAGCTTCTCGATGGACCAGGAATATCTCGAAAAAACTCCGCGTGGAATTGCATCCGCACGGTGGCTCCACGAGTATGGCTTGCAGACGAGCCGCGGGTTTCGCGCGCTCAAAGTCTGGATGGCTCTAAAGGAGCATGGTGCCGAGAAATTCGGGCGGCTCATCGATCAGAATATCGCCCAAGCTCATTACCTCGACGGCTTGATCGCCTCAGAGCCGTGCCTCGAGATTGTCGCCCGAACCTCCATCAATATCGTTTGCTTCCGCTATCGTGCGCCGGCCCTCGGCGAAAAGGCCTTAAAGGGTCTAAACCTCGAAATCATGATGCGGCTGCAAGAGGACGGCATTGCGGCCATCTCGGACACGACCGTCCGTGGAAAGCACTCTTTGAGAGTTGCGATCAACAACCATCGCACACGGCGTTCTGATCTCGATCTTCTGGTGCGGGAGATCGTCCGCCTCGCGGGACATCGAACTTTGCTATGAGAGCGGAGGAGCAATAGGTCAGCGTCTGCATAGCATTGCGAGGGCATGACCATGGATATTGGCGATTGGCTGCGAAGCATCGGGCTCGGACAATACGAAGTTGCCTTTCGCGGAAATGAAATCGAAGACAGTATTCTTCGAAGCCTGACGGCTGACGATCTGAAGGACATCGGAGTAACTTCTGTCGGGCACCGCCGCAAGATTCTGACTGCGATCACGGAGCTGTCAGGGGCGGTCACGGATTCCCCGCCAGAGGCGAAAGCCGAGGGCCGGCCTCTCATCCCAGATGCGGTTGAGGCCACGGCAGAGCGCCGCCAGTTGACGGTCTTGTTCTGCGACCTGGCCGGATCGACCGCCATGTCAACTCGCCTCGATCCCGAAGACATGCGTGAAATCATTCGGGATTACCAGGACGTCTGCTCAGGCGTGATCACGCGGTACGACGGCTTCGTCGCGAAATTTATGGGCGATGGCGTACTCGCATATTTTGGCTTTCCTCGCGCCCACGAGGATGACGCCGAACGAGCTGTGCGGGCCGGGATCGATCTTGCCGATGCAGTCGCCAGGCTTCAGACGTGCGGTGGAGAAGCATTGAAGACGCGCATCGGCGTCGCGACGGGAATCGTCGTGGTTGGAGACCTCGTCGGTCAAGGATCTGCACAGGAGCAGGCCGTCATTGGCGACACCCCCAATCTGGCGGCGCGCCTGCAGACCTGCGCCGGGGTTGGCGGCATCCTGATCGCCGACCAAACGCGTCGTCTGCTCGGCGACGCCTTCGAGCTGAATCCGATCGAGCTGAACGATGTCAAAGGGTTCGATGCGCCCGTCCGCGCCTGGGCGGTGTTGCGCGAAGCCGAGACAGAGACCCGGTTCGAAGCGTCCCGATCCAGCCGCATGACGCCGTTCATCGGACGTGAGCCCGAAGTCGCGCTGCTCATCGAGCGATGGCGGGACGCGTGTTCGGGCGAAGGCAAGGTCACCTTGCTTTCGGGGGAGGCGGGGATCGGCAAGTCACGCATCTTGGCCACGCTGCTCGAACGCATCGCCGAGGAACCACATCTAGCGATCCGCTATCAATGTTCTCCCCACCACATCAACGATGCATTCTACCCGATTGTCAGCCAGATCTGGCGGACCGCCGAACTTGCGAGCGCAGAGTCTTCCGAGGTGCGACTTGAGCAGCTGGGGACAATGGCCCGCCGTTCGCGGCTCGAGCCGAGGGAGGTCGTTCCGCTTGTGGCGTCGCTATGTTCGATTCCGCTCGAAGGCCGCTATGTCGAGCTTGAGATGACGCCTCCTGAACAGAAAGAGCGTTTGATCAGTGTATTGCTCGCGCTTCTTGAAGGTCTGACCAGAGAGGCACCGATGCTCGTGCTGCTCGAAGACGCGCATTGGATCGACCCGTCGTCGCTCGAAGTGTTCAATCGTCTGGTCGACAGGATGCCCGGCCTGCGAGCGCTGCTGATCATCACATTTCGCCCGGAATTCGTCGCCCCGTGGCTTGGTCAAGCCCATGTCCATTCGCTGGCATTGAGCCGCTTAGGACGGCGACACGCCCTTGCCCTGATAGATCGCCTCACCGGCGGCAAGGCGCTGCCGGCGGAAGTTCTGGAGCAGATCGTTGCGAAGACGGATGGCGTCCCGCTTTTTGTCGAGGAACTGACAAAGACCGTGCTCGAGTCCGGACTTCTTCGCGAAGCCAACGGCGCCTATGTGCTGACCTCCGTGCTTACGCCGCTCGCGATTCCATCGACCCTTCAGGACTCGTTGATGGCACGGCTCGATCGTTTGGCTCCGATCAAGGAAATTGCGCAAATCGGCGCGACGATCGGCCGTGAGTTCTCCTTTGATCTTCTAGAAGTAGCGTCGCCGGTTCAAGGCGTTGCGCTTCAGGATGCGCTTGGCCAGCTACTGGCTGCAGGGCTTATCTTTCGGCACGGAGCGCCGTCCGAAGTGACCTATGCGTTCAAGCACGCACTTGTCCAGGAAACGGCCTATGGCTCTCTCCTCAAGAATCGCCGGCAGCAGATGCATCAACGGATCGCTGAAAGCCTTCGCGACCGCTTTCCGGAGCGAGCCGAACGCGAGCCGGGCCTCGTGGCGCATCACTTTACCCGGGCGGGATTGCCGAAGATAGCAATCGAATGGTGGAGTCGCGCCGGAAATCGGGCGATGCGGCGCTTTGCCAACCAGGAGGCCGCCCTGAGCTACGTAAACGGCCTGAACCTGATGGCGGAGCTGCCGCCTGGTGAGGAACGCAATCGGCAAGAACTGGGGTTCCGGCTCTCGTTGGGCCCGGCGCTGCTCGCAGCGCGCGGCTACGCGTCGGACGAGGTCGACCGAAATTACCAGGAGGCCAGCCGGCTCGCCGAGTCCTTGTCGGACAGGGAGGCTGAATTTACGAGCGAGCGCGGGCAGTGGCACTACCTGTACGACCGGGGCCAACTCGATCGCGCCTTGGCGATTGCCGAGCGCTTGTGTGCCATTGGGAAGGAGGATCCGAGCGCAGAGAAAAGCAGCCTGGCGTTTCGGGCTTTGGGCTCGACCTTTATGAGCAAAGGCGAATTTGTACGCGCGATCGAAGCTTTCGAGCAAGTCATGAGCCACGGCCGCCAGGCGCCAATTGGGTCGTGCTTTGCGCATCACGGCGAGGAGCCGCACGTCGTCGCGTTGCAGTACAAGGGGCTGTCACTCGCGGTTCGAGGTTATGCCGACACGGGCCTTGCCTCGGCACAGTCGGCGCTGTCGTTGGCCAAGACCTTGAATTTTCCCCTCATGGTAGCCTTCGCTTCGGGCGTGGTCGGCATGGTCTTTATACTCCGTCGTGACTACCGGTCCTGTGCCACCCTCATGCGGGAACAGATCGACTATTGCTCCGAGCACGGTTTGGTTTTTTGGTCCGCCGCGCACGAGATTCTGCAGGGCGCTTCACGGGCCTGTCTCGACGGCAACCCGGAGGGCGTTACGCAGCTAGAGGAAGGCATCCAAAGCTGGAAGAAGACTGGCGCCGCGCTTCATATCCCGACGTGGTTGTCCTATCTCGGCGAGGCGGCGCTCTGTGTTGGCAATGTCGAGAGCGCTGAGGAAGCCGTGCGCAAGGGGATCGACATGTCCGAGAAGCATGGCGATGCCTTCGCTCTTGCGGATCTGAGAAGGCTCGCCGGCCGCGTGCTTCTGCGGCAGGGGCGTCAGGATGAGGCGCGTCATTCATTCGAGGCGGCCGTGGAGATCGCGCACCGGCAACACGCGGGATTATATCTGCTGCGGGCCAGCCGTGACCTGGCCCGGCTTGTTGCTGATGGCGACAGCTTAGCCGGTGCTCAGGAGATCCTGTCGCCGATCCTCGCGAGGGTCCCTGAACATCGGGCCGGCTCGGACTTCCAGGAAGCTTCCGAGCTGCTCTCCAAGTTGTCGAGCAAGCCAGCCAAGGCCTCTTGAGAAACCAAGTGTGGTTCGCTGCTTGGTTTGAATCGGCGCGGCTTTGACCCCGCGTATTACTGCACCTGCAAATGTTACCCTGACGGTGCCATTGCCTATGACGACCGCAAAGACAAGAAATGGTTGGAGCAGGACATCGCTGGTGGCCGAGATCCAACCCTCCTTGAGGCCTTGAGGGACAAGTTATGAATGTAAGGGTCTTTGCTAGGAATGGTCGCTATATCAGTTGTAGTCGCGACATTGGTTCTCACTTGCACCAAGGATGCGAACACCTTTGGTTTCGTTGGCCTCCTTATTGCAACCCGGCCATCGTTGTGATCACGGTTTACCGTTATGCTGAAAGAATGCGATCGTATTCGGTGACCAAGTCCGTACGGGGTCAAAATTCGAAGAACTCAGGTCGAGCAAAATTGGTCCGCTCTGATGCGATGAGCGGACGCTTCTCAGAGGCGGCGCAGCTTCGCTGATGGCAGAAGCGCACTATTGTGGCGGCGAGCAACTTGATATGAGTAAGGCGTGGCACTCTAGAATGGGAGGGCCGAATGACCATCCGGACCGTGTTATTGGCTATTTGCGTTCTGCTTAGTAGTGCATTCCCGTCGTTTCCAAGGGCAGTTCTCCGGTCAAAGACGACGCCTGGAATCCTGAGCACATCAGCGTTCTTCCCCTTGAAGTCCGACAATACATCTCTGGAATTTGCAAGGGGCCGGCCCAGGCGCAGCATGACTTTGCAACGTACCTTCCGTCCGACAAGCGCTGGCGCATTAACCTCGAATACCTGCGCTGCGATGGCTTGGGTAAATTTCGCCACGGAAGCCTGTGTCTGGACGTCGATTTCGTTGCGGTAGGCGCTCATTTCCGGCTTGCCAACAAACAAATTAGAGGTTGCGGCTTCTGAAGTCGAATGGCCTAGAAATTGACGTTGAAGCCAAGCCTGCTGTCGCTCGAAAACGATGAGTTGAGCGAACCGCCGCCTGCGGTGCGGCAGGCGAGCACCATGCCGTGCGCAAGCTGGATATAGAAGGACCAGCGAAAGCGTGCCTGCCCGGATAACGTGTCCTGGCCGATGCCGTCATAGGTGCGCAGAAGCTGCAACAACGATTGCTCGACCGAGCGCATGGTGCCGTCGTAGGACTAATCGACGACGGCTCGATGTGGCTGTCCGCCGACAATCCGGACCGCGTCTCCGGCTGGTGAAAGGGATCCGGGTGTCACCTGGCCCCACTCTACAGCCTAGTCTTCCTTTCGGATTCCTAGGTCTTGTCGTTCGACCCCTTTCGCGACGGGGAGTTGCCAACCGCGCCTGATCGCCATGACGCGGAGCAGGAAGCACGAAATCAGCGCGATTGTCGTCACCGCGGCGATCGGGAGCTGCAGCATATGACCGATCACCACGATGGCTGCCGCGACCAGCGCCGCGACCGCGTAGAGATCGGCACGCAGCACGGTCGGAATCTCGGCGAGCAGCACGTCTCGGATCATGCCACCGCCGATCCCCGTGACCACGCCGAGTACTGTCGCCATCACCGGATTGAGTCCGAACGACAGCGCCTTCGATGAGCCTGTGACGGCGAACAGGGCTAGTCCCGCCGCGTCGAAATACAGCACCGCGTTGGATAGGCGCACGATGAGGGGCGAGAAGTAAAAGGTAACAAGACCAGCGAGGAACGACACGCCGAGATATCGCCAGTCACCCATGGCTCCCGGAGGGACGGCGCCGATCAGGAGGTCACGGGTGATGCCGCCCGAATTCCCCGCCGCGAAGGACAAGACCATGACCCCGAACAGGTCCAGCCCGCGCTTGGTCCCCGCCAAGGCCCCGCTAAGCGCGAAGACGAAAGTCCCGGTCAGGTCGAGCACCATAGGCAGCTTGTCCATCAGCGTTTCTCGCCTTCAGCTAGAGCTGGCTGGTCGATCCGGCGGTTAGCACCACCTATCCCGATTGCCAAGCGCGGGCCGCAACGACCAGCGCTTCGACGCCGGTCCGCAGTGTCGGATGGAGAACGGGCGCGAATTTGGGACTGTGGTTCACGGGAAGTTCGTTGATCTTGTTCGACTCCTTGGCCTTCGCATAGATTTCCGGATCGGTGCCGCCGACGAACCAGAAGACTGAGGGCACGCGCCATTCTGACCCGAACGATCCGAAGTCTTCGCTGGCAGGGGCAGGCCCTGTCGCCCGGACCCGATCGGCGCCAAAGTGTTCCCGGAATGCGTCCACCACCCGACTGGTGGCCTCGTGGTTGTTCACGTTCAGAGGGTATCGGTCGATGGTCGTGATCTCCGGCGGCCGCGGCGCTCCCGAACCCGCCGCTTCGGCACTGGCGATCCGCCCGATTGCAGCCAGCATCCGTGAGCGCACTCCGGCATCGAAGGTCCGGACGTTGAGCTTGATAATGGCCTCGTCGGGGATGACGTTTTCCTTGGTACCTGCTTGCAGGACTCCCACCGTCAGTACGGCCGCGTCGGCGGCGGCCAGTTCGCGCGATACGATGGTCTGCAGGCGCAGTACGGTCGAGGCTGCCATCACGACCGGATCAATGCTGGCCTGCGGCATTGATCCGTGCGCGCCTCGCCCAAATAGACGTATCTGCAAGCTGTCCGCCGCCGATGTGATCGCGCCGGCGCGGCCGGCGACCGTCCCGGAAGGGCCAACCATGACGTGTTGGCCCAGAATCACGTCCGGTTTCGGAAAGCGCTTGAACAGACCGTCGTCAATCATGGCTTGCGCGCCTTCACCCGTCTCCTCCGCGGGCTGGAAGACCGCCATGAGCGTGCCCCGCCAAGAGGTCTTGGCATCCGCCATGAGTTTGGTTGCTCCCGCAAGCCATGTGACGTGCATGTCGTGACCGCACATGTGCGACACCGGCACCGTATTGCCGTCCTTGTCCGTCGCCGTAGCCTTGCTCGCATAGGCAAGACCGGTCGCCTCCTGGATCGGCAGCGCGTCCATGTCGGCGCGCAGCATGACCGTGGGTCCCTCACCGTTTCGGAGAAGTCCAACGACACCGGTTTTACCTATACCGGTCGCCACTTCGTAGCCGGCGGCGCGCAGCCGGTCCGCCGCCAATCCCGCGGTGCGAGTTTCCTGCATTGAGAGCTCCGGATGCGAATGTACATCCTTGTAGAGGGCTTCCAGATCGGGAAGCATGCCGTCCAGGGCTTGCAGCGTTTTGGTCTCGCTCATAGTTCCGATCCTCGTGAAATTTGGCCCAGCCAGAGCTTGCGGCGGTCCGGCCCCTTTTCGCTACTTGGTCTTGGCTACGATCCAAGCCTCAAATGCATGCATGAACTGCTGCAGGAACTTGCGAGTCCCCTCGTTGACGAGCTTGCCATCAGCGTCGAAGAGCTTGTCGGCTCCGCCGAGATAAGCTTCCGGCTGCGGCATCGCAGGCACGTTCAGAAACACCAGAGACTGCCGCAAATGGTGGTTAGCACCGAACCCGCCGATGGCGCCTGGCGAAGCGCTGACGACCGCTCCGGGCTTGACGTTCCAAGCACTCTTGCCGTACGGGCGCGATCCGATATCGATCGCGTTCTTCAATGCGGCCGGCACCGATCGGTTGTGCTCCGGCGTGACGAAGAGAATCGCATCTGCAGCCCTAATGCGCTCACGAAAGGAAGTCCATACAGGAGGCGGCGCGTGATCACTACCTTGGTTGTAGATCGGGAGCTGGCCGATTTCGACCTCGCTAAGGTTCAACGATCCGGGTGCGATCTGGGCAAGCGCATTCGCCAACTTCCGGTTGAGAGAATCCTCGCGGAGGCTGCCGACGATCACTGCGACGTCGCGAGTTTCGTTCATGCAGGAATTCCTTCTTTGTTTGCCGGCCCCATCGCGCCATCAAATCGTGGCGGGTCTTCCCCGGCCCCTTATGGGTAGCCAAAATCGAGCTCCTGTGCGCGCGGGCTCGAGACGAGCAGCACGTCTTGGTCCAATCGATGCGGACGCAACTCGCACCCGAATGTGTCAGCGGTGTTGACCTCATTGGCCGTCTTCAGCGGCGTTGTTCCATGCGGCCGAGAATACTGACGCTGCTCGATAGCCTTCGCAACAGCGACATTGATTTAGATTACCCGCGCTTCCTCGAGCTTTCTCTAATGAGCTTCATGGGCGCTCGTTCCAGCGAGAGCTCAAGCACAACGCAAACCTGCGTCAGACAAAGCAGCTCGAGATCGACTGGCTGGGCAAAAATGCTTACACGACAATCCGAGAGATCGAACATCGGGCTCGCGATGCAACCGCGAGGCCAGAACGTCACACTGGGGCGGATTGTCTTCAAAGTACTCGTCCAACCAGGGGATGCGCTAACTCGTCGAACGGAGTCACATTCAGATGGCAGCTAAGGGCCAAGTCCTCGTCCATAGCGGTCCAACGACGCCGCTCTCGATTTGCAAGCAGTGCTCGCGTTGTAGAGCAGAGCCAATCCATCAGCCCTCCATAGTCCCGGGACGTGCGCGGGTTCGACACAATGGTACTCGTGCCAATCGGACTTATATTGCCGCCATGACCTTCAGTGTCGAGATCGCCCTGCGCTTCCCGCTCACGTACACACTGGACGGCGGCAACCGCTCGTCTAGCCGGACGGCGTATGCTGCCGTCCGGGTCCGCTTTCTCTCGCCAACATCGTTGATCTTAAGATTGTGCCTCACGGAAGGAGAGCACTTTGCCTATGCCGTTGCCCGAGATTCGCTATCACGACATCTGAATACCGACGCTTTGGACAGCATCGCTCGTATCGCTGCGGGTCGCGGTGACATCAACGCCCTGTTTCTCCGGGGCGAGCTCACCCGAGCCACGTGTATCCCCGACGAGGAGAACGATCCTGACTTCCTCAGGACGCGCGTCAGAATGGGATCGTCGGTAACCTACTGGACTGAAGCGGGCACGAGCGGTCTGCCTCACGGCACCAGCCAGCTCGTCTACCCTGATCAGTATAAGTATTCGAAGTGGCATCTCTCAGTGCTGTCGCCGCTGGGCGCAGCACTTAACGGGCTGCGTATCGGGAGCCAAATGCCGTTCTTCGACAACGGAAGCATGCACCACGTGCGCATCGAGAGCGTGGACAAACCGTCGTCGAATGTCGTGCCACTGTTTTTAAACAGACCGGCAGGCATGGGGCACAACAGACTACCGCCGGATGATGAACCTGACGGGCCAACCGCAGCGTAACCTGGATAGGAGTTCGCAGTGGGAAGAAGAGCGCCATGTCGGTGTTAGTGCCGAGAAATTGACGACAGCCGACATGCACCGTACGCACTAGCTAAGTCAGCCGGTCGGGACTGGCCTAGGAGTGGAGAACTAGAAAGGAGATTGGGATGATAAGGCCGCCTTTACATGTGAATCGGCTCTGAGAGGACGGTGGCAGCTAATGACGGGTGGCCCGCGTCGCAGGAGGACGACTCCGCTCGATCCGAAGCCATCCGGCGGCTGGTCGAGATGGGCTGAAGGCGAGGATATCAGCCATTCTGATGACCGGCTCGGTGTCTCGATTGAACGTGCAATCAGCGGCCGAGCGGCAGTTGAACGACTAATAGTCACCCAACACCGCATTCAGCGGATGTCGCGCCGGGTCGGTTGGGTGGCGGCTGGCCTCGGCATTTTGCTCCTTGGCATCCTGCTCACGCAGCTTTTCGGGGTCAATCCCTAAGACTTTCACCGCCCCTTGCGCTCGCCCTGCGGCTGCGGGAACGTGGGACCACTGGTCATTCCCGCAAAGGCGAGGAGTTGATATGGCACACACCTTTCATTTTGACATGGTCCGAAAGCTGATTGCCGTTGCAATGGTTCTAGGCAGCACCAACGCTCAGGCGCAAAACTGCCGACAATATCCCCCCGATCCCTTCCGCCTTCAGTGCGCCGAAGCAATCCATCCGCAGCTCGAAGCAAAGAGAGAAAGGTGCAAAGAGGAGGCCATAACGAAGGGCCTTAGCCGGAGCGCGCTAGATTCCGGCATGAAAGACTACGTGCATGCGTGTATGCAGCGTCGATAGCCCCTTCCGGGGCGCCTCGGCGCGTCCGTGATCTAGTGGATTGCGGGGATGCCGGGTTGAGATCGAGGGCGCCATCTGGGAGCCGATGAAGATCCAAGCCAAAACGGGGAAAGGTCTTGCTGTCTTTGGCAAGTAACCTAGGCAATCCTGATTGCGCGCTAGCCTGAGGTTGCGGGATGGCTTTCGCTCATCACAGAACTAGAGTTGAGCCCTTCTTATATGACGACTTCCATACGGAAGACCTGATCAAGCTATTTCTTCACGTAAGCATGGAAGCCGAAATGTAGACGGTAACAGGACTTGGCCACTTTATAGGCCATTCTGATGAGCGTGAGTCCGATGTTACGACCGACATGGCAAAGGAGAGCAGGTCCACAACGCCGGCGGCAGGTATTCGCGGCTGCATCCGGCTTTTTCAGCGGCGGCCGTGATGGTGCCGACGTCCCCGTGCGCCATGGCGTCGATCGCGGCCATGATCTTCTTGCTGATGCGCTTGGGCTTGGCCTGCTCGTCAGTCATGGCAATTGCCTTCCCGATCCGGCGTCACTTTCGGTGGTCGGCGTAAGCGGCGCCACGGCGATTGCCGCCGCGCCGGGGTTTCTTCGACAACCCCCGCTCGCTTGAAATGAGCACGGCACCGGCGCCGACACCCTAGCCGTTATCAAATCTCCTCCCAGCAACGCCAAGTGACAGCCATGCCAAGCCTAGCGTGCCGATTACGGCGGTTGCGCTGTTGGACCCGATGCGGTCAGCAAGCCATCCCAACCAAAAGAAGCCAATCGGACCGATACCGATGCAGCTGTAAGGACACCCAGTAAGCGCGAGCGCGTCCCGGCGGCCAGCCAGCCAGCGCGCAATATGGGTGTTTTCCCTAAAAGACGCGGGCGCAACGGTCCGGCGGCGATCATATCCGATCCGGTCCCACAGACACGCGGGTTCTCGTGCGATTATTCAGATCAACGATCTATTCTCGCATAACGCGACGAGCCTCTTCGGACCACGTGGTGTTCGAGTCCGCATTCTTGTCGTTTGCGGCCAGGAGCATCGGGTTCCTTCATGAGAAGTCGCTGCATCAAGCGGGAGAACCTCCTTTGAGCGTAAATCAAGAAAACGGTTTGGACGGTGAACGTTGATCGCAAGCGGCAGCTGGCATCGTGTGGGGGGCGCCGGCATCGCGGCATGGAAGCGCGGCGACTGCCCTAATTCTTGGATGGCGGTCAGGTTCGCCTCTGGCCTGGATCGACCCCGCAGCGGCATGAAATCGCGCGATAGCTACGCCGTCGGTTCCACTGAGCTACGCTGGCACCGCAACCAAGCAACGGAGTTCGAATGCTGTTTTCACGAACCGAGTGCCCTGCTATTCTCGCCGCTCGCAGTCTGTCCGGGAGGCCACAATGAGATGGTTTGACTGGCTGTTTGGAAGCGCGGCTCAGCCGACAAAAGGGCTCTTCGCGAGATTTCGACGGAAGTCAAAGGCCGCAACCGATCCCGATCTTCTCAAGATCGCCAAGGATCGAAAGGGACACGTTTCGCGAAGAGCCGTAAGGGACGAATACAACAAGCTCGTCCTGGAGAAGTACGCGCACGATAAGGCGTGACTACTTCATCCCAGTGGTCCGGACATTGCGCGGTGACCATCTCAGTCCCTAACGACGCGGCGCGATGCGCGAGTGCGAGGAGCACGGCTGGACCCAGGACCGCGCCAACCCCACCTGGCACCCGAGGTCCCTCCGGATGTCGCGGAAATCCGCGAGGTACTGAATTCGATCGGCAATCCTGCCGGGTGTCCGCCCGAAGGGACCTTAGGCTCCAAGTTCTCCCAGAATGCGCTCACGGTCCTGTTCGTGAAGCGTCGCTTCCACCGCATGGCGGCGAGGACGGCATGCGCGTCGGCCGTGTCATGCCGCGGCTCAAGGATTCTCACCGAGCCAAGCGGGCTTTTCCCTCATCGACCTGGCGCTCGGCTGTCTCCAGATGCCGTTTCATGGCCGTTCTCTCGCTCTGCACCACACCTCCGGAAGCAGCCGCACCCTAGCTCCTTTCGGTCAGGTCGATCAGCATGTCATGGTTCACGTTTGCCGCGCTATGCAAAAAGTTTAGATGCGCACGAGGGAACCCCGGGAGACTACAGCGCTCGAGGTGTTCTGCCGGCTCGCCGCCGGGCTAGCGGAGCGGCCATACGCCTAAACCCCCTGTCTCTCCGCAGACACTACTGGGAGTAAGCGTAAGCGTGCCTCGCCCTCCTCCGCCGCATCTTCTGGAGACATTTATCTGCCGCTGGAGGACTTTGGGAAGCGCGCCGAGCTGTTCTTGGCGCCAGACCGACGAGCAGGACACCGACCACGAGACCGTGCTGCGGGACCTGATCTCGGGCGGATACCTTATCCCGTGCAGATCGTCGTCTTCAACGCCATGGAGACCTGGTACCACGATCGCCACCCAGAGCATCGCGGACGCACTCGCCGAGCGAGCCGCCCGCGATGCGATTGACCTCTCGCCAGCGCTCGAGGCCTTCGTTCGAGCAAATGGCTTAAATTCGTTTGACTTCCAACTGGCGCTGCCGCTGCGCTTTCCATCCCGGCCTTGAAACTAGGCCGTGCTGCGGCACGCAAGTCGAACATGACATTCTGCGCTCGATTCGAGAACATTCGGTGGGTCTCCGGCTCACCCCGATCAGCCCATGTTCGGCCATCGCGCCTGTGCGTGGGGAAGTAGCGCAACATCAGGCGGAGGTCCGCTCTCCGCGCTAGAGCGGACCAGATTTGCTCAACCTGAGTTCTTCGCGTTTTGGACCCAAAGCAGACTTACCAGCGTAGTCCGTTGAAGGGGATCACTTCGCCGAGCGCCCATTTGCCGCGGGACGAGCAGTTAGCCTAGTCGCTTTGGCAAGAAGTGATCCGCGGACCTCGGTCATGCGTTCTAACTACGAAAAGCCCCTTGTCGAGCTACTATGGTCGCTGCTATCCGAGCTTTAACTGTGCCAATCCGGGCCAAGGCTGGCGTGCCTCGCGGGGTTGTCGCGCGGCTGCCGACCAGTGCGAGCAAAGGGCCGAAGGCGAAGGTGGACTGGGCTGACTTGATCGGACGCGTCGCCTCTTCCGGTGACAGAGATGCCTTCAAACGCCTATTCGAGCATTTCGCGCCTCGCATCAAGGGATTGATGCTGAAGGCAGGGTGCAGTGCGGACGAGGCCGAGGAGATCGCCCAGAGCTCAATGATCGCCGTGTGGCGGAAGGCGAGCCAGTTCGATCCGTCGACATCAGGGGCCGCAGCCTGGATCTTTACGATCGCACGGAACTTGCGGATCGACATGTTCCGCAGCAAGGCGCGGGCGGACCGCGTGCGGGGCGTTGCCGAGCTGCCGGATACGCCGGATCCCGCCGAACCGGTCGATGCGGCCATTTCACGCGTTCAGGATGCTGCCCGGATCACGTCGGCCATCGAGCGGCTATCGGCGGAGCAGTCAAGGGTGGTGAGACTTTCGTTCATCGAGGAAAGGCCGCATCCGGAAATCGCAGGCCTGCTTGGAATTCCGCTCGGAACGGTGAAGTCGCGTATCAGGCTGGCGATGAGCCGCCTGAGAGAGCTATTGGACGAAGAAGCATGACCATCAGCCATCATCCGCCGGAAGATCTTCTGGCCGACTTTGCCGCCGGCAGGCTGGAAGAGGCCCACCACCTTGTCGTGGGGGTGCATGTCGCTGAATGCGTCCGCTGCGCCCGGTTCGTGCGTGCGATGGAGCAGCTTGCGGGCTTGGCACTCGGGGAGGTCGCTCCGGTGCCGCTAGCATCGGATGCATTCGAGCGCGTGCTGGCCCGGATCGACGACGCGGCCGAACCGAGAGCTGCGCCGCCCTCGACCGAGACGTTCGCAATGGTGCGAGACGTTCCACCGGCGCTGCGGAACTACCGCGTCGGCAAGCCCAGGCGCGTTGCGCCAGGTCTGAGCATGCGGCCGATTGAGCTGTCCGGCGCAGGTAAGGCACGGGCCTTCCTGCTAAGGTCCGCGCCGGGCACGCGGATGCTCGAACACACGCACACCGGTACCGAGTTGACTCTCGTGCTGGAAGGCAGCTTCAGCCACGAGGGCGGCCGTTTTGGCCCTGGCGATTTCGACTATGGCGATGACGAGGTCGATCATCGACCGATCGTCGGCGACGATTGCCCATGCCTCTGCCTGGTTGCGATGACAGGTGATCTGCGCATGAACGGTCTGCTTGGCCGGCTGATCGGGCCATTTGTGCGACTCTGATCTTCTTCAGTCCCTCTCCCGCGGGGTGATCCGACCGCGATCTCCAAGCGTTTCAAAGCCGAACGCAAGGGAGACGGGACATGGCCTGCTCACGTCGGGCAACACAGGTACAGAGCGACGGATTGCCCGAACTGCTCGCCTGTGTGTCACGCGGCGACGCTCGAGCTTTCTCCGCGCTGCACATGATAACTCGGGGCAGACTGCGCAGGATCGCGCTTGCCGTTGGCGTAGCGCCGCATGATGTCGAAGACGTCCTGCAAGAGACCTACCTGAAGATCTGGCGCAACGCCCCTCAGTTCAATGCCGAGCGCGCTCCCGCGATGGCGTGGATGTCCGCGATCGTGCGCAATACCGCGATCGATTATCTGCGCGTCAGAAGACTGCTGACTGACGCGTTCGACCACGCGCTGTCGATAGCGGCCGGCGAGAATCCGTCTGGGACCGACGAACTCGACTACGCCAGTGCCGAACCCCTCGCCTTTGGCGCAATGGCTCGTTTGCCAGAAGATCGCCGCACGCTGGTGGTGCTCGCCTATCTCGAGGGCGAGAGCCGGGCCAATCTGTCACGGCGCTTCGGCGTGCCGGTGGGAACGATAAAGACCTGGCTGCACCGGGCTCTCCTGACGGTCCGCAAGGACTGCCTCGCCGCGTCTGGCACCGCCTGATGGTGAGGGAAAACCCGGCCTTGATCGCCGAGATCATCGAATTTCCGCTGCGCAGGCACGAGGACAACCTTGTGCCAGCGGTCATCAGGCTCGAGGAGATCGTGCGAGAGATCGAACGCATTGCGGTCGAGCAGCCTGCGGATGGTCTGCATCACCTGCTCACTGTGATCGAGCATTTGGGCGACAGGATGGTCGAGACGTCATCGCTATTGCTGGACGACGATGCAAACGGTCGAATCCAGACCGTCTTCACGACGTTATCTGAAAAGATCGCGGAAACCAGGGAGGCATTGGGTGAACTCGGGAACCACCTGCATCCGTGACGGCGCCATCAGCGACGCCAGCCGGGAGCCTCTGCTATTTTGCGGCCATTTGAGCTGTATTCACTGAGCGGCTCGCCGCCTCAAGTCCGCTCAACTCCAAGCGCGGCAGGAAAGCGGACGTCTCCCGAAGTCGCTGAAGAGCCAAACGCGACAAGTTCTAGGCTTTTTACGCCGCCCCTGATGCCTTCCGATATTTCGTATTGGTTTGCGAGCGCCGAGAGGGTTTTGGCAATGTTCCTAAGCACGGTGGTAGCTTCCGAATTCCATTTGATGAATTCATGCTTCGTTTCCGGCGCTATAGGCGGGAAACGAACGAGCGTTCGCGGGATCAGCTCAGCTCCTGCGCAGACCTCGCGTGAATGACCGTGAGGGTGACGGGGTGAGCATCAAAAGCGTCGGCATGGCACTCCACTCCAAGCTTCTAGCAGTTGAGCAGGAGCAGCGACAGATTGAGCACCCTCGCGAACGCGAGCCAGGCCGCATAGGGCAGGAAAAGCAACGCCCGCAGCCGGTTTGCGGTCCACTGCCGCCAGATGAATGCGACGATGACGACGAACATTGCAGCGGTCACGCCGAGTGCGACGTCCATGCGATGAAGCGAAAAGAAGATCGGCGACCAGGCGAAGTTTAGGATCATCTGAATCGCCCATAGCCTCATAGAAACGCCGCGCGGCTCTGCCTCGAAGGTGCTATATCCCGCGACGGCGATGAGCAGGAACAGGATCGTCCAAACCGGAGCGAAGACGGCATTCGGCGGATCGAAGGATGGCTTGTTCAGTGCGGAATACCAGGCCCCAGGCCGGTTGAGCACGCCGATCAGAAGCCCCGCGGCGGGAACGAGACAAAGAAACGCGGCGCGGTGATACCAATTCCCGCTTTTGCGGCCTTGCTCCATCGGCGGCCTGGTTGTGGCGCTCATGATCAGGGCATCATCCTTTGAGCGACGAGAAAGCCCGCCCAGGCGCTGACGCCGGCGAGAACCGATCCCCAGCAGATGTCCGCCACCGACAGGCCGGTCGACCAGCTTCGCAGCGTTGCTTGATTGGTCAGATCGTACGTCGCGTAGGTGAAACAGCCGAGCAGCGCACCGGAGGCAAATGCGCGTAGCGCGCCACCGTCCTGCTGCGCGGGCAGCACCGAGAACCAGATCAGCCCGGCGGGATAGGCCAGATAGAACACCGCGGCAGCGGCCAGATCGGGTTCGGACCGCAACATGTCGCCGAGCACCGGCCGATAGAGCCTTTCGACCATGGTCCTGAGCCAGATCATGTCGAAACCAAAGAAGGTGATCGCGACGGTGAGATACGTGAAGACCAGATTCATACGGCGTTCCCTTCCGCGCTCGCAGTCGCCAGCCTGACGAGGGTGTAACGACCCGAAGGTCGAATCGGATCACCCGACCGGCTCATTCGATCTTGCCGCCCGCTAGCCAGACCGCCTGGTCCCTCGGGGCGCCCGATCAATACGGCGAATGTCTGGGCGGCCACGGGAAGAACGCGCTGGTTCTGGCCTGGTACGCGCCATAGCGCTCGCCTCGCGATCGTAGCATCTGTTCCTCAAGCGGTGGGATGCCGGTCACGCTCACGAGGATCCAGTACATGATGGTTGGTGCGGCGATGCTGGCCCAGCCCCAGGGGTATTGAGGCGACAACGCGATGACGGGGTAGGCCAGCCATCCCAACCATTCGAAGAAATAATTCGGATGGCGTGACCAGCGCCAGACCCCGGTGTCGCAAATCAGACCAGCTTCGGGATGCGAGCGCTTGAAGCGACGCAATTGCTCGTCGGCGATGGCCTCGCCGACGACCGCTACCAGTATGATGAACGCTCCGGCATAGTCCTGTAGTCCCAGGCCGGGGCCCGGAGCGTGCGCGGCGAGAAAAATAGAAAACGGCAGCGGGACCGAGGCCAGCGCCTGGGATTGCAGGAAAAAGAACATGCGGCGGGGCGCTGCGAAGCCCCATTCGCGCGCATAGTTCGCATAACGCGGATCATCCACACCTGCGGCAGAACGACGCGCAATGTGCGTCCCGAGTCTTGCCGACCAGCACAGTACCAGCCCTGCAACGAGAACACGGCGAGCCTGCGAACCATCGTCGAGAGGCCATAGGGCGACCACGGCGCCGACCAAACCGATCGAATAGGACCAGATGACGTCGACCCAACCCGAATTGCCGGTGCGCTGTCGGACGACCCAAGCCAGCGCCATCAACGCGGAAAGAGCCAGGGTAATGCCGGCTACGATCTGAAAGTGCGGGACAAGCATGCTTCACCGGCGCTGTTTTCCGTTGATACGTCTAACGTATGCACCGGTTTCATCATCGGCTCCAAGCTCGGCGAAGGGGACGGTGATCCAAGGCGACTCCGCGAGCGTTCTTATTCACGGCCTGCAAAACAGAATGCGGATCGGTGATGAGCCGCGGGAAATGGCTTTGACGCAAAGACGTTTCTTGCTGCTTTGAGGCGACAATAGTGCAAGGGGGCAATGAAAGATGCGCTTGGCAGTGATCGGGACGGGAATTGCAGGCAATGCTGCTGCCTGGCTCCTGTCGAAGCGCTACGCTGTGACGGTGTACGAGCGCGAGCTGCGACCGGGCGGGCATAGTCATACCGTTCAGATCGACTATGATGGCGAAGCCATTGACGTTGACGTCGGCTTCATCGTGTTCAACGAGCTGAACTATCCCGAGCTGACATCGCTGTTCGCGCAACTGGGGGTGAAGACCGTCGAGACGTGCATGAGTTTTGCGATGTCCGCCGATCACGGCCGCTTTGAATGGCGCGGGGGCGGCGAAGGCATTTTGCGAAATGCACGCGGTCTCTTCGCCCAACCGAGCAACCTGGTCTCGCCGTCGCACTTTCGCATGCTGGCCGACGTCGTGCGATTCAACAGGCAGAGCGTCGCCGATTTGCGCGCCGGTCGGCTCGAGAAGATGACGCTCGGTGAGTATCTGCAAACGGAATCGTTTGGCGCGCGCCTGTTCTCCAGATATCTCGGACCGATGGGGGCCGCCATCTGGTCATCCTCGCCGGCGGAGATTCTGTCGTTTCCCGCGGAGAACTTCGTCACCTTCTTCGATAATCACAGGCTCCTGCACCTGGGCCGCCCGCGCTGGCTCACCGTGGCGGGTGGCAGCCGGCGCTATGTCGACAAGCTTACCGCTATGTTCAAGGACGTTATCCGGCTAGGCTGTGCCGTGACGTCGGTCACCCGAACGGAGCATGGCGTGACGATCAGCGACATTCATGGCGGTGTGGAGAGCTACGATGCGGTCGTGATGGCCTGCCACAGCGACCAGGCCCTGGCGGCGCTCACCGACGCCAACGCGGCGGAGAAGTCAATTCTCGGCGCGATCCGCTACAGCCCCAACGCCGTTTATCTGCATCGCGATCCCAGTCTGATGCCCAAGCGCCGGCAGGCATGGGCATCCTGGAACTTCCTGCAATGGCCGCGGCAAACACCTGTCGAGAACGACGTCGCCGTGACTTATTGGATGAACCGGCTGCAGGGCATCGACGATCGCAAGCCGCTGTTCGTCAGCCTCAACCCGCCGCGCGCGCCGGCGTCCGACCTGACCTTTGCAAAATTCAGCTTCGCTCACCCGCTCTACGATATGGCTGCGTTCGCAGCCCAACGACGGCTTCCTGCAATTCAAGGCCGTCGTCGAACATGGTTCTGTGGAGCGTGGACGGGGTACGGCTTCCACGAAGACGGTCTGCGGTCTGGGATCCGGATAGCAGAAGCCATGGGCTGCGAGCCGCCTTGGCGCCAGTCCACGTCATTGCTGGCGCAAGCAGCCGAGTAGCGGCGATGTTCGGGTCGAGACCGCACAGAGACAGAGACGCCGCCGCTCCGGTCGTGCTCTATCGGGGAAAGGTGATGCACGCGCGATGGCGGCCGGTGCAGTATAGATTCACATACGAGGTGATGAACCTTCTAATCGATTTGGACCGACTGGACGGTGCGGACCGACAGTCGCGCTTTTTCGGGGTCAATCGAGCCGCAATCTTCAGCTTCCACGAGCGTGATCACGGAGGCCACAAAGGCGCTAAGCTGAGTCATTATGTGCGGCAACTGGCAACCGAGCGCGGCATCGACCTCTCGGAAGGCCGGGTTCTGCTTCTGTGCTATCCGCGGGTGCTGGGCTACGTGTTCAACCCGCTCTCAATCTACTTCTGCTATAGCGCGAGTGGCGAGCTCGCATTGTTGATCTACGAGGTGCGCAACACCTTCGGGGAGATGCATTCCTACGTCCTGCCGGTCCGAGAGGCGCCCGCTGAACGGGCGATACGCCAAACTCAGGTCAAGGAGTTCTACGTGTCGCCCTTCATGGAAATGGAGATGCATTACCGCTTCAGCATCTCTCGACCGGCGCGGCATGTGCGGGTCAGGATCGTACAGCGGAACGAACAGGGTGCGATGTTTGCGGCCGCCTTTTTCGGCCGACGGCAGCGGCTGACCGGCCCCCGGCTCTTGGCGGCATTCTTCGGTCTGCCGTTTCTCACCTTCAAGGTGATCGCTGCCATCCATTGGGAGGCGTTGCGGCTCTGGATTAAAGGTGTTCCCTACGTAGGGCGGTTGAAACAGCGCGGAAATTGAGATCATGGACCTCGCAGCCAATCATCAGACTGCTCGCTTCGAAGATGTGCCGTTCCTCGCACGGCTCGCCTTGAGGCTTGCTTCGCAGCTAAAGTTCGGCAGTGTGCATGTGCGCCTTCCCGATCGTAGGACCATCGTCTTGAGGGGCGGCGAACCCGGCCCATCCGCCACTATTCAGCTCAACAATTACGGGTTTGCCCGCAGCCTCATCATGGGCGGCGATATCGGCATGGCCGACGCCTTTATTAGAGGCGACTGGACGACGCCCGATCTGACCCAGCTTCTTTATGTGTTCTGTCTCAACGACGACCTCGTCGAGAGCGCCTTTGCCGGCAACATGTTCATCCGACTCTGCCGCAGGATGCTTCACAGAGTACGCCGCAACACGCGAGAAGGGTCACGGCAAAATATCCATGCGCATTATGATCTCGGCAACGAGTTCTTCGCAGCATGGCTAGATCCAAGCATGACCTACTCGTCGGCTCTGTTCTCGGCCGAGACAGCGGACCTTGTGGCCGGGCAACGATTCAAATACGAGCAACTGGCGAAGGACATCGATTTGCGGCCCGGTCAGACGGTGCTCGAGATCGGATGCGGCTGGGGAGGTTTCGCCGAGTTTGCGGCGAAGACGCGCGGCGTCAGCATCTTGGCACTCACCATCAGCAAAGAGCAACACGACTTCGCCCGCCGACGGATTCACGAAGCCGGACTTGCCGAAAAGGTCGAAGTCCGGCTGCAGGATTATCGCGATCAAACGGGTCAATTCGACCGCATCGCCTCGATCGAAATGTTCGAGGCCGTCGGCGAGCAGTTCTGGCCCGCATACTTCCACCAGCTGCATCAACGGCTCAAGCCGGGCGGCCTGGCGGGTGTCCAAACCATCACCGTCCAGGACGCACTGTTCGACAGCTACCGGCGGCGCGTGGACTTCATCCAGCGCTACATTTTTCCAGGAGGCATGCTGCCTTCGGCGGGGATCTTGCGCTCGCTCGGTGAGCGCTTCGACATTCCCATGATGGGCGAGCGCGTCTTTGGACAAGATTATGCCAGGACGATCGCAATCTGGCGAGCAAATTTCGGTCAGGCCTGGGCTGACCTGACCTCGCTCGGGTTTGACGAGCATTTCCGACGACTTTGGGAATACTATTTGTCCTACTCCGAGGCGGGGTTCAAAGCCGGAAAGATCGACGTCCGCCAGTTGGTCTTTGCGCGTCGAGGTTAGAACCTAATGGGCGATTGCTGTTCTTGTTGCCGGCCCTGGCTCACGCGATTGTTGGCCCGGCGGCCCACGAAAGTCGCAGCCATCGCGCTCGCCAATAAGCTCGCCAGGATGGCTTGGCGATGATGGCCAGGAATGTACGGTGTCAGGAGCCGGCCGCGCTAGCGGCCTAAGCGAGATCGCGCCGACATTGCCGGCATGACGTAACGATTGGGAGGGCGAACAGCACGTAATGCAGTGCCGGTCGACAGGCGATCAGGACAACCCAAATGGGCCATGCATCTCCAATGCGTGCTGTTGACCGGGACCTGATCCACGGAGGGCATTATGGCCAGCGGTTATGTGTACCGCGCAAACAGGCCGAACACATGGCTGAAGATTCCTCTTGCCAACGCGGAGCCGTCACACATGGCCCGTAGCCGACCTTCTCGCGAAGCACCCAAGCGTCAGCTTTGACCCGTTCCGGACATTATCGCTTTCAAGCGGGGGTTCGATCACCCGATTATTGTGGTAATTTGCCCGCATAGACCCTTTAAGCTATGGAAGCTGGTTGGGGAGCGTGTCTTGACGCAGCCTATCGACACTCAGCGCAGGCTGGTCGCCATTTTCGCGGCGGATGTTGAAGGTTATAGCCGCATGATGGGAACCGACGAGGTCGGGACCCTCCGAGCCTTGAGCGAAAGACGGGTCATCCTCGACACACTTATCTCATCCCACCGAGGCCGCATTGCCAACACTGCGGGAGACAGTGTCTTGGCTGAGTTCGGCAGTGCTGTGGATGCCGTTCACTGTGCCGTGGCAGCTCAGGCGGCCCTCGCGGAGGCCAATGCTGGGGCCGCACCCGACCGACCTATCAACTTCCGGATCGGCGTTCATGTTGGTGACGTCATGGTCAAGGACGGCGACCTCTTCGGTGATAGCGTCAATGTCGCTGCTCGCCTTCAAACGCTTGCCAGTCCGGGTGGCGTCTCGATCTCCGGCGCGGTTTACGACCATGTCCGCAAGATACTACCATTCAGCTTCGCTGATCTCGGCGCTCAACAGGTCAAGAACATCGAGGATCCGGTTCAGGCTTATTCGGTGACTGCGCTGAAATCCTCCGCAACTCCGGATGTCGCGAGAGCTTCGCCGCATAAGCAGCCCCTTGCGCTGCCCGACAAGCCTTCTATCGCCGTGCTCCCGTTCCAGAACCTAAGTGGCGACCTGGAGCAGGAGTACTTCGCCGATGGAATGGTCGAGGAGATCACCACCGCGATCGCTCGGCTACCGTGGCTGTTTGTAATCGCTCGCAATTCGAGTTTTACCTACAAAGGCAAGGCAGTCGATGTGAAGCAGGTGGCGCGCGAATTGGGCGTGCGTTACGTGATGGAAGGCTCGGTGCGCAGGGGTGGCAATCGGATGCGCATTACCGGACAGCTGATCGATACCGCATCAGGCACGCATATCTGGGCTAACCATTTCGATGGAGCGCTCGAGGACATTTTCGAGCTTCAGGACCAGGTGGCGAGCGGTGTCGTCGGCGCGATCGAGCCAAGATTGTACCGCGCCGAGATCGAGCGGGCCTCGCGTAAGCCGACCGCGATCCTTGACGCTTACGATCTTTACCTTCGTGCTTTGTCGCAAGTGCATAGAATGACGCCAGAAACGCTCACGGAAGCGATTTCGTTATCCAAAAGGGCACTGCAACTTGATCCCTCGTATGCAGCCGCAGCGGGATTGGCAGCTTGGTGCCGCGGCATACAAAGAGGTCAGGGTTGGGTTCTCCCAGCCGGTCCAGAGGACGACGACGGCATCCGCCTTGCCAAGCTGGCGATCGAAGTTGGGACCAATGACCCCGATGCTCTCTGGATGGCGGCCTATCTCTTGTCCGTCGTCGGGGAGCAAACGACAGCGCTCTCCGCGCTGGATCGCGCGATTGCACTGAATCCAAATTCGGCGCACGCTTGGGGGACCAAAGCCATGTGTCAGTCCCTTCGCGGCGCAGCTCATGCCTTGGTTGCTGTCGAAGCTGGCAATCGCGCAATCCGGCTCAATCCGCTCGATCCACTGTGCTACATCTATAAGTTCGCCGTCGCGTTGGCATATCTGGGTGCTCGCCAATACCAGGATGCCGAAGTCTGGATCGACGACGCGCTGCGCGAGCAACCAAGATTCCACGCTTCATTTCGCGTCAAAGTCTCTCTTTGCGGGCTTCTCGGCAGGAATGATGAGGCCCTAGTCTGGTTGGGTCGGCTCCTCGCTCTTCAACCCGGCCTAACGATTGCCGCGTGGACGGCTCACGCAGCTACCTTTCTTGCGCCGGAGACGAAGGCACTGATGATCGAGGGTTTGCGGCAGGCCGGCCTGCCCGACAAATAATGATGACCATCTGAACGTCTTGCTCAACCCGGCATTTCCAAACCGCGAGGGACCAATCCGCATGGGGCGAAAAGGATTACAAACGGGAAGACGTTCCCGACGGGTTCTTGGCGAAGGCCTCTTAATTTAGCACGGTAGCTAGCTTTGAAGGGATGACTGGCCGGTACGTTTTCATCACTTCAATCTCCAAAAAAGAAAAGGCCGGTTCATCGGAGCCGGCCCTCTGATTATTCCAAGAATGTGACTCAGTACCTTGCGATGATCGGGCCGCCGAACTTGTAGTTCAGACGCACAAGACCCATGTCGACATCCTGAGTGATGCGGTCGGTCTGGAAGGGGAAGCCCCCGGGAACCGTTGTGAGCGTTCTGTTCTGATTGCTCAGGAAGATGTGGTCGTACTCCAAACCGACCGACCAGTTTGGTGCGAACCCGAACTCGAGGCCGGCGCCCACTGTCCCGCCCCAACGAGTGTCATCTGCAGTTGCGAGCCGTGTCCCCGCACCGGGCGTGCCAGCGGCAGCGTAGATGTCATATCTGTCGCCAACCACGGCCGCACCGCCCTTGACGTAGAACAGCACGCTGTTCCAGGCGTAGCCGATCTGACCGGTGATCAGGCCGAAGGAGTTGATCCGCGATCGATTGCGGTCGCCCGTGACCAGCGCGCTTCCGGGGAATATGAGGCTGACATTGTCGCCACTGAAGTCAGCCCAATTGCCCTGACCTTCGAGGCCAAACACCCAGTTGGCGGACTGCCAGCGGTAGCCGATTTGACCACCGACTGTGCCGCCCGTTGCGTTGTGGCAGCCTTCTCTCGCAAGAGCGCCAGGGACTCCGGTCACGGCGCCGGTGGTGTCGACGAAGTCCCAGCAGGTGTGGGCGGAGCCGCCACCACCGTTAATGCCGATGTAGAATCCGCTCCAGTCGTAGATGGTCGCGACCATTGGCGCCGGCGCCTTGGTGTACGGCCGCGCCGCAAGATCGGCGGCGTTGGCAGGAGCTGCCAGTCCCAGTGTCAGTGCTAGTGTCCCGGCCGCAGCCGCAGTCAGTTTCTTCATTCGAGTCTCCCCCGATAACCAGTTCATGAATCGGCGCGTTCGCCCGCTTGCCGATCAGTAGTATGTGGCTCTCGCGCGTACGTTGCTGTAGCTGGCCTGCCACACTGGCGATCAAAGGAAGGCCAAAAATCCTTATATGTATTAATCAGTCGGGAACCTAATGCCTGGCGTCGTGCATAGCACGAAGGCCCGACGCGGTTGAAGGAATGTAGAGCCGCGCTCATGTGTCAGGGCTGTGTTAGCCGCGGTGCCGACGTTCGACCGGACTTCAATCGGAATAAGCCTGTCGTTCCTGCGATAGGATATCGGAATACGGTGGCAACGTGAGGCTCGTCACAGCGGCCATCGCTGGAGCACGTACATCCTGCATTCGTCGGCAATCAAGCCATACACAGAACAGGGAGAACGCAGATGAAGACGATTAGCGCTCGTGAACTGTCAGCCGTCAAGCTGGAAGCCGTTTCGGGAGGTTCTCCGAACCTCACCGTTCCAGCGGGTACGTTCGATAAGCTATTTGTGGCGATCGACAAGAATCTTGAAACGGTGAAGCAGCTGCCGAAGGGCGGTTACCTTCCGCCTGGCTAAGACAAGTGGGCTTGACTTTGAGCGGGTCGACGCGCGGCTTGGCCTTACTGCATCGCCAACGAAAAGATGACGGCGAGCGCGATCGTGGCCAGTGTCCAAGTCAGCGTGTGCAGCATCCAAGGTCGCATGCCGCGCGCTCCAGTGTTCATTGGCCTCTGAGAAGCCGCTACGGCTGGCGCGCCTCTACGGCTTTTTGGTCGAGCGCAGGGACGGCCTCTATCGCCCGGGCGGCAGTCAACCGTCATGCTCGATGGAATCGGCGCGGAAGACGGTTGAAGGTGGCTGGCTGCTAGAGCACGGCCAGAGGTATGAGCTCACAGAGCAAAGTCTGAAGGCCACAGAATGATCCGACTGATCATCCCAGTAGTCAGCGGCGGGGCCGGCGAACCCTGCCCGATTGATACCCTTACTTGCTCTGCCATGTCAGCGCCTAATTGCCCAGGTCAAGCACTTTACCTGAGTTGCCATCCCCTTCCCCCATAATGAGCCCTTAACCCTGAGTACGTCGCCGGGCAACTATCCTTGGTCTCTAGACTAGTGCAGCCGCTCGTGAGGAGGATGAACCTCACTCATCTGCTCCAGTCGTTGCTCTAACCGCTCGTTCAACAGCATCAGCGCTCTAACCGCGCCGCGCAGGTCGCCGTCACAAGCGGCGACGATCTCATCGATCGCCAGCTCGTAATGATCAAGAGCAGAGTTGGTGCGTTGGCGTGGCATACGAACAACATCCAAACAGAAACCTAAGTAGATGGTCGCAATGCACGGGCATTTTCCCCGCAATTCACAGGATGCTCTCGACCCAAAATGATTTCGATGCACCGGACGCAGCTCAACTCGCCGTCTGCGTGCGGTGGCGGAGGCGTGGTTAGAAGTTCTACCGCGACTTGCTCTTGCAGTTGTGGCGGAATCGTGTGGCTCTTAGACTGTTGCTCTAGGCGCGCCCTGTTTAGGTTCGGGCTCGCATGAGTTCGTTCGCAATCCGAAACGCGGTGAAGCAAAAGCCGCGCGGGCGTTGCAGATTTACAACCCGCATAGCCATTCCAGATACTAAGCTCGTCACATCAAGAGCGCCGAAACATATTTCTTGTTTTACTTAATGCGATCAGCGGAGACGCAAATGTTTGATGTCTATCGCAATGACAAGCGCGAGTTGCTCGTACTCAACAATGGCTCTGCAATACCGGTCGTTTGCTCCCAGAATAAGTGGCGTAAGAGCAGGAAACGAGTTCTCAGGGTCAGCGACGAGATCAAGTCAGCCGTTAAGAGACAGGGCTATTATGTTCGCAGCTTGCGGGTCACAATGGCGCGGCTGATCTAGGTCGAGCAAGCCGGCGGCTTAGGTCGTCCTCGCGCCATCTAACTGCGCCAGTCCGGCCTCGATCACGATGATATCTTCCTCGATCTGGAATGGTTGCCCGGCAATCAAAACCAGTGCGCGCCTTTAGGTCCACGGCCGGCTTCCGGCGCTGCATGCGCAGATCGTCGAGAGCCGCCTTGTCCTTCAGGCCAAACGTATGCGCTCACGATAAGCTCGATTGCGTTTGGTATCCCGACCCCAGTCTTAATTTTCCAGCCGCAACGCTTAGCCCGCAAGCCTCCTCATGACGGCATCTCTTCGCAAATTGTGTCCAGCAACCGTCAAATGGGACCCTGCGATTAAACCGAGCCGCCTTAACGCCAGGAGGGCGAGAGGGTCACATAGTTCAAGGGAAAGTCCGGCTCCCAATGTCGCAATGGCGCGCTGTTCATCGGTATCTAGATCAGCCCACGAAATGTTCATCACGCGGCTCCGTGCTCAAACAATTATCTAAAACCCAAACGCGTGCCTGATTTGCCGCAGCATAGCCATGGCCGCGTCGGTGTACCGACCGTCGTTTAAGTAGTGATCCACCTGCGCTGTGCTAGTCAGCGCGACAACTGCTACTGTGAAGCCCTTAAGCATCGGGCCTCTCCTTCAATAGACTGCCAACCGGGCGTGTCGAAAAATCAAAGCATTCTTGGAACTGGCTGCCGCCTATGGCGACGTAATAGGGGAGATGGTGACAGCGACTCGTAACCAGTTTCTTAATGGGCGCGATGTCTGGATGCGAGCGCCAATGACGAAGACGCCGGTACTGTTGCGGTATCGTTGCAAGAGGCGCGCGAGCCCGCCACTCGATGCCCTGCCATTTGCCGGCCTGGCAACCATACTCGGGGCCCCACTTACGTCTCCTCGTACCGCTGCCCCCTCAAATCCGGACATTGGGCGGCGCTCTTTGAATGCCTGCTAGAAGTCAACGTGGGTGCAATCAAAGAGGACCGCCAACTGAGGCGGCCTTATCGCAGCGTGGCTTGATGGCCGAAGCTCGTAATGAGCATCGCCATGCTCAGTGTCACAGTGAGGAGGGCTTGTTCCAGTCCATCCCTCCCAATGCGACCGCTTTAGCCGCGAGTTCTCATCCTCCAGTGCCTTCAGCCGCTTGGCCTCAGACACCTTCATAACGCCGAACTTCGCCTTCCATTTGTAGATGCTGGCGTCGCTGACGCCGTGCTTGCGGCACAGGTCGGCAACCGAAACGCCGGCCTCGTGCTCGTTCAAAATCCCGAGGATCTGTCTTCCGAAAAGCGGCTGCGCTTCATGCTCTGGTCCTTGTCTTGGGCTAGAACGAACTTCAAATTGGATTAAGCCCGTGGGGCAAGGTCATCCTTCCGATGGCCCCCGCTCAAGATCACCTTCGGCGAGGTGCGCGGGATGGGCTTGCGAGCCGCCTTGGTCTACTGCCACTGCGTACATCACGTTGCTCTGGACGCAAATTGCTGGCCAACGACATGCGGCTGTCAGATGTCGAACCGCGCTTTGTTTGTCAGACGTGCGACAGCCACTGCGATGTCCGGCCCGCCTTCGAGCGAGGCAATCAGCGGCTTGCCATCCGATCACGGTAGTCACCCGTAAATTTCCCAGGTAACAGGGCCGCCAGCGTGAACCGGCGGGCTAAAACGCAGGAGCGAAGCCCGCGCCCTGGAGTGTGTGACCTTCGTCACAGCGCAGATGAATTAAACGGTCTGAACCTGCGACATCAGATCGAGCGGGGAGCAATCCCGCATGAAGCGGGAAGAATGGTGACACCATAGACAACAACAACAATCTCCCGTGAAGAACCAAGAGGCCGCCTCAGTTGGCGGCCTTACTCCATCAAAAGATGACGGCGAGAGCGATCGTGGCCAGTGTCCAACTCAGCGTCTGCAGCATCCAAGCTGTCGTGTATGGCCCTTCAATCGCGTGACGTGTCGTTCTCGCTGCCAGACATCAAGGTTGTGCCCATCGAGTAGTTGGGCCGCCTTCTCTTTGGCTTCTTCGCCGTTGGCGCAATCCAGCTCATGCACGCCGGTGATGCGCCCTTCATCGTCTAAGATGTAAGCGCGGTAGTCCATGGCAGTCGTTCCCCGTAGCTGGACCGATTATACCACCGGCTAAATGACTGAAAAGCACTGAGGCGGCCTTACTCTGCGGCGTCTTTGGCCTGCATATCGGCTAATGCGCGCTCCAGCTCGCCAGCCAAAATCCTGTAGTGCGCCGCGGTGCGGCGAAATACGCCTCGCTTGATATCGCTCTTGGCCGAGCGCTCAAGCTCCTCGCATTGGGCGATGTTCACCCGAAGAGTCTCGAGATGGGTGAGGATGTCTTTCATGGAGCTGTTCCGATCATCCCGGCTCACTAGCAGGTCGCAGATGACTGGAATACCACAAATGATGGGTGCTTCTTTCGGCGCCCGCAACTCGCCGTGGATCACGTTCTGGAGGTCCTGCCACTCGATGGGTCTTCCTCCGGGAACAGCTCTTGCCTCTTCCGGCCTAAGAAGGTGTCCGGTTTGGGCACTTTCAGCGCTTCGGACGCTTGTGCGACCCGTGCCCGCACGCGGTCGTTCTGTTCGGCAACTTCAGAAGCCAAGTTGTGCGCGCGATAGACAGACCTATCCGTGATGACGGTGCTCCCTGTTATGCAGGCGGGAGCGATCGTCTCTCAGCCACCGACGCCTACGGGCAGAGCCTCGGCCGGTGATGATGTGACAACAGACCGTTTGGCGGGCGGTTCCTACGTCAGTCTTCCCAGATGCGTTCGCCGCACTGGCACTGGTAAAGCCGGACGGTCTTGCCTCTTCGGGTGTCGAGTATGGATTGGGTCAGGCGGGGGAAGGCAGCGCAGGCCAGGCAACGAGGCTCTTGGTCCTGCGTCTGCTGTCGCGGTAGCTGATCTTCGTGATGCGTAGCCACTTGCTCAAGTCTCTTAAGGAAAGGCTTAAGCGCAAAAGTAAACATTCGTTCCAATTTGAAATCAGGCCAATGCGAAAATCAACTTAGGCCACTAGGGGTTAACACAGGCCAGCGCCCGGCACTCCATAAGAACATCCGAGAAACGGGGACAAAACGCAGCCGGGCGAAACCGTACCCCGCCGGTCAGAGCGTCAGGAACAAAGGCCGCCGCGTAAGCTTGTGAGTCCCGCTGGCTCGCCGCCCGAGCTGGCGGAGCGGCCCCGGCCATATCCCCTAGCCCCCTGCGAGCCGGGGCCGTCTCTCCGCAGTATCGGAGTAGAGTATGCGTGCCTCGCCCTCGATTGTGCCGCTGGATCGTCTGGACCGGGACATCTACTTAGTGCTGGAGGATTTCGGGGCGCGCGCCGGCTGCTCTTGGCGCGAAACCGACGAGCAGGACGCGGATCGCCAGACCGTGCTACGGGATCTGATCTCGGGCCAGTATGCCTATCCCGTGCGGATCGTCGTGTTCAACGCCATCGAGGGCTGGTCCCGCGACGCGACAGAGGACATCGCCGATGCGATCGCCGAACGCGCTGCTCATGAAAGGCTCGATCTCTCGCCCGCGCTTGAGGCTTTCGTCCAGGCCAACGCCACGAGGCGCCTAGACGTACAGCTCGCTCTACCGCTCCGAGGCACGGCCTAAGGCAACCCGCTCGACACACGCCATGGGAGGATTGTCTGAGAGGGCGTGGACGGCCCCGGCCCCGGTAGAGAGGAGTGGTGAGGTCGGGGCCGCTGGAGGTTGCCTGGCCTTCACGCTAGCAAGGACCAAGCGAGAACGAGGCTATCAAGCTTGCAGCATTCCTACTGTTCGCTTCAGCACTGTTCCGGTTAGGAACTCGCCCTGTCGTCTCGGATTGGTAAATTCGCGTGTGAATGCATATCTGCGCTTTCATGCGTATCGCGTACGAGCTCTGCCTGGCTACCGCTGGCAAGCAGGTGCCCGGCGGGCCGGACTGGATTCACGAAGTAAAGCATGATGGCTACCGGATGCTGGTTATCCGCGAGCCTGAGCGCGTGCGCCTGCTCTCGCGCAACGGCACCGACTGGACCAAGCGTTATCCCTTGATTGCTGAGGTCCCCGCCGAAGAGTCGGCAGAAGCAGTTCGTCATCGATGGCGAAGCCGTGGTGACGGCATTTCCGATTTCAACGCGCTGCACGCCCGCAAGCACGAGCATGAGGTGCAGCTTTATGCCTTCGACATTCTCGCCATAGACGGCGATGATATGCGCGTTTGCCCTTGCACCTGCGACCAACCTGGCAAGGCTTTTGCGTGGCGTCCGGAGCGCATCACCGTTGCGCCCTTCGAGCGTGGTGCGATCGGGCCGGACTTATTCCGAGCGGCCTGCCGCTTGGGTCTCGAAGGATTAGTCTCCAAGCATCGCGATCGGGCGTACCGCGGCCGGCGGCAGAAGCACTGGATCAAGGTGAACAATCGGAGCCACCCAGCCATGGGAAGGGAGCTATAATCCGTGCCCTCCAGCTGAACCGGTGGGCCGTGCGCCTGCAGGCAGGAAGGGAGTAGACCACATCGGCCCCAGCCTGGAGGTTTTTCCGGATCGAAAAACGAGCTGGGACCGAGCGGTCTGCCGCCGCGTAAGTGGCAAACACTCCCGCATTTCCAAAAATTGCTTGCTTGCGCACTAACATTTGTGAGTCCAGCGGGCGGATTGGAACACCTGGTCGAAGTGAATATTTGCTGGTTCGGATTCGCCATAAGCCAAACGCCACTTAGAGATTGTGGTCAGCGGAGTTTTGTCGCTATCCAATTGATCGCCTCGATAAGATTTTTACTAGTCGTGGGCAAAGCCCGAATCTAGCAGAAGGTCGCCTCCGCTTTGGGGGGAAGACATGGTCATGGCAGCAGCTCTGCCGATCAACTTCGCGCTCGTCGCGTCGTCTGAAGAGATGTAGCTGAAATGAAAAGGCCGCCGGACCCCCAGGTATCTGATCGATCGCTCTTGGCTAGTCGTTAGCGCAATCTGTGCCCGCTTCAGCTTTATCTAGTCCCCGGAAATACGTCGCCAAAGCTCCCCCGGGGTGCCATCCAATACCTCTTGGGCTTTCCGCTTTGCCACCGCGTCGTTAGCGCATTCAAATTCCACCGCGCCGACTAAGTCGCCTCGTTCATCCAGAATGTGGAGACGATAACACGAAATTGCTTCGTCTTCCGTGCCTCGGTCCGACATGTCGGTATTTCCCCTCCTTAGGGAGCGCTGCAAGTCCCATGTATTCCAATCAGAACACCCACACTGAAGGAAAGCCCGCCATTGGCGACGGGCTTTAGGCTCGGAGGAAAGGCACCCGTGAAGACGCAGTAAAGCCTACGATGAGTCGACTGGGTATTGTGTGTCGCGATCGACACTGTGGACAACAAAGAGCTGCTGTCGCGTTCCAGAACTAACGCGCAGCGCCGATAACAAGCTAAACAGAGGAGAAAAGTGGTGGTTGATCCAGGGGGCTTCTATCGTGCTCACAACGTGCAGATGAGGTGCGCTTTCGATCATCGGCAATGAAGTGCGGCGTGGCGCCCCTGCTGTCCAAGAAGTATCTTAGGAGACCGATGCATCTTGCCAGATTTCATAGTGGGCTTTCAGAGCAAGTCCGATAGCAGGATTATCGAAGAATGCGTAACAGCGGATTCCGCAGCCGAGGCTGTGCGTCGCTTGAAAGCAAAATACCCGGCGCCCCTATTCAGCTTCACATTCATCACCCCGGCGACCCGCAAGAAGCCACCGTCGAAATATGGCGCTGACTGACGGCAAGGTGCGCCGTCTTCCGTGCAGTATTGGCGTATAACGGTCAAGCGACACAAAGATCGTCCGAAAAGAGGTTCGCCGAGCGACCGCTCGACAAGACCAGATCAACTGCCTGCCCCTTGTACTCGTCCGAATATGACCAACGCTTCCGTTTCGCCATCCGACACCTCTCTGCCTAAGCTAAAGGCCGATTTAGGGGAGGCCACTTCTCGAATCGTCATTCGTGGAGGCACATAATGAAAATCCTCTTTTCTGCCACTGACAATCCTACGGACGTGCGAGTTCTGCTTGGAGCCGATGAAGTTTTGGGCGAACAGGCCAACTGCAGAGTATTCAGTCGCAACGATTGCGCGCTCGTGGCTAGCGAGACAATCATGCCCGCAGCGCCCTTCCAAGCACTGTCACTTAAAAAGCCATCGCTCTGGCGTTGACTTTTAGCCGACAGTTCGGTCGGACTGTCGACTTCCTGGTAGCCCAGGTCAATCTTGGGGATGCGCGTGACCGAGCAGCTATTCTTAGTTCTCCATCGCGCTTCCAAAGGTTCGGCCCCCGTCAGAACAGGACAATTGTCTGTAGGGAAAGGATCCGGTTCTCGGCAAGTGACGGTCACGCGAGGTAAAACTGAATATCCTGGTGTGCTGCTTGGGCGGCCTAGTCATGAAGCAGTGCGAATTCGCCGCTACGTAGTTTAAAAACCCGGGGCAATCGTTGGCGAAAGCGCTGGCTGGAAAAAAGTTAACATCTCCTCTTGTGTCGATCGAGATGAGAGGCTGAAACAATGAAACTCCGCTCGAAGAGTCTCTCCGGCTGTGCACCTAGGGCCGGTGCTGATCGATCATTGTTCAGCCAGTCGGCAGCTCGTCATGAGAGCGTTCTGACTGCATTTCCAAGCGGCGCCCAGATCGGAGCTAACTGGGCGCGGGATAAACGCGATAGCGGCCATGAGCAGCGCGGCGGTGAAAGCAAGAGCCCGGGCGTTCCGATAAGGTGTCATAGGTGTCTCTCCATGCCTTGAGATGGAGCAATCATTCGCCCTTCCCGCTTCAACTTCATTTCGTCTGCGTCCTAATCGTGTTTCCGGACCGTTTCGACCGGCGCTGGCGGGATCCGCCGTCAAAGCGGGCCCGCCCTGCGCCGAAAGTTCCCGCACCTCCTTCGCGAACCGGCGTAAATTTGCGTGTGAGTGCCTAGCTGCGCTTTCATGCGTATCGCGTGCGAGCTCTGCCTGGCGACCGCCGGTAAGCAGGTCCCCTCAGGACCGGACTGGATTCATGAGGTGAAGCACGACGGCTACCGGCTGCTTGTTCTCCGGGAGGACAACCGCGTGCGCCTCCTCTCGCGCAACGGCACCGACTGGACCAGGCGCTATCCCTGGATTGCTGAGACCGCACTGAAGAACCGGCAAAAGAGGTTTGTGATAGATGGCGAGGCCGTGATCCTCGGGGTCGATGGCATCAGCGACTTTAACGCGCTGCACTCCCGCAAGCACGACCACGAAGTCCAGTTCTACGCCTTCGACATTCTCGCCGTGGGCGGCGATGATCTGCGCGTCCTGCCCTTGCACCTGCGCAAGACCAGCCTGGAAAGCTTTTGGCGCGCCGTCCGGAGGGCATCACCGTGGCGCCCTTCGAGCGCGGCGAGATCGGCCCGGACCTATTCCGAGCGGCGCGCCGCATGGGTTTCGAAGGCTTGGTCTCAAAGCTTCGCGATCAGCCGTACCGAGGCGGTCGGCAGAAGCACTGGATCAAGGTTAAGAACCGGCAGCATCCGGCGATGGAGCGCGAGCTGTGACCCGAGGCCACGAATTGAAGCGGCCCCACTGTCCTGTTGGCAAATTTACAGTTGCTTGCCTCTCGAGCCGCGCCATTAGCCTCCGAGCGCGCGCCACTCGAATACAATGATGATGCTTCCCAGCAGCGCGGTCCCTATGTAGCGAAATGGTGACAGCAACTCGTCTCCAGTTCCTTAATGGCCGATGTGTGGACGCGAGCGCCAAGAGCGAAGACGCTGGAGCGGCTGTTGCAAATATCGCCACAAGATGCGGTCGACCCTGCTGCTCGCTGAATTAGCCGCCCATCCAGCCATAATTGCGGAGAACTGCGTTGAGCAAATCAGGCCCGCTCCGCCTGAATGAGCTGACCACCATCAAAGGCATTTCGCTGACGGGCCACAAAGAGACATTAGCCCTAAGCGACGTCACAGCTCACCGCCGACTCTGTCGAAGCGCTTGCATCGCTTTAACGATGCGCGATGATACGAGCATGCGCTTCGCATTCAAGTTGCGGCCGCGGGTAAGAATCGCTTAAAGGAATATCGATACAACCTACACTAGCATGAGGCCCGTCGGCAATAGGGCTCGATCCGGGGAGCGAGACGGCCACCGTCAGATGCATTGCGACGGAGGGCGTTATTATGATGTCCTTAGGGAGCTATGCCATGTTTTCCAACATTTCCATACGAACGAAGATTACCGCCGTCGTCATCGGCCTCTTGGTGGCCCTGATCGCCACCAGCGCGCTCGCAATCTGGAAGATGCAGGTGATCAACGCCGCGGTCGTTGACATCCAGACCAACTGGCTTCCGAGCGTTCGCGTGCTCGGCGACCTGCGCGCAACCACTATCACTTACCGTAACGCGGTGCGGCAGCACCTCTTGAACGACCAAGCAGAGGACAAGGCGGACTTTGACAAGCGGATCGAGCAGATCGCTGAAAGGATGGCGCAGAATACTGCGGACTACGAGAAGCTCATCTCCGCTCCGCAGGAACGTGCGCTCTATGACCAATGGCGCGGTCTCTGGAACGAGTACATGAAGGGCGCGCAGGAGGTGCTGCGTCTGTCGCGCGTCGCGGTTGGCCGTTTCCCCCAAGAGGCAAACGAGCTCAACAGCAAGACCGTCAATCCCGTCGGCCTGAAGGCCGACAAGGTCCTGACAAGTGCGATCGACCTGAACAACAAGGGCGCGGACGAGGCCGGAGCGAAGGCCACGGCCGCCTACCACCATACCTTCAATACCGTGGTGGCGCTGGCGGCGACCGCCGGCGTCCTCGGCGCCCTCGTCGCCTTCTTCTTGGTGAGAAGCGTCTCGCGAGGGATCGCCGCGATCGTGTCGCCGATGCAAGCGCTCAGTGCCGGTGATCTGTCGGCAGAGGTCACGCGTCAGGGCGAGCGCACCGAGATCGGGCAAATGGCCGATGCGTTGCAGGTGTTCAAGGAGGCGCTGATCGCCAAGAAGGGGGCAGAGGAAACCAGGGCCGAGCAGGACCGGGAACAGGCCAAGCTCCAGCGGCGCAACATGGATCAACTCGCCGACGCATTCGAGACTGCGGTGGGCGAAATCGTTCAAACTGTCTCGTCAGCTTCAAGTCAGCTTGAATCATCTGCAAGCGCGCTGAGGTCGACGGCCGAACGCACGCAGAACGTGGCGACCGGCGTCGCCGCGGCTTCCGAGGAAGCGACCACCAACGTCCGGTCGGTCGCGTCCGCCTCCGAACAATTGGCGACCTCAGTGGGAGAAGTCGGCCGACAGGTTCAGGAGTCCTCACGCATCGCAAGCGAGGCGGTCCGACAGGCTGAAACAACGAATGAACAGATCACGCGTTTGGCGCAGGCAGCCGCGCGAATTGGGGATGTCATCGATCTCATCAACAGCATTGCTGGCCAAACCAATCTCCTGGCGCTCAACGCGACGATCGAGGCAGCGCGTGCAGGCGATGCCGGTCGCGGCTTCGCGGTGGTGGCGAGCGAGGTCAAGGCGTTAGCCGAACAGACCGCCAAGGCCACTGAAGAGATCAGCCAGCAGGTCGGGAGCATGCAGGACGCCACGGGAAAATCTGTCGCGGCCATCACGGATATCAGCGGCACCATTTCCAGAATGTCCGAAATCGCTACGGTGGTCGCGGCTGCGGTGAAGCGGCAGGGCGCGGCGACGCACGAGATTGCTCGAAACATCCAGCAGGCGGCCCAAGGCACCGGCGAGGTCAGTTCCGGCGTCGCCGACGTGCAACGCGGCGCAGTGGAAACGGGCAGCGCGTCGGCTCAGCTCCTGTCATCCGCCGGGCTGTTGTCGCGCAATTCGACTAGACTCAGGGACGAGGTCGCGAATTTCCTGCGCACAGTTCGAGCGTGACGCGTTCCTGAGAACGTGTGGCAGTTGTTCGGCGCGAGGCTTGCGCAGCTAGGCCAAGCTTGTTCGCGCCGACCGGCAGCGAGGAGGATTGCAAGCCTCTTCATCTCGGCTGTGGTCGACCAAGCCTTCGGAGTGTATCGCGAAGAAGGGGCCGGTTTAGTTCAAACGCCTTGGGCCTCTTTAGGTGCAATCTCTGCAACATCGTAACCAGTGAGCCGCCATGCTCGCTTCTTTCGCGCGCACCAACCGACGCGCAGCCGGATGCCAGCATCAGTATCTGCTGGTCCTCCGGCTGGGGAGGCACCTG